>NZ_JBWDOQ010000002.1:4755000-6190000 GCF_056270125.1 Streptomyces sp. RLA131
CGCAGGAAGAGAAAACAACCGTGATTCCGGGAGTAGTGGCGAGCGAAACCGGATGAGGCCAAACCGTATGCGTGTGATACCCGGCAGGGGTTGCGTATACGGGGTTGTGGGATCGTACTTCGATGGTCTGCCGGCCGTCGGGCGAGTCAGAAACCGTATGGATAGGCGAAGGACATGCGAAAGGTCCGGCGTAGAGGGTAAGACCCCCGTAGCTGAAATCTGTACGGCTTGCTTGTACGACACCCAAGTAGCACGGGGCCCGAGAAATCCCGTGTGAATCTGGCGGGACCACCCGTTAAGCCTAAATATTCCCTGGTGACCGATAGCGGATAGTACCGTGAGGGAATGGTGAAAAGTACCGCGGGAGCGGAGTGAAATAGTACCTGAAACCGTGTGCCTACAAGCCGTGGGAGCGTCGCGCATCGAGTTTACTCGGTGCGTCGTGACTGCGTGCCTTTTGAAGAATGAGCCTGCGAGTTTGCGGTGTGTTGCGAGGTTAACCCGTGTGGGGAAGCCGTAGCGAAAGCGAGTCCGAATAGGGCGATTGAGTAGCGCGCCCAAGACCCGAAGCGGAGTGATCTAGCCATGGGCAGGTTGAAGCGTGGGTAAGACCGCGTGGAGGACCGAACCCACCAGGGTTGAAAACCTGGGGGATGACCTGTGGTTAGGGGTGAAAGGCCAATCAAACTCCGTGATAGCTGGTTCTCCCCGAAATGCATTTAGGTGCAGCGTCACGTGTTTCTTGCCGGAGGTAGAGCACTGGATAGGCGATGGGCCCTACCGGGTTACTGACCTTAGCCAAACTCCGAATGCCGGTAAGTGAGAGCGTGGCAGTGAGACTGTGGGGGATAAGCTCCATGGTCGAGAGGGAAACAGCCCAGAGCATCGACTAAGGCCCCTAAGCGTACGCTAAGTGGGAAAGGATGTGGAGTCGCAGAGACAACCAGGAGGTTGGCTTAGAAGCAGCCACCCTTGAAAGAGTGCGTAATAGCTCACTGGTCAAGTGATTCCGCGCCGACAATGTAGCGGGGCTCAAGCGTACCGCCGAAGTCGTGTCATTGCAGCATGTACTCCCAACGGAGGCTGTGATGGGTAGGGGAGCGTCGTGTGCCGGGTGAAGCCGCGCCGGAAGGCAGTGGTGGACGGTTCACGAGTGAGAATGCAGGCATGAGTAGCGATACACACGTGGGAAACGTGTGCGCCGATTGACTAAGGGTTCCTGGGTCAAGCTGATCTGCCCAGGGTAAGTCGGGACCTAAGGCGAGGCCGACAGGCGTAGTCGATGGACAACCGGTTGATATTCCGGTACCCGCTTTGAAACGCCCAGTATCGAACCAGGCGATGCTAAGTCCGTGAAGCCGCCCTGATCTCTTCGGAGTTGAGGGGAGTGGTGGAGCCGACGGACCAGACCTGTAGTAGGTAAGCGATGGGGTGACGCAGGAAGGTAGTCCAGCCCGGGCGGTGGTTGTCCCGGGGTAAGGGTGTAGGCCGTGTGATAGGCAAATCCGTCACACATTGAGGCTGAGACCTGATGCCGAGCCGATTGTGGTGAAGTGGATGATCCTATGCTGTCGAGAAAAGCCTCTAGCGAGTTTCATGGCGGCCCGTACCCTAAACCGACTCAGGTGGTCAGGTAGAGAATACCGAGGCGTTCGGGTGAACTATGGTTAAGGAACTCGGCAAAATGCCCCCGTAACTTCGGGAGAAGGGGGGCCATCACTGGTGATCCGATTTACTCGGTGAGCTGGGGGTGGCCGCAGAGACCAGCGAGAAGCGACTGTTTACTAAAAACACAGGTCCGTGCGAAGCCGTAAGGCGATGTATACGGACTGACGCCTGCCCGGTGCTGGAACGTTAAGGGGACCGGTTAGTCACATTTCGGTGTGGCGAAGCTGAGAACTTAAGCGCCAGTAAACGGCGGTGGTAACTATAACCATCCTAAGGTAGCGAAATTCCTTGTCGGGTAAGTTCCGACCTGCACGAATGGCGTAACGACTTCTCGACTGTCTCAACCATAGGCCCGGTGAAATTGCACTACGAGTAAAGATGCTCGTTTCGCGCAGCAGGACGGAAAGACCCCGGGACCTTTACTATAGCTTGATATTGGTGTTCGGTTCGGCTTGTGTAGGATAGGTGGGAGACTGTGAAGTCATGGCGCCAGCCATGGTGGAGTCGTCGTTGAAATACCACTCTGGTCGTGCTGGATGTCTAACCTCGGTCCGTGATCCGGATCAGGGACAGTGTCTGGTGGGTAGTTTAACTGGGGCGGTTGCCTCCTAAAATGTAACGGAGGCGCCCAAAGGTTCCCTCAGCCTGGTTGGCAATCAGGTGTTGAGTGTAAGTGCACAAGGGAGCTTGACTGTGAGACTGACGGGTCGAGCAGGGACGAAAGTCGGGACTAGTGATCCGGCGGTGGCTTGTGGAAGCGCCGTCGCTCAACGGATAAAAGGTACCCCGGGGATAACAGGCTGATCTTCCCCAAGAGTCCATATCGACGGGATGGTTTGGCACCTCGATGTCGGCTCGTCGCATCCTGGGGCTGGAGTCGGTCCCAAGGGTTGGGCTGTTCGCCCATTAAAGCGGTACGCGAGCTGGGTTTAGAACGTCGTGAGACAGTTCGGTCCCTATCCGCTGTGCGCGTAGGAATATTGAGAAGGGCTGTCCCTAGTACGAGAGAGGACCGGGACGGACGAACCTCTGGTGTGCCAGTTGTCCTGCCAAGGGCATGGCTGGTTGGCTACGTTCGGGAGGGATAACCGCTGAAAGCATCTAAGCGGGAAGCCTGCTTCGAGATGAGTATTCCCACCAACTTGATTGGTTAAGGCTCCCAGTAGACGACTGGGTTGATAGGCCGGATGTGGAAGCCCTGTAAGGGGTGGAGCTGACCGGTACTAATAGGCCGAGGGCTTGTCCTCAGTTGCTCGCGTCCACTGTGTAGTTCTGAAGTAACGAACCGTGTTGTTTTCCGGTGGTCGTTAACTTCATAGTGTTTCGGTGGTCATAGCGTTAGGGAAACGCCCGGTTACATTTCGAACCCGGAAGCTAAGCCTTTCAGCGCCGATGGTACTGCAGGGGGGACCCTGTGGGAGAGTAGGACACCGCCGAACGATCTTTGAAAGAAGCCCCCAGGCTCAGCCTGGGGGCTTCTTTGCGTTCCAGCCGAGTGAACCAGCCCTTGCCGTCGTGACCGGGGAGAGCGGAGACCTGGGCGCCGTCGGCGGTGCAGGGGCTGTCCCAGTAGGTTTCGAGGGCGAGGTCCTGGTGGGAGTAGGTGAGGACGCCGACGATGCGGCCGTGGTTGTCGACGGCGGTGGGATACCAACTGGTGTCCATGTTGAGGACAAGGGGCTTGAGGTCGGTCGCGGGCCCGGCGGAGCCGGCGGGGACGGTGAGGGGACAGGCGGTGGCGGCGGCGGATTCCGTGGTCAGCGGCGCGGCCACGCCCACGCCGAGGGAGGTCCTCAGCGGTCCGGCTAGTGTGGGCGCGGTGCGCTATGACCTGGTGATCTTCGACAATGACGGCGTCCTGGTGGACAGCGAGCCGATCTCCAACCGTGTACTGGCCGGGTATCTGACGGAGCTCGGGCACCCCACCACCTATGAGGAGTCGATTCGCGACTACATGGGGTCGGCGATGCACCGTATCCACGATCTGGTCGCCGAGCGGACGGGGAAGCGCCTGCCGGCGGAGTTCGATGCCACGTTCCATGAGCGCGTGTTCCGGGCCTTCCGGCGGGAGTTGGAGCCGGTGCCCGGGGTGGCGGCGGTGCTGGAGAAGCTGTCGGCGGAGGGGATTCCGTACTGCGTGGCGTCGTCGGGGAGTCATGAGCGGATCAGGGTCGGGCTGGGGAAGGCCGGACTGTACGAGAGGTTCGGCGAGGAGCGGATCTTCAGCTCGGAGGACGTGGGCCGGGGCAAACCGGCACCGGATCTGTTTCTGCACGCGGCACGGGTGATGGGTCACCGGCCGGAGCGGTGCGTGGTGGTGGAGGACAGTCCGCTGGGGGTGCGGGCGGCGGTCGCGGCGGGGATGGACGTGTACGGGTTCACGGCGATGACGGCGGCGGGGAAACTGGCCGCGGCGAGCGGCCGGTTCGCGGACATGGGGGAGTTGCCGGCGCTGCTGCTGGGCGGAGGTGCGGAACCTGATCCAAACTGTTGACCGAACCCATCTACCGGTGCGTAGCTTCGGGCCCTACGCTGCACGCTCATGGACGGCATAGACGGCAGATTGCGGCATGGACGGGCCTCGTTGGCCGTCAGTTTCTTTGTCCAGGGTGTGGCGTTCGCGCTGCTGGTGACCCGGATTCCGGCGTTGCAGGACCGCTACGGGATCAGCGACGCGCTGCTGCCGCTCTTTCTCGCCGCGGTGCCGATCCTGGCCGGCGTCGGCAGTGTCACGGCCGAGCATGTGGTCAAGCGGGTCAGGCCCAGCGTGGTCCTGCGGTGTGCGCAGCCCGCTGTGTGTCTGGCGCTGCTCGGTGCCGGTGCCGGGAACACCGTATGGGAACTCGGTCTGGCGCTGGCGGCGTTCGGACTCTGCGTCGGGGCGCTGGACGCGTCGATGAACATGCTGGGGGTGAGCCTCCAGGCGTCGTACGGGCGGAGCATCATGCTCGGGTTCCACGCGGCGTTCAGCCTCGGCGGGATCCTGGGGGCGTCGCTGGCGTGGGCGGGGGCGCACTGGCACCTGTCGCTGGCGGTGCTGTACGGGCCGGTGGTCGCGGTACTGATCCCGGTGGCGCTGGTGGCCAGCCGCTGGTTCGTCGACCAGGCCGCGTCGTCGCAGGCCGAGAAGGAGCACGCGGCCGCCGGGGTGCCGTTGGCGATGAAGCTGCTGATGCCGCTCTGCATGGTGATGGCGTTCGCGTACATCGGTGACGCGACGGTCTCCAACTGGAGCGCGAAGTATCTGCAGGACACCCTGCACAGCTCGGAGCAGCTGGCGACGGTTCCGTACAACGTCTACATGGTGATGACGCTCCTCGGGCGGTCCGTGGGCGACCTCGGGGTGCGGCGGTTCGGGGCGGCCGCGGTGGTCCGGGTGGGGACGCTGCTGGCGGTGGCGGGCTTCGGAGTGGTGGCCGTGGCACCGGGGGCATGGGTCGGGATGGCCGGATTCACCCTGCTGGGGCTGGGGCTGTGCGTGATCGTGCCGCAGACCTTCGCCGCGGCGGGCCGGCTGTTCCCGGTCGGGTCGGACTCGGCGATCGCGCGGCTGAACATCTTCAACTACGTGGGCTTCCTGGTGGGCTCGCCGCTGGTGGGCGCGCTGGGTGACGCGTGGAGTTACCGGGGGGCCATGCTGGTGCCGATGGTGCTGGTGGCGGCGACGCTGCTGTATGCCCGCTCGTTCGACCCGGATCCGGCCGGATACGGTGTCGGCCATGAGCGGCCGCGCACAGCTGATGTGGGATGAGCAGGTAACGGGCTACGACTTCGGTTCCGGGCACCCGATGGATCCGGTGCGGTTGGCACTGACCATGGGGCTGGTCCGGGACTTCGGCCTGGACCGGGCGTCCGGGGTCACGGTCACGGCGGCGCCGCCGGCCGGTGACTCGACGCTGGGGCTGGTGCACCGGCCCGAGTACGTGGCCGCGGTGCGGCACGCCTCGGCCGATCCGAAGGCGGCGGAGACCGCGTACGGGATCGGTACCGAGGACAACCCCGCCTTCGAGGGCATGCACGAGGCGTCGGCGCTCATCGCCGGGCAGTCGGTGGGCGCCGCGGAGGCCGTGTGGCGCGGGGAAGCGTCGCACGCGGTCAACTTCGCGGGCGGCCTGCATCACGCCATGCCGGGGGCGGCCTCCGGCTTCTGTGTGTACAACGACGCGGCGCTGGCCATCGCGCGGCTGCTGGAGCTGGGCGCGGAGCGCGTGGTCTACGTGGATGTGGACGTACATCACGGCGACGGTGTGCAGGCGGTGTTCTGGGACGACCCCAGGGTGCTGACGATCTCGCTGCACGAGCATCCCCGGACCCTCTTCCCGCAGAGCGGCTGGCCGGAGGAGACCGGCGGCCCGCGGGCCGAGGGGTCGGCGGTCAATGTGGCGCTGCCGGCGGGGACGGGTGACGCCGGGTGGCTGCGGGCGTTCCACGCGGTGGTGCCGGAGCTGGTGGCCGCCTTCCGGCCGCAGGTGCTGGTGACCCAGCACGGCGCGGACACGCACTTCGAGGACCCGCTGGCCCATCTGGCCGTGAGCCTGGACGCCCAGCGCGCGGTGGCGGAGGCCTGCCACGAACTCGCGCACGCGCATGCCGAGGGGCGGTGGATCGCTCTGGGCGGTGGCGGTTACGAGGTCGTGGAGGTCGTCCCGCGCAGCTGGACGCACCTGGTGGCGATCGCCGCGGGGCACCCGATCCCGCCCGAGGCGGAGACGCCGGAGGAGTGGCGGGCGGAGGTCTACCGGCGCACGCGCAGAATCGCGCCGCTGCGCATGACGGACGGGCGGGACGCGAGCTGGCGCGGGTTCGACGACGCGGGGTACGACCCGGCGGACCGGCTGGACCAGGCGGTGCTGGCGACCCGGCGGGCGGTGTTCCCGCTGCACGGCCTGCTGGCGTAGCCGCTCGCCCCGGGCCCCCTCCGTCGCCCGGGGCCCGTCATCTCCCGCCCCGGGCGGCCGGACGTCACCCGTTCGGGCCTGTCACCCCGCCTCCGTCACCCTTGGCCTGTCATCCGTCGGGGGGATTCCGGGCGCTTTGCCGCGCGGCCCGGGACCGGGGGCGGGAGCATCGCCCCCGTGCTGAGTGTCGGCGCGCTGCGCGCGCACCTGCTGGCGGCCCGCTTGTCGGGCCCCATCGCGACGTCGCGGGAGAAGAGTCTGCGCAGCTACCGGCTGTTCGCGGCGGGGGACCCGCGGCAGCTGCTGGGGCTCGATCCGGAGCGGGCCTGGACGGTGGGGGAACTGCTGCGGCTGATGGCGGAGCGATGTGGCGTATCTCCTGACCCGGAGCACACTTCAGGGCATGATGTGATCGACCCCGATCGGACGCTGGCAGCGTTGGACGCGTTCGCGGACCGGATCCGATCAGCGGCGGACCACAGGGAAACCGTGCTGCTGGGGACGGGGCATCCGCAACGGTTGCACGGCTTCTACGCCGGATTGGCCGGTGCCCTGTCGGCGGCGGGATGTCGGATCCTCACACCATCGCATGGTCGATGTATCGATATGCCAACCCAATTCGGTCTACGCAGCCACACGCTGAGGTACGTAGCCGGCGTCGCGGTCGTATGCCCCACGGCCGCTGTCGCGCCCGGGTGCGAGCCGGGGGTACACACGCACTCGCCGCTCCCGGTTCGCGCCGCGCTCGCCGGGGCGGGTGGCTCCGACGGCGTACTGCCGAGCCTCGTGGTCGGGGACCACGGATGGGTCTGCGGGGCAGGTCAGCTGGGTATTGAAGCCATGGGGCTCGCGGATTCCGACGATCCGGCGGTCTTCGTGGCCCAGGCGGAGGGACGGGTGTCCGTCGCGGTTCCGCTTGATGACGCTGTGCGGTCTGATTACTACCGACCGCTTACGCGCTATGTACTCAATCGAGCGTGTCTGTCACAGTAGTCAACCGATAGCCACTCCTCTTCCCACTTGCATCACCCGCACCTAGTCTGGGGAGGAGCGCACATGCGAGCAGGAGTCACCGGAGGGGAAGCCGGTGCCCGACATGTGCGGAAGGTTCAGGTGTGTCATGGCTTCTAGCGAGAGGCCTCTCAACGAGGTCGTGTTCCTGACTGTGGCGGAGGTCGCCGCGGTGATGCGTGTGTCCAAGATGACCGTGTACCGGCTGGTGCACAGCGGTCATCTGCCGGCGATCCGGGTGGGCAGGTCCTTCCGGGTGCCGGAGCAGGCCGTCCATGACTATCTTCGCGACTCCTACGTGGGGGTGGGGGAATCTGCCTGACGGTGGTCCGCGCTGCTTCGCACCGCCGGTTTAGGCTCCCCGCTTCGGGGCGGGTAGGCTTGGCCGACGTAGGTCGTGTGGGCTCGGACGCCCCGCACCGAGTGAAAACGAAGCGAGGGTAGTCGTGGGCTCTGTCATCAAGAAGCGGCGCAAGCGTATGGCCAAGAAGAAGCACCGCAAGCTGCTGAAGCGGACGCGTGTGCAGCGTCGCAACAAGAAGTAAGCGAGCTACGCGTATCGCTTTCCCTGCCCTCTCGTCACCGCAACCGCGGAGGCGGGAGGGCAGCGGCGTTCGGGGAGGTTTACGCTCCCGTGGGGCCGCGTCCGTGGACTCGGGCGTCATCACGGCGCAACATCGACCCGATACGGTGCGTACACAGAATCCGCACAGCCAGCAGGAGGCACGGATCTTGGGCAAGGTGGTGCTCGTCACCGGGGTCGCCCGGCAGCTCTCCGGGAGACTCGTACGGCGCGTCATGCGCGAGCCGGACGTCGACCGGGTGATCGGGGTCGACGCCGTGCCTCCCGAGCACCATCTCGGTGGCGCCGAGTTCGTGCGGGCCGACATCCGCCACCCGATGATCGGCAAGGTTCTCGCGGAGCACGGCGTCGACACGGTCGTCCACATGGACGTCAGCGGCACACTGCCCGGCAAGAACAACCGGGCGGCGATCAAGGAAACCAACGTCATCGGCACGATGCAGCTGCTCGGCGCGTGCCAGAAGGCCCCGACCGTACGCCGTCTGGTGGTGAAGTCCACGACGAGCGTCTACGGCTCCGCACCGCGCGACCCGGCCGTCTTCACCGAGACGATGCCGCCCAAGTCGCTGCCCAGGGGCGGCTTCGCCAAGGACGCCGTCGAAGTCGAGGGCTACGTACGCGGCTTCGCGCGCCGCCGCCCGGACGTGGCGGTGGCGGTGCTGCGGTTCGCCAACATCCTCGGCCCGCGGACGGACACGCCCCTGTCGGAGTACTTCGCGCTGCCCGCGCTGCCGACGGTCTTCGGCTACGACCCGAGGCTCCAGTTCGTCCACGAGGACGACGTCATCGACGTACTGCTGCTCACCATCCGGGACCCGGCCCGCGGCACGCTCAACAGCGGGACGTTCAATGTCGCCGGGGACGGGGTGCTGCTGCTGTCGCAGACCGCGCGACGGCTGGGCAAGCCGATGGTGCCGGTGCTGCTGCCGGCGGTGACGTGGGTGGCGCAGACGCTGCGCACGGCGGGGATGACCGACTTCTCGCCCGAGCAGATCAGGCTGCTGACACACGGGCGGGTGGTGGACACGCGGCAGATGCGTGAGACGCTCGGGTTCACACCGAAGTACACCACCGCCGGGGCTTTCAGCGACTTCGCCCGCAGCCATGGGCCGGGGCTTCTGCCGCCAGGACTGCTGGCCCGGGGCGTCGACCGGGTGGCCGCGCTGCTGCCGGCCGGTGCGCCCGCTGACGGGCCCGCCGGTGGTGACCAGACGTGAGTGCCCCTACGAGGAGGAGCCGAGCCATGGCGGACGCCAAGGTCATCCCGTTCGATGAGGACACCCGCAGCCCGGCGGGCCCTACGGCTCCGTCGCTCACCTCCGTACGG
Organism: Streptomyces sp. RLA131; assembly: GCF_056270125.1. Taxonomy (NCBI): domain Bacteria; kingdom Bacillati; phylum Actinomycetota; class Actinomycetes; order Kitasatosporales; family Streptomycetaceae; genus Streptomyces; species Streptomyces sp. RLA131. Next base: position 4,764,488 of record NZ_JBWDOQ010000002.1, read on the forward strand.
CAGACGGCCTCCGAGGAGGAGGGCCAGGACGCCCCCGACGGCCGTGAGAGCGCCGGAACGGCGTCCTCCGCACCCGGGGAGGCCCCCGCCTCCCCGGCGGCCCTCACGGACGCGCTCACCGGCGTCGCCGATCGCCTGCTGGGCGGCCACTGGGACCGCAAGGTCGCCCATGGCCTCGACTTCCTGCGCCGCCGCGTCACCGGCGACTACGAGGTCGACGACTTCGGCTACGACCAGGACCTCACCGACCAGGTCCTGATGTCGCTGCTGCGGCCCCTGTACGACCAGTACTTCCGGGTCGAGGTCAAGGGCATCGAGAACATCCCGGCCGAGGGCGGCGCCCTGGTCGTCTCCAACCACTCCGGCACCCTGCCGATGGACGGCCTGATGATGCAGGTCGCCGTGCACGACCACCACCCGGCGGGGCGGCACCTGCGGCTGCTCGCCGCGGACCTGGTGTTCGTGCTGCCGGTGGTCAACGAGCTGGCGCGCAAGCTCGGTCACACGCTGGCGTGCGCGGAGGACGCCCAACTGCTGCTGGAGCGGGGCGAGGTCGTCGGGGTGATGCCGGAGGGCTTCAAGGGCCTCGGCAAGCCGTTCTCCGAGCGGTACAAGCTGCAGCGCTTCGGGCGGGGCGGATTCGTGTCCACCGCGCTCAAGACCGGCGTACCGATCATTCCGTGCTCCATCGTGGGCGCGGAGGAGATCTACCCCATGGTCGGCAACGCCAGGACGCTGGCCCGGCTGCTGGGCTTCCCGTACTTCCCGATGACGCCCACCTTCCCCTGGCTCGGCCCGCTGGGCCTGGTGCCGCTGCCGACGAAGTGGACGATCCAGTTCGGTGAGCCGATTCCCACGGACTGCTACACGCCGGAGGCGGCGGAGGACCCGATGCTCGTCTTCAACCTGACCGATCAGGTGCGGGAGACGATCCAGCACACGCTGTACAAGCTGCTGGTGCAGCGGCGGTCGGTCTTCTTCTGATCCCGGCCGCCGGCCCGTGCGGTTACCGGGTTGCCGACCGGGTTCGTGACCGGGTTGCTTCACCGTTCGTGACCGGGTTGCTTCACCGGTCGCCGGACGGGCTGGAATACCAGCCGGTCCGGCGACCGTGGCGGTCAGCTGTCGTCCGCCGCGAGACCCAGGCCCGGGAGAAGGCCCGGCAGGAGCGGCGGGAGGGTGACGGAGGGCTCCGCGGTCTCGGTGGTGGAGGCGCTGGAACTCGGGGTGGAGGTGGCGCCGCCGTCGACGAGGCCGCCCACCAGACCGTCATCGGCGGAGGTGCCGGACGAGGACGGGCTGGACTTGCCGGAGCCGCTGGACCTGTCGTCCGCGGAACCGGTCGAGGAAGGCGCGGGCCTGGCGGAGGTGCCGGAGCGCGTGCCACTGGAAGGGGCGGCGTTGTGGCTGTCGCCGGTGCCGGTGGTGGCCGGCGGCAGCAGCTTCTGGAGCGGGGCCACTTCCTCCTCTATGGCGTCGAAGACCGAGGTGACCTTCTTACTGACGTCGGTGAGCCGCGACGGGAGGCGGTCACGCAGTTCGGTCCAGCCCTGGCGGTGGGCGGTGGAGAACGCGGAGAGCGTCTCGATCGGCTGGAGGGAGCCGTTCTTGCGGTAGGCCGCGCTGAGCAGCCGGTGGCCCTCCGATGCCTCCTGCTGCATGCCGGACAGCGCCTTGGCGAGCTCGCTGACCGACTCGTCGTCGAGGTCGCCGCTCCGGCCGCGTTCCATGAGGCGGCGGGCCTCCTGGAGCCGGGTCGAGGCGAGGTCGAGATAGACCTTGCCGCGGTCGGCGTCGTCGTCGGCGAAGTCGAGCCTCATGTCCTCCATGCCGCGCTTGAGCCCGTACAGCGTGTCGCCGGGCAGCGCGTTGGTGCTGGCCGCGGCGACGCCGCCGAGGGCCCCGCCGAGGACGCCGACCGACAGGCCGCCGGCGGCGAGCCTGCGGCCCCAGCGGGAGCTGGGGCGGTACCGGTGGGCGCCGCTGCGGCCGCCCGCGGCACCGCCGCCGCGCTGTTCGGGCACCGCGGCCAGGGTGCCGTCGGCGAGCGCCGCCTCCATGGCGGCGATCAGTTGGGCCCGTTGTTCGATCTTCTTCGCGGGATCCAGCGTCGGCCGCGGTACGTCCTCAAGGGCGTCCGCCAATACCAGCATTCGGCCCTGGCCCGGGTCGGCATGCCGGTCCGCGGCATGAGCCGCGTGCGTGGCATGAGCACCATGCTGCTGCTCGCCGACCGCCTGGGGACCGGCGTCCTCCAGGGCCTCGGCGAAGGCGTTCGCCCGCCGGTGCGCTGTTGGGTTCGCGATCACGGGCGGCACCTCCTCTCGTCATTCACACTCGACTCCCCGAAGCGCCCGGAAGTTGCGTTCCTTGAGCCTGTCCACCCGATCGAGTGACCGGAAGCGAGCAGGGCACGGCAGTGGGGGTCTGCGTTTGATGCAACGAGTGCCGTACGAGTTGGGTTACGCAGTCATGATGATCGGATCGTGAAAGTGGGCGCAAGCGGATCAGACACCTTCACCGGGCGTCTTCGGGGAGCAGCCGGGCCAGCGTGCGCACCGCGCGGTACTGGAGCGTCTTGATGGCGCCCTCGTTCTTCCCCATGATGCGGGCGGTCTCGGCGACCGACAGGCCCTGGAGGAAGCGCAGTGTCACGCACTCCTGCTGCTGGGGATTGAGCTTGCGCACCGCTTTGAGCAGCGACTCGTTGGAGAGCGACTCAAGGACGGAGTCCTCGGGGCTGCGTTCGACCTCGTTGGCGTCGAGCATTTCGCCGGTGACGACTTCGAGGCGGAACCTGCTCGACTTGAAGTGGTCGGCGACCAGATTCCGGGCGATGGTGACCAGCCAGGCGCCGAAGTCGCGGCCCTGCCAGGTGAAGGTGCCGATCCTGCGCAGGGCGCGCAGAAAGGTCTCGCTCGTGAGGTCCTCGGCGGTGGCCTTGCCGTTCACGCGGTAGTAGATGTACCGGTAGACCGTGTCGGAGTAATGGTCGTACAGGCGGCCGAAGGCCTCGGTCTCGCCGGCCTGGGCCCGTTCGACCAGCTCCATCATGCGGCCGCTGTCGCTGTCGGCCGCGGGGCGGCGGGACGCGGTGGCGGCCCCCTGGGACTGTGTGTTGTGCCGGGTGGCGCGACGGCCGCCGACGGTGGTGCCCGCCTCGGCCATGGCGTACAGCGGACCGCATGCGGGTGCAGCGAGGGCGGGCATGGCGGACGCGGGGACAAGGGCGCGCAGGTGGTCGGCGACCAACGCGCGCAGCGCAGCCATGCCAGAGGCGTCAACCCCGGTGTGTGGGTACACGGGACTCCCAGAGGCAGAACTTCCATCACGTGCAGTACGGAACCGTTCACCCGCCGTGGCGACGCGTGGGAACCGGCTTGCGTCTGAGGAGAATAACGCTTCGTACAGGCGACGCTACACCGAGTTGCTGAAATCGCCGATTCCGCCCACTCTCTGACGGATTGGTGACTACTCAATTATCGAACGCGAAAGCGGAGTTGACCATACCGGGTCGTGAAATGGTCGCGTGGAGTGCGTGTTGTGGCTGTGTGACGCGACGGCGACTGGCGTGGGGCCGGAGGGGGTAGACCGAAAGGATGCCCGGACCGGCCCCGTTGCCTATCGGCGGCGGCGTTGCAGGGCCACGGCGGCGGCCGCGCCGCCGGCCACGGCGCCGACTCCCGCGGCGGCCGGGATCCCGATCTTCGCCGCCTTGCGGCCCGTTCGGTAGTCGCGCAGCCGCCAGCCCTCGCGGCGGGCGTGCTTGCGCAGACGCGTGTCGGGATTGATCGCGTACGGATGTCCGACCAGCGACAGCATCGGGATGTCGTTCGACGAATCGCTGTACGCGGCGCAGCGCGAGAGTTCGAGACCCTCGGCGACGGCCAGCGCCTTGACGGCCTCGGCCTTGGAGGGGCCGTGCAGCGGTTCGCCGACCAGACGGCCGGTGTAGATGCCGTTGATGTGCTCGGCGACGGTGCCCAGGGCGCCGGTCAGGCCGAGGCGGCGGGCGATGATGGTGGCGGTCTCGACGGGGGCGGCGGTGACCAGCCAGACCCGCTGCCCGGCGTCCAGATGGGCCTGGGCGAGGGCGCGGGTGCCGGGCCAGATCTTGCCGGCCATGTACTCGTCGTAGATCTCCTCGCCGATCGACATGAGCTCCTCGACGCGGTGCCCCTTGACGATCGACAGCGCGCTGTCCCGCGCCTCCTGCATGTGTTCGGGGTCCTCGGACCCGGCGAGTCTGAAGTACGCCTGCTGCCAGGCGAAGCGCACCAGGTCGCGCTTGTGGAAGAACTTGCGCTTGTACAGGCCGCGGCCGAAGTGGAAGAGCGCGGCACCCTGCATCACGGTGTTGTCGAGGTCGAAGAAGGCAGCGGCGTGCGGATCCCCGACGACGGGGAACTCGGGCGCCGCGGCGGCCTCTTCGGCACCGGAGCCGGAATCCTTCTGCTTGGGCAGCGGCGCCGCGAGTGCGGCCTCGGCCGCGGCCTCGCCTGCCAGGACGCTGCGCGCGGTCGCGGAGCGCCTACGGGGGGTGAGCCATCGAAGAGCGGCCATGGGCCGAGCATAGCCAGTTTGTCCCCCGCTCCCGCCGCAGGCGTGGAGCGTCCGTGTGAACTCCTCGCGACGGAACCGTTACCCGGGGCCGCTGCCGCCCGGGAGCACAATGGCTCCCATGACCAGGACGAAGAGGACCGTGACGCTGATCGGCAAGCCCGGCTGCCACCTGTGCGACGACGCGCGGGTCGTGATCGAGAAGGTCGCCGGGGAGCTGGGCGCGGCCGTGGATGAGCGCGACATCACACAGGACGAGGAACTGCACCGCAAGTACTGGGAGCAGATCCCCGTCGTCCTGGTGGACGGCGAACAGCACGACTTCTGGCGGGTGGACGAGGGCCGCCTGCGCAGGGCGCTCGGCGGCTGACCCCCGGGTGGGACGGTTTGCGCCGTTTCGCTGAGCTCGCCCATTCGATTACCATCGAGGTCGTTTTGGATTGCTGCGTACGGCGGGGGCGCGCGAAAGGATCGGTGAAGGCGTGCTCCGGGCCAGGCCTCAGGGGGTTCACGGCGGCTACGCCATTGTGGATCTTGAGGCGACGGGGTCGAGTTCCCGGCGCCACCGGGTGGTCGAGGTCGCGGTCGTCCTCATGGACGGCGAGCTGACGCCGCAGGGCGAGTTCGTCACGCTGATCGACCCCGAGGGCCCGGTCGGGCCGACGCACATCCACGGCATCGAGCCCGGTCATGTGACGGCCGCACGCGCACCGCGCTTCGCGCAGATCGCCCCCGAGCTGCTGAGGCTGCTGCGCGGCAGGGTCCTGGTGGGGCACAACGTGGGCTGTGACCGTGCCTTCCTGGCGGCCGAGTACGCCCGGATGGGCATCGGGTTCCCGGCCGTGCCCGAACTGTGCACGATGCGGATGGCCGCGCTGCGCGGCGCCCTCCCCGGCGCGCTGAGCCTGCGGGCCTGCGCGGAGGCGGCCGGGGTGACCGGCTGGACGGCGCACACGGCGCTGGGTGACGCGCGGGCCACCGCACGGCTTTTCGCTTACTACACAACGGGGCTCGCGCACGCCGTGGCGGCCCGTGCGCACGCCGAGGCGGCGCTGGTGCTGGCCGCCGCGGTGGACTGGCCCCAGATGGCGGTCGCCGGTACGAGCGCCGGCGTGAGCGCCGGGGCATTGTGGGTGGGGCGCGGCGTTACGGATGTGGCGCTCAAGCGGAACGTTCCGGCGCAGCAAATGGTTTCGTATGTCCGTAATGGGGGTGCGTGATGCCGGTCACTTCCGCCGGGCAAATCGGACACTATCTTTGTGCACGCGTTCACAAAGACATAGATTGGCGGGCACGGGGCGGTCATAGGGACTGTGGTCGCCCGCAGCCCAGCTCTACCCGCAGGAGCATCGTGGCAACTGGCCGAACTCACCGACCGGCGACCCGCAGCCGAGGGATTCCCGAGGCCACCGTCGCCCGTCTTCCGCTGTACCTGCGGGCCCTGACCGCCCTTTCCGAGCGCTCGGTGCCCACCGTGTCGTCGGAGGAACTCGCCGCGGCCGCCGGCGTGAACTCCGCCAAGCTTCGTAAAGACTTCTCCTATCTGGGCTCGTACGGAACGCGGGGCGTCGGATACGACGTCGAGTACCTCGTGTACCAGATCTCCCGCGAACTGGGCCTGACCCAGGACTGGCCCGTCGTGATCGTGGGTATGGGCAACCTCGGTGCGGCCCTGGCCAACTACGGCGGCTTCGCCTCCCGCGGCTTCCGGATCGCCGCCCTCATCGACGCCGACGCGCAGCTCGCCGGGAAGCTGATCGCCGGACTGCCGGTGCGGCACGCCGACGAGCTGGAGGACATCGTCGAGGACAACCAGGTGTCCATCGGTGTGATCACCACTCCGGCGGGCGCGGCCCAGGAGGTCTGCGACCGGCTGGTCGCGGCCGGCGTCACCTCGATCCTCAACTTCGCGCCGACCGTGCTCGCCGTGCCGGACGGCGTCGACGTGCGCAAGGTCGACCTCTCCATCGAGCTGCAGATCCTCGCCTTCCACGAGCAGCGCAAGGCCGGCGAGGAGCTGAGCGACTCCGCCGGCACCGCGGTCGCGCCGCCCGTCGCCGCCAAGACCGTACGGAGCGCGGTCAAGCGCCCCGGCCCCGACGGAGACCTGCCGGCGGTGATGCCGGCATGAGTCTTCTCGTGGTCGGCCTGAGCCACCGCAGCGCCCCGGTCAGTGTCCTGGAGCGAGCGGCGCTCGCCGAGGACACCAAGGTCAAGCTGCTGCACGACGCGGTCGCCGCCGAGCCGGCCGCCGAGGCCGCGGTGCTGTCCACCTGCAACCGCATCGAGCTGTACGCGGACGTGGACAAGTTCCACGCGGGGGTCGCCGAGCTGTCCACGCTGCTCGCCGATCACAGCGGCGTGCCGCTGGAGGAGCTCACCCCCTACCTGTACGTGCACTACGAGGACCGGGCCGTCCACCACCTGTTCTCGGTGGCCTGCGGACTGGACTCCATGGTCGTCGGCGAGGGCCAGATCCTCGGCCAGATCAAGGACACCCTCAGCACCGGCCAGGAGCAGCACACGGCGGGCCGGCTGCTCAACGACCTCTTCCAGCAGTCGCTGCGGGTCGGCAAGCGCGCCCACTCCGAGACCGGTATCGACCGCGCCGGGCAGTCCCTGGTCACCTTCGGTCTCGACCAGCTCGCGCGGGCCATCGGCGGCGTCGACTCCTTCGACGGCTGGGCCAAGGGCAAGCGCGCCCTGGTCGTCGGAGCCGGTTCGATGAGCTCGCTGGCCGCCAACACCCTGGCCCGGGCCGGCGTCAGCGACATCGTCGTCGCCAACCGTACGTACGAGCGCGCCGCCCGCCTCGCCGAGGCTGTCGGTGGCCGTGCCGTGCGCATCGACGACCTGGCCGCCGAGCTGCCGTACGCCGACATCGTGGTGTCCTGTACCGGCGCCACCGGGCAGGTCATCGCCGCCGACACTGTTGCCCGGGCGCTGCTGCACCGCACGGCGGACAGTCCCATCGGCCTGCTCGACCTGGCCATGCCCCGCGACACCGACCCGGTGGTGGCGACCCTGGACGGCGCCCACCTGGTCGACCTGGAGACCATCGGCAACGCCGCGCAGGACGCGCCCATGGCCGCCGACGTGAACGAGGTCCGCAAAATCGTCTCCGCGGAGGTCGCGGCCTTCGGTGCCGCCCAGCGCGCCGCGCACATCACGCCGACGGTCGTCGCGCTGCGCTCCATGGCCGCCGACCTGGTCGCCGCCGAGCTCACCCGCCTCGACGGCAGGCTCCCCCACCTGGACGAACGCGAGCGCGCCGAGGTCACCCAGACCGTGCGCCGCGTCGTCGACAAGCTCCTGCACGCGCCCACCGTGCGGGTCAAGCAGCTCGCGGGCGAACCCGGCGGCGCCGGATACGCGGACGCGCTGCGTGAACTCTTCGACCTCGACCCGCAGGCGGTCGCCGCCGTCAGCCGGGTCAGTGGTTCCGACGAACCGGCAGAACCGAATCGAGGGCGGGCATGACGAGCCCAACCGCAACTACCGCACTGAGACTGGGCACCAGGCGCAGCGCACTGGCGATGGCGCAGTCCGGTCAGGTCGCACGGCAGGTCCGTGAGCTGACCGGCCGGGATGTCGAGCTGGTGGAGATCACCACGTACGGCGACACCTCGCGCGAACACCTCGCGCAGATCGGCGGTACCGGGGTCTTCGTGTCCGCCCTGCGCGACGCGCTGCTCGCCGGTGAGATCGACTTCGCCGTCCACTCGCTCAAGGACCTGCCGACCGCCCCACCGGACGGGCTGACACTGGCCGCGATCCCGGTCCGCGAGGACGCCCGGGACGCACTGGTCGCCCGCGACGGTCTGACCTTCGAAGCCCTCGCCGCCGCCTCGCCGGACCGGCCCGCGCGGATCGGCACCGGCTCGCCGCGCCGGATGGCGCAGCTGAACCACTGGGCGCGTCAGCTCGGGCTCGCGATCGAGACGATACCGATCCGTGGCAATGTGGACACCCGGATCGGATATGTTGCCTCGGGCGACCTCGACGCCGTTGTCCTGGCCGCCGCAGGACTCAGCCGGCTGGGCCGTCTCACCGACGCGACCCAGCTGATCCCCACCGACGCCGTACTCCCGGCCCCCGGACAGGGGGCACTGGCCATCGAATGCTCTGCGCGATCCGCAGAGCTGGCCTCCGTGCTCGCCGAGCTCGACGACCCGCTCACCCGGGCCGCCGTGACCGCCGAGCGCGCTCTGCTCGCCGCCCTCGAGGCCGGCTGCTCCGCCCCTGTGGGCGCGCTCGCCGACCTTGTGGCCGACGGGCAGGTTTCCGAGCTGCGCCTGCGCGGGATCGTCGGCACGACCGACGGCACTTCGCTGGTACAGATGTCCATCACCGGTCCCACCCCCGCCTCTCGTGAGGAAGCCGTGTGCCTCGGCCGCGAACTCGCCGCCGAGATGCTCGCCAAGGGTGCGGCCGGTCTTATGGGGGAGCGCGCACTTTGAGCCCCACCGCCGCCGCAGCGACCAACAGCCCTGTCTGCGGACATGTCACTTTCCTCGGTGCCGGACCGGGAGATCCCGGTCTCCTGACCCTGCGTGCCGTCGAGGCCCTTGCCGGTGCCGACCTGCTGGTCGCGGACCCGCACGTGCTCGACGTCGTGCGCACGCACGCCAAGGCAGGCGTGGACACGGCCGAACCCACGCCAGGCGATGGCGTCTTGGGCGCCTCGGCCGACGCCACCCAGCTTTTCATGGCGTCCGCGCGCACCGGTAAGCGGGTCGTCCGTGCCATCGCCGGGGATCCCGGTCTCGATGCCGCAGCCGCCGAGGAGATGCTCGCCTGCGCCCGTGCCGGCATCCCCTTCGAGGTGGTTCCCGGTGTCGCCGCCGCCGTGGGGGTACCGGCCTACGCCGGGGTGCCCCTGCGGGGGGACGTACGGTTCCTCGACGCCGCCGGCGCCGGCAGCCGCAGCTGGACCGAGGCGGGGGCCAGCGATGCCACGCTGGTCGTCTCCACGACCCTCCAGTCCGTGGCGGCGGCCGCCGCCGAGCTGGTGTCGGCGGGCCGTAAGCCCGACACGCCGCTGACGGTCACCGTCGCCGGGACCACGACCCGGCAGCGCACGTGGTGCGCCACCCTCGGCACGATCGCAGCCGAGCTCAAGGCCACCAAGGCGCTGCCCACCCCGGAGGGCCCGATCGCCGCGATAGCCGTCGTCGGTGAGCAGAGCGTGCAGTGCCGTGACGAGCTGTCCTGGTTCGAGACCAAGCCCCTCTTCGGGTGGAAGGTGCTCGTTCCCAGGACGAAGGAGCAGTCCGCCTCGCTGTCGGACCAGCTCCGGTCGTACGGGGCCGTGCCGCACGAGGTGCCGACGATCGCCGTCGAGCCGCCGCGGACGCCCCAGCAGATGGAACGCGCGGTCAAGGGTCTGGTGACCGGCCGCTACGAGTGGATCGCCTTCACCTCGGTCAACGCCGTCAAGGCCGTCCGGGAGAAGTTCGAGGAGTACGGGCTCGACGCCCGGGCCTTCGCCGGGATAAAGGTCGCGGCGGTGGGCGAGCAGACCGCGAGGTCGCTGGTCGAGTTCGGGGTCAAGCCCGATCTGGTGCCCAGCGGCGAGCAGTCGGCCGCCGGTCTGCTGGAGGACTGGCCGCCCTACGACCCGGTCTTCGACCCGATCGACCGGGTCTTCCTGCCGCGTGCCGACATCGCCACGGAGACCCTCGTCGCGGGCCTGGTCGAGCTCGGCTGGGAGGTCGACGACGTCACCGCCTACCGCACCGTGCGCGCCTCGCCCCCGCCGGCCGACACCCGCGAGGCCATCAAGGGCGGCGGTTTCGACGCCGTGCTGTTCACATCGAGCAGCACCGTCCGGAACCTGGTCGGCATCGCCGGCAAGCCGCACAACGTGACCGTCATCGCCTGCATCGGCCCGGCCACGGCCAAGACGGCCGAGGAACACGGGCTGCGGGTCGACGTCATGTCGCCCGAGCCGTCCGTGCACGCGCTGGCGCAGGCCCTGGCGGACTTCGGTACCCGCCGCCGCGAGTCGGCGATCGCCGCCGGTGACCCCGTCACCCGGCCCAGCGAGCGCCGCCCCGGCTCCCGGCGCAGGGCGCGGGTCTGACCGGCCGTTTGCGTGAGGCAGGTGTTTCCACCCGCGGCCGCCGTGCGGTTCTCCACGGCGGCCGCGGGTTCGCCCTCACGGGGGCGTCCCGGCCCGGCGGCCGACGTGACGTCGGGAAAGGCACCGGCCGCACCGGCGTAACGTGGTTCGCGGAAGCCCTCGGCAGAGAAAGGCACCCACGGACATGAGCAGCTCCTACGGCGAGTTCCCCGGCACGCGGCCCCGCCGCCTGCGTACCAGTCCCGCGATGCGACGGCTGGTCGCGGAGACCCGGCTGCATCCCGCCGAGCTGATCCTGCCGGTGTTCGTCCGCGAGGGCGTCAGCGAACCCGTGCCGATCTCCGCCATGCCCGGAGTCGTCCAGCACACACGTGACACCCTGCGCAAGGCGGCCGCCGAGGCGGCCGAGGCGGGCGTCGGCGGCATCATGCTCTTCGGTGTGCCGGAGGAGGCCAAGAAGGACGCCGTCGGCACCCCGGGCACGGACCCCGAGGGCATCCTGCAGGTCGCCATCCGGGACGTGGTCGCCGAGGCCGGCGACTCGCTGGTCGTCATGTCCGACCTCTGCCTCGACGAGCACACCGACCACGGCCACTGCGGCGTGCTCGACGCCGACGGCCGGGTCGACAACGACGCGACGCTGGCCCGGTACGCCGAGATGGCCCGGGTCCAGGCCGACGCGGGCGTCCATGTCGTCGGGCCGAGCGGCATGATGGACGGCCAGGTCGGCGTGATCCGGCAGGCCCTCGACGGCGCCGGACACCAGGACGTGAGCATCCTGGCGTACACCGCCAAGTACGCCTCCGCCTTCTACGGGCCCTTCCGGGAGGCCGTCGGCTCCTCGCTCAGGGGCGACCGCAAGACCTACCAGCAGGACCCGGCGAACCTGAGGGAGTCGATGCGCGAGCTCGCCCTCGACCTCGCCGAGGGCGCCGACATGGTGATGGTCAAGCCTGCTCTGCCCTACCTGGACGTGCTGACGAAGGTCGCCGGGTCGGTGGACGTGCCGGTGGCCGCCTACCAGATCAGCGGTGAGTACGCGATGGTCGAGGCCGCCGCCGCGAACGGCTGGATCGACCGCGAGCGCGCCATCATGGAGACCCTGACCGGCATCCGCCGCGCGGGCGCCGACCTGATCCTGACGTACTGGGCGACCGAGGTCGCGCGTCAGCTCTGAGCGGCGGACCGCCGGTCCCCGCCGAAGCGCCAGAACGCCTTTCCCAGGACGACGCGTCCGGCGTATTCGCCGAGCGTCTCCTCCCCGCCCTCGGGGAGGATCCCGGGGCAGAGGGCGAAGTGCTCGGCGGCGACGGCCTCGGCGTCCGCCCGGGTCATGGGCGGGGCGGCGACGGAGAGCAGCAGCTCCCAGCGGGTGAGGGCGACGACGCGGATGCCGAAGCGGTCCTCCCAGGAGCGCAGGACGGCACAGAGCGGAGCGACGTCCTCGTCGTGGCTGACGGGGCCGGTCCAGCCGATGGCGGCCGGGATGTCGGCGCTGCGCCGGGCATGGACCAGAGCGGGGCGGAAGTCCTCGGAGCACCTGCGCGCGACCAGGCCGGCGACGACTTCGGCCGCCCGGTCGTCCGGGTCGGCCGCCGGCTCCCGGGCGGGGGCCGGGCCGGGCCAGTCCGGCCCGAAGGGGGCGAGGAAGCCGTAGCCGTCCTCCGTGTCCCCCTCGGCCTCGTTCCCGGGCTCCGCCTCGGCCCCGGTGTTCTCCGTGCTGTACTCCCAGAACTCGGCGAGGACGTCCTCCGGGTCGTGGTCGCCCGGGTACGACATCAGGCCGGGGTCGAGATCCCACTTCTCCGGCGGCAGCTCCGCGACGCCCAGCAGCACCGGCTGGAGCCCGGCCGTCATCCGCGCGGGCAGCAGCCCGGCCCAGCTGTCCGGGGCCGCCGGCTGCTTCGCGTACCAGAGCAGCGAGGGCTCGTCGGGGGTGCCGAACACGCTGCCGTGCGGCAGCCGGAGGCCCAGGGAGCGGCCTGTCGGGTCGTCCGCCAGCCCGGGCAGCGGATTGGGAAGCATCGCCATGGCACGACTGTAGGGCGGGCCACTGACAATGCGGGGCCCGCCCCCGGGAGCCGGGCTTACGGCTGCTCGGGCCTACAGCTGCTCGGGCGTGCGGATGCCGAGCAGGGCCATGCCGTGGCGCAGGGTGCGGCCGGTGAGGTCGGCGAGGAAGAGGCGGTTCTCGACCGTCTCCGGGGTCTCGGCCTTCAGCACCGGGCACTGCTCGTAGAAGGTCGCGAAGGCCGAGGCCACCGAGTAGAGGTACGCGGCCAGCTTGTGCGGCTCGTACGTCTCCGAGACGGAGGCCAGGGTGTCGCCGAACTCGTCGAGGAGCAGGCCGAGGGCGCGCTCGGCGGGGGCCAGCGGCAGCTCGGGGTGAGCGGCCGGCTTCGCGTCGCCCGCCTTGCGCAGGATCGACCGGATCCGGGCGTAGGCGTACTGCAGGTAGACGCTGGTGTCGCCGGTGAGGGAGACCATCCGGTCGAGGTCGAAGACGTAGTCGCGGCCCAGGGAGGTCGACAGGTCGGCGTACTTGATCGCGCCGATGCCGACCTCGGTGCCGCGCTCGGCGACCTCCGCGTCCGACAGCTCCCCGTTCTTCTCCCGGACCACGGCCATGGCCCGCTCCACGGCCTCGTCGAGCAGGTCGGCCAGCCGGAAGGTGTCGCCCTCACGGGTCTTGAAGGGCTTGCCGTCCTTGCCGAGGACCGTGCCGAACGGCAGGTGCTTGACGGTGACCTGGTCGGTGAGCCAGCCGGCGCGGCGGGCCGCGGCGAAGACCATCTTGAAGTGCAGCGACTGCCGGGCGTCGACGACGTAGAGCAGGGTGTCGGCGCCCAGCCCGGCCGTCCGGTCGCGGACGGCGGACAGGTCGGTGGCGGCGTAGCCGAAGCCGCCGTCGGCCTTCTGGACGATGAGCGGGACGGGCTCGCCGTCCTTGCCCTTGATGTCGTCGAAGAAGACGCACAGGGCGCCGTTGGAGCGCACGGCGACGCCGGAGTCCTCCAGCAGCCGGCAGGTCTCGACGAGCATGTCGTTGTAGCCGGACTCGCCGACGATGTCCTCGTCGCGGATCTCGATGTCGAGCTTGTTGTAGACCGAGTAGAAGTAGATCTTCGACTCGTCGACGAAGCGCTGCCAGAGGGCGAGCGTCCCGGGGTCGCCGGCCTGGAGGTCGACCACCCGCTTGCGCGACCGTGTCTTGAAGTCCTCGTCGGCGTCGAAGAGGGTGCGCGAGGCCTTGTAGAGGCGGTTCAGCCGGGACATGGAGGCCTCGCCCCCCTCCTCGCCCGCGTCGTGGTCCAGCTCGTGCGGGTGCTCGATCAGGTACTGGATGAGCATGCCGAACTGGGTGCCCCAGTCGCCGATGTGGTGGCGCCGCACCACGGTCTCGCCCGCGAATTCGAGGATCTTGACGATCGCGTCACCGATCACCGACGACCGCAGGTGCCCGACGTGCATCTCCTTCGCCACGTTCGGCTGCGCGTAGTCGATGACCGTGATGCCGGGGGCGTCCTTCGCGGGCACACCGAGCCGGTCGTCGGCGGCACGGGCGGCCAGCGTCCGGGTGATCGCGGCGTCGGACACGCTGATGTTGAGGAAGCCGGGGCCGGACACCTCGATGTCCGCGATCAGGTCGTCGGTGGGGAGCTTGCCGGCCACCTGGGCCGCCAGCTCGCGCGGGTTGGCCTTGCTCCGCTTGGCCAGGCCCAGCACTCCGTTGGCCTGGAAGTCGGCCCGGTCGCTACGTCGCAGCAGCGGGTCGGCACCGAGGGCGTCAGCGACGCGCTGCTGGATCGAGGCGGAAAGGGAGGGGACCGAGGCCATGGGATGGATGCCGTTCCTGAGAGGGGGCTGAGATGGATTCTCAGTATCCCACGCGGCTGCCACCCAATATTCTCTGGGACAATTGGCGAGTACCCGCTAATTCTCTGGAAGGAAGTCGAGACAGTGGCTCAGAGCACCGAGGCCGACTGGGTCGCCCGCTTCGCGGACGACGTCATCGCGGAAGCCGAGCGGCGGGCCCCGGGCACTGCGAAATCGGGTGCCGGCGCGCCGGTGGTCGTCGTCGCCTCCGGTATCAGCCCTTCCGGGCCGATCCACCTCGGCAATCTGCGCGAGATCATGGTCCCGCACCTGGTCGCGGACGAGATCAAGCGCCGTGGCGTCAACTGCGAGCACATCCTGTCCTGGGACGACTTCGACCGGTACCGCAAGGTCCCGGCGGGCTACGACCCCTCCTTCGCCGAGCACATCGGCAAGCCGCTCACCGCGGTCCCCGCGCCCGAGGGCAGCGAGTACGCGACCTGGTCCGACCACTTCAAGGCGCCCTTCCGGGCCGCGCTGCGCACGCTGGGCGTCGAGGTCACCGAGATCAGCCAGACGGACGAATACACCGCGGGCACCTACCGTGAGCAGATCCTGCACGCCATGCGCGAGCGCGGCCGGATCGACGAGGTGCTGGGCCGCTACCGTACGAAGAAGAAGCCCGGCACCGAGCAGGACGACGAGGACACGGCCCCGGTCGCCGAGTACTTCCCGTACAAGCCGTACTGCTCCGTCTGCGACCGCGACCTGACGACGGTGACCTCGTACGACGACGAGAGCACCGAGCTGACCTACACCTGCGCGTGCGGGCACGGCGAGACGGTGTTCCTGAACGAGTTCAACCACGGCAAGCTGGTCTGGAAGGTCGACTGGCCGATGCGCTGGGCCTTCAAGGGCGTGGACTTCGAGCCGTCCGGCGTCGACCACTCCTCGCCGGGCTCCAGCTTCACCGTCGGCAGCCAGCTGGTCCGCGAGATCTTCGGCGCCGAGCCGCCCATCGGGCCGATGTACGCCTTCGTCGGCATCAGCGGCATGGCCAAGATGAGCAGCTCCAAGGGCGGCGTGCCGGTCGCGGCCGACGCGCTGCAGATCATGGAGCCGCAGCTGCTGCGCTGGCTGTACGCGCGGCGCAGGCCCAACCAGGCCTTCAACATCTCCTTCGGGGACGAGATCTCGCGTACCTACGACGAGTGGGACGCCCTGGAGCGCAGGATCGAGGCGGGCACCGCCGCCGCGGTCGACGTGGCCGTGCATTCCCGCGCCGCGCGCACCGCGTCCGGGGTGCTGCCGACGACGCCGCGCAAGCTGCCCTTCCGTACCCTCGCCTCGGTTGTCGACATCACCACCGGCGACGAGGAGCAGACGCTGCGCATCCTGCGCGACTTCGACCCGGAACAGCCGCTGCGCACGCTGGACGAGGCCCGGCCCCGCCTGGACTGCGCCGTGAACTGGGTCAACACCCACGTCGAGCCGGAGGCCCGTACGCAGCTGCGCACCGAGCCGGACCGCGAGACGCTCGCCGCGCTGTCCGACAGCGATGTGCAGGCGCTGAAGCTGCTCGTGGACGGGCTGGACGCGCACTGGTCGCTGGACGGGCTGACGACGCTGGTCTACGCGGTGCCCAAGCTCCAGGCCGGTCTGGAGCCCGACGCCAAGCCGACGCCCGAACTGAAGGTGGCGCAGCGGTCGTTCTTCGCGCTCCTGTACAAGCTGCTGGTCGGCCGCGACACCGGGCCGCGGCTGCCCACGCTGCTGCTCGCCGTGGGCGCCGACCGGGTGCGGCTGCTGCTGGGAGCCTGACCTACTACGGCACGTACTGGCTGTCCATCTCGCTGCTGAAGCGCTCGTGCAGCTCCCGGATGTCGTTGACCACGGCTCGCTCCGGGAGCATGTCACCGCCGTACAGCTCGTTGAGCTTGCGCACGAAGCGACGGGCGTTCGGGCGCTCGCCGGTTTCGGCGATCAGCGTGCGGTACGCGTGGAAGTACGCGTCCTCGCGTGACACGCCGTCCGGGGGCGTGATGGACGGCGGCTCCGGTTCCGGGCCGGCCGCGAGCGGACGGCGCCCGTTGGAGGCCGGCCGGGGCTGGAACTGCTGGACGGCCTCCGGCTCCGGCTGCCACATCGGCTCCGGCTGCGGCGTCGGGGACGGCGCCCAGGGCGGGGTCGGCAGTCCGTTGGCGTCGATCGGCGGCACGGCCTGGCGCTGGACGGGGATGGGTACCGGGGCCGCGATGGCCTCAGGGGCCGGCCGGGACTCCGGGTCCGGCGCGGCGGTCACCGACAGCTCGGCCGGCACCGCCGGGAGCGTCTCCGCCAGGGGCACCCCGAATTTGGCCAGCCGCAGGGGCATCAGTGCCTCGATCGGGGCCTTGCGGCGCCAGGCCCGTCCGTACCGGGCCCGCAACCGGGCCTGGTAGACGAGACGTTCCTGCTCCAGCCGGATCACCTCGTCGTAGGAGCGCAGCTCCCACAGCTTCATCCGCCGCCACAGCCGGAAGGTCGGCCAGGGTGCGAGGACCCAGCGGGTGATGCGTACGGACTCCATGTGCCGGTCGGCGGTGATGTCCGCGACCCGGCCGACCGCGTGGCGCGCCGCCTCGACGCTGACCACGAACAGGACCGGGATGATGGCGTGCATGCCGACCCCGAGCGGGTCCGGCCAGGCGGCGGCGCCGTTGAAGGCGATGGTCGCCGCCGTCAGCAGCCATGCCGTCTGGCGCAGCAGCGGGAACGGGATCCGCAGCCAGGTGAGCAGCAGGTCCAGCGACAGCAGCACCACGATGCCCGCGTCGATGCCGACCGGGAAGACGTTCGCGAACCAGCCGAAGCCCTTGGCGAGCGCCAGCTCGCGCACGGCCGCGTACGAGCCCGCGAAGCCGATCGCGGCGATCACCACCGCACCCGCCACCACCACACCGGCCAAGATCCGGTGCGTTCGGGTCATAGGTATCGCGGCCACGCCTGCCCCTCCTGCCACTGCAGCACTCTCCCCGTACTGGCGGGGGCCAGCCTGTCATACAAAACGCCGGGCAAGTCGGCCTAATTCACCGCAATCAGTACAGGAGGGGTGGTGTTTGTTACGCGTTCTTCGCCGCGACGGACGCCACGGCCTCCTTGGCGGCCCTCACCGCGCCGCTGCGGATGTCCGCCGCCTTCGGCGTCCTGGCGTCCTCGAAGCCCGCGCCGTTGTACGACACGACGACGACCACATTGCCGGTGCGCGCGATCACCGTGACGTCCTGGTACTGCTCCTTGTCCTTCTTCACCTCGACCGACACCGTCGTGGCCCGGTCGCCGACACCGTCCACGGTCGTCGCCTCGGCACCCTTGACGGCCTTGGACTCCGTCAGCTGCTCCGCGTACCGCTTCTCCGCCTGGCTCTCGGCCGAGCCGATACCCGCGACCGGGTCGAAGCGCTGCAACGCGACATCGAGCCAGCGGTACTGGTAGCCGTCCAGGCCGTTCCAGGAGCAACCGCCGCGCGCCTGCGGCTCGGACGACTTCGCCGCGTCACCGGAGGCGTCCTTCACCTTCGGCACCAGCGACTTGACGGTCTTGGCGGACAAGGTCCTGCAAGGCTCGGGCAGCGCCTCGTACTTGGCCGCGGCCAGAGTCGGCGAGGCGGAGGCCGAAGCCGAGGCGGAGGCCGAACCGCTCGCCGGGGAACCGGAGTCCGCGGCCGAGTCCGAACCCGACGAGCAACCGGCGACGAGGGCTGCCGAGATGGTCGCGGCGGCCGCGCAGGCGAACAGTCGGGCGGGGCGCTTGGCTGATCGTTGCATGTGTCCTTCGCTCACTTCGTACTGAATTCGTACTGACAGCAAACGGCCAGACTACGCGTTATGGGTTATTCGTCGAGTTGATCTGCGAGCTCCGCGGCCACCTTGCGGGCGCCGTCCTGGAGATCCTGGCTGCCGGGATCGACTGAATTGTCCGTCGACCACTGCGAGTACTCGACGGTGACCAGCACATTCGACTTCCGGAAAACAACGGTGATGTCCCGGTGCACCCCGGAGTCACGGTTCTTGAGAACATCGTCCAGATATGCGCTGTTGCCGAGATCACTCAGCGCGCGCGGCGCGAGGGCGGAGTCGTCGGCGGAGGCCGACGCCGACGCCGAACCGGAGGAGGAGCCGGACGGGGACGGTGATCCGGAGGCCGACGCGGACGCGGACGCCGATGCCGACGCGGTCGGGGAGGCCGCCGTCTCGATGCCGGCCGCGACCGCCTTCTCGTCGTAGTCCGCGCGCGCCTGCGTCTCGTCGCTCACCGTGGTGTCGTACGAGACCACGCGCAGGAAGTCGACGTGCAGATAGCGGTTGCCCTCGTCCGTCCGGCCCGTCCACTCGCACCCGACCCGGCGGTCCGTGTCGTACGTCACCTCCGCCTCGCCCGTGTAGTCCGCCGCGTCGGGTACCAGCGCCCTGAGCGTGCCGGCGCTCACCGCCCCGCAGGGCTCCGGCAGCACCTGGTACTTCCCCGGGGGCGCGGCGGAGGCGCTCGTCGCCGCGTTCGCCGCCTTGCCGTCGGCCGTGGAGCCGTCCGAGCTCCCCGTGCCGGTGCAGGCCGTCAGCGCCGCCAGCGCCAGCACGGCTCCCGCCGCGAGAGCGCGCACGGCGGCGCGCGACGGGTGAGGACGGTCTCCCGATGGCTGCACTGACCTGGCCCCTTCCTCGAAATCCCGTGGCGCGTGTCTGCGGCCGGTGGACACAATGTCTACCGCACCCGCCGACGCGGCCGCCCGATCATGGGGCTTTTCCTGCGCCTTTGTCCTTGATTTCATTTTTCGACGAGACTTGTTTTGCCGTACCGATTTGTCCGTTGTTCAGTCTTGGGGGATTGAAATGTCCTACACCGAAGTGCCCGGCGTCCGGGTTCCCATCCGTATGTGGACCGACCCCGCCACCGTGGAGGGCGGAGCGATGCAGCAGCTGCGCAATGTCTCCTCCCTCCCGTGGATCAAGGGCCTCGCCGTCATGCCCGACGTCCACTACGGCAAGGGCGCCACGGTCGGCTCCGTCATCGCCATGCACGGCGCCGTCTGCCCGGCGGCGGTCGGCGTCGACATCGGCTGCGGCATGAGCGCGGTGAAGACCTCGCTGACCGCCAACGATCTTCCCGGTGACCTGTCCCGGCTGCGCTCGAAGATCGAGCAGGCCATCCCGGTGGGTCGTGGCATGCACGGCGAGGGCATCGACCCCGGGCGCTTCCACGGCATGCCCACCGCGGGCTGGGACGACTTCTGGGCCGGGTTCGACGGGCTGGCGGAGGCGGTCAGGTTCCGTCATGACCGTGCCGTCAAGCAGATGGGAACCCTCGGGAGCGGCAACCACTTCGTCGAGTTCTGCCTCGACGAGTCCGGCGCTGTCTGGCTCATGCTCCACTCCGGTTCCCGCAACATCGGCAAGGAGCTCGCCGAACACCACATCGGCGAGGCCCAGAAGCTTCCGCACAACCAGGGCCTGATCGACCGCGACCTCGCCGTCTTCATCTCCGACACCCCGCAGATGGCCGCCTACCGGCGTGACCTCTTCTGGGCGCAGGACTACGCCAAGCGGAACCGCGCGATCATGATGGCGCTCTTCCAGGACGTGGTGCGCAAGGAGTTCAAGAAGGCCGGTGTCACCTTCGAGCCGGTCATCTCCTGCCATCACAACTACGTCTCCGAGGAGCGTTACGAGGGCCTCGATCTGCTGGTGACCAGGAAGGGTGCGATCCGCGCCGGCAGCGGCGACTACGGCATCATCCCCGGTTCCATGGGCACCGGCTCGTACATCGTGAAGGGGCTGGGGAATGCGCGGTCCTTCAACTCCGCCTCGCACGGCGCCGGCCGCAGGATGAGCCGCAACGCCGCGAAGAAGCGGTTCACCACCCGCGACCTGGAGGAGCAGACCCGGGGCGTGGAGTGCCGCAAGGACTCGGGCGTGGTCGATGAGATCCCGGGTGCGTACAAGCCGATCGAGAAGGTCATCGACCAGCAGCGGGACCTGGTGGAGGTCGTCGCCAAGCTCAAGCAGGTCGTCTGTGTGAAGGGCTGAACGAGCCTCCGGCTCTGTCTTCGCCCCCGCTCCCGCCCCCGCCCCCGCCCCCGGTCCATCAGGTCGGGAGGCGGGGGCGGGGGCGTCCGGCTATCAGTTGTGGAAGCGTATGTAGCCGTTGCCGTCGGGGTCGGACCCGCTCCTGGTGTAGGCGTGGACATCCGAGCGGCTGCCGGAGGGCTTGTACAGGTAGATGGTGTCGCGGTCGTTGTTCCACATGAAGTTGCAGTTGTCGCGGTAGACCACGTTGTGCTTGTCGGAATCGGTGCCGTGGCCGCCGCGGAGCTTCACGTAGTCACCGGGCTGGAGCGAGTGGCTCGCGGTGAAGGTGAAGCGATTGCCGGTGGCGTCCTCGACGACGTAACCCTTGAGGTTGATGGTCGCCGAGGACGAGTAGTTCTTGATCGTCAGATACTCGTCGGCGGTGTTGCCGGAGGAGCAGCTGTTGGAGTCGCTGCCGGGCGCGTCGTACTGGGCGCCGCGGACTTTCAGCGCCGAGTGGTACTCGGCGGCCTGCGCCTGGGCCGGCGTCAGAACGACGGCGGCGCACGCTGCGGCGACGGCCGCCACGGCGATGCGGGCACGGTTGTTCACTGGAGTTCCCCCCTGGTCGGAACGGGGCCGCGCCTCCCCTGTGCGCGGCGGAGGTCCAAGGTTACAACAATGTGAACAAATGGCTATGGGCGGGTAGTTATCGCCCGGTGACGCGTTTGCCGATGACGGGGCCCTCGAAGACGCCGCCTTCGCCGATCCTGAGACGGGTGGGCCTGCCGCCGGGGAGTTCCTCGCCCCGGACGTCCTTGCCGATGACCTGCTCCTTGAAGGTGGCGCCCTTGCCGATCTCGATGGGTTCGGGCGGCAGGCCGGTGGCTGCGCCGTTCGCTGCGTGCGCGGCCGCGCCGGTGGCCGTGCGCGTGGCCGGGACCGCTTTGCGGAGGATGGCGACGGCGGCCTCAGCCGCGTTGCGGGCGGCGTCGGGCTGGGTACCGGAGGCGTCGGCGAGGGTTTTGCGGGAGTCGGCGCGGTCGCTGATGCCGCGGACCACGAGGGCGTCGAGGTTGCCGAGCCGGGCGGCGTGGAGCACGCCGGAGCCCTCCGTCTCGATGGCGACGGCGTCGTTGAAGTGGCGAGCGATGTGCGCGGTGGTCGGGGAGCCCGAGTGGGCGATCACGATGTCGCCGACGGCGACCGGCTTGAAGTGCACACCGGTCCGGCCGCGCAGGGCCGAACGGGCCGCCTGCGTCAGGCGATGGGACGGGAACCAGGCCTCCGGCCGTACGCGGGTGCCGTCCTCGGTCTCCTTGGCGCCGTGGATCGCGTACACCTTGGTGGCCACGACGACGTCGCCGATCGCGATCTCCTCGCGCAGGCTGCCCGCCACGCCGACGAGGACGACGGCCGCCGGGTCGAGCCAGTCGATGACGTGCTGGGTGAGCGCGGCGGCGTTGCGGGCGCCCTCGCCGATCTCCACGAGGGCGATCCGCCAGGCGCTGCCCGGGAGCCGGCCGGTCTCGGCCAGGGTGCCGCCGGGATGGGCCCGCTCCTGGACACCGGTGAGATGGGCCCGTACGGCGTCGTACTCCAGCGACAGGGCGGTGAGGATCACGGCTGTGGGCATTTCGTCGACCACTGGATCGTCCTCGCAATCGCCGCTTACGGTGATGGCTCAAGTGTGCCCGGCGGGAGGGGTGTTGTGGAGCGGGATGTGACGGCCGGGCAGTTGCTGCTGGCGGAGTACGCGTGCGTCAAGGACGAGCAGAAGGCAAGGATCGGGTTCCGCGACAACCTGCTGTACGTGACGCTCACGGCGGTGGCGGCGGTCGTGGTCACCACGGCCCAGTCCCGGCAGACGTCGATGCTGCTGGCGCTGCCGCCGGTGTGCCTGGTGCTGGGCTGGACGTATCTGATGAACGACCAGAAGATCTCGGCGATCGGTGGCTACGTACGCGATGACCTCGGGCCGAGGCTGGCGCGGCTGGCCG
Organism: Streptomyces sp. RLA131; assembly: GCF_056270125.1. Classification (NCBI taxonomy): domain Bacteria; kingdom Bacillati; phylum Actinomycetota; class Actinomycetes; order Kitasatosporales; family Streptomycetaceae; genus Streptomyces; species Streptomyces sp. RLA131. Next base: position 4,786,993 of record NZ_JBWDOQ010000002.1, read on the forward strand.
GGGTCACGGAGGGGGAAGGGCCGGGGCGGGAAAGGGTCTTCGGGTGGGAGACGGCCCATCGGGGGGACGGGCGGCGGGCCGTCCGCAAGGCGATCCAGTGCGTGGTGGACCTGACGGCGTTCTGCGTGGTGCCGCTCGTGGGGCTGCTGGTCTACTGGGCGAGCGGGCAGGGCGGGGGCCTGCTGGTGGCGCTGTCGGTGTTCGAGGCGCTGGTGGTGGCGGGGCTGGCGGTTCAGGTGGTGCAGTACGCCGGGCTGTTCGCCCGGCGGGCCCGCCCGGGGCCGGAGCCGGGCCCGGGGCCTGAGCGGGCCCCGGAGCCCCGGCCCTCTGCCCGGTGAGGTGGCTCAGGACTGGCGGTGCACCTTGTGCTGGGCGGCCTGCGCCCGGGGCCGGACCACCAGCAGGTCGATGTTGACGTGGCTGGGCCGGGTGACCGCCCAGGCGACCGTGTCGGCCACGTCGTCCGCGGTGAGGGGCTCGGCGACGCCCGCGTAGACGGCGGCGGCCTTGTCCGTGTCGCCGCGGAAACGGGTGACGGCGAACTCGTCGGTCTTGACCATGCCGGGGGCGATCTCGATCACCCGGACCGGCTCGCCGCTCAGCTCCAGGCGCAGAGTGGCGGCGATGGCGTGGGCGCCGTGCTTGGCGGCGACGTAACCCCCGCCGCCCTCGTAGGCGACGAAGCCTGCGGTGGAGGACAGGACGACGACCGTGCCGTCGCCGGAGGCGGTGAGGGCGGGCAGGAGGGCCTGGGTGACGTTGAGCACGCCGAGGACGTTGACCTCGTACATCGCGCGCCAGTCGGCCGGGTCGGCGGTGGCGACGGACTCGGCGCCGAACGCACCGCCCGCGTTGTTGATCAGGACGTCGACCGCGTCCAGGGAGGCGGCGAAGGCGTCGACGGCGGCCCGGTCGGTGACGTCGAGGGGGTGGACGGATACCGAGGCGCCCGTCGCGGTGAGCTCCTTGGCGAGGGACTCCAGACGGTCGGCGCGGCGGGCGGTCAGGGCCACGTGGTAGCCGGCGGCGGCGAGTCTGCGGGCCGTGGCGGCGCCGATGCCGCTGCTTGCGCCGGTGACGACTGCGGTGCGGGGGCTCATGTCGCGGGGCCTTTCGCCGGGTGAGGGGCTGTGCGTGCAGCATAGGCGGCGCCGGGCGGCCGGTCGCCTGGTGGGCAGGTCTGCAGGTCCGCAGGGCGGCCGGTCCGCAGGTCCGCAGGGCGGCCGGTCGAAGCAGCACGGCAGCCACACCGTCCGTGCCTTGCCGTGGCAGCCGTCATATGTCCGGTCCGGTCCAGCGGTCGAGGGCGTCCCGAGGGCTGCCGGGCCGGCTGTGTCCGAGGCCCAGGCGATGTGGCCGTCGGGGCGTACGAGCACCGTGGTGCGGCGCCGGCCGGCCCAGGTGACCGAGGTGACGCGGGGGCCGGCCGGGGCGTCGCCGGCGGTCTCCCCGGCCGGCGTGACCAGGACGAACCTGCCCGCGCAGGGCCTCGTGGAGACGGCCGCCGTCGGCCGGCCGGAGGTCGGGTGCGCGCTTCCCCACGTTCGTTGGCAACAGTAGGGGGAATCGCCTGGCCGGCGCCCACCGTGCAGCGTTACCTCACCGCCGAGCAGCCGTAGCGGCCCCGGCCGCCGAGGCCGCCCGTGGCGGACGGGGGCAGGGCCCCCGGTCCGGGTGTCATGCCCGCCGGTCCGGTGTGCGAGCTGAGACGGTGAACCCATGAGCGAGGAGACGGAGGGCGGTCGACCGGACGAGTCGGTGACGGTGGTCTTCTCCTGGCGGGTGAATCCCGGCAGGGAGGACGAGTTCCGGGAGTGGGCGCACGGGATCACCGAGCGCGCGGTCCGCTTTCCGGGCCACGAGGGCGTGGTGTGGCTGCGTCCGGCCACCCAGGTACGTGACTACTACGCGGTGCTGCGTTTCCGGGACGGCCCACGGCTGGCGGCCTGGCTGGGGTCCGAGGAGCGGGCTGCCTGGCGGGAGGCGGCGAACGGCATCGCTGTGGAGATCGCGGCGCACCGGCGGCCCACCGGGATGGAGACCTGGTTCCATCTGCCGGCCACGGCGAGCCCGCCGCGCTGGAAGATGGTGGTGGTCACCTTCTGCGCGGTGTACCCGCTGTCCGTGCTCCTGCAGTGGCAGGTCACCCCGCACTTGACGCAGTTGCCGCTGCTGCTGCGCGGCGTGCTGTTTCCGCTGATCATCGCGCCGTTGCTGACCTATGCCGTGATGCCGGCGCTCGGCAGGCTGTTGCGTGGCTGGCTGTACCCGCTGCCCTGACCGGCACAGAACCTGAACTCAGGAACTCAGGAACTCAGGACCTGGAACTCAGCGCCCGGACTCAGCGCCCAAAACTCAGCGCCCGGAACTCAGGAGGCGACAGTCGAGGACTTGCCCAGCGCGCTGAGCGCCTCCTTGGCGGCCGTCAGGGCGCCCTGGCGGACGTCGGCGGCGCTCGGGGCCTTCTTGGACTCGAAGTCGCTGCCGTTGTAGGTGACGGTGATCAGGGCGTTGCCCCGGCGCACCACCAGCACGGCTTCCTCCGTCTGCTGGCCGTCGTCCGTGGTCAGCGCGGTGCTCACGGAGGCCTCGTCGCCCACCCCGGTCAGACTGGATGATCGTTTCTGCTGGGCGTAGGTCTTCCGCGCCACCTGCTCGGCGGTCGTCGCGTTCGCGCCGTCCCCGCCGGAGGAGATCTCGAAGGTCACGTCGAGCCAGCGGTAGTCGAAGCCCTTGAGCGCGTTCCAGGAGCAGCCGGTGCGGTGCGTGGGGTCGGTGAGCTTGAGTTCCTTGCCGGCCGGCTTGACGTCCGGTACGAGCTTCTTGAGGGTGGCGGTCGTGATGGAGGTGCAGGAGGCGGGGGGCTTGGAGTACGTGGCGCCGGTGCCGGTGCCGGTGCCCGAGGTCGAGGTCGATCCCGGAGCCGAGGCGGAGGCCGAGGGCGCGGCCGACGAGGAGGAGCCCTGGCCGGAGGCGGTCGTGGTCGTGTCGCCGCTCGTCGACATGGACCAGCCGACGATCGCCAGTATGGCGGTGGGCAACAGACGTGCCGCGAGGGTGATGGGCAGAGGCGCCACAGGGTCTTCTCTTCGGTCGTGAGGATGACGACGAAAGTGAGACTGCCATACGAACCTGCGAGCGAACAGTCCCGTAGGCCCCTGCTTACACATCCCCCTCACAACTGGGCCCCGGAGCCCTACAATGCCGCCCCCACATTTTCGGGGTGCCGCAGCGGTACGGTCCGCGCCGCGGCCGATCCGCCCGTGGGGGCAACCAGGAGCACCCGGTCTTACGTCGCCTAGGACATGACACGAAGCGCGACCCGTTATCTGTACCTCGCCCGGCATGGCCAGGCGCTCCCCGACGAGAGCGGTCTCTCGGAGACCGGCCGCCGGCAGGCCACCCTGCTGGGCGAGCGGTTGCGCGAGGTGCCGCTGTCCGTGGTCCACCACGGACCGCTGGCCCGGGCGGCGCAGACCGCGCGGCTGATAGCCGGGCAGCTGGACGGCGTGCCGCTGCACGAGTCGGAGGTGGCGGGGGACTACGTCCCGTACGTCCCCGACAAGGACGAGCTGCCGGAGGACACCGCGGCTTACCTGCTGCGGTTCCTGTCCGACACCTCCGAGCAGGAGGCCGAGGACGGCGCGGTGCTCGCGGGCCAGGCACTGGGGCGCTTCACCGGCCCGGCCGAGGGTGAGGGCGAGCTCCACGAGCTGATCGTCACGCACAACTTCCTGGCGGGCTGGCTGGTACGGGACGCGCTGGACGCCCCGCCGTGGCGCTGGCTCGGCCTCAACCACAACAACGCGGCGCTCACGGTGATCCGTTACACCCCCGGCCGGCTGTCCTCGGTCCTGTTCTGCAACGACACCGGGCATCTGCCCGCCGCGCTGCGGACCTTGTGAACGCCGGCCGCCGCCGCGCCGCAAGCCGCCCCGAACAGGGCCACCACACCGTGCCCGTCACCCAGGGCCACCAGCGCGACGGCGGCACCACAGGCGAGAACAGCCGGCACGCGCAGGGCCGACACGCGCAGAACCGGCAGTACGGGCCCGGCGTCGCCGCGCAGCAGTGCCGCCCCGGCGAGGGTCATGGCCAGGCCGAAGGTGGCGCCCGAGTTGCCGCCGCCCTCGGCGTTCCACCACACGCCGAGGAGATTCATCAGCAGGGCGCAGGCGGCGAAGAGCCCCCAGACGGCCCGGGCGCCCCAGACCCGCTCGCCGACGTACCCGACCACGGCGAGCGAGGCGAGGTTGAACAGCGTGCCGTGGAGCCCGCCGTCCTGGACCACGGCAGCGGTGATCACCCGCCACCACTGGCCGTGATGGACGATCAGGCCGGGGTCGCGGTGCAGCGTGTCGTACAGCGACGGTACGAGGGTCAGTTGGAGGAGTGAGGGGACGGCGACGACCGCCCACAGCGCGAGGGCTCCGTACGGGCGCCCGGGCGTGAACGTCCGGTGCGGCCGCATACGCCCGCCGATGAGGACGGCGAGCCACAGCAGGGCGGCGTAGAGCAGCGAGTTGGCGAGGCCGTTGCCGGACGTGTCCATGTCTGCGGGTCCCCCTGGTGCCGGTCGGAGTGGTTCTCCGACGCCAGGGTGCCCTGTGGAGGCCCCGCGTGAGCAGATGCCGCGGTCATCGGACCGGGGTGACAGATGTCATGGCGCGGCTGGGTGCTACCCCGCCGCGCTGCTCGGCTCCGGCTGGGCGCGGCCGGCCAGCGACGAGACCCGGGCGGTGTGTTCGGCCGGGCCGGCGTGGGCGCCGGTGCTGGTCTGCTGCGCGGGCTGGGGCGCGTGGCCGGCGGTGATGGCGATGGGCGCGGCGGCCGGCGCGGCGGGCTCAGGGGCGGACGGGGCCGGGGCCGCGGGGGCGGCGAGGCGGCTGCGCAGGTGGTGGGTGGCGGCCTCGTCGAGGCCCACCGGACGCTGCATGCGCACGGCCAGCCGGCTGGCCTCGCGGCCGAGAGCGGCGAGATCCTCCCAGCGCAGGTGGACGACCAACTGCAGCTCGGCCTCCCCGTTGGGGAGGGCCTGCAGGGAGGAGAGGTTGGTGTGAGCGGTGGTCATCGGCTGGTCCTCACGATCTCGATATCGGTCTCGGCGGACATGCGGCAGAGGGCGGACGGCAGGCAGCAGCCGGCATACGGGTGCGTACGTGCGTGACGATCTCGGACGGTGAGGGATACGGATGGCCGTGCGAAGGTGTTCAACCCGGGCCGGCGCACCACGTCAGCGGCACGGGCTGTCACCGTGCGTGACCGGAGGCCCCGCAGGGGCACGGCGGGCGACCAGCGGTCACCGGGGGCCGGGCGGCCCGTCCCAGCCGTGCAGCGAGACCGACGCCTCGCCGGCCAGATACCGGGTGAGCGCGCCCCGCGTGCTGGGCACGAAGGGCGCCGGGACGGCCCCGGTCTCCGCCCAGCGCACCTGGGTGTGCTTGGCCGGTTCGGCGTTGACGGGCTCGCCGGACCACCGGTCGGTGGCGAAGACGACGGTGAGGAAGCCGTTGGGGGACTCCACGCCCCAGGAGGCGTGGATGAGGTGGGCCAGCCGGAGCGAGGCCGGATCGACGACGAGGCCGGTCTCCTCGCGCAGCTCCCTCACGGCGGTCGCGGTGACCGGCTCGCCGGGGTCGTTCTTCCCGCTCGGCAGATCCCACATGCCCTGGCCGAATTTCGACCCGGGGCCGCGCTGGAGGAGCACGACGCGGTCATGCTGGCGATCGTGGACGATCACGGCGGCGACGAGGAGTGTCATCGACTCGGTCGCGGGCCGGTGAGGGCTGGACGGCATCACCCCATGATGCCGGTGCCCTCTGACAATCAGAGGGTGTTGCTGCTGCCGGTGCTGGCGCTGGTCTCGCACACGAAGCCCAGGGCGCGCATCGCCCGGATGACCTCGCCGGCGCTGAAGTCACGGCGGTCCTGCCGGGTCACCACGGCGCCGACCTGCATGGGCGGGTACATGACCCCACCGATCTTGACCGAGGGGCCGGAGACGGGCTCGGGGGTGACCCCGCTCATCGCCTGCTCCACCTCGATCGCGTGGATGTAGAAGTGTCGGCGGGCGATGGTGACACGCATCATGCCTCAGCTAGGGGGTAGGCGACTGAAACCGGCGATCCCAGACTCTCACGGAACGGCGGACGAAGGTAGCCGCGCAGGCAGCGAAGCCGCGGGCCCGCATCGAGACGATGCGGGCCCGCGGCCTGTGGTGCTACTGCCCGGATCAGGCCGGGACGATGTTCTCCGCCTGCGGGCCCTTCTGGCCCTGCGTGACGTCGAAGGACACCTTCTGGCCCTCGTGGAGCTCACGGAAGCCGGAGCTGGCGATGTTCGAGTAGTGGGCGAAGACGTCGGCGCCGCCGCCGTCCTGCTCGATGAAGCCGAAGCCCTTTTCCGCGTTGAACCACTTCACGGTGCCGGTGGCCATGTCATTCTCCTCTGGTGGTGGCACCGCTGGTTATTTCAGGGCGTTCGTAAAAACGAAAATGCGCCCGAGGGTCACATCCCGTCAGGCGCACACAGAAAACCATGGGTACCAAAACTGCAACTGACTCGAAGCTAGCACAGATCTGAGCGAAGCGTGGGATTCTCCGCAAATTCCTTCCCGCGTGTTCAGCTCGCCGTCACCGGAGCCGCCACGAGGGCCACGAAACCGCCACCGCACGCTGCACATCATGCCTTGATACGACCGCGGCCGACGCCACGGGTCCGCCAAAGGGCCTCGGAGGCGCCCGGGTTTTCGCCAGACTGCTCGGGTGATCCTCGCCCATCTGAGTGACATCCACATCGGCGGCAGCCCGCAGAGCGCCGAGCGCGCGCTGCGGGTACGGGACTACGTCAACGGCATGCCCGGCGGGGTCGACGCCGTCGTGGTCACCGGGGACATCGCGGACCACGCGCTGACCGAGGAGTACGAGACCGCCCGTGAGGCGCTGCGCTACGACGCGCCCACCCTGGTCTGCCCGGGCAACCACGACGCGCGTGCCGCCTTCCGCGCGGTGCTGCTGGACGGCGCCGGGGCCGCCCCGCCCGGCGCGTCGTCGCACACACGGGCCGGCGCCGCGGTGAACGCCCCGCCCGACGCCCCGGTGAACGCCCCGCCCGACGATCCGGTGAACACGCGGCCCGACGCCCCGGTGAACACGCGGCCCGACGCCCCGGTGAACACGCGGCCCGACGCCCCGGTGAACACGCGGCCCGACGCCCCGGTGAACACGCGGCCCGACGATCCGGTCAACCAGGTGCTGCGCCTCGACGGTCTGACGGTCGTCCTCTGCGACTCCAGCATCCCCGGCCGTGACGACGGCTACCTGGACGACGCCACCGTGGCCTGGCTGGACGAGGTGCTGGCCGGCGCCGACGGCCCGGTCCTGGTCGGGATGCACCACCCGCCCGTGCCGCTCGGCCTGCCCCTGGTGGACGCGATCCGGCTGAGGCGTCCCGAGCGCCTGGAGAACGTCCTGCGGCGCCACCCCCAGGTGGTGGCCGTGCTGGCCGGGCACGCCCACACCGCGGCCTCGGCGGTCTTCGCCGGACTGCCGCTGTCCGTGGCCCCGGGTGTGGTGTCCACGCTGAAGCTGCCGAGGGAGGCGCGGGTGCCGGAGGAGTGGATCAAGGGCGATGTGCTCGACCGCGACGCGCCGCCCGCCTTCACCCTGCACGTCCTCGACGGCCGGACGCTGGTCTCGCACACCCGGGTCCTGTACTGACCCGACCCCGCATCGGGGCAACCCGCCCGCCGGGAAAGCCGTCAATCCCTACGGCTCGACTCACCCGGACCGGCGAAAGGTTCCCCATGCCCCTGCGCAAGCGCATAAGACGGCCGCGGCTGCTCATCACCTCCGCGACAGCCGCGGCCGTCTGTCTGGCAGTCGCCCTGACGCAGGCGCTGACCGTCGCGACGTACGACGTGACCTCACCGCGCGCCGCCAGGGACAAGGCCACCGGCGTCGTCACCGGTCCCGTCGACTGCCGGATCGCGAAGTGCGTCGCCCTCACCTTCGACGGCGGCCCCAGCCCGACCACCCCCGGGCTGCTGGACATCCTCAAGCAGGACCACCTGCACGTGACCTTCTTCGTACAGGGCCGGGGGCACATCGCGAAGTACCCGCGGATCCTGCGCCGGATGGCCGCCGAGGGGCACGAGATAGGCGACCACACCTGGACGCACCCGGTCCTGACCAGGATCGGCGAGGACGCGGCCCGCGGGGAGCTCACCCGTACCCGGGACGCCATCGAGGAGATCACCGGCAGCACGCCCCGCCTGATGCGCCCGCCGCAGGGCCGTACCGACCGCGAGGTCGAGAAGATCTGCCGCGACCTGGGCATGGCGCAGGTCCTGTGGAGCGTCACGGCGAAGGACTACGAGACGACCGACCCGGCGCTGATCACCCGGCGGGTGCTCGAACAGACCCATCGCGACGGCATCATCCTGCTCCACGACCTGCACCGGGGGACCGTGCCCGCCGTCCCCGGCATCATCCGGGAGCTCCAGCGGCGCGGCTACACCATCGTGACGGTGTCCCAGCTGCTCGCCCCCGCCGTGGCCGAACCGGGCATGGTCTACCGCCCCTGAGGGGGACGGAGCTGTTCCTGCGCCCACTCGGCCCATTCGCGCTGGGTGGTGCTGAAGCGTAGCCCCCACTCCAGGGCGATCCGCCCGTGGACCGAGAGCGCGTCGTCCCCCTGGCCCACCACCTCGCTCAGCTCGACCAGGCTCTCCCGCTGCTTCGCCGCGCGTTCGGCCTGGCGGCGCAGGAAGGCGACCGCCTCGTCGGGTTCGAGCGTGCCGAGGAAGAACACCCGCAGCAGCATGTCGCTGCGGCGTACCCGGGTCGGCTCGACCTCGATCAGCCAGTGCCGCAGCTCGGCGCGGCCGGCGTCGGTGATCGCGTACTCCTTGCGGCCGCGCGGCCCCTCGGCGGCGACGGTGACCAGTCCGGCGTCGGCGAGCTTGCCGAGCTCGCCGTAGAGCTGGCTCTGGGTGGCGGCCCAGACGTTGGCCAGGGAGATCTCGAAGACCTTGAGCAGGTCGTAGCCGCTGGCGGGTGCGTCGGCCAGCAGGCCCAGTACGGCGTGTCGGAGACTCATGCGTCCATCTTACAACATTGACATGTCAGTTAGGGACTGTCTATCTTCGACATGTCATCAGTGGAATGTCATTCCGTTCGAGGAGACCCCTGTGCTCGGCTACCTCCGTTCCTTCCTGCCCTGGATCACCTTCGCCGTCCTCAGCGGTGACGGGCAGTACCGCTACGGGGCCCTCGCCGGCTTCCTCGTGGCGGTGGTCCTCGTGGTCGCCGAGCGCCGGTCGGGCCGCCCCTGGGACGCCCAGATCATCGAGCTCAGCTCGGCCCTGTTCTTCGGCCTGCTCGCCCTGGCCGCCTTCGCCGTCACCCCGGCCCCCTTCGGCGACTACGGCCCCGCCGTCTCCGTCGGCTGGCTCGCCCTCACCGCCTGGGGTTCCCTCGTCGTCGGCCGCCCCTTCACCCTCGGCATCGCCCGCACCATGACGCCCCCCGAGGTCCACGGCAGCCCGATCTTCCGTCGGGTCAACGTGGTCATCACCGCCGTGTGGGCCACCGCCTTCACCGTCAACTGCCTTGCCCTGGCGGTACTCCTGGCTCTCGCCCCGCACGCCACCGCGGCTCTGGTCGCCGTCAAGATCTGCGGATTCGCGGTGCCGGCCGTCTTCACCGTCCGCTACCCGCGGATCGTCGCCCGTCGCGCCTCGGCGGCGGTTGGTCCGAACCATTGACCCGAATGGTCTAGTCCAACTACGGTGCGGGCCAAGCCGATCCCCGTCGAGTAGCACCCGAACCGTCGAGGAGAACCATGCCCGGTCCGACCGCATCACGCCGCCGCGCCCGCCGGTCACTCACCGCGTTCGTCGCCGGATGTACGGCCCTGCTCACGGCAGGGCTGCTCTCCGCCCCCGCGCGGGCCACCGCCGTCCAGCACCCTCCGCGGAGCGCCAAGTCCGGTGAGAAGGTCGTCGGTTACTTCATCGACTGGGGCGTCTACGGGCGCGACTACCACGTGAAGAACCTGGTGACCTCCGGCTCCGCCGACAAGCTCACCCACATCAACTACGCCTTCGGCAACGTCACCGACGGCAAGTGCGCCGTCGGCGACGCCTGGGCCGACTACCAGCAGCCGTACGACGCCGCCTCCAGCGTCGACGGCACCGACGACAGCTCGCGGGACGGGGCGCTGCACGGCAACTTCAACCAGCTGCGCGAGCTGAAGAGGCTGCACCCGGACCTCAGGATCCTGTGGTCCTTCGGCGGCTGGAGCTGGTCGGGCGGCTTCACCCGGGCCGCGGCCGACCCCGCCGCCTTCGCGGACTCCTGTTACCGACTGGTCGAGGACCCGCGCTGGGCGGACGTCTTCGACGGTATCGACATCGACTGGGAGTACCCCAACGCCTGCGGCCTGGTCTGCGACAGCAGCGGGCGCGGCGCGTACCGGGACGTGATGGCCGCGCTCCGCCACCGCTTCGGCGGGCACGAGCTGATCACCTCGGCCGTCACCGCCGACACCTCCGCCGGCGGCAGGATCGATGCCGCCGACTACGCGGGCGCCGCCAGGTACGTCGACTGGTACAACCCGATGACGTACGACTACTTCGGCACCTGGTCCGGCACCGGTCCCACCGCCCCGCACTCCCCGCTCACCGCCTACCGGGGCATCCCGTCGAAGGGCGCGGACACCGCCGCCACCATCGGCAAGCTCCGGGGCCTCGGCATCCCGGCCCGCAAGCTCCTGCTCGGCCTGGGCTTCTACGGCCGCGGCTGGAGCGGCGTCACCCAGCGGGCCCCCGGCGGCACCGCCACCGGCCCCGCGCCGGGGACGTACGAGGCCGGCGCCGAGGACTACAAGGTCCTCAAGACGGCCTGCCCCGCCACCAGGACCGTCGGCGGCACCGCCTACGCCCTCTGCGGCGACCAGTGGTGGAGCTACGACACGCCGCGCACCATCGCCGGCAAGATGCGGTACGTCAGGTCCCAGGGCCTGGGCGGCTCCTTCTTCTGGGAACTCAGCGGCGACACCGCCGACGGCGAGCTGGTCACCGCCATCAGCAGGGGGCTCACGCCCTAGAACCGCGTGACGAACCGGCGCTGCCAGGGCGTCTCCACCGCCCGCGCCGCGTAGTGCTCCCGGACGTACGCGACCGCCTCGCCCCTGGGCACCCCGTCCAGCACGGCGACGCAGGCCAGCGCGGTGCCGGTTCGTCCGTAGCCGCCCCTGCAGGCGATCTCCACCCGCTCGGTCCCGGCGCGTTCCCAGGCTTCCCGCAGGGTCTCGGCCGCCGCCGTCCGGTCCGACGGCAGCCGGAAGTCCGGCCACCGCAGCCACCGGCTCCGCCACCCGACGGCGGGCGGCTCGTGCCCGAGCAGATACACCCCGAACCCCGGCTCCGGGCCCTCCGGCAGCGGCCTGCGCAGCCCCCGGCCGCGTACGAGCCGCCCCGAGGGCAACCGCAGTACGCCCGGCGCCGAGGGGTCCCAGGTCGTGTACGTCTCCTCGCCCATGGCGTCACGCCGGCGCGCCGGTCGGGCTGAGAATCAGCTCGTCCGGCGCCCGCGCGCTCAGTGGCCCGGAACGGTGGGTTCCAGGGGTTCCATGGGCTCCAGGGGTTCCAGGGGCTCCACGGCGACGGCGTCGGGCGCCCCGAGGAGGCGTTCGCCCTCGGCGGCGTCGGCGCCGGGCGGTACGACCAGCAGGTCGCAGCGGCCGACACCGTAGGCGAGCAGGCAGATCGCGCTGGGGCTGTGGGAGACGTCGGACCGGGTGATGTGCACCACCCGGTCGGCGACCTGCAACAGACCGGGCCCGGTGCGCCACATGGAGCGGCTCACCGTGACCCGGGTGAGGTGCGGCCAGCGCGGTTCCAGCGCGGCCAGCAGGCCGGGCAGCTCACGGGCGAGGGAGTGGGAACGGGGCCACCAGGCGCCGTCCAGGCGGTGCGGCCCGGTGTCCGGGGGGAGCAGCGCGAGTCGGGTGGGCAGTGGGCCGGTCATGAGCCGTCCCGGTCCGCCGGGGTCAGCCAGGGCCGGAGGGCCGTCGTCGGGTCGGGGACGCGGGTGGTGTCGACGGTCAGCATCAGGCGGGTGCCGCTCCTGCTCTCGCCGGCCGGGTAGCTGCGCTGCTCGGTGCTGCCGAACCAGCTGCGCAGCGCCTGCGCGATCAGTTGGGCCACGTCCGGCGACGCGGCGGTGACACGGACCTCGGCCAGGCCCGGCGGGGGCAGCGATCGATCGGGGCTCATGGTGACCTTCATTCCGGGGTGGGTGCGGAGCACTGCCGTGAGGCCGCGCGTCACGCTTACGGATCATGGTCGAGCGTCACGCTCAGTCAGGGCGAGGGGAGTCGCCGGACACCGGTGGCCGGCTGCGTGATCACGCCCATGGCGTGGACCTGTCCCCGGGCCCCTTCGCGTACGCGCCGACCCGGCGTCGTCGAACCCCGAGAACGACACCGGCATGGCAACCGGCGTGCGAAGTGCTCTCAGTAGTGACCACTGTACTCCGGCCGGGTTCGGGGCCCGCTGTGCCAAGGGCCGGGCGAGGCCTGTGCGGGGGCCGGGCGAGGCCTGTGCGAGGCCGGGGGGAGGGCCGGGCCGGGGCCGGGTCGGGTGGCCGGCCGGTTCGCCGGGCGTAGACTCCCGCAGCGTCGAGCCGAATTCTGCCGTGCTCGGACTTCTGTCACACCTGTGCGCTCCCCGACAGTCGGACGCCTGCTCTCCAGGCGCCGGACAGCCAGGTTCATGGTCATCACCGCGGTCCTCCGGCCTGCCGTTCCCGGCGCACCAGAGCTCCGCTTCCGAGGGGACAGCTTTGAAACTCAACGAACTGCTGGACGGGCTCGCTCACCAGGTGCTCCAGGGCGACACCGCGACTCCGGTCTGCGCGGGACCGCACTTCGACGCGCACCGGATGACCCCGGGGGCGCTGTACGTAGCGGTCCCCGGGCACCGCGAGGGCGGCCCGGAGGCGATCTCGCGGGCCGTGGAGTTCGGCGCGGTGGCGGTACTCGTGGAAGACGGAGGCGAGTACGGGGACGGGGACGGCGCCGCCCCGGTGCTGCCCGAGGGTGTGTGCGTCGTACGGGTGCCGGACGCCCGGGTGGCGGCCTCGGCGGTCGCGGCCCGCTACTACGGCGAACCGGGCCGCGACATGGACGTGGTGGCGATCACCGGCACCAACGGGAAGACCTCGGTGTCGTACATGGTCGAGTCGGTGCTGCGGATCGCCGAGGGGGCGCGGGTCGGCGTCATCGGCACGGCCGGCAGCCGCATCGGCGACGAGCAGGTGCCGATGCCCCGCTCGGCGCTGACCACGCCGGAGTCACCCGACCTGCAGTACCTGCTGGGGCACATGCGCGACCACGGCACGGGCAGCGTGGTGCTGGAGGCCACCTCCATGGCGCTGCTGACCCACCGGGTGGACGACGCCCACATCGACGTCGGGGTCTTCACCAACCTGACCCAGGATCACCTGGACGACCACGGAACGATGGCGGAGTACCGGGACGCCAAACTGCGGCTGTTCCAGGGGCTGTGCCGGCGGGCCGTGGTCAACGCCGACGACCCGGTCGGCGCCGCCGTCCTGCCGCTGATGCCCGGCGCCGTCACCACCTACGCCGTCGACACCGAGGCGGACTACCGGGCCACCGACCTGCGCCTGGACGCCACCGGCAGCCGCTTCACCCTGTACCACCGGGGGCGCGGCTACCCCGCCGAGATCCCGGTCCCCGGCCGCTTCTCGGTGTCCAACGCCCTTGCCACGGTCGCCGCCTGTCACGTCCTCGGCCACGACCTGGCGGCGCTGGTCGACGCGCTGCGGCTGATGCCGCCGGTGCCGGGACGGTTCGAGCGTCAGGTGACGGCGTCCGGCACCGCGGTGATCGTGGACTACGCCCATTCGCCGGACTCGCTGGAGAAGGTCCTCACCGCCATCCGCGGCTTCGCCACCGGCCGGGTCATCACCGTCTTCGGCTGCGGCGGCGACCGCGACACCACCAAGCGCGAGGCCATGGGCGAGATCGCCGGGCGGCTCTCCGACCTGTGCGTCCTCACGTCCGACAACCCGCGTACCGAGGCGCCCGAGGCGATCCTCGACCAGATCGCCCCCGGCATCGCCGGCACCGGCACCCCGTACGAGCGCGAGACCGACCGCAGGCGGGCCATCGCCTTCGCCCTCGCGGCCGCCGGGCCGGGCGACGTGATCCTGGTCGCCGGCAAGGGCAGTGAGCCGCACCAGATCATCGGCGAGGAGCTGTTCCCCTTCAGCGACATGGCGGTCGTCCGCGAGCTGGCCGCCGGCCCCGGCGGTCTCCCGGCGGAGCCGGCGGTCGGGCCCGCGCAGGAGGCCGTCGCCCGGTAGGCCCGTCAGCACTCAGTACGGATGCCGGTCCTTCTTGTCCGTCCAGGCCTGGTAGGCCATGGCGCCCAGCTCGGGGTGGATCTGCTCGACCGGGATCCGGCGCTGGTCGAGGGGCTTCTCGAAGTCCTCGTACTGGTACGCGTCGTCGAAGCCGATCTCACGGGTCGCCTTCAAGTCGCAGCTGTAGTACACCGCTTCGAGCCGCGACCAGTAGATGGCGCTCATGCACATCGGGCAGGGAGCGCCGCTGATGTAGATCGAGCAGCCCATCAGCATCCGGGCCCGCTCGGCCACCGGGTCGGGGGAGCCCTCGGGACGGGGCACGTAGGTCAGCGTGCTCTCGTTCTGGTGCTCCTCCGAGATGGACGGCGCCTCCGGGTTGAGGGTCGCAACTGCCTTGCGGATGGTCTCCACTTCGGCATGGGCGGTGGGGTCTCCGGTCAGGAGTACGCGATTCTGTCCGCGGGCGACGATGTCGCCGTCACGAGTGATCACCGCGCCGAACGGACCGCCCCAGCCGTTCTCGACGGACTCGGTGGCCAGCCGTACGGCTTCGGTCAGGAACTCCGTGTGGCCCATGTCGGCAACCTCCACTCAGCAATGTCGCTTAAATGTCCCATTTGTGGCGGTAACTACCTTATGTACTAGACTACTCCGTATGAGTACCCGTGCAAGCCGTGCTCCGGTCGGTGACAGCGCGACCGTCGTGACCTCCCAGAAGGTGAGGGACGGCCACGACGAGGAGTACCGGCTCTGGCAGGAGAAAACGAACCGGGTCGTGCGGGATTTCGACGGGTTCGAGGCCACGGAGGTGTATCCGCCGGACTCCGGCGACGAGCGCGAATGGGTGGTGGTGTTCCGCTTCGCCCGCGTCGACCAGCTGACCGCCTGGCTGGACTCCGGCGCCCGCCGCGAACTGCTCACCGAGGGCCGTTCGTTGCTGGAACAGGCCCCCACGCAGGAGGTACTCGCCGGTGGGCCGCCGCCGCCCTCGCGGGACACGGCCGTCACCGCGGTCGTCGCCCATGACGTACGGCCGGGCCGCGAAAGGGAGTTCGAGCGCTGGCAGGACAAGGTCAGCAGGGCGCAGGAGGGATTCCCGGGTTACATGGGGACGGAGCTCTTCCGGCCCGTCGAGGGAATTCAGGACCACTGGGTCGTCGTCTTCCGCTTCGACACCCGCGAACACCTCGACGACTGGCTCGCGTCCGACTCCCGCACCGGCCTTCTGCGCGAGGGACGCGACTACTTCTCCTCGTACGACGTACGCAAGATCGGGTCGTCCTTCAGCGGCTGGTTCCGTTTCGGCGACGACGCGAAGGACACGGCCCCGCCCAACTGGAAACAGGCCATGTCCGTGGTGCTGGCGCTCTATCCCACCGTCATGGTTCTGAATCTGACCGCCGGTCATGTGTTCAACGACCTGAGCGTCCCCGGTTACCTGGCCCTGTTCTTCGGCAACATCCTGAGCGTCAGCGTCCTGACCTGGCTGCTCATGCCCCTGGTGAACCGGCTGCTGGCCTTCTGGCTGGTGCCCGGCAGAGCCCGCACGGTACGCGTCCAGTTGGCGGGCACGGCGCTCGTGGTCCTGTGCTGGGCGGTGCTCATCACCATTTTCGCGCTGACCACCCACTAGGCCGAGGTTCTGATGCGCATCGAAACGAGGATCGCCGAGCAGACCTTCCGCCGGGGCGACCCCGGGTACGCGGAGACCTGGGCGGAGATGCTCTGGAACGGCCTCAAGCCGGAGCGCTTCCCCGACGTCATCGTGCGCGCCGCCTCGCAGGCCGACGTGGTGGCGGCCGTCAGAACGGCCCGCTCCGTCGGCCTGCGCGTCGCCGTACGGGCCGGCGGCCACAGCTGGTGCGGCTCCCCGCTGCGCGACGGCGGCATGCTCATCGACGTGTCCGGGCTCCGCGGCTGCTCCGTCGACCCGTCCTCCGCGACGGCCACCGTCCAGCCCGGTTTCACCGGCCGCGCCCTGGTCCGCGAACTGGCCCCGTACGAGCTGGCGTTCCCTGCCGGGCACTGCGGGTCGGTGGCCCTGGGCGGATACCTCCTCAGCGGCGGACTCGGCTGGAACTCCCCGGCGTTGGGGCCGGCCTGCGTCAGCGTCCAGCAGATCGAGGCCGTGACCGCCGACGGCGACGTCGTCACCTGCGACACCCAGCAGAACCCCGACCTCTTCTGGGCCGCGCGCGGCGCGGGCCCGGGCTTCTTCGCCGTCGTCACCGCCTTCCGCCTCGGCCTCCACCGCCGTCCCGCGGGCATCCTGTCGACCACCTGGACCTTTCCGCTGAACGAACTGGGCCCGGTCGTCGACTGGGCCACCGAGGCCGCGGCCGACCTCCCCCCGGCCGTCGAACTCTCCTACCTGCTGGCCACCGCGCCGCCCGACGCGCAGACGCACACGGCCGCCCCGCGCGCACCGCGGCCCAAGGCCGTCACCGTCGCCGCCACCGCCTTCTGCGGCACCCCCGAGGAGGCGGCCCGCGCCCTGCGCCCCCTGCACGACTGCCCCCTCGCCGACCGCGCCCTCTCGCACGGGACCGACCTGCCCACCTCGTACGAGGACCTCTACGAGCTCTCCGGCCCGCTCTGGCCCGCCGAACACCACTGCGCCGCCGACACCCTGTGGTCCGACGCCGACTACGCCACCCTCCTCCCGCCCCTCGCCGACGCCGTCGCCCACGCCCCCTCGGACAAGTCCCTCGTCCTCGCCCCCGTCACCCCCGTCTCACCCACCGAGGCCGGCGCGCACGACATCGCCTTCTCCGTACTCGGGACCAGCTATGCCGTCCCCTACGCGATCTGGGACGACCCGGCCGCGGACGCCGCCAACACCGGCTGGCTACGGGACACCATGCATGCCGTCGCCCCCCTCGGCACCGGCCACTACATAGCCGAGGCCGACCTCACCGCCGACCCCTCCCGCGCCCGCGGCTCCTTCACCCCGGCCGACTGGCAGCGCCTGGCCGACCTGAAGGCCCGGTACGACCCGGAGAACGTCTTCCACACCTACCTGACCCCCGAGTAGAGCCGGCCCGGCAGGGCAGCCAGGTCCGGCCCGGACCAGGCACCTGCGCCCGGCCGCGGGTCAGCGCCCCGCCACACGCCTCGACGCCCTGCGTCCACGGAGGGGGAGCTGAGATGCTGGAATCCTCGTGTCGAGAGGGGCCGGACGCATGCAGTGGGAGATCCATCCGAGCGGCCGGCGCGGACCCTCGACAGGGAGGACGGGTACGTCAAGCTCCGGCGCGGGGTGGACCAGCAGCATGCTGCTGGCAGCGCCCGTGCCGGCATCGTAGAGGCGCACTCCCATGCCGCCGGTTCCCTGCCTGAGCAGAGGTTTCGGCACGGTGCGTGGCGACCCTCGATCAATGATGAGCCTACGTATAATAGACGTGGTTATCATTGAACTCGGAGGTACGTGGTGGGCAAGCCGGCTGGGATGTTCGATCGGGACTTCGAGTGGTCGGAGCTGGTCCGGTTCGCCTCGTACTCGGGTTCTGAGGCGACACTCGGGGTGGTGTCGGGGCGTCGGAGGCAGGGGAAGACGTTCCTGCTCGACGGATTGTGCCGGGCGGAGGGAGGCTTCTTCTTCGCCGCGAGCGAGGCTACCGAGGCTGAGTCGTTGCGCCAGTTCGGGGCGGCCCTCGCCCGGTTCCAGGAGCGGCGGGCGCCCTTCAGGTTCGCGCACTGGGAGGAGGCGGTCGAGGTCCTGATGTCGCTGGCCGCCCCGGGCGGGCGGCCGTTGGTGGTGGTGCTGGACGAGTTTCCGTTCCTGGCGAAGGCGTCACCTGAGTTGCCGTCTCTGTTGCAGCGGGCACTGGGGCCGCAGGCACGTCGCGAAGTCGGGCCGGTGCGGCTGCTGTTGTGCGGGTCGGCGCTGTCGTTCATGGGGAGTCTGCTTTCGGGTACGGCGCCGCTGCGTGGCCGTGCCAGCCTGGAGTTGGTGGTGCCTACCCTGGATTTCCGCTTGGCCGCTCAGTTCTGGGGCCTGACCGACCGCCGCCTGGCGTTGTTGGTCAACTCCGTGGTCGGGGGTACCCCTGCTTATGGGCGTGAGTTCGTCCTCGGGGACGCGCCCGTCGACCTGGACGACTTCGGCCCCTGGGTGCTGCGGAACGTCCTGAACCCCGGTCGTCCTCTGTTCCGGGAGGCCCGCTTTCTGCTCGCGGAGGAACCGGATCTGCGCGACACCGCTCTGTACCACGGGGTGCTGGCCGCCATCGCCCAGGGCAACCACACCCGCGGCGGCATCGCGGGCTACCTGGAGCGCAAGTCCACCGACCTGGGGCACGCGCTCACCGTGCTGGAGGACACGGGCATGATCGTTCGTGAGCCCGACGCCTTCCACGGCAAACGCTCCGCCTATCGCATCGCCGAGCCGATCCTGACCTTCTACCACGCCCTGATGCGCCCCGAGTGGAGCGACCTGGAGCGCCCTGGTCGGGCCCCCGCTGTGTGGGAACGGTCCCAGGTCACGTTCCGCAGCAAGGTCGTCGGCCCGCACTTCGAGCAGGTGTGCCGCACTTGGACTCGCTGGTACGCAGATCCCGGCACTCTCGGCGGTCACCGCAGTCGCGTGGAGTCCGGAACGGTTCCCGACCCGGCCGCAAAGACCAGCCACGAGCTCGACCTGGTGGTCTTCGGGCGGGATGAGGACGGCCGCGAATCCCTCCTGGCCATCGGCGAAGCCAAGTGGAACGACGTCATGGGGCTGGGGCACCTGCGCCGACTGGAGCACATCCGCACTCTGCTGCGTGCGCGCAACGGTGTGCAGGCCGCCGATACCCGCCTGCTCTGCTTCAGCGGAGCGGGCTTCACCGACGAACTCCGCGCCCTCGCCGAACACACCCCTGTTATCCAACTTATTGATCTGGAGCGGCTCTACGACGGGGAATGAGCATCGCACCGGCGGTTTGTGCATGCCCGACAAGGTGAGATCCTCCAAGATGAAGAAGAAGTCGTGATGCGGGAGACCGCGATCCCGGAAACCGAGCACCAGGAACGCGCCTCACGCGGACTCCTGCCGGGTCCTTCGTCCTCCCAGAAGACGCGCCATCCGCCTCCGGGAATTACAGCGACGATCTGGTCTGCCCGCTCCAAGTGAGAGAAGTCCACATGATCCGTGACCCGACGCATTGCGCCGCGCCGGGGGTCGACTACCAACGCCTCACCGGTCGTCGGGTCCCACGCCTCCACTTCCGCTGCTTGCAACGCCAGGTCCAGCGCAGATCCTGGACTCGGCAGCGCACTCCCGTATTTCCGCGCTCCACATCGCGTCGGCGTGAAGTCCGGTAGCAGGGGTTGGCGGTGTCGGTCAGAAGCTCGCGGCACGTTCATCGAGCTCATCCGCTTCCGGCAGGCTTTTGACGCGGCTGAGGCGGGCGCGCATGTCCTGTACGGCGTCCTGGACCTTTACGGACCGGACGCCGTCGGCGCAGTCGAGGAATTCGTTCCAGGAGGCGATTGCGGCGCTGGCGTCGTCACGTCGCAGGTGGACCTGTCCGAGGTCGGCGAGCACGATCGCGCGGGTGCGGCGGCGGTCCAGGCCGTGGATGTCCAGGGCGTGGTGGAGATGTTCCTCGGCGGCGTCGAGGTCGCCGAGGCCGGCGAGGATCATGCCGGATTCGTGGGCCCAGCGTCCTGGGCTGTAGTGGGCTGCCCAGGACTCGCCCGGCGCGGACGGGGTGCGTTCGATGGCCGTTTGTGAGAGGGCGAGGTGGCGGGTGGCGGTGCGCCGGTCGCCGTCGAGGGCGGCGGCGTTGGCGAGGGTGGCGTTGTAGTAGGCGATGGCGCGTGGGTGGTTGAGGTGGCGGGCGAAGCGTACGCATTCCTCGGCGATGCGGACCGCTGCGGCTCGGTAGCCGAGGTCGATTGCCTGGACGGCCATGCCGCGCAGGGCGGTGGCGGACAGTTCGGCGTCTCCGGCTTCGGCGGCCAGGCGGTAGGAGTGGGCGTAGTACTGCTGGGCCATGCCCTGGTTGCCCTCGTCCTGGGCCATCCAGCCGGCGAGGTGGACGAGCTGAGAGGTGGCGGCGAACAGTCCTCGCCCGGTGGCTTCTGTGTAGTTGCCGCTCAGCCAGGGGGCTACGTCGTCGGTGAGGTAGCGGACGGCAAGATAGCGTGCGTGGCCGCCGCCGAGTTCTGAGGCGGCGTCGCCGAGCAC
Organism: Streptomyces sp. RLA131; assembly: GCF_056270125.1. Lineage (NCBI taxonomy): Bacteria > Bacillati > Actinomycetota > Actinomycetes > Kitasatosporales > Streptomycetaceae > Streptomyces > Streptomyces sp. RLA131. Next base: position 4,807,564 of record NZ_JBWDOQ010000002.1, read on the forward strand.
CTTGGCCATGTGCCGTACGGCCGCGACCTCGCCCGTACCGACTCTCACCGCCCCTGCGGCGGCCGTGCGGGTGCGGCGGGTGATGCTGTCCAAGTCGGGGAGCGCCAAGGCGGTGAGCGCGTAGGCGCTGGAGGCTGCAAGGAACTGCCGACGCTCCACGTCGCTCCTTCCCAACTGGATGACTGAGATCACGGTATCTCCGGGCGCGTAGGTGCCGTTGCCCCGATCCTCGTCTGCCGGTGCGGACAGCGGCCCTTCCATTTTGAGGACCTGTTTCAGCCACGGCATCCAGTAATCAGGCACCCGGGTGCCGCGCTCCCAGCGATAGACCGATCCACGGTCCAGGCCGCGCGGGCCGCGTCCTTCGGCCACGCCCAGTTCGCGGGCAAGCCGTTGCTGGCTCCATCCCAGAGCGGTACGTGAGGCCTTGATGGTCGCGCCGACGCTTCCGTTGTCCGTCACGATGCCCACCTCCTGGCTGGCCTACGCGGGCCTACATGTGGTCTACAGCCTGGCAGCTCCTCATCGTCCGTGCCCGGTAGTTGACTCGGAGTCGCCGTCCAGGGCGACGAGTTCGCGACATGCTCGCTCGCTTCTTCGCAGAGGCAGGAACCGGTCGAATGACGATGTTGCAAGACGGGGTGGATGACGGGAGTCCGCTCGGATCCGACAAGCGCTCCTTCGCTCCCTACCCGACCGCCGTGGCTGAGGCCCGGCGCTTCGCGACGGACACTGCGGCTCGGTGGGGCATCACGCAGCGGGCCGGCGACATCCGGCTGTGCGTCAGCGAACTGGGCACCAACGCCATCGTGCATGCGGCTGCCCCAAAGAGCGGCTTCACCCTTCGAATTCTCGCGTGGACCCAGCGCCTGCGTGTGGAGGTGGAAGACCAAGGTGGTGGGCTTCCGGTACAGCGGACGGCACGGTTCGAGGACACCTCTGGTCGCGGTCTGCTCCTGGTCGACGTGCTCTCTGATGACTGGGGTGTCGTTGAGGGACCACGTGGCAAGACCGTGTGGTGCGACTTCATGCTCAAGCCTGATGCCGGCTGGACCGCGGGGGCGGTCGCATGCTGACCGGACCGTCGCGGCAGGACACGTACGTCTCCCTCGGTCTGCTGGCATCGCTGAGTGCGTTCACCTGGATCGGTCGCGATCCAGCAGACGCTCCGGTGGGGATGGTTCTCGTTGCGCATGCTCCGGTGCGCGGTGCGGAAGGCACTGGCCGGAACGTGGAGCAGCGCATGCGGGCCTTCGCCGCTGGGCTCGGTATGGGCAACTCCGACGAGGCCGTGCCCGACCTGGGGCCATGCCTGTCCGTCCATCCGGGCTCGCTGGTGGTGCTCCGGCCGCAAGAGGCCCGCTATGGGCTCCGTCTTCCCGCTCATCCCCGGTGGGTCCGGTCGCTGCTGTCGCGGCCGGACGTGGCGGTGCTCGTCGGCCTCGATCTGCTCGCCCGGACCAGCAGCATGTCCGACGTTGACGGCTATCTCGACCGGGGGCTGGAGGCCGGCCGCCTTTTCTTCGGAACCGCCAGTGTCGAGCGACACCCACACCGTCCTGGTCTCTAGGAGCCATCGTGCATGAAGTCATTGCCAGCCCGTTCCTGGACAGTCACCTCGTCCTCCGGCCCGGCAGCCCGTCAGGGCTGAAGGTCCCCTTCAACAAGTACAAGGAGCTTGAGAGCACGGCCGAGAACGATGAGGCGTGCCCTGCTTGGCTTGTCGAGCACGTCCATCGGGCCTGGGGAGTCGACCTCGCGGGGCGCCCGGTATCGGGGACAGTGCTGATCCGTACGCCCTCCCCGCACGGGTACGGCCGCGCCTCCTACGAGATCAACAAGGGCTGCAACTTCGCCTGCGAGCACTGCTATCTCGGGCTGAAGGAATTCCAGGGCCTGGCCTGGGAGGACAAGGTCCGGCTGCTGCACGTCCTGCGTGACGCGGGTGTGCTGTGGCTTCAGCTCACGGGCGGCGAGCCGATGATCGACCAGCACTTCGCCGACACCTACGCCCTCGCGTACGAGCTGGGCATCATGATCGAGGTCCTGACCAACGGCTCCCGCCTCGCACGCCCGCAGATGCTCGACCTCTTCTCGGGACTGCGGCCGAGCAAGGTCACGGTATCCATCTACGGCGCGACCGCCGACAGCGTCGACGCCCTCACCCAGCGAAAGGGTGCGTTTCGGATGGTGCAGAGGGGCCTGGCCGCAGCTCACGAGGCGGGCATCCCGTTGGAACTGGCACTGATCATCACGAAGCACAACGCTCACGAGACCAACCAGATGCGCGCCATGGCCGAGCGCTTCGGCGCGCGCACCAAGGAGTACGCCAACATCTCGCCCACCTACTTCGGCACCGGCGAGACCCTGGCCGCGCAGGCTCCCGGCTACCTCAACAAGGGTGAGATCTTCAGTGGCTGTCCAGCCGGCCACACGTTCTTCCACGTCGACCCGCTCGGCATGGCCAGCATCTGCAAGGTCGGCCGCGACCGGCAGATCCCGCTCATGACCGAAGGAGTCCAAGGCCTCGCCCGACTGGGCGACATCGCCGACTCCCTCATGCTTCGCACCGGTGGCTGCTCCGGCTGCCAGCTGTCCGGCACCTGCCGGGTCTGCAGGCCGCTGGCGAAGGCCTACCAGGAGGCGGAGGCACCACTCGCGAGTTACTGCCAGCACACAGAGACAAGGAGCTGACCATGACGGCTGTTCTGGTAGAGATCGCACCGATCCGGCCTGCCGAGACGGACGAGGAGGTCGTCCTTCTGGACGACCTGGAGTCATTCGGCGAGCTGGCGCTGCCCGGCTGCGGCGACGACAACCCGTACCAGTAACCGACCACGGCGGGGGCCCTCTGGCGTTGCCGGCGGCAGAGGGCCCCTGCGTCCCTCCGCTTCTGAGAGTCTGCTGCCATGGCAACGACACTGGTCTCCTTCGACGACCTGCCCGAGCCCGTCCGCGCCGCCGTCGAAGCCCAAGCGGGCTCGATCCTCAAGGCGGAGACCGTTTCCGCCGGGCTGAACAGCGCGCTGTCCGCACGCGTGCACACCGCTACCGGCACCTTCTTCCTCAAGGGCCTACGCAGCGACCACCGTTGGGTATGGACGCAACAGCGGGAAGCCGACATCAATTCGTACGTCGTCCCGCTCGCCCCGCGCCTGCTGTGGCACTTCGATACCGGTGGCTGGAACGTCCTTGGCTTCGAGGCCGTTGAAGGCCACCACGCCGACTACGCTCCCGATTCCCCAGACCTGCCCGAGGTCGCCCGCGCCCTGCGGCAGCTCGCGGACATTCCGTGCCCGGACATCCCCCTGCGTCTCGCTGAACAACGACTTGCTTCATACGTTGACGACCCGGCCGTACTGGAGTACTTCGCGGGTGACAGCCTGCTGCACACGGATCTGAACAACCACAATCTGCTGGTCGCGGATTGTGCGCACATCGTCGACTGGGGCTGGGCCACGCGCGGGGCGGCCTGGCTCGACGCGGCCTACTGGGTCGTCTGGCTCATTGCAGCAGGTGGTCATGCCCCGGGCCATGCTGAGACTTGGGCGGCTCAGATTCCTGCTTGGAGCACAGCCAGTCCATTGGCCGTGGACGCCTTCGCCGAGGCAAACGCACGCGTCTGGGAAGAGATCGCAGGCGTAGACCCCGACACCTGGACCAGCAACATGCTCGCCGCAGCAAAACAGTGGAGGGCCTTCCGGATCGGACGTGTCAATAACGAGCAAGAGCGAGGTGCTGACCAACGGGGGTAACCAGCGGGAAGTATCACAGGATTAGACAAGCTGGGTTACGGCCCCGGTTATGGTTGAAGACGCTCGATTTCTCTACTGAAAGCCCCCATGACTTCGTCATTTGTGATCAATATGAGTGTAAGAGAAAATGTGACGGGCTGAGGGTTTGGTTGCACCAAGATTACTGGGACGCCTTCGATTATTCTGATAGGCTCTCTTCATGCTCGAAGGGAAAACAGTTTCTCGAATATCGCCTGCCCAGTCGAGAAGGTCTTCGTAGCTCGTCACGATCCGATCTGCAAAGTGCTCGATAATCTCTGGGTTTCCGGGCTCTCCGGGTAGTCCAAACGCTTCGATCTGCGCGTGTTCATCGAATACTAACATCGCCCCGTTGGCGACCCCGATGGCGTCACTCCAGATTTCCTGGAGGTAGGTGATCGCCGAATCGAGGTCCAGGTATCTCCCAGTTCTTCGCCGTATCCCATTTGGTAGTCGCGCCACTTGGGCTCCAGGCGTTCTTTGTAAACCGCAGATACGGATCGTGAAGAACAAGCTGGTCTTCGCCCTACCCAAGGGCAACCGGATCCGGTCCGTGCCGATGTCACCCGGCGTCGCCAAGGAGCTGAGGGCCCACATCAAGGAGTTCCCGCCCGTGGCGATCACCCTGCCCTGGGGGACGGCGGACAGAGAGCCGCGTACCGCAGTGTCTTCAGCCAGGGTGACCGGAAAGGAGCGCTCGTCGCGGCCGGGGTGATCCCGCCCCGTACCTCCGGCTCGCAGTACTTCGCTGCCGCGCCCGACGACGGGACGCACGCGCTCCGGCACGCGTACGCCTCGGTGCTGCTGGACGCCGGGGAGACGGTCAAGGCGCTCGCCGGGTACGTGGGCCACTCCGGCCCCGGCTTCACGCTGCGGACGTACACCCACGTCATGCCCGCGAGCGCCGCCCGGACCCGTCGGGCCATCGATCAAGCCCTTGCCCTGACGGGTGCGGAGGGAGCTTCCCGGGCCGTGTGCCCGCAATGTGCCCCGGCGGCCTGAAGCGGGCCCTCCCGGGCTGCCGCTTGGACGGCCCCCTAAACGATCAACTCAGACGAACCCACAGGTCACGGCCAGACCAGGCAGTACAGCTGGTGGCCGGACTCGTGGCAGCGCTGGGCGAAGTCCTGCCATTCGTGGAGCATCTCGTAGATCACGAAGGCGTCCCGGGGGCCGCGGCGGTCGGGGACCGTGGACCAGATGAAGGCGGCGGCGCCGAGGGACTCCTCGTCGGCCTTGCGGAGGGGCTCGACGACGGATATCGGCAGCTTGACGACGGCGTAGTCGGGATGCAGCACGACCAGTTCGAGGGGCGGGACCTTCGCCGGGGGTATGCCTTCGATGCCGGTGAGGACCATCGCGGCCATGGTCTCCGGCTTGACCTTGGTGTACATGCCCTGGCCGAGCTCGTCGCCGCCCAGTTCCTCGGGGCGCATCGATATGGGGACGCGCGCGGCCGTCGCTCCGTCCGGCGCACCGAAGTACTTGTAGGTCACCCCCACTCGGCCACCCCTGCTCCCACTCTGTGCTGCGGCTTGTTCGCGATCGGCTGACGGCCGGCGACGGCGGCCGGTGGGGCGGGCAGGTTCGGGCTCGTCGTTCGCACCTTCGCCCAGCTCGTCACCGCGCTGCATGTCACTACCCGACCATTCGCAGACCCAACCGCGCAACCCGATCATCGTCTCAGATGCACGGTCGAGACCTGACCGCGCCCGCTCACAGCCTCCAGCGTTTGAGAGCATGTGCTTGTGAGCTATCCGTACGCATACGAAGCGCCAGTTTCTCAGACCCTGTTCGACCGAGCTGCGGCTGTCACCCCGGGAGGCGTGAACTCGCCGGTCCGGGCGTTCAGGGCGGTGGGCGGTACGCCCCGGTTCATGGTGTCCGGTACCGGTCCGTACCTGACGGATGCGGACGGACGGGAGTATGTCGATCTTGTCTGCTCGTGGGGACCGATGATCCTCGGCCACGCGCACCCCGAGGTGATCGGGGCCGTGCAGGCGGCGGTCGCTCGCGGTACGTCCTTCGGGACGCCGGGTGAGGGCGAGGTGGAGCTGGCCGAGGAGATCGTGGCCAGGGTCGCGCCGGTGGAGCAGGTGCGGCTGGTGTCGTCGGGGACCGAGGCGACGATGTCGGCGATCCGGCTGGCGCGCGGCTTCACGGGCCGGGCGAAGGTGGTCAAGTTCGCGGGGTGCTACCACGGTCATGTGGACGCGCTGCTGGCCGCCGCGGGTTCCGGGGTTGCCACGTTCGGGTTGCCGGACTCCCCGGGGGTGACGGGGGCGCAGGCGGGCGACACGGTCGTACTGCCGTACAACGACCTCGAAGCCGTCCGGGCGGCCTTCGCCGCGCACCCCGGCGAGATCGCCTGTGTGATCACCGAGGCGTCGCCGGGGAACATGGGCGTGGTGCCGCCGCTGCCCGGGTTCAACGCCGGGCTGGCGCAGCTGTGCCGCGACAACGGCGCGCTGTACATCTCCGACGAGGTCATGACCGGTTTCCGGGTGTCCAGGGCGGGCTGGTACGGGATCGACGGGGTCCGCCCGGACCTCATGACCTTCGGCAAGGTGATGGGCGGCGGGTTCCCGGCCGCGGCCTTCGGCGGCCGGGCCGACGTGATGGGGCACCTGGCCCCCGCCGGGCCGGTCTACCAGGCGGGCACGCTGTCCGGTAACCCGGTGGCGACGGCCGCCGGCCTGGCGCAGCTGCGGCTGCTCGACGACGCGGTGTACGCGACCGTGGACCGGGTCGCCGCGGAGGTGTCGGGGCTGGTGAGCGAGGCGCTGAGCAAGGAGGGCGTGGCGCACCGGCTGCAGACGGCCGGGAACATGTTCTCGGTCTTCTTCACCGAGGGCGCGGTCACCGACTACGACCAGGCCCGGGGCCAGGAGGCCTTCCGGTTCAACGGTTTCTTCCACTCGATGCTGGCGCAGGGCGTGTATCTGCCGCCGTCGGCCTTCGAGTCCTGGTTCGTGTCGTCGGCGCACGACACCGCCGCGGTGGAGCGCATCGCTGCGGCGCTGCCCGCCGCGGCCCGAGCTGCCGCGGAGGCATCGGTATGAGTGAGATCACCGTCGTCCACCTGATGCGTCACGGCGAGGTCGAGAACCCGTCCGGCGTGCTGTACGGACGTCTGTCCGGCTACCACCTGTCCGACCTGGGCCGGAAGATGGCCGACCGGGTCGCGGAGCATCTGGCCGGCCGGGACATCACGCGGGTCGTGGCGTCGCCGCTGGAGCGGGCGCAGGAGACGGCGGCGCCGATCGCGGCCGTCCTGGGCCTGGAGACGGCGACCGACGAGCGGCTGATCGAGGCGGAGAACGTCTTCCAGGGCAAGACCTTCGGCGTCGGCGACGGTGCTCTGAAGAACCCGGGCAACTGGAAGCACCTGGTCAACCCGTTCAAGCCGAGCTGGGGTGAGCCGTACGTCGAGCAGGTCGTGCGGATGAAGGGCGCCCTGGACGCGGCCAGGGACGCGGCGCGCGGGCACGAGGCGGTGTGCGTGAGCCATCAGCTGCCGATCTGGATCGTCCGCAGCTTCGTGGAGCGGCGGCGGCTGTGGCACGACCCGCGCAAGCGGCAGTGCACCCTGGCCTCGCTCACCTCGTTCACGTACGAGGACGACCGGATCGTGGCGGTCGGCTACAGCGAGCCGGCCCGCGACCTGGTGCCGGCGCATCTCCTCGCGGGGGCGAAGCCGGTCAAGGGCGGCTCGAAGGGCTTCGGGGCGTAGCTCTGCCCGGCCCCGGCACCCGGCCCGGCCCCGCCCTCCCCGGCACCCGGCCCCGCCCCCGGCACCCGGCCCCGCCCCCGGCAATCGGCCCCGCCCCGCCCCGGCCCCGCCTCGTCCTGTCCGGGGCTGATCCGTATGCGTGAATCCGGCCCATTGGGCAGGAACCTCCGTGTTTGTCACGGCATCTAATCAGTTGTTCATATTTTATGGACGGCAGAGAAGGGCAGTGGTGAGCGAGCACGGACGGGGTGCGCATGCGCGACATCAGCCGACGAGGGATGGTGGGCCTGGCCGCGGCGGCGGCCGGGGCGGGTGGCGCGGCCGTCTTCGGTCTGACGAGAGGACCGGCGCGGCGCCCCGAGGGGCGTCCGGCGCCCGGACCGCACGAGCCGGCCGGGCCGCGGCCGCCGCACCGGCCGGGCCGCCCGCACCGTCCGCCCGTCCGGCTGATCGGCGACGGCTCGACCGCCGACACGGGCCCCCAGCCGCACCAGCCCCCGCCGCCCGAGCCGATGGAGCCGGGGGAGAAGCCGCCGCAGTTCGTGATCTTCTCCTGGGACGGGGCGGGGGAACTGGACACCGGGCTGTTCGCGCGCTTCCGTAAGCTGGCCGCCGATCACGGCGCGACGATGACCTTCTTCCTCTCCGGGATCTATCTGCTCCCCGAGTCCAGGCGGCACCACTACCGGCCGCCCCGCAACCCCGTCGGCGCCTCCGCGATCGGCTATCTCACCGACGACCACATCCGGGCCACCCTGCGACAGGTACGGCTGGCCTGGCTGGAGGGGCACGAGATCGGCACCCACTTCAACGGGCACTTCTGCGACGGCTCCGGCTCGGTCGGCCGCTGGTCTCCGCAGGACTGGCACAGCGAGATCGAGCAGGCGATCGGCTTCGTCGAGACCTGGCGCACCAGCACCGGCTTCCAGGACCTCGAACCGCTGCCGTTCGACTACCGCAGGGAGCTGACCGGCGCCCGCACCCCCTGTCTGCTCGGCCAGCGCAACCTGCTCCCGGTCGCCGCCCGGCTCGGCTGGCGGTACGACACCAGCTCGCCCGGCGGCACCCAGACCTGGCCGGACCGCACCCACGGGCTGTGGGACCTGCCGCTCCAGGCGCTGCCCTTCCCCGGGCGCGGCTTCGAGGTGCTGTCGATGGACTACAACATGCTGGCCAACCAGTCGGTGCGGGCCACCCGCAGTGACCCGCGCAACTACCCGGGCTGGGAACGGCAGGCGCGCGAGACGTATGTCTCCGGCTTCCGGCGGGCGTACGAGACCAACCGGGCACCGCTGTTCGTCGGCAACCACTTCGAGGAGTGGAACGGGGGGATCTACATGAACGCCGTCGAGGACGCGCTGAAGCTGATCGCGGATCACGACGACGTCCGGCTGGTGTCCTTCCGGCAGTTCGTGGACTGGCTGGACGCGCAGGATCCGGCGGTGCTGGCGAGGCTCCGTACGCTCCTGCCCGGGGAGGCGCCGGTGGAGGGGTGGGCTCGTTTCCTGGCGGCGGAGCGTCGGCAGAAACGTTCCTTCCGGCGGGTCTCCGCAGTGCGGTCGTGACGCCACGCTTATGTGGGGCGTTTGCCGCTTTCGGTAAAGGTGTCGGGGGTGCGTAAGATCGCCCGGCACCCCATGCGAAACTTTTCACATGAGTTCTCTCCGCAGTGCCGCCGTGCTCGCCGGAGCCGCCGCGCTCGCGCTGACGGCCACCGCGTGCTCGTCGAGCGCGAGCTCGTCCTCCTCCGGCAGCGGCACCAACTTCGTCAGCGGCACCGGTGAGATCACGGCCGTGAAGCAGGGTCACCGGCAGGCGGCACCCACGCTGAGCGGCAAGACCGTGGACGGCGACACGCTGGACGTGGCCGACTACCGGGGCAAGATCGTCGTCCTCAACATCTGGGGATCGTGGTGCTCGCCCTGCCGGGCCGAGGCCAAGAACCTCGTGACCGTCGCCGACGACACCAAGTCCAAGGGCGTCCAGTTCATCGGGATCAACACCCGTGACCTCCAGACCGCGCAGGCCAAGGCCTTCGAGAAGGAGTTCAAGGTCGGCTACCCGAGCCTGTACGACCCCGCGGGCAGGCTGCTGCTGCGTTTCCCGAAGGGCAGCCTCAACCCGCAGGCCATCCCCACCACGATCATTCTCGACCGCGAGGGCAAAATCGCGGTGCGCGCCCTGACCCCGCTCAGCGAGGCCAAACTGCGCAAGGCGCTCGCCCCCGTGATCGCGGAGAAGTGACGTGACAACCGGCGTGACCGCACTCGCCGCCGCCGGCGACGTCAACCACACCGTGCTCAGCGGCGCGCTGCTGGCCGCCGTGCCGATCGCGCTGCTCGGCGGGCTGGTCTCGTTCTTCTCGCCCTGCGTGCTGCCGCTCGTACCGGGCTACCTCTCGTACGTGACCGGGGTCACCGGCACCGACCTGGCCGAGGCCAAGCGCGGCCGGATGGTGGCCGGGGCCTCGCTGTTCGTCCTCGGCTTCACCGCCGTCTTCGTCTCCGGGGGCGCGCTGTTCGGCAACTTCGGCTGGACGCTGCAGGAGCACAAGGAGATCATCACCAAGGTCCTCGGCGCGCTCACCATCGTCATGGGCCTGGCCTTCATGGGCGTGGTCGGCGGTCTCACCCAGCGCGAGTTCCGGTTCCACCGGCGGCCCGCGATGGGCCTGGCCGGGGCCCCGCTGCTCGGTGTGCTCTTCGGCATCGGCTGGACACCCTGCATCGGCCCGACGCTCGGCGCCGTCAACACCCTGGCCTTCAGCGAGGCCAGCGCGGCGCGCGGGGCGCTGCTCACCTTCTTCTACTGCCTCGGTCTCGGCGTGCCGTTCATACTGGCCGCGGTCGCCTTCCGCCGCGCGCTCGGCGCGTTCGGCTGGGTCAAGCGTCACTATGTGTGGGTCATGCGGATCGGCGGCGGCATGCTGGTCGCCGTCGGTGTGCTGCTCCTCACGGGCGTTTGGGACCACATCGTGTACCAGATGCAGATCTGGTCTTCCGGCTTCACCCCAGGGATCTGATCCATGAGCACGACCGACGAGAAAGAGCTCGGCGCGGCCGGCGCGCAACTGTCCACCGCCCCTCAGGAGGAGGACGCGGGCACGGTCATGGCCGGTTCCTTCGGCGGCGTGCGCAAGCCGGGTTTCGGCGGCGCGGCCGCCTGGACCGGCCGCGAGGCCTGGGGCTGGCTGCGCTGGACGTGGCGGCAGCTGACCTCGATGCGCGTCGCGCTGATCCTGCTGTTCCTGGTGTCGCTCGCCGCGATCCCCGGCTCACTGATCCCGCAGACCAGCACCGACGCGGTCAAGGCGCAGGACTTCGCGGACGCGCACACCACCGCCGCGCCCGTCTACGAGAAGCTCGGCCTCTTCCACGTCTACAGCTCGCCCTGGTTCTCGGCGATCTACATCCTGCTCTTCATCTCCCTGGCCGGCTGCATCGTCCCGCGCAGCTGGCAGTTCGTCGGCCAGCTCCGCGCCAAGCCCCCGGCCGCGCCGCGCAACCTGACCCGGCTGCCCGCGTACGCCACCTGGCGCACCGCCGCCGAACCGGACGCGGTCCTGGCCGACGCGAACAAGGTGCTGCGCAAGCGGCGGTTCCGCACGACGGCCGGCGGTTCCGCCGTCGCCTCGGAGAAGGGCTTCCTGCGCGAGGCGGGAAACCTGCTCTTCCACATCGCGCTCTTCGGACTGCTGATCTCCTTCGCGGTCGGCCAGTTGTGGAAGGGCGAGGGCAGCAAGCTGGTCGTCGAGGGCGACGCGTTCACCAACACCGCCACCTCGTACGACGACTTCACCCCCGGCTCCTTCTACGGCACCGACGACCTCAACGCCTTCGGCTTCGACCTGGACAGCTTCACCGCCTCGTACGCCACCAGCGGCCCGGACATCGGCTCCGCACGCACCTTCCGCGCCAACATCCACTACTGGAAGGGCGCGGACGGCAAGATGCACAAGTCGTCGATCGAGGTGAACAAGCCACTGGAGATCGCCGGTTCGAAGGTCTACCTCAACGGGCACGGCTACGCCCCGGTCGTTACCGTCAAGGACGGCCAGGGGTCGGTGGTCTACAAGGGGGCCGTGGCCTTCCTGCCGACGGACTCCAACCTCACCTCCACCGGTGTGATCAAGGTCCCCGACGCCCGCGACAAGAACGGCGAGAAGGACCAGCTGGGCTTCAGCGGGCTGTTCACCCCGACCTACCAGATCGACACGGTCCAGGGCCCGCACTCCGGCTTCCCGGCGCTCGGCTACCCGGTGCTGGTGCTGACCGCGTACCACGGTGACCTCGGCGTCGACGCCGGGCTGCCGCAGAACGTCTACCAGCTCGACAAGTCCAAGATGAAGCAGTTCACCGACAGCAAGGGCAGCAAACTCGCCGCCAACCTGCTGCCCGGCGAGACCATGAAGCTGCCCGACGGCGCCGGCTCGATCACCTTCGACGGCGTCAAGACCTTCGCCCAGTTCCAGGTCACCCACCAACCCGCCACCGGCTGGGCGCTGGGCAGCGCCGTCGCCGCGATCCTCGGCCTGGCCGGCTCGCTGTTCATCCAGCGGCGCCGCATCTGGGTGCGCGCGGTGCGCGGCGAGGACGGCGTCACCGTCGTCGAGCTGGCCGGCCTCGGCCGCAGCGAGTCCGCCCGTATCGCCGACGAACTCGGCACCATGGTGGACGCCCTGCTGCCGACGGCCCCGGTGGCGCCCGAAGAGCCAGCAGAGCCAGCAGAGCCAGCAGAGCCAGCAGAATCCGCAGATCCCGCAGCGGAATCCCAGCCCGACGACGAAGGAGCCCGCGCGTGAGCATCGCTGCCGCGGCGGTCAACGAGAACGCCGCACACATCAGCAACTACCTGATCTACTCCGCGATGGCCGTCTACACGCTGGCGTTCCTCGCACACATCGCCGAGTGGACGTTCGGCAGCCGCAGCAAGGTCGCCGTCCAGTCGGCCGCGCTGGTGACCGGGGCGGTGGGAACGGGGGCGGGGGCCGCGAGGGCCGGTAGACCGGCCGTCACCGGCGCCTCGGCCAAGGGCGGCACCGCCACCCTCGACCGCCCCCAGGTCGTCACCCGCACCGCGGCGAGCGACCGCGGCATCCCCGACGGCCCCGGAGCGGCCGGCGAGGACGAGCAGGGCGACATGTACGGCCGGATCGCCATCTCCCTGACCGTGCTGGCCTGGGCGCTGCACGTCACCGGTGTCGTGGCCCGCGCCGTCTCCGTCCAGCGTGCCCCCTGGGGCAACATGTACGAGTTCTCGACCACCTTCGGCGCCACGGCGGTCACCGCGTACCTGCTCCTGCTCGTACTGCGCAAGAACGTCCGCTGGATCGGCCTCTTCCTGGTCACCGCCGTGCTGCTGGACCTCGGGCTGGCCGTGTCCGTGCTCTACACCGACAGCGACCAGCTGGTCCCGGCCCTGCACTCGTACTGGCTGTGGATCCACGTCTCGTGCGCGATCATCTCGGGCGCGTTCTTCTTCCTGGGCGCCACCGCGACCTTCCTGTACCTGTTCCGGGACCACTACGAGGTGGGCCTGGCCCAGGGCCGCAAGGACAAGGGCGCCTGGGCCGGCGCCATGTCCCGGCTGCCCTCCGCGGCCTCCCTCGACAAGTTCGCCTACCGGATCAACGCGGCCGTCTTCCCGCTGTGGACCTTCACCATCATCGCCGGCGCGATCTGGGCCGAGGCCGCCTGGGGCCGCTACTGGGGCTGGGACCCCAAGGAGACCTGGTCCTTCATCACCTGGGTCGTCTACGCCTGCTACCTGCACGCCCGCGCCACGGCCGGCTGGAAGGGCCGCAAGGCCGCCTACCTGGCCCTTCTCGCCTTCGCCTGCTTCATCTTCAACTACTACGGCGTGAACATCTTCATCACCGGCAAGCACTCCTACGCGGGCGTGTGAGCCTTCCCGGCGGCATCAGCCGACGGTGATCGCGTCCAGTTTCGCGCGCAGGTACGTGTGCGAGTCGACCGGCCCGTACGCGACCCGGCCCACCGGGGCCGGGACGGACTCGACGAGGGTGCGGGTGTCGCACTCGTAGAAGTAGACCAGCGACATCAGCTCCTCGGCCGGGGCGTCGGCGGAGGGCGGGAGGACGCGGTGGCGCCCGGGAGCGCCAGCGGTCGCCGGTCCAGCGGGCCATGAGGTCCCCGATGTTGATGGTGAAGGCGTCGGGGTCGAAGGGCGCGTCCTGCCAGCCGCCCTCGTCGGTGAAGACCTGGAGGCCGCCCTTGCCCTGCTGCCGGTCCAGGACCGTCACGGTGCCGAAGTCGGTGTGCGGGCCGATCCGGAACTGGCCGGGCCGGGGCTCACCGACCACGTCGGTGCCGGGATACCAGTTGATGTTGAACCCCCAGGTGGGGTGGCCGGTGTGCCGGGTGAAGAAGTCCGTGTCCTGGCCCAGCGCGGCGGCGAGCAGCTCCAGCAGCTGGTCGGAGAGGACGCGCATCCGGGCCAGGTACTCCGTCACCAGGGCGCGCAGCCGGGGCGCCTGCGCGGGCCAGACGTTCGGGACGAACCACTCGGCGTCGGTCTCCGGATCGCCGGTGGGGTCCTCGGACGCGAAGGACCAGGACTCCTTCAGGTCCGGCGGGGTCGGCGTCCCCTCGGCGTAGCCGTTGGCCTCCGCGCCGGGGCCGAGCCAGCCACGGCCGCCCACCCTGACCGCGTACGGCTCCTTGTCGGCGGGCGGGAGCCGGAAGAAGTCCCGGGCGGCCTCGCGGATGCCCGAGCGCAGCGCAGGGTCGACCCCGTGGCCGGTGACCAGGAGGAACCCGGCGGTCTGCAGGGCCTCGTCCACGGTGGCGGCGACGGCCTTACGGGCCTCGGGGTCGCCGGACAGCCAGGGCCGCAGGTCGATGGTGGGGATCCGGGGCGCGGGCTTTGACCGCCCCGAAGGCGTCGAAGGCGTCGATGGCATGCGATCTCCTGGGGATCGGGGAACGGATCGGGGGCGGATCGGGCGGCGGATCGGGGGCGGCCCGGCGGCCGGACCGCCGGGGCTATTCGCCGATGTCCTCGTGCCACAACTCGGGCCGGGCCGCGATGAAGTCGGTCATGAGCGCGGTGCACTCGGGGTCGTCGAGCAGCACGATCTCCACGCCGGCGCTCTCGGCCAGCCAGTCGTGGCCGCCGTGGAAGGTCCGCGCCTCGCCGATCACCACCCGTGAGATGCCGAACTGCCGGATCAGACCGCTGCAGTACCAGCACGGCGACAGCGTCGTCACCATGGTCGTGCCCCGGTAGGTGCGCTGCCGTCCCGCCGCCCGGAAGGCCGAGGTCTCGCCGTGCGCCGACGGATCGCCGTCCTGGACCCGGCGGTTGTGGCCCCGGCCCAGGACCGTGCGGCCGTCCGGACCGTACAGGGCGGCCCCGATCGGGATACCGCCCTCGGCGAGTCCGGCGCGGGCCTCGGCGACGGCTGTCGCGAGCATTGTTGCGTCGTCCAGCTGCATGAGCACCACTCTCTCGGCCGGAAACCGACCGGGCAATGTACCGGCCCTTCGAACACCGGTGCCGCCCGGGGCCACGTGGCCGTTCAGAGGCCGGCAGCCTGACAGGAACCGCCCCGGATGTCACAGGCGTTGTCTACGGTGGACGCACAACGACCGGAGGGGGGATTCGGTGGCGTACAAGCCCGTGGGACGGCGGAGGGAATGGGCCCGCGAGCAGTGGGCCGGGCTGGGGGCCGGCGACCGCGTCAAGGCCGCCGCCGGGCTGATGTTCGCCTGGGTGGGGCTGCTCTGGCTGCTGGAGACGCTGGATGTGCTGTCCCATCACGCGCTGGACACCTTCGGCATCGTGCCGCGTGAGATCGGCGAGCTGCGGGACATCGTGCCGGCCGCCTTCATCCACTTCGGCTTCGACCATGTCGCCGCCAACAGCATGCCGTTGTTCGTGCTCGGCTTCCTGGCCGCGCTGCGCGAGATACGCCGTTTCGTGGCCGTGGTGTTCGTGATCGTCCTGGCCAGCGGCCTGGGCGTCTGGCTCGTCGCGCCCGCGCACACCAACACCGCCGGCGCCTCCGGAGTGGTCTTCGGGCTCTTCGGGTATCTGCTGGTCCGGGGCTTCGTCGACCGCCGCCTGCTGGACATCGGCGTCGGCCTGCTCGTCGCCGTCCTGTACGGGTCCATCCTGTGGGGCGTGCTGCCGACCGCGCAGGGGGTGTCCTGGCAGGGCCATCTCTTCGGCCTTCTGGGGGGCGTGGCGTCCGCCTTCCTGTTCCGTGACGTACGATCCGGGATCATCCGCTGACCTGGGGAGAGGCCGGCATGTCCAACGGGGGGACCACATGACCGATTTCGACAAACAGCCCGACGACGAGGCGGCGGCCACGCCACCGCCTCCCGGCCCGCAGCCCGGCCACCCGGGACAGCCCGGCGCCCCGGGACAGCCCGGCCCCGCGGGATATCCGGGGCCCGCGGGTTATCCGGGGTGGGTGCCGCCACCGCCGCGCCGGTCGCCGACCAGCATCGCGATGTGGGCACACCTCGGCGCGATCATCACGCTGACCGTCGGCGGCAGCGTGTGCTGCCTCGGCCCGCTGCTGTGCTGGATCGCGCCCCTGGTGATACGTAACGACGCGCAGAACCGGCAGGACCCCTTCGTCCGCCACCACGCCACCCAGGCCCTCAACCACGCCATCACGCAGGCGATCGTGATGACGGTCGCCATGCTGCTGGGGATCGTGGCCTACATCGGCCTGATCGTCACCCTCGTAGCCCATGACAACGGCAACGGGGCCGGGGGCCTGGCGGCCATCCCGGGGACCGCGGCCGCGCTCTTCGTCGCGCTCGTCGGGTACTGCATCGCCGGATTCGTGTTCGCCATCATCGGTACCACCAAGGCCAACAGCGGCCAGTGGTGGTCCTATCCGAAGTTCCTCGCGATCCCGTTCGTCAAGCCCTAGCGGGGCTGTTCGGACGTTCAGACGCCGAGGCCACGCACCGCGAGGTCGAGAAGCGCGCACGCGAACAGGGCGATCCCGATGAAGCCGTTGACGCTGAAGAAGGCCCGGTTGAGGCGGCTGAGGTCGTGCGGGCGGACGATGGAGTGCTCGTAGAGGAAGGCACCGGCGACGACGACCAGGCCGAGCCAGAGGAAGGCGCCGGCGCCGGTGGCCAGCGCGTACCAGACCAGCAGCCCCGTGGTGACGGCGTGGCAGGCCCGCGCGCCGTGGATCGCCGCGGGGACGCCGAAGCGGGCGGGGACCGACAGCACGCCCTGCTCACGGTCGGACTCGACGTCCTGGCAGGCGTAGATCAGGTCGAAGCCGCCGATCCAGACGCCGACCGCCAGCCCGAGGATCACCGCTTTCCATGACCACTGGCCGGTGACGGCCAGCCAGGCGCCGATCGGGCCGATGGCCTGGGCCAGGCCGAGGATCGCCTGCGGGAAGTTGGTGAACCGCTTGCCGTACGGATAGAGCACCATCGGGAAGACGGCGAGCGGCGCGAGCGCCAGGCACAGCGGGTTGAGCAGGGCGGCCGCGCCGAGGAACGCCACGAGCGCGATCAGCGCCCCGGTCCAGGCGGACTTCACCGTCACGGCGCCGGTGACCAGTTCGCGGTGCGCGGTGCGCGGGTTCCGGGCGTCGATCTCACGGTCGATGATCCGGTTGGCGGCCATCGCGAAGGTCCGCATGGCCACCATGGCGAAGGTGACCAGGAACAGCCGCCACCAGTGGACGTTCCGGTCGAGCTCGAACATCGCGGTGAGGGAGGCGATGTAGGCGAAGGGCAGCGCGAAGACCGAGTGCTCGATCATCACCAGCCGCAGGAACGCCGGAACACTCCCGCCGGCGCGGGGACCACGGCCCGTGCCGCCGACCACACCCTCCGCCGCCGACATCACAGGCCGCACCCGGGAGTACCGCCGCGGCGGCGGGGAGGCCTGCTGCCGCTGCCGCCCTCCGAAATCGTTCCGCTCGTCACAGCCCGTACTCCTTCCATCGCTTCGTCACCCGTTCGGCCGTCTCGGCGTCCGGCAGCACCATCTCCGGCCAGCCGCCGTCCCGGGTGTAGCCCTCCTCGGGCAGTTTCCTGGTCGCGTCGATGCCCGCCTTGCCGCCCCAGAACTGCTGGTACGAGGCGTGGTCGAGGTGGTCCACCGGGCCTTCGACCACGGTCAGGTCGCGGCCGTAGTCGGTGTTGCCGAGCGCCCGCCAGGCGACCTCGTGCAGATCGTGCACGTCGCAGTCGGAGTCGACGACGACGATCAGCTTGGTCAGCGACATCATGTGGGCGCCCCAGACGGCGTGCATGACCTTCTGGGCGTGCTTGGGGTACTTCTTGTCGATCGAGATGATCGCGCAGTTGTGGAAGCCGCCCGCCTCGGGCAGGTGGTAGTCCACGATGTCCGGCACGATGATCTTCAGCAGTGGCAGGAAGAACCGCTCGGTGGCCCGCCCCAGCGGCCCGTCCTCGGTCGGCGGCCGGCCGACCACGATGGACTGCAGCAGCGGCCGCTTGCGCATCGTCACGCAGTCGATGGTCAGCGCAGGGAAGGGCTCCTGCGGGGTGTAGAAGCCGGTGTGGTCGCCGAAGGGGCCCTCCGGGAGCGTCTTGCCGGGCTCCAGCCAGCCTTCCAGGACGACCTCGGCCTGGGCCGGCACCTGGAGCGGCACCGTCCGGCAGTCGACCATCTCCACCCGCTTGCCCTGTACGAAACCGGCGAACAGGTACTCGTCGATGTCACCGGGCAGCGGGGCGGTCGAGGCGTAGGTCACGGCCGGCGGGCAGCCGAAGGCGATGGCGACCGGCAGCCGTTCGCCGCGCCGCTCGGCCACCTTGTAGTGGTTGCGGCTGTCCTTGTGGATCTGCCAGTGCATCCCGATGGTGCGCCGGTCGTGCCGCTGGAGGCGGTACAGGCCGAGGTTGCGGACGCCGGACTCCGGGTCCTTGGTGTGGGTCAGCCCGAGGTTGAAGAAGGACCCGCCGTCGTCGGGCCAGGTGAACAGCGCCGGGAGCTGCTCCAGGTCCACGTCGTCGCCGGTGAGCACGACCTCCTGGACCGGCGCGTCCGAGGCCTTGACCTTCTTCGGCGGTACGTGGGTCATCCCGGCCAGCTTGCCGAAGGCCTCGCGCATCCCCACGAAGCCCTGCGGCAGTTCCGGCTTGAGCAGGCCGCCGATCCGGTCGCTGATGTCGGCGTAGGAGGTCAGGCCGAGCGCCTTGAGCAGCCGCCGGTCGGTCCCGTAGACGTTCATCGCCAGCGGCATCGAGGAGCCGCGCACGTTCTCGAAGAGCAGCGCCGGGCCGCCCGCCTTGTTCACGCGGTCGGTGATCTCGCCGACCTCCAGATGGGGGTCGACCTCGGCTTTGATGCGCTTGAGGTCGCCGTCCTTCTCCAGAGCTCTCAGGAAGGAGCGAAGATCGTCATAAGCCATGCTTTCCAGTATCCGGTACGCACTACTCTGGACCCGTCACCGGGCCCCTCGTGCGGCCCGCCACCGCGTTCTGGGGGACCCTTCCGCGATGTTCAGGTATCTGCCGTTCCTGCTGGTGCTGGCGCTGTGGATCTACGCCTTCGTCGACTGTCTGAACACGCCGGAGGAGGAGGTGCGCGGGCTGCCCAAGGTGGTCTGGGTGATCATCATCCTGCTCTTCGGCGAGGTGCTGGTCGGTCCGGTCGCCTGGCTGGTCGCGGGCCGCCGCCGGGGCGTTCCGGCGGGCGGCGGCACGCCGGCGGAGTGGCACCGCGACCACCGGGGGGAGGCCCCCGGCGGATGGGTCGCGCCCGACGACAACCCCGAGTTCCTGAAGTCGCTCCGCGAGGAGAACAAGAAGGACGAGACCCTCCTGAAGAACTGGGAGGCCGATCTGCGGCGCCGCGAGGACGAGTTGCGGCGGCGCGAACAGGGCGGCGCCGGCCCGGAGGACGGCCCGACGGCCTGAGCCGTACGGGCTGTCCTGCGGACCGGCGGGTGCCCGCGGCTCAGTCCTTCGACAGATCGCCCATCATCAGCTGCATGACGGCGCCCATGACGTCCTGGGGGTTGAGGGTGGTGGCGCCGGCCGGGGCCCGGACGGGCTCCGCGTCGGCGCTGAAGCCGATGGTCATCGGCAGTTCGCCGGTGGCCTTGTCGTCGAGCTGCGCGATGTCGATCGTGACGCCGGACAGCATGCCGTCCTTGATGGCGAGGTCGAGGCCGATGTTCTTCTTCGGGGCGTCCTTGAGGTCGTCGGGGTCGAAGCCGCCGGGCAGTTCGTCCTCGTACGGCTTCAGCGCCTTGCTGAGCGCGTCCGCGGTTTTGGCGGCCGGGACGGTGGCGGTGACGTGGTCGACGCCGTCCTCGCTGCCCGCGTTCTTGAAGGTGGCGTTGGAGCCGACGGCCTTGGTGACGGCCTTGACGATCTTCTGCTGGGTCTTCGCGTCGAGCGCGTCCGTGCTGCTACCGCTGCCGCTGCCGCTGCCGCTGCCGCTGGTGCCGGCGCCGAACTGCTCGGACAGCTCGCTAAAGGCGTCCGGATCGATCGAGACCCACTTCCCGCCGAGCAGGTCCTTCACCGACTTGTACGAGGACGGGAGCTTGTCGGCCTGGTCGAGCATCGCCTGGAACTGCTTGAGTTCCGCCTTGCTGTCCGCGTCGTCGCCGCCGCCTGCGCCGGTGTCCGAGGCCAGCGACATCAGCTGCTCCAGGTCGGCGCGTACGTAGTACTTCTTGCCGGCGAGGCTGCGGACCTCCAGCAGGGGCGACTTCCCGCCGGTCGACAGGGACAGGGCCGACGAGGCGGCCTTGGCGCCCTTGCCCTCCGTGGCGTCCTTGAGGGACGTCTTCGAACTCAGCGACACGGAGATTTCGAGATCGGCCAGCATCTTCGCGCTGTCATGCGTGAAGTCGTCCTCGCCCTTCATCGCCGACCAGATCTGACTCTCGGTCCCGTCGAACCCGCCGGTGATCGTGACGGCCTTCTGCTCGTTCAGTTTCTCCACGGCCCGCTGGGCCTTGGTGCCGGCACTGATGTTCTCGGCCGTGCCGCAGGCGACGGCGGCGGAGGCTATGAAGACGACGCAGCCGGCCGTGGCGACGCTCTTGCGCATGGTGTTGATCGCGTACTCCTCAGAGAAGGGTTTTCCGTGATGTGGGACTCCCGTCGCCGCCCGAAGGTTGCACGACGGCCGGGATAGGCTCGCCGGTATGGCAGGCATCGACGACAGCAAGCCCCGCAGGCCATGGGTCGTCGGGGTGTCCGGCGCTTCCGGGACGCCTTACGCGGCGGCGGTGCTGCGGGGGCTGCTGCACGCCGGTGAGGCGGTGGACCTGGTGGTGAGCCGGGCCGCCCGGCTGACCCTGCTCGACGAGACCGGGGGCCCCTTCCGCGACGCCCACTGGCGGGACGACCTCACGCGCTGGCTGGCCCGCGGCGCCGACGGCACGGCCGACCGCTTCGCCGTGACGGGGCCTGGTCCGGCCGGTGCGGCCGGTGCGGCCGACGTACGGTACTGGCCCGCCGGGGACCTGGCGGCGGGGCCGAGCTCGGGCTCGTACGCCGTGAAGGGGATGCTGATCGTGCCGGCCAGCACGGCCTGTGTGGCGGGGGTGGCCCTCGGGCTGTCCAAGGACCTGCTCCAGCGGGCGGCGAGCGTGACGCTCAAGGAGCGGCGCCCGCTGGTGGTGGCGGTCCGTGAGACGCCGCTCAGCGGCCAGACCCTCAAGCAGCTCGTCGCCCTGGACGAGGCGGGCGCCGTGGTCCTGCCGGCCTCCCCGGCCTTCTACGCGGGGGCCACCGGCATCCAGGACCTTGTCGACTTCGTCGCCGGGCGCGTACTGGACGTTGCGGGGGTGCCGCACCAGCTCTACCGCAGGTGGGAGGGAGAACTGGGCGCCGCTGCCGGGGCTGCGGCGGGCATCGCGGAGTAGATGCGCAGGGCGCATGCCGGTTTATGCCTTAGATTCTTGTCCGGACAGCGTAGTCGCAGCACGAATGAAGGGGTCCATTCTGATGGACGCGGTGGACAGGCAGCTCATCCAGGCGCTACGGGAGAACGGCCGGGCCTCCTACGCCGAACTGGGCCGGCTCGTCGGACTGTCGGGCCCCAGCGTCACCGACCGGATCAACCGTCTGGAGCAGGCCGGTGTCATCACCGGCTACCGGGCCACCGTGGCCCCCACGGCCCTCGGTCTGGGCGTCACCGCCCTGGTCGGCCTCCAGCTCAGCGACGCCGCCGATCACGAGGACGTGGCGATGCGGCTGCGCGACCTGGACGAGATCGAGGACTGCTGGTTCATCGCCGGCGAGGACTCGTACATGCTCAAGGTCCGGGTCGCGGACGTCGACGGCCTGGAGCGGACCATCCGCCGGCTGTCGGGGACCAAGGGGGTGGCCCGGACCCGCACCACGATCGTGCTCAGCACCAAGTGGGAGAACCGGGTCGGCGCGCTGCCCGACGAGGCGGGGGCGTAGGCTCGGCCGGGTTGATTCGTCATGGTTGGAGGAGGCTGCGGAATGGACGCTGGACTCAAGCGTGAGCTGGAGGAGAAGGTCCACTCGGGCGAGCGGCTCTCCCGCGAGGACGGTATCGCCCTCTACGAGTCCGACGACCTGGCCTGGCTGGGCGGTCTCGCGCACTACGTGCGGGAGAAGAAGAACGGCGACGTCGTCCACTTCAATGTCAACCGGCATCTGAACATGACGAACGTCTGCACGGCGTCCTGCGCCTACTGCTCCTTCCAGCGCAAGCCCGGCGAGAAGGACGCGTACACGATGCGTATCGAGGAGGCCGTCCGCCTCGCCACGGCGATGGAGAGCGAGAACCTCACCGAGCTGCACATCGTCAACGGCCTGCACCCGACGCTGCCCTGGCGGTACTACCCGCGCTCGCTCAAGGCGCTCAAGGAAGCCCTCCCGGAGGTCTCGCTCAAGGCCTTCACGGCCACCGAGATCCACCACTTCGAGACGATCTCCGGGCTGAGCGCCGGCGAGATCCTCGACGAGCTGATCGACGCGGGCCTGGAGTCGCTGACCGGCGGCGGGGCCGAGATCTTCGACTGGGAGGTCCGGCAGCACATCGTCGACCACCGCACCCACTGGGAGGACTGGTCGCGGATCCACCGCCTGGCGCACGAGAAGGGTCTCAAGACCCCCTGCACCATGCTCTACGGCCACATCGAGGAGCCCCGGCACCGGGTGGACCACGTGTTGCGGCTGCGCGAACTCCAGGACGAGACCGGCGGCTTCCAGGTCTTCATCCCGCTGCGCTACCAGCACGACTTCGTCGACCTCAAGGACGGCAAGGTCCGCAACACCCTCCAGGCCCGTACGACGATGGCCTCCGGGGCCGAGGCACTGAAGACCTTCGCGGTGTCCCGGCTGCTGTTCGACAACGTGCCGCACGTCAAGGTCTTCTGGGTCATGCACGGCGTGCAGACCGCCCAGCTCGCGCTCCAGCACGGGGCGGACGACATGGACGGCTCCGTCGTCGAGTACAAGATCACTCACGACGCGGACAACTACGGCACCCCCAACAAGCTGACCCGGGACGACCTGCTGGACCTGATCCGCGACGCGGGTTTCCGGCCGGTGGAGCGCAACACCCGCTACGAGATCATCCGCGAGTACCCGGGTCCCGACGCGGGCCGGCGCGAGGCGCCGCAGGCCATGCGCCTCTGAACCCGGCCACCCGCGGGCGGCGATCGCCGCCCGCGCCCCGGCGCCCGGGCCGGTACCGGGTCCGGGCCGGTACCGGGTCCGGGGCGGTACCGGCGGTCAGCCCAGGTAGCCCCACGCGGTGGCGATGGCGCGGAGACCCTCGGGGATCTCCTCGGCGGTGGGAAGCGGCCGGCCCGGCTGGACCGTGCCGGAACGGATCTTGTCCTTCCAGTCGCCGATGCCCTTGGTGAAGTCCCCGTGGTCCTGACGTCCGTAGGCGATCATTCCGGGGTCCCATCCGATACCGAGGAATTCGCAGATGCGGCGGGTCTCGGCCTCGGGGGACCGGGTCAGCTCCTCGTACCGGACGGTGAGTCCGGGAAGTGCCTCACGGGCCTGTTCCAGGTACTCCATGTAGTTATGGGTGTGCGGAACCGCCTCGGTCATGGGGCGCTGGTCCGGACTGCCCTCGTGCCAGGACCGGGCGATGGAGTACGGGTGCCGGATCAGGAAGACGAAGCGGGCGTCGGGCCAGCAGGTGGCGAGCCGCTTCCAGACGAAGACATTGCTCGGCGTCTTCTCCACGAGGGTGTGTTTTCCGCTGCGCAGGAGTTCGCGGTGGAGCATGCGGTCCCACAGGAGGTGCTCCACGTCGGCGACGTTGTGGCCGAGGGCCTCCAGCGCCTGGACGGCCGGTTCGGTGGTCGGCCGTACGGAGAGCCGGCGGACGTGCGTCTCGATCGGGGCGTGCAGGCCGGGGTGGCTGTTGAGGATGACCCGCAGCAGCGTCGAGCCCGAACGCGGCGGGGAGAGCACGAAGACGGGGGCGCGCAGCAGGCGGTCGGTCCCCGGGTCGGCCGGCGGGCGCGCCGCGGTGGACACGGGGCCGTCCGGCGTTCTCGCGCGGTCCGCGGCGGAGCGGACCCGGGTGACCCGGAAGCCGGTACATTTCTCGAATGCGGCATTGGCCGATTTCTTCCAAGGCATGGCAAAGACGCTATAAAGGCGTGATGAGACCAGCCTGAAATGTTTATGGGCGTACCCTCATGAAATGCTCCCGGTTTCCTGTGTCGCCGCCCGACGGGAAAAGGGCCGGAGCCGCCCCGGAAAGGCAGGCGCAGCGCCCCCACGCGCAGCACGCCTGCCTTTCCGGGGCGGCTCCGGCCCTCTGACGTCCTGGGGTGTGTTGAGAAAGTAGCGCCGTCCGCCCGCAGGGCGGGCTCCGCGGCGTCCGGTGCGTGCGATCGCAAGGCGGTGCAACACGCCCTAGATCCGTACCGCGTCCAGGTGGTGGCGGGCGCGGGCGCTGGAGGTCACCTCCCCCAGGAACGCGGCAGCACGCTCGGACGTGCCCGGTTCGAGCCACGACTGGACGGAGTCGTGGACGACGATCTCGACACCGGTGCCGTCCAGCACGGTGGGCAGGGTGTGCACCACGGTCGAGGGGAAGCTGACCACGGTACGGGCCACCGGCCCCGAGCGCAGGGCCAGTTCGAGGGGAAGGTTGGGAGAGACGATCTCGACGCCCGCGACCTCGGCGATGCGGGCGAGCTTGGCCGGGTCCTCACGGCGGTGCGCCAGGTAGCGGTCGATGCCGTACTCGTGGGCGAGGGTGATGACCTCGGCGATGTAGCGGTCGACCGAGACCAGGCCGGTCTCGGCGAGGGACGTGCCCACCAGGTCGACCCCCGGCAGCACCTGGGGCGGGCCGTAGCGGCGCCGGGTCCAGGTGTAGCCGTTGACGGAGGCGACACCGCCGGGGGGCAGCCGCAGGTCGGTGGCCAGGGAGGAGAAGACCTCCAGCCGCCGGCCGTGGCCGGGGGTGAGCCGGCGGCCGGCGCGTACCGCGGCGGCCGGTGCCCGGCCGGTGCGGTGCCAGCGTACGAGCGGAGCACCGGCCAGCAGCTGCGTGGACAGCTCCAGGGTCGCCGTGCCGTCGTCGACGAGGACGACCTCATGGGCGCGGGTCAGCGGCAGCAGGCGCTGGATCAGCCCCGAGAAGGGGTCGCCGATCACCAGCCGGCCGGCCCCGGCCAGCCGTGGCGCCAGGGAGGCGACACAGCGGGCCAGGGTGACCGGGTTACGGCGGATGTCGTGCACGCTCACGCCGACGCCCTCGGCGCGGGCGACCGCCCCCATGGCGTCCAGCTGTCGCCGGGTGGTGCCGTCGAGGGGGAGGAGGACCGCGACGTCGAGCCTGCCAGGGTCGACGACGGCCCGGCGCTCCCCGAGTGCCCACTCCAGCAGGTTGAGCAGCTGGGCGGGGCTCTCCACCAACGCGAGCGTGCGGCTCATCAGGCGGAGGCCAGTTCGGCCTCGGCGGCCTCGCGTTCGGCGATGATGCCGGGGACGCGGCGCAGCTTCTTCATGGGGCCGAGTTCGCCGTCGTAGACCTTCTTGACGCCGTCGCCGAGGGCGGACTCGATGATGCGGATGTCGCGGACCAGGCGGTCCAGGCCCTGGGGTTCGACGGAGGCGGCCTGGTCGGAGCCCCAGTTGGCGCGGTCCAGGGTGATGTGACGCTCGACGAAGACGGCGCCGAGGGCGACCGCGGCCAGCGTGGTCTGCAGGCCGATCTCGTGACCGGAGTAGCCGATCGGGACGTTGGGGAACTCGTTCTGCAGGCTGTGCACCATGCGCAGGTTGAGCTCTTCGTTCTTGGCCGGGTAGGTCGAGGTGGCGTGGCAGAGAATGATGTTGTCGCTGCCCAGGACCTCCACCGCGTGGCGGATCTGCTTCATGGTGGACATCCCGGTGGACAGGATGACGGTCTTGCCGGTGGCGCGCAGGGCGCGCAGCAGTTCGTCGTCGGTGAGGGAGGCCGAGGCGACCTTGTGGACGCGGATGTTGTCGAACTTCTCCAGGAAGGCGACGGCCTCGACGTCCCACGGGGAGGCGAACCAGTCGATGCTCTTCTTGGTGCAGTACTCGTCGATGGCGCGGTAGTCGTCCTCACCGAACTCCACCTTGTGGCGGTAGTCGATGTAGGTCATGCGGCCCCAGGGGGTGTCGCGCTCGATGTCCCACTGGTCGCGGGGGGTGCAGATCTCGGGGGTGCGCTTCTGGAACTTGACGGCGTCGGCGCCGGCCACGACGGCCGCGTCGATCAGCGCGAAGGCGTCCTCAAGGCTGCCGTTGTGGTTGATCCCGATCTCGCCGGTGACGTAGACGGGGTGACCGGTGCCGACGAGACGGTCGCCGATCCTGCGAACTCGTGAGGGGGAGGAAGTCATCGCTTGTACAGTTCCTTTCCGAGAAGCCACGCGGCTATCTCCCGGACAGCTCCGTGTCCGCCGTTCTTGGTCGTGGTAGTCCTGGCGGCGGCACGGGCTTCTGGTTGGGCGTCGGCGACCGCTACCGGCCAGCCGACGATGTTGAAACAGGGCAGGTCGTTCACGTCGTTGCCGGCGTAGAGCACCCGCTGGGGGTCCACGCCCTGCTCTTCGCACCACTTCTTGAGTGCGAGGTCTTTGCGGTCGATGCCGTGCAGCACGGGAATGGACAGCTTCCGTGCGCGGGCGGCCACGACCGGGTTGGTCTCGGTGGACAGGATCAGCAGCTTCAGGCCCGCGCGGCGCAGGGCCGCGATGCCCAGGCCGTCACCGCGGTGCACGGCCACGGTCTCCCGGCCGGCCTGGTCGATCCAGACCCGGTCGTCGGTCTGCGTGCCGTCGAAGTCCAGGACGACGGCGTCGATGTCGTCCCGGCCGGGCAGCGCGCCGGACCCGGGGGCACCGGCGTCGAGCAGCGGCGCGAGGGCGCGGGCCCGGTCGAGGTCGCCGGGCTCGTCGATCTCCAGCACGCGGTCCGGGTCGGTACGTACGAGCGCGGTGCGGCCGAAGAAGCGGTGGCCGGCGGTACGGAAACCGTCGGCGCGCATGGCGTAGGCGGTGCCGGTCTCCAGGAACTCCTGCGGGCGGTCCTGGCGGCGGGGGCGGGAGGACTTGTCGTGGTTGACGCCGAAGCCCGAGCCGCCGGTGCCGGTGCCGGTGCCGGTACCGGTGCCGCCGTCGGCGCCGCCGGGCTCGGTGCGCCAGATGAAGCCGTGGGTGGGTGCGGCGGTCAGGGCCGAGTCGGCGCCCTCCTCCACGACGGCGGCGGCGACCCCCTCGACCTCCTCGGGGGTGATGAACGGGCTGGTGCACTGTACGAGCAGCACCACGTCGACCGGGGCCCCGTGCCGGGCCTCGTGCTCGTCCATCGCGTGCAGCACCGCGGCCTCACTGGTCGCGGTGTCCCCCGCGATCGCGGCCGGCCGCAACACCACCTCCGCGCCGGCCGAACGAGCCGACTGAGCGATCGCCGGATCATCGGTGGAGACCACCACATCGGTCACCAACCGCGCCTCACGGCACGCCCGCACCGCCCGCGCCACCAACGGCACCCCGCCAACAGGCGCCAGATTCTTGCCCGGCACACCCTTCGAACCACCCCGCGCCGGAATCACGGCAAGAACGCGCGGCTGCTGACGGTCGTTCATATCTGTCCCCAGCGGCGGATCATGGGGGCGACCCGCTGGTGGCCCACGCGATAGAGGCCCTTGGCACTGCGGCGCACCGCTCGCCGCAGTGGAGCACTGATGACTCCGGCGAGCCCGGTGCCGTCGCCGAGCGGGACGGGCAGCGGACGGCCCTTCTCGTCCAGGCCGTGCCGGGCGAGGAGTTCGGGAAGATAGAAGGAGCTGCGCTGCGGGGTGTGGAAGGTCCGCAGGGTCGGCAGCGGGCCGTTCTCGCGCAGCACGGCGATCCGGGCGCGGGTGGCGGCGTACGGATTGCTCTTGCCGACGCCCTGCGCGGCCACCCAGACGGGGTCCGGGGTGGGCACGATCCCCTCGTCGAGGTCCGCCCAGGAGGCGAGGCAGCCGGAGTTGACGAAGTAGTGGTTGCCGTGGGCCTCGCGGACCCCGAAGTCGGTGAGGATCGCGGTCGGGATACCCCGGTGCAGGGACTCCAGGGCGGCCGTGGAACTGACCGTGACCAGCAGGTCGGTGTGGTCCAGGACCTCGCCCATGTTGCCGTAGACCAGTTGCAGGTTCTCCGGGGCCGGCTCCTCCAGTTCCTCGATGAGGACCTGGTAGGGGTGCGCCTCGACATGGGTGGTGTGCTCGCCGGGCAGGCTGCGCAGCTTGAACAGCACCAGGCGTTCCGGGTGTCGCCGGGCGTGCGCGGCGGCCCGCTCCAGCAGGCGTATCCGGGCGCCCCGGCCCTTGGGCACGGAGGGCTGGACGGCGAAGCAGAGGGTGAAGGGCCGGTCGGTGCTGTACGCGGCCGGCCGGTCGTAGGGAGCGCCGCCGAGGAAGGGCAGGGCCGCCTCGACGACGGTGTCCGGGTCGATGCCGATGCCCCGGAAGACGTTGCGGAAGCGGTCCGCGTCGAAGGCGCTGTTGGCTATCACGATGTCGATGCCGGCCCGGGTGAGCAGGCCGTCCACCATCTTCTCGTACACAACCCCGACATAGCCGGTGACGGTGACCGGCCGGTGCGCGCGGCCTTCCCAGTTCTGCCCGAGGCTGTGGGCCAGGGCGAGGGTGGTGCCGCCCGCGGTGGCGAGGACCAGGATGTCGGCGGCGGCCAGTTCCTCGTCGTCCATCAGCTCGGCCGCGATCACCTCGCGCTGGGTGTCGGGCATGATGCCGACCTCGGCGAGCTGACGCTCGGTCGGGGTCGAACGGGAGCGCAGGAAGTAGGCGTCGAGCCTGTGCTCGGGAGCGATCTGACGGGCGACCGAGGCACCCCACTTCCAGCGGGTGTCCGAGTCGGCCAGCACGACGACGCGCTGCGGGGTTGTTGTCACGTATCGGCCCTTCCGGGCGGGCGCTGCGAGCCCGGTGATGAAGATGAGGTTGTGGGGGCGTCCCGCTGCTGCGGGAGTGAGCTGACGGTATGGAGCGGGCATGAGGCAGGCCTGAGGTGCGCCTGAGCCCCGGATGAGGAGAATCTGAGTGTTCGCCTCATGAGCCGAACAGACCTCCCCGTTGTGGACGCATGCTCGACCAGCAAGATGACGTGCAGGGAAACCGGGTATTGCCGGAGGGTGGTCCACCGGTATCGACCTGCGCCCGGGGCGCGGCCCGGCCCGCCGGGGAGCCGGCGCGGGAGGCCGGCGCGGGCCGGGCGGCGCGGGCCGGGCGGGGCAGCGCCTAGGCTCAGGAGTCATGGCAGCCAAGGAGATGCTCACGTTCGTCCTCGACCCCGGGCCGACCCCCGCCCTCCTGGACGAGCTCACCGCGCTGTGGGCCGAGGTCTCGGACGCGGGCGGCGCGGTCGGATACGCGGAGATCCCCGTCGACCGGGACGAGATACGCGCCGAGGTGGAGCGCTACGCCGCCGCTCTCGCCGAAGGCCGGATGCGGCTCCTCGCGGGCCTCGGTCCGGACGGACGTCTGGCCGCCACCGCCTTCTTCGCGCTGAACACCCGCCGGACCACGGGTCATTGGTGCTGGCTGTACACGGTCATGGTCCGGCCCTGCCTCCAGGGCGGCGGCCATGGCCGGGCGCTGCTGGCCGAGGCGGAGCGGCACGCCCGGAAGCTGGGCCTGGAGGCGCTGCGGCTCACCTGCCGCGGCGGCATGGGCCTGGAGGACTTCTACCGGAGCTGCGGTTACCGGGAGGTCGGCCGGGTCCCCGACGGCCTGCGGATCGCCGCCGACGACCACCGTGACGACGTCATGATGTGGCTCCCCCTGACCTGACCCCGGCCGGGCCGTGCTTCACTTGACGGGCACAGTGCCGTAGCCGGAACGTCACCGAAAGAGGGAACCCGCCGTGAGCTGGAAGCCGAGCTGGAAGCCGAGTGCCATGCTCCGCTATTCGCTGCTCCGCCTCGGACTCTTCGCCGCCTCCTTCGCGGTGGTCTGGGGCCTGGTCTACGTCCGGGTCCTTCCCGCGGGTCTGGGCAACTCCAACCTGCTGTGGGTCATGCTGCTCGCGCTCGTCATCAGTGCCCCGCTCAGTTACGTCCTGCTGCGCGGCCCCCGCGAGGAGGCCTCCGTCCAGGTGTCCCAGCGGGTGGAGCGGGCCAGGCGCGACTTCGACGCCACGGCGTCGCACGAGGACGCCGCCGACGACGCGGCGCGCGCCTTGCAGAGCTGACGTGGCCAAGCGGGTCGCACGGCCGGTACGCGAGCAGCAGATGCTCGGTGCGGCGGTGGCGACCTTCGCCCGGCGCGGTTACCGGGCCACGTCGATGGACGAGATCGCCGAGGTGGCGGGCGTCTCCAAGCCGCTGCTGTATCTGTATCTGAAGTCCAAGGAAGAGCTGTTCACCGCCTGCGTCCGGCGGGAGGCCGCCGCCCTGGACGCCGCTGTACGGGAGTCCGTCGAGCCCGGTGACGATCCCGAGCGGCAGCTCCGCTGCGGCCTGCGGGCCTTCTTCACGCACACCGCCGGGCACCCGGACGGCTGGGCGGTCCTCTACCGTCAGGCCCGTACGCAGGGCGAGCCCTTCGCCGGCGACGTGGAGCGGCTGCGGTCCGGCCTGGTCGCGTATGTCACCGCGTTGGTGTCGGCCGCCGCGGGCCCGGCCGACTGCGATGCCGCCGGGGTCGCCCACGCGCTGGTGGGCGCGGCCGAGTCGCTGGCGGAGTGGGCCAACGCGGTGCCGGGGAGCAAGCCCCAGGACACCGCGTCGACCCTGATGAAGTTCGCCTGGCCGGGGCTGGAGAGCCTGCTCAGACGGGGCTGACCGTGCCGCGCAGGTGCAGCCGGTCGTCGCCGCGCAGCTCGAAGGCGTCGCCGCCGGCGGCGTAGGTGACCCGGCCGGGGAGCAGGACCGGGGCCCTGAACTCGGCGCGGGCGGTGAACGCCTCGCCGGCCGGGGCGCCGTACGCGGCGAGGCAGCGGGCGAAGGTCCACATCCCGTGGGCGATGGGACGGGAGAAGCCGAGCGGCCGGGCCGTGAGCGGGTAGAGGTGGATCGGGTTGTAGTCCCCCGAGACGGCGGCATGGCGGCGCCCCAGGTCGGCGGCGAGCCCCCACTCCTCGACGGCCGGCAGCGGTCCGCCCGGCGGGTCGCCGGCCTCGGTGGCCCGCTCACCGGTGACCCGCTCACCGGTGACCCGCTCACCGATGGTCCGGTGCCGGGCCAGGTAGGTGCTGCGGTCCTCCCAGACGAGGGCGCCGCCGAGCCGGACCTCGGTGACCAGGACGGCTTCGGTGCCGCGGTGATGCGGGCGCAACCCGGCCGCGTAAACGGTCAGTTCGGGGCGGTCGGTGGTGCGCAGCGGCTGCCGCTGGACGATCTCCACCGAGGTGTGGACCAGCCCCATCAGCGGCAGCGGGAAGCCGCGTGCCGCCATGATCCGTGCCGCCAGCGGGAAGCCCAGGATGTGCGGATACGTGACGGGTACCGCGTGGCCGTCCGGGGGCGGGAAGCCGCACACACCGGCGTACGCGGCCGCCTTCCCGGCGTCGATGCGCACGGTGGGCCGGGTCAGCCGGGTCCCCGGCAGCGCGGCCTGCGGCGAGGGCCGCTTGCCGAGGCCGGTGAGGGCGCCCTTGGCGAGGGTCAGGAGCAGGGGCATGCGGTGAGGCCTCCGGCGGGGTCGGCTGGGGCGGTGCGGGCGGTGCGGGCGGCTGGGCCGGTGCGGGTCCTGGGCCGCATCACGCGCCCAGCAGGCTCTGGCCGCAGACCCGGACGACCTGGCCGGTGACGGCGGCCGAACCGGGCTCGGCGAGCCAGCCGACGGTCTCGGCGACATCGACGGGCAGGCCGCCCTGGCCGAGGGAGTTCATCCGGCGGCCGGCCTCGCGGATGGTCAGCGGGACGGCGGCGGTCATGCCCGTCTCGATGAACCCGGGGGCCACGGCGTTGACGGTGATGCCGCGCGCGGTGACGGCCGGGGCCTGGGCCAGGGCGCGGACGAAGCCGATGATCCCGGCCTTGCTGGCGGCGTAGTTGGTCTGGCCGGTGTTGCCGGCGATGCCGCTGATGGAGGCGGTGGCGACGATCCGGGCGTCCTCGCGCAGGGCGCCGGCCGCGAGAAGGGCGTCGGTGGTGCGCAGCACGCTGCCGAGGTTGACGTCGATGACGGAGTCCCAGCGGTCGGCGGCCATGTTGACGAGCCGTCGGTCGCGGGTGATGCCGGCGTTGTGCACCAGGACGTCCAGGCCGTCGGGGACGGCGGCGGCGATGCGTTCACCGGCGTCGGGGGCGGTGATGTCGGCGGTCAGCGGGGTGCCGCCGATCCGCCGGGCGACCTCGGCGAGGGTGTCGGCCGCCGAGGGCACGTCGAGGCAGACGACATGGGCCCCGGCGGCGGCGAGCGTGGTGGCTACGGCCTCCCCGATGCCCCGGGCGGCGCCGGTGACCAGGGCGGTACGCGGGCCGTCCTGGTCACCGGCGCCGGTGACCGTCCGCCGGGCGGCGGTGATCCGGACGACCTGCCCGGAGACGTAGGCCGACCTGGGGGAGAGCAGGAAGCGCAGCGTCGACTCGGCCTCGGCGGCCCCCGCGCCGTCGGCGAGCCGCAGGAGCTGGACCGTCCTGCCGCGTCCGATCTCCTTGCCCAGCGAGCGGATGAACCCCTCCAGGGCCTGCTGGGCGGCGGCCCGGTGGTGGTCGGCCGGGTCCGGGTCGGCGCCCAGGACCACCACCCGGCCGCGGTCCGCGACGGACCGGACGACGGGGTGCAGGGCGGCGTACACCTCGCTCAGCCCTTCCGCCGAGGCCACCGCCGTCGCGTCGACGACCACCCCGGCGTAGGAGACGCCGTCCTCGGCCTTGTGCCGTACGTCCGGCACCGGCAGCGCGGGGAGCACCTCCGCCCCGCCCGCGGTCAGCGACAGCACCGGCCCCTCCAGCGGCCCGCGCAGCGGCACCGGTTGCGGCAGCCCCAGCCGGCGGGTCAGGAAGCGGCCGGGCGCCGAGCCCGCGAAACCCAGGTACCGATCGCCCATTGGCCTTCTCCTTACTCGGGAGTAAATTTACGCGTGAGTAAGGTTACCGGAGGTAAGAGCACGCCCGCCTAGGAGTCCTCACCATGAACAGCAGTCCGCGCCGCGTCGCGATCCTCGCCGGCAACCGCATCCCCTTCGCCCGCTCCGACGGCCCCTACGCCACCGCCTCCAACCAGGACATGCTGGGCGCGGCCCTGGCCGGCCTGGTCGAGAGGACCGGTCTGGCCGGCGAGCGCATGGGCGAGTTCGTGGCCGGCGCCGTCCTCAAGCACAGCCGCGACTTCAACCTCGCCCGCGAAACCGTCCTGGGCAGCGCCCTCGACCCGGCCACCCCCGCGTACGACATCCAGCAGGCCTGCGACACCGGCATGCAGGCGATGATCGCCGTCGCCAACAAGATCGCGCTCGGCGCCGTCGACTGCGGTATCGCGGGCGGCACCGACACCACCAGCGACGCCCCGCTCGCCCTGAACGACGGGCTGCGCCGCATCCTCCTCGACACCCGCCGCGCCAGGTCCGGCACCGCCCGCGCCAGAATCCTGTCCCGGATCCGCCCCCGCCACCTCGTCCCCGAGATCCCGCGCAACGCCGAGCCCCGCACCGGGCTCTCCATGGGCGAGCACGCCGCGATCACCGCCCGCCGCTGGGGGATCGGCCGCGCCGAGCAGGACGAACTGGCCGCCGCCAGCCACCGGAACCTGGCCGCCGCCTACGAACGGGGCTTCTTCGACGACCTCCTCACCCCGTACCTGGGCCTGCGCCGTGACCAGAACCTGCGCCCCGACTCCACCCCCGAGAAGCTGGCGCGGCTCAAGCCGGTCTTCGGCACCCGCGAGCCCGGCGCCACCATGACCGCGGGCAACTCCACCCCGCTGACCGACGGCGCCGCGCTCGTACTGCTCGCGAGCGAGGAGTGGGCCGCCGCGCACGACCTCGCGCCGCTCGCCTACCTCACCGCCTACGAGACGGCGGCCGTCGACTTCACCGGCGACGACGCCGAGGGGCTGCTCATGGCCCCCGTGCACGCAGTCCCGCGGATGCTGGAACGCGCCGGACTCACCCTCGCCGACTTCGACTTCTACGAGATCCACGAGGCCTTCGCCTCCCAGGTCCTGGCCACCCTCGCCGCCTGGGAGGACCGCAAGCTCGGCACCGTCGACCGCGCCCGCCTCAACGTCACCGGTTCCTCCCTCGCCACCGGCCACCCCTTCGCCGCCACCGGCGCCCGTATCGCGGCGACCCTGGCCAAGCTGCTCTCCGGGACCGGCGGGCCCGCCCGAGGCCTGATCTCCGTCTGCGCCGCCGGCGGCCAGGGCGTCACCGCGATCCTCGAACGCCCCTGAGCCCCCGGCAGCCCTTCCAGCCCTTCCCTTCCAGCCTCTCCAGCCCCTGGAGCCCCGCATTCCTCCGGCCCTTCCGCCCCTCCGAGCCCGCCGTGTCCCGGCGCCGTACGTACCGCCAAGCCTTCTCCCTCGCCCATGGAGCCGCCATGTCAGCCGCCCCTGCCTCCGCTCCCGCCCTCGTGGAGCCCGAAAAGCTGCTCGGCAACGACCGGGTCGTCCAGGTCACCGTCCCGCCGCTGGTGCCCCCGGTCGCCCACGGCAGCCTCGCCGACATCCCGTTCGGCAACGCCGCCGAGGCACCGGACGAAGTGCTGCTCAGCCGCAAGGACGCGGGCGGACGCTGGCTGGACATCACCGCGGCCTCCTTCCGGGACGAGGTGCTCGCGGTGTCCAAGGGCCTGGTGGCGGCGGGGCTGCGGCCCGGCGACCGGTTCGCGATCATGGCGCGGACGACCTACGAGTGGACGCTGCTGGACTTCGCGGCCTGGGCGGCCGGACTGATCACCGTCCCCATCTACCCGACCTCCTCCGCCTCGCAGGCCGCCTGGATCCTGGCCGACTCCGGCGCGGTGGCCTGCGCCGTCGAGACCGTCGACCAGGCCCGGGTGATCACCGGCGTACGCGGGCAGCTCCCCGGGCTCCAGCATCTGTGGCAGATAGACGCCGGCGCCGTCGGCCAGCTCTTCACCGCCGGGCGCGACATCGCCGACGACGAGATCCTGGCCCGCCGCAGCATGCTCACCCCCGGCACGGTGGCGACCCTGATCTACACCTCGGGTACGACCGGCCGCCCCAAGGGCTGTGTGCTCACCCACGGCAACTTCTTCGCCGAGGTCGACAACGCCATCGAGCTGCTGCACCCCGTCTTCAAGGCCAGGACCGACGAACCCGCCGCCACCCTGCTGTTCCTTCCGCTCTCCCACGTCTTCGGCCGGATGGTCGCCGTCGGCTGCCTGCGCGCGCGGGTCCGCCTCGGCCATGCCCCCAGCATCGCCACCGACGACCTGCTCGCCGACCTCGCCGGCTTCCGGCCGACCTTCCTGCTGGCCATCCCGTACGTCCTGGAGAAGGTCTACAACACCGGCCGCGCCACCGCGGAGAAGATGGGCCGCGGCTCCTCCTTCGACCGCGCCGCCCGGGTCGCCCGGGCGTACGGGGAGGCCGAGGCGGCCGGCCGCAGCCCCTCCCTGAAGCTCAGGGCCGCCCACAAGCTGTACGACCCGCTGGTCTACCGCCGGATCCGGGCCGCCCTCGGCGGCAGGGTCCGCTACGTGATCTGCGGCGGTTCACCGCTGGGCCGCCGCCTCACCACCTTCTACGCGGGGGCCGGCATCCAGGTCTTCGAGGGGTACGGCCTCACCGAGACCACCGCCGCCTCCACCGTCACCCCGCCGCTGGCGCCCCGCCCGGGCACCGTCGGCTGGCCGCTGCCCGGCACGGCCGTCCGTATCGCCGAGGACGGCGAGGTGCTGCTCAGCGGCGGCCATGTCTTCACCGGCTACTGGAACGCCTCCGTGGACGCCGAACCAGCCCTCCGGCAAGGCTGGTTCGCCACCGGTGACCTCGGCCGGCTCGACGCCGACGGCTATCTGACGATCACCGGCCGCAAGAAGGAGATCATCATCACCGCGGGCGGCAAGAACGTCGCCCCCGCCCCCCTGGAGGACCGGCTGCGGGCCCATCCCCTGGTCGCCCAGTGCGTGGTGGTCGGCGAGGGCCGCCCCTACGTCGCGGCCCTGGTCACCCTCGACCCCGACGGCCTCGTCCACTGGCGGCGCATGCACCAC
The DNA here is from genome assembly GCF_056270125.1 of Streptomyces sp. RLA131. Taxonomy (NCBI): domain Bacteria; kingdom Bacillati; phylum Actinomycetota; class Actinomycetes; order Kitasatosporales; family Streptomycetaceae; genus Streptomyces; species Streptomyces sp. RLA131. The sequence continues at coordinate 4,843,689 of NZ_JBWDOQ010000002.1, forward strand.
AAGGAGGACCTCGGCCACCACGAGGTCACCACCGACGCGGACCTGCTCGCCGACATCCAGCGGGCCGTCGACGACGCCAACTCCACTGTCTCCCGCGCCGAGTCCATCCGCCGGTTCGCCGTCCTGCCGGTGGACTTCACCGAGGACTCCGGTCACCTCACCCCCTCCATGAAGCTCAGGCGCGCGGCGGTCACCACCGACTTCGCCGAAAAGATCGAGGCCCTGTACGCGGCCGGCCGCTGAGCGGACGGCCGCCCGTACATGCAGGAGCCCCGCACGGCGGGATGCCGTACGGGGCTCCTTCGGTACTGCTAGCAGGCCGCGATCAGACCGGCGTGACGTTCTCCGCCTGCGGGCCCTTCGGGCCCTGGGTCACGTCGAAGTTCACCTGCTGGTTCTCCTCCAGGGAGCGGAAGCCAGAGGCGTTGATCGCGGAGTAGTGGACGAAGACATCCGGGCCGCCGCCGTCCTGGGCGATGAAGCCGAAGCCCTTTTCAGCGTTGAACCACTTGACGGTTCCGGTAGCCATAAGCCCTCCTTGGGCCAAAGGGTTGCCCTGCTCCAGAACCTGCTACTGCGAAGTCTGAAAACTACAAAAGCCTGCGGGTTACATGCTCCGCAGGCTCTGTACTGCAAGGGAAACCGAACTGCAACTTGCGAAGAAGGTAGCACGCAGGATCGGCGCCGGGGAAGACCATCAAGATCCGATTTCTGAGACGGTGTCGCGGGGCCGAGCCGGGCCCGGCCAGGGGGTTGCGCGGGGGTGTCCACCGGCCCCGGCCACAAGATCCAACGACGCCCGGACTAGCCTCCTGATGTGGACAAATCTGCCTCAGACACCGCCGGCCGACCCACCCGCCCCCGCGTCGGGCACATCCAGTTCCTGAACTGCGTGCCTCTCTACTGGGGCCTCGCCCGGACGGGTGCCCTGCTCGATCTCGAGTTGACCAAGGACACTCCGGAGAAGCTCAGCGCCCAACTGGTCCGCGGCGACCTGGACATCGGTCCGGTCACCCTCATGGAATACCTCAGGCACGCCGACGAGCTGATCGCCCTGCCCGACATCGCCGTGGGCTGCGACGGCCCCGTCATGTCCTGCGTGATCGTCAGCCAGGTCCCCCTCGGACAGCTCGACGGTGCCCGGGTCGCGCTCGGCTCCACCAGCCGTACGTCGGTGCGCCTGGCCGAGTTGCTGCTCGCCGACCGCTACGGGGTGACCCCGGAGTACTACCGCTGCCCGCCCGACCTCTCGCTGATGATGCAGGAGGCGCAGGCCGCCGTCCTGATCGGCGACGCCGCGCTCCGCGCCTACCTGCACGACGGTCCGCGGCTGGGCCTGGAGGTCCACGACCTCGGCCTGATGTGGAAGGAGTGGACCGGCCTGCCCTTCGTCTTCGCCGTGTGGGCCGCCCGCCGCGACTTCCTCGCCCGGGAGCCCGGGACCGTCCGCGAGGTGCACGAGGCCTTCCTCGCCTCCCGGGACCTGTCGCTGGAGGAGGTCGCCAAGGTCGCCGAACAGGCGTCCCGCTGGGAGGCCTTCGACTCCGACACCCTCCGGCGCTACTTCACCACCCTGGACTTCTCCCTCGGCGCCGAGCAGCTCGCCGGCATCGCCGAATTCGCCCGACGCGTCGGCTTTCCGGCGGAGGCGAGGGTAGAACTGCTGTAATGCGGCCACTGGAAGCGAACGACCCCACCGTCATCGGCTCCTACCGGCTGCTGCGGCGCCTCGGCGCGGGCGGTATGGGCCGGGTGTACCTGGGCCGCAGCCCCGGCGGCCGGACCGTGGCGGTCAAGGTCGTACGCTCCGAACTCGCCGACGACCCGGAGTTCCGTACCAGGTTCCGGCGCGAGGTCGAGGCCGCCCGAAGAGTCGGCGCGGCGTGGAGCGCCCCGGTGCTCGACGCCGACACCGAGTCGCCGGTGCCCTGGATCGCGACCGGATACGTGGCCGGGCCCGCGCTGTCCGACGCGGTGGCCGGGTCCGGGCCGCTGCCGGAGACCGGGGTCAGGGCCCTGGGCGCCGGGCTGGCCGAGACCCTGGCCCATGTGCACGGCCTCGGGCTGATCCACCGCGACCTCAAGCCCGCCAACGTCCTGCTCGCCCTGGACGGCCCGCGCCTGATCGACTTCGGTATCGCCCGGGCCATGGACGCCACCGCCTCCCGTGCCACCGGCACCGGCGTGGTGGTCGGTTCGCCCGGCTACATGTCGCCCGAGCAGGTGCTCGGCCGGCCGCTGGGACCACCGTGCGACGTCTTCGCGCTCGGCGCGGTGCTGGCGTACGCGGCCACCGGGCGCGGCCCCTTCCGCGGGGACAGCGCCGCCGTACTCCTGTACAAGGTCGCGCACGAGGAGCCCGAACTCGACGGCATGCCGCCCGGGTTGCGCGCGGTGGCGGAGGCCTGCCTGGCCAAGGAGCCCTCGGTTCGGCCCACTCCGGCCGAGATCGCCGGACGGCTCGCGCCCGGCGGTGCGGCGCTCCTGGTACGGCAGGGCTGGCTGCCGCCCTCGCTCACCGGCCAGCTGGCCGCCCGCGCGGTCGAACTGCTCAGCCTGGAGGCGGCGGCCCCGCAGGACGCGCCGCCGCCCGGCTTCGGACCCGCCCCCAGCGACTACGTACCCCTGCCCCCGACCACCGCCGGGCACGAACCCCCGACGGCGCCCCCCGCCGGGCCGCGGCGCCGCAGGACCGCCGTCGCCGTCGCGGCGGCACTGGCGGTGACGGCGGCCGCCGGGCTGACGGTGTGGCTGCTGCCGTGGGGCAGCGCGGACGAGGGCACCGGCGACGCGGCCGCCACGAGCAGCCCGTCGGTGCCCGCCGCCTTCGTCGGACGGTGGAAGGGCGACACCACCACCGCGAACCTCGGGGCGCCCGGCACCATGGACATCACCATCAGGCAGGGAAAGGTCGGAGCGGTCGTCGGCCGCGACCACAGCGTGCTGTCGCTGCTCGGCACCACCTACGACTGCAGCGGAGACTGGAAGCTCCGCAAGGTCACCGCCAAGGAGATCGTCCTGGACACCAGCGGCGGCACCAACCCCCATCCGGGGATCTGCTCCGACGGCTCCGCCGACGAACGGTTCACCCTCAACTCCGACGGCACCCTGCACTACACATCCGGTGACGGCCTGGCCGGCCGGCCCGAAGGGGACCTCGCCAGGTCGGGCGGCTGAACCGCTGGCGTAGGCTGGCCCGGTCCGTCGAACCCTCCGAAAGGGATGCCCGGTGCCCGAGAACGCCGACCTCCAGTCCGTCCTCGACCGTGCCGCCGCAGGCGGCCGCATCACCCCGGAGGAGGCGCTCGCCCTCTACCGGTCCGCGCCCCTGCACGCGCTCGGCTCGGCCGCCGACGCCGTACGCCGCCGCCGCTACGCCGGCACCGAGCACATCGCGACGTACATCATCGAGCGCAACATCAACTACACCAACGTGTGCGTCACGGCGTGCAAGTTCTGCGCCTTCTACGCCGCACCCAAGGACACCGCCAAGGGCTGGTCGCGCGACCTCGACGACATCCTGCGCCGCTGCGCCGAGACCGTCGAACTCGGCGGCACCCAGATCATGTTCCAGGGCGGTCATCACCCGGACTACGGCGTGGAGTACTACGAGGAGCACTTCGCCGCCATCAAGCAGGCCTTCCCGCAGCTGGTCATCCACTCGCTCGGCGCCTCCGAGGTCGAGCACATGGCCCGGATCTCCGGCGTGCCCGTCGAGGAGGCCATCAGCCGCATCCACGCCGCCGGGCTGGACTCCTTCGCGGGCGCCGGCGCCGAGCTGCTGCCGGCCCGCCCGCGCAAGGCGATCGCCCCGCTGAAGGAGAGCGGCGAACGCTGGCTGGAGATCATGGAGATCGCCCACGGACTGGGTGTGGAGTCCACCTCCACCATGCTGATGGGCACCGGCGAGACCAACGCCGAGCGCATCGAGCACCTGCGCATGATCCGTGACGTGCAGGACCGCACCGGCGGCTTCCGCGCCTTCATCCCGTACACGTACCAGCCCGAGAACAACCACCTCAAGGGCCAGACGCAGGCCACGCTCTTCGAGTACCTGCGCATCATCGCCATCGCGCGGCTCTTCCTGGACAACGTCGCCCACATCCAGGGCTCCTGGCTGACCACCGGCAAGGAGGTCGGCCAGCTGTCGCTGCACTACGGCGCCGACGACCTCGGCTCGGTGATGCTGGAGGAGAACGTGGTCTCCTCGGCGGGCGCCAGGCACCGCTCCAACCGGATGGAGCTGATCCACCTCATCCGCTCCGCCGGCCGCGTCCCCGCCCAGCGCGCCACGACCTACGAGCACCTCGTCATCCACGACGACCCGGCGAACGACCCGGTCAACGACCACGTCGTCTCCCACTTCTCCTCGACCGCGATCGAGGGCGGCACCGCCCACCCCGAGCTGAAGCTGATCGACGCGAGCTGATGCTCACCCTGCACACCGGCACCGACGGGCGGGCCGTGGTGATCTCCGGCGGCCGCCTCGCCGCCGTCGGCCCGGTCGCGGAACTGCTCACGCGGTACGGCGACCGGGTCCGGGTCCGCGACTGGCCCGGGGTGCTCACCCCCGGGCGCCATGAACCGGACGCCGTCGCGCTGCTGGAGCACGCCTACTGGCCCGACCCCCGGGAGGCGGACGAGCTGGGCACCGAACCGCTGACCGGCGCCGCGCTCACCGCGCTGGCGCCCACCGACAGCCGCTGGGGCGCCAGCGCCCGGCGCGGCGTCCAGCGGCTCCTGGCGTCCGGGACCACGGCGCTCGCCGGCCCCTTCACCCGCCCGACGGTCCGCTCCGCCGTGCAGCGCTGCGGTATCCGCGTCGGCCCGCCCGGCCCCCGCGCCCTGGCGCCGGACGACGCCGCCGACTTCGCGGTCCTCGCCCCGGACGGCCGCTGCCTGGCCACCGTGCTGGGCGGGCGGCTGGTGTACCGGAGCCGGTGACCCGCGCGGCGGCCGCGCTGCCGCCCGTACGAGCACGCGCGGAGCGCGTCGCGCGCCGACACGACCCTGCGGCCGAGGCCGGGCGGGCCGCACGGCACAATGGCGGAGTGACCCGCGCATCCCTGGACAAGCAGCCGCACGAAGTCGCCGCGATGTTCGACGACGTCGCCGCCAACTACGACCTCACCAACGATGTGCTGTCCCTCGGACAGGACCGCCGCTGGCGCAAGGTGGTGGCCCGGTCGCTGGACGTCCGGCCGGGGGAGCGGGTGCTGGACCTCGGGGCGGGCACCGGCACCTCGTCGCTGCCCTTCGCCGCGGCCGGGGCGCGGGTCGTGCCGTGCGACTTCTCGCTCGGCATGCTGCGCGAGGGCAAGAAGCGTCATCCCTTCCTGCCGCTGACCGCCGGTGACGCCACCCGGCTGCCGTTCGCGGACGGGGTGTTCGACGCCGTCACCATCTCCTTCGCGCTGCGCAACGTCCACGACACGGACGCCGCGCTGCGCGAGCTGCTGCGGGTCACCCGGCCCGGCGGCCGGGTCGTGATCTGCGAGTTCAGCCACCCCACCGTCAAGGTGTTCCGCACCGTGTACACCGAGTACCTGATGCGTGCCCTCCCGCCGGTCGCCACCGCGGTGAGCAGCAACCCCGACGCGTACGTCTACCTCGCCGAATCCATCCGCGCCTGGCCGGACCAGCCGGCCCTGGCCGCCAAGCTCCAGCGGGCCGGCTGGTCCAAGGTCGCCTGGCGCAACCTGACGGGCGGGATCGTCGCCCTGCACCGCGCCACCAAGCCGTAAGCACCATGACGAAACGGGAGACCCCGACCGTGACCGAGTCCGCCAAGAAGGCAGCCTCCGAACGCAGCGCCGATGTGATCGTCGTCGGGGCCGGGCCCGCCGGTTCGACGACCGCGTACTACCTCGCCAAGGCCGGGCTCGACGTCCTGCTGCTGGAGAAGACCGCCTTCCCGCGCGAGAAGGTCTGCGGCGACGGGCTGACCCCGCGCGCGACCAAGCAGCTCGTCGGCATGGGCATCGACATCTCCGAGGAGGCCGGCTGGCTGCGCAACAAGGGCCTGCGCATCATCGCCGGCGGGGTCCGCCTCCAGCTCGACTGGCCGGAGCTGGCCTCCTTCCCCGACTACGGACTCGTGCGCAAGCGCGAGGACTTCGACGAGGTGCTGGCCCGCCAGGCCCAGAAGGCCGGCGCCCGGCTCCACGAGCGCTGCAACGTCGGCGCCCCGATCCGCGACGAACGCACCGGCCGGATCATCGGCGTCGAGGCGAAGCTCGGCGAGGAGAAGACCCCGGTCACCTTCCACGCCCCGCTCGTGGTCGCAGCCGACGGCAACTCCACCCGGCTCTCCCTCGCCATGGGTCTGCACCGCCGCGAGGACCGCCCGATGGGCGTCGCGGTGCGTACGTACTTCACCTCCCCGCGCCACGACGACGACTACCTGGAGTCCTGGCTGGAGCTGTGGGACAAGCGCGGCCCCCAGGACCGGCTGCTGCCCGGCTACGGCTGGATCTTCGGCATGGGCGACGGCACGTCCAACGTGGGCCTGGGCATCCTCAACTCCTCCGCCGCCTTCAAGGAGCTGGACTGGCGTGAGGTCCTGAAGTCCTGGTGCGCCTCCATGCCCGCCGAGTGGGGCTACACCGAGGAGAACCAGATCGGCCCGATCCGCGGTGCCGCCCTGCCGATGGCCTTCAACCGCCAGCCGCACTACACCAAGGGCCTGCTGCTGGTCGGCGACGCCGGCGGCCTGGTCAACCCCTTCAACGGCGAGGGCATCGCCTACGCGATGGAGTCCGGCCAGATCGCCGCCGACGTCATCGTCCAGGCCCACGCCCGCACCACCCCCGCCCAGCGCGAACTGGCCCTCCAGGCGTATCCGCGCATCCTCAAGGACACCTACGGCGGCTACTACACGCTGGGCCGGGCCTTCGTGAAGCTGATCGGCAACCCGAAGGTCATGAAGGTCGCCACCCAGCGCGGGCTCAGCCACCCGCTGCTGATGCGGTTCACCCTCAAGCTGCTCGCCAACCTCACCGACCCGACCGGCGGCGACGCGATGGACCGCGTCATCAACGGCCTGTCGAAGGTGGCCCCCAAGGCGTAGCGCGGTGGCCGGGCCGCGGCCGCTTCAGAAGCGCAGGACCGCCGCGATGTGGTCGTGTGCGGACAGGGCGCCGTCGGGGAGGAAGACCACCTCGCCGCCGGTGTCGAGGGTGGCCTCGATGATCTCGTCGACGATGTCCTCGCGGGCGGCCATCCCCACGGCGTCGGGGGCGTCGGCGGGCACGAGGTGGCTGTCGGTGACGCAGACGGTGCGCTGGAAGCCGTCCTCGACGGCCAGCAGGTCGATGCGGCCCTCGCGGACGGTCTGCCAGGCCTCGTCGACGCCGGCGGCGAAGACCCGGCGGCCCTGGGCGTCCTCGATGCGCCGGGTGACCTGGTCGATGCCGTGCCGGGCCTCGGCGTCGAGCACCGGGCGCAGTTCCTGGACGAGGGCCTGGGCGGGGCCGTTGGTGAGGCCGCCGCTGGTGATCCGGGCGGCGGCGGACCTGGCGGCGGTGCCGACCTCCTCCAGGAGGCCCAGTTCGTGGGCGAGGCCGACCAGGTAGACAGGCCGGGGGTCGGCGGCCAGCAGGTTCTGCAGGGCCGCGTCGACCTGCCGGAAGAAGCGCCGGGCCTCCTCGCCGCGCAGCGCGTCGAAGCGGTCGCCGATCTGCTCCCGGCGCTCCGTGTCCGGCTGGGTCCGGTCCGGTTCCAGGGGGAAGCCGCCGTCCCGGGCCGGGTGCACGGTGTCGTCGCTGCCGCTCCACAGCGTCGTACGGTCCAGGGACACGGCCAGCACCCAGTAGGGGTGTGCCTGTTCGCGGGCCGCGACGAGGTTGCGGGTCTCGTACGTGTCGCTGAACACGACGCGTTCGGCCACCGGGCGGGGCAGGTCCCAGACCTCGTGCTCACCCGGCGCGGCGAAGATGGCCAGTCCGTCCAGGGTGTGCCGCAGGTCGATCTCGGACACCGCGCGGTCGAGTTCCCCGCTGACGTTGATCCGGGCCTCACGGGTCACGGCGGGATCGGCTTCGAGGCGGTGCTTGGCCTCGCCGATCAGATTCCGCAGCCGTACCGGGTCCTCGGAGTTCAGTGGCCGGCGGCGATGGGCCGGCAGGGCCACGGTGACGGCGGGATAGGGCCGCCGGGCCCGCAGTGCGGTGAGAGTGCCCGAGGTCAGGTCCGTGATGTGCATCAGCGCCTCCAGACGGTGGCTCCTCTACAGCATCACGCACCTGCCCCGGGTCCGCACCCGTTACGTCCTACGCGACGCGTACCGCCGAGGTCGGCATGTAGTACGCCATCTTCTGGATCACGACGCCCTTGCTGGGGTTGGCGGCGTCCAGGTACTCGCCGTTGCCCACGTAGACGGCGACGTGGTAGGCGGAGCCGCGGCCGCCCCAGAAGAGCAGGTCGCCGACCTGGACGTCGGAGACGGGGACGGCGGTGCCGACGGTGGACTGCTCGGCGGCGGTGCGTGGCAGGTCCACGCCGATGGTGGCGAAGGCGGCCTTGGTCAGGCCGGAGCAGTCGAAGGCGGAGGGGCCCGTGGCGCCGTAGACGTACGGCTTGCCGACCTGGGCCTTGAGGAAGCTGATGACCGTGGCGACGCTGCCGCTGGCCGTCGAGGGGACGGAGGCGAGCGAGGTGCGGGCGTCGGAACGGGAGGCGGTGGTGTCCGTCGCGGCGCGCGCCTTGGCGGCGGCCTTCGCGGCGGCGGCCTTGCGGTCGGCCTGGAGCCTGGCCGTCTCGGCCTGCTTGAGGGCCGTCTTGTACGCGGCGTCCTTCTCGGCCTGGACCTGGAGGTCGAGCGCGGTCTGGTCCAGCGCGTCGACGGCCTGCCCGGCCGTGGTGGCCGTGGAGAGGGGAAGCACCGGAATGCTGCCGGTGGTGGTCGTGTCATCGGCCTTGGCAGCGGTGTCGGCGTTGGCCGGAGCCGACATCCCGGTCAGTGCGAGCGTGCCTATCACGCCGCCGGCGATCCCCGCGCGACGCACCCAGTTGGGGTTGGTCGCGGTCTGCGAGGCGTGTCGCCGGCGGCTTATATGCGAGCTCGTGTCGGACTTCGTAGGACTCATGAAGTCTTGGGTATCAGCATTCACGCCTTCGGCTCAACAAAAGTGCGATCCGCCACAGTTGAAGGCGCTGTACCGCTATCATCCGTTTTCCGATCTTGCTTATAACCGGCAAACGCGACATCAAGTCCATTTCCTCGTGCGCGCGTTCACGCGCTCCGCCGCCTGTCGGTGCGGGCGTTGTTCGCTCACCCGTATGAGTGGCCGGCGCTACCACGCGGCCCCGTCCATCTCGAATTTGCCTGCGCGGCAGGGTTCTTGATAGTGCAACAACCCTCGCGACCAGCGGCGACGCGATGGATTATGACTTCTGGTGATCATTTGTGTGCGCCGCGTGGGAAGATCACCGCTCATCCGACTTCATGATCATTCGCCGGGTGGTGTAGATCACAAAGACCGGAGTGAACCCCGTGTCGCAGATCACAGACCGGGAGACGTAGGATGCAGGCGGTCCGGGCTTGTGAACTGCCTCACATAGAAGCGATCTTCGTGACGCGGCCCACATCTCCGGGCACGGTCCGTCATCAGTCATCGTCGACTGGAAGGAGCGGGGACGGTGAACGCCTACGCGCCCATTCTCGTGCTGGGCGGCCTCGCGGCCGGCTTCGCGATCTTCTCCGTGGTCATGGCCTCGCTCATCGGCCCAAAACGGTACAACCGGGCCAAACTTGAGGCGTACGAGTGCGGTATCGAACCCACTCCGCAGCCGGCCGGCGGAGGCCGCTTCCCGATCAAGTACTACCTCACGGCGATGCTCTTCATCGTCTTCGACATCGAGATCGTCTTCCTCTATCCCTGGGCCGTCACCTTCGACTCGCTCGGGATCTTCGGGCTCGTGGAGATGCTCCTCTTCGTGCTCACCGTCTTCGTCGCCTACGCCTACATCTGGCGCCGCGGCGGCCTGGAATGGGACTGAAGGGGCGGGAGTAGAACAGCATGGGTATTGAAGAGAAACTGCCGAGCGGTTTCCTGCTGACCTCCGTCGAGACGGCCGCCGGCTGGGTGCGGAAGGCGTCGGTCTTCCCGGCCACCTTCGGCCTGGCCTGCTGCGCCATCGAGATGATGACCACCGGAGCCGGGCGCTACGACCTGGCCCGCTTCGGAATGGAGGTCTTCCGCGGCTCGCCCCGGCAGGCGGACCTGATGATCGTCGCCGGCCGGGTCAGCCAGAAGATGGCGCCGGTGCTGCGGCAGGTCTACGACCAGATGCCGAACCCGAAGTGGGTGATCTCGATGGGCGTCTGCGCATCGAGCGGCGGCATGTTCAACAACTACGCCATCGTGCAGGGAGTCGACCATGTGGTCCCTGTCGACATCTATCTGCCCGGCTGTCCGCCCCGCCCCGAGATGCTGATGGACGCGATCCTCAAGCTCCACCAGAAGATCCAGCACGAGAAGCTCGGCGTGAACCGCGAGCAGGCGGCCCGCGAGGCGGAGGAAGCGGCCCTCAAGGCGCTCCCCACCATCGAGATGAAGGGGCTGCTGCGATGAGCGAGTCCTCCGACCGGCCGAACCCGGACCGGGACGTGCAGTCCGAGAACCTCCCCGGCCAGCGCTCCGACCACGGCGAGGCCATCCGCGTCCAGCGCGGCATGTTCGGCGCCCACAACGGCGGCGACACCTCCGGCTACGGCGGCCTGGTGCGGACCGTGCGGCTGCCCGGGGCCACCGCCCGCCCGTACGGGGGCTGGTTCGACGAGGTCGCCGACGAGCTGGAAGGCGCCCTGGAGGAGCAGGACCTCCTCCCGGACAACGCGATCGAGAAGACCGTCGTCGACCGCGACGAGCTCACCTTCCACATCGCCCGGGAGCACCTGCCGCTGGTGGCCAGGACCCTGCGCGACGACCCCGCGCTGCGCTTCGAGCTCTGTACGGGCGTGAGCGCCGTCCACTTCCCCGAGGACAAGGGCCGCGAGCTGCACGCCGTCTACCACCTGCGCTCGATCACCCACAACCGGCTGATCCGGCTGGAGGTCTCGGCGCCCGACGCCGACCCGCACATCCCGTCGGTCGTGCCGGTCTACCCGACCAACGACTGGCACGAGCGCGAGGTCTACGACTTCTTCGGGCTGATCTTCGACGGCCACCCCGCGCTCACCCGGATCATGATGCCGGACGACTGGCAGGGCCATCCGCAGCGCAAGGACTATCCCCTCGGCGGCATCGCCGTCGAGTACAAGGGCGCCCAGATCCCGGCTCCGGACCAGCGGAGGTCGTACTCATGAGCACGCACGCACCCCACGCACCCCAGCCGGCCGAGGAGCGCGAGACCACCGAGGGCCGGGTCTTCACCGTCACCGGCGGCGACTGGGACGAGCTGGCCGAGACGGTCGGCAGGGCCGACGACGAACGCATCGTCGTCAACATGGGTCCCCAGCATCCCTCCACCCACGGAGTGCTCCGGCTCATCCTCGAAATCGACGGCGAGACGGTGACCGAGGCCCGCTGCGGCATCGGCTACCTGCACACCGGCATCGAGAAGAACATGGAGTTCCGGACCTGGACCCAGGGCTCCACGTTCGTGACCCGCATGGACTACCTCACCCCGTTCTTCAACGAGACGGCGTACTGCCTGGCCGTGGAGAAGCTGCTCGGCATCACCACCGAGATCCCGGACCGGGCCACCGTCATCCGCGTGATGCTGATGGAACTCAACCGCATCTCCTCGCACCTGGTGTGCATCGCCACCGGCGGCATGGAACTCGGCGCCACCACGATCATGATCTACGGCTTCCGGGACCGCGAACTCATCCTGGACGCCTTCGAGCTGATCACCGGCCTGCGCATGAACCACGCGTACATCCGGCCCGGCGGCCTCGCCCAGGACCTCCCGCCGGGCGCCGTCGACCAGATCCGCGAGCTGGTGAAGAAGTTCCGCAAGAACCTTCCCGAGTACGACAAGCTCGCCACCGGCAACCCGATCTTCAAGGCCCGGATGCAGGACGTCGGCTATCTGGACCTGGCCGGCTGCATGGCCCTCGGCGCCACCGGTCCGATCCTGCGGTCCACCGGACTGCCGCACGACCTGCGCAAGTCGCAGCCGTACTGCGGTTACGAGAACTACGAGTTCGACGTCCCGACCGCCGACAGCTGCGACTCCTACGGCCGCTTCCTCATCCGGCTGGAGGAGATGCGGCAGAGCCTGGACATCGTCGAACAGTGCCTGGACCGGCTCCAGCCCGGCCCGGTCATGGTCGCCGACAAGAAGATCGCCTGGCCCGCGCAGCTCGCGCTCGGCCCGGACGGGCTCGGCAACTCGCTCGACCACATCAAGAAGATCATGGGCACCTCCATGGAGGCCCTGATCCACCACTTCAAGCTGGTGACCGAGGGCTTCCGGGTCCCGGCCGGACAGGCGTACGTGGCCGTGGAGTCGTCCAAGGGCGAACTCGGCGTGCACGCCGTCAGCGACGGCGGGACCAGGCCCTTCCGGGTGCACTTCCGCGATCCGTCGTTCACCAATCTGCAGAGCATGGCGGCGATGTGCGAGGGCGGCCAGGTCGCCGATGTCATCGTCGCCGTCGCGTCCATCGACCCCGTGATGGGAGGCGTCGACCGGTGAGTGCCACGTCAGCCAACCAAGAGGTGCAGCTGGGCATGCCCCAGCTTCCCGCGCCGGACTATCCGGCCGACGTACGGCAGCGGCTGGAGGCCGACGCCCGCGAGATCATCGCCCGCTACCCCGGCGAGCGTTCGGCCCTGCTGCCGCTGCTGCACCTCGTACAGGCCGAGGAGGGGTACGTCACCCGCACCGGCGTCCGCTTCTGCGCCGAACTGCTCGACCTGACCACCGCCGAGGTCACCGCGGTGTCGACCTTCTACTCCATGTACCGCCGCCGGCCCAGCGGCGACTACCAGGTCGGGGTCTGCACCAACACGCTGTGCGCCGTCATGGGCGGCGACGCCATCTTCGACGAGCTCAAGCAGCACCTGGGCGTCGCCAACGGCGAGACCACCCAGGACGGCAAGGTCACGCTGGAGCACATCGAGTGCAACGCGGCCTGCGACTTCGCCCCGGTGGTGATGGTCAACTGGGAGTTCTTCGACAACCAGACACCCGCCTCCGCCAAGCAGATCGTCGACGACCTGCGCGCCGGACGCACCGTGGAGCCGACCCGGGGCGCCCCGCTGTGCACATACAAGGAAACGTCCAGGATTCTCGCCGGGTTCCCCGACGAGCGCCCCGGCGCGGTCGAGGCCACCGGCGGCGCCGGACACGCCTCGCTCGCCGGACTCCGGCTGGCCCGCGGCGAGTCCCTCCCGGGCGCCGGAACGGGCGTACCGCGGCAGCCCTCGCCGCCGTCGCAGGACGAGGCACCGCAGGCCCGCCCGGCCGCGACAGACGGCGAGGAGGAGCTGTGACCATGGTCGACTCCGAGGAGAAGCTGCTCTCGCCCGTACTGTCGGCGTTCTGGGACGATCCGCAGTCCTGGACCCTGCAGACCTACCGCCGCCACCAGGGGTACGAAGGGCTGCGCAAGGCGCTGGCCATGGCGCCGGACGACGTCATCGCCTTCGTCAAGGACGCCGGGCTGCGCGGCCGGGGCGGCGCCGGCTTCCCCACCGGCATGAAGTGGCAGTTCATCCCGCAGGGTGACGGCAAGCCGCACTACCTGGTCGTCAACGCGGACGAGTCGGAGCCCGGCACCTGCAAGGACATCCCGCTGCTCTTCGCCAACCCGCACGCGCTGATCGAGGGCATCGTCATCGCCTGCCACGCGATCCGCTCCAACCACGCCTTCATCTACCTGCGCGGCGAGACCGTCCCCGTCCTGCGCCGGCTGCACCACGCCGTCGCCGAGGCCTACCGGGCCGGCTACCTCGGCAAGGACATCCAGGGCACCGGCTTCGACCTGGAACTGACCGTCCACGCCGGCGCGGGCGCGTACATCTGCGGCGAGGAGACGGCACTGCTGGACTCGCTGGAGGGCCGGCGCGGCCAGCCCCGGCTGCGGCCGCCCTTCCCGGCGGTCGAGGGCCTGTACGCCTGCCCGACCGTCGTCAACAACGTCGAGTCCATCGCCTCGGTCCCCGCCATCCTGGTCCGCGGCAAGGAGTGGTTCCGCTCGATGGGGAGCGAGAAGTCCCCCGGCTTCACGCTCTACTCCCTGTCCGGCCATGTCGCCAACCCCGGCCAGTACGAGGCCCCGCTCGGCATCACGCTGCGCCAGCTGCTCGACATCAGCGGCGGCATCCGCCCCGGCCACCGGCTCAAGTTCTGGACCCCGGGCGGCTCCTCGACCCCGATGTTCACCGACGAGCACCTGGACGTCCCGCTGGACTACGAGGGCGTCGGCGCCGCCGGGTCCATGCTCGGCACCAAGGCGCTGCAGTGCTTCGACGAGACGACCTGCGTGGTGCGGGCCGTCACCCGGTGGACCGAGTTCTACGCCCACGAGTCCTGCGGCAAGTGCACACCCTGCCGTGAGGGCACGTACTGGCTGGTCCAGCTGCTCCGCGAGATCGAGAGCGGCGGCGGGCGCCTGTCCGACCTCGACAAGCTCTACGACATCGCCGACAACATCAACGGCAAGTCCTTCTGCGCCCTCGGCGACGGCGCCGCCAGCCCGATCTTCTCCTCCCTGAAGTACTTCCGCGCGGAGTACGAGGAGCACATCGAGCGGGGCGTGTGCCCCTTCGACCCGTCCAAGTCCACGGTGTGGGCCGACAAGTCTCACCTGGAGGTGAACGCGTGACCGTCACCACCAACGCCCCCTCCGGAGAGGCGGCGGTACCACCCGAGAACCTGGTGTCCGTCACCATCGACGGCATCGCGCTCTCGGTACCCAAGGGCACGCTGGTGATCCGGGCCGCCGAACTGCTGGGCATCGAGATCCCGCGCTTCTGCGACCACCCGCTGCTCGACCCGGTCGGCGCCTGCCGGCAGTGCATCGTCGAGGTCGAGGGCCAGCGCAAGCCGATGGCGTCCTGCACCATCACCTGCACCGACGGGATGGTGGTCAGGACCCAGCTCACCTCCGGCGTCGCCGAGAAGGCCCAGCGCGGGGTGATGGAGCTGCTGCTCATCAACCACCCGCTGGACTGCCCCGTCTGCGACAAGGGCGGCGAGTGCCCGCTCCAGAACCAGGCGATGAGCGCCGGCCAGGCCGACACCCGCTTCGAGGGCCGCAAGCGGACGTACGCCAAGCCGGTGCCGATCTCCACCCAGGTGCTGCTCGACCGGGAGCGCTGCGTGCTCTGCGCGCGCTGCACCCGCTTCTCGCAGCAGATCGCCGGCGACCCCTTCATCGACCTCGTGGAACGCGGCGCCCTCCAGCAGGTCGGCACCGGCGAGGGCGATCCCTTCCAGTCGTACTTCTCCGGCAACACCATCCAGATCTGCCCGGTCGGGGCGCTCACCTCGGCGGCCTACCGCTTCCGGTCCCGGCCCTTCGACCTCGTCTCGTCGCCGAGCGTCTGCGAGCACTGCGCGGGCGGCTGCGCCACCCGCACCGACCACCGGCGCGGCAAGGTCATGCGGCGGCTCGCCGCCGACGACCCCGAGGTCAACGAGGAGTGGATCTGCGACAAGGGCCGCTTCGGTTTCCGCTACGCGCAGCGGCCCGAGCGGCTGACCCACCCGCTGGTGCGCAACGCGGACACCGGTGAACTGGAGCCGGCGAGCTGGCCCGAGGCGCTGGACGCCGCGGCCCGCGGGCTCGCCCGGGGCCGCACCGGCGTCCTGCCCGGCGGCCGGCTGACGGTGGAGGACGCCTACGCCTACGCCAAGTTCGCCCGGGTCGTCCTGGACACCAACGACGTGGACTTCCGGGCCCGTACGCACTCGGCCGAGGAGGCCGAGTTCCTGGCGGCGGCCGTCGCCGGACGCGGACGCGACCTGGACGGTCAGGGGGTCACCTACCGGCTGCTGGAGGCCGCACCGGCCGTACTGCTGGTCGGCCTGGAGACCGAGGAGGAGGCGCCCGGCGTCTTCCTCCGGCTGCGCAAGGCCCACCGCTCGGGCCGCCGGCAGGCCTGGGCACTGGCGCCGTTCGCCACCCGGGGCCTGGAGAAGGCGGGCGGCATCCTGCTGCCGGCCGCACCCGGCACCGAACCGGAGTGGCTGAACGCGCTGGCGGACGGCACCGGACTGGACGAGCCGGGCCGGCGGGCCGCCGAGGCGCTGCGCGCCGACGGCGCGGTGATCCTGGTCGGCGAACGGCTGGCCGCCGTCCCCGGCGCGCTGACCGCCGCCATCCGGTTCGCCGCCGTCAGCGGGGCGACACTCGGGTGGATCCCGCGCCGCGCCGGTGAACGCGGCGCGGTCGAGGCCGGCGCCCTGCCCGGGCTGCTGCCCGGCGGACGCCCGGTCACCGACCCCCGGGCCCGCGACGAGGTCGCCCAGGTCTGGGGCATCGACCTGCTGCCCCACCGCTTCGGCCGGGGCACCGACGAGATCCTCACCGCCGTCACCAAGGGCGACCTGACCTCGCTGCTCGTCGGCGGGGTCGAGGTGGCCGACCTGCCCGATCCCGCACTGGCCCGCAGGGCGCTGGACACGGCCGGCTTCGTCGTCAGCCTCGAACAGCGGCCCAGCGAGGTCACCGACCGGGCCGACGTGGTCCTGCCGGTCGCCGCGGTCGCCGAGAAGGCCGGCACGTTCCTGAACTGGGAGGGCCGGGCCCGGCTCTTCGAGGCCGCGCTCAAACCCGACCAGGCCGTCACCCGGCTCCAGATGCCGGACGCCCGCGTGCTGACCATGCTGGCCGACGCGATGGACGTGGCCCTCGGCCTGGCGGACGTAAGGGCAGCCCGCGCCGAACTGTCGCGCCTGGCTCCCTACGAGGGGCCGCACGCCTCGCCGCCACTGGAGTCCGCCGGATCGCTGCCCCGGCCGGGCCGCGGCGAGGCCGTCCTCGCCGGCCACCGGCTGCTGCTCGACCAGGGCCGCCTCCAGGACGGCGACGAAGCGCTCGCCGGCACCCGGCACCCCGCGGTCGTCCGGCTGTCGGCCGCCACGGCCGCGGGTGCCGGGCTGGCCCAGGGCCAGGTGGTGGAGGTCAGCGGCCCCGCCGGGTCCGTACGGCTCCCGCTCCAGATCACGGCCATGCCGGACCAGGTGGTCTGGGTGCCGCTCAACTCGGCCGGCGGGGGAGTGGCGTCCGACACGGGTGCCGTCCCCGGCCAGGTCGTCCGGGTCGGCGCCGTCCAGTCGGAGGTGACGGCATGACCGCGTCCACGTATGTGCTCGCCGCCGAGGACCTCTCGACCTTCGGCACCGACCCCTGGTGGCTGGTCGCCGTCAAGGCGGTCTTCTGCTTCGCGTTCCTGATGCTGACCGTGCTGTTCTCGATCGTCTGGGAGCGCAAGGTCGTCGCCTGGATGCAGCTGCGCATCGGCCCCAACCGGCACGGCCCCTGGGGCATGCTCCAGTCGCTCGCCGACGGCATCAAGCTGATGCTCAAGGAAGACCTGATCGTCAAGCGCGCCGACAAGGTCGTCTATGTGCTCGCGCCGATCATCGCCGCGATCCCCGCCTTCATGGCGATCGCGGTGATCCCCTTCGGCCCGGCGGACAACCAGGTGTCGATCTTCGGCCACCGCACCGCGATGCAGCTGACCGACCTCCCGATCGGCATCCTCTACATCCTGGCCACGGCCTCGATCGGCATCTACGGCATCGTCCTCGCCGGCTGGTCGTCGGGCTCGACGTACCCGCTGCTCGGCGGTCTGCGCTCGTGCGCCCAGATGATCTCGTACGAGATCGCGATGGGCGTGGCCTTCGCCTCGGTGTTCCTCTACTCCGGCTCGATGTCCACCTCGCAGATCGTCGCCTCGCAGCAGGACCGCTGGTACATCCTGCTGCTGCCGGTGTCCTTCATCATCTACATCGGCACCATGGTCGGCGAGACCAACCGCGCGCCCTTCGACATGCCCGAGTCCGAGGGCGATCTGGTCGGCGGCTTCAACACCGAGTACTCGTCGATCAAGTTCGCGCTCTTCATGCTCGCCGAGTACGTCAACATGGTGACGGTCTCGGCGGTCGCGACCACCCTCTTCCTGGGCGGCTGGCGGGCCCCGTGGCCCATCAGCACCTTCTGGGAGGGCGCCAACCACGGCTGGTGGCCGATGCTGTGGTTCGTGGTGAAGGTGCAGCTGCTGCTGTTCTTCTTCATCTGGCTGCGCGGCACGCTGCCCCGGGTCCGTTACGACCAGCTGATGAAGCTGGGCTGGAAGGTCCTGATCCCGGTCTCGATGGTGTGGCTGATGCTGGTCGCCACCGTGCGCGCGCTGCGCAACGAGAACTACGGCTTCCAGCAGATCCTGCTCTACGTCGGCGGGGCGGTCGTACTCGTCCTGCTGGTCTCGCTCGTGGTCGACGTCTTCCGGGACCGCGAGGACAAGCAGCGGGAGGCGGCCGGGAAGTCGGCGCCGCCACCGGAGTTCGACCCGTTGGCGGGCGGGTTCCCCGTGCCGCCGCTGCCGGGGCAGACGCTGCCGCCGGTCCCCCGGCGCGCGTCGCGCGCGGAACGTCAACTCGTAGGCAAGGAGGCCGACGATGCCTGAGTTCCTCGGGCCGGTCGCGGGCTTCGGCGTGACCTTCAAGGCCATGTTCAAGAAGCGGCTGACCGAGCAGTACCCGGAGGAGAAGAAGCCGACCGCGCCCCGGTTCCACGGCCGCCACCAGCTCAACCGTCATCCGGACGGGCTGGAGAAGTGCGTGGGCTGCGAACTGTGCGCCTGGGCCTGTCCGGCCGACGCCATCTACGTCGAGGGCGCGGACAACACCGAGGAGGAGCGCTACTCCCCGGGCGAGCGCTACGGCCGCGTCTACCAGATCAACTACGCCCGCTGCATCCTGTGCGGGCTGTGCATCGAGGCGTGCCCGACGCGGGCGCTGACGATGACCAACGAGTACGAACTCGCCGACAGCAGCCGTGAGTCGCTGATCTTCACCAAGGAGCAGCTGCTCGCCGGCCTCGAAGAGGGCATGGTCGAGAGCCCGCACTCGATCTTCCCCGGGACGGACGAGCAGGACTACTACCGGGGTCTGGTCACCGAGGCCGCCCCCGGCACCGAGCGCCAGGTGGCGGTCTCCCGGGGCGAGAAGCCTGACGAGAACGCCACGAACGCCACGAACACAACCTCCGAGGAGGTGCAGGCATGATGAGCAGTCTCGCCACCGCCGCCTACACCACCTCCACCGGCGAGGCGGTCCAGTTCTGGGTGCTCGGCACCGTGGCGCTGCTGGGCGCGCTCGGCACCGTACTGATGAAGAAGGCGGTGCACAGCGCGCTGTCGCTCGCCGGCACGATGATCGTCCTGGCGGTCTTCTATCTGGCGCAGGGCGCGTACTTCCTGGGCATCGTGCAGATCGTGGTCTACACCGGCGCGATCATGATGCTCTTCCTCTTCGTGGTCATGCTGGTCGGCATCACCGCCGCCGACTCGGTCAAGGAGACCCTCAAGGGGCAGCGCTGGCTGGCCGCGCTCTGCGGCATCGGCTTCGGCGTGCTGCTCGTCGCCGGGATCGGCAACGCCTCGCTCGGCTCCTTCACCGGGCTGGGCCAGGCCAACGCGGGCGGCAATGTGGAGGGCCTGGCGGCCCTGATCTTCACCAAGTACGTCTGGGCCTTCGAGATCACCGGCGCGCTGCTGATCACCGCCGCCGTCGGCGCGATGGTCCTGACCCACCACGAGCGCACCGAGCGCCGTCACACCCAGCGCGAACTCGCCGAGCAGCGGGTCCGTACGGGCACGCAGGTCCCGCCGCTGCCCGCGCCGGGTGTGTACGCCCGGCACAACGCGGTGGACATCCCCGGCCTGCTGCCGGACGGCACGCCGGCGGCGCTGTCGGTCAGCGACACGCTGCGGGCCCGTGGCCAGGTGCGTGACGTGTCGGCCGAGGCGCTCAACGACCTGGCCGAGCTGGAGCGGCGTACGGCCCGCCGGCTCGGCCGCAAGGCGTCAGTGAAGGAGGTCGGCAAGTGAATCCGGTCAACTACCTGTACCTGTCGGCGCTGCTGTTCACCATCGGCGCGGCCGGGGTGCTGATCCGGCGCAACGCGATCGTCGTCTTCATGTGCGTCGAGCTGATGCTGAACGCCTCCAACCTGGCGTTCGTCACCTTCTCCCGGCTGCACGGCAACCTGGACGGCCAGATCATCGCGTTCTTCACGATGGTCGTCGCCGCCGCCGAGGTGGTCGTGGGGCTGGCGATCATCGTGACGATCTTCCGCTCCCGCCACTCGGCCTCGGTCGACGACGCCAGCCTGATGAAGCTCTGAGGGGTAGCGACACTGTGGAGAACCTGATCGGACTGCTCGTCCTGGCCCCGCTGCTGGGCGCCGGTGTGCTGCTGACCGGCGGCCGCAGGCTGGACCGCACGGGCCACTGGCTCGGCTGCCTGCTGGCGGGCGCCTCCTTCGTCATCGGAGCCGTCCTCTTCGCCGACATGCTGGGCCGCTCCGGCGACGACCGGACGCTGACCTCGCACCTGTTCACCTGGGTGCCGGTCGGTGGCTTCCAGGCGGACGTCGCCTTCCGTCTCGACCAGCTGTCGATGACCTTCGTCCTGCTGATCACCGGTGTGGGCACACTGATCCACATCTACTCGGTCGGCTACATGGAGCACGACGAGCGGCGGCGCCGCTTCTTCGGCTACCTCAACCTCTTCCTCGCGGCGATGCTGCTGCTGGTCCTCGCCGACAACTACCTTCTGCTGTACGTCGGCTGGGAGGGTGTCGGTCTCGCCTCGTACCTGCTGATCGGCTTCTGGCAGCACAAGCCCAGCGCGGCGACGGCGGCGAAGAAGGCCTTCCTCGTCAACCGTGTCGGTGACGTGGGCCTGTCGATCGCGATCATGCTGATGTTCACCACCTTCGGGACCTTCTCCTTCGGGCCGGTCCTCGGAGCGGCGGACAAGGCGGGCCAGGGAGTCCTCACCGGCATCGGCCTCATGCTGCTGCTGGCCGCCTGCGGCAAGTCCGCCCAGGTGCCGCTGCAGTCCTGGCTCGGCGACGCGATGGAGGGCCCGACCCCGGTCTCGGCCCTGATCCACGCGGCGACCATGGTGACCGCCGGCGTCTACCTGATCACCCGCTCCGGTGCGATCTTCGACGCGGCGCCCGACGCGCAGACCGTGGTCGTCACGGTCGGCGCGGTCACGCTGCTCTTCGGTGCGATCGTCGGTTGCGCCAAGGACGACATCAAGAAGGCGCTGGCCGGCTCGACGATGTCGCAGATCGGCTACATGGTGCTGGCGGCCGGCCTGGGCCCGATCGGCTATGTGTACGCGATCATGCACCTGGTCACCCATGGCTTCTTCAAGGCGGGCCTCTTCCTCGGCGCCGGATCCGTCATGCACGGCATGAACGACGAGGTCGACATGAGGCGTTACGGCGGCCTGCGCACGTACATGCCGGTCACCTTCGTCACCTTCGGCCTCGGCTATCTGGCGATCATCGGCTTCCCGGGCCTGTCCGGCTTCTTCTCCAAGGACAAGATCATCGAGGCCGCCTTCGCCAAGGGCGGCACCGAGGGCTGGATCCTGGGCGCGGCCACCCTGCTGGGCGCGGCCATCACGGCGTTCTACATGACCCGCGTGATGCTGATGACCTTCTTCGGCGAGAAGCGCTGGGAGCCGGACGCCGACGGCCACCGGCCGCACCCGCACGAGTCGCCGAAGACCATGACCGTCCCGATGATCGTGCTGGCCTTCGGGTCGGTCTTCGCCGGTGGCCTGTTCAGTCTCAACTCGTCCTTCCTGCACTGGCTGGAGCCCGTCACCGGCCACGAGGAGGGCCACTCGCCGCTGAGCGCGGGCACGGTCACCGCGGGCACCATGGTCGTCCTCGTCATCGGTGTGGCCCTGGCCTGGCTGATGTACGGACGCCGGCCGGTCCCCGCCGTCGCCCCGCGGGGCGGCCTGCTGACCCGCGCCGCCCGCCGCGACCTGTACCAGGACGACTTCAACCATGTGGTGCTGGTGCGCGGCGGCGAGCATCTGACCCGCAGCCTCGTCTACGTGGACCACACCGTGGTCGACGGCGTCGTCAACGGCACCGCCGCCTCGGTGGGCGGCCTGTCCGGACGGATGCGGCGGCTGCAGAACGGATACGTACGCAGCTACGCGGTCTCCATGCTGGGCGGCACCGTGGTCCTCGTGGCCGCCACCCTGCTGATGCGGGGGGTCGCGTGATGACGGTCCGTCTCCACAGCGCCCACAGCGCTCACGGGGCACCCGAGGCCCACAATGCCCCCTCCGTGCCCGGCCGTACGGCCGGGGAGCGGCCGGAGCCGATCAGGACGGTGGCGTGATGTCCTTTCCTCTCCTCACGGCGACCGCCGCCCTCCCGGCGCTCGGCGCGATCGCCACGGCCGCCGTCCCGGCGGCGAAGCGGGCCGGTGCCAAATGGCTCGCGCTGGGCTTCTCGCTGGCGACACTGGTGCTGGCCGCCCTCGTGGTCGTACGGTTCGACCCCGGTGGGGCGCGCTACCAGCTCACCGAGTCGCACGCCTGGATCGCGGACTTCGGGGTCCGCTACGAACTCGGGGTCGACGGCATCGCGGTCGCGCTGATCGGGCTCACGGCCCTGCTGGTCCCGTTCGTCATCGCCGCCGGCTGGCATGACGCGGACCCGCTCGAAGAAGAGAACCCCAACCGCCGCTGGCGGCCGACGCAGGGCTTCTTCGCGCTGATCCTGCTGGTCGAGGCGATGGTGCTGATCTCCTTCGAGGCCACCGACGTCTTCGTCTTCTACATCTTCTTCGAGGCCATGCTCATCCCGATGTACTTCCTCATCGGTGGCTTCGGGGACCGTGCCCACGCGGCCGGCGAGGAGGAGGCGGCCCGCCAGCGCTCGTACGCGGCCGTGAAGTTCCTGCTCTACAACCTGGCCGGCGGCCTGATCATGCTGGCCGCGGTGATCGGCCTGTACGCCGTCACCGCCGACCAGCTCGGCACCGGTACCTTCTCGCTCCAGGAGATCCTGCAGGCGCGGGCGGCGGGCAAGCTGGACATGTCCTCGACCGCCGAACGGGCACTGTTCCTCGGCTTCTTCTTCGCCTTCGCCGTCAAGGCCCCGCTGTGGCCGCTGCACACCTGGCTGCCCAACGCGATGCAGGAGTCCACCGCCCCCGTCGCGGTGCTGATCACCGCCGTCGTCGACAAGGTCGGCACCTTCGCGATGCTCCGCTACTGCCTCCAGCTCTTCCCGGAGGCCAGCAAGTGGGCGACGCCGGTGATCCTGGTGCTGGCCGTGATCAGCATCATCTACGGCGCGCTGCTGGCCGTCGGACAGCGGGACATCAAGCGGCTGGTCGCCTACGCGTCCGTCTCGCACTTCGGCTTCATCATCCTGGGCATCTTCGCGATGACCAGCCAGGGCCAGGGCGGCGCGACGCTCTACATGGTCAACCACGGGATCTCCACGGCCGCCCTGATGCTGGTGGCCGGCTTCCTGATCACCCGCCGCGGCTCCCGCCTCATCGCGGACTACGGCGGGGTGCAGAAGGTCGCGCCGGTACTGGCCGGGACGTTCCTGATCGGCGGACTGGCCACCCTGTCGCTGCCGGGACTGGCGCCCTTCGTCAGCGAGTTCCTGGTCCTGGTCGGCACCTTCAGCCGCTATCCGGCCCTCGGGATCGTCGCCACCGTGGGGATCGTCCTGGCCGCGCTCTACGTACTCGTCCTCTACCAGCGGACGATGACCGGCCCGGTGAAGGCCGGGATCGAGGGCATGCCCGACCTGAGAATCCGTGAACTCGCCGTCGTGGCACCGCTGATCGCGCTGCTGCTCTTCCTCGGTGTGTATCCCAAGCCGGTCACCGACATCGTGAACCCGGCGGTCCGGCAGACGCTCTCCGATGTGCACAAGACCGACCCCAAGCCGGCGCTGGAGGCAACCAAGTGAGCAGCACAACGGCTGTCCACAGCCTGTGGACAACGGCGGCCGACACCGCCGACAAGATCCAGGCCCCGAAGATCGAGTACGCCCAGCTCGCCCCGGTGCTGATCGTCTTCGGCGCGGCGGTGGCGGGGATCCTGGTCGAGGCGTTCCTGCCCCGGCGCTCCCGCTACCTCGCCCAGGTCGGCGTCAGCGTCCTCGGCCTGGCGGCCGCCTTCGCCGCCGTCGTGGCGCTGGCCGCCGACGGCTACGCGGGCACCAAGGCGCACATCGCGGCCATGGGCGCGGTCGCGGTCGACGGCCCGGCGCTCTTCCTGCAGGGCACGATCCTGCTGGTCGGCATCGTCGGTGTGTTCACCTTCGCCGAGCGGCGGCTCGACCCCAAGGCGCACGGCCGGCACGTCGACTCCTTCGCCGCGCAGGGCTCCGCGGTCCCCGGCGGCGAGCAGGAGAAGGAGGCGGTCAGGGCGGGCTTCACCACCACCGAGGTCTTCCCGCTGCTGCTCTTCGCGGTCGGCGGCATGCTGGTCTTCCCGGCCGCCAACGACCTGCTGACGCTCTTCGTCGCCCTGGAGGTCTTCTCCCTGCCGCTGTACCTGCTGTGCGCGCTGGCCCGCCGCCGGCGGGTCCTGTCCCAGGAGTCGGCGGTCAAGTACTTCCTGCTGGGCGCCTTCTCCTCGGCGTTCCTGCTGTTCGGCATCGCCCTGCTCTACGGCTACGCGGGCACGGTCACCTACTCCGGGATCGCCTCCGTCATCGACGGCAGCGCCAAGCTCACCCCGGCGCTGGCAAGCTCCTCCGCCAACGACGCCCTGCTGCTCATCGGCGCCGCCCTGGTCGTCATGGGCCTGCTCTTCAAGGTCGGCGCCGTCCCCTTCCACATGTGGACGCCCGACGTCTACGAGGGCGCCCCGACCCCGGTCACCGGCTTCATGGCGGCGGCCACCAAGGTCGCGGCCTTCGGCGCGCTGCTGCGGCTGCTGTACGTGGTGCTGCCGGGGCTGCGCTGGGACTGGCGGCCGGTGCTGTGGGGCGTGGCCATCCTGACGATGCTGGTGGGCGCGATCGTCGCGGTCACCCAGACCGACGTGAAGCGGATGCTGGCGTACTCCTCGATCGCGCACGCCGGATTCATCCTGGCCGGCGTCATCGCCACCTCGCCGGACGGCGTGTCGTCGGTGCTGTTCTATCTGGCCGCGTACTCCTTCGTGACGCTCGGCGCCTTCGCCGTGGTCACGCTGGTCCGGGACGCGGGCGGCGAGGCTACCCACCTGTCGCGGTGGGCCGGGCTGGGGCGGCGCTCACCGCTGGTCGCGGCGGTCTTCGCGGTCTTCCTGCTGGCCTTCGCCGGTATCCCGCTGACCTCGGGATTCGCCGGGAAGTTCGCCGTCTTCAAGGCGGCGGCGCAGGGCGGCGCGGTGCCGCTGGTGATCGTCGGTGTGATCTCCTCCGCGATCGCGGCCTTCTTCTACATCCGGGTGATCGTGCTGATGTTCTTCAGCGAGCCGAAGGCGGACGGCCCGTCGGTCGCGGTGCCCTCGCCGCTGACGTCCGCCGCGATCGGGATCGGTGTCCTGGTGACGCTGGTGCTCGGCCTCGCGCCGCAGTACTTCCTGGATCTGGCCGGCCACGCGGGCGTGTTCGTGCGCTGACCGCCCCGGCCGTCGGGCCGCGGCCCGACGGGCCGACGGGTCGACGGCCCCAACGGGAAACCCCACCCGCCGAGTCCGGCGGGTGGGGTTTTCTGCAGGAGCTTCCCGGGGTCACGCTCCCCAGGCGGGAGGCCGCGGTCCCCCCACGGGCCGCGGTCCTCCCGTCCTGCCTCGGCCCGCGCGGGATCGGGCCGACGGGACCCATCCCATCAGGCGGTGCGGGGGGCGCCTATTGGCGTTCGCGGCAGTCCTGCGCGTAATAGGCACTGGCGACGAGGCAGGCCTGAAGGCGCGAGTCGACCGCGAGTTTCTGGACGATACTCGCGACATGGGCACGGGCCGTTCGTTCGGTGATAAACAGCGCCCGGGAAAGTTCGTGATTGGACAGTCCACCCGGCAACAAAGAGAGCACATCCCGTTCTCTGCAACTGAGCAGCGTGACACGTGGCAGTGCCGCGTCCAGGTCCTTGGCCAGGCGCAATCGAGAGTGCCCGATCCCCGAGGCACAGCGATGGCATCCGTGATTCCCGTCCATGATTCCCCACATCCGAGGTCAACCGGTCTGGTGCAGACCCTAGTTCGAAAAATCGTCCTCGCGGAGGGGTGATATTCGCCATGAACGGGAATTCGGCCAGTTGTATTCGGACCTCTTGACCGCCGCCACCGGGCCGGGGCCGGGTCCATGTCCCCGGATCGGCCGCCCTGGACCGCCGCCCCTGGACCCCCGCCCCGGCGCCGGGGCTCCGCGCCGGGTGGGCGCCGGCTCGTGAGCCCTGCCTCGCCGGGGGCCTCGTACCGGTCTCTTACCGCCCTGAGCTGGGGCGACGGCGGCTCCACTACGGGATTTCCGGCGGGCGTCCAGTGTCTAAAGAGTTCGCAATGTCCGTAAAAGTCTTGCCGGAATGCTCAATTCGGGCTTAGCGTCCTTACTGGTCATGGTCGGGGTGGGCCATGCATACCGTGACCATTGGTGGGACAGGTGGTGAGTTCCGCATTCGCGGTGAATGCCGCTGTACCGGGTCTGATCGTGAAAATCGGCCATTATCCGCTGCACCACGGCGGCGTGGGCGCGATCCGCAGCCTCGGGCGGCTCGGCGTGCCGATGTACGCCGTCACGGAGGACCGGCATACGCCGGCCGCCGCTTCGCGCTATCTGCGCGGCCGCTTCGTGTGGCCGACGACAGGGCTTGAACCGGCGGCGAGGCTGGTCGCCGGGCTGCGGCGGATCGGGCGGACCATCGGCCGGCCGTCGGTGCTGATCCCCACCGACGAGGAGGCCGCCGTCCTCATCGCGGAGCACGCCGACGAACTGGCCTCCGGCACCACGGGTTTCCTCTTCCCCCGTGCGGACGACCCGGCCCTGTCCCGCCGGCTCGCCAGCAAGCGCGGGCTGCACGAGCTGTGCGCGCGGTACGGCGTTCCCTCCCCGCGGGCCGCGTTCCCCGAGTCGTACGCGGAGGTGCGGGCCTACGCGGCCACCGCCCGCTTTCCCGTCGTCGCCAAGAACCGCGAGGCCTTCGAACGCCGGCGGGCACCCGTGGTCCGCGGCACGACCCGGATATCGGGCGCGCGTGAACTGCTGGAGCTGGCCCGGGGGTGGGGGGAGCGGCCGGGGGTGATCCTCCAGGAGTACCTGCCGCGGGAGGACGCCGAGGACTGGATCGTCCACGTCTACTTCGGCTCCGGCGAGCCGGTGCTCTTCACCGGCGTCAAGGTCCGCTCCTGGCCGCCGCACGCCGGGATGACGGCCTGTGCGTACAGCGTGGACAATCCGGAACTGGCCGGACTGGCGGCCCAGTTCTGCGAGTCCGTCGGCTTCCGGGGCATCGCCGACCTCGACTGGCGCTACGACCGCCGCGACGGCCGCTACAAACTCCTCGACTTCAACCCCCGGATGGGCGCCCAGTTCCGGCTCTTCGAGTCGGCCGCCGGCATCGACGTGGTCCGCGCCCAGCACCTGGACCTGACCGGCCGCCGGATCCCGTACGCCCCGCAGCACCAGGGGCGGCGCCTCGTCGTCGAGAACATCGACCTGCCCGCGCTCCTGGCCTACCGCCGCAGCGGCTACACCACCCCGCACGCCCCGGCGCGCGCCTCCGGCACGGAACTGGCGTGGTTCGCCCGCGACGACCTCAAGCCCTTCGCCGTGATGCTCGCCCGGTTCGTACGGCCGGGCGCCGCGCATCTGCTCCAGATGTACCGCTCCACCCGCTCCACCCGCTCGAACCGCTCCACCCGCTCCACCCGCTCGAACCGCCTTCGAAAGGACGGCACATGACACCCGTGGCTGTGATCGGGGCCGGTCCCTACGGCCTCTCGACCGCCGCTCACCTGCGGGCGCTCGGCGTCTCCGTACGGGTCTTCGGCAGCCCCATGGTGAGCTGGCGCGAGCAGATGCCGGCCGGCATGGTCCTGAAGTCCACTCCGGCCGCCTCCAGCATCTCGGCCGCCGGGCCGGGGCACACCCTGCGGGACTTCGCACACGACACGGGCGAGCAGCCGCTCGTGACCGACTGGGACCTGATACCCGTGGACACCTTCGTCCGGTACGGGCAGTGGTTCCAGGAGCGGCTGCTGCCCGATCTGGAGCAGGTGCGGGTGGTCTCGGTCGACCGGCGGAGCGGCGGCTTCGACCTCAAGCTCGACTCGGGCGAGCAGTTCCGGGCCCGCGCAGTGGTTGTCGCCACCGGGCTGCACGGCTTCGCGTACGTTCCCCAGCCGCTGCGCGGCCTGGTCCCCGACGGCCCGTCCGGCACCGGGCCGGTCTCCCACAGTTCCCAGCACCCCGACCTCGGGCGGTTCGCCGGCCGGGACGTGATCGTGGTGGGCGCCGGCCAGTCCGCCCTGGAGTCCGCCGCCCTGCTGGCCGAGGCCGGCGCCCGGGTCCGGCTGATCGCCCGGGGCCGCAACGCGGTCGGCTTCGGCGACGCCCCCGACCGCCAGCCCCGGCTGCGGCCCGAATCGCCCTTCGGCCGCGCCTGGTCCCTGTACGCCTTCAGCTACCACGCCGAGGCCTTCCGCTACCTTCCGCCCGCCGCCCGGCTCCACCTCGTACGGCGGGTGCTGGGGCCGCTGGGCGCCTGGTGGCTGCGGGAGCGCTTCGCGGGCAAGGTCCAGGTCGCCTCCGGCCACGCCCTGCGGGGCGCCCGGATCGACGGCTCCTCCGGCAGGGTCGTGCTGTCCACCGCCGCCCCCGGCGGCCGGGCCGGCGAGTTCGCCGCCGACCATGTGCTGTCCGCCACCGGCTACCGCGTCGACCTCGAAGCGCTCGGCTGCCTCGCCCCCGAACTGCGCGCCGCCCTGACCCGTACCGGCGGCTCCCCGCGCCTCGGCGCCGATTTCGGCTCCTCCGTCCCCGGCCTGTACTTCACCGGCCTGCCGGCCGCCGCCACCTTCGGGCCCGTCCTGCGCTTCGTCTGCGGCACGCGATGGGCGTCCCCACGGCTGGCGAGGGCGGTGGCGGCCGCCGTCTGACACCGGTCCCGCGCCCACCGCCCCGATACCCCGGCCGGGTCAACGGCCGGGGTTTCGTGCGTCCCGGACGCGGGCGCATGGCCGGACCGGGGCAGGGCACGCGTGGGGGTGGTGGCGCGGACCGGGGGCAAAAGCGGACGTAGCGTGGCGACGAGGCCATGCCCCCGCAGTGATCGAGAAGCGACCAGATACGCTGCCCGTGCGGACAGCGATCTGTTTGACCATGTCCTCACACGCCAGTAGCCGCAGCAGCGATCTCAGCGACAGGAGAATCCCTCGTGACGACCGTCGTCGGGCCCTTCGGGCTGAGCGTGCGGGACCAGGCCCTCGAAGGCCACGTCCAGGCCGGACTGTCGGCTGTCGAGGAAGGCCTGCTGGAAGCCACCAAGAGCGACGTGCCGTTCATCACCGAGGCGGCCCGCCACCTGGTGCGGGCGGGCGGCAAGCGGTTCCGGCCGCTGCTGGTCATGCTCGCCGCGGAGTTCGGGGACCCGCACGCGCCGGGGATCGTGCCGTCGGCGGTGGTGGTGGAGCTGACCCACCTCGCGACGCTCTACCACGACGACGTGATGGACGAGGCCGAGGTGCGCCGCGGCGTGCCGAGCGCCAACGCCCGCTGGGACAACTCGCTGGCCGTCCTGACCGGCGACTTCCTGTTCTCGCGCGCCTCGCACATACTGGCCGACCTCGGTCCGGAAGCCGTACGCATCCAGGCGGAGGCCTTCGAGAGGCTGGTCACCGGCCAGATCCTGGAGACCGTGGGGCCGCGCGACGGGCGTGACCCGATCGAGCACTACCTCGACGTCCTCGCCGGAAAGACCAGCTCGCTGGTCGCCGTTTCCTGCCGCTTCGGCGCGATGATGTCCGGCGCCGAGGAGCAGGTCGTCGACATCCTCACCCAGTACGGCGAGCGGCTCGGCATCGCCTTCCAGCTCGCCGACGACGTCCTCGACATCGCCAGCGACTCCCACGAGTCGGGCAAGACCCCCGGCACGGACCTCCGTGAGGGCGTGCCGACGCTGCCGGTGCTCCACCTGCGGGCCCAGGCCGCGAGGACGAGCGGCCCCGGCGCCGAGGACGACCGCCGGCTCCGCGAGCTGCTCGACGGCGATCTGAGCGACGACGGCCGCCACGCCGAGGCCCTGACGCTGCTGCGGGCCCACCCCGCGCTGGAGGAGGCCCGCCGCGACACCGTCCGGTACGCCGCCGAGGCCCGGGCCACCCTCGCGCCGCTGCCGCACTGCGCTGCCAAGCTCGCCCTGGAGGGCCTGTGCGACGCGGTGGTCCACCGCGCGGGCTGAAAGGCTCCCGGCCCGACGGGCCCCGGCCGTGAGCGGCCGTCGGTGCGGCGAAGCCGCCCCTTCCGGTACCCGCGACCCGTAGCGTCCCCTGAGGCCGGCGTGCCGTACCGCGCCTGGTTTCTCTCCGTCCGGAAGCAGTCACGGCCGTGCGCAACCCGTAGACGTCCCCGGGGTCGGTCATCCCAGGGGCGTACGCGGGGTTGCGCCCGTCGGCTGATGTGCTGTCCTGGCGGGTTTGGTCTGATGAGAACACAATGGGGCAAGCCCGCCGTTGACGAGGGACGTAGGGACGGACAGCGATGTCAGACATCCAGGACCACAACAACCACCGGCGCAGGAACAACAAGGCGATGCGTTACGCCGTCCCCGTCCTGGCAGCGGGCGTGGCGGCGGCGACCATTGGACTCGTACCGGCGCTCGCGAGCGGCGCGGGCAGTCCCGACCTGCCGGAGATATCCGCGAAGAAGCTGATCGAGAAGATCGCCGCCTCCGACACGCAGACCATCTCCGGCTCCGTGAAGGTCAGCACGGACTTCGGACTGCCGGCCCTGGCGACCACCGGCACGGGCGCCCTCGGCGCCCTGGGCGGTACGGGCGGCAAGGGCGGCGGCAGCGCCGACCCCGAGCAGCAGCTCACGCAGCTGCTGCTGGGCTCGCACACCCTGCATGTCGCGGCCGACGGCCCGGACCGGCAGAAGATCTCGATCGTCCAGGACGCCGCCGAGTACAGCGTCATCCACAACGGCCGCCAGGTCTGGGCGTACGACAGCGGCAGCAACCAGGCCTATCACGCGACCCTCCCCAAGGACGCCGCGGACCGTTCCGCCGCGGACCGGTTCACCTCCTCGCTCACCCCGCGGGAGGCAGCCGAGCAGGCGCTGAAGGCGGTCGACGGCACCACGTCGGTCACCGTCGACGGCACCGCGAAGGTCGCCGGGCGGGACGCGTACGAGCTGCTCATCAAGCCCGAGCAGGCCGGCTCGACGGTCGGCGGCATCCGGATCGCGGTCGACTCGGACACCGGGGTGCCGCTGAAGTTCACGCTCACCCCCAAGGGCAGCGGCAAGCCGGCGGTCGACATCGGCTTCCTGAAGGTGGACTTCGCCAAGCCGGCGGCCGGCACCTTCCGCTTCACCCCGCCCAAGGGCGCCAAGGTGACCACGGAGAAGGCGGCGGAAGCGGAGAAGGCGGCGAAGGCGGCCCGGGCGGCCAAGACGGAGAAGGCGGCGACGAGCGGGCTCAACGCGAAGCACGACGCCCTGTCCGGCCTCGACGTGATCGGCAGCGGCTGGGACTCGGTCGCCGAGCTGAAGCTGCCCAAGGACACGGACAAGGACAAGGACAGCGGCGCCGGCTCCGCCCTGTCCCTGGTCAGCGGCTTCGGCAAGACGGTCAAGGGTGACTTCGGCTCGGGCACCCTCGTCAGCACCCGCCTGGTCAACGCCCTGATCACCGACAGCGGCACGGTGTACGTCGGCGCGGTCGACCAGGACGCGCTGATCAAGGCCGCGAATACGGGCAAGTAGGCAAGGACCGATGGAAGAGTTGCCCGCCGTGATCTCGACCCATGGGCTCACCAAGCGCTATCGCGGCGGGCAGCTCGCCGTCGACGGACTCGACCTGACCGTGCCGCGCGGCAGCGTCTTCGGCTTCCTCGGGCCCAACGGCTCGGGCAAGACGACCACCATCCGCATGCTCATGGGTCTGATCGCACCGACCTCCGGGACCGCCCGGGTGCTCGGTGCGCCCATGCCGGACGCGGTCCGTACGGTCCTGCCCCGGGTCGGGGCGCTCATCGAGGGCCCCGCCCTCTACGGCTTCCTCTCCGGCCGCGACAACCTGCTCCGCTACGACTGCGCCGACCCCACCGCCGACCCCCGCACCCGCCGTGCCCGGGTCGGCGGGGCGCTGGACCGGGTCGGTCTCGCGGCGGCCGCGGGGAAGAAGGCCCGCGCCTACTCGCTCGGCATGAAGCAGCGGCTCGGCCTCGCCGCCGCCCTGCTCCGCCCCCGTGAGCTGCTGGTCCTGGACGAGCCCACCAACGGCCTCGACCCGCAGGGCATGCGGGAGATCCGCTCCCTGGTCACCGGCCTGGCCGCCGACGGCACCACGGTCTTCCTCTCCTCGCACCTGCTGGACGAGATCGAGCAGGTCTGCACCCACGCCGCCGTCATGTCCCGGGGCCGTCTCATCACCCAGGGCCCGGTGGACGCCCTGGCCTCCCGCAGCCGGCTGGCCGTCACCACCCCGGACACCGCCGAGGCCGTACGTGTCCTCAAGGAGCTGGGCGTGACGGACCTGGCGACCGGCACCGACAGCAGGCTCACCGACAGCAGGCTCACCGACGGCAAGGTCACCGGGGAGCTGCCGCTGCCGCCCGGGCCCGTGCCCGATCTGGCCGACCTCAACGCGGCCCTGGTCGCCGCCGGTGTCCGCGTCCGTGCCTTCGGCCTGGAACGGGCCTCCCTGGAGGACGCGTTCCTCGCCCTGACCGGGGAGGGTTTCGATGTCGCGGGCTGAGACCGTGCCGTCGCCGGCCGGTACCCAGCCACGGGGCCGGTGGCGGTGGTCGCCGGGCTTCTTCCGCAGCGAGTTCACCATCGTCATGCGACGCCGGCGCACCCTGGCCCTGCTGGCCGTCCTGGCCGGTGTCCCGGTCCTCATCGGCATCGCCGTCAAGCTGCAGACCGGCGACGGCGGATCAGCCGGGGGCGGCGGCGAGGGCGGCGGCGGTCCCGCCTTCATCGCCCAGATCACCAACAACGGCCTCTTCCTGGTCTTCACCGGCCTCGCCGCCACCCTGCCCTTCTTCCTCCCGATGGCGGTCGGCGTCATCGCGGGCGACTCGGTCGCGGGGGAGGCGCACGCCGGCACCCTGCGCTACCTTCTGGTCGCCCCCGTCGGACGCACCCGGCTGCTGCTGGTCAAGTACGCCTCCGTCCTGGCGTTCTGCGTCGTCGGCACCCTGACCGTGGCCGTCTCGGGGCTTGCCGTCGGCAGCGTGCTGTTCCCGCTCGGCGACGTCACCCTGCTGTCCGGCACGACGATCTCCTTCTCCGAGGGCCTCTGGCGGGCCCTGCTGATCGCCGCCGCCGTCGCGGCCTCGCTCATCGGTGTGGCGGCCCTCGGCCTCTTCGTCTCCACGCTCACCGACAGCGGCATCGCCGCCATGGCCACCACCGTCGGCCTGCTCATCACCGTCCAGATCGTCGACACCATCCCGCAGCTGCACGCGGTGCAGCCCTATCTGTTCACCCACTACTGGCTCAGCTTCGCCGACCTCCTGCGCGACCCGGTCTCCTGGGACGGGCTGCGCCGCGACCTCGGGCTCCAGGGCCTGTACGCGGCCGTCTTCGGCTCCGCGGCCTGGGCCCGCCTCACCACCCGCGACATCACCGCCTGACGGCGTGCGCGGCGGCTACGCGCCTTCGGTGACCGGGTGCCAGCCCACCAGCCGGCAGAGCGTGCGGTAGAGCAGCTCAGCGTCGACGAAGGGCGTCTCCTCGGTGGGCCGGGAGTACCACGACAGCGGCCAGGTGTCCCCGGTCAGGGCGGGCACGCCGACGTAGCCGACGCTCGTGGAGGTGCCGCTGAGCCGCATGATGCCGGGCGGCCAGCGGTAGTCGGTGGCGCTGCCGGGCGGGCAGAGGAAGTACATCCAGCGCTTGCCGACGGCCTCGCGGATGATCGGCCCGGCATCGTCGCCGGTCTCGTCGGCGAGTTCGTCGGCGACCTCCTCGGCCCGCAGCCCCGCGATTCGTACGGCGTCGAACTGGACACCCGTACGGCTGAGTTGGTGTCCCGAGGCGGGTACCCATTCCGGGCGATAGGGGAGCGGCGGGCGGAAGGGTGCCGGAGCGGAAGGATAGGCGGACGGTTCCTCGTCGGTGGGAGGTTCTGTGTTCATGGACCCAACGATTCCGTCACGGGGCTAGCGTCGACATGACCGGCGCGACCACAGGACGGGTTGTGCAGGCGGGTGCGGGCCGGGTGGGCAGATGTACGGACACGGGAAAAAGGGGGCGGAGTCGTGAGTCAGAGCGACGGATCGTCGGCTACCTTGCGTGTCTTCGGGGGGCAGGTGCGCTGGCTGCGCACCGAGGCCGGGCTGACCCGCGCCGAGCTCGGCGAGCGGATCGACTACTCGGAGTCCATGGTCAGCGCGGTGGAGCAGGGCCGCCGGATCCCCAAGCAGGACTTCATCGACAAGGCAGACAACGTGCTGGGCGCCCGGGGTCTGCTGATGGCCGCCGCCCCCTTCCTCGCCCAGGAGCGCTACCCCTCCTGGTTCCAGGACTTCGCCCTGCTGGAGGCGGAGGCGGTGAGCATGTACCTGTACGCGAACCAGACCATCCCCGGTCTGCTCCAGACGGAGGGGTACGCGCGTGCGGTCATCGCCGCCCGCTGCCCGCCGCTGGACGACGAGGAGATCGAGAGCCGGGTCGCGGCCCGCCTCGACCGGCAGAGCGTGCTGACCCGCAAGCCGGCTCCCGTGCTGGGCTTTGTCATCGAGGAGGTCGTGCTTCAACGCCCCATCGGAGGGCGGGAATTAATGAAAGCTCAATTGCGCCGCCTGCTGGACTGCGGCAGCATGCGGAACGTCTCGTTGCAGGTCATGCCGACCTGGCGCGAGACCCACTCCGGTCTCGACGGCCCCATGGTGCTGCTCGAAACCCCCGAACGCCGCAGTCTGGCCTATGTCGAAGGCCAGAGCGGCAGCTTCCTGATCTCCGATCGGGACGAGGTCAGTGTGCTCACGCAGCGGTACGGCATCATCCGCGCACAGGCCTTGAACCCCGAGGAATCAGCGAACCTCATCGAACGGCTGGCAGGAGAACTATGAGCAGCGAGCACGGCACGCCCGCTTCCGGGGCATCGTCCCTGGAACTGGCGTGGTTCACGAGCAGCTACAGCGGCAACGAGGGCGGCGAGTGCGTCGAGGTCGCCGCCGCCCCCGGCACGGTCCACGTCCGCGACTCCAAGGACAGATCGCGGTCCGCCCTCGCCTTCCCCACCGATGCCTGGGCCGCCTTCGTCGCCCACGTCGGTGTCAGAGTTCGGCGGTAGTGGTAGCGGCTTGTACGTCCCCGTCCCCCGCGGTCACGCCGGGGACGGGGACGTTCCGTGCCCGGACCCTGGTCCGGCGGGCGGTGCGCAGCGCGTCCCAGGTCAGGACCGCCAGCGCCGCCCAGACCAGGGCGAAGCCCGCCCAGCGGGCCGGCGGCATCGACTCGCCGAAGTACACCAGGCCGAGCAGGAACTGGAAGACCGGCGCGAGGTACTGCAGCAGCCCCAGGGTGGACAGCGGCACCCGGATCGCGGCGGCGCCGAAGAAGACCAGGGGCACGGCGGTGACGACGCCGGTGGCGGCCAGCAGCGCGGCATGTCCGGCGCCGTCGGTGGTGAAGGTGCTGCCGCCGCGGGCGCCGAGCACGATCAGGTAGGCCAGCGCGGGCAGGAACTGGATGGCGGTCTCGGCGGCGAGGGACTCCAGGCCGCCCATGTCGACCTTCTTCTTCACGAACCCGTAGGTGCCGAAGGAGAAGGCCAGGGTCAGTGAGATCCACGGCGGCCGCCCGTACCCGACGGTCAGGACCACGACGGCGGCCAGCCCGGTCGCGACGGCGGCCCACTGGGCGGGGCGCAGCCGCTCGCGCAGCACCAGGACGCCCAGGGCGATGGTGACCAGCGGGTTGATGAAGTAGCCGAGCGAGGTCTCCACGACATGGCCGCTGTTGACGCCCCAGATGTACATGCCCCAGTTGACGGAGATCACGGTGGCCGCGAGCGCCAGCAGCCCGAGCCGGCGGGGCTGCCGCAGCAGTTCCGGTATCCACCGCCACCGGCGGGTCACCAGGAGCAGGACGGCGACGAAGAGCAGCGACCACACCATCCGGTGGGCGAGGATCTCGGCCGCGTCCGCCGGCTTGAGCAGCGGCCAGAAGAGCGGGACCAGTCCCCAAATGCCGTAGGCGGCGATTCCGGAGACCAGTCCCGTGCGCTGATCCTTCAAAGCAGCCTCCCGGGCCGACGGCGACCGCTTGACGGTAGCGCGCCGGACAGGGGGTGTCATCTGCGTTCCGTACAACGGTCATGACCGTCGTGGGCGTCATGCGGAACGCGGTGGCGTCAGCCCTTGAGCGCCGCCGCGATCGTGTCGGCGAGCGGGGTGGTCGGGCGGCCGATGAGGCGGGACAGGTCGCCGCTGCCGCCCTCCAGCAGGCCGCGCGAGATACCGGCCACGTCGACATCCACGAGGATCTCGGCGAACGGCTCGGGCAGGCCCGCGCCGAGCAGGATCCCCTTGAGGGCCTCCGGCGGGACGTCGGCGTGCGCGACCTCCTTGCCGGACTGCCGGGACAGCTCGGCGGCGTACTCGGCCAGCGTCCAGGCCTGGTCGCCGCTGAGCTCGTACGCCTTGTTCTCGTGGCCCTCGCCGGTCAGGACGGCGGCCGCGGCGGCGGCGAAGTCCTGCCGGGCCGCCGCGCCGATCCTGCCCTCGCCGGTGGCGCCGACGACGCCGTGCTCCAGCTGGACGGGGATCTGGGCGGTGTAGTTCTCGGTGTACCAGCCGTTGCGCAGGAAGGTGTACGTCAGGCCGGAGTCGAGGACGGCCTGCTCGGTGGCCTTGTGCTCGGCGGCGAGCGCGAAGTCGGCGTCCGGGCCGCCGAGGATGCCGGTGTACGCGATCCGGGCCACGCCCGCGTCCTTGGCGGCGTTGATGACCGCGGTGTGCTGGTCGACGCGCCGGCCGGGCTCGTTGCCGGAGATCAGCAGGACGACGTCACCGGCCTGGAAGGCGCCCGCCAGGGTCTCGGGCCTGCTGTAGTCCGCGACGCGGAGTCCGACGCCGCGGTCCGCGATGCCGGCCGCCTTCGCCTCGTCGCGCACGACGGCGACGATCTGCCCTGCGGGGACCCTGGCCAGCAGTTCGTCGATGACGAGGCGGCCCAGTGCTCCGGTTGCTCCGGTGACGACGATGCTCATGGGATGCGTTCTCCTGTGTTCCGGGAGGCGTGGGGTGCGGATGCACAACTAACGCTAGAGCCGGTACTAACTTTTAGAAAGTACCCACTTTGAAGTAAGGTACTGCTCTGGAAGTAAGTGCTCAGAGGAACGCGCCGGAGGCGCGTCCCGGACGTG
Source organism: Streptomyces sp. RLA131 (assembly GCF_056270125.1). Classification (NCBI taxonomy): domain Bacteria; kingdom Bacillati; phylum Actinomycetota; class Actinomycetes; order Kitasatosporales; family Streptomycetaceae; genus Streptomyces; species Streptomyces sp. RLA131. Next base: position 4,881,191 of record NZ_JBWDOQ010000002.1, read on the forward strand.
ATGTCCGCCCGGGACGCGTACGACACCGCCAAAAGGCCCTGGGACCCGAGCTCTAGAGCACGGTCCAGGTGTCGTTGCCGGCGAGGAGGGCGCCCAGGTCGCCCTTGCCGTGCTGCTCGACGGCGGCTTCGAGCTGGTCGGACATCTGGGTGTCGTAGACCGGCCGCCGCACGCTGCGCAGCACGCCGATCGGCGTGTGGTGCAGGGTGTCGGGGTCGGCGAGCCGGGACAGCGCGAAGGCGGTGGTGGGGCCGGCCGCGTGCGCGTCGTGGACCAGGACCAGGTGTTCGTTGTCCGCCGTGACCTCGACGACCCCGAGGTCACCGGTGGCCGGGTCGCGCACGACACCCTTGGAGCCCTGCGCGCCGAAGCGGATCGGCCGGCCGTGCTCCAGCCGGATCAGGGTGTCCTCGGCGGTGGTCCGGTCCTTGAGGGCGTCGAAGGCACCGTCGTTGAAGATGTTGCAGTTCTGGTAGATCTCCACCAGCGCCGTGCCCGGGTGGGCGGCGGCCTCGCGCAGCACGCCCGTCAGGTGCTTACGGTCGGAGTCGATGGTGCGGGCGACGAAGGAGGCCTCGGCGCCGATGGCCAGCGAGACCGGGTTGAAGGGCGCGTCCAGGGAGCCCATCGGGGTCGACTTGGTGATCTTGCCGACCTCGGAGGTGGGGCTGTACTGACCCTTGGTGAGGCCGTAGATCCGGTTGTTGAAGAGCAGGATCTTGAGATTGACGTTGCGCCGCAGGGCGTGGATGAGGTGGTTGCCGCCGATCGACAGCGCGTCGCCGTCACCGGTCACCACCCACACGCTCAGATCCCGGCGCGAACTCGCCAGCCCGGTGGCGATGGCGGGGGCACGGCCGTGGATGGAGTGCATGCCGTAGGTGTTCATGTAGTACGGGAAGCGGGACGAGCAGCCGATCCCGGACACGAACACGATGTTCTCGCGGGCCAGGCCGAGTTCGGGCATGAAGCCCTGCACGGCGGCGAGGATCGCGTAGTCCCCGCAGCCGGGGCACCAGCGCACCTCCTGGTCCGACTTGAAGTCCTTCATCGACTGCTCGGCGTCGGCCTTGGGAACCAGGCTCAACGCCGGCAGCCCCGGCGCCGAATCGTCGACGACAGGTGCCTCAGACATCCGCGCTCTCCTCCTTGATGGCGTCCGCGAGCTGTTCGGCCTTGAAGGGAAGTCCTGTGACCTGGGTGTAGGAACGGGCGTCCACCAGGTACTCGGCCCGCAGCAGATGGGCGAGCTGGCCGAGGTTCATCTCCGGTACTACGACCTTGTCGTAACGCCCCAGCACCTCGCCGAGATTGCCCGGGAAGGGGTTGAGGTGCCGCAGATGAGCCTGTGCCACCCGCCCGCCGGCGCCCCTGATCCGGCGGACGGCGGCGGTGATCGGCCCGTACGTCGAACCCCAGCCCAGCACCAGGGTCCGGGCGTCGTCCGGGTCGTCGACGATCAGATCCGGGACGGCGATGCCGTCGATCTTGGCCTGCCGGGTGCGGACCATGAAGTCGTGGTTGGCCGGGTCGTAGGAGATGTTGCCGGTGCCGTCCTGCTTCTCGATGCCACCGATCCGGTGCTCCAGACCGGGCGTGCCGGGCACCGCCCAGGGCCGGGCCAGGGTCTCGGGGTCGCGCAGGTACGGCCAGAACTCGCCCTCGTGGTTGGGCGCGGTGGCGAACCGCACCCGCAGATCCGGCAGATCGTCCAGATCCGGGACCCGCCAGGGCTCGCTGCCGTTGGCCAGATAGCCGTCGGAGAGCAGGAAGACCGGCGTCCGGTAGGTCAGCGCGATCCGGGCGGCCTCCAGGGCCGCGTCGAAGCAGTCCGCCGGGGTGGCCGGGGCCACGATCGGCACCGGGGCCTCGCCGTTGCGGCCGTACATGGCCTGGAGCAGGTCGGCCTGCTCGGTCTTGGTGGGCAGCCCGGTCGACGGCCCGCCGCGCTGGATGTCGATGACCAGCAGCGGCAGTTCCAGCGAGACCGCCAGCCCGATCGTCTCGCTCTTGAGGGCGACACCCGGACCGGAGGTGGTGGTGACCGCCAGCGAGCCGCCGAAGGCCGCGCCCAGGGCGGCGCCGATGCCGGCGATCTCGTCCTCGGCCTGGAAGGTGCGGACGCCGAAGTTCTTGTGCTTGCTCAGCTCGTGCAGGATGTCGGAGGCCGGGGTGATCGGGTACGAGCCCAGGTACAGCGGCAGATCCGACTGCGCGGACGCCGCCACCAGCCCGTACGACAGGGCCAGGTTTCCCGAGATGTTGCGGTAGGTGCCGGCCGGGAAGGCGGCGGAGGCGGGCGCGATCTCGTAGGAGACCGCGAAGTCCTCGGTCGTCTCACCGAAGTTCCAGCCGGCCCGGAAGGCCGCCACGTTCGCCTCGGCGAGCTGCGGTTTCTTCGAGAACTTCTTGCGCAGGAAGTCCTCGGTGCCCTGGGTCGGACGGTGGTAGAGCCAGCTGAGCAGGCCCAGCGCGAACATGTTCTTGCTGCGCTCGGCCTCCTTGCGGGTCAGGTCGAAGTCCTTGAGCGCCTCGACGGTGAGCGTGGTCAGCGGCACCGGGTGCACCGCGTAGCCGCTCAGCGAGTCGTCCTCCAGGGGGGAGGCGGCGTATCCGACCTTGGCCATCGCGCGTTTGGTGAACTCGTCGGTGTTGACGATGATCTCCGCGCCGCGCGGCAGGTCGCCGACGTTGGCCTTCAGCGCGGCCGGGTTCATCGCCACCAGCACGTTCGGCGCGTCGCCCGGCGTGAGGATGTCGTGGTCGGCGAAATGCAGCTGGAAAGACGAAACGCCCGGCAGGGTGCCTGCGGGCGCGCGGATCTCGGCCGGGAAGTTCGGCAGCGTGGAGAGGTCGTTCCCGAACGACGCGGTCTCCGAGGTGAAACGGTCACCCGTGAGCTGCATTCCGTCCCCGGAGTCCCCCGCGAACCGGATGATCACCCGGTCCAGGCGTCTGGTCTCCTTGGCCGGTTTCCGCTGCACACCGAGAACATGGTGCTCGGTGGCCGGGCTGCTGACCTGGCTGGTCACTGAATCGGACCTCCTTCGAGGCGGCGGCTCACGCACAAGGTCGTGACCCCTTGTCCCACCGGCCATCGTACGGGGGTAAGGGTCGCCTTCCCGGGGAAGCGCGCACTTCGTGCTGCCCCGGCGCCACGTTCCGTCATGATGCCTCGCCCCCGGAGCCGCGGCTCTCCCCTAACGGAAAGGACGTCCGCGAGCGGTCCTTCAGTTCCTGCGCGGCTCCCCTGCCACCCCATTACCTGACAGGGTGTCAGATTCTCAGGAGTTCAGATAGGTGAGCACGGCCAGCACCCGCCGGTGGTCCCCCTCGCTGGGCGCCAGCCCCAGCTTGAGGAAGATGTTGCTCACATGCTTCTCGACCGCCCCGTCGCTGACCACCAGCTGCTTGGCGACCGCCGAGTTGGTACGGCCCTCCGCCATCAGCCCCAGCACCTCGCGCTCCCGGGGGGTGAGCCCCGCCAGCACGTCCTGCTTGCGGCTGCGGCCCAGCAGCTGCGCCACCACCTCCGGGTCCAGGGCCGTCCCGCCCCGCGCCACCCGCACGACGGCGTCCACGAACTCGCGTACGTCGGCCACCCGGTCCTTCAGCAGATAACCGACCCCGCGGCTGCTGCCCGCCAGCAGCTCGGTCGCGTACCGCTCCTCCACGTACTGCGACAGCACCAGCACACCGAGCGCCGGATGCTCGGCGCGCAGCAGGACGGCGGCGCGCACCCCCTCGTCCGTATGGGTGGGCGGCATCCGCACATCCGCCACCACGACATCCGGCAGCGCGCCCTCGTCCGCCATCTCACCGATCACCTTGATCAGCGCCACCGCGTCCCCGACCCCGGCGACGACCTCGTGCCCGCGGTCGGTGAGCAGCCGGGTCAGTCCCTCCCTGAGCAGCACCGAATCCTCGGCGATGACGACCCGCACCCTGTCCTCCACGTTCCAGCCCCCCACGTCCTCGTGTACCGGCCCAGCATTCCAGCATCGCGGCGCGGGCGCGGGGGGATACCGGTCCTGGCTGCGGGGAGTTCGGGGAGTTCGGGGAGTTCGGGGAGTTCGGGGTTCGGGAAGGGATGGGGACGTTCAGGTCCGCCAGGGCAGTTCGGCGGCGATCGTGGTCGGCCCGCCGGCGGGGGAGTCCACGGCCAGGACGCCGTCCACCGCGCCGAGGCGTTCGGTCAGGCCGGCCAGCCCGGAACCGGCGGCGGTGGAGGCCCCGCCGCGGCCGTTGTCGAGGACATGGATCATCAGCCGGTCATCGGACCGCCACAGGTCGACCGTGGCCCGCGACGCCCCGCTGTGCTTGCTGATGTTCTGCAGCAGCTCGGAGACGGTGAAGTACGCGATGCCCTCGATCGCCGGCACCGGCCGGCCCGGCAGGTCCACCGTCACCGACACCGGGACCGTGCAGCGCGCCGCCAGCGAGGACAGGGCGGCGTCCAGGCCCCGGTCGGTCAGTACCGCGGGGTGGATACCCCGGGCCAGATCCCGCAGCTCCTGAAGCGCGAGCTTCACCTCGCCGTGCGCCTCGCCGACCATGGTGGCGGCGGCCTTCGGGTCCTCGTGCAGCTTCTCCTTCGCCAGCCCCAGCCCCATCGCCAGGGCGACCAGCCGGGCCTGCGCCCCGTCGTGCAGATCCCGCTCGATACGGCGCAGGTCGGCGGCGGCGGTGTCCACCACCGTGCCCCGGTCCGACTCCAGTTCGGTCACCCGGGTGGCCAGCCGGGACGGCCCGAGCAGCCCGGAGACCAGCAGCCGGTCCAGGTGCGCCATACCGCGCACCAGCCACGGCATGGCCAGCACCAGTGCCAGCCCGAAGCACGAGGTGAGCCCCACCTCGAAGGGCGAGTCCAGCCACCAGCTGTTGCCGTGCGCGTCCCCGTACACCTGCAGACCGGGCTGGTGGACGTAGCGGGGGAAGACCCACTTCCACAGGGGGTAGGTGAGAAAGCCCCAGCCGTAGGTGACCAGCGAGAGCGAGACGGTGGAGGTGAAGATCCCCCACGGGAAGTGCAGCAGGCAGTACAGCACGTGCCGCCACGACACCCCGTTGCCGAGCTGCGCCCCCAGCCAGGGCATGAAGCCGCGCGCCTTCGGCCGTACCGGCCCCGGCTCGGCCACCTCCAGCCGCAGCAGCGCCCGCGCCCGCGCCCGCTCCACGACCCCCAGGCCCCGGCAGCCCGCGAGCAGCAGCGCCAGGACGAAGACGCCCAGGAAGGTCACCAGCAGCCCCGCGCCCAGCGCGATCATCGTCACCGTCCAGACGAAGCCGATGATCCCCATCGGGAGGTTCAGCAGCAGATACGCGAGCTCCCGCCAGGTCCGGCCCTCGACCGGCGCGCGCAGCACCGCGGGCACCCGGTGCCCCGGGGTATCCGAAGGGAATCCGTACGCCATGGTCATGTCCGTCCGTCCTCGATGGGTGGGGTTCCGCGGTGGTTCCGTGGTGGTTCCGCGTCGGTTCCAGCCTGGTACGGCGGCGGCGCCCCGCCCATGGTGCGGATCGGCCTCTTCAGGCGGGGGATATCCCCACCGTCCGGGGCCGCCCGGTCAGCGGTCCCGCCAGGGGAGTTCGGCGGTGACGGCGGTGGGGCCGCCCGCGGGGGAGTCGACCACCAGCAGGCCGTCGACGGAGCCCAGCCGCCCGGCCAGGCCGGCCAGCCCCGAGCCGCCGCCGGCGGAGGCCCCGCCCTGACCGTCGTCGCGGACCTGGATCATCAGCCGGTCGCCGGAGCGCCAGAGCTCGACGCCCGCCGTACGGGCCCCGCTGTGCTTGCTGATGTTCTGCAGCAGTTCGGAGACGGTGAAGTACGCGATGCCCTCGATCGCCGGGGCCGGCCGGGCGGGCAGGTCCACCGTCACCTTCACCGGGACCGTGCAGCGCGCGGCGATCGAGGACAGGGCGGCGTCCAGGCCCCGGTCGGTCAGTACCGCGGGGTGGATGCCCCGGGCCAGGTCGCGCAGCTCCTGAAGCGCGAGCTTCACCTCGCCGTGCGCCTCCTCGACCATCCGCGCGACCTGGTCGTCGGCCTCGCCCTCCAGCAGCTTCTCCTTCGCCAGCCCCAGATCCATCGCCAGGGCCACCAGTCGGGCCTGGGCCCCGTCGTGCAGATCGCGCTCGATACGGCGCAGGTCGGCGGCCGCGGTGTCCACCACCGTGCCCCGGTCCGACTCCAGTTCGGCGATCCGCCGCTCCAGCTCGTCGGAGGGCTGAAGCAGCACCCTGACCATGGCCCGGTCCGCGTTGGCCAGGCCGCGCGCTATGAAGGGGAGCACCGGCCAGGCCACGAAGAGCGACACAAGGGTCACGGCGAAGGTGGTGATGCTCCACGGCAGCCGCATGAAGAAGTACAGGGCGTGCCGCCACCCCACCGGGTCCGTGATCGACGTCCGCAGCCAGGGCAGGAAGCCGAGCCGCCCGACCCGCAGCGGCCGGGGCTCCTCGACCCCCACCGCCAGCATGCCGCGGGCCCGTCCGCGCTCCAGCCGCCCTGCCAGCCGGCACCCGGCCAGCCCGACCGCCAGCAGCGGCAGCCCGACCACGGTCACCGACAGCCCGATGCCGAGGACGAGGACGACCACGACGTAGACGAAGCCGATGACGTCGACCGGCAGATTCACCAGCAGGTAGGCGATCTCCTTCCAGGTCACCCGGTCGAACGCGAAGCGTGCGGGCGGCAGTGAAAGGGGTTCGGCGCTCTGTGGCTGGCTCATGAGCCCAAGCCTGCCGGGCGGCCGGTGTCTCGCGCCATGGGGTGCGTACGAGGGGGATGGTGGGGTTATCCCGAGGCCGACGCGGCCCCGTCGCGGCCCCGGACGCGGCCCCGACGCGGCCCCGACGCGGCCGAGGACGCGGCTCGGTACACGGCCGCGGACGCATTTCTGGCCCATCTGGTTGCCCGGCACCCCGGGGGCAGGGCCTACACTCCGTCCGTACAGATCCTCTAAAGATCCACCGGGATCGCTGGACAACGAGCGAACGACGAGAATCGAGGGGCGGACGGACGTGGACTACTTCCACGGCTACTCGGTCATCGGCCTGGTCGCGGTGGTCGGGGTGCTCTTCGTCGCCGTGGCTTTCGGCGCCGGGCGGCTGCTGCGACCCGACCTGCCGACGCCGGAGAAGCTGCTCACGTACGAATGCGGGGTCGACCCGGTCGGCGAGGGCTGGGCGCACACCCAGATCCGCTACTACGTCTACTCCTTCCTCTATGTGATCTTCGCGGTCGACGCGATCTTCCTCTTCCCCTGGGCGACGGTCTTCGCCGCCAAGGGGTTCGGCGCGACGACGCTGGTGGAGATGTTCGTCTTCCTCGGCTTCCTCGCCGTCGGCCTGCTCTACGCCTGGAAGAAGGGGGTTCTGGAATGGACGTGAACATCCCATGGACGTGAACACCCCGGTGAACCTGCCCGAGCCCCGGCGGCTGGGCACGCTCGCCCGCCTGGCCCCCGAACCCATGAAGGTGGTCCTGAACTGGGGCCGCCGCTACAGCCTGTGGGTCTTCAACTTCGGGCTGGCCTGCTGCGCCATCGAGTTCATCGCCGCCTCCATGTCCCGGCACGACTTCATCCGGCTCGGCGTCATCCCCTTCGCCCCCGGGCCGCGCCAGGCCGACCTGATGATCGTCTCCGGCACGGTCACCGACAAGATGGCCCCGGCCGTCAAGCGGCTCTACGAGCAGATGCCCGAGCCGAAGTACGTGATCTCCTTCGGTGCCTGCTCCAACTGCGGCGGCCCCTACTGGGACTCGTACTCCGTGACGAAGGGCGTCGACCAGATCATCCCGGTCGACGTCTACGTCCCCGGCTGCCCGCCCCGGCCCGAGGCGCTGCTGCAGGGCATCCTCAAGCTCCAGGAGAAGATCGCCCGCGAGTCGCTCGCCGACCGCTACGCGGAGCCCCGGCCGCCCTCCGCCGCCCAGCTGAGCAGCGGCCTTGTCACGGAGGACGGCGGATGAACCCCTACGACCGGCTTCCGGACGCCGCGGCCGAGCTCTTCGGCGAGGAGGCCACGGCGGAGGAGGCGTACGGCCTGCTGACGGTGGACGTCCCCGCCGGCTCGTGGATCGCGGCCCTGGAGACCGCCCGCTCCACCTTGGGCTGCACGTTCTTCGACTGGCTGAGCGCCGTCGACGAGCCCGGCACCGGCTTCCGGGTCTGCGCGCACGTCGTCGCCCTGGGCGAGGGCCGGGTGCGCCGGCTGCTCGTCCGTACCACCGTCCCGCACGAGGCCGCCGCCCTGCCGACCGCCACCGGCGTCTACGCGGGCGCCGGCTGGCACGAGCGCGAGACGCATGAGATGTTCGGCATCGGCTTCACCGGCCACCCGCACCTGCTGCCGCTCCTGCTCCCCGAGGGCTTCGAGGGGCACCCGCTGCGCAAGGACTTCGTGCTGGCCGCGCGCGTCGCCAAGACCTGGCCGGGCGCCAAGGAACCGGGGGAGCCCGCGGCGGGCGCCGCGCACGGCGGGCCCAAGCGCCGCACGATGCTGCCGCCGGGCGTCCCCGACCCCAACGACTGGGGCCCGATGAAGGGCCAGCTCCCGCCCGCCCCGGCGAGGCCCGCCCGCGGCGCCCGCGCCGGTGCGGGCGCGGGTGCGGCTGCGGCTGCCGCCGGCGCCGGCGAGCGGCCCGCCCGGCGGGCGCGCTCGGTGAGCGAGGGTTCCGCCAGCCAGGCCGCCGCCCCGGACGCCCCGTGGGAGCGGCCGCGCGGCGCCGCGCAGGCACCGACCGGACCACCCGACGCTCCCACCGCTCCCGACTCTGACAAGCGACCCGCAGAACCACCGGCAGAACCACCCGCTGAACCACCGGCGAAGCCCGCCGCGGAGCCCGCCGCGGGCGAAGGAGGCCAGGACCAGTGAACGACGTGCTTGATGTCGCCCTGCGACTCGTCGCCGTGCTCGTCGTCTTCCTCACCCTCCCCCTGGTCGTCGGCCAGACCGAGCACAAGGTCATGGCCCATATGCAGGGCCGCCTCGGCCCGATGTACGCGGGCGGCTTCCACGGCTGGGCCCAGCTGGTCGCGGACGGCGTGAAGTTCGCGCAGAAGGAGGACGTGGTCCCGGCCGACGCGGACCGCAGGATCTTCCAGCTCGCGCCCGCGGTGGCCCTGCTGCCGTACCTCCTGGTCCTGATCGCCATCCCGGTCGGCCCGCACGGCTTCGTCGGTCAGGCCGTCGACGCCGGTCTGTTCTTCGTACTGGCCGTGATGGGCGTCGGCGTACTGGGCTCGCTGATGGCGGGCTGGGCGTCGGCCAACAAGTTCTCCCTCCTGGGCGGTCTGCGGACCGCCGCCCAGCTGATGGCGTACGAGCTGCCGATGCTGCTGGCCGCCGCCTCGGTGGCGATGGCGGCGGGCACGCTCTCCCTCCCGGGGATCGTGGAGGCGTACCACTGGTGGTGGACGCCCTGGCAGCTCGTGGGCGCCGTGGTCTTCTTCACGGCGGGCCTGGCCGAGCTGCAACGGCCGCCCTTCGACATGCCGGTGGCCGACTCGGAGATCATCTTCGGCGCCTACACCGAGTACACCGGTCTGCGCTTCGCGCTGTTCCTGCTCGCCGAGTACGCGGGCATCGTCGTGCTGTGCGCTCTGACCACCGTCCTGTTCCTCGGCGGCTGGCACGGGCCGTGGCCGGACAGCGTCGGCTGGCTGTGGACGCTGCTCAAGACCTTCGCCCTCGCCTTCGTCGTCATCTGGCTGCGGGTCACCTACCCCCGGATGCGCGAGGACCAGCTCCAGAAACTGGCCTGGACCGGGCTCATCCCGCTCGCCCTGGCCCAGATCGCGCTCACCGGCGTCGTCAAGGTGGTGATCTCCTGATGCCCGTTCCCGGCTCCGGCCTGGCCAAGGGTCTCGCCGTCACTCTGCGTACGATGACCCGCCGTTCGGTCACCGCGCAGTACCCGGACGCGCAGCCAGAACTGCCCCCGCGCAGCCGCGGTGTCATCGCGCTGTTCGAGGAGAACTGCACGGTGTGCATGCTGTGCGCCCGTGAGTGTCCCGACTGGTGCATCTACATCGACTCCCACAAGGAGACGACGCCGGCCGCGGCCCCCGGCGGCCGCGAGCGCAGCCGCAACGTCCTGGACCGCTTCGCGATCGACTTCTCGCTCTGCATGTACTGCGGGATCTGTATCGAGGTGTGCCCGTTCGACGCGCTCTTCTGGTCCCCGGAGTTCGAGTACGCCGAGACCGACATCCTCGAACTCACCCATGAGCGCGACAAGCTCCGCGAGTGGATGTGGACCGTGCCGGCCCCGCCGCCGCTGGATCCCGGTGCCGAGGACCCCAAGGAACTGGCCGCCGCGCAGAAGTCGGCCGAGAAGGCCGCCGCCGCGCAGCAGCAGCCGGCGCCGCCGCAGTCGCAGCCGCAGGAGGGCGACGCGTGACCCTCGCAGCCGCACACCCGGGCTTTCTCTCCCCGACCGGTGTCGAGATCGTCTTCGTCCTGGTCGGTATCGCGACCCTGGGGGCCGCCCTGATCACCGTGAGCACCAAACAGCTGGTGCACGCCGCGCTGTGGCTGGTGGTCGCGCTGGGCGGGCTCGCCGTCGAGTACCTGCTCCTCACCGCCGAGTTCATCGCCTGGGTCCAGGTCCTGATCTACGTGGGCTCCGTGGTCGTCCTCCTGCTCTTCGGGCTGATGCTCACCAAGGCGCCCATCGGCCGTTCCCCCGACGCCGACTCGGGCAACCGCTGGGTCGCCCTGGTGGTGGCCGCGGCCTCGGCCGGAACCCTGGTCTGGGTGGTCGTGGACGCCTTCCGGGCGACCTGGATCGGCCTCGACGGGCCCGTGCAGGGATCGGCCCGGGTCACCGGGCAGTTCCTCTTCCAGCACTGGGTGCTGCCGTTCGAGGCGCTGTCCGTCCTGCTTCTCGCCGCGCTGGTCGGCGCCATCGTGCTCAGCCGTAAGAACGGAGCGCGCTGATGCACCTCGTCTATCCCGCCGTGCTGGCCGCCCTGCTGTTCTCCGTCGGGCTGTACGGCGTGCTCGCCCGGCGCAACGCGATCCTCGTCCTGATGTCGGTCGAGCTGATGCTGAACGCGGTCAACCTCAACCTGGTCGCGTTCGACGTATGGCTCCGTGACACCCTGCACGCGGGCCAGGCGCTGACCCTGTTCGTCATCGTCGTGGCCGCCGCCGAGATCGGCATCGGCCTGGCGATCGTGCTGCTGGTGTACCGCAACCGCGGCACGTCCGACGTCGACAAGCTCACCGACCTCGCCGACCGCGAGGAGAAGGCAGAGGCCGCAGCGTGACCGTGACGACCCTGGCCGTCCTCGTCCCCCTTCTTCCGTTCCTCGGTGCCGCCGCCTCCCTGTTTTTGGGCAGGCGTGCGCCCGGCTTCGCCCAGCCGATCGCCGTGCTGCCCACCGCCGGCGCCTTCGTGCTCGCGGCGATCGTGGCGGTACGGCAGGGCAGCGGGCCGGCCACCGACGCCGCCCACCAGCTCACCCCGACCGGCTCGGTCCCCATCGACCTGGCCCTGCACCTGGACGGGTTCGCCGTCCTGATCGCCGTGCTCGTCGGCCTGGTCGCGACCTGCGTGCAGGTCTACTCCACCGGCTACCTGCGCGACGACCCGCGCTATGTCTCCTACTCCGCCCTGGTCGCCCTCTTCACCTCCGCGATGTTCCTGGTCGTCTACTCCGGCGATGTGATGGTGCTGCTGGTGGGCTGGGAGATCATGGGCATCTGCTCGTACTTCCTGGTCGGCCACTACTGGGAGACCGAGGCCGCCCGCTCCGCCTCGATCAAGGCGTTCCTGGTCACCAAGCTCGGTGACGTCCCCTTCCTGATCGGTCTGTTCGCGCTGGCCACCGACGCCGGCACGTTCCGGATCAACGGCATCCTCACCGCCGCCACCCACGGCGAGCTCAGCCATCCCACCGTGATCGCGCTGCTGCTGCTGGCCGGGGTGGCCGGCAAGTCCGCCCAGTTCCCGCTGCACACCTGGCTGCCGGACGCGATGGCCGGCCCCACCCCGGTGTCCGCGCTGATCCACGCCGCCACCATGGTCGCGGCGGGCATCTACTTCGTCGCCCGCCTGCTGCCGGTCTTCGAGACCTCCGCCGCCGCGATGGCGGTGCTGGGCGTCATGGCCGCGGTGACCATGATCGGCTCCGGGCTGGCCGCGCTCGCCCAGGACGACATCAAGCGGGTGCTGGCCTACTCGACGATCGGCCAGCTCGGCTACATGGCCGGCGCGCTGGCCGTCGGCGACCGCGGTGCCGCCGTCTTCCACCTCCTGTCGCACGGCGCCTTCAAGGCGCTGCTCTTCCTCGGCGCCGGTGTGGTCATCCACGCCGCCGGCACCAACTCGCTCGCCGCGATGTCCCGCATGGGCGACCTCGGCAAGCGCATCCCGGACGCCATGTGGACGATGGGCATCGCCCTGGCGTCCCTCGCCGCACTGCCCCCCTTCTCGGGCTTCTTCTCCAAGGAGTCCGTGCTCCGGGCCGCCGAAACGGCCTCCGAGGGCCACACCGCCCACATCCCGTCCGCCGTCGGCTGGACGGTCCTGGTCGCCGGCCTGGTCACCGCCCTGCTCACCGCGGGCTACGCCACCCGCCTGTTCCTCCTCGTCTTCCGGGGCCAGGGCCCCGAGGTCGCCGACCACGGCCACGAGCCGGTCGTGATGAACGCCGTCCTGTGGGTGCTGGCCGTCCCCACCCTCGGGTTCGGCCTGATCTCCCTCGTGCCGAAGGTCTTCGACCTCCCCGCCTGGTTCGACGGAGCGGAACTCGCCCCGACGCTGACCACCTCCGTCCTCGGCATCGGATTCGCCCTCGTCGGTGTCCTCGCCGCCTACGGCGCCTGGCAGGCCACGGCCGACCGCCGCCGTACGCCGATCGGAGCGGTCGTCGCGCCGCAGCCGGCCGGCGCGGAGCCCGCAGGCGTGGAGCCCGCACTCGTGGAGGAGGCGGCCATCGACACCCACGCCCAGGTCTACGGCGACATCGCGGCCGCACAGGACCCCGGCGACCCCGGACGCCTCCTGCTCGGCCCGCTGCACCGCCACGCCGCCCACGGCTTCCACCTGGACGCCCTCTACTCGGTGCTCTTCGTACGCCCCGTGCTCGCCGCCGCCGGCCTGGTCCGCTTCCTGGACCGTGAGGTCGTGGAGACCTACGTACGCGGCTCGGGCGCGGCACCCCGGCTGCTCGGCGCGCTCGTCCGCCGTACCCAGACCGGCAACGTACAGACCTATCTCAGCGTGTTGCTGGCCGGCTCCGTCGTGCTCGCCGTCCTCGTCGCTGTCGGAGCGTGAGCCGTGAACCACACCGTTCTCCAGTACCTGCTCGCGGCCACCGTCGTTCTGCCGCTGCTCGGCGCGGCCGGGGCCCTGCTCCCGCCGCCACCCGGTCTGCGCGGGCGGAGCCCCGACCAGGCCGTCCTGCGGCACGGCGTGACCGTCACCGGTCTCGTGCTCGCGGTGACCGTCGCCCTCGCGGCGGGCTTCGACCACGACCACCCCGCCACGATGCAGGCGAGCACCGACATCAGCTGGATCCCGGCGCTGGGCATCCGGATCCACCTCGGCATCGACGGCATCAGCCTCCCCCTCCTGGTACTGACCGCGCTGCTGACCTTCCTCTGCGCGGTCTACAGCTACTTCAAGATGCCTGCCGGCCCCTCTCCCAGGGCCTTCGTCGCGCTTCTGCTCCTCCTGGAGTCGGGCACCCTGGCGACCTTCGCCGTACTCGACCTGATGCTGTTCTTCCTGGCCTTCGAGACGGTCCTCATCCCGATGTACTTCCTCATCGCCCGCTGGGGCGGCGACCGCCGTGAGCGGTCCGCCCTGCGTTTCATCCTCTACACGCTCCTCGGTTCCGTGGTCATGCTGCTCGGCCTGCTCCTCATCGGGCTGAAAGCGGGCACATTCGACATGGTGACACTCGCCACTGACAGTGCCCGCGGAGTACACCTCAGTCACACCACGCAACTGATCGCCGCCCTCGCCATCGGCATCGGCCTGGCCGTCAAGGCCCCCATGTGGCCGCTGCACAGCTGGCTGCCGGACGCCCACACCTCCGCGCCCACCGTCGGCTCGGTCCTCCTGGCGGGTGTCCTGCTCAAGATGGGCACCTACGGATTCGTCCGGATCCTGCTCCCCGTCACCCCCGGCGCGATGCGGACCTACGGGCCCTACCTGGCCGCCTTCGCCGTGATCGGCATCATCTACGGATCCCTCGCCTGCCTGGCGCTGGCCAGGCAGGGCGCGGGCGGTGACCTCAAACGGCTCATCGCCTACAGCTCCGTCGGCCACATGGGCTTCGTGCTGCTCGGCATCGCGTCCCTGACCCCCACCGGCGTCAACGGCGCGCTCTTCGCCAACATCGCCCACGGCCTCATCACCGGCCTGCTCTTCTTCCTGGTCGGCTCGCTCAAGGACCGCTACGGCTCCACCGACCTCGACCGCCTCGCCGGCCGGACCGGCGCCGCGCTCTACGGCCGCGCACCCCGCCTCGGCGGGCTGCTGGCCTTCGGGGCCGTCGCCTCCCTCGGCCTGCCGGGGCTGGCCGGGTTCTGGGGCGAGATGCTCGCGATGTTCGGCTCCTTCGATCCCGCCCCGGGCCTGCACCGGGGCGCGTATCTGACCTTCACCGCCATCGCCGCCTTCGGCACCCTGCTCACCGCCGCGTATCTGCTGGTCGTGGTCCGCCGGGTCTGCATGGGCGAGCGGACCACCGCCGAGGCCACCGAACCGGTCCTCGCCGACGTGCGGAGCTACGAGTTCGCGGCCTGGACCCCGCTGGTCGCGCTCACCGTCATCGCCGGGCTCTGGCCGGCGCTCCTGCTCGGCCTCACCGACCCGGCCGTGCGTACCCTCCTCGGAGGCAGCTGATGGGTTCCCTCGTCCAGTCCGTCGACTGGATCGCGATCGCGCCGCCGGTCGTCGTGGCCGTGTTCGCGCTGATCGTGCTGGTCACCGACCTGTTCGTCAGCGAGCGGCGCAAGCCGCTGCTCGGCCTGCTCACCGTCGGCGGCCTCGCCCTGGCCGGGCTGAGCCTGCTCCCGCTGCTCGACGGCGACCGCAGCACCTTCTGCCTCACCACCGCCGGCCGTGACTGCAGCTACGTCGCCGACCACTTCACCCTCGTCGTCCAGCTGCTGGTCATCGGCGGCGCGCTGCTCACGGCCCTGGTGTCCTTCCACACGATGGACGAACTGCCGGCCGGGGAGTACTGGTTCCTGCTGCTGTCCTCCGCGTCCGGCGCGGCCCTGCTGCCCGCCGCCCGCGACCTGACGACGCTGGTCATCGCCCTGGAGGTCGCCAGCCTCCCCGCCTTCGCCCTCGTCGGCATCAGGCGCGGCGACCGGCTCGCCGGCGAGGCCGCGCTGAAGTTCTTCCTGTCCTCCGTCGCCGCCACCGCCGTCACCCTTCTCGGCGTCAGTTTCCTGTACGCGGCCACCGGCACCCTGCACCTCACCGCCCTGGCCCACGGCCTCACCGGCGTCGACCCCCGGCTGGACACCCTCGCCAAGGCGGGCGCAGCCCTCACCATCGTCGGCTTCGCCTTCAAGCTGGCCGTCGCGCCCTTCCACTTCTGGGTGCCCGACACCTACACCGGCGCCCCGCTGCCCATCGCCGCCTATCTGTCGGTCGTCGGCAAGGCGGCCGGGTTCTCCGGCCTCATCCTCGTCACGGTCGTCGCCCTCAAGCCGTACGCGGACGTGTGGGGCCCCGCCGTCGCGGTCCTGGCCGCACTGACCATGACCGTCGGCAATGTCGCCGCCCTGCGCCAGCGGCCGGACGTCTCGCGCAGCGCGGTGCGGCTGCTCGCCTGGTCCTCCATCGGCCAGGCCGGCTATCTGCTGGTTCCGGTCGCGGCGGCCGCGTACGCCGGCACCGCCGAGATCGGCACCACCATCGCCTACGCGCTGATGTACGGCGCCGTGAACCTCGGCGCCTTCGCCGTCGCCGCCCTGGTGGCCCGCTCCGCGCCCGACAACCGCCTCACCGACTACCGGGGGCTGTACGCGAGCCGCCCCCTGGCGGCCCTGTCGCTGGCGTTCTTCCTGCTCTGCCTGGCCGGGCTGCCGCCAGGGGTCATCGGGCTGTTCGCCAAGGTCGCGGTCTTCTCCTCGGCCGTGGACGCCGGGCTCGGCTGGCTCGCCGTCATCATGGCGCTGAACGTCGTCGTGGCCCTGGTCTACTACCTGCGCTGGACCGCGCTGCTGTTCGCCAAGCCCGAGGGGGCCGCCGTACCGGCGCGTCCGCCCGCTCCGCTCACCGCCGCCATCGCCCTCAGCGCGGTCCTCGGCATCGCCCTGTCCGGCGCCCCCCAGCTGGTCCTCCGCTTCGCCACGGCGGGGCTGCTCTGAGGGCCCCGCCCCGAGGCCCACCGTGAGCCCGCTGTGACCCCGCTGTGAGGCGTGCACAAGGGAACTAACGTCTTTCCGGTGGCGTTGCCCCCTACGGGAGGTTCTCCTGAAGTGGAGAGAACTCAGCAGGGGATCTTGGAGGACGCACCGTGCACAGCCGGCACAACGGGCTCAAGACCGCCGTACTCCTCGGCGGACTGTCGGCACTCATCCTGGTCATCGGCAGCTTCTTCGGCCGTACCGGACTGATCGTCGCGCTCGTCGTAGCCCTGGGCACCAACGCCTACGCGTACTGGAACAGCGACAAGCTGGCTCTACGCGCGATGCGCGCCCGCCCGGTCAGCGAGTTCGAGGCCCCCGCGCTCTACCGCATGGTGCGCGAGCTCTCCACCGCCGCCCGCCAGCCCATGCCCCGGCTGTACATCTCGCCGACCGAGGCCCCCAACGCCTTCGCCACCGGCCGCAACCCGCGCAACGCGGCGGTCTGCTGCACCGACGGCATCCTGCGCATGCTCAACGAGCGTGAGCTGCGCGGTGTCATCGGCCATGAACTGAGCCATGTCTACAACCGCGACATCCTCATCTCCTCCGTGGCCGGCGCCCTCGCCTCCGTGATCGTCTTCCTCGCCAACTTCGCCTGGCTGATCCCCTTCGGCCGCTCCGACGACGACGACGGCCCCGGTCTGTTCGGCATGCTCGCCCTGATGGTCCTGGGCCCGCTGGCAGCCTCCGTCATCCAGCTCGCCGTCAGCCGCTCCCGCGAGTACGAGGCCGACGCCTCCGGTGCCCGGCTCACCGGTGACCCCCTCGCCCTGGCCAGCGCCCTGCGCAAGCTGGACGCCGGCACCAAGCAGCTCCCGCTGCCGCCCGAACCGCGTCTGGAAACCACCAGTCATCTCATGATCGCCAACCCGTTCCGTCCCGGCGACGCGTCGAAGCTCTTCTCGACGCATCCGCCCATGGCCGAGCGCATCGCCCGGCTGGAAGAAATGGCAGGTCACCGATGAGGACGTTGCTCAACATCATCTGGCTGATCGTCTGGGGCCTGTGGATGGCCATCGGCTACGCCCTGCTGGGGCTGCTGATGTTCGTCTTCGTCATCACCATCCCGTGGGGTATCGCCAGCCTCCGTATCGCCAACTACGTCCTGTGGCCCTTCGGCCGGACCACCGTCGAACGCCCCGACGCCGGCGCCGCGTCCTTCGTGGGCAACCTCATCTGGCTGATCCTCGCCGGTATCTGGCTCGCCCTCGGGCACATCATCGCCGGCATCGGCTTCTGCCTGACGATCATCGGAATCCCGTTCGGCATCGCCAACTTCAAGATGGTCCCGATATCGCTGGTCCCGCTCGGCCGGGAGATCGTCGACCTCTGACGTCAATATGTGACCCAGGTCACACAGTTGCGCCCTGAACCACCCACCGTCCTCCCACGTGTTCGTCAGGAACCGCCAAGAGGACGGAGTGAGTGGATGGCGGCATTGTGGTCCCGCACTCGGCAGCGCACCAGTGACGAGGTGCTGATCCGATCGCTCTACGAAGAACACGGGGCCGCGCTCCTGGCGTACGCGACCCGGCTCACCGGTGACCGGGGGGCCGCCGAGGACGTGGTGCAGGAGACGCTGATCAGGGCATGGAAGCACCCAGAGGCGCTCGTCAACGGCAAGGGGTCGGTGCGCGGCTGGCTGCTCACGGTCGCCCGCAACATCATCACCGACCGCTACCGGGCCAGGGCGGCCAGGCCGACCGAGGTGGCCGAGTCCCCGGCGACCCCGCCCGTGCAGCAGGACCACGCCCAGCAGGTCGTGGACTCGTTGGTCGTCATGGAGGCACTGGACCGGCTTTCGCCGGATCACCGCGACGTGCTCCTGGAAATCTACTTCCGGGGCCGGAGCGTCGCCGAAGCCGCGAAAAAACTCGGAATACCGCCGGGTACCGTGAAATCCCGGTCGCACTACGCTCTCAAGACCTTGAGAGAGGTCTACGCGAATAAGAATGCGAACACGCAGAAACCGGTCGCACTGCGGGAGGTGGCGGCATGAGTACGACGCAGCACGACAGCGGGCGTCATGACAGCGAGCAGCTCACCGCCTATGTCCTCGGCGTCCTCGGCGAGCAGGAGGTGAGGGCCGTGGACGAGCACATCGCCTCCTGCGATCCGTGCCGCGACGAGCTGGCCGAGCTGCGGGAGATGGAGCAGGCCCTCGGTGAGGTGCCGCCCGAGGCGTTCGTCGACGGCCCCCCCGAGGGCGGGCACCTGCTGCTCCAGCGCACCCTGCGACGGGCCCGCGCCGAGCGCGCCGGCCGCGACCGGCGCCGGTACGCCGCCATCGGTGCCGTCGCCGCGGCCGCGGCGGGGGTCGTTCTCTACGGCGGCGTGCTGATCGGCCAGAGCGGTGCCCCGGGGGCCGTGGTGTCGCTGCCCACGGCGTCGGCGTCCACGGCGTCGGCGTCCACCGCGCCGGGCTCGACCGCGCCCGTCGGTGTCAGGGTGGTCTCGGCCACCGACCCGGGCACCAAGGCCGGTCTCACCGTGCGGGTCACCCCGGCCGCCAGGTGGGTCCGGGTCAACGCCTCGGTCACCGGGGTCCCGGCGGGGCAGCGGTGCCGGCTGGTGGTCGTCGCCAAGGACGGCAGCAGGGAGATCGCCGGAAGCTGGGTGGCCGGCGAGGAGGACGGGCACGGCAAGCCCGCCGGCCTCGACGGCTCCGCGGCCGTGGCGCCCGGGGACGTCGCCTCCGTACTGGTCGAGAACACCGACGGAAAGCAGTACGTCTCCGCCTCCCTCTGAGGGCCCCCGGCCCCGAAGCCCTCGGAATCCCCTTGAATTCCTTTGAATTCCTGCATTTCCCTGGGTGTCCTGATTTTCCAGGACGAACACGGCACCGCCGGACTTCTCCCGGCGGTGCCACGTTCATTTCCGGCCGTATTTCCGCGCGGGGTGAAGCGGAATTGCCCCGTCGAATTCCGGGGATTCCTGCGTGTGCCCCGGAGCGGTGGTAGTGTCCCCGACGATCTACGCAACGGAGTCGGGCGACCCCCTGCCGTAACCACGGCGGGCCGCCGGCTCCGGGATCGCATCGTCTCAGGGGGAGCGTTCGATGTCCGGCGGGGAGTACGTGCCGCAGTACCATCCGGCGGGTTCCGACGGCGAGCTGCGCCTGGCGCTGGAGGACTTACGCACCGGCCGCTGGCGTGAGACCAGGGAACTCCTCGCCCGTACCGGCGACGACTGGTCGTTACGCACCGCCCGCAGCCAGGTCCTCGCCGTGGCCGCCGCCCGGACCGACGCGGTCGCCGCCTGGCTGGCCGAGGACCCCGCGAGTGCCGACGCCGTGATGATGGAGGCCCGGGTCATGGCGCAGCGGGCGCTCGCCGCCCACCGCGCCGGCCATCGCGACGCCGAACGCCTCGCCGCCCGGGCCCGCCTGGTGGCCCACGACGCGGCACGGTTCGGCCCCGCGGACCCCGTCCCCTGGGTGTGCCTGCTCTCCCTGGCCCTGGCCGACATCGGCCAGCACCTCCCGGAGCACCGTGTCCCGCCGCCGGAAGGGCTGTTACCCACCGGCCCATGGGGCCTGCTCGAAGAGGTCTACCAACGGGACCCGTACAACCGCGAGGCCTGGCACCGCATGCTCCAGGTCTTCTACGCCCGCAGGATCAACGCCTTCGACTACGTGCGCTGGGTGGCCTCCTGGGCGCCGCCGGGCTCCGCCCTTCTCGTACTGCCGCTCTATGCCTACGCCGAGGACTACCGCTCCCGGCTGCGCAGCGGCGCCGCAGGCGGACTCGCCCTCTACTGGATCAGCGAGCAGGTCACCCACTACACCGCCCGCGCCCTGCACGACTGGTTCCACCGGTCGGCTCCCGCCGGCCGCTCGCCCCTCGACCTCAACCACCTCGGGCACGCGCTCTACGCGGGTGGCTTCGACGGGGGCTCCGATGTCTTCCGGGCCATCGGGCCGCACGCCACCCCCACTCCCTGGCAGGACATCGCCGACGCCCCGCAGCGCTGGGAGGAGGAGTTCCAGCGCGCCGGCCGGCACTTCCTGGGCGCCGGATCCCGCCCGTGAACACTCCCCCCGGAACGGGCCGGGCCCCGCCGCGCCCGCCGCGCCGCCGCGCCCGCCCGCCGTGCCACCGCCGGCCGTGCCACCGCCCGCCGTGCCACCGCCGGGCCCGCGCCTGATCCTCCGTACCGCCAGCCCAGTACCCCCGTACCCCCGTACCCCCGTCCCTTCCGCTCCCGACCGGAGGTCCACGTGTCCTTCTCCCAGCCGTCAGACGACGGTGTCCACGGCCTGAACGACGAGGCGATGCTGCGACGTCTGGGCTACCAGCCCGAACTCGCCCGCCGTATGGGCCCGTTCGGCAACTTCGCGATCAGCTTCTCGGTCATCTCCATCCTCTCCGGCTGCATGACCCTCTACGGCTTCGGCCTCGGCACCGGCGGCCCCGCCGTCATGCTGTGGGGCTGGGTCGGCGTCGGGCTCATGGTGCTGCTGCTCGGTTCCGCCCTCGCCGAGGTCACCAGCGCCTACCCGACCTCCGGCGCCCTCTACTACATGGCCGACCAGCTCGGCGGCCCGCGCTGGGGCTACTTCACCGGCTGGTTCAACCTGCTCGGCCTGCTGGGCGGCATAGCCGGCATCGACTACGGGGCGGCGGCGTTCACCGGGGCGCTGCTCAACCTCCAGTTCGGCTTCACGCCGACGCCCGGCAGAATCCTGGTCATCTTCGCGGTCATCCTGCTGCTGCACGCCGCGCTCAACCTGTTCGGCGTCCGGCTGGTCAGCATCCTCAACTCGGTCAGCGTCTGGTGGCACCTCGGCGGGGTCGCGGTGATCGTCGGCGTGCTCGCCGTCGTGCCCTCGCACCACCAGTCCGCCGGGTTCGTCTTCGGCCACTTCGCCAACGGCACCGGCTGGACCAGCCCGCTCTACGTCGGCGCCCTGGGGCTGCTCCTGGCCCAGTACACCTTCTGCGGTTACGACGCCTCCGCCCACCTGTCCGAGGAGACCACCCAGGCCCAGGTCAGCGCGGCCAAGGGCATCGTCCACTCCATCCTGTGGTCGTGGGTCGCCGGCTTCGTCCTGCTGGCCGGCCTCACCTTCGCCATCCAGGACTACGCGGGCACCGTCGGCTCGGCCACCGGTGTGCCGCCCGCCCAGATCTTCCTGGACGCGCTCGGCGAGGGCGGCGCCAAGGCGCTGCTGCTGGTGGTGATCGTGGCCCAGCTCTTCTGCGGCAACGCCGAGGTCGCCGCCGCCTCCCGGATGGTCTTCGCGTTCTCCCGTGACGGCGCCATGCCCGGGTCCGCGCTCTGGCGCCGGGTCAGTGGCCGCACCCGCACGCCGGTCAACGCTGTCTGGCTCGCGGTCGGTGTCGCCTTCGTCCTCGCCCTGCCGTCCCTGTACTCCCCGACCGCGTACACCGCCGTCGTCGCGATCAACGTCATCGGCATGACCCCGGCCTACGCGATCCCCGTCTACCTGCGGCTGCGGGCCGGCGACCGGTTCGTCCCCGGACCCTGGAACCTCGGCCGCTGGAGCAGGCCGATCGGCTGGACCGCCGTGGTCTGGGTGGTCCTGGTCACCGTTCTCTTCTGCCTGCCCCCGGTCTCCCCGGTCACCGCCAAGTCCTTCAACTACTCGGTCGTGGCGCTGCTGGCGGTCCTGGCCGTCGCCACCGTCCTGTGGCTGACCCGGGGCCGCCGCTCGTACGAGGTGCCGGTCTACGGATCCGCCGCCGAGCGCGCCGAGTTCGCCCAGGACGTCGTGTGAGCCCCGACGAACTGCGCCGCCGGACGGACAGCGGCGAGGTGGACACCGTCCTGCTCGCCCTGCCCGACCTCCAGGGCCGCCTCAAGGGCAAGCGGCACGGCGCCCGCCACTTCCTCGACCACGTACTCACCGACGGCGCCGAGATGTGCGCGTACGTCCTGGCCACCGACATGGACATGCGCCCGCTGGACGGTTTCGCGCTCGCCTCCTGGGCCACCGGCTACGGCGACCTGCGGCTCGTCCCCGACCCCACGACCCTGCGCCTTCTGCCCTGGCTCCCGCGCACCGCGCTGCTGCTGGCCGACGCCGTCGACGAGCACGGCCGGCCCGTGGAGGCGGCGCCGCGCCGCATGCTTCGCCGCCGGCTGGACGCCCTGGCGGCGCGCGGCATCCACGTCAGGGCGGGCATCGAGACCGAGTACGTCCTCTACCAGGGCACCCACGCCCGGGCCCACCGGCGCGGCTACCGCAAGCTCAGGCCCGCCGTCACCGACAACCTGGACTACGCGCTGGACCACCCCGCCCCCCTCGACCAGTACTTCCGCGAGCTGTCCGCCGCCCTCGCAGGGGCCGGGCTGCCCGTCGAGGCGATCAAGACCGAGGCCGCCCTCGGCCAAATCGAGGTCACCTTCCCGTACGGCGACGCGCTCGCCGCCGCCGACGGGCATCTGGTCTTCAAACACGCCGCCAGGCACCTCGCCGACCGGGCCGGCCTGGCCGCGACCTTCATGGCGGCCCCGCAGACCGGCGTCGGCAACGGCCTCCACCTGCACCTGTCCTTCTGGACGCAGGACGGCGAGCCGCTCTTCCCCGACGAGGACGGTGCCCTGTCCCCGCTGGCCCGGCAGTGCGTCGCCGGCCTCCTGGACGCCCTGCCGGCCCTCACCCCGCTCTACGCCCCCACCGTCAACTCGTACAAGCGCTTCGTGCCCGACTCGTTCGCCCCCACCCGCTACACCTGGGGCCGCGACAACCGCACCTGCGCCGTACGGGTCGTCGGCCACGGCCGCGGTCTCCACCTGGAGCTGCGCCTGCCAGGGGCCGACGCCAACCCCTACCTCGCCCTCACCGCGGCGCTCGCCGCCGCCCAGCACGGCATCGACCAGGACCTCAAGCCACCGCCCGCCGCCACCGGCAGCGCCTACCAGGACACCGGCTCCCCGTCGGTGCCGCCCACCCTGCAGGACGCGCTCGCCGTCTACCTCGACGGCGACCTTCCCGCGCGTCTGCTCACCCCCGACGTCGCCGCCCACCACGCGCACGCCGCCCGTACCGAACTGGACGGCCAGCGCCTGCAGGTGACCGACGCCGAGCTGCGCCGGGGCTTCTCCCGCGCGTGAGCCGCCGGGCCGGGGGCCGCCCACCGGGCCCCCGGCCGCGCTGCCACAACTTCTGAACGCGAACCCGAATCTTGACGCATGTTCAACAACGGTGCGTCAATGGGAACCGCGCTCGGACGCCGCATTCGATCGCATTCGATGACGCTGTGTAAAAGTCCTGGAACAGCACGCCGCGCGGGGGCGCCCGTCCCCGCGCTCTGAGAGCGCTCTCCCGAACGTCGTCCCCGACGAAGGGCCTTCACCCGTGCTTCCCGTCACCGCATCCAGCCATCCTCGACGCCCCCAGCAACCCCGACAGTCCCAGCAGCCCAAACAGTCCCAGCAGCCCCGCAGATCCTTACGTCTCCGCGGCCGCCGGGCCCGCCTCACCGTCGCCGCGCTGGCCGCCGCGACCGCCCTGCTCACCTTCGGCACCGCGCCCGCCCCCGCCTCGGCCCGGACCCCCGCCTATCTGGACGCGAAGCTTCCGGTGGCCCAGCGGGTGGCCGACCTGCTCGGCCGGATGACCCTGGCCGAAAAGGTCGGCCAGACCGCCCAGCCGGCCGTCGTCACCATGCAGGGCGACTGCAACTGGTCCGGCGGCGAACTCAGCCCCGCCTGCATGCAACGCATCCTCGGAGACCAGCACGTCGGCTCCGTCCTGTCCGGCGGCGGCGAGACACCGGTCAAGAACACGCCCAAGGACTGGGCCGAGATGGTCAACTCCGTGCAGAAGTACGCCCTCGACCACTCACGGCTGCACATCCCCATCGTCTACGGCGTCGACGCGGTGCACGGCCACAACAACATCCTCGGCGCCACCAAGTTCCCCCAGCAGCTCGGCCTCGGCGCCACCTGGGACCCGGAACTGTCCGAGCGGCTCGGCCGGGCCACCGCCGCCGCCGTCAAGGCCACCGGACCCACCTGGGACTTCGCGCCGGTACTCGACATCGCCCGCGACACCCGCTGGGGCCGCTACTACGAGACGTACTCCGAAGACCCCTACCTCGCCGGGTCGCTCGGCGCGAGCAACGTCAGGGGCCTCCAGCACAGCGGCCAGGTCGCCGCCACCGTCAAGCACTTCGCCGGCTACTCCCAACCGCAGAACGGCCACGACCGGGCTCCCGCCCAGCTCGACATGCGCTACCTCCAGGACACGATCCTGCCCGCCTACAAGGCCGCCGTCGACGCCGGCGCCATGACCGTGATGGTCAACTCCGGCGCCGTCAACGGCATCCCCGCCCACTCCTCGCACTACCTGCTCACCGATCTGCTGCGCGAGCAGTGGGGCTTCAAGGGCGTCGTCGTCAGCGACTGGGACGACGTGAAGAACCTCCAGACCGCCTACCACCTCACCGGCAGCTACGCCGACGCCACCGGCATCGCCGTCAACGCCGGCGTCGACATGGCGATGCTGCCGCCCGGCAGCGTCGACGGCTACATCGACGGCCTCACCCAGCAGGTGCGCGACGGCAAGGTCAGCACGGCCCGCCTCGACCAAGCCGTCTCCCGCATCCTCACCCTCAAGTACCGGCTCGGCCTCTTCGAACACCCCTACGTCGACGCCGCCAAGGCCGACGCCGCCGTCCTCGGCACCGACAAGGCCCTCGCCGTACGGGCGGCGACCGAGTCGATGACCCTGCTGCGCAACGACGACGACGTACTGCCGCTGTCCACCGGCGCGGGCACCGGCAAGGTCGTCGTGGCCGGCCCCGGCGCCGACTCGGTACCGGACCAGAACGGCGGCTGGACCATCGGCTGGCAGGGCATCCCCGACGGCGTCACCGACCCGGGCGTCACCGTCTACGAAGGGGTCAGGGAACTGCTCGGCGCGGACCGCACCGTCCTGGCCGGCACCGCCGACGACGCCGTCGCCCGCACCCAGGACGGCGACACCACCGCCGCGGTCGTCGTGGTCGGCGAGAAACCCGGCGCCGAGGGCGTCAACGACAACGAGACCCCGGAACTGTCCGCCGCCCAGCAGACCCTGGTCGACCGCCTCCAGGCCACCGGCAAGCCGGTCGTCGTGGTCGTCCTCGCCGGCCGCCCCCTGGTCCTGGGCGACGCCGCCGACGCCGACCAGCTGCTGATGGCCTGGCTCCCCGGCAGCGAAGCCGGCACCGCCGTCGCCGACGTCCTCTTCGGCCGGGCCGACCCCAGCGGCCGCCTCCCCGTCTCCTGGCCCAGGACCGTCGGCGACCAGCCCATGTACTACCAGCAGCTCCCCGGCACCAACGGCGGCGCCAGCTCCGGCTACGACCCGCTGTTCGCCTTCGGCTCCGGCCTCTCCTACACCACGTACGAGGTCCGCGACCTCACCCTCGCCGACGCCACCGTCTCCCGCGACGGCACCGTCAGAGCCGCCGTCGAGGTCGCCAACACCGGCACCACCGACGGCGACACAGTGGTGCAGCTCTACGCGAAGCAGCCCCCTGGCGCCGTCCTCACCCCGCCCACCCGGCTGGCCGCCTACACCCGCGTCCACCTCAAGGCCGGCCAGAGCCGGACGGTCACCCTGACCTTCCCCCTCTCCCGGCTCGCCGTCACCACCGGCGACATCGCCGGCAACGGCCCGCGCTCCGTACGCCCCGGCTCCTACGAGCTCTCCGCCGGCGCCCGGACCGCGGCCCTGACCGTCCACTGACGGCGAGGGCGGCGCGGCCCACCGGCCGCGCCGCCGTCGCCCCCACCTCACCTCACCTCGCCGGCGACCGGCGACCGGTAACCGGCAACCGGTAACCGGTAACCGGTAACCGGTAACCGGTAACCGGCGCCGGGTCAGCGGTAGTTGACGTACTGCAGGGCGAAGTCGAAGTCCTTGCCCTTGAGCAGCGCCTGCACCGCCTGCAGATCGTCCCGGCTCTTGGAACTGACCCGCAGCTCGTCGCCCTGGACCTGGGCCTTCACACCCTTCGGGCCCTCATCACGGATGATCTTGGCGACCTTCTTCGCGTTGTCCT
This sequence comes from Streptomyces sp. RLA131, assembly GCF_056270125.1. Classification (NCBI taxonomy): domain Bacteria; kingdom Bacillati; phylum Actinomycetota; class Actinomycetes; order Kitasatosporales; family Streptomycetaceae; genus Streptomyces; species Streptomyces sp. RLA131. Next base: position 4,907,602 of record NZ_JBWDOQ010000002.1, read on the forward strand.
GGGAGATCCCCTCCTCGATCGTCGCGAAGATCTTGTACTCCTTGCCGGACAGCTGCGGCTCGCCCGCGTCCAGCGACTTCAGCGAGATCCCCCGCTTGACCAGCTTGGTCTCGAAGACGTCCAGGATCGCCTTCACCCGCTCCTCGGAGTTCGCCTCCATCAGGATCTTCTCGCCCGACCACGCGATCGAGGCGCCCACGTTCTTGAAGTCGTAGCGCTGCGAGATTTCCTTGGCGGCCTGGTTGAGGGCGTTGTCGACCTCCTGCCGCTCGACCTTCGAGACGATGTCGAAACTGGAGTCGGCCATCTTCAGTTGGCTCCTTGGCTCTGATCCATCTTGGGTCGCGGCCCACGGCGGACCGCCCCCGCAAGCCTAGCCACCGTCCCTGTCCGAGGGGCTGATCAATCGAGTGGCGAAGCACCCCTGGGTATCGGGTATCGTTTACGTCGTCGCCACGGACGCCTCACGCGGGCCCCGGAGGCGGCACCATCCCAGGCGGTGTGCCCGAGTGGCCAAAGGGAGCAGACTGTAAATCTGCCGGCTCAGCCTACCCAGGTTCGAACCCTGGCGCCGCCACAGGGAACAAAGGGCCCGTGATCTGCCTCACCGCAGATCAGGGGCCCTTTTCTGTTGTGCGTGGCCGGGGCCGGGGGCGTGGTTCAGGGGCCGCCGTAGCCGGGGGAGTCGTCCTCCGGGTCCTCGGTCGCGTACAGGGTGGGGCCCGGGCGGGCCGCCAGGGTTTCCCCGGAGGTACGGGTCGTGGCCGGGCGTCCGTCGTCGCCCGGCGTCAGCGCCGCGTAGAAGGCCAGATGTGCCGGCCACTGATCACGACGCTCACCCGGCCCGGGGCCGGCCGCACACCCGCACATGGACGCAGCCGTCCCCGCCGTCGTCGCGGATCAGCGGGGGTAGGTCCGGCCCGACGCCCGTACCGGAGCTTCCTTCCTCGCCGTCAGTTGCCGGCGACGTCCTTCACGGCCACCGCCACCGGGGTGTGACCCCCGATCAGCTCCAGGGTCAGCCCCGCCGTGGACGGGGTGTCGGCCAACTCGGCCAGTACGGCGGCCACGTCGTCGCGGGGGACCGATCCCCGTCCGGTGGAGGCGGCGAGGGCGACCCGGCCGGTGCCGGGGTCGTCGGTGAGGGCGCCGGGCCGCAGGATGGTCCAGCCGAGGCCGGTGCGGCGGCGCAGATCGGCGTCGGCGGCGGCCTTGGCCCGCAGGTAGGTGGCGAAGACGGGGTCCGTGCCGGCCGGGGGCTCGGCGTCGGCGCCCATGGAGGAGACCATCAGGTACCGGCGTACCCCGGCCTGTTCGGCGGCGTCGGCGAACAGGACGGCGGCGGCGCGGTCGACGGAGTCCTTGCGGGCGGCGCCGCTGCCCGGGCCGGCCCCGGCGGCGAAGACGGCCGTGTCGGCCCCGGTGAGGGCCGCGGCCACTTCGTCGGGGGAGGCCTTCTCCAGGTCGAGGACGACCGGCTCGGCGCCCGCGGCGCGCAGGTCCTCGGCCTGGCCCGGGTCGCGGATGAGGCCCGCGACGTGGTTCCCGCGCCCGGCGAGCAGCCGTTCCAGCCGGAGCGCGATCTTTCCGTGTCCACCAGCGATCACAATGCGCATGTATCCGACGCTACGCCCTACGCCGGGTCCCTGCGGCTTCGCGCCTGCCGGGGGAGATCCAGCGCCAGCGTGTCGGTGAACTCCCGTACGGCGCTGGTCCGGGACACCACCCGGCCCCGGTGGATCACGATCCGGCTGTACGCGAGTGACAGCGCCGCCTCGATCCGGTCGGCCCGCACCGCCAGCAGCTCGGCCGGGAAGCCCGCCTCGATCCGTACCTCCGGCAGCCCGAGCACCGCCCGGGCCCGGCCGCTGACGGCGTCGTAGGCCAGGTCGGGGCGGCACTCGCCGTACGAGGCGAGCAGGAAGGCCGCCTCCAGCGGGTCGCCGCGCCCGACGGGGTTGGCCAGGTCGCGCAGGGCGCCGCTGCCGGCCGCGACCCGCACCCCGGCGGCGCGCAGCGCCCGTACCGGCGCGAAGCCGGGGCCGCGGGACTCCAGGGCGCCGCAGCCGCCCTGCGGGAGGGCGACCACCGACACGCCGGCGGCGGCGAGCTGGTCGGCGGCGCGGGTCACGGTCTCGCGGGGGAGCCGGGCAAGGCCGCCGCAGGGGCCGATGGTGACGCCGGGGCGCAGGCCGCCGGCCATGGCGGCGAGGCGGGCCAGCCGGGCCGGGTCACCGGCCTCGGTGTGGAGGTCGACGGGGAGGCCGAACTCGTCGGCGACGCCGAGCACGGTCTCGACGTAGCCCCAGGGGTCGGGGTCGAGGTCGGGGCAGCCGCCTACGACGCCGGCGCCCATCTTGAGGGCGTCCCGCAGCACGGCCACCCCGTCGGCCCCGGCGGTGCCGGTGAGCAGCCGGGGCACGGCCACGGTGTGCAGTTCGGCGAGTCCGCGCAGCGCGCGCCGGGCCTGGAGCACGGCCTCCAGGGCGTGCAGCCCGGCCACGTCGCCGATCCGGACGTGGGTGCGCACGGCGGTCGCCCCGTGCCCGAGTTGCAGCAGTACGGCCTCGGTGACCCGGCGCTGGACGTCCTCCGGTTCGTACGAGGGCGGCCCGCCGCAGTCCGCGGTGAGGGCGGTGTCCAGGTGGGCGTGCGGTTCGGCGGGGGCGGGGAGCAGGAGGTAGCCGCCGAGGTCGATCCGGGGGGCCTGGCAGGAGCCGGTGAGGCTGCCGGCGGTGCCGACGGCCTCGATCCGGGGGCCGGCGAGCCGCACGTCGACGGTGCGGCCGTCGGCGAGGCGGGCGCCGCACAGCAGCAGGGGGGTGTCGGTGGCGGCCACGGGTGGTCGCGGCGGGCTGTCGGTCATCGCGCTCCTCGGGGCCGGAGGCAAGATCACGCGTTCCGAGCCTAGGGTGCGGTGCCCGGTCCGTCCGGGAAGAGGCGAATAGTCGTACCGGCGAGGTCGCCCGGCACCGCACCGCGGGTGCCTCGCGGGTGCCTCGCACGTGCCCGGCGGGCGTCCGGCCGGTGCGCCCGGACCCCCCAAGTGGCCTGCGCGGCACCGCCCGACGGCCCGCCCGGCACCCTGTCCCCGGACGTCCGGTGTGCCCCGCCGATACGGATTTCACCTTCGGCGGCGGACCGTGTAATGTCTTCCCCGTTCGCCCCTATAGCTCAGTCGGTAGAGCGTCTCCATGGTAAGGAGAAGGTCTGCGGTTCGATTCCGCATGGGGGCTCTGATGATCGGACGGCCCGCCACTCGGCGGGTTGTCTCTTCATCGCAGCGGCGTAGCTCAGTCGGTAGAGCAAGCGGCTCATAATCGCTGTGTCACCGGTTCAAGTCCGGTCGCCGCTACCCTGTGTAGCCGATTGTGGGATCGGTCCTTCAATCGGCTACTCTTGCTGTGTTCATTTCTCTTACCCCGTTCGTCAAGGAGCACTCACGTGGCCGCCACCGACGTCCGCCCGAAGATCACGCTGGCCTGCGTGGAGTGCAAGGAGCGGAACTACATCACCAAGAAGAACCGGCGTAACGACCCGGATCGTCTTGAGCTGAAGAAGCACTGCCCCCGCTGCAACGCGCACACCGCGCACCGCGAGACGCGCTGATCTCAGGCTTTTACGTCCACGAGGCCGTCCCCATCACCGGGGGCGGCCTCGTGGTGTTGCGTTGACCGAAATCCTTCGCAGGAGGTGCCGATGGCGCTCGACCAGTCCTTCGTCGGGCGGACGTATCCGCCCACCGCTCCCTATGAGGTGGGGCGCGAGAAGATCCGCGAGTTCGCCGAGGCGATCGGGGACACCAACCCCGTCTACTCGGATCCGGGCGCGGCCGCGGCGTTCGGTCACTCCGATGTGATCGCCCCGCCGACCTTCCCGTTCGTGATCACGTACAAGGCCGCGGGGCAGGTGGTCCTCGATCCCGAACTCGGGCTGGACTACACCCGTGTGGTGCACGGCGACCAGAAGTTCCGTTACACCCGCCCGGTCCGGGCCGGGGACCGGCTGGCGGTGACCGTGGCCATCGATTCCATCAAGTCCCTTGCCGGCAACGATGTGATCGACGTACGCGGCGACGTCCACGACGAGCGCGGCGAGCACGTCGTGACCGCGCTGATGAAGCTGGTGGCCCGCGCCCCGGAGGAGAGCTGACATGGCCGCGATCATCTCCTACGACGAGGTCGAGGCCGGCACCGAACTGCCGGCGCAGTCCTTCCCGGTGAGCCGGGCGGCGCTGGTGGAGTACGCCGGCGCCTCGGGCGACTTCAACCCGATCCACTGGAACGAGCGGTTCGCCCGGGAGGTCGGGCTGCCCGACGTCATCGCGCACGGCATGTTCACCATGGCCTCGGCGATCCGCGTCGTGACGGACTGGACGGGTGACCCGGGCGCGGTCGTCGAGTACGGGGTGCGTTTCACCAAGCCGGTCGTGGTGCCCGACGACGACAAGGGCGCGGTGATCGAGGTCACGGCCAAGGTCGCCGCGAAGCTGGACGACCAGGAGCGGACGGTCCGGGTGGACCTCACGGCGATCGCCGACGGCCAGAAGGTGCTGGGCATGTCGCGGGCCGTGGTCCGGCTGGCGTAGCGCCGGCGGAACCGGCCCCGATGCGGGCCCGGGTGCGAGCCAGGGCCCGGGCCCGGGCTCGCACCCGGCTCGCACCGGGGTCCGGACCAGCCCTCGGGGCGGCGGGAATTTTTCCGCCGTGCCGCCTTGCGTGCCTAGTTATTGATTGATAACTTACTTGGCATGGGAAGCGACGGAATCCGAATGAGCGCCGACGAGCGCCGCGAGGCGGCGATCCGCGCAGCGGTCACCGAGTTCGGCTCGACCGGGTACCACGGCACCTCCACCGCCGCCATCGCCAAGCGGATGGGGGTCTCGCAGCCGTACCTGTTCCGGCTCTTCCCCAACAAGAAGGCGCTCTTCCTCGCCGCCGCCTGGCGCTGCGTCGAGAGCATCGAGCAGCACTTCGAGAGGACGGCCGAGGGCCTGGAGGGCGAGGCCGCCTTCGAGTCGATGTGCGTGAGCTACCGGGAGCTGATCGCGGACGGCGACAACCTGCGGATGCAGCTCCAGATGTATGTCGCGTCCGTCGACGACGAGGAGATCCGCGAGGTCTGCCGGCGCGGCTGGCTCGGTCTGTGGGACTACGTGCGGGCCCGCACCGGCGTCGGCGACGCCGAGGCCGCGGAGTTCTTCGGCACCGGAATGCTGGTGAACATCCTGATGGCGCTGGGCATCCCCGAGGGGGCGCGGTGCTGGACGGGTATTGACGACATGTACGCGGACCGCTTCCCGGAGACCTCTTCCTGAAGCGGACAGGTGCCACCCGACGGGCACAGCCCTGATCTGTGGCGTCGAAAGTTATTGATCGATAACTAACAACATGACGTACGCAACGGAGGAAGCCATGAAGGACCAGCAAGCACCCCGCCGGGGCTCCACCACCTGGGCCCTGATCATCACCAGCGTCGCCGGCTTCATGGCCGCGCTCGACAACCTCGTCGTCACCACCGCCCTCCCCTCCATCCGCAAGGACCTCGGCGGCGGTCTGTCCGACCTCGAATGGACAGTGAGCGCCTACACCCTCACCTTCGCGGTCCTGCTGATGTTCGGCGCCGCCCTCGGTGACCGCTTCGGCCGCCGCAAGCTCTTCGTCACCGGCATCGGCGTCTTCTCCGCCGCCTCCGCCGCGGCCGCCATGGCACCCGGCATGGGCGAACTGATCGCCGCCCGTGCCTTACAGGGCGTCGGCGCCGCCATCCTGATGCCGCTCACCCTCACCCTGCTCTCCGCGGCCGTCCCCGCCGAACGGCGCGGCATGGCCTTCGGTATCTGGGGCGCGGCCAACGGCCTCGCCGTCGCCACCGGCCCGCTGATCGGCGGCGCGCTCACCGAACACGTCTCCTGGCAGTGGATCTTCTGGGTGAACGTCCCGATCGGCCTGCTGCTCATGCCGCTCGCCCGGCTGCGCCTCGCCGAGAGCCGCGGCACCAGCTCCCGTCTGGACTTCCCCGGCACGCTGCTCGCCAGCGGCGGTCTCTTCGGCATCGTCTACGCCCTCATCCGCGGCAACGCCGACGGCTGGACCAGCACCTGGGTCCTCACCGGTCTGATCGCCGGCAGCGTGCTGCTGGCCGGGTTCGTCCGCCACGGCGTCGTCAGCCCCAACGCCATGCTGCCGATGCGGTTGTTCCGCAGCCGCGCCTTCTCCGCCATCAACGCCGCCAGCCTGCTGATGTTCCTCGGGATGTTCGGCTCGGTCTTCCTGCTCAGCCAGTTCCTGCAGGGCGTCGGCGGCTACTCCCCGATGGAGGCCGGTGTGCGGATGCTGCCCTGGACCGGCATGTCGCTGCTCCTCGCCCCGGTGGCCGGAGCCGTCTCCGACCGCATCGGCGGCCGGCCGGTGGTCGCCACCGGGCTGGCCCTCCAGGCGCTCGGCCTGGGCTACTTCGCCTACGTCATCGCCGCCGACGTCTCCTACCTCACGCTGCTCCCCGCCATGATCATCAGCGGCGTCGGGATGTCCCTGTACTTCGCACCCAGCGCCAACCTCGTGATGGGCAGCGTCCGTCCCGAGGAGCAGGGCATCGCCTCCGGCGCGAACAACGCGCTGCGTGAGGTGGGCGGCGCCCTCGGCATCGCCATCCTGGCCTCGGTCTTCGCCGGCCAGGGCGGTTACGAGTCCGCCACCCGGTTCGCCGACGGCATCACCCCGGCCCTGTGGGTGGGCGCCTCGGCGGTGGCCCTGGGAGCGGTGGCCGCACTGCTGGCCCCGCGCCGCCGGGTCGCCCCGGCCGCCGCGGTCACCCCCGCCGAGCCGGCCGAGCCGGCCGCCGCGCCGACGCGGGCCGACCGCGCCGACCGGTCCGACCACGCCGTCGAGCCGGAGCCCGTGCCCGCCGGCCGGTGATCCGCACCCGGCAGCCCGTACGCCGGCCCAGGCCTCCGAGAGGAGGTCCCGGGCCGGCGTTCGTGCGGGCGGGCCGGGCCCCGCGCGCTGCGTAAGCTGGGCGGGTGACCGTTACGTATGACGCCCCGCTCGCCCCGCTGACCACCTTCCGCCTGGGCGGGCCCGCCGCGCGTCTGGTGACGGCCGGCACCGACGACGAGGTGATCGAGGCCGTACGGGAGGCTGACGCGTCCGGCACGCCGCTGCTGGTGATCGGCGGCGGCAGCAATCTGGTCATCGGGGACGACGGCTTCGACGGCACGGCGCTGCGCATCGCGACGAAGGGCTTCGCCCTGGACGGCACACGGCTGGAGCTGGCCGCCGGCGAGGTGTGGACCGACGCCGTCACGCGCGGCGTGCGCGCCGGGCTGGCCGGCATCGAGTGCCTGGCGGGCATCCCCGGTTCGGCCGGGGCGACGCCGATCCAGAACGTGGGCGCGTACGGCCAGGAGGTCTCGGCCACGATCGCCGAAGTCGTGGCGTACGACCGCGATCTCGGCAGGACCGTGACCCTCGCCGGCTCCGAGTGCGCCTTCTCGTACCGCCACAGCCGCTTCAAGGCCGACCCGGCCCGCTATGTGGTGCTGCGGGTGCGGTTCGCCCTGGAGGACGCCGGCGGGCTGTCCGCCCCGGTGCGCTACGCCGAGGTCGCCCGCACCCTGGGCGTCGAGCCGGGCGGCCGGGTGCCGCTGGAGCTCGTCCGCGAGACGGTGCTCCGGCTGCGCGCGGGCAAGGGCATGGTGCTGGACCCGCAGGACCACGACACCTGGTCGGCGGGGTCCTTCTTCACCAACCCGGTGCTGGGCGTGGCCGAGTACGACGCCTTCATCGCCCGCGTCCACGACCGGCTCGGCGACGACGTGGAGCCGCCCGGCTGGCCGGCCGCCGACGGACAGGTGAAGACCTCCGCCGCCTGGCTGATCGACAAGGCCGGCTTCACCAAGGGATACGGGACCGGCCCGGCCCGGATCTCCACCAAGCACACCCTGGCACTGACCAACCGGGGGAGCGCCAAGACCGAGGACCTCCTCGCCCTGGCCCGCGAGGTCCGGGACGGCGTCCACGCCGCGTTCGGAGTCACCCTGGTCAACGAGCCGGTGACGGTGGGCGTCACCCTCTAGCGCGGCCACCGCACGGACCCGGTGAAGCAGCGCGGTCACCGCACCACCCGCCGGTGGACTGCCCGGGCGACGCGGCCCGCGCGTGCGCGTGCGCCCGGTGGCGGACCCACCGGGGCCAGGCCGACCGGTCGGCGCCGCGTCGCGGGCCTAGCGGGGATCGGCCGGCTCGTGGCCGGGGGACCCGTCGAGCCAGGCTTCCGTGCCGGCCAGCAGCCGGTCCCGTACGGCGTCGGGGGCGCGGGAGGCCCGCACGGACTGACGGGCCAGCTCGGCCAGTTCCTCGTCGGTGAAGGCGTGGTGCTCGCGCGCGAACTCGTACTGCGCGGCGAGGCGGGAGCCGAACAGCAGCGGGTCGTCGGCGCCGAGCGCCATCGGCACACCGGCGTCCCACAGCGTGCGCAGCGGGACGTCCTCCGGTTTCTCGTAGACACCCAGGGCGATGTTGGACGCCGGGCACACCTCGCAGGCGATCTGCCGCTCCGCCAGCTTGCGCAGCAGCCGGGGGTCCTCCGCCGCCCGTACGCCGTGACCGACCCGCCCGGCGTGCAGGTCGTCCAGGCAGTCGCGGACGCTGCTCGGGCCGGCCAGCTCGCCGCCGTGCGGGGCGGCCAGCAGCCCGCCCTCCCGCGCGATGGCGAAGGCCCGGTCGAAGTCCCTTGCCAGGCCCCGCCGTTCGTCGTTGGAGAGCCCGAAGCCGACCACCCCGCGGTCGGCGTAGCGCACCGCGAGCCGGGCCAGGGTGCGGGCGTCCAGCGGATGCTTCATACGGTTGGCGGCGACGACCACGGCCATGCCCACGCCGGTGTCGCGGGACGCGCTCGCGACGGCGTCGAGGATGATCTCCATCGTCGGGATCAGACCGCCCAGCCGGGGCGCGTACGAGGTCGGATCGACCTGTATCTCCAGCCAGCCGGAGCCGTCGCGGGCGTCCTCCTCGGCGGCCTCGCGCACCAGGCGCTGGATGTCCTCCGGCGTCCGGAGCACCGAGCGGGCGATGTCGTACAGCCGCTGGAACCGGAACCAGCCGCGCTCGTCGGTCGCCCGGAGGCTGGGCGGCTCGCCCGAGGTCAGCGCCTCGGGGAGGTGCACGCCGTGTCTGTCGGCGAGCTCCAGCAGGGTGCCGGGGCGCATCGACCCGGTGAAGTGCAGGTGCAGGTGTGCTTTGGGGAGGGTGCGTACATCACGTGCCATTTTCAGATCTTGCCGCACGGCCACCCCCGCCGGTACCGGTTTCCCCGATCGGGGAGCGACCGGGGCCCCGGCTTGACGGCGGACGGCCGCCGGCGGACGGCCGGCGCCCGGTGTGCGCTCCGGCCGTCCGCCGGGCGATCAGTCCCGGGCCTCGCCCAGCAGCTTCTGCAGCCGGGAGACGCCCTCCACCAGGTCCTCGTCGCCGAGGGCGTAGGAAAGCCGCAGGTAACCCGGGGTGCCGAAGGCCTCGCCGGGGACGACGGCGACCTCGGCCTCGTCGAGGATGAGGGCGGCGAGCTCGGCCGAGTCGGCGGGGCGCTTGCCGCGGATCTCCTTGCCGAGCAGGCCCTTGACCGAGGGGTAGGCGTAGAACGCGCCCTCGGGCTCGGGGCACAGGACGCCGGGGATCTCGTTGAGCATGCGCACGATCGTCTGGCGACGGCGGTCGAAGGCGACGCGCATCTCGGCGACGGCCTCCAGGTCACCGGAGACGGCCGCGAGGGCCGCGACCTGCGCGACGTTGGAGACGTTGGACGTGGCGTGCGACTGGAGGTTGGTGGCGGCCTTGACCACGTCCTTGGGGCCGATCACCCACCCGACACGCCAGCCGGTCATGGCGTACGTCTTGGCGACACCGTTGACCACGACGCACTTGTCGGCCAGCTCCGGCACCACCACCGGCAGCGAGGAGAACTCCGCGTCGCCGTAGACCAGGTGCTCGTAGATCTCGTCGGTCAGGACCCACAGGCCCTTCTCGGCGGCCCAGCGGCCGATCGCCTCGACCTGCTCGCGCGGGTAGACGGCACCCGTCGGGTTGGAGGGCGACACGAACAGCAGCACCTTGGTGCGCTCGGTGCGGGCGGCCTCCAACTGCTCCACGGAGACCCGGTAGCCGGTGGTCTCGTCCGCCACGACCTCGACCGGCACGCCGCCCGCCAGCCGGATCGACTCGGGGTAGGTGGTCCAGTACGGAGCCGGGACGATGACCTCGTCCCCCGGGTCGAGGATCGCGGCGAAGGCCTCGTAGATGGCCTGCTTGCCGCCGTTGGTCACCAGCACCTGGGACGGGTCGACCTGGTAGCCGGAGTCGCGGAGCGTCTTCGCGGCGATGGCGGCCTTGAGTTCGGGCAGGCCGCCGGCCGGGGTGTACCGGTGGTACTTCGGGTTGCGGCACGCCTCCACGGCGGCCTCGACGATGTACCCGGGCGTCGGGAAGTCCGGCTCGCCCGCGCCGAAGCCGATGACCGGACGCCCGGCGGCCTTGAGGGCCTTTGCCTTTGCGTCCACGGCGAGGGTGGCCGACTCGGAGATCGACCCGATGCGGGCCGACACACGTCGTTCAGTGGGGGACTGTGCGGGTGGGGTTGCAGCGGTCATGCCTGCAATCGTGGCAGACGTGCCGGGGCCGGGGCATACGGGTTCCGGCTACGGCGACGCGGCCGGGGCCAACCCATTCGACGCGGGGTCGCCGAACACGTACACTCATCCGTCGATGGCCCCCGCGAGCCGATCTTGCCTGCATACATCGTGCAGTCGGCCGGATGCGGTACGTTGGGGGAGCTTCAAAGGGTCGTAGCTCAATTGGTAGAGCACTGGTCTCCAAAACCAGCGGTTGGGGGTTCGAGTCCCTCCGGCCCTGCTATACGCAGGCGTACGTTAGGAATTTCCAGCAAACGACCCAGAATCAGGTGAGGACGTAGTGACGGAAGCCCTGGGCTCCACCGCAACGCCTGAGAGTGGTCGCCCCGAAGACGCCGAGTCCGCGGAGACCACGAGCAAGAAGGCCCGCAAGGGCGGCAAGCGCGGCAAGAAGGGCCCTGTGGCCCGGCTGGCGCTCTTCTACCGGCAGATCATCGCCGAGCTCCGCAAGGTCGTCTGGCCCTCCCGGCACGACCTGATCACGTACACCACCGTGGTGATTGTCTTCGTTGTGGTCATCATCGCGCTCGTGACCGTGATTGACTGGGGTTTCAACAAGGGCGTCTCGTACGTCTTCGGGTGATTCCCCCGCGGAAGGTGCCCAAAGGCGCCCGGCCGCCAGTTCCACCCCTTGAAGTCAGGAAGAAGCAGCCACAGTGTCTGACCCGAATCTGAACGACGCCGTCGAACCCGCAGAGGCTGTCTCGGCCGAGGTCACGGGCGACGACACCGAACTGGAGATCGTCGAGGCTGCCGACGAGATCGACGAGTTCGAGGCCGCGGATGCCGAGGCCGGTACCCCCGCCGAGGAAGACGCCGTTCACGTCGAGGACGAGGACGAGGAAGACACCGAGGCGGCTGAGGCCGAGGTCGAGGCTGACGACAGCGACGCCGAGCCCGTGGAAGAGGCCGAGGAGGCCGAGCCGGTCGACCCGGTGGTCGCCTTCCGCGAGGAGCTCCGCACCCTGCCGGGCGAGTGGTACGTGATTCACACCTACGCCGGCTACGAGAACCGCGTGAAGTCCAACCTGGAGCAGCGCGCCGTCTCGCTCAACGTCGAGGACTACATCTACCAGGCCGAAGTGCCCCAGGAAGAAGTCGTCCAGATCAAGAACGGCGACCGCCGCACCGTCCGTCAGAACAAGCTGCCCGGCTACGTGCTGGTGCGCATGGACCTGACGAACGAGTCCTGGGGCGTCGTCCGCAACACCCCCGGCGTCACCGGCTTCGTCGGCAACGCGTACGACCCGTACCCGCTGACCCTGGACGAGATCGTCAAGATGCTCGCCCCGGAGGTCGAGGAGGCGGCTGCGGCCGCCGCCGAGGCCGAGGGCGGTGCCCCGAAGCGCAAGGTCGAGGTCCAGGTGCTGGACTTCGAGGTCGGCGACTCGGTCACCGTCACCGACGGCCCCTTCGCGACGCTGCAGGCGACGATCAACGAGATCAACGCCGACTCGAAGAAGGTCAAGGGCCTCGTCGAGATCTTCGGCCGCGAGACGCCGGTCGAGCTCAGCTTCGACCAGATCCAGAAGAACTGATCGACACCTCACTTCCGTCCAGGTCGGGCCGGCTCTCACAGCCGTCCTGACCTGCTCGGTTTCAGGGCTCGCCACGGTACCCGTTATCGTGGTGCGGTATGCCTGCTCGCAGGCAAAAAACCTCTCATAGGACCCGGAGAGAGCAATGCCTCCCAAGAAGAAGAAGGTCACGGGGCTTATCAAGCTCCAGATCAACGCCGGCGCGGCCAACCCGGCGCCGCCGGTCGGCCCCGCGCTGGGCCAGCACGGCGTGAACATCATGGAGTTCTGCAAGGCCTACAACGCCGCGACCGAGTCGCAGCGTGGCATGGTCGTGCCGGTGGAGATCACGGTCTACGACGACCGTTCCTTCACCTTCATCACCAAGACTCCGCCGGCCGCCAAGCTGATCCTCAAGGCCGCGGGCGTGGACAAGGGCTCCGGCGAGCCGCACGTCAAGAAGGTCGCCAAGATCACGACGGCCCAGGTTCGCGAGATCGCCACCACCAAGCTCCCGGACCTGAACGCCAACGACCTGGACGCCGCCGAGAAGATCATCGCCGGCACCGCCCGCTCCATGGGCATCACGGTCGAGGGCTGATCAAGCCGCCACCCCCTGTGGAAGGGCCTGCTCGGCCCGCACCACGACTCCAAAGCCTTCAGGAGAAGCAATGAGCAAGCGCAGCAAGTCGCTCCGCGCTGCGGACGCCAAGATCGACCGGGAGCGTCAGTACGCCCCCCTTGAGGCCGTCCGTATCGCCAAGGACACCAGCACCACCAAGTTCGACTCGACCGTCGAGGTCGCCTTCCGCCTGGGTGTCGACCCTCGCAAGGCCGACCAGATGGTCCGTGGCACCGTGAACCTTCCGCACGGCACCGGCAAGACCGCCCGGGTCCTGGTCTTCGCGACCGGTGACCGTGCCGAGGCCGCGCGTGCCGCGGGCGCCGACATCGTCGGCTCCGACGAACTGATCGACGAGGTCGCGAAGGGCCGTCTGGACTTCGACGCCGTCGTCGCCACCCCGGACCTCATGGGCAAGGTCGGCCGCCTGGGCCGCGTGCTCGGTCCCCGTGGCCTGATGCCGAACCCGAAGACCGGCACCGTGACCCCGGACACCGCCAAGGCCGTGACCGAGATCAAGGGCGGCAAGATCGAGTTCCGCGTCGACAAGCACTCGAACCTGCACTTCATCATCGGCAAGACGTCGTTCGGTGAGCAGCAGCTGGTCGAGAACTACGCGGCCGCCCTGGACGAGATCCTGCGTCTGAAGCCGTCCGCCGCCAAGGGCCGCTACATCAAGAAGGCCGCCATCAGCACCACGATGGGCCCCGGCATCCTGGTGGACCCGAACCGCACCCGCAACCTCCTCGTCGAGGAGGACGCGACCGTCTGACGGCCGCTCCGCAGGCAGCAGTACGCACACAGGCTGGGCCCGCTCCTCCGGGAGCGGGCCCAGCCTGTTAGTTTCCGGCCATGGACTACAGGTGGCGCATGATGACGTGCGCGGCCGTCGCGCTGACGGTCGCCCTGACGGGCTGCAGCGGTGGTACGGAGGCCGGGCCCGCCCCGAGCGCCTCCGCCGCCGACCCCGCCGTGCTGAGCGCACTGCGCCACGCGGCCAAGGCCACCGACCGGGCCGGCTCCGCCCGTTTCGAGGGCAGCTCGAAGACCGGCGACTCCACCGGCGTGCGCAGCGGCGCCCTCGACTGGTCCCACAGCCCCACCACGGGCCGGCTGACCGTCACCGGCTCCGGCGCCGGCCAGACCCGCTGTCTGCGCAAGGCCGTCTACCAGCGGGTGACGGACACCGTCGCCGCCTCGCTCGGCGGCAAGCACTGGCTCAAGTACAGCTACGCGGCCGTGGGCGACGGCACCCAGCTGCTCAGCGCCGCCGAGCCGGCCGGGCCGGTGCGCGAGCTGATCGCCTCCGGCGATGTGCGCAGGATGGGTTCGCAGCGGGTGCGCGGCGTGCGCACGACGCATTACCTGGGTACCACCGACACCGAGCGCATCGAGCTGTGGATCGACAGCCACGGCCTGGTGGTCAAGTCGGTCCGCGAGGACGACGGGTCGGCCGGCTCCACGACCGCGACGGCCTACTACAGCCACTACGGCACGCCGGTCACGGTGAAGGCCCCGGCGGCCGCCGACACGCTGGACTACACGGCACTGCTGGGCGCGCGGAGCGCGAGCCCGACCGCCTCCCCACGCTGAGGGCGGACCGGCGGACCGACGGACCGGCCACAGGGGAGGGATTTGGTGTTGGGCACAGGTGTCGCCTACTCTGATGCCGAAGCCAAAGACCGCTGGTTGCCGCTGCCCGTCAAAGGGCGTCGCGGCCGAAGGATCCGCTAGCTGCGGACGACCCGCGCAGGTGATCGTGGATGGACTCCCGGATGTGAATCCGGTCGAGTCAAGCCCCGTGCGCCTGCGCCGGGGCGTTTCGTTTTGTTCAGCCCCTTCCGTGCGGTCCGCAATCACCCGGAAGGAGGCCGAGGCTCTATGGCGAGGCCCGACAAGGCTGCCGCGGTGGCCGAGCTGACGGACCAGTTCCGCAGCTCGAACGCCGCCGTGCTGACCGAGTACCGCGGTCTCACCGTGGCGCAGCTCAAGACGCTGCGTCGTTCGCTCGGTGAGAACGCCACGTACGCCGTGGTGAAGAACACGCTTACCAAGATCGCGGCCAACGAGGCCGGGATCAGCACGCTGGACGACCAGTTCACTGGTCCGACGGCGGTCGCCTTCGTCACCGGTGACCCGGTGGAGTCGGCGAAGAGTCTGCGTGACTTCGCCAAGGACAACCCCAACCTCATCATCAAGGGCGGTGTCCTTGACGGTAAGGCGCTGTCCGCCGATGAGATCAAGAAGCTTGCGGACCTCGAGTCCCGCGAGGTGCTGCTCGCCAAGCTGGCGGGTGCCTTCAAGGCCAAGCAGTCCCAGGCTGCCGCGCTCTTCCAGGCCCCGCTGTCGAAGTTCGTCCGCACCGCGGAAGCACTTCGGGCGAAGGTCGAAGAGCAGGGCGGTGCCGGTACGCCGGCTCCCGCCGAGGCTGCCGAGTAACCACTCAGCAG
Source organism: Streptomyces sp. RLA131 (assembly GCF_056270125.1). Lineage (NCBI taxonomy): Bacteria > Bacillati > Actinomycetota > Actinomycetes > Kitasatosporales > Streptomycetaceae > Streptomyces > Streptomyces sp. RLA131. The sequence continues at coordinate 4,922,878 of NZ_JBWDOQ010000002.1, forward strand.
TCCAGCGGGCTCCATGTACGCCCGCCGATATGTACGCATCCGGCACCTGCCGAACATAGTGGAAGGACGCCACATCATGGCGAAGCTGTCCCAGGACGAGCTGCTTGAGCAGTTCGCGGAGCTCACCCTCATCGAGCTGGCCGAGTTCGTCAAGGCCTTCGAGGAGAAGTTCGACGTCACCGCCGCCGCCCCGGTCGCGGTTGCCGCCGGTGGTGGCGCTGCCGCCGCCGTCGAGGCCGTCGAGGAGCAGGACGAGTTCGACGTCATCCTCACGGGTGCCGGCGAGAAGAAGATCCAGGTCATCAAGGTCGTGCGTGAGCTGACCTCGCTGGGCCTGAAGGAGGCCAAGGACCTCGTGGACGGCGCTCCGAAGCCGGTCCTGGAGAAGGTCGCCAAGGAGGCCGCCGAGAAGGCTGCCGACTCCCTCAAGGCCGCTGGCGCGTCCGTCGAGGTCAAGTGACCCCATTGATCGCGTAGTCCCGTCAAGGGGCTGATCAGCCGCAGGGCGGCCACCCGTACGGGTGGCCGCCCTCGGTCGTTTGAGTGGCGGCCCACCAGGGCTGTCGGTGGTCCCCGGTAGGGTGATCAACACCGGTTGGCCAGGCACGCTGTGACGATCTCCGCCGAGCGGGGGCCTTGACGAACCGCACGCGGCGCGCAATTCTCAGGACGCGTGGCCATATCGACCGGGCGCCGAGGCATGGATCGAAGGCCACGTGGGAATGCTGGGTACGCCTGGCAAGAGCGAGCGCGAGGAACAACGAAGGGGCGGATCCCTCCTGCAGAGGAATCGGCATTGGACATCAGTGAGCCAAGTGGCTACACTGACCCTTTGCGCTGCCTGTTAGCTGCCTGCTGGCCCGTCACCAGGGGCAAGCCCAAGCCTGAGCACACTCGAGGGACGTCCTGACCAGGATGTTCCTGCCTGCACTCAGGGGCGGAAGCCGGTACGCGCGTAGTGAGTCCGAGCCCTCGGAAGGACCCCCTCTTGGCCGCCTCGCGCAACGCCTCGACTGCCCATATGAACAACGGCGCAAGCACCGCACCGCTGCGCATTTCCTTCGCAAAGATCAAAGAGCCCCTTGAGGTCCCGAACCTCCTGGCGCTGCAGACCGAGAGCTTTGACTGGCTCCTCGGTAACGCCGCCTGGAAGGCTCGCGTCGAGGCGGCTCTGGAGAGTGGTCAGGACGTCCCCAGGAAGTCGGGTCTGGAAGAGATCTTCGAGGAGATCTCGCCGATCGAGGACTTCTCCGGGTCGATGTCGCTGACCTTCCGTGACCACCGCTTCGAGCCTCCCAAGAACTCGATCGACGAGTGCAAGGAGCGCGACTTCACGTACGCTGCCCCGCTCTTCGTCACCGCCGAGTTCACCAACAACGAGACCGGCGAGATCAAGTCCCAGACGGTCTTCATGGGCGACTTCCCGCTCATGACCAACAAGGGCACCTTCTGCATCAACGGCACCGAGCGTGTCGTCGTCTCGCAGCTGGTCCGCTCGCCGGGTGTCTACTTCGACAGCCAGATCGACAAGACGTCCGACAAGGACATCTTCTCCGCCAAGGTCATCCCCTCCCGGGGTGCCTGGCTGGAGTTCGAGATCGACAAGCGCGACATGGTCGGTGTCCGCATCGACCGCAAGCGCAAGCAGTCGGTCACCGTCCTCCTGAAGGCTCTCGGCTGGAGCACCGAGCAGATCCTTGAGGAGTTCGGCGAGTACGAGTCGATGCGCGCCACCCTGGAGAAGGACCACACCCAGGGCCAGGACGACGCGCTGCTGGACATCTACCGCAAGCTGCGTCCGGGCGAGCCGCCGACCCGTGAGGCCGCGCAGACGCTGCTCGAGAACCTCTACTTCAACCCCAAGCGCTACGACCTCGCCCAGGTCGGCCGCTACAAGGTCAACAAGAAGCTCGGCGGCACCCAGCCGCTGGACTCCGGTGTGCTGACCGTCGAGGACATCATCCCGACGATCAAGTACCTGGTGAAGCTTCACGCGGGCGAGACCGAGACGGTCGCCGAGAACGGCCAGTCCATCGTGGTCGAGGTCGACGACATCGACCACTTCGGCAACCGCCGTCTGCGCAACGTCGGCGAGCTCATCCAGAACCAGGTCCGTACCGGCCTGGCCCGGATGGAGCGCGTCGTCCGCGAGCGGATGACGACCCAGGACGTCGAGGCGATCACGCCGCAGACCCTGATCAACATCCGGCCTGTCGTCGCCTCCATCAAGGAGTTCTTCGGCACCAGCCAGCTGTCCCAGTTCATGGACCAGACCAACCCGCTCTCCGGCCTGACGCACAAGCGTCGTCTGTCGGCGCTGGGCCCCGGTGGTCTGTCCCGTGAGCGGGCCGGCCTGGACGTCCGTGACGTGCACCCCTCGCACTACGGCCGCATGTGTCCGATCGAGACCCCCGAAGGCCCGAACATCGGTCTGATCGGCTCGCTCGCCTCGTACGGCCGGGTGAACGTCTTCGGCTTCATCGAGACCCCTTACCGCAAGGTCGTCGACAACCAGGTGACCGAAGAGGTCCACTACCTGACCGCCGACGAGGAGGACCGCTACCTCATCGCCCAGGCGAACGCCCCGCTGAGCGACGACAACTACTTCGTCGAGAACCGGGTGCTGGTCCGCCGCCGCGGCGGCGAGATCGACTACGTGCCGGGCGCCGAGATCGACTACATGGACGTCTCGCCGCGCCAGATGGTGTCGGCCGCGACCGCCATGATCCCGTTCCTGGAGCACGACGACGCCAACCGCGCGCTCATGGGATCGAACATGATGCGCCAGGCGGTGCCGCTCATCAAGAGCCAGGCCCCGCTGGTCGGCACCGGCATGGAGTACCGCTGCGCGGTCGACGCCGGTGACGTCATCAAGGCCGACAAGGACGGTGTGGTCCAGGAGGTCTCCGCGGACTACATCACCGTCTCCAACGACGACGGCACGTACAACACGTACCGCGTCGCCAAGTTCGCGCGCTCCAACCAGGGCACGGCCTTCAACCAGAAGGTCGTCGTCGACGAGGGCGCCCGCGTCGTCGCCGGCCAGGTGCTCGCCGACGGCCCGTCCACCGAGAACGGTGAGATGGCGCTCGGCAAGAACCTGCTCGTGGCGTTCATGCCGTGGGAGGGTCACAACTACGAGGACGCGATCATCCTCAGCCAGCGTCTGGTGCAGGACGACGTCCTCTCCTCGATCCACATCGAGGAGCACGAGGTCGACGCCCGTGACACCAAGCTCGGCCCCGAGGAGATCACCCGGGACATCCCGAACGTCTCCGAGGAGGTCCTCGCGGACCTCGACGAGCGCGGCATCATCCGGATCGGTGCCGAGGTCGTCGCCGGCGACATCCTGGTCGGCAAGGTCACGCCCAAGGGCGAGACCGAGCTGACCCCGGAGGAGCGCCTGCTCCGTGCGATCTTCGGTGAGAAGGCCCGTGAGGTCCGTGACACCTCGCTGAAGGTGCCGCACGGCGAGATCGGCAAGGTCATCGGCGTCCGCGTCTTCGACCGCGAGGAGGGCGACGAGCTTCCCCCCGGTGTGAACCAGCTGGTGCGCGTGTACGTGGCGCAGAAGCGCAAGATCACCGACGGTGACAAGCTCGCCGGCCGTCACGGCAACAAGGGCGTCATCTCCAAGATCCTGCCGATCGAGGACATGCCGTTCCTGGAGGACGGCACCGCGGTCGACATCGTGCTCAACCCGCTCGGCGTCCCGTCCCGGATGAACCCGGGACAGGTACTGGAGATCCACCTCGGCTGGCTCGCCCAGCAGGGCTGGGACGTCTCCGGGCTCAGCCAGGACTGGGCACAGCGCCTGCAGGTCATCGGCGCCGACCGCGTCGAGCCCGGCACCAACGTCGCCACCCCGGTGTTCGACGGTGCCCGCGAGGACGAGATCACCGGTCTCTTCGAGGCCACGATCCCCAACCGCGACGGCGAGCGCATGGTCCTGCCCTCGGGCAAGGCCCGGATGTTCGACGGCCGCTCCGGCGAGCCGTTCCCGGACCCGATCTCGGTCGGCTACATGTACATCCTCAAGCTGCACCACCTGGTGGACGACAAGCTGCACGCCCGCTCCACCGGCCCGTACTCCATGATCACCCAGCAGCCGCTGGGTGGTAAGGCCCAGTTCGGTGGTCAGCGCTTCGGTGAGATGGAGGTGTGGGCCCTTGAGGCTTACGGCGCGGCATACGCCCTCCAGGAGCTCCTGACGATCAAGTCCGACGACGTGCTCGGCCGCGTGAAGGTCTACGAGGCCATCGTCAAGGGCGAGAACATCCCCGAGCCGGGCATTCCCGAGTCCTTCAAGGTGCTCATCAAGGAAATGCAGTCGCTCTGCCTCAACGTGGAGGTGCTGTCCTCGGACGGCATGTCCATCGAGATGCGCGACACCGACGAGGACGTCTTCCGCGCGGCGGAAGAGCTCGGTATCGACCTGTCCCGGCGTGAGCCGAGCAGCGTCGAAGAGGTCTGACGGGCCGGCCGGGGCTCTTGTCGAGAGCCCCGGCCATCCCCGGACCGTTCAGACCATGTTTGACACTCGACCCCGGCAGTAACATTGCTCGGGAAACCCGAAGGCGGGATTGACGACAAGTGCTCGACGTCAACTTCTTCGACGAGCTGCGGATCGGCCTGGCCACCGCGGACGACATTCGTACCTGGTCGCACGGCGAAGTCAAGAAGCCGGAGACCATCAACTACCGAACCCTCAAGCCCGAGAAGGACGGACTCTTCTGCGAGAAGATCTTCGGTCCGACCCGGGACTGGGAGTGCTACTGCGGCAAGTACAAGCGTGTCCGCTTCAAGGGCATCATCTGTGAGCGCTGCGGCGTCGAGGTGACCCGCGCCAAGGTGCGCCGTGAGCGGATGGGCCACATCGAGCTTGCCGCTCCCGTGACCCACATCTGGTACTTCAAGGGCGTTCCGTCGCGGCTGGGCTACCTGCTCGACCTCGCCCCGAAGGACCTGGAGAAGGTCATCTACTTCGCCGCCTACATGATCACGTGGGTGGACGACGAGCGCCGTACGCGTGACCTGCCTTCGCTGGAGGCCCAGGTCTCCGTCGAGCGCCAGCAGATCGAGAACCGCCGCGACTCCGACGTCGAGGGCCGCCAGAAGAAGCTGGAGGCCGACCTCGGCGAGCTGGAGGCCGAGGGCGCCAAGGCCGACGTGCGCCGCAAGGTGCGCGAGGGTGCCGAGCGCGAGATGAAGCAGCTGCGCGACCGTGCGCAGCGCGAGCTGGACCGTCTCGACGAGGTCTGGGCCCGCTTCAAGGGCCTCAAGGTCCAGGACCTGGAGGGTGACGAGCTGCTCTACCGCGAGCTGCGGGAGCGCTTCGGCACGTACTTCCAGGGTTCGATGGGTGCCGCGGCGCTGCAGAAGCGCCTGGAGTCCTTCGACCTGGAGGAGGAGGCCGAGAAGCTCCGCGAGATCATCCGCACCGGCAAGGGCCAGAAGAAGACCCGTGCGCTCAAGCGCCTCAAGGTCGTCTCCGCCTTCCTGCAGACCACCAACAAGCCCAACGGCATGGTGCTGGACTGCGTCCCGGTGATCCCGCCGGACCTGCGTCCGATGGTGCAGCTGGACGGTGGCCGCTTCGCGACCTCCGACCTGAACGACCTGTACCGCCGCGTCATCAACCGCAACAACCGCCTCAAGCGTCTCCTTGACCTCGGTGCCCCCGAGATCATCGTGAACAACGAGAAGCGGATGCTGCAGGAGGCCGTCGACGCCCTCTTCGACAACGGTCGTCGTGGTCGTCCGGTCACCGGTCCCGGTAACCGCCCGCTGAAGTCCCTGAGCGACATGCTCAAGGGCAAGCAGGGTCGTTTCCGTCAGAACCTGCTCGGCAAGCGCGTCGACTACTCGGCCCGTTCGGTCATCGTCGTCGGCCCGCAGCTCAAGCTGCACCAGTGCGGTCTGCCCAAGGCCATGGCGCTGGAGCTCTTCAAGCCGTTCGTGATGAAGCGCCTGGTGGACCTCAACCACGCGCAGAACATCAAGAGCGCCAAGCGCATGGTCGAGCGCGGCCGCACGGTCGTGTACGACGTGCTGGAAGAGGTCATCGCCGAGCACCCGGTGCTGCTGAACCGTGCGCCGACCCTGCACCGCCTGGGCATCCAGGCGTTCGAGCCGCAGCTGGTCGAGGGCAAGGCCATCCAGATCCACCCGCTCGTCTGCACCGCGTTCAACGCGGACTTCGACGGTGACCAGATGGCCGTCCACCTGCCGCTGTCCGCGGAGGCGCAGGCCGAGGCCCGCATCCTGATGCTGTCCTCGAACAACATCCTGAAGCCGGCCGACGGTCGTCCCGTCACCATGCCGACCCAGGACATGGTGCTGGGCCTGTTCTTCCTGACCACCGACCCCGAGGAGCGCGTGCTCAAGGGCGAGGGCCGGGCGTTCGGCTCCACCGCCGAGGCGATCATGGCCTTCGACAACCGTGAGCTCTCGCTCCAGTCGACGGTCGACATCCGCTTCCCGGTCGGCACCGTCCCGCCGCGCGGCTGGACCCCGCCGGCCCAGGAGGAGGGCGACGCCCCCTACCAGGTCGGCGACTCCTTCCGGCTGCCCACGACCCTGGGCAGGGCGCTCTTCAACGAGCTGCTGCCCGAGGACTACCCGTTCGTGGACTACCCGGTCGGCAAGAAGCAGCTCTCCGAGATCGTCAACGACCTCGCCGAGCGCTACCCCAAGGTTGTCGTGGCGGCCACGCTGGACAACCTGAAGGCGGCCGGCTTCCACTGGGCCACCCGTTCCGGCGTCACCGTCGCCGTCTCCGACATCGTCGTGCCGGAGGCCAAGAAGGCGATCGTCGCGGGCTACGAGGCCCAGGACGAGAAGATCCAGAAGCAGTACGAGCGCGGTCTGATCACCAAGGACGAGCGCACGACGGAACTGATCACGGTCTGGACCCGGGCGACCAACGAGGTCGCCGAGGCCATGAACGCGAACTTCCCGAAGACCAACCCGATCTTCATGATGGTCGACTCGGGTGCCCGTGGAAACATGATGCAGATGCGTCAGATCGCGGGTATGCGTGGCCTGGTGTCCAACGCCAAGAACGAGACGATTCCCCGTCCCATCAAGGCGTCGTTCCGTGAGGGCCTGTCCGTGCTGGAGTACTTCATCTCCACCCACGGTGCCCGTAAGGGTCTGGCCGACACCGCCCTGCGTACCGCCGACTCGGGTTACCTCACCCGTCGTCTGGTGGACGTCTCGCAGGACGTCATCATCCGCGAGGAGGACTGCGGCACCGAGCGCGGTCTCAAGCTGCCGATCGCCACGCGGGACGCCGAAGGTGTCCTGCGCAAGAACGACAACGTCGAGTCCACGGTCTACGCCCGCTGCCTCGCCGAGGATGTCGTCGTGGGCGGGAAGGTGCTGGCCACGGCCGGCGCAGACCTGGGTGACGTACTCATCGGCCAGCTCGTCGCGAACGACGTCGAGCAGGTCAAGATGCGTTCGGTCCTGACCTGTGAGTCCGCCGTCGGCACCTGCGCCATGTGCTACGGCCGCTCGCTGGCCACCGGCAAGCTGGTGGACATCGGTGAGGCCGTCGGCATCATCGCGGCCCAGTCCATCGGTGAGCCCGGCACCCAGCTGACGATGCGTACCTTCCACACCGGTGGTGTGGCCGGTGACGACATCACCCTGGGTCTGCCGCGTGTCGTCGAGCTCTTCGAGGCCCGTACGCCCAAGGGTGTCGCCCCGATCTCCGAGGCCGTCGGCCGCGTGCGGATCGAGGAGACCGAGAAGACCAAGAAGATCGTCGTCACCCCGGACGACGGCACCGACGAGATCCCTTACGCGATCTCCAAGCGTGCCCGTGTCCTGGTGAGCGAGGGCGACCACGTCGAGGTCGGCCAGAAGCTGATCGTGGGTGCCACCAACCCGCACGACGTGCTGCGTATCCTCGGCCAGCGCCAGGTTCAGATCCACCTGGTCAACGAGGTCCAGAAGGTCTACAACTCCCAGGGTGTGTCGATCCACGACAAGCACATCGAGATCATCATCCGGCAGATGCTCCGCCGGGTGACGATCATCGAGTCCGGCGACGCCGAGCTGCTGCCCGGCGAGCTGGTCGAGCGTGGTCGCTTCGAGACCGAGAACCGTCGTGTGGTCTCGGAGGGCGGTCACCCCGCCTCCGGCCGTCCGCAGCTGATGGGTATCACCAAGGCCTCGCTGGCCACCGAGTCCTGGCTGTCGGCCGCCTCCTTCCAGGAGACGACCCGAGTCCTCACCGACGCGGCGATCCACGCCAAGTCCGACTCGCTGCTGGGCCTCAAGGAGAACGTCATCATCGGTAAGCTCATCCCGGCCGGTACGGGTCTGTCCCGTTACCGCAACATCCGGGTCGAGCCGACCGAGGAGGCCAAGGCCGCGATGTACTCGGCCGTCGGCTACGACGACATCGACTACAGCCCGTTCGGCACCGGCTCCGGCCAGGCCGTCCCGCTGGAGGACTACGACTACGGCCCGTACAACGGCTGAGTCGTACGGCACACAACCGCAGGGCGGTCACCTCTCCGGAGGTGGCCGCCCTGCGGCGTTCACGGCCGCTGGGACCGTACGGGCCGTACGGGCCGTTGCGGGCCGTTGCGGGTGCCCTGGCCGCCACCCGGGGGCCGCCCAGGCCGCCCGGGGCCCCGCCCGGCGGCGGCGCGGGTACGGGAGTTGGCGATCCGGTGCATCATGGAGGGACGGTGCCGACCGGGGAGGTGCGGGCATGCTCGCGGGTGATGTCGATCGCGAACGCACGGTGGAGACGCTCAAGGGCGCCTACACCGAGGGCCGGCTCACCGACGACGAGCTGCGGCAGCGGAGCGGCCTGGCCTACCAGGCGCGCACCCATGAGCAGTTGTACGGCCTGACGGCCGACATCCCGCGCCCGCCGCGTCCGCTGCCGCGTCCGCCGGCCCCGCCGCCGTCGGTGAACGCCAAGGCGGTGGCGGCCCTGGTGTGCGGGGTGACCGGCGTCCTCGGGCTGCTGGTGACCGGGATCCCGGCGATCGTCCTGGGGCATCTGGCCCGCCGTGAGATCCGCCGGACCGGCGAACGCGGGGACGCGATGGCGGTCTGCGGCCTGGTTCTGGGGTATGTGCTCACCGCGCTCGTGGTGGCGGTCGTCACCCTGGTCACTGTCGTGGTGTGGGGTGTCACCCGGAGTGGGTGACAGATCGGGATGATCCGGACCAGAGGGCATATGTTTTGACCGGAGGCTGAGCGCTCGGTACGCTCTGACCTTGTGCCTGGGGTGTGCCCGGGTTCTCGTGCGTGCGCATTCTCCGTCGGTCTTCGGCCGGCAGGTGCCCCCAGTACGGGATCCCGAGGCCGGAGCACCGACATATACGCAGGTTCCGCTCGACGGAAATCGTATGAGGACTGCGACACACCCGACCGCGTGGGTCGGCGTGAGCCGCTGGCACTCCAGGTTAGATTTATCGAGATCGGCACACAGAAACCGGAGAAACGGTGCCTACGATCCAGCAGCTGGTCCGGAAAGGCCGGCAGGACAAGGTCGAGAAGAACAAGACGCCCGCGCTGAAGGGTTCCCCCCAGCGCCGCGGCGTCTGCACGCGCGTCTACACGACCACCCCGAAGAAGCCGAACTCGGCGCTGCGCAAGGTGGCTCGTGTCCGCCTGACCAGTGGCATCGAGGTCACCGCCTACATTCCGGGTGAGGGTCACAACCTGCAGGAGCACTCGATCGTGCTCGTGCGCGGCGGCCGTGTGAAGGACCTGCCGGGTGTTCGCTACAAGATCATCCGCGGTTCCCTCGACACCCAGGGTGTCAAGAACCGCAAGCAGGCCCGCAGCCGCTACGGCGCCAAGAAGGAGAAGTAAGAATGCCTCGTAAGGGCCCCGCCCCGAAGCGCCCGGTCATCATCGACCCGGTTTACGGTTCTCCTCTGGTGACCTCGCTCGTCAACAAGATCCTCCTCCACGGCAAGCGCTCCACCGCTGAGCGCATCGTGTACGGCGCCCTCGAAGGTGTGCGCGAGAAGACCGGTTCCGACCCGGTCATCACGCTGAAGCGCGCCCTGGAGAACGTCAAGCCGGCCATCGAGGTCAAGTCCCGCCGTGTCGGTGGCGCGACGTACCAGGTGCCCGTCGAGGTGCGCCCGGCTCGTCAGTCCACCCTCGCGCTGCGCTGGCTCGTGGGTTACTCCCGCGCCCGCCGCGAGAAGACCATGACCGAGCGTCTGATGAACGAGCTGCTGGACGCCAGCAACGGTCTCGGCGCCTCCGTCAAGCGTCGCGAGGACACCCACAAGATGGCCGAGTCCAACAAGGCCTTCGCGCACTACCGCTGGTAGTCAGCACCCACATCGAGACCGAGAGAAGATTGAGCCACTATGGCCACCACTTCGCTTGACCTGGCCAAGGTCCGCAACATTGGGATCATGGCCCACATCGACGCGGGCAAGACGACGACCACCGAGCGGATCCTGTTCTACACCGGTGTCTCTTACAAGATCGGTGAGGTCCACGACGGCGCAGCCACGATGGACTGGATGGAGCAGGAGCAGGAGCGCGGCATTACCATCACGTCCGCCGCGACGACCTGTCACTGGCCGCTCGAGGGTGTTGATCACACGATCAACATCATCGACACCCCCGGTCACGTCGACTTCACCGTCGAGGTGGAGCGTTCGCTCCGCGTCCTCGACGGCGCTGTCACCGTCTTCGACGGTGTCGCCGGCGTCGAGCCGCAGTCCGAGACCGTCTGGCGTCAGGCGGACCGCTACGGCGTGCCGCGTATCTGCTTCGTCAACAAGCTGGACCGCACCGGCGCGGAGTTCCACCGCTGCGTCGACATGATCGTGGACCGCCTTGGCGCGGTTCCGCTGGTCATGCAGCTGCCGATCGGCGCCGAGGCCGACTTCAAGGGCGTGGTCGACCTCGTCCAGATGAAGGCCCTCGTGTGGTCCGCCGAGGCGACCAAGGGCGAGATGTACGACGTCGTCGACATCCCGGACACCCACATCGAGGCGGCCGACGAGTGGCGCGGCAAGCTCCTTGAGGCCGTCGCCGAGAACGACGACGACATGATGGAGCTGTACCTGGAGGGCCAGGAGCCCACCCAGGAGCAGCTGATGGCGGCCATCCGCCGCATCACCCTCGCCTCCAAGGGCGGCGCGGGCTCTGTCACCGTCACTCCCGTGTTCTGCGGTACCGCGTTCAAGAACAAGGGCGTACAGCCCCTGCTCGACGCGGTCGTGCGTTACCTGCCGTCGCCCCTGGACGTCGAGGCCATCGAAGGCCACGACGTCAAGGACCCCGACGTCATCGTGAAGCGCAAGCCGTCGGACGACGAGCCGTTCTCCGGCCTCGCGTTCAAGATCATGAGCGACCCGCACCTGGGCAAGCTCACCTTCGTCCGGGTGTACTCGGGCCGCCTGGAGTCCGGCAGTTCGGTGCTGAACTCCGTCAAGGGCAAGAAGGAGCGCATCGGCAAGATCTACCGCATGCACGCGAACAAGCGTGAGGAGATCCCCTCGGTGGGCGCCGGCGACATCATCGCCGTCATGGGCCTGAAGCAGACCACCACCGGTGAGACGCTGTGCGACGACAAGAGCCCGGTGATCCTGGAGTCCATGGACTTCCCGGCCCCGGTCATCCAGGTCGCGATCGAGCCCAAGTCCAAGGGTGACCAGGAGAAGCTGGGTGTCGCCATCCAGCGTCTCGGCGAGGAGGACCCCTCCTTCCAGGTTCACTCGGACGAGGAGACCGGCCAGACCATCATCGGTGGTATGGGCGAGCTTCACCTCGAAGTGCTCGTCGACCGCATGAAGCGCGAGTTCCGCGTCGAGGCCAACGTCGGCAAGCCGCAGGTCGCGTACCGCGAGACCATCCGCAAGACGGTCGAGCGCATTGACTACACCCACAAGAAGCAGACCGGTGGTACCGGTCAGTTCGCCAAGGTGCAGATCATGCTGGAGCCGCTTGAGGGCGGCGACGCGAACTACGAGTTCGTCAACAAGGTCACCGGTGGCCGCATCCCCCGGGAGTACATCCCCTCGGTGGACGCCGGTGCGCAGGAGGCCATGAAGTTCGGCATCCTGGCCGGCTACGAGATGGTGGGCGTCCGCGTCACCCTTCTCGACGGTGGCTACCACGAGGTCGACTCGTCCGAACTCGCCTTCAAGATCGCCGGTTCGCAGGCGTTCAAGGAGGGTGCGCGCAAGGCGAGCCCCGTGCTCCTGGAGCCGATGATGGCCGTTGAGGTCACCACGCCCGAGGACTACATGGGTGACGTCATCGGCGACCTCAACTCCCGCCGTGGCCAGATCCAGGCCATGGAGGAGCGCAGCGGTGCCCGGGTCGTCAAGGGCCTGGTCCCGCTTTCGGAGATGTTCGGCTACGTCGGCGACCTCCGCAGCAAGACCTCGGGTCGCGCAAGCTACTCGATGCAGTTCGACTCCTACGCCGAGGTTCCGCGGAACGTCGCCGAGGAGATCATCGCGAAGGCCAAGGGCGAGTAAGCCTTAGGCTTTACAACAGGCAGGCAGCGGGGCATACCGCCGCAATCCGCTGAGGAGAGCGGCGGGTGCCCCGGTCGCCCGCATCCCAAGCAAAGATCACCTGGCGCCGATGAGTAAGGCGTACCAGAACCACTCCCAGGAGGACCCCAGTGGCGAAGGCGAAGTTCGAGCGGACTAAGCCGCACGTCAACATCGGCACCATCGGTCACATCGACCACGGTAAGACGACCCTCACGGCCGCCATTACCAAGGTGCTGCATGACGCGTACCCGGACCTGAACGAGGCCTCGGCCTTCGACCAGATCGACAAGGCTCCCGAGGAGCGCCAGCGCGGTATCACGATCTCGATCGCGCACGTCGAGTACCAGACGGAGTCGCGTCACTACGCGCACGTCGACTGCCCGGGTCACGCTGACTACATCAAGAACATGATCACGGGTGCGGCGCAGATGGACGGCGCCATCCTGGTCGTGGCCGCGACCGACGGCCCGATGCCGCAGACCAAGGAGCACGTGCTCCTGGCCCGCCAGGTCGGCGTTCCGTACATCGTTGTCGCCCTGAACAAGGCCGACATGGTGGACGACGAGGAGATCCTGGAGCTCGTCGAGCTCGAGGTCCGTGAGCTGCTCTCCGAGTACGAGTTCCCGGGCGACGACCTGCCGGTCGTGCGCGTCTCCGCGCTCAAGGCGCTTGAGGGCGACAAGGAGTGGGGCGAGAAGCTCCTCGGCCTCATGGCGGCCGTGGACACCGCGATCCCCACCCCCGAGCGTGACGTCGACAAGCCGTTCCTGATGCCGATCGAGGACGTCTTCACGATCACCGGTCGTGGCACCGTCGTCACCGGTCGTATCGAGCGTGGTGTGCTCAAGGTCAACGAGACTGTCGACATCATCGGCATCAAGGAGACCAAGACCACCACCACGGTCACCGGCATCGAGATGTTCCGCAAGCTGCTCGACGAGGGCCAGGCGGGCGAGAACGTCGGTCTGCTCCTCCGTGGCATCAAGCGCGAGGACGTCGAGCGCGGCCAGGTCATCATCAAGCCCGGTACGGTCACGCCGCACACCGAGTTCGAGGCCCAGGCCTACATCCTGTCGAAGGACGAGGGTGGTCGTCACACCCCCTTCTTCAACAACTACCGTCCGCAGTTCTACTTCCGGACCACCGACGTGACCGGTGTCGTTACCCTCCCCGAGGGCACCGAGATGGTCATGCCGGGCGACAACACCGCCATGACGGTCGCGCTGATCCAGCCGATCGCCATGGAGGAGGGCCTGAAGTTCGCCATCCGCGAGGGTGGCCGTACGGTCGGCGCCGGCCAGGTCGTCAAGATCACCAAGTGATCTAGCGGCACCCGGTAAGAGGGCCCCGTCCCACCGCCTCGGCGGTGGGACGGGGCCCTCTGCGTTCTCCGGCGGGGCCGGGCGGGAGTTCGCGGCGTGGTCAGCGGCCGTAGTGGTATCGGCAGGCCGCGACGCGGACCTCGTCCTCGACGACCTTGTAGACGAGGCGGTGCTCATCGGTGATTCTTCGGGACCAGTAGCTCTGAAACCCGTGCTTCAAGGGCTCGGGCTTGCCGATGCCCTCGTGGCCGTTACGGGCTACGTCCTGGAGGAGGGTGTTGATCCGCTTCAGGACCTTGCGGTCCTGCGTCTGCCACCAGACGTAGTCCTCCCAGGCCGACTCGTCGAAGACGAATTTCACTCGGCCAGCTCCCGGACGCTCCCGCCGCCGTTCTCCAGGCGGTCGATCGAGGTCAGCAGGCGACGGGCGTTCTCCGGGCTCCGCAGCAGGTACGCGGTTTCCTTGAGGGACTGATAGTCGTCGAGTGCCACGATGACGACGGGGTCATGGCCGGCGCGGGTGATTATGACTTCCTCGCGGTCTTCGGTGACCGAGTCCAGCGTCTCGGCGTACTTTGCCCGGGATTCGGTGTACGACATCGTCTTCATTGGCCACATCCTCAGCGAGTCACGTACAGAAAACTGTACAGAGATCCTTGGCGGGGGACAATCGCCCACGCTGATGGGAGCTGTCCGGCTACGCCGCCCGCTCCGGACCGGCCGCCGACCGGCACTCCTGGCAGTGGCCAGGAGCCGGGGCGCGGAACGCGCGGTCGCACCCGTCGCAGTTCTGGAGCGGTGGCGCGAGCGTGCGCGGTGGCGGGGCGGCCGGGAGCGGCGGCGGCAGCAGCGTGGTGAGGCGGTGGGCGAGCAGACCGGCGGGATGGCGGGGGGAAGACGGCAGGTCGCTGGTCAGGGCGCGGCGTACGGCGTCGGGGCTGACGCCGCGTTCCAGCCAGGCGGCGACGGCGGTGGCGAGGCGGTCCACCTCCCGCCCGGGGAGTACCAGCCGCTCGTCGTACCGCCGCAGGTCGGCGAGCAGGGCGGCGGCGACCCGGTGGCGTTCGGGGTCGGGTGAGCGGGGCGCGGGCAGCGGCGGCGCCGCGCGGGGTCGCGCGGGCGGGGGCGCCGGGGCTTCGGCCGGGACGGGCGCTCCCGGGGCTTCGGCCGGGACGGGCCGGACGGCGCCGGGCCGGGGCTGCGAGGTGCGCGCCTGCCGGGGCACGGTCGCCGGGGGCGCGTCGCTGCCGCCGGGCCGGTCGTGGAAGACCGTGTGCGTGATGATCCGGCCGTTGGGCAGCCGCTCCCGGGTGCGGGACAGATAGCCGCATGCCTCCAGCTCGCGCAGGGCTGCGGCGATCCGTGTCTCGCCCTCCGGGAAACGCGCGGCCATGGTCCTGATGTCCACCTTGGCGCCGTCGGGCAGCGACTGGATGTGGACGGCCAGTCCGATCGCGGTGAGGGTCAGCTCGCGGTGCTGGGCGAGGTGGTTGCCGACGACGGTGAAGCGGTCGGTGTGGCGGCCGCGCACGTGGACGACACCCGGCTGGAGAACCGGGGACGGGGCACGCGGGGGCACGCTAAGCTGCGGGTCAGCCATCGGGAAGCGGGTTTCTTCCTGGTTTGGTCAGGCCCTCGATCGGGATTGCACTCCCGGCGGGGGCCGTCTCTTGTCTGCGGTTGTGGGGTGATCGCGGCGAGCCTATGGCGGTGGACCCGCGCCTTGTCCAGCCCATCGGCCGCGGACCACTCGTGAGGGTGACAGCGGAGGGGAAGGGCCGGATGGGTTCTCTCCCGGGTTCTTCAAAAGCCCTTGTACAGATCGCGTGCCCGGCCGCGTCCCCGCCCGCCGAAGTGTGGCCCGCCGCGGTCCGGCAGGCCGCGGCGCGAGGTCCCCAGGGCGAGTGAAGTTCCGGCGCATCGTCCGACGCGCGTGTTCGCAGGCCCCTACGCTGAGCCGCCCTGACGCGCCTGTGCGGCGGGGACCTTCCGTGTCAGAGGTGGAGGTGGCCGGATGGCCCTGGACGGCGGCGGGCGCAGGGACTGCGCGACGGACGGCGCGGACGGCTCCCGCTGGGACGCCGGGCTGGAGGACGACTCCGGAGCCGTCATGCGGGCGGTCGGCCGCCAGCTCAAGCTCTGGCGGGAAGCGGCGGGCCTGACGCAGTCCGAACTCGGGACGGCGATCGGCTACGGCGAGGAGATGGTCTCCTCCGTCGAGCGCGGGCGCCGTGTCCCCAAGCCGGAGTTCCTGGACAACGCGGACCGCGTGCTGCGCGCGGACGGCCGGATCGCGGCCATGAAGGGCGATGTCGCGCAGGCCCGTTACCCCAAGAAGGTGCGGGACCTGGCCAGGCTGGAGGCCGACGCGGTCGAGCTCGGGGCCTACGGCAACCACAACATGCACGGCCTGTTGCAGACGGAGGAGTACGCACGGGCCCTGTTCGAGATGCGGCGGCCGTCGTACACCGAGGACGAGGTCGGCCGGCTGGTCGAGGCCCGCATGGCCCGGCGGACGGTCTTCGAGCGGCAGCCCGCGCCGACGCTCACCTTTGTCCAGGAAGAGGTGACGCTCCGGCGGCCGATCGGCGGCAGAATTGTCCTGCGCCGACAGCTCGAACGCGTGCTGGAAATGGGCCGGTTGCGGCACGTCGAGGTCCAGGTGATGCCGACGGACCGTGAGGACCACGCGGGGATGGGCGGCGAGCTGGGCGTCCTGAAACTCACTGACGGAACAACGGTGGGCTACTCGGAAGCCCAGCTGACCAGCCGCCTGATCTCCAACCCCAAGGAGGTCCAGATTCTGGAGCTGAGATATGGGATCATCCGCGCCCAGGCCCTCACGCCGCGTGAGTCGTTGGCCATCATCGAGAAACTGCTGGGAGAGACATGACGCTCAAGCCCTCTGCTGGAGACGCTTCCGCGCTGGAGTGGTTCAAGAGCAGTTACAGCGCCAGCAACAGCAATGACTGCGTCGAGGTGGCGGTGGCCCCCGGCATGGTTCGTGTCCGTGACTCCAAGGATCCGCACGGCCCGCAGTTGGGGTTCACGCCCGAGGCTTGGGCGGTCTTCGTGGCCCACACGTCCGAGTCCTGAACTCCGGCCGGCCCGGTTGTTTTTGGGCGGGCGGCCGCAGTGCCTCCACCGCTCCGGCCGCATGGTCGGGCAGGGCCGAAGGACGTGGGGGACCACCCGTCGGCGCGGTGGGTCGGCCTTCGGTTTGGACGTCCTGGGGATAGGGGTAAGGTACTGCGCCCGATTGGCGTCCGGCACGTCCGGTATGGCAGACTAGCGGGGTTGCTCGGTCGAGCGCCGATGTTGCACGCCCCCCGTCGGGGGGACCGGAAGCGAGTCCCACAGTACTCGTCGCCCTAACTGCCTCCGGGCAGCAATGGGGCGGACGTACGGGAATCTTCCGGGAAGTGTCAGCGCGGGGCAGGCCAGGCTCCTGGTGGGTGTCTTCTCCCACGTATCCCCTCCCTGAGGGTCTTCGCCATGCGGAGATTTAAGGGAAGGGGGGCGACACACCCGACCGCGTGGGTCGGGGGAAGACGGTCGAGCTAGCCGATCCACCAGGTTCCAGAGCGTTACTACTAGACAGGACTACTGAGTAGCCATGGCGGGACAGAAGATCCGCATCCGGCTCAAGGCCTACGACCACGAGGTCATCGATTCCTCGGCGAAGAAGATCGTCGAGACGGTGACGCGTACTGGTGCGCAGGTCGCGGGCCCGGTGCCGCTGCCCACTGAGAAGAACGTGTACTGCGTCATCAAGTCGCCGCACAAGTACAAGGACTCGCGCGAGCACTTCGAGATGCGTACGCACAAGCGCCTGATCGACATCCTCGACCCGACGCCCAAGACCGTTGACTCGTTGATGCGCCTGGACCTTCCGGCCGGCGTTGACATCGAGATCAAGCTCTGAGAGGCGCGGAGAAGATGGCTAAGCAGATCAAGGGCATCCTGGGCGAGAAGCTCGGCATGACCCAGGTCTGGGACGAGAACAACCGTGTCGTCCCGGTCACTGTTGTCAAGGCCGGCCCCAACGTCGTCACCCAGGTTCGTACCAACGACGTCGACGGTTACGAGTCGGTCCAGATCGCCTTCGGCGAGATCGACCCCCGCAAGGTGAACAAGCCCCTCAAGGGCCACTTCGCCAAGGCGGACGTGACCCCCCGCCGCCACCTGGTGGAAATCCGTACCTCCGACGCCAGCGAGTACACGCTCGGCCAGGAGATCACGGCCACCGTGTTCGAGTCCGGCGTCAAGGTAGACGTCACGGGCAAGAGCAAGGGCAAGGGCTTCGCCGGTGTCATGAAGCGTCACAACTTCAAGGGACTCGGCGCCGGCCACGGTGTCCAGCGCAAGCACCGCTCTCCCGGCTCCATCGGTGGCTGTGCCACCCCGGGCCGTGTCTTCAAGGGCATGCGCATGGCGGGCCGCATGGGCAATGAGCGGGTCACCACCCAGAACCTGACCGTCCACGCCGTTGACGCGGAGAAGGGACTGCTCCTCATCAAGGGAGCCATCCCCGGTCCGAACGGCGGCCTCGTCCTGGTCCGCACCGCGGCCAAGGGGGCCTGAGGATATGAGCACCATTGACATTCTGTCGCCCTCCGGCGACACCGCCGGGACCGTAGAGCTCCCGGCCGAGATCTTCGACGCCAAGGTCAGCATCCCGCTGATCCACCAGGTCGTCGTGGCGCAGCTGGCTGCCGCCCGTCAGGGCACGCACAGCACCAAGCGCCGTGGCGAAGTCCGCGGTGGTGGCAAGAAGCCGTACCGCCAGAAGGGCACCGGCCGCGCCCGTCAGGGTTCGACCCGCGCCCCGCAGTTCGTCGGCGGTGGCGTCGTCCACGGCCCCAAGCCGCGTGACTACTCGCAGCGGACTCCGAAGAAGATGATCAGGGCCGCCCTCAAGGGCGCGCTGACCGACCGGGCGCGTCACAACCGCATCCACGTCGTTTCCGGCGTCATCGAGGGCTCCGCGCCGTCGACGAAGGCCGTCAAGTCCCTCCTTGGCAAGATCAGCGAGCGCAAGAACGTGCTCCTGATCGTCGAGCGGGCCGACGAGGTCGCGTGGCTGTCCGCCCGCAACCTGCCCCAGGTCCACATCCTGGAGGCCGGCCAGCTGAACACCTACGACGTGCTCGTCTCCGACGACGTGGTGTTCACCAAGGACGCCTTCGACCGCTTCACCGGTAACGGCGCCGCCGAGACCGAAGGGAGCGACGCCTGATGTCCGAGGCGACGATCACGAGCAAGACCTTCACGGACCCGCGCGACATTCTTGTCAAGCCGGTCGTGTCGGAGAAGAGCTACGCCCTGCTCGACGAGAACAAGTACACGTTCCTCGTCGCTCCGGGCAGCAACAAGACCCAGATCAAGCAGGCCGTCGAGGCGGTCTTCTCGGTCAAGGTCACCGGGGTCAACACGATCAACCGGCAGGGTAAGCGCAAGCGCACCAAGACCGGTTTCGGCAAGCGCAAGGACACCAAGCGCGCCATCGTGACCCTCGCTGAGGGCGACCGAATCGACATCTTCGGCGGCCCGGTCTCCTAACGGAGTCCGAGTCGTCCGGAATCGGACGAGGACTGAGAAATGGGTATCCGCAAGTACAAGCCGACGACCCCGGGCCGTCGTGGCTCCAGCGTCGCCGACTTTGTCGAGATCACGCGGTCCACGCCGGAGAAGTCGCTGGTCCGCCCCCTGCACAGCAAGGGCGGCCGTAACAACACCGGTCGTGTGACCGTTCGCCACCAGGGTGGTGGCCACAAGCGCGCCTACCGCGTGATCGACTTCCGTCGTCACGACAAGGACGGCGTGCCGGCCAAGGTCGCGCACATCGAGTACGACCCGAACCGCACCGCGCGCATCGCCCTCCTGCACTACGCGGACGGCGAGAAGCGCTACATCCTGGCCCCGGCCAAGCTGAACCAGGGTGACCGGATCGAGAACGGCCCCGGGGCCGACATCAAGCCGGGCAACAACCTGCCGCTGCGCAACATCCCGGTGGGTACGACCATCCACGCCATCGAGCTGCGTCCCGGCGGCGGCGCGAAGATCTCCCGCAGCGCGGGCTCTTCCGTCCAGCTGCTGGCGAAGGAGGGCTCCATGGCCACCCTTCGTATGCCGTCCGGTGAGGTCCGTATGGTCGACGTTCGCTGCCGCGCCACGATTGGCGAGGTCGGCAACGCCGAGCAGTCGAACATCAACTGGGGCAAGGCCGGCCGTATGCGCTGGAAGGGCGTTCGCCCGAGCGTCCGCGGCGTGGCCATGAACCCCGTCGACCACCCGCACGGTGGTGGCGAGGGCAAAACCTCGGGAGGCCGTCACCCGGTCAGCCCGTGGGGTCAGAAGGAAGGACGTACTCGCTCGCCGAAGAAGGCAAGCAGCAAGTACATCGTCCGCCGCCGCAAGACGAACAAGAAGCGCTAGGAGCGGGTTTAGATGCCGCGTAGTCTCAAGAAGGGGCCCTTCGTCGACGACCACCTCATCAAGAAGGTGGACGTACAGAACGAAGCTGGCACCAAGAACGTCATCAAGACCTGGTCCCGGCGCTCGATGATCATCCCGGCAATGCTGGGCCACACCATCGCGGTGCACAACGGCAAGATCCACGTCCCGGTGTTCGTCACCGAGTCCATGGTCGGCCACAAGCTCGGCGAGTTCTCGCCGACCCGCACCTTCCGCGGCCACGTCAAGGACGACCGCAAGTCGAAGCGTCGCTGACGGCGGGGTGGCAACTCCATGACGAATGTGACTGACACCGAAGGGACAACCATGGAAGCCAGGGCCCAGGCGCGGTACATCCGCGTCACGCCCATGAAGGCCCGCCGCGTGGTGGACCTTATCCGTGGCATGAGCGCCACGGAGGCTCAGGCGGTCCTGCGTTTCGCCCCGCAGGCCGCGAGCGTGCCGGTGGGCAAGGTGCTTGACAGCGCCATTGCCAACGCCGCGCACAACTACGACCACACCGACGCCGAGTCGCTGATCATCAGCGAGGCGTACGTGGACGAGGGCCCGACCCTGAAGCGGTTCCGTCCGCGTGCCCAGGGCCGTGCCTACCGGATCCGCAAGCGGACCAGCCACATCACCGTGGTCGTCTCCAGCAAGGAAGGGACCCGGTAATGGGCCAGAAGGTTAACCCGCATGGGTTCCGGCTCGGCATCACCACGGACTTCAAGTCCCGTTGGTACGCCGACAAGCTGTACAAGGACTACGTCAAGGAAGACGTGGCCATCCGCAAGATGATGACGCAGGGCATGGAGCGCGCCGGCATCTCGAAGGTTGAGATCGAGCGCACCCGTGACCGCGTCCGTGTCGACATCCACACCGCGCGTCCGGGCATCGTCATCGGCCGCCGCGGTGCGGAGGCCGACCGTATCCGCGGTGACCTGGAGAAGCTGACCGGCAAGCAGGTCCAGCTGAACATCCTTGAGGTCAAGAACCCGGAGACGGACGCTCAGCTGGTGGCCCAGGCCGTCGCCGAGCAGCTGTCCTCGCGTGTCTCCTTCCGTCGCGCCATGCGTAAGAGCATGCAGTCGACGATGAAGGCCGGCGCCAAGGGCATCAAGATCCAGTGCGGTGGCCGTCTCGGCGGCGCCGAGATGTCCCGCTCGGAGTTCTACCGCGAGGGCCGTGTGCCCCTGCACACCCTCCGCGCCAACGTCGACTACGGCTTCTTCGAGGCCCGTACGACCTTCGGCCGGATCGGTGTGAAGGTCTGGATCTACAAGGGCGACGTCAAGAACATCGCCGAGGTCCGCGCCGACAACGCCGCTGCCCGCGCCGGGAACCGTCCGGCCCGTGGCGGTGGCAACGAACGCCCGCAGCGCCGCGGTGGCGAGCGCGGCGGACGTGGCCGTCGTCCCCAGGGTGACGCCCAGGCCCCCAAGGCCGAGGCGACCACCGCTGAGGCTCCGGCAGCCGCGGAGACCACCGGAACGGAGGCCTGACCCGTCATGCTGATCCCCCGTAGGGTCAAGCACCGTAAGCAGCACCACCCCAAGCGCCGTGGCATGGCCAAGGGCGGCACCGAGCTCGCGTTCGGTGAGTACGGCATCCAGGCCGTGACCCCGGCCTACGTGACGAACCGGCAGATCGAGTCCGCTCGTATCGCCATCACCCGTCACATCCGCCGTGGTGGCAAGGTCTGGATCAACATTTACCCGGACCGTCCCCTGACGAAGAAGCCGGCCGAAACCCGCATGGGTTCCGGTAAGGGTTCTCCGGAGTGGTGGATCGCGAACGTTCACCCCGGCCGGGTGATGTTCGAGCTGTCCTTCCCGAACGAAAAGGTTGCCAAGGAGGCGCTCACCCGCGCCGCCCACAAGCTTCCGATGAAGTGCCGGATCATCCGGCGCGAGGCAGGTGAGTCGTAATGGCGGCCGGCACCAAGACGGCAGAGCTGCGTGAGCTGGACGACGAGGGTCTCCTCGCCAAGCTGCGCGAGGCGAAGGAAGAGCTGTTCAACCTTCGCTTCCAGGCGGCCACCGGCCAGCTGGAGAACAACACCCGGCTGAAGATCGTCCGCAAGGACATCGCCCGGATCTACACCCTCATGCGTGAGCGTGAGCTCGGCATCGAGACGGTGGAGAGCGCCTGATGAGCGAGAAGAATGTGACTGAGAGCACCGAGAAGCGCGGTGACCGCAAGACCCGTGAGGGCCTTGTCGTCAGCGACAAGATGGACAAGACCGTCGTGGTCGCCGTCGAGGACCGTGTGAAGCACGCCCTCTACGGCAAGGTCATCCGTCGTACCAACAAGCTCAAGGCCCACGACGAGCAGAACGCCGCGGGCGTCGGCGACCGTGTCCTCCTCGCGGAGACCCGGCCGCTGTCCGCCACGAAGCGGTGGCGCGTCGTCGAGATCCTCGAGAAGGCCAAGTAATTCATCCTGGGGGCTTTCCCCCAGGACCGTTCCGTCAGGCTCGGTAGGGGTCGGGGCGACCCGCCCCTACCGGGAACCGACGCGACAATCAGGAGATAGACGTGATCCAGCAGGAGTCGCGGCTTCGGATTGCCGACAACACCGGTGCGAAGGAAATCCTCTGCATCCGTGTTCTCGGTGGCTCGGGCCGCCGCTACGCGGGAATCGGTGACGTCATCGTTGCCACCGTCAAGGACGCGATCCCCGGTGGCAACGTGAAGAAGGGCGAGGTCGTCAAGGCGGTCATCGTCCGGACCGTCAAGGAGCGCCGTCGCGCTGACGGCTCGTACATCCGGTTCGACGAGAACGCCGCCGTCATTCTGAAGAACGACGGCGACCCCCGCGGCACCCGTATCTTCGGCCCGGTGGGCCGTGAGCTGCGCGAGAAGAAGTTCATGAAGATCGTCTCTCTCGCGCCGGAGGTGCTGTAACCGATGAAGATCAAGAAGGGCGACCTGGTACAGGTCATCACCGGCAAGGACAAGGGCAAGACGGGCAAGGTCATTGTGGCCTACCCCGCCGACGACCGCGTCCTGGTCGAGGGTGTCAACCGGGTCAAGAAGCACACCAAGGCCGGTCAGACGGCTCGTGGTTCGCAGACCGGCGGCATCATCACCACCGAGGCCCCCATCCACGTCTCCAACGTCCAGCTGGTCGTGGAGAAGGACGGGAACAAGGTCGTGACCCGCGTCGGCTACCGCTTCGACGACGAGGGCAACAAGATCCGCGTTGCCAAGCGGACGGGTGAGGACATCTGATGACGACCACCACCATTCCGCGTCTCAAGACGAAGTACCGTGAGGAGATCACGGGCAAGCTGCGTGAGGAGTTCTCGTACGAGAACGTCATGCAGACCCCGGGCCTCGTCAAGATCGTGGTCAACATGGGTGTGGGCGACGCCGCCCGCGACTCCAAGCTGATCGAGGGCGCCATCCGCGACCTCGCCACGATCACCGGTCAGAAGCCGGCCGTCACCAAGGCCCGTAAGTCCATCGCGCAGTTCAAGCTGCGTGAGGGCCAGCCGATCGGTGCCCACGTCACCCTCCGCGGTGACCGCATGTGGGAGTTCCTGGACCGACTGCTGTCGCTGGCGCTTCCGCGTATCCGCGACTTCCGTGGTCTGTCGCCGAAGCAGTTCGACGGCCGTGGGAACTACACCTTCGGTCTCACGGAGCAGGTCATGTTCCACGAGATCGACCAGGACAAGATCGACCGCGTCCGGGGTATGGACATCACCGTGGTCACCACGGCGACCAACGACGACGAGGGCCGCGCCCTTCTCCGTCACCTCGGCTTCCCGTTCAAGGAGGCGTGAGCCGTGGCGAAGAAGGCTCTCATTGCCAAGGCCGCCCGCAAGCCCAAGTTTGCGGTCCGTGCCTACAACCGTTGCCAGCGCTGCGGTCGACCCCACTCCGTCTACCGCAAGTTCGGCCTGTGCCGCGTGTGCCTTCGTGAGATGGCTCACCGCGGCGAGCTGCCGGGCGTGACCAAGAGCTCCTGGTAACAACCCCGCGGGGTTGTGCCAGGGCTCTCGGTAAGCATCTGGATGGCAGGGGCCCGGCCCTTCGTACCGTAAGGTAGAAGGGTTGGGCGCCTGCCGCCCACGAATCGTCTTACTACGCCGTAGGTCCCCGCGCCGCACCCGTCCCCAGCATGAGTGGGGGAGAGGGATGGCGCAGATAGGAAACCCCGGCGAGAGAGGCCTAAGGCCATCACATGACCATGACTGACCCGATCGCAGACATGCTGACGCGTCTGCGGAACGCGAACTCCGCGTATCACGACGATGTCACCATGCCGTTCAGCAAGATCAAGTCGCACATCGCGGAGATCCTCCAGCAGGAGGGTTACATCCAGGGCTGGAAGGTCGAGGACGCCGAGGTCGGCAAGAACCTCACCATCGACCTCAAGTTCGGGCCGAACCGCGAGCGCTCGATCGCCGGCATCAAGCGCATCAGCAAGCCCGGTCTGCGGGTCTACGCAAAGTCCACCAACCTGCCGAAGGTGCTCGGCGGCCTGGGCGTGGCGATCATCTCCACGTCCCACGGCCTCCTCACCGGTCAGCAGGCTGCCAAGAAGGGTGTAGGCGGAGAAGTCCTCGCCTACGTCTGGTAACCCGGGAACAGGAGGAACAGCAATGTCGCGTATTGGACGGCTGCCCATCCCGGTTCCCGCCGGCGTGGACGTCACCATCGATGGCCGGACGGTTTCGGTGAAGGGCCCCAAGGGTTCCCTCTCCCACACCGTTGCCGCGCCGATCGACATCGCCAAGGGCGAGGACGGCACCCTGCAGGTGACCCGCCCCAACGACGAGCGTCAGAACAAGGCCCTGCACGGCCTGTCCCGCACGCTGGTGGCGAACATGATCACCGGCGTGACCGCGGGGTACAGCAAGAAGCTCGAGATCAGCGGTGTCGGCTACCGCGTCCAGGCGAAGGGCTCCAACCTGGAGTTCGCCCTGGGCTACAGCCACCCGATCCTCGTCGAGGCCCCTGAGGGCATCTCCTTCAAGGTCGAGAACCCCACCAAGTTCTCGGTCGAGGGCATCGACAAGCAGAAGGTCGGCGAGGTCGCCGCGAACATCCGCAAGCTGCGGAAGCCCGACCCGTACAAGGCCAAGGGTGTCAAGTACGAGGGCGAAGTCATCCGCCGCAAGGTCGGAAAGGCGGGTAAGTAAGCCATGGCATACGGTGTGAAGATCGCCAAGGGCAAGGCGTACAAGGGCGCCGCCCTCAAGCGCCGCCACATCCGGGTCCGCAAGCGGATCTCGGGTACGGAGGAGCGCCCGCGCCTGGTCGTGACCCGCTCCAACCGCGGTATCACGGCTCAGGTCATCGACGACATCGCGGGCCACACGCTCGCGTCGGCGTCGACTCTCGACTCGTCCATCCGCGGCGGCGAAGGCGACAAGAGCGCCAAGGCGAAGCAGGTCGGCCAGCTCGTGGCCGAGCGTGCGAAGGCCAAGGGCGTCGAGGCTGTCGTGTTCGACCGTGGCGGCAACCAGTACGCGGGGCGCATCGCCGCCCTGGCGGACGCCGCCCGCGAAGCCGGGCTCAAGTTCTGAGTCCGCTCGTAGCTAGCGGAAACAACGAGGAGAGGTAATTCCAATGGCTGGACCCCAGCGCCGCGGAAGCGGTGCCGGTGGCGGCGAGCGGCGTGAGCGCAAGGACCGGCGGGACGGCGGCCAGCAGGCCGAGAAGACCGCCTACGTCGAGCGTGTTGTCGCGATCAACCGTGTCGCCAAGGTTGTGAAGGGTGGTCGTCGCTTCAGCTTCACCGCGCTGGTCGTGGTGGGCGATGGTGACGGCACCGTCGGTGTCGGTTACGGCAAGGCCAAGGAGGTGCCGGCCGCCATCGCCAAGGGTGTTGAGGAGGCCAAGAAGCACTTCTTCAAGGTCCCCCGTATCCAGGGCACCATCCCGCACCCGATCCAGGGTGAGAAGGCTGCGGGCGTCGTCATGCTCAAGCCGGCGTCCCCCGGTACCGGCGTTATCGCCGGTGGCCCGGTGCGTGCCGTGCTGGAGTGCGCCGGCGTCCACGACATCCTGTCGAAGTCGCTCGGATCGTCGAACGCGATCAACATCGTGCACGCCACGGTGGCCGCGCTCCAGGGCCTTCAGCGGCCCGAGGAGATCGCTGCCCGCCGCGGCCTGCCGCTGGAGGACGTCGCGCCCGCGGCTCTGCTGCGTGCACGTGCCGGGGTGGGTGCGTAATGGCTCGCCTCAAGGTCACGCAGACGAAGTCCTACATCGGTAGCAAGCAGAACCACCGTGACACCCTGCGTTCGCTCGGCCTCAAGCGGCTGAACGACGTCGTGGTCAAGGAGGACCGCCCGGAGATCCGCGGCATGGTCCACACCGTCCGCCACCTCGTCACGGTCGAGGAGGTTGACTGACATGAGTAACGAGAACCCGCTCAAGCCGCACAACCTCCGTCCGGCTCCGGGCGCCAAGACCGCCAAGACCCGTGTGGGTCGTGGTGAGGCGTCCAAGGGCAAGACGGCCGGTCGTGGTACCAAGGGCACCAAGGCCCGTTACCAGGTTCCCGCGCGCTTCGAGGGTGGGCAGATGCCCCTCCACATGCGCCTGCCGAAGCTCAAGGGCTTCAAGAACCCCTTCCGCACCGAGTACCAGGTCGTCAACCTGGACAAGCTCACCGTCCTCTACCCCGAGGGTGGAGAGGTCACGGTGGCCGATCTGGTCGCCAAGGGTGCGGTTCGCAAGAACCAGCTCGTCAAGGTGCTCGGCACCGGCGAGGTCTCCGTGGCGCTGCAGGTGACCGTTGACGCGGTCTCCGGCTCCGCCAAGGAGAAGATCGCCGCTGCCGGCGGCACCGTCACCGAGCTCATCTGAGTTCGAACAGTGACTCCTCGACCGGGGATGTTCCGCACTTTGTGCGGGGCATCCCCGGTTGGTCATTCCTAGCGGACGTTCCACGCCGGTAAGGTGGCGGACACTGCTAGTCTCGCGAAGCCTGTGTGCTCTCACAGGCCTCGGTACTCGTACTGATCCATTGTCGTAGCACTCACAGACCGTTACCTACCGCGCGCGGCGCGGGGGTCGCAGGAGGCACCGTGCTCACCGCGTTCGCCCGGGCGTTCAGGACGCC
The DNA here is from genome assembly GCF_056270125.1 of Streptomyces sp. RLA131. Lineage (NCBI taxonomy): Bacteria > Bacillati > Actinomycetota > Actinomycetes > Kitasatosporales > Streptomycetaceae > Streptomyces > Streptomyces sp. RLA131. Next base: position 4,950,248 of record NZ_JBWDOQ010000002.1, read on the forward strand.
CGACCTGCGCAAGAAACTGCTGTTCACGCTGGGCATCATGGTGATTTACCGGCTGGGAGCACACATCCCGGTGCCGGGTGTCGACTACCAGGTGGTCAACACGTGCATCAAGGAAGTCGGCGGTAGCCAGGGGCTGTTCGGCCTGGTGAACCTCTTCAGCGGTGGTGCGCTGCTCCAGCTGACCATCTTCGCGCTCGGGATCATGCCGTACATCACGGCGAGCATCATCCTTCAGCTGCTGACCGTGGTCATCCCGCGTCTGGAAGCCCTCAAGAAGGAGGGCCAGGCCGGCACCACGAAGATCACGCAGTACACACGTTATCTGACTGTCGCACTCGCTGTTCTGCAGGGCACCGGCCTGGTGGCCACCGCCCGCTCCGGCACCCTGTTCTCCGCGTGCGCCGAGCGCTTCTCGATCGTCCCGGACACGTCGATCTTCACCACGATCACCATGGTCGTCACCATGACCTCCGGTACCGCCGTCATCATGTGGCTCGGTGAGCTCATCACCGACCGCGGCATCGGCAACGGCATGTCGATCCTGATGTTCGTCTCCATCGCGGCCGGCTTCCCGACCTCCCTCTGGGCGATCAAGACGGCCGGCAAGATCGCCGGCGGCTGGGTGGAGTTCTTCTCGGTCATCGGGATCGGTCTGGTGATGGTCGGGCTCGTGGTCTTCGTGGAGCAGGCCCAGCGCCGGATCCCGGTCCAGTACGCGAAGCGCATGATCGGCCGCCGGTCCTACGGCGGTACGTCCACTTACATCCCCTTGAAGGTGAACCAGGCCGGTGTGATTCCGGTCATCTTCGCCTCGTCGCTGCTCTACATCCCCTCGCTCGTCGTGTCGTTCAGCGGCTCGACCGCGCCGTGGGCGCTGTGGGTCCAGGCCAACCTGGTCAGGGGCGACCACCCGATCTACATCACCACGTACTTCCTGCTGATCGTTTTCTTCGCGTTCTTCTACGTCGCCATCTCCTTCAACCCCGAGGAAGTGGCCGACAACATGAAGAAGTATGGTGGGTTCATCCCGGGCATCCGGGCTGGTCGGCCCACCGCTGAGTACCTCAGCTACGTGCTCAACCGGATCACGTGGCCGGGTGCGATGTATCTGGGTCTGATCGCCCTGGTGCCCACCGTGGCGCTGGTGCTGTTCCACGCGAACCAGAACTTCCCGTTCGGCGGGACGAGCATCCTGATCATCGTGGGTGTGGGTCTGGAGACCGTGAAGCAGATCGAGAGCCAGCTTCAGCAGCGTAATTACGAAGGGTTCCTCCGCTGATGCGCATCGTCCTCGTCGGCCCTCCTGGGGCGGGCAAGGGTACGCAGGCCGCGTACCTTGCCAGGAACCTGTCGATCCCGCACATCTCGACGGGCGACCTCTTCCGCGCCAACATCAGCCAGGGCACGCCGCTCGGCAAGCAGGCGGAGGCCTATATGAAGGCCGGCGACCTGGTTCCGGACGAGGTCACCATCGGGATGGCGAAGGACCGTTGGGAGCAGCCGGACGCCGCTCACGGCTTCCTGCTCGACGGGTTCCCGCGCAACCTCAACCAGGCCGAGGCACTGGACCGGATCCTCAAGGAGGAGGGCATCGCGCTGGACGCGGTCCTCGACCTGGAGGTCCCGGAGGAGGAGGTGGTCCGGCGCATCGCCGGCCGCCGCACGTGCCGTAACGACAGCAGCCACACCTTCCACATCGAGTACAAGCAGCCCAAGGCCGAGGGTGTCTGCGACGAGTGCGGCGGCGAGCTGTACCAGCGCGAGGACGACACCGAGGAGACGGTGCGGCGGCGTCTTGAGGTCTACCACCGCGAGACCGAGCCGATCATCGACTACTACCGGGCGCAGGATCTGGTGATCACGATCTCCGCGCTCGGCCCGGTCGGCGAGGTCACGCAGCGCTCGATGGAAGCGCTGCGCGAGCGCGACTGAGCAAGCCAGTACGGACATTCAGACGGCCGCGGTGCCCAGGGGGCACCGCGGCCGTACCGTTGAACGCAGGGCCCGTGGCCGGTTACAGGAGGGCGTAAGCCGATGGTCGAGATCAAGAACCCCGAGCAGATCGCGAAGATGCGGGCGGCGGGGCTTGTCGTCGCGGCCATCCACGAGGCGACCCGCGAGGCGGCGGTCCCCGGGGCGACCACCAAGGACCTGGACGACGTCGCCCGCAAGGTGCTCGCCGACCACGGCGCCAAGTCCAACTTCCTCGGGTACGGCGGCTTCCCCGCGACCATCTGCACCTCGGTCAACGAGGTCGTCGTCCACGGCATCCCCGACACCGCCACGGTGCTCAAGGACGGCGACATCATCTCCATCGACTGCGGCGCGGTCATCGAGGGCTGGCACGGCGACGCGGCGTACACCGCGTTCGTCGGCAGCGGACACGCCCCCGAGCTGGTCGAGCTCAGCCGCGTCACGGAGGAGTCCATGTGGGCCGGCATCGCCGCGTTCCGCAAGGGCGACCGCCTGGTCGACATCTCCCGGGCCATCGAGACCTACATCCGCCGCCAGCCCAAGCCCGGCGGCGGCAAGTACGGGATCATCGAGGAGTACGGCGGCCACGGCATCGGCACCGCCATGCACATGGACCCCCACCTGCTGAACTACGTCAACCGCAAGCGCGGCCGCGGCATCCGGCTGGTCCCCGGGCTCTGCCTGGCCATCGAGCCCATGGTGAGCCTGGGCACCCCGCTCACCCACGTGCTTGAGGACGAGTGGACCGTCAAGACCAACGACGGCACCTGGTCCTCGCACTGGGAGCACTCCATCGCCCTGACGGAAGAGGGCCCCCTGGTGCTGACCGCGGTGGACGGCGGCAAGGCCAAGCTCGCCGAGTACGGCGTGACGGCGGCGCCCGATCCGCTGGCGTGAGTCCGTGTCGCCGGCCGGAGGCCGGCGCAGTCGCGCGAAGCCTGTGAGGCGCTCCGGCGCCGAATGCGCGAGGGTGGCACGGGGGAGGGGCCGGTGTGACGGCGGCGCCCGATCCGCCGGCGTGAGTCCGTGTCGCCGGCCGGAGCGAGCCCCGTTCCTGGTTCCGGCTTAATGATCTTGACGGTGGGGCATGGTGTTGGGCACGGATTCGTCTTTCGGGATGGGCTGACGTAGACTGACACGTCGGCTCTCGCATGCCTGCGTGTTTGTGTGAGCCGATCAAGGTAGTCGATCCCGAAAGCAGGACATGGCCAAGAAGCAAGGCGCCATCGAGATCGAGGGCACCGTTATCGAGTCTCTCCCGAACGCAATGTTCAAGGTGGAACTCCAGAACGGTCACAAGGTCCTCGCGCACATCAGCGGCAAGATGCGGATGCACTACATCCGTATCCTCCCGGATGACCGGGTCGTCGTGGAGCTGTCTCCCTACGACCTGACGCGCGGACGGATCGTCTACCGCTACAAGTAGCAACGAGTAGATCTCACGACCCGGAGAACCTGAATCCCATGAAGGTCAAGCCGAGCGTCAAGAAGATCTGCGACAAGTGCAAGGTGATCCGCCGCCACGGTCGGGTCATGGTCATCTGCGACAACCTGCGCCACAAGCAGCGCCAGGGCTGACGCACGACCCCCCTGCACGACCCGCAGTTCTTCGCGCGACGCACACCATGCAGATACGCAGACACCCATCCCCGGCGCGAAGGGGATGACACCCCCGGCGGAGGCCGGGGACCCGGACGGTATCGCCCGGGAACGGTGCTGCGGAAGACCTCCGACGCTACCCAGGAGCCAGTCAGTGGCACGCATCTCGGGCGTTGACATCCCGCGCGAAAAGCGCGTGGAGATCGCCCTCACCTACGTCTTCGGCATCGGTCGCACCCGTGCCCAGGAGACCCTGAAGAACACCGGTGTGAACCCGGACACCCGTGTCCGCGACCTTGCCGAGGAAGACCTCGTCAAGATCCGCGAGTACGTGGACGCCAACTACAAGACCGAGGGTGACCTCCGCCGCGAGGTCCAGGCGGACATCCGCCGCAAGGTCGAGATCGGCTGCTACCAGGGTCTGCGTCACCGCCGCGGCCTGCCGGTCCACGGTCAGCGCACCCACACCAACGCCCGCACCCGCAAGGGCCCGCGTCGCGCCATCGCCGGTAAGAAGAAGCCGGGCAAGAAGTAGTCCTCAGCGGACCACGCTCAGCGGTCTTCGCTGTAGGACCGACCACCTCCCCTCTGGAGTCAATTCATGCCCCCCAAGGGTCGCCAGGGCGCTGCCAAGAAGGTGCGCCGCAAGGAAAAGAAGAACGTCGCTCATGGGCACGCCCACATCAAGAGCACGTTCAACAACACCATCGTCTCGATCACGGACCCGTCCGGCAACGTGATCTCCTGGGCCTCCGCCGGCCACGTCGGCTTCAAGGGCTCGCGCAAGTCCACTCCGTTCGCCGCGCAGATGGCCGCCGAGTCGGCCGCCCGTCGCGCGCAGGAGCACGGCATGCGCAAGGTGGACGTGTTCGTCAAGGGTCCCGGCTCCGGCCGTGAGACCGCGATCCGCTCGCTCCAGGCCACCGGCCTGGAGGTCGGTTCGATCCAGGACGTCACTCCCACCCCGCACAACGGCTGCCGTCCGCCGAAGCGCCGCCGCGTCTGACCCTCCGGGTCGCGATGCGTTTACGGGCGGTACGACGTGTAAGCGCCGTACCGCCCGTAGTCTGTACTTACGGCATCAAATAGTGGGTGCCGAAGACTGGAAGGTCTGACACAACATGCTGATCGCTCAGCGCCCCTCGTTGACCGAAGAGGTCGTCGACGAATTCCGCTCCCGGTTCGTGATCGAGCCGCTGGAGCCGGGCTTCGGCTACACCCTCGGCAACTCCCTCCGCCGTACGCTCCTCTCCTCGATCCCCGGCGCCGCTGTCACCAGCATCCGGGTCGACGGTGTCCTGCACGAGTTCACCACCGTGCCGGGCGTCAAGGAGGACGTGACCGACCTCATCCTCAACATCAAGCAGCTGGTCGTCTCCTCGGAGCACGACGAGCCGGTCGTGATGTACCTGCGCAAGCAGGGCCCGGGTGTGGTCACCGCCGCCGACATCGCGCCCCCGGCCGGTGTCGAGGTGCACAACCCCGACCTGGTTCTGGCCACCCTGAACGCCAAGGGCAAGCTGGAGATGGAGCTGACCGTCGAGCGCGGTCGCGGCTATGTCTCCGCGGTGCAGAACAAGCAGCAGGGCCAGGAGATCGGCCGTATCCCGGTCGACTCCATCTACTCGCCCGTGCTCAAGGTCACGTACAAGGTCGAGGCGACCCGTGTCGAGCAGCGCACCGACTTCGACAAGCTGATCGTCGACGTCGAGACCAAGCAGGCCATGCGCCCGCGTGACGCGATGGCCTCGGCCGGCAAGACCCTGGTCGAGCTCTTCGGCCTGGCCCGCGAGCTCAACGTCGACGCCGAGGGCATCGACATGGGCCCGTCCCCGACGGACGCCGCTCTGGCGGCGGACCTCGCGCTCCCGATCGAGGAGCTCGAACTCACCGTCCGGTCGTACAACTGCCTCAAGCGCGAGGGCATCCACTCCGTGGGCGAGCTCGTGGCCCGCAGCGAGGCGGACCTGCTCGACATCCGCAACTTCGGTGCGAAGTCGATCGACGAGGTCAAGGCGAAGCTGGCCGGCATGGGCCTGGCCCTCAAGGACAGCCCGCCCGGATTCGACCCGACCGCCGCCGCCGACGCCTTCGGCGCCGACGACGACGCGGACGCGGGCTTCGTGGAGACCGAGCAGTACTGAGGCTCACCCGCCTTACCTGATTTCTGCCCGCGGGTAATCGCCTGCGGGGCCCTGACGCCGGTACCTGGTACGGCCGGCGCAGATCACTAGGAGAAACACCATGCCTCAGCCCGCCAAGGGTGCCCGTCTGGGCGGCAGCGCCGCGCACGAGAAGCTGCTTCTCGCGAACCTCGCGAAGTCGCTCTTCGAGCACGGCCGTATCACCACCACCGAGGCCAAGGCGCGCCGGCTGCGCCCGGTCGCGGAGCGCCTGATCACCAAGGCGAAGAAGGGCGACATCCACAACCGTCGCCTGGTGCTGCAGTCGATCACGGACAAGGGCATCGTCCACACGCTCTTCACCGAGATCGCCCCGCGGTACGAGAACCGCCCCGGTGGCTACACCCGCATCACCAAGATCGGCAACCGTCGTGGCGACAACGCCCCGATGGCGGTCATCGAGCTGGTGGAGGCCCTGACCGTCGCCCAGGAGGCGACCGGTGAGGCCGAGGCCGCCACCAAGCGCGCGGTGAAGGAGTCCGAGGAGGCCAAGGCCGAGACGACCGACGAGGTCGTCGAGGACGAGGCCCCCGCCGAGGAGTCCAAGGACGCCTGATCCAGGGTTGTCCGGGCCCGCATCGCCCTCCGGGGCGGTGCGGGCCCTTTTCCGTCTGCTGAGAGGATCACCGGCGTGAGCGATGAGGTAGAGCCCGGCTTCGTACGGGTGCGGCTGGACCTGGCCTACGACGGGGCCGAGTTCTCCGGCTGGGCCAAGCAGCGGACCCGGCGGACCGTCCAGGGGGAGCTGGAGTCCGCGATCTCCACGGTGCTGCGGCTGCCCGGACCGGTCGACCTGACGGTGGCCGGCCGCACCGACGCCGGGGTCCACGCCCGGGGCCAGGTCGCCCATGTCGACCTCCCGGAGCAGGTGTGGGCGGCGGAGGGCGGCAAGCTGCTGCGGCGGCTGGCGGGGCGGCTGCCCTGGGACGTACGGGTGTGGCGGGTCGGCGAGGCCCCGTACGGCTTCAACGCGCGCTTCTCGGCGATCTGGCGGCGTTACGCGTACCGGGTGGGCGACCACCAGGGCGGGGTCGACCCGCTGCTGCGGGGGCATGTGCTGTGGCACGACCGGCCGGTGGACGTCGCCGTGATGAACGAGGCCGCGAAGCTGCTGCTGGGCGAGCACGACTTCGCCGCCTACTGCAAGAAGCGTGAGGGCGCGACGACCATCCGCACCCTGCTGGAGCTCTACTGGGAGCGGGACCCGGCGACCGGGCTGGCCGTCGCGACCGTACGGGCCGACGCCTTCTGCCACAACATGGTGCGGGCCCTGGTCGGCGCGATGATCCTGGTCGGCGACGGCCACCGCGCCGTGGGCTTCCCCGGCGAGGTGCTGGCCGGGCGCGTGCGGCACTCCGCCGTCAACGTGGTGCGGCCGCACGGCCTCACCCTGGAGGAGGTCGGCTACCCGGCCGACGAGCTGCTGGCCGCCCGCAACCGGGAGGCCCGCAATCTGCGCACGCTGCCGGCGTCAGGATGCGGCGGGGCTGGCGATCGCTGAGGCGACCGCGTCCCGGCCGCGCTGGACGATACGGGAGAAGGCGTAGGCGCCGCCGTCGGTGCCGGCCTGCCGGGCCAGGGTGTCCGAGGCGGTGAGCGCCTGGTTGTTCCTCAGCCCGGCGATGGTGAAGTAGGCGTAGCGGCCCTTGGCGTTGGCGGTCATGCGGCACGCGGTGGCGTGGCAGAACGTGCCCTGCCCGCCGCCCGCCAGCGGCAGGATGTACTGCTGGGCCGGCCGCACCTTGGTCTTGGTCCGGTCGGCGGCGGAGGCGTTGTCGAAGACGGCGACACCGACGGTGACGGCCACGGTGCCGCGCACATAGGTCACGCGGAAGAACTGGCGGCAGCCGTTCTGCTTCAGCAGCGCCGCGAGGGCGGCCGAGGTGGCGGTGGAGCAGGAAGCGGTCGCGGCCGAGGCGGTCTTGGTGTACTTGCGCGCGCCCTGGGCCATGGACAGCGACGTGCCGGGGAAGAGCGTGTTGACGCCGAGCGGGGCGGTGTCCTTCTTGGCGCTGGAGATGAAGTCCAGGGAGTTGTACGTCGGGGCGGGGCTGACGGACGGGAAGGACGGCTGCGGGGGCAGGGCCTCGGTGGGCGTGGTGGAGGTGGTGGGGGAGGCCTCCGGGTCCTTGTGGCCCGAGGTCACGACGGCGGTCGCGACGATGCCGGCTATCGCGGCGACCGCCAGGACGCCGCCGCCGGCCATCATCAGCCTGCGGCGCCGGGCGCGGGCCGCGGACTCCTCGGCCAGCGCGGACCAGTCGGGCTCGGCCACCGGGGGCGGCACGGGGGCGGAGGGGCCGCGGGTGCCCTGGCCGGGGAGTGGCGCGGCCCAGTCGGCGGGCGCGTTCCACGCCCCGGGCTGGGGCTGCCGCGGATCGCCGACGATGTTGCCGCGGAGCGGGCCGGGCGCGCCGGGCGCGGCGGGCGGCCCCTGCGGCCCCTGCGGGTGCTGTGGGGTCTGGGGGGTCTGCCATCCCTGCCAACCCGACTGGTCCTGCTGGGGGTTGTGCGGCTGCTGTGGCCCTTCAGTCATGGCGCGGATTCTATCGGCCGGGCCCGGTACCAAAACCCGTTTGGCGGTGCGGGCCGGCCCGACGAGAATCCAGGCCATGGGACATGTTGAGGCGGCACACCTGGAGTACTACCTGCCGGACGGACGGGTGCTGCTCGGCGACGTCTCGTTCCGGGTGGGAGAGGGCGCCGCGGTCGCCCTGGTCGGGGCCAACGGCGCGGGCAAGACGACGCTGCTGAGGCTCATCGCGGGGGATCTCAAGGCGCACGGCGGTTCGGTCACGGTCAGTGGTGGCCTCGGTGTGATGCCGCAGTTCGTGGGCTCGGTGCGGGACGACCGTACGGTACGTGACCTGCTGGTGTCGGTGGCCCCGCCGCGGATCCGGGCCGCGGCCGCAGCGGTGGACGCGGCCGAGCTGGCGATCATGGCGCAGGACGACGAGCCCGCGCAGATGGCGTACGCCCACGCCCTCAGCGACTGGGCGGAGGCGCACGGCTACGAGGCCGAGACGGTCTGGGACATGTGCACGATGGCCGCGCTGGGCGTGCCGTACGAGCGGGCGCAGTGGCGCGAGGTGAAGACGCTCTCCGGCGGTGAGCAGAAGCGGCTGGTGCTGGAGTCGCTGCTGCGCGGCAACGACGAGGTGCTGCTGCTGGACGAGCCGGACAACTATCTGGACGTCCCCGGCAAGCGGTGGCTGGAGGAGCAGCTGCGGCAGACCAAGAAGACCGTGCTCTTCGTCTCGCACGACCGGGAGCTGCTGGACCGCTCGGCGGAGAAGATCATCAGCGTGGAGCCGGGCCCGGCCGGCAGTGACGTGTGGGTGCACGGCGGCGGCTTCGGTACGTACCACAACGCGCGCAAGGAGCGGTTCGCGCGCTTCGAGGAGCTGCGGCGCCGCTGGGACGAGGAGCACGCCAAGCTGAAGAAGCTGGTGCTCGGCCTCAAGCAGGCCGCGTCCATCAGCCATGAGCTGGCCTCGCGCTACCACGCGGCCCAGACGCGGCTGCGCAGGTTCGAGGACGCCGGGCCGCCGCAGGAGCCGCCGCGGGAGCAGAACATCTCCATGCGGCTGGCCGGCGGCCGGACCGGGGTGCGGGCCATCACCTGCGAGCGGCTGGAGCTGACCGGCCTGATGAAGCCGTTCGACCTGGAGATCTACTACGGCGAGCGGGTCGCGGTGCTGGGGTCGAACGGCTCGGGCAAGTCGCACTTCCTGCGGCTGCTGGCCGGGGAGGACGTGCGGCACACCGGTGCCTGGAAGCTGGGCGCGCGGGTCGTGCCCGGGCACTTCGCCCAGACCCACGCCCATCCGGAGCTGCTCGGGCGGACCCTGGTCGACATCCTGTGGACCGAGCACGCCCGGGACCGCGGCAAGGCGATGGGCGCGCTGCGCCGCTACGAGCTGGAGCGCCAGGGCGACCAGCGCTTCGACCAGCTCTCCGGCGGCCAGCAGGCCCGGTTCCAGATCCTGCTGCTGGAGCTCCAGGGGACCACCGCGCTGCTGCTGGACGAGCCCACGGACAACCTTGACCTGGAGTCCGCGGAGGCCCTTCAGGAGGGCCTGGAGGCGTACGACGGGACAGTGGTCGCGGTGACCCACGACCGGTGGTTCGCGCGCTCCTTCGACCGGTATCTGGTCTTCGGCTCGGACGGTACGGTCCGGGAGGCGACGGAGCCGGTATGGGACGAGTCGCGGGTGGTCCGGGAGCGGTGACCGGGGCCCTGCGCGGCCCGCGTTTTGACCGGCCCCGGGTGCGGCGGCTATTCTGCTATTTCGTTATGCGTATTGGCTTGCTCGTTCTCACGTGAGAGGCCGTTACGCCGGTCCACCGGGCCGATGACCAGTGTTCGCCCCGCGGTATGCGTCGCCGCAGGCGACAAGACTGTCGTGATCGTCCGGGTGGCCTTGTCAGGACTCACTCACTGAAGAAGCGAAGGCTATGACCGCGCGTACGTTCAGCCCCAAGCCCGGCGATGTCCAGCGCCAGTGGCACGTCATCGACGCGCAGGACGTTGTCCTGGGCCGTCTGGCCACGCAGGCAGCGAACCTCCTCCGGGGCAAGCACAAGCCTTATTACGCGCCCCACGTCGACACGGGTGACTTCGTCATCATCATCAACGCCGACAAGGTGCACCTGTCCGGCAACAAGCGGACCCAGAAGCTCGCCTACCGTCACTCGGGCTTCCCGGGTGGCCTGCGGTCCGTCCGCTACGACGAGCTCCTGGACAAGAACCCGGAGAAGGCCGTCGAGAAGGCCATCAAGGGCATGATCCCCAAGAACACCCTGGGCCGTCAGATGCTCTCGAAGCTGAAGGTGTACTCGGGCTCCGAGCACCCCCACGCCGCGCAGCAGCCGGTTCCGTTCGAGATCACTCAGGTCGCGCAGGGCTAGTCCCAGCCACCAACATCACAGAAAGCAATCTGAGGAGAATCGTGGCTGAGACCACCCCCGAGGCCGTCGTCGAAGACGTCGAGACCGCTGAGGCCGTTGAGATCGTCGAGAACATCGAGATTCCGGAGGAGTACACCTCCGAGTCTCTCGCGGGCCGTTTCGGCGACCCGCAGCCGGCGGCCGGCACCGGCCGTCGCAAGGAGTCCGTTGCCCGCGTCCGGATCATCCCGGGCTCCGGCAAGTGGAAGGTCAACGGACGCACCCTTGAGGGCTACTTCCCCAACAAGGTGCACCAGCAGGAAGTCAACGAGCCGTTCAAGATCCTTGAGCTCGACGGCCGTTACGACGTCGTCGCCCGCATCAGCGGCGGCGGCATCTCCGGCCAGGCCGGTGCCCTGCGTCTCGGTGTCGCCCGCGCCCTGAACGAGGCCGACGCGGACAACAACCGCGCCGCGCTGAAGAAGGCCGGCTTCCTCACCCGCGACGACCGCACGGTCGAGCGGAAGAAGGCCGGTCTCAAGAAGGCCCGCAAGGCGCCGCAGTACAGCAAGCGCTAATCACGCGCTCGCTTTTTCGCGCCGTACGCCCCGGAGGCACTTTGTGCGCCTCCGGGGCGTACGTATTCCGGGGGACGGCACGCGGACGTATATCCGGGGATCTGGGGAGGGGCCGCTCCTCACCAGGTCCGACACGGCAAAGCTCGGAGGAGACACTGTGGGACGACTCTTCGGTACGGACGGTGTGCGCGGCGTCGCGAACGCCGATCTGACGGCCGAGCTGGCGCTCGGACTGGCGGTCGCGGCCGCGCATGTGCTCGCCGAGGCGGGCACCTTCGAGGGCCATCGGCCGGTGGCCGTGGTGGGCCGTGATCCGCGGGCGTCCGGAGAGTTCCTGGAGGCCGCACTCGTGGCCGGGCTGGCCAGCGCGGGCGTGGACGTCCTGCGGGTCGGTGTGCTGCCCACCCCGGCGGTGGCGCATCTCACCGGCGCGCTGGGCGCCGACCTCGGCGTCATGCTCTCCGCGAGCCACAACGCGATGCCCGACAACGGGATCAAGTTCTTCGCCCGGGGCGGCCACAAGCTCGCCGACGAGCTGGAGGACCGGATCGAGGCCGTCTACGACGAGCACCGCACCGGCGCGCCCTGGGACCGGCCCACCGGTGGCGGCGTGGGCCGCGTGCGCACGTACGAAGAGGGCTTCGAGACCTACGCGGCCCATCTGCTCGGCGTGCTGCCGAACCGCCTCGACGGACTCAGGGTCGTCCTGGACGAGGCGCACGGCGCGGCGGCGCGGGTCTCCCCGGAGGTCTTCAAGCGGGCCGGCGCCGACGTCATCACGATCGGCACCGAGCCGGACGGGCTCAACATCAACGACGGCTGCGGCTCCACCCACCTGGACCTGCTCAGGGCCGCCGTCGTCGAGCACGGCGCCGACCTGGGCATCGCCCACGACGGTGACGCCGACCGCTGCCTGGCCGTGGACCACCAGGGCGCGGAGGTCGACGGCGACCAGATCCTCGCCGTACTGGCCCTGGCCATGCGCGAAGCCGGCGAGCTGCGCAAGGACACCGTGGTCGGCACCGTGATGTCCAACCTCGGCTTCAAGCTGGCCATGGAACGCGAGGGCATCGAGCTGATCCAGACCGGCGTCGGCGACCGCTACGTCCTGGAGGAGATGAAGGCCGGCGGCTACGCCCTCGGCGGCGAGCAGTCCGGCCACGTCATCATCCTCGACCACGCCACCACCGGCGACGGCACCCTGACCGGGCTGCTGCTCGCGGCACGGGTGGCCGCCACCGGCCGGACACTGGCCGACCTGACCGGCGTGATGCGGCGACTGCCGCAGGTCCTGGTCAATGTGCGCGACGTGGACAGGACCCGGGTCGCCGGCTCGCCCGAGCTCACCGCCGCCGTCGCCGACGCCGAACGCGAGCTGGGCACCACCGGCCGCGTGCTGCTGCGCCCCTCCGGCACCGAGCCGCTGGTACGCGTCATGGTCGAGGCCGCCGACATCGACCACGCCCGGTCGGTCGCCGCCCGGCTCGCCGACGTCGTGAAGTCGGCGCTGGGCTAGGCCCTCAGGCCCTCAGGCCCTCAGGCCCTCAGGCCCTCAGGCCGCTTCCGGTTTCAGCCGCGCGCGCTGCCTCGCCCAGAACCACTTCTGGGCGAGCAGCGTGAGTGTGCCGGCGACGACGATGCCGACGAGGTTGACCAGGAGCTGGAGCGAGGAGCCCCGGACCTCGGTGAAGTCCCCGTACGACAGGGCGAGTGCGGCGTTCGCCGCGGCCGGGACGGTGGTCACCGAGATGGCGACGCCCACCAGGGCACCGGACTTGGACGAGGTCAGGGAGAGGATTCCGGCGATCCCGGCCAGGAACGCCACCACGAAGGAGCTGGCGTCGGGCTGCCAGATGAACTGGGTGGAGGGGTGCGGCCGGGTGAAGTCCGACTGGCTGAACACCCCCAGAAGGTCCATCAGGAAGTTGAAGCCGCCGGTCAGCACCATGGCCAGCGGAAAGCCGACCAGCAGTGCCACCGACGACCGCCACACCAGGCGCGGGTGACGCTGCACCAGTCCCGTGCACACCCCCGCCAGCGGCCCGAACTCCGGGCCCACCACCATCGCGCCCACGATCAGGATCGAGCTGTCCAGCATCACGCCGCAGGCTGCCAGCATCGTCGCGACCGACAGGAACGCCAGGTAGGTGACCGTCAGTGCCGACTCCTCCTGGGTCGCCTCGGTGAGCGACTCCCACAGGACGGCGTCCACGCCCTCGCCGGGGGCTTCCTTCTCCGCCTGGTCGGCACGCCGGGACAGGGACAGGCCGATGTCGTCGGCGGCGATCGACCCGTTGTCCACGATCCCGAGTTCGCGCAGATTCCGCAGCAGGCCGTCCGCCGCCTCGCGTGCGACGTCGCACAGCACGATGTCCCCGCTCGGGTTGCGGGCCACGCCTGGCAGTACGGCGACGTGCGCCGTGCCCACGGTCCGCTCGACGAGGGCGAGGACGTCGTCGGTGCGGTCGGGAGGGACGATCATCCGCAGGTGCAGCATGCCGCGCAGCTTACGGGGGGCGCTGGTCTCAGGCCGCGCCCGGCGACGTGGCCCGGGACCATGCGCGGGGCGGAGCCGGTGGCGTCGGGATCAGAGCTTGCGCAGCGAGAGGCGCTGGACCTTGTGGCCGGGACCCTTGCGGAGCACGAGTGAGGCGCGGCCACGGGTCGGCAGGACGTTCTCACGGAGGTTGGGCTCGTTGATGGCCCGCCAGGTGTGGCGGCCGTACTCCATCGCCTCCTCCTCCGACACCTCGGTGTACTTGTGGAAGTACGAGCGCGGGTTCTGGAAGGCGGTCTCGCGCAGCTTCCGGAAACGGGCGAGGTACCACTGCTCGATGTCCTCGGTCCGCGCGTCGACGTAGACGCTGAAGTCGAAGAAGTCGGCGAGGCCGACCCGGGTGCGGCCGTCCTTGCCGGGCAGGGCGGGCTGGAGGACGTTGAGCCCCTCGACGATGAGGATGTCGGGGCGGCGGACCACGAGGCGTTCGCCGGGGACGATGTCGTAGATCAGGTGGGAGTAGACGGGGGCACTCACCTCGGCCTTGCCGGCCTTGACGTCGGCGACGAACCGGGTGAGGGCCCGGCGGTCGTAGGACTCGGGGAAGCCCTTGCGGGACATCAGGTCGCGGGCCTGGAGCTCGGCCTTGGGGAGCAGGAAGCCGTCGGTGGTGACCAGCTCGACGCGCGGGTGCTCGGGCCAGCGGGCCAGGACCGCCTGCAGGATGCGGGCGACGGTGGACTTGCCGACGGCCACCGAGCCGGCCACCCCTATGACGAAGGGGGTGCCGGACTGGGCGCCGTGGCCGCCCCCGGCGTCGCCGAGGAAGGTGTTCAGGGCGCCCCGCAGACCGCTGGTGGCCCCGACGTAGAGGTTGAGGAGCCGGGACAGCGGCAGGTAGATGTCGCGGACCTCGTCCAGGTCGACCACGTCGCCGAGGCCGCGGAGGCGCTCGACCTCGTCGGCGTTGAGGGGGTTCGGGGTGCGGTCGCGCAGCGCGCTCCACTCGGCGCGGGTGAGGTCCACGAAGGGGGTCGGCTGGGTGGCGGTCGTCATCTGCGGCACGGGCCCATTGTTGCGCCGCTGTGAACGCGGTTCACCTCGGGGTCGCCTCAGGGCCGCTCCGGTGCCGTTCGGGTGCCGCTCCGGTGCCGGCCGGGCCGGTGCCCGCCGCGCGCGGATCCGGCCACGCGCCCCTGGGGCGCCCCGGTCCGTCCGAACAGGGGCGTCCCAGGTCTGTACCTTCCGGCGTACGGCTCATAGGCTCCGCACAGCCGCAGCCGCAGTCGCGGGCGGGTTCGCCGTGAGGGGGCAGGCATGTTCGGCCGCAAGTCCCGACACGCCCACCACAGCCCTGAGTTCGAGGAGCGGGTCAGGGACGAACTCAACGACACCCTGCCCGAGGAGGACCTGACCGAGGAACTCGACGACTGCCTGGCGATGTACGAGCCGGGCAGCAAACCGCGCTGCGAGGAGGTCGAGTACCTCGGCCTGGTGCGGGAGGCGATCGACCGCATCGAGCGCGGCTACTGAGCGGGGGCCTGCGCATACGCTGTTCCCCATGTGCGGAATCGTGGGATATGCGGGTGGCGGGTCCGCCCTCGACGTGGTCATCTCCGGTCTCAGACGCCTGGAGTACCGGGGCTACGACTCGGCGGGCGTCGCGGTGCTCGCCGACGGCGGCCTGGCCGCGGCCAAGAAGGCCGGCAAGCTCGTCAACCTGGAGAAGGTCCTGGAGGAACGGCCCTTGCCGGCCGGTACCGCCGGTATCGGCCACACCCGCTGGGCCACCCACGGCGGCCCCACGGACGCCAACGCCCATCCGCACCTGGACAACGCCGGTCGGGTCGCCGTCGTCCACAACGGCATCATCGAGAACTTCGCCGCGCTGCGGGCGGAACTGGCCGAACGGGGCCACACCCTGGAGTCCGAGACCGACACCGAGGTCGTCGCCCACCTGCTCGCCGAGAACTTCTCCTCCTGCGGTGACCTGGCGGAGGCGATGCGGCTGGTCTGCCGGCGGCTCGACGGCGCGTTCACGCTCGTCGCGGTGCACGCCGACGAGCCCGATGTGGTGGTCGGCGCCCGCCGCAACTCCCCCCTGGTGGTGGGCATCGGGGAGGGCGAGAACTTCCTGGCCTCGGATGTCGCCGCCTTCATCGCCCACACCCGCGAGGCCGTCGAGCTGGGCCAGGACCAGGTCGTCGAACTGCGCCGCGACCGCGTCACGGTGACCGACTTCGACGGCAAGCCCGCCGACGTACGCCCGTACCACGTCAGCTGGGACGTCTCGGCGGCCGAGAAGGGCGGCTACGACTACTTCATGCTCAAGGAGATCGCCGAGCAGCCCAAGGCCGTCGCCGACACCCTGCTCGGCCGGATCGACGCCGGCGGCCGGCTGACCCTCGACGAGGTGCGGATCCCGGACGGCGTGCTGCGGGAGACCGACAAGATCGTGATCGTCGCCTGCGGCACCGCCTTCCACGCCGGGATGATCGCCAAGTACGCCATCGAGCACTGGGCCCGGATCCCCTGCGAGGTGGAGCTGGCGAGCGAGTTCCGCTACCGGGACCCGATCCTGGACTCCCGGACGCTGGTGGTGGCCATCAGCCAGTCCGGGGAGACCATGGACACCCTGATGGCGCTGCGGCACGCCAGGGAGCAGGGCTCCAGGGTGCTGGCCATCTGCAACACCAACGGCTCGACCATTCCCCGGGAGTCCGACGCCGTGCTCTACACGCACGCCGGGCCGGAGGTCGCCGTCGCGTCGACGAAGGCGTTCCTCACCCAGGTCGTCGCCTGCTACCTGGTGGCCCTGTACCTGGGGCAGGTACGGGGCACCAAGTGGGGCGACGAGGTGGTCGCGGTGGTGCGGGAGCTGTCCGGGGTCGCCCGGCAGGTGGAGGAGGTACTGGCCACCATGGAACCGGTGCGGGAGCTGGCCCGTTCGCTCAAGGACAAGAACACGGTGCTCTTCCTGGGGCGGCACGTCGGCTACCCGGTGGCCCTGGAGGGCGCGCTCAAGCTCAAGGAGCTGGCGTACATGCACGCCGAGGGCTTCGCCGCGGGCGAGCTCAAGCACGGGCCGATCGCGCTGATCGAGAAGGACCTGCCGGTCGTGGTGGTCGTGCCCTCGCCGCGCGGGCGGTCCGTCCTGCACGACAAGATCGTCTCCAACATCCAGGAGATCCGGGCCCGGGGCGCCCGGACCATCGTCATCGCCGAGGAGGGCGACGAGGCGGTCGTCCCCTACGCCGACCACCTGGTGCGGGTGCCGGCCACCCCCGTGCTGCTCCAGCCGCTGGTCGCCACCGTGCCGCTCCAGGTCTTCGCCTGCGAGCTGGCCACCGCCCGCGGCAATGAGGTCGACCAGCCCCGCAACCTGGCCAAGTCGGTGACCGTGGAGTGAACGAGTGATCATCGGAGTCGGAATCGATGTCGCGGAGATCAGCCGCTTCGCCGCGGCGCTGGAGCGTACGCCCGGCATGGCGGACCGGCTGTTCGTGACGGGCGAGCTGTACCTGCCGGGCGGCGCGCGGCGAGGTGTGGCCTCGCTGGCCGCCCGCTTCGCGGCCAAGGAGGCCCTGGCGAAGGCGCTGGGCGCCCCCGCCGGGCTGCTGTGGACGGACGCGGAGATCGTCACCGAGGACTCCGGGCAGCCGCGGCTGCTGGTGCGGGGAACGGTGGCGGCGCGGGCCGCCGCGCTCGGCGTACGGACCTGGCACGTGTCCCTGAGCCATGACGCGGGCGTCGCCTCGGCGGTGGTCGTCGCGGAGGCCTGACCCGGGCCGCGCCCCGGACTCCCCGCGCCCCGGACTCCCCGCCCCGGACTCCACCAGGATCCGCCGGACGGACCCGGTGAACCAACCCGGTCACAGCACCGGACGCCGGGAGGTGCCCCCACCCCCGGCCTCAGGCGGGACGCCCTGCCCCCGACGCGGGGGCGAGGGCGGTCAGGCCCGCGTGTCGCCCCGCGTGTCGCCCCGCGTGTCGCGCCGCACGTCGCGCCACGCGTCCGGCAGTGCCAGGGCCACGTCCAGCGCGGCTACCGGCGCGCCCGGCGGGCCGGAGGCGATGCGGGCGGCCAGCCCGTGGAGGTAGGCGCCGACGGACGCGGCGTCCAGGGCGTCCAGGCCGGAGGCGAGCAGGGAGCCGGTGAGGCCGGAGAGGATGTCGCCGCTGCCCGCGGTGGCGAGCCAGGGCGTACCGCTGGGGTTGACGCGGACCGGGCGCCCGGCGCCGGGGGCGGCGACCAGCGTGGTGGAGCCCTTGAGCAGGGCGGTGGCCCCGTACCGCTCGGCCAGGGCCCGTACGGAGGCCAGCCGGGCGCCCTCGACCTCCTCCCGGGGGACGCCGAGCAGCGCGGCGGCCTCCCCGGCGTGCGGGGTGAGCAGGGTCGCGGCGGACCGGGACCGTACGGTGTCGCGGTCGAGCAGCCGCAGGCCGTCCGCGTCGACCAGGACGGGGACGTCGGAGGCCAGGACGTCCTGGACGGCCCGGTGGGCCTGGGTCCCGTCGCCGAGGCCGGGGCCGACCACCCAGGCCTGGACGCGGCCGGCCTTCCCGGGCGGCCCGGCCGACACCAGCGTCTCGGGGAAGCGGGCGAGCACCGCCTCCGCGCCGGGCCCGACGTACCGTACGGCGCCCGCGCCGCCCCGCAGGGCGCCCGCGACGGCCAGCACGGCGGCGCCCGGGTACCGCTCCGAACCGGCGACGACACCGACGACGCCCCGCCGGTACTTGTCGCTCTCCCCGGTGGGGCGGGGCAGCAGCGCGGCGACGTCGGCGTGCTGCAGGGCCTCGAACCCGGCGACCCGCGGGACCGTCGCGCCGAGGCCGATGTCGATGAGCCGCAGGGCGCCGGCGTACCCGGCGGCCGGGTCGACGAGCAGCCCCGGCTTGTAGGCGCCGAAGGTCACCGTCAGGTCCGCCCGGACCGCCGCGCCGTGCACCTCGCCGGTGTCGGCGTCGACCCCGCTGGGCAGGTCGACCGCCACCACGACCGCGCCCGAGGCGCGGGCCGCCTCCGCCAGTGGCGCCGCCTCCGGGCGCAGCCCGCCCTTGCCGCCGATGCCCACGATGCCGTCCAGCACCAGATCCGCCCGCGCGAGGAGCGCCGCGGCCCGCTCCGGGGCGGCCGTGCGGCCCCCGGCGGCCCGGAGCGCGGCCAGTCCGCCGGGGTGGGCCCGTTCCGGGGTGAGCAGGACGGCCGTGACGGCGGCGCCGCGCCGGGCGAGCCGGGCGGCGGCGTGGAGGGCGTCACCGCCGTTGTCGCCGCTGCCGGCCAGGACGACCACCCGGGCGCCGTACACACCGCCCAAGGCCGCCGCGCAGGCCGCCGCGAGCCCTGCGGCGGCGCGCTGCATCAGGGTGCCCTCGGGCAGGCGAGCCATGAGCGCCCGTTCGGCGCTCCGTACCGTCTCTACGCTGTACGCGTGCCTCATGGTGCCCCATTCAATCGCGCGGACATGCGGATAAGGGACACTTGGCGCGATGGAACGTGAAAGTGAAGGCTTGCGCGCCTGGGCGCAGATCGATCTGACGGCGCTGCGGGCCAACGTGGCGGCGCTGCGCGCCCGCGCCCGCGGCTCGGCGCTGATGGCCGTGGTGAAGGCGGACGCGTACGGCCACGGTGCCGTGCCGTGCGCCCGCGCGGCGCTGGAGGGCGGCGCGTCCTGGCTGGGCACGGCGACCCCGGAGGAGGCGCTGGCCCTGCGGGCGGCCGGTATCGACGCGCCCGTGCTGTGCTGGCTGTGGACGCCCGGCGGGCCGTGGCGGGCCGCGATCGAGGCGGACATCGACGTGTCCGTCAGCGCGCTGTGGGCCCTGCGCGAGGTGACGCGGGCCGCCCGTGAGGCCGGCCGTACCGCCCAGGTGCACCTGAAGGCGGACACCGGCCTGGGCCGGGGCGGCGCCCAGCCCGCCGACTGGCCGGAACTCACCGCGGCCGCCCGCACCGCCGAGCGCGACGGCCTGATCCGGGTGACCGGCGTCTGGTCGCACTTCGCCTGCGCCGACGAGCCCGGCCACCCCTCCGTCGCCGCCCAGCTCGGCGCGTACGAGCAGAGCCTGGCCACCGCGCGGGCGGCGGGCCTGCGTCCGCGGGTGCGGCACATCGCCAACTCCCCGGCGACGCTCACCCTTCCCGAGTCGCACTACGACATG
This sequence comes from Streptomyces sp. RLA131, assembly GCF_056270125.1. NCBI lineage: Bacteria > Bacillati > Actinomycetota > Actinomycetes > Kitasatosporales > Streptomycetaceae > Streptomyces > Streptomyces sp. RLA131. Next base: position 4,970,134 of record NZ_JBWDOQ010000002.1, read on the forward strand.
GTCCGTACCGGTGTCGCGGTGTACGGCATCTCCCCGGTCCCGCAGCTGGGCGGCCCCGCCGACTTCGGGCTGCGGCCGGTGATGACCCTGGGCGCGCGTCTCGCGCTGGTCAAGACCGCCCCCGGCGGTCACGGCGTGTCGTACGGGCACCACTACGTCACCCCCGGCGAGACGACCCTCGCCCTGGTCCCGGCCGGCTACGCGGACGGCGTCCCGCGCCACGCCTCGAACACCGGCCCGGTGCTGGTGGCCGGCAAGTGGCGCACGGTGGCCGGGCGGGTGGCCATGGACCAGTTCGTGGTCGACCTGGGCGGGGACGCCGCCCGGGCGGGGGACGAGGCACTACTGTTCGGTCCGGGTGACCAGGGGGAGCCGACCGCCGAGGACTGGGCGCGGGCGGCGGGCACCATCGCGTACGAGATCGTCACTCGGATCGGGACCCGGGTGCCGCGCGTCTACGTGGGTAAGTAGCGCGTAGCCGAAGGGGAGCAGCGACAGCGACATGAACGACAGTGGCACCACCCCTGTGACGCAGGGAACCAAGGGGATACAGGGGATACAGGGGATACAGGGGATACAGGGCCTTCAGGAGGTGGTGGAGGCCGTGGCGGGGGGCCGGTGGTCCAGGGCCGGCTTCGTGGGCGCCGCCATCGGCGTGGTCGCGGCGGGCGCCGCGGCCGGTGTCGCCCTGGAGCGGGCGACGGTGGGGCGGGGCATCCGCCGCAAGGCCCGGCTGGCCCTGGACTCCACGGGCCCGTACGGCAGTCTGCGGGGGACGCCGGGCCGGGTGGCGGCCGAGGACGGCACCGAGCTGTACTACGAGACCGAGGAGGCCGACGCCTCGCCGGCGGACGTGGCCGCGGCCCCCGTACGGCGCTGGAGCGGGCTGTTCCGGCGCGGCGGGGCGGGCGGGTCGGCGCCGCCGCTGACGCTGGTCTTCAGCCACGGCTACTGCCTCAACCAGGACGCCTGGCACTTCCAGCGGGCCGCGCTGCGCGGCATCGTCCGGGCCGTCTACTGGGACCAGCGCAGCCACGGCCGCTCCGAGCGCGGCCGGGACCAGGCCGGCGGCGCGCCGGGCACCATCGACCAGCTGGGCCGCGACCTGAAGCGGGTCATCGACGCCGCCGCCCCGGAGGGGCCGCTGGTGCTCGTCGGGCACTCGATGGGCGGGATGACGATCATGGCGCTGGCCGAGCAGTTCCCCGAGCTGATCCACGAGCGGGTGGCCGGGGTCGCGTTCGTCGGTACGTCCTCCGGGAAGCTGGCCTCGGTCACCCTCGGCCTGCCGGCGGCCGGGGCGCGGGCGCTGCGCGCGCTGGCACCGGGTGTGCTGAAGTTGCTGGGCACGCAGGTGGACCTGGTGGAGCGGGGCCGGCGGGCGACCGCCGACCTCTTCGCGGGGATCGTCAAGCGGTACTCGTTCGGGTCCGACGACGTGGATCCGGCGGTGGTGCGGTTCGCGGAGCGGATGATCGAGTCGACGCCCATCGACGTGGTGGCGGAGTTCTATCCGGCCTTCACCGAGCACGAGAAGGATGAGGCGCTGGACGTGCTGGACGGCCTCCCGGGGCTGGTGCTGGCCGGCGACAAGGATCTGCTGACCCCGAGCGAGCACAGCCGCGCCATCGCGGAACGGCTGCCGGACACCGAGCTGGTGGTGGTCCCCGGCGCCGGGCACCTGGTCATGCTGGAGTACCCCGAGCTCGTCAACGGGTGGCTGGCCGCGCTGCTCGCGGAGGCGGCCGACGTGGCCCGCGCGCCGCTCCCGCAGGCCCTTCGGGAGCTCGCCGCGACGGACCGGAACGCCGGGGACAGCGTGCTCGGCGCGTAGCATTCGGGCACATGGAAGACGCTGCGGCACGCATCACTGTCACGACCCCCGAGCAGATGAAGGACCTCGGCCGCCGGCTCGCCGGCCTGCTGGCACCGGGTGACCTGGTCCTGCTCAGCGGCGAGCTCGGAGCCGGCAAGACGACCCTGACACGCGGGCTGGGGGAGGGGCTCGGGGTCCGGGGCGCGGTCACCTCACCGACGTTCGTGATCGCCCGGGTGCATCCGTCGCTGGGCGCCGGTCCGGCGCTGGTGCATGTGGACGCCTACCGGCTGGGCGGCGGCCTCGACGAGATGGAGGACCTCGACCTCGATGTGTCGCTGCCGGAGTCGGTGGTCGTCGTGGAGTGGGGCGAGGGCAAGGTCGAGGAGCTGGCGGAGGCGCGGCTGCAGGTCCTCATCCACCGCGCGGTCGGCGAGGTCGAGCCGGGCGCCGACGACCACGACGTGCGCCAGGTGACGGTCACCGGCGTGGGGCCGCGCTGGGCGGGCAGCGACCTGTCGGTGGCGCTGGCACGCTGACCGGGGCCGGGGCCGGGGCCGGGGCCGGAACCGGTCCTGGGCCGGTCCTGGGCCGGGGCTTGGAGCCCGGATCGGCGTTGGGACCCCGAGCCCGGACTTGGGCCTGGACCTGGTCCGGGACCTGGTCCGGGCGTTGTTCCGACAGACTGTCGGGAAGATGTTGCGCGGTGCGGCCCTCCCGTGTTCTTCTGGAGCCAGAGAGTTGGTTAGGGCTACCTAACCACGTCTGCCCCAGGAGGCACGCATGTCGGCCCAAGGCACCACGGACGCGGTCGGCGCCCACCCGGCGCCCGGCTGCTATTCGGTGCGTGATCTGCTCGCGGCGGCCCCGGCCGCCAGCGCGATCTGCACACCGCCCACCCGCGCGGAGCCCCCGGCGGACGGCGAGGAGGAGAGCGACGCGGCGTAGCGCGTTCACTCCTTCGGTGGAATCAGCCGACCACGACGACCTTGGTGCCGACGGTCGCCAGCTCCCACAACGCGGAGCCGTCCGACCGCCGTTCCCGGATGCCGCCGGTCTGCTGGGAGGGGTCGGGCGAGGGCAGCGAGCCGTCCTCGGCCGCGCTGAAGCCGATGATCACACCGCCGGAGGTCGCGAAGCGCACGACGTGCTCGATGGCCACCCCGTCGCCCCCCGTTCCGGCCTTGGTACGCGAGGTCACGGTGTACGTCCCCTTGGCGGGGTCGACCGTGCCGGGCACCACGGTGTACGTCCGTGCCACCTTGCCGTTGTCGCCGACCAGCCAGACCCGGTCGCCGGCCAGCGAGTAGACCACCCGCAGGCCGCCGCCGGAGCCGCCGGGAAGCGGATGTGCGGCCTTGGGACGCGAGGGCGAGGAGGAGGCCGAGGCCGAGGCGCCGGGCGACGCCGAGGCGGCGGGCGCCCCCGCGGTGACGTCGGGGGCGGTCCCGGAGGCCTGAACGGCGAGGACACAGACCCCGGCGAGGGCTCCCGCGGTGAGACCGGCCACGATGATCCCCGAACCGATCCTTGCCACGGTGCGCGCTCCTCCGCTCCTCGCATGCTGTCATGCGGTAACGGTGCCGACGTTAGCAGCCGGTGCGAGCCGTAGGCTTGGCACCGTGCTGCTCCTCGCCTTCGACACCGCCACGCCCGCCGTCACCGCCGCGCTCCACGACGGGCGGCACGTGCTCGCCGAGTCCACCCAGGTCGACGCCCGGCGTCACGGAGAACTGCTGATGCCCGCCGTCGACCGGGTGTTGCGCGAAGCCGGTACCAAGCTCGACGCCGTCACCGGCATTGTGGTCGGCGTCGGCCCCGGCCCCTACACGGGGCTGCGGGTCGGACTGGTGACCGCCGCCGCCCTCGGCGACGTGCTCGGCGTCCCGGTGCACGGCGTCTGCACGCTGGACGGCCTCGCGTACGCCGCCGGTCTCGACGAACCGTTCGTCGTCGCGACCGACGCCCGCCGCAAGGAGGTCTACTGGGCGCGCTACGACCACCACCTCGGCCGCGCCACCGGCCCAGCCGTCGACCGCCCCGCCGACATCGCCGGACAGGTGGCGGGGCTCCCCGCGGTGGGCCACGGCGCCGAGCTCTACCCGGAGGTCTTCACGGGCCTGCGGCCGGGCTTCCCCGTCCACCAGTCCGCCGGCGCGCTGGCCGCGCTCGCCGCCGTCAGGCTGGAGGCGGGCGAGGAGTTCCTCCCCGCGCTTCCGCTGTACCTGCGCCGCCCGGACGCCCAGGTGCCCGCCGGGTACAAGGCGGTCCTGCCCAAGTGACCGCCGTACTGCGCGAGATGCGCTGGTGGGACCTCGACCCGGTGATGGAGCTGGAGCACACCCTCTTCCCCGAGGACGCCTGGTCGCGCGGCATGTTCTGGTCCGAACTGGCCGACGCCCGGCACCCGTCCGCGACCCGGCACTACATCGTGGCCGAACAGGACTCCCGCCTCGTCGGCTACGCCGGGCTCGCCGCCGTCGCCGGCACCGGCGACGTCCAGACCATCGCGGCCGCCCGCGACCAGTGGGGCACCGGCCTCGGCGGCCGCCTGCTGGCCGAACTGCTGCACCAGGCCTCCGCCTTCGAGTGCCACGAGGTGCTGCTCGAAGTACGCGTCGACAACTCCCGCGCCCAACGGCTCTACGAGCGCTTCGGCTTCGAGCCGATCGGCTTCCGCAAGGGCTACTACCAGCCCGGCAACGTCGACGCCCTCGTCATGCGCCGTGCGCAGAGCCCGAAAGGAAACGACACCCATGGCTGACGAGCCCCTCGTCCTCGGCATCGAGACCTCCTGCGACGAGACCGGCGTCGGCATCGTCCGCGGCCACACCCTCCTCGCCGACGCCATCGCCTCCAGCGTCGACGAGCACGCCCGCTTCGGCGGCGTCGTCCCCGAGGTCGCCAGCCGCGCCCACCTGGAGGCGATGGTCCCCACCATCCGGCGCGCCCTGAAGACCGCCGGGGTCACCGCCGCCGACCTCGACGGCATCGCGGTCACGGCCGGCCCCGGGCTCGCCGGAGCGCTGCTGGTCGGCGTCTCGGCCGCCAAGGCGTACGCCTACGCGCTCGGCAAGCCGCTCTACGGCGTCAACCACCTCGCCTCGCACATCTGCGTCGACCAGCTCGAACACGGGCCGCTGCCGGAGCCGACGATGGCCCTGCTGGTCTCCGGCGGCCACTCCTCGCTGCTCCTCGCCCCGGACATCACCAGTGACGTACGCCCCCTCGGTTCGACCATCGACGACGCGGCGGGCGAGGCCTTCGACAAGGTCGCCCGGGTGCTGGGGCTGGGCTTCCCCGGCGGCCCGGTCGTCGACCGCTACGCGCGCGACGGCGACCCGGCCGCGATCCGCTTCCCGCGCGGCCTGACCGGCTCCCGCGACCCGGCCTACGACTTCTCCTTCTCCGGCCTCAAGACCGCCGTCGCCCGCTGGGTCGAGGGCCGCCGCCGTGACGGCCAGGACGTGCCCGTCGCCGACGTCGCGGCCTCGTTCCAGGAGGCCGTGGTCGACGTCCTCACCCGCAAGGCCGTCCGCGCCTGCCGGGACAACGGCGTCGACCACCTCATGATCGGCGGGGGCGTCGCCGCCAACACCCGGCTGCGCGCCATGGCCCAGGAACGCTGCGACGCCGCCGGCATCGTGCTGCGGGTGCCCCGGCCCGGACTCTGCACCGACAACGGCGCGATGGTCGCCGCCCTCGGCGCGGAGATGGTCGCCCGTGGCCGGCCCGCCTCCGCCTTCGACCTCTCGGCCGACTCCTCGCTCCAGGTCACCGAGATCTCCGTCCCCGCCCCGGCGTCCGTCCCGGCCCCGGCACCCGCCCACCGATGACCGTCGCCCTCATGTGGGAGGCCCGCGCCGCCGACGGCCGCGGCCCCGAACTCCTGGCCTGGGCGCGTGCGCAGGCGTTCCCGCGAACGCCGCTGCGCAGGGAGACCTTCGCCGCCCCCGGGGACCGTGTGCTGGTCATCACCTGGTGGGAGGCGCCGTACGACGCCGAGCTGCCGGAACTGCCCACCCCGGCGCCGGAGTTGGTGGCCCGGCCGCCGCACCGCTGGCGTTTCGAGTCGCTCGGGGCGGCCTGAGGCGGCACATGAGGTCGGTCACTTTCGGCCATAAAGGGCGCTATGGGTGTTTAGGCTCGCCGCATGACAGAAATGACGGCGCCCCGCGCGCGTACCGGTGGCCCCTCGGGTGACGACGGCGTCAAGCTGCTGGAGCATGTGCTCGGCTGGACGCTGACCGTGCTCCTCGCGATGCTCGTCACCGGCCTGGGCCTGATGTAGCCGCCGGCCGCCCCAGCAGCATGCTCGGGGCGCCCGCGACCCGGGTCAGGAAGACCGTCGCGGAGGCCGGTCCCTGCGGCCTCACCCGGCGGCGCAGCTCCTCGGGCTCCACGGCCGAGCCGCGCTTCTTGACGGTGAGCACCCCGATCCCGCGCTCCCGCACCAGCGCCTTGAGCCGCTTGAGGCCGAACGGCAGCACATCGGTGATCTCGTACGCGCTCGCGTACGGCACCGGCCGCAGCTCGTCCGCCGTCACATAGGCGATCGTCGAGTCGATCAGCCCGCCGCCCACGGCCTGCGCCACCTCCGCCACGAGGTGCGCCCGGATCACGGCGCCGTCCGGCTCGTACAGCCACCGCCCCACCTCCCGCACCGCCGGGTCCGGCAGGCCCCGGCCCAGCAGCGAGGCGGTGCCCGGCAGCAGCGTCGCCCGCCGGGCCCCCGGTGCGGTGCCGAACCACAGCACCGCCTCCTTCACGTCGCCGTGGTCGGAGATCCACTCCGCCTCGGCCTCGTCCGCGACGGCCTCGTGCGGCACCCCGGGCGCGATCTTCAGCGCCGCGTACGGAGCCTTGCGCGCCGCCTCCACCGCCCAGGACAGCGGCGGCGAGTACGCCTCAGGGTCGAAGATCCGCCCCCGGCCGCCCCGGCGGGCCGGGTCGACGAAGACCGCGTCGTACGCCTGTGTGGCGACCTCCGTGACATCGGCGCAGCGCACCTCGATCAGCCCGGCCAGCCCCAGGGCCTCCGCGTTGGCCCGGGCGACCGCGCAGGTCAGCGGCGACCGGTCGACGGCCAGCACCTCGATGCCGGCCCGGGCCAGCGCGATCGCGTCACCGCCGATCCCGCAGCACAGGTCGGCCAGCCGCCGTACACCCAGCGCGGTGAACCGCCCGGCGCGGTACTCGGCGACGGTGGTTCGGGTCGCCTGCTCCACGCCGTCGGGCGTGAAGTACATCCGGTACGCGTCCTCGCCGAACTTGGCCGCCGCCCGCTGCCGCAGCCGGGCCATCCCCAGGGCCGCCGACACCAGCCCCGCCGGGTGCGTGCGGCGCAGCCGGGTGGCCGTCGCCAGCTCCGTGCCGGGGTCGTAGTCCCGGAGGGAGGCGAGCAGGGCCTGCCCCTCGGCGGTCAGGAGGGCGGAGAACGCGTCAAGATCCACGTGCCTATTGTCGCGGAGGCCGCTTCCGGTACAGCGTGGTGAGGTCGACGCCCATGGGGAACGGCACGGGTACGTCGAGCTTGCCCCGGTGGATGCCGGTGGGGACGTACACGGCCGGCCTGCGGGCGGTCGCCTCGTCGAGCTCGTAGACATGGACGACCGGGCTGCCGTCCTCGTTCTCCACCCGCCAGAAGTGCCGGATACCCGCTTCGGCGTACTTGGTCGGCTTGGTCTCGCGGTCGCGTTCCTCGGACTCGTCCGAGACGATCTCGATGGCGAGGACGACTTCCCCGGGCAGGTAGTTCGTGCGCTTGTCATCGAGAGGGGCGTCGACGAGCAGAATGTCAGGCTCGGGCCCCTGTCGCCGGCCCAGCCTGACCGTCATCTCGGTCACCACGCGCAGGTTGTCCGACTCGTCGGGGATCGCGTCCTCCATGGCGTTGGCCAGCCGCCGCATCACAACACTGTGAAAGTCGGTCTGCGGCGACATCATGATGAGCGCTCCGTCGATCAGCTCGAACCGGGGCGCGTCAGGAGGCAGACGGTCCAGATCGTCGACCGTCCAGCCGCCCGGCGGCGGGTAGAACCAGTCGGGAAGGGGCTCGGCGGTCACCTGCGGCACTCCTCGCGAACGCGACGAAATGTGACGCCTCCAGGCTACCGGGGAAGGCCCGGGTCAACGCCGCGCCCGGCGCGGCATTGGCACTCCGCTTGACCGAGTGCTAACTCCGTCCTAGTCTCAGATCTGGCACTCAGCACTGCCGAGTGCCAATTACACAGCGACGGGCAGGTCCGGCACCCGCGACGACGGGCCTACCAGGTCGCCACCCATACAGACACTCCCGTTAGCCCTTTGAAGGGGGAGGTCGGATCGTGACGACCGCCAGCACCAAGGTTGCCATCAAGCCGCTTGAGGACCGCATTGTGGTCCAGCCGCTCGACGCCGAGCAGACCACGGCCTCCGGCCTGGTCATCCCGGACACCGCCAAGGAGAAGCCCCAGGAGGGCACCGTCCTTGCCGTGGGTCCGGGCCGGTTCGAGGACGGCAAGCGCCTGCCGCTCGACGTCGCCGTCGGCGACGTCGTGCTGTACAGCAAGTACGGCGGCACCGAGGTCAAGTACAACGGCGAGGAGTACCTCGTCCTCTCGGCTCGCGACGTCCTCGCGATCGTCGAGAAGTAATTCCGGCCCGGCTTCCGAGCCACCGGAACAGCAGTGACCACGCCCCGGTCCCACCGCGTCATACCGACCGGGGGCCCGGGGTGTGGTCTTTGACGAAGACTGAAGACGAGGTATTCCGCCGGTATGGCCAAGACCCTGAAGTTCGACGAGGACGCCCGTCGCGCCCTTGAGCGCGGCGTGAACAAGCTCGCCGACACCGTGAAGGTGACCATCGGCCCCAAGGGCCGCAATGTCGTCATCGACAAGAAGTTCGGCGCCCCGACCATCACCAACGACGGCGTGACCATCGCCCGCGAGGTGGAGCTCGACGACCCGTACGAGAACCTCGGTGCGCAGCTGGTGAAGGAGGTGGCGACCAAGACCAACGACATCGCGGGTGACGGCACCACCACCGCCACCGTCCTCGCCCAGGCCCTGGTCCGCGAGGGTCTGCGCAACGTGGCCGCCGGCGCCTCCCCGGCCTCGCTCAAGAAGGGCATCGACGCGGCGGTCAAGGCCGTCTCGGACGAACTGCTCGCCACCGCCCGCCCGATCGAGGGCAAGGAAGACGTAGCCGCCGTCGCCGCGCTGTCCGCCCAGGACAAGCAGGTCGGCGAGCTGATCGCCGAGGCGATCGACAAGGTCGGCAAGGACGGTGTCATCACCGTCGAGGAGTCCAACACCTTCGGGCTGGAGCTGGACTTCACCGAGGGCATGGCCTTCGACAAGGGCTACCTGTCGCCGTACTTCGTGACCGACCAGGAGCGCCTCGAGGCCATCCTGGACGACCCGTACATCCTCGTCACCCAGGGCAAGATCAGCTCGATCCAGGAGCTGCTGCCGCTGCTGGAGAAGATCATCCAGGCGGGCGCCTCCAAGCCGCTGCTGATCATCGCCGAGGACGTCGAGGGCGAGGCCCTGTCGACCCTGGTCGTCAACAAGATCCGCGGCACCTTCAACGCGGTCGCGGTCAAGGCCCCCGGCTTCGGTGACCGCCGCAAGGCCATGCTCGGCGACATCGCCACCCTCACCGGTGCGACCGTCATCGCCGAGGAGGTCGGCCTCAAGCTCGACCAGGCCGGTCTGGACCTGCTCGGCACCGCCCGCCGCGTGACCGTCACCAAGGACGACACGGTCATCGTCGACGGCGCCGGCGACAAGTCCGAGATCGAGGGCCGCGTCGCCCAGATCAAGGCCGAGATCACCAACACCGACTCCGACTGGGACCGCGAGAAGCTCCAGGAGCGCCTCGCCAAGCTCGCCGGCGGCGTCTGCGTCATCCGTGTCGGCGCGGCCACCGAGGTCGAGCTCAAGGAGAAGAAGCACCGTCTGGAGGACGCCATCTCCGCGACCCGCGCCGCGGTCGAGGAGGGCATCGTCTCCGGTGGTGGCTCCGCGCTCGTCCACGCCGTCAAGGTGCTGGAGGACAACCTCGGCAAGACCGGCGACGAGGCCACCGGTGTCGCGGTCGTCCGCCGCGCCGCCGTCGAGCCGCTGCGCTGGATCGCCGAGAACGCCGGCCTGGAGGGCTACGTCATCACTTCCAAGGTCGCCGAGCTCGAAAAGGGCCAGGGCTTCAACGCCGCCACCGGCGAGTACGGCGACCTGATCAAGGCCGGCGTCATCGACCCGGTCAAGGTCACCCGCTCCGCCCTGGAGAACGCCGCGTCCATCGCGTCCCTCCTCCTCACCACCGAGACCCTCGTGGTGGAGAAGAAGGAAGAGGAGCCCGCCGAGGCCGGTCACGGCCACGGTCACGGCCACTCGCACTGACCCGGGCCTGCCCGACCCGCGTACGAAGGCCCCCGCTCCAGCCGGAGCGGGGGCCTTCGGCCTGTCCTACGACGGCATTTCGACCACGCCGAGACGGCGCAGCATGCCCAGGAAGTCCCAGTGCCACCAGCCCTCCATGATCCTTCCGTCCTCGAACCGGAAGGTCGTGGTACCGGTCATCTCGACCGTCCTGCCGGTCGGCGGCATGCCCCGCATCTCCCCGGTGTTGGTGCCGCGCCAGCTCCAGCGCGTCGACACCTGATCGCCCTCGGCCACCTGGTCCTCGATGGTGAACCTGAAGTCCGGGAACGCCCTGCGGTATCCCAGGGTCTTCTCCCGGAAGGCGTCGGCGCCCGGGGTCTCCCGCTCGTCGGCGATGTCGTGGTCGACGTAACCGGCCGCGACCACCTCGTTGAAGGCCGCCGTGTGGTCCGTGCCGACGAGGTCTTCCAGCAGCCGGCGCACGGAGTCCTTGTTGAGCTGCTCGTCACGGACGACATCCAGGTCCGTGAACGTCGGCATCTCGTCGCAGAGCGCCACCATCTCCTGGAAGATCCGGTCGGTCTCCGGGAGCCGGGAGTTGCGCATCGCCTCCTCGTAGGAGGGGAACTCCACGATCTCGACGTAGTGGTCGTCCGCCGACCGGTCCTTGCCGATCATCGTGTGGGTCGCCGTCCGCCTGCCCTGCGTCGCCTCGGCCCACGAGTCCATGAGCCGGTTCATGTCGTCGTATCTGCTGGTCCTGCAGTCGATGATCTGGACGAATGTCATGGTGCCTCCCAAGAGTCCATGCCCGATCCCGGCCCCCGGTCCCTTGCTCATTTTAGGCCCGAATGACCGAATCGCCCCGGGTTCGGGTCAGTCCAGCGGATACGACGGCCCGAACTTCCGCCCCGCCCGGGTGGAGAACCGCCCCAGCGCTCCGCCCGGCGCCAGCCGGGCCGCCACCGCCACCGCCTTGTACCGGGCGTCCGGCACGCTCACCGACCTGCCCCGCGCCAGATCACGGACGGCCGCGGCCACCACCTTGTCGGCGTCCAGCCACGCCCACTGCGGGATGCTCGTCGCGTCCATCCCGGCCCGCTCGTGGAACTCCGTACGGACGAACCCCGGGCACAGCGCGAGCAGCCGCACGCCGGTGCCCGCCAGCTCCCGGTCCACGCCCTGGGTGAAGCTCACCACCCACGCCTTGCTCGCCCCGTACGTCCCGCGCGGCAGGAAGGCCGCCACCGACGCCACATTGATCACGAAGCCGCGCCCGCGCTCCCGCATCACACCGGTCGCGGCGCCCGTCAGCCGCAGCACGGCCTCGATGTGCACCTTGACCATCCGCAGCTCGTCCGCCATCGGCGCGTCCCCGAACGACCCGCGGTTGCCGAACCCCGCGTTGTTCACCAGCAGCGTCACCGGCCGGTCCCGGTCCAGCAGCCGGTTCTCGACCGCCTCGATCCCCTTGTCCGCGGCCAGATCCGCCGGCAGCACCTCCACCGGCACGCCGTACCGCTGCCGCAGCTCCGCCGCGTGCTCCTCCAGCCGCTGTTCGTCGCGTGCGACCAGGACCAGCGCGTGCCCGTCGTGCGCGAGGCGCCGGGCGAAGGCGGCGCCGATGCCGGCGGTGGCCCCTGTGATCAGTGAAGTCGTCATACGGTGCAGGCTAACGCCGGACCGGTGGCGCGGTGGGTACGGTCCGGGGCCTCCGGGGTGGGGTCCTGGACCGACATATTTACGTGCGTGACGGGTCGGTGCGTCGAGTTGCCCGGCATCCCGCACACAAATACGCGGAGCGTCCAGAACCCCGCCCTCCCCCAGCCTTCGGCCGGGGGTGCCCCCAACGACCCCGGCCCTCCCCTTTCGTCGGCGTCGAGCGGCCGGGAGGGGCCGGGGTCAGCTCAGTCGCTTCCGGGCGAGTGCCGTGATCTCCTCCGGCAGCGCGTCGGCGTCCAGCAGACGGGGCAGCAGCTCCGGTTCCCTCGTCACGGCCCGGAACTGCAGGGCGACCGTCACGGCGTGGTCCGGACGGTGGACGATCTCGATCGGGTCCCCGGCCCGGATCTCACCCGGGGCGATCACCCGCAGATAGGCGCCCGGGACGGCGGCCTGCGTGAAGCGCTTGATCCATCCGGTGCGGTCCAGCCAGCCCTGGAACGTGCCGCAGGGGATGCGGGAGCAGGAGACTTCCAGCACCACGTCGGCGCCGATGCGCCAGCGTTCCCCGATGAGGGCGTCGTTGACAGCGAGCCCCGCCGTCGTCAGGTTCTCGCCGAACATGCCGTTGGGCAGTGGCCGTTCGAGCTCCGTCTGCCAGGCGTCCAGATCCTCGCGGGCGTAGGCGTAGACCGCCTGGTCGGTCCCGCCGTGATGGGCGATGTCGTAGGCCCGGTCTCCGGCCAGGCCCACAGCCCCGTCGCCCTTCGGCCCCGGCGCGCTCACCGCCACCGGGCCTTCGACCGGCCGCTTGTCGATGGCGGTCAGCTCGGGACCGGTCTTCCACGGGTTGGGCCCGGGGCGGCCGACGTTCACGGAGAGCAGCTGCATACCGGCGACGCTACGGGCCCCCCGCGTCCGGTGCATCAGGTTTTACGGCGGGGTCGCCGCGTACGAGACGGGGGGGCCGGGGTCGGTGGGGGCACCCCCGGCCGAAGGCTGGGGGAGGGCGGGGTTCTGGACGCTCCGCGTATTTGTGTGCGGGATGCCGGGTCACTCACGCACCGACCCGTCACGCACGTAAATATGTCGGTCCAGGACCCCACCCCGGAGGTCCCGGACCGTACCCACCGCGCTGCCGGTCACCGGTTACCGGCCCGCGAGTGCGCCGAGCAGGCGGTCGACGTCGGCGCCGGTGTTGTAGAGGTGGAACGACGCGCGCAGGTGTCCGGCCCTCGCGGCGACCTGGATGCCGGCGGCACCCAGGGCCGGCACCGCCTCGGCCAGGCCGGGTACCGAGACGACGGCGGAGGGGGCGGCGCCCGGGGGGACCGCTTTGTGGCCCAGGTCGGCGACGCCGGCCCGGAAGCGCTCGGCGAGTGCCAGGTCGTGGTCGTGGACGGCGGTCACGCCGAGCCGTTCGACCAGCGCCAGCGACTCCGCCCCGGCGATGTACGGCAGGAACGGCGGGGCGACGTCGAAGCGGCGGGCGGACCGGGCGAGCTCCCGTACGGGGCCGTAGCACTCGCCCCACGGGTCCTCCGCCGCGAACCAGCCGGCGAAGTGCGGGGAGACCCCGTCCTCGGCGCCCTCGCGGACCGTCAGGAAGGAGACGCCGCGCGGGCAGAGCAGCCACTTGTAGGCGCCGCAGACCAGGTAGTCGTAGCCGTCCGCGTCCAGCGGGAGCCAGCCGACGGACTGGGTGGCGTCTACCAGCACCCGGGAACCGTGCCGCCGGGCGGCCTCGCGCACCGAGGCCAGGTCGGCGACCCGCCCGTCGGCGGACTGGACGCTGCTGACGGCGACCAGGCCGGTGCCCGGCCGGACGGCGTCCGCGACGCCGTCCAGGGGCACGGTGCGCAGGGTGATGTCGGGCCGGCTGGCGAAGGGGTTGACCACCGAGCTGAAGTCACCCTCGGCGACCACCACCTCGGCCCCGGCCGGCAGCGCGGCCGCGATCATCCCGACATGCGTGGTGACGGTGGCCCCGACGGCCACCCGGTCGGCGGTGACCCCGGTGAGCCGGGCGTACGTGGCGCGCGCCCGCGCGACGGCGGCCTCGCTGTCGGCGAAGGTGGCCGTTCCGTCGGCCCAGGCGCCGGTGGCGGCCCGCAGGGCGTCGGCGGCGCTGCGCGGGCCGATCCCGGCCGAGGCCGTGTTCAGGTAGACGGCCGTGCGCGGTACGTACTCCGCGCGCACCGTGAGGTCGAAGGGCTCGGACGAGGGCTCGGACGTCTCGGGGCTCCCCATGGGTTCCATGGCTCACGAGCCTGGACCCGGCGCGCCGCCGCGTCCAGGTCGCGGGTCGCCCCGCGGCCGCGACCGCGCTGCGGCGGCCGACGAGGCACGGGTACGTCCCGGCCCCGCCGCCCGTCTCAGGCGAAACGTTTCCTCAGTTGGTGTGAACGCTCATGACACGGTTGCGCGACCGGCCCATCATCTCCTCGCGCTCGTCCTCGGTCAGTCCGCCCCACACTCCGTAGGGCTCGCGGACAGCCAGTGCATGCGTCGCGCACTCGGCGCGTACGGGGCAGCGCATGCACACCTCCTTCGCCGCTGCTTCACGCGCGCTCCGGGCTGCGCCGCGCTCGCCCTCGGGGTGGAAGAACAGGGAACTGTCGACGCCACGACAGGCGGCGACCAGCTGCCAGTCCCAGAGGTCGGCGTTTGGGCCCGGGAGGCGGGAGAAGTCTGCCATTGCTCATCTCCTCAAGAGGTGGGCTTCAGGGGACGGTGCCCTCGACCGTACATCTACCATCGAAGTAGATGTAAATATGATTCATCACAAGAACGCCAGCAAACTCCCGCCATGCGGGTAAAAAGCCTCCAAACAGGCAAAAACTGACATTGCACCCCGGTCGGCGGGGGCGGTGTCCTGCAAGTGGATGCGCGAAGTGTGCGCTTTTGTTCCCTGTCGCACCCCTGTGACCTGCGATGTCGCTGCTCCGTGTCCGGGCGGCCACACAGGGCGTGCGAGACCTCCGCCAAACTCCGTAACTCTTTCGAGTGAGGGTCGTTGAACGTGCGGAAGTGGTTGGCGCTGGAACTATTCGGGCAGGCGCCCGAGGCCGTCAGCCCCACCGGTGACGATTTCGTACAGCCTGGAGGCTCAACGTGACGCGGATCAGCTGCGGAGGACGGTCATGACTTCCGTCCTCGTCTGCGACGACTCCCCGCTTGCCCGAGAGGCCCTGCGCCGCGCGGTGGCGACCGTGCCCGGCGTCGAGCGTGTAACGACCGCGGCCAACGGCGAGGAAGTCCTCCGCCGCTGGGGCGCCGACCGCTCGGACCTCATTCTCATGGACGTCCGGATGCCGGGCCTCGGCGGCGTGGAGACGGTGCGCCGGCTGCTGTCCGCGGACCCCGGCGCCCGCATCATCATGCTCACTGTCGCCGAGGACCTGGACGGGGTCGCCCTCGCGGTGGCCGCCGGTGCCCGGGGCTATCTGCACAAGGACGCCTCGCGCGCCGAACTGCGGGCCACGGTCACCCAGGCCCTTGCCGACCCGACCTGGCGGCTCGCCCCGCGCCGGCTGCGCTCGGCCGAGATGGGCGCGGCGCCCACGCTGACCGCCCGCGAGATCCAGGTGCTGGAGGGCATGAGTCACGGCCGCTCCAACGCGGAGATCGGCCGTGAGCTGTTCCTCTCCGAGGACACGGTCAAGACGCACGCCCGGCGACTGTTCAAGAAACTCGGCGCGTCGGACCGGGCACACGCCGTCGCCCTCGGCTTCCGCTGGGGCCTCGTCCGCTAGGCCGGCCCGGGGCGGTGACCGCGTTGGTTTCACCGGGTCGCGCGGGCGAAGGCCGGACGGACCCGGTGAGCGACTGCGGCCACCGCACTGGCCGGCCCGGCCGGTCATGGCTGTGCGCCGGCTGTGGGGTCGCTCCGCTCGTACCGGTTTCCGGAGCGAGGACGCATGCTTGAGGTATGGGACTCATCGGGGACAGACAAGCGGAGCGGCGTACAGCGCCTTCCCCTAAGGGCGGTGGCCGGGTGGCGGGTGGGAGGTTCGGGTTTTGCGTGAGCGGGTGCATGACATGACGGCAACCGGCGCGATCTCTCATAACGCTTCGGGGCAGAAGTCGGGGCGCGATGCGACGGATCGTCCGGCGGCGAGGCACTATGGACGGATGCGCGACGAGGCGATCGGAAACGAATCTGGCATTGGCGCCCTCGTCCGTCGCGCCGTCGAGGGCGACGAGCAGGCGACGCACGATCTGCTGGTCCATGTGCACCCGCTGGCCGAGCGGTACTGCCGCACCCGGCTGTCCCGGCTTCCCGGCGACGCGCGCCATTTCGTGGACGACCTCGCACAGGAGGTCTGCCTCGCGGTGCTGTGCGCGCTGCCCCGGTACCGGGACCAGGGCCGGCCCTTCGAGGCGTTCGTCTTCGGGATCGCCGCCCACAAGGTCGCCGATCTCCAGCGGGCCGCGATGCGCGGCCCCGGCAGCACGGCCGTCCCGTCCGACGAGATGCCCGAGCAGCCCGACGACTCCCTCGGCCCCGAGGAACGGGCGCTGCTCAGCAGTGACGCCGAATGGGCCAAGCAACTCCTCGCCAACCTCCCCGAGCACCAGCGCGAGCTGGTCCTGCTGCGGGTGGCGGTCGGGCTGAGCGCCGAGGAGACCGGCCAGAAACTCGGCATGTCGCCCGGGGCCGTACGGGTGGCGCAGCACCGCGCGCTCAGCAGGCTGCGGGCGCTGGCCGAGGAGACCACACAGGCAACCGCGCCGCTGGATGTGGACGGGCCCAAGGGCCTGAGCGCCTGAGCGCCTGACGCCCGCCGGTGGATTCGCCCGACCGGCGTGTCCCGCCGGGCCCAGTACCATGGGACATCTCGCCGGGCAAGACCATGGAGAAGGTGTCATGACGCTGAACGCCGACGGAGTAGCCGAGAAATTCGGGCTGCTCGGACTCACCTACGACGACGTGCTGCTTCTGCCGGGCGCGTCCGATGTGCTGCCGAACCAGGTCGACACCTCGTCCAGGGTCTCCCGCAACGTCCGGGTCAACATCCCGCTGCTGTCCGCCGCCATGGACAAGGTCACCGAGGCCCGGATGGCGATCGCCATGGCCCGTCAGGGCGGCGTGGGCGTCCTGCACCGCAATCTGTCCGTCGAGGACCAGGTCAACCAGGTGGACCTGGTCAAGCGCTCCGAGTCCGGCATGGTCACCGACCCGATCACGGTCCACCCCGACGCCACGCTGGCCGACGCGGACGCGCTCTGCGCGAAGTTCCGGATCAGCGGTGTCCCGGTCACGGACGCCTCCGGCAAGCTGCTCGGCATCGTCACCAACCGCGACATGGCGTTCGAGACCGACCACTCGCGTCAGGTCCGCGAGGTCATGACCCCGATGCCGCTGGTGACCGGGAAGGTCGGCATCTCCGGCGTCGAGGCGATGGGGCTGCTGCGCAAGCACAAGATCGAGAAGCTGCCGCTGGTCGACGAGCAGGGCCGCCTCAAGGGTCTGATCACGGTCAAGGACTTCACCAAGGCCGAGAAGTACCCCCACGCCGCCAAGGACGCCGAGGGCCGCCTGCTGGTGGGTGCGGCCGTGGGTGCCAGCCCCGAGGCGCTGGAGCGGGCCCAGGCACTGGTCGGGGCCGGGGTCGACTTCATCATCGTCGACACCTCGCACGGTCACAACAGCAATGTGCTGAGCTGGATCTCCAAGATCAAGTCCAGTGTGTCGGTGGATGTCATCGGCGGCAACGTCGCCACCCGGGACGGCGCCCAGGCGCTCATCGACGCCGGTGTCGACGGCGTCAAGGTCGGGGTGGGCCCCGGCTCCATCTGTACGACCCGGGTCGTGGCGGGCGTGGGCGCCCCCCAGGTCACCGCGATCTACGAGGCCGCGCTGGCCGCCCAGGCCGCCGGTGTGCCGATCATCGGCGACGGCGGTCTGCAGTACTCCGGCGACATCGGCAAGGCGCTGGCGGCGGGCGCCAGCACGGTCATGCTCGGCAGCCTGCTCGCGGGCTGCGAGGAGTCGCCGGGCGAGCTGATGTTCATCAACGGCAAGCAGTTCAAGTCGTACCGCGGCATGGGTTCGCTCGGCGCGATGCAGTCCCGCGGCCAGAGCACGTCCTTCTCCAAGGACCGCTACTTCCAGGCCGAGGTCTCCTCCGACGACAAGCTCGTCCCCGAGGGTATCGAGGGCCAGGTCCCCTACCGGGGCCCGCTCGGCACGGTGCTGCACCAGCTGGTCGGCGGCCTGCGGCAGACCATGGGGTATGTGGGCGCCGCCACCATCGACGAGATGGAGTCGAAGGGCCGCTTCGTGCGGATCACCGCGGCCGGGCTCAAGGAGTCACACCCGCACGACATCCAGATGACCGTCGAGGCCCCCAACTACCAGGCCCGCTGACCCGCACGGCACAGCCCGCGGCCCAGGGCCTCGCACCTACGGTCGCGGGCTCCCGCCTGTCGGCCCTGGGATAATGGGCTCGGCAAGCCACGAAGGAAAGGCCACACACGTGACTGAGATCGAGATCGGGCGGGGCAAGCGAGGCCGCAGGGCCTACGCATTCGACGACATCGCCGTCGTGCCGAGCCGGCGCACCCGCGATCCGAAGGAGGTCTCGATCGCCTGGCAGATCGACGCCTACCGCTTCGAGCTGCCGTTCCTGGCGGCGCCGATGGACTCCGTCGTCTCGCCCGAGACGGCGATCCGGATCGGCAACCTGGGCGGCCTCGGCGTACTCAACCTCGAAGGCCTCTGGACCCGGTACGAGGACCCCGAGCCGCTGCTCGCGGAGATCGCCGAGCTGGACGACGGGGCCGCGACCCAGCGGCTGCAGGAGATCTACGCGGAGCCGATCAAGGAGGAGCTGATCGGCCAGCGGATCAAGGAGGTGCGTGACGCGGGTGTGGTCACGGCCGCCGCGCTCTCGCCGCAGCGCACCGCGCAGTTCAGCAAGGCCGTGGTCGACGCGGGCGTGGACCTGTTCATCATCCGCGGCACGACGGTCTCCGCCGAGCACGTGTCGGGTTCGCACGAGCCGCTGAACCTCAAGCAGTTCATCTACGAGCTCGACGTTCCGGTCATCGTCGGCGGCTGCGCCACGTACACCGCCGCGCTGCACCTGATGCGCACGGGCGCGGCCGGCGTCCTGGTGGGCTTCGGCGGCGGCGCGGCGCACACCACCCGCAACGTGCTGGGCATCCAGGTACCGATGGCGACCGCGGTGGCCGATGTGGCGGCCGCGCGCCGGGACTACATGGACGAGTCGGGCGGCCGCTATGTGCACGTCATCGCCGACGGCGGGTTCGGGGCCAGCGGCGATCTGCCCAAGGCCGTCGCCTGCGGTGCGGACGCCGTGATGATGGGCTCTCCGCTGGCCCGCGCCACCGACGCGCCGGGGCGGGGCTTCCACTGGGGCATGGAGGCCGTCAACACCGAACTGCCGCGCGGCAAGCGGATGAACCTCGGTACGGCGGGCACCACCGAGGAGATCCTGCTCGGTCCCTCGCACGCCCCCGACGGGTCGATGAACTTCTTCGGGGCGCTGCGCCGCTCGATGGCGACCACGGGTTACAGCGACCTCAAGGAGTTCCAGCGCGTCGAGGTGACGGTGTCTCCGACCCACCACCGCTGACCGCTGACCGCTGGTCCGCACGTATCAGGACAGCCGTCCGCAGGGCCCGGCCGCGCGTTTCGCGCGGCCGGGCCCTTTGGTTTGCCCGTACGTACGGGAACGGAAACCGGATCGCAACACGGGATCTTGGCCTTTATTTGTGGTCACAACCGCCCCAACCTGCGCAATAACGCTTTGGCAGCCCCTGACACTCTTGAATTACTCAGATAAGCTCACGACACTCGGCTGGTTGTTCGCACCGGGGTTCGGCTGAGCGGTCGTGGGGGCAGACGGGCGTATCGCCCGGGGGGTCAAGAGCAGATGAGTGCAGTTCAGCCTGCCCGCGCCGGGGGGCACCGGGCGCAGGGCCAGCCGTCGGCGAACCGCCGGCGGGCGTTGGACAAGTCGCGGATCCAGCAGCTGGGGCTGCTGCCCAAGCCGCCGTCGGACGGTGAGAAGTACTCGTACGCCCGCCGCTATCTGTGGGTGCTGACGATCAGTTCGGTGATCAGCTTCTGCTGTCTGGCCTTCAGCCAGTACAAGCTGGCGCAGTCCAACCCGCTGCTGTGGCTGTACGCGCCGCCGCTGGTCTTCACCGTCATCTACTACCTGATATCCCTCCGGGTGAACGGCTTCACCAGAGACTTCGACCTCAAGGCCCACAAGCAGCTGGTCCGTGACTGGCGGCCGCAGGCCTATCCCACGGTCGATGTCTTCCTGCCGGTGTGCGGCGAGCCGATCGAGGTGCTGCACAACACCTGGAGCCATGTGCGGGCGCTGGCCGACCGCTACCCGGGCCGCTGCGTGCCGTTCGTCCTCGACGACGGCGCGAGCCCGGAGCTGGCGGCGATGGCCGCCGACTTCGGCTTCCGTTACGGCACCCGCCCGAACCGGGGCTGGTTCAAGAAGGCCGGCAACCTGCACTTCGGCTTCGGCCAGTCCGACGGCAAGTACGTCCTCATCCTCGACGCCGACTTCACCCCGCGCGCCGACCTGCTGGAGGAACTGCTGCCGTACATGGAGACGGACGAGCGGGTCGGCATCGTCCAGTCCCCGCAGTACTTCCGCGTCCTGGACTCGCAGAACTGGATCGAGCGTGGCGCCGGCGCCGTACAGGAGCTGTTCTACCGCTCCGTACAGGTCTCCCGGCAGGGCAGCGACGGCGCGATCTGCGTCGGCAGCTGCGCGATCTACCGCCGCGCCGCCCTGGACAGCAACGGCGGCACCACCCTCATCGAGCACTCCGAGGACGTGCACACCGGCTTCGACCTGCGTGGCCTGGGGTGGGACCTGCGCTATGTGCCGATCGCGGTGTCGACCGGGGTCTGCCCGGACAGCGCGGGCGCGTTCTTCAACCAGCAGTACCGCTGGTGCTCGGGCTCGATGAGCCTGATGGGCAGCAAGAAGTTCTGGGACGCGCGGATCAGGTTCTCCAGCCGGCTGTGCTACCTCTCGGGCTTCTTCTACTACATCCACACCGCGCTGTTCACCTTCGCGGCGCCGGTCATCCCGATCGTGCTGCTGCTGGCCATGCCCGACAAGCTCAAGGTCGACCATCTGGTGATGGTGCTGCCCAGCATCATCTACACGGCCGTGATCTTCCCGCTGTGGCACAAGTCCCCGTACCGCCTGGAGGCCTGGGCCGCCCGGCTGATGTACGGCTGGGCGCACTTCTTCGCCATCTGGGACATCCTGCGCAAGCAGCGGATGGGCTGGCAGCCCACCGGTTCGTCCACCGCGAAGAAGAACAAGACCCGCCGCTTCTGGCTGGGCCTGTGGGTGTGGAGCGCCGGCACCGCCGTGGTGTGGGTGGGCGCCGCCGCGTGGCGGCTGCTGCACGGCTATCCGCCGGACTTCGCGCTGGTGCTGTCCTCCGGACTGTTCTACGCCCTCGTGGTCGCCCGCGTCCTGGTGCAGCCCCGTACGCAGGCGCTCCCCGAGCCCGTCCTGTGACCCGCCCCCACCCGGTACGCCACGCCGCCGTGGCGCTGCTCGCCGCCGTACTGCTGTCCCTGACCGCCTGTACGTCCGGACCGGCGGACTCCGCCGGCTCCGGCTCCGGCTCCGACGGGTCGTCGTCCTCGTCGGGCGGCGGGGACTCCGCCCAGCAGAAGCCGGCGTTCGACGTCACCCCGCTGATCCACCCGGACGGCAAGTACCTCGGGGTGGCCGTCAACGGCGCCCCCTCCTCGATGAACCCGGTGGACCACTTCGCCGACCTGATCGGCAAGCAGCCCAACATCATCGCCTCGTACTCGGCATGGGGCGACGGCTTCAACGTCCAGGGCGCCAAGAACGCCCTGCAGTCCGGTGCGCTGCTCTACGTCTCCTGGGAGCCCTTCAAGCCCTCCGTGGCGAAGATCGCCGACGGCTCGCAGGACGACTACATCCGCGACTTCGCGGACGGCGTGCGCGAGGCCAACACCCCGGTCGCGCTGAGCTTCGGGCACGAGATGAACGGCGGCTGGTACCCCTGGGGCACCAAGAAGACCAAGGCCGCCGACTTCGTGAAGGCCTGGCGGCACATCCACGACCTCTTCCAGGAGCGGGGCGCCACCAACGTCATCTGGACGTGGAGCCCCAACGTCATCAACCCGGTCCCGGCGGTGAAGCTCAAGCCCTACTGGCCGGGCGACGCCTATGTGGACTGGGTCGGACTGGTCGGCTACTGGACGGCCGGCGGAGCCCACACCTTCAGCACCCTCTACGGCCCGACCACCCGGCAGATCCGCGGCTTCACCAAGAAGCCGTTCCTCATCACCGAGACCTCCTCCGAGACCGGTGAACGGCGCCGGGCCGACGTACGGGGCCTCTTCAAGGGCGTCGAGGACGATCCGGATGTCCTCGGCTTCATCTGGTTCAACATCGCCAAGCGCGCCGACTGGCGTATCCAGGCCAGCCCGCTGGCCATGGCCGAGTTCAAACGGCTCGCCGCCGACAGCGACTTCGGCTTCGACGTACGGAAGCAATGATGGGATCCGGAATCAACGAGCAGCACCACGGCTACGGCCGGCAGGCCGACCAGCAGCACGAGTACCAGTACCCGTACTGGGAGTACGCCGGCGCCCCGGCCGCGGCCGACCCCGACCCCGGCCCCGGCCCCGGCCCCGAGCCGGAGCCCGAGACGCCCGGCTATGTCGTGCCCGAGGTCCCGGTCTCCGCCTGGGCGGTCGACACCCGGCGCGCCACCTGGATCAGCCGCGGTGTGCTGCTGTGCGTCCTGCTGGTGCAGGCCGGGCTCTCGCTGCGGCTGCGCGGACGTGCCTTCGGCGACGAGGCGCTGTACATCGCCTCCGGCCACTACCAGATCGGCCGGCTGCTCCACGGCACCCCGCCGCCCGCCGACTTCTCCGGCTACTTCTCCGGCCATCCGATGCTCTACCCGGTGCTGGCCGCCGCCGTCGACTCGGCCGGCGGGCTGGCCGCCGTCCGGCTGGTCAGCCTGGTCTTCACGCTCTGCACCACGGCGCTGCTGTACGGACTGACCGCCCGGCTGTTCAACCAGCGGGCCGGACTGGCCGCCGCCGCGCTCTTCTCGGTGCTGGAGTCCACCGTCTTCCTCGGCAACTTCGCGACCTTCGACGCGCTCGCGCTGTTCCTGCTGGCCTGCGCCGCCTGGATCGTCGTACGGACCGGGCGCTCGCACCCGGCCCTGGTGCTGCTCGCCGTGCCGGCCGCCGTACTGGCTCCGGCCGTCAAGTACGCCGCCGCGCTGTACCTGCCGTCGCTGCTGGTGCTCGCCGTGCTGTCGGCCTATCCGTACCGGGGTGCGCGGGCCGTGGCACGCGGGCTGCTGCTCGGCCTCGGGGTCGTGGTGGTGCTCGGCGCGGCCGGCTATCTGAGCGGCTCCCTCGACGGCGTCGGCTTCACCACGACCGGCCGGGCGCAGGGCACGGACACCGCGCTGTCGGTGTTCCGGCGCAGCGCCGAGTGGGGCGGGGTGATGCTGCTGGTCGCCGTCGGCGGGGCGATCGACTACATCCGGCGGGCCCGGATGGGCGAGATGCCGTGGGCGCTGGGCACCACCCCGGGCCGGGTGCGGCGGACCGCGCTCGGGCTGCTGATGTGCGGCACGGCGCTGCTGGCCCCGCTGTACCAGGCGCATCTGCACGACGACATCTCCCTGTTCAAGCACGTCGGGTTCGGGCTGTTCTTCGCCGCGCCGATGGCCGGGCTGGGCATCAACCGGCTGATGGGCGCGCACTTCCGCTACCCGCAGCTCGGCATCATGGTCTGGGTCGCCGCGCTGGTCACGGGCATGGCGCAGACACAGGCCCTCTACCATCCGCCGGACTCCGCGCGCATGGTCGCCGCGCTGCGCAAGGTGATCGCCCAGGACGGGAAGAACGGCACCTATCTCGCCGAGCAGTTCGAGATCCCGGCCTACTACCTGCGGGACGTCACCGGCTGGAAGCAGTGGCAGAGCACCTTCGCCATCGACTACACCGACAAGGACGGCGACCGCCACACCGGCAACGACGGTTTCAGGGCCGCCGTGCGCGAGGGCCACTTCGACGCGATCGTGCTCACCGGCAACGTCACCCCCGAGGCCGACCGGGCGATCACCGCCGCGCTGCGCGGCAACGCCAGGTACCGCCTGCGGACCGTGCTGCACTCCACCGACGACTACGGATCGACGACCTACCGGATCTGGGTGAAGCGATGACCGTCACCGACCGCGCCCCGGCCGCCGACTCGGGCCGGGGGGACACCGACGCCCCCGCCGACGGCGGGCGGCGCTCCCGGCGCCGGACCACCCACCACCCGGCGGGCACCGCACTGGTCTTCCTGCTGCCGGCCCTCGTCACCCTCGGGGTCGTCCTGCGCGGCATCGGCGACCGGCAGCTGTGGCGTGACGAGCACGCCACCTGGTGGGCCGCGTCGCTCTCCTTCGGGGATCTGGGCGCCCTCATCAAGAACATCGACGTGGTGCTGGCGCCGTACTACGTCGTCATGCACCTGTGGATCTCGGTGTTCGGCACCTCGCCGACCGCGCTGCGCATCCCGGCCGCCATCGCCATGGCCGTCGCGGCGGGCCTGCTGGGGCTTCTCGGCCGGCGGCTGTTCACGCCGCGGACCGGTCTGCTCGCCGGGCTGCTCTTCGCCGCCGTGCCGAGCGTCACCCGCTACGGGCAGGAGACCCGGCCGTACGCCTTCGCGGTGGCCTGCACCCTGCTGTCCACGCTGCTGCTGCTGCGCGTCCTGGACCGGCCGACCCTCAAGGGCTGGGCGCTGTACGCGGTGAGCCTGCCGCTGGTGGGCTACAGCCACCTGGTGTCGCTGTCGGTGCTGGCAGGGCACCTGGGCCTGGTCGTGCTGGCCAAGCGCGGCGGCGACCGGACGGCGCACTGGGCGTTCGCCGCGGCGGCGACCTTCGGGCTCTCCTTCGTCCTGCCGATGCTCGCCCAGGGGTCCGGGCAGAGCGGGCAGATCGCCTGGAACAACCCGACCTTCCAGGACCTGGTCGACCACCCGCAGGAGCTGTTCGGCTCCTGGGTGACCGGCGGTGCGGTGATGGTCCTCGGCCTTCTCGGCCTGCTGGCGGCCCGCAGGTACGCGGTGCTGCTGGCGCCCTGGGTGCTGCTGCCGCCGGTCCTGACCTATCTGACCTCGGCGCAGCTGCACCTCTTCCTGCCCCGCTATCTGCTGTTCACCGTCCCCGCCTGGCTGCTGCTGGCCGCGGCCGCCGTCACGCGCCTCGCCGGGCAGCTGACCGAGGCCGCCGCCGCGCGGAGCGGGGCCGGGCGCCGGGTGGTGGGCGCGGTGCTGGTGCTGGCTTCGGCCGCGGCGTTCGTGTGGGTGGCCCAGCCGGGCATCGCGCAGGCGCGCAGAAACGATTCGGCCGAGCCGGACTACCGCAAGGCGGCCCGTATCGTCACGGCCGGCCAGAAGGCGGGCGACGGCATCGCCTTCTCCGGGCAGAAGTCCGAACGCCGGGCGATGTCCTACGAACTGCGGGACGACGCCGGGCGGCCCGAGGACGTGCTGCTGTACCGGACGCCGCAGCAGTCCGGCAGCTTCGGCGGGGTGGAGTGCCCCCTGCCGGCGAAGTGCCTGGCCGGCACCGACCGGCTGTGGGTGGTCTCAACCTCGCAACTCGGCAAGCCCTTCGCCGACATGAGCGAGCGGACCACCGAGGTCCTGGACACGTACTTCAAGGTGGCCCGGATCCAGAACCTGACCAACGTCCGGGTCGTGCTGCTGGAACGCGTGAAGCAGACCAAGCACGCGAAGAAAGCCCAGTAAGGAGGCCGTCGCCTTGCGGCTCACTGTCATCGGCACCGGCTACCTCGGTGCCACCCATGCCGCCTGTATGGCGGAACTCGGACACGACGTGCTCGGGGTCGACGTCGATCCCGACAAGGTCGCCGCGCTGGGCGCGGGCCGGATGCCCTTCCACGAGCCCGGGCTCGGCGAGCTGCTGGCCCGGCACACCGCGTCCGGACGGCTGCGCTTCACCACCTCGTACGAGGAGGCAGCGGCCTTCGGCCGGGTGCACTTCGTGTGCGTCGGCACCCCGCAGCGCGAGGACTCCGGGGCGGCCGACCTGACCCATGTCGACGCCGCCTTCGACGCCCTGGCCGCACACCTGGGCCCGGACGCGCTGGTGGTCGGGAAGTCGACGGTGCCGGTGGGCACCGCGCGGCGGCTGGCCGGGCGGCTTCCGGCCGGGGCGGAACTGGCCTGGAACCCGGAGTTCCTGCGCGAGGGCTTCGCCGTACGGGACACCCTGACCCCGGACCGGCTGGTGCTGGGGGTCGAGAGCGCCTCTGCCGAAACGTTTCTGCGGGAGGTGTACGCGGCCGTGATCGAGGCCGGGACGCCGGTGGTGACGGCGGACTTCCCGACCGCCGAGCTGGTCAAGACCGCCGCGAACGCCTTCCTGGCCACCAAGATCTCCTTCATCAACGCCATGGCGGAGGTCTGCGAGGCCACCGGCGCAGACGTGTCCGTACTGGCCCGCGCCCTCGGCCACGACGACCGTATCGGCGCCCGCTTCCTGCGGGCCGGCGTCGGTTTCGGCGGGGGCTGCCTGCCCAAGGACATCCGCGCCTTCGCCGCCCGCGCCGACGAGCTGGGCACCGGTGAGTCGCTGGCCTTCCTGCGCGAGGTGGACGCGATCAACCTGCGGCGCCGGGGCCGCGTGGTCGACCTGGCGCGTGAGCTGTGCGGCGGTTCGTTCGCCGGCCGGCGGACAGCCGTACTGGGTGCCGCCTTCAAGCCCGACTCGGACGACATCCGCGACTCGCCGGCCCTCGACGTGGCCGCCCGGATGCATCTGGAGGGCGCCGAGGTCGCCGTCTACGATCCACAGGCCATGGACAACGCCCGCAAGGCCTACCCGGCGCTCGGGTACGCCGCATCCGCGCCGGACGCGGTCAGCGGGGCCGATGTCGTACTGCACCTGACCGAATGGCAGGAGTTCCGGGACCTGGACCCGGCGGCGCTCGCCGCCGACGTGGCCCGCACCGGCACCGCCCGGCCGCGGATCGTCGACGGCAGGGGGGTTCTCGACGAGAAGCGCTGGACGGCCGCCGGCTGGTCATTTCACGCACTGGGCAGGCCGCATACGCCGCCCCACCCGAACGAGGAGAGACAGTGAGCACACCGGAGACGGCGGCGCCGATTCCCGCGCCCTGGGGGGACGTACCGGTCACGGTCGTCATGCCGACCTACAACGAGGCGGCCAACCTGCCGCGCGTGGCCGAGGCGGTGCTCGGCCTCCCGCTGCCCGGCCTGCACCTGAAGATCGTCGACGACAACAGTCCCGACGGCACCGGGCGCATCGCCGAGGAGATCGCCGAGAAGGCCAACGCGCTCGGTGTGCGCCGGATGAGCGTCATGCACCGCACCAGCAAGGACGGCCTGGGCCGGGCCTACGCCGGCGGGATGACCGCCGCCGTCGAGGAGGGCGCCGACTACGTCGTCCAGATGGACGCCGACGGCAGCCATCCGGCCCATGTCGTCCCCCAGATGCTCGGCACCGCCCTGTCGACCGGGGCCGGCTTCGTCGTGGGCAGCCGCTATGTCGACGGCGGCTCGCTGGCCGAGGACTGGGGCCTGCACCGCCGCGTGCTGTCCAAGTGGGCCAACTTCTACGCCGGTACGGTCCTGTCCACCCGGATCCGCGACATCACCGCGGGCTTCAACCTCTGGGACGCGCGGACCCTGCGGGCCGTCGACCTGGCCAGCCTGGACAGCGCGGGCTACAGCTTCCAGGTCGAACTCAAGTTCAAGGCGACCCGGTTGGGACACAACGGCGTCGAGATCCCGATCCGCTTCGAGGAACGCACCGAGGGCGTCTCCAAGATGAGCCTGGGCACCCAGATCGAGTCCGCGATCGTGCCGTTGCGCCTGCGGCTGCGCAACCGCGGTTAGGCCCTGTCTGACAAATCCCGCCTGTCCCACGACGCTCCCCCAGCCCGCCGGCTGGGGGGCACCCCCACCCGGCGGTAGCCGGGGGAGCCGCGGGACCCGCCCTCCGGGCGGCCGGCGCCATGTGTCGGACAGGGCCTGGGCCGCGACCGCCGGGCCGGCTGGTCAGAGCCGGGCGGCGGCCCCCACCGGGGTCGCCCCCCGGGTGTCCAGCAGCAGCTGGGCCTTCACGGCCAGGCCCTGCAGGTCGTACGTACGGTGGTGCTGGAGCAGCACCGTCAGATCGGCGTCCGCCGCGGCCTCCCACAGCGAGTCGGCGCGCGGCACCGGACGGTCCAGGACGCGCCACTCGGGGGCGTACGGGTCGTGGTAGCGGATCTGGGCGCCCAGCTCGATCAGGCGGGTGGCGATCTCGCGGGCCGGGGCGCCCTCCTGGTCGGCGAGATCGGCCTTGTAGGTGACCCCGAGCAGCAGCACTCGGGCGCCGCGCAGCGACTTGCCGTGCTCGTTGAGCAGCGCGGCCGAGCGTTGCACGACATAGCGCGGCATACGGGTGTTGACCTCCTGGGCCAGCTCGACCATGCGCAGCGGGTGGCCGAGCACCCGCCCTTGGTACGACAGGTAGTTGGGGTCCAGCGGCACCCCGTGGCCGCCGACGCCGGGGCCGGGGCGGAAGGCGTGGAAGCCGTAGGGCTTGGTCTCGGCGCAGCGGATGACGTCCCAGATGTCGACGCCGACGTCGTGGCAGAAGACCGCCATCTCGTTGGCCAGGGCGATGTTGACGTGCCGGAAGTTGGTCTCCAGCAGCTTGACCGTCTCGGCCTCGCGCAGCCCCCGGGCCCGTACGACGCGCTCGGTGAAGCGCCCGTAGAAGGCGGCGGCGGCCTCGGTGCAGGCCGGGGTGAGGCCGCCGATGACCTTGGGGGTGTTGGCGAGGGTGAAGTCCCGGTTGCCCGGGTCGGCGCGGCCGGGGGAGTAGGCCAGGTGGAAGTCGCGGCCGGCGGTCCAGCCGGACTCCTCCAGGACGGGCCGCAGGAATTCCCCGGTGGTGCCGGGGTAGACCGCCGACTCCAGGACGACGGTGGTGTGCGGCCGCAACTGCCCGGCCAGGGTGCGCCCGGCGGCCGCCACGGCCCCCAGGTCGAGCACCCGGTCCTCGCCCAGCGGCGTCGGCACGCAGATCACGGCGGTGCGCACCCGGCCCAGCGCCACCGGGTCGGCGGTGGCCCGGAAGCCGCCGGCCAGCATGCGGCGTACGTCGGCGGCGGGCAGGGTGCCGGTGGGTACGCGGCCGGCGTTGACGGCGGCCACGGTGCGTTCGTCGGTGTCGTAGCCGATGACGCCGAGCCCGGCGGCGCTGGCCGCCTGTGCCAGGGGGAGTCCGGTGTGGCCGAGTCCGATGACAGCGAGGTCTGCGGGCATGAGGCGGGTCCCTCTCCGTACGCCGTGGGTACGCTCCTGCGCGATCCCGAATGGCTTCAAAACATGCTAACCAGACAGATAGGTGATATGACTACGCGCCGCGCCGATAAGAGGACATGCCGGACAGGCAAGGCTGGCCGTGTGCGCGCGGACGGGTGACTCTGGAAGGACGGGTCCCCACCACGGGAGGCATGCACATGCGTACGGCGACACTCGGACCGTCGGAACGAGCCGCCGCGCTCGCGCGGATGGCTGAACAGGAACTCGACATTCTCGTCGTCGGCGGTGGTGTCGTCGGGGCGGGCACCGCGCTCGACGCCGCCACCCGGGGGCTGTCCACCGGGATCGTGGAGGCCCGCGACTGGGCCTGCGGCACCTCCAGCCGCTCCAGCAAGCTCATCCACGGCGGTCTGCGCTATCTGGAGATGCTGGACTTCGCCCTGGTGCGGGAGGCGCTGAAGGAACGCGGCCTGCTCATCCAGCGGCTCGCCCCGCACCTGGTCAAGCCGGTGCCCTTCCTCTACCCGCTCCAGCACCGCGGCTGGGAGCGGCTGTACGCGGGCTCCGGGGTCGCCCTGTACGACACCATGGCCATGACCTCCGGCCACGGCGCCGGGCTCCCGCACCACCGGCACCTCTCCCGGCGGCACGCGCTGCGCATAGCCCCCGCCCTGCGCAAGGACGCCCTGGTCGGCGCCCTGCAGTACTACGACGCCCAGACGGACGACG
Source organism: Streptomyces sp. RLA131 (assembly GCF_056270125.1). Lineage (NCBI taxonomy): Bacteria > Bacillati > Actinomycetota > Actinomycetes > Kitasatosporales > Streptomycetaceae > Streptomyces > Streptomyces sp. RLA131. The sequence continues at coordinate 5,000,091 of NZ_JBWDOQ010000002.1, forward strand.
CGCGGTTGGTCGCCACCCTGGTCAGGACGGCCGCCGCCTACGGCGCGCTGGCCGCCAACGGGGCACGCGTCGTCGGCTTCCTGCGGGAGGGCGAGCGGGTCGTCGGCGCCCGGGTGCGGGACGTCGAGGGCGACGGCGAGTACGAGGTCCGGGCCCGGCAGGTCGTCAACGCGACCGGGGTCTTCACGGACGACACCCAGGCGCTGATCGGCGAGCGCGGCCAGTTCCACGTCAGGGCCTCCAAGGGCATCCACCTGGTCGTCCCCAAGGACCGCATCCACTCCACGAGCGGGCTGATCCTGCGTACGGAGAAGAGCGTCCTGTTCGTCATCCCCTGGGGCCGCCACTGGATCGTCGGCACCACCGACACCGACTGGGACCTCGACAAGGCCCACCCGGCGGCGTCCAGCGCCGACATCGACTACCTGCTGGAGCACGTCAACACGGTGCTCGCGGTCCCCCTGACCCGCGACGACGTCGAGGGGGTCTACGCCGGGCTGCGGCCCCTGCTGGCCGGCGAGTCCGAGGCGACCAGCAAGCTGTCGCGCGAGCACACCGTCGCCCACCCGGTGCCCGGCCTGGTGGTGGTGGCCGGCGGCAAGTACACCACCTACCGCATCATGGCCAAGGACGCCGTCGACGAAGCCGTCCACGGCCTCGACCGCCGGGTGGCCCCCTGCTGCACGGAGGACGTGCCGCTGGCCGGCGCCGAGGGCTATCACGCCCTGTGGAACACCCGGGCCAGGATCGCGGCCGACTCCGGGCTGCACGTCGCCCGGATCGAGCACCTGCTCAACCGCTACGGCTCCCAGACGGAGGAGGTCCTCGCCCTGATCGCCGACGACCCCTCCCTCGGCGACCCGCTGGGCCACGCCGACGACTATCTGCGGGCCGAGATCGTCTACGCCGCCTCCCACGAGGGCGCCCGCCATCTCGACGACGTCCTCACCCGGCGGACCCGGATCTCCATCGAGACCTTCGACCGCGGCACCCGCAGCGCCCGGGAGGCCGCCGAACTGATGGCACCGGTGCTGGGCTGGGACAAGGAGCAGATCGAGAAGGAGGTCGAGCACTACGAGAAGCGCGTCGAGGCCGAACGCGAGTCCCAGCGCCAGCCGGACGACCTGACGGCCGACGCCGCGCGGCTGGGAGCCCCGGACATCGCCGCGCGCTAGCGCGGTGGCGGGTCGGTCCCCGATCGCCGTACCGGACGGCATGCCGTCCGGTACGGCGATCGGTACGGCGATCGGGGACGAGCACGGCCGAAGGCCGCGCGACCCGGGGGCCGGTTATCGTTCTGGCAGCACAGCGATGCAAGCCACGGAGGGGGCGCGGTGTCGGACGAGGGAAGGCTGGTGGCCGGGAGATACCGGCTGTTGGAGCGGATAGGGCGCGGCGGCATGGGCACCGTGTGGCGGGCGGTGGACGAGCTGCTGGGCCGCGAGGTCGCGGTCAAGAAGCTGCACGCCCCGCAGGCCCACCTGCACGAGGACGAGCTGGCGACCCTGTTCGAGCGCACCCGGCGTGAGGCCCGGGCGGCGGCCCGGATCACCCACCCCAACGTCGTCGTCGTCCATGACGTCGTGGACGACGAGGGCCTGCCGACCATCGTCATGGAGTACGTGCCGTCGACCACCCTCGGCGAGCTGATCAAGAAGCACGGCCCGGTCGCCCCCGCCGAGGCCGCCCGCATCGGACGCGGCATGATCGCCGCGCTGCGGGCCGCGCACGCCGCCGGGGTGCTGCACCGCGACGTCAAGCCCGGGAACGTCCTGCTGGGCACCGGGGGCGCTCCCCCAGCCTTCGGCCGGGGGCACCCCCACCCGACGGAGTCCGGGGGAGGCAGGGTCGTACTCACCGACTTCGGGATCGCGCAGGCCTCCGGCACCTCCACCCTCACCCGGACGGGCGAACTGATCGGGTCCATCGACTTCCTCGCCCCGGAGCGGCTGACCGGCGGCGCCCCGGGCCCCGGGGCGGACCTGTGGGCGCTGGGCGCGACGCTGTACCAGGCGGTGGAGGGCCGGTCGCCGTTCCGCCGGGACACCGCCATCGAGACCGCGTACGCGATCGCCACCGACGAGGTGCCCCCGGCCGGCAACGCCGGGCCGCTCGGGCCGGTGATCGCGGGGCTGCTGGTACGGGAGCCGGGGGAGCGGATGTCCGCCGAGGAGGCGGAGCGGCTGCTGCGGGGCCCGGCGTCGGAGCAGCCGACCGCCCCGGTGGACCGGTCCGGCCTGCCCCGGCCGGCGCAGGCCGGACCGGTCCGCACCGGCCCCACGACCGCCCTGCCGGGCCCCCCGCCCGGGACCGCCCTGCCGGGCCCCGCGCCCGGGACCGCCACCAGTGGCGGCCGCCGCCGCAAGCTGCTGCTCACCGCCCTGGTGGCCGTCGTGGCGATCGCGGGAAGCACGGCGTACCTGGTCACCCGCCCCGGCAGCGACACCGGCAGCGACACCGGCAGCGACACCGACGCGCACGGCGACCGCAGCGGCAAGGCCACCGGGACCGCCACCCCGAGCGTGTCCGAGTCCGCCCTGCCGGAGATCCCGGCCGGCTACCACCTCGTCGACGAGACCGACCACGGCTACTCCGTCCCCGTCCCCGACGGCTGGACCCGCCGGGCCGCGGCCAACGGTGACGTGGACTTCATCGACCCGACGCGGAAGGTCGACCTCAAGGTCAGCGCCATGGACTTCGCCGCGGCGAGCCCGCTCCAGGCCTGGAAGGACCTTGAGCCCGAGACGCACGAGCGGGTCGGTGACAGCTATGAGCGGCTGCGGATGAACGGCACGAGCTGGCGCGGCCGGCCCGCCGCCCTCTGGGAGTTCCGCTGGCAGGGCACCGCCCGCGTCTGGCACGCCGTGGACCTGGGTTTCGGCCAGGAGGGTGGCACCGCGTACGCGATCTATCTTTCCGCCCCCGACGAGCAATGGGCCACGTACAAACCGGTGTTCGACAACGCCGTCGCCGGACTGCGGCTCGCGGGGTGACCCGCCTGGCAGGGGGTGCGCAAGATCACCCCGCGGCGTCAGGGATGATGGAGCCCCATCCGAACGGCAGCGGGGGCAGAGGGAATTCATGGGCCAGGGGCAAGGCACGGACGGTGCCGCCGGCACCGACCGCACCGAGGGACGTCTGCTCGCCGACCGGTACCGGCTCGGTGAGGTCCTCGGCAAGGGCGGAATGGGCACGGTGTGGCGGGCCAGGGACGAGACCCTGGGCCGCAGCGTCGCCGTGAAGGAGCTGCGTTTTCCGCACAACATCGACGAGGACGACAAGCGACGCCTCGTCACCCGCACGCTCCGCGAGGCCAAGGCGACCGCCCGCATCCGCAACACCGGCGCGGTCACCGTCTTCGACGTCGTCGAGGAGGACGACCGGCCCTGGATCGTCATGGAACTGGTCGAGGGCCGTTCCCTGTCCGACGCGATCCGCGAGGACGGCCCGCTCACGCCGAAACGTGCCGCCGAGGTCGGCCTCACGGTTCTCGACGTGCTCAAGGCCGCCCACAAGGAGGGCATCCTCCACCGCGACGTCAAACCGTCCAACGTGCTCATCGCCGACGACGGCCGCGCCGTGCTGAGCGACTTCGGCATCGCGACGATCGACGGCGACCCCTCCGTCACCTCCACCGGCATGCTGGTCGGCGCGCCCTCGTACATCTCGCCGGAGCGCGCCCGCGGCCACAAGCCCGGCCCGCCCGCCGACCTGTGGTCGCTGGGCGCGCTGCTGTACGCCTGCGTGGAGGGCCGCCCGCCGTACGACCGCGGTTCGGCCATCGCCACCCTCACCGCGGTGATGACCGAGGAGCTGAAGGAGCCCCTGAACGCGGGCCCGCTCGCGGACGCCATCCACGGCCTGCTCATCAAGGACCCCGACCTCCGGCTCGACGACGAGGGCGTACGGCCGCTGCTCACCGCGGTCGTCAACGCCCCCGACGACGCCGTGGCCCCGCCGCCCGACGCCACCCGCGTCATCCCGCTGCCCCCCGACCCCCCCGACCCGCAGCCCACCCCCACCGACGCCCCGCCGGCCACCCGCAAGGCCGCCGCAGACCAGGCCCGGGTCCGCAGCGCGCTGCGCGCCGTACGCAAGACCAAGCCCGTCCCGGTCCAGGCGCCGGTCGCGGACGCCGCCACGCCCCCGACCGCCGCCATGGCCGCGGTGGCGGGGCCGGCGCCGCAGGACGGGCGGCGGAAGCGGGTGATGCTCATCGTCGCCACCGGGGTCGCCCTCGCCGTACTCGGCACGGTCATCGGCTTCTACGCCGCCGCCCGGACCGGCGACGACGGCAGCGGCGTCAAGAAGCCGTCCGACTCCAAGAACAGCGGCTCGGCCAGTCCGTCCGCCTCCACCAAGGCCTCCGAGAAGGCGGCGGCGAACGGCGGGACCACGGGCAAGGGGTCGTCCAAGAACGCGGCCGACGGGTCCGCGTCGTCATCGTCGTCCTCTTCTTCCTCGTCATCTGATTCGTCATCCGACTCGTCCTCCTCCGGCAGCAAGAACACCCTGGCCACGACGCGGTACACCGCGTCGCAGGGCTTCTCGATCGGTCTGCCCAAGGGCTGGAAGTACGCGAGCGTCAGCAGCGCCGGAGTCCGCTTCACCGGCCCCAACAGCCAGAAGCTGCTGGTGGGATGGACGACCACGCCCAAGGACGACCCGGTCGCCGACTGGAAGAAGCAGGAGGGGTACATGACCCGCACCGCGTACCAGCGGATCTCCATAAAGGCCGTCGGTTACCGGGGCTGGGACACCGCCGACTGGCAGTTCACCTACACAGAGGGCGGCACCCGCTATCACGTCGTCGACCGGGGTACCGTGGTCAACAGCGGCCTGGGCTACGGAATCATGTACACGGCCCCGGACGCGTACTGGGACGGCGCCACCTCCACCGCGACCCGCCGCGCGTTCTTCCGCACATTCAAGTCGGCGAACTGATTGAACCCAGCCAGGTGATGTGGCCCGAGCACGTATCGTGAATGCCTGCGGACAGAAAGCTCCGGTTCCGGACCGGATCTGACGCTTTGGGGAGGCGTCGTGGACGACTACGCGGGACGGGTACTCGCCGACCGCTACCGCCTGCCCCGGCCGCCCGCCGACGAGTTCGAGCTGGTCGAGACACGCGCCTTCGACACGTACAGCGGGCAGGAAGTGCTCGTCCGCCAGGTGTTACTGCCGGAGGTGGTGGGCGCCGAGCCCGGCGACGACGAGACGGGCGGCGACAGCGCGCACCGCGCGCTGGAGGCCGCCCGGGCGGCGGCCGCGATACCCGATCACCCGCGACTGGTGCAGGTCTTCGACATATTCGTGGACGGCGGCAGCCTCTGGGTCGTCAGTGAACTGGTCGCCGCCAGGCCGCTGGCCGCGCTCCTCGCCGACAAGCGGCTCAGCCCCTACCGGGCCGCCGAGGTCGCCTCCGACGTGCTCACCGGGCTGGGTGCGCTGCACACCCACGGCTGGACCCACCGCAACGTCACCGCCGGTACGGTCCTGGTCTGCGACGACGGCCGCGCCATGCTCTCCGGGCTGGCGGCCGGCGCCGCGCAGGAGGCCCTGTGCGGCTACAACCCGGTACCGCGGCACGTCCTGGCGGGGCCGCCCGGCGCCTCCGGCGACGAATGGGCGGGCCCGGACTCCGCGCTGGAGCTGGAGCGCGCCCGGCAGGCCCGGATCACCGTCGTCGGCGCCGTCACCGAGCGCTGGGCGCCCGAACAGGCCACCCCGGTCCACGAGAACTGGCAGCTCGCCCCGCCCGTCGGCCCCGCCGCCGATCTGTGGGCGCTCGGTTCGCTGCTCTTCCGCAGCGTCCAGGGCCATCCGCCCTTCCCCGAGGAGAACACCGCCGAGCTGGTCCAGCTCGTCTGCGCCGAACCGCCCGCCTACGCCGAGGAGTGCGGGCCGCTGCGGCCCATCGTGGAGTCCCTGCTCCGCCAGGACCCCTCCGAACGCCCCGGCTCCGAGGAACTGCGCGGCTGGCTGCGCTCCCTGATCCGCTCCGCCCCCGAACCCGATCTGGGCCTCCAGACCGTGCCGGTGCCCGCCGACGACCCGCACAAGCTGCCGATCGTACGGCGCCGGGGGGAGCTCGTCCGCAAGCGCAAACAGGCCGCGGACCCGGTCCCCGTCCACCCCTCCCACGGCCGCCACGCCCGCGCCAAGGACCGCAAGGGCTCCCGCGCCCCGCGCAGCCTCGGCCTCTCGCTGCTGGTCGGTGTCGTCCTGCTGCTGGTCGCGGCGGTGGCGTACGCCGTCCTGTTCATGCCCCGTACCGACGACACGAGCGGCTCCGCCGACACCTCGAACACGCTGCCCGCGCAGGTCTCCGACGGCAAACCGGAACCGTCGAAGTCCGCCGCCTCGCCCAACTCCCCGCAGTCCTCGGCGCCGGCCACCAGCAAGGCGCCCTCGCGTTCCGCGTCCCCGAGCGCCACCGAGAGCGATATCGGCAGCGACTTCAAACTCCGCGCGGACCCGGCCGGCTTCACCGTGGCCGTCCCCACCGGCTGGCAGCGGCACGGCGAGAACACCAAGGGCCAGATCCGTTACACCGGCGGCGACATGGAGCTCATCGTCGTCCCCGGCCGGGACTCCGTGGCCGACTTCGGTTCCGACCCGATCGCCTACCAGTCCGACGGCGAGGCGGAACTCAACGCCTTCCACTCCTCCGACTGGTCCTCCGCCTTCGGTGTCCGGCGCCTCGACCTCTCCGGCGGCATCTCCGCCGCCGAGGGCGAGTACACCTACCGCGAGTCCGGCGGCCGCGAGGTCTACGCCGCCAACCTCGTCATGCTCCGCGGCGGCAAGTACCACACGGTGCTGTTCATCGGCCCCACGGCACGGACCGCCGACCTCAAGCGGTACTTCGACAAGGCCTCCGGGACATACCGCACCTCCGGCTGACAGCCGTCCGAGCTGACCTGCGGAAATCCGCAGCGCGCCAGCGAACACTGGCGTAATTGTGCGCGCCGGGTGAAAACTGGCTACTGGTGGGTATGCAGGAGGTGGGCAACCGCCGTAACCTCACGTCATGACGGACTCACCTACTGGCGGTAACCCGGTCGCTCCCACGGGAACCCGGACCGCGGCCGATGTGGTCACCCCCGATCTGGTCGCCCGGCTCGCCCGCGGGGTGGTCGGCAGCGGACGGACGGTGAACCACACCCCGCTGACCGGGGAGAAGCTCGCGGACCTGCCCGAGGCGACCCCCGAGGACGTGGCGGCCGCCTACGAGCGGGCCAGGAAGGCCCAGAAGGAGTGGGCGGCGACGCCGGTCCGCCGGCGGGCGGCCGTGCTGCTGCGCTTCCACGACCTGCTGCTCGCCCGGCAGGCCGAGATCCTGGACCTGATCCAGCTGGAGACCGGCAAGGCCCGCCTCCACGCCCACGAAGAGGTCCAGCTGGTCGCCGTCACCGCCCGCCACTACGGCCGCAAGGCCCCCGCATACCTGCGGCGGCGCCGTCACACCGGCGCGATCCCGGTCCTCACCAAGGTCGCCGAACTGCGCCAGCCCAAGGGCACGGTCGGCTTCATCGTGCCCTGGAACTACCCCTTCGCGCTCGGCGCCGGTGACTCGCTGCCCGCCTTCGCCGCCGGCAACGCGGTGGTGATGAAGCCGGACACCCAGACCGCCCTGACCCTGCTGTGGGCCCGCGAGCAGCTGATCGAGGCCGGGCTGCCCGAGGACCTGTGGCAGATCGTGATCGGCGAGGGCCCGGTGGTCGGCCCGGCCGTCGTCGAACACGCGGACTACGTCTCCTTCACCGGCTCCAGCCGCACCGGCCGGGACGTCGCCCGCCGGGCCGCCGACCGGCTCGTCGGCTTCTCCCTCGAACTCGGCGGCAAGAACGCCATGCTCGTCCTGAAGGACGCCGACCTGGACAAGGCGGCCGAGGGCGCCGTACGGGCCTGTTTCGCCTCCGCCGGCCAGCTGTGCGAGTCGATGGAGCGGATCTACGTCCACCACCTGGTCGCCGACGACTTCCTCACCCGCTTCACCGCCCGCACCAAGGCCCTCAAGCTCGGCACCGGCCTGGCCTACGGCGCCGGAATGGGCTCGCTGGCCGGCACCCGCCAGCTGGAGACCGTGACCCGGCACGTGGACGAGGCGGTCGCCAAGGGCGCCACCGTCCTGGCCGGCGGCCGGGCCCGCCCGGACGTCGGCCCGTACTTCTACGAGCCGACCATCCTGGACGGCGTCGAGGCCCCGATGGCGGTCTGCGCCGAGGAGACCTTCGGCCCGGTCGTCTCCGTCTACCGCTTCCGTGACGAGGACGAGGCGGTCGACCGCGCCAACTCCACCCCGTACGGCCTCAACGCGGCGGTCTGGAGCAAGGACACCCGCCGCGCCGCGCGCCTGGCCGCCCGCCTCCGCTCCGGCACCGTCAACATCAACGAGGGCTACGCCTCCGCCTACGGCAGCGTGCAGGCGCCGCTCGGCGGCATGGGGGAGTCCGGCATCGGCCGCCGCAACGGTTCCGAGGGCATCCTCAAGTACACCGAGGCCCAGACGCTCGCCACCCAGCGGCTGCTGCCGATGGCCCCCTCGCTGGGCATGAGCGATGAGCAGTACGCGGCCTTCATGAGCCGCTCGCTGCGCGCGATGAAGGCCCTCCGTCTTCGCTGAACCAGCGCCCGTACCAGGAGGTTTCGTACAGTGCCGTACGACTGTGACTACGACGTGATCGTCATCGGCTCGGGCTTCGGCGGCGCGGTGAGCGCCCTGCGCCTGACGGAGAAGGGGTACCGGGTCGGTGTCCTGGAGGCGGGCCGGCGATTCACGCGCGAGAGCCTGCCCAGGAACTCCTGGCGTCTGAAGGACTATCTGTGGGCCCCGGCCCTCGGTCTGTACGGCATCCAGCGCATCCATCTGCTGGGCAAGGTCATGATCCTGGCCGGCGCGGGTGTCGGCGGCGGCTCCCTCAACTACGCCAACACCCTGTACGTACCGCCGAAGGCCTTCTTCGAGGACCGCCAGTGGGGCCACATCACCGACTGGCAGGAGGAGTTGCGGCCGTACTACGACCAGGCGCGGCGGATGCTCGGCGTACGGCTCAACCCGACCATGACCCCCTCCGACGTCCACCTCAAGGCGGCCGCCGACAGGATGGGCGTCGGCGACACCTTCCACCTGGCGCCGGTCGGGGTCTTCTTCGGCGACGGCCAGGACGCCGACGGACAGGCCAGGACCGACCCCGGCGGCGAGGTCCCGGACCCCTACTTCGGCGGCGCCGGCCCCTCCCGCCGGGCTTGCCTGGAGTGCGGCGAGTGCATGACCGGCTGCCGGCACGGCGCCAAGAACACCCTCAACGAGAACTACCTGCACCTCGCCGAGCGGGCCGGGGCCGTGATCCACCCCATGACGACCGTCACCGGCCTGTCGGAGAATCCCGAGGGCGGCCACGACGTCACCATCGTGCCCACCGACAGGCGCCGCAGGGCCACCCCGAGGGTCCTGCGCGCCCGCCACGTCGTGGTGGCGGCCGGCACCTACGGCACCCAGACCCTGCTGCACCGCATGCGCGACACCGGCCGGCTGCCCGGCCTGTCGGGCCGGCTGGGCGAGCTGACCCGCACCAACTCCGAGGCGCTGGTCGGCTCCCAGACCATCGACCGCCGCTACCGCAAGCGCCACCCCGGCGCCACCGTGGACTTCACCCGGGGCGTCGCCATCACGTCCTCGATCCACCCCAACGACAACACCCATATCGAGCCGGTCCGCTACGGCAAGGGATCCAACGCGATGGGCGGCCTGGCCATCCTGCAGGTCCCGCACGGCGGACGGCTGCCCCGCGGCCTGGCCTTCCTCGCCAACTCCGCCCGGCACCCGGTGCTCACCCTGCGCTCGCTGTCCAACTACCGCTGGTCCGAACGCACCATCATCGGCCTGGTGATGCAGTCACTGGACAACTCCCTGACCACCTACCGCAAGCAGAAGGGCCCCGGAAAGGGACTGCTCACCGCCCGGCAGGGCCACGGCGCGCCCAACCCCGACTTCATCCCCGAGGGCGCCGAGGCCGCCCGGCTGGTCGCCGAGGACATCAACGGCTTCGCCGGCAGCAACATCGGCGAACTGATGGGCACCCCGCTGACCGCGCACTTCCTCGGCGGCTGCCCGATCGGCGAGGACCCCGATCACGGGGTCATCGACCCGTACCACCGTCTCTACGGGCACCCGGGCATCCAGGTCGTCGACGGCGCCGCCGTCTCGGCCAACCTCGGGGTGAACCCCTCGCTGACCATCACGGCCCAGGCCGAGCGCGCCATGTCCCTGTGGCCCAACAAGGGCGACGCCGACCCCCGCCCGGCCCAGGGCGAGGGCTATGTCCGCCTGCCGGCGGTGGAGCCCCGCCACCCGGCGGTCCCCGAGGACGCGTTCGGCGCGCTGCGGCTGCCGCTGCTCCCCGTCCCCGGGGTCCCGCCGAAGCAGGGATAACGGCTCAGGTTTCCGGCTCCGGCTCCGGCTCCGGCTCCGGCTCCGGGTCAGGCGGCCGTCCTGCGGCGCCGTACGAGGAAGACCGAGCCGACGCCGACCGTCACGGCCGCGCCACCCGCGAGGGCGATGTACGGCAGGGCCGCGGAGGAACCGGTGTCGGCGAGGCTGCCGATCGCGGTGTCGCCGGCCGGCCTGGTGTGCGACGCGCCGCCGTCCTGCGGCCCGGCGTCGTCGACGTCGCCCGGCTCCGTACCGGCGGCCAGGATGTCGAACTCGTAGAAGCTGTCGCCGCCCGCGTAGACGCACTCGCCCTTGTCGTCGGCGTAGCTGCCGATGCTGATGGCGACCCCGACGCCGGCCGGGGCGGTCCGGTCCACGTTCAGCCGGAGCTTGAGGGAGAAGGACTCGTGCGCCTGGACGTCGGTGTAGCCGACGTAGCCCGCCGCCCGGTCGTCCGGGCCCATCGAGATGTCGTGCCAGGTGCCGCTGTCCGGGTCCTGCCACTGGAGGGCCAGGTGCTCGCTGGTGACCTCGAACGACCCGCTGTCGACGGAGGCGGCGAACACGCCGAGGTCGACCCGGGTGTACGCGGTGTCGGAGGAGTTGTCGACGTCGAGGGTGAAGCCGTGCCAGCCGCTGCCGGCCACGATCTTGGAGGGCAGCCCGACGAGCGCGGTCGTGAGGTTGTCGTCGACCAGGTAGTCGTCGCCGTCGTCGCTGCAGTCCGGCCCGGCCGACGGGAAGGCGGACGGGCTCGCGCTGGCGCTCGCTGAATCCGACGCCGAAGCGGACGCCGAGGCCGAGGCCGATTCCGATTCCGACGCCGATTCCGACGCCGATTCCGAAGCGGACGCCGACTCGCTCGCCGTTGCCGATTCCGAGGCGCTCTCCGAGGCGGACGCCGAATCGGCGGCGGCCGGCGACCGGGTCGGCGTGTCGTCCGCGGCGGCGGCACCGGCACTGAGCAGCGCCGCGGGCACGATGGCGGCGGTCGCCGCCGCGGCGGCGAGGGTACGGCGAAGGTTCATACCGGCAAGACCCTGATGAAGGGTGCCCGGTTGTACGAAAAGCGCAGAGGATACGAATCCGTGATCTATTCGGTTCGTCCGTCCGTGGGTCGAATGTCCGCACCTGTCCCGCGAATGAGTACGCTGGATCTCGCAGAGCGGCCGGTCCCGGGCGTCCCCGGAACCGACCGCCTCTTTGAGTCGTGGCCGGGCCGCTGTCCCCTGCTGCCCAGCCACATCACCGGAGCGAGGTCCCACGGCGTGCCCCGCTTGTTCCACTCGGCGGGGGCCCGCCTCATCGCCCCGATGGCAGTCCCGCCCAGCTGCGTCTGGGCGGTGTCCACGCGTGGTTGTCCGACGTCTTCAGTTTTCCCTGGCCAAGGTGACCGCCCCTGGCTGGGACGGACACCGGTTTCAACGAACGCGGCCGGGCGCGGTCACGTGCCGTACGGGTGACGCCCCCCGAACGGGTCACACACGACCCCGGCAGAGCTCCAGAAGTGTCATCGCCAGTGCCGTCCCGGACCTGCCGAGGGCATCGCTCCAGTGGCCCAGCACCTCCATCTCGCGGGAGAGGTGCACCCGGCGGCCGCCGGACTCGATCCGGGTCCGCTGGATCTCGGCCGAGACGCCCATCCGTTCCTGGACGAGGGCGATGATCTGCCCGTCCAGCTCGTCGATGCGCCGCCGGGCGCCGCTGATCACGTCGCCGCTGATCACGTCGCCGCTGATCACGTCGGTGGGCCGGGTGGTGGGAGTGGCCGGCGTGGTCGGAGCTGTCGGAGTTGTCAGAGCTGTCATGGGGAGTGTCTCCTCCGGATCACGGCCCCGGTGCGCAGGACCCGGGAAACGCCAAGCGCCCCGGGCCGAGTGGCCCGGGGCGCCTGGTGAAGTCTGGGGTGAAGCTCTCAGACAGCACGACCATGGCAGCCGGACCAGCCGGTGCCATAGGTAAACGCGAAGCGCGCTGTCGAGAACATGGGGGGAGTATGCCATGCGGGCCGGGGGCCGGGCGAGGCCCGGTAGACTCGGCTGCAGCCCCCTCGTACGAAACCGCCGGAAGGCACGCCGTGGCATCAGCGACCCCAGCCGCCCCCGACACCGCGACGGACACCGTCCTCGTTGTCGACTTCGGAGCGCAGTACGCCCAGCTCATCGCGCGCCGTGTGCGTGAGGCCCGGGTCTACAGCGAGATCGTGCCCAGCACGATGCCGGTCGAGGAGATCCTCGCCAAGCGGCCGAAGGCGATCATCCTCTCCGGTGGCCCCTCGTCGGTCTACGCCGAGAACGCCCCGACGCTCGACCGCGCCATCTTCGAGGCCGGCGTCCCCGTCTTCGGCATGTGCTACGGCTTCCAGCTGATGGCCACCGCCCTGGGCGGCACCGTCGACAACACCGGCTCCCGCGAGTACGGCCGCACCCCGCTGGCCGTCTCCAAGCCGGGTTCGACCCTCTTCGAGGGCACCCCGGACCGGCAGTCGGTGTGGATGTCCCACGGCGACGCCTGCTCGGCCGCGCCGGCCGGCTTCACCGTCACCGCCTCCACCGACGTCGTCCCCGTCGCGGCCTTCGAGGACGACGAGCGCCGGCTCTACGGGGTCCAGTACCACCCCGAGGTCATGCACTCCGAGCACGGCCAGCAGGTCCTGGAGCACTTCCTCTACCGCGGCGCCGGCATCTCCCCGGACTGGACCACCACGAACGTCGTCGACGAGCAGGTCGCCGCCGTCCGGGCCCAGGTCGGCGACAAGCGCGCCATCTGCGGCCTGTCCGGCGGGGTGGACTCCGCGGTCGCCGCCGCTCTCGTGCAGCGGGCCATCGGTGACCGTCTGACCTGCGTCTACGTCGACCACGGCCTGATGCGCAAGGGTGAGTCCGAGCAGGTCGAGAAGGACTTCGTCGCGGCCACCGGCGTCCAGCTCAAGGTGGTCGACGCGCAGGAGCGGTTCCTCGGCGCCCTGGCCGGGGTCTCCGACCCCGAGGAGAAGCGGAAGATCATCGGCCGCGAGTTCATCCGGGTCTTCGAGCAGGCCCAGGCGGAGATCGTCGCCGAGGCGGCGGACGGCGAGGAGGTCGCCTTCCTGGTGCAGGGCACCCTCTACCCCGACGTCGTCGAGTCCGGCGGCGGCACCGGCACCGCCAACATCAAGTCCCACCACAACGTCGGCGGTCTCCCCGACGACCTGGAGTTCGAACTCGTCGAGCCGCTGCGCAAGCTGTTCAAGGACGAGGTCCGCATGGTCGGCCAGGAGCTGGGGCTCCCCGAGGAGATCGTCCAGCGCCAGCCCTTCCCGGGCCCCGGCCTCGGCATCCGTATCGTCGGCGAGGTCACCAAGGAGCGGCTCGACCTGCTCCGTGACGCCGACGCCATCGCCCGCGAGGAGCTCACCCGCGCCGGCCTGGACCGTGACATCTGGCAGTGCCCCGTCGTACTCCTGGCCGACGTCCGGTCGGTGGGCGTCCAGGGCGACGGCCGCACCTACGGCCACCCGATCGTGCTCCGCCCCGTGTCGTCCGAGGACGCCATGACGGCCGACTGGTCCCGGCTCCCGTACGACGTACTCGGCAGGATCTCGACCCGGATCACCAACGAGGTCGCCGATGTGAACCGTGTGGTGCTGGACATCACCAGCAAGCCGCCGGGCACCATCGAGTGGGAGTAGCCCTCCCCGACCCCTCGACGGCCACGCCGCCGCCCCGTACCGGGCGGCGGCGTGGCCGTTCTCGTCGGATCCGGGTGGATGCGAGGAGCCGGTGCGGCGGCAGGCCTGGTCATCTCGGGTACCTAGCGGTAACTTCCGCCGCATGAACGACACCGCGCCGACGCCGCCGCAGCCCGTGCCCACCGAGCAGCTGCACTTCGCGCTGCCGCCCGCCTTCACCGACCCCGCCGACGAGCGGCGCCACCGCCGGGAACGGCTGGCCGTCGCGCTGCGCCTGTTCGGGCGGCTCGGGTACGAGGAGGGGGTGTCGGGCCACATCACGGCCCGCGACCCGGAGCTGACCGACCACTTCTGGGTTAACCCGTTCGGGGTGCCGTTCGAGCATGTCGGGGCCGGCGATCTGGTCCTGGCCAACAGCGCGGGCCAGGTGGTCGAGGGCACCCATCACGTCAACCAGGCGGCGTTCGCGATCCACGCCCAGGTGCACCTGGCCCGTCCGGAGGTGGTGGCGGTGGCGCACAGCCACTCCCCGTACGGCCGGGCCTTCGCCGCACTGGGGGAGCGGCTGGAGCCGATCACCCAGGACGTCTGCGCCTTCTACGAGGACCACGCGCTCTTCGACGCGTACACCGGCGTGGTCGTCGACGAGGACGAGGCCCGCCGCATCGCCGAGGCTCTCGGGCCGCACAAGGCGGTGATCCTGCGCAACCACGGGCTGCTGACGGTCGGGGGCACGGTGGACGCCGCGGCGTGGTGGTACGTCACGATGGAGAAGGCCTGTCACGCGCAGCTGACCGCGAAGGCCGCGGGCAAGCCGGTGCCGATCGGCCACGACGACGCGGTGCGCACCCGGGACCAGATCGGGAACGATCTGGTGGCGTGGATCAACTACCAGCCGATGTACGAGGGGATCGTCCGTAGGGAATCCGGCGTCCTCGACTGAACCAGGCTCCGCCCGAGCACGTATGCACAGGTGGAGCGCATCGGGCGAGCGAAGGGCGGAATGCGATGAGTGTGACCGGTATATCTGGTAATGAGACGGCAGGGCCTGAAGGCCTCGGCGGCCCCGGAGACGCCGGGCACAGTCAGGGCCCCTGGCGGGACGCCGCCGGGCGGTTCGCCCTGCTCCCGCTGCGGATCTTCCTCGGCGTGACCTTCGTCTACGCCGGCCTCGACAAGCTGACCAGCGACACGTTCTTCACCGACTCGGCTCCCGGTTCCCTGGTGAACATCCTGAACGGGGTCAAGACCAGCGCCGCCGTCCCGGCCCTGATCGACCTCGCCCTGAAGAACCCGCACGCCTTCGGCTACGCCATCGCCCTCGGCGAGGTCGCGGTCGGCCTCGGCACACTGCTCGGCCTGCTCACCCGGCTGGCAGCCCTGGGCGGCGCGCTGATCTCGCTGAGCCTGTGGCTGACCGTGAGCTGGGCGACTCACCCGTACTACTACGGCAACGACCTGGTCTATCTGATGGCCTGGCTTCCGCTGGTCCTGGCCGGGGCGCCGCTACTGTCCGTCGACGCCGTCATCGCCGGCGCCCGGAACCGGAACCGGAGCCGGAGGCACTGACCGCCGCCCCCGTACGATCCGGCTCAGCAGCGCGCCCACGGCGGCCAGGGCCAGGCCGCCGGCCGCCAGCGGCACCGACCGCTGCGGCCCCAGCCGCCAGGCGCCCGAGGCGTCCAGCAGGAAGGCCGCCGCGAGGCAGAGCAGGACCAGGCCCGTGAGCAGGGCCGCGGCGTCGAAACGGTGCGGCTTCACCGGAGCACCTTCACCTGTCCGAGGGTGACCCGCAGGTCGAGCCTCATCGTGCCGGCGGACTTCCCGCCGTCCGCCGGCGGGAGTGTGACCTCGCGCTCCAGGTCGGGCTGTACGTCGACGTCCTTGTCGGTGTCGCCCGGCAGCTGGATGTCGCCGACGCCCACCTGGAGGCGCATGATCACGGTGACGTCGTCCGGCACCGTGACCTCGACCTGACCCGCGCCCAGCTCGACCCGGGTCCGTACGGCCGTGCGCCCCGGCCGGACCGCGCTCAGGTCGAGTCCGGCCCGGCCCGCCCCCAGCGTGTACGAGGGCCGCACCGCCGCCGCGTCAGCCGGCGCCCAGGACCGGTCCGCCCAGTCCGTGCCGATCGACTTCGGCATCGCAGCCGAGGCCACCAGCAGCCCGGTGAACAGCACCGCCCAGAACACCGTGCCGCCGCCGAGCCGCCCCCACCAGGTGCTGACCAGGAAGCCGAGCCCCAGGACGGCCAGCGCCGACCCGAAGCCGATCTCCAGGGCGGTGCCGAGCGGCCGGCCGTGCCAGGACACCGCCGTCCCGGTCGCGGCCGCCGCCGCGGCCAGCAGGAACAGCGTCCCGCCGAGCATCGACCCCTCCCGGCGCCGGGCGGCCCGGCGCCGTTCACGCCAGGCCCGGCGGTGCGGCTCCTCGTACGGCCCGTCGTCGGGGCCCCAGACGTACGGCGTGGCGTACGGCCCCTCCTTGGTGAGCGGCTCCCGCCACCACGACCCCGTACTGGGGGTGGGCGGCGGCTGCGCGGCGGGCGGGGCCGCCGGCGCGGGCTGCGGGCCCGCCGCCTCGGCACCGCGTCGGGCGTTCTGCGACCAGTAGACGGCACCGGCCAGCGCGGCCAGCAGGACCAGCGAGAAGGCCTGGTTGCCCGGACTGCCCAGCGTCGACAGGAACAGCCCGCAGCCGACCAGGGTGACCAGCACCGCCGTCAGCGCCATGCCCTCCACGCGCCCCGACAGCAGCCGGTGCGCCTCGCTCTGCTCCACCTCGCCGCGCTGCTTGCCCTCCAGCGGCACCAGCAGCCAGCCGACGCCGTAGGCGACCAGCCCCAGGCCGCCGGTCAGCGCCAGCACCGCGAGCACCACCCGGAACACCACCGGGTCGATGTCGAAGTACCGGCCCGCGCCCTCACAGACGCCCGCGATCACCTTGCGCTCACGACCGCGTACGAGTCGCCGGACGGGCGGTGCGCCGGCCTCCGTGGTCTGCTGTGTCATGCCCCTATGGTGGCGGCCCGGGACCGCTCCGGGTACCGGGGTCCGACCCTGGAAGGGCCCTGATCCGCTGTCCGGGGCAACCCTGATGCCGTAACGGCCCCCGGCGTGTGACGATCGGGGCATGCCGTCAGCCGCCAGCCCGCCGACCGGGGCGTCCTTCCTGCAGGAGCCGCCCGCGCAGCAGGGCCGCAAGCTCTACCGCAGCTCCGAGGGCCGCATGGTCGGCGGCGTCGCCCGGGGCCTGGCGGGGCACCTGTCGCTGCCGGTGGCCTGGGTGCGGGTGGTCTTCGTCGTCCTGGCCACCATCCACGGGCTCGGCATCCTGCTCTACGCCATCTTCTGGTTCGTCGTCCCGCTCGGCGTCGGCGGCGTCAACCCCGCCGAGGCCAAGGAGCCCCGCGACGCCCGGTCCTGGCTCGCGGGCCGGCGCCCCGACAAGGGCCAGATCGTCGCCCTCATCGCGCTCGCGTGCGGTTTCGGCATCCTGCTGGACAGCCTCAACCTCGGCCGCGCCAACACCTATGTGTGGCCCCTGCTCCTCATAGGCCTCGGTGTCGCCCTGGTCTGGCGCCAGGCCGACAACGCCCGCCGCGCCCGCTGGGCCGAGATGAGCCGGGGCAAGCGGTTCCTGCCCGTCGCCCGGGGCGCCGCCGGGGTCATCCTGGTCGGTGTCGGCGTCACCGGCTTCCTGGTGGTCCGCAGCTCCGCCAGCCACATCGGCACCATCCTCCAGGCCGCGCTGGCCGTCCTGGTGGGCGTCGCCCTGATCACCGGGCCCTATCTGGTACGGATGACGCAGGACCTGTCCGCCGAGCGCCGGGAGCGCATCCGGGCCCAGGAGCGGGCCGAGGTCGCCGCCCACGTCCACGACTCCGTACTGCACACGCTGACCCTCATCCAGCGGCACGCCGACGACCCCCGTGAGGTCGCCAAGCTCGCCCGCGCGCAGGAACGCGAACTGCGGGCCTGGCTGTACCGGGCCGCGGGCAACGGCGCGGACCGGGCGGGCGAGGAGCCCGACACCGTCGCCGAGGCGGTACGCCGGGCCGCCGCCGAGGTCGAGGACGCCCACGGGGTGCCCGTCGAGGTGGTCTGCGTCGGCGACTGCCCCCTGGACGAACGCCTCGGCGCCCAGATGCAGGCCGCGCGCGAGGCCATGGTCAACGCGGCCAAGTACGGTGGGGACGAGCCCGTTCAGGTGTACGCGGAGGTCGAGGAGAGCAAGGTCTTCGTATCCGTGCGCGACCGCGGCCCCGGCTTCGACCTGGACGCGGTGCCGCAGGACCGCATGGGCGTCCGGGAGTCGATCATCGGGCGTATGAAGCGCAACGGCGGCGAGGCGCGGCTGCGCTCCGCGCCCGGCGGGGGGACAGAAGTGGAACTCGAGATGGAGAGGTCGTCATGACGGAAGAGCAGCGACGGGTCAGGGTCGTGCTGGTCGACGACCACCGGATGTTCCGTACCGGTGTCCAGGCCGAGATCGGTGACACCGACCGCACCGGCGTCGAGGTCGTCGGCGAGGCCGCGGACGTGGACCAGGCCGTCACCGTCATCGCCGCCACCCGGCCCGGCGTGGTCCTGCTCGACGTCCATCTCCCCGGCGGCGGCGGGGTGGAGGTCCTCAAGCGCTGCGCGCCGCTGATGTCCGACGCCGAACAGCCGGTGCGTTTCCTGGCGTTGTCGGTCTCCGACGCCGCCGAGGACGTCATCGGCGTCATCCGCGGCGGTGCCCGCGGCTATGTCACCAAGACCATCACCGGCCCCGACCTGGTCAACTCCGTCTTCCGGGTCTCCGACGGCGACGCCGTCTTCTCCCCGCGGCTCGCCGGTTTCGTACTCGACGCCTTCGCCTCCACCGACGCCCCGCCCGTCGACGAGGACCTGGACCGCCTCACCCAGCGCGAACGCGAGGTGCTGCGGCTGATCGCGCGCGGCTACGCCTACAAGGAAGTCGCCAAACAGCTCTACATCTCCGTCAAGACCGTCGAGTCCCACGTCTCGGCGGTGCTGCGCAAACTCCAGCTGTCCAACCGTCACGAGCTGACCCGCTGGGCGACCGCCAGGCGCCTCGTCTAGGAATCAGGCGAGGCGCCTCCGTGACGGAACGGCTCAGCTCTCGGTGACCATGAGGGCGGCCATCATTCCCTCGTCCTCGTGCTGGGCGAGATGGCAGTGCAGCATGTACATGTACGTGTCGTCCGCGTAGTCCGTGAACTCCATGGCGATCTTGATCGTGGCGGCGCCGATGACCTCCACGGTGTCCTTCCAGCCGAGGTTCACGCCGGTCGGAGCCACGCCGTTGATGGAGACGATCTGGAACGGCACGTCGTGCAGATGGAACGAGTGCTCCAGCTGGGAGGAGTTGACGACGGTCCAGATCTCCTTGGCGCCCAGCGTGGTGGAGAGCATGGTCATACCGGCCATGGTGGTGCCGGCGTTGCCGTTGACGGTCATGGTGGCGCCGGTGTTGTTGAGGGTGATGGTCCTGGCGGTGAAGTCGGCCGTGTCGTAACGGGTGATGGTGTTCAGGGTGTCCGGGAGGTCGTCGGGGCTGTCGGTGCCCTCGGCGGAGATGGACAGGAACTCGTAGGTGCCGCTGCCGCCGGTGATCCAGCCGGTGGTGATGACCGCCTGGAGGGCGGCCGCGTCGGAGAGGTCCATGACGATCTCGGCCCGGGAGCCCGCGACGAGGCGGATCTCCTCGACCTCGGTGGCCTCGGTGAGGTAGGCCTGCTCGGTGGCGATCTGGGTGAGGGTCTCGCCGTCGGAGCGGGAGATCGTGATGATGTCCGACAGCGACGCGTTGAGCAGCCGGAACCGCACCCGCTTGGTGGTGGCGGTGAAGGTGAGCGTGGTGTCGTCGACATTGGTGCCGTTGACGAGGAGGGGGAAGTTGAGGCCCTGCTCCTGGTAGCCCGCGAGGTCGTACTTGATCTCGCCGTCGTCGTCGACGGCCAGGCACTGGAAGATCAGCGGAATGTCGTCGACGCCGTAGTCACTGGGGAGCGCGGCGGTGGCGTCGGAGTCGTCCTCGACGATCAGCATGCCGGCCAGGCCCATGGAGACCTGCTTGGCCGTGGTGCCCAGGGCGTGCGGGTGGTACCAGAGGGTGGCCGCCTCCTGGTTGACCGTGAAGGACGGTGACCAGGTCTCGCCGTCGGCGAAGGCGACCTGCGGACCGCCGTCGACCTTGGCGGGGACATGGGCGCCGTGCCAGTGGACGGTGGTGTCCTCGCCGAGGTTGTTGGTGACGTCGATCTGGACGGTGTCGCCGTTGGTCACCTTGATCGTCGGGCCGAGGAACGAGCCGTTGAAACCGGCCGTGGCGCTGCTGACGCCGCTGAGCACCTCGTACTTGCCCGTCTGCATGTCGAGGGTGAAGACGGAGGTGCTGTCCGACGTGGTGGCGGTGAGCAGCTCGGGGACGACCAGGGTGCCGGTGGTCGAGGTGGTGGCCGCCGAGGCGCGGGACTTGTCGTCGGCGAACTCGATGAACGACAGGGCGGCGGTGGCCGTGGTGAGCGCGGCTCCGGCACCGATGAGTCCGCCGAGAAAGCGCCGGCGGTGCAGGCCCTTGCCGCTTCTGCGGTCGGCGCGGTTTCCAGGGCCTTTGGATCCCTCGGGTGACGGGGGTCTCGTGGTGTGTGTCATGAGGCAGGAGAGTGGCCTCGTGATCAAGGAAGAAGCTGTGGTTCAGGCGAACAGCATCTGAGATAACCCCGATTTTGCTGTGAGTTGGTCTCATGTGCGCCCCGCCCGGCTGCCCGACTGCCTTGTGTGCACGCCGAGTTGTGGGTTGCGCGTCGCGTTGCGCGGGCCGTGTCGGCGGGCCGTGTCACGCGGGCCGCGCCGCCCCCGCGAACGGCATCTCGTCGATCGGCGCGATCCGCACCGGCGCGCCCGGGTGCGGGGCGTGGATCATCTGGCCGTTGCCGATGTAGAGGCCGACATGGCTGATGCCGGAGTAGAAGAACACCAGGTCACCCGGCTGGAGTTCGGACCGCGGGATCCGGGACCCGGCGTTGATCTGGGTGTACGTGGTGCGGGGGAGGGAGACGCCGGCGGCCCGCCAGGCGGCCTGGGTCAGGCCGGAACAGTCGTAGGCGGAGGGGCCGGTGGCGCCCCAGACATAGGGCAGGCCGAGGGCTCCGTAGGCGAAGGAGACGGCCTGCGCGGCGCGGGCGTTGGGGGCGGCCTCCGTGCCGGCCTGGCTCCCCGGGCCGGACAGGGCGCCGCGGGCCCCGCCGGAGACGCCGCGGGTGGCCCGGTAGCCCGGGGAGGCGGCGTCCAGGGCGGTGCGCTGGGCCCCGGTGAGGCGGTCCAGGATCTGCTGGGCGGCCTTGAGCTTGGACTCGACGGCGCGTTTGTGGGCGCGCAGTTCGGTCCGGGCCCCGCGCAGGGTGGCGAGTTCGCCGTCGGCCTCGGTGCGCAGTTGCCTGACCTCACGGCGCTGCGCGGTGAGGGTGCGCAGGGCGGCGGACTGGCGGCCGCCGAGCTGGTCGATGAACTGGGCCCGCTCCAGGTACTGCGCGGGGGTGGAGTCGAGGGCGAGCTGTACGGCGGGGTCGATGCCGCCGGAGCGGTACTGGGCGGTGGCGATGGAGCCGAGACGGTCCCGGGTGGCGTTGAGACGGCCGGTCCTGCGGGCCAGTTCGTCCTGGAGGCCGTCGATCCTCGTCAGGGCGGCGTCGGCCTTCGCCCGGGCGCCGTTGTAGGCCTCGGTGGCGGTCTCCGCCTCCTCGTACAGCCGGTCCACCTGGGCCTTGGCCTCGGCTGTGGTCAGCCGGGGCTCCGCGTGGCCGGTCTCACCGAGCAGGGCCACGGACGCGGCACCGGCCATGGCGATGGTCGCGGCGGTGCGAGCGGTGGAGCCGGCCAAGGAGCGCTGCTTGGGCCTGCTGTGCGACGGCACGTACGCCTTCTCCCTTCCTAGCCGCCGTTGACCGCGATCCGGCGGCGGCCGCACGGGGGGCGGCCGCCGCCGGATCCTCGGCGGGGGCGGCCGTGCCGGCGCTTGCTCGCCGGCAGTGGGGATCGGCCACCTGGAGGAGGACGCTAAACCTGCCCGTCACCCGGGGGCGGGCAGGAGCGCGGGACTGCTTTGATTCGTCCGGTAACCGACCGGGGATGACCGCTGTTCGACGGGCGTTCCGCCCGTTCGCCGACCGTCTGTGACCGATGAGGTGATTGAGGCACACCTGGGTGTCGGGGGCTGCTATGGGCCTGGCTATGGTCCTGTGCCATGGACGTACTCATTCACTTCGTCGTCGGCCTGCACATCATCGGCATCGCGGCACTGCTCGGCGGCTTCCTCACCCAGATGAAGGCCATGGGGCGCGGCGAGGCCCGCTTCGTGCCCGGGATGCTGCACGGCGCACTGACGATGCTGGTGACCGGTGCCCTGCTGGTGGGCCTGAACCAGGCCGACGACCAGCCCGTCAACAACATCAAGATCGGCGTGAAGCTGGCCGTCCTGGTGGTGATCCTGGGCCTGGTCTACGTCAAGCGGGACGAGGAACGGCAGCCGGCGGCGGTTTTCGGCGCGGTGGGCGCCCTGACCATCGCCAACATCTTCATCGCGGTGCTGTGGACCTGAGCCCGGTCGGGCCCGGCCGGGCCCGCCGCGGGGCCGGGCCCGCCGCGGGGCTGTGCCGCCGCGGGCCCTTCGTCCGCTCAGGCCATCCGGGCGTAGCCGACGATCGGCATCTCGCTGATCGGCGCGATCTTGACGACCGTGCCGGTGTGCGGGGCGTGGATCATCTGGCCGTTGCCGATGTAGAGGCCGACGTGGCTGATGCCCGAGTAGAAGAACACCAGGTCCCCCGGCTGGAGGTCGGACGCGCTGACCTTGGTGCCGTAGCTGTACTGCGCGGCGGCGGTCCGCGGGATCGAGACCCCGGCGGCGGCCCATGACGCCTGGGTGAGCCCCGAGCAGTCGTAGGAGTTGGGGCCGGTGGCGCCCCACACGTACGGCTTGCCGCGCTGGGCCTGGGCGAAGGCGATCGCCTTGGCGGCCTTGGCGCTCGTGCTGCTGCTGGAACCGGTGCTCGTGCTTGTGCTCGTACTGGCGCTGCCGCTGGTCGAGGAGTGCACCGTGGCCGCGGCCTTCGCCGCGGCGGCCTGCTCCTGCTTCTTCTTCAGCGCCGCCAGCCGCGCCTTCTCCTTGGCGGTGAGGCCGTTCAGCAGCTTCTGGGCGGCCGTCAGCTTCTCCTGGACGGCCTTCTTCTCCTTGCTGAGCTCCTTCTGCGCGGCGTCCAGCTTGGCCAGGCTCTCCACGGCCTCGCCGCGCTGCTTGGCGACCTCCATCTGCTGGGTGCGGAAGGTCTCCAGCGCCGTTTCGGTGCGGCCGGACATCCGGTCCATCACGTGCGCGTTCTCAAGGAGTTGCTGCGGGTCGTTGGCCAGCAGATAGGTGGTCGTGCTGTCCAGGCCGCCGCTGCGGTACTGGGCGGCCGCGTACTCGCCGAGCTGGTCCCGGGTGTCGTTGAGCTTGGCGGTCTTGCGGGAGACCTCGTCCAGGAGCTTGTCGGCGGCGGTGCGCTGCTTCTCGGCCTTGTCCTTGGCCGCGTTGTAGCGCTCGGTGGAGGCCTCGGCCTGCTCGTAGAGCTTGTCGACCTTCGCCTGGACCTTCTTGATGGCCACCGTGGTGCTGCCGGCGCTGGGTGCCGCGCTCGCGCTCTCCCCGAAGAGAGTGACCGTCGCCAGTGCGGCGGTCGTGAGCCCCACGGCCGCACGCGGGCCGGGGGCGGTGAGTATGCCGGTGCGGGGTTTGCGGTGGGTCGCCAAGGCAGGCGGCTCCTTCCGTTGACCGCTTACCGGGTTAGCTGTCGGGTTCGGGCATCGGAAGGCCGCCCTACGGTCCGCGAAGGACCGATTCACCCCAAGGTCGTCGTACGTGGGTCCCCGGCTCCGGCTCGCGCCGGACTCAGCGAAGGCGGCCCGTGACGGCACGGTCACCGCCGGAGGAGCGGGCCACCTGATGCGGAACCGTAATCAACGGGAGTGGTCCTTGGGAAGACTGATGTTCGATATGTCCGGAAACCCATGTGTGACCTCTACCGTACGTACACGTTCCGGCAGGGACTGTCGGTGGCACGGCCTAGACTCGGGAGGCGATGAGCAGCCTCTTTGACGACAGCTTCCTGGCCCACCTCGAACCGGCCGACGGCCCGCCTCCGCCCCCGGAGGAGACGCCCGCGCCGGAGCCGGTTCCGCACGACCTGTTCGGCGGTCACTTCGACGTGCCCGTCGAGCGGGACGCGTACTACCGCGACGGCGCCCACCGGCCGGTACTGGACGCCGCCGCGCTGCTCGAAGGGCTCAACGAGCAGCAGCGCGCGGCCGTCGAGCACGCGGGGGGCCCGCTGCTCATCGTCGCGGGCGCCGGTTCCGGCAAGACCCGGGTGCTGACCCACCGGATCGCCCACCTGCTGGCGACCCGCCATGTGCACCCGGGCGAGATCCTGGCGATCACCTTCACCAACAAGGCCGCCGGCGAGATGAAGGAGCGCGTCGAGCAGCTGGTCGGCCCGCGCGCCAATGCCATGTGGGTGATGACCTTCCACAGCGCGTGCGTGCGCATCCTGCGGCGGGAGAGCAAGCGGCTCGGCTTCACCTCCAGCTTCTCGATCTACGACGGCGCCGACTCCAAGCGGCTGATGGCCCTGGTCTGCCGGGATCTCGACCTCGACCCGAAGCAGTACCCGCCGAAGTCCTTCAGCGCCAAGGTCTCCAACCTCAAGAACGAGCTGATCGACGAGGAGACCTTCGCCGGCCAGGCGGAGAACCCCTTCGAGAAGAAGCTCGCCGAGGCGTATGTGCTCTACCAGTCCCGGCTGCGCGAGGCCAACGCCCTGGACTTCGACGACATCATCATGACCACGGTCAACCTGCTCCAGGCCTTCCCCGACGTGGCCGAGCACTACCGGCGGCGCTTCCGCCACGTACTGGTCGACGAGTACCAGGACACCAACCACGCCCAGTACACCCTGGTGCGCGAGCTGGTCGGCACGTCGGAAGGCGTGGAGGATCCGGCCGAGCTGTGCGTGGTGGGTGACGCGGACCAGTCGATCTACGCCTTCCGCGGCGCCACCATCCGCAACATCCTCCAGTTCGAGGAGGACTACCCGCAGGCGCGGACCATCCTGCTGGAGCAGAACTACCGCTCCACGCAGACCATCCTCACCGCCGCCAACGCCGTCATCGAGCGCAACGCCTCGCGGCGTCCCAAGAACCTGTGGACGGAGTCCGGCGACGGCCCCGTCATCACCGGCTATGTCGCCGACCAGGAGCACGACGAGGCGCAGTACATCGCCGACGAGATCGACCGGCTGACGGACGCCGGGGACTCCAGGCCCGGCGATGTGGCGGTCTTCTACCGCACGAACGCCCAGTCCCGGGTCTTCGAAGAGGTCTTCATCCGGGTCGGGCTGCCCTACAAGGTCGTCGGCGGGGTGCGCTTCTACGAGCGCAAGGAGGTCCGCGACGTCCTCGCGTATCTGCGCGTGCTCGCCAACCCCGAGGACACCGTGCCGCTGCGGCGGATCCTGAACGTGCCCAAGCGCGGCATCGGCGACCGCGCCGAGGCCATGCTGGAGGCACTGGCGCTGCGGGAGAAGATCTCCTTCGCCGCCGCCCTGCGCCGGGTCGACGAGGCCTACGGCATGGCCGCGCGCTCGGCCAACGCGGTGAAGCGGTTCAACGAGCTGCTGGAGGAGCTGCGCACCGTCGTGGAGTCCGGCGCCGGGCCGGCCACCGTCCTGGAGGCCGTGCTCGAACGCACCGGCTACCTGGCGGAGTTGCAGGCCTCGACCGACCCGCAGGACGAGACCCGGGTGGAGAACCTGCAGGAACTCGCCGCCGTGGCCCTGGAGTACGAGCAGGACCGCACCGACGACGAGCCGGGCACCCTGGCGGACTTCCTGGAACGGGTCGCGCTGGTCGCCGACTCCGACCAGATCCCGGACGGCGAGGAGGGCGACGGCGGTGGCGTCATCACACTGATGACCCTGCACACCGCGAAGGGGCTGGAGTTCCCCGTCGTCTTCCTGACCGGCATGGAGGACGGTGTCTTCCCGCACATGCGCGCCCTCGGCCAGACCAAGGAGCTGGAGGAGGAGCGCCGGCTCGCCTACGTCGGCATCACCCGGGCGCGTGAGCGGCTCTACGTCACCCGCTCCACGATGCGCAGCGCCTGGGGCCAGCCCTCGTACAACCCGCCGTCACGCTTCCTGGAGGAGATCCCGGAGACGCTGATCGAGTGGAAGCGCACCGGCGGTTCCTCCGCTCCCTCGGCCTCCGCCTCCGCGGCGGCGGGCGCCGCCGCGGGGATCTTCTCCTCGCGGTCCGCCAAGGCCGGGCCGAGCGGCTTCGCGACCCGGCGGGTCGCCAAGGAGCGTCCGGTGGTGGCGCTGGCGGTCGGCGACCGCGTCACGCACGACTCGTTCGGGCTGGGCACGGTCGTCGGAGTGAAGGGCGCCGGGGACTCGGCGGAGGCGACCGTCGACTTCGGCGAGGAGAAGCCGAAGCGGCTGCTGCTGCGGTACGCGCCGGTGGAGAAGCTCTAGGGGCAGGGCAGGGCAGGGCAGGGCAGGGTCGTGCGGTGCGGGCCCGGGCCGGGCTCTGCGGGGCTCTGCCCTAGCGGGGGTCGAGACCCTTTTTGATCAGCCACTGCAACGGGTCGATGGCCGCGCCGCCGGCGGGCCGTACCTCGAAGTGCAGATGCGGGCCGGTGGAGTTGCCCGAGTTGCCGGAGTAGGCGATGACATCGCCGGCCTTGACCGTGCCGGAGCGGATCTTGGTGCTGCTGAGGTGGCAGTACCAGGTCTCGGTGCCGTCCGGGGAGGTGACTATGGCCATGTTGCCGTAGGCGCTGTTCCACTGGGTGCGGACGGTGCCGTCGGTCGCCGCCATCACGGGGGTGCCGTAGCTGACCGGGAAGTCGATGCCGGTGTGCACGGACATCCAGTTGACGCCGGCCTGGCCGAAGTAGGCACTGAGGCCCTTCTGCGTCACCGGGAGCAGGATCTTGGGGCGGGCGGCCTCCTTGGCGATGGCCTCCGCCTCCTTCTTCTTCCTCTCCGTGGCCTGGCGTTCCTTGAGGTCGATCCGCTCCTGCGTACGGCTGGCGCGGTCCGCGAAGTCGTCGGCGTCCCGGCTCACCCCGGCGAGCTGCTGGTCGAGCTTGGTGGTGGCGGTGGTGGTCGCCGCGTCGGCCCGGGTCTTCGTGGAGCCGGAGCCGGCGCTGCTGCCGGTCACGGTGGCGGCCGCGCAGGCGGCGACGCCCATCACGGCGACGGAGGGGACGGCGACGGTGAGCAGGGCAGAGCGCTTCGCGGGGCGGCGGCGCCGGCTGCGGTTGGCACTGCGGGGCCCGGCGGGCGAGGGGATGAGTACGGCGGCCGCGGGTTCCGCTTCGCATTCCGGTTCCGGTTCCGGTTCGTACTCGGGCTCAAATTCCAGCTCGGCTTCCGGCTCCGGCTCGTAGTACGCCTGGATGTCGGGCGCGGGCTCGGGCTCGGGTACGGGCTCGGGTACGGGCGTGGGCTCGGCGTACTGCTGGTACTCGGCGTACGCGTACTGCTGGGGGTACTCCTGGTACTGCTGCTGATAGGGCTGCTGCTGGTACTGCGGATACTGCTGGTACTGCTGGTACCCGTTGGTGTCCCAGCTCTGGGGGTAACCGTTCGATCCGAAGAGCGGATCATCGTCCGCGTAGACGGCTCCCACGGGCTGGTAGGAGGCGGTCGCATAGCCGCTCTCGTACCCGTAGGTGCTGTACTCCGGATCGTTCACCGCTTCTCTTTCGCCTCGGCAGCAGGAGAATTAGCGGCGACTGTATCCCCCTGTGGGGGACGGGGACAATCTTCGGCAGGTTTCGGACCTCCGCAATGCACTGTGTTCGATACGGTTTCGAGCGTCTTCGGCGTCCCTAGGCCGCGTCCATGGCTCCGGACGCCAGTTCCTCGCCCACCAGTGCCTCCCGGATCCCGGCCGCGATGGCCGCGTGGACGGGCATGGTGAGATGTCCGATTCCAGCGATGTGCACATTTCGTGCGATGAGATCCGGATGTTCCAGGCGCGCCGATTCGACGGGACTCATCAATTCGTCGAGGTCGCTCCAGAAAGCGACAAAGCGGGTGCGGCAGCCGGGGGCGGCTTTCGCCAGCTCGTCCATGAGTTCGGAATTGGGCCGCATCTGCCGGACGATCGGATGCGGGTTCAGCAGCGGCGCGGCCCGGGTCCCCGAGTGCGGGGTCCCCAGGGTGACCAGGGTGCGGACGCGGGAGTCGCCGCCGAGGCGCTGGACGTAGTACCGCGCGATCAGGCCGCCGAGGCTGTGGCCCACGATGTCGACCTGGCTGTGCCCGGTGCGTTCGCAGACCTGTTCGATGTGGCGGCCGAGCAGGGCGGCGGCGGCCCGGACGTCACAGGTGAGCGGGGAGTAGTTGAGCGCCTGGACATGGGTCCAGCCGTGCCGGCGCAGAAAGCGGCGCAGCAGGGCGAAGACCGACCGGTTGTCCACGAAGCCGTGCAGGAGGAGGACGGGCGGGTGGGAGCGCCCGGCGGTGGGGAGGAGAGGCGGTGCCTCCGATTCCGGGCCGGGATCGATGACGATCTGGAGCTCGCGCTCCTGAAGGATGCCGGTCGGATAGAGGAAGAGATGCCCGGTCAGGATGGCGATCTCCACGGCTGCGGCTCTCAGGTATGCCGCGTGGCGCAGCAGACGGTCTCCGGCTCCGAAAGACAGGACGGCCATGGCCTACCTCCCGTGCGGCACGCCGGGAACGTCCCTGTCCCCCGTGTGCCGAAGAACGCTTGAGCCCGCGCCGGGCCCCCGACCGATCGGGGGCCGTCTGCGGGCCCTTCGCGTTGCCAACGTGTTTCGTGTCCCACTGTGTGATTTCCCCCTCGCTGCGCGTTGTAAAACTGTCCGGCGCGGGATCCTGGCGATAACGTTCGTTCACGCTTGGGTCCGCCGAGCGCTGGAACCGTGCATGGAGGCAGTGATGGGAGTGTCCGGTCCGATCCGCGTTGTGGTGGCCAAGCCAGGGCTGGACGGCCATGACCGTGGGGCCAAGGTCATTGCCCGTGCCCTGCGCGACGCGGGCATGGAGGTCATCTACACCGGCCTGCACCAGACGCCCGAGCAGATTGTCGACACCGCGATCCAGGAGGACGCCGACGCGGTCGGGCTGTCCATCCTGTCCGGCGCCCATATGACGCTCTTCGCCAAGGTCCTGGACCTGCTCCGGGAGCGCGACGCGGAGGACATCAAGGTCTTCGGCGGCGGCATCATCCCCGAGGCGGACATCGCGCCCCTCAAGGCGCTGGGCGTCGCCGCGATCTTCACCCCGGGTACGCCGACCGGTGACGCGGTGGCATGGGTCCGGGGGAACGTGCGTCAGACCGCGGAGGCGTAACCGCACAGCCCTGGCCAAAGCCCGGCGCCGCCGCGGGACAGACGGGGCGCAGGCGGGGCACGGAGCCTAGGCCAGCTCGGCGAGCATGGCCGCGCGCAGCCGCAGTGTGCCGACCAGTCGCTGGAAGGCCTCGGCCCAGTAGGCGGCGGCGCCCGGAGTGGCGTCGGCCGGCTCGTCCGCCACGGCGGTGAGCGGGGTGGCCCGGTCCGCCACAGCCGGGTCGAGACAGCGCTCGGCCAGCCCCATGACGCCGCTGAAGCTCCACGGATAGCTGCCGGCGTCCCGTGCGATGTCCAGCGCGTCGATCACGGCTCCGCCCAGCGGCTCGGCCCAGGGCACCGCGCACACGGCGAGCATCTGGAAGGCCTCGGACAGCCCGTGCGAGGCGACGAAGGCGGCCACCCGGTCCGCGCGCTCCCGCTCCGGCAGCACCGACAGCAGCTTCGCCGGGTCCCCGACCGGTGTCTGCCCCAGCAGGGCCCTTGCCCATTCCGCGTCCCGCTGCCGTACGGCGGCCCGGCACCACGCCGCGTGCAGGTCGCTCTGCCAGGAGTCGGCCACGGGCAGCCCCACGACCTCCTCCGCCGTACGGCCGCCGAACCGCTCCCGCCAGGTCGCCAGCGGTGTGGCGTCCACCAGCTGCCCGAACCACCACGCCCGCTCCCCGCGCCCGGCCGGAGGGACCGGCACGATGCCGTCCCGCTCCATCGCGGCGTCGCAGGCGTACGGCGCCTCCACCAGGATCCGGGGGCCGGAGTCCGTGCGGCCGCCCCGGTCGGTGGACAGGTCGAGGGACACACAGCTGCGGGCGCGCTGCGCCATCCGTGCCGCCAGCGCCGAGCCGGGCAGGGCGGACAGCAGCTCGGCGGCGGTCGCCCGGACGTTGCGGCTGCGGTCGGACAGCGCCTGTTCGAGGAACGGCTCGTCGGCCGGTGTCAGGCCGTCGCGCAGCGCGTCCACGAACATCAGCCTGTCCTCGGCCCGCTCCGAGGCCCAGGTGGTCCGCAGCAGCGCCAGCCCGCGCTCCGGGTCCCCGGTCCGCAGCCGGGTGAGCACCGCTATCCGCTCCGCGAACAGGCCCTCCTCCCACTTCCCGAGGTCGGGGTCGGCGCCCGGGGCCCCGCCGCCCCCGGTGCGCAGCGCGAACCTCCAGTCGGTGTTCAGCTCCGCCAGCCACAGCGCCCTGGCCCCGGCCAGCGTCAGTGCCTCCGTACGGATGTCCGTGCGCGCCCTGGCCGCGTCCAGCAGTGCGGGCAGCAGCGCGGGCGGGGCCGCGTACCCCCGGGCGTTGGCCGCCGCCAGCCACTGGGGCAGCAGTTCCCCGACGTTGGGCTCCGCGCTGCGTCTGCCCCCCGCGCCGGACGCACCGCCGCCCTTCCGGTCGGCCAGCAGCAGGGCCAGCCTGCGCCGTGCCGCCTCCGGCAGTGCCGGCCGCTGGTCCACCGGGGCCGGGGCCGGCCGGGGCCCGGCCGATGCCGGACGCAGGCCCGCCCGGCGCCGTACGGTCTCGGCCGCGGCGCGGGCCAGCAGCGCCTCCGGCTCCCCGCCACGCCGCTCCGTACCGAGCAGGGCGGTGCCCACGAGTTCGTTCCAGGTCATCCTTCAGCTCTCCGTTCAGGGCGGGAGTCGGCAGGGTGCTTCAGGGGCGGGGCCTCACAGCGGCACCGGCAGGCCGTCGCCGCCCCACACGGTGAGCGGCTGGAAGCCCCGGTGGCCGAGCTCCCCGAAGACGGTGACGGGGTGGCCGCCGGAGACGGCCGCGAGCCGCCACGGGGTGGCCCGGAGGGCGAGGGGCAGGGCGTCGGCGCCACCAGCCGGGTCGCCCGCGGCGTCGGCGAGCTGCCAGCCCGTGGAGGACGGTATGGGCACGACCCCCGAGAGGACGACCGGCCAGGCGTCCAGCCAGGGGTCGTCGGCGAGGGCGTCGCCGTAGGAGGAGAGGGCCGGGCCGACGGCGGTGCCGGGCGGGACGCCCCCCGGGACGGCGGGCCCGTGAGCGGGGCCGAGGGTGGCGCGCAGCGGGCGGGCGGCGGGGTGGTACGCGAGGTCGGCGTCGAGCCGGAGACCGACGGGAAGGGCGAGTTCGGGTGCCCGGCCGCCCGCGCCGAAGGACAGCAGCAGCGCGGGACGGCCCCCGGACTCGCCGTGCAGCCAGATGCGACGGGTCGTCAGCCGGTCGTCGGAGGTGTCGTGCTGGGCCAGTACGAGCCAGTGGTCCCGTACGGGGCAGGCATCGCCGGTGCCGGTGCCGGTGAAGCCGATCCGGGTGCGGACGGTGGCCGCCAGACCGGCCGGCAGGGTGTCCTGCCGGGTGTAACCCTGCGTCAGCAGGTAGAGGAGCGAGGCCTCCTCCAGCATGCGTGAGGGCCAGTCACCGCCCGTGCCGACGACGCCGCCGAGCTCACGGACCCGCGAGGCCAGTCCGGGCGCCTGGGCGTCGACCATGCGGGCGGCGGTCTCGTCCCAGCTCCGGTAGTCCTCGCGTTCGGCGCCGGCCAGGCCGGTGCGCAGCAGGTCGGCCAGCCGCTGTTCGAGCTCGGAGGCGCCGGCCGCGACCCGCTGGGCGCGCCGCTCGGCCCGCTGCCGGGCGGCGGCGGGGTCGGCCAGGGTCCCGGCGGCCGGGCGGGCGGCCTCCCGCTCCCCACGGCCGTGGCGGGCGTCGAGCCATTCCGTCACCCAGTCGGGACGGCCGGCGGCCGCGGTGGCCGCGACGGTGCCCCCCGACCACAGGAGCAGCAGCCCGAGTGCGTGCTTGCACGGGAACTTGCGGCTCGGGCAACCGCACTTGTAGCCGGGCCCCGACGTGTCGACGACCGTGCGGTAGGGATTGCCGCCGCTGCCCGCGCACAGCCCCCACACCACCGGCCCGGTCGTGCCCGTGCCGGACCAGGGCGCGGGCGCCGCGAGCCGGGCCCCGGCCTTGCGTGACGAAGCGTCAGGGGCCAGTGCCAGAACCTGGTCCGCCGTCCATCGTTCCTGTCCCTCTTCCTCCATGTCCGCAACGCTACGGCCGAGCACTGACAAACGGCTCCGACCTGGGCGTTCGGCTCTGCCGAGGCCGATTGTCAGTGGCGTGATGCATGGTGGGAACCACGGACGGCCGCGGGGGCTGACGGGTCGTCCGTTCCATTCCATGTGCGAGAAAATCAGGGGGGATCCATGTCCGCCGACACCACGCTCAGGCCGCATGCCGAGGACGCGTTCGCCCAGGAGCTCAAGGCCCTCGCGGCGGCCGACGACCGGCCGCGCCCGGCCCGCTGGAATCTGTCGCCCTGGGCGGTCGCGACATATCTGCTCGGAGGTGTGCTCCCCGACGGCCTGGTCATCACGCCCAAGTACGTGGGTCCGCGGCGGATCGTCGAGGTCGCTGTCAGCACCCTGGCCACCGACCGGGCGCTGCTGCTGCTCGGTGTGCCGGGCACGGCCAAGACCTGGGTGTCCGAGCATCTGGCGGCGGCCGTCAGCGGTGACTCCACGCTGCTGGTCCAGGGCACCGCGGGCACACCCGAGGAGGCCATCCGCTACGGCTGGAACTACGCGCAGCTGCTGACGAACGGGCCGAGCCGGGACGCGCTGGTGCCGGGCCCGGTCATGCGGGCGATGGCCGAGGGACGGATCGCGCGGGTGGAGGAGCTGACCCGGATCCCGGCCGACGTCCAGGACACCCTGATCACCATCCTGTCCGAGAAGACCCTGCCGATACCGGAGCTGGCCGCCGAGACGCAGGCCGTGCGCGGCTTCAACCTCATCGCCACCGCCAACGACCGTGACCGCGGGGTCAACGATCTGTCCAGCGCCCTGCGCCGCCGCTTCAACACGGTGGTGCTGCCGCTGCCCGCCTCCGTGGAGGACGAGGTCGACATCGTCGCCCGGCGGGTCGACCAGCTCGGCCGTTCGCTGGAGCTGCCGGTGCTCCCGGACGGCACGGACGAGATCCGCCGGGTCGTCACGGTCTTCCGCGAGCTGCGCGGCGGGGTGACCGCCGACGGCCGCACCAAGGTCAAGTCGCCCTCCGGGACGCTGTCCCCGGCCGAGGCGATCTCGGTGGTCACCAACGGGCTGGCCCTCGCGGCGCACTTCGGCGACGGCGTCCTGCGGGCGGGCGACATCGCGGCCGGTCTGCTGGGCGCCGTGGTCCGCGATCCGGCGGCGGACCGGGTGGTGTGGCAGGAGTACCTGGAGACGGTGGTCCGTGAACGGGACGGCTGGAAGGACTTCTACCGGGCCTGCCGTGAGGTGTCGCGATGAGTGGTGAGGGCATCGCGCTGCTGGGGGTGCGGCACCACGGGCCCGGCTCCGCCCGGGCGGTCCTGGCCGCCCTGGACCGTCACCGGCCGGGCATCGTGCTGATCGAGGGCCCTCCGGAGGCCGACGCGGTGGTGGCGCTCGCCGCGGACGAGGGCATGCGGCCGCCGGTCGCGCTGCTCGCGCACGCGGTGGACGACCCCTCGCGGGCCGGGTTCTGGCCGTTCGCCGAGTTCTCGCCGGAGTGGGCGGCGATCCGCTGGGCGCTGGCCGGGGATGTCCCGGTGAGCTTCATCGACCTGCCGGCGGCGCATTCGCTGGCGATGCGGGATGGGGAGGAGGACCGGCAGGATGGGGAGCCCGGTCCGGACGCGAGGCTGGATCCGCTGGCCGTGCTGGCGCGGACCGCCGGGTACGACGACCCGGAGCGCTGGTGGGAGGACGCCGTCGAGCATCGCGGGGCGGCGGACCCGCTGGCGGCCTTCGAGGCGCTGGGCGAGGCGATGGCCGTCCTGCGGGAGGCGTTCGGGGACGGCGGACACCCGCGGGACGCGCCGCGCGAGGCGCATATGCGGCTGCGGGTACGGGAGGCACGGCGGGCGCACGAGCGGGTCGCCGTGGTGTGCGGGGCCTGGCATGTCCCCGCACTGGCCGCGCGGGCCACGGTGGCCGCCGACCGGGCGCTGCTGCGGGGGCTGCCCAAGGTACGGGCCGAGGTCACCTGGGTGCCGTGGACGCACCGGCGGCTGGCGCGGGCGAGCGGATACGGAGCCGGCATCGCCTCGCCCGGCTGGTACGGGCATCTGTACAGCGCCCCCGACCGGCCGGTCACCCGGTGGATGACCAAGGTCGCCGGGCTGCTGCGGGAGGAGGATCTGCCGGTGTCCTCCGCCCATGTCATCGAGGCCGTGCGGCTGGCCGACACCCTCGCGGCGATGCGCGGCCGCCCGCTCGCCGGGCTGACCGAGACGACCGACGCGGTGCGGGCGGTGATGTGCGACGGCTCCGATGTGCCGCTGGCGGTCATCCGGGACCGGCTGGTCGTCGGCGACGTGCTGGGCGAGGTGCCGGACGGGGCCCCGGCGGTGCCGCTCGCCCGCGACCTGGCGCGGGAACAGCGAAGGCTGCGGCTCAGGGCCGAGGCGGCGGACCGGGAGATCGAGCTCGACCTGCGCAAGGAGACCGACGCGGGGCGCAGCAGGCTGCTGCACCGGCTGCGGCTGCTGGGCATCGGCTGGGGCGAGCTCATACCCTCCCGCGCCGGGACCGGGACCTTCCGGGAGACCTGGCGGCTGCGCTGGGAGCCCGAGCTGGCCGTGCAGGTGGCCGAGGCGGGCATCTGGGGCACCACGGTCGGTTCCGCCGCCACCGCCCGGGCCGAGGACATCGCGTCGGCCGCCCGCGCCCTGGCCGATGTCACCGGGCTCGCCGAGCGGTGTCTGCTCGCCGCGCTGCCGGACGCCCTGCCGGTGGTCATGCGGGTGCTGGCCGACCGGGCCGCGCTCGACGCGGATGTCGCCCACCTCGCCGCCGCGCTGCCGGCTCTCGTCCGGGCCGTGCGCTACGGCGATGTGCGCGGCACGGATTCCGCCGCCCTGGACGAGGTCGCCCGGGGTCTGGCCGAGCGGATCTGCGTCGGGCTGCCGCCGGCCTGCGGCGGCCTGGACCAGGACGGGGCGCAGGAGATGCGGGGGCATGTCCGCGCGGTGCACCAGGCGGTGGCCCTGCTCTCCGACGGGCCGCTGCGGGAGCGGTGGTCGGCGGTGCTGCGCGGCCTGGCCGGGCGGGAGCGGGGGGTGCCCGGGGTGCTGCGGGGCGGGGCGGCGCGGCTGCTGGTGGACGAGGGGCGGCTGGAGGGGGAGGAGGCGGCCCGGCTGATGGGGCTCGCCCTGTCGCCCGGGGCGGAGCCGCAGGACGCGGCCGGCTGGGTGGAGGGCTTCCTGGCGGGCGGCGGGATGCTGCTGGTGCACGACGAGCGGCTGCTCGCGCTGGTCGACGGCTGGCTGTCGTCGGTCCCTTCCGGGGCCTTCGAGGACGTCCTGCCGTTGCTGCGGCGGACGTTCGCCGACTTCGAGCCGGGGGTGCGCCGGACGCTGGGTGAGCTGGTGCGCCGGGGGAGCCGGACGGTTCCCGGGACGGAGGGGACGACCGGGTTCGGCACGGGGCTGGACGAGACGCGGGCGGAAGCGGTGCTGCCGGCACTGCGGCTGCTGCTGGGGGAGCTGCTGGTGGGACGGAAGGGGACGGCATGAGCGACGAACGGCTGCGGCGCTGGCGGCTGGTGCTGGGCGGCGGCGCGGCGGACGGCACGGGCCGAGAGCTGTCCGGCCGGGACGCGGCGATGGACCGGACGCTGGGCGCGCTCTACGGGAGCGACCCGAGGACGGGCGGCTCCGGGGGCGGTTCCGGCGGCGGTTCGCGCAGAGCCGGCCTGGGTGGTTCGGCGCCGCAGATGGCCCGCTGGCTCGGGGACATCCGGACGTACTTCCCGACCTCGGTGGTCCAGGTGATGCAGCGCGACGCCATCGAGCGGCTCGGGCTCTCGGCGCTGCTGCTGGAGCCGGAGATGCTGGAGGCGGTCGAGGCCGACGTCCATCTGGTCGGCACCCTGCTGTCGCTCCACAAGGCGATGCCGGAGACCACGAGGCAGACCGCGCGGGCGGTGGTCCGCAAGGTGGTGGACGACCTGGAGAAGAGGCTCGCCACCCGTACCCGGGCCACGCTGGGCGGAGCCCTGGACCGGTCGGCGCGGGTGCGCCGCCCCCGGCACCGCGACATCGACTGGGACCGCACGATCCGGGCCAACCTCCGGCACTATCTGCCCGAGCGGGGCACGATCGTGCCGGAGCGGCTGGTCGGCCACGGCCGGGCCTCGCAGGCGGTGAAGAAGGACGTCGTGCTGTGCGTCGACCAGTCGGGATCGATGGCGGCGTCGGTGGTCTACGCGTCGGTCTTCGGGGCCGTGCTGGCCTCGATGCGGAGCCTCGACACCAAGCTGGTCGTCTTCGACACCGCGGTGGTGGATCTCACCGACCGGCTGGAGGACCCGGTCGATGTGCTGTTCGGTACGCAGCTCGGCGGCGGCACCGACATCAACCGCGCGCTCGCCTACTGCCAGTCGTTGATCACCCGGCCGTCGGAGACCGTCGTCGTCCTGATCAGCGATCTGTACGAGGGCGGGATCCGCGACGAGATGCTCAAGCGGGTGGCGGCGATGAAGGCGGCCGGCGTGCGGTTCGTCACGCTGCTCGCGCTGTCCGACGAGGGCGCGCCGTCCTACGACCGCGAACACGCGGCGGCGCTGGCCGCGCTCGGCGCCCCCGCCTTCGCCTGCACTCCGGATCTCTTCCCGGAGATCATGGCGGCGGCCATCGAGAAGCGTCCGCTTCCGATACCCGACGGCGGTACCTGGGCTTGACAGGCCAGGTCTGTGACCGTTCTCACCGCCCTCGTACGAGCTGCGATTTACCGGTGCACCCCGCACGGGGATAACCTGCGAGACGGACATGCCGCGTGCTCGGCCGACGTGTGCGCCCCCCGTACGACCGTTCGCAAATCGTACGAAGACGTCATCGACGACCCGTGGCGGCACGCTCACGCAGACAACGAACCCGCGATAACCAAGGACGGACGCGCGTGGACCTGTTCGAGTACCAGGCGAGGGACCTCTTCGCCAAGCACGGTGTACCGGTGCTGGCCGGTGAAGTCATCGATACGCCTGAGGCGGCGCGCGAGGTGGCAGAGCGTTTGGGCGGCCGAGCGGTCGTCAAGGCGCAGGTGAAGGTCGGCGGCCGTGGCAAGGCCGGCGGTGTGAAGCTGGCCGCCGACCCGGCCGACGCGGTGGTCAAGGCCGGGGCGATCCTCGGCATGGACATCAAGGGCCACACGGTCCACAAGGTGATGCTGGCGGAGACCGCGGACATCGCGGAGGAGTACTACGTCTCCTTCCTGCTGGACCGCACCAACCGCACCTTCCTGGCCATGGCCTCGGTCGAGGGTGGTGTCGAGATCGAGGTCGTCGCCGAGGAGAACCCCGAGGCGCTCGCCAAGATCCCGGTGGACGCGATCGAGGGTGTCACCGAGGCGAAGGCCCGCGAGATCGTCGAGGCGGCGAAGTTCGCCCCCGAGCTGCACGACCAGATCGTGGACGTCCTCAAGACGCTGTGGAAGGTCTTCATCGAGGAGGACGCCCTCCTCGTCGAGGTCAACCCGCTGGTCAAGACCGGTGACGGCAAGGTCATCGCGCTCGACGGCAAGGTCTCGCTGGACGAGAACGCCGAGTTCCGCCAGCCGGACCACGAGGCGCTGGTCGACCACGCGGCGGCCAACCCGCTGGAGGCCGCGGCCAAGGCCAAGAACCTCAACTACGTCAAGCTCGACGGCGAGGTCGGCATCATCGGCAACGGCGCGGGTCTGGTCATGTCGACCCTCGACGTGGTCGCGTACGCCGGCGAGGCGCACGGCGGTGTGAAGCCCGCCAACTTCCTCGACATCGGTGGCGGCGCCTCCGCCCAGGTGATGGCGAACGGCCTGGAGATCATCCTCGGCGACCCGGACGTCAAGTCCGTCTTCGTCAACGTCTTCGGCGGCATCACGGCGTGCGACGAGGTCGCCAACGGCATCGTCCAGGCTCTCGCCCTCCTCGCCGAGAAGGGCGAGGCGGTCAACAAGCCGCTCGTCGTGCGTCTCGACGGCAACAACGCGGAGCTGGGTCGCAAGATCCTTTCCGACGCCAACCACCCGCTCGTGCAGCGCGTGGACACCATGGACGGCGCGGCTGACAAGGCCGCCGAGCTGGCCGCGGCCAAGTAAGGGACGAGGAAACCACAACCATGGCTATCTTCCTCACCAAGGACAGCAAGGTCATCGTCCAGGGCATGACCGGCTCCACCGGCATGAAGCACACCAAGCTCATGCTGGCCGACGGCACCAACATCGTCGGCGGTGTGAACCCGCGCAAGGCCGGTACCTCCGTCGACTTCGACGGCACCGAGGTTCCCGTCTTCGGCACGGTCGCCGAGGCGATCGCGAAGACCGGCGCCAACGTCTCGGTCCTCTTCGTGCCGCCGGCCTTCGCCAAGGCCGCCGTCATCGAGGCCATCGACGCCGAGATCCCGCTGGCCGTCGTCATCACCGAGGGCATCGCGGTGCACGACTCCGCCGCCTTCTGGGCGTACGCCTCCAGCAAGGGCAACAAGACCCGGATCATCGGCCCGAACTGCCCGGGTCTGATCACCCCCGGCCAGTCCAACGCCGGCATCATCCCGGGCGACATCACCAAGCCGGGCCGTATCGGTCTGGTGTCGAAGTCCGGCACGCTGACGTACCAGATGATGTACGAGCTGCGCGACATCGGCTTCTCGTCGGCGGTCGGCATCGGTGGCGACCCGGTCATCGGCACCACCCACATCGACGCGCTCGCGGCCTTCGAGGCCGACCCCGACACCGACCTGATCGTCATGATCGGCGAGATCGGCGGCGACGCGGAGGAGCGGGCGGCCGACTTCATCGCCAAGAACGTCACCAAGCCGGTCGTCGGCTACGTGGCGGGCTTCACCGCCCCCGAGGGCAAGACCATGGGCCACGCGGGCGCCATCGTCTCCGGTTCGTCGGGCACCGCCCAGGCGAAGAAGGAGGCCCTGGAGGCCGCCGGCGTCCAGGTCGGCAAGACCCCGTCCGAGACCGCGCGCCTGGCTCGCGCGATCCTGGAGGGCTGAGTCCTTTCCACGGGGTTCCTCCCCGTACGACGCCGGGCCCGCCCCCTCTCCCGGGGGCGGGCCCGGCGTCGTGTTCAGTGGAACCCCTCGCGCGGCTCGATCTCCGTTTCGTCGCACCGCTGGTCGTACGGCGCGCAGCTCGGCAGGTCGCGGCGCAGCCGCGGCTCCGGATCGGTCTCCGAGGGGTCCTGTACGGAGACGGCCGCGGGCGACGGCGCCGGGGGGCGCGCCGGCCTCGTGAGGTCCATCAGCCCCGCGCTCAGCGCGATCCCGGCGGTGAGCGCGACCACGCCGTAGGTTTGCCGGCGGGTCCGGCGCTCGCTGCGGCGCCGGGAGGCCGCCGCCACCGTGGCGGCCCGGGCCGCAGCCGCCGCCGGAGCCTCGGCGTCCGGGCCGGCCGGGCTGTGCGGGCCGACGGGGCTGTCGGTGCCGTCAGGACCGGCCTCGCCGAGCAGCGCGGCCAGCCGTTCGGTCGTGCCCTCGCCCAGCGCGGCGCGGGCCCGCAGGACCCGCGCGGCGGTGGCGGCCGTACTGGCGGCGGTCTCGGCGGCGATGTCGGACAGATCGAGGCCGAGGCCGTCGTAGAGCAGCACGGCGCGGCGCGAGGCGGGCGGCAGCCGCAGCAGCGCGGTGTGCGACTCGGAACCGATACCGCAACCGCCGGGGTGGGCCCGGCGGCGCGGGCGGCGCCCGGGGATCCAGCGCTGCCAGGGCGCGAGCGCGTGCTCGTGGGCCGCCGCCCTTACCCATCCCACCGGGTCCGGGTCGACGGCGACGGCCGGCCACTGCTGCCAGGCGAGGTCGAAGGCGTACCTCACGGCGCGGCGGGCGAGCGCGGGGTTGCCGGTGAGCAGCTCGACCTGGCGGGCGACGGCGCCGGCGCAGTGCGCGTGGAGAGCGTCGTAGGCAGCCTCAGGTGTTATGCATGACGGTGGGATAAGCCGCATAGCGTCATATTCGGCGACACGATTCCCTCTCGCCATACTGTCGGGGCAAAACGGGTGGTTCAGGGCAGCATGGGGTGCCGTGAACCGCCAACTGACCGATCGCATCCCGGCGCTGCCCGAGCGCGCGCCCACCGCCTTCGCGGGAGGGGTGGCCGCCGCCGGCCTCGGGCTGGGCGGGGTGGCCGTCCTCGTCCTCTTCCTGTGGATCATCTCGCCCTACCCCGACAGCGGGGGCATCCAGGGCGCCCTGCATGTCGCCGCCGACCTGTGGCTGCTGGCCCACGGCACGGGGCTGGTGCGGATGGAGACCTCCGGCGGCGCCCCCGCACCGCTCGGACTGACGCCGCTGCTGCTCGCCGCCCTCCCGGCGTGGCTGCTGTACCGGGCCGGGGCGGACGCCACCGCCGACGAGGCGGACAACCCCGCCGGCGGCCGGACCGGCGGCCGGGCCCTGCTGGGGTGGCTGATCGGCGGCTATACGGCGGTCGGCGCCGCTGCGGTGCTCTACACGTCGTACGGGCCGGTACGCAGCGACGCCCTGCCGGCACTGCTGCATCTGCCGGTGTTCGCCGCGCTGGCCGCCGGGGCCGGAGCCTGGGCCGAGCGGGGCCGGCCGCCCCTCCCGCTGCCCCGCGCGGTGCCGCGCGGCGAGGCGGCGGCCGTCCTGCGGGCCGCCACGGCCGGGTCGGCGGTGCTGCTGGGCGGCGGCGCGCTGCTCGTGGCGGCCTCCCTGGTGCTGCACGCGGGTGCCTCCGCCGCGGCCTTCGCCGACCTCAGCGAGGCGCCCGCCGGGAAGTTCGCCGTTCTGCTGCTGGCCGTCGCGCTGGTGCCGAACGCCGCCGTCTGGGGGGCCTCGTACGCTCTCGGGCCCGGCTTCGCCATCGGCGCCGGCAGCGCCGTTCGTCCCTCGGGTGCGGCCGGCTACCCCGTGCTCCCCGACTTCCCGCTGCTGGCCGCCCTGCCGGACCAGGGCGCCGGTACGCCGCTGACCTGGGCCGCGCTCGCCGTTGCGGTCTGCGCCGGGCTGGCGGTCGGCGACTTCGCCTCCCGCGTGGCGCGTCCGGCCGGCCGTACCGCCGCCGTCGCGGGCTGCGCCGCCGGGCTGTGCGGGACGGGGACGGCGCTGCTGGCCGCCGTCGCCTCCGGCCCGCTCGGCTCGGGCACCCTGG
This sequence comes from Streptomyces sp. RLA131, assembly GCF_056270125.1. Lineage (NCBI taxonomy): Bacteria > Bacillati > Actinomycetota > Actinomycetes > Kitasatosporales > Streptomycetaceae > Streptomyces > Streptomyces sp. RLA131. The sequence goes on from NZ_JBWDOQ010000002.1 coordinate 5,041,710, forward strand.
CCGTCTTCGGCCCCCGGGCGTGGCTGGTGGGCGCGGCGGCCCTGGGGTGGACCGGGGTGATCGGGGTGCCGTCCGCGCTGGCTTTCCGCTGGTGGCGGCTGCGCGAGAGCGCGGACGGCCTGGAGGCGGCCGACACGGCAGGCGCGGCAGGCGCGGCGAGCGCGGCAGACATCAGCACCACACCAGTCACACCGGCCACGCCGGCCACGGCAAACGCGGCAAGCGCGCCGGATCGGCTGCCCGGGTCGGTGGCACCCGCCGTGCCGCGCCCGGCCGGGGTGTCCGGCGCCGATCTGTTCGCCGACCTGCCGTGGTGGCGGGAGCCGGAGACGCAGGCGCTCACCGAGTACCCGCCGGTGCCGCCGACGCTTCCGACGACTCCGGCCGCGGGCCAGGATCAGCCGTTGTCGACGACCGACCGCAACGGTGACGGCAGCAGATCGGCGCAGGCGGCCCGCGAGGCCGAGGTGAGGGCGTCCCGGGTGCAGGAGTAGTACTCCTGGTAGACGAGGTGGAAGGTGAAGGTGGCGGCCACCAGCAGGAAGGCGAGGCCGCCGGTGACGATGCCGCTGACGGCGGCCGTGCGCTGGGGCTTTTCGGGGAGCTCGCCGCCGGGGAGCTGGGGGCGGGGGTCGCCCTCGTGGACCGGGGCCCGGGACAGGGCGGCGGCAGCGGCGGCGCGGGCGTCGGCGCGCTGCTCGGGCTTCATGCGCAGCGCGGAGATGCCCCAGTAGACGGCCAGCGCGGCCAGGAGCAGCGACAGGGAGGTCCAGCCCAGGAGCGCGAAGAACAGCCCCCACATGCCGGAGAGCAGGGCGTAACGGGCGCGCCGCTGTGCCGGGTCGGTGGGGTCGAACCGGGGCGCGCTGGATCCGCCGGGGCCGCCGCCCGGCCCGCCGCCGGGGCCGGGACCGCCGCCCGGCCCGGGACCGCCGGGACCGCCGGGACCGCCGGTGCCCTGCGGGCCGCCGCCGAGGCCGCCGGGCTGACGGCCGGGCTGCTGGTCGCTCCACTGGCCGCCCCAGGCCGGCGGCGGAGGCGGGGGAGTGGGCCGGCCGCTCCCGGGCTGATCCGGCTCGCCGGACTGCCCGGGGTGTCCGGCCTGCCCGGCCTGTCCGGTCCCGTGGGGGCGGCGGGGCTGCCAGGGCTGTTCGGGCGCGTCCTCGGGCGGTGGGGCGAACGGGTTGTCCTGTCGCTCCGGGGAACGCTCCGTGCTGCGGCCGCTGCTCATGGTTGCTCGCGTCATCCCCTGCTGCTGCTCGTCTCGTGTCGGTTACGTCACGTCCGCTACGCGCGTACGCCCTTGCTCCTCCGCAGACGCTACCCTCCGCGCGCTCCCCCGTCCCGTGGGGGCGGGGCGGTGTGCCGGTATCGTTGCTGACGGTCGGCGGCCTCGTAGGGTTCCCCGGAATCCGATGGCCCTCCGACTCGTACGATCCTCCAAGTCGCCCGTATCTGCTGAGAGACATCCCGCCGTGGCTGCTTTTCCGCCTCCCGTCCGTCTCGTCGTGCTCGTCTCCGGCTCGGGCACGAACCTCCAGGCGCTGCTCGACGCCGGGGCCGCCCTGGGCGCGACCGTCGTCGCCGTCGGTGCCGACCGGGACGGTATCGCCGGACTGGAGAGGGCCGAGCGGGCCGGGCTGCCGACCTTCGTGTGCCGGGTGAAGGACCACCCGGACCGCGCCGCCTGGGACGCCGCGCTCACCGCGGCCACCGCCGGGTACGAGCCGGACCTGGTGGTCTCCGCCGGGTTCATGAAGATCGTGGGCAAGGACTTCCTCGCCCGCTTCGGCGGCCGTTTCGTCAACACGCATCCCGCCCTGCTGCCGAGTTTCCCCGGCGCGCACGGGGTGCGCGACGCGCTCGACTACGGGGCGAAGGTCACCGGCTGCACGGTCCACTTCGTCGACGACGGTGTCGACACCGGCCCGGTCATCGCGCAGGGCGTGGTCGAGATCCGCACGGACGACACGGAGGAAGCGCTCCACGAGCGCATCAAGGAAGTCGAGCGAAGGCTGCTCGTCGACGTCGTGGGTCGGCTGTCCCGCGACGGCTATCGCATTGAGGGACGAAAGGTTCTGTTGCCGTGAGTGCCGAGAGCAAGCGGGAGATCCGTCGCGCGCTGGTCAGCGTCTACGACAAGACCGGGCTGGAGGAGCTGGCGCGCGGCCTGCACGAGGCCGGGGTCGAGCTGGTCTCCACCGGTTCGACCGCCGCGCGGATCGCCGCCGCCGGGGTGCCGGTGACCAGGGTGGAGGAGCTGACCGGCTTCCCCGAGTGCCTGGACGGCCGGGTCAAGACGCTGCACCCGCGCGTGCACGCCGGCATCCTCGCCGACCTGCGCCTCGACGACCACCAGCGGCAGCTGGCGGAGCTGGGCGTCGAGCCCTTCCAGCTCGTGGTCGTCAACCTCTACCCCTTCAAGGAGACCGTCGCCTCCGGCGCCTCCGACGACGAGTGCGTGGAGCAGATCGACATCGGCGGCCCCTCCATGGTCCGCGCCGCCGCCAAGAACCACCCGTCCGTGGCGGTCGTCACCAGCCCGGCCCGTTACGCCGACGTGCTGGCCGCCGTCCGGGACGGCGGATTCGACCTGGCGCAGCGCAAGCGGCTGGCCGCCGAGGCCTTCCAGCACACCGCCTCCTACGACGTGGCCGTCGCGAGCTGGTTCGCGGGCGGTTACGCCCCGGCCGACGACAGCCCCTTCCCGGACTTCCTGGGCGCCACCTACGAGCGCCAGAACGTGCTGCGCTACGGCGAGAACCCGCACCAGGCCGCCGCCCTGTACGTCGACGGCACCCCCGGTCTGGCCTCCGCCGAGCAGCTGCACGGCAAGGAGATGTCGTACAACAACTACGTCGACACCGAGGCCGCGCGCCGGGCGGCGTACGACCACGACGAGCCGTGCGTGGCGATCATCAAGCACGCCAACCCGTGCGGCATCGCCGTCGGCGCCGATGTGGCGGAGGCCCACCGCAAGGCCCACGCCTGCGACCCGCTGTCCGCGTTCGGCGGCGTCATCGCCGTCAACCGGCCGGTGACCGTCGCGCTGGCCGAGCAGGTCGCCGAGATCTTCACCGAGGTCATCGTGGCGCCCGGCTACGAGGACGGCGCCGTCGAGGTGCTGGCCCGCAAGAAGAACATCCGGGTGCTCTCCGCTCCCGAAGCGCCGTGCGCGGTCAAGGAGTTCCGGCCTGTCGAGGGCGGTCTGCTGCTGCAGGAGAAGGACCGCCTCCAGGCCGGCGGCGACGACCCGGCCAACTGGACGCTGGCCACCGGCGAGGCGCTGTCCGCCGCCGAGTTGTCGGAGCTGCTCTTCGCCTGGCGGGCCTGCCGGGCCGTCAAGTCCAACGCGATCCTGCTGTCCAAGGACGGCGCGACGGTCGGCGTCGGCATGGGCCAGGTCAACCGGGTCGACTCGGCGAAGCTCGCCGTGCGGCGGGCCGGCGCCGAGCGCGCGGCCGGCGCCTACACCGCGTCCGACGCGTTCTTCCCCTTCCCGGACGGCTTCGAGGTGCTGGCCGAGGCGGGCGTGAAGGCAGTGGCCCAGCCGGGCGGTTCGGTCCGTGACGAGCTGGTCGTCGAGGCCGCGAAGAAGGCCGGCGTGACGATGTACTTCACCGGTACGCGGCACTTCTTCCACTGACGTCCCACGACCGGAGCCGCACCCCGGACTGCCCGGGGTGCGGCTCTGGTCTGTGTCGCGTGCGCGCCGTTCAGTAGCGCGGCCGGGCGAACCAGGCCCTGGTCTCGGCCTTGGCCGAGAACACCACGACCAGGATGCCGAGCACCAGGGTGAAGATCGCCAGCACCCCCGCGAACACCATGTTGGCCAGGCTGAGGACCACCACCAGCGAGCCGATGACGATCGCGCCGGTCCGTGTAGCGGGGCCCCCCGTGGTGAACTTGGTGCCCATCGCGATGCACACCGCCCCGAGCGCCAGCTCGAACACCCCGAGGAACCAGCCGATTCCGGTGTAGTTGTGGTAGACGCCCGAGTCGTCCGCCGCTGCCAGGATGCCGGCGAAGGCGAAGGCGACCAGCGCGAAGAGGATCTGGAGGCCCCCCACCACGAACAGCAGTACGCGGGCGCCCTTCGGCCCCGACGGCATCCGGCCCGGCAACTGGCCGGGTATCTGACCTGGGACCCCCGGATACCCGTACGGCACCTGCGGCTGCTGCGGATAGCCGTAGCCGGCCTGTGGCTGGGGCTGCGGCGGTTGCTGCTGCGGATAGCCGTAGGGCTGCTGCGGGGGCTGCTGGCCGTACGGGTTCTGAGGACCGGGCGGATAACTCACGTGCTGATTCCTCCGAGCGGACGAGAGTGGGGCGCCACGCCATTCTTATCGGATGTTTACCGGGTCTTGACGACGACCGACTTGATGATCTTGTCCGCGAAGGTCTGCGACTTGTCGTCCCACAGCGGCCACAGGAAGCCGATGTAGCAGGCGGCACCGTCCAGTCCGTGGCACAGCCGGCGTACGAAGGCCATACCGAAGCCCAGCGGACGGCCGTCCGCCTCGCGCAGCACCATGATGCCCAGGGCCTTCTTGCCCGGGGTCTGGCCCTTGGTGCCCTCCAGGTAGCAGATCACCAGGGTGGCGACGAGCATCAGCAGCGAGCCGAGCAGCAGCAGCACGATCGCGCCGGTGGGCGTCTCGGGGGTCGAGCAGCTGCTGTAGGTGCCGGTGTAGTCGCAGGTGGTGTCGAGCGCGCTGCTGACCAGCTGGCCGTACCCGACGAAGAAAAGGATCATCGGGATCAGGTTGAAGATCAGGCCGTCGACCAGCAGCGCGCCCAGGCGCGCGCCCCAACTCGCGTACGGGGGCATGCCCGGGACGGGGCCGCCGGGGTAACCGCCCGGGTAGCCACCGGGGTAGCCGCCCTGCGGGGGGTAACCGCCCTGCTGGGGATAGCCCTGCTGCGGGTATCCCTGCTGCTGGGGGAAGCCCTGGGGAGCGGCCGGCGGCTGCTGCGGATAGCCGTAACCGGGCTGGGCCGGCTGCTGCTGCGGGGCGGCCGGGGGCTGCTGGGGATAGCCGTACGGCTGCTGCGGCTGCTGCGGCTGCTGCGGCTGCTGGGGCTGCTGTGGCGGCTGCTGGCCGTACGGATTCTGGGGACCGGGCGGATAACTCACGTGCTGATTCCTCCGAGCGGGGACGATGAGTCCGGAAATGGACTGGTGGGACCGACCCCACATCGTCGTGGCCCGCCGGGCGCCCTGTCCAGCGCCTTGTCCCGCCCCGCGGCCCGGGTCTGGGAGGATGGGGCCATGACCGCTCAGATTCTCGATGGCAAGGCCACTGCCGCCGCGATCAAGTCCGAACTGTCCGCCCGCGTCCAGGCGCTCTCGGCGCGGGGCGTCACGCCCGGCCTCGGCACCCTCCTGGTCGGCGACGACCCGGGCAGCCGCTGGTATGTCGCGGGCAAGCACCGCGACTGCGCCGAGGTCGGTATCGCCTCCATCCAGCGCGAACTGCCCGCGACCGCGACCCAGGAGGACATCGAGGCGGTCGTACGCGAACTCAACGACAACGCCGAGTGCACCGGCTACATCGTCCAACTCCCGCTCCCCAAGGGCATCGACACCAACCGCGTCCTGGAACTGATGGACCCGGTCAAGGACGCCGACGGCCTGCACCCGATGAGCCTCGGCCGCCTGGTCCTCAACGAGCCGGGCCCGCTGCCCTGCACGCCCAACGGCATCGTGGAGCTGCTGCGCCGCCACAAGGTCGAGATCAACGGCGCGCATGTGGCCGTCGTCGGCCGCGGTGTCACCGTGGGCCGCTCGATCGGCCTGCTGCTGACCCGTAAGTCGGAGAACGCCACCGTGACGCTGTGCCACACCGGCACCCGCGACCTGGGCGCCCAGCTGCGCCAGGCCGACATCGTCGTCGCGGCGGCCGGTGTTCCGCACCTGGTGAAGCCCGAGTACGTGAAGCCGGGCGCGGCCGTCCTCGACGTCGGCGTCAGCCGGGACGAGCACGGCAAGATCGTCGGCGATGTGCACCCCGGGGTGGCCGAGGTCGCGGCGTGGATCTCCCCCAACCCCGGCGGGGTGGGCCCGATGACCCGCGCGATGCTGCTGGCCAATGTCGTCGAGGCCGCCGAACTGCAGGCCCAGGGCCATGCCGGCTGAGGGCGGCCGGCGCTTTCCGCTCTGGACCCGCGGCACCGCCCGTCCCGAGGGCGGCGGCCGGGTCCTGGGCGCGGACGCCCCTGCCCCGGCCCGGCAGTGGCCCATCCTGCTGGTGCTGGGTGCGGCGGCGGTGGGCCTGCTGCTCACCGCGGCGGGCACGTTCCGGGCCGGCATCGTACTGATCGGCGCGGCCCTGCTGACCGGGGCGGTGCTGCGCTGGCTGCTGCCCTCGGTGGGGATGCTGGCGGTACGGAGCCGGTTCACCGACGTGCTCACCTACGGGGTGCTGGGCACCACCATCGTGCTGCTGGCGCTGATGGCGCAGCCGAACCCGATCCTGGAGATCCCCTTCCTGGAGGACATCGTCAGGTTCTCCGTGCGGTGAGCCGTACGGCCCGTTCGGGGTGATCTGCCGGATTCCGGGCGTCGTTCGCCAGTACGACGCTACGGTGGAGCGATCGTCGAGCGGACATTCCGGGGGGCACTGTGACGCGATGGGAGCCGCTGCCGGACACCATGGGCGCCAACGCTCGCCGGCTGGCCGTGCAGTTACGCAGGATGAAGGACCGCAGCGGGCTCGCGCTGCCCGCGATAGCGGCGCGCACCTCGCTGTCCACCGAGGTCTGGGAGCGCTTTCTCAACGGCGTCAAGGTGCCGCCGCTCGACGCGGTGGAGGCCCTCGGGCAGCTCTGCGGCGCCGACTACGACCGGCTCGACGCCCTGTGGGAACTGGCCGAGCGCGGCGGCGGCAGCCGGGTCCCCGACCCCGACCCGCTGGACCCGCTCGCCCCGTACGAGGGCCTGCCGCGCGGCCGGCGCCGGCGCGGGCGGCTGCTGGTGGCCGCCTTCGGTCTGGTGCCCGCCGTCGCGCTCGGCGTGCTCGTCCTGGCCGGGCTCACCTCGGAGGGCGCCGGAAGCGGGCCCTCCGGGCTGTCCGCCACCTCCCGGCCGCAGGCGTCGGGGCGGTCCGGACCGCAGGCCCCCGGCGGCTTCCCGGTGAACACGGCCCCCGGCGGCCCCGGCGGCGCGGCCACGACGGGCCCGGCGACCCTGTCCGGCGCCGACGACGCGTCGGCCGGTGCCGCCGGCAGCCGGTCCGGCGCCCCTTCCGACGGCACGGACGGCACGGACGGCACCGAGGGCGGCACCGGCACGCCGGGGGCCACCCCGGCAGCGTCGGGCTCCGGCTCGGGGTCCGGCTGGGGCGCCGCTACCGAGGCCCCGGCCGCCTCGGCGTCGGCCTCGCCGTCCGCCCCGGCCCCGGCCGCGGCCCCGACACAGAGCGCCCTGTGCCTGGGAGTGATCATCCTCGACCTCTGCGTCGGCGGCTGAAGCGGAACCGCCGTCCGTGTTCCGGGCATCTCCATGGGTAGTGCGTAAAAGGCACGATTGGCGGCACCGGGGGACAGGATGGCGGCAATGACCCGTTGGCGGGCGCTCGGGGACGATCTGGACCCGCAGATCAGGGAGTTCACCGTCCTGCTGCGGCGCCGGGTCGAGCGCGGCGGGGTGAGCGTCGCCGAACTCGCCGACGCGACCGGCTACAGCCGGAGTTCATGGGAGCGCTATCTCAACGGCAGGATGCTGCCGCCCCGGTACGCCGTCGTCGCCCTCGCCCAGGTGACCGGCACCGAGCCCGGCCACCTCACCACCATGTGGGAGCTGACCGAACGGGCCTGGAACCGTGCCGAGGGCCGCCATGACGTCACCATGACGGCCGCCCGGGTCGCCGAGGCCCGTGCCGCCCTGGGCGAGTTCGGCCCACCGCCGGACGCCGACGCCGACGCCGGGGACCACGCCGACGCCGACGCCGGGGACCACGCCGGCCGGCCGCGGCCCGGGCGGCGCCGGGGGCCGCTCCTCCTCGCCGGGGTCGTGGCCGTCGTGCTCGCCGTCCTCGGCACCACCGTCCTGCTCGGCCGGATCCCCTCCGCCCCCGGCGGCACCGGCCGTGCCCCCGCCTCTCCGTCCGGCTCGCCGTCCGTCACCGCCAGGACCCTGACCGGCAAGGACCCCGAGACCGCGGGCTGCGGCGGCGCCCACGCCCGTACGGCCGCCTCCGCCTGGGTCGGCGGCACGTACCTCGAAATGCGCTACAGCGCCGACTGCGGCACCGTCTGGGCCCGCGTCTCCGCCGCCGCCCCCGGTGACACGGTCTCCGTCACCACCGGCGATGCCACCCGGCGCCGCCGGATCGGCGCGGACGCCGCCGCGTACACCCGCATGCTCACCGTCAGGGCCCCCGACAGGGCGAAGGCCTGCGTCACGCTCGCCACCGGAGTGCACGGCTGTACGCCGCCGGGCCGGTGACCGGGGCCACACGGAGCCGGGGCGCGGGCGCCTGTCGCACGGGTATAGCCTGGCGTGGGTCTCTTGATGCCGAGAGATCCACGTTCCGGGGCAGAGGGACGCTGCCGGGGCGGCCAGGGTTCCAGCAGGAGAAGGCCAGGAGAAGGCAATGACTCGCACCCCCGTCAACGTCACCGTCACCGGAGCGGCCGGACAGATCGGCTACGCGCTGCTCTTCCGCATCGCCTCCGGCCACCTGCTCGGCGCCGACGTGCCGGTGAGGCTGCGTCTGCTGGAGATCACGCCGGCGCTCAAGGCCGCCGAGGGCACCGCGATGGAGCTCGACGACTGCGCGTTCCCGCTGCTCCAGGGCATCGACATCAGCGACGACCCCAACGTGGCCTTCGACGGCGCCAACGTGGCCCTCCTGGTGGGCGCCCGCCCGCGCACCGCCGGCATGGAGCGCGGCGACCTGCTCTCCGCCAACGGCGGCATCTTCGGCCCGCAGGGCAAGGCCATCAACGACAACGCCGCGGACGACATCCGCGTCCTGGTCGTCGGCAACCCGGCCAACACCAACGCCCTCATCGCGCAGGCCTCCGCGCCCGACGTCCCGGCCGACCGCTTCACCGCGATGACCCGCCTGGACCACAACCGCGCGATCTCCCAGCTGTCGAAGAAGACCGGCGTACCGGTGAGCGAGATCCGCCGTCTCACCATCTGGGGCAACCACTCCGCCACCCAGTACCCGGACATCTTCCACGCCGAGGTCGCCGGCAAGAACGCCGCCGAGACCGTCAACGACGAGAAGTGGCTGGCCGAGGACTTCATCCCGACCGTCGCCAAGCGCGGTGCAGCGATCATCGCGGCCCGTGGCGCGTCCTCCGCCGCCTCCGCCGCGAACGCCGCCATCGATCACGTCTTCACCTGGACCAACGGCACCGCCGACGGCGACTGGACCTCCGCCGGTGTCGTCTCCGACGGCTCCTACGGCGTCCCGGAGGGCCTCATCTCCTCCTTCCCGGTCACCGCCAAGGACGGCCGCTTCGAGATCGTCCAGGGCCTGGACGTCAACGAGTTCTCCCGCGCCCGGATCGACGCCTCCGTCAAGGAGCTCGCCGAGGAGCGGGCCGCGGTGCGCGAGCTCGGCCTCATCTGACCCCCGGGTCATGAGCGGTGAGCACCCCGCTCGGCGCGCGTCTGTCGCCCCGGCGAAGGCGTGCCCGGGCGGCGGTGCCGCCGCGGGCCGGTCGGCCCGGGCGATGGGCGGGCTTGGTAGGGTCTGGGTGAGCCGTGACTGGCGCGCTGGGATGGGACCGACCATCGGGGAGCGGCTCAGTACGTAGTGCCGTGCGCCTGGGCCGTCCCGCTCGTCGTCAACGAGGAGGCCCCCCATGCCCAGCAACGTGCCCACCAACGAGACCGTCGCCTACCGGTCCGCGCTCGACGTGATCCGTGCCGTCGAACCCCGGGTCGCCGACGCCATCGGCCAGGAGATCGAGGACCAGCGCGCCTCCCTGAAGCTGATCGCCAGCGAGAACTACGCCTCCCCGGCGACCCTGCTCGCCATGGGCAACTGGTTCAGCGACAAGTACGCCGAGGGCACCGTCGGCCGCCGCTTCTACGCCGGCTGCCGCAACGTCGACACCGTCGAGTCACTCGCCGCCGAGCACGCCCGCGCCCTCTTCGGCGCCGAGCACGCCTACGTACAGCCCCACTCGGGCATCGACGCCAACCTGGTGGCCTTCTGGGCCGTGCTGTCCCAGCGGGTGGAGAGCCCGGCCCTGAAGCGGGCCGAGGTGCGGCAGGTCAACGAGCTGAGCGAGAAGGACTGGGCCGAGCTGCGGGCCGCGTTCAACAACCAGCGGATGCTCGGCATGTCCCTGGACGCGGGCGGCCACCTCACCCACGGCTTCCGGCCCAACATCTCCGGCAAGATGTTCGACCAGCGCAGCTACGGCACAGACCCGCGGACCGGTCTCATCGACTACGACGCGCTGCGCGCGCAGGCCCGCGAGTTCCGCCCGCTGATCCTCGTGGCCGGCTACTCGGCCTACCCCCGACTGGTGAACTTCCGCGTCATGCGCGAGATCGCCGACGAGGTCGGCGCGACCCTGATGGTCGACATGGCGCACTTCGCCGGCCTGGTCGCCGGCAAGGTCCTCACCGGCGACTTCGACCCCGTGCCGCACGCGCAGATCGTCACCAGCACCACCCACAAGTCACTGCGCGGCCCCCGCGGCGGCCTCGTACTGTGCCAGGAGGAACTGGCCGAGCACGTCGACCGCGGCTGCCCGATGGTGCTCGGCGGCCCGCTGCCGCACGTCATGGCCGCCAAGGCCGTCGCCCTGGCCGAGGCCCGCCGGCCCGACTTCCAGGACTACGCCCGCCGTATCGTCGCCAACGCGAACGCCCTCGCCGAGGGCCTGCTGCGCCGGGGCGCCACCCTGGTCACCGGCGGCACCGACAACCACCTGGTGCTGGCCGACGTCGGCGCCGCCTACGGGCTGACCGGCCGGCAGGCCGAGACCGCGCTGCTCGACTCGGGCATCGTCACCAACCGCAACTCCGTCCCCCAGGACCCCAACGGCGCCTGGTACACCTCCGGCATCCGCATCGGCACCCCGGCGCTGACCACCCGCGGCCTCGGCACGGCCGAGATGGACGAGATCGCCGGCCTGATCGACACCGTCCTGCGCAACACGCAGGCCGCCACCGCCGCCAGCGGCAGGCCCTCCAAGGCCCAGCACGTCCTGGACCCGGCCATCGCCGAGCAGGTCGCCAAGCGCGCCGCCGACCTGCTGGCCGGATTCCCGCTCTACCCGGGCATCGACCTGAGCTGAAACCGGCGGTGAGGGATGCCGGAACAGCACCCGGGACCTGAGACAATCGGTGCCATGGCCTTCGATCGTCCCCGTGTCCTCTCCGGCATCCAGCCCACCGCAGGTTCCTTCCACCTCGGGAACTACCTGGGCGCGGTTCGGCAGTGGGTGGCGCTGCAGGAATCCCATGACGCGTTCTACATGGTCGTGGACCTGCACGCGATCACCGTCCCGCAGGATCCGGCCGAGCTGCGCGCCAACACCAGGCTCGCCGCCGCCCAGCTCCTCGCCGCCGGGCTCGACCCGGACCGCTGCACGCTGTTCGTGCAGAGCCATGTCCCGGAACACGCCCAGCTCGGCTGGGTGATGAACTGCATCACCGGCTTCGGCGAGGCGTCCCGGATGACGCAGTTCAAGGACAAGTCGGCCAAGCAGGGCTCGGACCGGGCGACGGTCGGCCTCTTCACGTATCCGGTCCTCCAGGTCGCCGACATCCTGCTCTACCAGGCGAACGCCGTCCCCGTCGGCGAGGACCAGCGCCAGCACATCGAGCTGACCCGCGACCTCGCCGAGCGCTTCAACGGCCGCTTCGGCGAGACCTTCACCATCCCGGCCCCGTACATCGTCAAGGAGACGGCGAAGATCTACGACCTGCAGGAGCCGCTGGCCAAGATGAGCAAGTCGGCGGCCTCCCCCAAGGGCCTGATCAACCTGCTCGACGAGCCGAAGTCCTCCGCGAAGAAGATCAGGAGCGCGGTCACCGACACCGAGACCGAGATCCGCTTCGACGAGAAGGGCAAGCCCGGCGTCAGCAACCTGCTGACCATCTACTCCACCCTCACCGGTACCGGAATCGCCGAACTGGAGCAGCGGTACGAGGGCAAGGGCTACGGTGCGCTCAAGACCGACCTCGCCGAGGTCTTCGTGGAGTGGGTCACGCCCTTCCGGGAGCGCACCGAGGAGTACCTCGGCGATCCCGAGACGTTGGACTCCGTCCTGGCCAAGGGCGCGGAGAAGGCCCGGGCCGTGGCCGCCGAGACCCTGGCGGCGGCCTACGACAGGATCGGTTTCCTGCCCGCGAAGCACTGAGGGACCAACGTCCCGGCAGGGTGTGACGTACGACGCTCGCGCTCGGGGGTGCGCGGGCGTCACACTTGCATCGGGCGGCCCGGCGGCCGAGGAGCCGCCGATCGGGGCCGCGAGGCCGCAGGAGCGAGGGAAGAGGGAAAGGGGTTGAGCGCATGGGGTATCGCACGATCGGAGTGTCGATCGCGGTCCCGGAGCCCTATGGCAGCCTGCTCCAGCAGCGGCGCGCCGGCTTCGGCGACACACAGGCCCACTGCATCCCCACCCATGTGACGCTGCTGCCCCCCACCGAGGTCGAAGTCGACAACCTGCCCGCCTTCCGCGAGCACCTGGTCGCCGTCGCCGCCTCCTTCCGGGACTTCCGGATGAGCCTGGAGGGCACCGCCAGCTTCCGGCCGCTCTCCCCGGTGGTCTACGTACGGCTGGCCGAGGGCACCCGCGAGTGCGCCCGGCTCCAGGAGAAGGTCCGCTCCGGCCCGGTCCGCCGTGAACTGCAGTTCCCCTACCACCCGCACGTCACCGTCGCCCACGGCATCGCCGAGGACGCAATGGACACCGCGCAGCGGGAGCTCGCCGACTTCACCGCCACCTGGACCGCGTCCGGCTTCGCCCTCCACGAGCAGGACGCCGCGGGCGTCTGGCGCAAGCTGCGGGACTTCCCCTTCGGCTCCGTCGGCCCCTCGGCCGGCCCGCGCACGGTCGTCCCGCACCAGCAGGGCGCCCTGGACGCCGCCGCCGCGCCGCCCATGTGAGCAGGCTGGTTCTTCAGGGCGGGTGAGCCGGCCCGGTGAGCCGACACGGTCGCCGCAGCGGAGTGCCCTGCGTGACGGAGGGTATGCGTGACGCATGGACTGGCTGACGCGGCTTCCGGTGATCGGACCCTGGGCGACCCGGCTGATGCGCACCCACGCCTGGCGCGCCTATGAGCACCTGGACGCGGTGCACTGGACGCGGCTGGCCGCCGCCGTCACCTTCACCAGCTTTGTGGCGCTCTTCCCGCTCCTGACCGTGGGGGCGGCGGTCGGCGCCGCGCTGCTGACCCCGTCCCAGCTCAAGAGCCTGGAGGACAAGCTCAGTCAGCAGGTCCCCGGCATCGCCGACCAGCTCAACATCGAGGGCCTGGTCGCCAACGCCGGCACCGTCGGCCTCATCGCCGGCATTCTGCTGCTGCTCACCGGTATCGGCTGGGTCGGCTCGCTGCGCGAGTGCCTGCGCGTCGTCTGGGAGAAGGAGGAGGACCCGGGCAACCCCGTCCTGCGCAGGCTCGCCGACGCCGGGGTGCTGCTCGGCCTGGGCGCCGTGGCCCTGGTCTCCGTCGCCTGCTCGGCGTTCGCGACCTCCACGGTCGGCTGGGCCGCCGACCGGATCGGCCTCGACGAGCACGGTCCCGGGCGCTTCTTCCTCGGCATGGTCGGCGTCGGCATCGCCGTCGTCGTCGACTTCGTCCTCATCACGTATCTGCTGACCTGGCTGCCCCGCGTCACCCCCGCCCGCCGGGCACTGCTGCTGGCCGGGCTCATCGGCGCCGTCGGCTTCGAGCTGCTGAAGGTCCTGCTCAGCGGCTATCTGCAGGGCGTCGCCACCAAGAGCATGTACGGCGCCTTCGGCGTCCCTGTCGCGCTGCTGCTGTGGATCAACTTCATCGCCAAGCTGATGCTGTACTGCGCCTCCTGGACGGCCACCCAGCACGTCGACGGCATCCAGGCGTACGAGCAGACCCGCGAGCGGCGCCGGGGCCGGGACGCGGGGACCGGAGGGGGCCGGTCGGTCAGTGCCGGGGAAGGGGCCAGCGCCGCCTGACCAGGAAGGCCACGCCCGCGACGGCGACCAGCGCCCCGCCCGCGACGGCCAGGGCCGTCCACAGCCCGCCCGTGCCGGAACCGGTGGTGGCGGAGGCGGCGGCCGGGCGCGCGGAGGCCGAGGCCGCGGCCGCCGAGGCGGAGGCGGCGGAGGCGGCCGCCGACGCGGAGGCCTGGGCGGACTTCGGGGGCACCAGGGTCCCGACGGGGGTGACATTGCCAGCGGCCTTGAAACCCCAGTCCAGCAGGGCGGCGGCCTCCTTGTAGACCTTGTCGTGGCCGGAGGCGGGGTGCATCACGGTCACCAGCAGGGTGCGGTCGCCGCGTTGCGCGACGCCCGTGAAGGTGTTGCCGGCCTTGGTGGTGTAGCCGTTCTTGACGCCGGCCAGGCCCGGGTAGGCGTCGATGTCGTAGTCGCCGGCCAGCAGGCGGTCGGTGTTCTGTATCTCGAAGGTGGAACGGGTCTTCTTCTTGCCCTTCTTGGACTTCTTCCACTCGCCGGGGAAGTCGTAGCGCACGGTGGAGCAGTACTCGCGGAAGTCGGCGTTCTGCAGGCCGGAGCGGGCGAAGAGCGAGAGGTCGTACGCGGAGGACTTCTGGCCCGGCATGTCGTAACCGTCGGGGGAGATGACGGTGGTGTCGCCGGCCTGCAGATCCTCGGCCTTGCGCTGCATCTCCTGGACGGTCTCGTCGACGCCGCCGTTCATGGCGGACAGGACGTGGACGGCGTCGTTGCCGGAGCGCAGGAACACCCCGAGCCAGAGGTCGCGGACGGTGTAGGTGAGGCCCTCCTTGACACCGACGAGGCTGCTGCCGGCCCCTATTCCGTCGAAGTCGGAGTTGACGGCCTTGTGGGTCTCGGTCTTGCCGAACTTCGGGAGCAGGGTGTCGGCGAAGAGCATCTTCAGCGTGCTGGCGGGGGCGAGCCGCCAGTGCGCGTTGTGCGCGGCCAGCACCTCACCGCTCTCGGCGTCGGAGATGATCCACGAGCGGGCCGAGATCTTCTTCGGCAGTGCCGGTGCGCCGGTGCGCAGGCCGACCTGGGTGCCGGCTCTGCCGAGCAGTTCGCCGCCGACGGTCGACATGTCCGCCGGGGGAGTCGGGGTCGGCGACGCCTTCGCGTACGCGGCCGGGGCCGTGGTCAACGCGGTGCCGCAGGCGAGCGCGAGGGCGGACAGGGCCAGGGCAGGACGGCGCGCGGCGCGAAAAGGCTTGGGCACGCAGGAGAACGTACAGGGCCAGCCTGAGAATGCGGCAGGTGCGGGGGTGGATCCGCGCCGTGAGGAGTCCCACGTCCGTGAAATGCCCGTAGAACGCAACCTTCCGCCCCCAGCGGCGGTCTTGGTGACAGGCCCGCTCATACTGGAGCCATGAAGCTCAGCCGCCGTGTGTCCTGGTTCCTTGTCGCCTTCGGCGTGTGGAGCTGGGTGGTGTGGACGACGTTCGTGAAGAACCTCTGGAAGGACGCGAGCGGGCTGGCCTTCGCGCACGGTGACCACGGCGCGCCCACGGCCTACTTCTGGGTCCATCTCACCCTGGCCGTCGTCTCGTTCCTCCTCGGGACGGCCATCGGCGTGCTCGGGTTCCGCGGCCTGCGCGCGCTGCGCGGCGAGGCCGCCGCGTGATCCTCGTGATCCTCCCCGTCGTCCTGGTGCTCTTCGGCGCCGTCCACGGGTACCTGTGGAAACGGCTGGTCCGTGATGTGTCGGCGCCGCGCGGGGCATGGCGGCGTACCGGTACGGTCCTGGCCGTCGTCCTGCCGCTGCTGAGCCTGGGCGCCCTCGTCGGCGGGCGGCTCCTGCCGATCGCGGCGGAACGCGTGCTGGCCTGGCCGGGGTATCTGTGGCTGGCGGTGCTGCTCTATCTGACGCTGGCCCTGCTGGTGGGCGAGGCCGTACGGCCGCTGCTGCGGCGGGCGTTGCGCGGCGCGGCCACCGAGGCCGCGCCGGTGCCGGTGCCCGTCGGTGGACCGCCCGAGCCCCGTCCCGAGCCCCGTACCGAGTCCCGTCCCGAGCCGGTTCCCGACGGGCCGTCGCGGCGGCTCTTCGTGGCCCGTACGGTCGCGGTCGGCGCCGCCGTGGCGGCGACGGCCACTGTCGGCCACGGAACGTACGGCGTGCTGCGCGGGCCGCGGCTGAAGTACGTCCGGGTGCCGCTGGCCAAGCTGCCCGCCGGGGCGGACGGTTACCGGATCGCGGTGGTGAGCGACATCCACCTGGGGCCGATCCTGGGACGGGCGCACACCCAGCGGATCGTCGACACGATCAACGGGGCCCGCCCCGACCTGGTGGCGATCGTCGGCGACCTGGTGGACGGCAGTGTGCCGGACCTGGGCCCGGCGGCCGAACCGCTGGCGCGGCTCAGCGCCAGGGACGGAAGCTACTTCGTCACGGGCAACCATGAGTACTTCTCGGGCGCGCGGCCGTGGGTGGACTTCGTCCGGGAACTGGGCGTGCACCCGCTGGAGAACGCCCGGGTCGAGATCGCCGCCGGCTTCGACCTCGCCGGGGTCAACGACATCAGCGGCGCGAGCCACAACGCGGCCCCGGACTACGGCAAGGCGCTGGACGACCGTGACCGCGGCCGGGCCGCCGTACTGCTCGCGCACCAGCCGGTGATGATCCACGAGGCGGTCAGGCACGGTGTCGACCTCCAGCTGTCCGGCCACACCCACGGCGGGCAGCTGTGGCCCGGCAACTACCTCGCCGAGCTGGCGAACCCGACCGTCGCGGGCCTGGAACGGTACGGCGACACCCAGTTGTACGTGACCCGGGGCGCCGGCGCCTGGGGTCCCCCGGTGCGGGTCGGGGCGCCCTCGGACATCACGATCGTGACGCTGGACTCGCTCAGGGCGTGAGCCGCTCCGGGCCCGTCGTGCCGTCCGCCGGTCCGTCCGCCGGTCCGTCCGGGGCCGCCGTGCCGTCCGCCTTGCGGTCCGTGGTGCCGTCCGGGTCCGCCGGTCCGCGGAACATGAGGAACTCGTCCACCGACGCGCGGATCTCCCGGGCGATGGGCCGCAGGACCCGGTAGCGGGAGAGTGCGGCCAGCCGGGCCACCAGGGGCGTGGTGCGGGCGATCAGGCGGCGGGTGCGTTCGGAGCCGGGGGAGCGGTCGTAGACCCAGAAGAGCACCACACCCATCTGGTAGAGCCACATCAACTCCGGCAGGACCTCGGCGAGTTCGGGGTCGGTCCGGACGCCGGAGCCGCTCAGTACCCGCTGGTGGACGGAGATGGCGGCGTCGCGGGCGTGGTGCGAGTCGGGCGAGAAGGGGCTGAGCGGGCTCTCGGGGTCGGCGGCGTTCTTGAAGAACTGGGCGGCGAACCGGCGGTACGGCTCGGCGACGTCGAGCCAGCCGTCCATGACCGCGTGCAGCCGGACGGCCAGATCCCGTTCGCGGCTGTCGAGGACGTGCTGCACGGCCGCCTCGTGCTCGGCGGCGAGCCGGTCGTAGAAGCCCTGGACGAGGTGTTCCTTGCCGGCGAAGTAGTAGTACGCGTTGCCGACCGAGACCCCGGCCTCGCGGGCGATGGCGCGCATCGTCGTCTTGTCGTAGCCGCGTTCCTCGAACAGCCGCAGGGCGGTTTCGAGGATCAGGGCACGCGTCTGCTCGCTCTTGGGGGCCTTGGCCGGCGTCGCGTCTTCCACGTCGGTGAGCCTAACCGGGTGTCCGGCAGCCGTCGGCGCAGGCCTGCGGCTCGGTCCAGGTCCAGCCGCCGGGGCCGTAGCGCCAGCCGGGCCGGGGCTCGGGCCACTGCTGCGGGCGCGGCGGCTGCCACTGCCGTGCCCGGTACTTCGCGGCCGTGAGGACCGCCGCCCGGGCCAGCGGGGCGCCGGCCCGGCCGGCCAGCCGGTGGGAGAGCGGCCGGTACTCGGCCAGCGCCCACAGGCAGACCAGCCAGGCCGCCTCGCCCCGATAGACCTGGCCGGCGTCCCCGACCACGGTGATCTCGGCCCGGGTCGCCGTGTGGTCCAGCTCCGGGAACCGGGCGCGGGCCTCCGGCGACCCCATCGGGAGCAGCGTGAGCGGTACGAGCCGGCGCTGCCGGGCGAGCCAGCCCCGTACGAAGACGCAGAGCGAGCAGTCGGGGTCGTAGAGGACCGTCAGTCCGGTGACGGCCGCCGGGGTGGTCGCCGGGGTGACAGGGGTGGTCATCGGGCCGGCTGGGCGGGCGGGGTCCAGCCCTGGGGCGCGACCGGCGGGGTCTGCTCGCGGTCCATGAAGCCGCGGCGGCGGATCTTGTTGAGGACGTAGACGTTGCCCAGGTGCATGACGCCCAGGACGAGCAGGACGACACCGATCTTGACCGACAGTTCCTCGAAGAGGCCGCGGGCGTCCTCGACGGCGTCCGCCGACTTCAGGTACAGGGCGACGAAGCCCAGGTTGACCAGGTAGAAGCCGACCACCAGCAGGTGGTTGACGGCATCGGCGAGCTTCTCGTTCCCGTGCATGACGTCGGCGAGGAAGACCTTGCCGCTCTGGCTCAGGGTGCGGGCCACCCAGACGGTGAGTCCGACACTGATGACCAGGTAGATGACGTATGTGACGACCGTGAGGTCCATGGATCCGCCTCTGACACGAAGAGTTGAACGTGTTCAAAACCCTGACGGCACTGACACTAGACCTGTTTTTGAACATGTTCAAGGCCCCGTTCCGCAGGAGCGGAACGGGGCCTTGGGGGAATGCCGGAGCCGGTGACCCGGGGTCAGTCGCGGCTCAGTACGGGCTCCTTCGGAGCGGGCGCCGGCTCCTCGTCGGCCGGCTCGACCGCCAGATGCGGCAGCCGCTTCTCCAGCCAGGCCGGGAGCCACCAGTTGGAGCTGCCGAACAGGTGCATCAGGGCCGGCACCATGACCGTCCGCAGGATGAAGGCGTCGAGCGCCACCGCGCCCGCCAGCCCGATACCGAACATCGCGGTGGTGCGCTGCCCCATCAGCACGAAGGCGCCGAAGACGCAGATCATGATGACGGCCGCCGAGTTGATGACCCGGCTGGTCTCGGCGAGGCCGACCCGCACCGCCCGCGCGTTGTCCCTGGTGTGCACCCACTCCTCGTGCATCCGGCTGACCAGGAAGACCTGGTAGTCCATCGAGAGCCCGAAGAGCAGCGACAGCATGATCACCGGAATGAACGAGTCGATCGGACCGGCCCGCCCGGCGCTGAGCAGATCACCGCCCCAGCCCCACTGGAAGACCGCGACCAGGACCCCGAAGGCGGCGGCCGCCGCGACCAGGTTCATCGCGGCCGCCGTCAGCGGCACCACGAGACTGCGGAAGGCCAGCAGCAGGAGCACGAAGCCGAGCGCGATGATCACGCCGATGAACAGCGGCAGCTTGCCCATGATCACATGCGCGAAGTCCTTGAAGATCGCGGTCTGTCCGCCGACGTACGCCCGCATGGTGCTGCCCTTCTCGGCAGCCGGGATCACCTCGCCGCGCAGCGTGTCGATGAGGTCGTCCGTGCCCACCGCCTGCGGCGAACTGGACGGCACCACCTGTACCACCGCCACCGTGGCGCCCTTCTGGACCGGCACCGCGCTGACGGCGGCCACACCCTTGACCGTGCGCAGGTCGGCCACCAGGCCGTCCAGGGCCTTCAGGTCGCCACTGCCGCCCGGGACCTCGGCCAGGATCGTCAGCGGGCCGTTGAAGCCGGGCCCGAAACCGTCGGCGAGCAGGTCGTACGCCTTGCGGGTGGACGTGGAGGCCTGGTTGTTGCCCTGGTCGGAGGAGCCGAGCCGCAGCGAGAGGGTCGGCACGGCCAGCGCGGCCATCACCACCACCGCGACCACCGCCAGCACTCGGGGGTGCCGCTGGACGAAGGCCGACCAGCGGGCGGCGGTGCCGACCGACTCCTCGCTCTCCGGGCCCTGTTCGGCCAGCCGGCGCCGCTGACGGCGGCTGAGCACCCGGATGCCCAGGATGCCCAGCATGGCGGGCAGCAGGGTGACGGCGGCCGCCACCGTGATGACGACCGTCAGCGCCGAGGCGATGGCCAGGCCGTTGAGGAAGCTCAGACCCACCGCGAACATGCCCAGCAGCGCGATGCACACCGTGCCGCCCGCGAACAGCACCGCCCGGCCCGAGGTGTCGACCGCCTTGACGGCCGCCTCCTCCGGGGACAGGCCCCGGGTGAGGCCCTTGCGGTGCCGGGTGACGATGAACAGGGCGTAGTCGATGCCCACGCCGAGACCGACCAGCGAGGCCAGCGTCGGCGATATCTCCGCCAGGTCCATGCCGTGGCTGAGGACCACGATCGCCGACACCGACGTACCGACACCGAAGATCGCGGTGAGGATCGGCAGCAGCATGCCGAAGAGCGAACCGAAGGCGAGATAGAGCACCACGGCGGCGGCGGCGATGCCCACCAGCTCGCTCAGGCCCATCGGCGGCTGCTCGGCGCGCTGCACCGCCTGACCGCCGACCTCCACCTCCAGCCCGCTCCCGCCGGGCGCCCGGGCGGTGTCGATGAACTTCTGCACCTGCTCGACCGTCAGCTCGTTGCCGAGCTTGGTCCAGGTGACGGTCGCGTACGCGGTGCTGCCGTCCTCGCTGATCCGCGCCGCGCCTCCGGCGGCGTACGGGCTCGCGACCGAACCGACGTCGGGGAGCGCGGAGACCTTCGCCAGCGCCGCCTTCATCCTCCGCTCGACCGCCGCGTCCCGCACCGAACCGCTGCCGGTGTGCCAGACGATGCTGTCGGCCTCGCCCGAACTCTTCGGGAACGCCTTGTCCATCAGGCTCAGCACCTTGGCGGACTCGGTGCCCGGCAGCTGGAAGACGTTGGCGTAGTTGCTGCCCAGGGAGTTGCTCGCGGCCCCCACTCCCACCAGGGCCGCGACCCAGATCAGCACCACCAACCATTTGTGCCGGAAGCACCAGCGCGCCAGAGTGGCCACAGCCACAGCTCCTTCGTAGATCAGGGATGTCCGAGGTTCCTCACCAGCCTCCGTGGCCGGGCGGGGCGGTGCCAAGCCACTGAGGGATCTCTCAAGGAACTCCAAAGTTCGCGGGCTCCGGGAGCACCCGTACCGGGGTCGATACTGGGGCCATGGACAGCGCGGACGGCACGGAGAGCACGGAGAGCACGGAGAGCACCGGGACGCGGGCCGACGCCGGGGCGCGGGCCGACGCCGGGGCGACCGTGCTGATCGTGGAGGACCAACCCAGCATCGCCGACATCCTCCGGATCACCCTGAGGTTCCACGGCTACACCGTGCACACCGCCGACAGCGGCCGGCAGGCCCTGGCCGCCGCCCGCGAGCACCGCCCCGACCTGGTGCTGCTCGACGTCATGCTGCCCGACGGCAACGGCTGGGAGGTCTGCCGCACCCTGCGGGCCGAACGCGACACCCTGGGCGACATCGCCGTCATCTTCGTGACCGCCCGGGACGCCCCGCGCGAAGTCGTCGGCGGCCTAGCGCTCGGCGGCGACGACTACATCACCAAGCCGTTCGGCGTCGACGAGGTGGTCGCCCGCGTCCAGGCCGTGCTCCGCCGCACCCGGCGGCGGGACCCGGTCCCCGATCCCGTACTGCGCCACGGCGACCTGGAGATGAACGAGGCCACCTACCGGGTGCGGCGCGGCGGCCGGCCCGTCGAGCTGACGCCGACCGAGTACAACCTGCTGCGGCAGCTGCTGCGCAACGCCGGACGGGTCGTCACCAAGGAGCAGCTGCTGCAGGACGTGTGGAGCTACGACTTCGACGTCGAGTCCACCGTCCTGGAGACCTACATCAGCTATCTGCGGCGCAAACTCGACTGCCTGGGGCCGCCGCTGATCGAGACCCGGCGCGGTATCGGCTACGGCCTGCGGGCGGTGCAGGCGTGAGCCGCCTGCCGCGCCCGCGGCGCCTGCCGCGCCCGCGGCGCCTGCCGCGCCCGCGGCGCCTGCCGCGCCCGTGCCGGCTGTCCTGGCTCCACCGTCTGCGTCCGCGCACGCTGCGCGGGCGCATCACGCTCGCCAACGGCGCGCTGCTGGCAGCCGGCCTGGTGCTGGCCGCGGTCGCCGGCCTGGTCGGCATGTACACCCTGCTGGTCGGCGAGATCGACGACTCCCTGCAGGCCGCGCAGCGGGCGCTGCAACGCTCCACGCTCACCGCCGACAGCCTGCGCAAGCTCTGCACGATGACGGGTCTGGTCGCGAACTCCGGCATGGACCAGGACGCGGCCACCGCCTTCGACCAGGACCTCTTCGTGATCCTCGACGCGCAGGGCGGGGCGGTCGACGTCTGCATGGGCGGCAGCGTCCCGGTCACCGGGGAACGCGCCCGGCTCGCCGGCGCCGTCCCTGATCCGCGGGCCCTCGCCCGCTCCGGCGACGCCGCCACCGTGCGGGTCGGCGGGGACTACTACCGGGTCGCCGTCGCCCGGCTCGACGACGGCAGCATGGTCGTCAAGGGACTGCGCCTGAGCGGCGTACGGCGGGCGGTCTTCCATCTCCTGCTCGTCGAGGTGGTGGTGGCGGTGCTGCTGCTCGGTCTGCTCGCCTTCGGCTCGCTGCGCGCCGTGCGGCGCAGCCTGCTGCCCCTGGAGCACATGGTCGAGACCGCCTCCGCCATCGCCGGCGGCGACCTGTCCCGGCGGGTGCCGCCCGCCTCCGAGTCCAGCGCGGAGGTCGACCAGCTCAGCGTCGCGCTCAACACCATGCTCCACCAGATCGAACGTGCCCTGCTCACCAGCGAGGACGCCGCCGCCCGGCTCCGCCAGTTCGTCGCCGACGCCTCGCACGAGCTGCGCACCCCGCTCGCCACCGTACGCGGCTACCTGGAGCTGTACGAGAAGTGCATGCTCGACGCCGACGAGAGCCATCGCGCCCTGCTGCGCGTCTCCGCCGAGTCCGAGCGCATGAGCCGCCTCGTCGACGAACTCCTCGCGCTCGCGCGCCTGGAGCACCGGCCCGCGCTGCGCCTGCGCGCCGTCGATCTGCGCGAGCTCGTCGACGACGGGGTCGCCGACCTGCGCGCCCAGCAACCGCGCCGACCGGTCCGGATCGAGTACGGCGACGCCACCGGAGACGACGGCACCGGCTGGGACGGGCCGGTCGAGGTGCGCGGCGACGAGGCCAAGCTGCGCCAGGTCATCGCCAATCTGCTGAGCAACGTACGGGTCCACACCCCCGCCGAATCGCCGGTCACCGTCGGCCTGGTGCGCGGGCGCGGCGACGCCGTCCTCAGCATCACCGACACCGGACCCGGCATGCGCGGGGAGGACGCCGCCCGGGTCTTCGACCGCTTCTTCCGCGCCGACCCCGACCGGGCCCGCGCCACCGGCGGCAGCGGTCTGGGCATGTCCATCGTCGAGGCGGTGGTGCACGCGCACGACGGCCGCGTCGCCGTCGACACCGCCCCGGGGGCCGGGCTCACCGTACGGGTCACCCTGCCGGCACGGGCCGACGTACCGGCCGCGCGGCCGTGAGACGGCCGGCTGTCGGAGGCAGCCGGTACGGTCCCCGGCCATGACCGAACCTTCCTACCTGAGCGCCACCCGGGCGGCCTACGACACCGTCGCCGCCGACTACGCCGACCTCCTGCGCGACGAGCTGTCCCGCCGACCCCTGGACCGCGCGATGCTCGGCGCCTTCGCCGAACTCGTACAGGCCGACGGCAACGGGCCGGTGGGCGACATGGGCTGCGGCCCCGGCCGCGTCACGGCGCACCTGGACGCGCTCGGGCTGAACGTCTTCGGTGTCGACCTGTCCCCGGGCATGGTCGCGCAGGCCCGGCGGCGCCATCCCGGGCTGCGCTTCGACGTGGGCTCGATGACCGCGCCGGACCTCGCGGACGGCACCCTCGGCGGAATCGTCGCCTGGTACTCGGTCCTCCACACCCCGCCGGAGCTGCTGCCGGAGGTGTTCGCCGGGTTCCACCGCGTGCTGGCCCCCGGCGGCCGGCTGCTGCTCGCCTTCAAGGCCGGCGACGAGCGGGTCCGGCTGGAGCGGGCGTACGGCCACGAGCTGGCACTCGACGTCTACTGGCTCCCGCCGGACCGGATCGCCGGGCTGCTGTGCGAGGCGGGCTTCGCCGTCGGGGCCCAGCTGGCGCGGGAGTCCGACGGGATCGAGAAGAGCCCGCAGGCGTATCTGCTGGCGCGCAGGACCCCGGCGTGAGAGCGACCCCCGAAGGTCGTCACGGATCGGGCAAAGCGCACACCTTGAACACTCAACCGCCATAAGATCCGCACACGTTGCCCCGCCGCACCCCCAGTGCGCGGGGCAACGTGCCCCCTGCCGCGAAACTGTCCGGAACCTGTGCCGGAAGCCCTGCTGACACGCGTAGAACCAGCGGCTACGTTTGCCTGACTCTCACCCGCGAACGCAGGGCGCGGCAAGCCGTGACCAGGCTTGCCGCGATCCGCCCTGTGCCGACGCGTTCGACCGAGTACGTTCACCTGGGGGCAGGATGATCGACGACATGCACTACCGGGCGGCGGTCCACCCCGTCTCCCCGAGAAGCCGCCTGGCCACCCCCTCCGGTGAGCTGCGCAGCCCGCTCGGTGTCTGGCTGCTCGGGTTCGCCACTCTCGGCCTGTCGTGGCTCGCCTGGTACTACCGCGCCAACCGCGAACTGCGCGACTTCGACCCCGACATCAAGGTCCGCCCGGCCCTGTGCGTGGTCGCCGTCACCTTCGGCGCCCTCGTGGTCCTCCCCGCCGTCGCCTCGCTCTACAACACCGGCTGCCGGATAGCCCAGGCCCAGCGCCGCGCGGGCATCCCCGGTATCGCCTCCGGTTCCACCGGACTGCTGCTGACCCTGGGGCTCGCGCTGACGCCGTACTACTACCAGTCCCACCTCAACGCGGTCTGGATCGCCCGCAACTGACCAGGACGCGCCGCGAGGGGCGCCTACGTACGACCGACCCGCCCTCCGAGGTCGACCGACCCGTCCTCATTCATCCGGGTCAGGATCTGCGACGCGGCCCCCTGCCGGATGTCCAGCCCCCGCCCCAGCTCCCCGGTCAGCACCAGCGCCGCCGCCCCCGTCGCCTCGTCCTCCGCGATCCCGTCCCCGCGCCCCGGGAACGCCCGCGCCCGCACCCGGCCCGCGCTCTCGTCCGCCCACGCCCACGCGTACGTCCAGCCCCCGCCAGGATCCGGCACCGGCAGCGCGTCCACCTCCGCCACGGTCGCGTACCTCACCGTCCGCCGCCCCGCCGCCCACTCCGGCCGCGCCCGGATCCACCGCACCTCGCCCTCCTGCCAGGTCCGCACCGTCCCGGCCTCGGGCCGCAGCGTCCCCGCCCCCAGCAGCCACGCCACCCCGACCAGCGGATGCCCGGCGAACGGCAGCCTCACGGACGGCGTCCAGATGTCCACGGTGCCCGCCGCCGCGTCGTCCACGAACACCGTCTCGCTGAACCCGAGTGCGGCCGCGAGCGCCTGCCGCCCCGCCCGCGACGGCACCGCCGCCCCGTCCCGCACCACCCCGAGCGCGTTCCCGCCCCGGCCGTCCGGCCCGATGAACACCCGCAGCACCTCGTGAAGATCAGCCATGGCCCCATCCAACCCCCTGCCGTCACAGCCGCGGCCCCCGGCACGTGAGACATGTGCCGGGGGCCGCGGGAACCGCGTGGGACGACCGTCAGGTCAGAAGCGACGCGTGATGAGCGCGCGCTTCACCTCCTGGATGGCCTTGGTGACCTCGATGCCGCGCGGGCAGGCGTCCGTGCAGTTGAAGGTGGTCCGGCAACGCCAGACGCCGTCCTTGTCGTTGAGGACCTCCAGCCGCTGCTCGCCGCCCTCGTCGCGGGAGTCGAAGATGAAGCGGTGGGCGTTGACGATCGCCGCCGGGCCGAAGTACTGGCCGTCGTTCCAGAACACCGGGCACGAGGAGGTGCACGCGGCGCAGAGGATGCACTTGGTGGTGTCGTCGAAGCGCTCGCGGTCCTCGGGGGACTGCAGGCGCTCGCGGGTCGGCTCGTTGCCCTTGGTGATGAGGAAGGGCATGACGTCGCGGTAGGCCTGGAAGAAGGGGTCCATGTCGACCACGAGGTCCTTGAGCACGGTCAGGCCCTTGATGGGCTCGACGGTGATCGGCTTCGCGGGGTTGAGGTCCTTGATCAGGGTCTTGCACGCGAGGCGGTTGCGGCCGTTGATGCGCATGGCGTCGGAGCCGCAGATGCCGTGGGCGCAGGAGCGACGGAAGGTCAGGGTGCCGTCGATCTCCCACTTGACCTTGTGGAGGGCGTCGAGGACACGCTCCTTGGGGTCGATGTCCAGCTGGTAGTCGACCCAGTTCGCCTCGTCCGAGACCTCGGAGTTGAAGCGGCGGATCCGCAGCGTGACGGTGATGTTGTGGGAGGCGGTGGCCTCGGCGGCGTCCAGGGCGTCGCTGTGCTTCTCAAGCGTCGGGGTGCTCATCAGTACTTACGCTCCATCGGCTGGTAGCGGGTCTGCACGACCGGCTTGTAGTCGAGACGGATCGACTCGGAGCCGTCGGCGCCCACCTCGCGGTACGCCATGGTGTGCCGCATGAAGTTGACGTCGTCGCGGTTGGGGTAGTCCTCGCGGTAGTGACCGCCGCGCGACTCCTTGCGGGCCAGCGCGGAGACGGCCATGACCTCGGCCAGGTCGAGCAGGTTGCCCAGCTCGATGGCTTCGAGGAGGTCGGTGTTGAACCGCCGGCCCTTGTCCTGCACGGAGACGTTCTTGTAGCGCTCGCGCAGGCCCGCGATCTCCTCGACCGCTTCCTTGATGGTCTGCTCGGTGCGGAAGACCATCACGTTCTTGTCCATGCACTCCTGCAGCGCGAGGCGGATGTCGGCGACCCGCTCCTTGCCGGTGGAGTTGCGCAGACCCTCGACCTGGGCGACGACGGTCGCGGCCGGGTTCTCCGGGAGCTCGACGTAGTCAGTCGTCGCGGAGTACTCGGCGGCGCCGATTCCGGCGCGGCGCCCGAAGACGTTGATGTCGAGCAGCGAGTTGGTGCCCAGGCGGTTGGCGCCGTGCACCGAGACGCAGGCGACCTCGCCGGCGGCGTACAGGCCCGGGACGACGGTGGTGTTGTCCGACAGGACCTCACCCTCGACGTTGGTCGGGATGCCGCCCATGGCGTAGTGCGCGGTCGGCTGGATCGGGATCGGGTCCGTGTAGGGCTCGATGCCGAGGTACGTCCGCGCGAACTCGGTGATGTCCGGGAGCTTGGCGTCCAGCTGCTCCGGCGGGAGGTGGGTGAGGTCGAGGTAGACGTGGTCGCCCTCGGGGCCGCAGCCACGGCCTTCGCGGATCTCGGTGTAGATGGCGCGCGAGACGACGTCGCGGGAGGCGAGGTCCTTCATGACGGGCGCGTACTTCTCCATGAAGCGCTCGCCGTCCTTGTTGCGGAGGATGCCGCCCTCACCGCGGGCGCCCTCCGTCAGCAGGATGCCCATGCGCCAGATGCCCGTCGGGTGGAACTGGAAGAACTCCATGTCCTCCAGCGGCAGCCCGCGCCGGTACGCCACGGCCTGGCCGTCACCGGTCAGGGTGTGGGCGTTGGAGGTCACCTTGAAGAACTTGCCGGTGCCGCCGGAGGCGAAGATGACGGCCTTGGCCTGGAAGACGTGGATCTCGCCGGTGGCCAGCTCGTACGCGACGACGCCGGAGGTGCGCTTCACCCCGTCCACCTCGACGAGCAGCAGGTCCAGGACGTAGAACTCGTTGAAGAACTCCACGCCCTCCTTGACGCAGTTCTGGTACAGCGTCTGGAGGATCATGTGACCGGTGCGGTCCGAGGCGTAGCACGAGCGGCGCACGGCGGCCTCGCCGTGGTTGCGGGTGTGCCCGCCGAAGCGGCGCTGGTCGATGTTGCCCTGCGGCGTCCGGTTGAACGGCAGGCCCATCTTCTCCAGGTCCAGGACCGCGTCGATGGCCTCCTTCGCGAGGATCTCGGCGGCGTCCTGGTCGACCAGGTAGTCACCGCCCTTGATCGTGTCGAAGGTGTGCCACTCCCAGTTGTCCTCCTCGACGTTCGCGAGGGCGGCGGCCATGCCGCCCTGGGCGGCGCCGGTGTGGGAGCGGGTCGGGTAGAGCTTCGTCAGGACGGCGGTGCGGCTGCGCTTGGTCGACTCGATGGCCGCGCGCATGCCGGCGCCGCCCGCGCCGACGATGACGGTGTCGTACTTGTGGATCTGCATGTGGGTCGCTTCCCTGTCCCAGCCCTGGCCTATCGGATGTTCGGGTCGAAGGTGAAGATCACCAACGTGCCGAGCAGTACGGTGAACGCCGTTGCCGTGAACAGCAGCGTCTTGAGCCAGAACCGGGTGTTCGCCCGCTCGGCGTAGTCGTTGATCACGGTGCGCAGGCCGTTGCCGCCGTGCAGCATGGCCAGCCAGAGCATGATCAGGTCCCAGCCCTGCCAGAACGGCGAGGCCCAGCGGCCGGCCACGAAGGCGAAGCCGACCTTGGACACGCCGCCGTCCAGCACCAGCTGGATCAGCAGGTGGCCCAGGACCAGGACGACGAGCACGACGCCGGACAGGCGCATGAAGAGCCAGCCGTACAGCTCGAAGTTGGTCCGGGTCGCGCGCGGGGAGCGCTTGGTGCGGGCACGCGGGGCCTCGATGAAGGGCGCCGGGTTGTCCGGACTGAAGCCGGTGATGGAGCTGTCGGAGCTGGAGGTCAGCTCAACGGAGTCGGTCGTCATGGCTCAGCTCCCGAACAGGACTCGTGCGGCGTGGCCGAGGACGGGGTAGATCGCGCCGATCATCAGCACGACCCAGACTCCGACGACGGACCACAGCATCTGCTTCTGGTACTTCGGGCCCTTGGACCAGAAGTCGACGGCGATGACACGCAGGCCGTTCAGAGCGTGGAAGAGGATGGCCGCGACCAGTCCGTACTCCAGCAGGCTGACGATGGGGGTCTTGTAGGTCGCGACGACCTTGTCGTAATCCTCGGGGGAGACACGGACAAGCGCGGTGTCGAGGACATGGACGAACAGGAAGAAGAAAATGAGGACACCGGTGACTCGATGAGCCACCCATGACCACATGCCTTCCCGGCCGCGGTACAGCGTTCCAGCCGGCACGGAAAACCCTCCGGGAGCGGATTTGGGGCCTGCCGGCTTCTCGGGGTCGGACGGGCCCGGCCGGGTACGGTCCACCGGCCCTGGCCATCGTAGCGACGGGTTGTCGGCTCCGTCCCACGGGGTCGGCCAGGTGTGATCGATCCCGCACGGTTGGGTGCATACGACCGGGAACCGTTCGGGTGGCGAATCGCTACGTCCTGGTGATGGCGTGCGTCCCGGCCACCAGCCGGGTGAGCCGGGCCCGGGTGACCCGGCGCAGCTGCTCGGCCGCGGTCGCGCGCTCCTCGTCCGGCTCGTGGAGCAGCCGGGCGCGGATGCCGGCCAGGACGTGGTCCAGCAGCTCGTCGGGGTGCACGCCGTCCGGCGCCATGACGAACACATGGCCGAATCGGGCCTCGTACGCGGCGTGGGCGGCCCGCAGCGCGGTGAGTGCCGCCAGCCCGCCCCGGGGCGGCAGCGGCGCGGTCGCCGCGGCCTCGGCGGCCAGGGCTTCGCCCAGGTCGGCGGGGGTGAGGTCGTACGCGGCCTCGTCGGCGCCGGCCAGCAGCGAACCGGTGTCGGGGTACGGCCGGTGCGCCGCGACGCGGCGGGCCCAGCGCACGCTGCCGCAGCAGGCCAGCAGTGCGGCCTCGGCGGCGTCGGGTGGTGCGTCGTTGAGACGGGTGAGGCCTGAGGGCCGGTCCGGGCCGCCACGGGACTGGGACGGGAACGGCGGGTCGGCGGACAGCGGGGGGCTCCTGTGGGACGGCTGTGAAGCGAGTGGTTCGGACACCGTATCGACGGCCGATCGCCACTGTCCGACGGATGCGCGATTTTCACCCTTACGTGGGCGAAAGGCGCCGCTTGTTGTTCCGGCTTAGCGTCTACGCATGGTGCATTCATGGTCAAAGCTCGCATCCGTCACCGCAGTGGTGTCGTTCGCCGCGACCGTGTTCGCACCCGAGCCCGTCAGCGCGGCCACCGCCGCGGCGACCGCCATCCCGTCCATACCGGCCGTGCGTGCCTTCACTCCCACGGCCGGTGTGGCCTGGCGGCCCACCGGCGCCACCCGGGTCGTCGCCCCTGTCGGCAGCACCGTCGAGGACGAGGCGCGGCTGCTCGCCTCCGAGCTGAACCTGCCCTACGCGGACGGCCCGGCCCGGCCCGGCGACGTCTCACTTTCACTCGAACGGGTTAACGCGAACCCCGAGGCGTACGACATGACCAGCTCGGCCGCCGGTGTCACCGTGCGCGGCACCACCGACGCCGGTGTGTTCTACGGCACCCGCACCCTCCTGCAGGCACTGCGGGTCGGCGGCGGCCTGCCGGCCGGCCTGATCCGGGACCGGCCCGACCGGCCCCGGCGCGGGCTGATGGTGGACGTCGGCCGCAAGTACTTCACCCGGGGCTGGCTGGAGGCGCGGATCCGGGACATGAGCGACCTCAAGCTCAACGAACTCCATCTGCACCTCAGCGACAACCAGGGCTTCCGCATCGAGAGCGGCAGTCACCCCGAGGTGGTCTCGGCCCGCCACCTCGGCAAGGCCGACATCCGCGCGGTCGTGGCCCTCGCCGCCCGCCGCCACATCACCGTGATCCCCGAGATCGACAGCCCGGGACACCTCGGAGCGGTGCTCGCCGCCCACCCCTCGCTCCAGTTGCGCGACGCCTCCGGCACGCCGGTCACCGGAGCCCTCGACATCTCCCGGCCCGGCTCCGCGACCCTGCTGGACGACCTGATCAAGGAGTACGTGCCGCTCTTCCCGGGACCGTACTGGCACCTCGGCGGCGACGAGTACGGCGCCCTGACCGTGGCCGACCCGCAGAAGTCCTTCCCGCGGCTGGCCGCCTACGCCCGCGGCCGCTTCGGCCCCCGGGGCACCGTCACCGACGCCGTGACCGCCTGGCTCAACGACCGGGCGGCCCTGCTGCGCCGCTACGGCAAGAGCACCACGGCCTGGAACGACGGCTTCTTCGGCAGTCCCCGCAGCCGGCCCGACGCGGGCCGCGAGGTCGACTACTGGTCCAGCAACGTCCAGCGCGGCCCCCCGCCGGAGGCCTATCTCAGCCGGGGCGGCCGGCTGGTCAATCTCAACTCCTGGTACCTCTACTACGTTCTCGGCGGCCCGGCCGCCTTCCCCTACCCCACCGGCCAGGGCATCTACGAGGACTGGACCCCCGCCATGGTCTACCGCGACCGCACCGTCCCCGCCGCGCTCGCGGGCGCCGACCGCATCCTCGGCGGCCGTCTCGCCATCTGGTGCGACCACGCCTCCGCCCAGACCCAGGCCCAGATCGCGGCCGGCATCCGGTTGCCGCTGCGGGCCCTCGCCCAGAAGACCTGGGACCCGCGGCGCCCGGCGCTGAGCTGGACCGACTTCAAGTCCCTGGCCGACCGGGCGGGCTGAATGGGCGGCCGGGGTCCACCTCCCCCCACAGGAGTGTCCCCGGCCGTCCTGTCAGGTACAGCGCCAAGGCCACCGGAAGTGTCACACCGTCAGGGTGTGACAGATCTGTTCGATTCCACGCTGTAGAAGTCGGGGGAGTGGGTGGGGGTGCCCTTGAGGCGGGGAGACGTCGTGGACAGGAGCCGGGGGCGG
This sequence comes from Streptomyces sp. RLA131, assembly GCF_056270125.1. Classification (NCBI taxonomy): domain Bacteria; kingdom Bacillati; phylum Actinomycetota; class Actinomycetes; order Kitasatosporales; family Streptomycetaceae; genus Streptomyces; species Streptomyces sp. RLA131. The sequence goes on from NZ_JBWDOQ010000002.1 coordinate 5,073,428, forward strand.
CGTTCACCCAAGGACGACGACGCGGAACTCGCGGCGGCGGTGGAACGGGCCCAGGGAGGGGACGAGGCCGCGTTCACCGTGGCGTACCGGCTGGTCGACCCGCTGCTGCTGGGTTATGTACGCACCATCGTCGGGCCGGCCGACGCCGAGGACGTGGTCTCCGAGACCTGGCTGGAGATCGCCCGCGACCTCGGCCGCTTCCGGGGCGACGGCGCCGGATTCCGGGGCTGGGCCGCGACCGTCGCCCGGCACCGGGCCCTGGACCATCTGCGCCGGCAGCGCTCGCGCCCCCGGGCCTCCCTCACCGAGCAGGACGTCCTCGGCCTGCCCGGCGCCGACGACACCGCGGCGCGGGCCCTGGAGAACCTGTCCACCGAACACGCCCTGGCCCTGATCGCCACCCTTCCACCGGACCAGGCCGAGGCCGTGCTGCTGCGGGTGGTCATCGGCCTGGACGGCGCCTCGGCCGCCCGGGTACTGGGCAAACGGCCCGGGGCGGTGCGCACGGCCTCGTACCGGGGCCTCAAGCGGCTGGCCCGACTGCTTTCCTGAGCCTGTGACCCATGGTGCAAGATGGGCGCTGTGCAAGGGGGGTACCGAGACGTGGATCTGGCGACCGCGGTGCGCGCGGCGCAAGAGGGGGATGAGGAAGCCTTCCGGCTCCTGTACCGGTCGGTGCAGCCGCAGTTGCTCCAGTACGTACGCGGTTTCGTCGGCGTCTGGGACGCCGAGGACGTGGCGTCCGAGGCGTGGCTCCAGATAGCCCGCGACCTGAGGTCCTTCCGGGGGGACGCGGACGGCGTCCGGGGCTGGACGGCCAGGATCGCCCGCAACCGGGCCCTGGACCATCTGCGGGCCGCCGGGCGCCGCCCGATATCGGCCGTCGGCGTCGAGGAACTGCTCGACCGGCCCGCCGGCGAGGACACGGCGGAGGAGGCGGTCACGGCACTGGGCACCGGGCGGGCGCTGGCCGCGATCGCGTCGCTGCCCAGGGACCAGGCCGAGGCCGTACTGCTGCGGGTGGTGATGGGCCTGGACGCCAAGAGCGCCGCCGAGGTGCTGGGCAAGCGGCCCGGCGCGACCCGGATGGCGACCAGCCGCGGGCTGCGCAGGCTGGCTGAACTGCTGGAATCCGACGGGGGCCCGTCACGTGTGACGTTTTCGGTATCTGACGCGCTTGAGGACATGAGATGAGCGATTACCGAGGACCCGACCGGCAACCCGGCCGGCAGGCCGGCTGGCCCGACGCCGCCACCGCGGAGCGGCTGCTCCGAGGCACGGACACGCCGGACCCGGCCGACCGCCGTGCCGCCGCTCTCGCCGGGCTGCTCGCCGCCGCCTCGGCACCCGCCGACCTCGACCCGGCCCGCGAGGCGGCGGCGGTCGCCGCGTTCCGGGCCGCCCGCGACGAGGGCGCGCTCACCGCGGGCGGGCGCGACCGCGGCCGGGCCGACGACTGGCGGCCCGGAGGGCTGCGCCATCTGGCCCGTTCGGCCAAGGCCGTCACCGGGGCGCTGATCGCCACGGTCGCCCTGGGCGGGGTCGCGGTGGCCGCGGCCGTCGGCGCGCTGCCGATCCCCTTCGGCGGCGGGGCGTCCGGCCCCGCCCCCGTCCACAGCGGCTCCGGTGCCCGCCCCGGCTCCACGGGGCCCGGCCCGTCCGCCTCCGCGTCCGCCCCCGACCGCGAGCGCCCGGCCGGCGGGGCGTCGCGCGGAGTGACGAGCCCCACCCCGTCGGCCTCCGCCACGCGGGACGACACGGAACTGTGCAGGGCCTACGCGGCCGACGGCAGCGGATACCGGAGGCTGCGGCGCGCGGCGGGCGGTGGCAGGCGCCAGGTGCGGCGCTACTGCTCCGGCCTGCTCGGCCGGGACGGCGACAGCGGGTGGTGGTCCTGGGACCACCACGCGGACGACCCGCGGGACGGTGACGGCCGGGACGACACCCAGCAGAGCGAGCGGACCGGCAGCGGCACCGGCGACGCCGGCAGCGCAGGCGCTGCCGACTCCGGTCCCGGCACCGGAGCCGCTGCCGGGACCGGTGACGACCACGCCGACGGCCCGGAACAGAACACGAACTGATGACCGAGTGACGTTTTCCGGGACCGGGGCGCTGTATGAGTTGGGCCGACTGGTCATCGGCCAAGCGGGTCCGGGTTCTCCCCGTACCGAACGGACTCGCGCAAGGGCGTGACCGGGCGCATGCACTACCCCCCGGCCCGGTCACGCCCCCCGAATCCCGGGGGTGTGACGTTTTGGTCCGCCCCGGCGCTGAGACAAGTAGGCCGACTGGTCATCGGCCGTACGGACACACGGTGCCCGCGTACCGGTGTCCTTCCGAGGAACGCGGGCGGGGCGAATTCCCCCCGTCCCGCCCGCGTCTCTCACCGTCCGGCCGGTGCGGCCGGCCCGGCCGGTCCGTGTTCCCGGTGCGGGCGAACGGCACGTCGGTCTTCCCCCTGAATCTCCCCGTATCCCCCTAGGCGCGATTCCCGGGGCCGCCGTTCCCGGGAGATGGCGGCAGACTGTGAGCAAGGTCCCAGCGTGCGGGCCTCCACCGGCCGCATGCCCACCACTACAGTCCGTTGCTAAGAGCAGTGTTCTTACCGAGCGGTAGCAACGTCGCTGCAAGCCCGAGCGGGAGGCATGAACCCATGGCGCGCGAGTCTGAGTCCGGACTGCCCATCGAGCCGGTCTACGGCCCGGACGCCCTCGAAGGCTGGGAGCCCGCGGAGAAGCTGGGCGAGCCGGGCGCGTACCCCTTCACCCGGGGTGTCTACCCCTCCATGTACACCGGGCGCCCCTGGACGATGCGCCAGTACGCCGGGTTCGGCACCGCCACCGAGTCCAACGCCCGCTACAAGCAGCTGATCGCCAACGGCACCATGGGCCTGTCCGTCGCCTTCGACCTGCCCACCCAGATGGGCCACGACTCCGACGCGACCATCTCCAGCGGCGAGGTCGGCAAGGTCGGTGTCGCCATCGACTCCGTCGACGACATGAAGGTGCTCTTCGACGGCATCCCGCTGGACAAGGTGTCCACGTCGATGACGATCAACGCCCCCGCCGCGCTGCTGCTCGTGCTCTACCAGCTCGTCGCCGAGGAGCAGGGCGTCAGCGCCGACAAGCTCACCGGCACCATCCAGAACGATGTCCTCAAGGAGTACATCGCGCGCGGGACCTATATCTTCCCGCCCAAGCCCTCCCTCCGGCTGATCGCCGACATCTTCAAGTACTGCCGCGCCGAGATCCCCAAGTGGAACACCATCTCGATCTCGGGCTACCACATGGCCGAGGCCGGTGCCTCCCCGGCGCAGGAGATCGCCTTCACACTGGCCGACGGCATCGAGTACGTCCGCACGGCCGTCGCCGCCGGTATGGACGTCGACGACTTCGCGCCCCGGCTGTCCTTCTTCTTCGTCTCCCGGACGACGATCCTCGAAGAGGTCGCCAAGTTCCGCGCCGCGCGCCGGATCTGGGCCCGGGTGATGCGCGACGAGTTCGGCGCCAAGAACCCCAAGTCCCAGATGCTGCGCTTCCACACCCAGACGGCGGGTGTGCAGCTCACCGCCCAGCAGCCCGAGGTCAACCTCGTGCGCGTGGCCGTCCAGGGCCTGGCCGCGGTGCTCGGCGGTACGCAGTCGCTGCACACCAACTCCTTCGACGAGGCGATCGCCCTCCCCACCGACAAGTCCGCCCGGCTCGCGCTGCGCACGCAGCAGGTGCTGGCCTACGAGACCGATGTGACGGCGACCGTCGACCCCTTCGCCGGGTCCTACGTCGTGGAGCGGATGACCGACGAGGTCGAGGCGGCCGCCCTGGAACTGATGCGGAAGGTCGAGGACCTCGGGGGCGCCGTCAACGCCATCGAGCACGGCTTCCAGAAGGGCGAGATCGAGCGCAGCGCCTACCGCATCGCCCTGGAGACCGACTCCGCCGAGCGGGTCGTCGTCGGCGTCAACCGTTTCAAGCTGGACGAGGAGGAGCCCTACGAGCCGCTGCGGGTCGACCCGGCCATCGAGGCCCAGCAGGCCGAGCGTCTGGCCAAGCTCCGTGCCGGCCGTGACCAGGGTGCCGTGGACGCGGCCCTCGCCGAGTTGCGCAAGGCCGCCGAGAGCGACGGGGACACCGCCAATGTCCTCTACCCGATGAAGGACGCTCTGCGCGCCCGGGCGACGGTGGGCGAGGTCTGCAACGCCCTCCGCGAGGTCTGGGGCACCTACGTCCCCACCGACGCCTTCTGACGGCCCGCCCCGTCACGCCGTGAAGCGCGCGGCGTACGGCCCGACGTCCGCCGGGTCGGCCGTCGCGAGGCCTATGTAGCCGTCGGGACGGATCAGGAACAGCCCGTCGCCGTAGGCCTGGCGGACCAGCGGGGCATCGGTCTCCCGGACGCGCACCCAGGTGGGCAGCGAGCCGGGTACGGTCGCGCCGCCGACCGCCAGCAGGGTGAAGTGCGGCCCGCGGAACACGTCGAACAGCCGCTCGCCGTCACCCAGCGGGGCGTCGGGAGCCCGGTCGCCGGCGGTGAGGGCGTCCTCGGCGAGCGCGGGCCGGGCCTCGACGCTCAGCGGACCGCCGGCGTACCCCAGGCCGAGCTGATGGGTCTCGGCACCGCGCTGCCGGACCTGCTCCCCGCTGCTGATGCCGGTGCGGTGCAGGCGGGTGCTGAGCCCGAGCATGCCGGCGGCGATGGGCAGCCGCTCCTCCTCGTAGCTGTCCAGCAGCGCGGTGTCCGCGCCGTGCCGCAGCACCTGGCCGAGCTTCCAGCCCAGGTTGTACGCGTCCTGGATGCTGGTGTTGAGCCCCTGTCCGCCCGCCGGGGAGTGGATATGGGCCGCGTCACCGGCGAGGAGGACACGGCCGTCGCGGAAGCGGTCGGCGAGGGCGGCCCGGGGCCTGAAGTCGGAGGCCCAGAGCACCTCCTGGACGGCCTCGGCGGGCAGATGCGTACGGGCGGCGATGAGCCGCCGTACGCCCTCGGCGGAGGTGTCGACCCCGGGCCCGGGCTCCGCTGCGGCCTCCGGGGCGGGAAAGAGCGCCACGAACTGGAAGGTGTCGGTGCCGGCCATCGGAAAGGCGATGGCCGGGCCGGCCGGCTGCTTCCAGGAGTGGGTGTGGTCGCGGTCCAGGCCCTCCAGCCGGACGTCGGCGACCAGCATCGGACGAGGGTCCACCGTCTCGCCGGTCATGGCGATACCCAGTGCTGCGCGCACGGCGCTGCGGCCTCCGTCGGCGGCCACGACATATCCGGCCCGCAGGGCCGAGCCGTCCGAAAGGCCGGCCGTCACACCGGTGTCGTCCTGCCGGAGGCCGGTCAGGGCGAGCCCGAAGTCCACACTGCCGCCGAGCTCGCGCAGCCGCTCGTACAGGATCTCCTGGGTGCGCCACTGGGGGATCATCCACACCTCGCCGTACGGGGCGTGCGGGGTGGGCGGGAACCTCTCGAACATGTCCCACTCCTCGGCCGGTCTGCCGTCCTTCCAGACCTGGGTGACGGGATAGCCGCCACCCGCCGCGTGGATCGCGCCGATCACGCCGAGGTCGTCCAGCACCTCCTGGCTGCGCGGCTGCAGTCCCTTGCCGCGCGAGCCCGGGAAGAGCCGGTCCGCCTTCTCCACGACCCGCGCCCGCACGCCGCGCCGGGCCAGGTCGACCGCCAGGGCGAGGCCGGTCGGGCCCGCGCCGACCACCAGTACATCCGTCTCTTTAACAGCGTTAAGTTCCATGTGTGAGAGCATGGCCTTAACGCCGTTAAATTGTCAAGGGAGTGGTTGTGGCGACCAGACTCGACCGCGAGACGATCGTGGAGACGGCCCTGCGGCTGCTCAACGAAGAAGGGCTGGAGGGCCTGACCCTGCGGCGGCTGGCCAAGGGCCTCGACGTCCAGGCCCCGGCCCTCTACTGGCACTTCGGCAACAAGCAGGCCCTGCTCGACGAGATGGCCACCCGCATGCTGCGCGACATGCTCCTGCCGATGGCCGGGCAGGCCGAGGCCGGCGGCACGGCCTGGCAGGACTGGATCACCGACGCCTGCCGCCGGGCCCGCCGCACCCTGCTCGGCTACCGCGACGGCGCCAAGGTCTTCAGCGGCACCCACCTCACCGACGAGAGCCATCTCGCCCCCCTGGAGACCATCCTCGGCGCCTTCGTGGAGCAGGGCTTCACCCATGCCGACGCCGTCAACGCCTACTTCACCGCCTACTCGTTCACGATCGGGTTCGTGATCGAGGAGCAGGCGGTGGAGCCGGTGCCGGGGGAGCGTGATCCGCGGTACGACGCGGGGGACCGGTCGGGGATGTTCAGTGGTTACGAGGAGCGTTTCGAGGTGGGTCTGCGGGTGGTGGTGGCCGGTATCGGGGTGACTCTGGCACCGGGGCGGATCAGCCCAGGGCGGCCCGGCTGAAGGCCAGGGCGCGCCGGGCGACCCGGCGGACGGCGGGGTGGCGGGGGATGAAGGCGAGCGGGGCGGGGACGGCGCCGGGGAGGGCGAGGGCGGTGAGGCGGCGGCGTTTGAAGTAGCGCCAGGAGCCGGTGCCGAGGGCCGCGGTGAGGTAGTCGACGGCCTCGTCGCGCAGGTGGGGGTATGCGGTCGACTGCATACAGTATCCAACCGCCCGTAGCAGGGAGCCGAGGTCGGGCGGCGCGGCTGCCGGGCCGGGGCCGTCGAGATCGGGGAGGAGCGCGTCGACCAGGGTGACGGGCACGCGGTTGCTGTTCTGGTACGGGGTGAGACGGTCCAGGAGCAGCCCGGTGCCGGTGCGGGCGACGGGGATCCCGTAGAGGGTCGACGCGGTGAGCAGCGCGGTGGAGAAGCAGCCGACGACCAGGGCCGGCCGGGCCCGCTGGTAGAGGACCTCGGCGAGCACGGGCGCGTCGAGGACGGTGAGCGACACACCGAGCGCGGCGGCCTCCCGCTCCAGCGGCCGGGTTCCGTGGGCGGGCGCCGACGGGTGGGGCTTGAAGGCGATCTCGCGGTGCCCTCGCGCGACCGCGCCGCGCAGCATGCGCAGGTGCAGCTCTTCCTCCTCCCCCGGGGTGAGGATGCCGAGCGCCGACAGGTACTGCCCGAGCAACAGGGCGGCGTTCGCGGGCATCGTGGGCCGCGTCGTGGGCCCCGGGAGCGCCGACGGCCCGCAGGCGGCGGCCAGTTCGGCCAGTACGCGGGTGAAGGCAGCCGTGGGCACGACCTCCGCCCCGACCCCGTACTCCGACAGCAGCAGCGGGCGCAGGCCGGGCACCAGATCCAGGTGGAGCAGCCGGTTGATCCGGGTGGTGACCAGCGGATCCAGCCTGTTGCGCGTGGGGCCGTACGACATGAGCCCGTCGGCGTAGACGTCGACCGCCGCCGACGGGAAGACGGCGACGAGCGCGAGGGCGGGTTCGACGTGGACGGACTCCACGATCAGTTCCAGCTCGTCGTCGCCGAGGTACCACAGCCGGCGCAACTGCCGCTCCCACAGCGGCACGTCCTCGTTGCGCGGGGACCAGCCGCCGGGGTGCAGCGGGGCGACGGCCGCGTTCCAGGACAGTACGCCGTCGAAGCGGCCGCGCAGCGCCGCGAAGCCGGGGGCGGTGTCCAGCGCCGGGGTGGTCTCGGGCACGGCGGCGTTGTTGCTGACCAGCAGCAGCCGCCGGCCGGCGGGGCCGAACCGGTCCGCGTCCAGGGCGGCGGCCAGGGTGGCGGCGCCGTACAGCGTGGACGCCAGGAAGATCTGCGTGCGCCCCGGCATCAGGCCCCCACCCCCGACGGCCGGCGCCGCAGCCGGCGCAGCCGCGCGCCGCGTTCCCGGTCCATCGCGTCCAGGGCCTGGGCCAGGACGTCCTGCGGCATCGCCCGCAGCGCGGCGGCACTCAGCGACTTGAGCCGGCGCGCGACCGGCGGCTCGAAACGCTCGATGGAGCCGAGGTGGTGGGAGATGATCGCGCAGTACGTACGGACCGCCTTGGGCAGGAAGCGGTCCGCCTCCGGGTCGGCGGCGGTCTCGGCCAGCACCTGGTCGAAGGAGCGGATGAAGTCCAGCTGGCGGATGTCGCCGATCTGGGTGAGCGAGGTGGCGACCCCGCGCCGGTAGAACACCCCGAGCAGGCCGACGACCGCGAAGGACCTCGCCTCCCGGTGCAGCCGCCAGATCCACGGCCGGTCCTCGGCGGTGCGCAGGCCGCCGGGGAAGTGCAGCAGACCGGCGTCGGCCAGCCGCCGGTGGTAGATCCCGGCCCAGGCGTACGGGTAGTCCACGCAGGTCGAGCGGTCGGCGGGCAGGATCGCCTCGCGCGGGTCGAGGGCGACGCCGCGGCGGCCCTGCGGGACGCGGGCGATGGTGCGCCTGCGGCCGGTGGAGACGACATGGTCGGTGCGGACGAAGTCGGTGCCGAGGGACTCGATCGAGTCGAGGAGCGCGCTCAGATGGCCCTCGGCGATCCAGTCGTCCCCGTCGAGGAAGGTCAGGTAGGTGCCGCGTGCCGCGTCGATTCCGGTGTTGCGGGCGTCGGCCAGACCGCCGTTTCCGGCGCGGGAGATGAGCCGCGCACCGGGGAGACGGGGAGTTTCCCGCTCCAGGATATTCGGTGTCTCATCTGTCGAGCAGTCGTCGACAAGGATGAATTCGAAATCCGATCGGGTGTTCGCGCACAGACTTCTCAGAGTGTCCGGTGCGAAGGTCTGAACATTGTAGAACGGCACGATTACGGAGAGCTTTACCACCTTCCTCACTTTATGAGGGAGGAAGCCTGTGGCGTCGGCCTGCCACGAACTTCGAGATGAACGGGGGATGGCTGCATCATGAATAGGCTCCGTATGCGGCCGGGTTGGCCATTCGGCGGTTCGTTGTTAACCCGCCGTTGTTCTTGCGTATGGCGCCCGCTCGGAATTGATTCCTAGCGTCTGGGACGTGCCAGAAAGTACCGCCGGCCCGCTCCGGGTCACCGTCCTCGCCGATTCGGACACCCGCTGGAAATGGGGTGCGCTGACGGCTCGTCGTATAGTCCCCGTCCCCGCCTCCGGCCCCGCGTCCGGTGTCCGGCTCGACGGGCGGCTGCTGCGCGGCCGGGCCACCCCGACCCCGCGCCAGCTCGCCGAGGTCGGCATCGACGCCGACTCGCTGCGCGAGGTCACGGCGGCGGAGTTCCTGGGCGAGACCACCCGCGACACCGCCGACGTGGTGGTCCTCGCCTGCGTCGGCGGCACCGTCCAGGCGATGCTGCACGGCCTGTCCCGTGCCTGGCGCGGCGCCGCCCGCCGCCCGGTGGTCGTCACCGGGTACGTCGGCGCCGTCTACGAGAAGCTCACCGACGGCCTGCTGCTGCGGGCCGGCGCCGACCTGGTCCTGGCCAACAGCGCGCACGACGCACAGCGCTTCCGCGCGGTGTACGAGGGCGCCGACGCGGACGCGGCGGCCGGCAGCGTCGTGGAGACCGCGCTGCCCTTCCTGGACGGCGCGCCGTATGCGCCGTCCCCGGACCGGCCGTTCACCGTGGTCTTCGCCACGCAGCCCTCCGTGCCGGACAACCGCCGGGACCGGATGTACCTGCTGCGCCGCGCCGCCGAGCACGCCCGCTCGCACCCCGGGCGCGAGGTGCTGGTCAAGCTGCGCAGCGAGCCAGGCGAGCAGACCACCCACATCGAGGAACAGCCCTACCAGAAGCTGGTCGCCCGGCTCGATCCGCCCGCCCCGGCCAACCTCAGGCTGGTCCACGGGAACATGGGCGAGGTCCTGGACCGCACCGACCTGCTGGTCACGGTCAGTTCCACGGCCGCCCTGGAGGCCATGCACCGCGCCGTCCCGGCCGCGATCCTCACCGACCTCGGCATCCGCGAGCCGCTCGGCAACCACCACTTCCTCGGCTCGGGCGCCTACGCCTCCTGGGACCGGCTCGACGCGGGGCATGTGCCGCTCGCCGACCCGCAGTGGGCCCGCGCGCACGGCGTCGCCGGCCGGCACCGCTTCGCCGCCGTACGCGACCGGGTGCACGCCCTGGCCGGGGCGGCCGGACTGCCGCCCCTCACCCCCTACTACACGCCCGCCGTCGCGCCCGGCTACCTGCCCGGTCTGCTCGCCCGGCACGGACTCGACCACCGTGGCGACCCGTTGACCGGTTCCGCCGCCGGCTCCCGGGCCGGGAGCGCCGTACCCGGTGCCCTGCGCCGTGCGGTGCGCGGGGCCGCCCGAACCGTCTACCGACAGGGCGTGCAGCGCGTCGCGCCCCTGATCCGCCGCTGGGGGCAGCTGTGACCGACCACCGACCCGAGACCCGCGTTCTTGCCGTGATTCCGGCGCGGGGTGGTTCGAAGGGTGTGCCGGGCAAGAATCTGGCGCCTGTTGGCGGGGTGCCGTTGGTGGCGCGGGCGGTGCGGGCGTGCCGTGAGGCGCGGTTGGTGACCGATGTGGTGGTCTCCACCGATGATCCGGCGATCGCTCAGTCGGCTCGTTCGGCCGGCGCGGAGGTGGTGTTGCGGCCGGCCGCGATCGCGGGGGACACCGCGACCAGTGAGGCCGCGGTGCTGCACGCGATGGACGAGCACGAGGCCCGGCACGGGGCCCCGGTCGACGTGGTGCTGCTCGTACAGTGCACCAGCCCGTTCATCACCCCCGAGGACATCGAGGGGGTCGCCGCCGCGGTGCTGGAGGACGGCGCCGACACCGCGCACACCGTCGCCCCCTTCCACGGCTTCGTGTGGCGCGAGAGCCCCGGGAGCACCGACGGCCCCGGCCCTGACAGTCCCGGCCCCGACAGCCACGGCGTCAACCACGACAAGTCCTCCCGCCCCCGCCGCCAGGACCGCCCGCAGGAGTTCCTGGAGACCGGCACCGCCTACGCCATGCGCGCCGAAGGCTTCCGCGAGCGCGGCCACCGTTTCTTCGGCCGCACCGCGCTCGTACGTACCGACCCGGCCCGGGTGCTGGAGATCGACGAGCCGGACGACCTGGCAAGGGCCCGCGCGCTGGCCCCGCTCGTGGACGCCACGCGCACCGACGCACTCCCCACCCGCGACGACATCGACGCGGTGGTACTCGACTTCGACGGCACCCAGACCGACGACACGGTGCTGGTCGACTCCGATGGACACGAGACGGTCGCCGTGCACCGCGGCGACGGGCTCGGCATCGCCGCCCTGCGCGACTGCGGGCTGCCGGTGCTGATCCTGTCCACCGAGACCAACCCGGTCGTCGCCGCGCGCGCCCGCAAGCTGCGGGTTCCCGTACTGCACGGCATCGACCGCAAGGACCTCGCACTCAAGCAGTGGTGCGAGGAAGAGGGCATCGACCCGCAGCGGGTCCTCTACGTCGGCAACGACGTCAACGACCTCGGCTGCTTCGAGCTCGTCGGCTGGCCCACAGCCGTCGCGAACGCCCACGACATCGTCAAGGGCCTGGCCCGTTCCATCACCGCAACGCCCGGAGGGCACGGCGCGATCCGCGAGATCGCCGCCTGGATTCTCGGCCCCTCCCTCTCCCGCACCCCTCGAAGGGAACTCTCCCAGTGACCACCAACACCGCCCGCCTCCGCCCGATCGGCGACCGTCTCGTCGGCACCGGCCAGCCCGTCTACGTCACCGGCGAGATCGGGATCAACCACAACGGCAGCCTTGAGGACGCCTTCGCGCTGATCGACGCGGCCGTCGTGGCCGGCGCCGACGCCGTCAAGTTCCAGAAGCGCACCCCCGAGATCTGCACCCCCCGCGACCAGTGGGACATCGAGCGCGACACCCCCTGGGGCCGCATGACCTACATCGACTACCGCCACAAGGTGGAGTTCGGTGAGGACGACTACCGCGCCATCGACGAGTACTGCACCAAGAAGGGCATCGACTGGTTCGCCTCCCCGTGGGACGTCGAGGCCGTCGCCTTCCTGGAGAAGTTCGACAACATCCGCGTCCACAAGGTGGCCTCGGCCTCCCTCACCGACGACGAACTGCTGCGCGCGCTGCGCGCCACCGGCAAGACCGTCATCCTGTCCACCGGGATGTCCACCATGAAGCAGATCCGCCACGCGGTGGAGGTCCTGGGCAGCGACAACATCATTCTCTGCCACGCCACCTCGACCTACCCGGCCAAGAACGAAGAGCTCAACCTGCGGATGATCAACACGCTGCAGCGCGAGTTCCCCAACGTCCCGGTGGGTTACTCCGGTCACGAGATCGGTCTGCAGACCACGCTGGCCGCGGTCGCCCTCGGCGCCGTCTTCGTCGAGCGTCACATCACCCTGGACCGCGCCAACTGGGGCTCCGACCAGGCCGCCTCCGTCGAACCCCAGGGCCTGGACCGCCTGGTCCGCGACATCCGCATCATCGAGTCCGCCCTCGGCGACGGCGTCAAGAAGGTCTACGACGGCGAACTCGGCCCCATGAAGAAGCTCCGCCGCGTCCCCGGCATCATCGCCGAGCGCGAGGCCGCCGAGGCTGCCGCCGCCGGCGAGCGCGAGCCGGTCTCGGCCTGACGGACATGAGCGACAGCGCCACTCTGGCACTCGTGGAGAGCCCCGTTCAGCTTCTCAACGTGCTGGAGTGGGCGCATGTCCGGCCCCCGGACCCCGCCGGTTCGCAACCGGCGGGACCGGGGGGCCGCGCTCTCACCGTCGTCGTACTGTCCCCGCGCGACCCCATGACCCGGGGCCAGTTGCGCCGGATGGCCGAACTGGCCGTGGACGAGGGGCACACCGTGCGCTGGTGCGAGGCACGGACCGGCCGGGGGTCGCTGCCGCGTACCGTCGCCGGACTGCGCCCGGCCCTGCGCGCGGCCCGCCGGATCGCCGTCGGGGACCCGTTCTCGCGCCTCGTCCAGCTGCTGCTGCCGCTGAGCCGGGCCCGGGAGATCACGGTCGTCGACGACGGCACGGCCACCATGGAGTTCACCGATCTGCTCGCCCGGGGTGCCCGCCTCGTCCGCTGGCACCGCAGCGGCCGGCGCGTCTCGCCCGCCGACGCCGCCTTCGGAATGTTCGCCTCCGCCGCCCGGCGCCGGCTCAGCCCGGGACGCGACCGCGAGGTCGAGCTGTTCAGCGCGATGCCCGCCACACCGCCGCCCGGCATGACGCTGCGGGTCAACCGCTTCGCCTGGACCAGGGCCCGCTTCGGGCCGCCCATCATCAGCGCCGGTACCGACATCGTCGGAACGTCGCTGGTCGAGACCGGGGTCGTGGACCCCGACCGTTACCTCACCGCCGTCGCGGCGCTCGCCGCCGAGCACGGCGCCGCCCGCTACTTCGCCCACCGCCGCGAGAGCCCCGACAAGCTGCGCGCCCTGGCCGCCGCCACCGGCCTGGAGATCGTCCGCCCCGACCTGCCGCTGGAACTCGTCGCCCGCCGCGGCCCCATCGGCCATACGGTGCTGAGCTTCCCCTCCACCGTCCTGCACACCCTGCCGACGGCCCTCCAGGGCACCGGGGTGCGCATCATCCCCTGCGAGGTGGACCCCTCCTGGCTCACCGCCGGCGCCTCGCCCCGCGCCCAGGGGTTCCTGGCCTCCATCACGCAGACGGCCCGCACCTGACACGCGCGGCACGTCCGGGGTTCTCGTGAGGGCGCGAGCCGGTACGCGCGCACCCGCCGACCCCGCCCGTTCGACCCCGCGCAATCGCGCGGTCACCGACCGCTCACCCGGCTGCGGTCCGGCTGCGGTTGGCTGACCGTATGGTCCACCGCGTCGCCGTCCTGGCCGACAGCACCATCGACGGCGACTCCCGCGCCCACCGGGTGGCCGCCGCGGCCGCCGACGCCGGTTACGAGGTGACCCTCATCGGCCGTCCCGGTGAGGGCGAACCCCCGCCCGGTGTGCGCGTCCTGCGGGTCCCCGTCGCCGAGGTGCTGCGTCTGCACCGGCAGCGCCACCCCCGTCCCGGCCCGCTCCGGCCGCTGGCCTACCGCAGCGCCGAGTCGTACGAGTACCGCAACGCGCGGCTGACCGTGCGGGCGGCGTTCATCGCCACCCGCGGCGCCGAACTGGACATCGTGCACCGCCCGCTGCCCCTGAAGGCCGCCGCCCGGGCCGGCCACGCCTGCGCCCGCCTGGTGCAGGCGGTGCGCCGGTACTGGACCGCCGCCAGGTCCGCCCAGTACCGGGCCGCCCTGCGGAGCCGGACCGGGCCCGGCGGCCCGGCGGCCGACGCGGTGACCACGCTGACCCGGCTGCTGCGCGGCACCTCGGCCTGGCGCCGGCTCGACCCGCTGCTGCTGGACCTGGAGCTCGCGTACGGCCCGGTGCTGGACGGGCTGCGCCCGCATCTCGTCCACGCCCTCGGCCATCGCGCCCTGGGGGTCGCGGTGCGCGCCGCCTACCGCGCCGAGGGCGCCGGGCACCGTATCGAGGTGATCTGGGACGCCCTGCCCCGGCGGGTCGTCCCGCACCGCGAGGCCACCGCCCGCGACACCCACGAACGTGCCTACGCCCCGCTCGCCGACGGTGTCGTCACCGTCGCCGAGTCCTACGCCGACGAGCTGCGCCGGCGCCACGCGCTGCCCGCCGCGCCGACGGTCGCCCTCAACACCCCGCCGTACGAACCCGCGCCCCCGATGACACCGGGGGCGCGTGCGGGGACGGGCGTGCGGGCCGCCTGCCGCCTCGCCCCGGACGTCCCGCTGCTGGTCCACAGCGGTGCCGTCACCCCCTCGCGCGGCCTGCTCACCGTCGTCGAGGCCCTCCCCAAGCTCTACGACCTGCACGCCGCCTTCGTCGTCCCCGACCCCGCCGACCCGCATCTGCTGGCCCTCACCGCCCGCGCCGCCGAGCTGGGCGTCGCCCGCCGCCTGCACGTACTGCCCTATGTGCCGCCCGCCGCCGTCCCGGCCTTCCTCCGCTCCGCCGACATCGCGGTGCTGCCCGACGTCGCCGCCCACCAGCACCCGTCGAGCCGGCTGGCCCTGCCCGCCCGCTACTTCGAGTACGCGCACGCCCGCCTGCCCGTCGTCGTCGCCGACGCCCGCGCCATGTCCAAGGCCACCCTCGAACTCGGCAACGGCGAGGTCTTCCGCTCCGGCTCCACCCCGGACTTCGTACGCGCGGTCGGCGCCGTCCTCACCAATCCGCGCCGCTACCGCAAGGCCTACGAGCGCGCCGACACGCTGCGTCAGTGGTCGTGGCAGAGCCAGTCCGCCGGGATGCTGGATCTGTACGGACGGCTGCTGGGGCCCGCCGCTCCGTGACGCGGCCGTGAGATGCCCCACGCCGCGTCGCGGACGGCCGGGGCGTGAGCGACCATGGAAAAAGCGGGGATTAAATAGGGGTCATACCCCTGGCTGTGGACGGGTAAGCGCCGAACGGGCGATTTCTTCTGCTCCCCGGGGAATGATTTTACGGCGATGTAGTGATCAGGAGCCCAGATGCGGTCTAGCCTGTCGGAGGTGAACGACTCACCATCCGAATCCCGCGAGCCCTCCGAGTCCGCGCAGGGAGACGTGCAGTCCGACGTACTGCCCCTGCCCGGTGTTCTGCCGGAGCTGCTGCGCGCCGAGCTGATCGCCTTCCGGCGGGACCTGCACATGCACCCGGAACTGGGGCGGCAGGAGTTCCGTACGACGGCCGCGGTCAAGGCCCGGCTGGAGCAGGCGGGGCTCACGCCCTGGGTGCTGCCCGGCGGGACCGGTCTGGTCTGCGACATCGGGGAGAGCGACCCGGCCCGCCCCCGGCTGGCGCTGCGGGCGGATCTGGACGGGCTGCCGATCCCGGACACCAAGCACGTGGACTACCGCTCGACGATCCCGGGCCGGGCGCACGCCTGCGGCCACGACGTGCACACCACGGTCGTGCTGGGCACCGGTCTGGTGCTGGCGGAGCTGGCGCGCGAGGGCCGGCTGGCCCGGCCGGTACGGCTGGTCTTCCAGCCCGCCGAGGAGGTCATGCCCGGCGGGGCGCTGGACGCCATCAAGGCCCATGTGCTGGACGGCGTCGGCCGGATCCTGGCCGTGCACTGCGATCCCAAGGTGGACGTCGGCAGGATCGGGCTGCGCCCGGGGCCGATCACCTCGGCCTGTGACCGGCTGGAACTGTCGCTGGACGGGGCGGGCGGCCACACGGCCCGCCCGCATCTGACCACCGACCTGGTGATGGCCGCCGCGAAGATGGCCACCGAGCTGCCGGCCGTCCTGGCCCGCCGGGTCGACCCGCGCAGCGGGCTGAGCGTGGTGTGGGGCCGTATCGAGGCCGGGCACGCCTGCAACGTCATCCCGCAGCACGCCGAGCTGGAGGGCACGGTCCGCTGCCTGGACCTCGACGCCTGGCGCGAGGCCCCGGACCTGATCCACGAGGTGATCGACCAGGTCGCCGGGATGTACCGGGCCAAGTGGGAGCTGACGTACCACCGGGGTGTGCCGCCGGTGGTCAACGAGGCGGACTCCACCGAGCTGCTGCGGGACGCGATGACGGCCCGCCGGGGCGCGCACAGCGTCGAGGACACCGAGCAGAGCCTCGGCGGCGAGGACTTCTCCTGGTATCTGGAGCAGGTGCCCGGGGCGCTCGCCCGGCTGGGCGTACGGCCGGTGGGGGACACCGCCAGGCGCGACCTCCACCAGGGCGACTTCGATGTGGACGAGGGCGCGATCCAGGTCGGGGTGGAACTGTTCACCGCGGCTGCGTCGCTGGTCTGAGGACGGGGCCGACGTTGGGTGACCGCCCGGGCGCGGGCGGTTCACCTGGCCGAAATGCGTCGATCCGATAACGGGTAGTCAACCCCCCTTTACCTGACATCTACGCGCGTTAAGCTCCGGGTTAAGCCAGCGCCGGACGGGGCGCTTTCGAGTTGAAAGGGTACCCTCTTGCGCCGGGTAACCAAGATCGCCGCCGCGGGAATCGCATCTGCGGCTCTCGCGCTCACTGCCACCGCCTGTGGCAGCAGCTCCAAGGAAGAGACTCCCGGCAGCGGGAAGCTGAAGGTCGGTATCGCGTACGACGTCGGTGGTCGTGGTGACCACTCGTTCAACGACTCCGCCGCCGCCGGTATCGACAAGGCCAAGTCGGACTTCGGGATCGGTCAGGTCAAGGAGCTCACGGCCAAGACCGCCGACACCGACGCCGACCGCGAGACGCGTCTCGAGCAGCTGGCCGGTGCGGGCTTCAACCCCGTCATCGGTGTCGGCTACTCCTACGCGACCGCGATGAAGGCGGCCGCCAAGAAGTACCCCAAGGTCACCTTCGGCATCGTCGACTCGGCCGTCGACGCCAAGAACGTGGACAGCATCCTCTTCACGGAGGAGCAGAGCTCCTACCTGGCGGGTGTCGCGGCCGCGCTCAAGACCAAGACCAACAAGATCGGCTTCATCGGCGGTGTCGACATCCCGCTGATCAAGAAGTTCCAGGCGGGCTTCGAGCAGGGCGTCGAGGACACCAACTCCAAGGCGAAGGTCACCTCGCAGTACCTGTCGCACGGCTCGGACCTGTCCGGCTTCGCCGACCCCGCCAAGGGCAAGGAAGCCGCCCAGGGCATGCTCGACAAGAACATCGACGTCGTCTACTCGGCGGCCGGCTCCTCCGGTAACGGCGCGATCGAGGCCGTGGCCGGCAAGACGGGCACCTGGGCGATCGGTGTCGACTCCGACCAGTACAAGGACAGCTCGCTGGCCAAGTACAAGAACTCGATCCTGACCTCGGCGCTGAAGAACGTCGACGTCGCGGTGTACGACCTGGTCGAGTCGGTCAAGAAGGACGCCCCGCTCACCGGCACCAACAGCTACAGCCTGGCCAAGGACGGCGTCGGCCTGTCCACCAGCGGCGGCTTCATCGACGACATCAAGGCGCAGCTCGCCGCGGCGAAGAAGAAGATCGTCAACGGTGACATCAAGGTGAAGACCACCGTCTCCTGACGCAGGCCACCAGGCCCGCACGACGGATCGGCTTGCCGAGGCTCGGTGGGGTGGAGCTCAGACTCCGCCCCACCGGGCCTCGCCCGTGTCCGCCGGTCATGCCTGGTGGTCAGGTCCGGCCGGTCAGGTCTCCGGGTTAGGTTGGGGCGGGTTAATTTCCGGTCTCGGCCACACCCAGCTATGGATCTAACGGCGCTACGCGCGTAGAGTTCGGTCCTCGCGATACGTTCGCCCCGCCCCCTTCCCCCCGCCCCTGAGCAGCGACCCCCCGCTCTTTTCCCGCGAGGAGAGTGCGCCATCAAAGCGTCCAGTCCGAATGCCGTGGAACTCCGCGGCATTACCAAACGATTCCCCGGAGTCGTGGCCAACCACGACATCGACATCACGGTGCGCCGTGGCACCGTACACGCCCTCATCGGCGAGAACGGGGCCGGCAAGTCGACCCTGATGAAGATCCTCTACGGCATGCAGAAGCCGGACGAGGGCACCATCACCATCGACGGCGAGCAGGCCACCTTCCACGACCCCGGCGACGCCATCGCCCGCGGCATCGGCATGGTGCACCAGCACTTCATGCTCGCCGACAACCTCACCGTCCTGGAGAACGTCGTGCTGGGCAGCGAGAAGCTGCACGGCATCGGCGGCAGGGCCCGCGCCAGGATCCGCGAGATCTCCGACGCGTACAGCCTCGGCGTGCGTCCCGACGCCCTGGTCGAGGACCTCGGTGTCGCCGACCGGCAGCGCGTGGAGATCCTCAAGGTCCTCTACCGGGGCGCCCGTACGCTGATCCTGGACGAGCCGACCGCGGTCCTGGTCCCGCAGGAGGTCGACGCTCTCTTCGACAACCTGCGCGGTCTCAAGGCCGAGGGCCTGACGGTCATCTTCATCTCGCACAAGCTGGGCGAGGTCCTGTCGGTCGCCGACGAGATCACCGTCATCCGGCGCGGCACCACCGTCGGCTCCGCCGACCCCCGGAACACCACGACCAAGCAGCTCGCCGAGCTGATGGTCGGCAGCGAACTGCCCTCGCCGGAGACCCGCGAGTCCACGGTCACCGATGTGCCGATGCTGCGCGTCGAGGGGCTGCACCTGTCCGAGATCGACCTGGAGGGCATCGAGCGCATCGTCCTGGACCAGATCTCGCTGACCATCCACAAGGGCGAGGTGCTGGGCATCGCCGGAGTGGAGGGCAACGGCCAGGCCGAACTGGTCGAGGCCATCATGGGCATGCTCCCGACGGACGCGGGCCGCATCTCCCTCGGCGAGGACGACATCACGCACGTCCCGACGCGCAAGCGGCGCGAGGACGGCATCGGCTACATCCCCGAGGACCGCCACCGGCACGGCCTGCTGCTGGAGGCCCCGCTGTGGGAGAACCGGATCCTCGGCCATGTCACCGAACGCCCCAACAGCAAGGGCGCGCTCCTCGACCCGGCCGCCGCCCGCCGCGACACCGAACGCATCGTGCGCGAGTACGACGTCCGGACCCCGGGCATCGAGGTCACCGCGGCCTCGCTCTCCGGCGGCAACCAGCAGAAGCTGATCGTCGGCCGTGAGATGAGCCATCTGCCCAAGCTGCTGATCGCCGCGCACCCCACCCGGGGCGTGGACGTCGGCGCGCAGGCGCAGATCTGGGACCAGATCCGCGAGGCCCGCCGCGAGGGACTGGCCGTCCTGCTGATCTCCGCCGACCTCGACGAGCTGATCGGCCTGTCCGACACCCTGCGCGTCATGTACCGCGGCCGCCTGGTCGCCGACGCCGACCCCGCCACCATCACCCCCGAGGAACTGGGCTCCGCGATGACCGGTGCCGCCTCCGGTCACCTGGAGCATCACGAAGGGGGAGAGGACCGATGAAGAAAATCGACAAGGAGCGGCTGCTCCTCGCCATCGCCGCCCCCGCGCTCGCCATCGCGGTCTCGTTCGTGGTCACCGCCCTGGTGCTGCTCGCCACCGGCAAGCAGCCCTTCCAGGCGTTCAGCATCATGTTCGAGTACGGCCTCAAGAGCGACAGCCAGGTCTACATCCTCGACAAGGCGACGACGTACTACATCGCCGGTCTCGCGGTCGCCATCGGCTTCCGGATGAACCTGTTCAACATCGGCGTCGACGGCCAGTACCGGATGGGCGCCTTCTTCGCGGCGGCCGTCGGCGGCGCCGTCAGCCTCCCGAGCTTTCTGCAGATCCCGCTGATCATCGTCGTCGCGATGCTGGTCGGCGGCATGTGGGCGGGCATCGCGGGCGTACTGAAGACCACCCGCGGCGTCAGCGAGGTGATCGCCACGATCATGCTCAACGCGATCGCCACCTCGGTCATCGGCTATCTGCTCCAGCCCGGCCGGCTCGGGCACCTGGACTCGGCCAAGACCCAGGTCTCCACCGAGCCGCTGCCCGCCTCCGGCCACCTCTTCAACTTCGACATGGGCGAGCTGAACGGGCAGATCTACGGCTTCATCGTCATCGCCGTCCTGCTCGGTGTCGCCTACTGGTTCGTGCTCGGCCGCACCCGCTTCGGGTTCGACCTGCGGGCCGTCGGCCAGTCCGAGTCGGCCGCCGAGGCCAGCGGCGTCAGCGTCAAGCGCATGGTGATCACCAGCATGCTGATCTCCGGCGCCATGGCCGGCCTGATCGGCATGCCGACGCTGCTCAACGACGCGCACAAGTTCGGCACCGAGTTCCCGGCCGGCGTCGGCTTCGTGGGCATCTCCGTGGCGCTGCTCGGCCGCAACAACCCGGTCGGTGTCGGGCTCGCCGCACTGCTGTGGGCGTTCCTGGAGCGCACCTCCACCCAGCTGGAGTTCGAGGACTACGACAAGGAGATCGTCGGCGTCATGCAGGGCGTCATCGTCCTGAGCGTCGTCATCGCCTACGAGGTCGTCCGCCGTTACGGACTCAAGCGCCAGCAGCAGAAGGTCGGCGAGGAGCTCGCCGCCCAGGCCAGGACCAAGCAGGAGGTGACGGCGTGACTGCCACGATGACCAAGACCCCGCCGCCTGCGGCGCCCAGGGCCGCCAAGGCCGGCAAGCGCCGGCTGTCCCCCGCGATGATCGTGCTGATCATCGCCGGCGCGCTCGCCCTCGTCTCGGCCGTACGGATCATCACCGGCCAGGACCAGCTCACCGCCGAGGGCCAGATCAGTGCCGCGCTCGGCCTCGCCGTGCCGATCGGTCTGGCCGGTCTGGCCGGTCTGTGGTCCGAGCGGTCCGGCGTGGTCAACATCGGCCTCGAAGGCATGATGATCCTCGGCAGCTTCTTCGGTGCCTGGGCCGGCTGGCAGACCAGCCCCTGGATCGGTGTCCTCACCGGCATCCTCGGCGGCATGGTCGGCGGTCTGCTCCACGCGGTCGCCACCGTCACCTTCGGCGTCGACCACATCGTCTCCGGTGTGGCCATCAACATCCTGGCGCTCGGCGCCACCCAGTACCTCGCCAAGCTGTGGTTCAACACCGGTGAGGCGGCGGTCAAGGGCGGCAACCCCAAGCAGTCCCCACCGGTCGACAGTCTGCCGACGGTCACCGTGCCGGGACTGGCGGACTGGCTGCACAGCGTGGAAGGGCACGGCTGGTTCCTGGTCTCCGACGTCGCCGGGATCCTCGGCGGCCTGTTCACCGACCTGTCGGTGCTGACCATCCTGGCCGCGGTGCTCTTCGTCGGCAGCTTCTTCGTGCTGTGGAAGACCTCGTTCGGTCTGCGGCTGCGCTCCTGCGGTGAGAACCCGGTCGCCGCCGAGTCGCTGGGCGTCAACGTCTACCTCTACAAGTACATCGCCGTGATCGTCTCCGGCGGCCTCGCCGGACTCGGCGGCGCCTTCCTGGCGATGGTCCCCTCGCACATCTACCTCGAAGGCCAGACCGGCGGCCGCGGCTACATCGGCCTCGCCGCGATGATCTTCGGCAACTGGCGGGTCGGCGGCCTGGCCACCGGCGCCGGACTCTTCGGCTACTCCGACGCGCTGCAGCTGCGCAACGGCGGTCCCACCGTCCACGCACTGCTGCTCCTGCTCGTGGTGCTGCTGGTCCTCCTGGCGGCCTGGAAGCTGTGGAAGAAGGCCACCGTCCAGGGCCTGGTCAGCGCCGGCATGGCCGCGCTGATCCTGGTCTGGTACCTGACCACCGACGAGGTTCCCGACGACTTCGTCGGCGCCACGCCGTACGTCGTCACTCTGCTGGTGCTCTCCCTGTCGGCACAACGCCTGCGGATGCCCAAGGCTGACGGTATGCGCTACCGGAAGGGCCAGGGCAAGTGAGCACCACTCCCGGTCGGGACGCCGGAATCGACTGGGAGGACCTGCGGACGCGGGCCCGGGACGCCATGTCCCGGGCCTACGCCCCCTACTCCCGCTTCCCCGTCGGCGTCGCGGCGCTGGTCGACGACGGACGCGTCATCACGGCCTGCAATGTGGAGAACGCCAGCTACGGGCTCGGACTGTGCGCCGAGTGCGGGCTGGTCTCCACCCTCCACGCCACGGGCGGCGGCCGGCTGGTGGCCTTCACCTGCGTCGACCGCGCGGGCAGCCTGCTGATGCCGTGCGGCCGCTGCCGCCAGCTGCTGTGGGAACACGGCGGTCCCGAACTGCTCGTCGACATGGCCGACGGTGTCCGCACGATGCGGGACGTCCTGCCGGACGCGTTCGGACCCGAAGACCTGATCAATCGTTAGGAACTTAACTAACTATGGCTACCGACGCTATCTCTGTCATCCGTACGAAGCGGGACCGCGGCCGTCTGAGCGACGAGCAGATCGACTGGGTCATCGACGCCTACACCCGTGGTGAGGTCGCCGACGAGCAGATGTCGGCCCTGGCCATGGCCATCCTCATCAACGGCATGGACCGGGCCGAGATCGCCCGCTGGACCGCCGCGATGATCGCCTCCGGCGAGCGGATGGACTTCTCCTCCCTGCCGCGCCCCACCGCCGACAAGCACTCCACCGGCGGCGTCGGCGACAAGATCACCCTCCCGCTCGCCCCGGTCGTCGCCGCCTGCGGCGCTGCGGTGCCCCAGCTCTCCGGACGCGGCCTCGGCCACACCGGCGGCACCCTGGACAAGCTGGAGTCCATCCCCGGCTGGCGCGCCCTGCTGTCCAACGAGGAGATGCTCCAGGTACTGCGCGACACCGGCGCCGTCATCTGCGCGGCGGGCGACGGGCTCGCCCCGGCCGACAAGAAGCTGTACGCGCTGCGCGACGTCACCGCCACCGTCGAGGCCATCCCGCTGATCGCCTCGTCCATCATGTCCAAGAAGATCGCCGAGGGGACCGGCTCGCTGGTCCTGGACGTCAAGGTCGGCTCGGGCGCCTTCATGAAGAACCTGGCGGACGCCCGCGAGCTCGCCTCCACCATGGTCGGCCTCGGCACCGACCACGGGGTGCGGACGGTCGCCCTCCTCACCGACATGTCCACCCCGCTGGGCCTCACCGCCGGCAACGCCCTTGAGGTCCGCGAGTCCGTCGAGGTACTGGCGGGCGGCGGCCCGGCCGACGTCGTCGAGCTGACCATCGCCCTGGCCCGCGAGATGCTCGACGCGGCCGGCCTCAAGGACGCCGACCCGGCCAAGGCCCTGGCCGACGGTTCCGCGATGGACGTCTGGCGCCGCATGATCGCCGCTCAGGGCGGCGACCCGGACGCGACCCTGCCGGTGGCACGCGAACAGCACGTCGTCACGGCTTCCGCCTCCGGCGTGCTCACCGGCCTGGACGCGTACGCCGTCGGCGTCTCCGCCTGGCGGCTGGGCGCCGGGCGCGCCCGCAAGGAGGACCCGGTCCAGGCCGGCGCCGGCATCGAGATCCACGCCAAGCCGGGCGAGACCGTCACCGCCGGGCAGCCGCTGCTGACGCTGCACACCGACACCCCGGAGAAGTTCGACTACGCCCTGGCCGCGCTTGAGGGCGGCGTGGAGATCTCCCCGGCGGGCACGGCGTACTCGGCGAAGCCGATCGTGCTGGACCGTATCGCCTGACCCGAGGTTCCCCGCGCGCGAGGGAAGAGGCCCGGCGGACACCCGCCGGGCCTCTTCCGCTGCGCCGAACAGTTTCCGGAGCCGGTCCGGTGCCTCCGGGAGGATGCGCACAAATATGCGCAAGCGTCCAGGACCCCCGCCCTCCCCCAGCCTTCGGCCGGGGGTGCCCCCAACGATCCAGGCCTTCCCGTTTCGTCCTCGGCTGCGGGCCGGTGGCCCCGCTCTTCCGACAGGCGGGTCCGTCCTTCTCGTCGTATGCGGTCATGCGCCGATGCCCGCAGTCAGGTCTGACACCGGCCGCGCGCGGAGCGGCATCACAAGCACCGGTCGCCGCGCGCAGCGGCACACGTACATCGCCGGGTCACCGCCCGCGTCCCCGGCCTCCGCTGCTGCGGCCGGTCTCCCGGCCCGCTCGCACGCCGCCATGAGCGCGAGCAGGACCGCGCCGAGCCCGGCGCCGCAGCCGAGCGCGCTCAGCGCCTCGCCCATCACGCCGCCGCCCGCACGGTATCCAGCTCGAACCAGATGCCCTTGGCGAGGATCCCGAGCTTGTCGTCGGTCACCCCGCACCCGTCCGCCAGCGCCCGTACGATCCCGAGCCCCCGGCCGCGTACCTCCTCCGGGGCGGGACGCCTGGCGGTAGGCAGGTCCGTACTGCCGTCGTAGACGGAGATCCGCACCCGGTCCGCCTCGGCGGTGAACTGGAGGTGCACGAGGCCGTCGGCGTACTGGTGGACGTTGGTGACCAGCTCCGATGTGCAGATCGCGGCGGCGTCGGTGAGGTGCGCGAAGCCCAGCAGTGCCAGCACGCCGGTGACGAAGTCCCGGCAGATCTTGGGTGCGATGGCCACGGAGGGCATGAAGAGTGTGCGCGAGTGGGGGAAGCGGAACGCCTCGGGCGGGTCGGGTTGTTCGGGCCGATTGGCGTCGTTCATGGCGAAGCTCCGTTGCGCGTTGGCGAATTGGCGAGAGGCGAAACGACGCGATGGCTCGCTGCTCTGCCACACCATGGCGGAGCAGTGCACTTTCCGATCGTCGCACTGAGCGATTGATGCATTACTGAATGTAGCTCGACTCGACGGCTCTGTGCCACTAGTTCATGACACTTGTGTAGTGAGTGGACTGCTCGGGAGTGTGCCCGTCAGACTGACAGGCGATCCGGGAGGAAGGCCGCATGCCACCTAAGAGCGTCCCGACGCTTCGTCAGAAGCGGCTGGGTGCAGAGCTTCGAAAGATGCGCGAGCATGCCGGGTTGAGCATTCAAGAAGCCTCTGAGCTGCTGGGCGCGGACCGACCACGCATCACGAATATGGAGCTGGCACGCTTCGGCGTGAGTGAGGAGCGGCTACGCACGCTCGCTGCCCTCTACGGCTGTGCGGACACCGAGTTCATCAATGCCCTCGCCGCAATGACCGGACGCCGCAAGCCGGGCTGGTGGGAGAGTTACCGGGGCATCCTGCCCTCGGCCCTCCTGGACCTCGCAGAACTGGAGCACTACGCGCTGGCAATGCGCTGCTTCCTGACCACCCACATGCCAGGTCTTCTCCAGACCGCCGCTCATGCCCGGGCCGTCTTCGAGCACGGCATGCCACTCCTCCCGCCCAGCCAGATCGAGGCCCGGGTCGCCCACCGAAGCAGGCGCCAGGCGATCCTCGACGGGGACGCCGCACCGCCCTACCGCGTGGTCGTGCACGAAGCCGCCCTGCATATGCAGTTCGGAGGCACCGCGGTCGCCCACAAGCAACTCCGGCATCTGCTCGACCAGTCGGAACGCCCCAACGTGAGCCTGCGGGTCATCCCCTTCGCCGCAGGCGGATTCCCCGGTGCAGGCAACTCGGTGTTCCACGCGTCCGGAGCCGTACCCGGGCTGGACACTGTGCAGGTAGACACCGTCCACACCTCGGAGTTCCTGGATGCGCAGACGCATCTGGCCAACTACCGCGACCTTCTTGATCGTGTGGAGACGCTGGCCCTTGAAGTCGGCAAGTCCAGAGACCTCGTCCATCGCATCGCTCAACAACTCTGAAGGCGCACGAACATGTCCTCAATCCGCTGGCAGAAGTCCTCGTACTCCTCGGAGGGCAACGCCTGTGTCGAGATAGCCGTAGCTGCCGAAGTGATACTCATCCGAGAGAGCGACGACCCCGAGACGGTCGTCAGCACCACCCCGGAAAAGCTGTCCGCCTTCATACGCGGCATCAAGGCCGGCGAGTTCGACGACCTCTTGACCTGATGCGAGGTTCCGCGCCTGAATCCGTGCACCCGGGGCCACGCTGCAGGCGCCCCGAGGCTGGATTCACCGGCCGTATCCCGAAGGCGATGAGGCGTTTCTGCACGGGTGCGATCGAGCGGGAGGACCACCGGGCGGTTCTGCCTCCGGCAGCTCTCGCCGCGGGCCGGTTCCGCGGGCTGCAACTCGGTCGCCATCGTTGGACACCCTCTCCGGCGTCCTCACCGGCCTGGACGCGTACGCCGTCGGCGTCTCCTCCTGGCGGCCGGGCGCCGGGCGCCGGGCGCCGGGCGCCGGGCGCGCCCCCGAGGAGGACCCCGTCGAGGCCAACGCCGGCATCGAGATCCATGCCGAGGCGGGCGAGACCGTCACCGCCGGCCAGCCGCTGCTGACGCCGCACACCGACAATCCGGTCCCTCGTTCGGGTGAACGGGACCGGTGGACGCCCACCGGTCCCGTTCGTCATGCTGGGATCGGTGACGTACCGGAAGAGGGGCACACCATGAGCGCACTCACCGTTGAGCATGAGCCGGAGAACGGCAACTGCTGGGACGAGCTCGTCCGTCTCTGGGAAGGGATGGACTGGCCGGAGGGCTCCAAGGTGGAGATCATCGAGGGGATCGTCACCGTGGCGCCACCGCCCGACAGCCTGCACAATGACATCGCGGACAGCGTACAGCGACGCTTGTACGGCGTTATCCCCGACGAGTGGGGCATCTATCAGACGCTCGGAGCTGCCGTTCCATCCCGCAGTGGTCTTTACATTCCCGATCTGGCGGTCGCCCCCAAGCTATTGCTGCGCGCTGAGCGGGCGCCGTATGTCGCGGCGGGAGCCGCTGAGCTGGTCGTCGAGATCACCTCGAAGTCCAATGCGAGCCATGACCGGATCAGCAAGGCTGCGGGTTACGCGCAGGCCGGTGTGCCGCTGTACCTGCTGATCGACAGCTGGGCTCCCGGAGGCCCGACCGTCACGCTGTACGGCGAGCCCAAGGGGGACGTCTACCGAGTGCTCAGGGCCGGCAAGTTCGGGGAGGAAATCCATCTGCCGGACCCCTTCGACCTCACGATCGACACGGGGGACTTCCCGGTCAGCTGACCCCTGCTACCCCGGCGGCCCCCGACCGGGCCGCCGGGGCGGTCTGTGGGTGGGTGGGGTGCCCCGGGCGGCGGACGGAGTCCGGCGCGGCCGGGCGCGGCCCGCGGAGTGGTGCGAGCTCGGCATGGGGGATCGGGTCCGGGCCGCCGGAGTGGTCTTCGGGTGGGCGGGGTGCCCCGGGGGCGTTCATGCGTGGGCGGTGCGGGCGGCTACGACTGCTTGCCGGGTGCCCCAGAGGGTGACGCAGGCTACGCCGACCACCGCTGCCAGGGACAGCGCTACCGTGCCGGGCCAGCCGGCGGAGTGGTAGGCGGAGGCGCCGAAGGTGCCGCCGAGGCTGTTGCCGGCGTAGTAGGCGGTCAGGTAGAGCGCGGAGGCCTGGGCGCGGCCGGTGGTGGCCGTCCGGCTCACCGCGCCGGAGGCGATGGCGTGGCCGGTGAAGAAGCCGCCGGTGATGAGTACCAGGCCGGCCAGGACGAGCGCCAGGGAGTCGGAGAGGGTGAGCAGCAGGCCGCAGGCGGCCAGGGAGACGCCGATGTACAGGGCGCCCCGGCGTCCGAGCCGGGCCAGCAGGACGCCGGAGCCCGCGGAGGCGGCCGTGCCGACCAGGTAGACCAGGAAGATCAGGCCGATCGCGGTCTGGGAGAGGGAGAAGGGCTCCTCGACGAGCCGGTAGCCGAGCACCGTGTAGACGGCGCCGAAGACGGCCATGAACAGCATTCCGATGACGTAGAGGCGCCGCAGCAGGGGGTTCCCCAGGTGGCCGGTGACCGTGTGCCACAGGGCGGCGGGGTTGACCGGGCCGGGGCGGAAGTGCCGGGCGGCGGGCACCAGCAGCCGGAAGGCGACGGCGCAGATGACGGACATCAGGCCGACCGCCAGGAGGGCCGGGCGCCAGCCCGCGTACTGGGCGACGACGCCGGTGAGGACGCGGGAGAGCATGCCGCCGATGCTGTTGCCGGCCACGTAGAGCCCGATGGCGGAGGCGACGGCCTTGGGGTGGACCTCTTCGGCGAGGTAGGCCATACCGGTGGCGGGCAGCCCGGCGAGGGCGACGCCCTGGACGGTGCGCAGTACGACCAGCCAGGTCAGGTTCGGCGCGAAGGGGATGGCCAGAGCGAGTGCCGAGGCGCTGAAGACCGATGCCGTCATGACCGCCGTACGCCCGTACTTCTCGCTCAGCGCGCTCATCGGCAGCAGCGCGAGCGCGAGCGCGCCGGTGGTGGCGGAGACGGTGAGGCTGGCCTGGGCTGGGGTGAGGGAGAGGCCGGCGGAGATCGCCGGGAGCAGCGCCTGCGTGGAGTAGAGCAGGGCGAAGGTGGCGAGGCCGGCGGCGAAGAGCGCGTACAGGGCGCGGCGGTAGCCGGCTTCACCGGGGCTCAGCCTGGGCTGGGGCGGGAGGAGGGACGGTGCGGCGGCGCCCGCGCGGACCACGGCGGACGCCCCTGTATCGGCGGAAGGCATACGTCAAAACTAGGACGGGGCGTTTTATGCGTCCAATGCACAGATCATCGATAATCGTTCCTATGGCGCATGAGCAAAGGTCAGCGAGATCGTTGTCACGTAACGGTGACAGTAATGTCATCCCGGCCACTGCCGCGGAGCTGGAGCCCGAGTCCTGGGCGACGCTGCTGGCCCCCCGGCTGGCGCAGTTCGCCGCGGTCGCCCGCCATGAGCATGTGACGCGCGCCGCGCAGCAGCTCGGTATGCCGCAGTCGACCCTGAGCCGGGCCATGGTCCGGCTCGAACTCGATCTGGGTGTCACGCTGTTCGCCCGGCAGGGCCGCACCGTGTCGCTGACCCCGGCCGGGCGCGGCTTCCTGGCCTCCGTCGAGCGGGCGCTCGCCGAGGTGGAGCGGTCCGCCGAAGCGGTGCGGGCCGAGGCGGATCCGCACGGCGGCCGGGTCGCCTTCGGCTTTCTGCACACGCTGGGTACGGAGACCGTGCCGGGGCTGCTGCGGGCCTTTCGCGCGGACCATCCGCGTGTGCAGTTCACCCTGGTCCAGAACTACGGCGAGGCGATGCTGCGGCTGCTGCGCGCCGGGGAGCTGGACCTGTGCCTGACCTCGCCGGTGCCGGACGCCCCGGACCTGGTGACCCGGCGCCTCGACGAGCAGCGGCTGCGGCTGGTCGTCCCGGAGGGGCACCGGCTGGCGGGCCGCAAGCGGGTACGGCTCGCCGAGGCCGCCGACGACCTCTTCGTGACCCTCGAACCGGGTTACGGGCTGCGCCGGATCACCGACGCCCTCTGCGCGGAGGCGGGCTTCACCCCGAGGGTGGCCTTCGAGGGCGAGGAGGCCGAGACGCTGCGCGGGCTGGTCGCGGCCGGGCTCGGCGTGGCCCTGCTGCCGCCACCGACCGTGCCCAGGCCGGGGGTGGCCGAGCTGACGGTCACCGCCCCCCGCGCGGCCCGCGAGATCGGCGTCGCCTGGCTGGGCGGGCATCCGGACACGCCGCCGGTCGCGGCCTTCAAGAAGTTCCTGCTCGGCCGCCGGGGTCAGCTTCTGGGGCCTTAGGGGCTTCCCGTGCCCGCGTCCCGGGGTATCGGCCGGACCGGAACAGGACAGTTTTCTCCGTCAAACGGCGGGGAGAACATGGGCAGTTGTATGGCTTCCCCGCGCTGACGCCCGGACACGGCACGGCTCCGGGCGCCTCCTGCCGGGGCGGCGCCCGGCCGCCGGCGCCCCGCGGCTCAGGAGTACGCGTGGGTGCCGAAGCCCGCGGCGAGCGGCATCTTGAGCCCCAGCGGCGGTGGCGCCGCCAGCGCGTCGGCCACGGGCCGGGCCAGCGCCCGTCCGAAGAGCGTGCCGAGGGCGAAGTCGGCGGTCAGGGCGGCGACTTCGGAGCGGTGCTCGTGCAGCGGGTGGCCGTCGGAGTGCACCTCGAAACGGCACACGTCACGGTTGACCTTCTTGGCGCGCTCGGCCAGCCGGTACGACAGGTCGGGGTCGGTCTCCAGGTCGTTGGTGCCGTGCACGAAGAGCACCTGACGCCCGATCAACTGCTTGACCGGGTCCGGTTCGGCGCCGGCCGGCAGCCAGGGGGCGATGGCGACCACGGAGCAGACCGCCGGATGGCCCGCCGCCCGCAGCGCGGCCCGTGCCCCCATGTCCATGCCGACCAGGCACACCGGTATGTCGCCGTAGCGGCGGACCATCTCGTCCACGGCCCACGAGGCGTCCTCGGCGGGGTGCGCGTGACCGCCGTTCCAGCCCCGGAAGCGGTAGTGCAGCACATGGGCCGCCAACCCCTCGTCACGCGCCGCCCGGATCAGCCGGCGGCCCAGCGGCAGCATCGCCGCGACGGACAGCGGCGACCGCCGACGGGTACTCAGGGCGTTGCCCCCCGGCAGCAACAGCACGGCGGCGCGCACGGTTTCGTACGTCTCCCGCCGTGCCGCCGGTACCAGTCCTGCCGGAACGAGTCCCGGAGTTATCTGTCTGCCCAACCGCGCACCACGCACAGGCAAAGCTTGCGAAGCCATGGCAGAACCATGGCAGACATTGAGGTGTGCACGAACTGACGAGCAGGTCAATATTCGGCATCGGCACGTCGTATCCGCTATGTCTACGCGCGTAGGGTGCTCAGGCGCTATCGTGCGGTAATGACGAGCTCACGCCTCAGCCTCCCGGACGCGGATCAGATCCGCCGTGCCCCGAAGGTGCTGCTGCACGACCATCTCGACGGTGGCGTCCGCCCGGGGACCGTCGTCGACCTCGCCCGCGAGGCGGGCTACGAGGACCTGCCCGAGAGCGATCCCGGCCGGCTCGGCGCGTGGTTCCGGGAGGCCGCCGACTCCGGTTCGCTGGAACGGTATCTGGAGACCTTCTCGCACACCGTCGGCGTCATGCAGACCCGCGAGGCGCTGGTGCGGGTCGCCGCCGAGTGCGCGGAGGACCTCGCGGCCGACGGTGTCGTCTACGCCGAGGTCCGTTACGCGCCCGAGCTGCACGTCGAGCGCGGTCTCAGCCTCGAAGAGGTCGTCGAGGCGGTCAACGAGGGCTTCCGCGAAGGCGAGCGGCGCGCCCGCCAGGACGGCCGCCGCATCCGCGTCGGCGCCCTGCTCACCGCCATGCGGCACGCCGCCCGCTCCCAGGAGATCGCCGAACTCGCCAACCACTACCGCGATCTGGGCGTCGTCGGCTTCGACATCGCCGGGGCCGAGGCGGGCTTCCCGCCCACCCGGCACCTCGACGCCTTCGAGTACCTCAAGCGCGAGAACAACCACTTCACCATCCACGCCGGTGAGGCCTTCGGTCTGCCCTCCATCTGGCAGGCCCTCCAGTGGTGCGGCGCCGACCGGCTCGGCCACGGCGTCCGCATCATCGACGACATCCATGTCGCCGACGACGGCTCGGTCAAGCTCGGCCGCCTCGCCTCGTACGTGCGCGACAAGCGCGTACCGCTGGAGATGTGCCCGACGTCCAACCTGCAGACCGGCGCCGCCGCCTCGTACGCCGAGCACCCCATCGGGCTGCTGCGCAGGCTGCACTTCCGGGTCACCATCAACACCGACAACCGGCTGATGAGCGGCACGAGCATGAGCCAGGAATGCGAGCGGCTGGTCGAGGCGTTCGGCTACGGCCTGGACGACCTGCAGTGGTTCACCGTCAACGCGATGAAATCGGCGTTCATCCCTTTCGACGAACGACTCGCGATGATCAACGACGTGATCAAGCCGGGCTACTCCGAGCTCAAGGCCGAGTGGCTGTTCCGGCAGACGGCGTCGACACCCCCCGTGGCCAGCGGATCCGGCGACGCCGGGGCGTAACAGGGGCGGTGCCGGGGACGGTACGAGGGCGGGGGCCGGCCGCGCCGCGCGGGGATCGCGGCGGGCGGCGGCCCCGCGCGTCCGGTTGCGCCGGGCGGGCGGTGATCGATACGTTCCGGGTTCCCGCGATTACGTCCTGTCATCGCGTGACGTCGCACGCACCATCCCCCATCGCGAGGACCGCCATCATGAAGACCGGAACCGTCAAGACCCTCGGTGCCGCCGCGCTCGGCATCGCCTTCGCCGGTGCCGCGGCCGGCACGGCCTGCGCCGCGCCCGCCCAGGCCGCCCTTCCGACGCTTCCGGCGCTTCCGGCGGCCGTGCCGGCGGCCGGTATCGCCAAGGCCCTTCCGCTGGACCAGGTCTCGCAGTCGCTGCCCACGAAGACCACCAACGTCGTCCCCGGCGTGATGGACGCCCCCCGCGGCTTGAGCACCCTCCTGGGCGGCCTCCCCACCGGCGCGCTCCCCCTCGGACAGCTCCCCCTCTCCGGCCTGCCGCTGGGCCACTGACCGTTCGCACACGAACGGGCCGCCCCCGGCACGGGGTGCGGCCCGTTCGTGTGTGCGGGGTCAGACGGCGTAGCCCCGCTCCGCCGGCAGCATGATCCACAGCGCGATGTAGAGCAGGAACTGCGGGCCGGGCAGCAGGCAGGACAGCAGGAAGATGACGCGCATCGTCGTCGCCGAGGTGCCGAACCGGTCGGCGAGCCCGGCGCATACTCCGGCGATCATCCGGCCGTGATGGGGGCGGACCAGTGTGGACATGGGGCGGCTCCTCATGGGTGGGTGTGCGATGCGGGTGGTGGGCCGGGCACGGCGGCCGGAGGCCGGCGCGGCCGTCCCGAAGCCGCGGAGCGTGCGAGGGCGGCGAAGAAGGAGGGGCCTCCGGCGGTGATCCGGCCGTGATGGGGGCGGACCAGTGCGGACATGGGGCGGCTCCTCATGGGTGGGTGTGCGATGCGGGTGGTGGGCCGGGCACGGCGGCCGGAGGCCGGCGCGGCCGTCCCGAAGCCGCGGAGCGTGCGAGGGCGGCGAAGAAGGAGGGGCCTCCGGCGGTGATCCGGCCGTGATGGGGGCGGACCAGTGCGGACATGGGGCGGCTCCTCATGGGTGGTTCATCCGTGATCGGACGGTTCCACGGTACGAGCGCGCAGGGGGGCGAAACGTCGCCCTACGGGGCGATCCCGACCCTGGGAATCGTCGGGGCCGGCCCCTGGGGGTGCCGGCGGGGGCCGGTGACGCGGCGGCGCAGCCGGTGGCGTACGGCGGGGACGACCGCGAGGTAGGCCAGCGCGACGCCCGCGGTGTTGAGGAGGAGGGCGTCGACGTCGAAGATCTGGCCCGGGACGCCGGTCTGGAGGAACTCCAGGCCGAGCGAGACCATGAGCCCGGCGAAGACCGTACGGGCGAAGGAGCCGAGGCCGGAGACGGCGACCTGGCCGCCGGCCATCGGCAGGAGTACGCCGAGCGGGGCCAGGAGGGCGAGCCCGGCGCCGAGACGGCGGACGGCCAGCAGCTGGTCGGGCAGGGCGAGGTCGGCGCGGATGGTGGCGAAGGGCCGCAGGTTGGGGGCGTCGACCCACGGGACGTACTGGGGGCGGAGCATGAGCCAGCCGACCAGAGCCAGATAGGCCGCGGCGAGAACCAGGCCCGCCGCGCGCACTTTGGGGAGAGAGCCGTCGCGCCGCACGCCTGCAAGGACGCGTGCTATTTCACGGCGGTTCCCGACGTCCGGGTGGCATCTGTCCGCAGATCGGCGGTGCAGCTGTAGCGCAGCGGCGCCGAGGTGCCGGATCCGCCGAGCACGACGGTGTCGTCCGTGGAGCCGGCCGCGGTTCCGGCGAGGGTGCAGACCAGCTGGGCGAGGGCGAACCGGGGGAGCTCGTCCAGGGGGATGTTCAGCCGCAGGGCGTCCGCCGGGTCGCCGCGCCGGGGGCCGGTCATCCGCAGGTCCTCGGGGACGGTGGTGGCGTAGCCGCCCGAGGTCTCGGCGCGGTCGGGCTGCCGCCGCAGTTCGGCCAGCAGCTGTACGGCGGTGGCCCGCCGCCCGGCGGTGGCGGCGGTGGTGGCGCCGGCGACGCCGGACGCGGCCCGCCAGACCGGGCCGACCTGGGCATTGCGGCACACCAGATAGAGCCGTACGGCCGTTGCCGTGGCGCTGGCCGACGCCTCCGGCGCCGTACACGACACACGGGAGGGAGCGGGCCCCGCGTCCACCGGCACGGACGTGGCGCGGATGCCGCACGCGGACGCGGTGGCGGTGATCGTGAGGACCGCCCCCAGCGCGGCGACGGCCCGCCGACGGGCGGTACTCACTGGTTCTCGTTTCCTTCCAGGGGCACTTCCGGGGGCTCCGGGGGGATCGGCAGCCGCAGGGTGAACACGGCTCCGGCGCCCGGTGCGTTGGCGGCGGTGATCCGGCCGCCGTGGATGTGCGCGTTCTCCAGCGCGATGGACAGGCCCAGACCGCTGCCCTCGGACCGGGCGCGGGAGGCGTCCGCCTTGTAGAAGCGGTCGAAGACATGCGGCAGGACGTCCTCGGGGATGCCGGGGCCGTTGTCCGCGACCTCGATGACCAGTTCCTCACCGATCGCCCGGACCTTGACCCGCACCGGCGAGCCGCCGTGCTTGAGGGCGTTGCCGATGAGGTTGGCCAGGATGACGTCCAGGCGGCGCGGGTCGAGCCGTACGAAGATGCCGCGCGGCGCGTCCAGTTCCACCGAGTCCAGCCAGGCGCGGGCGTCCATGCAGGCGGTCACCTGGTCGGCGACGTCGACCTCGTCGGAGACCAGCTTGGCGGTGCCCGCGTCGAAGCGGGTGACCTCCATCAGGTTCTCCACCAGCTCGTTCAGCCGCCGGGTCTCGCTCACCACCAGGTGCACCGCAGGGGCGATCATCGGGTCGAGGGAGTCCGCCTCGTCCTCCAGCACCTCCGCGACGGCGGTGATCGCGGTCAGCGGCGTACGCAGCTCGTGCGACATGTCGGCGACGAAGCGGCGGCTGGCGGACTCCCGGGCGCTCAGCTCCTCGACCCGCTGCTCCAGGCGCTCGGCGGTGTGGTTGAAGGTCCGCGACAGCTCCGCCAGTTCGTCGGTGCCCGAGACCCGCAGCCGGGTGTCCAGCTTGCCCTCGCCGAGTCTGCGCGCGGCTTCGCCCAGCCGCTGCACGGGGCGCAGCACCGTGGAGGCGGCGGCCTGGGCGAGCAGGGCGGCGCCGATCAGGGCGAGCAAGGTGGCGATGCCGAGCGACCAGGCCAGCGAGTTGAGGTCCTTGCGTTCGGCCTCCAGCGACTTGAACATGTAGCCGGTGGGGCCTCCGCCGATCATTTTCGCGCCGCCCACCAGATACGGCTGGCCGTGCAGGTTCACCCGCTGCCAGTAGAGCCGGTACTCCGACGGGTCGTTCGGCTTGGGGTTCTTCTTGGCGACGGCCTTGCGCAGCGACGCCGGTACGTCGCCCAGGGCGAAGCCGTCCGGCGCGGACTTGCGCAGGCATCGCCCGTCGATCAGCAGCACCTGGTAGTTCTGCGTGCTGGTGGCGATCTCCCCGGCCGCCTCGCCGATCTCCGTACAGGACGCGGTCAGTGACAGCGCGCCGGCGGTACGGGTCATGGAGTCGCGGAAGTCGTTGAGCGCCGCGTTCTGGGCGCGGGTCAGCACCGCGTCGCGGTTGAGCCAGTAGGCGATTCCGGAGGCGGACACGGCGGCGGTCAGGGCCACGGCGGCGAACACCGCCACCAGGCGCAGCCGCAGGCTGGTGAGCCGCAGCAGCCGGGACCGCCAGCCGTTCAGCCGGGCGGGCTCGGCCGGTTCGCCGCCCTGGTCGCAGCCCGGGTCGGTCACGGGGCTCGGTTTCACGAAGGTGTGTCCAGGCGGTACCCGACGCCACGCACCGTACGGATCAGGGTCGGTGAGGACGGGACCTCCTCGATCTTGGCGCGCAGCCGCTGTACGCAGGCGTCCACCAGCCGGGAGTCGCCGAGGTAGTCGTGCTCCCACACCAGCCGCAGGAGCTGCTGCCGGGACAGGGCCTGGCCGGGACGGCGGCTCAGCTCCAGCAGCAACCGCAGTTCGGTCGGGGTGAGCTGGAGGTCCTCGCCGTTCTTGGTGACCGTCATCGCGGAACGGTCGATCACGATGGCGCCGAAGGCCGCCGAGTCCGAACTGTCCCGCTCACCGCGCCGCAGCACGGCCCGGATCCGGGCGTCCAGCACCCGTGGCTGCACCGGCTTGAGCACATAGTCGTCGGCCCCGGACTCCAGCCCGACGACGACGTCGATGTCGTCACTGCGCGCCGTCAGCAGGATGATCGGCAACTGGTCGGTCCGCCGGATCCGGCGGCACACCTCGAAGCCGTCGATGCCCGGCAGCATCACGTCCAGCACGATCAGGTCCGGCCGCTGCTCACGCAGCAGTTTCAGCCCGTCCTCGCCCGTCGCCGCGGCCACCACACGGTGGCCCTGGCGGGACAGGGCGAGTTCGAGGCTGGCTCGGATCGCGTCGTCGTCCTCGATCAGCAACAGGAAAGGCACGGTCGCATTCTCTCCTACGTACTCACGGGTGCGGTACCGCAGGCCGGTTGGCTGCGTACCGGCCACGGCTGTGACGGGGCTGTGACACTCGGCGGACAGGGCCATGAAACTGGCGCGGCAGTCTATTGGGCACAGCAACACCGCAGGGCAGTAAACGCGGCAAGCAACACACCGAAGCAGGCTCCACCGACGGGGGCGCGACATGAACGCACTGCACAGCACGACGACCACCGCAGTACTTCAGCCGCGCCAGCACGCGTCGGTCCGGAGCACGGAGCTGTCCGGTGCCACGGGGCGGGGGTGCGTTCGTGGCGCCGGACGTCAGGTGATCCGTAACCGGCCGCCGTACATGACGGCGATCGAGGGCGGTCACGGGGGTAACACCGGGGGAACCAACGGGGGATCCGCGTACAGGGAGACGGGGGAGCGGCAGCACTCCTCCTCGGCGGAGGCGGACTTCACCGCCTACGTCCAGGAGCGCCGTGCCTCCCTGTACGCGACCGCCTACCACCTGACCGGCGACCGCTTCGAGGCGGAGGACCTGCTGCAGAGCGCGCTGTTCTCCACCTACCGCGCCTGGGACCGGATCAGCGACAAGGCGGCGGTCGGGGGCTATCTGCGGCGCACGATGACCAATCTGCACATCAGTGCCTGGCGCCGCCGCAAGCTCAACGAGTACCCGACGGAGGAACTGCCCGAGACGGTCGGCGAGTCCGACGCGATGCGCGGCACCGAACTGCGCGCCGTGCTGTGGCAGGCACTCGCCAAGCTTCCCGAGACCCAGCGCACCATGCTGGTGCTCCGCTACTACGAGGGCCGCACCGACCCGGAGATCGCCGACATCCTCGGCATCAGCGTCGGCACGGTCAAGAGCAGCATCTGGCGCTCCCTGCGCCGGCTGCGCGAGGACGAGTCGCTCAGTTTCGGTGAGGGCGCGGACGACGCCGCCTTCGCCTTCGGCGAGCTCGTCGCCTGAACCGGGGGGACACGGGGGACGACCAGGGGGAAACGGGGGAACGGGAAAAACGGGGAACAGGGGGAAACGGGGGGAGCGGGACCGTACGGCCGGGGGGCCGGTGCGGTCCCGTCTCTTTTCGCGCCCGCGCCCGCGCCCGGGTCCGTGCCCGGGTCTGTGCCCGCTCCCGGTCCGCCTACGCCCGTACGGGCACCGGCTGCCGCCGCCGCGCCGTACCGATCCGCTCCAGGGCCTCGTCCCGGCCGCACACATGCGCCCCGAACGCCGCGTGCCGCGCCACGATCCCGCGTTCGGCGCGCATCAGCATCCAGCCCCTGCGCAGCAGGAACGGCACCGACTTGCGGCCCTCGCGCAGATCCCGCGCGAAGCGGCGCCAAGCCGTGCGCACCGGACCGCGGCTCAGGCAGATCGCGTCCGCGAGCAATCCGAGCTCCCGGCACCGCGCCGCGATGTCCGCGGCGAAGACGCCCTCGGCGACGAACAGCGGGGCGCCGTCCAGACCGACCGGCGCCCGGCCGGTGATCGAGCTGGAGGAGATCTCGTAGACCGGGGCCGTGGTGCGGCCGGTCGCGCACAGCTCCGCGACGGCGTTCGTGGCGGCGTCGGCGTTCCAGGACCGCGGGGAGTCCCAGTCCGTGCCGGTACCGCCGGGGAGGAGGGGGAGGGTCGGGTCGTCGCCCTCCTTGTAGAAGTCGTCGAGACGGAGGATCGGCAGCCCGGTACGGGCGGCGAGGGACGACTTTCCGGAACCGGAGGGGCCGGTCAGCAGAATGACGCGGGCGGCGGCGGGATGGCTGGGGCTCACGGGGATCCAGTGTGACGCATTAGCCCGTTCGGGTGAGCCCCCGGGACAGGCTTTGGACCGGTGACGTTCAACCAAATACCGTACGTATCCGTATTGTCGCGCTACGAGATCAGGTGTCCCGATGCCGAACCGCTCCCGCGTCCTGCTGCGCGCCGCCGTGACCGTGTCCTCCGTGGCCGCCGCCTTCGCACCGGCCTGCACCGGTTCGGCCTCGGCCGCCGGTGTCGACCCCGGCGCGGCCACCCACGCCGCCGGCTCGGCGCTCGTGGGGACCGTCAACTACCTCCCGGTCAATCCCTTCGCGCACACCAACGCCAACCCCCTGGACAACTCCCTGGGCTCCCAGGTCGCCGACTTCAAGCCGGTCTCCACGGAGATGGTGACGGGGCCGCTGGCCCACAGCCGCTCGGTGGCCGAGCTGCCGGTGGTGGGCGAGGCGGTGAAGAGGCTGCAGGGTGATGCGGCGGCGGCCCCTGCGGGGACACATTGACGCAGGGGCCGCCGCCGGGTCCGGGGCGCGCGGTCAGTAGGCCGAGCCCGAGGAGCCGCTGCCGCCGGCGGGGTGCCAGACGGTCTTGGTCTCCAGGAAGGACGTGAGGCGTGCCGTGCCGGGGTCGGCGGACCAGTCCACAGGCTGTGGACGGCGGACCCGCTTGAGATTGTCGGCGGCGGCGATCTCCAGCTCCTTGGCCAGCGCCTCGTCCGCGCCGGCCAGGTCGATCGCGTTCACGTCCTGGTGGGCGGCGAGCGGGGCGGCGATCTCCGCCGTACGCCCGGACAGCAGGTTGACCACGCCACCGGGGAGGTCCGAGGTGGCCAGCACCTCGCCCAGCGACAGCGCCGGGAGCGGGGACGCCTCGCTGGTCACCACGACCGCGGTGTTGCCGGTGGCGATGACGGGCGCGACCACCGAGACCAGGCCCAGGAAGGACGAGTCCTGCGGGGCCAGCACCGCCACCACGCCGGTCGGCTCGGGCGAGGAGAGGTTGAAGTAGGGCCCGGCGACGGGGTTCGCGCCGCCGGCGATCTGGGCGATCTTGTCCGTCCAGCCCGCGTACCAGACCCAGCGGTCGATCGCGGCGTCGACGACCGCGCCGGCCTTGGACCGGGACAGCCCGTCGGCGTCGGCCACCTCCCGTACGAACTGCTCCCGGCGGCCCTCCAGCATCTCGGCGACGCGGTAGAGGATCTGGCCCCGGTTGTACGCGGTCGCGCCGCTCCAGCCGCCGAAGGCCTTGCGGGCCGCGACGACCGCGTCACGCGCGTCCTTGCGGGAGGACTGCGGGGCGTTGGCGAGCCAGCGGCCCTTGGAGTCGGTCACCTCGTACACCCGTCCGCTCTCGCTGCGGGGGAACTTGCCCCCGACGAACAGCTTGTAGGTCTTGAAGACGCTCAGACGGTTCTGCTCGACGGTGCTCATCAGCGCTTGCCCTCCGGGCTCGACGGGGCGAGGTACCCCTCCAGGCCGTGCCGGCCGCCCTCGCGGCCGAAGCCCGACTCCTTGTAGCCGCCGAACGGCGAGGTCGGGTCGAACTTGTTGAACGTGTTGGCCCACACCACACCCGCGCGGAGCTGGTTCGCGACCGACAGGATGCGCGAGCCCTTCTCCGTCCAGATGCCGGCCGACAGGCCGTACTGGCTGTTGTTGGCCTTCTCCACCGCCTCGGCGGGCGTACGGAAGGTCAGTACGGACAGCACCGGGCCGAAGATCTCCTCGCGGGCGATCCGGTGGGCCTGGGTGACGCCGGTGAAGAGCGTCGGCACGAACCAGTAGCCCGACGAGGGCAGTTCGCAGGCCGGCGACCAGCGTTCGGCGCCCTCCGCCTCGCCGCTGTCGGCCAGCGCGGTGATCCGGGCCAGCTGCTCGGCGGAGTTGATGGCGCCGACATCGGTGTTCTTGTCCAGCGGGTCGCCGACCCGCAGGGTGGACAGCCGGCGCTTCAGCGCGTCCAGCACCTCGTCCGCGACCGACTCCTGGAGGAGCAGACGGGAGCCGGCGCAGCACACCTGGCCCTGGTTGAAGAAGATCCCGTTGACGATGCCCTCGATGGCCTGGTCGATCGGCGCGTCGTCGAAGACGATGTTGGCGCCCTTGCCGCCCAGCTCCAGGGTGACCTTCTTGTCCGTCCCGGCGACGGTACGGGCGATGGCCTTGCCGACGGCGGTGGAGCCGGTGAAGGCGACCTTGTCGACGTCCGGGTGCGCCACGAGTGCGGCGCCGGCGTCCCCGTAACCCGGGAGGATGTTGACGACACCCTTGGGCAGGCCCGCCTGGCGGCAGATGTCCGCGAAGAACAGCGCGGACAGGGGAGTCGTCTCGGCGGGCTTGAGGACGACCGTGTTGCCGGTGGCGAGCGCCGGGGCGATCTTCCAGGCCAGCATGAGGAGCGGGAAGTTCCAGGGGATGACCTGGCCGGCCACGCCCAGCGGCCTGGGGTCGGCGCCGTAGCCGGCGTGGGCGAGCTTGTCGGCCCAGCCGGCGTAGTAGAAGAAGTGCGCGGCGACCAGGGGCAGGTCGGCGTCGCGGGTCTCGCGGATCGGCTTGCCGTTGTCGAGGGTCTCCAGGACGGCCAGCTCGCGGGAGCGCTCCTGGATGATGCGGGCGATCCGGAAGAGGTACTTGGCGCGCTCGGCGCCGGGGAGGGCGGACCAGGTGCCGAACGCCTTGCGGGCGGCCTTGACGGCGCGGTCCACGTCGGCCTCGCCGGCCTGGGCGATCTCGGAGAGCACCTCCTCGGAGGACGGGCTGACGGTCTTGAAGACCCTGCCGTCGGCGGCCTCGGTGAACTCGCCGTCGATGAAGAGCCCGTAGGAGGGCGCGATGTCGACCACGGCCCTCGACTCGGGCGCGGGTGCGTATGCGAATGCGGTCATCGTGATCAGTCCACCGTCACGTAGTCGGGTCCGGAGTATCGGCCGGTGCTCAGCTTCTGCCGCTGCATCAGCAGGTCGTTGAGCAGGCTGGACGCGCCGAAGCGGAACCACTCGTTGCTCAGCCAGTCCTCGCCGACGGTCTCGTTGACGAGGACGAGGAACTTGATCGCGTCCTTGGTGGTGCGGATGCCGCCGGCCGGCTTCACACCGACCTGGACGCCGACCGCCGCGCGGAAGTCGCGTACGGCTTCGAGGAGGATCAGGGTGTTGGGGGGCGTCGCGTTGACCGCGACCTTGCCGGTCGAGGTCTTGATGAAGTCGGCGCCCGCGAGCATGCCCAGCCAGGAGGCGCGGCGGATGTTGTCGTACGTCGACAGCTCGCCGGTCTCGAAGATCACCTTGAGGTGGGCGCTGCTTCCTCCCCCGGGGCGGCGGCAGGCCTCCTTCACGGCGCGGATCTCGTCGTAGACCTTGAGGTAATGGCCCGCGAGGAAGGCGCCGCGGTCGATGACCATGTCCACCTCGTCCGCTCCGGCGGCGACCGCGTCGGCGACGTCTGCGAGCTTGACGGGCAGGGCGGCGCGGCCGGCCGGGAAGGCGGTGGCGACGGAGGCCACCTTGACGCCGGAGTCGCCGAGGGACTCCTTGGCGACCTTCACCATGTCGGGGTAGACGCAGATCGCGGCGACCTTGGGGGTCGTGCGGTCCAGCGGGTCGGGGTGGACGCCCTTGGCGCACAGCGCCCGGACCTTGCCCGGGGTGTCCGCGCCTTCGAGCGTGGTCAGGTCGATCATGGAGATGGCGAGGTCGATGGCGTACGCCTTCGCCGTCGTCTTGACCGAGCGGGTGCCGAGGCCGGCGGCCCGGCCTTCGAGGCCGACCGCGTCGACGCCGGGCAGCCCGTGCAGGAAGCGGCGCAGCGAGCCGTCCGACGCGGTCACGTCCGACATGGACGCCAGCCGGGCCGCGGCTTCGGGGCCGTGGGCGGGAACAGTGAGGGGCATGGTCACCAGATGAGCATATCTACGCGCGTAGCGACTGTCACTAGGGCGATCCCCTGCCGGGGCGGCCGATGCGGGACCGCAACCTTTGCGCTGGTCTCCCAGGGTAAGGGCTGTCCCGTGATACCCGGTGGACCGCCGGGAGCGCTCCGGGAGCCCCGTGGTCCCCGGAGTACTCCGGGGACCACGGGGCAGCCCTTGGCCGGGCGGCCTTACGGGTGCCCCGGATCGGGTTCCGCGCTCACGTCGGGCACAATCGGGCCCATGACGAGCTCCGAGAAGCCCACGCCCTACGCCGAGCGCACGTACCGCTCGGCCGCCGGAGTGGCCGCCGGCGTCCTCCTGCTGGCCCTCGGCCTCTGGCTGGGCGGCGACGCCCTGGTCAACGGCGACGGCCGCATCCCCTGGATCGCCCTGGCCGGGATGCTGCTCGCGGTGCCGCTCGTGGTCGCCTTCACCTTCCGCCCGCTGGTGTCCGCGGGGGAGCAGCGGCTGCGGGTGCGCAATCCGTTCCGTACGATCACCGCGCCGTGGGCCGCGGTGGAGGGCGTCCGGGCCGGGTACACCACCGAGCTGCTGGCCGGTGGTCGCAAGTACCAGCTCTGGGCGATCCCGGTCTCGCTGCGGGCCCGTAAGCGGGCGACCCGGCGGGCCGCCCGGGAGGACGTGGTGGAGCCGGTGCGCGCCTGGTCCGACCAGGCCGTGGACGAGCTGCGGGAGCTGTGCGAGCGGCACGCGGCGAGCGAGGGCGCCCAGGGCGAGGTCGCCGTCCGGTGGGCCTACGAGGTGATCGCCCCCGCGGTGGCCGGTGCGGTGGCCCTGGGCATCGTGCTCGCGCTCGGCTGACGGCCCCGGGGCCTGCGGGGCGGGCGGGGGCCCCGGACCGACATGTCTACGTGCGTGACGGGCCTTTTCGCCGCGTTGCCCGGCATGCTGCACACACATACGCGGAGCGTCCGGGACCCCACCCTCTCCCACCCTCCCCCAGCCTTCGGCCGGTGGTGCCCCCGGCGCCCCCGCGACCCCGCGCCGCGGGGCTCTCGCGGGCCCCGGCGGGGTGGCCGGAATCGTACGGTGCCGGTAAGCGTCTCTCTTGCTCTCTGTAGATCCCTGCGCATCAATGTGCGCTGCGTTACCAGACGGTCCGTCAGAAACGCCGTCACGCGAGAACGAGAAAGGGATCACTCATGAAAGGCACCCTCTTAGGTGTCGGGGTCGCGGCCGCGCTTGTCGCGCTGGCCCCCGCCGCGACAGCCGTAACCCCCACCACCGCTACCGCCAACTACAACTGTGGCACCTGGGGCAGTGGCGCAGCCACCCTCACCGCCACTCAGAGCGGGACGACGGCGACGATCACGCTGAAGTCGTCCGTCACCTCGCCGATCGCCATCGGCGCCAACACCCTCAGCGCGGACCTGCTGCTGACTCTCAACGGAGGCTCCACCCAGACCCACTTCACCGGCACCTCCAACCCCGCCATCCCCGCCAACGGCGCGGTCACCGTCGGCCCGCTGACCGGCACGGTCGCCTCGGGCAACAGCCTCGACTCGTACCTGGCCACCGGCAGCGCGTACTCGCTGAAGATCATCTACCTGGGCGTTCCCGTCACCTGCAAGGCGACGACCGCTCAGACCCCGGGGCCGTTCGTCTTCTGACGGCCGCCCCGGTCGGGCGCCGGGCCCCTGCGGTGCATGCAGGGGCCCGGTCGCCGGGCCCTGTGTGCCGCCGGGCTCTATGTACTGCCGGGCTCGGCGAGCCATCTGGTGCGCAGCCCCGAGCGCCCGGCAACGGTCTCGAAATCCCGGTCGTAGTGCACGAGCGTGAGGCCGGACAACTCGGCGGCGGCCGCGACGACCAGGTCCACCGGGCCTGCCGACCGGTGCTCGGCGTGCTCCGTCAGTACCCTCTGGACGTGGTGGGCACGGGGGAAGACGCCGTCGGGGGTGGGGATCCAGGCGAAGAGGTCGCGCAGCAGTTCCTCCTTGGCCAGGCGATCTGCGAGGGACCGTGCCGAATAGAGGATCTCGAGTTCGGTGATGTCGCAGATGGCGACGATGCCTTCCTCAAGGGGCTTACGCCAGGCTTCCCGCAGCTCCGGGTTGGTGAGGATGCGGACCACCGCGGACGTGTCGGCCAGGTAGACACAGTTCACCGGCGGTAGTTCCTCTTGTCGAGCAGGATGTCGAAGTCGCCGCGCTCCCCCATCTCCGCCAGCGCTTCGAGGGCCATGGCCCGGCGGCGCCGCTTGGCGACTTCCAGCAGCGCCGTGTTCACGGTGTCCTTCTTGGTCTTCGTGCCCAGTATCGAGGCGGCCTCGGCCAGCGCTTCGTCGTCGACCTCGAGCAGCAGCTTGGACATGGTGCCTCCTGTATAGACCGGAAGCATCAATTTTATATACGCCATTTCCGGGCCCGCAATGCCCGGATCGGGTGAATTGGGCCCGGCGGGCCCCTCGCCGTCGCCGTGCCGG
The DNA here is from genome assembly GCF_056270125.1 of Streptomyces sp. RLA131. Lineage (NCBI taxonomy): Bacteria > Bacillati > Actinomycetota > Actinomycetes > Kitasatosporales > Streptomycetaceae > Streptomyces > Streptomyces sp. RLA131. Next base: position 5,117,931 of record NZ_JBWDOQ010000002.1, read on the forward strand.
CGTGACCGCGTTGGTTCGCCGGGTTGGTGGTCGTGGCGGTCGGATGTGCGGTGGCCGAGCCTGTCCGTGTGCGCGGACCGGCCGACCAGGAGGGGCGGAAGCGGCAGCAGACGCTGCGCCGGGGCAGTACCGACTCGGTGCGCTACCGGCGGGCGATGATGCTGCCGGCCCCGGCGGGCGGAACCGGTGCCGGTGATCGCCCAGCTGGTGCGGGCCGATGAGGACACGGTCCGCGATGTGATCCACCGGGTCGACGACATCGGCCTGGGCTGTCCGGACCCTCGGTGGGCGGGAGGCCGTTCCCGTCGGGCGCCCATGGGACCGCCAACGGTTCCGACTCCGCACGGGGGCGTCAGGGGCGTCAGGGGCGTCAGGGGCAGGATCTCCGATCTGGAGGGACGGAGCCCTCGACGGCGCTGACGCGCAGGGCAGGCGCCCCGCCCTGGGCGGGAGGTGTGTCAGGCCGGTTCGCCGAGGTCCTGCGCGATCCAGCCCGGTGCGTCAAGGCGCACCGGCTGAGCGCCGACCAGGTCCGCCAGGTGTGTCTCAAGGCTCGCGAGCTCGTTGGAACCGATCTGCTGTTTCCATCGATCGCGCAACTCGTCGAAGATCGATTCGCCTTGTCGCAGCACTTCGTGGCCGAGTGGGGTGACGTGCAGGCGCTTGCGGCGGGCGTCGAGGGGGTCCGTGTCCCGTGCCACGTATCCGCGCTCCTGCAGCACCGTGATGGTTTTCGCTGCCGCCTGCTTGGAGACCGACATGCGCCGCCCGAGTTCTGAGGCGTTGTCCGCGCCGGCGGCGATGGCTCGCATGGCGAAGTCGTGGACAGGACGCACGTCCTCGTAGCCGCGGCGGGCCAGCTCGGCGGTCGCGGCGTCCACCAGCGAGCGAAAACCTCCGAGCAGGAGCAGTGCGAGATCAGCGCCAGATCGTGACATGGCAGAAGACTACGGCGATCACGGAGTGGACATCGACAACCTTGTTGTCTATCGTTCTGGACAACAAGGTTGTCTAATTGGGGAGAATGATGGACGCCACACTTCCGGGTCCCACGCTCGCGGGTATCTCCCACCACCTCGCCGAGGTCAACGGAACCCGGTTGCACTACGCAGCGGCGGGAACCAGTGGATCGCCAGTCCTTCTGGTCCACGGGTTTCCCGAGAGCTGGTGGACTTTTCACAAGATCATCCCGCTCCTCGCGGAGAGCCACCGGGTCTTCGCCGTGGATCTGCGCGGCTTCGGGGACTCCGACAACGGGCCGGGCGAGTACGACAGCAGGACCTCGGCCGAGGACCTGCACCTTCTCATCGAACAGCTCGGCATCGGCCCGGTCCACCTGACCGGGCAGGACATCAGCGGAGCGACCGTCTTCCGCCTGGCGGCCACCCACCCGCAGGACGTACGCAGTCTCACCGCGATCGAGATGGGCCTGCCCGGATTCGGCCTCGAAATGCTGGCCGACATCACTCACGGCGGTGCCTGGCACATCGGTGTCCTCGCCGCACCCGGCATCCCCGAGATGCTCCTGGCCGGCCGCGAGCGGGAATTTCTGGGACAGTTCGCATTCCCCGCCCTGAACGCGACCCCGGGAGCCATTACCGACACCGACATCGAGGAGTTCGCCCGCACCTATTCGCGCCCTGACGGCTGGCGCGGAGCGATCGGCCTCTACCAGTCGATGCTGAGGGAGGGGCCCGAGATCAGGGCTCTTGCCGAAACGCACGGCCTGACCGTGCCTGTACTCGCGGTCGGCGCGCGCGGAGGTCCCTTCACGGTTGGCACCATGTCCCGGGCCGCGGCGACCGAAGTGAGCTCGGTGTCACTCGACGGTGTGGGTCACTATGCCGCGATGGAGGCCCCCGCGGAGTTGGCGAAGGCCATTCTCGAATTCATCGGGAACATCGACGCCCCCCAGTGTTCTGACCGCACCGGTTCGGTTCGCCGATCGCGTCAGTGACGAAGGGGCGTCGGCCCCAGCGGATGCCCTGTTCGCCGCGGATGCGTGCGCGTTCCCTGCGTTCGGCCGGTACTGCCCCGGCGCACTGTCTGCCGCAGCTTCCGCCCCTCCTGGCCGGCCGGTCCGCGCACCCGGACAGGCCCGGCCACCGCACATCCGGCAGCCGGAGCGGACATCACCGCACATCCGACCGCCACGACCACCAGCCCGGCGGACCAACCCGGCAAGACGGCCTAGATGCAATGCCGTTGCGTTACGGGCTTGCGGGCTGGGGTCTTGTGATGAGGACCGCTTGAGGTCCGGTGCGGGTCGGCTGTGGCCAGGAACGGTGTTCAGTTCGCTTGAGGCGGTAGTTGGACATCTTGCGTTTCACCACGCGGGGCTGGCTGCGGAGGCGTCTGACGGGCAGGAGCCGTTCCAGGAGGTCCTGCTCGAGCATCACCAGTGCTCTGACCAGGAGGTCAGGGGGAAAAACTGCCCGGCGTGACGGTCACGCTGCGCCGGGCAGAGCGCAGCGTTTCGGTGAAGGAGACCCGGTCAGGGTCCAGGCCACGGGTGGCAGCCGTTCTCAGCATGAGTTCCCGCAGAGCGTGGTGGACCAGCAGGTGTGCCCAGATCTGCTGGTGAACACCGTCGGGTGTTTTACTGCTGAGCACGACGCGTGCGCCACGCTGATGGGTTTTGATCTCGGCGAAGACGGACTCGATCTCCCAGCGTTCGCGGTAGAGCGCGGCCAGCTGCCGGGCAGGATACCGTCGGGCGTCCAGCAGGCTGGTGACCAGGCGATAGTCGTCGGTCTCACCCTCACCGGCCCGGTCCTTGAGCCGGTAGGCCAGGACACGGACCACAACCGGCTCCTTGCGGGCCGGGCCGCCGCTCGCTCTGATGTGTGAGAGCCATGACCCGTCGCGGAACTGTTTGGTGACGGGCAGGACGCGGTTGGCGGGCACCCGCCACAGCAGGTCGGCGCCGGTGGCGGTGAACGCCTGCCACAACGGGACGCCAAGGAACCCACGGTCGGCCAGGACCAGCTGACCTGGGCCGGTCGAACGCGGCAGGCGGCCTACCAGAGTGACTTCCCCGGTGCGGCAGCCGGCCAGTTCCGCGTCCAGCACCGCATGGCTGCCGATCTCCACCAGAGCTGCCATCCGCACTTGCGGAAACGCGCTCCTGCCCGACCCGCGGCCACTGCCCGGACGTCCGAAGGCAGTCTCGTTGGCTTCACTGTCCGCGACGTCCCAGCACGTGCCGTCGACGGCGAGCAGCCGCAAGCCCCGCCAGAACGCGCCGGGCGTCGCCTCGGTCGCCATCGGCTTCGCGGTCGTGGCGAACAGCACCCGCAGCGGCTCGGAGCCCAGCCGCTGCCGGGCCCTGAACAGCGAGGACTTCGCCGGAACACGCCAGTTGCCCAGCAGCCCCGAGCCCCGCAAGCCCTCGACGAGATGGCGCATCACTTCCAGATACGGGGCAGGTGAGAACAGGGCCAACGCCAGCACGAAGTACACCACCAGCCGCGCGGGAAGCAGCCGCTGACGTCGCTCGGCACGGCCGCACGCCGTCACCACCCGGTCCACCAAGCCTGGCGGATACACCCAGGTCAACAGGCCGAGACCCGATAAGTCAGACACACTCGCAGCCATCCGAACCACCCCCGGGACGAACTGCCAAGCACAGTACGCCTACAGCAAAGGCAACGGCATTGGGCCTAGATGCCGGCCGCTTCCGACAGGTCGGCCTTGAGGGCGGCCAGGACCGCGCCTGCGGTGGCGTGGGCGGAGGCGAGGTCGCCGGCACTGGGGACCGGGACGACGACCTCCAGGTAGCACTTGAGCTTGGGCTCGGTGCCGCTGGGGCGGACGATGACGCGGGCGGACGCGACGCCGGAGGACGGCGAGCCGGCGAGGTGGTAGCGCAGGCCGTCGGTGGGCGGCAGCTCCTCGGTGCCCTTGGCGAGGTCCTCGGCGGCGGTGACGGTCAGGCCGGCCAGGGCGGTCGGCGGCTGCTCGCGGAGCCGGTCCATGGCGTCGGCGATCAGCGACAGGTCGGCCACCCGGACCGAGAGCTGGTCGGTGGCGTGGAGGCCGTGCTTGAGGGCGAGGTCGTCGAGCAGGTCGGTCAGGGTGCGGCCGTGCTGCTTGAGCTCGGCGGTGAGTTCGGCGATGAGCAGGGCGGCGCTGATGCCGTCCTTGTCGCGGACGCCCTCGGGGTCGACGCAGTAGCCGAGGGCCTCTTCGTAGCCGTAGCGCAGCCCGTGGACGCGGGAGATCCACTTGAAGCCGGTGAGGGTGTCGGCGTAGTCCAGACCGGCGTCGGCGGCGATGCGGGACAGCAGGGAGGAGGAGACGATGCTGGCCGCGAAGGTGCCGCCGGCCCGCTTGTGGACCAGGTGGGTGGCGAGCAGGGCGCCGACCTCGTCGCCGCGCAGCATGCGCCAGCCGGCCGGGGCGGTGCGGTCGGGGACGGCGACGGCGCAGCGGTCGGCGTCGGGGTCGTGGGCGATGATGATGTCGGGACCGGCCGGGGCGGCCTCCTGGGCCGCCTTGAAGGCCAGGTCCATCGCGCCGGGCTCCTCGGGGTTCGGGAAGGCGACGGTCGGGAAGTCCGGGTCCGGGTCGGCCTGCTCGGGGACGGTCACGGGCGCGGCGAAGCCCACGGCGGCGAAAGCGGCGGTCAGCACCTCGCCGCCGACGCCGTGGAGCGGGGTGTAGACGACGGAGACGTCGCGTGAGGCGTGCCTGTCCACGACGGAGGCGGCGCGCGCGAGGTAGGCATCGACGACCTCCTCGCCGAGGACCCGCGCGCCGTCCTGGGCCAGGGGCACGTCGGACAGCGAGCCGATGGCGGCGATCCGGTCGGCGATACCGGCGTCGGCGGGCGGCACGATCTGGGAGCCGTCGCCGAGGTAGACCTTGTAGCCGTTGTCGCGCGGCGGGTTGTGGCTCGCGGTGACCATCACCCCGGCGGCCGCGCCCAGGTGCCGGATGGCGAAGGCGAGTACGGGGGTCGGCAGCGGGCGCGGGAGCACCGCGGCGCGCAGGCCGGCGCCGACCATGACGGCCGCGGTGTCGCGGGCGAAGTCGTACGACTTGTGGCGGGCGTCGTAGCCGATGACGACCAGCCCGGCTTCGCTGTCGCCGCCCTGCGCCTTGAGGTACGCGGCCAGGCCGGCCGCCGCCCGGATCACCACGGAGCGGTTCATGCGCATGGGGCCGGCACCGATCTCCCCGCGCAGCCCGGCGGTGCCGAACTGCAGGGTGCCGGCGAAGCGGTCGGCCAGGTCGGCGGCGGCCGCCTCGTCTCCGGACCCGACGGCGGACAGCAGGGTCTCCAGCTCGCCCCGGGTGTCCGGGTCGGGGTCCTCGGCGAGCCAGGTGCGCGCCTGCTGGATCAGCTCTGCTGCTGCCACGTGATGCTCCTGCGGGTGTGTACGGGTCAACGGTGTGGGGGGGTGAGGCGTGCGGCTTCGGCCGGTTTGTACGTTCTGGACCGGTACCCGGCCGGGGCGTCTCGCAACCGGCCGGGGTCCGACGGGGTCAGAGGCGGTTGAGCACCCGGGCGAGGAGGGAACCCATGCGGGACGCCGAGTCGCGCCCGGCCTCCAGCACCTCCTCGTGGTTGAGCGGCTCACCGGTCATCCCGGCGGCGAGGTTGGTGACGAGCGAGATGCCGAGCACCTCGGCGCCCGCCTCGCGGACCGCGATGGCCTCCAGGGCGGTCGACATGCCGACCAGGTCGCCGCCGATCGCCCGGACCATGCCGATCTCGGCCGGGGTCTCGTAGTGCGGGCCGGGGAACTGCACGTACACGCCCTCTTCGAGGGTCTCGTCGACCTCCTTGCACAGGGCGCGCAGGCGGGGGGAGTAGAGGTCGGTGAGGTCCACGAAGTTCGCCCCGGCGATCGGGGAGGTCGCGGTGAGGTTGATGTGGTCGCTGATCAGCACCGGCTGGCCGGGGCGCATGCCCTCGCGCAGGCCGCCGCAGCCGTTGGTCAGGACGACGGTCTTGCAGCCGGCGGCCACAGCCGTACGGACGCCGTGCACGACGGTCGCCACGCCCTTGCCCTCGTACAGGTGGTTGCGGCCCAGGAACACCAGGGCGCGCACGCCGCCGATCCGCACCGAGCGGACCTTGCCCGCGTGGCCGGCCACCGCTGGGGCCGGGAAGCCCGGCAGGTCCGTGATCGCGAATTCGGACTCGGCCGCCCCGAGTTCGTCGGCGGCGGGGACCCATCCGGAGCCCATCACCAGGGCCACGTCGTGGGTCTCTGCACCGGTCAGTTCGCGCAGCCGCGCAGCCGCCGCCTCTGCGGCCGCGTGCGGGTCGGCCTGCGGGCCGCCGGTGTTGTCGGAGGAAGGGGAGGAGTTCACGGGACGAGCGTAACGGCTAATCGCCTACGCGCGTAGACCTCCCAGGTGGGAGGATTCTGTTTTTCGGAGGATCCCACGATTGACCCGTTCCTCCACGACCGACGGCCGGCCCGCGTCCGCGGTCCCGGGCCGGTGGCTGAGCGCAGCGGAGGCGAAGCCGCCGCAAAAACAGGGGGTGCTTCAGCAGGGGCGCTTGCGCAGCTCCATCACGTAGTCGTGCGGTGCGCCCGCGGACTCCGCCGCGTCGGCGAGTTCGCCGAGGTAGCGGGCCGAGGGCAGGCCGCCCTCGTAGTCGTTGAGGACGTAGACCCAGGCGGAGATGTCGCCGTCGAGGGTGTGGGCGCGCACGAGGGCGCGGCGGTAGATGCCCAGCGGTACGCCCTCCCAGCGGTCCATGGAGTCCTCGTCGACGGGGGCGATGTCGTAGAGGCCGACGAAGACCTGGTGCAGGGGGTCCTCGACGAGGGTGGCCAGCGCGCCTTCCCAGCCCATCTGCTCGCCGCCGAAGGTGAGCCGCCAGCCGGTCAGCCACCCGGTGCCGCGCAGCGGGGAGTGCGGGGCGCGGCGGGTCATGAGGCGGGCGTCGAGGTTGCCGGCGTACGCGGCGTAGAGCGACATGGTCACGAGAGTACGGGAGCGGGGTGCGGCCCCCGTAAGTGATCACTTGGCGCGTGCGGGACAATGGGGTACGTGACTCGGATCGTGATCATTGGTGGAGGACCCGGCGGATACGAGGCGGCACTCGTTGCCGCCCAGCTCGGCGCGGAGGTGACCGTCGTCGACTGCGACGGTCTCGGCGGGGCGTCGGTGCTGACCGACTGCGTGCCGTCGAAGACTCTGATCGCGACGGCGGAGGTGATGACCACCTTCGACTCGTCGTACGAGGAGCTGGGCATCATCGTGGCCGACGACACCCCGCCCCTGGAGCAGGCGGCCCGGGTGGTCGGCGTGGACCTGGGCAAGGTCAACCGGCGCGTCAAGCGCCTGGCGCTCGCCCAGTCGCACGACATCACGGCCTCGGTGACCCGTGCCGGGGCCCGCGTCATGCGCGGCCGGGGCCGGCTCGACGGCGGGCAGGACCTCGACGGCTCGCGGAAGGTGGTCGTGGAGGCCGCCGACGGCACGAGCGAGACGCTGACCGCGGACGCCGTGCTGATCGCGACCGGCGGCCGTCCGCGCGAGCTGCCCGACGCGCTGCCGGACGGCGAGCGGATCCTGAACTGGACCCAGGTCTACGACCTCGACGAGCTCCCGGAGGAGCTGATCGTGGTCGGTTCCGGTGTCACGGGCGCCGAGTTCGCGGGGGCCTACCAGGCGCTCGGCTCCAAGGTGACGCTGGTCTCCTCCCGCGACCGCGTGCTCCCGGGCGAGGACCCGGACGCGGCGGCGGTGCTGGAGGACGTCTTCCGGCGTCGCGGTATGAACGTCATGGCGCGCTCGCGTGCGGTTTCCGCGAAGCGGGTTCCGGGGCCGTTCACCACGGAGGGACCCTCCTCGCCGAAGGCGGGCAAGGAGGGACGGGCGGGTGACAAGGTCGAGGTGACGCTGGCCGACGGCCGGGTCATCACCGGCAGCCACTGCCTGATGGCGGTCGGCGCCATCCCCAACACCGGTGCCATGGGTCTGGAGGAGTCCGGGGTCAAGCTCAAGGACTCCGGCCACATCTGGACCGACAAGGTGTCCCGGACCACCGCGCCCGGCGTGTACGCGGCCGGGGACGTCACCGGTGTCTTCGCGCTCGCCTCGGTGGCGGCCATGCAGGGCCGGATCGCGATGTACCACTTCCTGGGCGACGCGGTGGCGCCGCTCAACCTCAAGACGGTGTCGTCGAACGTCTTCACCGACCCGGAGATCGCCACCGTCGGCTACACCCAGGCGGACGTCGACGCCGGCCTGATCGACGCGCGCTGCGTGAAGCTGCCGCTGCTGCGCAACCCGCGCGCCAAGATGCAGGGCATCCGGGACGGCTTCGTGAAGCTGTTCTGCCGGCCGGGCACCGGCATCGTGGTGGGCGGTGTGGTGGTCGCGCCGCGGGCGAGCGAGCTGATCCACCCCATCTCGATCGCGGTGGACAACAACCTGACGGTCGAGCAGATCGCCAAGGCGTTCACGGTCTACCCTTCCCTGTCGGGATCGATCGCCGAGGTCGCACGGCAGTTGCACACCCGGAAGTCGGCCGCCGAGCTGTAGGGACGTCCGGTAGTTCGAACGGCGAGTGTCCGTATAGCACTTCACGCCCGTTTTCGCGAACAACTTCTGTTATTCCGTGCAAACTGCTGATAGCAGACGGTCATTGGCATTACTGTCAGTTTCGTGTTCGCAGCAGAACGTCGCCAACTGATCCTCGAAATGGTGCGTGCCAACGGGGCCGTGTCGCTCCGTGAGCTCGCCCGCGTCGTCCAGACCTCCGAAGTAACCGTACGGCGGGACGTGCGGGCGCTGGAGGCAGAAGGACTGCTCGACCGCCGGCATGGCGGTGCGGTACTGCCGGGTGGCTTCACCAGAGAGTCCGGTTTTCCGCAGAAATCCCATCTAGCGGCCGCGGAGAAGACGGCCATCGCCGATCTCGCGGCGAGCCTCGTAGAAGAGGGCGAGGCCATCGTGGTCGGCGCCGGCACCACCACGCAGGAGCTGGCCCGCCGGCTCGCGCGGGTGCCGGGGCTCACCGTGGTCACCAACTCCCTGCTGGTGGCCCAGGCGCTCGCGCACGCCAACCGTGTCGAGGTCGTCATGACCGGCGGCACCCTGCGCGGCTCCAACTACGCCCTGGTCGGCAGCGGTGCGGAGCAGTCCCTCCAGGGGCTGCGGGTGACCCGCGCCTTCCTGTCCGGAGCGGGCCTCACCGCGGAGCGCGGGCTGTCCACCTCCAACATGCTCTCCGCCAGCGTCGACCGGGCCCTGGTCCAGGCGGCGGCGGAGGTCGTGGTGCTCGCCGACCACACCAAGCTCGGTACGGACACCATGTTCCAGACCGTGCCGACCGACGTGGTCACCCGGCTGGTCACCAACGAGCCCCCGCCGGGGGACGAGCGGGCCGCCACCGAACTCCAGGCCCTCGCGGACCGCGGGGTCCATGTCGCCGTCGCCCCGCTGAGCGGCGAGGGCATGTCCGGGGGCACGCCGCCCGGCGGTCGCCGGCGCGAACGCGACCTGCCGCCGGTGCCGGGGCCGCGACGGCACCCGCTGCCGGTCGCCGGACACGGCGGGCAGGCACCGCAGTTGCGCGCGGCCGCCGGCCAGCTCGGAGGCGAACAGGCCGCCCGTATCGCCGACCTGGCACCCCGGCGGCGCTGAGCGCCCGGAGCTGATGCGCGGCGCCGACGCCCGGCGCTGAGCACCGCTTCGCGCGAAGTGCCGGTGCGCCGTGCCGCGCCCCGGACGGGGCGCGGTCGTGCCCCGGCACTTCGCCCGCCCTGCCCGAGGCCGGGCAGGGCGGCGGTCAGGACTCCGTCGGGCGGGTGCGGACGCCGTCCATGGCCAGGGCCATCAGGCGCTGGAAGGTGCCCCGGTGGTCCGCCGGGTTGCGTTCGGCGGCGACCACGATGGCGCTGGTCAGCCGCAACACGTCGGCGATGGCGACATCGTCGCGTGCCTGCCCCGCCTGCTGGGCGCGGACCAGCAACTGGTCCGCCGCCGCGATGGCGGCACCCTTGCAGGCGGGCATCCGGCCCTCGTCCGCCTCCATCAGGGCCACGGCGAGGCCGCGGTAGTGCGAGGAGTGGACGGCATAGGCGGCCAGCCATTCCCGGAGCGCGTCGATCGGTGATTCCGCGTCCAGCATGCCGGCGGCCCGGGTCACGAGCACGGCTGTCTCCTCCTCGAAGACCGCGTCCATGAGCGCGTAGCGGTTCGGGAAGTGACGGTAGAGCGTGCCGATGCCGACGCCCGCGTGGCGGGCGATGTCCTCCAGGGGTGCCTCGGTGCCGTGGACGATGAACGCCTGACGTGCCTCGGTGAGCAGCCGTTCGTAGTTGCGCCGGGCGTCGGCCCGCATCGGCCGCGGGGGGCGGTCTGCGGCGGCCTGCTTGCCTGTGGTCATCGGCACCGTCTCCGTAGCGTCGTGGCCCGGTCGAATTCCTTACGGGGCGAGAATCCCATTGTAAATCCGGAGGCTACCTCCGTATATTGAGCGGAGGCAACCTCCGTTTCTTGGGTTCTCCGCTGGAGGCTTACGTCCCATGTCCACTCCCTCCCTTCGTACGACGACGCCTGCCCGCACACCCGGTCCGGCGCGCCGACAACGTTCCATGCTCGCCCTGTCCGCCATCGTCGGCACCCAGCTGATGCTGCTGCTCGACATGACCGTGGTGAACGTCGCCATCCCCGGCATCGGCCACGACCTGGGCTTCTCCACCACCGGCCGGTCCTGGGTACTGAACATCTACATCCTGGCGTTCGGCGGACTGCTGCTCCTGGGCAGCAGGATCGGCGACCTGATCGGCCGCCGCACCGCGCTGCAGGCCGGGGTGGCCGCGTTCACCCTCGCCTCCGTCATGGGCGGCCTGGCCACCGGGCCGGCGTGGCTGCTGGCGGCCCGGCTGCTCCAGGGCGTCTCCGCCGCCCTGGCCGCGCCCAGCACCCTCGCCCTGATCGCTACCACCTTCCGCGAGGGCACCGACCGCCAGAAGGCGCTGAGCGTCTTCTCCGCCGTCTCCGGGGCGGGTTCGTCGATCGGCCTGATCCTGGGCGGCGCCCTCACCGAGTGGGGCTCCTGGCGGTGGATCTTCTTCATCAACATCCCGATCGGCGCCGCGATCCTGCTGCTCGCCCCGCGCCACATCGCCGAGACCGACCGGCACCGCGGCGGCGGCCGCTTCGACATCGCCGGCGCCGTCACCGGCACGCTCGGCACCGGGTCCCTGGTGTACGGGTTCATCCGGGTCGCCGAGCGCGGCTGGGGCGACCACGGGGCTCTCGGCGCCTTCACCGTCGCCGTGCTGCTGCTGGCCGCCTTCCTGATCAACGAGACCCGGGCCGAACGCCCCCTGGTCGTCATGCGGCTGTTCACGGACCGGACCAGGGTGATCGCGTACAGCTGCTACTTCCTGGTGCCGGCCGGCATGTTCGGGATCTTCTACTTCGTCACCCAGTACATGGAGACGGTCAGCGGCTACAGCCCGCTGCGCACCGGAGCCGCGTTCCTGCCGATGACCGTGCTGCTCTTCGCCGCCGCCAGGACCGCCCCGAAGGCCGTCGTACGCTTCGGCGCCAAGCGGACCGCCGTCGGCGGGCTGATGACCGGCCTCGCCGGGATGCTGTGGCTCGCCACCCTCGACACCGGGGAGGGCTACCTCAGCGGACTCGCCGGCCCGCTGGCCCTGGTCGGGCTCGGGCTGGGCTTTGTGACGATGCCGCTCAACACCCTGATCCTGTCCGGTGTCGAACCGCGTGACGCGGGCTCGGCCTCCGGGCTGCTCCAGACCTTCCAGCAGATCGGCGGCACCCTCGGTCTGTCCGTCCAGGTCACCGTCTTCGGCACGGTCGCCCGGCACGGCGGCCCGGACGCCTTCGCCGACGGCGTGATCGCCGCGCTGGGGACGGCGGCCGGATTCGCGGTACTGGCCTCGCTGCTGCTGCTGACCATGCGGACCGGCACACCCCGGCCGGCGCGCGCCGAGGGCCGGACCCCGTGACGTGACAGGGCTCCGGGTGGTCGTCACGACCACCCGGAGCCCTGTCATCCGCGCGTGGTGCGGGTCAGTCCTTGATCTCGCAGATCGCCGCGCCGGACGACACCGAGGAACCCACCTCGGCGTTCAGGCCCTTGACGGTGCCGGAACGGTGGGCGTTCAGCGGCTGCTCCATCTTCATGGCCTCCAGGACCACGATGAGGTCGCCCTCCTTGACCTCCTGGCCCTCCTCGACGGCCACCTTGACGATGGTGCCCTGCATCGGGGAGGCGAGGGTGTCGCCGGAGGCGGCGGAGCCGGCCTTCTTGGTCGCGCGCCGCTTGGGGCGGGCGCCGCCGGCGGCCGCGGTACGGGCCAGCGTCATGCCCAGCGACGCCGGGAGGGAGACCTCCAGGCGCTTGCCGCCGACCTCGACGACGACGGTCTCGCGACCGGCCTCCTCGGCCTCGTCGTCGGCCACGGGGGTGGCGAAGGCCGGGATGTCGTTGGCGAACTCGGTCTCGATCCAGCGCGTGTGGATCGTGAACGGGCCCTCGGCGGGGGCGAACGCGGGGTCGGTGACCACCTTGCGGTGGAACGGGATGGCGGTGGCCATGCCCTCGACCTCGAACTCGGCCAGCGCGCGGGAGGCCCGCTGGAGGGCCTGCTCGCGGGTGGCACCGGTGACGACCAGCTTGGCCAGCAGCGAGTCCCACGCGGGGCCGATGACCGAACCGGACTCCACGCCCGCGTCCAGCCGCACACCGGGGCCGGACGGCGGCGCGAACCGCGTCACGGTGCCGGGGGCGGGCAGGAAGTTACGGCCCGGGTCCTCGCCGTTGATCCGGAACTCGAAGGAGTGACCGCGCAGCGGCGGGTCGTCGTAACCCAGTTCCTCGCCGTCGGCGATCCGGAACATCTCGCGGACCAGGTCGATGCCGGTGACCTCCTCGCTCACCGGGTGCTCCACCTGGAGGCGGGTGTTGACCTCCAGGAAGGAGATCGTGCCGTCGACGGCGACCAGGAACTCGCAGGTGCCGGCGCCGACATAGCCCGCCTCGCGCAGGATCGCCTTGGACGCGCGGTACAGCTCGGCGTTCTGCGCGTCGCTCAGGTAGGGGGCCGGGGCCTCCTCCACGAGCTTCTGGTGGCGGCGCTGGAGCGAGCAGTCACGGGTGGAGACGACCACCACGTTGCCGTGCTGGTCGGCCAGGCACTGGGTCTCCACGTGCCGGGGCCGGTCCAGGTAGCGCTCCACGAAGCACTCGCCCCGCCCGAAGGCCGCGACGGCCTCGCGCACGGCGGACTCGTACAGCTCCGGCACTTCCTCCAGGTTGCGGGCGACCTTCAGGCCGCGCCCGCCGCCGCCGAAGGCGGCCTTGATCGCGATCGGCAGACCGTGCTGCTCCGCGAATGCCACCACCTCGTCCGCCCCGGACACCGGGTCGGGGGTGCCGGCGACCAGGGGCGCGCCGGCGCGCTGGGCGATGTGCCGGGCGGCCACCTTGTCGCCGAGGTCGCGGATCGCCTGCGGCGGGGGACCGATCCAGGTCAGCCCGGCGTCGATCACCGCCTGCGCGAACTCGGCGTTCTCCGACAGGAACCCGTAGCCGGGGTGAACGGCGTCGGCACCCGACTCGGCGGCCGCGCCCAGGACTTTGGCGACATCCAGATAGCTGCTCGCCGGGGTGTCTCCGCCCAGCGCGTAGGCCTCGTCGGCCGCGCGGACATGCAGCGCGTCCCGGTCGGGTTCTGCGTAGACGGCAACGCTGGCGATCCCGGCGTCCCGGCAGGCCCGGGCGACGCGGACTGCGATTTCACCGCGGTTGGCGATGAGCACCTTGCGCACGATGGCTCCCTCCTTGAAACAAGCCGAGTTTAGGTACTGGTGACACTTCGTGCCGAGGCACCCCTAGGGGTGAGCTTGCCCACACGGAGGGTGATCCGGACGCGGCAGCGGTGTCGTATTGCCGCGTAATTCCACGCTACGGCCGTATATCTCCGGGCGCTTGCACCACGCTTGAGTGAGCTGGATCTCTGTTCACCACCGTGTCCGACGGGGTGCCACCTTTGTGGGAACTCCACGAAGGCACGGGGAAAACTTTGCCCTACGCCCGCCCCGTACGGGTGGCACCGTCAGAACTCTTGCCGCAGGACTTACCCGTTAGTAGCGTGCAGGATGCCAGGTACCGGCGGTAATAGGGGTGGTGGGCGGGGTGCGACGAGGCGTTGCCGTTACGGCGGCGGTGGTGCTGTTTCTTGAGGCGTTCGGGCTCGCCTTCGTCAACTGGGTCATGGGCCTCGCCGTACGGCACCAGGCCATGTCCCTCGCCGGGCTCGCCCCGGACGCGATGGCCGCCGGCGCCTGGGTAGCCGGCGGCCTTCTCGCGGTCTTCCTGATCACCTGCGCCGTCGTCCTGGGCCGCGCCGCCCGCCACGACCGGCGCCCCGGCCGGGCCGGACGGCTGCTGCTCGTGGCGGCGGCCGTGCTCCATGTGGTGCTGGGCGCGGCGGTCGTGGGACTGCTGGGGTGGCCGGCGTATGTGCTGATGATGCTGATCTTCGGGCTGATCGTGCTGAGCCTGCTGCTCTACGCGGGCGTCGAGGAGCCCGCCGCCGCACCGCCCCCGGTGGCGCCCGCCGCCGCCTGAACCCACAGGTCGGTGATCCGCACCCCCAGGTCGGCCAGCAGCCGGCGCAGCAGCGGCAGCGACAGCCCGATGACGTTCCCGGCGTCACCGTCGATACCGTCGACGAACGGCGCGGAACGGCCGTCGAGAGTGAAGGCACCGGCGACGGACAGGGGTTCGCCGGAGGCGACGTAGGCGGCGATCTCCGCGTCGTCGGGGCTGCCGAAACGGACGGTGGTGGACGCGGTCGCGGAGACCCGGCGGCCGGTGGCGAGGTCCACGACACAGTGGCCGGTCCGCAGCACGCCGGACCGTCCCCGCATCGACTTCCAGCGGGCGATGGCGGCTTCGGCGTCGGCGGGCTTGCCGAAGGCCTCGCCGTCGAGCTCCAGCACGGAGTCGCAGCCGATCACCAACTCGCCGCCGGACAGCCGGTCCGCGACCGCGTCCGCCTTCGCCTCGGCCAGCACCCGGGCCAGCTCGCCCGGGGTGGCCGCGGTGATCGCGTCCTCGTCGACACCGCTGACGACGACCTGCGGATCGAGCCCCGCGTGCCGCAGCAGGCCGAGCCGGGCGGGAGACGCGGAGGCGAGGACGAGGGTGCGGCAGGCGTTGGTCATGCCCGCCATCGTAGTGAAGCGGTCAGACCCGCCAGCCGACGATGAACATGATGACCGGCATGGCCACCGCGATGAGCCAGATCGCCCGGCGCATCATCGCCTGCGCGCGGCGCAGCTCCTCGGGGGGCTCCTCGGACGGGTCGGACCACAGCATGCGTCCAGGCTTGCGCGCGGACCGCGGCGGCGCCTGAGTACGAGTACTCAGGCGGCCCCCATTTCCCCGGGTAACCGACCGCCGCGGCCCGGGCGGACGGCCTACCCACAACCCGGGGAGGGCCGGGGTCGTTGGGGGCACCCCCGGCCGAAGGCTGGGGGAGGGTGGGGGTCCTGGACGCTCCGCGTATGTGTGTGCGGCATGCCGGGCAACGCGACGAAAGAGCCCGTCACGCACGTGAACATGCCGGTCCGGGGCCTCCGCACCGGAGGCCCCGGACCGGCACCACGACGTCTCAGCGCGGCCAGTACGTGGCGCGCCAGGCCCCCGGCCCGGGGTGCGGCGCGCGGCCGGGCACGTTCCGCGCGGGGGATGCCCATTCGTCCAGGGGACGTGGGCCGCCGTCGGAACCGTCGGCACCGCCGGAGGCACCGGCGGCGGCCCGCGCCTGGACCAGGGCGACGACGGCCGCGAGCTCCTCGGGTGTGGGGTTGCCCCGTTCGACCTTGATGACCATGGCGAGCACGCTCCTTAGAGGGGGATGTTGCCGTGCTTCTTCGGCGGCAGGCTCTCGCGCTTGTTGCGCAGCGTCCGCAGGGCCCGCACCAGGTGGCTGCGGGTCTCGGACGGCACGATCACCGCGTCGACATAGCCGCGCTCGGCGGCGATGTACGGGTTGAGCAGGGTGTCCTCGTAGTCCGCGATGAGCCGGGCGCGCAGCGCCTCCGTCTCCTCGGGCGTCTCGGCCCCGGCGAGGGTGCGGCGGTGCAGGATGTTGACGGCGCCCTGGGCGCCCATGACGGCGATCTGGGCGGTCGGCCAGGCCAGGTTGAGGTCGGCGCCCAGGTGCTTGGAGCCCATGACGTCGTAGGCGCCGCCGAAGGCCTTCCGGGTGATCACGGTGATCAGCGGGACCGTGGCCTCCGCGTACGCGTAGATCAGCTTGGCGCCGCGCCGGATGATGCCCTCGTGCTCCTGGCCGACGCCGGGCAGGAAGCCGGGGACGTCCACGAAGGTGATCACCGGGACGTTGAAGCTGTCGCAGGTGCGGACGAAGCGCGCGGCCTTCTCGCTGGCGTCGATGTCCAGGCAGCCGGCGAACTGCATCGGCTGGTTGGCGACCAGGCCGACCGGGCGGCCCTCGACACGGCCGAAGCCGGTGAGGATGTTGGGCGCGAACAGGGCCTGGGTCTCCAGGAACTCGCCGTCGTCCAGGACATGCTCGATGACCTTGTGCATGTCGTAGGGCTGGTTGGCGGAGTCCGGGATGAGGGTGTCGAGTTCGGGGTCCGGCGCGAGGTCCTCCTCGGCCGGGTACGCCGGGGGTTCTTCGAGGTTGTTGCTCGGCAGGTAGGACAGGATCGCCTTGACGTACTCGATGGCGTCCTTCTCGTCGCCCGACATGTGGTGGGCCACGCCGGAGACCGAGTTGTGCGCGCGGGCGCCACCCAGCTCCTCGAAGCCGACGTCCTCACCGGTGACGGTCTTGATGACGTCGGGCCCGGTGATGAACATGTGCGAGGTCTGATCCACCATCACCACGAAGTCGGTGATCGCCGGGGAGTAGACCGCACCGCCGGCACACGGCCCGACGATCAGCGAGATCTGCGGAATGACGCCCGACGCATGGGTGTTGCGGCGGAAGATCTCGCCGTACAGGCCCAGCGCGCTGACGCCCTCCTGGATGCGGGCGCCGCCGGAGTCGTTGATGCCGATGACGGGGCAGCCGTTCTTCAGGGCCCAGTCCATGACCTTGACGATCTTCTGGCCGTACACCTCGCCGAGCGCGCCGCCGAAGACGGTGAAGTCCTGGGAGAACACCGCGACCGGGCGGCCGTCGACGGTTCCGTAGCCGGTGACGACGCCGTCGCCGTACGGCCGGGTCTTCTCCAGGCCGAAGTTGGTGCTGCGGTGCCGGGCCAGCTCGTCCAGTTCGGTGAACGAGCCCTCGTCCAGCAGTAGTTCGATGCGCTCACGGGCCGTGAGCTTGCCCTTGGCGTGCTGCTTCTCGACGGCCCGCGCGGAGCCTGCGTGGGTGGCCTCGTCGATACGGCGGCGCAGATCCGCGAGCTTGCCCGCGGTGGTGTGGCTGCTCTGGTCTTTTTCGGGGGCGTACTCCGGCACGGCCATGGGAGGCGGCTCTCCTGCTCTCGGCGGGTCGCGATTGACTGGCGAGTAACCTTGCTTTCGTAGCGTAACCGCGTGGCTGCTCCGCGAGCAGTGCGGCGTTCGACACACTCCCGCTCGTAGGGTGGGACCCATGACCTCGAACCGCTGGTCCGACCTCGACCGGCCGCCGCTGAACGCGGTGGCGCTGCAGCGCGCGATCGTCGCCCCGGACGGCCTGTGGACCGCCGTGGACGTGGTCGCGGCCACCGGCTCCACCAACTCCGACCTGGCGGCCCGCGCCCGGCAGGGGGCGGCGGAGGGCGCCGTGCTGGTCGCCGAGGAGCAGACCGCGGGCCGCGGCCGCCTCGACCGGCAGTGGACGGCGCCGCCGCGTTCCGGGCTCTTCTTCTCCGTACTCCTGCGGCCCGCCGAGGTGCCGGTGCGGCGCTGGGGCTGGCTGCCGCTGCTGGCCGGGGTCGCCACCGCCACCGCCGTCGCGCGGGCCGGGGGCGTCGACACCGGCCTCAAATGGCCCAACGACCTGCTGGTCACCATCGACGGCGAGGAGCGCAAGACCGGCGGCATCCTCGCCGAGCGGGTGAACTCCCCGGCGGGCGACGGCGTGGTCATCGGCATCGGGCTCAATGTGACGCTCCGCGAGGACGAACTGCCGGTCCCGGCCGCCGGGTCGCTGGCGCTGGCCGGCGCCCAGGGCACGGACCGCGATCCGCTGCTGCGGGCGGTGCTGCGCTCGCTGGCCGACTGGTACGGCGAGTGGCGTTCGGCCGGCGGCGACCCGGACGTCTCCCGGCTGCGGCAGGCCTACGCCGCCGGTTGCGTGACGCTGGGGCGGACGGTACGGGCCGAGCTGCCGGGCGGCGAGACGGTGACCGGGAAGGCGGTGGCGGTCGACGACGACGGGCGGCTGGTCATCGCGTCCGACGGGTACCAGGAAAGAGCGGTCGGCGCGGGCGACGTCGTACATCTGCGCAGCGGTGTGTGAGAGTGAGCTACAGCACACCTGCCGTATCGTTGAGGCGGCAGCCGACCCAGTGATCGGAAGGGCAGTGCGCACGCGCAGGGACCGAAGAGGGGGCGGGCGGTGACCGGGGACAACGCGGCGGGCGCCGGGGACACCGACGACGACCCCGGGCCGGACGCGGCCGAGGACGCCGCCACAGGTACCGAGGGCACCACGGGCACGACGGGCGCCGAGGGCGCTGCGGGCGCTGCGGGCGCCACCACGGGCACGACGGGCGCCGCGGGCACGACGGGCGCCGCGGGCACGACGGGCCTGGGGGCCGAGGACCCCATCGCCCTGCGTCTGGAGCAGCTCATCCTCGGCGCCGAGCGCCAGTACACCCCCTTCCGGGCCGCCCGCACCGCGGGCGTCTCCGTCGAACTGGCCGCCCGCTTCTGGCGGGCCATGGGCTTCGCCGACATCGGCCAGGCCATCGCCCTCACCGAGGCCGACGTCATCGCCCTGCGACGGCTGTCCGGCCTGGTCGAGGCCGGGCTGATCAGCGAGCCCACCGCCATCCAGGTCGCCCGGTCCACCGGCCAGACCACCGCCCGGCTCGCCGAATGGCAGACCGACTCCTTCCTGGAGGAGCTCACCGAGCCCCCCGAGCCCGGCATGACCCGCGCCGAGGTCGCCTACCCGCTGGTGGAGCTGCTCCTGCCCGAGCTGGAGGAGTTCCTGATCTACGTCTGGCGGCGGCAGCTCGCCGCGTCCACCAGCCGCGTCGTCCGCTCCGACGACGAGGAGGCCGTGGACCGCCGGCTGGCCGTCGGCTTCGCCGACCTGGTGGGTTTCACGCGGCTCACCCGGCGGCTGGAGGAGGAGGAGCTCGGCGAACTGGTCGAGGCCTTCGAGACCACCGCGGCCGACCAGGTCGCCGCTCACGGCGGGCGCCTGATCAAGACGCTGGGCGACGAGGTCCTCTACGCCGCCGACGATCCCGGGACGGCGGCCGAGATCGGGCTGCGCCTGATCGAGACCATGACCGGCGACGAGACGATGCCCGCGCTGCGGGTCGGGATCGCCTTCGGCACCGTCACGACCCGCATGGGCGACGTCTTCGGCACCACGGTCAACCTGGCCAGCCGGCTCACGTCGATAGCGCCCCGGGACGCGGTCCTGGTGGACGGCGAGCTGGCCCAGGCCCTCGGTCAGAGCGGTGACGCCCCGGTGTCCGAGGTGGACATAGAGGCCGGCGCCGAGAACAAGTACCGCTTCGCGCTCCAGCCGATGTGGCGCCGGCCCGTGCGCGGGCTGGGGATCGTCGAACCCTGGCTTCTCACCCGCCGGGGTTGATCCGCCCGTCTACGATGACCGTGGTTCACGGTCGTTAACCAACGCGGAGGGGCGGCGGCGGATGTCGGAGTCGGAGCAGCGGTTCGGTGAGTGGGTGGCGGTACGCCGGCCGGCGGAGCGGGTGGCGGAGCTGGTCCTGGACCGGCCCGAGGTCATGAACGCGGTGTCCACGGCGATGGCCCGGGCGATCGGCGGGGCCTGCGCGGCGCTCGCGGCGGACCGCACGGTCAGCGCGGTGGTGCTCACCTCGACGCACGAGCGGGCCTTCTGTGTGGGCGCCGACCTGAAGGAGCGCAACTCCTTCACCGACGCCGACCTCTCTCGGCAGCGCCCGTACGCCAGGGCCGCGTACACCGGTGTGCTGGAGCTGCCGATGCCGGTGGTGGCGGCGCTGCACGGCTTCGCCCTGGGCGGCGGCTTCGAACTGGCGCTGGCCTGCGACATCATCGTCGCCGACCCGACGGCGCTGGTCGGGCTGCCCGAGGTGTCGGTGGGCGTCATCCCGGGCGGCGGCGGCACCCAGTTGCTGCCCCGCAGGGTCGGATCGGCCCGGGCGGCGGAGCTGATCTTCACGGCGCGACGGGTGCCGGCCGCCGAGGCGCTGGCGCTGGGGCTGGTCGACACCCTCGTGGAGGAGGGCCAGGACCGTACGGAGGCGCTGGCGCTGGCCGGCCGTATCGCCGCCAACTCCCCGGTCGGGCTGCGCGCCGCCAAGCGGGCCCTGCGGCTCGGCCAGGGCGCCGACCTGAGGGCGGGCCTGGACATCGAGGACGCGGCCTGGCGCACGACGGCCTTCTCGGGTGACCGGGCGGAGGGCGTGGCCGCGTTCAACGACAAGCGGGCGCCCAATTGGCCGGGGGAGTAGCGCGCCGCGCGCTTGTCCCCGGCTTATGGCTCAAAATGGTACAAACGCCTCGGCGTGCTCGGCGGCCGCCGGCCGGTGGGCGAGCCGAAGGGGAGCGGACCGGAGGCGAAACCGAGCCTTGAAGAGCGAAGGAGAGCGGCTGCGGGCCGTCGCCGAGCTGGCGCGTGCGGTGGCGGCGGCCAGGACGCCGATGGAGGCGGTCGCCGCCGCCGCCACCGCCGCCCGGCTGGCGCTGGGCGGCGCCATGTCGGCGGTGTCCCGGTGGGAGCGGGACCGGGGGCGGCTGCGGGTACTGGTCAACGACGGGGAGCTGACCGACGGGGAGGAGCCGCAGCCCCGCAACGAGGTGTACTCGATCGCGGACTTCCCGGAGATCGTGGAGTTCCTGCACGGCCGCTGGGCCGAGGGCGGGGAGCCGCACGCCTGGGTCGAGACCGCGGACGCGAGCGGGCCGGTCAACGGCGGGGCGTACTGCCATCAGCGGGTGGCCGCGCTGCGGCGGCGCGGGCGGTCCTCGTGCGTGGTCGCGCCGATCATGCTGCACGGCCTGGCGTGGGGCGAGCTCTACGTGGCCCGGGCGGCGGGTCAGCCGGTGTTCGACAGGACGGACGCGGAGTTCGCCACCGTACTGGCCGCGCTGATCGCGGCCGGGATCGCGCAGACCGAGCGGCTGGCCGAGGTGCGGCGGCTGGCCTTCACGGATCCGCTGACCGGGCTGGCGAACCGGCGGGCGGTGGACGCCCGGCTGGAGGCGGCGGTCGACCAGCACCGGGAGGAGGGCACCGCGGTCAGCCTGGTGGTGTGCGACCTCAACGGCCTCAAGCGGGTCAACGACGAACTCGGGCACGCGGTCGGCGACCGGCTGCTGGTCGGGTTCGGGTCGGTGCTGTCGCTGTGCGGGGCGGAGCTGCCGGGGAGCCTGGTGGCGCGGCTGGGCGGCGACGAGTTCTGCCTGCTGTCGGTCGGCCGCGCCTCGGCCGACGTGGTCCGGGCGGCGGAGGAACTGTGCGACCGGGCGAAGTGGCTGGGCCTGGGGGACGGGGTCGCGGTGGGCGTCGCCTCCACGGACGAGAACATCGGGCCGGTGACCTCGGGGCGGCGGCTCTTCCGGCTGGCGGACGCCGCGCAGTACCGGGCGAAGGCCGTGCACTCGGACCGGCCGGTGGTGGCGGGGGCCGGGGCGCCCGAGGATCCGGTGGTGCGGCTGGCGGACGAGCCGCCGGGCCAGGCGACGGAGCGGCGGCGGTTCCGCGGCCGGGAGTAGCGGGAAGCGGTAGGAGCGGCGGGAAGGCAGCGCGGGAGGGCGGGGCGGGAGCGGTGCGGCGTGCGGCGGGCGGGGCGGCGGACCGCCCTGCCAGGTGACAGCTCGCGATTCAGTGCTTAAGGTGCGTGAATATGGATATGCATAACGTGGTCATCGGGTCCGGTGGGGTCGGCGCACAGGACGTACTCGCCGTGGCGCGCGGGAACGCACGCGTGGAGCTGTCGACCGAGGCGCTGGCCGGCGTCCGGTCCTCCCGGGACGTCATCGAGGCCCTCGCCGCGAAGCCGGAGCCGGTCTACGGCGTGTCGACGGGCTTCGGGGCGCTGGCGGTGCGGCACATCAGCCCCGCACTGCGTGCGCAGCTCCAGCGCAGCCTCGTACGGTCCCACGCCGCCGGGATGGGCCCGCGCGTCGAGCGCGAGGTGGTCCGGGCGCTGATGTTCCTGCGGCTGAAGACCCTGGCCTCGGGCCGGACCGGGGTACGGCCGGTGGTGGCCGAGACGATGGCGGCCCTGCTGAACGCCGGGATCACCCCCGTGGTCCACGAGTTCGGCTCGCTCGGCTGCTCCGGGGATCTGGCACCGCTGTCGCACTGCGCGCTGGTGCTGATGGGCGAGGGCGAGGCGGAGGGCCCCGACGGCACGGTGCGGCCGGTCCCCGAGCTGCTGGCCGAGCACGGGATCACCCCGGTCGAGCTGCGCGAGAAGGAGGGCCTCGCCCTCATCAACGGCACCGACGGCATGCTGGGCATGCTGGTGATGGCCATCGCCGACCTCGACCGGCTCTTCACCGCCGCCGACATCACCGCGGCGCTGTCCCTCGAAGCGCTGCTCGGCACCGGCAAGGTGCTGGCGCCCGAGCTGCACGCGATCCGCCCGCACCCCGGGCAGGCCGCGAGCGCGGAGAACATGCGGCGGATCCTGGAGGGTTCGGGGCTGACCGGCCACCACCAGGACGACGCCCCCCGGGTGCAGGACGCGTACTCGATCCGCTGTGCGCCGCAGGTCGCGGGCGCGGGCCGCGACACCGTCACGCACGCCCGCCTGGTCGCCGACCGCGAGCTGGTCTCGGCGGTCGACAACCCGGTGGTGCTTCCCGACGGCAGGGTGGAGTCCAACGGCAACTTCCACGGCGCGCCCGTCGCCTATGTGCTGGACTTCCTGGCCATCGCGGCCGCCGACCTGGGCTCGATCGCGGAGCGGCGTACCGACCGGCTGCTCGACAAGAGCCGTTCGCACGGGCTGCCGGCCTTCCTGGCGGACGACCCGGGTGTGGACTCCGGGCTGATGATCGCGCAGTACACGCAGGCGGCCCTGGTCAGCGAGAACAAGCGGCTGGCGGTGCCCGCCTCGGTCGACTCGATCCCCTCCTCGGCGATGCAGGAGGACCATGTGTCGATGGGCTGGTCGGCCGCGCGCAAGCTGCGGCAGTCGGTGGACAACCTGGCCCGGATCATCGCGGTCGAGCTGGTCGCGGCGACGCGCGCGCTGGAGATCCGGGTGCAGGGCAGCGAGGTGCTGAGGGCCGCGCCGGCCACCGAGGCGGTCGTCAAGGCGGTACGCGAGGCCGGCGTGGCCGGGGTCGGGACGGACCGTTTCCTCGCCCCCGACCTGGCGGCGGCCTACGCCTTCGTACGCGACGGAAAGCTGGCCGAGGCCGCCGAGTCCGTGACGGGACCGCTGCTGTAGGGCAGCGGTCCCGTCACGGCCGGCGCTGCTTCTGCGACGCGGCCTACGCGTTGCGCGCCCGGCGGGTGACGCTGACCAGCAGGCCGGCGCCCATGCCGAAGAACGCGGTTCCGCCGATCAGGTAGGGCGTGGTGTCGGCGCCGCCGGTGTCGGCCAGCTGGTTCTGCTTCTCGACCGTCGCGGCGTTCTGCTGCACGGTGGCGGTGGTTCTGGCCGTCGTGGTGTGTTCGACGTTCGCGGAGGCGTTGGGCACGAAGTAGAGCGCCCCGAGAACGGTTGCCGCCGCGGCGGCGACGAAGACGGGCGGGCGGTGCGTGGTCAACGGATCCCCCAGCGGTAGCGGCGACTTGACCGTGGAGGCTGATGTTAGTGAGCCGGTGGCTCCGGAGGGAAGTTCGAACTCGGAATGCTTCCCTCCGGGGGCCCTTTGTCCGCATAATGCGCGCCGCCTCGGCGTGAGCACGGGCTGCGCCTACGCTCCGTGGCATGAGCACTACTGAGATTCCCCGTGGTGAGAGCGGACCGACGTACGTACGCCTCCAGGTCGAGCTGGTCGTGGAGATCACCGACCGTGAGCAGCTGACCGATGCCGCGCTCGACCAGATCGGCGGCGACGACTACCTCCCCGACGAGGAGCGGTCACAGGCGCGGACGGCCGTGCACCAGGACGAGTCGGAGGCGCTGGCCCATCTGGTCGACCCCTTCGATCTCGTCACGACCGTGCCGGGCATCGAGTTGGTGCAGGCGTCCTGGTCCTGCGCCCACACCGAGTATGATCCCGACTCCGACGAGTGGGATCTCTACGACGACGAAGATTTCCCGGCGGGCGGGGAACCGGACGGCACCTGAGGCCGTCTGAGACTGTGCGTGACTCACAGGCCCCGGGCCCATCATGGTCCGGGGTTTGCTGTGCCACGGGCCGAGCAGTCACGGCGCGTGGTGTTCCCCACAGTTTTCCGAGCGGGGAACGGACCAAAGACCCTGGAAGTTCCACTACGTACGACTGAGGCTCGAATGAGGGCCGCGGCTCGCGAAGCCACGCGCGCAGGCGAGCTGGGGGAACGCGTACCGAAGAACCATTGGAGATTCGTGTGAAGCCGTCCGACTCCGGCACCGGCACCGGCATAGCCACCGACCACCGTCCCAGGCGCATCAGGCGCGCGGGCCTGGTGACCATAGCCCTGTTGGTCGGCGGTGCGCTCACGCTGACCGCGTGCGGCGGGGACAAGGGCAGTACCAGCACGAGCGGCTCCGGCAGCGGTAAGTCGCAGGCCTCGGCGGACGCGGCGGCGGCCAAGGACGCCTCGGACGCGAAGATAACGATCACGCCGAAGGACGGCGCCGCCAACGCCGGCATCAACAGCAGCGGGAAGGTCGCGGTCAGCAAGGGCACGCTGACCGCCGTCACCATGACGGTGGCCACCACCGGCGCCAAGGTCGCGGGCACGATATCCGGCGACGGCACCAGCTGGAAGCCCGACGCGCAGCTGGAGCGGGCCACGAAGTACAGCGTCACCGCGAAGGCCAAGGACTCCAAGGGCCGCAAGGCCACCGAGAACGCCGACTTCACCACGGTCTCCCAGACCAACAGCTTCATCGGCTACTACACGCCGGAGAACGGCTCGACCGTCGGTGTCGGCATGCCGGTGTCGATCAACTTCGACAAGGCGATCAGCGACAAGAAGGCCGTGCAGTCGCACATCACGGTCAACTCCACCAGCGGCCAGGAAGTCGTCGGCCACTGGTTCGGCACCCAGCGGCTGGACTTCCGTCCGGACAAGTACTGGAAGGCCGGCTCGACCGTCACCGTCAAGCTGGACCTGGACGGCGTCCAGGGCGCCAGTGGCGTCTACGGCGTCCAGTCCAAGACCATCACCTTCAAGATCGGCCGCAGCCAGGTCTCCACGGTGGACGCCGGCACCCACATGATGAAGGTCGTCCGGGACGGCCAGCTGGTCAAGACCATCCCGATCTCGGCCGGTTCGGACTCCAACACCACCTACAACGGCCAGATGGTGATGTCGGAGAAGTTCAAGGAGACCCGGATGAACGGGGACTCGGTGGGCTTCGACGGTGAGTACGACATCAAGGACGTGCCGCACGCCATCCGGCTGACCAACTCCGGCACCTTCATCCACGGCAACTACTGGGGCGCCAAGTCGATCTTCGGCGCCTCCAACACCAGCCATGGCTGCATCGGTCTGAGCGACACCAAGGGCGCCAACGACACGTCCACCACGGGTTACTGGTTCTACACCAACTCGATGATCGGCGACGTCGTGATCGTCAAGAACTCCAAGGACAAGACCGTCGCGGCCGACAACGGCCTCAACGGCTGGAACCTGTCCTGGAGCGACTGGAAGGCCGGCTCCGCCGTCTGACCCGCGCCCAGCCGTAACAGGGGCCCGGAACCGTTCGGTCGGTTCCGGGCCCCTCCCTCATTCTCCGGACCCTCAGCCGGAGAAGCTCAGCCGCGCCAGGCGCAGCGCGCCCCGCATCGTGATGTGCAGGTCGTGAACCCCGGTCGGCGGGTCGGCCGGCTCCACGCGCAGCGCGGTGTAGGTGTACGCGCCTCCGGTGGACGGCACCGTGACGGTGCCGAGCGCGGTGCCGTCGCCCAGGTGCAGCTCGACCGAGGCCTCGCCGGGCTCGCTGCGCGCCGCGTCGACGATCACGGAGGCCGGTCCCGTCCCGAAGTCGCAGGCGCGGAAGACCAGTCGGCCGACCTCGTCCGCGCCGGAGGCGACGGCGTCGCCGCGCACCTTCGTCCGGTCCACGAGGGTGACCGCGCTCTGGGCGTCGAAGTCGGCCGCCTCCAGGCCGCGTACGAGCAGCGGGCGCGGCGCCGGGTCCTCGCCGGCCACCGCGAAGCCGGCGCTCAGACCGCCGGCCAGGACCTCGTACGTACCCGGGTCGACCGTCCAGCGGCCGTGCGCGACGTCCCACAGGCCCAGCGTGCGCAGCGGCAGGGTGAAGGAGAACGCGCGGATCTCCCCGGCGGCGAGGCGGGCCCGCTCGAAGGCGGCCAGCCGGCGCACCGGGCCGGGCAGCCGGGGGCCGACGGCGCGGGTGTAGAGCTGTACGACCTCGTCGGCGTCGCGGTCGCCGGTGTTGGCGACGGTGAAGGACGTCGTGAAGGCGGACCCGTCGACGGTGACGGTCAGGTTGTCGTACGCGAACGTCGTGTACGACAGGCCGTGCCCGAAGGGGTACAGGGGCGTACCGGTGAACCACAGGTAGGTCGCGCCCGCGCTGATGATGTCGTAGTCGAGCAACTGGTTCGGCAGGTCGTCGTCGCCGGCGTACCAGGTCTGCGGGAGCCGGCCGCCGGGGGAGACGTCGCCGAACAGCACACGGGCCAGGGCGGGGCCGGCCGCCTGGCCGCCGTGGGCGGTCCACAGCAGGGCGGGCAGGGCGGCGTCGGCGTCGCGCAGGGCGTAGGGGTAGGCGGAGGTCACGACAAGCGCGGTGCGCGGGTTGGCGGCGTGCGCGGCCCGCCAGAGGCGGTCCTGCTGGGGCGGCAGGTCGAGGGTGTCGCGGTCCTCGGTCTCGCGGCCGTTGATGTGCGCGTCGTTGCCGGCGACGACGATCACCGTGCCGGCGGACGCGGCGGCCCGCGCCACCGCCTCCTCGCCGCGCTCGACGACCTCCAGCGTGAAGGGGGTGCCCTGCTCGGCAACCTTGAGACCGTCGGCGGCAACATAGACGTACTGTCCGGTCCCTGTGTGCCTGAGGAGGTGCTCCCCGTCGTGCGGTTCGAGGCTGAACGTCTCCTGCACCACCCAGCCGTGGGGGCGTTCGGCGGCGGCCCGTACGAAGCCGTCCTCCGCCACCGTCAGGTAGTGGCCGTCGGGGGCGCGCAGGGTCACTGCCCCGCCGCCCCAGTCGATCAGCGCCAGGTCGCTCGGCTCGTCGCCGGTGGTCAGCGGCGGCAGATCGGTACGGCCCCCGGCGGTGGCCGGGTTGAAGGACGCCTCCTCCCGCCGTTGCTCCTCCCGCTCCTCCACGACCGCGTCCGGCACCCGCACCCACGCGCCGTCGGCGGTGCGCAGGCGTACGGTGTCGGCGCCCTCGGCGAAGACCACGTTCCCGGTGCCGAGCCGCTCGGTCAGGGCCTCGCGCAGCGACTGGCCGCGGCCCTCGATGAGGCTGCCGCTGTACCAGTCGAGCTTGATCTCGTCGGCGAGCAGCCCGACGACGGCCACGGTCCCCTCGGCGGCCAGCGGCAGCAGCCCGTCGTTCTTGAGCAGCACGACCGCCTGCTCGGCGGCCTCCAGGGCCAGCGCCCGGTGCTCCGGGGTGTCGAAGGACTCCTTGCCGATCTCCTCGTAGGGGCAGGAGGAGTCGAACTCGCCGAGCAGGAAGCGCATGGTCAGCAGCCGGCGGACGGCCGTGTCGATGTCCGACGCGTCGATCAGGCCCTTGTCCAGGGCGCCGCGCAGCCGGGCGATGATCTGGGAGGAGTCCTGGTCGTGGTCGGTGAAGCTGTCGACGCCGGCGCGCAGCGAGGCCGCCGTGGACTCCTCGTGGGTGTCGTAGTAGTGCTCGGAGTTCACCAGGTTCGAGGGTGCGCCGGCGTCGGAGCACACCACCAGCTCGCGGTCGGTCCAGCCGCGCAACTGCTCGCGCAGCAGCGGCGACACATGGTTCGGGCGGCCGTTGACCAGGTTGTACGCCGGCATGACACCGATCGCCGTGCTCGCCTCGATCGGGCCCCGGAAGGCTTCGAGGTCGTACTCGTGCAGCACACGCGGGCGCACGGAGGAGGAGGTGAGGTCGCGGCCGGTCTCGTTGTTGTGGGCGAGCCAGTGCTTGAGGATCGGCGCGGTACGCCAGTAGACGGGGTGGTCACCGCGCAGGCCGCGGGTGTAGGCGGTGGCGATCGCCGAGGTGAGGCGGGGGTCCTCGGAGTACCCCTCCTCGTTGCGGCCCCAGCGCGGGTCGCGCAGCAGGTTGACGGTCGGGGCCCACACATTGAGGCCGACCCGCTCGTTCCAGCCGCGCATGGCGCGGACCTCGGTGGACACCGCCTCGCCGACCCGGCGCACCAGGTCCTCGTTCCAGGTCGCGCCCAGGCCGACGGCCTGCGGGAAGACGGTGGCCGGACCCATCCACGCGACGCCGTGCAGTGCTTCCTGGCCGGTACGGAAGGGGGCCAGGCCCAGGCGCGGCACAGCCGGCGCGAACTGGTGCAGCATGGCGATCCGCTCGTCGGACGTGAGCCGGGCCAGCAGGTCCTCGACCCGCTTCGACAATGGCAGGTCCTCGACCTGGAACAGCAATTGGTCGGTTGTCACGCCGGGTCCCCTCGGTGGCATCTTCGGCAAACGTTTCGAAGCGCTTCGATGCTGAGTCCTATGACCAGGGCTGTCAAGACATGGGAAGGCAACAGGCCCTTAACCACTTGGGCTGTCGTTGATCTCAACTCTCCTTACAGCTCCGATGTTTCTTGAGGCCAACTCTTGCGCGTCTTCTCGCTCGCACTTAACCTCGCAGCAACATCGAAGCGCTTCGACCAAAGGTGGTGGCAGCGGGTGTCCCACCTGTGCTCGAAGGGCGCTTCCGTTCAGCCAGTTACGCCAGCACCTCCCACCGAAGATGCCGACCGGCGGCAGCCCCGCCGTGTGTCCTGGCGCGCCACGAAGGGTTGACGCTATGCCGAACTCCCAGGCCCCGAGCCGGAGAACGTTCCTCGCCTCGACGGCGGTCGCCGCAGCGGCGGTCGCCGGCGGGCTCCCGCTGCTCTCGGCGTGCTCCGGCTCCGACAGCGGCGGCGACGGCACCACCTCGGGCAAGGAGGCGCAGAAGATCCTTCCGACCTTCGCGGCGCGCACGGTGGTCACCCCGGACATCGCGAGCAAGAACGGTTCCTCGCTGGGCTTCACCAAGGCCATCGCCACGGCCGACCTGGAGGCCTCGGTCCCGAGCAAGCTCGGCAAGGGCAACGGCATCAAGGTCATGGCGCCCCTGTGGGGCACCCCGCCGAAGCAGGACTGCGCGTACTACACCGCGCTGAACAAGCAGATCGGCGTCAACATCACCTGGCAGAACCAGGACGGCAACACCTACGACGAGAAGCTGGGCGCCATCCTCGCCTCCAGCGACATCCCGGACGTCGTGGTCATCCCCGGCTGGAACCTCGGCGGCAAGATACCCACCGCCATCAACGCCAAGTTCGCCGACCTCGGCCCGTATCTGTCGGGCAGCAAGGCCAAGGACTACCCGAACCTCGCCGCGATCCCCTCCGAGGCCTGGCAGCGTGGCATCTTCGGCGGCAAACTGCGCGGCCTGCCGATGCCCGCCTCGTACGTCCCGAACATCGTGCCCTTCTACCGCAAGGACATCTTCGACGCGAAGGGCTACGAACTGCCCACCAGCGCCGACGACTTCCTGTCGCTCGCCAAGGACATCACCGCGGCCAGGAGCAAGGTGTGGGCCTGCGACGACATGAAGTGGACCGCCTTCCAGATCTTCGGGTCCCTCGGCGGCAGCGAGAAGGCGCTCGCCTGGAAGCTGGACGGCGGCAAGCTGGTCAACCGTCTGGAGACCGACGAGTACATCGAGGCCCTGGAGTGGACCCGCAAGCTCTACGCGGCGGGCGTCGTCCACCCGGACGCCAAGGCCGTACACGGCGACTCCAGCCAGCGCTTCACCTCCGGCCAGATCCTCATGTACAACCAGGACATCTCCGGCTGGTACGGCCTGATGGCCGGACAGGCCGCGGCGAACCCCAAGTTCAAGATCTGGGGCATGGACATCTTCGGCCATGACGGCGGCGACCCCACCCTCTACGCCGGTAACCCCGCCAACATCTGGGCCTTCGTCAGCAAGGGCACCTCGGCCGCCAAGATCAAGGACATCCTGGCCGCCGCCAACTTCACCGCCGCCCCGTACGGCACCAAGGAGCGGATGCTCGTCGACTACGGCGTCGAGGGCACCCACTACACCGTCAAGGACGGCCTGCCGGTCAAGAACGACCAGGGCAACAACGAGGTCAACGGCGCCTACGTCTTCCTCGGCAGCCCCGCCTCGTACATCGCCCACCCGGACTTCCCCGAGGTCACCAAGGCCATGGTCGAGTGGCAGCAGCGGATGGGCGCCTTCGTCACCAAGACCCCCTTCTTCGGGATGACGATCACCGAGCCCACCAAGTGGGCCAACCTCGGCGACAAGTTCGAGGACCTGGAGGACGACATCGTGCGCGGCCGCAAGAAGATCAGCGACATGCAGCAGGCCGTCTCCGAGTGGAAGAGCAACGGCGGCGAGAAGCTCCGCGCCTGGTACAAGAAGATTCTCGACGAGAACGGCAACGCATCCTGATGTCCGTCCAGGCGGACGGCCCGGCCGGCGGGGGCACCACCGCCCCCCGCCGGCCCGGCGGCACACAGCACGAGCAGGTCGCGGCGGCGGTGGTCATCGCGGGGACCGAGGTACCGAGGGCCGGGGCCGGCGGCGAGGCGGCGGGCGGCGAGGCGGCCGGCACCGGCATCACCTGGCGGCACCGCCTCAGGCGCGACCGGGCCCTCCTCCTGATGACCCTGCCCGCACTGCTGCTGGTCCTGGTCTTCAACTACATCCCGATCCTGGGCAACGTCGTCGCCTTCCAGGACTACAACCCCTACCTGGGCGACAACGGCTTCGCCGCGATCCTGCAGAGCCCCTGGGTGGGCCTGGAGCAGTTCCAGCGCATCCTGGGCGATCCCGACTTCTGGTCCGCCGTGCGCAACACGCTGGTGCTCTTCGTCATCCAGCTGACCCTGTTCTTCCCCATTCCCATCGCGCTCGCACTGGTCATCAACAGCGTGGTCCGCCCCCGGATCCGGGCCTTCGCACAGGCGATCCTCTACCTGCCGCACTTCTTCTCCTGGGTCCTGGTCGTCATGGTCTTCCAGCAGATCTTCGGCGGCGCCGGCGTCATCTCCCAGTACCTGCGCCAGCACGGCGTCGAGGGCTTCGACCTCATGACCGACCCGGGGATCTTCAAGTTCCTGGTCACCTCGCAGGGCGTCTGGAAGGACGCCGGCTGGGGAGTCATCGTCTTCCTCGCCGCGCTCGCCTCGGTCAGCCCCGAGCTGTACGAGGCCGCCGCGATGGACGGCGCCAACCGCTGGCGCCGGCTGTGGCACGTCACCCTCCCCGCCCTGCGCCCGGTGATCGCCCTGCTGCTCGTACTGCGGGTGGGCGACGCGCTGAACGTCGGCTTCGAGCAGATCCTGCTGCAACGTGACGCGGTGGGACGCGGCGCCGCCGAAGTGCTCGACACCTACGTCTGGTTCATGGGCATTCGCAGCGGCGACTTCAGCTACGCGGCGGCCGCAGGCCTGGTCAAGGGCATCTTCGGCATCTGCATGGTGCTGGCCGCCAACAAGGTCGCCCACATGATGGGCGAGCAGGGGGTGTACAAGAAGTGAGCAGCGCCACCAGCGCCACCAGCGGCACGGGCAGCACCGGCGGCAGCCCGGTACGGGGCTTCTTCGCCGCCCCGCCCCGCCCCACCTGGGAGGAGAAGCCCAACCGGGCCGGCCTGGCGGGCAAGGGCCTGGTCCTCGGGCTCGCGGTCTTCGCGATCCTCTTCCCGCTGTGGACCATCATCGTGACGAGCCTGTCCTCGAAACGGACCATCACCGAGACCGGCGGGCTGGTGATCATCCCCAAGGGCATCACCTTCATCGCCTACACCGAACTGCTGAGCGGCGGCCAGGTCAGCCGCGCGGCCCTGGTGAGCACCGGCATCACGGTGGTCGGCACGCTCTTCTCCATGACCGTGTCCGTCCTGTGCGCCTACGGCCTGTCCCGGCCCGGGTCGTTCGGGCACCGCTGGATGCTGATCACGCTGCTGGCCACGATGTTCTTCGGGGCCGGGCTGATCCCGACGTATCTGCTGGTGCAGACGCTCGGTCTGACCGACACCTATGCGGCGCTGATCCTGCCGAGCGCGGTGAGCGTCTTCAACATCCTGGTGCTGCGGTCCTTCTTCATGAGCACGTCCCCCGAGCTGATCGACAGCGCGCGGATCGACGGCGCCGGGGAGTTCCGGATCCTCTGGCAGATCGTCATGCCGCTCTCGCGGGCCGTGGTCGCGGTCATCGCGCTCTTCTACGCGGTCGGCTACTGGAGTGCCTGGTTCAACGCGTCCATCTATCTGAGCGACCAGAGCATGATGCCGCTGCAGAACGTCATGATCCAGCTCGTCCAGAAACAGGAGGCCCCGACGGGGCTGGGCCAGGCCGTCAACGCCGGCCCGCTGTCCCCGCTCGCCGTTCAGATGGCCGTGATGGTCCTGGCCCTGCTGCCGGTGGCCATCCTGTCGCCCTTCGTCCAGAAGCACTTCAAGAAGGGCATGCTGACCGGCGCGGTCAAGGGCTGAGCGGACGGCGCCTCCCGCCCCCGAATTCCGCCGTGCCCGCCGGGTGCCTGACGCCCCGGCGGGCGCGGCGGCCCCGGCGGCGGCCCGGCCTAGCCGCGATAGCGGCCCAGCTCGCGCAGGGCGCAGACCCAGTCGTCCAGGGTGCGCCGGCAGGAGGCCCGGTGGTCGGCGTCGTAGCCGCGGGGGCCGCACTCGACCACCAGCAGCAGCCCGAGGTAGAGCCGGTAGAGGGCGAGCCGGTGGTGGAGGGAGGGGCCGAAGGTGAGCCGGCCGCCCGCTTCGAGGTAGCCCGCGGCCAGGGCACTGCCGGGGCCGCAGGCGCCGCCGAACTCCAGGGAGACCAGCTCGGCCGCCGGGTCGCCGTACAGGGCCCGTTCGTGGTCCGAGGCCGCTCACCCGGGGCCGCGGGCCGTCGGCTGCGACGAAGATGTTGCCCGGCCACAGGTCGAAGTGGACCAGGGCCGGGTCGGTGACCTCGGCGAGCGCGTCGGCGCCGTCGGCGACCAGGGACCGTATCTCGTCGGGGTGATGTCGCCGAGCGGGGTGTCCCAGCGGGCGGCGTCCTCCAGGATGGCGTCCATGATCGCCGAGAAGGCCGTCGGCCAGTCCGGCCCGCCGATCCCGGCCTCGGGGGCGGGATAGCCGAAGCGGCCGTCGGGCGAACGGACGGTGTGCAACCGGGCGGCGATCCGGCCCAGTTCGCGCCGCAGTGCGTCCTGGTGGCCGGGCGGTATCGCGTCGGCGGCCTTGTCCCAGGGCGTGCCCTCCAGGACGGAGATGACGAGGAAGTCGGCTCCCTGGTGGATCAGTGAGGGCAGCGGGATGCCGTCCACGTCGGCCAGCCGGCGGTAGACGGACGCCTCGGTGGCCATGATGCCGCGCTCGTAGCGCAGTACCGGTACGTCCGCGGGCGGGGCCACCTTGACGACGGCGGGGCGGCCGTCGTCGAGCCGGACCCGGTAGGCGCTGTTGAACCAGCCGTCGGTCAGCTCGGCCTCCAGCCGGCAGCCTGTGCCCGCCGAGCGGCGCAGCAGGGCGTCCAGTTGCGGTGCGGTGAGCAGTCGTTTGGTCCGGCTCTGCATGGCTGCACCTCTGTGCCGTGTCCCGTCAATCGAAGCGCTTCGATGTTGGGGCGTCGATGCGGGACTGTCAAGGAGTGCGGCAGGGTCGGTGCCGCCGAATCCGGACCGCGGTGGTTCGTGGGTCCGGACTCTTGCGTGTCCTGACGCTCCGCTTTAACCTCGCAGCAACATTGAAGCGCTTCGACAGTCTGCGGCCCCCACTCCTGCCGTTGATCCTCGCTCTCGCTGCCCTTGTTCCTCCAGAACCTCAGGAGACACTCCGCCATGCCCGACCTGAACGACGCGACCCGCGGCCGCATCCTCTTCGGCGGCGACTACAACCCCGAGCAGTGGCCCGAGGAGGTCTGGGCCGAGGATGTCAGGCTCATGGGCGAGGCCGGTGTCAACAGCGTCACGGTCGGCGTCTTCTCCTGGGCGAAGCTCGAACCCCGCCCCGGCGCACGGGACTTCGGCTGGCTCGACCGGCTGCTCGACCTGCTCCACGCCCACGGCGTCGGCGCCGTACTGGCCACCCCGACCGCCTCCCCGCCGCCGTGGATGGGGGCCCGGCACCCTGAGACCCTGCCGCGCGACCGGGAGGGCAACACCGTCTGGTACGGCTCGCGCAACCAGTTCTGCGCCTCCTCGCCGGTCTACCGCGACTACGCCGCCCGGATCACCGAGGACCTCGCGGCCCGCTACGGCGGCCACCCCGCCCTGAGCATGTGGCACATCAACAACGAGTACTGCACCTTCTGCTGGTGCGACGAGACCGCCGCCCACTTCCGCCGCTGGCTGCGGGCCCGGTACGGCACCCTGGACGCCCTCAACGAGGCCTGGGGCACGGCCTTCTGGAGCCAGCGCTACGACTCCTGGGAGGAACTGGTCCCGCCCCGCCGGGCCCAGTACATGATCAACCCCACCCAGGGGCTGGACTTCCACCGCTTCACCTCCGACGCGCTGCTGGAGTGCTTCACCACCGAACGCGACATCGTCGCCCGGCACACCCCGCGGATCCCGGTCACCACCAACTTCATGCCGCTGTGGATCGGGCAGGACGGCTGGAAGTGGTCGCAGCAGGAGGATGTCGTCTCCGTCGACATCTACCCCGACCCCAGGGACCCGCACGGCGGCGCCTACAACGCCATGATCCAGGACATCACCCGCTCCCAGGCCGGCCCCGGCCCCTGGATGCTCATGGAGCAGGCGGCGGGCCCGGTCAACTGGCGCGGCGTCAACCACCCCAAGCCGCGCGGCCTGAACCGGCTGTGGTCGTTGCAGGCCGTGGCCCGGGGCGCCGACGCGGTCTGCTACTTCCAGTGGCGGCAGTCCCGGCAGGGCGCCGAGAAGTTCCACTCCGGGATGCTCACCCACGCCGGCGAGCGGGGCCGTACGTTCCAGCAGGTCAAGGGGCTCGGCGCCGACCTGGCCCGACTGGCCGGGGCGGTCGGCGCGCAGGTCCCCGCCGGAGCCGGGGTGCTGCTGGACTGGGACACCTGGTGGGCGCACCAGCAGTCCGGCCGCCCCTCCGCCGAACTCGACTACCCCGGGACCGTACGGACCTGGCACCAGGCCCTGTGGGACCAGAACATCACCACCGACTTCGTCCACCCGGCCTCCGAGCTCTCCCGCTACCGGCTGCTCGTCGTCCCCAACCTCTATCTGGCGGACGACGCGGCGATCGAGGCCCTGGTGGCCTTCGTACGCGGCGGTGGCGTCCTGGTCAGCGGCTTCTTCACCGGGGTCGCCGACCAGGACGACCGGGTGCGCGAGGGAGGCTTCGACGCCCGGCTGCGCGAGCTGTTCGGTATCGCCGTGCTGCACGAGTGGTGGCCGCTCGACCCGGGGGAGACGGTCGCCACCGACACCTTCGACGGCACCGTCTGGTCCGAGGACCTGGAGCTCTCCTCGACCGCCCGGGTCGAGACCCTGGCCACCTACAAGGGCGGCGAGCTGGACGGCGGACCCGCCGTCACCCGGCACCCGGTGGGGGAGGGCGCCGCCTGGTACCTGTCCACCCTGCCGGAACCCGACGCGCTACGCGGGCTGCTGGCCCGCGCGGCCCGGGAAGCGGGCGTACGGCCTGCGCTCGACAACCTCCCCGCCGGGGTGGAGGCCGTACGCCGCGGTGATCTGCTGTTCGTCCTCAACCACGGGCCGGAGCCGGTGACCGTGCCCGTCGGCGGCACCCATGACGACCTGCTGTCCGGCGCCACCCACACCGGTGAGCTCGCGCTGCCGCGCCACGGCGTCGCCGTCCTGCGGGAGGCCCGGTCGTGACCTGGGAGCCGGCGCCCGCCGCCCGCTGGGAGGACGCCTTCCTCACCGGCAACGGGCGGCACGGCGCCATGGTCCACGGCGACCCCGCCGACGAACGCCTCATCGTCAACCACCATCTGCTGGTGCGCCCCAACGGCTCCGAGACGGCGCGGGCGCCCGAACTGGCCCCCGGCCTGGAGCAGTTGCGCGACGACATCCTGGCCGGCCGCGCCGCGCAGGCCGTCGCCCGTGGCACGGCCGGCCTGGACCTGCGGTGGGTCCGGCCGTTCCACCCCGCCCTGGCGGTACGTGTCGTACGCCCGGCGGGCGCTGTGTCGGGCTACCGCCGCGAGGCCGACTTCCGCACCGGCGTGGTGAGTTCGGTATGGACCGAGGACAGCGCCGGCCGCCGGGCCGACTGGCGGGCCGACACCTTTGTCTCCCGCGCCGACGATGTGATCGTGCACCGGCTGACGGCCCCGGCCGGCGCCGGGGTCGCAGCCGGGGTCACGGCCGGGGTCGCAGCCGGTGTCACGGCCGGCGTCAGCCATGACACGGCACTGGACGGCGCCCCCGACGAGCTGGCGGTCAGCGCCTCGGCCGACGGCGCGCTGCTGCGCACCGACGTCACCTACCCCGGCCCCTCCGGCCTCGGCTACACGGTATGGACCCGGGCCGTGGCGCGCGGCGGCACGCTGCGGGCCGAGGGCGTGGTGCTGCGGGCCGAGGGATGCGCCGAGCTGACCCTCCTCACCTGGGTCGAGCCGTGGGCGGCCGGCGGAACCCGGGGGCGGCGGACCACCACCGCGGACCCGGTCACCGAGGCCCCCTACGAGGAGCTGCTGGCCCGGCACACCGCCCTGCACCGCACCGCCTACGAACGCGTGTCACTGGACCTGGCCGCGCCCGGGGCCGACCGGGCGCAGCCCGGATCCACCCTGCTGGCGGAGCCGGCGGCCCGGCGCGCGGCCACCCTGGAGCGGCTGTTCGCCGCCGGCCGCCACCACCTGCTGTCCTCCTCCGGCCTGCTGCCGCCACGGCTGACCGGGCTCTGGACGGGCTCCTGGGACACCGCGTGGTCGGGAGCCTTCACCTGCGACGCCAACCTCAACCTGCAGATCGCCTCGGCGGCGGTCGGCGCCCTCCCGGAGGTGTCGCTCGCCCACGCCGGGTTCGTGACCGCCCACCTGGACGACTGGCGGGACAACGCGGCCCGGCTCTTCGGCGCCCGCGGCATCGTGGCGCCGGCCCACAGCGACGGGCTGTCCGGCCGGTCCTGTCACTTCGACGACGACTACCCCCTTCATCTGTGGACCGCCGGAGCGGACTGGCTGCTGCACCCCCTTCTGGACCACGTCGCCGTCACCGGCGACGAGGACTTCCTGCGCGGCACCCTCGCCCCGCTGCTGGCCGAGGCCGCCGCCTTCTACGAGGACTTCCTGACCGGCACCGGCACCGGCACCGGCACCGGCACCGGCACCGGCACCAGGACCGACCAGGACGGACGGCTGCTGGTCGTCCCCTCCTACTCACCCGAGAACACTCCCGCCGGCGCCGGCAGCCCCGTCTCGGTGAACGCCACCATGGACATCGCCGCCGCCCGGCACGCCCTGCGCGCCGCCGGCCGCGACGCCCTGGCCGAGCGGCTGCCCTCCTACCGGGTCAACGAGCGCGGCGCACTCGCCGAATGGGCCTGGCCGCAGGCCGGGGACGCCTACGACCACCGGCACCTCAGCCATCTCTACCCCGTGTGGCCGCTGGACGAGATCAACCCCTTCGACACCCCCGGGCAGGCCCGCGCCGCGCACCGCGCGCTCGAACTGCGCGGCGCGGAGAACGACTCCGCCCACGGCTATCTGCACACCGCCCTGGTCGCCGCCCGTCTCGGCGACGCCGAACGCGTCGAGCGCGCGCTGACCGCCGTCCTCGACGGCGACTTCTTCCATCCCTCCCTCATGAGCGGGCACTACCCCCACCGCCACGTCTACAACGCCGACGCTGCCCACACGCTGCCCGCCGTACTGATCGAGGCACTGATCCACTCCTCCCCGGACCGGATCGTGCTCCTCCCCGCCGTGCCCCCCTCACTGCTCCCCTCCGGCACGCTGCGCGGCATCCGTACGCGCTGCCGGGTGACCGTCACCGAACTGGCCTGGGACCTGCGGGCCGGGACCGTCCGTGCCGTCCTGACCGCTGATTCCGACCTCACTGTGAATGTACATCCGGGCACTGACAGTGACCCGGTTCCCCTTGAGCTCCCCGCCGGCCGGGACATCGTGTTCGGCGGGGTGATCCCGAGAAATCCCCCCACCCACAAGGGAGACGTACCGTGCAACGAGCCGCTCGCAAGCTCTTCCTGACCCCGCTGATAGCGCTGCTGGCGCTCATCGGCCTCGCCGCCGCCCCCGCGCAGGCCGCCACCTGGTCCTCCTGCGACCAGTGGGGCAACTGGACCAGCGGCAACTACACCGTCTACAACGACATCTGGGGCAGCGGCGCAGGCGCCCAGTGCGCCTGGGCCAACTCAGGCAGCAACTTCGGTGTCTGGGCGCAGCACCCGGACACCGGCGGCATCAAGTCCTACCCCAACTCCACCCGCTACGTCGGGAAGACGATCACCTCACTGGCCTCGCTGACCAGCAGCTACAACGTCACGGTGCCGTCCTCCGGGGCGTACAACACCGCGTACGACGTCTGGGACAGCGGCAAGACCAAGGAGATCATGCTCTGGATGAACTACAACGGCGCCGTCGGTCCGCTGGGCAGCTCCATCGGCAATCTGACCCTGGGCGGCCACACCTGGACGGTGTACGTCGGCAACAACGGCAACAACGACGTGTACTCCTTCCTGCGGACCTCCGACTCCAACTCCGGTTCGGTGAACATCCTGGCCATCCTGAAGTGGCTCAAGGACACCAAGGGCTATGTCTCCAACTTCACCGTCGGCGATGTACAGCTCGGCTGGGAGATCACGTCCTCCTCGGCCGGCCTGAACTTCACGGCCAACAGCTACAGCGTGTCGTTCAGCTGAGTTCCGCCGGCTGGATCCGCGACTGATCACGGCCCCGGTACGGGCGGGCCTCCGCCGCGCGGTGCATGCGCGGCGGAGGCCCTGCGGTGATGCTACGTCGCCGCGCCCTGGGGGTTGTCAAGCACCGCCCGTACCACGCTGTACGCGGCCCCCAGCAGCACGCCGTCCCGGCCGAGGCGGGAGACGACCACGGCGTCGGCGGGCCACTGCCGGTCGGTGACCCGCTGGGTCAGCTCCCGCTCCAGGGCCGGCCGCAGCCATGGGGCCAGGCCGGCCAGCGGGCCGCCGAGCACCACGGCCTGGGGGTCCAGCAGATTGACCGCGCCGCTCAGCGCGATGCCGAGCGCCTGCCCGGCGGTGGCCAGGGCCTTGAGGGCCGCCGGGTCCCCCGCGTCGGCCGCCGTGCGCAGTGCCTTGAGGGCGCCGGGCCCCTCGGGGGGTATACCCGCCGCCCGCAGCACGGCCTCCTCGCCGGCGTACTGCTCCAGGCAGCCGCGGGCCCCGCAGGAGCAGCGGGGGCCGCCGGGGCGTACGGGTACGTGGCCCAGTTCGCCGGCGAAGCCGCGGGCGCCGCGGAAGAGCCCGCCGTCGACGATGAGGGCGGCCCCGATGCCGATCTCGGCGGAGACGTGGATGAAGTCGGTGACCGGGGTGGGGTGTCCGCCCAGCCACAGTTCGGCCAGGGCGCCGAGGTTGGCCTCGTTGTCGAGGGTGGCCGGCGCCGGGACGACGACGTTCTCCCAGCCCAGGTTGGGCGCCCGCACGACGGTGTGGCGGTCGCGCGCGACCAGCCCGGGTACGGCGACGGTCAGTCCGGCGGGCCGCAGGCCGAGGGCGCGGGCGTCGTCCTCGACCTGGGCGATGAGCGCGCCGAGCTCCCGCAGTACGTCGGCGGGCGGCCGGTCGCGGTTGTGCGCCTCGACGTCGGCCCGGACCCGTACCGTCCCGCGCAGGTCCATGGCGCAGGCCGCGAGGTGGTCGATGCCGACCTCCGCCCCGATGCCGGCCGGGCCGGTGTCGTTGAGGGCCAGCGCGGTGCCGGGGCGGCCGACGGTGCCGGGGCGCTGGGTGCCGAGCTCCACAAGGATGCCGGTGGCGAGCAGCTCGTCGACCAGGGTCGAGACGGTCGCCCGGGTCAGCCCGACCTCCGCCGCCACGGCCGCCCGCGAGATCTCGCCGCGGGCGGCCACGGTGTGCGCCACCAGCGCCAGGTTGTGGCGGCGCAGGCCGGCCTGCGATCCGGGTCCGGGGCCCTTGGGCACGGTGGGGTTCCTCCTCGGCAGTGGGTGGTCGCCCCCACCCTCACCCGGAGCCGGACGCGCGGGCAAGCTCACCCCCCAGCCGGGTCAGCGCCGCCTCGTCGCGCGCCACCGGCTCGTAGCCGGGGCCCTCCGCCGTACGCCACCGCCGCGCGACGTCCGCCGGTGCCTCGCCGGTCAGCAGTCCGGCGGCCTGCGCGGCGGCGCCCAGCGCCACCAGCTCGTCGGCGGCCGGGACCTGGACCGCGCGGCCGGACAGCCGCCGTACGGTCTCGCGCCAGGCGGTGCCGCGGGCGCCGCCGCCGATGAGCAGCAGCGGGGCGTCGGCGGGGGCGCCGTCCACCGCCAGTACCTGGTCGAGGGCGGCGAGCAGGGCGTACGCGGCCCCGTCGTAGGCGGCCTGGAGGATCTGGCCGGGGGTCGTGTCGTGCCGCAGGCCGCTCAGCGTCCCGGAGGCGTACGGGAGGTTGGGGGTGCGCTCGCCGTCGAGGAAGGGCAGCAGGGTCACCGAGCCGCCGGGCTCGACGGCCTCCCGGTCCAGGGACAGCAGGGCGGCGACCTTGTCCACCGCGAGGGTGCAGTTCAGGGTGCAGGCCAGCGGCAGCCAGCCGCCGTGTGCCCCCGCGAAGCCGGCGACCGTGCCGGAGGGGTCGGCGGGCCGGGTCACCGACGGGGTGTAGACGGTGCCGGAGGTGCCCAGGCTGAGCGCCGCCTGGCCGGGCGTGAGGCCCAGCCCGATCGCGGCGGCTGCGTTGTCCCCGGTGCCGGCCGCGACCAGGGCGCCCTCGCGCAGGCCGAGTCCCGGCAGGGTGATCCCGGCCGGCTCGCCGGGGCCGAGCACCCGGGGGAGCAGCGCCGGGTCGAGGCCGATCTCGCCGAGCAGCTCCTCGTCGTAGGCCTCGGTGGCGGTGGACCACCAGCCGGTGCCGGACACGTCGCCGCGGTCGGTGACGGCCGCCCCGGTGAGCCGTTCGGTGAGGAAGTCGTGGGGCAGCCGGACCGCGGCGGCGGCCTTGGCGGCCTCGGGTTCGTGCCGGGCGAGCCAGGCCCACTTGGTCACCGTGAAACTGGCGCCGGGCACGCTGCCGAACCGCCGCGCCCACCACGCGGCCCCGTGCCGTTCGACCAGCGCGGCGGCCTGCGGCGCGGACCGTACGTCGTTCCAGAGCATCGCGGGCCGCAGCGGCCGGCCGTCCTCGTCCAGGACGACCAGTCCGTGCTGCTGGCCGCCCACCGAGACCGCCTCGGCCCGTGTGGCGTACTCCCCGAGCTGGGCCAGCGCCCCGGTCAGGGCCCGCCACCACACCTCCGGGTCGGTCTCACGGGCGGCGCCCCC
Organism: Streptomyces sp. RLA131; assembly: GCF_056270125.1. NCBI lineage: Bacteria > Bacillati > Actinomycetota > Actinomycetes > Kitasatosporales > Streptomycetaceae > Streptomyces > Streptomyces sp. RLA131. The sequence goes on from NZ_JBWDOQ010000002.1 coordinate 5,159,824, forward strand.
GCTCACCTCGTGCCTGGCCTGCCCGGTGGCCAGTACCTTCCCGCTGTCGGCGTCGACGGCGAGCACCTTCGTCGACTGGGTGGAGCTGTCCACCCCGAGTACGACACGTCCCATGACTGCGGCTCCCTTCACAATACGGCTTTGGCATACTAATTTGTTCAGTGGTCTTACGAATAGGAGCCGCAGCGATGAGTTTCACCCCCACCCCCGACGACAGGTTCACCTTCGGTCTGTGGACCGTCGGCTGGCAGGGCCGCGACCCGTTCGGCGACGCGACCCGCCCCGCCCTCGACCCCGTCGAGACCGTCACCAAGCTGGCCGGGATGGGCGCCTACGGCGTCACCTTCCACGACGACGACCTGATCCCCTTCGGGTCCGACGAGGCCGCCCGCGAGTCGCACATCAAGCGCTTCCGCCAGGCCCTGGACGCCACCGGCATGAAGGTGCCGATGGCGACCACCAACCTCTTCACGCACCCCGTCTTCAAGGACGGCGCCTTCACCGCGAACGACCGCGACGTGCGCCGCTACGCGCTGCGCAAGACCATCCGCAACATCGACCTCGCCGCCGAACTGGGGGCTCGGACGTATGTCGCCTGGGGCGGCCGCGAGGGCGCCGAGTCCGGCGCCGCCAAGGACGTACGGGTCGCCCTGGACCGTCTCAAGGAGGCCTTCGACCTGCTCGGCGAGTACGTCCTGAGCCAGGGCTACGACCTCAGGTTCGCCGTCGAGCCCAAGCCCAACGAGCCGCGCGGCGACATCCTGCTCCCCACCGTCGGCCACGCCCTGGCGTTCATCAACGAGCTGGCCCACCCCGAGCTCGTCGGCGTCAATCCCGAGGTCGGCCACGAGCAGATGGCGGGGCTGAACTTCACCCACGGCATCGCCCAGGCCCTGTGGCACGGCAAGCTCTTCCACATCGACCTCAACGGCCAGTCCGGCATCAAGTACGACCAGGACCTGCGCTTCGGCGCCGGCGACCTGCGCTCCGCCTTCTGGCTGGTCGACCTGCTGGAGTCGGCCGGCTACTCCGGCCCCCGCCACTTCGACTTCAAGCCCCCGCGCACCGAGGACTTCGACGGGGTGTGGGCGAGCGCGGCCGGCTGCATGCGCAACTACCTGATCCTCAAGGACAAGGCCGCCGCCTTCCGTGCCGACCCCGAGGTCCAGGAGGCGCTGAAGGCCTCCCGCCTGGACCAGCTGGCCCGCACCACGCTGGGCGAGGGCGAGTCCCTCACCGACCTGCTCGGCGACCGTTCCGCCTTCGAGGACTTCGACGTCGAGGCCGCCGCCGAGCGGGGCCTCGCCTTCGAGCAGCTCGACCAGCTCGCCCTGGACCACCTGCTGGGCACACGCGGCTGAACCGCCCTGTCGGGCGGGCCCGTACCCCGGGCCCGCCCGGCGGCGGCCGTGATCAGGCCGAATCGCCGCTGTCGGTGCTGCCGGTGGACTTCGCGCTGCTCGCGAAGCCGGCCTTGAGCTTCTTCAGCTCCTTGTCGGAGACGGTCCTGGCCCAGGCGTCCGGCACGCCCCGCACGGTGTGGTTGCTGTAGCGGGAGGCCGAGTAGGTGGCCCTGCAGGTGAGCGAGACCTTGCCGTTGGCCTTCATGGTGCGGTGGAAGACACAGTGCTTGACCTTGCGGCCGTCGAGTTTGACGTCGATGGTGATGACCGCCTGGACCGATTCGCCGGTGCCGGAGTCCAGCGGGTCGTAGACCAGGTTCCTCAGGGTGAACCTGGCGGTGCAGCTGTAGTTGCCGCAGGGGCTGAAACGGGCCTTCCCGCTGGTGGAGAAGGTCACGTTCGGGTCGACAGCACTCGTGAGGGCGCCCAGGTCCTTCTTGTACGCCTTGGTGAATCCCGACCGTTCGACACCGGTCAGCTCGGTGACCGTGGCGTCCGCGTCGTCCGGCAGCGCCACCGGTCCGGTGGAGTCCGAGGTGCCGGGCGACGCGGTCGAGGACGACGACGAGCCGGCCGCCTGGACGCGGACCAGGGTGTGCGGCGTGGAGACGGTGACGTAGTAGCGCGCCTCGGGGGTGTAGAGGCGCTGGGCCCGCACCCCGTCCAGGATCGTCTCGGTGCCGGGGGTGACATGGCCGCGGTTGGCGGCGTCACGCATCAGCTGGGCCAGGTTCGCCGGGGCCAGCGGCGTGGTGAGGGCGGAGGCGTCGGGGAGCTCGACCGCGGAGTCGAGCCAGTGGTCCGAGAAGCGGCCGACGGTGGTGTCGGAGTAGTCCTGCGCCTTCCAGTAGGCCTTGCCGGCCTTCATCAGATGGTTGTCGTCCGCGGTGAGCAGCCGGACGGTGTGCTTGCCCGAGGTCAGCGAGCCCCGGCTCCATCCCGCGCCGTTGGACTGCAGGCTGAACTTCGAGACCTTGTCGTCGCTGTCGGTGAACCGGCCCTCGTACGAGACCACCTGGGCCCCCGCCAGGGTGTCGGCCGCGGCCCGCAGCGAGGCCTCGGCGATCTTCGCCGGGTCCTTGGGCGAGGACAGCACGGACGGGTTGCCGGCCGGGGTGCCGGCGGAGTCGCTGCTCCAGGGGCTCCAGATGAGAAGCCCGGCGACCACGGCGGCGGTCGTGAGGCCGGCGACTATGAGAACCGGTCCGCGCCGGCGCGGCGGCGGTCCACCGCCGAACGGCGGGTGCGGCGGGTAGGCCGGCGGCGGATAGGCGGGCGGCGGCGGCGAGCCCATCGGGTAGACGTGCGGGGGCAGTTGCGGATGCGACTGCGGAGGCAACTGCGGAGGCGGGCCATAGCCTCCGGAGTTCCACGGTGTTTGGTCTGACATGTCGGATTCTCCCCAGATCACAGCGGCGCGCGCGCCCTACTTTCATACCCGCGTTAGGGCGGTTCTCATACAGCGGCTGACCTTCTCATGCGCCCCACATGCGCGGCTCAGTCTTCCGTAAACATCTGTCCATAGCTTTTCACCGTGGCCCCGCACGGGCTGTCCTGCAACCCACTGTCCCCATGGGGCGAGACGCGAGGATTGACATGTTTCTCATCTATCTCAGGCGTGAGCTGCGCCGCCGTAAGAAGGCGGCCCTGGTCATCTCCATGGGTCTCGCCCTCGGTATCGCCCTGGTCATCACGGTGAACTCGGTGTCGGCAGGCATGTCGCAGGCTCAGGGCAAGGTGCTGGAGTCGCTGTACGGCCTGGGTACGGACATGACCGTCACCAAGGCGCAGACGGCGACGGCCGCGAGCAGCGGCGCCCCGAAGTTCGACTTCGATGCCCAGAGCAGCAGCAAGAAGAAGCAGAGCTCCGACAACGTGCGGGTGCAGGGCTTCCAGTCGCTGGCCTCCTCGGTCGTCGGCAAGGTCGCCGCGCAGACCGGTGTCGCCGACGCGATCGGCGGCCTCAGCCTCAACGTGACCAAGGTCAACGGCTCCTTCACCCAGGGCCAGGCCAAGTCCACCACCGGCAGCGGCAACAGCCAGGGCGGCCCCGGCGGCAGCTCCACCGGCCAGCCCCAGGTCCAGGGCGGCGGCGCCAACTTCAGCGTCAACAGCTACACCGTCTTCGGCACCGACGTCAGTGACCTCGACCTCGGCCCGCTGACCACCTCCAAGATCACCAAGGGCCGGACCTTCAAGTCCACGGAGACCAACGGCAAGGTGGCGGTCGTCGACAGCGCGTACGCCAAGACCAAGAAGTACACGGTCGGTGAGACGGTCACGATCAGCGGCACCAAGTTCAAGATCATCGGTATCGCCACCGCCGACAGCGGCTCCTCCACGGCGAACGTCTACATCCCGCTGAAGCAGGCGCAGACCCTCGCGGACTCCAAGAACAAGGTCACGACGATCTACGTCAAGGCCACGGACTCCAAGAAGATCGACACCGTCAAGGCGACCATCCAGAAGAACATCTCCGGCACCACCGTCACCACCTCCTCCGACCTGGCCTCGACGGTCTCCGGTTCGCTCTCCACCGCCTCCAACCTGGCGACGAGCGTGGGCAAGTGGCTCTCCATCGCGGTCCTGATCGCCGCCTTCCTGGTCGCGGCCCTGCTCACCTCCTCCGCCGTCAGCCGCCGGGTCCGTGAGTTCGGCACGCTCAAGGCGCTGGGCTGGAAGTCCGGCCGGGTGACCCGTCAGGTCATGGGCGAGGCCTTCGTCAACGGCCTGCTCGGCGGCGCCCTCGGCATCGCGCTCGGCCTGGCCGGCGCCTACACCGTCACCGCCATCAGCCCGACCCTGAGCGCCTCGCTCGGCTCCACCTCCTCCGGCGGCGGCCAGGGCGGCCCCGGTGGCGGCGGCCCCGGCCAGCAGACGGCCTCCAAGGCCATCGACATCGCGCTCACCGCTCCGGTCAGCCTCAACACCATCGCCATCGCGGTCGCCCTCGCCGTCGCGGGCGGTCTGATCGCCGGCACCTTCGGCGGCTGGCGTGCCTCGCGGCTGCGCCCGGCCGACGCGCTGCGCCGCGTCGAGTAGCCGAAGGCCGTACGGCCTCACGAGACCGGGTCCGGGCCCCCTCCATCCCCCCGGGGGGCCCGGCCCCAACCCCCTCCCCCCGGTCCCGTGACCCGCGGACCCGCGGCCCCGAAGACCAGCAGACACCCCAAGACTTCAAGACGATCGCAACCCTGGAGCCATCCCATGTACAAGCTGAGCGGCGTGACGAAGCAGTACTCACGCGGTAAGGAGACCGTGCACGCCCTGCGCGGTATCGACCTGGTCATCGAGGACGGCGACCAGGTCGTCATCCAGGGCCCCACCGGCGGCGGCAAGTCCACGCTGCTCCAGATGCTCGGCGCCCTCGACCGGCCGACCGCCGGCAGCGTCGAACTCGACGGTGTCGACCTGGCGAAGCTGAGCGAGACCAAGCTGACCCGGCTGCGCGCCGAGAAGATCGGCATCATCTTCCAGAGCTTCAACCTCATCCCGACGCTCACCGCCCAGGAGAACGTCGAGACCGCCCTGGTCCCGATGGGCACCAAGCCCGCCGAGCGCCGCCGCCTCGCCGCCGAGGCGCTCGCCTCGGTCGGCCTCGGCGAGCGGCTGCACCACCTGCCGGGCGAGCTGTCGGGCGGTCAGCAGCAGCGCGTCGCCATCTCCCGCGCCCTGGTCAAGAAGCCCAAGGTGCTGCTCGCCGACGAGCCCACCGGCGCCCTCGACGAGGGCACCCGCGACGAGATCCTCGCCCTGCTCGACGGGCTGTGGAAGGAGTACGGGCTGACCTTCATCATGGTCACCCACGACTCCCACATCGCCAAGAGCGCGCAGCGCCTGGCCACCATCAAGGCGGGCCAGGTCACCATCACCGACCAGACCGCCCGGCAGGTTTCGATCCCGGCGCAGACGCGGCACGAGGCCGCCCCCGCGCACTGAGCGGACCGCGTCGCGGCCGCCCCCAGCCCCATGACAGCGCGCCGGGACCGCTCTGAGACCGCAATGAGCGGGTTCTGAGCGGCGTATGAGGGTTTCTCATCAGCCTCTCATCCACGCCTCACACGTTCATCACAGCTGATTCCTACCGTCGCCGAAACGGGAGGGAGGCAACTCAACCTGCCTCCCTCCCGTTCCACATCCTGAATAGACCCCCGCAACAGGGGCGGCATCGGCGAGGAATCGCATGTTCTTCACATATCTCCGGCGTGAGCTGGCCCGCCGCAAAAAAGCGGCGATCGTCATTTCGATGGGCCTGGCCCTCGGAATCGCGCTGGTCATCACCGTCAACTCGGTCTCCGCCGGTATGCAGCAGGCCCAGGGCAAGGTTCTGGAGTCGCTGTACGGCCTCGGGACGGACATGACCGTCACCAAGGCGGCCACCCCGGCAGCGGGCAGCTCCGGCCAGCCCCGGTTCGACTTCGGCGCGCGCGACGACAGCAAGAAGCAGAGCAGCGACCGGGTCACGGTCCAGGGCTTCCAGTCGCTGAAGTCCTCCGTGGTCAGCCAGGTCGCCGCCCAGAGCGGGGTCAAGAAGGCGGTCGGCGGCCTGAGCCTGAACGTCGTCAAGGTCGACGGCACCTTCGACCGGGGCACCTTCTCGCAGGCCCCCGGCACCGGCGGCAACAACCGCCAGGGCCAGGGCGGCGGCAACGGCGGCCAGCAGCAGGGCCAGGTCCAGGGCGGCGGCGCCAACTTCAGCATCAACTCCTTCAGTGTCTACGGCACCGACGTCAGCGACCTCGACCTCGGCCCGCTGACCTCCTCGAAGATCACCAGCGGCAAGACGTTCACCAGCGCCGACACCAACGCCAAGGTCGTGGTGCTCGACAAGTCGTACGCCAAGACCAAGAAGCTGACGGTCGGCAAGACCGTCACCATCAGCGACACCAAGTTCAAGATCATCGGCATCGCCACCGCCGACAGCGGTGACTCCGCCGCCAACGCCTACATCCCGCTGAAGCGGGCCCAGACGCTGGCGGACTCCAAGAACAAGGTCACGACGGTCTACGTCCAGGCCAAGGACTCCAAGAAGATCGACTCCGTCAAGGCGACGATCCAGAAGAACATCTCCGGCACGACCGTCACCACCTCCTCCGACCTGGCCTCGACGGTCTCCGGTTCGCTCTCCACCGCCTCCAGCCTCGCCACCAACGTGGGCAAGTGGCTCTCCATCGCGGTCCTGATCGCCGCCTTCCTGGTGGCCGCGCTGCTGACCTCCTCCGCCGTGACCCGCCGGGTCCGTGAGTTCGGCACGCTGAAGGCGCTGGGCTGGAAGTCCGGCCGGGTGACCCGTCAGGTCATGGGCGAGGCCTTCGTCAACGGCCTGATCGGCGGCGCCCTCGGCATCGGCCTGGGCCTGGCCGGCGCCTACACCATCACCGCCATCAGCCCCACCCTCACCGCCTCGGTCGCTTCCAGCTCCGGAGGCGGCGGTCAGGGCGGCCCCGGCGGCGGCCCCGGCGGGCCCGGCCGTCAGGCGGCCTCCAAGGCGCTGGAGATCGCCCTCGAAGCACCGGTCAGCGTCAACACCATCATCCTGGCGGTGGGCCTGGCAGTGGCGGGCGGTCTGATCGCCGGCACCTACGGCGGCTGGCGCGCCTCGCGCCTGCGCCCCGCCGACGCGCTGCGCCGCGTCGAGTAACCGCCGCTCCCCGCAGGCCTTTTCCTCTTCAGGAGTTCAGGAGTCACCACATGTACAAGCTGAGCGGCGTGACGAAGCAGTACTCACGCGGCAAGGACACCGTGCACGCCCTGCGCGGTATCGACCTGGTCATCGAGGACGGCGACCAGCTGGTCATCCAGGGCCCCACCGGCGGCGGCAAGTCCACGCTGCTGCAGATGCTCGGGGGCCTTGACCGGCCGACCGCCGGCAGCGTCGAACTCGACGGTGTCGACATCGCCCGGCTGAGCGAGACCAAGCTGACCAAGGTCCGGGCCGAGAACATCGGCATCATCTTCCAGAGCTTCAACCTCATCCCGACGCTCACCGCCCAGGAGAACGTCGAGACCGCTCTCGTACCGCTCGGCCTGAAGGTCTCCGAGCGCCGCAAGCGCGCCGCCGAGGCCCTGGCGTCGGTGGCGCTGGAGGAGCGGCTGCACCACCTGCCGGGCGAGCTGTCGGGCGGTCAGCAGCAGCGCGTCGCCATCGCCCGCGCGCTGGTCAAGAAGCCCAAGGTGCTGCTCGCCGACGAGCCCACCGGCGCCCTCGACGAGGGCACCCGCGACGACATCCTCGCGCTGCTCGACGGGCTGTGGAAGGAGTACGGGCTGACCTTCATCATGGTCACCCATGACTCGGCCATCGCCAAGCGCGCTCCCCGGGTCGCCACCATCAAGAAGGGCCTGATCACGGTCTCCGAGCGGGCCGCCGCCAAGAAGTAGGCCCCGGGCGTACCCCAGTACTCCGGAAGCCCCGTCACGGCGGTGACGGGGCTTCCGGCCTGATCAGGTACGCACGGCCGCGGCCCGGCTGCGGCATCGCTGGGGTCAGGCGTGGCCGGGTGCGGGTCCGCTGCTGGCGCGGACCGTCAACTCCGGCTGGAGCAGCCGTACTTCTTCCTTGAGCCGGCCCTCGATCTTGGCGATGACCAGTTCGACGGCCCGCCGCCCCATCTGCTGGGCGGGGATGGCCACCGAGGTGAGCTGGGGCGCCGACTGGGTGGCGACCGGCTCGGGGCAGATGGCCACGACCGACACGTCCTCGGGCACGGCGCGGCCCTGCTGGCGCAGCAGGGCGAGCAGCGGCCCTATGGCGGCCTCGTTCTGGACGACCAGGGCGGAGGTGCCGGGGCGTTCCTCGAAGATCCGGGAGACGGTGCCGGCGGTGGACTCGTAACTGCCCTCGCAGGGGCGGTGGATGAGCCGCAGTCCGCGGTTGGCGGCGCGGGAGCGCAGGCCCTGGAGGGTCCGTTCGGCGAAGCCGGTGTGCCGCTGGTAGACGGCGGGGGCCTCACCGAGGAAGGCGATGTCGCGGTGGCCGAGGTCGGCGAGGTGGTCGGCGCACAGCGCGCCGGTCGCCTCGAAGTCGAGGTCGACGCAGGTGAGCCCGGCGGTGTCGGCGGGCAGCCCGATCAGTACGGAGGGCCGCTCGGAGGCCTGGAGCAGGGGGATCCGCTCGTCCTCCAGTTCGACGTCCATGAGGATCATCGCGTCGGCCAGCCCGCTGGCGGCGACCCGGCGGACTGCCTGCGGTCCCTCCTCGCCGGTGAGCAGCAGCACGTCGTGCCCGTACTGGCGGGCGGTGGTGGCCACGGCGATGGCGATCTCCATCATCACCGGCACGTACATGTCTGTACGCAGGGGCACCATGAGCGCAATGATGTTCGAACGGCTGCTGGCCAGTGCGCGGGCCCCCGCGTGCGGGTGGTAACCGAGCTCCTGGATACTCTGCTCCACCCGGCGTCGCGTGGTGTCGGAGATCGACCGCTTGCCGCTGAGGACGTACGACACGGTGCTTGCGGAGACTCCGGCGTGCCGGGCGACCTCGGCGAGGGTGACCATCCAGATTCTCCGTCCAGCCGAGCTCAACAGGTGAAGCGCTTCGATACCAGACCGTAGACCGGTCCGGGTCGGGTGTCCAGAGGGGAGTCGAAGCGCTTCGACGACACGCTTCGACGACGCTGCCGCGCGAGCGTTTTCGCCGTGGGGTCAACCGCCGCTTTCTTGGCGGGATGTTGACAGTGTGACTATTGAGATTTTAGTAAAGTACTTACATAGTATGTATGTAATCGGGGGCCTTGTGGGGGGATCGCCATGGGGGATCACGGTGGCGTGCGCGCCCCGGCACAGGACTCTCGTGTCTGCAGACGACGACACCAGGGGATAAGTTGCACGCAGGTTGGAGAAAGGCGCGCGCGATAGCGCTCGCGACGGGGGTGGCGGCGGCACTCACCGCCTCCGCGGCCATCACGCCGGCAGGGGCGGCGGCCGCACAGAAGACGGCCGGGTCGCTTCAGACCGGCAAGCAGTCCAAGGTCACCTGGATCACGCTGATCACCGGCGACCGGGTCGCGGTCACCGGCAAGGGCAGGGTGCTGGGTGTCCAGCGGGCCCAGGGCCGCCAGGACGTGGTGATCTCCACGCGCAAGATCGACGGTCACACCTATGTGATCCCGCAGGACGCGGCCCGGCTGATCGCCACCGGCAAGGTGGACCGCCGGCTGTTCGACATCACGACGCTGAGCCGCGCCGAGTACCGCAGGGCGCAGGCCAAGGGCCTGGGCTACATCGTCTCCTACAAGGGCGCGGACCCGGACGCCAAGGCCGAGCTCCACCAGGCCGACGGCACCGATGTGACGCACACCTACCGCAAGCTGAACGCCGAGGCCGTCACCGCGGGCAAGCAGGACACCGCCTCGGTCTGGGACGCCCTCACCAACGAGCCCACCAGCGGCACGCCCTACGCCACCGCCGAGTCGGGGCTGAAGACGGTCTGGCTGGACGCGGTGCAGAAGGCCGCCGACCTCGACTGGAGCCGCACCCAGATCGGCGCCCCGACCGCCTGGGACGCCGGCTACGACGGCACCGGCGTGAAGATCGCCATTCTCGACACCGGCATCTACAAGGCGCACGCGGACCTCAACGGCACCAAGGTGGCGGCCGAGAAGAACTTCTCCGACGCCACCTCCGTGACCGACAATTTCGGTCACGGCACCCACGTCGCCTCGATCGCGGCCGGCACCGGCACCAAGGACGCCGCCTACAAGGGCGTCGCCCCGGGTGCGCAGCTGCTCAACGGCAAGGTGTTGGACGACGACGGCTACGGTCAGGACTCCTGGATCCTCGCGGGCCTGGAGTGGGCCGCGACCTCGGGTGCGAAGGTCGCCAACCTGAGTCTCGGCGGCACCGACACCCCCGGCACCGATGTGCTGGAGTCGGCCGTCAACACCCTGTCCGCCGACTACGGCACGCTCTATGTGATCGCCGCCGGCAACGAGGGCGACGGCGCGGGCACCGTGGGCTCGCCCGGCAGCGCGGACGCCGCGCTGACCGTCGGCGCGGTCGACAAGGACAGCGCGCTGGCCGACTTCTCCTCGCGCGGTCCGCGCGTGGGCGACGGTGCGATCAAGCCCGATGTCACCGCCCCCGGCGTGGACATCACGGCCGCCGCCGCGCCCGGCTCCCTCATCGACACCGAGGTCGGCGAGAACCCGGCGGGTTACCTGACGATCTCCGGTACGTCGATGGCCACCCCGCACGTCGCGGGCGCCGCCGCCATCCTGGCCCAGGAGCACCCGAGCTGGACCGGCCGGCAGATCAAGCAGGCCCTGGTCTCCTCCACCACCGACGGTGACCGTGGTTACACGGTCTTCCAGCAGGGCACCGGCCAGGTCGACCTGACCAAGGCCATCACCCAGACCGTCACCGCCGACTCCTCGCTGAGCTTCGCCACCGCCCAGTGGCCGCACACCGACGACACGGCCGAGACCAGGACGCTCACGTACGCCAACACCGGCGACACCGACGTCACCCTCGACCTGGCGGTCAACGGCACCAACCCCAACGGCGGTTCGCTGCCCTCCGGTTTCTTCACCCTCTCCGCCGACTCGGTGACCGTCCCGGCCGGTGGCACCGCCACCGTCGACGTCACCGCCGACCCCAACGCGGGCACGGTCCTCGGCGCGTACAGCGCGTACATCACCGGCACCTCCGCCGACGGCCAGGCGGTCCGTACCGCCGCCGCCATCACGCGTGAGGTCGAGTCGTACACCCTGACCCTCAAGCACGTCGGCCGTGACGGCAACGCCGCGGCGACGTACGACACCTGGGTCATGGGCCAGGACGGCGAGGTCGCCGACGAGGTCTTCGAGGCGGATGGCACCGTCGAACTGCGGCTGGCCAAGGGCACCTACGCCCTGGACAGCCTCATCTACAAGGCCACCGGCTCGACCCTCAGCAGCGCGGACATCATCGTCCGGCCGAAGGTCTCGCTGACCGCCGACACGACCATCACCCTTGACGCCACCAAGACCAAGGCCGTCAAGATCAAGGTGCCGGACAGCAGCGCCAAGCTGGTCGGCGAGAGCCTGAACTACCAGACCGACAACGGCACCGGCGCCTACGGCGGCTGGAACCTGCCCACGTCCAACGTCCGTACGCTGCACAGCGGTTCGGCGCTGACGGCCAGCACCTTCATCGCCAACATCGCCAGCACCTGGAAGGACGGCGGCAAGGAGTACAACACCTCCGCCGACCGGACGAAGAGCTTCTTCAGCGGCTACAGCCACACGGCGAAGGCCTCCGAGTTCGCGAAGATCACCACCAAGGTCGGCTCGGTCAAGAACAGCACCTACGGTGTCCTGCTGACCTACAACGAGTGGGGCGCGGGCGGCCCGGCCTCCCTCACGCCGAGCAAGCTGCCCTTCACCCGGACCGTCTACGTCACCGGCAAGGGCAACGAGTGGGACCAGGTCTTCGCCCAGACGTCCAAGGACCTGACGGCCGTCAAGTCGTTCTACGAGGTCGAGCCCAAGTCGTACACGGCCGGTAAGAGCTACACCCGTTCCTTCAACATCGGCGTCTTCGCGCCGGTGGTGGACACGGACAACGGCATCTACCGCGTGGACAACGACATCTTCGCCTACGTCGGTCTGTTCACCGACGGCTCGGGCCACGACGGGGCCTCGCTCTACGACTCGGCGAAGACCACGCTGTACCGCAACGGCACCAAGCTGAAGTCCTACAGCGGCTCGGTCGACGAGGTCGAGTTCGACGGTGTTCCCGCGGCGAAGGCCACGTACAAGCTGACCACGACGGTCTCGCGGGCCGGGATCGCCTCGATCGGCAGCAAGATCGTCTCCAGCTGGACGTTCTCCTCCGCGAAGACCGACTACGCCAAGCTGGCGGCCTCGACGGTCAAGTTCAGCCCGTCGCTGTCGACCTCCAACAGCTCCAAGGCCAAGGCCTCGGTCAAGATTCCGGTCAAGGTGCAGGGGTCGGGCGCGGGTTCGAACCTGAAGTCGCTGAAGGTGTACGTCTCCTTCGACGGCGGCAAGAACTGGACCAAGGTCACCGTGAAGAGCGGCAAGATCACGGTGAAGAACCCCAAGGCCGGTAAGTACGTCTCGCTCAAGGCCAACGTCACCGCCAAGAACGGCAGCACGCTCAGCGAGCAGCTGATCAACGCCTACGTGGCCAAGTAGTCCCACGCGGGCCACGGCCCGTAACGAAAAGAGCGGCCCCGGACCTTTCCCAGGTCCGGGGCCGCTCGGCGTCTCCGGAGCCGTACGGCCGGGGCGCTGGGCTCAACTGGCTTGATTTGAACGCCTGTTCCTGTAGCGACTCTTGCGGTTTATGAGAAAACCATTACATACTGAGTATGCAATCGGGGGTTCGGTGGGGGGTCGCTCGTGGGGGAACATCGCGAACGTGCGCGCCTTGAAACGGGCTCCCGTGTGTCCAGACGACGACACCAGGGGAAAAGTTGCACGCAGGATGGAACAAGGCGCGCGCTGTCGCGCTCGCAGCGGGGGTGGCGGCGGCACTGACCGCCGGAGCCGTGTCGCCCGCGGGGGCCGCGGGGGCCACCGCGCAGCAGTCGGCAGCCGGCAGGACCGGCGCCACCGCATCCGCCCGCCAGGGCGCGGCGACCACGTGGATCACACTGATCACCGGTGACCGGGTCGGGGTGAACGCCAAGGGCAAGCCCGTCGCCATCAGACACGCCGCGGGCCGCGAGAAGATACCCGTCCAGATCCAGACCACGGACGGGCACACCTACGCGATACCGCTGGACGCCGCCCGGCTGATCCAGAAGGGCCGGGTCGACCGCCGGCTGTTCGACGTGACCACCCAGAGCCGCGCCGAGTACCGCAAGGCGCAGGCCAAGGGCCTGGGCTACATCGTCTCCTACAAGGGCGCCGACCCGGACGCCAAGGCCGAGCTCCACCAGGCCGACGGCACCGATGTGACGCACACCTACCGCAAGCTGAACGCCGAGGCCGTCACCGCGGGCAAGCAGGACACCGCCTCGGTCTGGGACGCCCTCACCAACGAGCCCACCAGCGGCACGCCCTACGCCACCGCCGAGTCGGGGCTGAAGACGGTCTGGCTGGACGCGGTGCAGAAGGCCGCCGACCTCGACTGGAGCCGCACCCAGATCGGCGCCCCGACCGCCTGGGACGCCGGCTACGACGGCACCGGCGTGAAGATCGCGATCCTGGACACCGGCGTCGACAAGGACCACGAGGACCTGGCGAGCCAGGTCGTCGATGTCCAGAACTTCTCCACCGCCGACAACACCGACGACCACTTCGGTCACGGCACCCACGTCGCCTCGATCGCGGCCGGCACCGGCGCCAAGTCGGGCGGCACCTACAAGGGCGTCGCCCCGGGCGCGCGGATCATCGCCGGCAAGGTGCTGGACGACGACGGCTACGGCCAGGACTCCAACATCCTGGCGGGCCTGGAGTGGGCCGCGACCTCGGGTGCGAAGGTCGCCAACCTGAGCCTCGGCGGCACCGACACCCCCGGCACCGATGTGCTGGAGTCGGCCGTCAACACCCTGTCCGCCGACTACGGCACGCTCTATGTGATCGCCGCCGGCAACGAGGGCGACGGCGCGGGCACCGTGGGCTCGCCCGGCAGCGCGGACGCCGCGCTGACCGTCGGCGCGGTCGACAAGGACAGCGCGCTGGCCGACTTCTCCTCGCGCGGTCCGCGCGTGGGCGACGGCGCGATCAAGCCCGATGTCACCGCCCCCGGCGTGGACATCACGGCCGCCGCCGCGCCCGGCTCCCTCATCGACACCGAGGTCGGCGAGAACCCCGAGGGTTACCTGACGATCTCCGGTACGTCGATGGCCACCCCGCACGTCGCGGGCGCCGCCGCCATCCTGGCCCAGGAACACCCGAGCTGGACCGGCCAGCAGATCAAGGCCGCCCTGGTCGCCGCCACCACCGACAGCGGCGCCGGCTACACGGCCTTCCAGCAGGGCACCGGCCAGGTCGACCTGAGCAAGGCCATCAAGCAGACCGTCACCGCGAAGCCCGGCTCGACCAGCCTGAGCTTCGACACGGCCGTCTGGCCGCACACGGACGACGCCAAGCAGACCAAGACCCTGACCTACACCAACACCGGCACCGAGGCCGTCACCCTCGACCTCACCGCCAAGGGCACGGACCCCCGGGGCGACGCCGCTCCCGCCGGCTTCTTCGCCCTCTCCGCCTACGCGGTCACCGTCCCGGCCGGCGGCAGCGCCGACGTGGACCTGACCGTCGACACCACCCTCGGCGGCGACGTCAACGGCGCCTACAGCGCGTACGTCATGGCCGTCGGCCCGGACGGACAGGCCGTCCGTACGGCGGCGGGCGTGACCCGCGAGGAGGAGTCGTACAACGTCACGGTCAACCACCTGGACCGCGACGGCAAGGCGACCGGCATCTACGACACCGAGCTGGTGGGCCTGTCCGGCAGCGAGACCGGCAACTTCATCCCGGTCTACGACGCCGACGGCACCGCGACCGTCCGGGTGCCCAAGGGCCGCTACCTGCTGAGCAGCAACGTCTTCGTCGGTGACGGCACCACCTGGCAGGGCGCCGACTGGATCAACCAGCCGAACCTCACCGTCAGCAGCGACACCGACGTCACGGTCGACGCCCGCACCGCCAAGCCGGTCGACATGACCGTGCCGGACAGCGGGGCCGCCCCGAAGTTCGCCGCGCCGGACTTCTCGATCCAGGCCGGCGACTTCACCGCCGACTTCGGCTGGTGGCTGGAAAGCTACGCCGGCTTCCGCACCGCCCACCTCGGCCCGGCGGTCGCCGCCGGCACGCTGCACGAGACGTACGCGGGCACCTGGACCAACGGCACGAAGCGCTACGACCTGGCCTACGGTCGTAGCAAGACCAAGCTCGCGACCGGCTACACCAAGCACGCCAAGAAGTCCGAGCTGGCCAAGATCGGCGTCAAGGCCGGCACCTCGGTGAAGGGCAAGAAGGGTCTGCTCTTCGTCTCCGGCATGACCTCGGGCAGCAGCGGCGGCAGCAGCGTCGGCTTCACCAAGAAGCTCCCGTACACCAACACCGTGTACGTCAACGGCGGATCGTCGGTGAAGTGGAACTTCGAGTTCATCCAGCTCGACAGCAGCGGCGACAACTTCGAGACGGACTACGGCACCGCGTCCACCGCGTACAAGGCCGGCAAGAGCTACAGCAAGACCTTCAACGTCGGTGTCTTCGGCCCCAAGGTCGGCGGCTTCTACGGTCTCTACCGCGCCGGCAACGAGATCTACGGCTTCGTCCCGCTGCTGGCGGACGGCTCAGGCCGGGCGGGCTTCTCGCTGTACGACAAGGCCAAGACCACCCTGTACCGCAACGGCGCGAAGGTCGGTTCCAACACCGACCCGGTCACCGGTGAGCCCTTCACCGTCCCGTCGGGCAAGGCGAAGTACAAGCTCACCACCTCGCTCACCCGCAGCGGTGTCGCGGCCGTCAGCACCAGGGTGACCGCGGCCTGGACCTTCACCTCCAAGAAGACCTCGGGTGAGGTGAAGCTGCCGGCCTCGGCGGTGAAGTTCAGCCCCTCGCTGAGCACGGCCAGCACCTCCAAGGCCAAGGCCAGTGTCAAGGTGCCGGTCAAGGTCCTGGGCTCGGCCGCCGGTTCGAACCTGAAGTCGCTGAAGGTGTACGTCTCCTTCGACGGCGGCAAGAACTGGAAGAAGCTCACCGTCAAGAAGGGCAAGGTGACGGTGAAGAACCCCAAGGCCGGCAAGGGCGTCTCCTTCAAGGCCAACGTCACCGACAAGAAGGGCAACACGCTCTCCCAGGTGATCTACAACGCGTACCTGGCCAAGTAGGGCCGAGCAGGCAGGCCTGAACGGCGAGCGGCCCCGGACCCCGTACCACAGGGTCCGGGGCCGCTCCATGTCCGCGCTACCCCTCCAGGGCCGTCAGCCGCTCCCGCAGCTCCGCCAGCTCGCCCGCGTCCAGCGCCTCGGCCGCCGCCCGCCCGAAGGCCTCGTCGGTGGCCCGGTGGGCCGCCCGCCAGCGCTCGGTCAGATCAGGGATCCCGGCGGCCCGCGTCAGCAGCGCGTCGGCGTCCTGCTCCGGCCAGCCGGTGCGCAGCAGCCGCCCGCGCCCGCCGGACGGGTCGGCGGTGACGGCGTCCGGCACCCCGACCCCGTACGCCCGCAGGCTCGCGAAGTGCAGGCCGCCGCGCAGCTCGCGCAGCAGCATCACGGCGAAGGCCAGGGCTCCGGCGGCGCTCTGCGGCCGGGCCGCCGCCCGCCAGCCGGCGAAGAGCGGCAGCGCGCTGGCGTCGGCGCCGTCGGTGACGCGGAAGGCCAGCTCGGCGGTCCGCTCCGGCTGCGCGGCCCCGGCCAGGTGCTGCTTGCCCCAGGCGTCGATGACCCGGGTGTACGCGGCCACCGCGTCGGGCGCCGAGATGCCCTTGCCGGCGTCGGCCGCCCAGTCCGCCAGCCAGGCCGGGAAGATCCCGAACAGTTCCTTGAGCACCACGCCCGACAGATCCCCCACCACCGCCGAGCGCCCCCGGAAGTACAGCGCCCGCCCGGGCAGCCCGAGCCGGGTCTCCTCCTCCGCCAGTTCCTGCGAGGTCATGAATTTCGCCCCGACGCCCACCACGGCGGCCTCCGTCGCCACCGCGAACTCCGTGCCCGTCACGTGCCCTCCCCGTTTTCATGGAAGAACCCCGGACCGCATGGTCCGGGGTTCCTTGTCCCGTAGTCCCGCGAACAGGCGGAGACTAGTCGTTCTGCGCGCCCGCCGGGAGCGAACGCAGCTTCATGGTGGTGGCGGTGGTGCTCGACGAGCTGGTGCCGAAGGCGTAGTCCAGCATCTTGGCCGCGTCCTTGTAGCGGGCCGTGGTGCTGGTGCTCTTCAGCAGGACGCCGACTATGGTCCGCCCGTTGCGCGTCGCGGCGAAGATGAAGCACGGACCGGCGACCGAGCCGGTGCCGGTCTTTATGCCGATGGCACCGTCGTAGGAGCCGAGCAGCTTGTTGGTGTTGTACCAGGTGTACGTGCGGGTGCCACCACTGCTGGTGGGGGCCTTCTGCACGGACTTCTGCGACTTCACGACCGTGCGCAGGGTCTTGTACTTCAGCGCCTTGACGGCCAGCTTGGTCGCGTCGCTGGGCGTCGTGTAGTTGTTGCCGTTGGCCGATATGCCGTCGAACGAGTCGTACTTCGTCTTGGTCATACCCAGCGTCGCGGCCTTGCTGTTCATCTTCTTGATGAACGACTTGGTGCGGGCCGCGACGGTGCTGCCGCTGCCGTAGGTGTCGGCCAGGGCCATGGCGGCGTCGCAGCCCGAGGGCAGCATCATCGCGTACAGCAGCTGCCGGACGGTGACCTTGTCACCCTTCTTCAGGTCGGCCGTGCTCGCACCGCTGGCGGTGACGTAGTCGCGGTAGGCCTGCTTGATGGTGACCTTCTTGTCGAGGTCCAGATTGCTCAGGCCGAGGACCACCGTGGCCGTCATGACCTTGGTGGTGCTCGCCATCTGCCGCTTGGTGTCGGCGCTCTTGCTCCACAGCTTCTTGGCCGCCGTGCTGTCGTACAGGTAGGCGCCCTTGGCGGATACCGAAGGGGCGGCGGTGACCGTGGCGGCCGCCTGCGCCGGTGCGACGACCGGGGCTGCGACAACCACAACGCCGGACGCGAGAGCAGCCGCACCGAACCGGCGGACCCCCGTGATCCCGAGTCTCAATGCATCTCCTGGAATCGGATCGATGGACGGTGGAATGTGCGTCCACATCCTGGCATTCACGGGATCGTCATATAACCGGCGGGGTGGGATTGGCCGGATCGGCAAAGGTCGGAGCGGTTGCGGCGGTTGCGGCGGTTGCGGCGGTTGCGGCGCGTGGCGGCGCGTGGCGGTCGCGGCGCTCGTGGCGGTCGCGGACAACCGGGGCCGGCGCGCTCGCGGGGCCCGCGCGCCTCCGGAGCGGATGGACGCGCGGGTGGGCGTCAGCGCCGGGCTCGCTTCGCGGCGTCCCCGCGGACGACGGCCAGCCGCGCGTACATCGTCCCGCCCGGGCAGTCGGTCCCCATCCAGTCCCGGTGCCCGCCCAGCGTCGTGACCTCGCGCTTCGCACCACTTGTCGGGTTGGTGTACTGCGTCCTGGCGGCCGGGTCGAAGTCATGGAAACGGGACATCGCCGCGACCAGCCGCACCAGCGCCGCCTCGGCCGCGCCGGTCGGCGCCCGGTCCACCAGCTTCCCGAGCAGCGCGATCCCGAGGTTGCCCGAGTTGAAACCGGCCACATGGAACCCCGTCACCACCCGGCCGTGCCGGTCGTGCCCGGGGAGCCCGTCACCGCCGGACCAGCGGCCCTCGTAGATCCGGCCCGACTCGTCGATCAGGAAGTGATACCCGATGTCGCCCCAGTCGTTGGTGACGGCGTGGTGTTCGTAGATCGCCCGGACCGTCGCCGCCGGGTCCGGATCGTCGTTGGCGGTGTCCGTGTGATGTACGGTCATCGCCTGCGCCGGGTGGTAGACGGTCGGCGAGTTCTCCGAACCGTCGGCCTTGAACCGCTTGTCCTCGTCCGCCCCCCACTGGGCGCGCGGCACGTACTCCACGTCGTACGCGACCGCGCGCGGCCCCGCGGCAGCCCACGCCGTCGTCGGCACGAGGGCTGTCCCCACGGCCGCTGCTCCGGCGGCTCCGATCACTGTCCGGCGTGAAATCGACATGGGGCCAGGGTAGGAAGATAATTCTTGAAATATAAGGCAAAATGCCACAATCTCACCCAAATGGGTTGTGCGGCTCACTCGTCGGCCGGATCGCGCGGCTGAGGCACCGTCATGAACCCCGGCCACCGCGGTCCCCCGGGGCCGTCGGACCCGTCCGGCAGGATGTTCCCATGACCTCGATGTCCTCAATGACCACAGCGGGCTCACCGGCCACCCGCGCCCGGCCCCCGGCCCTGCTGCTCCTGCTCCCGCTCCTCGCCCTCACCGCCTGCGGCACGGTCACGGCCACCGGATCGGCCACCGGCACCGGCGATGTGGCGGCCCGCTTACGGGCCATGGGCTCGGCCCGCAGCCTCGTCTACGTCACCGACGTCGCCGGCTACGACCTCGCCCGCCAGTCCGTCGGCGTCCACGGCGACGACGGCTTCCAGAGCACCTACTACTCCACGGCCGACGGCGGACAGATACAGCTCACCGTCGACCGCGGCACCCTCGACGCCGCCAACTGCCCCGCCACCCCCATCGACCCCGCCTCCGGCGACACCGTCCGCTGCGAGCGCGAGGGCGCCGACTGGTACCGCGCCACCGCCGACGCCCACGAGTACGCCGTCTCCGTGCGCGGCCACGTCCTGCGGCTCACCGCCAAGCCCCTCCACGTGTCCCGCGCCACCCTGCGCAAGGCGGCCCGCGCCGCCCACCACGCCGGCGACCGCGAACTCGACGCCCTCCTCCCCGAACTCCCCGCCGTCCCCGACCGCACCACGCCCGTCGAGCGCGGCGACCTCCCCTCCTCCGGCGACGGCGCCCCGAACAATGAGGTGGGAGTCGGCGGTTGACCCTTGGTACGGTCCCGCCATGCCTGACGCTGTCACCCCCGACGACCTCCAGCACGCCGTCCGCCTGGCCCTGACCACCCTGCGCGCAGCCGACGGCGCGGACTGGTCGGCCAAGGCCGGCTCCCTGGACTGGGACTGCTGGGAGACCGTCGAGCACCTGGCCGACGACCTCTTCTCGTACGCGGCCCAACTCGGCCCCGCCGCACCGCCGCTGGACGCCCCCGTCCCCCTCGCCTGGACCGAGCGGCGCGCCGGCGGCCCGGCCAACGTCATCTTCGCCGACCGCCGGGCCGGCCCCGCCGGCCTCCTCCAGGTCCTGGAAGCCTGCGCGGCCCTCCTGACCGCCGTCGTGCGCACCACGCCCCCGGCCGCCCGCTCCCACCACGTCTTCGGGGTCTGCGACCCGGAGGGCTTCGCCGCCATGGGCATCGTCGAGACCCTCGTCCACACCCACGACCTCGCCCAGGGACTCAGCCTCCCCTGGACCCCGCCCGCCGACCTCTGCGCCCGCGTCCTCGCCCGCCTCTTCCCCGACGCCCCCACCACCACCGCCCCCTGGCCCACCCTCCTGTGGTCCACCGGACGCACCGACCTCCCCGCCCACCCCCGCCCCACCACCTGGCGCTGGGAAGCCACCCCGAAGCCCGACCGACGCCACCAGGACTGAACCCGCCCCGCCGGCCGGCCGGGGAGGTCGGCCTGCCTCGTCCTGCCCTGCCCGAGCGGCGCCTGTTCCGGAGGTTCCCAGGAGCTCTGCCGACGCGTCGCGCCACGGACTAGAGTTGTCCCGTTACTGCTGGTTGTGGGGCCGGCGCGCGGTTCGGGGGACACCGAGGTCCCCAGGGGAGGGCCTGTACTGCATGAGTCGTCGCTCCAACGGGTTGATCGGTGTCTGGGCCGAGGCACAGCGCCAGCAGCAGCGGCAGCAGGAAGCACAGCGTCGGGTGCAGACGCAGCACCAGCGTGAGCAGGAGCGACAGCAACGGGCGTACGAACGTGATCTCGCCCGCAGTCAGCGCGAGCAGCAGGCCGCCTACCGGCAGCACAGGGAAGCGGACGCGCGGCGCCGTACCGAGGAACTGGACGCGAGGGTCCGGGCCTTGACGGGCCTGCTGGCTGCCGGATGCCGGGCTCCGGCGTTCAGGACGGCGTCGCTCGCCCGTACGGAGCGGATCGAGGCGTTCGCCCCCGGCCGGCTCGCCTCCCCCGTCCCGATGCCGGATCCGAACCAGTACCAGGCCCAGAGCGGAGGCTGGACACTCGGGCCGAACCGCCGGGCCCAGGCCCAGGAGGAGGCGCGGGCACGGTTCGAACGTGACTGTCAGGCGGCTCAGGCCGCGGAGGCCCAGCGCCAGCAGCAGCTGGCGGCGTACCGGCAGCAGTACGACCGGTGGGCCGACGCCCGGCTGGCGGAGATCCGCCGGCACAACGACGGCATCGCGGAGATGGCCGCAGCGCTTCGGGACGGGGATCCTGACACGGCGGTGGAGTACTTCTCGGCCGCGCTGTACGCCTCCACCGCATGGCCGGAGGATCTGCCGCGCCAGGTGTCCGCCGGGTACGACCCGGCGGCCCGCCAGCTGGTGCTGAACTGGGAGCTGCCGAAGTACGACATCGTTCCGGAGACGAAATCCGTGCGGTACATGCCCACCGCCGACCAGGACAAGGAGACGGCCCGCCCGGCCGCGCAGCGCCGGGCGCTGTACCGGGACATGCTCGCGCAGTGCGTGCTGCTGACTCTGCGCGAACTCTTCGCGGCGGATGAGTTCGGCGTACTGGACTCGGTCGCGCTGAACGGTTTCGTGGACGACCACGACCCGGTGACCGGCAGACGGGCCCATGTCTTCCTGGCCACCGTCATGGCCGCCCGCTCAGCCTTCGGCGGAATGCATCTGGAACAGGTCAACGCCGTGGACTGCCTGGTCGACGGGCTTCGGGGACAGCTGTCCCCGCGTCCCGACCAGCGCGCGGCGGTACGGCCGGGGCGGGTCCCCGGCGATCTCGGCGGCGGTGTCGTCTCGCACGGAGGCGACGAGGAACCGGATCTCCACGAGATGGATCCGATCGCGTTCGAGTCGCTCGTCGCCGATCTGTTCCGTGCCATGGGGATGCAAGCGGTGATGACACAGCGCTCGAACGACGGCGGAGTGGACGTCGACGCGATGGATCCGACACCGATCCGCGGCGGCAAGATCGTCGTTCAGGTGAAGCGGTACCGCAACACCGTGCCGCCGACGGCCGTCCGCGACCTGTACGGCACCGTCCAGGACGCAGGGGCCAACAAAGGTGTCCTGGTCACCACCTCCGGCTTCGGTCCTGGCTCGCACACGTTCGCCAACGGCAAGCCGCTGGAACTGGTGTCGGGCAGCGAGCTGGTCGACCTGCTGCACCGCCACGGGCTACGAGGCCGGCTCGGCCAGGGCGGGCAAGCGGTGCCCCCACAACGGACAGCGCCGGATACGGCCGACCCGGCCGCCGATCACAATGTGCTGGGCATGTCGTGGTCGGGGCACGTCGCCCTGGACGTGTGCGCTCTGGTGTGCCACGGCAACCAGGTACTCAGCGACGACCACTTCGTGTTCTACAACAACCCCCGGACCCCGGACGGTTCGGTGCGCGCGGTGCCCAGTGCCTCACCGGACAAAGCCGCGATCCGGGTGGCGTTCGACGCCCTGCCCGCGAGAGCCGACCGGCTCGTCCTCGTCGCCGCGATCGATCCGTCGGTCAATCCGCAGGCGGACCTGTCCGGCTTCACCGATGCCGGTATCCGGCTGCTGGACACCTCCGGCACGGAACTCGACCGTCTGCCGGTCTCCGACGGTCGCTCCGGGGAGACCGCCCTGGTTCTAGGCTCGTTCCGCCGTCGCGCAGGCGGCGACTGGGACTTCGTCATCGGAGGCAAGGGCTACACCGGTGGCCTCGAAGGGCTGATCCAGGAGTACGGCATCAACGTGTCGTAGCCCAGGCACCGCACCGCACTGTCCGGCACAACAGCTGCGGAGTCGTACGTGCCGCCGTGTCGCGTCTGACGGTGACGGCAGCCGCTCGGCATCGTGTTGACTGCGGCGTGCGGGACGAAGGAGAGCCGGGCTTCGTCCATGCGGATGGTCACGTCCAGTTTCGCGTCGAGTGCTCCCGGCAGGGCGCCCAGGAACAGAAGCGTGGCCGCGGCGCTCCGCGGCCGTGGAGCCGGCCGATGCCCGGCGCCGCACGTCATCGTGGACGGCTTGTCCCGTGCGATGGCGGGCCGTCCTACGGATGGCGCGCGGCTGACGGCGTGGCTACCGGCCGGGTCCCGTCCGTCGCTTCGGGTGCTGCTCACCTGGTCGTACGGCTGCACGAGCGGCGTGCCCCGGGCCCTGCGTCAGCCGTCGGCTCACAGGCCGGATGCGTGCCCGGACAGCCAGTCCGGGTGGCGGTCGCTCATGCGGTCGCGTTCCTCCGGGCTGGCCAGGATGGTGTCCGCGCCGCCGTCGTAGGGATGGTGGATCCGCCGCAGTTCGGTGTCGGTGATGAACACTTCCGTGAGTACGTCGTCGGCGACGGCCCGGAGCAGCGGGTCGATGCAGCCCCGCTGCCAGGGGCGGCGGTCGGCGTACAGGTGTGTACAGGTGTGGAATGCGGGATCGGGATCGTCCTGATCCTCGACGGTGAACCAACGGACGCCTTCCGGGTGGAGCGTCTCGCGTTCCGGAGGACGCCCGGGCCCGATCGGTGCTGGTGACCAGCCGACCGTGACCACGTAGACGTCCCGGCCGGCGAACAGTTCGTCGAGGACCGTGTTGTAACGGTCCAGAACGGTTCCGTATTCGCTCTCGGACTCCGGGTAGCGCTTCGAGCCCGGAAGGCTGTGGAAGCGCACCCAGCGGTCGGCGAAGGCGGTACGGAACTCATGAGCCACCGGCCCCTGCGACGGGTGCCGATCCTGCCACAGCGCTGCCAGACGCTCGATGCCGAACCCGGCACTCACCCTTCGACTCTGGCCACGCCGATCGGGCACGACTGGCCGGTGCCGCCGATGCCGCAGTAGCCGGCGGGGTTCTTGTCGAGATATTGCTGGTGGTACGGCTCGGCGGGGTAGAAGGGGCCGGCCGGGAGGATCTCGGTGGTGATGTCGCCGTAGCCGGCGCCGGTGAGGACGGGCTGGTAGGCGGCGCGGGAGGCCTCGGCGGTGGTGAGCTGCTCGGGGGAGTGGGTGTAGACCGCGGAGCGGTACTGGGTGCCGGTGTCGTTGCCCTGGCGGAAGCCCTGGGTGGGGTCGTGGGCCTCCCAGAAGACCTTCAGGAGGGTCTCGTAGGAGACCTTGTCCGGGTCGTACACGACGCGGACGGCCTCGGTGTGACCGGTGTGGCCGGAGCAGACCTCCTCGTAGGTCGGGTTGGCGGTGTGGCCGCCCTGGTAGCCGACGAGGGTGGTCCAGACGCCGGGGGTCTGCCAGAAGACGCGCTCGGCGCCCCAGAAGCAGCCGAGGCCGAAGTCGGCGACGGCGAGTCCGGCCGGGTAGGGGCCGGCGAGGGGGTTGCCCAGGACGGTGTGGCGGTCGGCGAGGGCGGACAGGGGGGTGACGCGGCCCGGAAGGGCCTCGTCGGCGGAAGGGAGTCGCGGGGTGTGACGGTTGAAGAGCATGCGGGCTCCCGTTCGGGGTTACGGACAGGCGCGGCGGGCGCCGCTGACGGATTAACGTACGGCCGGTGTTGCGGAATTCCCGTGGCTGACCTGGCCCGTACGACTCCGGGGCCCCGGGGCGACTACCCTCGGCGACATGACCGACAGCCACCAGCAGCAGCACCAGAACTTCGAGACCCTCGCCATTCACGCGGGGCAGGCCGCGGACGCGCAGACCGGCGCCGTGGTGACACCGATCTACCAGGTGTCCACCTACAAGCAGGACGGCGTCGGCGGGCTGCGCGGCGGCTACGAGTACAGCCGTTCCGCGAACCCCACCCGTACGGCGCTGGAGGAGAATCTCGCCGCGCTGGAGGGCGGCCGGCGCGGGCTCGCCTTCGCGTCGGGGCTCGCGGCGGAGGACTGCCTGCTGCGGACGGTCCTGTCCCCCGGGGATCACGTGGTGATCCCGGACGACGCGTACGGCGGCACCTTCCGGCTCTTCGCCAAGGTCGCCGAGCGGTGGGGCGTGCGGTGGTCGGTGGCCAACACCTCCGACCCGGCGTCGGTACGGGAGCAGCTCCGGCCCAACACCAGGGCGGTCTGGGTGGAGACCCCCAGCAACCCGCTGCTGGGGATCACCGACATCGCGGTGATCGCCGACATCGCGCGGCACGCCGGTGCCCGGCTGGTCGTCGACAACACCTTCGCCAGCCCGTATCTGCAGCAGCCGCTCGCGCTGGGCGCGGATGTGGTCGTCCACTCGACCACCAAGTACATGGGCGGTCACTCGGACGTCGTCGGCGGCGCGCTCGTCACGGCCGACGCGGCGCTCGGCGAGGAACTGGCCTACCACCAGAACGCGATGGGCGCGGTGGCCGGGCCGTTCGACGCCTGGCTGGTGCTGCGGGGCATCAAGACCCTGGCTGTGCGGATGGACCGGCACAGCCAGAACGCCACGAAGGTCGCGGAGCTGCTGGCCTCCCACCCCCGGGTGGAGCAGGTCTACTACCCGGGTCTGCCGGAGCACGCCGGTCACGAGGTCGCCGTCAAGCAGATGAAGGCCTTCGGCGGGATGGTGTCCTTCCGGGTGGCGGGCGGCGAGGAGGCGGCGGTCGAGGTCTGCAACCGGGCGCGGCTGTTCACCCTCGGGGAGTCCCTGGGCGGGGTGGAGTCCCTCATCGAGCACCCCGGGCGGATGACGCACGCCTCGGTGGCCGGCTCCGACCTGGAGGTGCCGGCCGACCTGGTCCGGCTGTCGGTGGGCATCGAGTCGGCGGACGACCTGCTGGCGGATCTGCGGCAGGCGCTGGACGCGTAGTACCGGCCGCGTAGCGCCGATCGTGACGAACGGCTGGTCCGGGCGCGGCCCGGGTCAGCCGTTCGTCACGATCGGCGTGGTGCCGAGCGGGTCCGGGGCGGGCCACCACAGGCTGAGCAGGACGACGGTGGTGATCAGGGCGGCCAGCAGCAGCGCCCAGAGCACGGTGTGCGCGACGCGGCGGCGGCGCAGGACGCGGCGGCCCCGGTCGGCGGCGCGGGCGGCGAGGTCCACCGCGACGACCGGGTGCGGGGTGTCGAGCAGCCGCCGGACCTGCTCCTCCTTGCGGTCCATGAGGCCAGGGGACCGCAAGGAGGAGCGTGGGTCAAGAGGCCGTCGGCCGCGGGTCAGCCCCGGGGTTCGCGGACGACCGCCACTCCGCCCGGCGCGAGGGTGACCGAGCCGGTGACGGGCTTGCCGGTGAGCAGGTCCACGCCGGCCGGGCAGGCCACCTCGGCGCCCTGGCCGGTGTGGTCGATGAGGAACAGGTAGTCCGCCTCTTCGCCGTGCCTCCGGACGGCCTCCACGCCCTGCGGCGCGAGCGGCTCGGTCCGTACGCCGGCCTCGGTCAGGACGCGGCCCAGCAGGGCGCCCAGGGTCGCCGGGTCGGGGTGGGTGGCGAGGTACCAGGCGTGGCCGCGCCGGGTGACGGCGGGGCCGCCGGCGAGCGGGCCGTCGGCGAAGGTGACGACCACCTCGGCGTCCACGGCCCGGACGCGCTCGCTCCACAGGTCGGCCGTGGCGCCGGGCGGTACGTCCTGCCCGGCCAGCCGGAGCGTCTCGCCGGGCAGCAGCGGGAACAGCTCGTCCGTCCGTACGCCCAGGACGTCCCGGAAGGCCCCGGGGTAGCCGCCGAGCCGGATGTGGCAGTTGGCGTCGGTCTGGCCGCTGTGGAAGCCGACGGCGAGCGTGCCGCCGCCCTCGGCGAAGCGCCGCAGGTTGTCCGCGCCGGCGTCGTCGACCAGGTAGAGGCTGGGCACCAGGACCGCCCGGTAGCCGTCCAGGTCGGCGTCCGGGCGGACGAAGTCCACGGCGACTCCGGCCCGCCACAGGGGCGCGTACCAGTCCCGTACGAGGTCCTGGAAGGACAGCTCGCCGCTGGGCTGGGAGGGGAGTTCCAGGGCCCAGCGGGCGTCCCAGTCCCAGGCGATGGCCACGGAGGCGCGCGCGGTGCTGCCCCGTACCTCGGCCAGCGCGGCGAGGTCGGCGCCGAGCCCGACGACGTCCCGCCAGATCTGGCTGTCCGTGCCGGCGTGCGGCAGCATCGCGGAGTGCCACTGCTCGGCGCCGGCCCGGGAGGCCCGCCACTGGAAGTAGGCGATGCCGTCGGCGCCGCGGGCGACGTGGGACAGGGCGTTGCGCCGCAGCTCGCCGGGGCCCTTGGCGCGGTTGACCGGCTGCCAGTTGACGGCGCCGGTGGAGTGCTCCATGAGCAGCCAGGGGCGGCCGCCCGCCAGTGACCGGACCAGATCGCCGCTGAGTGCGATGTCGAGCTCGGACTCGGGGTCGGTGGAGATCAGGTAGTGGTCGTTGGAGACGATGTCGAGTTCGGGTGCCCAGCGCCAGTAGTCCAGGGCGTCGAAGTTGCGCATCACCATGAAGTTGGTGGTCGCGGGGATGCCGGGGGCGGCCTCGCGCAGTACGTCCCGTTCGGCCGTGCACAGGGACAGCAGCTCGTCGGAGCAGAAGCGGCGCCAGTCCA
This sequence comes from Streptomyces sp. RLA131, assembly GCF_056270125.1. Lineage (NCBI taxonomy): Bacteria > Bacillati > Actinomycetota > Actinomycetes > Kitasatosporales > Streptomycetaceae > Streptomyces > Streptomyces sp. RLA131. The sequence goes on from NZ_JBWDOQ010000002.1 coordinate 5,187,348, forward strand.
GCTGCTGGGTGGGGTTGCCCACGGCGCCGGTGGCGCGCGGCGGCAGGATCTGGTCCCAGGAGTAGTACCACTGGCTCCAGAAGGCGGTGCCCCAGGCGTGGTTGAGGGCGGCCAGGTCGTCGCCGTAACGGGCCCGCAGCCAGATCCGGAAGGCGGCGGCGCTGGTGTCGCAGTAGCAGGCGGCGTTGTGGCAGCCGTACTCGTTGTGGACGTGCCACATGGCGACGGCGGGGTGCGCGGCGTACCGCTCGGCCAGGGCGCCCGCGATGCGCAGTGCGGCCCGCCGGTAGTCGGGGCTGCTGGGGCAGAAGGTCTGGCGGCTGCCGTACGACAGGCGGCGGCCGTCGTGGTCGACGGGCAGGGCGTCGGGGTGGGCGCGGAAGAACCAGGCGGGCGGGGCGGCGGTGGGGGTGGCCAGGTCGGCGGCGATGCCGTTCTCGTGGAGCAGGTCCAGCAGGCGGTCCATCCGCGTGAAGTCGTAGCGGCCCTCCTCCGGTTCCAGCAGGGCCCAGGAGAAGATGCCGACGCTGACCATGGTCACCCCGGCCTCGCGCATGAGGCGCATGTCCTCGTGCCAGATCTCCTCCGGCCACTGCTCGGGGTTGTAGTCGCCGCCGTAGGCGATGCCGGGCAGACGGAGGGGCGGGGCGGGGCGGTGGTTCACGGGGGATCTCTTTCGGGGCGTGTTCGGGGGCGTCCGCGCGTCGGGCCGTGTTCGGGGGCGTCCGCGCGGGGCACCGGCGGGGCGGGACCGGTCGCGAAAGGCCGCGGCGGGGCCCCGCCCCGCCGGAGGGGGCAGCCTTTCCCTCGGGACTCGGGAGGGGAGGGGTCAGCCCTTGTTCGCGCCCAGGGTCAGTCCGCTGACGAACTGGCGCTGGAGGGCGAAGTAGACGATCAGGGTGGGAATGGCGGTCAGCAGCGCGCCGGCCGCGACCAGGTTGGGGTCGGTGAAGTACTGCCCGGACAGGTTCTTCAGCGCGGACGTCACGGGCATGTTCTCGCCGGTCGAGATGAGAACGACGGCCCAGAAGAAGTCGTTGTAGATCCAGATGGACAGCAGGGTGGCCAGGGCCGCCATCGCGGGCTTGCACAGCGGCAGCACGATCTGCCAGTACAGGCGCCACACGGAGGCGCCGTCCACCAGGGCGGCCTCGGTCAGCTCGTGCGGCAGTGAGCGCATGTAGTTGCTCAGTACGAAGGCGCAGAAGCCGGACTGGAAGGCCACGTGGATGAGGACCAGGCCGAGCGCGGAGTCGTACAGCTTGCCGGAGGCGGTGATGCCGGGGAGGTCGACCAGCAGGTAGAGCCGGTAGAGCGGGGTGATGATGACCTGCTGGGGGAGCAGGTTGCCGGCGGTGAAGACCAGCAGCAGCGACAGGTTGACCCGGAAGTCGAAGCGGCTGACGTAGAAGGCGACGCAGGAGGACAGGAACAGCGTCAGCAGCACCGCCGGGATGGCGATGAGCAGGGTGTTCCCGAAGTAGTGCGTCATGTCGGACTGGGTGAAGGCGTTGGTGAAGTTGTCCAGGCTCAGCTTGCTGGGCCAGGACACGTAGCCCTTGGTGCTGGTCTCCCCGTACGGCCGCAGGGCGGCGTACAGCGCCCACAGCAGGGGCGCGAGCCAGGCCAGCGAGGTAACGGCCAGGAAGACGTGCAGCAGCACCCGGGCGGGGCGGAGTCGCCCGGTCTTGGGGAGAACGGCAGCGGAGGCGCTCATGCTCGCCGCTCCTTCCGGAAGGTGCTGATCAGGTACGGGATGATCACGCCGAGGGAGATCAGCAGCAGGACGACGGCTATCGCGGAGCCGTAGCCGATGCGGCTGGACTCGCCGATGATGTTGTTGGTGACCAGGATCGAGAGCAGCTCGGTGCCCTGGGTGCCGCCGTTGAAGACGTAGACCAGGTCGAAGGCGCGCAGCGACTCGATGATGGTGACGACCAGCACGATGGTGTTGATCGGCCGGAGCACCGGGAAGATGACGTTCTTGAAGGTCTGCCACTCGTTGGCGCCGTCCAGCGCGGAGGCCTCGCGCAGCGAGGGGTCCACACCCTTCAGGCCGGCGAGGTAGAGGATCATCATGTAGCCGGCGTGCCGCCAGGATGCGGCGACGAGGATGGCCCAGAGGTTGAGGTGGGGGTCGCCGATCCAGTCGATGTAGTGGCCGGGCTTGTTCGCCCCGATGACACTGTTGATGAGGCCGGTGTCGGGGTTGTAGACGAGCTGCCAGACGAACCCGGTGACGGCCATCGACACGACGACCGGCATGAAGAAGGCGGTCTGGTAGATCCGGGTGAAGCGGATCTTCTTGTCCAGCTGCACGGCGAGGAAAAGGCCGAACGGGGTGGGGATCAGCACCAGGACGACAAACCAGATGACGTTGTGCTGGACCGCCGGCCAGAACTGCGGGTTGTCGTTGAACAGCTGCTGGAAGTTGTCGAACCCGACCCACTTGATGGAGCCGAAGCCGATGCCGTCCCAGGTGGTGAAGGCGAGCGCGATGGAGGCCAGCGCCGTGACCCACACCAGGGCGACGTGCAGGAAGGTCGGTACGCCGGCCATGAGGCCGAGGGCGACCCGGTCGCGCCGGGTGAGCAGGCGCCGGTGGCCATGCGGCACTCGGCGCTTCTTGCCGGGGGCTGTTCCGGGGGTGCCCGGAGGCGGCGTGGCGGCCGCCTCCGGGGTGCTGGTGGATCCGGTCCCGGTCCCGGTGATCTGGGAACTCATGAGGAAGCGAAGATCGTCTTCTTCTGGCGCTCGATCGACGACAGCAGGCTGTCGATGCCCTTGGGGTTGCGGACGAAGTTCTGGAGCGCGGGCTGCATCACGGTCGAGGTGAAGTCGGGGCGGCTGTCGCGGTCCATGTACTGGGTGAGGTGCTTGGCGCCCGCGATCAGGTCGTATCCCTTCTTCTGAAGGGCGGAGTACGCGTCGGTGCTGGCCTTGTCGGAGGCGGCGACGACACTCGGGTCGGCCTTGAGGTACGTCTCCTCGGCCTTCGGGGTGCCCAGGAACTCCAGCAGCTTGACGGCGCCGGCGTGGTTCTTGGGGCTCTTGCTCATCATGTAGCCGTCGGTGGGCGCCTCGACCGTGTCCTGGCCGAAGGACGGGTCGATCTCGGGGAAGGGGAAGAAGTCCAGGTCGGCCAGGTCGTCGGCGTTGGTGAACTGCTGGGCGACGAACATGCCCAGGAGGTACATGCCGGCCTTCTTGGAGGCCACGGCCTGCGCCGCGTCCTGCCAGGTGCGGCCGATGGAGCCGTCCTGGTGGTAGGCCAGGATCTCGGACCAGTTGTCGAAGGTGGCGCGGGTCTTGGCGTCGGTCCAGGACGCCTCGCCCTTCATCAGCGAGATGTGGAAGTCGTAGCCGTTGGTGCGGCAGTTGATCTGGTCGAAGGTGCCGAGGGCGGGCCACGCGTCCTTGTCGCCGAAGGCGATCGGGACCAGCTTGTCCTTCTTCATCTGCTTGCACAGGGCGATGAAGGCGGACCAGGTGGTCGGCACCTCGTAGCCGTGCTTCTTGAAGACGCTCTTCCGGTAGAAGATCGCCCAGGGGTAGGTCGTGAGCGGCACGAAGTAGAACTTGCCGTCCTGGCCCTTGCTCAGCTCCTGCATGGCGGTCGGGAAGTTGCCCTTGATCGACTTCCACACGTCGTCGATCGGGCTCGCCAGGCCCTTGCCCGCGAAGAACTGCATGCGGTAGCCGGCGAACCAGTTGAACACGTCGTCCGGCGTGCCCTGGAGGTAGGAGTTGATCGACTCCTGGAAGGTGTTGTGATCCTTGGTGTTGACGTCGACGGTGGTCCCGGAGGACGCCTCGAACGCCTTGTAGATGCTCGCGTACGCCTTCTTGGGCACAGCGTCCGAGCCGTTGGAGCCCAGGGTGACCGTCTTGCTGCCGGACGACGAGGTGCTGCCGCCACAGGCGCTCAGCAGGGGAATGCCTGCGCCGAGCGCTGCCGCGCCACCGATGCCGCGCAGGACGGTGCGGCGGCTGGGGCCGGGGACTGTCAGGCCTGAGGGGGTGAGATGCATATCGGCTCCTGTGGGCTCGCCTGCCACGCCTGGCGCTTCGGGGGACACCGAAGTCACCACAATCAAACGTGACCGAACAGGCGTGGCAGCAATGAGAGCCGTATGTCCCATCCAACGTCAAGAGTTTCCGTTTGACTTTGTGGAAATGTAATCGACATACCGAACAGTGCGTCCGTCAACAGGACTGTGCTAGGAAGTGGCCGTGACCGTTGAGGAGGGCGCGGCCGGCGGCGCCGGCGGCCTGCTGCGCAGGGTGCCCGTCGCGCGCAGGCACAGGGCCCGGACGCGTTCCGCGGGCAGTCCCAGCTGGGCGGCGGCCTGCTCCTCGGCCACGCCCTCGTACAGCCGCAGCACCACGACCAGCCGTTCCTGCGGGGTCAGCCGGCCCAGTACGCCGCCGCCCGGGCGCCGCCACCACGGCCGGTGGGCGAAGCGGCGGACCAGCTCGGCCCTGGTGTAGGCGTACGGATCCTCGCCGCGCATGCGGCGCCAGTCGGCGTACGTACGGGTCAGGGCCGCGCACAGCAGGGCGTCGGCGTCGGCGGGGTCGCCGGTCAGGAGTGTGGCGGCATGCAGGAGCCGGCCTGCCGCGCCCGCCGTGAAGGCTTCGAACTCGGCGCTGCGCAGGCGCTCCGCTGCCGCCCGGCGCTCTCCCACAGCGCCATGGGACGGCAGCGGAAGCCCTCAGGTCAAGAGGTGTGTTCCTCGGGCTGGGTCACGGCCGCGTGGTAGTCCGACAGGGCGGTGTTGAAGCGGCCCAGCAACTCGCAGAAGGTGTCCCGCTCGTCCTCGCTCCAGCCGTCGGTGACGACGGCCATCAGCTGCTGCCGGGAGGCCCGTACCTCGTCCAGCCGGGAGCGCCCGCGAGGGGACAGCGCCAGCACCACCGCACGGCCGTCCTCGGGGTGCGAGGTGCGTTTGACCAGGCCGGAGTCGACCAGCGGCGCGACCTGCCGGGTGACGGTGGAGGAGTCGATCCCCATGCCCTCGGCCAGGGCCTTGACACCCATCGGACCCTCGTTGTCGAGACGGTTCAGAAGCAGGTAGGCGGCCCGGTCCATGGAGTTGCGCGCCTTGCCCACCCCGCCCAGGCGCGTCTGCTCCGCGCGCCGGGCGAAGAGGGCCACCTGGTGCTGCAGACGCTCCAGGAGGTCGGTCGTTGTCTCCGATGGAATGGGCATGGCCGGATGCTCGCGTTCTGTCGGTCCTGCGAAGGTTGGGAGAAGAGTACGCGCAGAGATTGCGGCCCGGACCCCACCGGCGAAAAGAAGCCGGGGGGCTTGGTTGCGGGCGCCGGGCTTGTGCCGCGCTAGCGCCCTGCCAGGGGGAGCCATGGGTGTGTTTCAGGCCAACGCCCCGGGACTGCCAGACTGGGCGCATGGAAAGCCACACGGCAGCCGTCTCCCACCCGGTCACGCTCGACGACATCCGCGGCGCGCACAAGATGCTCTCCGGCGTCGCGCGGGTGACCCCGATGGAGGGCAGCCGCTTCCTCTCCTCGCTCATCGGCGCCCCGGTGCACTTCAAGTGCGAGAACCTCCAGCGCACCGGCTCCTTCAAGGTGCGCGGCGCCTACGTGCGCATCGCCGGGCTCAGCCCCGAGGAGCGCGCGGCCGGTGTGGTCGCCGCCAGCGCGGGCAACCACGCGCAGGGCGTCGCGCTGGCCGCGTCGCTGCTGGGGGTGCGCTCCACCGTCTTCATGCCGGTCGGCGCCCCGCTGCCGAAGATCGCGGCGACCCACGACTACGGCGCGGAGGTCCGGCTGGAGGGTGAGGTGGTCGACGAGTCGCTGCGCGCCGCGCAGGCGTACGCGGACCGGACGGGCGCCGTCGTCATCCACCCCTTCGACCACCCCGACATCATCGCCGGGCAGGGCACGGTCGGCCTGGAGATCCTGGAGCAGTGTCCCGAGGTCCGCACCGTCGTGGTGGGCATCGGCGGCGGCGGCCTCGCGGCGGGTGTGGCGCTCGCCGTCAAGTGCCTGCGGCCCGACGTACGGGTGGTGGGCGTGCAGGCGGCCGGTGCGGCCGCGTATCCGCCCTCGCTGGCCGCCGGGTACCCGGTCCAGCTCGACACGGTCGCCACCATGGCCGACGGCATCAAGGTCGGCCGGCCGGGCGATGTGCCGTTCACCGTGGTGCGCGATCTGGTGGACGAGGTCCTCACGGTCTCCGAGGACGACCTGTCCAGCGCGCTGCTGCTGTGCCTGGAGCGCGCCAAGCTGGTCGTCGAGCCGGCCGGCGCCAGCCCCGTGGCGGCCCTCCTGGGGCACCCCGAGGCCTTCGCCGGCCAGGGGCCCGTGGTGGCGGTCCTCAGCGGCGGCAACGTCGACCCGCTGCTGATGCAGCGCATCCTGCGGCACGGCATGGCCGCCGCCGGGCGCTACCTCTCGCTGCGGCTGCGGCTCACCGACCGCCCGGGGGCGCTGGCGGCCCTGCTGGAGGTGCTCTCGCACAGCGACGCGAACGTCCTGGACATCGCGCACGTACGGACCGATCCCCGGCTGGGCCTGACCGAGGCCGAGGTGGAACTCCAGCTGGAGACCAAGGGCCCCGAGCACTGCGAGGCGGTCGCCTCGTCGCTGCGCGAGGCGGGGTACGCGGTCCGCTGAACAGTTCGCCGAGGCGCTCCGCCGGGGCCGTGAACCCCCTGGACCCCTGAACCCCGTGGACCCCTGAACCCCCTGGCCCCCTGAACCCCCTGCAATCACGTCGTTGTCAGTGCCTCATGGCACCGTGGACAGCGATGGCGGAGCCGTACGCGAAAAACGGTTGACGCGATATATCGCGTCTGGGATGCTCGCTCGCGATGCGTTCGGGAGCGGGCTGCTGCCCCGGCATCACGACGTACGCAGGGCAACCCTGGACGGGAGACACGGCATGACAGGCGCCATCCACGCCGAAGGCCTGGTGAAGACCTTCGGAGACGTACGCGCACTGGACGGAGTGGATCTGGACGTGCCGGAAGGCACGGTACTGGGACTGCTGGGTCCGAACGGCGCCGGCAAGACCACCGCCGTGCGGGTGCTGACGACGCTGCTCAGGCCCGACAGCGGCCGGGCCGTCGTGGCCGGGGTGGACGTCCTCCGGCAACCCGACGAGGTACGCCGCAAGATTGGCCTGTCCGGCCAGTTCGCCGCGGTCGACGAGTACCTGACCGGCCGGGAGAACCTCCAGATGGTCGGCCAGCTCTACCAGATGACCGGCCGGGACGCGAAGGCCCGGGCGGTCGAGCTGCTGGACCGGTTCAACCTCGCCGACGCCGCCGACCGGCCCGCCAAGACCTACTCCGGCGGTATGCGCCGCCGGCTGGACCTCGCCGCCGCCCTGGTCGTCAGGCCGCCGGTGATGTTCATGGACGAGCCCACCACCGGCCTGGACCCGCGCAACCGGCTCGCGCTGTGGGACGTGATCCAGGACCTGGTCGCGGGCGGCACGACACTGCTGCTCACCACGCAGTACCTGGAGGAGGCCGACCGGCTCGCGCACAACATCTGCGTGATCGACCACGGCAAGGTGATCGCCCGCGGCACCTCGGACGAGCTCAAGGCCCGCACCGGCGGCGAGCGGGTCGAGGTCGTCGTGCACGACCGCGAGCGCCTCGCGCAGGCCACCGAGGTCCTCAGCGGCTTCGGGAAGGGCGCCGCGAAGGTCGAGGACCACATGCGGCAGATCACCGTCCCGGTGACGGGCGGCGCCAAGCTGCTCGCCGAGGTGATCCGTGAGCTGGACGCCCGCGGCATCGAGATCGACGACATCGGGCTGCGCCGCCCGACCCTGGACGACGTGTTCATCTCGCTGACGGGCCACGTCGCGGAGCTGAAGGAAGAGGAGGACGCCGCATGACCGCCGTCAGTACGGCCCCGGTCGTGGGCCGGCGGCGCAACGCGCTCAGCCAGTCCCTGCGCGACTCGCTGGTGCTCGCCAAGCGCAATCTGATCCGCATGATGCGCATCCCGGAAGTGATCATCTTCGGGATGATCCAGCCGATCATGTTCGTGGTGCTGTTCAGCTATGTCTTCGGCGGTTCGATGAACGTCGGCGGCACCACGAGCGCGAGTGTGTACCGCGAGTTCCTGATGGCCGGCATCTTCGCCCAGACCGTCACCTTCGCCACCGCGGGCGCCGGCGCGGGCATCGCCGACGACATGCACAAGGGCCTGGTCGACCGCTTCCGGTCGCTGCCGATGGCCCGCGGCGCGGTCCTCACCGGCCGCACCCTGGCCGACTCCGTACAGACCGCGCTGACCCTGGTCGTCCTGGCCGTGGTCGCCCTGATCGTCGGCTGGCGGGTCCACGAGGGCATCCCCAAGGCCCTCGGCGGCTTCGCGCTGCTGCTCCTGCTCGGCTACGCCTTCTCGTGGATCGGCGCGCTGATCGGCCTGTCGGTCCGCACCCCGGAGGCGGCCACCTCGGGCGGGCTGATCTGGCTGTTCCCGCTGACGTTCGTGTCGAACGCCTTCGTGGACTCCAGCCAGATGACGCCCTGGCTGCGGCACATCGCGGACTGGAACCCGTTCAGCGCCACCGTGCAGGCCTGCCGTGAGCTGTTCGGCAACCCGGGAGTGTCGGCCTCCGACGCCTGGCCGATGCAGCACCCGGTCTGGGCCTCGCTGATCTGGTCCGTCGCGATCATCGCGCTCTTCCGGACGCTGGCGGTCAGCAAGTACCGCTCCGCCACCTCCTGAGCCTGCCCCGGCCGTCCCGGCCATGACAGAGCCCCCGGTCCGTACCCGAGGTACGGACCGGGGGCTCCGCGCGGTCAGGGGGCCGGGGTGTCAGCGGCCGCCTCAGGCCTGGTAAGGCTTGACCGCGAGGATCTTCACCGAGGCCTTCTTGCCGTTCGGCAGGTCGTAGACCGCTTCGTCACCGGCCTTGCGGCCGTTGACACCCGAGCCCAGCGGGGACTGCGGCGAATAGATGTCCAGGTCGGACGAGACGTACTCGCGCGAGCCCAGCAGAAAGGTCAGCGTGTCGTCCGGGTCGCCGTCGAAGGCGATGGTGACGACCGTGCCGGGAGCGACCACGCCGTTGTCGGCAGGGGCCTCGCCGACCTTCGCGTGCTCCAGGAGCTGGATCAGCTGACGAATCCGGAGCTCCAGTTTGCCCTGGTCCTCGCGTGCCGCGTGGTAACCGGCGTTCTCCTTGAGATCGCCTTCCTGGCGGGCTTCCTCGATCTTGGCAACGATCTCGGCGCGTGCGGGACCAGACAGATGCTCCAGCTCGGCCTTGAGCTGGTCGTACGCCTCCTGGGTCAGCCAGGTGACGCTGTCGCCGGTCTGGGTCACAGGTGCTCCTCGTCGGTGCTTGGCTTGCGCTTGCTTTACAAATCAACGCCCTACCCGAAAACATGCGTCTTCGCGGGAGGGCGAAACCACGAGCGTAACAATTTCCGCCCTCGATGGGCGAGAGGAAAGGCGGCCGGGGGCGGTTCAGCCGGCCTGACAGCCGACCAGTTCGGCACTGGTGCCGCGAGCCGTGGTGCGGATGGTGACCACGGTGTCGATGCGGCTGCTGTGTTCGGTCAGCCGCAGATCCCGGCGGCCCACCTCGGTGCCGTCCTCGGCCACCGAGCGCAGGGTGCACACCCCCGTGACATCGGTGTCCTTGCGGACCTCGACATGTACCTGGACGGCCTGGTCGGAGACCACGTCGAAGGCGATCACCTGGCCGCTGACCTGCGTCCCGGTGATCTTCGCCCACCCGTACCAGCCCACCAGGAGCACCGCGAGCACCGCCAGCACCGCGCCCACCCGCCTCAGGGTGCGGTCGGCCTGGGCATCGGAGCGGCCACGGCCGTAACGCCCCTCCGGCAGCGCCTCGCGGATGGCGGTCATGTGTCGAATCCTCCTGGGAGCGGGCCTCGGGATTAAACAGGCCCTCGCTTCGGTCACTATAGAAGCCGCTTCCACGACCGATGACAGAGGATCGAGCCTTGACCGAGCAGTTGCGACTGATGGCCGTCCACGCCCACCCCGACGACGAGTCGAGCAAGGGCGCGGCCACCATGGCGAAGTACGTGTCCGAGGGGGTGGAGGTCCTGGTCGCCACCTGCACGGGCGGTGAGCGCGGTTCCGTGCTCAATCCCAAGCTCCAGGGCGACCCCTATATCGAGGCCAACATCCACGAGGTCCGTGCCAGGGAGATGGACGAGGCCCGCGAGATCCTCGGCGTCGGCCAGTCCTGGCTGGGCTACGTCGACTCCGGCCTCCCCGAGGGCGACCCGCTGCCCCCGCTTCCCGAGGGCTGTTTCGCCCTCCAGGACGTCGACGAGGCGGCCGGCACCCTGGTGAAGCTGATCCGGGAGTTCCGTCCCCACGTGATCACCACGTACGACGAGAACGGCGGCTACCCGCACCCCGACCACATCATGACCCACAAGATCTCCATGGCCGCCTTCGAGGCCGCCGGCGACCCCGAGCGCTACCCCGACGCGGGTGAGCCCTGGACCCCGCTCAAGCTCTACTACAACCAGGGCTTCAACCGGCAGCGCACCGTCGCCCTCCACGAGGCCCTGCTCGCGCGCGGCCTCGAATCCCCCTACGGCGAGTGGCTGGAGCGCTGGAAGAGCTTCGACCGGCCCGAGCGCTCCATCACCACCCATGTGCCCTGCGCGGAGTTCTTCGAGATCCGCGACAAGGCGCTGCTCGCCCACGCCACCCAGATCGACCCCGACGGTGCCTGGTTCCACGTCCCCATGCACATCCAGAAGGAGGTCTGGCCCACCGAGGACTACGAGCTGGCGCAGTCCCGCGTGGACACCTCGCTGCCAGAGTCCGACCTCTTCGCGGGCATCCGCGAGGCGGGGTAGACAATGGTTCCCGTGAACTCCACTTTCGGCACGGCCGCCGCCCAGCTCGTCCCTCTGGCCGTCAAGGACCTCGACGAGAACAAGGTGACGCCGGGGCTTCTCGGATTCGTCATCTTCGCCTGCATCGGCCTCGCGCTGTGGTGGCTGATGAAGAACATGAACAAGCAGTTCAAGAAGATCGACTTCGAGCAGCCGGCGGAGTCGGTGGCGGAGGCGACGGTTTCGGAGCAGCCCGCTCCGGCCGGTGGGGCGGGCAGTGCCGAGCGCGAGCGGTAGGCCCCCGGCCGGTGCCGCGCCGGAACGGGCGTAGGAACGCCACGGGTACGTAAGGGCAGTGGTCCGGGTCCGTCAGACATCGACGATGCCTACGCGGCCCCCGCACAGTTTCGACCAGTCGTCACGGTCCGAGGTGAGGACCAGAACGGGGGCCGGGGAGCGCAGGGCCATCGCGGCGACGAGAGCGTCGATCGCGTACTTGTGTCCGTGGAGGCCACCCGCGTCCAGCAGCAGGCGCACGGCGGTCACCGAGTCGGCTTGGCTGACCGGCTCGACCTGGAGCCGGGAGAGGATCCAGTTGAGCCGGGCGACATCCGTTGTGCCGTGGACGGCCTCCACCACGGTGAGAACGGAGACGAGGACCGGCACACCCGCCCGGCGGGATGCCTCGATGCGGATGACCATCTGCCGGTCGTTGCCGAGCAGGAGGGACAGTGCCTGGGAGTCGAGGACCAGGGATCGGGCTGCGGGCTCCTTCACGCGGTGTTCTGTCCGGTTCCATGGGACTGCTGCTCTTCGCCGAAGAGTTCACGGTGCGCCGCATCGATCTCCTGATCGGTGAGGGCGCCGTGCTCGGCCTCGTGGTCGGCGACGATCTCGGCCAGGCCGTCCATGGCGAGCTGGTGCCGGACCGCTTCGGTGATGTAGGCGGACACGCCACGTCGGCCGGCGCGCTCGCGCAGCGCTCCGACCAGTTCCGAGGGCAAGGACACGGAGATGTTCTCGGTCGTCCCAGTTCGGTTCGTCTGCATGAGGCCAGTGTACGACAAGAACTATTACAGTCCGGGCCGGCGGGCTTACCCGGGGCATACCCCCCTTATGTCGTGGGGCTCTGCCACGTGCCCTCTGCCGCATCTGCCAGGCGCATGCTGGTTACGCCGGCGCTTCATACACAGGGGGCTCAAGCATGAGCCAGTACTTCGACCTCGGTGGCGAGACGTTGTGGAATCCGTCGAACGGGGCGGCTCGATTGTTCCTCGGCCAGCTGGCCGTCTTCGAGGCGGAGCTGGGTCTTCCCGCTGGAATCGGCCCGATGGAGAACGACGAGTGCCAGGTCGAACCCGTAGCGTTCGGGGTCTTCGCCTCCGCTCTTCTGGCACAGCACCGGCACACCTGGCACGCCGTCATCCGGGCACTTTCCGAGGGCTTCGTCGTCATGGTGCTCGCTCTCGCGGAGCGGGCGGCCATCGAACCGGACTGGGCGGATCCGGGTGTCGCGGCGCAAGGCGAGCGGGATGTCCAGGTCCCCGCGTTCCCCGGCCTGGTCGACCAGGGCGACGCGCAGGGCAGGCGGCTGCGTGAACGAGTACGGGAAATCGACCGAGCCATGGCTCGTTGACGGAACAGCGGCTGGATCCGGCAGAGTGGCAGCGGTGCAGTGGCCGGGCCGGCGACGCCGGCATGGCAGAGTGGAACCATGAATCGACTGGCTGGTTCCCAGTCGCCGTACCTCCTGCAGCACGCCGACAACCCCGTCGACTGGTGGCCGTGGGGGGAAGAGGCGTTCGGGGAAGCGCGCGAGCGCGGGGTGCCGGTGCTGCTGAGCGTGGGGTACTCCAGCTGCCACTGGTGTCATGTGATGGCCCATGAGTCCTTCGAGGACGCCGGGCTGGCCGAGTATCTCAACGAGCACTTCGTGCCGGTGAAGGTCGACCGCGAGGAGCGGCCCGATGTCGACGCCGTCTACATGGAGGCGGTGCAGGCGGCGACCGGGCAGGGCGGCTGGCCGATGACCGTGTTCCTGACGGCGGAGGCCGAGCCCTTCTACTTCGGTACGTACTTCCCGCCCGCGCCGCGCCACGGCATGCCCTCGTTCCGTCAGGTGCTGGAGGGTGTGGTGAGCGCCTGGCGGGACCGCCGGGAAGAGGTCGACGAGGTCGCGGCGCGCGTGGTGAAGGACCTGGGCGGCCGGGCCCTGGCGTACGAGGGGGTCGCGCCGCCCGGTGAGCAGGAGCTGGCGGCGGCGCTGCTGGGGCTGACCCGGGAGTACGACGAGGTGCGCGGCGGGTTCGGGGGCGCGCCGAAGTTCCCGCCGTCCATGGCGCTGGAGTTCCTGCTGCGGCACCACGCCAGGACCGGTGCCGAGGGCGCGTTGGAGATGGCCCGGGACACCTGCGAGGCGATGGCCAGGGGCGGTATCCACGACCAGCTCGGCGGCGGTTTCGCGCGTTACTCGGTCGACCGGGAGTGGACCGTCCCGCACTTCGAGAAGACGCTCTACGACAACGCGCTGCTGTGCCGGGTCTACGCCCACCTGTGGCGGGCCACCGGGTCCGAGGAGGCGCGGCGGGTCGCGGTCGGGACGGCCGACTTCATGGTGCGGGAACTGCGCACGGCGGACGGCGCTTTCGCCTCCGCGCTGGACGCGGACAGCGAGGGCACCGAGGGCGCGTTCTACGTGTGGACGCCGGCCCAGCTGCGCGAGGTGCTCGGCGAGGACGACGCGGCCCTGGCCGCCGAGTACTTCGGTGTGACGGACGAGGGCACCTTCGAGGAGGGGGCGTCCGTGCTGCGGCTGGTGGGCGGCGGCCTCGCGGACGCCGAGCGGATCGCCTCGGTACGGGAACGGCTGCTGGCGGCGCGGGAGGCCCGGCCGCGTCCCGGGCGGGACGACAAGGCGGTCGCGGCCTGGAACGGGCTGGCGGTGGCCGCGCTGGCGGAGACCGGGGCGTACTTCGAGCGGCCGGACCTGGTGGCGGCGGCGGTCGACGCGGCGGACCTGCTCGTACGGGTCCACATGGACGAGCACGGCCGGCTCGCCCGGACCTCCCGGGACGGCGAGGCCGGCCCGCACGGCGGTGTCCTGGAGGACTACGGCGATGTCGCGGAGGGCTTCCTGACCCTGGCCGGGGTGACGGGGGAGGGGGTGTGGCTCGACTTCGCCGGGCTGCTCCTGGACTCCGTACTGCGGCACTTCGTGGGTGAGGACGGCACGCTCTACGACACCGCCGACGACGCCGAGGCGCTGATCCGGCGTCCCCAGGACCCGACGGACAACGCGGCGCCCTCCGGCTGGACGGCGGCGGCCGGGGCCCTGCTTTCCTACGCCGCCCACACCGGCTCCGCTGCCCACCGGGACGCCGCCGAGCGGGCGTTGGGCGTGGTGGGGGCGCTGGCCGGGCGGGTGCCCCGGTTCATCGGCTGGGGGCTGGCGGTCGGCGAGGCGGCGGTGGACGGGCCCCGGGAGGTCGCGGTGGTCGGTGCGGCCGGGGACGCGGCCGCCGCCGACCTGCACCGGGCCGCGCTGCTCGGTACGGCGCCGGGCGCGGTGGTCGCCGCCGGTGAGCCGGACAGCGGCGAGTTCGCGCTGCTGGCCGGCCGGCCCCTGGTGGACGGGCGGCCGGCGGCGTATGTGTGCCGGCACTTCGTCTGTGCCGCGCCCACCACGGACGCCGACGTCCTGCGGCAGCAGGTGGGCGCGGCGGCGCGCTGAGCGCCCCCGGCCCGCGCTACAGGCGGAAGTTGGCGGCGAGGGCCCGCAGGGTGCGGTCGAGTACCTGGGAGAGGTCCTCGACCGCACCGCCCTGGATCCACTGCATCATGCCCTCGCTCCAGGCCCCTGTGATCGCGGCGACGACGATCCGGATCTCCGCCCTGTCGACATGGTGGCCGGCGACCGGGCGGCGCCCGGCGAGGGCGTCGCTCATCAGGCCGCAGGACACCGCCATGTGCTCGCCCAGCCTGGCCCGGACGGCGGGGACGTCCTCGGCCAGCCGCAGCCGCTGGACCATCTCCTCCCGTTCCTCGGTGAACTGCTCGTGGAGCAGCCCGAGTACGGCCTCGCGCACCGACTCGACGATCGGCTCGTCGGCGGGCCGGGCCCGGAGGGCGGCCTCGATGAGCGGGTCGTACTCGTCGGTGAGGACGATGTCCTCCTTGGTCGGGAAGTAGCGGAACACCGTGCTGGCCGAGACGTCGGCCGCCGCCGCGATCTGCTCCACCGTGGTGCCGTCGTAGCCCTGTTCGTCGAAGAGGCGGTACGCGGCGCGGCGGATGGCCTGGCGGGTCTGGATCTTCTTGCGTTCGCGCAGGCCGGTCTTGGGGGCAGTCATGGTCGCTATTGTCAGGCATCGGCCGGTTCTGCGGCCACGGGCGCGGCTCCGGTGCCGGCTCCGGTGCCGGCCTCGGGTGCGGCGGCCGTCCTGGGGTTCGGCAGGAAGATCGCCACCAGCACGGCGGTGGCCAGGGCGGCGGCCGCGCAGGTGAGCAGGGCGAGGTTCATGCCGTGGACGTACGCGGCGTCGGCGGCGGCCGCGAGCGCCGGGTCGCCGAGTGCGGCGGCGACGGCGTGGGCGGCGCCGACCGAGTCGGCGGCGGTGTGCGCGGCGGTCGCGGGCAGCCCCGTGGTGTCGAGGTGGCCGGCGTAGGCGCCCGCGACGACACTGCCGAGGATGGCGACGCCGATGGCGCCGCCGGTCTGGCGGAGCGTCATCAGCAGCCCGGAGCCGCTGCCGGCCCGGTCGCGCGGGAGGGCGCCCAGGGCGGCGTCCATGGCGGGGATCATGGCGAACCCGAAGGCGAAGCCGGTGATGGACAGCCACAGCGCGGTGGTGCCGTAGCCGTCGGAGGCGGTCGTACGGGAGCCGAGTACGGCGGCGGCCGCCAGGGTGAGCAGCCCGGCGGTGATCACCGGGCGCGGCCCGAACCGCCTGGCCAGCGGGGCGCTGCCGCGCGACGCGACGAGCAGGCCGCCCATCAGGGGCAGCAGCCGGACGCCGGTGCCGAAGGCGTCGTTGCCGAGGACGACCTGCAGGTACTGCGGGACCAGGAAGAGCAGCCCGGTGAGGATGAAGGTGACCAGGGTCGCCGAGACGCCGTTCCACAGGAAGCCGCGGTGCCGCAGCAGTTCCAGGTCGAGCAGGGGCCGCTCGGTGCGGCGCTCGCGCAGTACGAGCCCGGTGAGCAGGGCGACGGCGGCGAAGAGCGTGAGCAGCACCAGCGGGTCGCTCCAGCCCCGGCGCGGGCCCTCGATGATGCCGAAGACGAGGGCGCCCAGGCCGGTCACGGACAGGGCGGTGCCGGGCAGGTCGACCCGGGGCGCGGCGGGGTCGCGGGTCTCGGGCAGCAGGAACAGGCAGGCGGTGATGCCGATGGCGACCAGCGGGATGTTGATCAGAAAGATCGAGCCCCACCAGAAGTGGTTGAGCAGGGTGCCGCCGATGATCGGCCCGAGCGGCATGCCCAGGGCCATGGCCGCGGTGACCGCGCCGACCGCCTTGCCGCGCTCCTCGGGGCCGAAGAGCGAGGGCAGTACGGACAGGGCGAGCGGCATCACGAAGGCGGCGCCGAGCCCCATGACCGTACGGGCGGCGATGACCGGTCCCGGGGTGCCGGCGAGGGTGCCGACGAGTGAGCCGGCGAGGAAGACGGCCAGGCCGGCGATGAGCATCCGGCGGCGTCCGAAGCGGTCGCCCAGCAGCCCGGCGGGGAGCATGACGGCGGCGAAGACGACGGTGTAGCCGTCGACGATCCACTGCTGGTCGCCGGTGTCGGCGCCGAGCTGGGTGGCCATGCTGGGCAGGGCGACGTTGAGGATCGTCATGTCGAAGCCGAGGACGATCATGCTGGCCACCAGGGCGCCCAGTGCCCACCAGCGGCGCGGGTCGCGCTCTTCCTCCGGCGCTGCCTGCGGTTCCGTCGTCGTCATGACAGGTCTCCTGGTGAGCGTGAGCGTGAGCGCGGGTGTGGGTGCGGGTGCGGGTGAAGCGTGCGGATAGCCGCGGCCGTATCGAGAGTCACTATCAAGTGACAGTGACTCTCAAAAGAGAGTAGCCATCATTTCGGGTACGCGAAAGCCCCGCCCCCGGGGTTCCGGGAGCGGGGCTGGAAGCCGCGGGTCGGGCGCCCGGGCCCTATGTGTGGGTGTAGGCCACCAGGGAGATCCCGACGTAGTGCGCGACGAACGCCGCCAGGGTGAGGGAGTGGAAGACCTCGTGGAAGCCGAACCAGCGCGGTGACGGGTTCGGTCGCTTGGTGCCGTAGATCACCGCGCCCGCGCTGTAGAGCAGGCCGCCGACGATGATCAGCGCCATCACCGCGATGCCGCCGCTGCGCATGAAGTCGGGCAGGAAGAAGACCGCCGCCCAGCCCAGCGCTATGTAGCAGGGGGTGTAGAGCCACCGCGGCGCGCCCACCCAGAAGACCCGGAACGCTATGCCGGCCAGTGCCCCGGCCCACACCAGCCACAGCAGGACGTCCCGTTTGCCGCCGTCCAGCAGCAGGATCGTCAGCGGTGTATACGTTCCGGCGATGATCAGGAAGATGTTCGCGTGGTCCAGGCGGCGCAGGATCGCCTCGCCGCGCGGGCCCCACTCGCCCCGGTGGTACAGGGCGCTGACCCCGAAGAGCGCGCAGGCGGTGACGGTGAAGACCGCGCAGGCGATCCGGCCCCTGGTGCTCTCGGCGAACGCGGTCAGTGTGACGCCGGCGATCAGCGCGGCCGGAAACATCCCGGCGTGCAGCCACCCCCTGAGCTTGGGCTTTATCGGATGCGCCAGGGCGAGTTCGCTCACGTCGGGGGTCACGGAAGAAGTCTGGTCGACCGTCGTCATGCGGTCAATGCTAGCTACGCCACCGTAGGTTACGCGTCCGTAGCTCCGAGTGTTACGAGTGGCGATGCTCACCCCTCGTGCCCTGGACAGATCCCGTTCGATGTCCCGATACTCATATGAGTGCGGTCGGCACCGGATGAGCATCCCACGAAGCGGCATCCGGGTCGCAGCCCCCAAGGGGCCGACAACAGCGGTTCAACACCCTCAAACAACACACGCCGGGTGAGTGCACACCTGGCGGATCGGAGCGATCGTGGCGCGCGTCAAAGCGGCTCCCACCAATCACCAGGACCTGATCGCATGGGTCGGCGAGATCGCCGAGCTGACCCAGCCCGACGAGATCGTGTGGTGCGACGGCTCGGAGAGCGAGTACGGACGTCTTGCCGACGAACTCGTCGAAAAGGGCACGTTCCGCAAGCTCGACCCGGTCAAGCGCCCCAACTCGTACTACGCCGCCTCCGACCCGACCGACGTCGCTCGTGTCGAGGACCGCACCTTCATCTGCTCCGAGAAGGAGGAGGACGCGGGCCCCACCAACCACTGGAAGCACCCCGACGAGATGCGTGCCATCTTCACGGGTGAGGGCGCCCCCTCCGGGGAGAAGGGCCTCTTCCACGGCTCGATGCGCGGCCGCACGATGTACGTCGTGCCCTTCTGCATGGGCCCGCTGGGCTCGGAGCTGTCGGCCATCGGCGTCGAGATCACCGACTCCGCGTACGTCGCCACCGCCATGCGCACCATGACCCGCATGGGCCAGGAGGTGCTGGACGAGCTCGGCGAGGACGGCTTCTTCGTCAAGGCCGTGCACAGCGTCGGCGCCCCGCTCGCCGAGGGCCAGGCCGACGTGCCGTGGCCCTGCAACTCCACCAAGTACATCTCGCACTTCCCCGAGAGCCGTGAGATCTGGTCCTACGGCTCCGGCTACGGCGGCAACGCGCTGCTGGGCAAGAAGTGCTACGCGCTGCGCATAGCCTCGGTCATGGCCCGTGACGAGGGCTGGCTCGCCGAGCACATGCTCATCCTCAAGCTCACCCCGCCGCGCGGCGGCACCGAGGCCGTCAAGTACATCGCCGCCGCCTTCCCCAGCGCCTGCGGCAAGACCAACCTGGCCATGCTGGAGCCCACCATCCCCGGCTGGACGGTGGAGACCATCGGCGACGACATCGCCTGGATGCGCTTCGGCGAGGACGGCCAGCTGTACGCGATCAACCCCGAGGCCGGCTTCTTCGGCGTCGCCCCCGGCACCGGCGAGGCGACCAACGCCAACGCCATCAAGACGCTGTGGGGCAACTCGGTCTTCACCAACGTCGCCCTCACCGACGACAACGACGTCTGGTGGGAGGGCCTCACCGAGGAGGCCCCGGCCCACCTGACCGACTGGAAGGGCAACGACTGGACGCCGGAGTCCGGCACCCCGGCCGCCCACCCCAACGCCCGCTTCACCACCCCGGCCGGCCAGTGCCCGATCATCGCGCCCGAGTGGGAGGACCCCAAGGGCGTGCCGATCTCGGCCATCCTCTTCGGCGGCCGCCGGGCCTCGGCCGTGCCGCTGGTCACCGAGTCCTTCACCTGGCAGCACGGCGTCTTCCTCGGCGCCAACGTCGCCAGCGAGAAGACCGCGGCGGCCGAGGGCAAGGTCGGCGAGCTGCGCCGCGACCCCTTCGCCATGCTGCCCTTCTGCGGCTACAACATGGGCGACTACATGGCCCACTGGGTCAAGCTCGGCCAGGACGCGGAGCGCGAGGGACGCGGGTCCAAGCTGCCGAAGATCTACTACGTCAACTGGTTCCGCAAGGACGCCGAGGGCCGCTTCGTGTGGCCGGGCTTCGGCGAGAACAGCCGCGTCCTGAAGTGGATCGTCGACCGCCTCAACGGTGTCGCCGAGGGCGTCGAGACCCCGATCGGCATCCTGCCGGCCGAGGGCGCCCTCGACACGGACGGTCTGAAGATCTCCCAGGAGGACCTGGACCTGCTCCTGTCGGTCGACGTCGAGGTCTGGCGGGAGGAGGCCTCCCTCATCCCCCAGCACCTGGAGACCTTCGGGTCCCACACCCCCAAGGAGCTGTGGGACGAGTACCGCGCGCTTGTCGCGCGCCTGGGCTGACCCGGCAGACCGCGGTTTCCGGTCCGCCCGATCCTCCCCGCGCGTGCGGCGCGGGCGGGTGGACCGGTGGTGGGCGACGGCCCCGGCGGTACGGGGATCCCCGACCACGAACCCCTGCCGCGGGGCCGGGCCGACCCTCGCACCGAGGGCCCGGGACATCAGTGATGTCCCGGGCCCTCGGCCTGCGCTCCGCACGGTTCCGCGCGGTTACGCGTATCGCTCAGGCCGCCGCGGCGGCCTCGTGCGCGTCCAGCCGCTTCGCGGCCAGCATCGCGGCGGCGGTGTCCTGACGGGACGCCGCGACGACCAGGGCCCGCCCCGCCAGCGCCTGTGCGCGCCGGTGGAGTGCGGCGATCCGCTCCGGGCCGGCCGGGTCCGTGCCCACCACGGCGGCGGGCAGCGGGAGCCGGGCCGGGGAGCGGCCCTGACGCAGTCGTGCCACGCACGCGGCGAGTTCCTCGGCCGCCCGGCCGATGTCGTCGCCGGGTACGAGGGCGCGCAGCTCGTCGGTGACGGCGAGCAGTGCGGACAGATGACCGGCGAGCTGGAAGTCCAGCTCCTCGTCCCGGCTGCGCCTCGGGAATGCCGGAGTCGTCGTGGCCGCCACGCTGTGGACCGATCTGGTGCGTATCGGTTCGTACATGGGATGCACTCCTCCTGCTTTCAGGAGAACATCCTAACTTAGACAGCGTCTAAAAGGCGAGGGCTCCGGGCTGCCGGGCCCGGGCTGCCGGTTCCGGGCTGCCGGGCCACCGGCCTGTCGGGCTACGGCTGGCTGTAGCCGTCCAGGAAGTTGCCGATCCTGGTGACGGCCTCCGCCAGATCCTCCTTGCTCGGCAGCGTCACCAGCCGGAAGTGGTCCGGCTCCGGCCAGTTGAAGCCCGTGCCCTGGACCACCAGGATCCGTTCGGACCGCAGCAGGTCCAGGACCATCTGCTGGTCGTCCTTGATCTTGAAGACCTTCGGGTCGAGCCGCGGGAACGCGTACAGTGCCCCCTTGGGCTTGACGCAGGAGACGCCGGGGATCCGGGTCAGCAGCTCGTACGCCACGTCCCGCTGCTCGACCAGCCGGCCGCCGGGCAGCACCAGGTCCTTGATCGACTGCCGCCCGCCGAGCGCCGTCGCCACGGCGTGCTGCGCCGGTACGTTCGCGCACAGCCGCATGTTGGCCAGGATCGTCAGCCCCTCCAGATAACTGGACGCGTGCGCCTTGGGGCCGCAGACCGCCAGCCAGCCGCTGCGGTAGCCGGCCACCCGGTAGGCCTTGGACAGGCCGTTGAAGGTCAGCGTCAGCAGATCGGGGGCGATGACGGTGGTGGGGGTGTGGGTGACGTCGTCGTAGAGGATCTTGTCGTAGATCTCGTCACTGCAGACCACCAGGTTGTGGCGGCGGGCGATGTCGGTCAGCTCGCTCAGCAGCCGGTCGTCGTAGACGGCGCCGGTGGGGTTGTTGGGGTTGATGATGACCATGGCCTTGGTGCGGTCGGTGATCTTCCGCTCGATGTCGGCCAGGTCCGGGTACCAGTCCGCCTGCTCGTCGCAGCGGTAGTGCACGGGGGTACCGCCCGACAGGGAGACCGCCGCCGTCCACAGCGGGTAGTCCGGCGAGGGGATCAGCACCTCGTCGCCGTCGTCCAGCAGGGCCTGCATCGACATCTGGATCAGCTCGGACACCCCGTTGCCGAGGAAGATGTCCTCGACGTCCAGATCGACGCCCTTGGTCTGGTAGTGCTGCATGATCGCGCGCCGGGCAGGCAGGATGCCCTTGGAGTCGCCGTAACCGTGCGCCCCGCCCAGGGTGCGGAGCATGTCCTCCAGGATCTCCGGCGGGCACTCGAAGCCGAACGCCGCCGGATTGCCGGTGTTCAGCTTGAGGATGCGATGGCCCGTCGCCTCCAGCCGCATCGCCTCCTCCAGCACCGGACCCCGGATGTCGTAGCAGACGTTGGCGAGCTTCGTGGACTGGATCACCTGCATGTCAGGGAGCTTACGGGGCCGTAACCGCCGACGCACCGTGCTTTGGGCCACGTCGCCGGACGGACCGGCCCACGAGGGCGTCCGTGCGGCGGCCGTCCTCCATGACGAACCGGCCGTCGATCAGCACGTGCGGGATGCCCCGCGGCAGGGCCCGGGGCCGCTCGAAGGTGGCGGCCGAGCCGACGGTCGCGGGGTCGAACAGGACGAGGTCGGCGCGGTGGCCCACCCGGACCAGGCCCCGGTCGGGCAGCCGCAGACGCGCGGCGGGACGGCCGGTCAGATGGGCGACGCACTCCTCAAGACCCAGGACGCCCAGGTCGCGGGCGTAGTGGCCGAGGTAGCGGGGGAAGGTGCCGTACGAACGGGGATGCGGCTTGTCGCCGGTGAGCAGACCGTCACTGCCACCGGTGTGGGCCGGGTGACGCATGATCGCCCGGACGTTCTCCTCGTGACCGACGTGCTGGAGGATCGACGGGGCGAGCCGGTCCTCCAGCAGCAGCCGGCGGGCGGTGGCGAAGTCCGGGACGCGCCTGCCGACGTACCGGGCCAGGGCCGGGTCGGACACCCCGGAGATCTCGATCGTCGACCAGTCCATCGGCACGCCGTGGCAGCCGTCGGACCCCTCGGTCTCCATAATGTGCCGGATCCGCTCCGCAGTGGCGTCGTCCCGCAGCCGGGCGAGGGTCGCCTCCGGGCCGCCCTCGGCGGCCCAGCTCGGCAGCATCGCGGCGAGCGTGGTGCATCCGGGCAGGTAGGGATAGGTGTCCAGGGTGATGTCCGCGCCCTCGGCCAGCGCCCGGTCCAGCAGCGCGACCAGCTCCGGGGCCCGGCCCCGGTTCTCCTCGAAGTTCATGGTGGCGTGGGCGAGATGGAGGGCGCAGCCCGCCCGGCGGGCGACGGTGAGCGTCTCCTCGTACGCCCGCAGGGCCCCGGCGCCGTAACTGCGGTGGTGCGGGCAGTAGTAGCCGCCGTAGCGGGCCACCACGCGGCACAGCTCGGTGATTTCGGCGTCGGAGGCGTACATCCCGGGGGTGTACGTCAGCCCCGAGGACAGGCCGACCGCGCCCTGCTCCAGGCCCTCGGCGACCAGCTGCCTCATCCGGGCCAGCTCGGCCGGGGACGCCGGGCGGTCCTCCCAGCCGACGGCGAGCATCCGGACGGTGCCGTGCGGGACGAGATAGGCGGCGTTGACCGCGATGCCCCGGTCGAGGCGGTCCAGGTACTCGCCGACGCTGCGCCAGTCGTAGTCCAGACCGGGCGGATCGCCGTTCCAGCCGGTGATCTGCCGCCGGACGCCGGCGAGGGTGCGGTCGTCCACGGGGGCGTACGACAGGCCGTCCTGGCCGATCACCTCCAGCGTGACGCCCTGGGCGGCCTTGGCGGTGTGCCCGGGATCGGTCAGCAGCGCGAGGTCGCTGTGGGCGTGCATGTCGATGAAGCCGGGGGCCAGCGCCAGGCCGGTCGCGTCGACCGTCCGCCGGGCGGAGTCCACCCGGCCGATCGCGGCGATCCGGCCCCGGCTGACGCCGACATCGGCCCGCCGGGACGGGCCCCCGGTGCCGTCGATGACCCGCGCGCCGCGGAAGACGAGGTCCATGGTCAGAAGTCAGAAGTCAGAAGTCAGAAGTCAGAAGTCAGAGGTCAGAAGTCAGAGGTCAGAGGTCAGAAGTCAGAGGTCAGAGGTCAGAAGAAGGTGCGGAGGTAGTCGGTGACGGTGCCGTCGGCCGCGACCAGCGGGACGAGCTGCCACTTGTCGAAGGCCGTGCACGGATGGGACAGGCCCAGGGCGACCCAGTCGCCGACCTCGACCGCCGCGCCGGGCGCCACGGTGACGAAAGCGTGCTGGTCGGCGAGCCGGGTGACGGTCAGGCCGTCGGCGGGCCGGACCGTGCCGTCGGGGCCGCGGACGAGCTTGGGCACCGGCAGGTCCAGGTCGTGCGGGGCGTCGCGCTTGCCGGCGTCGAGGATGGCCAGCCCGGCCTCCGGGCGGGAGAGGACCCGGGTCCACAGCCGCAGCGCCGGTTCCAGGGAGCCCTGCTCCGGGATGCGCCGGTGGAAGGGGGTGACCTCGCCGTAGTGCACGTCGTCATGGCTGACGTAGGCACCCGGGCGCAGCAGCCGCAGCACCGGCCGGGACAGCCCGCCGACCGGCTCGAAGGCCTCCGCGACCAGGTCGAACCATTCGCTGCCGCCCGCGCTCAGCACGATCTCCTCCGTCTGCGCGAAGCGCCCCTCGGCGTCGAACCGCCGCAGCAGGGCGACGAGTGCGGCCAGCCAGCGGGGGACGTCGGGGGCCGTGGCCTCGTAGCCGGCCACCCCCACCAGCCGCAGCCGCCGGGCCGCGGCGACCGCGTCGGCGACCCGCACCGCGGCTGCGGCGTCGCGTACGCCCGCCCTCCCGCCCTCCGCGCCGAGTTCGACGACCACGTCGACCGGCCGGCCCGGGGTCCCGGCCAGGGCGGCGTCCATCAGCTCCACGCCGCGTACGGAGTCGACGTACGCGACGAGGCGGAAGTCCGGGTCGGCGGTCAGCTCGGCGGCCAGCCAGCGCAGCGCGGCCGCGTCGACCAGCTCGTTGGTCAGGAACACCCGCCGTACGCCGAACGCGCGGTACACCCGCACCTGCTGGAAGGTGGCGGCGGTGATGCCCCAGGCGCCGTGGGCGAGTTGCCGCGCGAACAGCTGCGGGGCCATCGAGGTCTTGCCGTGCGGTGCGAAGGCCAGCCCGTGGGCGCGGGTGTACGTGGCCAGCTGGGCGAGGTTGTGCTCCAGGGCGGGGGCGGAGAGGGTCAGCAGCGGGGTGGTGAAGCCGCCGCCGAAGAGCGGGCGGCGCTGGGCGGCGAGTTCGCGCACCGTCAGCCCCGCCGCGTCCGGGGGCAGCCCCTTGAAGCGGTGGTCGACGCGCTCGTCGTACAGCGAATCGAGGGTCATGCGGGCCTCCGGGAAAGTCATCGTGCTGTGATACTCCTACACCCTCGCACCGGAAAGGACTAGACCACATCATGAGTGAGAAGACCGCGATCACCCCGCCCGGCCACGCCGCACCGCCGGCCCGGTTCTCCCACGGTGTCCGCAAGGGCGGCATTCTGCAGGTCGCCGGGCAGGTCGGCTTCGGCCCGGCCGCCGCGGGCCGGGCCCCCGCGCCGGTTGGTCCGGGGCTGCGCGAGCAGACCCTGCAGACCCTGGCCAACGTCGGCTCGGTGCTGGAGGCGGGCGGCGCGACCTGGGAGGACGTCGTGATGATCCGGGTCCACCTCACCGACACCGCGCACTTCGCCGAGTTCAACGAGATCTACGACGCCTGGTTCGCGGACCTCCACGGCGTCCCGGCCGCCCGCACCACCGTCTATGTCGGCCTCCCGGCGGGCCTGCTCGTGGAGATCGACGCGCTGGCCGTGCTCGGCTGACTCCTTTCTTCCGCTTTCTTCCGTGGCCCGCGCCGGGCTGTCACCGGGCGGGCCGGGCGGGCCCGGACCGCCCGGCCCGGCAGGGGCTACGGCAGCGTGTCCAGGTGCGCGCCGACCGTGCCGGAGAAGGAGTTCCCGTTGGAGGCGTCCCAGTTGGTGGACCAGGTCATGGCGCCGCGCAGGGCGGGATACGTGGTGGACGGCTTGAAGGAGCCGCAGTTGGTGCCCCGGGTCACGCAGTCCAGCGCCGCGTCCACCACGGAGGGCGACACATAGCCGCTGCCGGCCGCGCTGGTGGATGCGGGCAGCCCCAGGCCGACCTGGGAGGGGGCCAGTCCGCCCTGGAGCTGGACGCAGGCCAGGGCGGTGATGAAGTCGACGGTGCCCTGGGAGTAGACCTTGCCGTCGCAGCCGTTCATGGAACCGCTGTTGTAGAACTGGGTGTTGACGACGGTCAGGATGTCCTTGATGTTGAGGGCGGTGGCGAAGTAACCGCTGGACGTGGACTGCATGTCGATGGTCTGCGGGGCCATGGTGATGACCAGCCCGGAGCCCGCCCTGGCGGACAGCGCGCGCAGCGCCTGTGTCATGTAGGTGGCGTTGAGGCCGTTCTCCAGGTCGATGTCGACGCCGTCGAAGCCGTAGGTCTGCATCAGCGCGTAGACGCTGTTGGCGAAGTTCGTGGCCGAGGCGGAGTCACTGACGCCGACGGTGCCGTTCTGGCCGCCGACCGAGACGACGACCTTCTTGCCGGCCGCCTTCTTCGCCGCGATGTCCGCCTTGAACTGCGCCACCGAGTAGTTCAGCGCCGGGTCGAGGGTGAAAGAGACCGCGCCGGCGGTGGTCGTGGCGTCGGCGAAGGCCACGGCGATGATGTCGTACTGGTCCTGGACCTGGGCGATGGTCTGGACGGTGGCGCCGTTGTTGAAGTTCTGCCAGTAGCCGGTGAGGGCGTGTCGGGGCAGTGAACCGCCACCGGTGCTGGTGGCGGTGGGTGTCGCGGTCGCGGTGGGCGTCGCGGTTGGCGTCGGGGTCGCCGTGGCGGTCGCGGTGGCCGTCGGGGTGGCCGTCGGGGTGGCGGTGCCCGCCGGGCCGGTGAGGCTGATGTCGTCGGCGTAGTAGGCGGGCTGGGCGTACCAGCCGTGCAGGTAGAGGGTGACCGAGGTGGTGCTCGCGCCGGTGGTGAAGCCGGTGCTGAGCAGGCTGTACGAGGTCGCCGAGGGCGTCCAGGCCGACACGTCGGTGGTGCCGGTCCCGGTGGCGCCGAGGTAGACGTAACTGCCCTGCACATAGGCGCTGAGCGTGTAGCTGGAGCCGGGCTTCACGCTGACGGTCTGGGTGCACTGGGCGTTGTCGGACGAGCTCGGGGTGGCCCTGAGGGCCGAAGAGCCGCTGTGCACGGGGCTGGTGACAGCGGCGCCGCTGGACGACGTACAGCTCCAGCCGGACAGTCCGCTCTCGAATCCGGGGTTGACGACCGGATTGGTGTCGGCGGCCTTGGCGGTGCCGGTCGTGGTGGCGACGAGGCCGGCGGCCGCCAGGGCCGCGGTGGCCACGGCGGCTGCCGCTCTGAGCTTGTTCTTTATCTGCCGGCCTCGAACAGCACCTCGAACTGAGTCGCTCACCTGGGGATTCGCCGGACGTGCGGGCGGCCTTCGTCTGATCGTGTGTTCCGACCAAGGAATGCACGTGACCAAGACGAAGGCCGTGAGGGTGAGTCTGCTGCCTGATGCTGTCCGGCGGGAAGCGTTCGCGGAGGCGTCACGCTTCCGGGGTGAGTTCTACGAGTGTCTGACCGCTCGGCGCGATGAGTTGTTCGAGTTGGTGGACGCGGTGCTGTGTGCGGACGGTGCGGTGAAGTCCCCGGTGGACCTGACCCTGTTGCCCGAGCATCGTCGTGGGCACGGAGCGATGTACGGCGGCCTGAATCGCGGCCGGATCGACGTCGATCGGCTGCGGACGGTGCTGGCCGGGCTGCCGCTGCCGCGTTTCGAGGGCGGGCGCCTGGTCCTGGCGGTCGATGTGTCACCGTGGCTTCGTTCGGACGCGCCGTGCTCGGCCGAGCGGCTGTTCTGCCACGTCTACGGCAGGGCGAAGACGGCGTCGCAGTTCATTCCGGGCTGGCCCTACTCCTTCGTCGCCGTGTTGGAGTCCGGCGCCACGTCATGGACCGCGATCCTGGACGTGGTCCGGCTCGGCCCGGCGGACGACGCGACCGCCGTCACCGCCGGCCAGCTGCGAGGCGTCGTCGAACGGCTCATCACTGCGGGCCAGTGGAAACCCGGCGACCCGGACATCACCATCGTCGCCGACGCCGGCTACGACGTCACCCGCCTGGCCTGGGTGCTGCGGGACCTGCCCGTCGAGATGGTCGGCCGCGTCCGCTCCGACCGCGTCATGCGCCTGCCGAGGCCACCGCGGACGCACGGCGTCAACGGCCGGCCGCCCAAGCACGGCCCGGAGTTCCGCTTCGCCAAGCCGGAGACCTGGCCCGAACCCGCGATCACCACCGCCACCGCGACCACGAACTACGGGAAAGCCGAAACCCAGGCATGGGACCGGGTCCACCCCCGGCTCACACACCGCTCCGCCTGGCTCGACCACGAAGGCGAACTTCCCCTGATCGAAGGCACCTTGGTCCGGCTGAAGGTCGAGCATCTGTCGAAGGTACGGGACGCTCCGCCGGTGTGGTTGTGGTCCTCGAAGACCGGCGCCGCCCCGGACGACATCGACCGTTGCTGGCAGGTCTACCTGCGCAGATTCGACCTTGAGCACACGTTCAGGTTCGCAAAACAGACCCTTGGCTGGACGACCCCGAAACTCCGCACTCCGGAGGCAGCGGACCGCTGGACCTGGATTCTGATCGTCGCCCACACCCAGCTCCGGCTTGCCCGGCCGCTCGC
Organism: Streptomyces sp. RLA131; assembly: GCF_056270125.1. Lineage (NCBI taxonomy): Bacteria > Bacillati > Actinomycetota > Actinomycetes > Kitasatosporales > Streptomycetaceae > Streptomyces > Streptomyces sp. RLA131. The sequence goes on from NZ_JBWDOQ010000002.1 coordinate 5,215,407, forward strand.
CGCAGACCTCCGCCGGCCGTGGGAGAAACCCACCGCCTCCGACCGGATCACCCCGGCCCGGGTCCGCCGGGGGTTCAGGAACATCCGCGCTCACCTCGCCTGCCCGACCCGTGTTCCCAAACCCACAGGCACTGGGCCCGGACGGCCACCCGGCGCCAAGAACAAACGCAGGGCACCCCGCTACGACGTCGGCAAGACTGTCAAACGCCCCGAGACCCTCAAGGCCATCGGCAAGCCTGGAAGATCCTGGTAGATAAAGATCAAGCTGAGCGCACGTTCCACAACTGCCTCCTGGGAAACGGGGAGTTGGGCATGGGGGGATGGTGGAAGCGGTGCGGGAGTGGCCACTCCGCGCGACGCAGTCTGGTCCAGACCATTGCATTGGTCAAGACCTGTTTGCTGGGCGTCCCTTGGGCGTTCCCCGGCTGTTCCCCCGGCCGTTCCCCCTTGTGGAACAGATGAGTTAGCCAAGTGTTCGACGACTTTCCGCGCCGGTCCCGCTACCCTCCGATAGGCTCAGCGCTCAAGGCCGGTCCCGGGGAGGTGCGGGTTTGTCGAGCGTCATGGCGGTCACCGCGAACGATCTCTCGGTCCCGCTCGAACAGCACCTCGTACGCACCGTCGCCGTCCTGGAGGCGTACGGCCATCTCGTCGCCCTCGTACCGCCCGATCCCAACGACCCGGTACGGCGCAGGATGCACACCCTGCGGGCCGCGCTGGAGGCGGACCGGGTGGCGATCGTCCCCGTCGACCTGCCACCGCTGGCCGCGGGGCTCCTCGCCGAGCAGCTGCGGCAGCTGTCCGGCACCGACCTGGGGCCCGGTGTGCTGGCCGGCGCGGCCCGGCTGCTCTCCCACTACCTCTACTGCGGCGCGCTGCTGGGCTCGGTGTCCAAGCTCGACCGCATCGACGTGCCGGTCGGCGCCCACCTGAAGTCCCTGGTCCCCGGACGGCACTTCGTGGCCCTGGCGCACCCCGAGCCGCGGCTGACCGAGGCCGGCTCCGACCCGGCCTCCGTACCGCCCGGCCCGGCCTTCCACACCCAGCTCGCCGTCGCCACCGGCCACAACATGGACCCGGGCTGGGTCCGGAGCACCCTGGCCCGCGCCTGGCGCACCCAGCACACCCGGGACGTGCCGCTGCCGGCGGACTCGCAGGCCTGGTGGGGGACCGGACGGCTGGTCGAGTTCGCCGCCTACATCGCGGACGTCGGCATGCTCTACCAGGTCGTCACCTCGGTGCGGCGGGACACCTGTGGCTGGTGCGGGCTCGAAGTCATCGGAGATCAGTGTCTTTTCTGCTCTGCGAGGGTCGATGGGCGGGTAAGGACTCCGCAGCCGGTGACAACCGGAAGTGCGCGGGCGACGGTCGCCCGGGCGACAGATGCAAGAGCGATAGAGCGATAGGGCCCCACACCCATGAATTCACGTCAGCGTCGCGGCGTCGTCCTCCTCGTGGTCTCCGTCCTGTGCGCGGCCGCGGCCTTCGCCGGAGTGCTCGCGGTCATCGGCGACGCGCGGTCCCAGGTGGGCCCCAAGGTCACCGCCTACCGGCTGACCAAGGACGTACCGGCGTACGAGACGGTGACCCGGGCGCAGCTCCAGGCGGTGCGGATACCCGAGCGGTGGCTGCCGGCTACGGCGGTACGGGCACTGTCCGAGGTGAACGGGAAGATCGCCGCCACCTCGCTCAAGCGCGGCTCGCTGCTCCAGACCGACATGGTGGCCGCCCGGCCCGAACTCCAGGCCGGCCAGATGGAGATCGCCATCATGATCGACGCGGAGACGGGCGTGGCCGGCAAGATCACCCCCGGGTCGAGGGTCAACATCTTCGCGACCTTCGCGCCGCGCAAGACCAGCGATCCGGAGGTCTCCAAGATCATCGTCTCCGGTGCCAGGGTCATCGACGTCGGTGAGATCAAGGCCTTCGACACCGACACCGACTCCTCGCGGGCCTCCAGCAGGGGCGTCCCCATCACCTTCGCCCTCGACGCGGAGAACGCCCAGCGGGTCGCCTTCGCCGAGTCCTTCGCCCGCCATGTCCGGCTCGCCCTGGTCGCGCCCGGGGACGACAGCACACCGAGCCAGAGCGACCGCACGTACACCCTGGCGGGCGACGGGGGCACCTCGTGACCGTCGTCGTCATCGCCGCCGCACCACCGGGAGGCCGCCCGTGACCGTACGCATCCTCTCCGGCACCCCGGACCCGGACACCGCCCGCGCCCTCACCGGCCTGCTCAACCAGCTCCCCGGCACCGAACCGGCCCCCGCCCTCCCCGACTCCACCTCCCTGCTGGAGGCCCTCGCCCGCGCCGCCGAGGCCGGCATCGACGAACTCCCCGAGGCCGTCGTCGTCCACGACCTCATCAGTCCCATGCCGGCCCTTGAGGTCATCCGCGAGATCGCGCTGCGCTTCCCCGCGGTGGGCGTGGTGCTGCTGACCGCGGAGCCCAGCCCCGCCGTCCTGGCCGGTGCGATGGACTCCGGCGCCCGGGGCGTCGTCGCGCTGCCGCTGTCCTACGACGAACTGGGCGCCCGTATCGAGGCCGCCGCGGGCTGGGCGGCCGGCGTACGGCGTCATCTGTCGCCCCAGCGGGCGGCCCTGCCGGCCGTCGCCGGCGGTCTCCTGGTCGCCGTGGCCGGGGCCAAGGGCGGGGTGGGCACCACCGTCACCGCCGTCCAGCTCGCGCTGGCCGCGCACGCGGCGGGCAGGTCCACCGCCCTGGTCGACATGGACCTCCAGGGCGGCGACATCGCCTCCTACCTCGACGTTCAGTTCCGCCGCTCCATGGCCGACCTCGCCGACATCAACGACGTCACCTCCCGGGTGCTCCAGGACGCCATGTACGTCCACGAGGCGGGCCCGGCCCTGCTGCTGGCCCCCGGTGACGGCGAACGCGGCGAGGAGGTCACCGACCGCGCCGCCCGGCACGTACTGCACGCCCTGCGGCAGCGCTACGAGGTCGTGGTGGTCGACTGCGGCACCCAGATGACCAGTGCCAACGCGGTCGCCGTCGAGACCGCCGAGACCGCCGTCCTGGTCACCACGCCGGACGTGGTCTCGGTACGCGCCGCCAAGCGCATGGTCCGTATGTGGGACCGGCTCCAGATCCGCAAGCCGCAGGACATCACCGCCGTCGTCAACCGGTACACCCGGGCCACCGAGATCCAGCCCTCGCTCATCGCCCGCATCACGGGCACCCGGGTCGCCGCCTCCGTCGTCCCGGCCGCCTACAAGGAACTCCAGGCCGTCGTGGACGCCGGACGGCTCCAGGACCTCGACAACCGCTCGACCGTCAAGCAGGGCCTGTGGTCCCTGGCCGCCGAACTCGGGCTCGTCGCACCCGGGCACGCCGCCGCGCGGCCGGCCCGCCGGGGCAGACGCGGCGACCGGGCCGAACGCGGCGACCGGGGCCAGGTCACCCTGGAGACCCTGGGCATGACCCCGGTCATCCTGATCACCCTCATCCTGATCTGGCAGGCCGTACTGGCCGGTTACACCTTCACCCTGGCCGGCAACGCCGCCGACCAGGCGGCCCGCGCGGCCGCGGTCGGCGACAGCGCGCAGGCGGCCGCCGCCGAGGACATACCCGGGGCCTGGCAGATGCAGGCGGTCGGCGTCGAGCGGGCGAACGGCATGGTCTCCGTGACCGTCGGCCTCAAGGTCCCCGTACTGTTCCCCGGCGCCATCGACTTCCCGTCGTGGATCCACGGCCACGCCTCGGCCGTCGACGAGGAGGACGACCGGTGAGGCGGCACCGCGGCCCTGCCACCGGCCCGGGCCTCGGCCCGGCTTCCGGCCGGGAGCGGGGGAGCGCCTCCCTGGAGTTCCTCGGGGTCCTGCCGATCCTGCTGCTCATCGCCCTGGCCGGGGTACAGCTCGGCCTGGTCGCCTACACCGCGAGCCAGGCGGGGACCGCCGCCCGCGCCGCCGCCCGGATGGAGGCCCGCTACGACCCGCCGATCAGCGGCCAGGCCGCCGGCACCGAAGCCGTCAGCGACTGGCTGGACGCGCGGATCGCCACCGAGGACACCGGCGACCAGGTGACCGCGACCGCGACCGTGCGGATCCCCTCGATCATCCCGGGGCTGGGCCTGAACTCCGTGAGCCGCTCCGCCACCATGCCGAAGGAGGACACCACCACCCCATGAGCCTCCGCGACCGCCTCGGCACGGCAGCCGACGACAGCGCCCCCCAGACCCAGGAGGGCCATCTCGTCGCCGTGTACCGGGCCAAGCTCCTCCAGGAGATCGACCTCGCCGAGATGTCGGCGCTGGCCGCGGCCGAACGCCGGCTTCGCCTGGAGCGGGTCCTCGGCCACATCATCAGCCGCGAGGGCCCGGTGCTCTCCCCGAAGGAACGCACCGGCATCATCCGCCGGGTCGTGGACGAGGCCCTCGGCCTGGGCATCCTCGAACCGCTCCTCGAAGACGCCTCGATCACCGAGATCATGGTCAACGGCCCCGACAAGATCTACATCGAGCGCGGCGGCCGTATCGAGCAGGTCGCCGCCCGTTTCAGCTCCGCCGAGCAGCTGCTCCAGACCATCGAGCGCATCGTCTCGACCGTCAACCGCCGGGTCGACGAGTCCAATCCGATGGTCGACGCCCGGCTGCCGTCCGGCGAGCGCGTCAACGTCATCATCCCGCCGCTCGCCCTCTCCGGCCCCACCCTGACCATCCGCCGCTTCCCCCGCGCGTACACCCTCAACGAACTGATCGGCCTCGGCACGCTGGACGAGCACATGCTGATGCTGCTCGCCGCCCTGGTCAGGGCCCGCTTCAACATCATCGTCAGCGGCGGCACCGGCTCCGGCAAGACCACGCTCCTGAACTCGCTCTCCGGCCTGATCCCCGAGATCGAGCGCATCATCACCGTCGAGGACGCCGCCGAACTCCAGCTCCAACAGGAGCACGTCATACGTCTGGAGACCCGCCCGCCCAACGTCGAGGGCGAGGGCCGCATCACCATCCGCGACCTGGTCCGCAACTCGCTGCGCATGCGCCCCGACCGCATCATCGTCGGCGAGGTCCGCGGCGGCGAGACCCTCGACATGCTCCAGGCCATGTCCACCGGCCACGACGGCTCGCTCGCCACCGTCCACGCCAACTCCGCCGAGGACGCCGTGCTGCGCCTGCAGACCCTCGCCTCCATGGCCGAGGTCAAGATCCCCTTCGAGGCGCTGCGCGACCAGATCAACAGCGCCGTCGACATCATCGTCCAGCTCCGCCGGGACGTCGACGGCACCCGCCGGATCTCCGAGATCGCAGCCCTGTCCTCCCGCGGCCGGGACACCTTCCGGCTCACCACCGCCACCCGCTTCCGCGCCGAACCGCTGGGCGCCGACCGCATCGTCCGGGGCTGGTACGAGCACCACCCCGTGCCCCGCGAACTGGCCGAGCGGCTCTACCTGTCCGGCGAACACGTCCCCGCCGCGTACGGTATCGGCGAGAGCGAGCTCGAACTCGCCAGCAGAGAGGCCAAGTAGCGATGACTTCCGGCCAACTGGCGTACCTCGCCCTCGCGATCAGCGCCCTCGCCCTGATCCTGGGCGTGTGGGGGCTGCATGCCTGGTCCGGCGGCCGCGCCGACCGCGCCGCCCTCGTCGACCGCCTCGCCGACATCCCGGGCGGCCGGAGCCGCACCGCCCCCTTCGCCGGCCTCGACCGCCGGGTCCGCCGCACCACCTGGGGCCGCCGCCTCGCCGGACGCCTCGCCGCCACCGGTACCGACCTCACCCCCGGCCAGTTCGTCGCCGCCGCCGTGGGTGTCGTCGGCGGCGCCTGGATCCTCGCCCATGTCGTCCTCGCCCCCTTCTTCGGCCCGATCGCGGCCCTGCTGGCGGGCTGGTCCGCCAGCTCCTTCCTGAGCTGGCGGCAGCGCGTGCGCAACGAACGCTTCATCGCCCAGCTCCCCGAACTCTCCCGCGTCCTGGCCAACGCCACCCAGGCCGGGCTCGCGCTGCGCACGGCCGTGGGCATGGCGGCGGAGGAACTCGAGGCCCCGGCGGGCGAGGAGTTCAAACAGGTGGCCTACGCGCTGGCCCTCGGCCACTCCATCGAGGACGCCCTCGACGAACTGCGCGAACGCCTGCCCAGCCGCGAACTCGTCGTGCTGGTCTCCACGCTGGTGCTCAGCAGCCGGGCCGGCGGCTCCGTCGTGGAGTCCCTGCGGAACCTGACGGTCACCCTGGAGGAACGCAAGGAGACCCGGCGGGAGATCCGCACCCAGATGTCCCAGGTCACCGTCACCGCCTACGCGGTCCCCGTGATCGGCATCGGCTCCCTGCTGCTGCTCAACCAGATCATGCCGGGCTCGCTCAGCGCCATGACCGGCTCCGGCGCGGGCCGGATCGCGGTGCTGGTCGCCCTCGTGCTGTACGTCGTCGGCTTCGCCCTCATCCGGCGCATGTCCCGGATCGACGTGTGATGTCCATGACCCTCCTCATCGGCCTCGCCCTGGCACTGCTGATGGCGCTCGGCGTCACCGGCGTCGTCTACGGCATCGGCCTCTACCGCTCCGAGGTCAAGCTCCCCTCCGACCTCCAACTCGCCCTCGAGGTCGGCCGCACCCGCACCACCGCGGTGGGCAACGCCGTCGACCGCCTGGGCATCCGCTGGGCCCCCCGCGTACTGCGGCTCATGGGCCCCGCCCGGGTCAACAAGGTCCGCGCCCGCATCGACCACGCCGGCCACCCCTACGGCCTCACCGTCGACCGATACGCCGCCCGCCGCGCGGTCTACGGCGCCCTGGGCGCGCTGGCCGCCCTCGTCCTGCTGCGGGCCGGCCACTGGATGCTGGCCCTGGTCATGATCGCGTACGGCCTCGGCTGGACCGACCTGGGCATCTGGCTCGCCGTCCGCAGACGCCGCGACGAGATCGAGCGCACCCTCCCCGACTTCCTCGACGTCCTCGCCGTCGTCGTCAGCTCCGGACTCGGCTTCCGCCAGGCCCTGGAGCGGGTCTCCACCATCTACACCGGCCCCTGGTCCGACGAGATCCGCGTGGCCCTGCGCCAGATGGACGTCGGCATGAGCCGCCGCGACGCCTTCGACCAGCTCCGCCGCCGCAACCGCAGCGACCAGGTGAGCCAGTTCGTCACCGCTCTCCAGCAGGGCGAGGAACTCGGCGCCCCCATCGCCCGCACCCTCCTGCAGATCGCCCAGGACATGCGGCGCACCGAAGCCCAGAACGCCCGCCGCCGCGCCGCCCGTACGGTCCCGCGCGCGACCGGCGTCATCACCACGCTCCTCGTCCCGGCGACCATGATTCTTCTGATGACCGGCACCATCCTCGGATCCCGTATCAACTTCAGCGACCTCTTCGGGAATGGCTGAGGAGGGTGGTGGGTAGTGACGACAGCCGTCATATTGGGTGCACCAGTTGGCCCGGAATGGGCTGCGGAAGGCGGCGGTTGCGGTGTACATTTGCACTCGCAACCAAATTTGCACCTGCAATCAGCGCCAGCGGTGAGAGGCGGTGCGCCGTGGAGGACCTCGTCGTCGACAGCGCCGCCCCTGGCGTTCGCGAGACCCGGCGCCGCGCATGGGGCGTGACTGCCGGTTTTCATCCGGTAACGGAAGCAGGGAGCTGCAGTGATGAGCAGATGGGTTGCGAAGCGGATGTTGGCGCTGTGGACACGGTCCACAGCCGAAGGCGACCGGGGCCAGACGTCGTTCGAGTACCTGGGGATCGCGGTGGTGATCGCCGTGATCATCGGAGTGCTGGCGGGCACGACGGATATCGGAACGGCTGTGCTGAACGGAATCCTAGACAAGATCCAGGACATCATCGACGCCGGCTGAGCCAGCGCGGATGCGGCGACAGCGGGCAGACCCTGGGCATCTACATCGTCGCGGTAGCCGCGTTGTTCTTCCTCGCCTTCGCGTTCTTCGCCGTCGGCCAGGCCAGCGTCACCCGTAACAGCGCGCAGACGGCAGCCGACGCGGCGGCTCTCGGCGCTGCTCGTGCCATGCGCGACGGCATCGAGGACCAGTTCCTCGCTGCCCTCGAAGCGGGTGACGTCGACAAGTTGAACGACCTTCTCAGCGGCAAGGGCATGACAGGGGACGGCGCCTGTGATGCCGCCGGCACCTTGGCGAACGACAACAAAGCGGATCGGACGGGATGCGCGCAGGTCAGCGGGCCGCCCGGATACAAGGTGGACGTGAAGACCCAGGGGACGGTGGGCAAGTCGGTGGTCGACGGCACCGAGACCATGCACGCCAAAGCCACGGCGACCGGGGTCGTCGAGCCCCGGTGCACCGCTGAGGACACCGAGGGGAAGGTCGTCAGGTTCACTTGTAAGGGCGACCGGGTGTCCGTGGATCCCACTGCTGGCGACTTCACACTGAACCTGGCGGAGTTCTTCTCCGTCCATCTCAGCGAATGACGAACGGGGGACCCATGGGCACCCAACAGCGGGCGCGTGGCCGCAGGGCGATGACAACGGCGTTGGCCGCAACGGTCGTTGCCGTGGTGTTGACGGGGTGCGGCGGCGGTGACGGGAACAAGAAGTCCAGCGGTAAGTCGCAGACCACGAGCAGCGCCACGCACAAGAACGGCGGCTCGGACTCGTCCTCGTCATCGCCAACGGCTGATCCGACCGAGACGCTCGCCCAGATCAAGGGGGAGAAGGACATCGTCGTCACCGTCACCGAGGCCACCCGTGACTCAGGCGGCTTCGTGACGATAGAGGGCAGCATCACCAACAGCGGTACGGATTCGTTCAACGCCACGAACTGGATCGGCCAGCAACTCGACATCGCCAAATCAGGGGCCTCGGTTGCGGGCGCTATGCTCGTCGATCTCGCGGGCAAGAAGCGCTACTACGTCCTGCGTGACACGGATGGCGTGTGCCTGTGCACGACCAAGCTCATCGGCATCAAGCCCGGCGAGACACGCCCGTTCTTCGCCCAGTTCCCCGCTCCGCCCGCGTCCACCACGCAGGTGCAGTTCCAGTTGCCGACGATGCCCCCGGCCAATATCGAGATCTCGGAGGGGTGAGCCATGCCCCAGGCTGGAACCGGGAGTGCCGCGGTGGCCACGGCTGCCGTGCTGACGCTCTTCCTGATGCCGGTGACGGCGCGTGCGGACGGCAATCCGACGGCGCAGCCGAGTGCGAGCGCGCCGACCAGGATCGACACGGGTGATTCGGACCTGGAGCTGCCGGAGGGGGCGACGCTGGCGGCGCCCAAGGTCCTGGACATCATCTCGGTGACGGACTCCTCCAGCTCCAGGAACGCCACTGCCGATGACGGGGAGGAGCGGCACGAGGAGTCCAACTCCACGGTGACGTACGCCCTTCAGGCGGATGTCCTGTTCGGCAAGAACAGCGCGAAGCTCAGCTCGACCGCCACGTCCCGGATCAAGGCGATCGCGTCGGACATCGCCGACAAGAACGTCACGTCACCGATCCGGGTCTTCGGCTTCACGGACAACCTCGGGTCGTACGAGCACGGCAAGGCGCTGTCGAAGAACCGGGCGGACGCGGTCTACACGATCCTGGCCTCGGCGCTGGACTCGGCCGGTGGGGACACGTACTCCTTCCAGGTGCGGGGATACAGCGAGGACTACCCGATCGCGGACAACTCCACCGAGTCGGGCCGCAGGCAGAACCGGCGGGTCGAGATCACCTTCACCCCGCCCTCGGCCTCCTGAGTCGCCGTCCCGCCGCGCGGCGAGCGATCACGTGCCTGTCGGCTACGGATCATGGACTGGGAGCAGCGCGATCATCCAGGGAGTCCGTCGTGGAGTACGCGAAGATGCGCGCCATCGCCGACCAGCTCGCTGAGCATGCCCCGCCCCAGGTGCGCGCGATCGAGATCAGCGGTGACCAGATTGTCCTGATGATGTCGCCGTCCGAGTCCAACCCGCACGAGCTTGTGGTGCGCCGGCTGGGACGGCAGCTGGACGCGCAGCTCGAACTGACGTTGCCCGGAGTCATCGCGCACGGCGGGGCCGACCTTGAGGACCCGGAGGCCGGTATCGAGCGGCGCCCGGACCTCATGGTCTTCCCCGAGACGGTTCTGGAGTCGGGTGATGCCGTGCATCCCCGCGATGTCCTCGCCGTGGTCGAGGTCGTCTGCAAGTCGAATCCTGAGAACGACTACATGGGCAAGGTCCGCGACTACGCGGTGATGGGTATCGGCTGGTACCTCATCGTTGATCCCCGCCAGGGAACCGGCGAAATACTGTCCAACCCTGAGGGTGGGCGGTACCGCACCCGCACGACCTTCGCCTTCGGGGACACGGTCGGCCTCGCGAGCTGGACCGTGGACACGTCGGTCTTCCCCACCTACTGACGCCCTTCACTCGTACGGGTGAAGGGCGCGGCTGGGCCCGTAAAGGCTTCGCCAAGCGGGTGGACACATGGAGTTACGTGTCGGGCACGTTGCGGACTTGTGTGGAGCGGGAATGTCGCTCTAAAGGCTGCATTTTGTGACAAGGAAGGCGCTGGATGAGCGTTCTTGTCAAGGGAACTTTCACATGTCCCTCATGCCGTTGGCGCAGAAGGCCAGCTCACAAGCGGTACCTTGGAAGCCCCCCTCGGGCCGGTTCGCTCTCCCCCCCCTGCGAACCGGCCCGTTTTCTTTTCCGCGAGTGCGCGGAGTATCTGCAACCGGAACCAGAGGTTCGGCAGCCCGCCGGGGCCGCGCGGGAACCACGTGGGGCCGCAGCCGGTCTCCGTACCCGAAACGGCATACGGATCGCGGGACTTACGGGGGTTTCTGGGTCATGGACGACGATGTCTTTCCGGTGGTGTTCCTCGGGCTGCTGTCCGTGATCGCGCTGGCGATGCTGGTGATGATGGCGAAGGTCGTCGGGCGGGCGCGGTGGAGCAGCAGGGCGCTGAGCGGCGGGCTGCGGGCGGAGGGCCGGTGTGTGCGGGCCTATACGCGGACGCGCGGCACGGGGGACGGGTCGGTGCGGTCGCATCAGGTGTTCGTCATCGAGTTCACGGCGGAGCAGGGACGGCAGGTGCGGTTCGAGGACGAGTCGGTGCCGTCCACGACGATCGAGGGCGACCACCTGACCGTGGCGTACCTGCCGGAACGGCCGGAGCGGGCCACAGTGGTGCGGGAGGGCGCGCGGGCGCCCTTCGCGGAGGCGGCGTCGACGCTGCTGGTGCTGGGGATGTTCCTGGTGGTCGTGGTCGGGTTCGGGGTGGCGGGGTTCAGCATGATGCACGGCCTGTCCGGCGACCCCGACTCGGGCTTCTAGGGTCGCGGCCGCGACCGCGGCCTTCGGCCGCGCTGTTCCTCAGTCGCCGGACGGGCCGATGGCCACCTCCACGCTCATGCCCGCCCGCAGGCCCCAGGCCGCCATCGTGCCCGCCTCCGACTCCAGGACGTGACGTGCCCGCAGCCGTGGCCGGCCGAGCCGCCCCGGCGGCATCGTGCGGACGGCCAGTACCCGCAGCCGCCGGTCCAGGTAGGCGACGTCGATGGGAAAGCGCATCCCCAGGGTGTGGATGCTCGACGCCGGGGTCAGCAGCAGGGCCCCGGTCAGGCCGTCGCGGCCGAGCAGGCCACGGGTACGGGCCCGGTAGGAGGCGGCGATCCGCAGCGGTACCGCGACCGCCGCGGCGCCGGCGATCGTCAGTGTCGCGTTTCCGTCCCGCCAGCGGGCCATGGGGAGTTGGTCCCTCCGAGTAGTAGCGTCGGCGTGGTGTCTGTCTATCTCACTGTGGCGGCGGCCGTCTGGGGATCGGCGGCGGGGGCCCTGTTGCTGCCGCGGGCCGCGTACCGGCTGGCCGTCGAGCCCGGACAGCCGTGGCGGGCCGCCCGGGGCTGGGTCGGGCCCGGGCCGGGCGGGGTGCCGCTCGCGGCGGTGTGCGCGGTGGCGTGCGCGGCGCTGGCCCTGCGGGTGGGCGGACGGCCCGAGCTGGCGGTGTGGCTGCTGCTGGTCCCGGCCGGGGTGCTGCTGGCCCGGGTGGACCTGGCGGTGCTGCGGCTGCCGGACGTGCTGACGCTGCCCATGACGGCCGGCACGGCGGCCGGGCTCGGGGTCTGCGCGCTGCTGCCCGCCCACGCGGGTTCCTGGCCGCGCGCGCTGCTGGGCGGGGCGGTGCTGCTCGCCCTCTACTTCCTCCTCCACCTGATCTCTCCCGCCGGGATGGGTTTCGGCGACGTCAAGCTCGCCCCGGTGCTGGGCACCTCCCTGGGCTGGTACGGCTGGGGCGCGGTCGTCGCCGGTACGTTCACGGCCTTCGTACTCGGCGCGGTGGCCGGGCTGGTGCTGCTGGCGCTGCGCAGGGCGGACCGCGGGACGGCCATCCCCTTTGGACCCTTCATGCTCGCGGGGGCGCTCGGCGGGCTGCTGCTGGGTACCCGGTAGGGTGGCGAACGGGTGACGTGACAGCACCGCACCCCACCACCGCACCGCAGGAGGGGCCCGGTATGAATCTGCACGACCTGGTGCGTACGAAGGTGGTCGAGTTCTACGCCCGCCGGGTGGAACGCCGCCTCGACCTCACGCAGGTCCCCCAGCACATCGGCGTGATACTCGACGGCAACCGCCGCTGGGCGAAGGCCGCCGGCGGCACCAACGAGCAGGGCCACCGGGCCGGCGCGGACAAGATCACCGAGATGCTGGGCTGGTGCGAGGAGACCGGCGTCAAGGTGGTCACCCTGTGGCTGCTGTCCACCGACAACCTGACCCGTACCGCCGACCAGCTCGTGCCCCTGCTGGGGATCATCGAGGACGCGGTCAGCGGGCTCGCCGCCGACGGCCGCTGGCGCGTGCACCACGTCGGGGCGATGGATCTGCTCCCCGAGCAGACCCAGAAGGTCCTGAAGGAGGCCGAGCAGGCCACCGACGGCATCGACGGCATCCTGGTCAACGTCGCCGTCGGCTACGGCGGCCGCCAGGAGATCGCCGACGCCGTCCGTTCCCTCCTCCAGGAGCACGGCCGCCGCGGCACCTCCATCGAGGACCTCGCCGAGATCCTGGACATCGACCACATCGCCGAACACCTCTACACCCGCGGCCAGCCCGACCCCGACCTCGTCATCCGCACCTCGGGCGAGCAGCGGCTGTCCGGTTTCATGCTGTGGCAGAGCGCGCACAGCGAGTACTACTTCTGCGAGGTGTTCTGGCCGGCGTTCCGGAAGGTGGACTTCCTGCGGGCGCTGCGTGATTTCGGGGCGCGGGCCCGCAGATTCGGGGCGTAGCCGGGTAGCGGGGCGGGGCCGACCGCGCCGGGCCGGCCTTCCGGAAGGTGGACTTCCCCCCGTGCGCCGCGTGATATCCAGGCATGGAACCGCAGGTGAGGGGCTCGGGGAGCGGGTCGCGGGGGGTGCGCCGGGGGAACGGGTTTCGCACCACGGTCATATGCGGCTGCATAGGCCTCCCCTTTCGAGGGAATACACCGGTCAGACCGGCATCCGGACCATGGGTGCCGGACAGCAGCGGGCGGCACGTGGCCGTCCGCCCGGGAGGCCCATTGCACACGGACGAGCTGTCTTCAGGAATTTCGACTCCTGATCCGGACAGCGCCGACCGCGTCGACTCGGAGGGCCGTGGTCCGGCCTTTCTGGTCGGTCCCGGCCCAGTCCCGCGCGACGCAGTCGCACCCCGACCTCTCCCGAGGGGGTTCGTCCACACGTGGTGACCAGCAAGAATCGCCGTGAGCACGACCGGCGCACTTACGTACTCGACACCAGCGTGCTGCTTGCCGACCCGAATGCCCTCACCCGCTTCGACGAGCACGAGGTCGTGCTCCCGGTGGTGGTGGTCACCGAGTTGGAGGCCAAGCGGCACCACCCAGAACTCGGCTACTTCGCCCGCCAGGCGCTGCGGCTGCTCGACGAGTACCGGATCCGGTACGGACGCCTGGACGCGCCCATTCCGATCGGTGAGCTGGGTGGCACACTCCGTGTCGAACTGAACCACTCGGATCCGGGTGTGCTCCCCGCCGGTTTCCGCCTCGGGGACAACGACTCGCGCATCCTGGCCGTGGCCCGCAATCTGCAGGCCGAGGGCTACGACGTGACGGTCGTGTCCAAGGATCTGCCGCTGCGCGTCAAGGCCAGCTCCGTCGGCCTGCTGGCCGAGGAGTACCGGGCCGAGCTGGCGATCACCTCCGGCTACACCGGCATGGAGGAGCTGGTGGTCTCCGCGGAGGACGTGGACTCGCTCTTCCAGGAGGAGTCGGTCTTCCTGCCGGAGGCGGCGGACATGCCGGTGCACACCGGCCTGGTGCTCCAGTCCGACCGGGGCAAGGCGCTCGGCCGGGTCACGGACGACGGCCGGGTCAGGCTCGTACGCGGCGACCGCGAGGCCTTCGGCATCCACGGCCGCAGCGCGGAGCAGCGCATCGCGCTGGATCTGCTGCTCGACCCGGACATCGGCATCGTGTCGATGGGCGGCCGGGCCGGCACCGGCAAGTCGGCGCTCGCGCTGTGCGCGGGCCTGGAAGCGGTGCTGGAGCGCCAGCAGCACAAGAAGGTGATGGTCTTCCGGCCGCTGTACGCCGTCGGCGGGCAGGAGCTGGGCTATCTGCCGGGCAGCGAGTCGGAGAAGATGAGCCCGTGGGCGCAGGCGGTCTTCGACACGCTCTCCGCCGTCACCTCGAAGGAGGTCATCGAGGAGGTCGTGGCGCGCGGGATGCTGGAGGTGCTGCCGCTCACGCACATCCGGGGCCGGTCGCTGCATGACGCGTTCGTCATCGTCGACGAGGCCCAGTCCCTCGAACGGAACGTGCTTTTGACCGTGTTGTCCCGAATCGGGCAGGGGTCACGGGTGGTGCTCACCCATGACGTCGCCCAGCGCGACAACTTGAGGGTCGGCCGCTACGACGGCGTGGTCGCGGTCGTCGAGAAGCTCAAGGGGCACCCGCTCTTCGCCCACATCACCCTCAACCGCTCCGAGCGCTCGGCCATCGCCGCGCTCGTCACCGAGATGCTGGAGGACGGCCACGCGTAACAGGTGAGTTGACGGTCCGCCGGGCTGCTGCGCCGCGAGGGCGCAGCAGCCTAGCGCTGTCCGGGGAGACCGCGCGGGGGTTTCCAAGAAGACCGAGGTTCAAACGGCGTGTGACGTTCGCCACGCAGCAGAGAATTGCGCAACCGCGCCGGGCTGCGGCAGGCTGTCGGTTCTGTCAGGCCCCGCTTACGGCACTCCTGTACCTGCTGAGCCCTCAAGGCCCAGAAGGAACGCAAGAAACCAGAACTCAACAACGTCAGCCGTAAGCCGCCCGAGCACCACACGGACTCTCCGGACGACGGAGGTTCCTACGGGCCAGCGCTTCTTGTGACCGGAGCAGGAGGAAGCCAGCGCCAGGGGCAGGAACGCGTCCGCGAGGTCACCACGCGGGCGATGCTGGAAGGAAACCGTGTGAGCCGGATCTCGGTCCGGGGATTCGCGGTGGCTTCGGCCACTGCGGTCACCACAGTGGGCGCCGTCGTAGGCGTCGCCGCGGGAAGCGTGCCGGCAACGGCCGCTGCCCTGCCCGCCGCTGACGCGACGACCGTACTCGGGGACATACCCTCGGGTCAGCAGGTCCAGCAGGCCTCGCTGACACAGCAGGTGCAGGCGCAGTCGGACGCAGCCGACGCGACCGCGCGCAAGACCGCGGAGGAGACAGCCCGCAAGACGGCAGCCCGGACCGCCGCCGTCAGGAAGCAGGCGGCGGACGACGCGGCCGCGGCCAAGAAGCAGAAGGCCGCCGACGAGAAGAAGGCCAAGGCCCTCACCGCCACGGTCAAGAGCTCGTACAGCGTCGCCGAGGTCCAGGCGATGGCGCAGTCGATCATCGGCGACTCCACGCAGTACCAGTGCTTCTCCAACATCGTCACGCGGGAGAGCGGCTGGAACTACACGGCCACCAACGCCTCCTCGGGTGCCTACGGCCTCGTCCAGGCCCTTCCCGGCACCAAGATGGCCTCGGCCGGCGCCGACTGGCGCACCAACCCGGCCACCCAGATCAAATGGGGCCTCAGCTACATGAACGGCCGTTACGACAGTCCGTGCGGTGCCTGGTCCTTCTGGCAGGCGAACCACTGGTACTGAGTGGTGTCCCGAAGCCCCCGAGTGCTTGGCGCTCGGGGGCTTTGTGCTGTCCGCCCGGCATGAGTGCCGCACTCGGGGGCAACCTGGGTGGCACGTAGAGTCGTCCGTGCACAAGGGCCGCACAGGGGCCCGGGAGCACGGACACCAGTACAGCCAGAGGCAGAGGCAGAGGACGCGATGTCTGAGAAGCGCCAGTGGGGCGCCGGGTTCGCAGCGGAACTGGCGAGACTTGCCGGACGGCTGGAGGAGGCGCGGGCAGCCGCCAAGGCCGCGGCCGAGGCGGAGGCGGCGGCCGAGGAGAGGGCCGAGCGCGCTCTCAGGGCCGCCGAGCGGGGGCCGGTGACCCGGCGCGGCGGGACGGGACCGGCCGATCCGGTGGCTGCGGTGCCGTTCGGCATGCGGGTCGCCGCCGAGGTCGGCTGGCGGCTGCTGGTGCTGGCCGGCACGGTGTGGGTGCTGATGAAGGTGATCGGCACCATCCAGCTCGTCATCCTCGCCTTCGTCGCCGCTCTCCTGATCACCGCGCTGCTGCAGCCCTTCGTGGGCCGGCTCAAGCGGCGCGGGGTGCACCGCGGGCTGGCCACCGCCATCACGTTCATCGGCGGCTTCGTCGTCATGGGCCTGGTCGGCTGGTTCGTGGTGTGGCAGGTCATGGAGAACATAGACAACCTCTCCACCAGCCTCCAGGACGGCATCACCGAGCTCAAGCGCTGGCTTCTCAACAGCCCGTTCCATGTCACCGAGGACCAGATCAACCAGATCGCCAAGAACCTCCAGGACGCGATCGGTTCCAACTCCAAGGCGCTCACCGAGACCGGCCTGGCGGGTGTCACCGTCGTCATCGAGTTCCTCACCGGCATCCTGCTGGCGATGTTCAGCACGCTGTTCCTGCTCTACGACGGCGCCAACATCTGGAACTGGGTCCTCAGGCTCTTCCCCGCCGCCGCCCGCGACGGGCTGTCCGGCGCCGGCCCGCGCGCCTGGCGGACGCTGACCCTGTATGTGCGCGGCACGGTGATAGTGGCCCTGATCGACGCCACCTTCATCGGAGTCGGCATCTACTTCCTCGGTGTGCCGATGGCCGTGCCGCTCGCCGTGATCATCTTCCTGGCGGCCTTCGTGCCGCTGGTCGGCGCGGTGGCGTCGGGGGCGATCGCGATGGTCGTCGCGCTGGTGACGGAGGGACCGTTCACCGCGCTGATGGTGCTGCTGGTGGTGCTGGCCGTGCAGCAGATCGAGGGCCACATCCTCCAGCCGTTCATCCTCGGCCGGGCGGTGCGGGTGCACCCGCTGGGAGTGATCCTGTCGGTCGCCGCCGGTTCACTGGTCGCCGGCATCGGCGGGGCCGTCGTCGCGGTGCCGCTGGTGGCGGTCACCAACACCGTCGTCGGCTACCTGCGCGCCCACGCCCGGGAGGCCGAACCGAGCGAGCCGTCCGACGATCCCGCCCCGCACGGCGCGCCCCCGGCGGCGGCGCCCCCCGCCGCGGCGCCCCCGGCGGCCGGCACACCCCACGACCCCGGGTCCTGAGGCGCCGGGAGACCGTCCGCCGCTGAGCGCCCGCCGGTTACGACCGTCCGGCAGCCAGGACGGCCTCGACATCCAGCTCGACCCCGGACCCGACCGAGGCGGGAAGGGTGACGCGCTCACCGGGGGGCATCGACCGGGGCTGTTCGTCCGGACGTGGGTCATGACGTGATGCAGCCCCGGGGCACGGGCAGGCTCACCGGCCCCGGGGCTGCCGTCGTGGCGGAGACCGGCCGTCAGCCGTCACCGTCAGCCGTCACCGTCAGCCGCCGTTGACGTTCGCGGCGATCCGGTCGCCGACCTCCTTGTCGATGTTGCGCCAGTACTGGAGGGCGCGTTCCACCAACGGGGCGCTGACGCCGTTCTTCAGGTGGCCGGAGACGTTCGACACCAGCCGCGCGCGGGCCTCGTCGTCCAGCACCTGCCGTACCTGGGTGCCGGCCTGTCCCCAGTCGTCGTCCTCGCGGTGCAGCTTGTAGGCCTCGCGCACCATCGCTCCGGCCGACTCCCAGCCCGCCGGGTCGCCGAACCGGTCCAGGTCGGCGGCCGGGCCGCCGTAGGAGTTCGGGGCGTACACCGCGCCCGTACGCGACGGTTCGAAGCGCATGGGCCCGTCCTTGGCGTAGGAGTGCACCGGCACGTGCGGCCGGTTCGGCGGCAGTTGCGCGTAGTTGGGGCCGATCCGGTAGCGGTGCGTGTCGGCGTACGAGAAGAGCCGGCCGAGCAGCATCTTGTCGGGCGAGGGGCCGATGCCGGGGACCATGTTGTTGGGCTCGAAGGCGGCCTGCTCGATGTGGACGAAGTAGTCCTCGGGGTTCCGGTCGAGGGTCATCCGGCCGACGTCGATCAGCGGGTAGTCGCCGTGCGGCCACACCTTGGTGAGGTCGAACGGGTTGAAGCGGTAGTCCGCCGCGTCCTCGAAGGGCATGATCTGCACCTTCAGGGTCCAGGACGGGTGGTCGCCGCGCTCGATCGAGTCGAACAGGTCGCGCCGGTGGAAGTCGCCGTCCGCGCCCGCGAGGTGGTCGGCCTCCGCCTGGGGGAGGTAGTCGATGCCCTGGTCGGTCTTGAAGTGGTACTTGACCCAGAACTTCTGGCCGGTGCCGCTGACCCACATGTAGGTGTGCGACCCGTAGCCGTTCATGTGCCGGTACGTCCGGGGGATGCCCCGGTCGCCCATCAGCCAGGTGACCATGTGCGCGGACTCCGGGGACAGGGTCCAGAAGTCCCACTGCATGTTGTTGTCGCGCAGCCCGCTGTCCGGGCGGCGCTTCTGCGAGCGGATGAAGTCCTGGAACTTGATCGGGTCGCGTACGAAGAAGACCGGCGTGTTGTTGCCGACCAGGTCGTAGTTGCCCTGCTCGGTGTAGAACTTCAGCGCGAAGCCGCGCGGGTCCCGCCAGGTGTCCGGGCTGCCGAGCTCGCCGGCCACGGTGGAGAAGCGGGCCAGCATCTGCGTGCGCTTCCCCGGCTGGAACAGGTCGGCCCTGGTGAACCGGCTGACGTCGTTCGTCACTTCGAAGACGCCGTACGCTCCCGAGCCCTTGGCGTGCACCACCCGCTCGGGGACCCGTTCGCGGTTGAACTGGGCCATCTTCTCGATGAGGTAGTGGTCGTGGAGCAGAATCGGGCCGTCCGAGCCGACCGTGAGCGAGTGGGCGTCGCTCTCCACCGGGATTCCGGCGTTGGTGGTGGTGGGGGGAATGGGGGTGCTCATACGAGTCGGTCCTCCCGTCGTGATCTTGAAAGAGTCCGTCGGGGGCTCACGTTGCAGTCAACCCCGCAGATTGGATATCGGCAACAGCTTGGACCGTGTCCAGGATTGAATGGCGTACATGGCCGTGGGCCGTGCCCGGATCAGCCTCCGGCGGCCATCCGGACGGCTTCCGCCGCCGTCGGCGTCCGGATGCGGACCGTGGCGCCGACCAGCGCGCCGGGCCTCGCCCCCTGGGACCGGTCCGCCGCCCACGGCGGCTGCGGTCCCGCCGGGTCGTGAGCCGGCGAGGGGAGGTCGCGCACCTCCCGGGCGACCCCGGCCGCCCCCCGCGAGCGGCGTCGCAGCTCGGGGCCGGCGGGGCGCTCGTACCCGCCCAGGACCACCGGGCCACCGGCGGCGGACCCCGGACCCCGCTCAGGGTCCACCGCGGTGTCTACCGGTGAAGGCCGCCCGGAATGCCCATCTCGAACCAGACGACCTTGCCGGCGCTCAGCCGGGTCGCGCCCCAGCGCTGCGCCATGCGGGAGACCAGGTAGAGGCCGCGACCACCCTCGTCGTGGGCCTGGGCGTGGCGCATCCGGGGCAGGGTGGGGGCGTCGTCGCCGACCTCGCACCGCAGGACGTCGGTGCGCAGCAGCCGCAGCGTGACGGGACGTTCGGCGTAGCGGACGGCGTTGGTGACGATCTCGCTGACCAGCAGTTCCGTCGCCTCGGTCAGGGGTTCCAGGTCCCAGCGGCGCAGGGCCTGGCGGACCAGGCGGCGGGCCCGGCCGACGGTCTGGGCGCGGGGCTCCAGGAACCAGTAGGCGACATCGCGGGGGGCGATGCCGTCGAAGCGGGCGGCGAGCAGGGCGATGTCGTCGTCCCGGTCGCCGGGACCGAGTATTTCCAGCACCTCGTCGCACAGGGGTTCGAGCGGCGGCGGGGAGACGATCTGCGACGCGGCGTGCAGCCGCTCGCGCAGCATCTCGATGCCGCCCCAGACGTCGCGGGTCCGGGACTCCACCAGGCCGTCGGTGTAGAGCAGCAGGGTCGCCCCGGCGGGCGCGGGCAGCTCCACGGCCTCGAAGGGCACCCCGCCCACGCCGATGGGCGCGCCCGGCGGGACCCGCAGTACCTCGGCCAGGCCGTTGGCGTGCAGCAGCACCGGCGGCGGGTGGCCCGCGTTGGCGATGGTGACCCGGTGCGCTATCGGGTCGTAGACGGCGTAGACGCAGGTGGCCATCCGGTCCTGGCCGAGCCGCTGGGCCTGCTCGTCCAGGTGGTACAGCACCTCCTGCGGGGCCAGGTCCAGCCCGGCCAGGGTCTGGACCGTCGTACGGAGCTGGCCCATGATCGCGGCGGAGGTCATGGAGTGGCCCATGACGTCGCCGACGACCAGCGCGACCCGGCTGCCGGGCAGCGGGATGGCGTCGTACCAGTCGCCGCCGACCCGGGCCGACTCGGCGGCGGGCAGATAGCGGCTGGCCAGGCGTACGCCGGTGGGCTGCGGGAGCGAGTCGGGCAGCATCTCGCGCTGGAGGGAGTCCGCGATGTACGCCTCGCGGTCGTAGAGCACGGCCTTGTCGACGCCGAGCGCGGTGTGGGTGGCCAGCTGCGCGGCGACCAGCAGATCGTCCGGCTCGAAGGGCGGCCGGTCGGGACGGCGCAGCAGCACGGCCGCGCCGATCACCCGGCGGCGTCCGCGCAGCGGCGCGAGGATCGCGCGGCGGCCGGTCGGAAGGATTAAGTCGCCGGTCCGGGAGTCGATGGACGTGGCGTCCGGGCAGCCGCCGACCAGCTCGCTGAGCGCGGCGCCGGCCTGCGGGGTCTCCGAGAACAGCGGCCGCACCCCGCGCAGCACCTCGGCCAGCGGCCCGTCCGTGGGCACGTCGATGGTGTCGGCGGCGGCCCCGTACGCGCCCTCGGTCGACGGCACCACCGGCAGCAGGGCGCCGGTCTCGGGGGACTGCTCGGAGGCGCTCTCGTCCGGGGCCCGGTCGGTACGGCGCAGCCGCAGCACCAGCGGCCCGGAAGGCCGCTCCTCGCCCACCGGCAGCGGGTCGCGCAGATAGACCAGGATGGCGTCGGCGAAGGCCGGCACCGCCGACCGGCACAGACCGAGCAGGATCTCGTCGAGGTCGATGCCCCGGGCGATACGGCGGGTCGCCGCGCCCACGTAGCGCAGCCGCTCGGCCTCGCGGCTCGGCTCGGCGGCCGGGCTCGGCAGCCCCCGGGCCGGCGTTCCGGCGCCCGGTCCGCCGCCGAGCTGTCCGCCGAGTGCCCTGAGGGCCTGGGCGCCGCTGGACTCCTCGTCCGCCGGGTGCCCGGCGGCGACCTGCGCGGCCGCCATGTCCCGGGCCGTGGAGCGGGTGCCGTGCGGCGGGGTGCCGGGCAGCGGGGTGCCGGGCGGCGTGGAGTCGGCCGCGGCCGGTGCCCGGTTACGGCCGCCCTTGTTGCGCTTGGGGCGGGACGTGGCGAAGCCGCTGCGGGGGTCCGGCACCTGCGGGGCGGCGCCGGCGTCCGTGCCCGGGGGAGGACCCGGGGGCGGGGCGACAGGGCGCGCGGCACCCGCCGCCGTCGTCGATGCAGCGGCCTGCTGGGTCGTGCGCTCCGTGCTCACCCTGGTCGTTCCATCCGGTCGGTACGTCACACGCGTCGTCGGCAGTGCAGGAAGAGCTGCTCCTCCGGCGGTCCGTCAAAAGCTGTC
The DNA here is from genome assembly GCF_056270125.1 of Streptomyces sp. RLA131. Taxonomy (NCBI): domain Bacteria; kingdom Bacillati; phylum Actinomycetota; class Actinomycetes; order Kitasatosporales; family Streptomycetaceae; genus Streptomyces; species Streptomyces sp. RLA131. The sequence goes on from NZ_JBWDOQ010000002.1 coordinate 5,237,354, forward strand.
GGTGAGCAGGGATGCGAGTCCTCCTTCAGTACGTCAAATCCCGCCTCTTCCACCACCTGACGCAAATCATCCCGTAGATAACCCGATACCCGGACAGTGTTACCAAGGAACGGCATCTCGAAGCCTGCCTCGTCGCCCGCGTCCATTTCCACCATCCCCAGGGTGAACCGGCCGCCGGGGACGAGCAGATCACGGATGACCCCCAGTGCGTGGGGAATCCCTGAACGGGGCAGTGTCAGCAGCGAGAAGAAGGCGGTGACGCCCTCGAAGCGGCAGAGCCGGTCGGCCCGGTCGAGCCGGCCGATGTCGGCGATCCCGGCCCGCAGGAAGGCGGCCTCGGGCACGGACTCGCGGGCCAGCGCGAGCATTCCGGCGGACAGGTCGATGCCGGTCACGTCCAGCCCGGCGTCCACGAGCTGCCGGCAGGTCGGAAGTCCGGTGCCGCAGCCGATGTCGAGCACCCGCGCCCCGATGGGCAGTGCCTCGGTGAGCCAGCCGGCCGCCGCGATCTGCCCCTCCTTCTCGGGGAACTCCGCCTCGGTCCAGCAGGCACCGTGGAGCAGTACGTCGGCGTCGCCGCGACCGTAAACTCCGACTCCCACAGCCTGGGCCTCCTGTGACGTGACTGGACCTTGCGAGCCTGGTGAGCCTCGCGGCTTGTGTCGCTGCCTGGTTGACGTAGCGTCAAACCATAGTGGTGATCCGTAAATTGCGCAGTCTTGCGGAAGACGATCCTACGTTTGATGTAGGAGGGCGCAGCTTCGGACCCATGCGGTCACCCTGCCGGACGGTCCCAGTCGTCCGGAAGAGCCGGTACCGGCCACGCCGGATTAGGACGCCAGTTCTCCCACCCGTCCTGGAACGGACGCCCCCACGCGTGGATCACCCCGACCGCCCGCTGCCCGGCCTCCCGGACCCGCCGCGCCGTCGCCCCCGGCATCAGTCCCACCGCCTGGGCCTGCGCGAACTCGTCCTCGTCCAGCCACTGCCAACTACGGTCCGGGGCGACGGCGATGTCCAGGAAGTGGTCCTGCGAGTCGATGCCGCCGGCCCACCGCCGCCGTGGCTCCTCCAGATTCACGTACCAGTTCTTGAACCGCCAGCCCTGCTCCCAGAACAGCCACACCGACCACGGCTCCCCGGGCCGCGCCAGCTTGAGCACCCCGGTGCCCCACCACTGCTCGACGCGCGTAGTGCGTGGCTTCACATAGCGCGTGGCCAGGGGCTCCCGGTGGATCGCCGAGCCGTCCGCCAGCACCGGCTTCACGCAGGCCGTCCCGGGGGCCATCCACACGGCCAGCAGATCGGGGTCGTCCCGTACGACCGTCACGGGGCGGCAGATGTGCAGTTCGTCGGTGGCGTTGCCGCGGTAGCGCCACAGCACCTGGTCCCCGGGCGACCAGCGGTCGCGGGCCGCCGCCGGTCCCGGGGGAAGAAGGATGTCCGCTGTCATGAACAGATCTTACGGATTGTGTGTTACGTAGACATCACCTTCCGGGCGATACGGACTACGGGCGCGTCATCCGCAGGACGTCGAGGGCCTCGTCGAGCTGCCCCTCGGTGAGCAGCCCGCGCTCCACGTACCCCGCCTCCAGCACCACTTCCCGGATCGTCCGGCGCTCCGCCAGGGCCCGCTTGGCGACCTTCGCGGCCTCCTCGTACCCGATGTACCGGTTGAGCGGCGTCACCACCGACGGCGACGACTCCGCGTACTCCCGGGCGCGTTCGACGTTCGCGGTGATCCCGTCGACGGTGCGGTCCGCCAGCAGCCGGGAGACGTTGGCGAGCAGCCGCACCGACTCCAGGATGTTGCGGGCGATCACCGGCAGCATCACGTTCAGCTCGAAGTTGCCCGCCGCGCCGGCCGCCGCGATCGTCGCGTCGTTGCCGGTCACCTGGGCCGCGACCATCAGCACCGCCTCCGGGATCACCGGGTTCACCTTGCCCGGCATGATCGAGGACCCGGGCTGGAGGTCGGGGAGGTTGATCTCGGCGAGTCCGGTACGGGGGCCCGAGGCCATCCACCGCAGGTCGTTGGCGATCTTCGTCAGCCCGACCGCGACGGTCCGCAGCTGCCCCGAGGTCTCCACGATCCCGTCCCGCGCGCCCTGCGCCTCGAAGTGGTTGCGCGCCTCGGTCAGCGGCAGCCCCGTCACCCGGGCCACCTCGGCGATCACCGCCGCGGAGAAGCCGGGCGGCGTGTTGATCCCCGTCCCCACCGCCGTCCCGCCCAGCGGCAGCTCCGCCAGCCGCGGCAGCGACGCCCGCAGCCGCTCCACGCCGTACCGCACCTGCGCCGCGTACCCGCCGAACTCCTGCCCCAGCGTCACCGGCGTCGCGTCCATCAGATGCGTACGCCCCGACTTCACCACCCCGGCGAACTCCTCCGCCTTCCGCTCCAGCGCGGCCGCCAGGTGCTCCAGCGCCGGTACCAGGTCCCCGGTGACGGCGGCCGTGGCCGCGATGTGCACGGAGGACGGGAAGACGTCGTTGGACGACTGGCTCGCGTTGACGTGGTCGTTGGGGTGCACAGCGCGGCCCAGCCGCTCCGAGGCGAGGGTCGCGATCACCTCGTTCGCATTCATGTTCGACGACGTCCCCGAGCCGGTCTGGAACACGTCGACCGGGAAGTGCTCGTCCCACTTGCCCGCCGCCACCTCCGCGGCCGCCTCCTGGACCGCCTCCGCCACGTCCTTGTCCAGCACCCCGAGGCCGGCGTTGACCTTCGCCGCCGCCCCCTTGATCCGGGCCAGCGCCGCGATGTGCGCCCGCTCGATCCGCTGCCCGCTCACCGGGAAGTTCTCCACCGCCCGCTGCGTCTGCGCCCGCCACTTCGCGTGCGCCGGCACCCGCACCTCGCCCATGGAGTCGTGCTCGGTCCGGTATCCCTCGGCAGCCCTGTCGTCGCTCATACCTATGACAGTGCCCGGGAACGGAGATTCTGTTCCCGGGCACCTTGTGTACGCGTTCGTGCGTACACTTTGGTCATGGACGAGAGCATCAGCGTGCGGGAAGCCCGCACCCACCTGTCCGACCTCATCAACCAGGCCGAGGCGGGGGACTCCACCGTCATCACCCGGAACGGCACGCCGGTCGCCGCCATAGTGCCGATCGCCGAATTCCAGGCGCTCGAAGACGCCGCGGACGAGATGCTCGCCCGTGAAGCCGTCCAGCACCTGGACGAGCCGACCGTCTCCATGGCGGAGTTGCTGGCCGACCTGTTCGCCGAGGACCCCGGGCACTCGACGCGCGGGGATGCCGCGTGAAGTACGCCTTCCGTTTCACCACCGCTGCTCAGCGGCAGCTGCGAGCCATCGATCAACCCACCGCGATGCGGATTCTCACGGCTCTCACACGGCTGGGCGACGATCCGTTCCGTGAGGACGCCGACGTCAAGAAGCTCACCGGTGCCGGGGGTCTCTTCCGGCTGCGTGTCGGCAACTGGCGGGTCGCCTACCAGGTCGACGGCGGACAGCTGATCGTCCTCGTCGTCAGGACCGGCAACCGCAGGGACGTCCACCCCGACTTGTGAGGACGGCGGGGGAGCGAGAGCCCGCCCCCCGCCGTCCTCACCGGCGCTACGCCCCGGGCCGCACCGGGATGGTGGTGAAGGTCGGGGTGGTCGGGGCCGGGTCCTGGAAGAAGTCATTGCCCTTGTCGTCCACTACGACGAAGGCGGGGAAGTCCTCGACCTCGATCTTCCAGACCGCTTCCATGCCGAGCTCGGCGTACTCGATGACCTCGACCTTCTTGATGCAGTCCTGGGCGAGGCGGGCCGCGGGGCCGCCGATGGAGCCGAGGTAGAAGCCGCCGTGGGCGGCGCACGCGTCGGTGACCTGCTGGGAGCGGTTGCCCTTGGCCAGCATGACCTGGGAGCCGCCGGCGGCCTGGAACTGCTCGACGTAGGCGTCCATCCGGCCGGCGGTGGTGGGACCGAAGGAGCCGGAGGCGTAGCCCTCGGGGGTCTTGGCGGGGCCCGCGTAGTAGACGGCGTGGTCGCGGAGGTACTGCGGCATGCCCTCGCCGGCGTCGAGGCGTTCCTTGATCTTGGCGTGGGCGATGTCGCGGGCGACGACCAGCGGCCCGGTCAGGGACAGCCGCGTCTTGACCGGGTACTTGGTCAGCTCGGCGCGGATCTCGTCCATCGGGCGGTTGAGGTCGACGCGCACGACCCCGTCGTCGGACAGGTGCTCGTCGGTGGTCTCCGGCAGGAAGCGCGCCGGGTCGGTCTCCAGCTGCTCCAGGAAGACGCCCTCCGGGGTGATCTTCGCGAGCGCCTGGCGGTCGGCGGAGCAGGAGACCGCGATGGCGACCGGGCAGGACGCGCCGTGCCGGGGGAGGCGGACCACCCGTACGTCGTGGCAGAAGTACTTGCCGCCGAACTGGGCGCCGATGCCGATCCGCTGGGTGAGCTCGAAGACCTTCTGCTCCAGCTCCTTGTCGCGGAAGCCGTGGCCGGTCGCGGAGCCCTCGGCGGGCAGCTCGTCGAGGTAGTGCGCGGAGGCGTACTTCGCGGTCTTGAGCGCGTACTCGGCCGAGGTGCCGCCGACCACGATCGCCAGGTGGTACGGCGGGCAGGCCGAGGTGCCGAGCGAGCGGATCTTCTCCTCCAGGAACTTCATCATGGAGGCCTCGTTCAGGACCGCCTTGGTCTCCTGGTAGAGGAAGGACTTGTTGGCCGAGCCGCCGCCCTTGGCCATGAAGAGGAACTTGTAGGCGCCGCCGTCGGTCGCGTACAGCTCGATCTGGGCGGGCAGGTTGGAGCCGGTGTTCTTCTCGTCCCACATGGTCAGCGGGGCCATCTGCGAGTAGCGCAGATTGAGCCTGGTGTACGCGTCGTACACGCCCCGCGAGAGGGCTTCCTCGTCGCCGCCGGCGGTGAGGACGTTCTGGCCGCGCTTGCCCATGACGATGGCGGTGCCGGTGTCCTGGCACATGGGGAGCACGCCGGCGGCCGCGATGTTGGCGTTCTTGAGCAGGTCCAGGGCGACGAAGCGGTCGTTCGGGGACGCCTCGGGGTCGTCGAGGATGCGGCGCAGCTGGGCGAGGTGGGCCGGGCGCAGATAGTGCGAGATGTCGTGCATGGCCTCGGCGGCGAGCGCGCGCAGCGCCTCCGGCTCGACCTTGAGGAAGGTGCGGCCGTCGGCCTGGAAGGTGCTGACGCCTTCGGCGGTGACCAGACGGTACGGCGTGGTGTCCTCGCCGAGGGGGAGCAGATCGGTATAGGCAAACTCAGGCATTGTGGACAGTCCTCACTGCGCCGCGTCGATGAAGCGCGTCAAGCGTAGAACGTGACCGGCCCGCCGGCGGTGTGAGGTGACCCTCACCTCGGTCGTGCTCGACCCGCACAGGCCCTAGTCGCGATCTATCGCGTTTGTGTACGGTAGGCGGGTGGATGAGTCGTCGCTCCAGAAGCGTGAACAGCCCTCCGTCGCCGAGGCCGTACTCCGTGCGTCCGACGCGGACCGTGACCGTGTCTCCGACATCCTCCGCGACGCGCTCGCGGAGGGCCGGTTGACGACCGAAGAGCACTCCGAGCGGCTCGACGCGGTCTACGAGGCCAAGACCGTCGGCCAACTGGAGCCGCTGGTCAGGGATCTGCCCGTGCCCGGCGGCCACGCCGCCCAAGCGCCGCGGGTGGTGCCGGTGCCGGACGGCACCGGTGAGAACCCCAACCTGATCGGCATCCTGGGCGGCGGGGAACGCAAGGGCCGCTGGCGGGTCGGTAGCCGGATCAACGCGGTCGCGATCATGGGCGGTGTCGAGATCGACCTCACCGAGGCGACCTTCACCTCTCCCGAGCTGGTGATCAACTGCACCGCGATCATGGGCGGTATCTCGATCCGGGTCCCGGAGAACGTCACGCTGCGGGGCGGCGGTGTGGTCGGGATCATGGGCGGTTCCGACATCAAGGCGTACGAGTCCCCGGACCCGGGGGCGCCGGTGATCAGGATCCAGGGCTTCGCCTTCTGGGGCGGTGTGGAGGCCAAACCCAAGCGGGGCAAGCGGCTGAGACCGCACGGCGCCAGGCCCGGACTCGACGGCTGAACCCCGCCGACACGACCACGTCCTCCGGCCGCACAGCCGGCGCCGGGCACCCGGCAGGCGCGGCGCGCGGCGCGCGGCACCCGGCAGGCGCGGCCCGCGGCCCCCGGCCCCCGGCGCCGCGCGCCGCGGTCGCGGTCCGGGAACGTGGGCCTGTCGGCCCGGCCGGCACGGACGGAGGACGCGCCGGAGGTCGGTCTGCCCGCCGCGAGCACGGCGACGGTGAGGGCGGCCGCCGGCCGGGGCCACCGTCGCCGCCACGGCCCGGCGCGCCACGCGCAGGCCCAACTCCCTGCCCTCCGGCGGCTGCAACCGCACGGCCATGGCCACTCGCGCCGACAAGCTCGACGACGAGGGCGGTGACTGCGCCGGCTTCGTCGGCCAGTCCCTGAACGCCCGGCAGGCGGCCGGAAGAACGACTCCGGCAGGTGGTACGAATCCTCGGCCCGGACGGACTCCCGGGTGGGCGCCAACGCGTGGGCGTGGCCCGGGCTTTCCCCGAAGCGGACCACCGACCTGGCCGACGTCCACCAGGCGGAGGCCGGCGACATCGTCCGTACGGACGTCGGCCGGGACGGGGCCGAGGACCACCGCGGCTGATCCTCCGGGCGCCGGGCGGGGGCCCGGGTGGACACGGTGCGCATGAACGTCCGCACAGCGGGTAAGGCTTGGGCACACGTCGCTCGCCGTCGCCGCGCGGCGCGACAGGCAAGGGTGACACAACGCCGAGCCGTCGTCAGGAGTATCCCGTGCTTCAACCGATCGAGCCCCCGGCAGTATCCGCCGTTTCCAGGGGCGCGTCGTCCGTCCAGGGAGGCCAGCCACGGGATCTCGGCGGCCCATGGCACGCGGAGGCGGCCTGCCGCAGTGACGAGGCGGGTCTGTTCTTCGCTCCCTCCAAGGAGCCGACCGCCGCGCGGCTCTCCCGGGAGGAGGCCGCCAAGCGGGTCTGCGCGCGCTGTCCGGTCATGCTGGAGTGCCGGGAGCACGCGCTGCTCCAGCCGGAACCGTACGGCGTCTGGGGCGGCCTGACCGCCGCCGAGCGCCGGGTGGTACTGGCCCGGCGCCGGCGCCGGGAGGCCGAGGTGCAGCGGTCCACGCGGATGCCCGCGGCGGGCTGAGACCACAGGGCCGGGGCCCCGCCGATTCGGCGGGGCCCCGGCTCGTGTGCGTACCCGCGTCCGTACCCGCGGTCAGCGCGCCCGGTCGAAGTCGATCGAGCTGTACGCACGCAGCTTGGACAGCCGGTGTGTGGAGTTGATCTGCCGGATCGTGCCGGACTTCGAACGCACCACCAGTGACTCGGTGGTGGCCGTCTCCGCGCGGTACCGCACGCCGCGCAGCAGTTCGCCGTCCGTGATGCCGGTGGCGACGAAGAACACGTTCTCGCCGCTGACCAGGTCGTGCGTCTGGAGCACCCGGTCGAGGTCGTGGCCCGCGTCCAGGGCCCGGCGTCGTTCGGCGTCGTCCTTGGGCCACAGCCTGCCCTGGATGGTGCCGCCCAGGCACTTGATGGCGCAGGCCGCGATGATGCCCTCGGGGGTGCCGCCGATGCCCATCAGCAGGTCGACGCCGGTGCCCTCGCGGACGGCCATGATCGCGCCGGCCACGTCGCCGTCGGTGATGAACTTGATCCGGGCCCCGGTCTCCCGGATCTCCTTGACGATGCCATCGTGCCGGGGGCGGTCCAGGACCACCACGGTGACGTCCTCCGGCGCGCCGCCCTTGGCCTTGGCGACCCGGCGGATGTTGACCGACGGCGGGGCGGTGATGTCGACGTAGTCCGCCGCCTCGGGTCCGGTGACCAGTTTGTCCATGTAGAAGACGGCCGACGGGTCGTACATCGTGCCGCGGTCGGCGACCGCGAGGACGGACACCGCGTTGCTCATGCCCTTGGCGGTCAGCGTCGTGCCGTCGACGGGGTCCACGGCGACGTCGCACTCCGCGCCGGTCCCGTCGCCGATCCGCTCCCCGTTGAAGAGCATCGGTGCTTCGTCCTTCTCGCCCTCGCCGATGACGACGACGCCGTTCATCGAGACGGTCGAGACCAGGGTCCGCATGGCTTTCACGGCGGCGCCGTCCGCGCCGTTCTTGTCACCGCGGCCGACCCAGCGGCCGGCGGCCATGGCCGCCGCCTCGGTCACCCGGACGAGTTCGAGGGCCAGGTTCCGGTCCGGGGCTTCGGAGCTGACTTCCAGCTGCGGCGGGAGATGGGGTTCGTGCTGCTCGGTCATCACAGCGCACCTTTCTGTACGAGGACGGCCGGAAAAGAGGGTCCTATGACCTTATCGGGCCTACGTGAGAATGAGCAGGGCGCCCGACACATGAGCGGCATACCCCCCGCCTCGCGGCGCGGTTCCTGGTATGGGGGACGATGGACGCGTGGCAAACATGCGCGGCAGGCAGACAGTGTGGGACATGGTGCTCTCGATGGCGGCGATCGGCGCCGTCGTCGCAGGCGTCTATTTCTTCCTCCCCCACAACGAGGGCGACCCGGTCAAGACGGTCAGTTACACGGTCGAGCTCGGCCAGGCGCGCCGCAGCGCCCCCTTCGCGGTCGCCGCCCCGGTGGGCCTCGGCAAGGACTGGCGCGCCACCTCGGTGACGTACGACGCCGTCGACCCGAAGGCCGTCAGCTGGCACCTGGGCTTCGTCGACCCGCAGGACGAGTACGCCGCCGTGGAGCAGAGCAACACCACGAGCGCCGCCGTCTTCGTCGACGACCGGACGCACGGCGCCGTACGGCACGGCAGCCGCACCGTCGACGGCGTGAGCTGGGCCCGCTACCAGGGCACCAAGTACGACGCCCTGGTCCGCGAGCACGACGGTGTCACCACCGTCGTCACCGGCACCGCCCCGATGAGCCGGCTCGCGAAACTGGCCGCCGCGCTCGTGGAGCGCGGCGGCCAGTAGGGCGCTGCTGTCCGGCGGCTGCCGGAGGTGTCCGCGTGTTCGCGAATGCGCGTATGCGCGGGGCAGCTCAGACGGTCGTGACGACCTCGTCGTAGGCCAGCCGCGGGCCGCGCGGGTACCAGGCGTTCTCGCCCGGCTTGCCGATGTTGACGACGGCCAGCACGGAGTGGTCGCCGTCGGCGAAGAACTCCTTGTTGATGCCCTCGGCGTCGAAGCCGGTCATCGGGCCGGCGGCCAGGCCGGCGGCGCGGACGCCCAGGATGAAGTAGCCGGTCTGCAGCGCGGCGTTGAAGGCCGCGGACTTCTCACGGGCCGGACGCTCCGAGTAGAACAGGTCCTTGGCCTGCGGGAAGGCGGGGAACTGGGCCGGAAGCTCCTCGTGGAACTCGTTGTCGGCGGCCAGCACGGCCACCAGCGGGGCGGCGGCGGTCTTCGCCCGGTTGCCCTCGGACAGGTGCTTGACCAGACGCTCGCGGCCCTCGGCCGACCGGACCAGGAGAACCCGCAGCGGCTGCTGGTTGAAAGCGGTGGGGGCGTACTTGACGAGGTCGTAGATCGCCTGGACCTGCTCTTCGGTCACCGGCTCGTCGGTGAAGCTGTTCGCGGTCCGCGCCTCGCGGAAGAGAAGTTCCTGCGCGGCGGAGTCGAGTACGAGAGACATGCTGGGCTACCTCTTGTGGGGAGTTGTGATGCTTGCGCCCATCCGGGCGCTCGCCGACTACCGTACCCAGCATATGTGAAAGTTCAACCATTTCCGGGGTGTCCGTGACCGGCCTCACAGCCACGACACGGCCGCGCGGGCCGCGCCCCGCCCGGGGTGCCCGGTGCCGCGCCCCCGCGACCCGGGCCGGTCCGGCCCCGACGGCCGTCGGGGCGCGTGATCCGCGTTCTCGCCGTCCGGTGACGTCGCGGGCCCCCGCCTGGCGATCACGTACCCGACGCCTCGGGCGTCCATCTCGGGTCTCCCGGCCGCTGGGCGGTTCCGTGGCCCGCCAAGGCCTGACGGCCGTGCGTTGCCGCCGGGAGCCGCGCGCGGCCCGGCGGGCGGCCCGCGCACTGCCTGCGGCGTGCCGCGCCTGCTCGACCCGTCAACGAGGTCCCGGCCACCGTTTCGCGATCGCGCGCCTGGTGCCCCTGGGTGTCCGTGACCGGTCTCCACCGCCGCCGCGGGGCCCTGCGCCCCGCGCCCCGCCCGGGGTGCCCGGTGCCGCGCCCCCGCGACCCGGGCCGGTCCGGCCCCGATGGCCGTCGGGGCGCGTGATCCGCGTTCTCGCCGTCCGGTGACGTCGCGGGCCCCCGCCTGGCGATCACGTACCCGACGCCTCGGGCGTCCATCTCGGGTCTCCCGGCCGCTGGGCGGTTCCGTGGCCCGCCAAGGCCTGACGGCCGTGCGTTGCCGCCGGGAGCCGCGCGCGGCCCGGCGATCCGTGTTCTCGTCGGTCGACGAGGTCGTGGCCACCGCTTTGCGATCGCGTGCCGGATGCCCCTGGGCGTCCGTGACCGGTCTCCGCCACCCGCCGCGCGGCGGGTGGCCCGCCCAACTCCTACGGTGCCGCGCCCGCGCGATCCGGGCCGGTCCTCCCCGACGGTCGTCGGGGCGCCGCGGTCCGCACAGGACCCCGCTGCGCGACGGGTGCTACTCCTCCTCCGGGGCGCCCGTGGCCGGACCGCCGGCGGCACCGTCCTCGGCCAGCGCTGCGTCCAGGCGGGCGCGGGCGCCCTCCAGCCAGCGGCGGCACACACGGGCCAGTTCCTCGCCGCGTTCCCACAGGGCGAGGGACTCCTCCAGCGTGGAGCCACCCGCCTCCAGTCGCCGTACCACCTCGACAAGCTCGTCGCGCGCCTGCTCGTATCCGAGCGTGTCCTGATCAGCCATGCCCTCAGCCTAGGGGTGGCCTCCGACACTCAACCCGTCACACGTCAGCGCACGCGTCACGCGTCACGCGTGACGCGGACCGCGAACTCGCCCTCCGCGACCCGGGCCCGCAGCTTCTCCTCGTCGGCGACGTCGTCCGCGGCCCGCACCACACTGCCGTCCGCCCGCTGGAGCACCGCGTACCCCCGCTGGAGCGTCGCCGACGGCGACAGCGCGACCACCCGCGCCCGGGTGTGGGACAGCTCGTCCTCGGAACGGTCGAGCCGGTGCCGCAGACACCGCCGGGAGCGCTCCAGCAGCGCCGCGACCTGTTCCTCGCGCTCCTCGACCATCCGCTGCGGCCGGGCCATCGAGGGCCGGCTCAGCGCCGCCGCCAGCCCGTTCTCCTCACGGTCCAGCAGCCCGCGCAGCACCCGCAGGGCCCGGTGCCGCGCCTGCTCGACCCGCGCCAGCTCCTCCCCGACGTCCGGCACGACCCGCTTGGCGGCGTCCGTCGGCGTCGAGGCCCGCAGGTCGGCCACCAGGTCCAGCAGCGGGGAGTCCGGCTCGTGCCCGATCGCCGACACCACCGGCGTACGGCACTCGGCCACCGCCCGCACCAACTGCTCGTCGGAGAACGGCAGCAGGTCCTCCACACTGCCGCCACCCCGGGCCACGATGATCACGTCGACCTCGGGATGCGCGTCCAGCCCTCGCACCGCCTCGATCACCTGCGGCACGGCGTACGCGCCCTGCACCGGCACATTGCGCACCTCGAAACGGACCGCGGGCCAGCGCAGCCGGGCGTTCTCCAGTACGTCGTGCTCCGCGGCGGAGGCCCGCCCGCAGACCAGCCCGATCAGCTGCGGCAGGAACGGCAGCGCCTTCTTGCGCTCCGCGGCGAAGAGCCCCTCCGCCGCGAGCCGCTTCTTCAACTGCTCCAGCCGCGCCAGCAGATCGCCGATGCCCACCGGCCGTATCCGCGTCGCGCGCAGCGACAGCTGCCCGCGCGGGGCGTACCACTCAGGCTTCGCCTGCACCACGACCCGCGCGCCCTCACCGACGAGATCGGAGACCTCGTCGAAGACGGCCCGACGGCACGTCACGGAGAGCGAGATGTCCTGCGACGGGTCGCGCAGGGTCAGGAACACCACGCCCGCGCCCGGCCGCCGGGACAGCTGGGTGATCTGCCCCTCCACCCACACCGCGCCGAGCCGGTCGATCCATCCGCCGATCAGTCGCGACACCTCGCCGACCGGGATCGGCGTCTCCGCCGACGTGTTCACCGCCATACGCCGAGACTAGCCCCCGCCACCGACAGAGCCGCCGCGCGCGGCGCCCTGGACGGCCAGCACCACCAGGCCCGCCACCAGCCAGGCGAGGCCGACGAACTGGGCGGAGGCGGCGGCCTCCACGATGACCGCGACGGTGATCGCGAGCCCCAGCAGCGGCATCAGCACATGCCGCACCGGGCTGGGCCGGGCCCCGTCGGGCCGCCGCACGACGAACCAGCCGACGACCGACAGATGCAGCAGGGCGAAGGCGGTGAGGGCGCCGATGTCGACGACCGACACCAGCCGGTCCAGGCCGTCACCGCGGCCGGCCGCCCACACGGCGGCGACCAGGGTGATCAGCGCCGACACCAGCACCGCCCGCCGCGGCACGCCGCTGGGCTCGCTCACCCGCGACAGGGCGCCCGGCAGACGCCGTTCCCGGGCCATGGCGAAGACCAGGCGCCCGGCTGCGGCCTGGCCGGCCAGCGCGGCGAAGGCGGCGCCGATGGCCTTACTGGCGGCCACCAGGTCGTGCAGCCAGGTGCCGACGGCCGCGTCGACGGTGTCGTAGAAGGCGGAGCCCTGGGTGGCGCGTGGCCAGGTCGGCGGCGGACATCGGGGCGAGCAGCGCGGCCAGATAGCTCTGCGTCACGAACAGCACCCCCGCCAGCGCCAGGCAGAACAGCACCGCCCGCGCCACCCGGGCCGAGCCGCCGGTGACCTCCTCCGCGAAGGAGGCGATCGCGTCGAAGCCCAGGAAGGACAGCACCGCCACCGACACCGCACCGAGCACCGCCGTCAGGGAGAAGGCGCCCTGCCCGGTCAGCGGCGTGGCCCGGCCGCGTACGGCGCCGTCGCGCACCAGCACCACGACCGCCGAGACGACGAAGACCGCCGGCACCGCGATCTCCAGGGCCAGCACCAGGAAGCCGGCCAGCGCCGCCGCCCGCACCCCCCACAGGTTCAGCCCGGTGGTGACGGCCACCGCCAGAGCCGTCCACACCCAGCGGTGAACCTGCGGGACCAGGGCCTCCATCGCGATACCGGAGAAGAGATAGGCCACCGCCGGGATCAGCAGGTAGTCCAGCATCGCCATCCACCCGGCGACGAACCCCGGCCCCTCCCCGAGCCCGGCGCGCGCGTACGCGAAGACCGAGCCCGCCCGGGGGACCACCCGCACCATCTGGGCGTAGCTGAACGCGGTGAACGCCATCGCGGCCGTCGCCACCAGGTAGACCAGGGCGACCGCCCCGTGCGACGTGGCCTGGAGCGTGCCGAAGATGCCGACCGGGGCCATCGGCGCGATGAAGAGCATGCCGTAGACGACCAGGTCCCGGAAGCCGAGGCTGCGGTGCAGGGTCGCCGGGGCGGGCGTCGTCGCGGGTGTGGCCTCAGGCGCGGTCATACGCCCCAGCTTCGGGCGGATACGCCGTTCCCGCGCCCTGCGCCACGGCCCGTACGATGGAGGGCATGACTGCTTCGACCTCCCGCCCGTCGCCCGCCGCCGACCCGAGCGGGGACGCCGCGCGTCGCAGTGGCAAACGTGTTCTGCTCGCCGCCCCCCGCGGCTACTGCGCGGGCGTGGACCGGGCGGTGATCGCCGTGGAGAAGGCCCTGGAGCAGTACGGCGCCCCGATCTACGTCCGTAAGGAGATCGTCCACAACAAGTACGTCGTGCGGACCCTGGAGACCAAGGGCGCGATCTTCGTCGACGAGACCGAAGAGGTGCCCGAGGGCAACATCGTGGTCTTCTCCGCCCACGGCGTGGCCCCCGAGGTGCACGACGAGGCCGCCGCCCGCAAGCTCCCCTCCATCGACGCGACCTGCCCGCTGGTGACCAAGGTCCACAAGGAGGCCCAGCGCTTCGCGGCCGAGGACTACGACATCCTCCTCATCGGCCACGAGGGCCACGAGGAGGTCGTCGGCACGATGGGTGAGGCCCCGGACCGTATCCACCTCGTCGACGGCCCGCAGGACGTCGCCGGCCTGGAGGTCCGCGACGAGAGCCGGCTGGTCTGGCTCTCCCAGACCACGCTGTCCGTCGACGAGACGATGGAGACCGTCGGCAAGCTCCAGGAGCGCTTCCCCGCACTGGTCAGCCCGCCCAGCGACGACATCTGCTACGCCACGCAGAACCGCCAGGTCGCGGTCAAGCAGATCGGCGCCGACGCGGACCTCGTCATCGTCGTCGGCTCCCGGAACTCCTCCAACTCCGTACGCCTGGTCGAGGTCGCCCTGCAGGCCGGCGCCAGGGCCGCCTACCTGGTGGACTTCGCCGAGGAGATCGAGGACGCCTGGCTGGACGGCGTCATGACGGTCGGGGTCACCTCGGGCGCTTCGGTGCCGGAGATCCTGGTCGACGGCGTACTTGACCGGCTGGCCGCGCACGGCTACGGCGACGTCGAGATCGTGAAGTCGGCCGACGAGCACATCGCCTTCTCGCTGCCCAAGGAACTGCGCCGGGACCTGCGCGCGGAGGCCGCGGCCCACACCGCCAAGTAGCGTAGTCCCTATGAAGGTTTTCGGCGTGGACATCGGCGGGTCGGGCATCAAGGGTGCTCCGGTAGATCTTGAGGTCGGGGACCTCGCGGACGAGCGGTTCAAGGTGCTGACCCCGCAGCCGGCGACCCCGGAGGCGGTCGTGGACTGCGTCGGCCAGGTCGTCGAGCACTTCGGCTGGTCCGGGCCGATCGGCGTGACCTACCCGGGCGTGGTCACCGGCGGTACGACCCGCACGGCGGCCAACGTCGACCAGGGCTGGATCGGCCTGGAGGCCCAGCGGCTGCTGGCCGAGCGGATCGGCGCCCCGGTGACGCTGCTCAACGACGCGGACGCCGCGGGCATCGCCGAGATGGCCTTCGGCGCCGGCCGCGGCCGCAAGGGCACGGTCATCATGCTCACCCTCGGCACCGGCATCGGCAGCGCCGTCTTCACCGACGGCAGGCTGCTGGCCAACACCGAGCTCGGCCACCTCGAACTGCACGGCCACGACGCCGAGAAGAAGGCGTCCACCAAGGCCAAGGAGGACGAGGACCTCACCTGGGAGCACTGGGCCCACCGGGTGCAGAAGTACCTCGCCCACGTCGAGATGCTCTTCTCGCCCGAGCTGTTCGTCATCGGCGGCGGTGTGAGCCGCAAGTCCGCCAAGTTCCTGCCGCTCATCGAGGGAATCCGCGCCGAGATCGTCCCGGCCGCCCTCCAGAACAACGCCGGCATCGTCGGCGCCGCCATGGCGGCCGCCGCGTCCCAGGACCGGAGCGCCTGAGTCAGGACCGCCAGGGTTTCAGGACGCTGCGCGCCGCCGCGCCCGTCGTACGTCGGCCACCTTCCGTACGGCGACGATCGCGGCGGCGAGCAGCGTCCCCGAGTAGAGCCAGCCCGTCAGCAGCGCCAGCGCGGTGAGCGCGCCCATCACATGTCCCGTGAAGCCGCCGGCGCCGCTGTCGGCGGTCAGGGCGACGGCCACCGCGAAGGCGATCGGCGCGCTGACCGGTGCCGCCGACAGGTCGTACGGGCGGACGAGGACCGCCGCCGCCACGCACGCCAGGACGAAGACCACCCCGAAGAAGACCCCCGGCTCCCCGGTCAGCAGGGCGTCCAGGGCCCCCGCGGCCACCGTGACGGCGGTCAGCGAGAGCCCCGTGCCCAGCGCGGTGAGGCGTGGCTCGGGCGGGCGCGGCCGGCGCGGCCGGCGCGGGGCGCCGGTTCCGCCCGGACGGGAGACGGCGGTGGCGGGGCCCACCCGGGTCTTCGTGTGCGTGCTGTGATGCTCCACGTACCAAAAGTAGGCGCGCCAACCGGGGAAAACAGGGGCAGGACACGCCTTTTCACCTCCCTTGGCCCGGTGTTCGAAGCGAACGCCTGGCCAGCTCGTCCGGGCCCGTAGACTTGGGCACTCCACCTTCATCGCACCGGGAAGTCGTCACGTGTCGCTCACGATCGGAATCGTCGGCCTGCCGAATGTCGGCAAGTCGACCCTGTTCAACGCCCTGACCAAGAACGACGTGCTGGCGGCCAACTACCCGTTCGCCACCATCGAGCCCAACGTCGGCGTCGTCGGGGTCCCCGACCCCCGCCTCGACAAGCTGGCCGAAATCTTCGGTTCCGCCCGCAAGCTCCCGGCCACCGTCGACTTCGTCGACATCGCGGGCATCGTGCGCGGCGCGAGCGAGGGCGAGGGCCTGGGCAACAAGTTCCTCGCCCACATCCGCGAGTCCGACGCGATCTGCCAGGTCATCCGGGCCTTCAAGGACGAGAACGTCGTCCACGTCGACGGCAAGGTCTCGCCCAAGGACGACATCGAGACCATCAACACCGAGCTGATCCTCGCCGACATGCAGTCCGTCGAGAAGGCCGTCCCGCGCCTCACCAAGGAGTCCCGCCTCCAGAAGGAGAAGGCGGCCGTCCTCGCCGCCGTCCTGGACGCCCAGAAGATCCTCGAAGAGGGCCGCACCCTCTTCTCCGCCGGCATCACCGCCGGCACCGAGCAGGGCAGGCTCCTCCACGAGCTGCACCTCCTCACCGTCAAGCCCTTCCTCTACGTCTTCAATGTCGACGAGGACGAGCTCACCGACGAGGACTTCAAGAACGAGCAGCGCGCCCTGGTCGCCCCGGCCGAGGCCATCTTCCTGAACGCCAAGATCGAGTCCGAGCTCATCGAGCTCGACGACGACGAGGCCCTCGAACTCCTCCAGTCCATGGGCCAGGAGGAGCCCGGCATGGCCACCCTCGGCCGCGTCGGCTTCGAGACCCTCGGCCTGCAGACCTACCTCACCGCCGGTCCCAAGGAAGCCCGCGCCTGGACCATCAAGAAGGGCGCCACCGCCCCCGAGGCGGCCGGTGTGATCCACACCGACTTCCAGAAGGGCTTCATCAAGGCCGAGATCGTCTCCTTCGACGACCTCGTCGCCACCGGCTCCGTCCCCGAGGCCCGCGCCAAGGGCAAGGCCCGGATGGAAGGCAAGGACTACGTCATGCAGGACGGCGACGTGGTGGAGTTCCGCTTCAACGTGTAGCGGGTGACATACCACCACATCGCTGATCTGGCAAATATGCAGATCGGAAGGGGTCCGACTCCTCGGAGTCGGGCCTCTAGTTTTTTCCCGTGCTGGGATGGTGCTGGGACAGCTGACCCCTCGTCACCTGTCATCATCCCTGGTCACCCCTACCGTGCTGGGAGTGTGCTGGGATACCGGTGAGGCTCCCGTGCTGGTTCGTGGGCCGCAGCTCCGGAGGCTTTCGCGGAAACAAATCGGCACCTGCACTGTTTGGCTCCGTACAGGGGACGGGGTAGAGGGAGCAGCCGGACCAAGCGATGGTCTTGTGACACAAGCGCGCCGTCGCCGACAGCCCGTGCAAGAGTCGTCCGGCCGACCCCATCGGCCACACGACTGGATAGATCTCGGTCGCCGTGACAGCCCACCACGGCGTCTTGAGTTCGTTCGTCTCCCCGCTCCCCCTCCTCCCATCCTTTGCCCGGGTCAGCGTCCCAGCGAGTGATGGTCTTGCCCAGGTCTCGGGGCAGGAAAGGACTTCCCCGCCGCGGTGTGCGGTGAACGAGAGCCTCGTGGAGCCGACCGCCTACCGGATCAGCTCCCGTCCTTGTCGTCCTTGTCCCGTGCGCGAGGTGCGGCGGGCCGGTGCGGGTTGTGCGAGGTGTCCCAGAAGTACGGAGGTGTCATGTCGTCCTCGTTCGTCTCCCGCCAGCCTTGGTTCCGTTCGCCTGCGCCGCTCTCCGCCGCCCCCGGCGCGAACGTGCCTGCGGCCGCGTCGGTGAACGGGGAACCCTCGGGGGCCGGGAAGCCGGGCGACCAGGGCCCCGGGGTGTCCCCCTCGCCCGAAGGTCCACCTTCCGGCCCCTCGCCCCCGCCTTCGTCGGGCATCGGAAGAAGGGTCCGCCTGATCTCCTCGGCGGCCTCATCCAGCCCGGTCGCTTCCAGGCTCCGCACCACACGATGGACGAACACCGTGTGCTCGTCCATGTCCGGCTTCAGGCCCAGTGCCGCCAGCAGTAGGAGCAGCCGGTCCGAGATCCCTACTTCCTCCTCGCGGTCGGGCATCCCTCCTTCCCGGCCGTCCCCGCCCCACCGCGGGTCCCCGACGGTCGCCTCGCTCCGCGCGCCCACGGGCGGGACGAGCAGGTGGCGGAAGAGCTCGGGCACTTCCTCGTCGTTGGCTGCCGCCGCGATCTGGGCGAGCGGGCCGATCATGTCGACCGCCTTCTCGATTTCGTTCTCGTGACGGGTCAGCCACCAAACCACCGCGCTGCCCGCGCTCTTGAACACGTCGTCACCGAGGTAGCGCCGCTTGTTGCGCTCGTGCTGACGCTCGTACTCCCAGATCTCCTCGTCCTTGCGAAGGTCCTTCAACTTCCGCAGGCGCTCGCGGTCGGCGGGGGCGAGGGTCAGTGTCACATCGGCCGCCATGGCCTTCACCCGCCTGCTCCGGTCCGGGAGCGGGACGCCCAGCTCCCCCTCCAGGAGATACTGCGCGAAGCTCGCCCGGCCGGGCTCCTCGCGGCGGACGACCTCCAGGGCCCGGCTGACGACCGAGGACACGGCGAGGGCCGGGGAGGCACCGTCGGGCCGGTCGGCGTGGTCGAAGACCGGCCTCCACCACACGGTGGCAGAGAACAGGAAGTCGTAGCCGTCCGCGGCGCTCGGCAGCGCCGCGTCGACCACCCGCGCCTCCTGGTACGGCAGCTCCGTCGGCGCTGCGGGCGGTTCGGGTTCCCCGGGCTCGTAGGCGTCTGACGACGCGCGGCCACCGCCGAGGACCGTCATCACGAGCAACAGGGAGCCCGAGGTCGTGACCATGGACGTGAAGCCCCACAGCAACGCCGACCAGTGCAGGAGGTTTCCGAGCACAGTCGGTGCGAGGCCGCAGAGGGCGACGAACAGCAGGCTGGAAATGCGGTGTTTCATCGTGCCTCTTCCGTGGTCCGTGGTCCGGTGCCCGCAGGCTCCGTACTCTCCGTGCGGGCATGCTGCGCATGGTCGATGTGCTGCCAGAAGAGGGCGGCGACGACCGCCCGGGAGGAGTGGCGCGCGGTCCCCGCCCAGCCGCAGGCGATGGCGTAGAGGCGATGGAGAGCGGCCGCGTGGCCGCGAGTCGCCCCGACCATCACGCCCAGCGCCATCTCCCGCGTACTGTCGCCCGCCACGGCGTTCAGCCAGCTACTCACCAGCGGGTTCCAGAGCTCCGTCGGCGGCTGGGCGAAAACCGTCTCCCAGCCCAGGAACAGGTCCGGCCACGGCGGCGGGTCCGGTGCCCGGTCGCTCCTCAACAGTTCCGTGAGCAACCGGAGCTGGGGCTCCGCCCCGCGCGGCTCCCGACGCGTCCGGTCCCGCAGGCGGTCGATTAGCAGCCGGTAGAGCCGGCGGTCGCGGCCGGCGAGGTCGAGAAGCGCCTCCAGGGCCTCGCGCGCCGCCTCCCCCTTCCGTACGGCGAGGTGGTGGAGACGCACCATTGCCTGATCCGGGTGCGTCGCGCCGAGACTCTGAAGGCAGGCGGTGGTCAGGACACGGGCGAGACCGTCCGACAAGGGGCCGGGCCTCGCGCATTCGTACATCCGCCTGCGGAACCATCCTCCGAACCTCTCGTGGCTGAGACCGAGTTCGAGGGCCGCCACGGCTCGCGGGTCGCAGGACGCCCCGGTCGCACGGTCAGCCCAGCGCACCACGAGGTCGAAGAGGTGGTCGGGCCGCCCGATGGACAGAGACCGCTCGCCGAAGCGGACGACGACGTTCACCCGGTCGTCGGTGGTCAGACCGCGCAGCCCGGCGGAATGACCGATCCAGTCCCTGAGGTCGTCGCGCACCCCGGGGAAGTTCGCCCAGAAGTACGTTCGTACCGCGTCGGCGTAGGCCAGCCGTCCGAAGCGGAGCCGACCGTCCGGGCCCCGCTCGATCCCGAGCCCATCCAACCGCTCCCCGAAATCCGTCCGCGCGAGCTCGGTCGTCGCCTCTTCCGCGTGCCCCACCGTCCTCATCAGGCCGTGCCACGCCTCGTAGACGGTGTCGGCGCGGGCCTCCTCGAACACCGCCGTCGCGAGCAGCAGGGCCCGCTCGGGCGCGGTGCGGACCGTGGCCACCTGTTTGCCTACCTCACCAGCACGGTCGGTCACCGCGTGCATCGCCTGGTCGAGCCATCCCGCGAAGTCGGAGCCGAACCGGCCACTGTCGCGAGCTGCCCTCACCAGCCCCGCGAGCCGCGCCAGTTCCCGCATGGGGGAGCGGTCGCACAGGCGCTGGACATCGGCGCTCCCCAGGTCCGCGGGGTGGAAGGCCATTCGGTCCATGCGGAGGTACCGGGTGACAACGGCGATGCCCCGGGGGCGCCCCAGCGTCACCGTGTGCGGTTCGAGGTCCGGCGCGTGGGCGTGCTCCAGGCCCGACGGCAGGACGACGACCATGTGGGCCCCCGCCTCCTGGACCTGTGACCGGCGCACGGCCAGGCGGCGCTGGGCCTTGGTGTACGCCTCCTCTTCGGCGATCCCGGAGAGGTCGAGGAGGAAGCGGTCCCCCTCACCGGGGGCGAGAAGGTTCTCCTCCTTGTCCGTGGCGGGAAGCTCCTCGAACCGGACCCCCTCCTCGTCGGCGCCCCCGTCCTCACCGAGCCCGTGCAGCAGCATGATCGCCGCGGCGCGGCGGCCGCTGCCGGGCGGAGCATCCAGCAGCAGCACCGATCCGGGCTTCTCCAGGCGGTCGGCGGCGACGCGGAAACTCACCGGCGGAACGAACCGGTCGGCCAGGCGCACCCGGTCCTCGCGGGCGATCCGGAGGGACTCGACCCCTTTGCGGATCATCCAGTCCGCGCCGACGCCGTAGAAGACGTACTGGTGCCCCCCGCCGTTTTTCACCGGGCCGCGCGGCTCGTTGACGGTGACGCGGTCCTGCTCGGTCATCGTCCGTCGTCCGAGCGAGGGCGCTCGCCCTCGAAGCGCTGGTGGACCGTACCCCTGTTGTCGCCTGCCGTGAACTGGACCCCGGAGTTGTCACCCTGGAAGTGGGGCGCGTTGTACTGGTTTCCCCGACCGGTGTTCACGGGCCCCTGCGGCTCGTTGACGAAGGTGCCGGACAGGTCTCCGTTCAGGTTTCCGACGCCGCCGCGCACGCGCTGCTCGATGTCGCGCGTCCGCATCCTGGCGTGCCCGGTGTCCTGGGCCGACTTCTTGCGGGACTTCGCCTCCGTCCGCTCCCGCGCCGCACGGGCGTCGCGGTCCACCGCGCCCAGCTCGGGCAGCAGCCGGGCGAGGGCGTCACCGAGCGCCGTCAGGTCCGACTCGGCGTTGCGGTGGTCGAACCGCCTGTACTGGCAGTCCGCCAGCTCCCGCAGATCGTCCGGGAGGACGGCGCGGTCGATCCGCGTGGCCTTCCCGACGAGCACGGGGATCACCAGGATCCCGCGGTCGAGCGCGGTCTGGATCTCACGACGGGTCCAGTCCTGCTCGGCTTCGAGGGCGGGGCGGCTGTCGGCCCCCCGCACCTCCGCCCAGCGCGGGCCGATCACGGCGAGCAGCGCCTGGCACTCCTCCACTGCCCTGACCAGTTCCACCGGGAAGCGGTGTCCGAGCTCGATCGAGTTGCTGGCAAAGAAGATCCGCTCGCCGCCGAACCGCCGGGCGAGCTCCCGAGCGATCATGGTCGCCACGGATTCCTCGTCGCCTGTGCGGTAGTTGACGAAGACGTCGGGCATGAAGGTTCCCTTCGTGAGAGGAAGACGGGGGTGAATGGGTACGAGCGCGGTGGCTGCGGACCGGGGCTCCGAGGCCCGGTCAGCCCGGGCCATGAGGTCCCGACCGTCTGACGGCATGGCGTGTCCACGGGAGGGCGTACGGATGAAGGTGCGCCGCCCGGCGCGTCACTGGTCGCGGGCAGCTCGAAGAAGCCGGGAGCGCGGTGCTACGCGTCGGGCGGGGATCAGAGGGGCCCGCCGGGGATCGTGGGATCCGGGGGGCCGGAGGGGCCGGGGAGTCCGGCGAGCCGGGCCGGTGTCGGTCGTGGCGCCGGTGTCAATCGTGCGCGGGGGCGAGTACCCGTGCCAGCGCCGGCTGCAGATCGCGTACGGCCCGGCTGCTCCGGAACCGGGAGAGTTCCCGCGCGAGACGCCGGACGTCGCTGTTCACCGTCGCCGACGGCACGGCCGGCATCACCGCCAGGAGCTCTCCGGCGATCGTGCACGCGTGCTCGACCTCTCCGGAAGCGGCGTGGGCCAAGGACCTGCGGAAACCGTACCGGGCGCGGGTGCGCAACGCGTGCGGCGGGAGGCGGCGGCACTCCCGGTCGAGGACCTCGGCGGCGGCCTTGGGGCGACCGAGGTCATACAGGCACCAGCCGGTCGTCATCGCCGCCGGATCGCTCACGTGGGTGGTGCCGATCACGGGCTCGGCACTGCTGCGGGCATCGTCACTGTCGAGCAGCTCCCGCGCCCTGTCGAGGCTGCGGAGGCAGTCGCGTTCGTCGCCGACGAGAGCGTGTCCCTGCGCCTCCCGCTGGGTGGCGAGTCCCCGGATGCGCGGCGGGAGTTCATCGCTCTGGGCTCGGCGGGCCAGGGCGACAGTGCCTGCGGCGTCCCCGTCGTAGAGCGTGACCAGGGCGCGGCGCACGAGCGCGTAGGAACCGAGGTACGGATCGCCCCCGGCGCGCGCCAGTTCGGCGGCCTCACCTGTCCAGCCGAGCGCCGCGCCGCTGTCCCCGGCCTCCTGGGCCATCCAGCCTGTGAACTCCGCGAACCGCGACGCGAGCAGGAGCGCGGGGGCCCGAGTGGCGGACGGAGTGTCGGCGGCCAGCCCGGCGACCGTGCGCGTCTGCGTCTCCAGCAGGGGAAGCAGAACCTTCGGCGCGGTGGACTGGCCGAGCTTTCGTAGCTGGTCGAACTGCACGAGGAAGGAGGAGAGGAGGGGGTCGGTGGCAGAGGACGCCTGACCGCCGAGATTCAGGCCGAGGTCGATCACCGCCCCCGTACCCGCCGCGAGGACCGCCCGGCGCCCGACGAGCCAGAGGCTCGGGATAGCGGGGGTTGCGGTAGTGTCCGAGTCGGTCTCGAGGCGGACGACCAGGCGCTGCAGCTCGCCGCTCGCGCCGAGGAAGGCGTCGCACCGCCGGGCCAGTTCAGGAGACGCGGAACGCTCCCCGCGCTCGACCTTGCTGAGGTGCCCCTTGTCGTAGCTGAGCGCCACGGAGAATTCGGTCAGAGTGAGCCCCGCTTCCTGTCGTAAACGCCGAAGTTCCGGGCCAAAAGGTAAATTTATACTCACCATTAACCTCCCCCTGAGCAGTGACCGTGAGGGCCGTGCGCCCTCACGGGGAACTCTCGTTCGATGTTCACCGGTCGACACGAACGCCGGCGGCGAACACCCGTCGTGACCGAGTCGTTTCGCTTCGCATCCGAGAGCGAGTTTGGCACGAGGTGCGCCTCAAGAATCGGGGTTCGGCGGGGTTGCCCGTTGCCTCTTCTGTGCTCCGTTGCTCTCTGTCTGGTCCTTGCCGTGACCGGAGTCGACCACGATCGAGATAAAGGCGATCGAGAATGGCGGGGGAAGAGAATCTGTCGATCGCATCGCAGAGAGGACTGCAATTCGTTCGGGGCAACTCCTGACCAAGGGAGATGCATCGATGACCAGTGACAATGTCACCGAGGCCGAGACAGTCCAGCCGCAGTAGGTGAAGCGATGGATGGCGGCTGATCGACGAGTTGGTCGGCCGCGCCCGGGCTGACGGCCTCCGACTGACTGGCGAGGGTGGGCTGGTTCAGCAGTTGATGAATCGGCTGTCGGAGGCCGCGCTCCATGGCGAGATCGCCGACCGCCTCCTCGGCATCCACCTGGACAACGAAAGTGTGAACTTCGCCAACGACGCTGGCATGGCCCTCGGCGGCGTCGCGTTCGTCTGGGATGCCGGCCTTGGGCGCTGCTTTGCACGACCGCCCAGTGTCGCACGGTCCTCGAAACGCAGGTCCACGACTCATGATCGTGAGCGGCGACTGGTGAGGCTTCCTACTAATGTTTATGTTAGTAACGTTGTCGTTAGTGTCATGCGTGGAGGTCGACGGACGTGGTGGATTTCGTAGGTCGTCGCCAGGAGCTGGCGACGTTGGAGCGAGAGCTGCAGAAAGTGGCGGCAGGGGTTGGCGGGGAGCGGCCCGGTCGGTGCGTGATGTTGCGCGGGCGGCGACGGGTGGGCAAGTCGCGACTGGTCGAGCGGTTTGCAGAGCGCTCCGGAGCCCCGTTCCTGTTCTATGCGGCGACTGGTGCGTCCCCCAGGGATGATCTGGCACGGCTGGCCCGGGACGCCCAAGCCTCGACGTTGCCGTTGGCTGGGCTGGTGGCCGCCGCGCGGCCGGAAAACTGGGATGCCGCGTTCGATGTGCTGGCTGCGGCGCTGCCCGCCGACCGGGCGAGCGTGCTGGTCATCGACGAGGTGCCGTACCTGATGGATGCCGATGGCGCCTTTGAGGGGATGCTGCAACGAGCCTGGGACCGGGTGTTGGAGACCAAGCCAGTGCTGCTGGTCCTCATCGGCTCCGATCTGTCGATGATGGAGGCCCTGAACAGCTACGGACGCCCCTTCCATCAGCGCGGCCGGGAGATGGTGCTAGGACCACTGAACCCCGCCGAGGTGGGGCAGATGCTCGGGTTGGAACCGGCGGAAGCCTTCGACGCCGCGCTGGTCACCGGCGGGCTGCCGCTGATCTGCGCGGAGTGGCCGCGAGGTGCAGGGCTGTGGGACTTCCTCGACGAGGCGCTGAGCGACCCGGTCT
The DNA here is from genome assembly GCF_056270125.1 of Streptomyces sp. RLA131. NCBI lineage: Bacteria > Bacillati > Actinomycetota > Actinomycetes > Kitasatosporales > Streptomycetaceae > Streptomyces > Streptomyces sp. RLA131. The sequence continues at coordinate 5,262,200 of NZ_JBWDOQ010000002.1, forward strand.
CAGCCCTGCTGGTATCGGCCGAGCGCTCGCTGGCTGCCGAGTTCCCTCCGCAGGCCCAGGCGCGTACCGTGCTGGCGGCTATCGGCAGTGGCGAGCGGACCTTCACCAACATCGCCCGTGCAGCCGGCGGAATCGGGGCCACGCCCCTGCAGCGAGCGCTGGAACTGCTTACGGACAAGAGGATCGTCGCTGCGGAGCTGCCCGTATCGCTGCGTCCGTCGAAGGATCGCCGCTACCGGGTGACAGATCCCTACCTGCGGTTTTGGCTGCACCTGCTCGGCCCGTCCATGGAGGAGATCGAGCGGGGGCGGGGCGATCTGACCTTGGCGCGCATCCGGGAGAACTGGACCAGCTGGCGCGGCCGAGCCGTCGAACCCCTTGTCCGCGAGGCTCTGGCACGGATACTGCCCGACGACTTGCTGCCCGCAGCCCCCGCAGTGGGTGGCTACTGGACCCGTACCAACGACGTCGAGATCGATATCGTCGGGTCGGACCGCGCCCCCATTGCCAAGGAACTGCTCTTCGTCGGCTCCATCAAGTGGCTGGAGCAGTCGCCCTTCGACCGACACGACCTGGCAGCTCTCCATCGACACCGGGCCGCCCTCACCGGCGAACCTGTTCCGGTCGTGGCGGTCTCGCGCAGCGGGGTCGACTGTCCGGGGCTCGATGCCGCCTACGGCCCCGGCGATTTGCTGACCGCCTGGCCGCTGTGAGTGGCGGATGGCAGGCGCGGCAAGGGAGTTGGGGGGCGATCAGGCCACAGACGTTGCGGAGAAGTCCCTCAGACCTCGGGCCCCTGCTGGCGTTGTTGTGTAGCTTTGGCGATCCTGAGCTCTCTCGTACTTGTCGCGAATCCCGTGCTGGGACGGTGCTGGGATGACGGTGCATTCCCGCAGTTCAGAGGCTTGTGGTGGAGTTCCGCTTCAACGTGTGACGTTCCGTCAAAGACGGCGCCCGGCCCGCTTGTTGACGGGTCGGGCGGAGGCGCCTGTCCGCGGGGAGTCCTCGTCTGCGAAGCGCTGTGGCTGACGGCCGACCTGGTTGGAGTGGCTGTGGCCGGCGCTTCAGACCTTGACGACCTGTACGGAAGGGCCGCACAGGAGTGTCAGGTCCTCGGGGTCGGAAGTGAGGACGGTGACCGGCTGGGGCGCGTTGCGGGCGATGACGGCGAAGGCGGCGTCGATGGCGTACTGGTGGCCGTGGAGATGGTGGGCGCGAAGCAGGGCGGCGGCTTCGTCGGTGACCTCTCTGGTGACGTCGTGAACGTCGACGTGGGAGAGGACCCACTTGATGCGGGCCGGGTGGATCCGCTCGTAATCGGCCTCAAGGGTGGTCGTGGCGCTGCTGGCCACGCGGATGCCCTCCTCTGATGCCGCCTGCACCAGAGCTACGACGGTGCGGTCCTTGCGGTAGAGCTTGGAGAGTCCTTCGCTGTCGAGCAGCAGGGTGCCGGGCATCAGGCGGCGGCACCGCCGACCTGTCGGTGGTCATGGCGTAGCAGCGCGCGGGCGGCCTCGACCTCCTCGCGGGTGAGCTCGTCATTGTCGGTCTCGAAGTCGGCAACGATCTCCCGAAGCTTGTCCATGGCGACCCGCTGTTCCAGGGCTTCGGCGACGTAGGCGGAGAAGCCTCCGGGCCCGACATGGGCGCGTACGGCCTCGGCAAGGTCCTCGGGCAGGCTGATGGAGTACTTCCTGCTACTGCTCATGGTGTCGATCCTACCGACGGTCGTAACTCTGTGGGTGTGAATGGTTAGGCAGCGCGGGAGGCGCTGCCGCCCGAGGGTGGCGACGAAGACATCGCAGCGGAACTGCGCAGGCACCTCGACTCCGTCGAGACCCCGTAGGCCAGTCCGCAGACAGTCCGCAGGACACCCGCCCGCTATCTCGACCTCCGGTACCCGCCCGCCCTTGGCGCGATCCACCAGGCCGCATAAAATGAAGTAAGATTCAATCTACGTAATAATCAATCTACGTTACTGCGTGGAGTGTGTCGTGGAGTTCCAAGGTCGGGTGGGGGATCTTGAACTGCTGGCCGAGCAGTACCGGACAGTGACAGAGGGTGTTGGAGCCACTCGCGGGCGGGCTGTGATCATGACGGGCCGTCGCCGAGTGGGGAAGTCGCGGCTGGCCCAGGAGTTCTGTGATCGCTCGGGAGCGCCGTACGTGGTGTTCCAGGCCACCCGGGGGCGCAACCCTGTGACGGAACGTGCCGACTTTGCCGCGACCCTCGCGCAGTCGCTGTTGCCAGGGGCGGAACTGGTCGCCGGCCTTCAGTCGCAGGACTGGAACCAGGCCCTGCGCTCGGTTGCGCTCGCGGTACCCGATGACTCTCCCAGCATCGCGGTGATTGACGAGGTGCCCTGGCTGGTCGAGCAGGATCCAGAATTCGAGGGCGCACTCCAAACCGTCTGGGACCGGCACCTGTCGTCCAAGCCCGTACTTCTGCTGTTGGTCGGCAGCGATACATCGGTGATGGAGCTACTGCAGTCGTATGGGCGCCCGTTTTTCGGCCGTGCGGCGAAAATGACCGTCCGTCCCCTGAACCTGGCCGACGTGCAGGCCATGACCGAACTCGACGCCGCGGCGGCCGTCGACGCCCAGTTGATCACTGGCGGATTCCCCGAGATCGTGCAGTCGTGGCGGCCGGGAATGGAGCGCACGGCCTTCTTGCAGGCGTCGGTCGCCAATCCTCTCTCGCCGCTGCTGGTGGCCGGAGAGTTGTCCCTGCTGGGCGAATTCCCCGAAGCTTCGCACTCACGGTCCGTACTGGAAGCGGTTGGCAGCGGTGAGCGCACATTCAGCACGATCGCAGCCCGGGCGGGCGGCGCCGGCGCACTGCCGTCGGGCACGCTCTCCCCGCTACTGGCCATGTTGCAGGCCAAGCGAGTCCTGGCCGCTGATCTCCCCCTGTCCGTCAAGCCGGACACCAAGAACAAGCGTTACCGGATCGCCGACCCGTATCTGCGGTTCTGGCTGGCCTTCCTGGCGCGCGCGATCCCGCTCGTCGAGCGTGGCCGCGGCGACTTGGCGCTGGAACGTATCGAGCGGTCGTGGACCACGTGGCGCGGTCGAGCGGTCGAGCCGCTGATCCGCGAGTCCTTGCTGCGTCTGATGCCCAACGACGAGTGGCCCGGGACCGAGGCCGTCGGCGGTTGGTGGAACCGTCAGAACAACCCCGAGATCGACCTCATCGGTACAGACCGTGAGCCGGTGGCTCGGCAGGTGCACTTCGTCGGGTCGGTCAAGTGGCTGGAGACCCAGCCCTTCGGGCGCCATGAGTACGACGCCTTGGTACGTGACATGCTCGCCGTCCCCGGCACCGCCCCGGACACTCCACTGGTCGCGGTCTCCCGCTGCGGGGTGGCAGATGATCTGCCGCTCGCCGCGCACTGGGGGCCGGAGGACCTCGTACGGGCGTGGCAGCCCCGATAGCCGGATCAGGTCAGACGGGGTCCACTCCTCCGGGAGCCGGCCCCTTGCGTTTCCCGTGCTGGCGATTCGTTGCCGCGCGCTGAACAATCTGGCAAGCGTGCAGCACAGGAGGGGTCGGTCTCTGCTGAATCCGACCCCTTCTGCGTTACCTTGCTGACTTGGTGCTGACCTGGAAGCACTGTGTCAGTCACTACGACCGGGCGCGACTTCGTCGAGATCGATGCTGATCTCGAATGGTAGGGACCGCTTGAGCGTGTGGCGGAAGATTCCTGCTGGTGCGTACGACCTGGTCGGCTCATCGAGCTCGTACACGTGCACGACCGGAACGGTGTCCTCGTCCTCGATGCACCAGTAGTGCCGGATTCCCGCCTCGGCGTACTTGCGCAGTTTTACTGTCCGGTCGCGGTGGGCGGACTCGGGAGAGACGACCTCGATGACGAGCTGGACATCTTCCGGAGCGAACCAGGTGCAGTCAGGGTCATACGGGGCCGTGGTCACCACGAGGTCCGGCTCCGGGCGGTCACGGGCATCGAGGCGGATGGTCATCTCCCGACCGACCTTGAATCCGGCTGGGGCCTGTGCCCTGAGGGCAAGCGTGAGGTCGGTGACAATCTCTCCGTGCCACCAGCGCTGGGGCCACATCATGAATACGAGGGCTCCGTCGATCAGCTCGGTGTGGCGCGGCGCTTCCGGGAGGCGGTCCAGGTCCTCCGCGAACCAGCCTTCCGGGCGAGGCGGGCGCATCCAGTCGGGCAGTGCGGTCATGCTGCAACCCTAGCTATTTCGTCCGTCGGAGGTGGGCGTAGTCGTGCCGCCCGATAACCGGCGCACGGACGCAGTCGGGACAACAGCTGTCCGATCCGGTCTGCTGCCCCGAACCCGCACCAGCCGGCGCTGGATGAACGCTTCGACGTAGGCGGACATGCCGCGCTCGGCGGTCTGTTCTGTGAGCGCTGCGATCGTGCCTTGGCGCAGGGCACGGATGCCGGCCGGGGCGCGGCCCCGGTTCGTTGTGAACCGGGGCCGGCCGCCGGTCAGGCGGTTTGCAGGGTGAGGCCGTACGCGGCCAGGATCGGGTTGACCGGCTGGAACCAGGTCTCGCCGCCGGAGGTGCAGTTGCCGTAGCCGCCGGAGGTGACGCCCTGGGCCTGGTCGCCGCTGATGAAGGAGCCGCCGGAGTCGCCCGGTTCGGCGCACACATTGGTCTCCGTCAGCCCGTAGACGCTGCCCTGGCTGTAGTTGACCGTCTCGTTCTTGCCGAGGACCGTGCCGCAGTGCCAGTGGGTGGTGGAACCCGAGCGGCATACCGAGGCGCCGACCGGTGCCTCGGCGGAGCCGCGTACCAGGGCGTCGGAGACGGTGCCCCAGCCGAGTACGACGGGTACGGTCCACCAGCCGCTGCCGACGTTCACCCAGGAGTAGTCGTTCCCGGGAAAGGTGCCGGCCTGGAAGTTGCCTATGTAGGAGTTGTCCCAGCCGTAGACGGCGGCTCCGGCCTGGGAGCAGTGGCCCGCGGTGATGAAACCGCCGTACACCGAGAAGCCGATGGAGCAGCGGATGCCGTGGCTGTAGTACGGGTCTCCGCCGACCGTGCCCGCCGACAGCGTCGCCGGGGTCGCGGCGGTCGTCCGGTGCACCGTGACGATCCCGGCGGTGTCGTGCCGCTCGGCCCGGGTGATGAATGCGCGTACCGCCGGGTCCTGCGCGGCGTCGGCCCGGACGTCGATCACCACGCTGCTGGTGCGGGGGTCGACGCGCCAACTGCTCACGCCGGCCGGGGCCTTGTGCCTCCTGGCCACCGTGTCGATCGCGGCCTTCGCCGCGTCCAGTTGCCCGGCGGTGTGCGCGACGACCGCCGTGGCCGCCCCGGTCAGCCGTACGGCCGTGGCCGCGCGGGCGTCGGTGACGGCGACGACCAGTTGTCCGCTCGCCGGGTCGAACCACGAACCGCCGTACGAGGTTCCGGCGGCCCGTCTCGCATTCGGCGCGACGCGGGTGGCGGCTGCTTCCCGGCTGAGCCGCCGCCGGGCACCGGCCTTGGACAGACCCAGGTCCCGGGCCATGGCCGAGACGACGGGGTCCAGGGTCGCGGTGCGGGCCGTGATGTGCGGGTCCTGGGCCGGAGCGGCGGTCGCCGCGACCGAGCCGGTGCTGCCGACGGCTGCCGCGAGTAAGGCGGACAGGCTGATGAGGGAGCTGATCCTGCGTCTCATGGGCACTTCTTCTTCCGTCTGTGGGGGAGTGAGACCGAAGTGGGTGAGAGCGCTCTCTGATGACGTCCGGCTCAGGATAGGGGCAGAAAAATGGCATGTATAGACCAATGACGCGGGTGTGGCGCCGCCCGGCGTGAGGTGTCGCGCGAGGCATTGACACGATTCAATTGTGCGACGACAGTGAACGACGCTGCTTCCCGGGGCATCGGACCGTCCCTGATGTTCCCTGCGGAATCCGGTTCGCCGCGCCCGTCAGGCGGTGGCGGACGCAGGCCTGTCCCAGTCCATTTCCGTGCCCGTTCACATCTCCGTGCCCATTCACATCCCCATGCCCATTTTTCGTCAGCGGGAGACGCATGTGATCAGCAGAAGGAACCTCCTCGGCACCGCTACCGCCGCGGGTCCCGCCCTCGTGGGCCTGACCGCCTCAGCGGCGCCGGCCCAGGCGGCCGAGACGGCTCAGGCGGCTCAGGCGGCTCAGGCGGCCGAGGCGGCCCGGCCCGGCAAGGGCGGCAAGGGCGGCAAGGGCGGGCTCCGGGTGGAGAGCACCACCGTGGAGTACACCGCCCATGCGCTCGGACTCGACGCCGCCCGGCCCCGGCTCGGCTGGATCCTCGGGTCGGACCGGAGCCACCAGGAGCAGAGCGCTTACCAGCTCCGCGTCGCGACAACCCCGGATCCGATCCACGCCCCGGATGTCTGGGACAGCGGCAGGGTCGGCTCCCGCCAGTCCGTGCTGGTCCCGTACGACGGGCCGGCGCCGCAGCCGCGGACCCGCTATCACTGGGCTGTCCGCGTCTGGGACGCCCAGGGCCGGCCCTCGCCGTGGAGCGAGCCCGCCTGGTGGGAGTCGGGGCTGGTCAACGCGACGGAGTGGACGGCGAGTTGGATCGCGGCGCCGGACGCGGTGACCCGGGGCCCCGATCTGGCTCCGGCCGACTGGATCTGGTTCCCCGAGGGCGACCCGGCCGCCGGCGCGCCTGCCGGCACCCGGTACTTCCGGGGCACCGTCACCGTATCGGGCCCGCTGCGGCTCGCCCGGCTGGCGATGACCGCGGACGACGGGTTCACCGTGTGGATCAACGGCACCGAGGTCGGAGGCCGCGCTCCCGTCCAGGAGAACTGGCGCCACCCGATCGTCGTCGATGTCACCGCCCTGCTCCACGAAGGCGCCAACACGGTCGCCGTCGCCGCCGTCAACGCCTCGTCGAGCCCCGCCGGGCTGCTGGCCACCGTGGAGCTGACCGACGCGGACGGCGTCCGTTCGGTCACCACCTCGGGAGCCTGGAAGACCATCGACGCGGAGCCGGCCGGTGACTGGCACGCGTCCGGATACGACGACGGCGCCTGGTCCGCCGCCAAGGTGCTCGCCCCGTGGGGCGGCGGCCCGTGGGGCAGGGTGCAGGCGTCGCAGCGGCCCGCCCGGCTGCGCCGCGACTTCCGGATCGCCGCCAAGCCCGTCGCGCGGGCGCGGCTGTACTCGACCGCACTCGGCCTGTACGAGGCCGAGATCAACGGCCACCGGGTGGGCCGTGACCAGCTCGCCCCCGGCTGGACCGACTACCGCAAGCGGGTGCAGTACCAGACGTACGACGTCACCGGCCTGCTCCGGCGCGGCGCCAACGCCATCGGTGTGAGCCTGGCGTCCGGCTGGTACTCCGGCAGCATCGCCTGGTTCGGGCAGCAGCAGTACGGCGAACGCCCCGCCCTGCTGGCGCAGTTGGAGGTCACGTACGCCGACGGCAGCACGGACCGGGTGACCACCGGCACGGACTGGCACAGCGCCACGGGCCCGATCCTGGCCGCCGACCTGATGGCCGGCGAGGAGTACGACGCCCGGCTGGAGGCGGCCGGCTGGTCCTCGCCCGGCTTCGACGACGCCGTGTGGCGGACCGTCGACGCCGTGCCGGCCGCCACCACCTCCGGCGTGGCCGTGGTCGCCCAGACCGACGCCCCGACCCGGGTGGAGCGGGAGGTGGCCGCTGTCAACGTCACCGAGCCGCAGCCCGGCGTGCATGTCTTCGACCTGGGCCAGAACATGGTGGGCTCGGTACGGCTCCGGGTCTCCGGCGGCGAGGCCGGGCGGACCGTGCGGCTGCGCCATGCCGAGGTGCTGAACCCGGACGGCACGCTCTACACCACCAACCTGCGCACCGCCCGGGCGACCGACTCGTACACCCTCAAGGGCTCCGGCGCGGAGGTCTACGAGCCGCGCTTCACCTCGCACGGCTTCCGTTATGTCGAGGTCACCGGCTATCCCGGCACCCCCGCCAGGAACGCCGTCACGGGTCGGGTCATGCACACCGGGGCCCCGTTCACCATGTCCTTCAGGACCGATGTGCCGATGCTCAACCAGCTGCACCGCAACATCACCTGGGGCCAGCGGGGCAACTTCCTGTCCGTCCCCACCGACACCCCCGCCCGCGACGAACGGCTCGGCTGGACCGGCGACATCAACGTCTTCTCCGGCACCGCCGCGTACAACATGGAGTCCGCCCGCTTCCTCGCCAAGTGGCTCCGGGACCTTCGCGACGGCCAGTCCGACGCGGGGGCGTTCCCCAATGTCGCCCCCACCATCGCCTCGGTCGGCGAGGGAGCGGCGGGCTGGGGCGACGCCGGTGTCACCGTGCCGTGGAATCTCTACCAGGCCTACGGCGACCGGCAGGTGCTGGCGGACAACTTCCCGGCGATGCGGGCCTGGATCGCGTACCTGGAGAAGCACAGCACCGGTTACCTGCGGCCCGCCGAGGGCTTCGGTGACTGGCTCAACGTCGGGGACGAGACCCCGAAGGACGTCGTCGCCACCGCCTGGTTCGCGTACAGCACGGGGATCGTCGCCGACACCGCGCGGGTGCTGGGCGAGGACCCGGCCCCGTACGACGCGCTGTCCGCCAAGGTCCGCGGGGCCTTCCGGGCGGCCTACGTCTCCGCCGACGGCACCGTGAAGGGCGACACCCAGACGGCGTACGTACTGGCGCTGTCCATGGACCTGCTCCCCGACGACGTACGAACGCGCGCCGCCGACCGGCTCGTCGAGCTGATCCAGGGCAAGGACTGGCATCTGTCCACCGGCTTCCTCGGCACACCGCGCCTGCTGCCGACGCTCACCGCCACCGGCCACACCGATGTCGCCTACCGCCTGCTGACGCAGCGGACGTTCCCCTCCTGGGGCTACCAGATCGACCGGGGCGCCACGACGATGTGGGAGCGCTGGGACTCCGTGGAGCCCGACGGGGGCTTCGAGGACCCCGCCATGAATTCCTTCAACCACTACGCCTACGGCTCCGTCGGCCAGTGGATGTACCAGAACATCACCGGCATCGGTATCGGCAGCCCCGGCTTCCGGACCGTCGTCATCCGGCCCCGCCCCGGCGGCGGCATACGCGAGGCGAACGGGCGGTACGACTCCCTCTACGGTCCGATCACCACCCGCTGGACGCGGCGCGACGGCGACGGGTTCACCCTCGACGTCTCGGTGCCGGTCAACACCACCGCCGAGGTGTGGGTGCCGGCCCGCACCGCGTCCGACGTCACCCACCCCACCGGGGCCACGCTTCTGCGGCTGGCCGAGGACTGCGCCGTCTACAGCACGGGCTCCGGCTCCCACCGCTTCACCGCCCAGGCCCTGACGGCCTAGGAGGAGGGTTGAGCGCGGAGCCGCCTCGCGGTACTCGCGGACGGCTCCGCGCTCGTCGTCGCCCGGCTGTCAGGGGGCGATGTTCCACTGCTGGCAGGTGTTGTCGAGCTGCTGCCACTGGCGGACGACGGTTCCGTTGGCCGTCGCGCAGTTCGTCACGTCGAGCACCATTCCGTTGCCGACGTTACTGATGGTGTAGTGGCTGCCGACCGCGGTGACGTCCCATTGCTGGCAGAGATTGCCCAGCGCGGCCCACAGGTTGATGGCGGTGCCGTTGGACGATCCGCAGTTCACGGAGTCCAGCTTCGTCCCGCTGTTGACGTTGGTGATGGTGTAGTGGCCGTTGCCCGCGGCGGCGAACTTCCACTGCTGGCAGGTGTTGCCGAGCGACGACCACAGGTCGATCGCGGTTCCGTTGGCGGTTCCGCAGTTCACCGCGTCGAGGACCTTGCCGCTGTTGACGTTCGTCAGCCGGTACGCGGTGCCGGCGACCGGGAAGGAGGCGCTCGGCTTCGTGTAGCCGACCGAGACGATGTTGCTCTGGACGGCGTTGTCGGCCGCGTCCGTCGGGTAGCCGGCCGTCATGACGCCTTCGAAGAACGACCCGTCGGATCCGTTGCTGTTGTCACCGCCGGTGCCCAGGACGATGGAACCCTCCAGATGCATCGGGGTGTAGCCGCCGAGGTTGGGAAGCGCCCCGTTGTACTCGGTGGTCAGGCTGCCCGACTGCGCGTTGCCGTCCTTGATCGCGTAGGTGGTCGTGCCGTTGTTCTTGAGCAGGGCCGTGACGAAGGTGCTGGAGTTGCCCTTGTTGCTGGTGTACGAACCGTTCGCCCCGGCGAAGAGGCCGTTCTCCAGGTCCGCCTGGACCCAGGGGCCGGAGCCGGAGCAGGGGGAGAACCAGCACTCCGTGCCGAAGTTGATGGCGTCCATGTGGCCGTTGCCGGTGTCGTTGCCGGACGTCTCGGCGTTGCCGTAGTCGAAGCAGCAGCGGTTGTTGACGTGATTGCCGGCGGTCACCATGTACATCCCCTCCGGCGAACTGCCGGTGGCGACGCCCGATGTGCTGTTGTCGCGGTAGCCGACGCCGGCCCCCACCCAGACGCCGTAGACCGAGTGGCCGCCGACCGTCACCGGCAGCGCGTTCGCGATCGCGGCGACGTCCTGTCCGCCGTTGCCGCCGGGGCCCTCGATGGTGAGGTGGTTGCCCTTGGCGCTCTGGTCGAAGATCTCGGTGATGGTGCACGTCGTGCCGGAACAGAACGAGTCCTGCGCCGCGGCGTTGGCGTAGCCGCCCGCGGTGAGGGTGCCGATGTTGGTCGTGGCGCTGTCCGAGGCGCGCTTGACCTGGTAGAGGGCGCCGTTGTACGCGGAGTAGAGAGCTCGCGTCGTGCTGTGCGCGGCGACGCAGGGGGTGCCCGCGGAGGCGTAGATGTCGCACGGGAGGGACGTCGCGGCCTGTGCCGTACCGGCCATGCCGGCCATACCGGCCAGCATGGCGGCGATCATCACGGCCGTGGTGCCCACGGCCAGCAGGGTCCTTTTGAAGCGTCTGAGTTGTATTCGAACGATCACGGCTGATCAGTTCCTTCCTGCGGGCGCGGCGTCACGCCGAGGCGCCCCGAGGCTGGACCGGAAATCGAAGGCGTGGGCGGCCCCGCGTGCGGGGGACCGCACGCTCCCGTAGCCAAGGCCAGGTCAGTACTGGCGACCAAGATTGTGAGCGCTAACAACGTTGTTGATCATGGACCGGGCACAGGTGACCTCCGGGGATTGTGCGGCGCGAACGGCTCAGCGGGCATCACTATGGATTCGGTGCCGGGTAACGTCAAGGTTTCGGACACGATTCAATGAGAGCGCAAACATCGATCCGGAGCAGCCCGTTCAGCTCGCGTGCGAACTGCCCCGGCTGTCGTCCGGTCGGTTCCGCGCGGACCCCTGTCCCCCTGCCCGAGCCACCCGGCGAAGCGCGTTCGTCCGTTCGGGCCGGGTCAGGAGGGCGCGCCGGCCAGGACTTCGACCTTGCCGGTGTCGAGCGAGTAGAAGGCGCCGACCACCGCGAGGCTGCCCTTCTTCACCAGGGGGGCCAGATCCTGGTTGGAGCGCAGGTCGGCCGAGGTCAGCGTGACCTGGGCGCGGGCCATGGTCTCGACCGGGTCGGCGCCGCCTTCCTTGACCATCTGCTCGTACGCCGGGCGCAGGGCCCTGACGATCGCCTCCAGGTTGCCGGGCAGCGGTTCGCTGTCACGGATGGACTTGTACGCCGCCTCGACGGCGCCGCACCGCTGGTGCCCGAGGACCACGATGAGCGGGGTGCCGCTGGTCATGGGCCCGTACTCCACGGAACCCGTGACCACCGGGCCGACCGCCTCGCCGCCGGTGCGCATCACGTAGAGGTCCCCCAGCCCGGTGTCGAACAGCAGCTCGGGCGGCACCCGGGAGTCGATGCAGGACAGGACCGCCCCGAAGGGCTCCTGCTTCTGGGCCACGAACTCGCGCCGGTCCGGGTCCCGGTCGGGGTGCCGGAGGTCTCCGTTCACCCAGCGCCTGTTGCCGGCCATCAGCCGCGCGAACGCCGCGGCGGGCGTGGCCGGCCGCGCCTGCGGCGAGGCGTCGGCCGCCAGCGGGACGGTGCCCGTCGACGAGCACCCCGCGAGCGCGGCCGTGGCGGCCGCGAGTCCGCCGGCGAGTAGGGCCCTGCGATCCGGATGTCCCGCTGTGTCCATCGGTCGTTCCCCTCGGTGCGCTTCGACGCGTCCGTACGTTTTGACCCGGCGATTGTTCAGCGCGGTGCGGGAACCCGACGGCAGGCACAAGCGGGTGTGGGCCGCTTTGCCACCGACGGCCCACACGAACCGCCCCGGGCGGCGGACACGGCCGGGCACGGGACACCACTCCCGGCGGGCGGGCGGGCGGGCGGGCGGGCGGGCGCCACGGCGGCGCGCGGCGCGCGGGGCGTCACCAAACGGAAGCTTCCGGGCGTCGACTGACGTGCCACTACCGCTCTTTACGGAATCCATACGGAATACCGGACTCGCGGGTTGACAGCGTTCGACGGCACCGACAACGATGCCTGATGCCACTGTGGCCTCAGTGCCCAGTGCCACCAGACCACTTCTGCCCGGCGCCGCAAATCGGCCTGCCCTCGTACGGGGAAGGCGGCCGTCCTCACGCGCTCCCGGGCCACGTATCGCCAGATTGGTAACTGCATGTCCATATCGAGACGTGTCACCATGCGGCGGCTGCTCGGCGTAAGCGCCGCAGCTCTCGCTCTCTCCGTCGCGGGTAGCACCGCCGCCTACGCCTGCGAGGGCGGCAAGGGCTGGGACAACGGCAAGCCGGCCGGCTACAAGCCCGGCGACGGCGGAGGCACGAAGACCTCCACCGACAAGTGCGAATTCTCCGTCAACGGCACCGACTGGTACGCCTCGGTCAAGGTCGACGACGTCAACCTCAAGCCCGGCGAGGACGGCAAGGTCCACGTCAAGGTGCGGACCGCCTCGGACTCCTCCTCCTGCACGGTCTCGCTGGCCTCGTACCGTACCCACGGCGCGACCTGGCAGACCTCGGGCAAGCAGGTCTTCCACGACTGGGACACCGCGACGGTGAAGTCGGGCGAGACCGACACGCTCGACGTGGCCTTCCCGGACGTCAGCTGCTTCGCGCAGGTCGACCTGTACTACGGCAACACCAAGTACGACGGCGACTACAACGCCAAGGACGGCTACACGCACGGCGATCTGCCCGAGGGCCCGAACCACGCGGTGATCGGCGACAAGAAGATCGCCTGGTGGAACGGCGGCACGAAGGACTGCACCGCGCAGGTCGTCCCCTCGTCGTCCCCCTCGCAGTCCTCGCCCGCCTCGGAGTCGGCCACCCCGTCCTCGTCGGAGTCGACCACTCCGGCCTCGGACGAGTCGACGCCCGCGGCGTCGGAGTCGGCGTCGGAGTCGGCGTCCGCGTCGGGTTCGGCCTCCGCCTCCGCCTCGGAGTCGGAGAGCTCCGCCTCGGCCTCGGTCTCCGCGAGCACCACCTCCGGTGACCTCGCCGAGACCGGCAGCAACGGCACCGGCGTCATCGCGGCCGGCGCCGCGCTGCTGGTCGCGGCGGGCGGCGGCGTGCTGTTCGCCACCCGGCGACGTCAGGCCGCGCGTCGTCACTGACGATACGTAGGGAACAGCAGGGGGCGCGTCCAGCGATGGGCGCGCCCCCTTTCCGTTCGCGGGCCGGTCGGGCCTCCCCCCCCCGCTGCCGTCAAAAGAAGGTGTATACGCGCCGACGCGCTCTAGCCGACGGAGCGGGCGAATTGGAAGAATCCGTCGAGACCACATCAACACGCCCGGGGGGACGGACCGCATGATGGCATCGGGGGAACAGGTCGTCGCTGACCGCTATCCGACCGTGGACGAAGTCACCGCGACGGCCCGCCGTCTGGCCTTACGCCGGCCCGGGCTGTGCCGGCTGCGGCAGATCGGCAGCTCCCGGGCCGGGGAGCCGCTGTGGCTGCTGTCCATCGGTCACGGCAGCCGCAACGTGCTGGTCGTGGCCGGGCCGCACGCCAACGAGATGGTCGGCGGCGCCACCGTGCTGCGGCTCGCCGAGCGGGTGAGTGCCGAACCCCGGCTGGTGGCGGGGGCGGACGCCGCCTGGCATCTGCTGCTGTGCGCCGATCCGGACGGCGCCCGGCTCAACGAGGCAGTCCCGGAAGGCGAGTTCACCATGCTCGGCCACTACCGGCACTTCTTCCGGCCGTGCGCCGCCGAACAGCCCGAGTGGCTGGCCGCCGACGGCGGGCTCGGTGACGCGCTTCCCGAGACGCGGGCGCTGATCGGGGTCATCGACGAGCTGCGGCCGGTGCTCCAGGTCTCGCTGCACGGCATCGACGTCGGCGGCAGCTTCGTCCAGCTCACCCGCGACATCCCGCGGCTGGCCGAGCGGATCGCCAAGTCCGCCGCCGAGTTCGACATTCCCCTGGAGGCGGGCTCCTCCGACGCCTTCCACTGGCCAAGCCCCGGCCCCGGCGTCTATCTCATGCCGCCACCCGCCCGCTTCCGCTCCCGGGAGGACGCCGACTTCTCGACCTGGACGTACCTCCACCGCTACGGCGGCGTCACCGCCATCGCCGAGGTGCCCATGTGGGCCTGCGACCGCGCCGCCGACACCTCCCCGCACCCGGCCGCCGAGCACGCCCTGCGCGCCGCGGGTGAGGCCCTGCGGCAGGGCAGCCATCTGGTCGGCCGGATGATCGCCGAGGCCGGCCCGTACGCCGCCGCCGGCGACGACGGCAGTCCGCTGCTGCGCGCCGCCGCCGAGATCGCCGCCGTCGGCCCGCAGCTCGCCGCCGACTGGGACCCCGCGCTGCGCCGCCCCGGCCGGCCCCCGTTGCCCCCGATGACCCGGGCCAGGGTCAGCAGCGTGGAGATCTACACCCAGCGCCTGCCACTGCGGGCCGCGTCCATGCTGCTGCGCTTCGTACGCGGGGCGGCCGACCGCGCCGCCGACCGCGCCACCGACCGCGCCACCGACCGCGCGGCCGAGCCCTCGCTCGCCCTCAATGAGCTCCGCGGCCGTCTCGAACAGCTCGTCACCGACTGGTGCCGCAGCTACGAGAGCGCCCACCGGGCCCGCTGGATCCCGGTACGCCATCAGGCTGAACAGCACGCCCGGGCGGCCATCGCGTGCTTCGAACTACTCGGGTGAGCCTCTGGCCATGACTTGCGGCGACCACCCTGAGTTGCGAAGCTGTTGCAGTCAGTCAACCCATGGTGTTCGGAGGAGGGGCACGTGCCTTTCGGTGAGCAGCCCGCGTACCTGCGTGTCGCCGACGACCTGCGCCGCAAGATCCTCGACGGCACCCTGCCCCCGCACACCCGGCTCCCCTCCCAGGCCCGCATCCGTACCGAGTACGGGGTGTCGGACACCGTCGCCCTCGAAGCCCGCAAGGTGCTGATGGCCGAGGGCTTCGTCGAGGGCCGCTCCGGCTCGGGGACGTATGTACGGGAGCGCCCCGAGCCGCGCCAGGTCGTCCGTACGGGGTACCGGCCGGCGGCCGGCCAGTCCACGCCGTTCCGGCAGGAGCAGGCGGACGAGGGCTTCAAGGGCACCTGGGAGTCGACCAGTGTGCAGGCCGAGGCCACCGCGTGTGTCGCGGCCCGGCTGCGCATCCAGCCGGGTGACCGCGTCATGTGCACGCACTACCTGTTCCGGACCGAGGGTGAGCCGATGATGCTCTCCACCTCCTGGGAGCCGCTGGCGGTCACCGGCCGCAGTCCCGTGATGCTCCCCGAGGAGGGTCCGGTGGGCGGTCAGGGGGTCGTGGAGCGGATGGCCGCGCTCGACGTGGTCGTCGACAACATCGCCGAGGACATCGGCGCCCGGCCCGGACTCGCGGAGGAGACCTCCGTCCTCGGCGGCGTCCCCGGGCATGTCGTCATCGAGATCCAGCGCACCTACTACGCCTCCGGTCTCCCGGTCGAGACGGCCGACATCGTGATCCCCGCCGACCGCTACCGGGTCGCGTACCGGATGCCGGTCAAGTGACGGAGTAGCGGGACCGAATCGGTCAACTCCCTTACGAAACCAGGCTCGTTCGAGTCGAATCGGGTCCGAACGTGTCCGCCGCGTCACGTTCGGGCGTAGGCTCCGGCATATGCGCATCGCCGTCTCCTCGGATCTCGACGAGCCTGTGGCCCGCGCCGTCGTCGACGAGCTGCGACTGCGCGGCCACACCGTGCTCGCCTACGGGGCACTGCGTCCCGGCGACCGCCACGACTGGGCCTGGAGCGCCGCGGCCGCCGCCCGTGCCGTCTCCGAGGGCCGGGCCGACCAGGCCGTCGTCTGCTGCTGGACGGGCACCGGCGCCTCCATCGCCGCCAACAAGATCCCCGGGGTCCGCGCCGCCCTCTGCCCCGACGCCTACACCGCCGACGGCGCCCGCCGCTGGAACGACGCGAACGCGCTGGCGCTGAGCCTGCGGCTGACCAGTGAACCCCTGCTGAAGGAGATCCTCGACGCCTGGTTCGCCGGCGCCGCGAGCTCCGCCGAGGACGACCGGGCCAACGTCGCCCACCTGGAGGAGACCCGATGACCGAGTTCGCCTGGGTCGTCATACGCCAGGACGACAACGGCAACCGCTACCGGGTCGGCCGCTACGCCACCCGCGAGGAGGCCGAACGTATCGCGGACGGCCTGGACGCCCGCGGACACGAGCAGCTGTACGTGATCGAGCGGATCGACCAGCACGCGTCCTGACGCGGTGAGCGCGGTGAGCGCGGTGGCATTGAGGGCGGGGCGCGGCCGAATAGAGTCCCCCGTATGACCGATCGCGTGCTGGTGGTGGGCGCGGCCCTGTTCGACGGCGGCCGGCTGCTCGCCGCCCGGCGTACCGCCCCGCCCGAACTGGCCGGGCGCTGGGAGTTCCCCGGCGGCAAGGCGGAGCCCGGCGAGACGGCGCCCCAGGCGCTGGTCCGCGAACTGCGGGAGGAACTGGGCGTCGAGGCCGAGGTCCTGGACCGCGTTCCGGGGGAGTGGCCGCTGCCCAGGCCCGGCTTCGTCCTCCAGGTGTGGACCGCCCGCATCCTGTCGGGCACCCCGCGGCCCCTGGAGGACCACGACGAGCTGCGCTGGCTCACCGCCGGCGACCTCGGCTCCGTCGACTGGCTGGACCAGGACCGCCCGGCCGTGGCCCGGATCGCGGCCGGGTGGTCCCGGTCGGGCCGGCCGCTCGGAGGCGCCGTCGGCACCGGCGATGGAACCCCTTCGCGGTAGCGTGGGCGGAATATCGGGTATGGGGGGATTGATCCGCCAATGGCCGGTAAGCAGCCGGCCCGACCCGGTCTGGGGTTGCCCATGCCGAAGGCCAGGGAGATGTGGAGGGCGTGAGCGCCAGCGTCGACGGCAGTGCGAAGGGGACCGGCGAGAGCCCGGAGGAGACGGGGGCGCCGGGACCGGGGGCCCCGCGCGCCCGGAAGGTGCCCGGTCTGCACCCGAGGCCGGCCGGTGGGGTCGCCCGGAAGGCGGGCACGCTGCTGGACACCCTGCGGGTGGCGGTGGTCATGCTGGACACCGGCGGCCGGGTGCTGCTGTGGAGCCCGTTGGCGGAGGAGATCCTCGGCTGGGCGGGTGAGCACGTCGTCGGCCGGCGGCTGACCGGACTGCTCGTGCCCGAGGATCCGCCGGCCGCTCCGGGGCACCGCAGGATGGCGGCCGTGCCGACTCCGGGACGCGCCGAGCAGATCCTCGCCGAACTGCTGCGATCCGGGCGCTGGACGGGCATCCTGTCGCTGCGCCACCGCGACGGCCACACGGTGCAGGTGGAGGCGCGGGCCTCGCTGCTGGTCGACGGGGACGGCCGGCCCTTCGTCCTGGCGTCGGTCGCCGAGACCAGCCGGCTCGCCACCCTGGAGCACGATCTCGCCGCGCTGGACAGCCTCTTCGACAGTTCGCCGCTCGGCGTGGCGATCTTCGACACCGAGCTGCGCTACGTCCGCGTCAACGAGGCGCTGGCCACCATGAACAGCCGTACCGTCGCCGACCACATCGGGCGCCGGGCGGGGGAGATCGTCCATCCGAAGGTGGCCGAGGAGCTGACCCTGCTCCAGCGGCACGTGCTGGCCACCGGCCACCCGGTGATCGACTTCATCGTCCCGGCGCCGCTGGGCGACGGGCACCGCTCGGTCTCGTACCACCGGCTGCAGGACCGGGCGGGGCATGTGCTCGGCATCAGCTGCACGGTGATGGACGTGACCGAGCGGCAGCTCTCGCAGGTGCGGATGGAGCGGGCCCGGGCGCGGCTGGCGCTGCTCAACGACGTCGGGTCGCGGCTGTCGGACCTGCTGGACGTACGCCGGATCGCGGAGGTGCTGGCGCAGGCGCTGGTGCCCCGGCTGAGCGACTACAGCGGGGTGATACTGCACGCCGTCGTGCCGGACGGCGGGGAACTGCCGGGCGATCCGCACAGCGAGAGCACGGAGCTGCGGCAGCTGGGCATCGGGAAGATCGAGGAGGGCCCGCTGGTCGACCGGATGATCGGGATCGGCCGGGTCATCCGGCTCACCACGGAGGGGATCTTCGGCACGGTGCTCCGCAGCGGCAAGCCGCAGCTGGTGGAGGGCGCGGAGGCGCTGCGCGGCACCACCTACCCGGGGGACCCCAAGATCCAGGCCGCCATCGACCTGGGGGTGCACTCGCTGCTGGTGGCGCCGCTGCGGGCGCGGGGCATCGTGCTGGGGCTGCTGGTGGTGAGCCGGGTCGCCGGCCGCGGGCCCTTCGACCAGGACGACATGGCGCTGGTCATGGAGCTGTCCGACCGTTCCGGGGCGGCGTTGGACAACGCGCGGCTGTACGTGCGCGAGCGGGAGGGCGCCCTGATGCTGCAGCGCAGCCTGCTGCCGCAGAGCATGCCCGAGCCGCCCGGGGTGCGGCTGGCCTTCCGGTACGTGCCCGGCAGCAGCGGGGCGGCGGCCGGCGGCGACTGGTTCGACGTGATCCCGCTGGCCGGCGGGCGGATCGCGCTGGTGGTGGGCGATGTGATGGGGCACGGGCTGCGGGCGGCGGCGACCATGGGACGGCTGCGTACCGCGGTCCGGACGCTGGCCGGGCTGGACATGCCCCCGGACGAACTGCTGCGCCGCGTCAACGACCTGGGCGACGACCTGGCCCAGAGCCGTTCCGAGGGCTGGATGGCCACCTGCGTGTACGCGGTCTACGACCCGTCGACCCGGCGCTGCACCCTCGCCCGGGCCGGGCATCTGCCGCCGCTGCTGGTCGGCCCCGACGGCGCCGAGGTGCGGCAGCTGGACATGCCGGCCGGGGTGCCGCTGGGCGTCGGCGGGGTGGAGTTCGAGTCGGTGGAGGTGGACATCCCCGACGGCGCGGTGCTGGTGCTCTACACCGACGGCCTGGTCGAGACCCGCGGTGAGGACATCTCCGAGGGCATCGAGCGGCTCTGCGCGGTCCTGCGCGGGTCCCAGGGGAACGACTCCCTGGAGGACGCCTGCGACGACCTGCTGGACGGCATGGCCCACGGCCGGGAGCCCGACGACGTGGCGCTGCTGATGGCCCGTCTGGGCGGCCTGCCCGAGGGCTCCACGGCGTCCTGGACCTTCGCCGCCGAGCCGAGCGCGGTACGCCAGGCCCGCCGTCATGTGCGCGACACGCTCGGCGAGTGGGGGCTGCACGCGATGGTGGACGTCACCGCGCTGCTGGTGAGCGAGCTGGTCACCAACTCGCTGCGGTACGCGCACGGGCCGATCGGCGTCCGGATGGTGCGCGGTTCGTCGCTGCTGGTCGAGGTCTCCGACCCGCTCCCCGACCCGCCGCGGGAGCGTTCCGCCGGCGAGGACGACGAGGGCGGCCGGGGTCTCCAGCTCGTGGCCCGTGCCTCCCGCCGGTGGGGCACCCGCCACGGCCCGCTGGGCAAAACCGTCTGGTTCGAGCTGGCCCTGTCCTCGTAGGCGTCACGGCAGGCCGCAAAGGGTAGTTGAACTGCGCACGGAGCGGTATCGCTATGTGCTGAGATGATGCTGTGATCGACAAGACCATGTGCGGAACGGGGTGAATGCTGAATACTCGGCACGAGCCGGTCCGTATGTGTGAGCTGGAGGGGTCGGGCGTGAGCGTTGAGCCATCGGGTGGCGAAGAGCCCCGGAACCCTGCGGCACCGCACCAGCACGTCTGGCAGTCCAGCCCGCCAGGATCGATGTACGACTACATACGCGTCGCGTCCTTCTCCCTCGGCCCGGACGGGCATGTCGAGCAATGGAGCGAACGGGCCGAGGAGTTCTTCGGCATGCCGGCCGAGCAGGCCCTCGGCAAGGACCCGATCGAGGCCTTCGTACCGGCGGAGATCCACGACCGCGCGCACGACCGCGTCGCGCGGATACTCGACGGCCATGAGTGGATCGGCGTCGTCCCCTACCGTGACGCCACCGGCAAGGAGGGCCTCGCCGAGATCTATGTGATGCCCTCGGAAAGCCTGGCCGGCGGGCGCGGGGCGCTGTGCGTCGCGGTCGACGTGCACGTACTGCGCTCGATCGAGACCGATCTGGCGTCCTCGCAGGCGGTCTTCGGACAGTCGCCGATGGGCTTCGTCCTCTTCGGCTCCGACCTGAAGCTGCTGCGGGTCAACGAGAGCTTCGCCGCCACCTTCGGGCGCCCCGCCAAGGAGTACCGCGGCCGCACCCCGTACGACTTCCTCTCCCGGGTCGAGGGCGACCGGCTCACCGCCGCGCTGCGCCAGGTGCTGGAGAGCGGCGACCCGGTGCTCAACATGCCCCTGGTCGGTACGGTGCCGGGGGAGCGCGGCGAGCCGCCCGGCGGCCAGAACAGCCGGCGGCGCTGGTCGATGTCGCTGTACCGGCTGCACGGCGGGAGCGGCCGGCCGATCGGAGTGGCGGGCCTGGCACAGGATGTGACGGGCCGTCAGCGAGCCGAGCGGGAGGCCGCGCACACCCGGCGCAACCTCGCGCTGCTCAACGAGGCCGGCCGGCGGATCGGCAGCTCCCTCGACCTGGAGACCACCGCGCGCGAGCTCCTCGACGTCGCCGTGCCGCACTTCTGCGACCTGGCGTCGGTCGACCTGTACCAGTCCCTGCTGTCCGGCGAGGAGGGCCCGGTCGGCACCGCCGACGGCAGCGGCGAGATCCGCCGGGTGGCCTTCGCCAGCGCCGTGTCCGACGCCCCGGTCGGGCTGCTCCCGCCGGTCAAGGAGGGCGAGGACCCGCCGGCCTCCGCCGGGCCCGTCTCGGTCGGCGCGGTGCACCGCTACCCGTTCTCCTCGCCCTTCGCCAGCGCGCTGCGCACCGCCCAGACCCAGGTGCCCGAGCCCGACGAGGGCGACAGCTTCGTACAGTCCACGCTGGCGGTGCCGATGGTCGCCCGCGACACCGTGCTCGGCCTGGTGCAGTTCTCCCGGGCCAAGGGCAGCGAGCCCTTCAACGAACGCGACCGGATGATCGCCGAGGAGCTCGCCTCCCGGGCCGCGGTCTGTATCGACAACGCCCGCCTCTACCGCAGGGAGCATGAGCGGGCGCTGATACTCCAGCGCAGCCTGCTGCCGCCCGGCAACCCGGAGGCGGCCGGGCTGGACATCGCCTGCCGCTACCTCCCGGGCAACATGGAGACCGAGGTCGGCGGCGACTGGTTCGACGTCATAGAGCTCCCCGGCCACCGCACCGCCCTTGTCGTCGGTGACGTGATGGGACGCGGGCTGCGCGCCGCCGTCGCGATGGGCGAACTGCGCACGGCGGTAAGGACGCTGGCGCTGCTCGACCTCGAACCCGCGGATGTCCTCACCGCCCTGGACGAGGTCGCCCAGGGGCTCGGCGGCCCGGCCGAGGGCGGCAGCCGGCGGGCCCGCGACAAGACGGCCTCCGACCTGTCCGAGGTGTACCTCGCGACCTGCGTCTACGCCGTGTACGACGCCGTCACCCGCCGGGTGACCATCGCCAACGCCGGCCATCTCCCGCCGGTCATCGTCGAACCCGGCGAGCCCGCGCTGATGCTGGAGGTCCCGTCCGGTATGCCGCTGGGCGTCGGCGGCGAGCCCTTCGAGGAGGTCGACGTGGACCTGCCCGACGGCGCCCTGCTCGCCCTCTACACCGACGGCCTCGTAGAGTCCCGCAGCCACCCCCTGGACGAGGGCCTCACCGCCTTCCGGGCGGCCCTCGACGACCCCCAGCGCGCGCTGGAGGACGTCTGCGACCACATACTGGCCAGCCTCGACACGGCCCACGGCGAGGACGACATCGCCCTGCTGATGGCCCGCGTCCAGGGCCTCCCCGAGGACTCGGTCGGCGACTGGACGCTCGAACCCGACCCCAAGTCGGTCGCCCGGGCCCGCGAACTGGCCCGCGAGCGGCTGCTGTCATGGGGGCTGGACGCCCTGGTCGACACCACCGAGCTGCTGGTGAGCGAGCTGGTCACCAACGCCCTGCGGCACGGCAAGGGAGACATTCGGCTCCGGCTGCTCCGGGACCGCACCCTGGTCTGCGAGGTCTGGGACGACGCCCTCGTCCAGCCCCGCCGCCGCCGCGCCCGGGACACCGACGAGGGCGGCCGCGGCCTCCAGCTCGTCACCCTGCTCAGCTCCGCGTGGGGCTCCCGGCGTACGCACCGGGGCAAGACGGTGTGGTTCGAACTGGCCCTGCCCGGCGACGAGCCGACCCGCGAGATGTCGGCCGAGGAACTGCTCAGCCTGTTCTAGGGCGTGTGCCTGTCCGCGCCTGTCCGTGCCGTCCGTGCCGCCCGCGGCAGGCGCCCCGCGGCAGGCGCCCCGCGGTCAGCCGCGACGCCGGATGACGTTGCCCAGCCACACCAGCGGGTCGTACTTGCGGTCGGCGGCGCGTTCCTTGAGCGGGATGAGGGCGTTGTCGGTGATCTTGATCTGCTCGGGGCAGACCTCCGTACAGCACTTGGTGATGTTGCAGTAGCCCAGGCCGTGGTCGTCCTGCGCGGAGGACTTGCGGTCCAGCCCGTTGCCGGCCGCCGCGTCGAGCGGGTGCATGTCCAGCTCGGCGATCCGCATCAGGAAGCGCGGCCCGGCGAACGCGGCCTTGTTCTCCTCGTGGTCGCGGACGACATGGCAGGTGTCCTGGCACAGGAAGCACTCGATGCACTTGCGGAACTCCTGGGACCGGGCGACGTCCTCCTGCGCCATCCGGTACTCGCCCGGGGCGAGTCCGGCCGGCGGTACGAAGGCGGGGACCTCCCGCGCCTTGTCGTAGTTGAAGGACACATCGGTCACCAGGTCCCGTACGACGGGGAAGGCCCGCAGCGGCGTCACCGTGATGACCTCGTCCGGGCCGAAGACCGACATCCGGGTCATGCACATCAGCCGGGGGCGCCCGTTGACCTCCGCGCTGCACGAACCGCACTTGCCCGCCTTGCAGTTCCAGCGCACCGCCAGATCGCCCGCCTGGGTGGCCTGGATGCGGTGCACGATGTCCAGCACCACCTCGCCGTCATTGACCTCGACGTCGAAGTCCTTCAGGCCGCCGCCGTCCGGGTCACCGCGCCACACCCGGAACCGCGCTGTGTACGTGCTCACGCGTCCACCTCGCCGACCTCGTCGTCCGTCAGGTACTTGAGCAGCTCGTCCTTCTCGAACAGGGCCAGCAGGTCGTCCCGGATGGGCGGCATGTCCCTGCGTACGAGGGAGACCTGCCCGGAGCCGTCCGTCGTGTCGGAGAGCGTGAGGACCAGGTTGACCCGGCGCCAGCGCCGGTCCATCCCGGGGTGGTCGTCACGGGTGTGGCCGCCGCGCGACTCGGTGCGCTCCAGGGCGGCCCGGGCCACGCACTCGCTGACCAGCAGCATGTTCCGCAGGTCGAGCGAGAGGTGCCAGCCGGGGTTGAACTGGCGGTGCCCCTCGACCCCGGCCCGCTGCGCCCGCTGCCGCAGCCCCGCGAGGCGGCTGAGGGCCTCGCGCATCTCGTCGGCCCGCCGGATGATGCCGACCAGGTCGTTCATGGTCTGCTGGAGCTCCTGGTGGAGCGTGTACGGGTTCTCGGGTGCCGCAGCCGGGGCGTCCGGGGCGTCGGCCGCGCCCCCGGCGGCAGCCTCGGCGCTGAACGGCCGCAGCGCCTCGGCCGCGGCCTCGTCGATCTGTTCCTCGGAGATCGCCGGGAGGTCCCCGGTGAGCCCGGCGGCGTAGCGGGCGGCGTGCAGGCCGGCGCGGCGGCCGAAGACCAGCAGGTCGGACAGGGAGTTGCCGCCGAGCCGGTTGGAGCCGTGCATACCGCCGGCGACCTCCCCGGCCGCGTACAGCCCCGGGACGCCGGTGGCGGCGGCGGTGTCGGGCTCGACGTCGATGCCGCCCATCACGTAGTGGCAGGTGGGGCCGACCTCCATCGGCTCGGCGGTGATGTCGACGTCCGCCAGCTCCTTGAACTGGTGGTGCATCGACGGCAGCCGCCGCTTGATCTCCTCCGCCGGCAGCCGGGTCGACACATCGAGGAAGACCCCGCCGTGCGGAGTGCCCCGGCCCGCCTTCACCTCGGAGTTGATGGCCCGTGCCACCTCGTCGCGGGGCAGCAGCTCGGGCGGGCGGCGGTGCTTGTCGGGGTCGGCGTACCAGCCGTCCGCCTCCTCCTCGCTCTGCGCGTACTTCTCCTTGAAGACGTCCGGGATGTAGTCGAACATGAAGCGTTTGTCGTCGCTGTTGCGCAGCACCCCGCCGTCGCCGCGGACCGACTCGGTGACCAGGATGCCCTTCACCGACGGCGGCCAGACCATCCCGGTCGGGTGGAACTGCACGAACTCCATGTTGATCAGCGGCGCCCCGGCCAGCAGCGCCAGCGCGTGCCCGTCCCCGGTGTACTCCCACGAGTTGGACGTCACCTTGAAGGACTTGCCGATCCCGCCGGTCGCCAGCACCACGGCGGGCGCCCCGATGACGAAGAAGCGCCCGCTCTCGCGTACGTACCCGAAGACCCCGCTCACCCGGGGGCCGTCCTTGAGCACCCGGGTGACCGTGCACTCCTGGAAGACCTTCAGCCGGGCCTCGTAGTCGCCGTGCTCCGCGAAGTCCTCCTGCTGGAGCGAGACGATCTTCTGCTGGAGGGTCCGGATCAGCTCCAGGCCGGTCCGGTCGCCGACATGCGCCAGCCGGGGGTACTCGTGACCGCCGAAGTTGCGCTGCGAGATCCGGCCGTCCTTCGTCCGGTCGAAGAGCGCACCCCAGGTCTCCAGCTCCCACACCCGGTCCGGGGCCTCCCGGGCGTGCAGTTCGGCCATCCGCCACTGGTTGAGGAACTTGCCGCCGCGCATCGTGTCGCGGAAGTGCACCTGCCAGTTGTCCTGGCTGTTGGCGTTGCCCATGCTGGCCGCGATGCCGCCCTCGGCCATCACGGTGTGCGCCTTGCCGAACAGCGACTTGCAGATCACGGCCGTCCGCAGGCCCTGCTCCCGGGCCGCGATGGCCGCGCGCAGCCCGGCGCCGCCCGCGCCGATCACCACGACGTCGTACGTGTGCCGCTCGACCTGCGTCATGTCAGAAGAACCTCGGATCGTCGAATGCGCCGCTCGCGACGAGAAACACGTAGAAGTCGGCCACCGCCACGCTGATCAGTGACGCCCACGCCAGCTGCATGTGCCGGGCGTTCAGCTTCCCGATCCAGCCCCAGAGCCGGTAGCGGACCGGGTGCTTGGAGAAGTGCCGCAGCCGGCCGCCGACGATGTGCCGGCAGGAGTGGCAGGAGAAGGTGTACGCCCAGATCAGGACGATGTTGACCAGCAGGACGAGGGTGCCGAGCCCGGCGTGCCCCCAGTGGCCCCCGGTGTCGCGGAAGGCGAGCACGACGTCGTAGGTGAGGATCCCGGCCACCGGGACCGCGAAGTAGAAGAAGTAGCGGTGGATGTTCTGCAGGATCAGCGGGAAGCGGGTCTCGCCGCTGTACGTGGCGTGCGGCTCGGCCACCGCGCAGGCGGGCGGCGAGGCCCAGAAGCCCCGGTAGTACGCCTTGCGGTAGTAGTAGCACGTCAGCCGGAAGCCCAGCGGGAAGATCAGCACCAGCAGGGCGGGGGACAGCCCCCACCACGGGCCGAACAGCGGCCAGCGGGCGCCCAGCGGCATGTCCACGCAGTTGGTGCTCAGGCAGGGGGAGTAGAAGGGCGACACATACGGTTCGCTGTAGTAGTCGGCGTTGGCGAAGGCCCGCCACGTCGAGTACGCGACGAACGCCGCCAGCCCCAGCGCCGTCACCAGGGGCGGCACCCACCAGCGGTCCGTCCGCAGATGCCGGGCGGTGATCGCCGCGCGGCCCGCGGTCAGGACGCCTCGGCGCGGTGTCGCGCGCCCGGCGGTGGAATCGGTATCGGGTCGGGGTTCGGTTCCGGTGGCCAAGGGGTCACTCCTGGCAGTGGGCGTGCGGGTGGGGGCGAGCGACGAGGCCTCCGGCCGCCCGCTACGGCGCGTGCCCGTACGGCGACCCCAGTCCCTCCTCCTCCGCCCCCGACCACAGCTTCGGGTCGTACGGGGCGTCCGGGATCGTCACCATCTCCGGACGGCTCGCGGTGGAAGGACCGCCTTGCGGCGCGCTCTGCTGGAGCAGCGCGAGATCCTCACGCAGATGGTCCGTATCGGCACGTACGCGGCGCATGTCGACATTGCCGTCGCCGACATGCTGCTCCAGTTGGGACACGGCCCGGTTGAGATCATCGAGCCGACGCTGAACCGTTGACAGGTCGTCCTTCAAGGACATGGCTGCCCTCACCTCCGCCACTCTGCGGGTGCGCGACGCTGACGCCAGGAGAGGTGTTGCGCGTCACCGTCACGCTTGGGAAGAGATCTGCACCGATTCTCCCACGCACCCCCTGCCCCTGCCCGTGCCACACGCCGCCGTCCGGTGGACCGCACGGGGGGCCGCGCCGCGCTACGCCGGCCGGGTGGCGCCACGCGGCGCGCACGCCGTGTCGGCCCGCCGGCGTGCGCGCTGTCGCCTTCAGTAGGTGCGATAAACCGCAAATACCGCCAAGTGATCATGACCCCGCGCGCGGAGGTACGTCAGCATGGCCCGCAGCGTCACCCTCAACGGCACCGCCGTCGCCATCGCCACGGCCGCCGTACTCACCGTCACCGCCGGCTGCACCTCGGCCGGTGACGACTCCGGCACCGGCACCGATGTGGCGACCGCACCCCGGGACGCCGTACGGGACGGCGGTTCCCTGCGCTGGGCCGTCGACTCGGTACCGGCGACGCTGAACGCCTTCCAGGCGGGCGCCGACAGCACGACGGCCCTGGTCACCGGCGCCGTCCTGCCCACCCTCTTCCGGCTGGACGGCCGGGGCCGCCCGCAGCGGGACGCCGACTACCTGGAGTCGGCGGACGTGGTGGAGACCGCGCCCAAGCAGGTGGTGTCGTACCGGCTCAACCCCAAGGCACGCTGGAGCGACGGCCGCGCCGTCGGCGCCGAGGACTTCGCCGCCCAGTGGCGTGCACTGCGCGGCAAGGACGAGGCCTACTGGACGGCCCGCAACGCCGGCTACGACCGCATCGCCTCCGTCAAGCCGGGCAAGCCGGGCAAGGGTGCCGGGGAGCACGGGCCCCGCGAGGTCCGCGTCACCTTCACCGAGCCGTACGCCGACTGGCGCTCCCTCTTCACGCCCCTGTACCCCGCCACCGTCACCCGCACCGCCGCGGCGTTCAACACCTCCGCCCGCCGTGCCCTGCCCGTCTCCGCCGGGCCCTTCACCGTACGTACCGTCTCCGCGAAGGGCGGCACCGTCACGCTGACCCGCGATCCGGCCTGGTGGGGCGACCGGGCCAAGCTCGACAGCCTCGTACTGGCCGCGGTGCCCGGCGCCCGGCGGCCCGCCGCACTGGCCGCCGGGACGCTGGACGTGGCCGAGTTCGAACCGGCGTCGTACCCGGCCCTCAAGAAGCTGGCGGAGGCCGGAAAACCGAAGCTGGCCATCCACAAGACCGCCGGGGCCGCCTACTCGCAGCTCGCCCTCAACGGCGCCACGGGCCCGCTCGCCGACGAGCGGGTACGCCGCGCGGTGGCCCGCGCCATCGACCGCCGGGCCGTCGCGGACGCCGTCCTCAAACCGCTCGGCCTGCCCGCCGAACCGCTCGGCAACCACCTGCTGCTCGCCTCGCAGGAGGGCTACGCCGACCACAGCTCGGCCCTCGGAAAGGCCGACGCCGCCTCCGTGCAGGCCCAGCTCGCCGACGCGGGCTGGCGCCCCGCCAGGATCCAGCCGGCCGCCGACGCGGCGGCGCCGACCCTGCGCAACGCCAGGACCGGCAAGGCCCTGACCCTGCGGTTCGTCCTCCCGCGGTCCTCCCGGACCCTGGACCGGGTGGGCGTCCGGATCGCCCGCATGCTCGCCGCCATCGGCGTACGCACCGAGATCATCCGGGTCGCCGAGGACAGCTTCTTCCGCGACCACGTCGCCGCCGGCGACTTCGACCTGGCCCTCTACTCCTGGCCCGGCACCGCCTACCCCGCCACCGACGACCGGCCGATCTACGCCAAGCCCGAGCCCGCCGCCGACGGCACCCTCACCGTCGAGCAGAACTACGCCCGGGTCGGTACCGACCAGATCGACCAGCTGCTCGACCAGGCCGCCGGTGAGCTCGACACCGGTGCCGCCCGCGACCTCGCGGCCCGCGCCGACGCCAGGATCTGGGCCGCCGCCGGCTCCGTTCCCCTCTACCAGCGCCCCCAGCTCGTCGCGCTGCGTACCCCCGTCACCAACGCCGGCGCCTTCGGCTTCGCGACCCCGCGCTACCAGGACCTCGGCTTCCGCAAGGGGTAGCGCCGGCAGCGCGGCGACCGCGTCGGTTCACCGGGTCCGTGCGGTGGCCGCGGCCCGGTTCAGCCGGAGTGCGCGCCGGTCAGCCGCCGTGCCACCGCGACCCGGTCCAGGCCGGGCGCGGTGCGCTCGGCCGTGGCCAGCACCTTGTGTGCCTTCGCCGTCCGACCGCAGTACGCCAGCGCCACGGCCTGCGTGCACAGCGCCCGCGCCCGCGACACCGCGTCGGGCGCCACCGCGGCGGCGTACCCGGCCTGCTTGACCGCCTGCTGCGGCCACTGCTTCAGCAGCGAGTCGACGGCGCCCAGGTCGGTCATGCGCAGCACGACCGGCTGGATGTCCCGGAGCTGCCGCATCGTCGTCGCGAACTGCGGCAGCGCCTCCTGCGGCTGCCAGTGCCCGGCGGCCACCGCGTCGGCCATCGCCGCCGCGTACACCTGGAGCGCTCCCGCCTTCAGCTGCGGCTCCCGCGACCGCGAGTACAGCTCGTTCGCCTGCTCCGCCGCCTCCGCGAAGCGCCCCTCGGCGAGGGCCAGCGTGCACGCGGTCCCCAGCCACCGCTGGGTGCCGTCGTTCTCGCCGAGCGCCGCCCGCGCCGCCGTTGTCCGGCCGGCCAGCAGCTCCCGCGTCGCGGCCAGCACGGCCGGGCGGTACGTCCACTCCTCCAGCCGCTGTTCCTGCGTGCCGAACGGCAGCCGGAACAGCGTCCAGAACGCCGACATCGGGGTGAGCGGCTTCCCCACCAGCACCATGACGACCACGAACGCCACCCCGATGCCCAGCCGCGACGGGAACAGCAGCGCCGCCGTCACCGCCTCCACAACCAGGATCGCCACCATCGCCGACCACAGCCGCCACTTCCGCGGCCGTACCAGCAGCATGCAGGTGTTCAACGGCACGACCGGCAGCACCCGGAACACCAGCAGCCGCCCGGCGACCCGGGTCGACCCCAGCCATGTCCCGGCCCCGACCGACAGCGACACCGCCGATGTGCCGGCCCACCGGCACAGCGCCAGCGACAGCAGGACATGCAGTTGCAGCCCCAGGACCGCCCCGAGCAGAAAGGTGAACGGCCCGGCCGGTCCGCCCATGTGGATGCCCGTGACGCCCGCGTACACGCCGAACCCGGTGGCCGGGACGATGACGAGCAGCCGGGCGGGCGCGCGGCGCGGCTTCTTGACGGGCGCCAGGGCGCCCGACTCGCTGGATGACATGGACGGGATCATGGCAGAGAGGCGCCAGGGCGGAGACGCCGACCTCAGATGTTCGTCAAGTGCCCGGCCGCCCACAGTCCCGGGGGAGACCATGGGACCGACAACGGGAACATGGGGACACGGGGGAACCATGACGAGAACACGCTGGATCACGGCCGGCACGGCCGCACTCGTCCTGGCCGGCGGCGCCATCACCGCCTGCACGGTGACACAGGCGGGCGCCGGGGCGGAGGTGCCGCGGGCGGTCCGGGCGACCGCGGCGGAGAAGGCATGCGAGGGCGGTATGTACGCCTGGTTCAACGTCCGCCGGGACTGGGTGCTGACGGGGGTCGGCGACGTCGAGAAGGCCGGCAGGGGCAGCAGTGACCTCAAGGACGGCATCCACCGGCTCTACACGCCGCGGACGGCCGTGCGCAGCGAGGGGCCGGCGCTGAAGGGGAAGGACGTGCTGTGGTCCCTGGCCGTGCACATCGGCGAGGTCGACGCCGATGACGCGGGGAGCGTCGACTCGTACTTCACGCATGTGGGCCGCAAGGCACCAGCGATGGACGCCGGAGGCAGGGTCACGTTCGAGCACAGCGCGCGGGTCGTCCGGTACGCGCTGGTCAAGCAGGTCGACGCGGACTTCCGCTACTCCTGCTCCGGCGGCGGGAAGGCCACGACCGGCCACGCCGTCAGCTGGCTGGTGGACGGCCAGGGCGTCCTGGAGTGCTCGACACCGGTCGGTGAGAAGGCCCACAGTCCCGCCCGCGACGCGGCCCGCCTCGCCTGTGGCGCCGGTTCGGTGGCCGCGAAGGGTAGCGGAAAGGCCTGACGGCCGCCCGGCAGGACTGCCCGGGCGGCCGATCCCGCCCGGGCCCCGTACCATGGGGTGAGGCCGTGGCTTGACTCGCCCGGCGGGCAGGTGCGCCGATGAGGGCGCGCCGCCACCCACCAACCCGGGAGAAGCGCCGCAGTATGCCCACGCGCCACGACATTCGTAACGTCGCCATCGTCGCCCACGTCGACCACGGCAAGACGACCCTCGTCGACGCCATGCTGAAGCAGGCGGGTGCGTTCGCGGCCCATCAGCACCTCGACGACCGCATGATGGACAGCAATGACCTTGAGCGCGAGAAGGGCATCACCATTCTCGCGAAGAACACCGCCGTCAAGTACCACCCCAAGGGTGGCGGCGACCCGATCACCATCAACATCATCGACACCCCCGGCCACGCCGACTTCGGCGGTGAGGTCGAGCGCGGCCTGTCGATGGTCGACGCGGTCGTCCTGCTCGTCGACGCCTCCGAGGGCCCGCTCCCGCAGACCCGCTTCGTGCTCCGCAAGGCGCTCCAGGCGAAGATGCCGGTCATCCTCTGCATCAACAAGACGGACCGCCCGGACTCCCGGATCGCCGAGGTCGTCGACGAGACGTACGACCTGTTCCTGGACCTGGACGCGACCGAGGAGCAGATCGAGTTCCCGATCGTCTACGCCTGCGCCCGTGACGGCGTCGCGTCGCTGACCAAGC
Organism: Streptomyces sp. RLA131; assembly: GCF_056270125.1. Classification (NCBI taxonomy): domain Bacteria; kingdom Bacillati; phylum Actinomycetota; class Actinomycetes; order Kitasatosporales; family Streptomycetaceae; genus Streptomyces; species Streptomyces sp. RLA131. The sequence goes on from NZ_JBWDOQ010000002.1 coordinate 5,293,465, forward strand.
CGGAGGACGGCACCGTCCCGCCCGACAGCGACAGCCTGGAGCCGTTCTTCTCCACGATCCTGGACGCCGTCCCGGCCCCGGTCTACGACGACGCCGCGCCGCTGCAGGCGCATGTCACCAACCTGGACGCCGACAACTTCCTCGGGCGCATCGCGCTGCTCCGCGTCGAGCAGGGTCACCTGAAGAAGGGCCAGACCGTCGCGTGGATCAAGCGCGACGGCACGATCTCCAACGTCCGGCTCACCGAGCTGATGATGACCGAGGCCCTCACCCGCAGGCCCGTCGAGTCGGCCGGCCCCGGTGACATCTGCGCCGTCGCCGGTATTCCGGAGATCATGATCGGCGAGACGCTGGCCGACCCGGAGAACCCGATCGCGCTGCCGCTGATCTCGGTCGACGAGCCCGCGATCTCCATGACCATCGGCACCAACACCTCGCCGCTGGTCGGCAAGGGCGGCAAGGGCCACAAGGTCACCGCCCGCCTGGTGAAGGACCGCCTGGAGCGCGAGCTGGTCGGTAACGTCTCGCTGCGTGTCCTGCCGACCGAGCGCCCCGACGCCTGGGAGGTCCAGGGCCGTGGTGAGCTGGCGCTGGCGATCCTGATCGAGACCATGCGCCGGGAGGGCTTCGAGCTGACCGTCGGCAAGCCGCAGGTGGTCGTCAAGCAGGTCGACGGCAAGACGCACGAGCCGATCGAGCGCATGACGATCGACTCCCCCGAGGAGTACCTCGGCCCGATCACCCAGCTGATGGCGACCCGCAAGGGCCGCATGGAGACGATGACCAACCACGGCTCCGGCTGGATCCGCATGGAGTGGATCGTGCCGTCGCGCGGTCTCATCGGCTTCCGTACCGAGTTCCTGACCCAGACCCGTGGCACGGGTATCGCGCACTCCATCTTCGAGGGCCACGAGCCGTGGTTCGGCGAGCTGCGCACCCGTAACAACGGCTCGCTGGTGGCGGACCGCTCCGGCGTCGTGACCCCGTTCGCGATGATCAACCTCCAGGAGCGCGGCGTGATCTTCGTCGAGCCCACCACCGAGGTCTACGAGGGCATGATCATCGGTGAGAACTCGCGTTCCGACGACATGGACGTGAACATCACCAAGGAGAAGAAGCTCACCAACATGCGCGCCGCCTCGGCCGACAACACCGAGAACGTCGTGCCGCCGCGCAAGCTCTCGCTGGAGCAGTCGCTGGAGTTCTGCCGCGACGACGAGTGCATCGAGGTGACCCCGGAGACCGTACGCATCCGCAAGGTCGTCCTGGACCAGAAGGAGCGCGGCCGCGCCGCCTCGCGCGCCAAGCGCTGAGGCACCGCCGCGCACGCGGTTCCACGAAGGGCCTGCTGCTCGCCTCGGCGAGCGGCAGGCCCTTTCCCGTGCCCGTTGCCGACTGCCGCTTTCGGGGTCGATCGGGGTCGATCGGGGTCGATCGGGCAACGGTGGGGATAACCCTCGATGCACTGAGGAGGGCGGACATGGGAAGCTGGGGCTCAGAGTCCCCTGGGTCTTGTGCCGATGATCGCCTTGAGTTAAGGGCATTCTGGCGCCGCCGCGAAAGTCACTCACAGTGACGGATTTCGGGTCGTTGTGGGGCTCTCGGATCCACCTGTCCGTTCTGGATGGAAGCGATCACGTCTGTGACGCGACGCGCGTAGCTCTTTTACGCGAGACGCGGCGGTTCGGCAACCCCCTTTCCAGAGCCCCGTGTCCGGATAGCGGACAGCCATCTTCGGAAGTTGTGTTAAGAGTCCGTTTCGCGGCTGTCTGTCTACGTTCTGAATGTCCGAATTGTGGGACAACTTCTCTCTCGATGTGATCAAAGCGAGACCGTTTGGATGTGGTTCAGACGCTGAATGTGCCCGATAGTTGGACGCGTTGAGCTCGGGTTAATGGGTCACAGCGCTTTTGGGGAGCGCCGACTCACGGGCATAGGCAGCCGGTTCCGCTTTCAGGGGTGTCAGCGGAGTGCCGGCACCTTTCACGTACTGACAGTGACTCCTGAGGAGGGGAACCCATGCGCGGTGCCAAGAGCGCCAAGTGGGTCATAGGTGCGACTGTTGTCGCCCTGGCCGCCACTGCTTGTGGTGGGGACAAGGACAGCGGCAGTGACGCCGCTGCCAAGTGGGACCCGAAGGGCGTGGTGAAGTTCGCGTCGGGTGAACCGCAGAACAGCCTGCTGCCGACCAACACCCAGGAGACCTACGGCTCCGACGTGCTGAAGACGGTCTTCTCCGAGCTGGTGAGCTACACCAGCGACGGCAAGATCAAGATGCGGAACGCGGAGTCCATCACCACCACGGACTCCAAGAACTTCACCATCAAGCTGAAGGCCGGCTGGAAGTTCCACAACGGCGAGGCGGTGACCGCCAAGTCCTACGTCGACGCGTGGAACTGGGGCGCCGACTCCAAGAACGCCCAGCTCAACTCCACGTGGTTCTCGGACATCAAGGGCTACGCCGATGTCCACCCGGAGAAGGGCAAGCCGAAGGCGTCCACCATGTCCGGCCTGAAGGTCGTGGACGACAACACCTTCACCGTCGAGCTGTCGACGACGCTGCCGTACTTCGAGTACAAGCTCGCCTACAACGCCTTCGCCCCGATGCCCGCGGCGTTCTACAAGGACACCAAGGCCTTCGGCGAGGCGCCGATCGGCAACGGTCCCTACAAGTTCGTCAAGTGGGACCACAAGAAGGTCATCAAGGTCGCCAAGTTCGCCGGCTACAAGGGCGACAACAAGGCCGAGAACGGCGGTGTGGACTTCGTCAACTACACCACCCCCGACGCGGCCTACCAGGACCTGCAGTCCGACAACGTGGACGTTGTCGACCAGATCCCGACCGCCGACCTGGCGAACTACCAGGACGACCTGGGCAAGCGCGCCGTGAACCAGCCGTTCTCGGCCATCTCGACCATCGCGATCGCCTACTACACCAAGCAGTGGAAGGACATCGACCCCAAGGTCATCCAGGGTCTGTCCATGGCGATCGACCGCAACACCATCACCAAGACGGTGCTGAACGGTCTGCGCACCCCGGCCACCGGCTGGGTCGCCAAGGGCGTCCTGGGCTTCAAGCCCAACGCCGCCGGTGACATCACCACGTACGACCCGGCCAAGGCCAAGGCCCTCATCAAGGAGGGTGGCGGCGTCCCGGGCAACAAGATCTACATCCAGTACAACACCGACGGCGGCCACAAGGACTGGGTCGACGCGGTCTGCAACAGCATCCGCAAGGCCACCGGTGTGGACTGCGTCGGCGACGCCAAGGCCGACTTCCAGGCCGACCTGAAGGCGCGCGACGCCAAGCAGGTCAAGTCGATCTACCGCTCCGGCTGGGTGCTCGACTACCCGGTCAACGCCAACTTCCTCCGTGACCTGTACGGCACGGGCGTCGCGGGCAACTCCGGCGGCTACTCGAACAAGGACTTCGACGCGCTGGTGAAGAAGGCTGACGCGGCCAAGTCGCTGGACGAGTCGGTCAAGCTCTACCAGCAGGCCGAGCAGTCGCTCGTCACCAACATGCCCTCCATCCCGCTCTGGTACTACAACGTCAACGGTGGCTACTCCAACAACGTGAGCACCGGCGACTTCGGTCAGGACGGCACGCCGATCCTCACCACCATCAAGGTGAAGCAGAAGTAGTTCCACAACTCGATCCGGCAGGTGCCGCCGCGAGGCGCACCCCGGTGCAGGTGACAGCCGGCGGGGGAGGCCTGGTCCATACGGTCCAGGTCCCTCCGTCGGCTGCCGTTGCGATTGACATGGAGGCACGATGGGGCGCTACGTCGCACGACGACTGCTCCAGATGATCCCGGTATTCCTGGGAACCACGCTGCTGATCTTCCTCATGGTGTACGCCCTGCCAGGTGACCCCATCAGAGCGCTCTGGGGAGACAAGGCTGCGGATCCGGTGGCACTGGCCGCCCTCCGCCACAAGTACGGGCTCGACCTGCCCATGTGGCACCAGTACTGGAACTACCTCGTGCGTCTGCTGCACGGCAATTTCGGTACCACCTTCAGTGACCGGCCGGTCAGCCAGGCCATGGGTATCGCCTTCCCGGTGACGATCCGCCTCACACTCGTGGCGTTCCTCATCGAGATGATCCTCGGCATCGGCCTGGGCCTGCTGGCGGGCATGCGGGCCGGGCGTGCCGCCGACACCATCGTGCTCATCTTCACCCTGCTGGTGATCTCGGTGCCGGTGTTCGTGCTGGCCTTCGTGCTCCGGCAGGTCTTCGCCACCGAACTGGGCCTGGTGACACCAACGGTCCAGAACTCGGAGGACTTCAGCCAACTCCTGCTGCCAGGTTTCGTCCTGGCGTCGGCGTCGCTCGCGTATGTCGCCCGGCTCACCCGCACCACCGTCGCGGAGAACCTGCGCGCCGACTACCTGCGCACCGCCGTGGCCAAGGGCCTGCCCCGCCGCCGGGTCGTGGGCGTCCACCTCATGCGCAACTCCCTCATCCCGGTCGTCACCTTCCTCGGCACCGACCTCGGCGCCCTGATGGGCGGCGCGATCATCACCGAGGGCATCTTCAACATCCAGGGCGTCGGCCTGCTGCTCTACCAGGGCCTCCAGCGCCGAGAGGGAGCGACGGTCGTCGGTGTCGCGACGGTCCTCGTCCTCGTCTACCTCGCCACCAGCCTGATCGTCGACCTGCTCTACGCGGTCCTGGACCCGAGGATCCGGTATGCCTGAGACCATCACCGCCGCCGACGCCCCCGGCGCACCGACCCCGCCCGTGGAGATCACGGACGGCATACCCGTCAAGCAGGAGAAGGCGCGGAGCCTGTGGTCCGACGCCTGGCACGACCTGCGGCGCAACCCGATCTTCGTGATCTCCAGTGTGCTGATCCTGGTCATCCTCCTGGTCGCCGTCGCGCCCGGTCTGTTCACCAGCGTCTCGCCGCGTGACGGCGACCTGGTGCACCACTTCCTCAGCGATCCGAAGCTGACCCACTTCTTCAAGGCCGACTGGTTCGGCTACGACAACCAGGGCCGCAGCATCTACTCACGTACCGTCTACGGCGCCCGCGCCTCGGTGGTCGTGGGTGTCCTGGTGACGCTGTTCAGCACCGTGGTCGGCGGTCTGGTGGGCATGCTGGCCGGCTACTTCGGCGGCTGGATCGACGCGGTCCTGTCCCGGCTGGTCGACGTGTTCTTCGGTATCCCGTTCCTGCTCGGCAGCATGGTGGTGCTCAACGCGTTCACCACCCGCTCGCCGCTGATCGTGTCGCTGTCACTGGCCTTCCTGGGCTGGACCCAGACCGCCCGTGTGATGCGCGGCTCGGTGATCTCCATCAAGCAGGCCGACTACGTGCACGCCGCCCAGGCACTCGGCGCCAGCACCCCGCGGATCCTGTTCCGGCACATCCTGCCGAACGCCATCGCCCCGGTGATCGTCGTGTCGACCATCGCGCTCGGTGCCTACATCTCGGCCGAGGCCACCCTGTCCTTCCTGGGCATCGGTCTGCAGGACCCGACGGTGTCGTGGGGCATCGACATCTCGTCCGCCACGGCCGTGATCCGCAACGACCCGCATGTGCTGTTCTTCCCCGCGGGCGCTCTGAGCATCACCGTCCTGGCCTTCATCATGCTCGGCGACGCGGTGCGCGACGCCCTCGACCCCAAGCTCCGCTGAGGAGGGCGTACGTGACCATCATCGACCAGACAGCAGGCGTTCCGGCGCCCCGCGAGCCCGAGGACGCCCCCGGCGTCCCGCTGCTCGAAGTCCGCGACCTGCACGTGGAGTTCCACACGCGTGACGGCGTCGCCAAGGCCGTCAACGGCGTGAACTACTCGGTGAACGCCGGCGAGACCCTCGCGGTTCTCGGCGAGTCGGGCTCGGGCAAGTCCGTGACCGCCCAGGCCGTCATGGGCATCCTCGACATGCCGCCCGGCAGGATCCCGCAGGGCGAGATCCTCTTCCGCGGCCAGGACATGCTGAAGATGTCCGGCGAGGAGCGCCGCAGGCTCCGCGGCCGGAAGATCGCCATGATCTTCCAGGACGCGCTCTCCTCCCTCAACCCCGTACTCAGCGTCGGCTACCAGCTCGGCGAGATGTTCCGGGTCCACCAGGGCATGAGCAAGAAGGACGCCAAGGCCAAGTCCATCGAGCTGATGGACCGGGTCCGCATCCCGGCGGCCAAGGAGCGGGTCGGCGACTTCCCGCACCAGTTCTCCGGCGGTATGCGCCAGCGCATCATGATCGCGATGGCGCTGGCCCTGGAGCCGGACCTGATCATCGCCGACGAACCGACCACCGCCCTGGACGTCACCGTCCAGGCCCAGGTCATGGACCTGCTCGCCGAGCTTCAGCGCGAGTACAACATGGGCCTGATCCTCATCACCCACGACCTGGGTGTGGTCGCCGACGTCGCCGACAAGATCGCGGTGATGTACGCGGGCCGGATCGTCGAGACCGCCCCCGTGCACGAGATCTACAAGCGGCCGGCGCATCCGTACACCAAGGGCCTGCTGCGGTCGATCCCGCGCCTGGACCACAAGGGCCAGGAGCTCTACGCCATCAAGGGCCTGCCGCCCAACCTGCTGCGCATCCCGCCCGGCTGCGCCTTCAACCCGCGCTGCGAGATGGCGCAGGACATCTGCCGCACCGAGGTGCCGACGCTGCTCCAGGTGACCGAGCGGGACGGCGCCGAGCTGGCGGGACGCGGCAGCGCCTGCCACTTCTGGAAGGAGACGATCCATGGCTGAGCTCAGCAAGAACGACGAGACCGCAGCCGAGGTCGTCGAGGCGGCCATCGCCGAGCCGGTCGGCCGCGGCGAGCCGATCCTGCAGGTCCGCGGGCTGGTCAAGCACTTCCCGCTGACCCAGGGCATCGTGTTCAAGCGGCAGATCGGCGCGGTCAAGGCGGTCGACGGCGTCGACTTCGACCTCTTCCAGGGCGAGACGCTGGGCATCGTCGGCGAGTCCGGCTGCGGCAAGTCCACGGTCGCCAGGCTCCTGATGAACCTGGAGCGGGCCACCGCCGGCCAGGTCTTCTACAAGGGCCAGGACATCACCCGGCTCTCCGGCCGTGCCCTCAAGGCCGTGCGGCGCAACATCCAGATGGTGTTCCAGGACCCGTACACCTCCCTGAACCCCCGGATGACCGTCGGCGACATCATCGGCGAGACCTTCGACATCCACCCCGAGGTCGCGCCCAAGGGCGAGCGCCGCAAGAAGGTCCAGGACCTGCTGGACGTGGTCGGGCTCAACCCCGAGTACATCAACCGCTACCCGCACCAGTTCTCCGGCGGCCAGCGCCAGCGCATCGGCATCGCGCGCGGCCTCGCCCTCAACCCGGAGATCATCATCTGCGACGAGCCGGTCTCGGCGCTGGACGTCTCGGTGCAGGCGCAGGTCATCAACCTGATGGAGAAGCTGCAGGACGAGTTCGACCTGTCCTACATCTTCATCGCGCACGACCTGTCCATCGTCCGGCACATCTCCGACCGGGTCGGGGTGATGTACCTCGGCAAGATCGCCGAGATCGGCACCGACACCGAGATCTACGAGCACCCGACGCACCCCTACACCCAGGCGCTGCTGTCGGCCGTCCCGGTCCCCGACCCCGAGGCCCGCGAGCACCGCGAGCGGATCATCCTCACCGGCGACGTGCCCTCCCCGGCCAACCCGCCGTCGGGCTGTCGCTTCCGCACCCGCTGCTGGAAGGCCCAGGACAAGTGCGCCACGGAGGAGCCGCTGCTCGCCGTCCCGGAGCGCTTCGTCTCGTCCGACTCGCCGGTCGCGCACCAGTCCGCGTGCCACTTCGCCGAGGAGAAGGACGTCGTCGGCGCCGCCTAGCAGACGGTCGGTCATACGAGTCGACGCGAGGGCGTCCCCGGTTCTGGAACCGGGGACGCCCTCGCGTCCGTTCGGGACCGTACTCGTCGCGACGCGACCGCGGGGCCGGGCAACGACAGCGTGGCCCCCGTCGACGTGGGCCGGGCCGTGAACATCAGGCCACCGAGGTGGTCTGATGCCATATGTGCCAGGGCCGGGCGTCGGGGCGGTGGCCTGCGTGGAGGAGGGCGGCAGCCATGGGGTGGTTGTCCGTGTCGACGTCGGAGAGGAGGGCGTGGAAGCCGCGTCGGCGCGCGGCGAGGTGAGCCGCGCGCAGCAGGTCGTGGATGTGGCCGCGGCCCCGGTGGGCAGGGAGTACGGCGATGTGGGCGATGGTGCCGACGCCGGGTTCGTCGAAGGCGCTGAGGGCGAGGCAGCCGACGGGGCGTCCATCGCGATCCTCGGCCAGGAGCCAGCAGTCGCGGTCGGCAGTGGGGTCGTACCAGGCCATGAGCGGCGCGATGGCACCTCCCTGGGCGCGGAGTCGACGGTCGAGAACACCCGGCTGGGCGGCTGTCATCACGTGGGCGAACCGGTCCTGGCCGACCTCGGCCAGGGTGCGGAAGGTCAGGTGGGCAGGGGCGGGGAGGGGCTGTCCGTCGTCGCTCCACCAGTAGCCCTGCTTCTCCTGGAAGAGGGTGAAGCCGCAGTCCGTGGCCATGGCGAGGCGGTCGGGGATGTGCGGGTGGACCTCGGAGTGGTGCCGCAGGTCCAGGACCTCAACCGGCGCCAGCGAGCTGACGCCGGCGCGGATGACCGCGCGGGCGGCATCGGTGCGGCCCGGTTCCCACCACAGGCCCACGAGCATGCGGGCGCCGGGAGCGGGAGCGAGGTCGGGCGGGGCTTCGGTCATGGCGACGCGGGCCCGTACGGTGCCGTACTCCTCGGCTGTCCAGCAGGCGGGAGGCGGCGGGCAGAGGTGGGCGTACCCCTCGGTGACGCGGGGGTCTGCGGAGGAGATGTTCACGAGGTTGCGAAGCTATCGCCCGGCGAGGCGGCCGGCAACGGAATTCGCCGGCGCCCGCCGGACCATCAGCCGTCATGAACCTCCGTCGACTCAGGCTCCGCCAACCCGCTCCGCGGGCTCCGTACCGTCGTCCAGGCGCTTCAGGAAGTGCACGTCGCTGTGGCCACCCGGCAGGCCTTCGGTGCGGCCGGTCTCCACGTAGCCTTGGCGCCGGTAGAAGCCGGGTGCCTGGAAGGTCATCGAGGAGACGATCATCCGGGTGCAGCCGCGCCGCCGGGCCTCGTCCTCGGCGGCGCGCAGCAGGCGGCTGCCCCAGCCTTCGTGGCGGCGGCCGTCGCGTACCCAGAGCAATTCGATGCCGCCGCACCCGCCCCAGGTCCAGCCGGTGAGGCCGGCGACCAGTGAGGTGTCCGGGTCGGTGACGCGGACCGAGAGAGCCGCCTGGTCGTCGGCGCCGGTGGCGCGGATGTTGAAGCGGGTCAACTCTTCGCCAAGGGTTGCCGAGAGTTCCTGATCGCCCGCGCCGACGTGGAGAGTTGCTTCCGTATGCTGTCGCGTTGTCATGGCTCCGTTGTATCCGCACCCCGAGGGGACCGCACGAACATGGCCGAGCCCGTGCTCAACCCGCCGATCGAGCCGTACGAGCACGGGATGCTCGACGTCGGTGACGGCAACCTCGTCTACTGGGAGGTCTGCGGCAACCCGGAGGGCAGGCCGGCGCTGGTGGTGCACGGTGGCCCCGGGTCGGGGTGCTCGGTCGGAGCGCGCCGCTCCGCTGACCCGGAGCGGTACCGGGTGGTCCTCTTCGACCAGCGCGGATGCGGACGAAGTACGCCGCACGCCGGCGACCCGGCGACGGACATGAGCCACAACACCACCTGGCACCTGGTCGCCGACATGGAGCGGTTGCGCGAGCACCTGGGCATCGAGCGCTGGCTGCTGTTCGGCGGCTCGTGGGGTTCGACGCTCGTACTCGCCTACGCGCAGCGCCACCCGGACCGGGTGACGGAGATCGTCATCCCCTCCGTCACCACGACGCGCCGTTCGGAGATCGACTGGCTGTACCGGGGCGCCAGGCGTTTCTTCCCCGAGGAGTGGGACCGCTTCCGGGCCGGAGTGCCCGAGGCGGACCGGGACGGGGATCTGGTGGCGGCGTACGCGCGCCTGATGGAGCATCCGGACCAGGAGGTACGGGAGAAGGCCGCGAACGACTGGTGCGCCTGGGAGGACGCTGTCCTGTCGCTGGAGCCGAACGGCAGATCCGACGTCTTCGGTGGCCGTCCGTCGGCCGCTCGCCTGGCGTTGGTCCGGATCATCACCCACTACTTCGCCAACGCCGCCTGGCTGGAGGAAGGCGTGCTGCTCCGGGAGGCGGGGCGGCTGGCCGGAATCCCCGGTGTCCTGGTCCACGGCCGGCTCGACATGAGCTGCCCCCTCGACACCGCCTGGGACCTCGCGCGCGCCTGGCCGGACGCCCGGCTGGTCACGGTCGACGACTCCGGTCACAAGGGCAGCGACGGGATGCGGGACGCGCTGCGCGACGCGATCGAGGCGTTCGCCGATCGGTGAGACGGCCGGGCGCGCGACGCGCCGGGGTCCCCGGGGCGCGTGCCCCGGGGACCCCGGCGGTCATGAACCGCTTACTTGGTGAAGCCGATGTCCTGGTAGCGCAGGTCCGCGAAGCCGTAGGCACCGATGTTGGCCAGCGTCTTCTTGACGGCGTAGATGTCGGGGCGCTGGTAGAGCGGCAGCAGGCTGGCCTGCTTCCAGATCAGCACGTCGGCCGCGTTGGTGTCGGTGACGGCCTGGGCCGGGTCGGTGTCGGCCGCGGCCTTGTCCATCGCGGCGTCGAGTTCGGTGCTGCCCACGCCGGTGTAGTTCTGCTGGATGTTGGAGCCCTTGGGCTTCGCGTAGATCGACTTGTTCGAAGAGGTCGGGAACGGGGTGCCCAGCCACGAGAAGACGGTCAGGTCGAAGTTGCCGGGGGTGACGTACTTGTCGAAGAACTCCTGCAGCGGCACCGACTTGATGTTCAGCTTGATTCCCACGGCCTTGAGCATCGGCTGCATGAGCTTGGCCTCGTTGGCCGAGGTGCTGACGGCGGCCGGGATGACGAGGTTGAGCTCCAGCGTCTTGCCGGCCTTCTTCCGGTAGTCGCCGGACAGTTTCCAGCCGGCGGCCTCCAGCGACGCCTTCGCCTTGTCCGGGTCGTACGTGCCGTACTCGCCGGCGTTGTTCTGGTAACCCTTCTGGTTGGTGACGTAGTAGTGGTTGTTCAGGGGCTTGGACGTCCAGTCCAGACCCTGCAGGTCGGAGTCGGCGATGGCCTGGCGGTTGAGCGCCTGGGCGACCGCGAGCCGCACGTTGACGTCCTTGAGCGCTCCGCTGGTGCCGTTCATGGTGACGTGGCGGAAGTTCGGGCCGGCGGCCTTGCGGATGTCGGCGCCCTTGACGTCCTTGGCCTGCTTGTAGGCGGCCGAGTCGGGGCCGACGCTGAAGAAGTCGACCTCACCGTTGGCGAAGGCTCCGGCGGTGGCGTCGGAGTCCAGGGAACGGTAGATGATCTTGTCGAGGAGTGCCTTGTCACCCCACCAGCTGCTGTCCCGGACGACGGTGAGGGTCTTCGCGGTCTTGTCGATCTCCATGAACTTGAACGGGCCGGCGGTGACCGGGATCTTGCCCAGGTAGCCGGTGTTGAAGCCCTCCGGCGTGCCGGTCACCGAGGCCGGGTAGAGGTTGGTGAAGAGGCTCTTCCAGTCACCGAAGGGGCTGGAGAAGGTGATGACCACCTCCTGGTCGCTCTTGCCCTTGGCGACGCTCTTGATGAGCTCGTAGCCGGTGCTGGAGGAGATCTTGTACTTGGGGTTCTTGCCGTTCAGCGCCGTCCACTGGGCCGCGAAGTCCTTGTAGGAGATCGCCGTTCCGTCGGACCACTTGGCCTTCGGGTTGATCTCGTACGTGACGACCTGCTTGCCGGAGCTGTCGTCCACCTTGGCGGAGGTCAGATAGTCCGGGTCGGGAGTGACGTTGCCCGCGGCGTCCGACTTCATGATGATCGGCAGCAGCGACTTCTCCACATCCAAGCCGTCGGAGAGCGTGCCGTCGATCTCGTTGTAGTTGAAGTTCTCGGCGATCTCGCCGATCGGGAAGTTGAGCGTGCCGCCGGTCTTCAGATCGGCCCGGTCCGTCGCGTTGATGTCGTTCACGCTGGACTTGGGCACCGAGTTCTTCTTGGCGCCGGCGTCGTCCCCGTCCCCGCCACCGCACGCGGACAGGGTCAGTGCGCCGGTCGCGACGAGCGCGGCGAGGGCGAGGGGCTTACGGGTTCTCTTCAAGGGACTCTCCTCGTACGAGTGGCTGGGAACGGGGCGGGGGGCCTGCGGAGATGCGTGGATCCGGGCCTCAGACCACGGCCGCGGCCGCGGCGAAGTGGCAGGCCGCGGTGTGGTCGTCGGCCAGCTCACGGGTGCCGGGATCCTCGTCGCGGCAGCGGCTCTGCTCCGCTTCGCCGAGGGCGGCGAACTTCGGGCAGCGGTTACGGAAGCGGCAGCCGGTCGGCACGTCGGCCGGGCTCGGCAGGTCGCCGGTGAGCAGGATCCGCCTGCGCTCGCGTTCCTTGTGCGGATCCGGGATGGGGACGGCCGACAGCAGGGCCTGGGTGTACGGATGGGAGGGAGCGCTGAAGACCGCTTCGGCGGAGCCGAGTTCGACGATCCGTCCGAGGTACATGACGGCGATCCGGTCGGCGATGTGCCGTACGACGGACAGGTCGTGCGCCACGAAGAGGTAGCTCAGCCCCATCCGGGACTTGAGCTCGTCCAGCAGGTTGAGCACGCCCGCCTGGATGGAGACGTCCAGCGCCGACACCGGCTCGTCGAGGACGATCAGCTTCGGTTCCAGGGCGAGGGCGCGGGCGATGCTGATGCGCTGCCGCTGACCGCCGGAGAACTCCGCCGGGTAGCGGTCGACGTGGTCGGGGTCGAGACCGACCTGGTTCAGCAGTTCGGGCACCCGCGCGTCGATCCGGTCCCGGGTCCAGCCGTGGGTCCTCAGTGGTTCGGCGAGGATGTCGCCGACCGGCATCCGGGGATCCAGGGCGGCCATCGGATCCTGGAACACCACCTGGAGGTCCTTGCGCAGTGCCTTGCGGTCCGGGCCCTTGAGACCCCGGATGTCCCTGCCGAACACCGAGACCGTGCCGGCCTGACCCGACGGCAGGTCGAGGATCTCCAGCAGGGTGGTGGTCTTGCCGCAGCCCGACTCGCCGACCAGGCCGAGGGTCTCGCCCTCGCGGATGTCGAAACCGATGCCGTCCACCGCCCGTACGGTGCCGACCCGGCGCTTGAAGACCGCGCCCTTCAGCAGCGGGAAGTGCTTGACCAGCCCGTCGATCTCCAGGACGGTCGCCCGCCGCTCCCGTGGCAGGAGCTGTTCCACCGGAGCTTCGGGCAGCTCCGGGACCGGGTAGATCTCCGCCGGGACGAGCGGGCCGCCGTCCTCCAGTTCATGGCTGCGGTGACAGGCCGTCGGATGCGTGCCGGTTCCCCGTACGAGCAGCTCCGGCTCGACCTCGCGGCACAGGTCCACCGCGACCGGGCAGCGTGCCGCGAAGGGGCAGCCGAGCGGGAGGTCCACCAGCGAGGGCGGGTTGCCGTCGATGGGGGTGAGAGCGTGCCGCCGGCCGTCGTCGAGCCGGGGGATCGAGCCCAGCAGGCCGATGGTGTACGGCATCCGGGGCGCGTAGTACACGTCGTCCACGCTGCCGGTCTCCACCGGCCGGCCCGCGTACATCACCTGGACGCGGTCGGCGAATCCGGCCACCACCCCCAGGTCGTGGGTGATCATGACGATGGCGGCGCCGGTGACCTGCTGGGCCTTCCGCAGCACGTCCAGGATCTGCGCCTGGATGGTGACGTCCAGGGCGGTGGTCGGCTCGTCGGCGATGATGACGGCCGGGTCGTTGGCGATCGCCATGGCGATCATCGCCCGCTGCCGCATGCCGCCGGAGAACTCGTGCGGGAAGGCGTCCACACGGCGGCCGGGGTCGGGGATGCCGACCAGTTCCAGCAGCTCGACGGCGCGCCTGCGGGCAGCGGCCTTGTCCAGGTCCTGATGGATCCGCAGTGCCTCGACGATCTGGACACCGACCGAGTAGACCGGGGTGAGCGCCGACAGCGGGTCCTGGAACACCATGGCGATGTCCTTGCCCCGGATCCTGGTCATCGCGCGGTCGTTCAGCCCCAGCAGTTCACGGCCGTGCAGCTTCACCGAGCCCTTGACGTCCGCCGTGTCCGGCAGCAGTCCCAGGACCGCCAGCGAGGAGACGGATTTGCCGGAGCCCGACTCGCCGACGATGCCGAGGACTTCCCCGGGACGTACGGAGAAGGAGACTCCGCGCACCGCGGGGACCGTTCCGGCCTCGCTCGGGAAGGAGACATGGAGGTCGGTGACCTCCAGAGCGGGGATGTCGGTGGTCACGACGCGAGTCCTTCTTCGGTCTTGGCGGAGGTGCGGGACGTGCGGGACGCACGGGGCTTACGGGCCTTGGCGCGGCTGGAGCCGGGGTCGAGGGCGTCCCGCAGCCCGTCGCCGATGAAGGCGATGGACAGACAGATCAGCACCAGAGCGCCGGCCGGGAAGTAGAACAGCCAGGGGAAGGAGGGCGCGGCCGGCGTGCCGGTGGCGATCACCGTGCCGAGCGAGACGTCCGGGGACTGCACGCCGAAACCGAAGTACGACAGGCTCGTCTCACCGATGATCGCGGTACCGACCTGGATGGTCGCGTCGATGATCAGCATCGAGGCCATCGACGGCAGGATGTGCCGGAAGATGATGACGGGCGCCGGGACGCCCATGTACTTGGCGGCCTTGACGAACTCACGGTCCTTGAGGGTGAGCGTCATGCTGCGTACCACCCGACCGGTGATCATCCAGCTGAACGCCGCGAGGAGCACCACGAACAGCAGCCAGGTGGTGCCCTGGAAGAGTGGGGAGAGCACCGCGATGATCAGGAAGTTGGGCATCACCAGGAGCAGGTCGACGACCCACATCAGGGAACGGTCGGTCCAGCCGCCGAAGTAGCCGGCGCTCGCGCCGACCGCCGCTGCCACGACGGTGCAGATCAGGCCGGTCAGGATGCCGATGACCAGTGACTTCTGCATGCCTCGGGCGGTCATGGCGAAGAGGTCGGAGCCGGTCTGGTCGGTGCCGAACCAGTGGGCGGCCGAGGGCGGCTTCTGGAAGGCGTTGAAGTCCAGGTCCGTGTAGCTCCACTGGTAGAACAGCGGCACCACATAGGCCATCAGGAACAGCACGACGAGCATGAACAGCCCGAAGAGCGCGGTGCGGTTGCGGGCGAAACGTACGGCGGTGAGCCGGGCGCGGCCGCTGCTGCGGCGGCGCCCGGCTGGCCGGTCGGTGACCGGGGCGGTCTGGGCCGGCGGTTGGGCGGAGGGAAACTGGACAGCCATGGGAGGGCTCCTGGAGGCGCGTGACGACGACGGCGGAGGTGCGGGTGGCGGTCAGCGCACCCGTACGCGCGGATCGAGGGCCGCGTAGAGGAGATCGGACAGCAGCCCCGCGACCAGGACGACCACGGCGGTGAACATGCCGACAGCGGCAACCGAGTTGGTGTCGTTGGTGCTGATGGAGCTGACGAGCCACTCGCCCATGCCGTGCCAGCCGAAGATCTTCTCGGTGAAGGTGGCGCCGGTGAAGAGCAGCACGACGTTGTAGACCAGCAGCGGCACCACGGGCAGTACGGCGGTGCGCAGACCGTGCTTCATCAGCGCGTCCCGCCGGGACAGCCCCTTGGCCCTGGCCGTGCGCAGGAAGTCGCTGCCGAGGACGTCCAGCATGGTGCTGCGCTGGTAGCGGCTGTACAGGGCGATCTGGATGACGATCAGGGTCAGGCTGGGCAGCAGCAGATGCTGCAGCCGGCTGAGGAGGATCTCACCGGTGCCGCTGAGACCGGGGTCGTATTCGCCGGTGTACTCGATGATCTTGTGGCCGACCGCGTCGTTCAGATCGATGGCCCACAGTTTGAGCGTCACACCGATCACGAACACGGGCATGGCCAGGACGAAGAACGAGGCCATGGTGGAGATCCGGTCCGAGGCCCGGTACTGCCTGATGGCACCCCAGGCGCCGACCAGTACGCCACCGATGGAGCCCAGCACCGTCGCGATGAGGAGCAGTCGGGTGCTCACCCCCACCCGGCGGCCGAACTCGTCGTTGACCTCGCCGCCGGTGACGGTGCGTCCCAGATCGCCGTGGACCACGCCTGCGGCCCAGTGGCCGAAGCGGACGACGACAGGGGTGTCGGGGTTGAGGTTGTACTCGTTCAGGGTCGAGGTCACCGAGGTGGCGGATACCGGGGGGTTGCGGCCGGCGAAGTTGGCTCTGGGGTTGAGGCTGATGGCGGCCAGGGCGTAGGTGAGCGAGGCCGCGATGATCACCAGCGCCAGGTAGTTGACGAGTCTGCGCAGCAGGTAATGGCCCACGAGTCGCTCTTTCGCTCGGTCGGTCAGGAATCCAACAGAATGCGGTTGCCCTCGTGCCGCCACTTGGCATACTTATGTATTGAGGCCGAAACAATTCCTGGACGCCTAGATGCCTGGTCGGCGTGGTACGGGTAACTCTCCGCCCGCGCTTGCGGGTTGGGTGGACTTTCGCAACTGATTTATGGCGACGTCAATGATCACCGGAAGTCGTAATCGGACCTTTATCATTTTGATCGAAAGTTGACTCTTAATGCGGGATTTCCCTGATTGACAGTCATTTGCATAGGGATAGCCCTATGGGCGTGCCGTGGAAGAGTCGCGCCGAGCCCGCCGCTGGGCGCCGCCGCGCGGTGCGGAAGTGGGCGTCCGTCACCGAGGTCCGCGGTGTCGCCGCGACGGCCCGCCGGCTGGGCCGAACAGGTGATCGCGGGGATCAGGGAATGCGCCGGTGTCCGACTTGCGGTGTCATGGGTAGCCGAGTGTCATTTGCGACCTAGGACCCATGACTCCACAGGGAGGCCCCCGATGCGCGGATCCACGCGCTACAAGTGGACCGTCTGCGCGGCGACCGCCGTCGCACTCGCCGCCACCGCCACAGCCTGCGGTGGTGGCGGTGGCGGCGGCGGAGGCGGCGGGGGGAGCAGCGCGAGCGGGGTGCTCAGCGCCTCCTGGACGGACCCGCAGAACCCGCTGGAGCCCGCCAACACCAACGAGGTGCAGGGCGGCAAGGTGCTGGACATGATCTTCCGGGGGCTGAAGAAGTACAACCCGAGGACCGGCGCCGCCGAGAACGTGATCGCGGACTCGATCACCACGACCGACTCGCAGAACTTCACGATCAAGCTCAAGAGCGGATGGACCTTCAGCAACGGCCAGAAGGTCACCTCCGACTCGTTCATCAACGCCTGGAACTACGCGGCGGTCACCCAGAACAAGCAGATCAACGCGCCCTTCTTCGCCTACATCGACGGGTACGACAAGGTCCACCCCGCGACCGGCACCCCGGCGGTGCGGAAGATGACCGGGCTCAAGCGGACCGGCGACCTGAGCTTCACCGTCAAGCTCAACCAGAAGTTCTCCACCTGGCCGGACACCCTGGGGTACGCGGCCTTCATGCCGCTGCCCCAGGTGTTCTTCACCGACCACGCCGGCTGGCTGAGCAAGCCCATCGGCAACGGCCCGTACGAGGTGGAGTCGTACACCAAGGGCACCGGCATCAAGGTGCGCAAGTGGAGCGGGTACAAGGGCAGCGACAAGGCCGTCAACGGCGGGGTGGACCTGAAGGTCTACACGGACAACAACACCGCCTACACCGACCTCCAGGCGGGCAACCTCGACCTGGTCGACGACGTCCCGGCCTCGCAGCTCAAGAACGTCAAGAACGACCTGGGCGACCGCTACCTCAACACCCCGGCCGGCATCATCCAGACCCTGGCCTTCCCGCTCTACGACAAGAACTGGTCGGGCGCGGGCTCGGCCAAGGTCCGCCAGGGGATCTCGATGGCGATCAACCGCCCGCAGATCACCAAGCAGATCTTCCAGAACACCCGGACGCCCGCCTCCGACTGGACCTCCCCGGTGCTGGGCTCCGCGGGCGGTTACCAGAGCGGCATCTGCGGCGATGTCTGCACCTACGACGCGAAGCAGGCCAAGAAGCTGGTCTCGGACGGCGGCGGCATCCCCGGGGGCACCCTGAAGATCGCCTACAACGCCGACACCGGCTCGCACAAGGACTGGGTCGACGCGGTCTGCAACAGCATCAACAACGCCCTGGGCAACGACAAGGCCTGCGTGGGCAACCCGACCGGTACCTTCGCGGACTTCCGCAACAAGATCACCAACAAGCAGATGACGGGTCCGTTCCGGGCCGGCTGGCAGATGGACTACCCGCTGATCCAGGACTTCCTGCAGCCGCTGTACTACACCGGCGCCTCGTCCAACGACTCGCACTTCAGCAACAAGGACTTCGACAAGCTCGTCGACCGGGCGAACGCCGAGACCGACACCGCGAAGGCCGTCTCCATCTTCCAGGACGCGGAGAAGGTCCTCGCCGAGCAGGTCCCCGCGATCCCGCTGTGGTACCAGAACGGCAGCGCCGGCTGGTCTGACCGGCTGTCGAACGTCACGCTCAACCCGTTCAGCGTCCCGGTCTACAACGAGATCAAGGTCAGCAGCTGACGCGCCCGGCCCGGCCGGCGGGACACCGTCCCGTGAGGCCGGGGCCGCCGACCAGTGGGAAGGCCCCATGGGACGCTATGTGATCCGCCGTCTGCTGCAGATGGTCCCGGTGTTCATCGGCACGACGCTGCTGATCTTCTTCATGGTGTACGCGCTGGGCGACCCCGTCGCCGCCAAGTGCGGGGACCGCGCCTGCGACCCCGCCACCGCCGCGCAGATCCGCCACGACCTCTACCTCGACCACCCCCTGTGGCAGCAGTACCTGCACTACATGGGGCAGATCTTCCAGGGCGACTTCGGCACCGCCTACAACGGCCAGGCGGTCACCGAGCTGATGGCGAGCGCGTTCCCGGTCACCCTGCGGCTGACCATCGTGGCGATCTTCTTCGAGATCGTCATCGGCATCACGCTCGGCGTCGTCACCGGCATGCGGCGCGGCAGGCCCGTCGACACTGGCGCCCTGCTGCTGACCCTGATCGTGATCTCCGTCCCGACCTTCGTCACCGGCTACGTCCTCCAGTACCTGCTGGGCGTCGAGTGGGGCGTCATCGAGCCGTCGGTGTCGGCCGAGGCGCCCTTCAGCGAGCTGATCGTCCCCGGACTGGTCCTCGCCCTGGTCTCGCTCGCGTACGTCACCCGGCTGACCCGCACCTCCATCGCGGAGAACGCCCGCGCCGACTACGTACGCACCGCCATCGCCAAGGGTCTGCCGCGCCGCCGGGTCATCACCCGCCACCTGCTGCGCAACTCCCTGATCCCGGTGGTCACCTTCATCGGCACCGACATCGGCGCGCTCATGGGCGGGGCCATCGTCACCGAACGGATCTTCAACATCCGCGGCGTCGGCTTCCAGCTCTACCAGGGCATCCTGCGGCTGGACTCGGCGACCGTCGTCGGCTTCGTGACGATCCTGGTGATCGTCTTCCTGGTGGCGAACCTCCTGGTCGACCTCCTGTACGCCGTCCTGGACCCGAGGATCCGCTATGCCTGAGCCCGAGAACCACCGTGACGAGGCGATGGAACCGGCCGGCGGCACCGGCGCCACCATGGACTTCGCGCAGAGCGAGGCCAGGACGCTGGAGCGCGCGCCGCAGGGCGAGCCGGTGCCGGGCGGCGGGCCGGCGGAGAGACCGCGCAGCCTGTGGTCGGACGCCTGGCGCGACCTGCGGCGCAACCCGGTCTTCATCCTCTCCGCCCTGGTGATCCTCTTCCTGGTCGTCATCTCCGTCTGGCCCCAGCTGATCGCCACCGGCAACCCGCTCAGCTGCAACCTGGACAACTCCCAGAAGGGCTCGGCCCCCGGCCACCCCTTCGGCTTCGACAACCAGGGCTGCGACGTCTACACCCGGGTCGTCTACGGGGCCCGGGCCTCCGTCACCGTCGGCGTCTGCGCGACGCTGGGCGCGGCAGTCCTCGGCGGAGTGCTGGGCGGCCTGGCCGGCTTCTACGGCGGCTGGGGGGACGCGGTCCTGTCCCGGGTCAGCGACATCTTCTTCGGCATCCCGATCGTGCTGGGCGGCCTGGTGTTCCTGTCGGTGATCACCAACACCACCGTGTGGCCGGTGGTGGGTTTCATCGTGCTGCTGGGCTGGCCGCAGATCGGCCGTATCGCCCGCGGCTCGGTCATCACCGCCCGCCAGAACGACTACGTCCAGGCGGCCCGCGCCCTCGGCGCGGGCAACTCCCGGCTGCTGCTGCGGCACATCGCGCCCAACGCCGTAGCCCCGGTGATCGTGGTGGCGACCATCGCCCTCGGTACGTACATCTCGCTGGAGGCCACGCTGTCCTACCTCGGCGTCGGCCTGAAGCCGCCGACCGTCTCCTGGGGCATCGACATCTCGCAGGCGTCCAGCCAGATCCGCAACGCGCCGCACATGCTGCTGTGGCCGGCCGGCGCGCTGAGCATCACCGTGCTCGCCTTCATCATGCTCGGCGACGCGGTGCGCGACGCCCTCGACCCCAAGCTGCGCTGATACGGACGGACGCTCCGTTGGCTTCCTCTCCCGCCTGAAGGCGGGGGATTCCAGCGGTCGCCCGCTGGGTTTCCTGCTTCATCGACGACCGCCCCGTCCGGGAGGACTCCCGTTGAGGTCTTACACCGTCTCCACAGGCAGACACGGCCGGCCCGGCCGGCCCGGCCGCGAGAATGTTCTTCGCCGCGTTCGCGTCGCGGTCATGCGCCATGCCGCAGTCGCACGTCCACTCGCGGACGTTCAGCGGCGGCTTCGCCCGGATCGTGCCGCGGGCCCCGCACAGCTTCGAACTGGGGAACCAGCGGCCGGTCACGACGAGTTCGCGCCCGTACCGGGCGCATGTGTACTCCAGCATCGTCCGCATGTCGCGCCGGGCCGCGTCCGAGACGGCTCGGGCGAGGCGGGCCCGGTCGCGGCGTTCGTGCCGGGGGTCGGTGATCTGCTCCCCGGTGGACAGGGCCGCCAGGGAGGTGATCCCCGCGTCGATCCCGACAGCGGCCGCGGTGGCCGGGGCCGGGGTGATCGCGTCGTCGCACAGCAGGGAGACGAACCAGCGCCCGGCCGCGTCCCGGGACACGGTCACCGTGGACGGCTGCGCGCCTTCGGTGTACTCGGCGCTCTTGCGGGACTTCTGCCACGACGTGAAACGCGGGTACGTGGACGCCGGTCCGCTCTGGCGGCGAGCCGGCTGTCCCCGCCCCGCTCCGCAGGCAATCCGATTCCTCCCTGGCCTGAAGGCCGGGGTCTCCCCGGAGGTTCCCGATGAATCCACCGACCAGCGAGGTCACCGCCGAGGAGGCCGCACGGGCGTCCGCGCCCCTGCTCGACGTACGGGACCTGCATGTCGAGTTCCGTACCAGGGACGGCGTCGCCCACGCCGTCAACGGGGTCAGCTACACCGTCAGGGCCGCCGAGACCCTCGCCGTACTGGGCGAATCCGGCTCGGGGAAGTCGGTGACCGCCCAGGCCGTCATGGGCATCCTCGACTCGCCGCCGGGGTTCGTGACCCGGGGCGAGATCCTCTTCCAGGGCCGGGACCTGCTGAAGATGAACGCCGAGGAGCGCCGCAAGGTGCGCGGCGCCAGAATGGCGATGATCTTCCAGGACGCGCTCTCCTCGCTCAACCCGGTGCTCAGCGTCGGCGACCAGCTCTCCGAGATGTTCACCGTCCACGAGGGCATGAGCAGGAAGGACGCCAAGGCCAAGGCCGTCGAGCTGATGGACCGGGTCCGCATTCCGGCGGCCAGGGAACGGGTCGGGCAGTATCCCCACCAGTTCTCCGGCGGTATGCGCCAGCGCATCATGATCGCGATGGCGCTGGCCCTGGAGCCGGACCTGATCATCGCCGACGAACCGACCACCGCCCTGGACGTCACCGTCCAGGCCCAGGTCATGGACCTGCTGGCCGAGCTTCAGCGCGAGTACAGCATGGGCCTGATCCTGATCACCCACGACCTGGGTGTGGTCGCCGACGTCGCCGACTGGATCGCGGTGATGTACGCGGGCCGGATCGTCGAGACCGCCCCGGTCCACGAGATCTACAAGCGGCCGGCGCATCCGTACACCAAGGGCCTGCTGCGGTCGATCCCGCGCCTGGACCACAAGGGCCAGGAGCTCTACGCCATCAAGGGCCTGCCGCCCAACCTCCTCCACATCCCGCCCGGCTGCGCCTTCAACCCGCGCTGCCCGATGGCCCGGGCGGTCTGCCGCACGGACGAACCGCCGCTGTACGAGGTGAGCCCCACGCGGGCCAGCGCGTGCCACTTCTGGAAGGAGTGCCTCGATGACTGAAGCGATCCTTCAGGTGCGGGGCCTGGTCAAGCACTTCCCGCTGACCCAGGGCATCGTGTTCAAGAAGCAGGTCGGCGCCGTGCAGGCGGTCGACGGCGTCGACCTCGACCTCCACCGGGGCGAGACGCTGGGCATCGTCGGCGAGTCGGGCTGCGGGAAGTCCACCGTCGCCAAGCTGCTGATGAACCTGGAGCGTCCGACCGCCGGCGAGATCGTCTACAAGGGCGACGACATCACCAAGCTGTCCGGCCGTGCCCTCAAGGCCGTGCGGCGCAACATCCAGATGGTGTTCCAGGACCCGTACACCTCCCTGAACCCCCGGATGACCGTCGGCGACATCATCGGTGAACCGTACGAGATCCATCCCGAGGTGGCCCCCAAGGGCGAGCGCCGCAGAAAGGTGCAGGAGCTGCTGGACGTGGTCGGGCTCAACCCCGAGTACATCAACCGCTACCCGCACCAGTTCTCCGGCGGCCAGCGCCAGCGCATCGGCATCGCCCGGGGCCTGGCGCTGCGACCGGAGATCATCGTCGCCGACGAGCCGGTCTCGGCACTGGACGTCTCGGTGCAGGCGCAGGTCATCAACCTGATGGAACGGCTCCAGGACGAGTTCGACCTCTCGTACATGTTCATCGCGCACGACCTGTCCATCGTCCGGCACATCTCCGACCGGGTCGGGGTGATGTACCTCGGCAAGATCGTCGAGATCGGCGACGACGCCCAGATCTACGAGCACCCCACCCATCCGTACACCCAGGCGCTGCTGTCGGCCGTCCCGGTGCCCGACCCCGAGGCGCGCGAGGGCCGGGAGCGGATCGTCCTCACCGGCGACGTCCCGTCCCCCGCGAATCCGCCGTCGGGCTGCCGCTTCCGCACCCGCTGCTGGAAGGCCCGGGAGCGGTGCGCGCTGGAGATCCCGGCGCTGGCCGTGCCGGCCGTCTTCGTGGGCCTGGAATCGCCGGCCGCGCACGACAGCGCCTGCCATTTCGCGGAGGAGAAGACGACGGTGGTCCCGCCGGAGACACCGCCGCGGGACTGACGCGCGCTCAGGGGGCCGGGTCGGGGGCCGCGTCCTCGGTCGCGGTGAGCGCCGGGTCCAGGACGACGTCCTCGACCCGCGCCGCGGTCGTCGGTTCCTCGGGGAAGTGGCAGGCGGTGAGGTGGCCGTCCTGGTTGCCGTCGAGCCGGACGAGCGGTGGTTCCTCGGCGGCGCAGTGTTCCTGGGCCTTCCAGCAGCGGGTCCGGAAGCGGCAGCCCGACGGCGGGTCGATGGGGGAGGGGACGTCCCCGGCCAGCCGGATCCGCTCGGTGGAGTCCCGTTCGTCGGGGTCGGCCTCGGGCGAGGCGGAGAGGAGGGCGTGGGTGTAGGGGTGGCGGGGGTGCTGGTAGATGTCCTGTCGGTCGCCGATCTCGACGATTTTTCCGAGGTACATGACGGCGACGCGTTGGGAGAAGTGGCGGACGACGGCGAGGTCGTGGGCGATGAAGAGGAAGGCGATGCCGAGTTCCCGCTGGAGGTGCTGGAGGAGGTTGACGACCTGTGCCTGGATGGAGACGTCCAGGGCCGAGACGGGTTCGTCGGCGACGATGAGCCGGGGTTCGAGGGCGAGGGCGCGGGCGACGCCGACGCGCTGGCGCTGGCCGCCGGAGAACTCGTGCGGGAAACGGTTGTAGTGCTCCGGGTTGAGCCCGACGGTCTCCAGCAGCTCACGGACCCGCTTCTCCCGGCCCCCGGGAGGACTGACGCGGTTGATCTCCATCGGCGCGGCGACGATGTTCCCGACGGTCTGGCGCGGGTTGAGCGACGCGTAGGGGTCCTGGAAGATCATCTGGATCTCGGAGCGGATCGGCGCCAGCTCCCTGCGTGAGGCGTGGGTGATGTCCTGGCCCCGGTAGGAGATCGTTCCGCCGGTGGGTTCGAGCAGCCGGGTGATCAGCCGTCCCGTGGTGGACTTGCCGCACCCCGACTCCCCGACCAGGCCCAGGCTCTCGCCCTCGGCGACATGGAAGCCGACGCCGTCCACGGCACGTACGTCGCCCACATGGCGTTTGACGACGAAGCCGCCGTTGATCGGGAAGTACTTGGCCAGCCCGTCGACTTCGAGCAGCGGTGACCGGGAGGTCCCCCGGGGTTCGGGCACCGTGGCCAGGGCGTGCGCCTGCGCTTCGGTCATGGTGGTGGTTTCCTCGACTCCTGGACGGCCGCTCAGCGCAGCCGGGGCTGGATCTGCTCGGTGAAGAACGTCTGCCGCTGTGCCGTCGTGAGATGGCAGGCGGAGCCGCGCCGGACGCCCTCGGGGATCCAGGGACGCTCACCGGCGCAACGGGTGCCGCCCACCTCGCCGGTGAAGGCGCAGCGGGGGTGGAAGGGACAGCCGGAAGGCGGGTTGAGCAGGCTGGGCGGGGCGCCGGGGATCGGTGACAGCGGGACGTCCACGGCCGCCGAGATCCGCGGGATCGAGCCGAGCAGCCCCCAGGTGTAGGGGTGTTCGGGCGACTTGAGGATCTCGGTCACGGTCCCGCGCTCCACACAGCGCCCGGCGTACATCACCATCACGTCGTCGGCGGTGTTGGCGACCACGCCGAGGTCGTGGGTGATGAGAATGATCGCGGTGCCGGTCTCGCGCTGGAGGTCCTTGAGGAGGTCGAGGATCTGCGCCTGGACGGTGACGTCCAGGGCGGTCGTCGGCTCGTCGGCGATGACCAGTTCCGGGTCGCAGACCAGCGCCATGGCGATCATCGCCCGCTGCCGCATGCCCCCGGAGAACTGGTGCGGATAGTCGTCCACCCGGGTCTGCGGCTGCGGGATACCGACCCTGGTCAGCATCTCGACCGCCCGCGCGCGGGCGGCTCTGCGGGAGGCTCCGGTGTGCTTCATGTAGGGCTCGGCGATCTGCCGGCCGACGGTGTAGTAGGGCGAGAGCGCCGTCAGCGAGTCCTGGAAGATCATCGCCATCTTCTTGCCGCGCAGCCGCTCCAGCTGCCGTTCGGTGGCTCCGGTCAGCTCCTGGCCGTCGAGGACGATCTCACCGGTGATCGCGGTGTTGCGCGGGTTGTGCAGCCCGAGGACCGCCATGTTGGTGACCGACTTGCCGGACCCGGACTCGCCGACGATGCCCAGGGTCCGGCCGCGCTCCAGGTCGAAGGACAGCCCGTCGACCGCCTTGACGACGCCGTCCTCGGTGGCGAACCGCACATGCAGGTCGCGCACCGACAGAAAGGCCTGGGAGCCGTCGTCCGCCGGTTCCGCCTCGGGCTTGGTGAGGATGCTCACGGTCGGTTCCCCTTCACGAAAGCCGGATCCGCGGGTCGATGAAGGCGTACGCGGTGTCGACGACGATGTTGCTGATGACGATGATGGTGGCGCCGATCAGCATCACGGCCATCTCCAGTGGCAGATCGGCCCGCAGCACCGCCTGGACCGCCAGGCTGCCGAGCCCGTGCAGCCCGAAGGTGACCTCGGTGATGATCGCGCCGCCCAGCACCGCGCCGAGGTCGATGCCGAAGATGGTGATGATCGACGCGGCGGCGCCGCGCAGGGCGTACCGCAGGAAGACATAGCGCGCGGACATGCCCTTGGCGCGGGCGGTACGGATGTGGTCCTCGGACATCTGCTCCACCAGCAGCGAGCGCGTCTGGCGGCTGTAGTTGGACCAGAAGATGACCGACATCACCAGGCAGGGCAGGATCAGCCCGCCGACCGACCCCAGCGGGTCATGGGTCCAGTCGGGGTCCTGGCCCCGGTTGAGCAGACGCAGGTCGGTGGAGAGCAGCAGGATGGCGATCGGGCCGATGAAGTAGATCTGCACCGAGTTGCCGACCAGGGAGACCGAGCTGGCGATCCGGTCGAAGGCGGTGCCCTGCTTCCAGGCGGAGATCAGACCGAGGCCCACCCCGATGGTCAGGAACGCGCCCGCGCCGCCGATCGCCAGCGACAGGGTGGTCGGGTAACGGTCGGTGATGGTGGGCCAGATCGGCTGCTGGTCGGCGAAGGAGTAGCCGAAGCAGGGGGCCGGGCAGTTGCCGACGGGCAGATCGCGGCCCACGAAGACGCCGGCCATGAAGTGCCAGTACTGGATCCAGATCGGCTGGTCGAGCCCGAGGTTCCGGCGGATCAGGGCGACGTTCTGCGGGCTGCAGTTCTTGCCGCACGACAGCAGCGCCGGGTCCGCCGGCAGGAAGAAGAAGAGGAAGTACGTGATGGCGCTGATGAACAGCAGGATGACCACTGCGCCCAGCACGCGGCGTACGAGAAAACGCAACATGGGTCGGGCTCTTCCGTCCGGGGCGCCGGTCCCGGCCCGCGGGCCGGGACCGGCGCGGTGCTGAGCCGGGACTACGACTTGACGTAGATGGTGCTGGGGTTGACGGTGCCGAACACCTGGTTGTAGGTGACGCCCCCGAGCTTGGAGCCGTGCAGGTTGAAGTACTTGTCGAAGACGAACGGGATCTGCGACGTGTCGTTCTTCAGCACGTACTCCGAGAGGGTCCGCCACTCGCTGTTCTGCTTCTTGATGTCCGTGATCCCGAGGATCCGGTCGATCTCGGTGTTGACGTGGTCGTCGTTGAGGAACGAGTAGTTGTTGGTGCCGTCCTGCAGGTTGCGGCCGTCCAGGGTCGGCGGGACCACGGTCGAGGCGCTGGGCCAGTCGGAGCCCCAGCTGGTGCGGTAGATGTCGTACGGGGTGTCCACCTTGCCGACGACCGTGTAGTACGAGGTCGGGTCGACGGCCTTGCGCTGGACGTCGAAGCCGGCCTTCTCCAGGGCCTTCTCGATGGTGAGCGAGACGGCCTGCCAGCGCGGGTTGTTGGCGAACGCGTAGGACAGTTTGACCTTGCCCTTGACGCCGGCCTCCTTCAGCAGCTCCTTGGCCTTGGCGATGTCACCGGTCGGTTCGGTGAGCTTGCCGAACGGGTCGTACTTCTTCCAGCCGGCGACCGTGGGGCTGAGCAGGGTGGTGCCGAGTTCGCCCTGGGCGCCGCCGCCGAAGGCCTGCAGGACCTGGCTCATGGGGAAGGCGTACATGATCGCCCGGCGGACCCTCGGGTCCTTGATCCGCTTGGTGTTGATGTTGATGACCTCGACGTACGGCTGGTACTGGTTGACGGTCCGGGACTTGTACCGCGAGTCGGTCGTCAGGGTCTGCATCTTCGACGGGTCCGCCGAGCCGGACAGGTTCACCGCGTACCGGTCGGTGCCGGAGTCGGCGGCCAGCCGGTTGGTGAGACCGGGCTCGGCGATCCCGAGCTGGAAGTCCCACTTGTCCGGGTAGGCGTTGCGGATCGGGTCGCTCTTGGGATCCCAGGCCGTGTTGCGGGTCAGGACCAGTTCCTTGCCCGGCTTGTAGCTGGCGATCTTGTACGGGCCCGAGGCGACCGGGTGGTTGTTGTACTTCTGCTTGTCGTCCTTGGCCTTGGGCACCGGCGAGACGTTCGGCATCGACATCGCGTACGGGGCGTCGGCGTGCGGCTCCAGGAAGTGGAAGACGAGCGTCTTGTCGTCCGGGGTGGCGATCTTGGAGGAGGGGATCTCCTTGCCGTCGTACGGGCCGGTGTAGGCCTTGCGGTAGTCCGCGCCGTAGAGCCACTTCTGGACGTACTGCGGACCCTGGGTCTGGTAGTCGGCGAAAAGCCGTTCGATGCCGTACTTGATGTCCTTGGCGGTGATGGCCGAGCCGTCCTGGAACTTGAGGTTGTCCTTGAGGGTGTAGGTCCAGGTTTTCGCGCCGTCGGAGGATTTACCGGTGTCAGTGGCCAGGTCGCCGACGAGAATGGTCTTGCCCGACTTCGGGTCGATCTTGTATCCGGTCAGGGAACGGTTGTACAACAACTGGAGCGAAAGCATGTCACTGACGTACTGCTGACCCGGGTCCAGATAGTCGAATCCGGCCTGGTCCAGGTCGTAGACCGTGCCTCCCTTCTTCGCACCGCTCACCGCGGTCGCCGGTCCGTTCGAATCCGCCGCGGTGCCGACACCGAAGTCCTGGACGGTGGCTTTCTGTCCGTCGCCGCTGTTTCCCCCACCCCCTTCGCCGCCACCGCTGCTGCAGGCCGCGGACAGTGTCAGAGCCCCCACCGCCAGAAACGCGGAGGCGATACGCGCCTTGCGAGTTCTCATTGATCCCTGCCTGTCACTGAAACCGGAATTGCGGGACACTCATCGCACGGTCTTGGGATCGAGCGCGTCCCGGACCGAGTCCCCGAGCAGGTTGAAGGCGACCACGAAGATCACCATGGCGATGCCGGGGAAGAACATGTAGGTGACGTCTGATTCGTAGTACGAGGCACCGGCCTGGAACATCAGTCCCCAGTCGGGGGTGGGCGCCTGGACGCCGACCCCGAGGTACGACAGCCCCGCCTCGGCGGTGACGTTCACCGGCAGCAGCAGCGTCGACTGGACCAGGATCGTGCTCCAGATGTTCGGCAGCAGCTCCTTGCGTATGATCCGCCACGACGACGCGCCGCTCAGCCGGGCCGCCTCGACGAACTCCCGTTCGCGCAGGCTGAGTACCTGGGCGCGCACCAGCCGGCCCACGCTCATCCAGCCGAGCATGAACTGCACGATGATCAGCGCCAGGACCCGGACGTAGGTGGGCTCCTCGTCGCGGGGCGAGACGAACAGCGCGACGATCACCGGGGTGAAGGCGATGAAGAACAGCTGCTGCGGGAACGAGAGCATGAGGTCG
Organism: Streptomyces sp. RLA131; assembly: GCF_056270125.1. NCBI lineage: Bacteria > Bacillati > Actinomycetota > Actinomycetes > Kitasatosporales > Streptomycetaceae > Streptomyces > Streptomyces sp. RLA131. The sequence goes on from NZ_JBWDOQ010000002.1 coordinate 5,322,412, forward strand.
GAGAACCGGCCGAGAAAGTAGTCGGTCCGCCCGCTCAGATATCCCTGGATCAGGCCGATCAGGACGCCGGTCACCACCGACACGACGGTCACGGCGAGGGCGATGAAAAGCGAGGTCCTGATTCCGTAGATCAATAGGGTGAACACATCGCGTCCGAGGTTCGGCTCCACGCCGAACCAGTAGGTGCTGTCGATACCGCCGTTCGGCTTGATCGGGATTCCGTAGCTGTTGAGCAGCCCCTCGTCCTGTCCGTACAGGTCATAGGGATTCTTCCCGTACAGTTTTGCGATCAGGGGGGCGGTCAGGGCGATCACGATGAAGGCAATGACGATCAGTGCGCAGAGGATGCCGCTCTTGTCACGCCGGAATCGGATCCAGGCCAGCCGGCCGGGAGATCGTCCGACGAGTTCGACCGCCGGCTTTCCGGTCGCCTCGCCGAGGGCGGGAGAATCCGCGGGTACCGGGTCCGGCTCGGTCGCAGCCGTAGTTGGAGTAGACATATGATCTTCCCCCGCACCGAAGAGGCTTCACGCCGCGCTATTGAGCGCTGTTTACTGATCGGGACTTTCGCAATGAAGTCTGGACCAGTCAAGGGGGCGGTAACCGAAGAAAACACGATCAAGACTATCTGGAGTGAAGGTTTTGCCAAACGACGTGTCCGCGTGCTTGACGGACGACAGTTCGAGTGGACGATCCGGGATGAACCGGGATCAAATTCTGTAACACGCAGGCAACTTGGCCGACGCTTCTCCGATATACGGACGCTGCACGCTGAACAACGTACGGCCGTGCGGGTGCCGTAAGCCGGCCGGGGTGACATTGTCGCCCCGGCCGGCTGCCGTTTGTGGCGGCCACGGTGAAACGCGGGCCCGGGCGGCCCGTATCCACGGGGACAGGTGGCAAGACGGAACTGCCGCCGAGAGGCCAGGAGGTCGCCATGCGGCAGGGATTCGCGCTCGCGCGCCCGGCGAGACGGGCGGGAGCGGTGGTGTGCGGCGTCCTCGCCGTGATCGAGATCGCCTGGGTGATCCAGGACGCGGGGCTGGTGGGGCTGGACGGGCTGGGCCAGGTGTGGGCCGGGCTGGCGGTCCCGGCCGGGGGCGCGCCGCTGAACACCTCGGTGATCGACGCGGTACTGATCGGGCTCTACGCGGGCGCCGTCGCGGCGTCCTTCCGGCCGGTGGTGACCGGGGCGTTCGGGTCGGTGGGCGCACTGACGGTGCTGCTGCGGGCGCCGACCGTGCTGATCCTGGGCGGCCAGTGGAACGGGCAGCTCGACGTACAGGGACAACTGGTGCTGACGGCCGCCGCCGAAGTGGTGGGGGGCATCGCGCTGCTGGCCATCGCGGTGAACCGGCGGCGGGTGCTGCCCGGCTGGGACCCGGCGCCGCCCAGGCCGGCGGCGGGGGTGCTGGCGGGGCTGCTGCTGCTGATCGTCGCGGTGATGTCGGGCGCCTGGCAGTTCTACCGGACGACGGGCTCGCTCCAGGAGACCCAGCCGCCGGGCTTCTTCTGGCGCACCGTCACCGGCGGCTATCTGGTCAACGCGCTGCTGGGGACGCCGTTCGGCTGGCTGTCCTGGACCACGGCGGCGGTGTGCGCCCTGGCCGGGCTGGCGGCGCTGAGACGGACGCCGATCGGCCGGCCGCTGGGCATCGCCGTGGGCTGGCTGCTGGTGCCGCAGGCGGTACCGGTGATCGCCACGGCGGAGCCGACCGAGGTGACGGTGGGCGTGTTCGGCGCGGTCTTCGCGGTGCTGGCGGCCGCGGTGGTGGCGCTCCTCCTGCTGCCCCGGGCCGAGGGGCCGTTCCGCCCGGTGGACGAATCGGGGTACGGCACGGTCTACGGCATGGAGTACGACGACGCCGAGGTGACCGCGGCCCAGCAGACCCTGAGCATGCCCGCGTACGGCCAGTGGTCGCAGGCCCCGCCGCCCCCCGGCCCGCCGCCGTCGGCGCCGGGGCGCGCGGGGGGCGCGGGGGGAGCGGGGTACTGGCGGCCGCCGGGTGTCTGACGGCGGCCGCACGGCCGGGGCGGTGATTCGGGCCGTGACCCGGGCCGTGTCGGGCCGTGTCGGGCCGTGTCGGGCCGTGTCGGTCCGCGGCTCAGCTTGTTCTTTATCTGCCGGCCTCGAACAGCACCTCGAACTGAGTCGCTCACCTGGGGATTCGCCGGACGTGCGGGCGGCCTTCGTCTGATCGTGTGTTCCGACCAAGGAATGCACGTGACCAAGACGAAGGCCGTGAGGGTGAGTCTGCTGCCTGATGCTGTCCGGCGGGAAGCGTTCGCGGAGGCGTCACGCTTCCGGGGTGAGTTCTACGAGTGTCTGACCGCTCGGCGCGATGAGTTGTTCGAGTTGGTGGACGCGGTGCTGTGTGCGGACGGTGCGGTGAAGTCCCCGGTGGACCTGACCCTGTTGCCCGAGCATCGTCGTGGGCACGGAGCGATGTACGGCGGCCTGAATCGCGGCCGGATCGACGTCGATCGGCTGCGGACGGTGCTGGCCGGGCTGCCGCTGCCGCGTTTCGAGGGCGGGCGCCTGGTCCTGGCGGTCGATGTGTCACCGTGGCTTCGTTCGGACGCGCCGTGCTCGGCCGAGCGGCTGTTCTGCCACGTCTACGGCAGGGCGAAGACGGCGTCGCAGTTCATTCCGGGCTGGCCCTACTCCTTCGTCGCCGTGTTGGAGTCCGGCGCCACGTCATGGACCGCGATCCTGGACGTGGTCCGGCTCGGCCCGGCGGACGACGCGACCGCCGTCACCGCCGGCCAGCTGCGAGGCGTCGTCGAACGGCTCATCACTGCGGGCCAGTGGAAACCCGGCGACCCGGACATCACCATCGTCGCCGACGCCGGCTACGACGTCACCCGCCTGGCCTGGGTGCTGCGGGACCTGCCCGTCGAGATGATCGGCCGCGTCCGCTCCGACCGCGTCATGCGCCTGCCGAGGCCACCGCGGACGCACGGCGTCAACGGCCGGCCGCCCAAGCACGGCCCGGAGTTCCGCTTCGCCAAGCCGGAGACCTGGCCCGAACCCGCGATCACCACCGCCACCGCGACCACGAACTACGGGAAAGCCGAAACCCAGGCATGGGACCGGGTCCACCCCCGGCTCACACACCGCTCCGCCTGGCTCGACCACGAAGGCGAACTTCCCCTGATCGAAGGCACCTTGGTCCGGCTGAAGGTCGAGCATCTGTCGAAGGTACGGGACGCTCCGCCGGTGTGGTTGTGGTCCTCGAAGACCGGCGCCGCCCCGGACGACATCGACCGTTGCTGGCAGGTCTACCTGCGCAGATTCGACCTTGAGCACACGTTCAGGTTCGCAAAACAGACCCTTGGCTGGACGACCCCGAAACTCCGCACTCCGGAGGCAGCGGACCGCTGGACCTGGATTCTGATCGTCGCCCACACCCAGCTCCGGCTTGCCCGGCCGCTCGCCGCAGACCTCCGCCGGCCGTGGGAGAAACCCACCGCCTCCGACCGGATCACCCCGGCCCGGGTCCGCCGGGGGTTCAGGAACATCCGCGCTCACCTCGCCTGCCCGACCCGTGTTCCCAAACCCACAGGCACTGGGCCCGGACGGCCACCCGGCGCCAAGAACAAACGCAGGGCACCCCGCTACGACGTCGGCAAGACTGTCAAACGCCCCGAGACCCTCAAGGCCATCGGCAAGCCTGGAAGATCCTGGTAGATAAAGATCAAGCTCAGTCCATGTTCAGGGAGCGCTTGAGGAAGGCGACCTGGAGCAGCAGCAGGTTCTCCGCCACCTGCTCCTGCGGGGTCATATGGGTCACCCCGGACAGCGGCAGCACCTCGTGGGGCCGTCCGGCGGCCAGCAGGGCACTGGACAGCCGCAGGGTGTGGGCGGCGACGACGTTGTCGTCGGCGAGGCCGTGGATGAGCATGAGGGGGCGCGACCGGTCGGCGGCGCCGGACAGCCCCTCGTCGGTGACCAGGGAGTTGGCGGCGTAGACCTCGGGCCGCAGGCCGGGGTCGCCGAGGTAGCGCTCGGTGTAGTGGGTGTCGTAGAGCCGCCAGTCGGTGACGGGGGCTCCGGCGACCGCCGCGTGGAAGACGTCGGGGCGGCGCAGCACGGCCAGGGCGGCCAGGTAGCCGCCGTAGGACCAGCCGCGGATGGCGACCCGTCCGAGGTCGAGCGGGTGGCCGCCGGCGAGGGCGCGCAGCGCGTCGACCTGGTCGTCCAGGGTCGTCCCGGCGAAGTCGTGGGCGACGGCCTTCTCGCGGGCCGGGGAGTGGCCCGGGGTGCCCCGGCCGTCGGCGACGACGACGGCGAAGCCCTGGTCGGCGAGCCACTGGGCCTGGAGATAGGCGCGCTGGGCGTGGACCACCATCTGGCCGTGCGGGCCGCCGTAGGGGTCCATGAGCACGGGCAGCGGCCCGTCGCCGTCCCGGTAGCCGGTGGGGAGGACGACGGCGGCCGGGACGTGGTGCTCGCCGGCGGTGGTGAGCACCGGACGGGCGGCCAGGACGGGGGTCTCGGCGTGACCGGCGATCCCGGCGGGCGGCCGGCCGTCGCGCAGGACCGCGACCACGGTCGCCGGGTCGGCCAGGGACGCCGAGGTGAGGACGGTGACCTCGCCGGAACGTACCGCGGAGTGCACGCCCGGGGTGCCGGAGATTCGAACAGCCCCGTCCGCCGAGACCCGGTACACATGGATCTCGCCGGTCTCCGGCCGGTCGGCGGCGGCGCCCGCCGAGGCCGTGACCAGGATGTCGTCCCCGGCGATGTCGAGCACCGCCCGGACGTGCAGTTCGGGCCCGGTGAGCCGGTGTCCGCCGACCGTCAGGGACCTTGATCCACTTTCGTCAGAGATACATACCAATTGTCCGTCCGGGTTCCAGGCCGGAACGCCGGGGAAAAGATCAAGCCAGATTTCGTCCCGCTCCCTGTGCGCCGAGGTGGTGTTCCCTGTGAGCGGATCGACCGTCAGGAACAGCTGGTCGCGCTGGTCGCGGGCCTGTACGAGGAGCAGCGGCGGACCCGCCGCCGACCAGTGCACCCGGGCCAGGTACGGGTAGGCCTCGCGGTCCCACACCACGGGCGTCGTGGCGCCCGCCGGGCCGGCCGGCCCGTCCAGGCCGACCAGGACCAGACCCACGTCCGCGTTGGCGGTGCCGGCGGCCGGGTAGGCGACCTCGGCGGGCGGCCGCGAGGGGTTGGCCGGGTCGGCGATCCACCAGCGGGCGACCGGGGACTCGTCGGCCCGCGCGACGAGGAGGGCGCTGCCGTCGGGGGCCCACCAGTAGCCGCGGCTGCGGGACATCTCCTCGGCGGCGATGAACTCCGCGAGGCCGTACGTGACCTGCTCGCCCTCGGGCTCGGCCAGCGCCCGGTCCGCCGTCCCGTCGGCGTCCACGACCCGCAGGGCGCCCCCGTGGACGTACGCCACCCGCCGCCCGTCGGGGGAGGGGCGGGGGTCCACCACCGGACCCGGAACATCCAGTTCCCTTGCCGTACCGGCCCGCAGTTCCGCGACGAACAGCCGGCCCGAGAGGGCGAACGCGGCGAGTTCCACGGCGTCGTCGGTGGCATAGCCGACGACTCCGGCGGAGCCCTCGCGGCTGCGCTCGCGCCGGGCGCGCTCCTGCGCGGACAGCTCCTCGCCGGCGCCGGCGAGCAGCGCGGCCGGGTCGGCGGCGATCCGCTCCGCCCCGGTGGCGAGGTCCAGCACCCACAGCAGGTGCTCCCGCTCGGTGCCCGTACGGGAGCGGAGGAAGGCCACCCGCCCGCCGTCCGGCGCGACGGTGAACGAACGGGGGGTGCCCAGCGTGAAGCGCTGGGTCCGGGCGTACTGGCGGGGGAACGACAGCGGTTCGGTCATGCGGCGAGGTTAGTGTCCGGCCCGGCCGCGGGGGCGCCCGAGGCGCGGCTCGGTTGTGCGGACCGACGAAGGATTCCGGCCATGCGCCCCCGCATGCTTCCGTGCACCGACCTGTGCGGTGGGACACAAAGTTATGATCCGTTGCCGAGAGTGGGTAATAACCGGTTGGCAACTGCTGTCGCGACCCTGACCCTGGAGGTGAGCCGCTGTGGCACTTTCGATTTCGGCGGTGCTGCTGCTGCTGATCGTCGTCTTTCTGCTGGTCCGGAAGGCCGGGCTGAAGGCGGGTCATGCGGTGGTCTGTGTGCTGCTCGGTTTCTATCTCGCGACGTCGTCGATGGCGCCGACGATCCGTGATCTGACCAACAACGTGGCGGGCATGATCGGGGACTTCAAGTTCTGAGCCGTAGGCTCTGCCCTGTGACAGTGACTTCCGGCCGTCGTCTGCTCCTCGTCCACGCGCACCCGGACGACGAGTCGATCAACAACGGCGCGACGATGGCCAGGTACGCCGCCGAGGGCGCCCATGTGACCCTCGTCACCTGCACCCTCGGTGAGGAGGGCGAGGTGATCCCGCCCGAGCTGGCGCACCTGGCCCCGGACCGTGACGACACGCTCGGCCCCCACCGGATCGGGGAGCTGGCGGCCGCCATGGCCGAACTGGGGGTCACCGACCACCGGTTCCTCGGCGGGCCCGGTCGCTACCGCGACTCCGGGATGATGGGCGTCGTCCAGAACGAGCGGCCGGAGTGCTTCTGGCAGGCCGATCCGGACGAGGCCGCCGGGTATCTGGTCGACGTCATCCGCGAGGTGCGGCCCCAGGTGCTGGTGACCTACGACCCCAACGGCGGGTACGGCCACCCCGACCACATCCAGGCGCACCGGGTCGCGATGCGGGCCGCCGAACTGGCGGCCGGCGAGGGCCTGGGCATCGAGAAGATCTACTGGAACTGCATTCCGCGCTCCGAGGTCGAGGCGGGCTTCGAGCGGCTGCGGGCGAGCGGGACCAGGGTGCCCTTCGAGGGCATCGCGAAACCCGACGACCTGCCGGGCGTGGTCGAGGACTCCGAGGTCACCGCGGTCATCGACAAGCAGGGTGTGTACGCAGGGCGGAAGGCGGCGGCGATGCGGGCGCACGCCTCGCAGATCGCGGTCGACGGCTTCTTCTTCGCGCTCTCCAACGACCTCGGGCAGCCGCTCTTCGGCGCCGAGTACTACCGGTTGGTGCGCGGAAGCGCGGGCGGGGACCCGGGGGAGCCGGGAGAGCCGGGGGACCTGGAGGACGACCTCTTCGCGGGAGTCCGGGGAGATCGGGGAGCCCGGTCATGAAGTACGCCGCGTATCCGCTGCTCGCCGTGCTCGGCGTGGCGGTGGGCATCGCCGGGGCGCTGGTGCAGGACGCGTGGTTCCCCGGCGGGCTGCTGCTGGCGCTCGCGGGCAGCGCGGCCCTGTTCTGGGGCGGCACCAGACTCACCGGCGACCGGGTGGGCGCGGTGGTGCCCGCCGGGCTGTGGCTGGTGACGGTCCTGCTGCTCAGCTCGGCCCGGCCGGAGGGCGACTTCCTCTTCGCCAACGGCCTCGCGCCCTACGCCTATCTGCTCGGCGGATCCATGGCGGGCGTGATGTGCGCCACGCTTGCCGCCCCCGGCTTCGCCGGTGACAGAACAACTGGTGCACGATAGGCGCCACGTACCGCACGTACTGCTTCGTTGGTCACTGACGGGCGCGCACTCAGCGGCGCCCAGTATGGTGGTGCGCGCCGCCGGGCCGCCCGCGGATGGCCGTGACCGGTGGCGAAGCGAACCGGGAGAGCCTGCTTTGAGTCGTGAAACTGACAATTCGTCCCCTGGCCCTGGCACCCAGGGCCGCGGCGGAGCCGCGTACCCGTCCGGCACTCCGCCGTACGGGACCAGGCCGTTTCCCTCGCTGCACCCGCAGGAGCGGCCTCGGGAGGAAGCGGCGGCCGAGAACGCCGAAGCCGCCGCCCCCGTAGCGGACGAGCCCAGGACCGAGACCACGCTGACCACGCGCGTACGGATCAACATCCCCGGCTCCCGGCCGATTCCGCCGGTGGTCGTGCGCAAGACGGTCGAGGACCAGCCCGCGGCCGAGGCCACCGAGCTGCCGTCCGGCTGGAAGGTCGGCGACGACGCGTCCCCGGCCGCCCAGGCGCCCGCCCCCGCCGCGGCGTCCGCCCCGGCCGCCCCCCCGGCGCCGGCTCCGGCCGCCGAGCCGGGCAAGCCGCCCAGCGACTGGTTCGCCCCGCGCAAGGCGGGCCCGGGGGCTCCGGCGGGTCCGGGTGGCCCCGGCGTTCCCGCGGGCTCCGGTGGTCCGGGTGGTCCTGCGGGCCCCGGTGCTCCGGGTGCCCCCGGTGGTCCTGCGGGTTCGCGGCCGGCTCCCCGCCCGGCTCCGGCCCCCGCCGCCCCGGACGCGGCCGACGCGACGCAGCCGCTCAGCCTCGGCGACATCGCGGCCGCCGGCGGTCCTGGCGGTCCCGGTGGTCCCGGTGGGCAGCTGCCGCAGGGCCCCCGCCCCAACATCCCCTACCTCAACGAGGGTCCGGCCCCCGGCCCGCGCCCCGGTGCCGGCCCTGGCGGCGGACCCGGCGCGCGCCCCCCGCGTGCCGGTGCTCCGGGCCAGCGCCCCTTCCCGGGTGCGCCCGGTGGCCCGGGCGGTCCGGGCGGTCCCGGCGGCCCGGGTGCGCCCGGCGGGACCCCGTTCCCCAGCTACCAGCCGCCCGCCGGGCCCACCACGGGCCCGGCCACCGGCGGGATGCGGGCACCCCAGGGCGGTCCTCAGGGAGGCCCCCAGGGCGGACCCCAGGGAGGCCCCCAGGGCGGACCTCCGGCAGGGTCCTACGGCGAGCGGCTCTCAAGTGACACCGTGGTCAGCGGCATTCCGGCGGTCCCGGCCGGGCCGGCGGTCACCAAGCCGGTGCAGCCGGGCGGCGACGCGTACCGCTTCGAGGCCGACCAGGAGGAGCCCGCCTCCAAGGGCCGCTCCAAGGTGATACTGGCCGCCGTCGCCCTGCTCGGCGTCGCCGGGATCGCGTACGGCGCCGGTCTGCTGATGGACCACGCGGATGTCCCGGCCGGCACGACCGTGCTCGGTATCGACATCGGCGGCAAGTCGAAGGCGGAGGCCGTCGCCCTGCTGGAGGCCGACCTCGGCGACCGCGAGGCCGCCCCGCTGACCGTGACGATCGGCAAGACGCAGAAGCAGCTCAAGCCGTCGTCCGCCGGCCTGGACGTCGACATCGACGCCACCGTCAGCGGTGTCGCCCACCGCGACTACAACCCCGTCACCGTCATCGGCTCCCTCTTCGGCGGCACCCGCCAGGCCGAGCCCGAGATGGTCACGGACGAGGAGAAGCTCCGCTCCCGCCTCAGCACCCTCTCCGACCAGCTGGGTTCCGGCTCCAACGCCACCGAGGGCATGGTGAAGTTCGTCAACGGCAAGGCCGTCGGCGTTCCCGGCAAGGCCCACGAGGCCATCAACGTGGCCGCCTCGGTCGGCACCGTCGAGGCCGCCTACCGCGCCCGCCTCGAAACCGGCAGCACCTCGGCCGTCGCCCTCTCGGTCACCACCGTCCAGCCCAAGGTCACCCAGGCCAGGCTCGACGCGGCCGTCAAGGGCTTCGGCAAGACCGCGATGTCAGGTGTGGTCACCGTCAGCGGCATTCCCTTCAGCCCGGAGAAGTCACTGTCGCAGATCCTCACCATGGTCGCGGACGACGACGGCAACCTCACCCCCCGCATCGACCTCAAGGCCCTGGAAGGGCTCTACGGGAACGCCTACAACGGTGTCCAGGTGGTGCGCGGCGACGGCACGACCAGTGCGGTCAAGCCGACCGACGTGGCCACCGCGATGCTTCCGGCCCTCAAGACCTCCGACCAGGCCAAGAAGTCGGTCACCATCGAAGGCACCTCCTGACCCGACGTGGCCCGGTCTTCCGGGGGTGACAGATGTCATCCCCGGAACAGGACCGCGCACACTGCCGGCCGCCCCCGCCCGTGGGGGAGGCTTGCCGCATGACCGCAACAGCGACCCGTACGGCAACCGGGACCACCACCGTGGTCGGGTTCACCGGCGTGAGCAAGAGCTTCGGCGACGTGCGCGCCGTCGCCGACCTGACCCTGTCCCTGCACCCCGGCGAGACCGTGGCCCTGCTGGGCCCCAACGGCGCGGGGAAGTCGACCGCGCTGGACCTGCTCCTGGGCCTGCGCACCCCGGACACCGGGACCGTGGAGCTCTTCGGCACGAGCCCGCGGCAGGCCATCGCGCAGGGAAGGGTGGGCGCGATGCTGCAGAGCGGCGGGCTGATGAACGAGGTGACGGTCCGGGAGATCGTCCAGCTGGCCTGCGACCTGCATCCCCGCGCCTACCCCGCGGACCAGGTGCTGGCGACGGCCGATCTGACGGAGATCGCCGGCCGGAAGGTCAACAAGCTCTCCGGCGGTCAGGAGCAGCGGGTGCGGTTCGCGCTGGCGACGGCCGGGGCCAACGAACTGATCGTGCTGGACGAGCCGACGACGGGGATGGACGTGTCGGCGCGGCAGGCGTTCTGGGCGGTGATGCGCGCGCAGGCGGCCGAGGGCCGGACGGTCCTGTTCGCCACGCACTACCTGGAGGAGGCGGACGCCATCGCCGACCGCGTCCTGGTCCTGCACCGGGGCCGGCTGCTGGCCGACGGGACGGCGGCCGAGATCAAGGCGCGGGCCGGGGCCCGCCGGATCGTCTTCGACCTGGCGGAGCAGCCAGACGAGGCCGCGCTGCGCGCCCTCCCGTATCTCGCCGGGCTGGAGGTGTCGGGCCGCACCGTACGGATCCGTTCCTCGGACGCCGACGCGACCGTCCACGCCGTCTACGCGGCGGGCCTGTACCCCCGCAATCTCGAAGTGGCCGGACTCGGCCTGGAACAGGCCTTCCTGGCCATCACCGCGCAGGACGCGCAGGACGCGCAGGACGCAGAGAAGAAGGAGGACTCGGCGCGATGAGGACGCTGGTCAAGCTGGAGATCATGCGCGCCCTGCGCAACCGCAAGTTCATGTTCTTCTCGGTGATCTATCCGCCGGTGCTGTTCCTGCTGATGACCGCCGGCCAGGACGCGCACAAGGAACTGGGCGACCTGGGCATCACGGTCGTCGCGTACTACATGGTCGCCATGTGCGCCTTCGGCGCGATGACCGCCGTCCTGATGGGCAACGCCGAGCAGATCGCCCGTGAACGGGAGAAGGGCTGGGTGCGGCAGCTGCGCCTGACCGCGCTGCCCGGCCGCGGCTACGTCACCGCCAAGATCGCCTCGGCGGCCACCATCAGCCTGCCATCGATCGTCCTGGTCCTGCTGACCGGGGCGCTGGTCAAGCAGGTGCGGCTCGACGCCTGGCAGTGGGTGGGGGTCCTGCTCAGCAGCTGGGCCGGGAGCCTCGTCTTCGCGGCCCTGGGCGTGGCCATCGGCTATGTCGCGTCCGCCGACGTGGCCCGGCCGATCGCGATGATCGCGTACTTCGTGCTGGCGATGCTGGGCGGCCTGTGGGTGCCGTTCACGGCGTTCCCGGGCTGGCTGCAGGACATCGCCGACTATCTGCCGGCGCGGCCGTACGCGGCCCTGGGCCAGGCCATCGAGTTCGGCAGCGCGCCGCACGCCAGGGATGTCGCGGTCCTGGCCGTGTATCTCGTGCTCTTCGCGGGCGGCGCGGCCTGGATGTACCGCAAGGACACGGCGAAGGCGTAGGCAGTGGACAGTGGGCAGCGGGACCAGAAAAGGGAACGGGAAGACGGGGCACTGGTGATGGCCGTTCGGAACGTGAGGTGGCCGCCCTGGCGTTGGGAGGCGGCCGGCGTCCCGGTACACACCGGGGCGGCGGGGACCCCGGGCATGGGGCAGGCCCCGGAGAACCGCCGCCAGGCATGGGTGAAGCTGCTGTGGATCGGCATGTGGATGCTCTACCTCGCCTCGCCGGTCTCCGACCTCCTCGACGCCCACCACGGGCTTCTGGCGCTGTTCCTCGGCTGGACCGGCCTGGTCTGCTTCGTGGTCACCTACCTGGCCCTGGTCTTCCTGCGCACCAACCAGCAGTTCCAGCCGCGCTGGGTACACGGCGCGCTGCCGCTGCTCGCGGTGTTCGCGGTGCTGCTCTCGCTGGGGCTCGGGGACGCCTGGCTGGTGCTCTTCGTGTACGCGGCCGTGGCCTGCGGCGCGGTGCTCCAGCCGAGCCGGTCGCGCTGGGCCATCCCCGTCGTCACCGTCCTGCTGTTCGGCACCGGCGCCCTGGTGCACGCCGGCTCCGACCTGGTCGTACCGCTCGGCATCCCCTGCTTCCTGGGCGGTTTCGCGATGGTCGGGATTCGGCAACTGGTCAGCACGATGCGGGAGTTGCGGGAGGCGCGGGAGACCATCGCGCATATGGCCGCCACCGAGGAGCGGCTCCGGCTCGCCCGCGACCTGCACGATCTTCTCGGCCACTCGCTCTCCCTGATCACGCTCAAGAGCGAGCTCGCCGGCCGGATGCTGCCCGACCGGCCGCAGGACGCGGCCGTCCAGGTCGCCGACATCGAGCGGGTCAGCCGGCAGGCCCTCGTCGACGTGCGGGAGGCGGTCAGCGGCTACCGGCGGCCCACCCTGGCCGTCGAACTCGCCGGGGCCTCGGCCGCGTTGCGCGCCGCCGGGGTCGAGGCCGACCTCGACCCCGCGCAGTGGGCGGGCCATGACCGGCTCGCCCCCGACGAGGAGGCCGCGCTGGCCTGGGCGCTGCGCGAGGCCGTGACGAACGTCGTACGGCACAGCGGGGCCGCCCACTGCCGGGTCGCCCTCGCGCGGCAGGGCGACGTGTTCACCCTGTCGGTCAGCGACGACGGCCCCGGCCCGGGCCCCGGCCACGCCCCCGGGAACGGCCTCACGGGACTCGACGAGCGGATGCTCCTGGCGGGCGGCCGGCTGGTGACGTCCGCCGGGCCGGACGGCGGCTTCACCCTGCGCGCATCCGTGCCCCTGGCCGCACCCGGCAGCGGTTACGCTGCTCCGCATGATCAGGGTGCTGCTCGCTGAGGACCAGTCGATGGTGCGCGAGGCTCTGGCCACGCTCCTCGGCCTGGAGGAGGACATCGAGGTCGTCGCCCAGGTGGGCCGGGGTGACGAGGTCGTCGCCGCCGCACGGGCCGGGGGCGTCGAAGTGGCCCTCCTGGACATCGAGATGCCCGGGATGACGGGCCTCGACGCGGCGGCCGCGCTGCGCAGCGAGCTTCCGGCGGTACGGGTCGTCATCGTCACCACCTTCGGCCGTCCCGGCTATCTGCGCCGCGCCATGGAGGCCGGCGCGGCCGCCTTCCTGGTCAAGGACGCCCCCGCCGCGCAACTCGCCGACGCCGTCCGGCGCGTCCTGCGCGGCGAGCGTGTCATCGACCCCGCCCTGGCCGCGGCCGCCCTCGCGGAGGGCGCGGATCCGCTGACCGGGCGCGAACGGGACGTTCTGCGCAGGGTGGCCGGCGGCTCGGCGAACGGGGACATCGCGCGGGCCCTGCATCTGTCGGAGGGCACGGTCCGCAACTACCTCTCGACCGCGATCCAGAAGACCGCCGCCCGCAACCGGGCCGAGGCGGTGCGGATCGCCAGCGAGCGCGGCTGGCTCTGACCGCCCGGTGTCGCAGGAACGGGGCCCGTGTGCCCCTCAGTTCAGCAGCGCCCGAGCCGCCCGGGCCTGCCCCCGTACGGCCTCGGCGGAGGCGGGTTCGACCTCGGCGACGACCTCCGCGTACGCCTCCATCTCGGCGGCCCCGGCGGCGAACTCACCGCGGCGCACCAGCAACTGGGCACGCTCGAAACGCAGCCGGGCAGGATGCCGGGGCAGCAGCAGGCCGAGTTCGACGGCGCAGAGCTGCACGCGCAGCTGCTCGGGGCGGGCCGAGGCCCAGGCGCGGATGTTGTTGAGGATCCGCTGGACGATGTCGAGGGGATCGGCGGGCGAGAGCATCGCGGGGGACAGCGGGGCCCCGGTCGCGCCGGCGACGAGGAGACCGACGTCGTCGTCGCCGAGGAGACGGCCGCCGTTGAACGGGTCGGCGAGGACGAACGTCCCCCGCGGGTCGCCGAAACCGACGACGAAGTGACCCGGGAGGGCGACCCCGTGGACCGGGGCACCGGCGCGGCGGGCCACCTCGATCCAGACCACGGAGAGCAGGATCGGCAGCCCACGCCGGCGCCGCAGCACCTCGTGCAGGAGCGAGGACTCCAGCCGCCGGTAGTCGGCGGGGGTGCCGCCGAAGCCCAGCCGGGTGCCGAGGAGGGCGGCGAGGGCGCGGGCCCACGCGTCGGGCGCCGTCAGGCCGTAGGGCAGCAGGCCGGCCAGCCGGTCGAGTTCGATCTCGGCGGCGTCGAGACCGGGCCCGTCCAGTTCCGGGTCGGCCTCGGCGGCGACCAGCAGGCACAGCGTGGTGAGGTCCGGCTGTTCCTCACGGACCGCCGCCGCGAACCGCTGCCGGACGGAGTCGTCGTCGCTGGACACGGAACGGAATCACCCCTTCGGGGCGCGTCGGTAGTGGTAGGCGTGGTGCGTGGTGAAGCCCAGCCGGTCGTACATGCCGCGCGCTCCGTCATTGTCGGCCTCGACCTGGAGATACGCGCCGGACGCGCCCTCCCGTACGGCCCGCAGCGCGAGTGCGGCCATCACCGCGGTGGCCAGCCCCTGCCGCCGCTGTCGCGGGTCGACCTCCACCGCCCCGAACATCGCCCAGCCGCCGTCCACCACGCAGCGGCCGATGGCGGCCGGGCCGTCGTCACCGGGGACGGTGGCGAACCACACCGAGGGCCCGCCCGTCAGGACCTTCACCGCCTCCTCGGCCAGCGCGCCGGTGCGGTGGTAGCGCGCCAGCCACTCCTCGTCGACCTCGCGCGACAGCCGTACCCGTTCCGCGCCCGGCAGATCCGCCAGCGGCGGCAACGGCGCGGTGCGCAGCAGCGCCTCGGCCTCCCGGGTCCAGCCCAGTGCCCCGAGCCGCGCGGCGAGCCCCTCGTCGGTGACCTGGACGTACGCGGGCAGTCCCCGGTCGGCGTACCAGCGGCTGATCCGGCCGGCGGCGTCCGCCAGGGGCATCCCGGGATCGCCGAAGGGCAGCACGGAGTTGGCCCGACGGGTGAATCCGCCGGCGGCGCGCAGCGTCCATTCGCCCAGCCGCCCGGTCTCCTGCGCGGGCCAGCCGCGGGCTGCGGTCTCCTGCAGTTCCCGGACGCCGGCGCGCGGCGCGCGCACCCCGCGCCGGACGGGCGTGTCCGGGACGACCTTGCCCGCCACGAGGGCGGATTCCGCGATGCGGACGGCTTCGCCGGTGCGGCGCGTCACGATGAGCACGCCCTCGTTCCAGGATGTGAGAACACCGACCGCGTCGGTGAACGCCGGGCGGCCTTCCACGACCTCCGCGATCCGCCGTACTGAGACCCGTTTTCCCACGTCAGAAGTGGTTATGCGTACTTCGGGCCGTCCCTTGGCGGCGAAATCCGTGCACATCGCGGCCCCTCCTGTTCGTCTACTGCCCAAGAACGGAGATACTAGGGGCGGGCATCGACGACGCCGCGCTCCCGCGCGCCACCCGGCGAAGCCGATAATCGGCCGCCGCGCCCTGATCGAGGAGGAACGACAGCGTGACCTACGTCATCGCGCAGCCTTGTGTCGACGTCAAGGACAAGGCGTGCATCGAGGAGTGCCCTGTTGACTGCATCTACGAGGGCTCCCGGTCCTTGTACATCCACCCGGACGAATGCGTGGACTGTGGTGCCTGCGAGCCGGTCTGCCCGGTCGAGGCCATCTTCTACGAGGACGACACCCCGGAGGAGTGGAAGGACTACTACAAGGCGAACGTCGAGTTCTTCGACGAGCTCGGCTCGCCCGGCGGTGCCTCCAAGCTCGGGCTGATCGAGCGCGACCACCCCTTCATCGCCGCACTGCCCCCGCAGAACGGCTGATCGGGAAGTCCGGTCCCGACAAGAGGTCCCGCATGGCCGGTCTGCCGTGCGGGGCCGCCGTATGTGAAGCCGTAGCCGTAGCCGTAGCTGAAGCGTGAAGGAGAAGCACCGCCGTGGCGCCAGTATCCGCCCGTCTCCCGGCCTTCCCGTGGGACCGGCTCGAACCGTACAAGGCCCAGGCGTCCGCCCACCCCGGCGGCGTGGTGGACCTGTCGGTGGGCACCCCCGTGGACCCGGTCCCGGAGATCGTCCAGGACGCCCTGGCGGCCGCGGCGGACAGCCCCGGCTACCCCACGGTGTGGGGCACGGCGGCGCTGCGCGCGGCGATCACCGGCTGGGCGGGACACCGGCTGGGCGCGCAGGGGCTCACCGACGCCAATGTGCTGCCGGTGATCGGCTCCAAGGAACTGGTCGCCTGGCTGCCCACTCAGCTGGGCCTGGGCCCCGGCGACCGGGTCGCCCATCCGCGGCTGGCCTACCCGACGTACGAGGTGGGTGCCCGGCTGGCGCGCGCCGAGCCGGTGGCCTACGACGACCCCACGGAACTGGACCCGGCCGGGCTGAAGCTGCTCTGGCTCAACAGCCCCTCCAACCCCACCGGCCGTGTGCTGACCGCCGACGAACTGCGCGCCGCCGTGGCCTGGGCCCGCGAGCACGGGGTGCTGCTGGTCAGCGACGAGTGCTACCTGGAGCTGGGCTGGGAGAAGGACGCCGAACCGGTGTCCGTACTGCACCCGGAGATCTGCGGCGGCTCGTACGAGGGCATCGTGGCGGTCCACTCGCTGTCCAAGCGGTCCAACCTGGCCGGGTACCGGGCGGCGTTCCTGCTCGGCGACCCGGCGGTGCTGGGCGAGCTGCTGCAGATTCGCAAGCACGGCGGGATGATCGTGCCCGCGCCGGTGCAGACCGCGACCATCGCGGCGCTCGGTGACGACGGGCACGTGGCCGAGCAGCGTGAGGTCTACGCCCGGCGGCGGGCGGCGCTGCGTGCCGCGTTCGAGGGCGCGGGCTTCCGGATCGAGCACAGCCAGGCCGGCCTGTATCTGTGGGCGACCCGGGACGAGAGCTGCTGGGACACCGTCGGCGGTCTCGCCGGGCTCGGCATCCTGGTGGCGCCGGGCGACTTCTACGGTCCGGCGGGGGAGCGGTTCGTACGGATCGCCCTCACGGCCACCGACGAGCGGGTGGACGAGGCGGTCCGCCGCCTGAAGTGAGCTCCCGGGGCGAGCCGGCGAGCCGCCGGAGCGCGCCCCTGGAGCGGAACCGGGGCACGCCCGCCCCGGGGAGCGCATGCGCAAGGGCCCGGGGAGCGGGGGGATGCTCTCCGGGCCCTTCGTGCGGCTGTGGGGGATCAGCCGCCGATCGGGAGGCCGCCGGCCAGGGGCAGCGCGCTCACCGGCAGCTGGCCGACCGGCAGGGCGCCCAGCGGGCCCGCGCTCTTCCCCTTGCCCTTGCCCTTGGCCTTGCCCTTGCCCTTGGCCTTGCCGCCGGTCGCGTGCTTGACCACGCCGCCCGCCTGCGCGGCGGTCTTCTGGGCCAGGGGGGTGGCGGTCCTGGCCGTGTCGGAGAGCGTCCTGCCCGGGTCGGGCAGGGCCTTCTGCACGGACTTCACCGCGCCGGCCTCCTTGGTGACACCGGCCACGGTGTGGCTGAGGTCGGCGGTCTTGTCCAGGCTGGTCAGTCCACCCAGGTCGGTGGCCTGCGGCAGCTCCGCGGCGGAAGCGGCGCCCGCGCCGATCAGAGGCGCTGCTGCCGCGCCGACCAGAAGGGCGGCCCGGGCGATCCGACGCGTGAGGGGGAGAGACATGGTGCTCCTCTTACGGAGAGACGACGTGACATGTCCGCGGGGCGGACGCCGTGACTACCGCGTGAGAAGCCGTAAGGTTGCGGCCGTTCGAGGTAAAGAGTTGGTAATGCAGGGTATTTCGAATGCCGAATGAACCCGGGCAATACGGGCAGTGCGCGGTGTTTTGATGAAACGTCACATCCCTTGACCGGAAAGGGATGCGATGCGCCGGTGGAGTGGTTTCCCATCTGATGGGTTTGGCGTATCAACGATCCGCCCAGGAGTGAGTCGCCGCACTACTGAGCGACGGTGATGGTGACGTCCTCGGCGGTGGTCCCGGCGGGCGCGCTCAGTACTTCGTCCGTCTTCTGCCAGCCGCCGGCGGAATCGGCCGCACGCCATTCACGGTCCCGGAAGCGGACCTTGTCGACCTTGAGTTCGTGCGAGTGCGCCACCGCCCACTGCGCCAGCTCCCAGCCGCGCCGCCGGCGGTCCCCGCGCGTCGCGTTGTCCGTGGCCGCCGACGGTACGGCGACGGTGGCGCCGCCCGCCGCCCGGTCGCCGGACTTGCCGTCGGAGGACGCCGCGGCCCGGCTGACCCGGGGCGTCACCCCCGAGCCGAACTCCCGCGTCAGACGGGTGCGTACGGCCGCCGGATCACCGCCCGAGGGCGCGGTGCCACCCGGGGCCGTCGTGCAGCTCAGCGCGGCCGACACCCGGCCGGTCAGCGCCGAGGCCAGCAGGGCCGCGTCCGGCTCGTGTTTGGCGTAGGCCTGCGGATAGCCGCTCTTCTGCACCTTCTGCGCCGCCACGGTGAGCGGGAGACGCGAATATCCCCGGATCTTCACCAGGCTGTCGAAGAACTCGTTCGACGAGTGCACCGGATCCATGATCTGCGCGGCGGTGCCCCAGCCCTGCGAGGGCCGCTGCTGGAACAGCCCCATCGAGTCCCGGTCGCCGTGATCGAGGTTGCGCAGCGCCGATTCCTGCAGGGAGGTGGCCAGCGCTATGGTCACCGCGCGTTCCGGAAGACCGCGCGAGGACGCCACCGCCGCGATGGTCGAGGCGTTCGACGCCTGCGCCGGCTCCAGCTTCACGGTGCGGCCGTCCGCCGTCACCGTGCAACCGGCCTGCTGCGTACCGCCCGAGACGACATGGTGCACGGCGTAACCGGCGACCCCGACCAGCACAAGGGTCGCCGTGGTGAAGCGGAACAGGCGACCCCGCTTCTTCGGGGCGCCCTGGACCGGGGAGGAGGGCTTCGACTTCGGCACGGCGCACACCGTACCGAAGGCCGCTGTGCGCGCGCCGTGTGTGCGGCGCGCGGCGGTAGGGTCCTGGGTATGCGCACGTCTTCCCTCGACCTCAGCCAGGACGCCGCCGCCGTGACGGCGCAGCTCGTCGACATCCCCTCCGTCAGCCGGGAGGAGAAGCACCTCGCCGATCTCGTCGAGGAGGCGCTGCGCGCGCTGCCCCACCTGACCGTGGACCGCGACGGCGACTCCGTCGTGGCCCGCACCGACCTGGGCCGCGCCGAGCGGGTGGTGCTCGCCGGACACCTGGACACCGTGCCCATCGCCGACAACGTGCCGTCCCGGCTCGACGCCGACGGCGTGCTGTGGGGCTGCGGCACCGCCGACATGAAGTCCGGCGTCGCCGTACAGTTGCGCCTGGCCGCGACGCTCCCCGAGCCCAACCGCGATGTCACCTACGTCTTCTACGACGCCGAGGAGATCGCCTCCGAGTACAACGGTCTCAAGCGGCTCGCCGAGACCCGCCCGCAGTGGCTGACCGGTGACTTCGCCGTCCTGCTGGAGCCCAGCGACGGCAAGGTGGAGGGCGGCTGCCAGGGCACCCTGCGGGTCAGCGTCCAGACCGCCGGCCGGCGCGCCCACTCCGCCCGCAGCTGGCTCGGCGACAACGCCATCCACAAGGCCGCGCCGATCCTCGCCCGGCTCGCCGCGTACGAGCCCCGCCAGGTACTGGTCGACGGACTGACCTACCGCGAGGGCCTCAACGCCGTCATCGTCGAGGGCGGCCACGCCACCAACGTCATCCCGGACTTCTGCGCGGTGACGGTCAACTACCGCTTCGCGCCCAGCCGTTCGGAGGCGGAGGCGCTGGACCACGTCCGCGAGGTCTTCGAGGGGTACGAGGTGGTGCTCACCGACAGCGCCCCCGGAGCGCTGCCCGGGCTGTCCCACCCGTCCGCCGTCGCGTTCGTCGAGGCGCTGGGCCTGGAGCCCGCGCCCAAGGACGGCTGGACCGATGTCGCCCGCTTCTCCGCGCTCGGCGTGCCCGCCGTCAACTACGGCCCCGGCGACCCCAAGCTGGCCCACACCCGCGAGGAACACGTCTCGGCCGCCGCCGTGCTGGAGGCCGAGGAGAAGCTGCGCGCGTGGCTGTCCTGAGCCGCCGCGGCGCCGGGGCGTAACGCGCAGTTAAACGGCGCGTTCTTGATCCGCCCCCGTACCGCGTGCGTACGCTGGGGCACGATCAGCAGCGGAAGGAGCGCGAGCATGAGCGACACGAGCAGCGCGGACGCTGAAGCGGCAGCCGGTGAGGCAACGGCCTCCCACGAGGGCGGACGGACCTGGCCCGAGCGCCGGACCGGTCCCGTCGTGCGCCGCAGGGGCCAGGTGCAGGGATCCACGACCGACCAGCGCCTGCTGGACACCCGCGGCCCCTCGGAATGGGTGCACGGTGATCCCTGGCGGGTCATGCGGATCCAGTCCGAATTCGTCGAGGGCTTCGGCGCGCTGGCCGAACTCGGCCCCGCCATCAGCGTCTTCGGCTCCGCCCGTACCAAGCCCGGTTCCCCCGAGTACGAAACGGGCGTGCGCATCGGCCGGGCGCTGGCCGAGGCCGGCTTCGGCGTCATCACCGGCGGCGGCCCCGGCTCCATGGAGGCCGCCAACCGCGGCGCCTGCGAGGCCGGCGGGGTCTCGGTCGGTCTCGGCATCGAGCTGCCCTTCGAGCAGGGCCTCAACCCCTACGTCGACATCGGCGTCAACTTCCGCTATTTCTTCGTGCGCAAGACGATGTTCGTGAAGTACGCCTCCGGGTTCATCGTCCTGCCCGGCGGCTTCGGCACCCTCGACGAGCTCTTCGAGGCCCTCACCCTCGTCCAGACCCGCAAGGTCACCCGGTTCCCCATCGTGCTGTTCGGCACCGCCTACTGGCAGGGCCTGATCGACTGGGTCCGCCACACCGTCGTCGACGGCGGCAAGGCCTCCGCGGCCGACCTCGACCTGGTGCATCTGACGGACGACGTCGACGAGGCGGTAGCCCTGATGACCAAGGAAGCGGCGACGTAGCCGCGTGTCCCCGGTCGCCGGGCGGGCCGGCCTTTCGGCGCGTCCGGCGACCGAGGACGCGACACGCCTAGGCGAGCCCGCGGCGGGCCACCGCGGGCGGGCGGTGGCCCGCGATCGAGGCCACCATCTCCAGCACCTGCCGGGTCTCGGCCACCTCGTGCACGCGGTAGACCTGCGCGCCGAGCCAGGCCGAGACCGCGGTCGTCGCGAGCGTCCCGACCAGCCGCTCCTTGACCGGCCGGTCCAGGGTCTCGCCGACGAAGTCCTTGTTGGACAGGGAGACCAGCACCGGCCAGCCGGTCGCGGTCATCTCGGGCAGCCGCCGGGTCGCCTCCAGCGAGTGCCGGGTGTTCTTGCCGAAGTCGTGCCCGGGGTCGATGAGGATCGCGTCGCGCCGCACGCCGAGTCCGGCGGCCCGCTCGGCGAGGCCGACGGTGACCCGGAGGATGTCGGCCATGACGTCGTCGTACGCGACCCGGTGCGGCCGGGTACGCGGCCGGGCGCCACCGGCGTGCGTACAGACCAGCCCGACGCCGTACCGGGCCGCGACCTCGGCGAGCCGGGGATCGACGCCGCCCCAGGCGTCGTTGAGCAGGTCGGCGCCGGCCTCGCAGACCGCCTCGCCGACCTCGTGCCGCCAGGTGTCGACGCTGATCACCACATCGGGGTGGCGCCGCCGCACCTCGGCGGTGAAGGCGACCGTCCGGCGGATCTCCTCCTCGGCCGACACCTCCTCGCCGGGACCGGCCTTGACCCCGCCGATGTCGACGACCGCCGCCCCCTCCGCCACCGCCCGCGCCACGCGCTCCAGGGCGGGTTCGTCGGTGAAGGTCGCCCCCTGGTCGTAGAACGAGTCCGGCGTACGGTTCACGATCGCCATGATCACGGGCTCGTGCGGGGCGAATTCCCGGGTCCCCAGCCGCAGCATTACGCAGTCCTCCTCAGGTGGTCCGTCAAGGACCTTATGCGGTCGCTGACGAATCACAGCACGGCGTGGCACGATCGTGCCGTAAACGTCCGTCCGGACCACTCATCACCTTCCGGGAGATCGTCTTGTTCTGGTTCATGCTCATCGCGCTGGTCGCGGTGGTCGCCGCGGTGGCGCTCGCCGTGCTCGGCGACGGCGGGGTGCTGCGCGACGTGGAGCCCGACCGGCTGGACGACCGGCTGCCGGGCGACCGCCCGGTGGAACGTGCCGACATCGACCACCTCCGGCTGCCGGTCACCGTCCGGGGCTACCGGATGATGGACGTGGACGAGGCGCTGGACCGCCTCGGGGCGGAGATCGCCGAGCGGGACGCCCGGATCGCCGAGCTGGAGGCCGAGCGGGCCGGACAGCGGGCCACGTCCCTGGTGAAGGAGCCGGACGACGGCCGGGACGATGGCTGAGTCCATGGCCGGGCCGGTCGCCGGGCCGGTCGCCGGGCCGGTCGCCGGGCCGCAGCCCGCCCGGGGCCCGGTCGCCGGGCCGGACGGGCTGCTGCGATGCCCCTGGGGGCTGTCGGCGCCGGACTACACCGGCTACCACGACACGGAGTGGGGCCGGCCGGTCCACGGGGACGACGCGCTCTTCGAGCGGCTGTGCCTGGAGGCCTTCCAGTCCGGCCTGTCGTGGATCACGATCCTGCGCCGCCGCGAGGGCTTCCGCAAGGCCTTCCACGGCTTCGCGGCCGAGGCGGTCGCCGCCTTCACCGACGCCGACCGCGAGCGGCTGCTCGCCGACACCGGCATCATCCGCAACCGCGCCAAGATCGACGCCTCCATCGCCAACGCCCGTGCCGCGCTGGCCCTGCGGGAGGGCTACGAGGGCGGGCTCGACGCACTCATCTGGTCCCACGCGCCCGACCCGCGGTCCCGCCCGGTGCCGCGCACCCTCGACGACGTCCCGGCGGTGACCCCGGAGTCCACGGCGCTGGCCAAGGACCTCAAGAAGCGCGGCTTCCGCTTCGTCGGCCCGACCACCGCCTACGCCCTGATGCAGGCCTGCGGCCTGGTCGACGACCACCTGGCCGGCTGCCACGCCCGCCGGGCGGTCAGCGGCCCACGTACCGCGGGGCCTCCTTCTTGAGGAAGGCCTCGAGGGCGATCCGGTGGTCCTGCGACGCGCCCGCCACCGTCTGGAGTTCGTCCTCCTTCTCCAGGGTCTCCAGCAGCGAGTGGCCGGCGCCGTAGGCCAGCGAGGCCTTGATCGCCGCGTAGGCGACCGTGGGGCCCTGCGCGAGGCGGCGGGCGACGGCGGCGGCCTCGGCCGCCAGGTCGCCGGCCGGGACGACCCGGTTGGCGATGCCCAGTTCCAGTGCCTCGGAGGCCGGCACCGTACGCGGGAAGTAGAGCAGGTCGGCGGCGCGGCCGGGGCCGACCAGGCGCGGCAGGGTCCAGGAGGCGCCCGAGTCGGCGGTGAGCGCGACGCCGGCGAAGGAGGTGTTGAAGGACGCGCTGTCGGCGACGACCCGGTAGTCGCAGGCGAAGGCGAAGCCCGCGCCGGCTCCGGCCGCGACCCCGTTGACCCCGGCCACCACCGGTTTGGGCATGGTGGTGATCGCGGTCACGATCGGGTTGTAGTGCTCCCGCACGGTCGACATGACCTGGGAGTCCTCCTGGAGGAGCAGGCCGACGTGCTCCTTGAGGTCCTGCCCGACGCAGAACGCCTTTCCGGTCGCCGTGAGCAGTACGGCCCGTACCGCCTCGTCCGCGGCGGCCGAGCGCAGCGCGTCGCGCAGGGCGGCCTTGGCCTCGATGTTGAGCGCGTTCATCGCGTCGGGGCGGTTGAGGGTGATGGTGGCGAGCCCGTCGCTCACCTCGTACAGCACGGTGTCGGCCATTGGGGTCGTCCCTTCGTGTCCACGGCTCTCGTCCGGGGCAAGCATGCCGGAGATCCGCAGGAGCGAACACCGACGCGATCACCGAAATAGCCGGTTTTGTGGGGTCCGGTTCTCGAACGGATGGGAACCCGTGTTGGTCATCGGGCCGCACGATGCGGGATAATGGCCGAGAACCAATGTGTTCGAGTCCGGTGGCGCCTGGCCCCCGGCTGCGGAAGCTGGTTTCAGGAAGGGGAACGAGCATGGCGGCCATGAAGCCGCGGACGGGTGATGGCCCGCTCGAGGTGACCAAGGAGGGGCGGAGCATCATCATGCGAGTTCCGCTCGAGGGCGGCGGACGGCTTGTCGTCGAGCTGACACCCGACGAGGCGGATGCGCTCGGAGAGGCGCTGAAGAAGGCCATCGCCTGACCCCGGCGAACCGAATTCTCGCGGCTCCGGGCTGTACGTGATTCACGTGCGGTTCGGAGCCGTCGCCGTTGTGTGACGCCTCCGTGGCCTCCGTCGCCGCAGTCAGCCCCTGCGCACCGCGCACAGCAGTCCGTCGTCCGTCGGCAGCAGCACCGGGGCCAGCGCCGGGTGGTCGCGCACCGACCGCATCAGTTCGCGCAGCCGTACGACCTCGGGATCCTGGTGGGCGGCGTCCATGGCCCGGCCCTGCGCGAAGGTGCCCTCGAAGCAGACCAGGCCACCCGGACGGAGCAGACGCAGCGATTCGGCCAGGTAGTCGGGGTACTCCAGCCGGTCGCCGTCGCAGAAGACCAGGTCGTAGCCGCCGTCGGCCAGCCGCGGCAGGACGTCCAGCGCGCGGCCCGGGATGAAACGTGCCCGGTTGGCGGCGAAGCCGGCCTCCCGGTACGCGGCGCGGGCGAGTTGCTGGCGGTCGGGTTCGGAGTCGACGGTGGTGAGCACCCCGTCGCGGCGCATGCCGTGCAGGAGATGGATGCCGGAGACGCCGGTGCCGGTACCGATCTCGACCACGGCCTTGGCGTCGGCGGTGGCGGCCAGCAGTCGCAGGGCCGCGCCGGTGCCGGGGGAGACCACGCGCAGCCCGGCTTCGCGAGCATGACCGCGGGCCCGTATCAGCGCGTCGTCCTCGGCGACGAAGGCGTCCGCGAACGCCCAGCTCGCCTGGCGGTTGCCGGTAATCGCCCTCTCCCTGTCCCCGTGCTGTCCCCGAATTCGCTTGTGCCCGCGTTGGCGACTGTATCCGTTGCCGTCGGGAACCCGTTGATGGGACCGCGCGTTAGAGGCAGTGATGCATAGCAGACACGGTGGGGTGCGGTCGTGAGCACCGCACTTATCCGGAGCTAACGGGCGAGGTGGATATGGTAGGGGCTCTACTGGACACCACCAGAGCCGACAGGGGAGGTGCGGCTGCGGCGGGTGACCGGGGAGTGCTGAGGCGCTTTCGCAGGTCGGCCGACGAGCCGAAATCCGTGACCAATACCGCTGACGAACGCCCGTCCACCGACCAGACCTCCGGCCCTGTGGCTGCCCCCGTGGCCGTCACCATGACGGCGAGCTTCGCCACCGACGGGGACGGACACGCGTGGACTCCGCCCTCCTGGGAGGAGATCGTCAGCACCCACA
The DNA here is from genome assembly GCF_056270125.1 of Streptomyces sp. RLA131. NCBI lineage: Bacteria > Bacillati > Actinomycetota > Actinomycetes > Kitasatosporales > Streptomycetaceae > Streptomyces > Streptomyces sp. RLA131. The sequence goes on from NZ_JBWDOQ010000002.1 coordinate 5,347,727, forward strand.
GCGCACGGGTCTACCGCCTCGCCTACCGGCTGACGGGCAACCAGCACGACGCCGAGGACCTCACACAGGAGGTCTTCGTCCGCGTCTTCCGCTCGCTGTCGACGTACACCCCCGGCACCTTCGAGGGCTGGCTGCACCGCATCACCACCAACCTCTTCCTGGACATGGTGCGCCGCCGCCAGCGGATCCGTTTCGACGCCCTCGGCGACGACGCGGCGGAGCGGCTGCCCAGCCGTGAGCCGTCCCCCGCGCAGCACTTCGCGGACACCCACTTCGACGCGGACGTACAGCAGGCCCTGGACACCCTGGCGCCGGAGTTCCGGGCCGCCGTGGTGCTCTGTGACATCGAGGGCCTGTCGTACGAGGAGATCGCGGCCACGCTCGGCGTCAAGCTCGGCACCGTACGCAGCCGGATCCACCGCGGCCGTTCACACCTGCGCAAGGCGCTGGAACACCGGGCCCCCGCCGCCCGCCCCGGGCGGGCGGCTGCGCTGGTGACCCAGCAGCCGGGTCTGGAGAGCGGATGAGCGCGGGCGAGACGCGATGGGGCGGCAGCCCACGACCACAGGCCGCGGGAACGGCCGGCGAGCACCTCACACCCGCGGAACAGCACCTCGGCGACCGGCTCGCCGCCTTTGTCGACGGCGAGCTGCACGACGACGCCCGGGAGCGGGTGCTCGCGCACCTCGCCACCTGTCCGGGCTGCAAGGCCGCCGCCAACGAGCAGCGGCAGCTGAAGAACGCGGTCGCGGCGGCGGCCCCGCCGGCCCTGTCCGCCGATCTGCTGGCCCGTCTGCAGGGCCTGCCCGGGCTTCCCAGCGGTGACGGCGGCGGTGCGGACGGCGGCGACGGCGACCCCGGCTCCGGCCGGGACGGCGTGATCGGGGCCACCAGCCTCGGTGGCCAGCGGCTCAGCGGCAATGTCTTCGGCAGGCGGCGCGCGGGCTTCGTCACCGCACCCGAGCCGGCCGGCGGTTTCCGGATACACGAGGTCGAGCGACCCGGCAGCGGGAGCGCCTCGCGCGGCCGTCGCTTCGCCTTCGCGGCGGCCGGCGCCTTCTCCATGGCCGCGCTCGCCCTCGGCGGCGCGCTGCCGCTGGAGGGCGTGGCGGACGGCGGCACGGAGGACCCGGGCTCGGCGGTGACCCCGCTGAGCGCCCGGGCCAGTGACGTGGCCGATGTACGCAGCGGCCGCGGTGCGCGGGCGGGGCAGGGACGCGACCTGGTGAGTTCGGTGTCGGTGGCCTCGCCGTCGGCCTCCGCCTCCCCGTCGGTCTCCCTCTCGCCGTCGGTGAACTCCCTGCCGGGCTCCGGGACGTCCCCGGTGGTGCCGGTGGCCCGTCCCCTGGTGCTCCCGGACGACGCCACGCTGCTCACCGCGCCGCCGGCGCCCTCGGCGACGGCGGCCTCCTCCGCCACCCCGAGCGCGTCCGCCACTTCGGCCCCCGCGCTGCTCACCTCGGCGGTTCCGCTGCTGGACAGCGCCTCGGCCACCCCCTGACCGACAGCCTGCGGGCGACGCCGACTCCTGGTTCAATCCCAGTGAGTGCAGGTCGTCGTCCGTAGACCGGTCCGTCGGAGGGGAGCGCATGAGCGTGGGGAAGGCCGCCGGGCCGCAGTGGTGGAGCCGCCCGGACCCAGTGACGCCCCCGGCGCCTCCCGGGGCGCCTGCGGGGCCTGCGGGGCCTCCCCCGTCCCAGATGCCGCCGGAGCGGGCCGAGCAGGCTCCTCAGGCGCCCCCGACGCCCGCTGTGCCGCGTCACGCCCCGGATCCCTACGACACCCCTCCCTACGGCGCCCCGGGCCCCTGGGCGCCCGCCCCGCAGGTCCAGCCGGTGCCGCAGGTCCAGCCGGATCAGCCGGTGCGGCAGGTCCCGCTGGTCCCGTCGGCCCAGCCGCTGTCCGTGGGCCACTGGCAGACGGCCCTGCCCATCCCCGTACGGCCCCCCGTGCCGCCCCGTGGGCGCCGTGGGCGGCTCGGGGCGGGCCTGGCCGCGCTGGTCCTGCTGGCGGGCGTGCTGGGCGGCGCCGTGGGGGCGTATCTGCGGGCCGGTGACGGCGGCCACCCGCAGAGCGGCGCGGTGGCCACCCCGCAGGCGACACCGGCCAAGCGGGCCCCGGACAGCGTCGCGGCCATCGCCGCCAGGACCCTGCCCGGGGTGGTCTACATCCACGTCAGGTCCGCCGGGTCGGAGAGCACCGGCACCGGCTTCGTGCTCGACCGGCAGGGCCACATCCTGACCAACAACCATGTGGTGGAACCGGCCGCGGGCGATGCCGGCGGCACCGTCTCCGTGACCTTCAACAACCGCCAGGTCGTGCGGAACGCCAGGATCGTCGGCCGGGACAGCGGCTACGACCTGGCCGTCATCCAGGTCTCCGGCGCCACTTCGCTGCACCCGCTGGCCCTCGGTGACTCCGACTCGGTCCGGGTCGGTGACCCGGTGGTGGCCTTCGGCGCCCCCTACGACCTGGAGGGCACCGTCACCTCCGGCATCATCAGCGCCACCCACCGTCCCATCGCCGCCGGTGGCGACACCGACGCCGGCGGTTCCTCCGACGTGTCCTACGTCGACGCCCTCCAGACCGACGCCCCCATCAACCCCGGCAACTCCGGCGGGCCGCTGGTCGACGCCGGCGGTCTGGTCGTCGGCATCAACAGCGCCATCCGCTCCGCCGGCAGCAGCCTCGGCGGTGGCCAGGGCGGCAGTATCGGCCTCGGTTTCTCCATCCCGGTCAACCAGGCCAGGCCGGTGGCCGACGAACTGATCAGGACCGGCCGGGCCACCCACCCCGTCATCGGCGTCAGCGTCGACATGCACTACACCGGCGACGGCGCGCGGGTCGACGACGAGGTCACCCCGGACGGGCCGGGCGACCGGGCCGGGATCAGGAGCGGCGACGTCATCACCGCGGTCGACGGCGAGCGGATCCACAGCGGCCAGGAGCTGATCGTCCGCATCCGCAGCCACCGGCCCGGCGACCGGCTGGCGCTCACCGTCAGCCGTGACGGCAGGGCGCGCACCGTACGGCTCACCCTGGGCAGCGCGACGGGCAGCTGAACATTCCTTTACTGAGAGTCCGCCTAGTGTTGGAGTCGGGCCCTCCCGGTACCCAGGCCGGGCAGGTACGGTGATATCCGCCGGATCGTTTACGTAGGAGCTGCAGGGTGTTCTTCGATATAGGCCCGCTCGAGATTGTGGCCCTCGTGATCCTTGGCGTGCTCGTCTTCGGTCCGGACAAGCTCCCGAAGGTCATCCAGGACGTGATGGGGTTCGTCCGCAAGGTCCGGGCGTTCTCCGACAGCGCCAAGGAGGACATCCGCAAGGAGCTGGGCCCGGAGTTCAAGGACTTCGAGTTCGAGGACCTGCACCCCAAGAACTTCGTCCGCAAGCAGCTCATGGGCAACGACGAGTTCGGCCTGGACGACATCCGCAACGGTTTCGACTTCAAGGCGGAGGCCGCGTCCATCACCGAGGCGGTGCACAGCAAGCCGTCCGACACGCCGGACCGGCTGCGCAAGCGGGACGTCTCGGACCCCGGTGAGCCCCCGCCGTACGACTCCGACGCCACCTGAGACGGGGGCCCTGCCCCGATCCGGCACCGTGAGTGGCTATTCTCCCTATGTTTGCCCTATGGAGGAGGCGCCGCCGCGTGGAGACGACAGCCGATACAGCGGACCGCACCCGCATCCGTACGACCCCTACGGTCGACGTCTATCTCAAGGCCGACTTTCCCTGGTACGGCCTTGACGAGGCCTTCACCGGCCATCGCTGGCTCAACCCGGCCGGCGTCAGCGCCGACGGCACCGTGGAGCACGGCTCCGTCGGCCACGGCGACGAGCCCTCGGTCAGGACCGAACCCACCCCCGACACCCGGCGCTTCGCGGTGGTCGTCACCGTCGCCGACCGCCCCGGACGGCGCAGCGCCGACGGCACCGGCGTCCTGGACGCCACCTCCGTCGGCTCCGCGGCCTGGCTGGCGGGCTCGGGGCTGCTGTCCTGCACCTGGCCGACCATGATGGAACGCCATCTGCGGCAGGCCTGGCTGGACCAGCAGACGGCCATCGCCTGGGACCTGGCCGAGGGTCTCGACGGGCCGGGATGGTCGACCCTCACCCTGCCGGTGGACGGCTCGCCGGCCGACTTCCACTACCGGGAGTCCGAGTACGGGTGGGTGCTCGCCGGATCGGCCCGGGGTATCCATCTGGGCGCGTACGGACGGGGAATGAGCGCCTACGGGCTCGGGCTGGCGGCCGTGAAGGACGTGGCCGCGTACGCCGTGTAGCGCGGTGACCGGGCTGGTCCACCGGGTCCGTCCGGTGGCCGTCCGGTCACCGGTGGCCGTCCGGTCCTCAATGGCCGGACGGGCCGGCTCGTCAGCCCGTCCGGCGGCGGCGCGCGGCGGTCAGAACTTGTTGCGCGGCGTGATCCCCAGGGACAGCCCCGCGAGGCCGCGCTGGCGGCCGCCGAGCTTGCCGGCGATGGTGCGCAGGGCCGAGCCCGCGGGGGACTCGGGGTCGGTCAGGACGACCGGGCGGCCGTCGTCACCGCCCTCGCGCAGCCGCACGTCGATCGGGATCTGCCCGAGGACGGGCACGGAGGCGCCGGTGGTCCTGGTCAGGCCCTCGGCGACCCGCTGGCCGCCGCCCGAGCCGAAGACGTCGATGATCTCGTCGCAGTGCGGGCACGGCATGCCGGACATGTTCTCGACGACGCCGACGATCTTCTGGTGGGTCTGTACGGCGATGGAACCGGCCCGCTCGGCGACCTCGGCGGCGGCCTGCTGCGGGGTGGTGACCACCAGGATCTCCGCGTTGGGCACGAGCTGGGCCACCGAGATCGCGATGTCGCCGGTGCCCGGCGGGAGGTCCAGGAGGAGCACGTCCAGGTCGCCCCAGTAGACGTCCGCCAGGAACTGCTGGAGCGCGCGGTGGAGCATCGGCCCGCGCCACACCACCGGGGCGTTGCCCGGGGTGAACATGCCGATGGAGATGACCTTCACGCCGTTCGCCGACGGCGGCATGATCATGTTCTCGACCTGGGTGGGCCGGCCCTCCACGCCGAGCATGCGCGGCACGCTGTGCCCGTAGATGTCGGCGTCGACGACGCCGACCTTCAGCCCGTCCGCCGCCATCGCGGCGGCGAGGTTGACCGTCACCGAGGATTTGCCGACGCCGCCCTTGCCGGAGGCGACCGCGTACACCCGGGTCAGCGAGCCCGGCTTGGCGAACGGGATCTCCCGCTCGGCCTGGCCGCCGCGCAGCGAGGAGGCCAGCTCGCGGCGCTGCTCGTCGTTCATCACGTCCAGCTCGACCGTCACACCGGTCACTCCGGCCACCCGGGACACCGCCTCGGTGACCTCACGGGTGATCGTGTCCCGCAGCGGACACCCCGACACCGTCAGATAGACAGCCACCGTGACCGCGCCGTCCTCGGTGATGTCGACCGATTTCACCATGCCGAGGTCGGTGATCGGCTTGTGGATCTCCGGGTCGTTCACCGTCGCGAGCGCGGCGCGCACCGCGTCGGTGGTGGGGGAGTCGTACGCTTCGGTAGCCATGATGTCGATGGTACGGCGCCCGTCAGGGTGCCCGGTCGTCGCCTTCGTCACGCAGCGCGGAGACCTCCGCGAGACGCCGCTCCTCCAGTTCCTTGAGAAGATCCTGCAGTTCGGAACGGATCCAGTCCCGGGTGGCCACCTCGCCCAGGCCCATGCGCAGCGAGGCCACCTCCCGGGTCAGGTACTCGGTGTCGGCGATGCTGCGCTCGTTCTGCTTGCGGTCCTGCTCCAGGTTGACGCGGTCACGGTCGTCCTGGCGGTTCTGCGCCAGCAGGATCAGCGGGGCCGCGTACGAGGCCTGCAACGACAGCATCAGGGTCAGGAAGATGAACGGATAGCGGTCCCAGCGCAGATGGTCGGGCGCGAAGATGTTCCACAGCACCCACATGATGATGACGGCCGTCATCCACGCGATGAACCGCATGGTGCCCAGGAAGCGGGCGATCTTCTCCGAGAGCTGTCCGAGGAACTCGGGGTCGTACGTCGGCAGCAGACGCTGCCGGCGGGCCCGCGGCTGGTCCAGGCGGACGCGGGGGCGGTCATCACTCATAGTCGGTCTCCCGCCAGTCCTCGGGCAGCATGTGGTCCAGGACGTCGTCGACGGTGACCGCGCCCAGCAGGGAGCCGACCTCGTCGACGACGGGTGCGGCGACCATGTTGTACGTCGCGAGATAGCTGGTGATGACCTGGAGCGGGCTGTCCGGCGGCAGCGGCCGCAGATCGCTGTCGACGATCGAGCCGAGGAGCGTGAACGGCGGGTCGCGCAGCAGCCGTTGGAAGTGCACGGTGCCCAGGTACTTGCCCGTCGGGGTCTCGTCCGGCGGCCGGCACACATAGACCTGCGCGGCCAGCGCCGGCGACAGGTCCGGGTTGCGGACCCGGGCCAGGGCGTCGGCGACGGTCGCGTCCGGGCGCAGCACGATCGGGTCGGTGGTCATCAGACCGCCGGCGGTGCGGTCCTCGTACGCCAGCAGCCGGCGCATGTCGGCCGCGTCGTGCGGCTGCATCAGCCCGATGAGCTTCTCCTGTTCCTCCTCCGGCAGCTCGGAGAGCAGGTCGGCCGCGTCGTCCGGGGCCATCGCCTCCAGGACGTCGGCGGCGCGCTCCTCCTTGAGCTTGCCGAGGATCTCGACCCGGTCGTCGTCCGGCAGTTCCTCCATCACATCGGCCAGCCGGTCGTCGTCGAGCGCCGCCGCGACCTCCGCGCGGCGCTTGGCCGACAGATGGTGCATCACGTTCGCCAGGTCGGGGGCGCGCAGCTGCTCGAAGGTGGCCAGCAGTGCCGCCGCGCCCTGGCCGTGCTCGTCGAGCGAGAGGCCGCTGACCGCCGACCACTCCACCGTCAGGGTCTCCCCGCGCCGCCGCAGCGCGCCGCCCTTGCCCCGGCGGACGAAGACCTTGTCGATCTCCCAGTCGCGGCGGGCCGGCAGCCGCAGCATCGACACGTCGAGCACGGTCACCTCCTCGCCCCCCGTGGGGCCTCCCGCGGTGCTTCCCGCGGTGCTTCCCGCGGTGCCGCTGTCGGTGAGCCGGACCCGGCGGTCCAGCAGCTCGCCCAGCACCAGGGTCTCGGTCGGCCGCTGCTCGTAGCGCTGCATGTTCACCACGCCGGTGGTGATCACCTGGCCGGACTCCACCCCGGTGACGCGGGTGATGGGCAGGAAGATCCGGCGGCGGCTCACCACCTCCACCACCAGACCCAGCACGCGCGGCGGGCGCCCGCCGACCCGCAGCATCACCACCAGATCCCGGACCCGGCCCACCTCGTCCCCGTTGGGATCGAAGACGGGTACGCCGGCGAGGTGCGAGACGAAGATCCTGGAGGTACCGGCAGCCATACGGTCAGGCTAGCCCGCCCCGATCATGGTGGGCGCGGCGGACTGCTCCGTGGGCCTCGCGGCGTGACGGTACGCTGCGGTAGCCTCGGCTCCGCTTCGAGGAGGAAGATCACACGTGTCGTGGGTTCGGTGGGTGGCGGGCGCGGCCCTCGCGCTCACGGCGACGGCGGGCTGCGCGGGCGATCCGGACGCGGGAACCAACGGCGTCGCCAAGCTCCCGCCCAGGACCATCGAGAAGCGCGCCCGCACCGCCGCGAAGGCGGCCGACGCGGTCCGGCTCTCCGGCACCGTCTCCAGCAACGGCAAGACCTACCGGCTGGACATGAAGCTCCGCGACAACGGCGGCGTCGGCGAGGTCACCGCCACGGGCAGCACCTTCGAACTTCTCCGGGTCGGCGACGACCTCTACCTCAAGGCCGGCGCCGACTTCTACGGCGACGAGGTCGGCGCCAAGCTCAAGAACAAGTACGTCAAGGTGCCCACCGGCGACCCCGCCTACCGGCAGTTCAGCGGCTTCACCGACAAGGAGGTGCTGCTCGACGGCCTCTTCGTCCTGGACGGCGAACTCGCCGTCGGTGACCACCGCTCCGTCGACGGCACCCGGACGATCGCCGTCACCGCCGACGCCGGTTCCGGCGGCACCCTCGACGTCTCCCTGGAGGGCACCCCCTACCCGCTGCGCTACGAGCGCGCCGGCGACGCCGGCACCCTCACGCTCGACGACTGGGGCCAGGACTTCACCCTGCGGGCGCCCGAGGGCGACGACGTCGTGGACTACGGCAAGTCCGTGACGTCGTAGGCGGTGCCGGTTCAGGCAGGGCCTAGCCGCAATGCCGTTGCGTTACGGGCTTGCGGGCTGGGGTCTTGTGATGAGGACCGCTTGAGGTCCGGTGCGGGTCGGCTGTGGCCAGGAACGGTGTTCAGTTCGCTTGAGGCGGTAGTTGGACATCTTGCGTTTCACCACGCGGGGCTGGCTGCGGAGGCGTCTGACGGGCAGGAGCCGTTCCAGGAGGTCCTGCTCGAGCATCACCAGTGCTCTGACCAGGAGGTCAGGGGGAAAAACTGCCCGGCGTGACGGTCACGCTGCGCCGGGCAGAGCGCAGCGTTTCGGTGAAGGAGACCCGGTCAGGGTCCAGGCCACGGGTGGCAGCCGTTCTCAGCATGAGTTCCCGCAGAGCGTGGTGGACCAGCAGGTGTGCCCAGATCTGCTGGTGAACACCGTCGGGTGTTTTACTGCTGAGCACGACGCGTGCGCCACGCTGATGGGTTTTGATCTCGGCGAAGACGGACTCGATCTCCCAGCGTTCGCGGTAGAGCGCGGCCAGCTGCCGGGCAGGATACCGTCGGGCGTCCAGCAGGCTGGTGACCAGGCGATAGTCGTCGGTCTCACCCTCACCGGCCCGGTCCTTGAGCCGGTAGGCCAGGACACGGACCACAACCGGCTCCTTGCGGGCCGGGCCGCCGCTCGCTCTGATGTGTGAGAGCCATGACCCGTCGCGGAACTGTTTGGTGACGGGCAGGACGCGGTTGGCGGGCACCCGCCACAGCAGGTCGGCGCCGGTGGCGGTGAACGCCTGCCACAACGGGACGCCAAGGAACCCACGGTCGGCCAGGACCAGCTGACCTGGGCCGGTCGAACGCGGCAGGCGGCCTACCAGAGTGACTTCCCCGGTGCGGCAGCCGGCCAGTTCCGCGTCCAGCACCGCATGGCTGCCGATCTCCACCAGAGCTGCCATCCGCACTTGCGGAAACGCGCTCCTGCCCGACCCGCGGCCACTGCCCGGACGTCCGAAGGCAGTCTCGTTGGCTTCACTGTCCGCGACGTCCCAGCACGTGCCGTCGACGGCGAGCAGCCGCAAGCCCCGCCAGAACGCGCCGGGCGTCGCCTCGGTCGCCATCGGCTTCGCGGTCGTGGCGAACAGCACCCGCAGCGGCTCGGAGCCCAGCCGCTGCCGGGCCCTGAACAGCGAGGACTTCGCCGGAACACGCCAGTTGCCCAGCAGCCCCGAGCCCCGCAAGCCCTCGACGAGATGGCGCATCACTTCCAGATACGGGGCAGGTGAGAACAGGGCCAACGCCAGCACGAAGTACACCACCAGCCGCGCGGGAAGCAGCCGCTGACGTCGCTCGGCACGGCCGCACGCCGTCACCACCCGGTCCACCAAGCCTGGCGGATACACCCAGGTCAACAGGCCGAGACCCGATAAGTCAGACACACTCGCAGCCATCCGAACCACCCCCGGGACGAACTGCCAAGCACAGTACGCCTACAGCAAAGGCAACGGCATTGGGCCTAGCCGCGCTTCCTGCGGAAGAGCAGCCGGGGCAGGGCCGCCGGCGCGGCCCGGCGGGTGGTCGCCGCGGTGACCACGGGGGCCGCCGCGCCGCTCCCGGAGGGCATGCTGCCGGGGCGCTGCGCGGGAGCGCCCGCGGGCGTCAGGCGCAGGACGCGGCAGTCGCGGGCCCAGCGGCCGGTCATGGCCTCGCCGTCGGGGGCGTTGAGACGCTTGCCCTTGAGCTCGGCGACGGCGGCGGTCCAGGCCTCCCCGCCGGGTTCCAGCTCGGTGACCGTGGCGGGGAAGGCGACGAGCCGGCCGCCCTTGTCCTTGCTGCGCAGGGTGACGGTGGCGGTACCGCCGTCCGTGAGCCCCGGCAGTGGCTGCTCGCCCTCGCCGTCGCCGACGACGCACACGGCGCCGTCCACCCAGGCGTGCCAGAGGGCCTGCGGCGGGGCCCCGCCGTCGGCCGCCGCGACCCACACCAGGCCGGACTTCTTCGCGGCCTCCTCGACCAGGGCCCGGTCGAGGAGCGTCTGCTCCACGCTCTGCGTCATACCTGAACCCTATTGCGTAACCCCGCACCGTTAGCCTCAGGGGCATGAGCAGGCCTCCCTTCCTCACGCTGTCCGAGCACACCCGAGCCCACCGCCTGGAGACCGCCCGCGGTGCCTTCGCGGTGCTGGACACCACGCCGCCGCCGGGAACGGCGGTCAGCGGCACGGCGCTGCTGGTGCCGGGCTTCACCGGCAGCAAGGAGGACTTCGTCGCCCTGCTGGAGCCGCTGGCGGTGGCCGGCTTCCGTACGGTCGCGGTCGACGGCCGGGGCCAGTACGAGACCGGCGGCCCGCGCTCCGAGGCGGCCTACGCGCAGGAGGAACTGGCGGCGGACGTGGTGGCCCAGGCGCGGGCCCTCGCGGACGGCCCGGTGCATCTGCTGGGGCACTCCATGGGCGGCCTGGTGGCCCGCCGGGCGGTGCTGGCGACCGGCCCCGGCCCGTGGGCCTCGCTGACGGTGATGAGTTCGGGGCCGGCCGCGATCGAGAGCGCCCAGCAGGCCCGTACGAAGATGCTGGTGGACGCGCTGGCAGGGCTCGACCTGGAGACCGTCTGGCGGGCCATGCGCGAGCTGGACGTCGAGGACGCGGGCACCAGCACCGCCCCGGCCGGGGCGGTGGACGGCGTGGACGGCGTGACCGCCGTCGACGCCGCCGACGACGTGGACGCGTTCATGCACCGCCGCTGGCTCGGCAACGTCCCCGAGCAGCTCATCGTCACCGGCCGGCAGCTGATCGGCGAGCCGGACCGGGTCGCCGATCTGGCCGCCGTCCCGCTCCCCAAACTGGTGCTGTCCGGCGCGGTGGACCACGCCTGGCCGGTGCCCTGGCTGGACGACATGGCCGGGCGGCTGGGCGCTGCCCGGGTCGTGATCGACGGCGCCGAGCACTCCCCGAACTCCGAGCGGCCGGCCGCCACGGCGGAGGCCCTGGCAGCCTTCTGGCGCGGCGCCGGCACCGCCTAGCGCGTCCGGCGATCGAGGACGAAGCGGCCACCAGGCGGTCCCGGTGAACAGTGCCGGTCACCGCACCGGCTAGAGCTGCGCCTGCAGGTGCTCCCAGAACCCGTCGCGCAGCACCCGCCGCAGGTCGCCGTGGCCGCGCAGGGAGATGCTGAGCATCGCCTCGGCCTCCATCAGCAGTTCCTGGTCGTAGTTGGGCGGCAGATACGGATGCCCGGGCAGCAGCTCGGCGAGCGCCTCCCGGCCGCGGGTGGAGAGCCACTGCGCGGCGACCCGGGCGCCGACGAAGTGGACGTCGTCGCGGGTCGGGACGGGGCCCGCGCCGGCCGCCAGGTCGCCGTAGACGGGGGTGGTGCGCCGGGTGACGTAGGGCTTGCAGAACTCCAGGTCGAAGGTGCGCTGGCTGTCGACCTCCCACAGCAGGGGGTCGGCCTGGTTGCGGCCGCTGTCCGCCTCGATGCCCCACAGGTGGACGCGGGCGCCGTAGCCCTGGGCCGCCTCGACCGCCGACACCAGGTCCTCGTCGCCGCCGATCAGCACGGCGTCGCTGATGGCCCGGTGCCGGGCCAGTGACTCCAGGTCGGAGCGGATGAGCGAGTCGACGCCCTTCTGCTGCCGGCTGGCGTTGAGGTTGCCGAGCCGGACCTTGACGTCCGGCAGCTCGGCGATCCGCTCCTGTTCCGTGGTGTGGATACGGCGCCGGGCGCCGTCGTACCAGTACACCCGCAGCAGCCGGCTGTCCGGGAAGAGGGTCCGCGCCTTGTCGATGAAGGCCTCGATGATGGCCTCGGCGTCCAGCTCGAAGCCGCGCCGGTCCTCCGTCCCCGCGACGAGCCGGCCGGCGGCGGCGTAGACGTACCCGGCGTCGACGAAGACCGCGTGGGTCGACGGGGTGGTGGCCACCTCGGCGAGTACGCGTTGCAGCAGCTCGTTGGTCCGCTCGATGGCGGCCAGGACAGCGTCGTCGTTCATAGAGGTCACATTGTCGATCGGGGCGGTGCGCGGGCACAACCGGAGGCGGACGGAGTGTAGTGGCTACCGGTGGGTAGTTAGGCTCGGAAAAGTTTTCGTTAGCGTACGGAATGTTTTTTTGGGATAGTTGGTTGTGCACTCATGGATCTGGAAGTCCGAGATGCGCGCTGAGCATCACGCAATCCAGACTTAACGGACAAGCAATCGCTGCGAAGCAGCTCACCTCTCCAATGGAGGAGTGCCCGGACGAAGGGAGAAGCCCATGCGCTTCGAAATCATGCGCCTCAACGACCACGACGGCTCCGCCGTCGACAGTACGGTCGTGGACGCCGCCTCCGTCAAGAAGATCGTTCAGCAGGCCGCAGAGACCGGCCAGCGCCTCTACATCCGCCCGGCGGAGTAGAGGAGACAGTTCCAGCTTCACGCGGTAGGGCCCCGTACGAGGACGTACGGGGCCCTTTGGCCTGTTCAGCCCTCGCCGCGGATGAAGCCGAAGATCCCGTTGGCGATCTGCTGCACCGCGATGGCCGACAGCAGCATGCCGGACAGCCGGGTCACCAGGACCACGCCACCGTCCTTGATCAGCCGGATGATCAGCAGCGAGTAGCGCATGGTCAGCCACAGCACCGCGTGCATGGCCACGATCGCCACCCACACCGAGACCCGCTGCCCGGCGGTGTCCGCCTTCTGCACGGCCAGGATCACCGTCACGATCGCCCCCGGCCCGGCGAGCAGCGGCATGCCCAGCGGTACCAGCGCGACATTGACGTCCTTGGTCTGCGTCGGCTCGTCCGCCTTGCCGGTGAGCAGGTCCAGGGCGATCAGCAGCAGCAGGAGCCCGCCGGCCACCATCAGCGCGGGCACGGACACATGCAGGTAGTCCAGGATCTGCTGGCCGCAGATACCGAAGACGGTGATCACACCGAGTGCGACGGCGGCGGCCTGCCAGGCCATCCGGCGCTGGGTGCGGGATGCCCGGCCGGAGGTGAGGGCGAGGAAGATCGGGGTGATACCGGGCGGGTCCATGATCACGAAGAGCGTGACGAACACGGACCCGAACAGGGTCGGGTCGAAGAGGTCCATGGCGGAGCGGGCGTGCTTTCTGATGGGGCGCGGGCCGGGGCGGCGGCAGGTCGGATCAGGTCGGGGCGGTGCGGGGCCGGTCTGTTCGCGGCCGGTAGGTTCAGGGCCGGTGGGGCCGGTGGGGCCGGTAGGGCCGGTAGGGCCAGCTCAGCCGAGGCCGGGAACGGGCGCGGCGCCGGTCGCGCGGCGCACGATCTCGCCGTAGACCTCCGGGTCGGTGACCTCGTCGCCGAGGCGGCAGGTCTTGCGGGTGCCGTGGTAGTCGCTGGAGCCCGTAACGAGCAGCCCGAGCTCGCCGGCCACACCGCGCAGCCGCGCCCGGGTCGGCCCGTCGTGATCCATGTGGTCGACCTCGATGCCGTCCAGACCGGCGGCGGCGAGGCCGGCGATCACCGAGTCGGGGACGCAGGTGCCGCGCTTGACGGCGGCCGGGTGGGCGAAGACCGTGACGCCGCCGGCGTTCTTGACCAGCCGGACGGCCTCGAAGGGGTCGAACTCGTGCTTCTCGACGTACGCGCGTCCCCCCGGGCCGATCCACTCGGGGGTGAAGGCCTCCGCGATGCTGCCGACCAGGCCCGCCTCGATCAGCGCCTGCGCGATGTGCGGCCGGCCCACGGCGCCGTCACCGGCGATGTCGGCGACCCGCTGCCAGGTGACCGGCACACCGTGCTCGACCAGCTTGCCGACCATGGCTCGGGCGCGCGGCAGCCGGTCGTCGCGCACGAGTTCGCGCTCGCGGAAGAGCTCGGGGTCGCGGGGGTCGAAGAGATACGCCAGCAGGTGCAGGCTCACCCCGTCGATCCGGCAGGACAGCTCGGCGCCGGTCACCAGGGTGAGCGGGGCGCCGAGTTCGCGCAGGGCCTCCTCGGCCTCCGCGTGGCCGCCGACGGTGTCGTGGTCGGTGAGGGCGACCACGTCCAGCCCGGCGGCCGCCGCCTCGCGGATCAGCGCGGCCGGGGTGTCGGTGCCGTCGGACGCCGTGGAGTGGGTGTGCAGGTCGATGCGCACGGCGTGAACTCCAAGGCGGTCGGCAGCTGATCCGGGGGCGGTGAATACCGGAATTGCCAGGATAGCCGCCGTGGAATCCTTTGAATCCCAGGGGTCGCGCTCAGGACAGCAGCCGCGGTGACAACGCCCCGCACGGTACGAGGTCGACCTCCGCCCCCGCGTCGCGCAGGTCGGTCAGTATCAGCTCGTCGTACAGCAGCAGCCCGGACTCCTCCGGCCAGACCACCGCCCACAGCCACAGGCCGAACGACTCGCCCGCGAAGACCGCGCGGTCCGCCGGCACTCCGGACACATGCCACAGCGGGGTCACCCGCCCGGCGGCGGTCACCTTGGCGGCCGGCGGCTTGCCGGCACACATCTGCGGCCCGGGGTCGGGACCGGCGATGCCCGCGAAGCGCGCACCGAGTCCGACCCCCAGCTCCTCGGCCACCAGCACCATCTCGCCCGGCCCGCCGAGCGGTCCTGGCCCCGAACAGGCCACAGCTGTCGCCCGGCCGCCGGCCCGGTCGTCGCCCGCCGACGCCACACCGGTGAACAGCCAGCCCACCGGCAGCGGCCACGGCATCCACACCGGCACATGGGCGCGGTTCACCACCACGCCCAGCGCCTCGACGCTGGGCGGGACGACAGGCTGCAGCGGATGGACGGCGCCGTGCTCGTCGCACTGCCAGGAGTCGGAGAAGAGCCCGGGTGCGCGGACCCGGCCACCGCACTTCGGGCAACTGGGTTCGCCCCTCATAACGCCCAACAGTCCTCCCGCACCGTGCCCGCGTCAAGGACGATCACCCGTCCGGCGTGGATCGGCGCGTCATATGCCGTTGGCGAGGCGGGGGGACGACAGCCCGTGACCGAGAGGAGGCAGCCCCTAACCGAGGGGCACCGCGCCGCGAGCGGGGTCGCGCAGGTCGGTGCCGTGCCGCAGCCACCGCTCCTGGAGCGCGCCCGCGCCGTGCACCCGCTTCCACGCCGCCTCGGTGTGCGTCATGGGCAGCAGCGGGAAGAAACGCACCGGGTCCAGGGGCGGGTCCGGCACCAGGTCCTCGACCAGGCCGCCCGGCTCGGCCACCAGCACCGCGGAGAAGGGTGCCCCTGGCCACAGGGGTTCACCGACGTCGAGCGAGTTCCCCGGCGCGACCACGACCCCCTCGACCTGGGGCGAGGCGGCCAGCACGGCCAGCGGCCGCAGCACCCCGTCGGTGCCGGCCTCCCCGGGGCGCAGCGACAGCACCAGTTCGGCGCGCGGGCCGCGCAGCGGATCCGCCACGGCGGCCGTGGGGTCGTTCATCGGCTCGCGCGACATCCCAAGCGTCGCGTACCGCACCAGACCCGCCCGCGCGTCGGCGAAACGAAGGACCTCGATCCGATCGGTGCCCAGGAACGTCACCGCCGCCCGGCTGTCCGGCGCGCCGAACGCCATGCGCAGCCGCGCCTCCACCAGCTCCAGTACGTCGACCATGGAGGGAGCATAGAGCGCGTATCGAACAGGCAAAGCGCAGCGGTTACGGCGGCGCCCCCTGGTAGGGTTGGCCGCTGGCTACGTTAATCACGCTGATAGCCAGGGACATCTTCCCCCAGCGGGGACCGGCCGGAGGAGGTGGGGCTGCAATGGATCCTAGTCGACCGTGCAGTACCGGCAGCTCTTCCTCCCGGCATCTGACCTTCTGATCCCCAGGCTTCCCCCTTCTTTCCCGCCTCGCGGGCAACGAAACACGGAATCCCCGGGTTTGCCGGCACGTACCGGAAGAGCTCTGTGAACTGCGCTGTGATCACCCCGGTTTGATCAGAACTCAGTACGGCACCATGCCGTCGGCCAGTCCGTGAGGGAGCTTGCCATGTCGATGATCCGCGACCTGCGCGCAGTCGTTCGTCCCCGTCCCAGCCTGCGCAAGAGCCACGCCTCGTACGACTACGGCCCGAGCCGCCCCGCCGCCCCGCTGTCCAGCTCGGTCGTCGACTGCGCCGTCTACCGCGACGGCCGCCGCAGCAGCGACCATCTGAGCCCGCGTGAGGCGCTGGCCCGGGTACGGGGCGACGACAGCTCCGGTGGCGTTTCCGGGAGCGGCTCCGGTAACCCGGAGTTCGTCTGGATCGGCCTGCACGAGCCGTCGGAGCAGGAGTTCTCCGGGATCGCCGAGGTCTTCGGGCTGCACCCGCTGGCGGTCGAGGACGCGGTCCTGGCCCACCAGCGTCCCAAGCTGGAGCGGTACGACGACACGCTGTTCATGGTCTTCAAGACGATCCGCTACGTCGAGCACGCCGAACTCACCTCCACCAGCGAGGTGGTGGAGAGCGGCGAGGTCATGGTCTTCACCGGCCGGAACTTCGTCATCACCGTCCGGCACGGCGGCCACGGCTCGCTCCGCGCGCTGCGCCACCGCCTGGAGGACGACCCCGAGCTGCTCGCCCACGGCCCGTCGGCGGTCTTCCACGCCATCGCCGACCAGGTCGTCGACGACTACCTCGCCGTCACCGACGCCCTCCAGGACGACATCGACGAGGTGGAGATCGACGTCTTCTCCGCCGGCCAGGGCCGTTCCTCGCGCAGCGGCGGCGACGCCGGGCGCATCTACCAACTCAAGCGCGAGGTACTGGAGTTCAAGCGGGCCGTGTCGCCGCTGCTGCGGCCCATGCAACTGCTCAGCGAGCGCCCCATGCGGGTGGTCCACCCGGAGATCCAGAAGTACTTCCGCGATGTCGCCGACCATGTGGCCCGCGTCCACGAGCAGGTCCTCGGCTTCGACGACCTGCTGAACTCGATCCTGCAGGCCAACCTCTCCCAGGCCACCGTCGTCCAGAACGAGGACATGCGCAAGATCACCGCCTGGGCGGCCATCTTCGCCGTCCCCACGATGATCACCGGCGTCTACGGGATGAACTTCGACCACATGCCCGAGCTGCACTACCGCTTCGGTTATCCCATGGTGCTGGCCGGCATGGTCGCGGTCTGCTTCGCCATCCACCGGGGCTTCCGCCGCAACGGCTGGCTCTGACCGGCCGACCGGCCGACCGGCCGACCGGCCGGCCGGGCCTACGAGCTCCTGCGGCCGGCCCGGATCACCAGCGCGAGGCCGAGCAGGATCACGCCGAGGGCCGGGTAGGCGGCGGCCGGCGGGGTCTGGCCCAGCCACAGGGCCGCGATCAGGGCCGCGCCGGGTGTCTCCAGCAGGATCGCCGTCGAGGTCGTCGACGGTCCGAGGCCGCGCACCACGCGGTTGAGGAGGCTGTGGCCGAGCAGCTGCGCGGCCACGGTCAGCACGACCAGCTTGAGCCAGGTCGTGCCGGAGTACCCGCCGAGCGCCGAGCCGGAGACCAGGCAGGCGGCGAGCAGCACCAGCGCGGTCGTTGAGTAGCAGACGTAGGTGTACGCGGTCGTGCTGACGGTCCGTCGGACCTCGGCCCCCAGCAGGACGTACGCCGACGCCGCGATGCCACCGCCCAGTGCGAGGGCGTCGCCCGCCAGGGCCCGGGGCGAGAGGGACAGGTCGACCCCGGTCAGGATCACCACGCCGACCACCGCCAGCACCGTACCGGCCCAGACCATGGCGGGCGGGCGGTGACCGCGCAGGCGCAGGACGAGCGTCGTCCAGATCGGCGTGGTCGTGCACAGAGCCGTCGAGGACGCGACCGAGGTCATCGAAAGGCTCGGCAGCCACAGTCCGAAGTGCAGCGCCAGCACGGCTCCCGCGGCCAGGGAGAGCAGGAACGCCCGCCGTCCCATGCCGCGCAGCTCGCCCCGGTGGCGGACGAGGGCGAAGGGGCTCAGCGCACCGACCGCCATGGCGTTGCGCCAGAACGCGATCGCCAGTGCGGGCGCGGCGGTCGCCGCGATCAACGGGGCCGACAGGGACACGCCGGCGATGGCGACCGCGAGCAGTGTGAAGTCGAGCGTCACCGCGCCGCCGGGTGCCGTGCCGCCCGGATCCTGCCGCGCCGTGGGATCTACGGTGCGCGTGGGCGACTGTGCGGCTGGCACGGCGGCTCCTCCGGGGGCTCTGGCGTTCCTGCCAGTGTAAGGCGCATCTCAGGGGACACACCTGTCCCGTCCGTATGCCGGTCCGGGCCGGGGCCCGGTCCGGGGGCCGGACATGCCGGAAGGGCCGGCCACCTCGCGGTGACCGGCCCTTCCGGGGAGGCGGATGTCGGGCGGGTGTCAGCTCTCGCCGGCACCGGCCCCCGCGCGGGTGCGGCGGCGACGCCGGGCCGGCTTGGCCTCGGCGGGGTCCGCGGCCTCGGCGGACGAGTCGTCGGAGACCGCGTCCGCGGAGGGAGCCGCCGGGGCGGCGGCCTCGACGGCGCCGGCCGGCTCGGCCTGGGCGACGACCGTGCTGGTGCGGGTCCGACGGCGGCGGCGCGGAGCCGCCTTGGCGGCGGCGTCCTCCGCCACCTCGGCCGGAGCGTCGACCGGGGCGGCAGCCGGGGTCTCGGTGACCCCCTCGGCGGTGGCCAGGGCGGCCTCCGCCTCGACCGACTGGCCGCTGCGCGTGCGACGCCGCTGGCGCGGGGTACGGGTGCGGGCCGGACGCTCCTCCTCCACGGCGGGTGCCGCGGCGGCGGCGGGCTTACGGCCACGGCCGCCACGCCCACCGGTCTCGCCGAGGTCCTCGACCTCCTCCGCGCCGAGCCCGGCACGGGTGCGCTCGGCGCGCGGCAGGACACCCTTGGTGCCGGCCGGGATGCCCAGCAGCTCGTAGAGGTGCTCGGAGGTGGAGTAGGTCTCCTCCGGCTCGTCGAAGGGCAGGTCCAGCGCCTTGTTGATGAGCTTCCAGCGCGGGATGTCGTCCCAGTCGACCAGCGTGATGGCGATACCGGACGCGCCCGCGCGGCCGGTGCGGCCGACGCGGTGGAGGTAGGTCTTCTCGTCCTCCGGCGTCTGGTAGTTGATGACGTGGGTGACGCCCTCGACGTCGATGCCGCGGGCTGCCACATCGGTGCAGACCAGGACGTCGACCTTGCCGTTGCGGAAGGCACGCAGCGCCTGCTCGCGGGCGCCCTGGCCGAGGTCGCCGTGGACCGCGCCGGAGGCGAAGCCGCGCTTCTCCAGCTGCTCGGCGACATCGGCGGCGGTGCGCTTGGTACGGCAGAAGACCATCACCAGGCCCCGGCCGTCGGCCTGGAGGATGCGCGAGACGAGCTCGGGCTTGTCCATGTTGTGGGCGCGGAAGACGTGCTGGGTGATGTTGGCCACCGTCGCGCCCTCGTCGTCCGGCGAGGTGGCGCTGATGTGCGTGGGCTGCGACATGTAGCGGCGGGCCAGGCCGATGACGGCGCCCGGCATGGTGGCCGAGAACAGCATCGTCTGGCGCTTGGGCGGCAGCATGTCCATGATCTTCTCGACGTCCGGCAGGAAGCCGAGGTCGAGCATCTCGTCGGCCTCGTCGAGGACGAGCCCGCGGACGTGGCCCAGGTTCAGCTTCTTCTGCCCGGCGAGGTCGAGCAGCCGGCCCGGGGTGCCGACGACCACGTCGACGCCCTTCTTGAGGGCCTCGACCTGGGGCTCGTACGCCCGGCCGCCGTAGATCGCGAGGACGCGGACGTTACGGACCTTGCCGGCGGTCAGCAGGTCGTTGGTGACCTGCTGGCACAGCTCGCGGGTGGGGACGACGACCAGCGCCTGCGGGCCCGGGACGAGGTCCTCGGGCCGGGCGCGGCCGGCCTCGACGTCGGCCGGTACGGTGACGCGCTCCAGCAGCGGCAGGCCGAAGCCCAGCGTCTTGCCGGTGCCGGTCTTGGCCTGGCCGATGACGTCGTTGCCCGCGAGGGCGACGGGGAGCGTCATCTCCTGGATCGGGAACGGGGTGATGATGCCGACGGCCTCAAGGGCCTCGGCGGTCTCGGGAAGGATCCCCAGACTGCGGAAAGTCGTGGTGGTAGTCAGGACGCTGCCTCTTCTTTTTCGTGCGCGACGCTGAGCGGTGAAGGGGGTCGAGCGCACTGGTGGCGCTGACCGCGCAAGGGGTGAGTACACAGCCGTGGGTGGCTGAGAAGCGCGGGACCACTGCCCTCGTACCTGGCTCATGCCGCAAAGTGGGCCCCTCCCCATGTGAGGAGGGCGGTCGTGGAGCCGATCGGGCCAGCGACCGGGCATCCATTGCATTCATGTGCTTCATGCATTCACCCGCCTGTGCGATACCGGCGGGCTCATATCACTGTACCCCGGAATCACGCAGCCGCGGCGGACGGATTTTCCCGGGATGCGGACGGGGTACGGCCCGGGGTACGGGACACCGTCGCCGGGCGCCCCCGCACGGCGTGGTCGCGGCCCAGCCCGGGCGGGCTATTGTGCCCAGCATGGAGACGCCTGACGAGACCACCGAACCTGTTCCCGCGCCGACCGGGATCGCCGCCCTCGACTGGGCCGCCGCCTCCGCCGAACCGCAGTACCGCGCCGCCGTGACGGATCTGCTCGGCGCGCTGGCCTACGGCGAACTGGCCGCGTTCGAGCGCCTCGCGGAGGACGCGAAGCTGGCACCGACCCTGTCCGACAAGGCGCAGCTCGCGGCGATGGCCACCGCCGAGTTCCACCACTTCGAGCAGCTGCGGGACCGCCTCACCACCATCGCGGCCGAGCCGACGGCGGCCATGGAGCCGTTCGCGGCGGCGCTCGACGAGTTCCACCGGCAGACCGCGCCGTCGGACTGGCTGGAGGGCCTGGTCAAGGCGTACGTCGGCGACTCGATCGCCTCCGACTTCTACCGTGAGGTCGCGGCCCGGCTCGACTCCGACACCCGTGAGCTGGTGCTGTCGGTGCTCGACGACACCGGTCACGCGTCCTTCGCGGTGGAGAAGGTCCGCGCCGCGATCGAGGCCGAGCCCCGGGTCGGCGGCCGGCTCGCGCTGTGGGCCCGCCGGCTCATGGGCGAGGCCCTGTCCCAGGCCCAGCGGGTCGTCGCGGACCGCGACGCGCTCTCCACGATGCTGGTGGGCGGCGTCGCGGACGGTTTCGACCTCGCGGAGGTCGGCCGGATGTTCACCCGGATCACCGAGGCGCACACCAAGCGGATGGCCGCGCTGGGGCTGGCCGCGTAGGGCGGTGGCTGTGCCGTGCCCTCAGTCACCGGACCGGGGGCACCGGAGCACGGCCTAGGCGGGGTGCGGGGATGACGGCCTGCGGCCCTGCCGGTCCGCCGGGCGGATCAGCAGCGAGAGCAGGGCGGCGGCGACGGCGAAGGCCGCCGCGAGGCCCAGCAGCACATGGCCGGGGCCGAGGACGGTGTGCGCCAGCAGGCCGCCGACCAGCGCGGCGACCGGGCCGGTGGCCAGCACCAGGGCGCGGCCGGGCAGACGCTCGGGACGCAGCCGTACCGCGCCGTACGCGGCGGCCAGCCCCAGTGCGACGAAGGCGAGCGCTTCCCACAACATTGTGGCCCTCCCGGGGGATCGTGGCGGACGATGACGGTCCTACCCCGCCCCCCGGGGCGCCAAAACTGCGTCGGGCGCGAATGCGTGAACGCACGCGCCCAAAACACGGCCTAGAGCGAGGCGCCGAAGCCGACCCTGCGGGCGGCCGGCTCGCCGATCTCGACGTATGCCAGCCTGTCGGCGGGCACAAGCACCTTGCGGCCGTGCTCGTCCTTCAGGCTCAGCAGCTTGGAAGCGCCGGAGAGGGCGTCCGATACCGCCTTCTCGACCTCCTCGGCCGACTGCGAGCTCTCGATGTTGATCTCGCGCGGCGCGTGCTGCACGCCGATCTTGACCTCCACGGCTTTGTCCCTCCGATGGTCTGGCGGTGCTGTGTACGAAGCAAACATTAGCCCCGTACGCGGCGTGCTGATCGCGATGACCGCACGCCTACAGCGAACAAGGACTCAGTGCTCCGCGCCGTGCAGCGGGAAGCCGGCGATACCGCGCCAGGCCAGGGAGGTCAGCAGCTGGACGGCCTGGTCACGGGGGACGGGGCTGCCGCTGGCGAGCCAGTGGCGGGCGACGACCTGCGAGACGCCGCCGAGACCGACGGCCAGCAGCATGGACTGTTCCGTGGAGAGCCCGGTGTCCTCGGCGATGACCTCGCAGATGGCCTCGGCGCACTGCAGGGAGACCTTCTCGACCCGGTCGCGTACCGCGGGCTCGTTGGTGAGGTCGGACTCGAAGACCAGCCGGAAGGCGCCGCCCTCGTCCTCCACGTACGCGAAGTAGGCGTCCATGGTGGCCTGGACGCGCAGTTTGTTCTCGGTGGTGGAGGCCAGCGCGGTGCGCACCGACTCCAGCAGGGACTCGCAGTGCTGGTCCAGCAGGGCCAGGTACAGATCGAGTTTGCCGGGGAAGTGCTGGTAGAGCACGGGCTTGCTGACCCCTGCCCGCTCGGCGATGTCGTCCATCGCGGCGGCGTGGTAACCCTGGGCGACGAACACCTCCTGGGCCGCGCCCAGCAGCTGGTTCCGACGGGCTCGGCGCGGAAGCCGCGTGCCCCGTGGGCGCGCTGCCTCTGTCTGCTCGATGGCTGTCACGCCGCCTCCCAAGTGTGTCGTTCAGTGCATGCGGTGGCCATCGTACTTTTCAGTAGGGGCACATAGCGCCGCCCGAACGCACATTCTCAGCACCCGGTACTCCGGGGCGGCCTCCCGGGGCCTCCCGGGGCCGCCCGGCACGCTGCTGCGGGCCGTGCCCGGCCGGCCTCTAGCGGTAGTCGTCCTCGTCCAGCTCCACGACCCGCCTCTGGTCGGCGGCGTCCGCCGGATCGGCGTCGTCGGGGCGTTCGGTGATCGGGACGTCGCGGTGCTGGAGCAGTTCGATGTGCTGTTCCGCGGTGTCGGCCTCGGGGGCCTCCAGGTCGAGCTCGTTGTCGTCGCCCTCGTGAGCTTCGCTGTCGAAGGCGTTTTCGAATGTATCGGTGTCGTCGGACACGGCTCGTCCTCTCTCGCGCTTCCCGTCCGTTCACATCCCCCTACCTAGCGAGCGTAGGAGAGAGTGCCCGGAGGTGCAGAGCGACAACCAATGCGGAGGACCTGTGAGGGCGAACAGGTGATCGCACGCGTGATCGTCTCGTAATATTGCGCGCATGTCGTCGACGGAATCCCCCGAGGCCGTACTCGCCGCCGCCGTGCCCGTGCCGCCCTCCGGGCCGAGAGCCGGCGAGGGGGAGGCGGTGCGCGAGGTGGTCCTGCCGGGCCTGACGCTCACCGTGCGGTCGCGCGCGGACGCGGGGGAGGGGCGGGAGCCGGCCCTGTTCGTGCACGGCCTGGGCGGTTCGTCGACGAACTGGTCGGCGCTCATGGCCGTGCTGGACGAGAGGCTGGGCTGCGAGGCGCTGGATCTGCCGGGCTTCGGCTACTCCCCGCCGCCGGACGACGGCGACTACTCGGTGGCCGGGCACGCGCGGGCGGTCGTACGGCTGCTGGAGACCGGCGGGCGCGGCCCCGTGCACCTGTTCGGCAACTCGCTCGGCGGGGCGGTGGCCACCAAGGTCGCGGCCGTCCGGCCCGACCTGGTCAGGACGCTGACCCTGGTCTCACCCGCCCTGCCGGAACTGCCGCCGCAGCGCAGCGCGCTGCCCACCGGGCTGCTCGGCGTGCCGGGTGTCGCCGCCCTGGTCACCCGGGCGACCCGGGACTGGGCGCCGGAACGGCGTACGCGGGAGCTGCTGGCGCTCTGCTACGGGGAGCCGGACCTGGTCAGCGAGGAGGTCTTCGCCGAGCACGCGTCGGAGTACCGGCGCCGGGCGGAGCTGCCGTACTTCTGGGACGCGCTGTCGCGCTCGGCGCGCGGGGTGCTGGACGCGTACACCCTCGGCGGCCAGCAGTCGCTGTGGCGTCAGGCCGAACGCGTACTCGCGCCGACCCTGCTGGTCTACGGTGGCCGGGACAAGCTGGTGTCCTTCCGGATGGCGCGGCGGGCGAGCCGGGCCTTCCGGGACTCGCGGCTGCTGGCGCTGCCGCACAGCGGCCACGTGGCGATGATGGAGCACCCCGATCTGGTGGCCCGTGCGGTACGGGACCTGCTGGACGAGACACACCGGACGAGCGAGACGGGCGGGGGCCTGAAGTAGCCGATGGGCAGGCACAGCGCACCGGGCGGCCGTGACGGCCGCAGTGACGACGCATCCGGGATATCCGGGGCATCCGGGATACCCGGGATACCCGGGATGTCCGGGTTCTCCGGGACCACGGGCGTGCCCGGCGGCCCCCCGCCGTCCCAGGCCGCTCCCGGCTCCGGGCGCCGCCGGGCCGGCGGCCGCGGCCGCGCCGGCGAAGGCACGGCCACCCCGCCGCCGCCGGCCCGTGGCCGCCGTCCGGAGTGGGCCCTCGCCCACCCCGAGCACCGCGAGCACACGGCCTGGGGTGCCGCCGACTCCTGGGAGTCCGGCCCGGCCGGTTCCGGGCTGCTCGAACCGGACCTGGGCGAGCTTCTGGAGGGTGACAGAGACACCCCCTTCCCCGCCCCGCCGGCCTCGCCCCGGATGCCGGGCCGACAGCGGCCGCGGGCGCGGATCCCGGGGCCGCGCAAGGAGTTCGTCGACGCCTTCGACGCCCCGGCCGGCGGTCCGGCCGGCGGTCCGCCGGGTCCCGGCCCGCAATCCGCCGCCGAGGAGCCCGGACCGGGCGGCGGCCGCGGCCGTGCCCTGGGTGGCGCGGCGGCGGCCGCCGTGGTGACGGTGCTCGCCGTGGTCGTCGCCGGGCAGTTCGCGGGAACCGGGAAGCAGAGCGGCGAGGCCGGGGCGTCGGCCGGTACCACCCGCGCCACCGACGGCGCGGCCGCGTCCTCCGGCGGGCGGTCGACGCCGTCGGCCTCCGCTTCGCCCTCGGCGCCGGTGGCCACGCTCTCGTACGACCAGGCGATGCGGCAGGCCTACCCGCTCAAGGCGGACCTCGCCCTGTCCGGGCGGTTCCGCACCGTCGGCGGGCACCAGAAGGCGCCCGGGAAGGGCACGGTGTACCGGGTCCGGGTCGACGTCGAGGAGGGACTGCCGCTGGACGGCGGGGTCTTCGCCGAGGCCGTCTTCAAGACCCTGAACGACAAGCGCAGTTGGGGCCACGGCGGCACCATGACCTTCGAGCGGGTGTCGAGCGGCCGGGCCGACGCCGTAGTGACGCTGGCAAGCCCGGGCACGACGGCCGAGTGGTGTGCCAAGTCCGGTCTCGACACCTCGGTCGAGAACGTGTCGTGCGACTCGGCGTCGACCGCGCGCACGATGATCAACGCCTACCGCTGGGCCCAGGGCTCGAAGACGTACACCTCGGCCCGGATGCTCATGTACCGCCAGATGGTGATCAACCACGAGGTCGGTCACCGGCTGGGGCACCGCCACGATGTGTGCCCGAGGAACGGCGCGCTCGCCCCGGTGATGATGCAGCAGACGAAGTGGCTGACCCTGAACGGGGTGACCTGCAAGCCCAATCCGTGGCCCTACCCCAAGGGGTGACGCGGCCCACTCTCCGGTCGTACGCTCATCCTTTTTTGACATCGGACACATGCATCACGCAATCTTTTTCTCATGTCCGGTCGTCACGCACCTCGCTACGTCAGCCTTGAGCTGGCGCTCATCGGCGTGACCGGGCACACCGTGGCCGACATCCTCTGTCGCTGACCACCCGCTCGCCCGACGCGTAGAGGCGGCTGTTCCGCCTCCGCGTCCCGCTGCGCTCCCACCGGTTCGGAACCTGTCATTCCGGCCGGCTCCGTCATGCCCTGCCGCCGTTTTCCCCCGGCTCGCCGCCGCGAAAGGTCACCCCCATGCGCCCACTGTCCGTCCCACCACGCCGCGCCGCGGCGGCAGCCGTCGTACTGGCCCTGACCGGCGGGGCCGCCGCGTGCGGCCCGCAGGACAGCGGCGCCGGCGCCGGCGGCGGCACCGCCCACAAGGGCGGCACGCTCACCGTCCTCAACAGCCAGCCGCAGGAGGACTTCGACCCGGCCCGGCTCTACACCTCCGGCGGCGGCAAGATCCCCTCGCTGGTCTTCCGCACCCTGACCACCCGCAACCGGGAGAACGGCGCGGCCGGCGCCAAGGTCGTGCCGGACCTGGCGACCACCACCGGCGAGCCCAGCGGCAACGCCACCGTCTGGACCTACCACCTCAAGGACGGCCTGAAGTACGAGGACGGCACGGCCATCACCGCCGCCGACATCAAGTACGGCATCGAGCGCTCCTTCGCCGCCGAACTGTCCGGCGGCGCCCCGTACCTGCGCGACTGGCTGATCGGCGGCACCGACTACCGGGGCCCGTACAAGGACAAGGCCGGCCTGGACTCCATCGAGACCCCGGACGCGAAGACCATCGTCTTCCACCTCAACAAGTCCGAGGGCGACTTCCCCTTCCTGGCCACCCAGACCTCCTTCGCGCCGGTCCCGAAGGCCAAGGACACCGGCACCAAGTACGAGGAACACCCCGTATCCTCCGGCCCGTACAAGGTGCTGAAGAACGAGAACGACGGTGAGCACCTGGTCCTGGTCCGCAACACCCACTGGTCGGCGAAGACCGACACCGAGCGCAAGGCCTACCCGGACCGGATCGACGTACGCTCCGGGCTGTCCTCCACCGTGATCAACCAGCGGCTGGCCACCAGCTCCGGCACGGACGCGGCGGCCATCACCACCGACACCAACCTCGGCCCCGCCGAGCTGGCCAAGGTCACCGCCGACAAGAGCCTGGCGAGCCGGGTGGGAACCGGGCAGTTCGGCTACATCAACTACCTCGCCTTCAACCCGAAGGTGAAGCCGTTCGACAACGCCAAGGTGCGCGAGGCCATCTCGTACGCCGTCGACCGCACCACCGTCGTCAACGCCGCCGGCGGCTCCGCGCTCGCCAAGGCCGCCACCACCGTGCTGCCCGAGCAGGCGTCCTACGGCTACACGCCCTACGACGCCTTCCCGGCGGGCAGCGGCGGCAACGCCGCCAAGGCCCGCGCGCTGCTCAAGGAGGCCGGCTACGCCAAGGGCCTGACCATCACCCTCACCCACTCCACCGCCAAGGACTTCGCGACCAGCCCCGAGATCGCCACCGCCGTCCAGGAGGCGCTGAAGAAGGCCGGTATCACCGTCCGGCTCGACGGCCTGGAGGACAACGCCTACCGCGAGAAGATCGCCGACATCGGCACCGAACCCGGCTTCTTCCTCGCCCACTGGGGTGCCGACTGGCCCTCCGGCGGCCCCTTCCTCGCCCCGCTCTTCGACGGCCGGCAGATCGTCAAGGACGGCTCCAACTTCAACTACGCGCAGCTCGACGACGCGTCGGTGAACAAGGAGATCGACGCGATCAACAAGCTCACCGACGCCAAGGCCGCCGCCGCCCGCTGGGGCGCCCTGGACAAGAAGCTCGGCGAGCGGGCCCTGGTCGTGCCGCTCTTCCACCCGGTCTACAAGCGGCTGTACGGCAAGGACGTCAGGAACATCGTCATCAGCGGCTGGGACGGCGTCCTCGACCCCTCGCAGGTCGCGGTCAAGTGACCACCGAACCGACGGCGTCCGGCGCGGCGGCCCCGCCGCCCGGCGCGCGGCAGTTCTGGCGGCGGCTGCGCGCACAGCGCGCGGCCGCCGCCGGCTCGGCCGTCATCGCGCTGCTCGTCCTGGTCGCGGTGGCCGCCCCGCTGCTCGCCGCCGCCGAGGGCCAGGACACCACCACGTACCACGCGGCCCTGGTCGACTCCGCCTCCGGCGGCGTACCGCTCGGCTCCTTCGGCGGCGTCAGCGCCGAACACTGGCTCGGCGTCGAACCCGGCACCGGCCGGGACCTGTTCGCGCGCCTGACCGAGGGCTCCCGGGTCTCGCTGGTCGTCGCCCTCGGCGCCACCGTCGTCCAGGTGCTGCTGGGCGTCGGGGTCGGCCTCGCGTCCGGCCTGGGCAACCGCTTCACCGACAACCTGCTGGGCCGCACCACCGACTTCATGCTCGCCCTGCCCGGGCTGGTCCTCGCCATCGCGCTCATGGCCGTGGTGCCCGACGGCTTCCCGCGCCCGGTGCTGCTGATGCTGGTCATCGGCCTGCTCGGCTGGGGCGGCACCGCCCGGATCGTACGGGCCCAGACGCTCACCCTGAAGTCCCTGGACTACGTCGCCGCCGCCCGCCTCGGCGGCTCGGGCACCTGGCGGATCGCCCGGCGCGAACTGCTGCCCTCGCTGGCCGCGCCGGTCATCACCTACGCCGCGATCCTGCTGCCGACCAACATCGTCAGCGAGGCCGGCCTGTCCTTCCTCGGCGTCGGCGTCAAGCCGCCGACCCCCTCCTGGGGCCAGATGCTCTCCACCGCCACCACCTGGTACCAGGCCGACCCCATGTACGTCCTGCTGCCCGCCGCCGCGCTCTTCGTCACCGTGCTGTCCTTCACCCTGCTCGGCGACGGCGTGCGCACCGCCCTCGACCCGCGCGCCGCCGGCCGGCTCAACGTGGGCACCGGGCGCCGCCGGCAGCGCGAGGAGACCGTCCGATGACCCGCTTCGTCCTGCGCCGCCTCGGCAGCGCCGTCCTGGTCCTGCTGGCGCTCTCCGCCGTCCTGTACGCGATCTTCTACCTCGCCCCCGGCGACCCCGCCCAGATCGCCTGCGGCGAGAAGTGCAGCCCCGCGCAGGTCGCCTCGGTGCGCGAGCAGCTCCGCCTCGACGAACCCGTCCATGTGCAGTACGGGCACTTCCTGCAGGGCCTGGTCGCCGGACACGACTACAGCACCGGCACCGCCGTCGCCCACTGCGCGGCGCCCTGCCTGGGCCTGTCGTACCAGAGCGGCCGGCCCGTCACCTCCGTCATCGTCGAGAAGCTGCCCGCCACCGCCTCCCTCGCGCTGGGCGCGCTCGTGGTGTGGACGGTGCTCGGCGTCGGCACCGGCGTCCTGTCGGCTCTGCGCAGGGGCCGGTTCACCGAACGCGCGCTCACCGCGCTGACCCTGGCCGGTACCGCCACCCCCGTCTTCGTCGTCGGCATCGTGCTGCTGATGGTCTTCTGCGCCACCTTGCAGTGGCTGCCCTTCCCGACCTACGTACCGCTCACCGAGGACCCGCAGGGGTGGTTCTGGAACATGCTGCTGCCGTGGTTCGCGCTCGGGCTCATCGAGTCCGCCAAGTACGCGCGCCTGACGCGCAGTTCCATGCTGGAGACCCTCGCCGAGGATCACATCCGCACCTTCCGCGCCTACGGGGTCGGCGAGCGGGCCATCACGGTGCGGCACGCCCTGCGCGGCGCGCTCACCCCGGTGATCGCGCTCTCCGCGATGGACCTCGGGACGATGTTCGGCAGCGCGGTCCTGACCGAGACGCTGTTCGGGCTGCCCGGGCTCGGCCAGAAGCTCGTCACCTCCGTGCAGAGCAAGGACCTGCCGATCGTGGTGGGGCTGGTGCTGGTCACCGGATTCTTTGTGGTACTCGCCAACGCCCTCGCGGACGTCCTGTACGCGCTGGCCGACCGACGGGTGGTCCTGGCATGACACCTCTGGTGGAGGTCACCGGCCTCACCGTCGACTTTCCGTCCGACGTGCGCGCCGTGGACGGACTGAGCTTCACCCTGCCGCCCGGCGGCGCCCTCGGCATCGTCGGGGAGTCCGGCAGCGGCAAGAGCGCCACCGCGTACGCCCTGCTGGGCCTGCACCGGGGGACCGGGGCGCGGACCGGCGGCTCCGTCCTGGTCGACGGCACCGATGTGAACGCCGCCGACGACGCCGAGCTGCGCCGGCTGCGCGGCGGCCGGGCCGCCATGGTCTTCCAGGACCCGCTGTCCTCCCTCGACCCGTACTACGCCATCGGCGACCAGATCGCCGAGGTGTACCGGGTGCACTCCCGGGCCGGCCGGCGGGCCGCCCGTGAACGGGCGGTGCGGGTGCTGGACCGGGTCGGCATCCCCGACGCCGCCCGGCGCTCCCGCTCCCGCCCGCACGAGTTCAGCGGCGGCATGCGGCAGCGGGCCCTGATCGCGATGGCCCTGGCCTGCGAGCCCCGGCTGCTGATCGCCGACGAACCGACCACGGCGCTGGACGTCACCGTCCAGGCCCAGATCCTCGACCTGCTGCACGACCTGCGGGCCGAGACCGGCATGGGCCTGCTCCTGGTCACCCACGACCTGGGCGTGGTGGCCGGCAGCGTCGACGAGGTCCTGGTGATGAAGGACGGCCGCGCCGTCGAACACGGTCCCGTCGCCGGTGTACTGAGCGCCCCGCGCGAGCCGTACAGCCGCGCGCTGGTCGCCGCCGTGCCCCGGGTCGACGCGGTGCGGCCGCCGCGCCCGCCGCAGGAGGACGTACTGCTCGAAGCGGTCGGCCTGCGGCGCGAGTTCGGCCGGCGGGGAGGCCGGACCGTCGCCGTCGACGACGTCTCGCTGACCGTGCGGCGCGGCGAGACCCTCGGCGTCGTCGGCGAGTCCGGCAGCGGCAAGACGACCCTGGGGCGGATGCTCGTCGGGCTGCTGGAGCCCACCGGCGGCGAACTGCGCCACCACCTTCCGCGCCGCGCCCTGCAGATGGTCTTCCAGGACCCGGTCTCCTCCCTCAACCCCCGCCGCAGCATCGGCGAGTCCATCGCCGACCCGCTCCGCGCCGCCCGCGAACTCGACGACCGCGCCGTCGTCGCCCGGGTACGCGAACTGCTGGAGCGGGTCGGACTCGACCCCGCCTGGTACGACCGCTACCCGCACGAGTTCTCCGGCGGCCAGCGCCAGCGCGTCGGCATCGCCCGCGCGCTGGCCCCCGGGCCACGGCTCGTGGTCTGTGACGAACCGGTCTCCGCCCTCGACGTCACCACCCAGGCCCAGGTCGTCGCCCTGCTGGCGGAACTCCAGCGCGACCTGGGACTGTCACTGGTCTTCGTCGCCCATGACCTCGCCGTCGTACGGCAGGTCAGCGACCGGGTCCTGGTGATGCGGGCCGGCCGGGTCGTCGAGGACGGCCCCGCCGACCAGGTCTACGAGGACCCCCGGCACCCCTACACCCAGGGCCTGCTGGCGGCCGTCCCGGTGCTGGACCCGGCCGAGTCGGCGGCCCGGCGGGCGGCCCGGCGGGCGCTGGTCACCGCCTGAGGCCCCGCCGGGCCGGGGTGCGCGCGCCGGTACGTACCCTGGCCCGTCGGAGCTTTGCCCGAGGGACCGAGAAAGAGGAGACCGCGTGCGGCGACGCGCATTCATCATCGGCGGAGCGAGTGCGGCGGCGGTGGCCACGGCGGCCGGCGGCGCCGGGGTGGCCACCGAAGTGCTGCCCGGCAGTGTCGCGCTGCGCCGTCGCCTCGGCTGGACCGGGCCGGTCGGGACGGTGCCCGACGTTGCGGCGGGGCGGATCACGCGCCGCGAGGTCACCTCGAAGGCCCGCGGCACGCGGGCCCGGCTCGTGACGATCGCGCCGCACGGGATCTCCGCGGCCGAGGCCGCGCGGCTGCCGGTCTGCGTGATGCTGCACGGGCGGGGCTCGTCCGCGGAGGGCTTCGTGGGGCTGGGCATGCCGCGGTTCCTGACCCAGGCGGTCCGGGCCGGCACCGAGCCCTTCCTGCTGGCCGCGGTCGACGGCGGCGACTCCTCGTACTGGTACGGACCCGCCCAGCGCATGCTGCTGGAGGAGCTGCCCGGCTGGCTGGGCACCGAACCGGCCGCGGCGCTCGGGATATCCATGGGCGGCTTCGGATCGCTGCTGTACGCCCGCGAGCGCGCCGGACTGGGCGCCGTCGCGCTGCTGAGCCCGGCTCTTTTCCGTAACTGGGCCGACGCCCACGCCGTAGGCCCGTTCGCCACCCGCCGGGAGTGGGCGGCGGTCGAACCACTGCGGCACACCGCCGGGCTGCGCGTGCCCGGACGCGACATCGGGCTGTGGTGCGGGCAGGAGGACCCGTTCCACGCCTCGGCCCGCGCACTGGCCGCCAGGGTCCTCCCCGGCGCCGGTTCCTTCGGGCACGGGGCGCACGACCCGGGCTACTGGCGGCGCGTCGCGCCCGACGCGCTGAGCTTCGTCGGTGAGCGGATCGCCGCCCATGCATAGCCGCAACGCCTGACGCAACCGAAGGTTACGCGCGTTCACCCCTTCCGGTGGCGTGGCGGACAACCGTCCAACGCGCCACTGCCCGCCCGGCATACCGTCAACGCGCCGAGTCGAGGACGAAGAAGGGGGGCGCACGTGCGCATCGCATTACTCACCGAGGGTGGCTATCCGTACGCGCGGAGCGATGGTGGCGCCTGGTGCGACCGGCTCGTCCGCGGTCTCACCGGCCATCAGTTCGAGGTTTACGCGCTCGCGCGCACCGAACCGGCGGCCACCGCCGGCCGGTACGCGCCGCCGCGCAACGCCGCGTACGTACGGACCCTGCCGCTGCACGGGCTGCTGCCCGAGGAGGCCGCGGTGCCGGTCCGGGCCCGGCGCCGGCGGTCGCTCGCGCTGGCACGGTTCCGGGAGCTGGCGGGGGCACTGGCGGAGTGCGGCGCGGCCCCGGCGGCCGTGGCGGACCGGTTCGCCGCCGCGCTGTACGACCTCGCGGAACTCGCCCGCGAGGACGGCGGACTCCCGGCCCTGCTGCGCTCCGAGCACGCGCTGCGTGCGCTGGAGGACGCCTGCCGTGCGCCCGGCGTGCGCCCCCTGGTCGGCGCGGCCGGGGCCCATGACCTGCTGACCGCCGCCGACCGGCTGGAACGGGCGCTGCGGCCGCTGTCCGCGCCCTGGTACGAGCCGTACGGGGAGGCCCTGGCCGCGGCTGATCTGTGCCACGCGGTCTCCGGCGGCCCCGCCGTGCTGCCCGGACTGCTGGCCAAACGGTTCTTCGGCACACCGCTGCTGGTCACCGAGTACGGGCCACGGCTCCGCGAGACGCTGCTCGCCCACCACACCGGCGGGCTCCCGGCCCCCGTACGCGCCCTGCTCGCCGCCTTCCACCGGCTGCTGGCCGGCGAGGCCTACCGGGAGGCCGCCGCCGTCACCCCGGGCAACGCGCACACCCGCCGCTGGCAGCAGCACTGCGGTGCCGACCGGGCCCGGATCCGTACCGTCCACCCCGGCTACCCGGGGCTGGACACACTCGCGGCTCCCCCGGAGAGCGGGGGCGGTGCGGGGGAGCGGGCGGGGGCGGCTGAGGCCGAGGCTGAGGCCGAGGCGGCCGGTGCGGATGGTGCGGCCGGGCGCGCCTCCGCCGAGGGGGCCGAGGGGGCCGACGCTGCCGCGGGGGCCGACGCTGCCGACGGGGCCGGGGCCACCCTGGTCTGGGTGGGCCGAGTCGACCCGGGCAAGGATTTGATCGCCCTGCTCCACGCCTTCGCCACTGTCCGCCGCACCCTGCCCCGCGCCCGGCTCCGCGTGATCCACGGCGCCCTCGCCACCGGTCCCGCCTCCGCCGGCTACCTCGCCCACTGCCAGGGGCTGGCCGCCCAGCTTTTCCCGGACGAGGCCGCCGACGCGGTCAGCGTCGGTGAAAGCCCCGTCTCCTTCGAGGAACTCGGCGCCCCGGGCGTGGCCGGCCCGGCGGAGGCGTACGCGGCGGGGGATGTGGTGGTCCTGTCCAGCGTCGTCGAGGGCTTCCCGGTGACCCTGGTCGAGGCGATGGCCTGCGGCCGGGCCACGGTCTCCACGGATGTCGGAGCCGTACGCGAGGTCATCGGCGGTACCGGCCTGGTCGTCCCCCCGCGCAACCCCCGGACCCTGGCCGAGGCGTGCCTCGCGCTGCTCGGCGACCCCGAGCGGCGGCACCGGCTGGGCGCGGCCGCCAGGGAGCGCGCCCTGGAGCTCTTCACCGTCGAGCAGAACCTGCGGGCCTTCCGCGAGATCTACCTCGACCTCGTCGCGCACCACGCCGCCGCCCCGATGGCCGAGCCGGTGCCCTTCGCGCACCCGGCCGAGGCCCATGTGCCCGGCCGCTGGACCGCCCCCGCCTGGGCGCTGCGCGAACCCGCGCTCGCCGGTACGACCACCGGGGAGGACCCGGCATGACCACACAACAGGGTGCCTCGCTGCCGGAGGCCGTCGCCGGACCAGGGGAGCCGGACGAGCCGCCGGACCCGCCGGACCCGCCGGACGAGCCGCCGCAGCCGCCGCACCCGCCGAAGCCGTCCAACGCGCCGGAGCCGCAGGGCCCGCCGGGCTCCCCGGAACGCCGCCCCCGGTCCGTCCCGGGGCGCGGACCCGCCGACCCCGTAAGAAAACTGATGCATCGTCATAGCGCCCTCTGCGCAAGCGCGGTGGACCCGCTGGAGATCGCCGCGGGGCTGGAGGCCCAGGGGTTCACGGACCGGACGGCGGGACACTTCCGGCACCGGGACGTGTTCGGGCTGGCCGAGGAGCTCTACGCCCGGGTGCCCCACGCGGTGCCGGCGCCGCCGCCCCGGGCGCCCGGGGCGCCGCCGCCTCCCCGGCCCCGGGGGCGTGCCGGGTCGCCGAGGTTCGTACTGCATCTGCTCCCCGGCGCCGTCTGCGTGGCGGGCGCCCTCCTGGGCCGGGCGGCGGGCCCTGCGGCCGGCCTGGTCACGGTGCCGCTGGCGCTGGTCGCGCTGATCGGGGTCCTGCGGGCGGGCCCGCTCAGGGCGCCGGGCCGCCTGGCGGCGGGCGGGGTGCTGTGGACGTGCTGGCTGCCGGCCTTCGCGGTGTACGCGGAACGCGCGGCCGGCGGCCGGGCGGCCGGTGGTGTGTTCACCCCGGCCGGTACGGCGGCGCTCACCGCCCTGGCCCTGGCAGCGGCCCCCGCCGCGTGGTGCGCACACCGCTTCGCCGGGCGGGCCCGGGCGCACCTGGGGCCGAGCCGAGGCCTGCGGGAGTTCGCGGGGGCGGTCAGGCCGCTGCTCGCGGGCACTCTGACCGTATTCCTCCTCGCGCAACTGGCCCTGCTCTGCGCCGCGTTCACGGTCGCCGGGATCCGGGTCACGCCTGCCGCGCTGGCCGGGCCCGCCGCACTGGGCCTGCTGCTGTTCACCGCGCGCCTGCTCACCGTGCACGGCTTCCCGGGCGCCGCGGTCGCCGCGACCGGCATCGCATGCGCCGCCGAGGGCCTGGCCCTGGCGGCGCTCCTCTCCCACCGACTGCCGGTCGGCGCGGACGTGGTCGCGACGACGGCCTGCGGCAGTGCCGCGCTCGTCCTGGCCACGTACGCGCTGGTCGTGCTCGCCCGGGCCTCGGCCCACACCCCACAAGACCATCTGATCTGGAGCAATGAACGATGAGAGTCCTCCTGCTGGGCGCCGACGGGTTCCTCGGGCGCCATGTGGCAGAACGGCTGCTCGCCGACCCCGCCGTCCAGCTGACCACCCTCGGGCGCAGCGACGACGCGGACGTCCGGTTCGACCTGTCCACCGGCAGCCCGGGCGCCCTGGCCCGCTTCATGGACGCCGTCCATCCCGGGGTCGTGGTGAACTGCGCCGGTGCCATCCGCGGCGGCGCCCGCGATCTGACCCGGCACAACACCATCGCCGTGGCCAGCGTCTGCGAGGCCCTGCGGCGCAGCGCCGCCACCGCCCGGCTGGTGCAGCTCGGCTGCGGGGCCGAGTACGGGCCGTCGCCCGCCGGCTCGTGCACCGCCGAGGACGCGGTGCCGCGCCCCGGCGGCCCGTACGGGGTGAGCAAGCTCGCCGGAACCGAACTCGTCCTCGGTTCCGGGCTGGACGCGGTGGTGCTGCGCGTCTTCACCCCGGTCGGCCCGGGCACTCCGACCGGCTCCCCGCTGGGCCGGCTCGCGGACGCGCTGCGCAGGTCGATGCAGAGCGGGGACGGTGAGCTGAAGCTCGCCGGCCTGGGTGTGCAGCGGGACTTCATCGACGTACGGGACGTGGCGCGGGCGGTGCACGCCGCCTCGCTGTCGGCCGCGCAGGGCGTGGTCAACATCGGGGGCGGCCGGGCTGTGCGCATGCGGGAGGTGGCGGCCGCGCTGGCACACGCCGCGGGCTACCAGGGCGTCCTGCACGAGCTGGACGACCCGCCCGTGGCCTACCCCGACGGCTGCGGGGCCTGGCAGCAGGCCGACGTGCGCACCGCGCGCGACCGGCTCGGCTGGCGGCCGCGGATCGCCCTGGAGGAGTCGCTCGCCGATGTCTGGATGGAGGCGGCATGCCGCGTCTGACCCCCACCGGCCCGCGCAGCGCGCTCGGCCGCAGCGACCGGCTCGGCTTCGGGGTACCGGCCCACGCCCACCCGCTGGTGGCCCCGGCCGAATGGGCCGAGCTGGCCCGTCCGGGGGCACCGCTGCACTGGGTGGCGCTCAATGTCTCGCGCGGGCCGGGCGCCCGGTCCGACCCCCTGTGCGCGTCGGCGGTGGCGCGGCTGCGCGAGGCCGCGGTGCCGGTCCTGGGCGTTCTGGACGCCCGCTACGGCGGCCGTCCCTTCGCCCAACTGGTCCGCGACGCCCACCACTACCTGGACTGGTACCGGGTCGACGGCTTCTGCCTCGACCGGGCCCCGGCCACCCGCGACGGGCTCGCCGACTGCCGCCGGGTCGTCGCCACCCTGCGCGCGCTGCTCGGGTCCGCCGGCGGTGACGGCGGTGCCGGCGGTCCCGGCCACATCGTGCTGGGCCACGGCCGGTACCCCTACCCCGGCTATGCGGAGGTCGCCGACCAGCTGGTCACCTTCAGCGGGCCGTGGGCGCGGTACCGCTGGTCCGAGGCCCCGCAGTGGACCGCGGGCCACCCTCCGGAGCGCTTCTGTCACATGGTGCACGGCGTCCCGGCCCCGCACCTGGACAACGCCATGCGCGTGGCCCGCTGGCAGGGCGCGGCCACGGTGTTCTTCACCGACCGTGGTGAACACGCGGCCTGGGACGGGCTGCCGGGATACTGGGACGAGGCCTCGCGGATGCTGAGGAGCCAGCCGCCGCCCAGTATGTGACCGAAAACCGTCTCGCCCCTCGGGATGACGGTCTCGGAATGAAGTAGGGCGTGGCAGTGTTACGGGGAGGACCACCCGTACTGCTTTACCGACCACCTGCATTGTTGAGGTCTTCGTGTCGCTGCCACCCCTGGTCGAGCCGGCTGCCGAGCTCACCGTCGACGAGGTCCGCAGGTACTCCCGCCACCTGATCATCCCCGATGTGGGCATGGCCGGGCAGAAGCGGCTGAAGAACGCCAAGGTGCTGTGTGTGGGCGCCGGCGGGCTGGGCTCGCCGGCGCTGATGTACCTGGCCGCAGCCGGTGTCGGCACGCTCGGCATCGTGGAGTTCGACGAGGTCGACGAGTCGAACCTGCAGCGCCAGATCATCCACAGCCAGGCCGACATCGGCCGCTCCAAGGCGGAGTCCGCCCGGGACTCCGTCCTGGGCATCAACCCCTATGTGAACGTCGTCCTTCACCAGGAGCGGCTCGAAGCCGACAACGTGATGGAGATCTTCGCCCAGTACGACCTGATCGTCGACGGCACCGACAACTTCGCCACCCGCTACCTGGTCAACGACGCCGCCGTGCTGCTGAACAAGCCGTACGTCTGGGGTTCGATCTACCGCTTCGACGGCCAGGCCTCCGTCTTCTGGTCCGAGCACGGCCCCTGCTACCGCTGCCTCTACCCCGAGCCCCCGCCGCCGGGCATGGTCCCCAGCTGCGCCGAGGGCGGTGTCCTCGGTGTGCTGTGCGCGTCGATCGGCTCCATCCAGGTCACCGAGGCGATCAAGCTCCTCACCGGCATCGGCGACCCGTTGGTCGGCCGGCTGATGATCTATGACGCCCTGGAGATGACGTACCGCCAGGTCAAGGTCCGCAAGGACCCCGACTGCGCGGTCTGCGGCGAGAACCCGACCGTCACCGAGCTGATCGACTACGAGGCCTTCTGCGGCGTCGTCAGCGAGGAGGCGCAGGCGGCCGCCATGGGCTCCACGATCACTCCGGCGCAGCTCAAGGAGTGGATCGACAGCGAAGAGAAGATCGAGATCATCGACGTCCGCGAGCAGAACGAGTACGAGATCGTCTCGATCCCGGGCGCCAAGCTGATCCCGAAGAACGAGTTCCTGATGGGCGACGCCCTCCAGGACCTCCCGCAGGACCGCAAGATCGTCCTGCACTGCAAGACGGGTGTCCGCAGTGCGGAAGTCCTCGCCGTGCTGAAGTCCGCGGGCTTCGCCGACGCCGTGCACGTCGGCGGCGGCGTGATCGGCTGGGTCAACACCGTCGAGCCGCAGAAGCCCGTCTACTGACGCGGCCGGTGAGCATGCGGCCCACCCGCCGCATGCTCACCGCATCTTCCCGAAGAACTCCCGTATGCCACCCGTCGGCAGCTCCGGCGCCTCGATCGCCGCGAAGTGACCGCCCCGGGCGTCAGCGGCAGATCCCGGTCGACGGGGCGCGAGGCCGGGTCGGTCCACTCGGTGAACTTCTCTGCGATCCAGGCCGGTTGGCCGAGCGGCCACCCGCTCCGGCGCGTGCGCGGCGACCCGCTCCGGCGCGACCCCCATGCCCCAGTCGCGACGGGGTCGGGGACGCGCCGCACCAGGTGGGCGTCGGCTGGTTCGCCCACGGCTCCGACGACGTAGCGGCGGTCGACGCCGGTGCGGCGGCCCCCCGAACCGCCACTGCCGGGCGCCTGAGCCGGCGCCGCAACATCGTCGGCATCACCCCGGCCGGCGTCGCGTCGAGGAACCCGCCCGGCTCGTCCGCCTGCTGGGCCCGGTGCGGGAGGGGCGGGCGGTCGGCTGACCGTCAGATGCCCCAGTCCACCGCGTCCTCGATCACGTCCGGCTTGTTGGTGATGATGCCGTCGACCCCGAACGCGATCAGTCGCGCGGCGGCCCCGGCGTCGTCCACCGTCCAGGCGTTGACCCGCAGCGCCGCCCCGTGCGGCCCGCGGATGTCGTGCACCTCGTTGACGTACGTCCAGTTCACGGTGGACTCGGCCGGGTTGATCTGGTCGGCGAAGGCCGCGTACCTGCCGAGTTCGGCCGCGTCCGGGGTGCCGAGGTAGCCGGTGCGCACGGACGGCCGGAGGCGGTGCGTGGTGCGCAGGGCGGCGGCGCTGAAGCTCTGCACGACCAGCTTGCGCGTGACGTGGTGGTGGTCCAGCCAGCCGTCGTCGCGCAGCACGGCGAGGGTCTGCGACTCGATACCGGGATAGAGCTGGGGCTGCTTCAGCTCCAGCAGTACGCCCTGTCCGGTTCTGTCGAGCTGCCCCAGGTACTGCTTGAGGGTGGGGACGCGCTCTCCCGCGTACTTCCTGCCGAACCAGCCGCCCGCGTCCAGGCGTTTGATCTCCTTGAGCGTGAAGTCGGCGACGCGCCACGGCGATCGGCGTGGATAGAGCTTCTCGACGTTCGTGGTCCGCGAGAGCGTCGTGTCGTGGATGACGACCAACTGCCCGTCCCTGGTGCGCTGGACGTCGTTCTCCACCCACTCGACGCCCAGCCGGTGCGAGTTGCGGATCGCGGCGAGGGTGTTCTCCGGTGCGTACGCGGCCCCCGCCCGGTGCGCGTAGACCGTCGTGGTGCCCTCCTCCGCGTGTGCCGGTCCGGCCGGGAGACCGAAGGGCGCCAGTGCCAGCATCGAGGCCACCGCGGTCGCGGCGATCCGGCTGCGTCGGGGCATAAAAGCTCCTCACCTCTGCTGACCTCTGACTTCACTACGTCAGCAGAGCGTGACAGAACGCAGTCGGAGCGGCGATCCCAGTAGGCCGTGTGGGTGAATGCGCGGCTGCATATCGTCATGCGGTTCACCCGGACGAGGGATCCCCTCCGGGCTCGGGCGGGAGTGGCCCCGGGGCGGCGACACGCTCCGTTCGGACCATCAGACGTGCACATCGTGTGACGAGAGGTAACTCTGTGAAGCGTACCGCCCGTCCTCTCCGAGGGAGACATCCATGCGTATCCGTCGTCTGCTCGCCTCCGGCGCGATCGGCGCCGCGGCTCTCACCGCGATCGTCGGTTCGGCCGCCCCCGCCATGGCCCACGACTGCGACCACGGCCGTCACGACCACGGCCGTCACTCCCACCACGGCCACGACTCCCGCGGCGACCGGCGTCATGACGACCGCGGCGACAACCGCGGTGACAACCGGGGCAACAACCGGGGCAACAACCGTGGCAACGACTGGGGCCACGACCGGGGCAACGGCTGGGGCAACGGCTGGGACGACAACTGGAGCGACAACTGGAACGACCACGGCCGCCACGACGGCGATGACTGCGACAACGACAACGACCACGGCCGTGACCGTGACCACGGCCGTGACCACGGCCGTGGCGGCGATCGTGACCGTGACCGTGACCGCGGCAATCAGTGGAACCACTGATCCACCGCGTCACCCCGGGCCGGACCGGGCGCGCTACGGCGTGCGCCTGGCCCGGCTCGGCTGTACCCGCAGCGGCTCGCCCGGCATCTTGGGGTGGTCCGGGGGATAGGGCAGGTCGCCGAGGCCGTGCTCGCGCTCGTCGCGGGCGGCGAGCTCCAGGACGGCGTCCAGGCGGCAGAGCGCGGCCGGCTCGTCCATCCCGGCGTGGACGTCACCGGCCTCGGCGTAGCGCGCCGGCATCGTGCCCAGGTCGAAGTCGCGCGGGCGGGCGTCCGGCACCTCCTCCCAGCGCAGCGGGGCGGAGACGGGGGCGTGCGGCCGGGGGCGGACCGAGTAGGCGCAGGCGATGGTGCGGTCGCGGGCGGTCTGGTTGTAGTCGACGAAGATCTTCTCGCCGCGCTCCTCCTTCCACCACCTGCTGGTCACCCGCTCCGGCATCCGCCGCTCCAGCTCCCGCGCGATCGCGATGGCCGCCCGCCGCACCTGGACGAAGTCCCACTCGGGGTGGATCGGTACGAAGACGTGCAGGCCCCGCCCACCAGAGGTCTTCGGCCAGCCGCGCAGCCCCAGCTCCTCCAGCAGCGCGCGCAGTTCGTGCGCGGCGCGTACGGCGTCGGTGTAGTCCGTTCCCGGCTGCGGGTCGAGGTCGATGCGCAGCTCGTCCGGGTGCTCCAGGTCGTCCCGCCGTACCGGCCAGGGGTGGAAGGTCAGACAGCCCAGGTTGGCGCCCCACACGACCGCGGCCGTCTCGGTCGGGCAGATCTCGTCCGCGTGCCGGCCGCTGGGGAAGCGGATCCGGCCGGTGGGGATCCAGTCCGGGAGGTTCCGGGGCGCCCGCTTCTGGAAGAACGACTCGCCGGTCACCCCGTCCGGATACCGCTCCAGGGTCGTCGGCCGGTCGCGCAGCGCGCGCAGGACGCCGTCCCCGACGGCGATGTAGTACTCGGCGACGTCCAGCTTGGTGAAGCCCCGCTCGGGGAAGTACACCTTGCCCGGATTCGACAGCCTGACCGACCGCCCGCCGACCGTCAGTTCGATGGCTTCGCCCATGCCGCCCACGGTAGGTCCGGCGGGCGGGCCGCGCCTGTCGGGCGCAGAATCGGATCATGGACCTGCCGGTGATGCCCCCCGTCAAGCCGATGCTCGCCAAGTCGGCGGCGAAGATCCCGCCGGGGATGCTGTACGAGGGCAAGTGGGACGGCTTCCGGGCCATCGTGTTCCGCGACGGGGACGAGGTGGAGATCGGCAGCCGCACCGGCAAGCCGCTGACCAGGTACTTCCCCGAGGTGGTGGAGGCGGTCCTGGAAGGGCTGCCGGCCCGGGCGGTGGTCGACGGCGAGATCGTGATCGCCACCGGCGGGCGGCTGGACTTCGACGCCCTGCTGGAGCGCATCCACCCCGCCGCCTCCCGGGTCCGTACGCTGGCCGAACGCACCCCCGCCTCCTTCGTCGCCTTCGACCTGCTGGCCCTCGGCGACGCCTCCCTGATGGCCGATCCGCTCACCTGGCGCCGCCAGGCCCTCGTCGACGCGGTCGGCCCCGCCCGGCCCCCGGTGCACATCGCGCCCGCGACCACCGACCTCGACCTCGCGAGGCAGTGGTTCGAGCAGTACGAGGGCGCCGGACTGGACGGCGTCGTCGCCAAGCGCCCCGACCTCGGCTACCGGCCGGACGAACGCGTCATGATCAAGGTCAAGCACGAACGCACCGCCGACTGCGTCCTGGCCGGATACCGCCTGCACAAGTCCGGCCCGGTCGTCGGCTCGCTGCTCCTCGGCCTCCACGACGCCGCAGGCCGCCTCCAGCACGTCGGCGTCTGCGCCTCCTTCCC
Organism: Streptomyces sp. RLA131; assembly: GCF_056270125.1. Taxonomy (NCBI): domain Bacteria; kingdom Bacillati; phylum Actinomycetota; class Actinomycetes; order Kitasatosporales; family Streptomycetaceae; genus Streptomyces; species Streptomyces sp. RLA131. Next base: position 5,389,878 of record NZ_JBWDOQ010000002.1, read on the forward strand.
GATGGCCCGCCGGGCCGCGCTGATCGGGGAACTGGAGCCGCTGCGCATGCCGTCCGCCCAGGGCCACCCCTGGGCCGCGTGGGCCGAGGCCGACGCCCACGCGGGCGGCCGGCTGCCCGGTGCGCAGAGCCGCTGGAGCGCGGGCAAGGACCTGTCCTGGGTGCCGCTGCGCCCCGAGCGGGTGGTGGAGGTCGCCTACGACCACATGCAGGGCGACCGCTTCCGGCACACCGTGCGGTTCCGCCGCTGGCGCGACGACCGCGACCCCGCCGACTGCGGCTACGCGCAACTGGAGGAGCCGGTCGGCTTCGACCTCGGCAGGATCCTGGCGTGACTGCGTGACTGCGTGACTGCGTGACTGCGTGACGACCGGCAGCCAGGCCGCCGGCCCGATGCCCGGGGGCGGGGTCACTCCACGACGTGCCGGCCCTCCGGGCGCGCGCTGCACGACGCGCGGAACGCGCAGTGCGCGCAGTGCTGGCCGGCGGAGGGCGTGAAGCGTTCGTCCAGGACCCGCCCGGCCGCGTCGGCGAGCAGGTCGCCGACCCACTCGCCGGACAGCGGCTCCTGGGCCTGGACGGCGGGCAGCGCGTCGCCGCCGTCGCGCCGCGCGGCGCCGATGCGCAACTGGACGAGTTCGGCACCGCCGGGTTCGGGACGGGTGTCCGCGAACAGCGGGTCGACGGCGCCCTCGCGGACGGCCAGCTGGTAGACGGCGAGCTGGGGATGCCGCTCGACCTCGGCGGCCGTGGGTTTCGCGCGGCCGGTCTTGAAGTCGACGACGTAGGCCCGCCCTTCGGCGTCGGTCTCGACCCGGTCCATGCTGCCGCGGATACGCACCTCGACGTCGCCCGCCTCCAGGGTCACCTCGAAGGGGTGCTCGGAGGCGACCGGGGTGCGGCCGCCGCGCTCGCGCACATGCCAGTGGAGGAAGCGCTCCAGGGCGGCTCGCGCGTTCTCCTTCTCCTGCTGGGACTTCCAGGGCGCGTCGAAGACCAGGCCGTCCCAGACCGAGTCCAGCCGTTCCATGAGGACGTCCAGATCGGCGGCGGTCCGCCCGGAGGCGACCTCGTCGGCCAGCACATGGACGACGTTGCCGAAGCCCTGGGCGGTGCTGGACGGCGGCTCGGCCTTGACCTCGCGCCCCAGGAACCACTGCAGGGCGCAGGTGTTGGCGAGCTGGTCCAGGGCGCTGCCCGACAGGGCCACCGGCTGTTCCCGGTCGCGCAGCGGCACACCGGAGCGGGTGGGCTCGTACAGCCCCCACCAGCGGTCCGGGTGGGCGGAGGGGACGAGGGGATGGCCGCCGTCCTCCAGCGCCGCCAGCCGGGCCAGCCGCCGGGCGGCGGCGTCGCGCAGCGCGGGTGAGGCGGCGGGGTCGACGGTGGTGGCGCGCAGCTCGGCGACGAGCGCGGCGACCGACAGCGGCCGCCGGGGCCGCTGGGTGACGTCGACCGGCTCGACGCCCAGTTCGGTCAGGAAGCGGGACGGCTGGTCGCCGTCCTCGGCCGGGGCCTTCACCGCCGTCACGACCAGCCGTTCCCGGGCCCGGGTCGCGGCGACGTAGAACAGCCGGCGCTCCTCGGCGAGCAGCGCGCCCGCCGGCAGTGGTTCGGCGAGACCGTCGCGGCCGATGCGGTCGGCCTCCAGCAGCGAGCCGCGGCGCCGCAGATCCGGCCAGAGCCCCTCCTGCACCCCCGCCACGACCACCAGCCGCCATTCCAGGCCCTTGGAGCGGTGGGCGGTCATCAGCCGTACGGCGTCCGGCCGCACCGCCCGCCGGGTCAGCACGTCGGCGGCGATGTCCTGCGCGTCCAGTTCGTCGAGGAAGTTGAGGGCGCCGCGGCCGCCGGTACGTTCCTCGGCCCGGCCGGCGGTCTCGAACAGGGCGCAGACGGCGTCCAGATCCCGGTCGGCGTTGCGTCCTGCGGCGCCGCCCCTCGCGGCGGACCGCTCCAGCCGGGCCGGCCACGGGGTGCCGTCCCACAGCGCCCACAGCGCGGCCTCGGCGGTGCCGCCGTCGTCCAGCAGGCCGCGCGCGGTCCGCAGCAGCGCGCCGAGCCGCTGCGCGCCCCGGGCGTACGCGGGGTCGTGGGCCGCCAGCCGTTCCGGCTCGGTCAGCGCCTCGGCGACGAGCACGTCGGAGGGCCTGGGCACGGGCCGCCCGGCAGTCCGCTCCTCCTCCCGCAGGGCCCTGCCCAGGCGGCGCAGGTCGGCGGCGTCCATCCCGCCGAGCGGCGAGGTGAGCAGCGTCAGCGCGTCCTCGACACCGACCGCGGCCTCGCCGTCCGCGCAGACGCGCAGCGCCAGCAGCAGCGGTGCCACCGCCGGTTCCTGGTGCAGCGGCAGGTCGTCGCCGTCCACCTCGACCGGCACCCCGGCCGAGGTCAGCGCCCGGCGCAGCCCCGGGATGGAGCGGGCGCCGGCCCGCAGCAGCACCGCCATGTCCCGCCACGGCACGCCGTCCTCCAGATGGGCCCGGCGCATCAGGTCGGCGATGCCTTCGAGTTCGGCGCCGGCGGTCGGATACGTACGGACCGACACCGCGCCGCCGTCCCGTACGGGGGTCAGCTCGCGGTGGGCACGGACGGCGGCGGACGGCAGCCGGGTGAGCGGCATCCGGGCGGTCAGCAGCCGGGTGGCGGCCAGCAGCCGGACGCCGGAGCGGCGCGACACATTGAGTACGCGCACGTCGGCGGGGCGGCCGTCGCGGTGCGGGAAGGCGTCGGGGAAGCCGAGGATGCCGTTCACGTCGGCACCCCGGAACGCGTAGATGGACTGGTCGGGATCGCCGAACGCCACCAGCGTGCGGCCGCCGCCGGCCAGCGCGTGCAGCAGCCGGACCTGCGCCGGGTCGGTGTCCTGGTACTCGTCGACGAAGACCGCCTCGTACTGCCCGGCGAGCACCCGCGCGACCTCGTCCCGCTCGGCCAGCAGCACGGCCCGGTGCACCAGCTCGGCGTAGTCCAGGACTCCCCGCAGGTCCAGGACGTCCAGATACTCCGCGAGGAAGTCCGCCGCCGCCGCCCAGTCGGGCCGGCCGGCCCGGGCCGCGAAGTCCGCCAGGGCCCGCTCGTCCAGTCCCAGCTCGCGGCTGCGGGCCAGCACCGCCCGCACCTCGTCCGCGAAGCCGCGGGTGGTGAGCGCGGCCCGCAGCTCGTCCGGCCAGCGCACCTCGGAGCGGCCCCCGCGCTCCAGCTCCGCCTGCCCGGCCAGCAGCTCCCGGACGAAGACGTCCTGCTCGGGGCCGGACATCAGGCGCAGCGGATCGGCGAACAGCTCGGGATCCTGGTGGGCCCGGACCAGGGCGTAACAGAAGGAGTGGAAGGTGGTGGCGGTCGGCACCACGACGCCGGCCGCGTACCCCATCCGGGCCGCCATCCGGTCGCGCAGCTCGACGGCGGCCTTGCGGCTGAAGGTGAGCACCAGGACGCGGCCGGGATCGGTGCCGCGCCGCACCCGCTCGGCGACCGCCTCGACCAGGGTGGTGGTCTTGCCGGTGCCGGGCCCGGCCAGCACGAGCAGCGGGCCGCCGGGATGTCCGACCACCGCGCGCTGGGCCGCGTCCAGAACAGGGGGCGTCACCGGCGCCGGAGGGGTCCGTAGCAGTCGGTAGCCGCCGGTTCGCGTGCCGGTCCCCGCTCGGGTGGTGAAGGAGGAGGTGGTCACGTGGTTCGCCGGTTCTGTGGGTGCTCGTGTGCTTCGTCTGGTGCCGTCGCGGGTGCCGACGGTACTCCGTACGGACGGCCGTCCGCATGGACCGGGGGCGGATGGCGGAAGCTGGATGGTGTGAGTCTTCTCCGGTCCCCGTCAGCCACCCGCCCCGGCGCGGTCCGCCGCGGCCGTCCCGGCTCCGTCCCACCGGGCGCGCCGCATGTCGAGGCGCGGTATGTGCCCCTCCGTGGTGCGGGAGGCCGCGCGCAGCGGCGTGCCCTCCGCCCGGTAGCGGCCCAGGGCCTCCAGCTCATGTCCGGGCAGGAGCCCGCCGTCGGCCCGCACCACGCGCCACCAGGGGACGGCGCCTCCGTACAGCGCCATGACCCGCCCCACCTGGCGGGGGCCGCCCTCGCCCAGCCACTCGGCCACGTCGCCGTAGGTCATCACCCTGCCGGGCGGGATCCCCTCGGTGACCGCGAGCACCTTCTCCGCGTAATCCGGCATGTGTTCCTCGCTCACCCCGCCCATCCTGCCGCAGCCCACCGACAACGGGCCCCCGCCCGGTCCGGCGGACGGCCGCGACCTGCGCACGACCTGCGAATTGCCCCCTCGTGCGCCCATGGGCCGACGGCTCATGCCACCATCATCCGGGCAGGTGACTGGTGATACGAGATCAAAAGGCGACGACCGGTGAGCACGACGCGGGAGCGGCCGAGGCCCCCCGCGCGCCTCGGCCTGCGCAGACGCACGTGGCCGCACCTGCGGCAGGACCACCGGCGGACGGTGCCCCGGCCGCCGCGCACGGGACGGACAGCGACGCCGTGACCGACAGCGGAACCAGCACGGGCACCGGCGCCGGCACAGGCACCGGCACGACGGCCCCCGGGCCGGACGGCGACCCCGCGGCCCCGGCCCCGGCCGGCGGCGACGCCGAAGGCGCCGGTCGCGGTGACGGTGACGGTCCTCCGCCGCCCGGACCCGGCAGCCCGGACACATCGGACACATCAGCCCCGGCAGGCACATCAGCCCCGGCGGACCCGGCAGTCCCGGAGGGCGGGCCGGGCGAGCCCCTTCCCCGCTGCCCCGTGGCGCCCGGCGCCGCGGGCATCGCGCACACCGACCCCGTCGCGCGCGACGAGCCGCTGCTGCCGGCCCGGGTCCACCGTCCCGTCGACCTCATGCGCTTCCTCTTCGGCATGCTGGGCATCGCCGTCGTCCTCGGGATCGCGGGCTTCGCGCACGCGACGACCTCCGGGGTCGAGCAGGACATCGCGGACGGCGCCACGCACGCCCCCGAACCGCTGATCGCCTTCGCCGGGTTCACCGCGAGCGTGGCGGTACTGATCGTGCCGGTGGCCTTCGCGATCGAGCGCCTGATCAAGCGGGACGGTCTGCGCATCGCGGACGGCGTCCTCGCGGCCGTGCTCGCGCACGGCGTCTCGCTCGCCACCGACCTGTGGGTCTCCGACGCCGCCCCCGCCGCGATCCGGGACGCGCTCACCCGCGACGCGCCCAGCGGCGGGATCACCGACCCCGTCCACGGCTATCTGGCGCCCGTCATCGCCTATATGACGGCCGTCGGCATGGCCCGTCGTCCACGCTGGCGTGTCGCGCTGTGGTGCGTACTGATCCTGGACGCCTTCGCCGTCCTGGTGGGCGGCTACACGACCCCGTTCTCGATCGTCACCACGGTCCTGATCGGCTGGACCGTCGCGTACGGCACCCTCTACGCGGTCGGCTCGCCCAACGTCCGCCCGACCGGCCAGCACCTGCTGGCCGGCCTGCGCAGGGTCGGCTTCGCCCCGCTGACCGCCGTCCGGGGCGAGGAGGAGTTCCCCGAGTCGCCGGACTCCGAGCGCGGCCGCCGCTACCTCGTCACCCTGGAGAGCGGCCCGCCGCTGGACGTGACGGTGGTGGACCGCGAGCAGCAGGCGCACGGCTTCTTCTACCGCGTATGGCGCCGCCTGGCGCTGCGCGGCATCACCCAGCGGCGCAGCCTGCAGTCCCTGCGCCAGGCACTGGAGCAGGAGGCGCTGCTCGCCTACGCGGCCATCGCCGCGGGCGCGAACGCCCCGAAGCTGATCGCCACCTCCGAGCTCGGCCCGGACGCGGTGATGCTGGTCTACGAGCACATCGGCGGCCATCCCCTGGACGCGCTGCCCGACGAGGCGGTCTCCGACGAGCTTCTGCTCGGCGCCTGGGAGCAGGTCAGGGCGCTGCAGTCGCGGCGTATCGCGCACCGCCGCCTGATCGGCGAGTCGCTTCTGGTGGATCGTTCCGGCACGGTCTTCCTCACCGACCTGCGCGGCGGGGAGATCGCGGCCGGCGACATCGTGCTGCGCATGGACATCGCGCAGCTGCTGGCCACGCTGGCGCTGCGGGTGGGTCCCGAACGCGCGGTCGCCTCGGGGGTGGCCGTGCTCGGGCCCGACAGCGTCGCCGACTCGCTGCCGCTGCTCCAGCCGATCGCCCTGAGCCGGACCACCCGGGCCATGCTCAAACAGCTCGCGCGCGAGCGGGGGGAGCGCGAGCGCGAGGCCGTCCTCGCCGCGACGAAGGCCAGCAAGGATCTGTCGGCCGAGGCACAGGACCTGGACCCCAAGGCCGTCAAACAGGCCGAGCGCAAGGCGATCGAAGCGGCGCTGGACGAGGCCCACGAAGAGGACCTGCTCTCCCGGATCCGCCAGGAGATGCTGCTCATCCGGCCGCAGGCCCCGGTCGAGCCGGTCCGTCTGGAGCGCATCAAGCCGCGCACCCTCATCACCTTCATCGCCGGCGCCATCGCCGTCTACTACCTGCTGTCCCAGATCAGCCGGGTGCCGCTGACGGACGCCATCGCCGAGGCGGACTGGGCCTGGGCCGCCGTGGCCCTGGTGGCCTCCGCCCTCAGCTATGTGGCCGCCGCCTGTTCGCTGGCCGGCTTCGTGCCCGAACGGCTGTCGCTGGTCAAAACCGTGCTCGCGCAGGTCGCGGGTTCGTTCGTGAAACTGGTCGCCCCGGCGGCGGTCGGCGGCGTGGCGCTCAACACGCGCTATCTGCAGAAGGCCGGAGTACGGCCCGGACTGGCGGTCGCCAGCGTCGGCGCCTCCCAGCTGGTCGGCCTCGGCTCGCACATCAGCCTGCTGCTGGTCTTCGGCTACATCACGGGCACCGAGAAGACGCCCTCCCTGTCGCCGTCGCGGACCGTCATGGCAGGACTGCTCACGGCGGGCGTGCTGGTGCTGGTGGTGACGGCGATCCCGGCGCTGCGCAAGTTCGTCTCGACCCGGGTGCGGTCGCTGTTCGCCGGGGTCATCCCGCGCATGCTGGACGTGCTCCAGCGGCCCGCCAAGCTCATCACCGGCATCGGCGGCACGCTCGCCCTCACCTTCGTCAACGTCATCTGCCTGGACGCGTGCGTACGTGCCTTCGGCGGCGACCTCAGCTACGCCAGCGTCGCTGTGGTCTTCCTCACGGCCAACGCGGTCGGATCGGCGGTGCCCACCCCCGGCGGCGTCGGCGCGATCGAGGCCGCGACCACCGCCGCCCTGGTGCTGGCCGGGCTCGGCAACGACGTGGCGACCCCGGCCGTACTGCTCTTCCGGCTGCTGACCTTCTGGCTGCCGGTGCTGCCGGGCTGGCTGTCCTTCACCCACCTCACACGCAAGGGGGAGCTGTAGGCCGCCGCCGTCCGGCGGGAGGTTTTGTCCGCGGTGTCGGACCCGCCCGATAGCCTCACTCCCGTGGCCTCCCGTATCACCGACCCCGAGCAGCTCAAGGAGCTGCTGGGCATCCCGTTCACCCCGGAGCAGCTGGCCTGCGTCACCGCGCCGCTCGCCCCGCAGGTGATCGTGGCCGGCGCCGGCTCCGGGAAGACCACGGTGATGGCGGCCCGGGTGGTCTGGCTGGTCGGTACCGGCCAGGTCGCGCCGGAGCGTGTCCTCGGGCTGACGTTCACCAACAAGGCGGCCGGCGAGCTGGCGGAGCGCGTGCGCAAGGCCCTGCTCAGGGCCGGGGTCACCGAGCCCGACCCGGCCGACCCGGAGCACGTGCCCGGGGAACCGCAGATCTCGACCTACCACGCCTTCGCCGGGCAGCTGCTGAAGGAGCACGGCCTGCGGATCGGCCTGGAGCCCACCTCCCGGCTGCTGGCCGACGCGACCCGCTACCAGCTCGCCGCCCAGGTGCTGCGCGCCGCGCCGGGCCCGTTCCCCGCCCTGACCAAGGGCATCCCGACCCTGGTCAGTGACCTGCTCGCGCTGGAGGGCGAACTCGCCGAGCACCTGGTGCCGCTGGACCGCCTGCGCGCGCACGACGGCGAACTGGCGGCCCGGCTGGAGCACATCGACCCCGCGCGGCGCGGATTCGCCTGGGCCAGGGAGGTCACGACCGCGATCCGGGCCCGCCAGGACCTCGCCGGGCTCGCGGCCGCGTACCGGGAGCAGAAGCGGCGCCGCGATCTGCTGGACTTCGGTGACCAGATCGCGCTGTCGGCGACCCTGGCCGGCACCCGCCCCGAGGTCGGCGGGATCCTGCGCGAGCAGTACGGGGTCGTGCTGCTGGACGAGTACCAGGACACCTCGGTGGCCCAGCGGCTGCTGCTCGCCGGGCTGTTCGGGGAGGGCACCGGTCACCCGGTGACAGCCGTCGGCGACCCCTGCCAGGCGATCTACGGCTGGCGCGGCGCGTCCGTGGCGAATCTCGACGACTTCCCCACGCACTTCGCGCGCGCCGACGGCACCCCGGCCGCCCGCTTCTCCCTGTCGGAGAACCGGCGCAGCGGCGGGCGGCTCCTCGACCTGGCCAACGGCCTGGCCGCCGAGCTGCGCGAGCGCCACGAGGGCGTCGAGGCCCTGCGTCCCGCGCCCGGCGCCGAGCGCGACGGCGTGGTGCGGTGCGCGCTGCTGCCCACGCAGGCGGAGGAGATCGGCTGGATCGCCGACTCGGTCGCCCATCTGGTGCGCACCGGCACCGAGCCCGCCGAGATCGCCGTGCTGTGCCGCACCACCTCGCACTTCGCCGACATCCACGCGGCGCTGGTCGAGCGGGACATCCCGGTCGAGGTCGTCGGCCTGTCCGGGCTGCTGCATCTGCCCGAGGTCGCCGACCTGGTCGCGGTGTGCGAGGTGCTGCACGACCCCACCGCCAACGCCGCACTCGTACGGCTGCTCACCGGCCCGCGCTGGCGGATCGGGGCGCGGGACCTGGCACTGCTGGGCCGCCGGGCCCGGCTGCTGGTGCCGGGCCGGGGGGATGCGCAGGACCGGCTGGCGGCGGCCGTGGAGGGCACGGACCCGGCCGAGGTGATCTCGCTCGCCGACGCCCTGGAGACCTTCGTCGCGGGCGAGCCGGGGGACCGGCTGCCGTTCTCGCCGGAGGCCCGGGTGCGCTTCGCCCGCCTGGCCACCGAGATACGGGATCTGCGGCGGGCGCTGGCCGATCCCCTGATGGACGTACTCCACCGGGTGCTCGCCGTCACCGGCCTGGAGGTCGAGCTGTCCGCCTCGCCGCACGCGCTGGCCGCGCGGCGGCGCGAGACCCTCAACGCCTTCCTCGACATCGCCGCCAACTTCGCCTCCCTGGACGGCGACGCGACGCTCCTGGCCTTCCTCGGCTTCCTGCGCACGGCGGCTCAGTACGAGAAGGGCCTCGACAGCTCGCTGCCCGGCGGCGAGAACACCGTCAAGGTGCTCACCGCGCACAAGTCCAAGGGCCTGGAGTGGGACGTCGTGGCCGTCCCCGGCCTCGTGCGCAAGGGCTTCCCCAGCGAGCGCGGGCGCGAGCTGTGGACGACCAACGCCAAGGTGCTGCCGCACGCGCTGCGCGGTGACGCGGCCACCCTGCCGGACGTGGCGGAGTGGAGCCGGGCCGGTCTCGACGGCTTCCGCACGTCCATGGCCGACCACAACCGCGTGGAGGAGCTGCGGCTCGGTTACGTCACCTTCACCCGGCCCCGCTCGCTGCTGCTCGGTTCCGGCCACTGGTGGGGGCCCACCCAGAAGAAGCCCTTCGGGCCCTCGGACTTCCTGGACGCCCTGCGCGAGCACTGCGAGGCCGGGCACGGCGAGATCGAGCACTGGGCCGAGGCGCCCGCCGAGGAGGCCGGGAACCCGTCGCTGGGCGCCGCCGGCGACCAGGCCTGGCCGCTGCCGCTCGATCCGGCCGCCCTGGAGTGGCGCCGCCAGGCGGCCAGGACGGTGCTGGCACACCTCGACGCGACGCCGGAGCCCGTCCACGCCCACGCACAATCCCACGCCTGTGCCGACGACCCCGACTGGCCGCCGCCCCCGGAGGACGACGACGAGCTGCCGCCACCGCCTCCGGACGACAGGGAAGGGGAGCAGGACGACCGCTACGAGTCCGCGCCCCCCGAACCGCCCTTCGACGACCTGGCCGACGGCCGTGGCCGTGGCCGTGACCATGGCCACGACCACGACCACGTACCGGCGCCGCGCACGCCGGAATCCGGGCTGGTCCCCGAGGAGGCCCGGCTCGTCGGCTCCTGGGACCGCGACCTCGAAGCCCTCGCCGGGGAGCTGCGCCGGGCCCGGGCGACGGTGCGCGAGGTCCCCGTCCCACCCACCCTGACCGCCTCCCAGCTCATGCGCCTGGCCGCCGACCCCGACGGCTTCGCCCGTGAGCTCGCCCGCCCCATGCCGCGCCCCCCGCAGCCCGCGGCCCGCCGCGGCACCCGCTTCCACGCCTGGGTCGAGTCCCGCTTCGAGGCGCTGCCCCTGCTCACCCCTGAGGAGCTGCCCGGCATCGAGGGCGACGACGAGATCGCCGACGAGCGCGACCTGGCCGCCCTCAAGGACGCCTTCCTCGCCACCCCCTACGCCGAACGCACCCCGTACCGCGTGGAGGCCCCCTTCCAGCTCACCCTGGCCGGCCGGGTCATCCGCGGCCGGATCGACGCGGTCTACCGCGGCCCCGGCCCCGGCACGTACGAGATCATCGACTGGAAGACCCACCGCGCGCCCACCGCCGATCCCCTCCAGCTCGCCATCTACCGCATCGCCTGGGCCGAACAGCGGCAGGTGCCGCCGGACCGGGTCTCGGCGGCCTTCCTCTACGTGCGCACCGGCGAGGTCGTCCGGCCGTCAGCGCTGCCCGGCCGGGCAGCCCTGGAGCGGCTGCTGCTGGACGACGACCGGGCCCCCGGCGGTGCCCCGCGCAACGGGGCGACCCCCGGGGCCGGATAGGCTCGGTCGCATGAGCACGACCCCGGACAGCGCCGTCCGTACGTACATCCAGGCCCACCAGGCCGCGTTCATCGACGACTTGACCGACTGGCTGCGCATCCCGTCCGTCTCGGCCGACCCGGAGCGCGCGGCCGATGTACGCGGCAGTGCGCAGTGGCTGGCGGCCGCGCTCACCCGTACCGGCTTCCCGGTGACCGAGATCTGGGACACACCGGGCGGCCCGGCCGTCTTCGCCGAGTGGCCGTCCGGGGATCCCGCCGCACCCACCGTCCTGGTCTACGGGCATCACGACGTGCAGCCCGCCGCGCGCGAGGACGGCTGGGACACCGATCCGTTCGACCCGGTGGTCCGCGAGGGCCGGCTGTACGCACGCGGCGCAGCCGACGACAAGGGTCAGGTGTTCTTCCACACGCTCGGCGTTCGGGCGCACCTGGCGGCCACCGGCCGCACCGCGCCCGCGGTCAACCTCAAGCTGCTGATCGAGGGCGAGGAGGAGTCCGGTTCGCCGCACTTCCCCGCCCTGATCGAGGCGCGCGCCGACCGGCTCGCCTGCGATGCGGTGATCGTGTCGGACACCGGTATGTGGGCGCGGGACACACCGACCGTCTGCACCGGCATGCGCGGCCTGGCCGACTGCCAGATCGACCTGTACGGCCCGGACCAGGACATCCACTCCGGCTCGTTCGGCGGCGCGGTGCCCAACCCGGCCACCGAGGCGGCCCGGCTGGCCGCCGCGCTGCACGACGCCGACCGGCGGGTCGCCGTCCCGGGCTTCTACGACGGTGTCGTCGAGCTGACGGACCGTGAGCGCGAACTCTTCGCCGGGCTGCCCTTCGACGAGGCGGCATGGCTGCGTACGGCCCGGTCGTACGCCACCGACGGCGAGGCCGGCCACTCCACCCTGGAGCGGATCTGGGCCCGGCCGACCGCCGAGGTCAACGGCATCCACGGCGGTTACCAGGGCCCCGGCGGCAAGACGATCGTGCCCGCGTCGGCCCAGCTGAAGCTGAGCTTCCGGCTGGTGGCCGGCCAGGACACCGACCGGATCCAGAGGCTGGTCACCCAGTGGGTGGCCGACCGTGTCCCGGCCGGCATCCGGCACGAGATCACCTTCTGGGGCGCGACCCGCCCCTGCCTGACGCCGCTGGACCACCCGGCGCTGCAGTCCGTGGTGCGCGCGATGGGGCGGGCCTTCGGCACCGGGATCCGGTTCACCCGGGAGGGTGGTTCCGGTCCGGCGGCCGACCTTCGGGACGTCCTGGACGTACCCGTGCTGTTCCTGGGAATTTCGGTGCCGTCCGACGGTTGGCACTCGGTGAACGAGAAGGTCGAACTCGACCTCCTCCTCAAGGGCGTGGAGACCTCCGCTTACCTGTGGAGCGACCTCGCCGCGACTTATGCGACGGGGAGTTGGAAGCAGACGTGAACGGGACCAAGGGGATCGGCGGCAGCGGACTCGCGGCGGACCTGACCGGACGGCCGCTGGCGCTCGCACAGCCGGGCCTGGACCGGGCGGCGCACCACCGCCTCGACGAGGCGTGGCTGGCGGCGGCCTGGAGCCACCCCACCACCCGGGTCTTCGTGGTCTCCGGCGGCCAGGTGCTGGTCGAGGACATTGACGAGGGCGGTACGCGACTGGTGATGACGCCGTCCTTCGACGCGCCGCCCACCGAGGCGCACCGCTACTTCCTGGGCATCGACGAGGAGGGTGTGCGCTACTTCGCCCTCCAGAAGGACGCCCTGCCCGGCCGTATCGACGCCGACGAGCGCCCGGCGGGCCTGCGCGAGGTCGGCGGACTCCTGCCGCCGCTGGAGGCCTCCCTGATGGTGCACGCGGTCGCGCTGGAGAACTGGCAGCGCATGCACCGCTTCTGCTCCCGCTGCGGCGAGCGCACCGTCATCGCCGGCGCCGGCCACATCCGCCGCTGCCCGGCCTGCGGCGCCGAGCACTACCCGCGCACCGACCCGGCGGTCATCATGCTGGTCACCGACGCCGAGGACCGCGCCCTGCTGGGCCGCCAGGTGCACTGGCCCGAGGGCCGCTTCTCGACGCTGGCCGGTTTCGTGGAGCCGGGGGAGTCCATCGAGCAGGCCGTCGTGCGCGAGGTCGCCGAGGAGGCCGGGGTCACCGTCGGCCCGGTCGCGTACGTGGCCAGCCAGCCCTGGCCCTTCCCCTCCAGCCTGATGCTCGGCTTCATGGCCCGCGCCACCTCGTCGGAGATCGAGGTCGACGGCGACGAGATCCACGAGGCCCGCTGGTTCTCCCGCGACGACTACCGCAAGGCCATAGAGGCCGGTGAGGTGCTGGCACCTTTCGGCATCTCCATCGCCGCCCGGCTGATCGAGATCTGGTACGGCGAACCCCTGCCCATCAGGCAGGGGCAGGGGTAGCCGGACCGGATCCGGGCTCAGACGCCGAGCTTCTGCTTGACCTGGGCCAGCGAGGGGTTCGGCAGCGCGGACCCGTCGGGGAAGAGCACGGTCGGGACCAGCTGGTTGCCGTTGTTCACCTGTTCCACGAACTTCGCGGACTCCGGGTCCTGCTCGATGTTGATCTCCTTGTACGCGATGCCCTCGCGTTCCATCTGGCTCTTCAGCCGACGGCAGTAGCCGCACCAGGTGGTGCTGTACATCGTCACAGTGCCCGACATCGGTGTTCGCTCCTCAGGTCAGATGGCCGATCGAGAGGAGAACGCCAACCCGGTGCCGCCGCATTCCTCAGCGGTCCCGGACCCCCGAGTCGTACGACAATCGGACCCCACCTGTGGATAACTTTCCCGGCTGCCCCGCGGGACCTGGCAGCATGACAGGGTGACTGCACCAACGCACACCCCGCTCTTCCCGGAGTTCCCGGCCGTCCCGGACTCCGCGGACGCCGTGCTCGACGGGCTCGACCCGGAGCAGCGCGCCGTCGCCACGGCCCTGCACGGGCCGGTCTGCGTGCTGGCCGGTGCCGGTACCGGCAAGACCCGCGCGATCACCCACCGGATCGCGTACGGGGTGAGAGCCGGGATACTGCAGCCCGGCAGTGTGCTCGCGGTCACCTTCACCGCCCGCGCGGCCGGTGAGATGCGCGGCCGGCTGCGCCAGCTCGGCGCGGGCGGGGTGCAGGCGCGCACCTTCCACTCCGCCGCGCTGCGCCAGCTCCAGTACTTCTGGCCGCGTGCCATCGGCGGTGACATGCCGCGCCTGGCCGAGCGCAAGATCCAGCTCGTCGCCGAGGCCGGAGCCCGCTGCCGGATCCGGCTGGACCGCAACGAGCTGCGGGACGTCACCGGCGAGATCGAGTGGTGCAAGGTCACCCAGACCGTCCCCGAGGACTACGCGGGGGCCGCCGCGAAGGCCGGGCGGGACGTGCCGCGCGACCCGGCCGAGATCGCGCGGATCTACACGACGTACGAACAGCTCAAGCGCGACCGCGGGGTCATCGACTTCGAGGACGTCCTGCTGCTCACGGTCGGCGTGCTGCAGGACCGTCCCGATGTCGCGGACACCATCCGCTCCCAGTACCAGCACTTCGTCGTGGACGAGTACCAGGACGTCAGCCCGCTCCAGCAGCGGCTGCTGGAGCTGTGGCTCGGCAACCGGGACAGCATCTGCGTGGTCGGTGACGCCTCGCAGACCATCTACTCCTTCACCGGCGCCACACCGGACTACCTGCTCGGCTTCCGCACCAAGCACCCGGACGCGACGGTGGTCAAGCTGGTCCGCGACTACCGCTCCACCCCGCAGGTCGTGCACCTGGCCAACGGGCTGCTCGCCCAGGCCCGGGGCCAGGCCGCCCAGCACCGGCTGGAGCTGGTGTCGCAGCGCGAGACCGGCCCCGAGCCGGGGTACGCCGAGTACGCGGACGAGCCCGCCGAGGCGGAGGGCACGGCCCGCCGGATCAGGGCCCTGATCGACAGTGGGGTGCGGGCCGGCGAGATCGCGGTGCTGTTCCGCATCAACGCCCAGTCCGAGGTCTACGAGCAGGCGCTCGCCGACGCCGGGGTGTCCTATCAACTGCGGGGCGCCGAGCGGTTCTTCGAGCGGCCCGAGGTGCGCGAGGCGGGGCTGCTGCTGCGCGGCGCGGCCCGGGCGGCCTCGGTGCCCGACGCCGAGGACGCCGGGGTGCCCGAGCAGGTGCGGGCGGTGCTCGGTTCACGCGGCTGGTCGGCGGAGCCGCCGTCCGGCTCGGGCGCGGTGCGGGACCGCTGGGAGTCGCTGGCGGCGCTGGTCCGGCTATCGGAGGACTTCGTCCGGGTGAGGCCGCAGGCCGTGCTCGGGGACTTCGTGGCGGAGCTCGACGAACGGGCGGCCGCCCAGCACGCCCCCGCGGTCGAGGGCGTCACGCTGGCCTCGCTGCACTCGGCCAAGGGCCTGGAGTGGGACGCGGTGTTCCTGGTCGGCCTCACCGAGGGCACCATGCCGATCACCTACGCCAAGACCGACGAGCAGGTCGAGGAGGAGCGCCGGCTGCTCTATGTCGGTGTCACCCGGGCGAGGTTCCACCTCTCGCTGTCCTGGGCGCTGTCCCGCTCGCCGGGCGGCCGGGGCGGCAGACGCCCCTCACGCTTCCTGGACGGCCTGCGGCCGGGTTCGGCAGCCAGAGGCGCGGCCGGCCGGTCCGCGGCGGCCACGGGCACCGTGGAGCGCGCACCCGGCACGGCGGCGGCGCGCCGCCGACGAGGCCCGGTGCTGTGCCGGGTCTGCGGCCGCACCCTGTCCGACGCCGGTGAGATCAAGCTGATGCGCTGTGAGGACTGCCCGTCCGATCTCGACGAGGGCCTGTACGAGCGGCTGCGCGAGTGGCGGATGGAACAGGCGAGGACGATCGGCCAGCCGGCCTACTGCGTCTTCACCGACAAGACCCTGCTGGCGATCGCCGAGGTGCGGCCGACACAACCTAACGAACTGGCCGTTATCGCCGGGGTCGGTGCCCGCAAACTGGACAAGTACGGCGACGATGTCCTGGCCCTGTGCACCGGCGCCGGGCCCGGTGGGGAAGTTGTTGCGAACGAGCCGGAAAAATAGTTTGCGCGCCGCGAGGAAACCCCCATAGCCTTCGGGACGTGGTCATCGCGGCTCTTCCGGGAGTGGCACAAACCATGATGTACTGAGCAAGCAGAACCAGCCCTACGAGACGCCGAGAGGAGGCGAAGATCATGATCAGCTTCATTGAGACCAGCACCCGTGGCATCAAAATGACCGATCGCTCGGTCGTCGCCGCCTGCCCGCTCGGTGGCTCGCTCCGTGGCACCGGTATGTCCGGTCGTCCGTCCGCGCTCTCCCTGTCGGCCACCGCCGGCGTCGTCTCCACCCGGGAGCGCAGCGAGCGACCGATCCAGGCACCTGCGGTAGCAGTGGTGGCACAGGCCAAGGCCTATGCCTTTACCGCGACGACCAATGGTGCCGGAAGCAACGGAAACCAGAAGACGCAGCATCACCTGAAGTGGGCCTTCCGCGGGCTCGAACCCTGGAGTGATCCAGCCTGACGCATGATCAGGCCGGCCGGCACCTTCCAGGGCCGCGGAATCCCAGACCGGGATCCGCGGCCCTTCTGTTTTTCCTCCACAGCCGAACAACAGATGAGGAACGAACCGACCGTGCACTCCACCCCGCCCGCACCGTCTGTCCCCGACCCGCACTCCCCGCCCGACATCCCGGAGGCCCCGTTGCTGCCCCTTTCCGAGCTCGACGACGAGATCGAGCGCCTCGGCGTACCCGTCCCGTGCCGGACGTTCGACCCGGAGGTCTTCTTCGCGGAGTCCCCGGCCGACGTCGAGTACGCCAAGTCGCTCTGCCAGACCTGTCCGGTCCGCGAGGCCTGTCTGGCCGGTGCCAAGGACCGCCGTGAGCCCTGGGGTGTCTGGGGCGGGGAGCTGTTCGTTCAGGGTGTCGTGGTGCCCCGCAAGCGGCCCCGTGGCCGTCCGCGCAAGAACGCGGTCATGGCATGAAACGCACCGCTCTCGGCACGATCGACCGTCCCCTCACGCACGACCCCAAGAAGCAGGTCCCGACGATGAATCCGTCCCTCCACGACAGCCCCGCCCCGGCGTCCGACGCGATGACCTCGCGTCAGAACAGGAACCTCGAAATGCAACTCATGCCAGAAGCTCTGGCCCGTGCCCATATGCAACAGCGCCTCTACGAGGCCGAGCATGAACGCAGGGCTCTGCGTGTGCTCAGCGCCCGGCGTCTCCAGCGCCGCGCCGAACGCGCCTCGCTGCGCGCCCGCCGCGCGCTGGCCATGGCCGTGATGCAGTAGCACAGCGACAGCACGTCACGCACTGGTAACCGACACATAACGCGGGGCCGGCCGAAATCGGCCGGCCCCGCGTTATGGTCGCGAAGTGGACCAGAAGACTCAGGAAGACCGGGTCGGTACGGACCGACACCCGACGTCCGGCACGACCACCGGCACGACCGCCTGCGGCTGCTGCGGGCTCGCCCAGGACGGCCCGCCACCGCTCACCTGGACCTGCTCCGTGGAGAACGGAAGCCGCGTCTATTTCTGTGACGGCTGCGCCCGTGCCCACCTCCGAAGCATCGAAGGCCGTCTCGACTCCGCCTGGTGGTAGTCAGGCGGACTCGCCCCTGGCCTTCGGCACGGGGGCCCCCGCCTCGCCGCCGTTCGCGAAACCGGGCAGCCATCCGCGCAGTTCGTCCCGGAGCCGCACGGTGGCCGCCAGCTGGCACAGCACACCGATGGTGCTCAGCGTCACGCGATGGATCAGCAGATACGAGGGCGGCAGATTCAGCTGCTTGCCCAGCTGGTGCGCCGGCGACCGGGGATCCGCGATCCGGGCCGCCTGCGCCCGCATCCAGCCGCGCCCGAAAGTGAACTCCTCCAGCCCGGCCGGTTCGATGATCGGCCGCAGATAGTCCAGCACCGCGTCCGGGTCGAGCTCGATCGTGGGCCTGACGAAGCCCTCCTGGCGCAGCATCGCGTGCACCGCCTCGGCGTCCCCGTCCAGCGCCAGCCGCAGTGCCGTGCCGATCGGCAGCGGCAGCCCGTCCGGCAGCCGGTCGACGGTGCCGAAGTCCAGGACGCCCAGCCGCCAGCCGCGCGCGGGACCGTCGTCGACCAGCAGCCGGAAGTTGCCCGGGTGGGGGTCCGCGTGCAGCAGTCCGGTGCGCGCCGGGCCCGCGAAGAGGAAGTGCGCCAGCAGTTGGCCGGCCCGGTCGCGCATCTCCTGGCTGCCGGTCGCGATCACCTCCGACAGCGGCACCCCGTTCATCCACTCGGTGATCAGCACCTGCTCGGCCCGGTGCACCACCTGCGGCACCAGCACATCCGGGTCGTCGGCGAACTCGGTGGCGTGCACCTGCTGGGCCTGGGCCTCCAGCTCGTAGTCGAGCTCCTCCGAGATCCGGTCGCGCAGCTCGCTGATCAGCGGCTTGATGTCCATGCCCGGGATGAGCGGGCCGAAGAGCCGCGCCACCCGTCCCAGCTGGTTCAGGTCCGACAGCAGGGCGTCCCCGGCTCCCGGGTACTGGACCTTGACCGCGACCTCCCGGCCGTCCCGCCAGACCGCGCGGTGCACCTGCCCGATCGAGGCCGCGGCGGCCGGCTTGTCCTCGAACTCCGAGAACAGCGAACGCCAGTCGGCGCCCAGCCGCTCCGCCAGCACCGCGTGCACCGTGCGGGCGGGCATCGGAGGGGCGGCCTCCTGCAGCTTGGTGAGCGCGGCCCGGTACGGCCCGGCGACTTCCTCGGGCAGCGCCGCCTCGAAGACCGACAGGGCCTGGCCGAACTTCATGGCCCCGCCCTTGAGCTCACCCAGGACCTTGAAGAGCTGCTCGGCGGTGCGCTGCTGCAGCTCGGTCGCGACCACGTCGGCCGGACGCCCGCCCAGGCGCTTGCCGAGCCCCAGTGTGGCCCGTCCTGCGAAGCCCAGAGGCAGCGCCGCCAACTTGGCCGTACGGGTCACGGCTTTGCGCGGAAGATCAGACATGCGCCCCCTCTTTCCGGTCGGTCACCCCGTCATTGTCCCCTGCCGCTCGCGGGGCGACTCATACAGGACGCCGGCGGAGCCGCACCGGCACCTTTTGTCCCCCGTTACCGGGCGTGTCCTTATGGCCATCCGGGCCAGTCCCACCTCCACCCGCGCCCCGGCGCTGGCCGGTTCCGTCCCGTCCAGGAACGCCAGGGCGTGACCGGCCGCCAGCCCCGCGATCATGGTCGCCAGCGCGATGTCGCAGGCCGGGACCCCGGCCCCGCGTCGGGAGCGCAGCTGGGCGAGCACCCGGGGCCACGCGGGGTCGGCGTCGGCCCGCCCCAGGGCCAGGCAGCCCGCGCAGGCGGTGCGGCCCGGGACGACCAGCGGGCCGACCACGCCGGTGCCCTCCAGCACGCCCGCGTAGAGGTGCGGGATGCCGGCCGTGAGCAACGGTTCGGCCTCGCGGGGGTCGGGTGCGTAGGCGTCCAGACCGTCGCGCGGCGCGATCACCACCAGCCCGAGCCGGGCCTCGGGCGCGGGCCGGGGCCCGGCTCGCGGCACCCGCCGTCCGGGCGCCGCGGCCCGCGGGTCGGGTGCCGCCCGCCGGACGGCCCCGCGGGCCGCGGCGTCCCGGCGGTCGCCGATGTGCTCGGCGGGGATGCCGCAGGGCGAGGTGTCCCAGGGCTCGACCCGGCCAC
This sequence comes from Streptomyces sp. RLA131, assembly GCF_056270125.1. Lineage (NCBI taxonomy): Bacteria > Bacillati > Actinomycetota > Actinomycetes > Kitasatosporales > Streptomycetaceae > Streptomyces > Streptomyces sp. RLA131. The sequence goes on from NZ_JBWDOQ010000002.1 coordinate 5,409,336, forward strand.
TGTCGCGGACCTCGACCCGGCCGACGCCTGCCGCCGACAGCAGTGCCGCCACGGCAGCCCCCACCCGCCCCGCGCCCAGCACCCGGACCCGGGCCGAGCGGCGTTCCCGCAGGCGGCAGGCGGCGCCCCCGGGCCCGGAGTGGATCACCGACAGTGCCGCCAGGTCCGGCCGCAGCCGGTCCAGGGCCGCTGTCCGGTGCCGTATCGAGCGGGCCAGCTCGGCATGGGCGGTCGCGTCGTCCAGCACTCCGCCCTTGGCGAGCAGGCCGAGCAACCGCCGGGCCTGCGGCGGCTCCAGACCGAGTGCCTCGGCCTCACGGGCCAGCGGGCCGAGACCGCGGGTGCCGTCGAGCAGATCGAGGAAGCCGGCCGCCGCTCCGTCCACGGCCTCCAGCACGACCGCGTGCGCCGGATCCAGTCCGAACTGCACGCATTCACGATTCCGCCAGCTCCGGCGCATGGCGGTTTTGAGCATGGGACGCATGGCCACCCCCGTGGTCCGTTCGGTGCGACGGATCCAGAATGCCCGATGGGGCCCTCGGTGCCCCGAAAGTTATCCACAGGCTGTGGGAAAAGTCATTCGATATGCGCGGACCCGACGGGAAACCCGTCGAACCGGCCGGGAGACAGGACCCGCGGGTGCCGGGACAGGTAACGTCGGGGCGTGTCCGCCGAACCGGCTCACAGCCTTTCCAGCCCGCAGCCGCACGCGCCCCGCACCGGCGCGGTCGAGGTACGCCGCAGCGCCCGCCGCCGCCGTACGGTCTCGGCCTATCGCGAGGGTGACCGCACCATCGTGCTCATCCCGGCCCGGATGTCCGCGGCCGAGGAGAAACGCTGGGTGGCGCTCATGCTCGACAAGCTGGCCGCCCAGGAGAGCCGGCGGATGCTCGGCGACGAGGAACTGGCCGCCAGGGCCGGACAGCTCTCGGCCCAGTACCTCGACGGACGGGCGGCACCGGACACCGTGCGCTGGGTGACCAACCAGAATTCACGGTGGGGTTCCTGCACTCCGTCCGAGGGCAGCATCCGCCTTTCGCACCGGTTGCGGGGCATGCCCGAGTACGTCATCGACTACGTACTCCTCCATGAATTGGCGCATCTTCTGGTGCCCGGCCACGGGCCGGACTTCTGGAAGCTGCTCGACACCTATCCGCGCACCGAGCGGGCCCGCGGCTATCTGGAGGGTGTTGTCGCAGCGCCCCGGCTTCCGCACCTCGCCACGGCCCCCGGGGAATAGCCGCTGTCAGGGCCAGCGGTTAGCCTGTCGGCACGTAACAGGAGCACGTACGCACGGATGGGGGGGACGGTCGTTCGTATGGCCAGGGAATTCCAACGTGGTCACAAGACCAGGATCAGTGACCTGACGGCGGGGACGGATCTGTACATCGGGGTGCAGATCGCCGGGCCCGGGCTGTCGTTCGACATCAGCTGTTTCGGGCTGGACGCGAACGAACAGCTCTCGGACGACCGGTACTTCATCTTCTTCAACCAGCCGAAGTCCCCCGAGGAGTCAATTCAGCTGCTGGGCCCGCAGGCCGGTGACAGCGAATCCTTCAGAGTGACGCTGGACAGGATTCCGCCGCAGATCCAGAAGCTGTCGTTCACCGCGACCGTCGACGGAAACGGCGTCATGTCACAGGTCGCTCCCGGCTGCATCCGGATTGTCGCCGGCGGTGAGGAGGTGGCCCGTTACGCCTTCACCGGTGCCGAGTTCACCACCGAACGCGCGGTGATGCTCGCGGACATCTACCTCAAGGACGTATGGCGCTTCGCCGCCGTAGGACAGGGATTCGACGGCGGCCTGGACGCCCTGCTGAAGAACTTCGGCGGCGAGGTCGCCGAGGAGGAGCCGGCCCCCGCGGCCGCCCCCGCGCCGCAGGGCGCCGCGCCCGGCTTCGCGCCGCCGCCCGGACCGGCCCCGGCCCCGGCAGCCGCTCCGACGGGCGCCGCCGGCCCGCCGCCCGCTCCCGTCTTCGGCGCCCCGGTTCCCGCGCCGGGCGCCCCGCCCATCCATGCCGCGCCCACCATGGTCGCTCCGCTGGCCGTACCCCCCGGCCAGGCGCCGCCCGCCGCACCGCCGTTCGGCCAGGTCCCGCCCCCGCAGCCGCCGCCGGGTCTGCCGGGCCAGCCGCCGATGGGGCAACCGCCCTACGGCCAGCCCCCGATGGGCCAGCCGCCCCTGGGTCAACCGCCCATGGGCCAGCCGCAGGCGTTCGGCCAGCCGCCGGCCCAGCACCAGTTCGGGCAGCCGCCCGCCGGGCTCGCCATCGTCCTGGAGAAGTACCGCGAGGCCCCCACCGGCCGGCGCTGGACGCAGCAGAACCACAAACTCATCCGCGCGGACCTCTCCCAGGCCGGCGGCCAGCCCGTGCTCGCCAAGCAGGGCAGCATGATCCTCTACCAGGGCAAGGTCGATTTCGGCTACAAGGGCGCCGGGTTCACCGGCCGTATCGTCGGCAACGCCACCGGCCAGGAGATGCAGCTGATGCGCTGCACGGGGCAGGGCCAGGTCTTCTTCGCCGACAACGCCGCCCATCTGCATCCGATCGAGCTCCAGGGCGACGCCATCTGTGTCTCCGCCGAGAACGTGCTGGCCTTCGACGAGTCGCTCCAGCACGAGGTGCGCCGCATCGAGGGCCACGGCATCCCCGGCGGCGCGCTGTTCACGATGCTCTTCCAGGGCACCGGCACCGTCGTCGTCAAGACCCACGGCACCCCGGTCGTGCTCCCGGTCACCCCGACCACGTACGCCGACAGCAACGCGATCGTCGCCTGGTCCGCCGCCTCACAGGTGATCCTGTCCAGCCAGGTGCGGCTGCGCCGCAACGCCTACCCCGGCCACAGCGGCGAGACCGTGAACCTCCAGTTCCGCGGTGCCCCCGGCAACTTCATCGTCGTCCAGCCCTACGAGGTGTGAGACCGCAATGGACCAGACCCTGATCGCGGGCTACGCACCGGCACCGGTGACCGCCCGGATGGAAACCCACGGCTCCAGCATGCTCAAGGTCGCCATGACCAGCGGCCAGGACCTCTTCGCACGCACCGGCTCCATGGTCGCGTACGAGGGCTTCGTGCAGTACGAGCCCAACCCGCCGGCCGTGCGTCAGGTGGCCTCGCAGTGGCTCACCGGCGAGGGCGCCCCCATCATGAAGTGCACCGGCGACGGACTGCTCTATCTCGCCGACTACGGCGCCGATGTGGTGCCCGTGTACCTCAACAACGAGTCCCTGTCGGTCAACGGCACCAATCTGCTCGCCTTCGACGCCCATCTGCAGTGGGGTGTCGAGCGCGTCAAGGGGCTGGCGAAGTTCGCCGGCCAGGGCCTGTTCAACGTCGGCATCTCCGGCACCGGCTGGGTCGCCCTCACCTCGCGCGGCACCCCCATGGTCGTCGACTGCGGGCGCGGCGAGGACGAGACCTATGTGGACCCGGACGCGCTGGTGGCCTGGTCGTCCGGTCTCAAAACGAAGTCCAAGCGCAGCTTCAAGGCGTCCTCGCTGATCGGGCGGGGCAGCGGCGAGGCATTCCAGATCGGCTTCTCCGGGCAGGGATTCGTCGTCGTACAGCCCAGCGAAGACAGCACCGACCGCCTCCGAGTCCGGGGCTGAGGGGGAGCGACAGTCATGCAGAGCCCGCTTTTCGGCTACACCGAGGTCCAGTCCGAGAACCACTACGCCCTCCAGAACGACCAGTTGCTCAGGGTCCGACTCGACGGCAGCACCGACTGCCTCGCCCGCAAGGGGGCCATGGTCGCCTACCAGGGCCTCATCGAGTTCGACGGCGAGTACCGCACCCAGGGCCAGCGCAACGCCCGCGCCCGCACCGGTGAGGGCCTCGACCTGATGCGCTGCTCGGGGCAGGGCACGGTCTATCTCGCCAACCTCGCCCAGCACATCCATGTGGTGGACGTCGACGGTCAGGCCCTCGTGGTGCACATCCATGTGGTGGACGTCGACCACGAGGGCCTGACCGTCGACGCGGCGTATGTGCTCGCGCTCGACTCCGGCCTCCACTGGGACGTCATCGCCGTCGACAGCCAGTTCGGCATCTCCGGTACCGGCGCCTACAACCTCAACATCTCGGGGCACGGCAAGGTCGCCCTGATGACCTCGGGCAAGCCGCTGCTGCTGCCCGTCACTCCGGACAAGTACGTCTCCGCCGACTCCGACGCGGTGGTGGCCTGGTCCACGTCGCTGCGCGTGCAGATGCAGGCGCAGACCTCGTCGTCCGGTGTCTGGCGCCGGCGCGGCAGCACGGGGGAGGGCTGGGAGCTCAGCTTCCTGGGCCAGGGGTACGCCCTGGTGCAGCCCAGCGAGCTGATGCCGCCTCAGGGCGCCCAGCTCGGCCAGGGGGCCGCCGCGCAGTACGGCTTCGGCCAGCAGGGCGCCCACGGCCAGAACCAGGGCAACATCTTCAGCAACCGCTGAGCCCGCGGGCTGCCGGCCCGCAGCCCGCGCGCCCCGCGCTCTGCGTCAGAGCAGAGCGCGGGTGCGGGCAAGCAGTGCCGTGACGGAGCTGTCGGCCACCGTGCCGACCTCCTCGTACCCGCACCACCTGAGGTCGAGGGACTCCTCGCTGATCGCCTCGACCGCCCCCGGCGCGGCCAGCGCCGCGTACTGCACGTCCAGGTGCCAGGCGCAGGGCGTCAGATGCCGGTCCAGCCGGACCGGCTCGGCGCGCAGCAGGGTGAGCCCGGCGATGCCGGACTCCTCGGTGGCCTCGCGCAGCGCGGCGTCCGCCAGGGTGGCGTCCTCCGGCTCGCAGTGGCCGCCCATCTGGAGCCACTTGCGGATCTTGCGGTGCAGGGTGAGCAGCACACGCTCCCCGGCCGGGTCCACGACCAGGGCACTGGCCGTGATGTGGCCGGCGCCGCAGGGCTTCCACAGGCCGTCCTCGTGCTCGGCGAGGTGGTCCAGGTAGTCCAGCCGGAGCCGCTCCTGGTCCCCGTCGGGCGCGTCCCACTCCTTCAGGACGCGCACCGCGTCCGCGTACAGCCCGCTCACGTGTCGCTCTCGCCCCTGCTCTCGTCCTTGCCCTCACCCTTGGGGCTGTCCTTGGGGTCGTCCTTCGGGTCGTCCTTGCGGCCGTCCTCGCCGCGGGCCGCGTCCCCGAGCATCTTGTCGAGCTCGGAGAAGTCGATGGACTCGCGGTGGACGAAGCCGTCGGGGTCGTCCAGGTCCTGCGCGGTGGGCAGCATGTCGGGATGGGCCCACAGGCCGTCCCGGCCGTCGACGCCGCGCGCGTCGGTGAGGGAGGCCCACAGCCGTGAGGCGTCCCGCAGCCGGCGCGGCCGCAGCTCCAGGCCGATGAGGGTGGCGAAGGTCTGCTCCGCCGGGCCACCGGTGGCCCGGCGGCGGCGCAGGGTCTCGCGGAGGGCGCCGGCGGACGGCAGATGCGGTGCGGCGGCCGAGTGGACGACGGCGTCGACCCAGCCCTCGACAAGGGCGAGAGCGGTCTCCAGGCGGGCCAGCGCGGCCTTCTGCTCCGGGGTGTCCTCGGGCTGGAACATGCCCTGCTGGAGGGCTTCCTGAAGGGCTTCGGGGTTGGTCGGGTCGAGCTGGCCGACCGCGTCCTCCAGCTTGGCCGTGTCGACCTTGATGCCGCGGGCGTAGCCCTCGACGGCACCGAAGAGGTGCGCGCGCAGCCAGGGCACATGGGCGAAGAGCCGCTGGTGGGCCGCCTCGCGCAGCGCGAGGTAGAGCCGCACCTCCTCCTGCGGGACGCCCAGGTCCTTGCCGAAGGCGGCGACGTTGGCGGGCAGCAGCGCGGCCTTGCCGGCAGGGCCGAGCGGCAGGCCCACGTCGGTCGAGCCGACGACCTCGCCGGCCAGGGTGCCGAGCGCCTGGCCGATCTGGGTGCCGAACATCGCCCCGCCCATGGAGCGCATCATGCCGAGCAGCGGCCCGGCCATGGCCTGCATCTCCTCGGGGAGTACGTCGCCCATGGCGGCGCCGACGCGCTCGGCGACCGGGTCGACCAGGTCCTTCCACACCGGCAGGGTCGCCTCGACCCACTCCGCGCGGCTCCAGGCCACCGCGGATCCGGCCCCGGAGGGCAGCGAGGTGGCGCCGTCCAGCCACAGGTCGGCCAGCCGCACGGCCTCCTCGACCCAGGCCCGGTCCGCGGGACCGACGCTGGCGTCCTTGGTGCCCCCGGTGGTGCCCTGGGAGACGGTCTGGCGGGCGATGTCCTTGGCCATGTCCCAGTTCACCGGGCCGCCCTCGTACGAGAGCATCTGGCCGAGCTGCTGGAAGGCGGCGCCCAGGTCGTTGGGGTTCAGCGATCCGAACATCGCGGCGAAGGGGTTGTCCCCGGCTCCGCCCGTACCGCCGAAGCCGAAGGGGTTCATCGGACCCTGGGAGCCGCCGCCGGAACCGGAGGCGCCGGAACCGCCCGGCTTCCTGCCGTTGTCCCCGTCCTCGGGCTCCTCGGGAGGGAGGCCGAATCCGAATGGATTGTCGCTCACGGGTTTCCTCGGCTCTGTGTGTTGTGGGCTGTACCTCCAGCCTAGACACCCGTCAGGCAGGATGGCTGCGTACTGATTGTCCGCACCTCGCACCAGAAACAACCGTGGGAGACACCCGGTGAGTTCCCCAGAACCGTCCGTTCGCCCAGAGCGGAGCAGCTCCAGGCCCGGCTCCGGACCCGTCGTGGCCATTACCGGCGCGGCCTCCGGCGTGGGCCGGTTGCTCGCCCTGCGGCTTGTCGAGTCGGGGCAGGCCAAGAAGGTCGTGGCCATCGACGAGAGGCGCGGTGAGGTGCCCGGCGCGACCTGGCGCGTGCTGGACGTCCGCGATCCGGTGATCGCCGAGCGGTTGCGCGGGGTTGACGTCGTCGTGCACCTCGGGCTCGACCTGGACCTGGAGTCCGACCCCAAGGCGCGCACCGCCTTCAATGTGCGCGGCACGCAGACCGTGCTGACGGCCGCCGCGGCGGCCGGCGTACGGCGGGTGGTGCTCTGCACCTCGGCCATGGTCTACGGCGCCCAGCCCGACAACGACATCCCGCTCGCCGAGGACGCGCCGCTGCGCGCGACGGCGGAGGCCAGTTTCGTCGGCGACCTGCTGGAGATCGAGCGTCTGGGCAAGCGCGCCCCCCGCGCCCACCCCGGCCTGAATGTGACGATCCTACGGCCCGCCGTCCTGGTCGGCGGCACGGACACCGCCCTGACCCGGTACTTCGAGTCGCCCCGGCTGCTGGTGGTGGCCGGCAGCCGGCCCTGCTGGCAGTTCTGCCATGTGGACGACCTGGTCACGGCTCTGGAGTACGCCGTACTGGAGAAGGTCGACGGCGAGATGGCCGTCGGCTGCGACGGCTGGCTGGAGCAGGAGGAGGTCGAGGAGCTGAGCGGCATCCGCCGGATGGAGCTGCCCCCGGCCATCGCCCTGGGCGCGGCGTCCCGGCTCCACCGGCTGGGCCTGACGCCGTCTCCGGCCGGTGACCTGACGTACACCATGCACCCGTGGGTCGTCAGCGGCAGCCGGCTCCACGAGGCGGGCTGGCGCCCGCACTGGACGAACGAGGAGGTCCTCGCGGAGCTGCTGGAGGAGGTCTCCGGCCGTAACTCGGTCGTCGGCCGCAGGCTGGGCCGCAAGGACGCGGCCACCCTCGGCGCCGCCGGTGCCACGGTCGCCCTCGTCGGCACGGCCGCCATGGTGCGCCGGGTGCGCAAGCGGCGCGGTCTGTGAGCGGCGCTGTGACCGGCGCTGTGAGCGACTCTGTGAGCGGCTCCGGACGGGACTTCCGGCCTCCCGGGCGGTGCGGCAGCATGGACGGTATGGAAGAGACGATCCGCCTGCTGGAGATCCGTGACACCGACCTGTCCGTCGACGAGGTCTTCCGGGCCGTCGGCCATGACGCCGCCGGGGGCACCGCGCTCTTCGTCGGGACGGTCCGCGACCACGACGGCGGCTCGGGCGCCGAGGTGACCGGCCTCGGTTACACGGCGCACCCCTCCGCCGCGGACGAGCTGCGGCGGGTGGCGGAGAAGGTCGCGGCGGACTTCCCGGTCCGCGCGCTGGCCGCCGTGCACCGGGTGGGTGAGCTCCAGGTCGGTGATCTCGCGGTCGTCGTGGCGGTCGCGTGTCCGCACCGCGCGGAGGCCTTCGCGGCCTGCCGGCGCCTGATCGACGACCTCAAGCGGGAGGTGCCGATCTGGAAGCACCAGCGCTTCGCGGACGGTACGCAGGAGTGGGTCGGCGCCTGCGCGCACGAGGGATAGCCGGGGGTCGCCCGACGGTGTCGGCGCGGCTGTCCCGGAGCCGGGTCCGGCGCGGCGTCCCGTGCGGCTGTCCCGGAGCGGCGAAGCGGGCGACGGCCGCCGTAGACCGTGCGGGTGGTCCTCATATGGATGATCCCGCCCAGGCGCGGGTCCGCGAGCCCCGGGATTTCGCCGAGGGAACGGAGGAGCGGGTCGGCGTCCCTGCGCGACGCGGCTTTCACCTGCGGTTGCGTAACCTGCCACCCGCCCCGAACGTTGTAGCAGCGAGTGGTTAATCTGCTCATACGTTCTTGATCGGCAGGCGTGGTTCCGGGAGGCCGCAGTGGCAGCGCTCGCATGGTTGCTCATTCCGTTGGTCGTGGCGATCGCGGCCGCGGTCTGGGGGAGTTGGGCCGCTCGGACGCGGAGCACGGGCGACGGCGCCTCGCTCGCGGACTACGAGCGCTTCCGTGAGGCGATGCGCAAGTCGGACACCGCCGCACCCTGAGGCCCCGTGGGGCGACTGTCGTACCCGTCCCGTACTGTCGTTCCATGCCACGCCGCACCGCGACGCTGCTCGCCTCGACCCTGACGCTGATAGCGCTGCTCTGCGCGGCGCTGCTGATTCCGGTGCCGTACTCGGAGATGTCCCCGGGGCCGACCGTGAACACCCTGGGTGAGCACGGCGGCGAGCCGGTGCTCCAGATCTCCGGGCGCAAGACATACCGGACGACCGGGCACCTCAACATGACGACGGTCCGCGTCACCAGCGCCGACTTCACCATGAACCTGGTCCAGGCGGTCACCGGCTGGCTGGCGCGCGACCAGAAGATCGTGGAGCACGACACGCTCTACCCCAGCGGCCAGACCGCCGAGCAGGCCGACCAGGAGAACGCCGAGGAGTTCACCCAGTCCCAGGACAGCGCCAAGGTGGCGGCGCTCAAGGAGCTGGACATCCCGGTGGGCTCCCGGGTGATCGTGTCCGCGGTGGTCAAGGGCGGCGCGTCGCAGGGCGCGCTGCACGCGGGGGACGTGATCAAGGCGGTGGACGGCACCGCCGTCAAGGGAGCCGCTGACGTCGCCGGACTGCTGACCAAGCACAAGCCGGGGGAGAAGGTCGTCTTCACCGTCGTCCCGGAGAAGAACGCCGGGAAGAAGAACGCGGCCACCCAGAAGGTGTCGATCACCACCAGGAAGTCGAGCGACGACGGCAAGGCGCGCGCCGTCGTGGGCATCCAGGCAGGGGTCGAGCACACCTTCCCGTTCAAGATCGACATCAAGCTGGCGGACGTCGGCGGGCCCAGCGCGGGCCTGATGTTCGCCCTGGGCATCGTCGACAAGCTGACCCCGGACGACCTGACCGGCGGCAAGTTCGTCGCGGGCACCGGCACGATCGACGATGCCGGCAAGGTCGGCGCGATCGGCGGCATAGACATGAAGACCATCGGTGCGCGCAGCAAGGGCGCCCAGTACTTCCTGACCCCCGCCGAGAACTGCGCGGAGGCGGCCAAGGACACCCCGTCCGGGCTGCGCCTGGTCAAGGTCGGCACCATCGACGACGCGCTGGCCGCGCTGAAGAAGATACGGTCCGGCGACACCGCCTCGCTGCCGAGCTGCGCGAAGAGCTGAGGCACCCCCGCCGGGTGGCGCCGGTGCCGCCGGGTGCGGCCCGGTGGCACCGGCGCCGCACCCCACGACCGGGAGGCTCAGCTCTCGAACGTCGCCGCCAGCGCCTCCGCCAGCCCCGGCACCAGCCCGGAGCCGGTGAGCACCTCGGTCGGCGAGTCCTTCTCCCGCAGCCGTACGGCGGACTCGCGCGTGCCGTCGCGCAGGACACCGACCGTCATCCGGACCTCCTGACGCTCGGGGTGCCCGGCGACCCATTTGGCGAGGGCCGCGTCGTCCAGGCCCTCGGGGATCGCCTTCTCGGCGGCCGGCGGCAGCATCAGCCGCTCGACGGTCATCGCGCACCCGGCGATGACGTCGGGCCAGGCGATGGTGGCGAGGAACTCGTCGAGCGGGGTGCCGGCCGGCAGCTCGTCCTGCTCGATCGGGGTGAGGGCGCCGGCCTTCTCCTCGTCGAGACCGAGCTGGTCGGCCAGGCCCGGCTCCTGGCTGCGCAGCTGCGCGGTGTCGACGAGGGCGAAGAGGCGGGCGGGCTGGTCCCAGCCGAGACCTGAGGCGTAGCCGTCGATTTCGAGTACGGCACGGGTGAGCGGGCTGGCGGCGAGTGGCGCACCGTCGGAGGCATTGTTGGACATGGTCAATATCCTGCCTCTTCTGTGACCGAATACGGGAACCGAGTAAAGCCTGGGTAAGTTGCACCAGTGGGCGCCTGCCAGGCGCCCACCCGATCGCCCCAACCGATTCTTCGAGGTGCGCACCTTGGTATTCCAGATGCCGGACCGCGGCGGAGGTCCGCCGGGGCCGCGGATGAGAGCGGGCCGGCCGTCCCGGCGGACCCGGACGCTGCTGATGACACTGGGCGTACTGGCCGTACTGGCCATCGCCTTTGTCATGTTCGCCGGCTTCTGGACCGACTGGCTGTGGTATCGCTCGGTCCACTACTCCTCGGTCTTCACGACCACGTTGTGGACCAAGATCGGCCTGTTCTTCGTCTTCGGCCTGCTGATGGGCACCGCCATCGGCGTCAACATCTATCTCGCCCACCGGCTGCGGCCGCCGCTGAGTGCGATGTCGCTGGAGCAGCAGAGCCTCGACCGGTACCGGATGGGCATCGCCCCGTACAAGAAGTGGGCGCTGCTCGCTGTCTGTTCCCTGGTCGGTCTGATCGCCGGCGCCTCGGCGGCCGGCCAGTGGCGTACCTGGCTGATGTGGACCAACGCCACGCAGTTCGGCACCAAGGACCCGCAGTTCCACATGGACGTCGCGTTCTACGCGTTCGACCTGCCCTGGTTCCGCTTCCTGCTGAGCTTCGGCTTCGCTGCCGTCGTGCTGTCGCTGTTCGCCGCCACGCTCGTGCACTACCTGTACGGCGGGCTGCGTGTCACCTCGCCGGGCGGCAGGGCCACGGCCGCGGCGACCGGTCATCTGTCGGTGCTGCTGGGCCTGTTCGTGTCGCTCAAGGCGGTCGCGTACTGGCTGGACCGGTACTCGCTGGCGGTGAAGGCGGGCAATCTGAAGTCCAGCAGCTGGACGGGTCTGCGCTATGTGGACGCCAACGCCTATCTGCCGGCCAAGACCATCCTCTTCGCGATCGCGATCATCTGCGCGCTGCTGTTCTTCGCGACGCTGTGGCTTCGGGCTGACGCTGTGGCGGCGCACCTGGTCGCTGCCGCTGATCGGCTTCGGGCTGATGGTGCTCTCGGCGATCCTGATCGGCGGGCTGTATCCGGCGATCGTGCAGAAGTTCCAGGTGCAGCCGAACGAGGCGGCCAAGGAGACCCCGTACATCCAGAAGAACATCGACGCCACGCGCAAGGCGTACGGCATCGACGGCACCAAGGTGACGGAGTACTCGGGGACGAGCAAGAGCGCGAAGCAGACCCTGCGCGACACCGCCGACACCACCGCCTCGGTGCGGCTGCTCGACCCGAACGTCGTCTCGCCCACCTTCCAGCAGCTCCAGCAGACCAAGAGCTACTACGCGTTCCCGTCCACCCTGGACGTCGACCGGTACACGGTCGGCGGCAAGGAGCAGGACACCGTGGTCGGCCTGCGCGAGCTGAACGTGAAGGGGATCCCGCAGCACAACTGGATCAACGACCACTTCAAGTACACCCACGGCTACGGCGTGGTCGCGGCCAAGGGCACCTCGGTCAAGGGCAACGGCTCGCCGGACTTCACCGAGTCCGACCTGCCGGCCAAGGGTGAGCTGGGCGACTACCAGCAGCGGATCTACTACGGCGAGCAGACCACGCAGTACTCGATCGTCGGCGACTCCTCCACCAAGGAGATCGACTACACCGACGACAACGGCGAGAAGTCGTACACCTATCAGGGCAACAGCGGCGTCGGGCTGAAGAGCCCGGTCACCCGGGCCGCGTACGCGGTGGCCTTCGGCGAGCCGCAGATCCTGTACTCCGGTGCCATCGGCAGCGACTCCAGGATCCTGTACAACCGCACCCCCAAGGAGCGGGTCGAGGCGGTCGCCCCCTGGCTGACCATCGACGGCGACGTCTACCCGGCCGTGGTCAAGGGCCGTGTCGTCTGGATCGTGGACGCCTACACGACGAGCAACGGCTATCCGTACTCCTCGCGTACGACGCTCGGCGACACCACCGCCGACTCGCTGACCAACGGCCAGCGGGCGGTGCTCGCCCAGCAGAACCAGGTCAACTACATCCGCAACTCGGTCAAGGCGACCGTGGACGCGTACACCGGCAAGGTGTCCCTCTACCAGTGGGACAAGACCGACCCGGTGCTGAAGACCTGGATGAAGGCGTTCCCGGGCACGGTGAAGGCGAAGAGCGCGATCAGCAGCGAGCTGATGGCCCATCTGCGCTACCCGCAGGACCTGTTCAAGGTGCAGCGCCAGCTGCTGACGAAGTATCACGTCACCAAGGCGTCCACCTTCTACAGCGGCAGCGAGGTGTGGCAGGTCCCGGACGACCCGGCCGCCAAGACCGGGAAGTCCGTCCCTCCGTACTACCTGAGCCTCAAGATGCCCGACCAGGCAGCCGAGGCCTTCTCGCTGACCACCACCTTCACCCCCAACAGGCGTGACAACCTGGGTGCCTTCATGGCGGTCGACGCCGACGCGACGAGTTCGGAATACGGCGCCATCAGACTGCTCAAGCTGCCGTCCAACACCACGGTGTCCGGACCGCAGCAGGTGCAGAGCCTGTTCAACTCCGATCCCGATGTCGCGGAGAAGATCCGGCTCCTCAAGGGCGGTGACTCCACGGTCGAGTACGGCAACCTGCTCACGGTCCCGCTCGACGGGGGACTGCTCTACGTGGAACCGGTCTATGTGCGGGGCGCCGGCACCAACTACCCGCTGCTGAAGAAGGTGCTGGTCCACTACGGGGACGACACCGCCTTCGAGAACACCCTGTCGAAGGCCCTCAACGCGGTCTTCGGGGTCGACGGCGGCGGTACGAGTCCACCGGCGGACAACGGTGGCGACAACACCACGACGCCGGCGGACTCGACGGTCGCCCAGGCCCTGGAGGACGCCCAGAAGGCGTACGACGCGGGGCAGAAGGCCCTGCAGGACAGCGACTGGCAGGCCTACGGCGAGGCGCAGAAGGACCTGGCCGACGCCCTGAATCGGGCCGAGGCGGCCGAGAAGTCGGCGGAGAAAAAGGGCTGATCTGACACACCCCGCGTCGTGGTACGGTTAGGACACAACGACGCGGGGTGGAGCAGCTCGGTAGCTCGCTGGGCTCATAACCCAGAGGTCGCAGGTTCAAATCCTGTCCCCGCTACTGCATGAAAGGGCCTGGAGTCAAGCGACTCCGGGCCTTTTCACTTGTGCGGGGGAAGTATGGGGTATGCGAGCGCTTTGAGGTTTCACCTGGCATCATGTCGGGAAGTCGACAAAGCGCTGTAGTGACCCACGTGGGTTGCGACATACCAGGTGTGCTGCGGGTACGGATGGTGCGACGATGGACCTTATGGGGGATGGTGCAAGGCTGCTGAATACTCGTCAGTCCCATGACCGGGGGGCGGCGGGCACCGCTTCCGTGCCCGCGATCGCGCCGACGGTCGCCGACCTGCTGCCGGGGCCGCGCCCGGCCGACGCAGCGTACACCTTCACGCCCGCCGGTACGTACACGGAGACCGCCGAGGACCGCCTCGTCGAGTCCGAACTGCCGGACGAGGAAAGCCTGGAGGCCCGCGAGGAGGCCGAGCTGGAGGCCCGCACCCGCCGGGCCGCCGACCACGGCGACCCCGTCGCCATGAGCATCCTCGGCACCATTCTGCTGCGCCGCGGCGACCTCGACGGCGCCGAGCCCTACCTGCGCAGCGCCACCGCCAACGGTGACCGCGCCGCCGCCAACAACCTGGGTCTGCTGCTGCACCAGCGCGGCTACGCCGACGAGGCGGCCGGGTGGTGGCGGATCGCCGCCGTCGCCGGCTCGGCCGCGGCGGCGCACGCCCTCGGCCGGTACTTCCGCGAGCGCGGCGACGAGCCGGGCGCCGAGTACTGGCTGCGCCAGGCGGCCGAGTCCGGCCATGTACTGGGCGCCTACGCCCTCGCCGACCTGCTGGACCACCGGCGTGACGTCGGCGCCGAGCGCTGGTACCGGGCCGCCGCGGAGCACGGGCACCGCGAGGCGTCGTACCGGCTGGCCCGGATCTGCGCGGACCGCGGCGAGGACCTGGAGGCCGAGCAGTGGTACCACCAGGCGGCCGCGCGCCGGCACCGCCGGGCCGCGCTGCGGCTCGGCACGATCCTGGAGGAGCGCGGCGACAACGCCGAGGCCACCCGCTGGTATCTGACCGCCGCCCGCGACGGCGAGCCCAGGGCCGCCTGCGCACTGGGCTTCCTGCTGCGCGACGCCGGCGACATCGACGGCGCCGCGACCTGGTGGCGTCGCGCCGCGCAGGCCGGTGACGGCAACGCGGCGAACGCGCTGGGCGCGCTGCACGCCCAGGAGGGCGAGACCCAGACCGCCGAGCGCTGGTACCGGGCTGCCCTGGACGCGGGGGACGTCAACGGGGCCTTCAACCTCGGCCTGCTCTGCGCGGGCCAGGGCCGCACCGCGCAGGCCGAGCAGTGGTACCGCAAGGCGGCGTACGCGGGCCACCGCGAGGCCGCCAACGCGCTTGCCGTCCTCCTGCTCCAGCGGGGCGACGCGGCGGGCGCGGAGCCGTGGTTCTCCAAGGCCGCCGAGGCGGGCAGCGTCGACGCCGCCTTCAACCTCGGCATCCTGTACGCCAGCCGCGACGACCAGGCGATGGCGCGGCGCTGGTACGAGCGGGCGGCCTCGGCCGGCCACAGCGAGGCCGCGCTCCAGGTCGCCATCGCCCTCCAGCGTGACGGCGACTCGCACGGCGCCGAGCGCCATCTGCGCTGCGCGGCGGGCGGTGGCAGCCCCGAGGGTGCCTTCCGGCTCGGCGCGCTCCTGGACCGGGGCGGCAGCCCGGAGGAGGCCGAGGAGTGGTACACCCGCGCCGCGGGGCAGGGTCACCGCCGTGCGCAGGTGCGGCTGGGCATGTGCGCCGCCAAGCGCGGTGACGTCGTCGACGCCGCCCACTGGTACCGCGAGGCCGCCGAGGCCGGGAGCAGCAACGGTGCCTTCAACCTCGGCCTGCTCCTGGCCCGCGAGGGCGCGCACCCCGAGGCCGCGCTGTGGTGGACCCGGGCCGCCGACGCGGGACACGGCCGCGCGGCCCTGCGGCTGGCGCTGCTGACCGCCCGGCACGGCGAACTGGCCGACGCCCAGGCGTGGTGCGCGCGGGCCGCCGAGTGCGGTCCCGCGGAGGTCACCGAGCGCGCGGCGCGGCTGGCCGACGCCCTGCGGCACGAGCTGTCCGCATAGCGGTTTGCGCTGCTCAGCGGCGGTGGGCTACAGTAAAGACACAACGACGCGGGGTGGAGCAGCTCGGTAGCTCGCTGGGCTCATAACCCAGAGGTCGCAGGTTCAAATCCTGTCCCCGCTACTGCGAAGAAGGCCCGGAACTCAGGTTCCGGGCCTTCTTGGTGTTCGGGCTGTGTCCGGGTCCGGGTCCGGGTTTGGGCTCGGGTTCGCGTTCGGGCCCGGGGGTGACGGGCGGCGGGCGGGCGCCGGTGGCGGCCGCTACCGGCAGTCGGGGCACAGCCCCCGGTAGGTGACCTCGACGTCGGCGACGACGAAGCCGAAGCGCTCGGTGTCCGGCAGGTCGGCGAGCGGGTTGCCGCCGGGGTGGACGTCCCTGATGGTGCCGCAGCGGGAGCAGACCAGGTGCTGGTGCGGACGGTGCGCGTTGGGGTCGTACCGCTTGGCGCGGCCGTCCGTGGCGACCTCCATGACCTCACCGAGGGTGACCAGCTCGCCCAGGGTGTTGTAGACGGTCGCCCGGGAGATCTCGGGCAGCCGTACGGCGGCGCGCGCATGGACCTCGTCGGCGGTCAGATGGACATGGTCGCCGTCGAGGACCTCGGCCACGACGCGGCGCTGCGCGGTCATGCGCCAGCCGCGTCCGCGCAGTCGTTCCAGAAGGTCGCTCATTGTCAGATTCACCTATCAGTGGGATTGCGCTCCAGCTTAACAGCGCGTGTCCGAGTTATGAATAGGTACGGCTTTGGGCTGCTTCTTGACTTAGACTCTGTCTATTGTAGGATCGGTTCTGGCGCCAGCCGGGGGGCAGGACTCACTCAGGGAGATGTACGTGACGGTTCAGGAGACAGGCCCGCTGACCACCGAGTCGGGGGCACCGGTCGCTGACAACCAGAACAGCGAGACCGCGGGCCTCGGTGGCCCGGTCCTCATCCAGGACCAGAGCCTTCTGGAGAAGCTCGCGCACTTCAACCGGGAGCGCATCCCGGAGCGGATCGTGCACGCCCGCGGCGCCGGCGCGTACGGCACCTTCACGCTGACCCGTGACGTCAGCCGGTGGACCCGGGCGGCGTTCCTGTCCGAGGTCGGCAAGCAGACCGAGACCTTCCTGCGCTTCTCCACGGTGGCCGGCAACCTCGGCTCCGCCGACGCGGTGCGCGACCCGCGCGGCTTCGCGCTGAAGTTCTACACCGAGGAGGGCAACTACGACCTCGTCGGCAACAACACGCCGGTGTTCTTCATCAAGGACGCCATCAAGTTCCCCGACTTCATCCACACCCAGAAGCGCGACCCGTACACCGGCTCTCAGGAGGCGGACAACGTCTGGGACTTCTGGGGTCTGTCGCCCGAGTCCACCCATCAGGTGACCTGGCTGTTCGGCGACCGCGGCATTCCCGCCACGCTGCGCCACATGAACGGCTACGGCTCGCACACGTACCAGTGGAACAACGAGGCCGGCGAGGTCTTCTGGGTCAAGTACCACTTCAAGACCGACCAGGGCATCAGGAACCTCACCACCGAGGAAGCCGTCCAGGTCTCGGGCATGGACCCGGACAGCCACCAGCGCGACCTGCGCGAGGCGATCGAGCGCGGTGAGTTCCCGTCCTGGACCGTGCAGGTGCAGATCATGCCGGCGGCCGATGCGGCGAACTACCGCTTCAACCCGTTCGACCTCACCAAGGTGTGGCCGCACGAGGACTACCCGCCGATCGAGATCGGCAAGCTGGAGCTCAACCGCAACCCGCAGAACATCTTCGCCGAGGTCGAGCAGTCGATCTTCTCGCCGGCGCACTTCGTGCCCGGCATCGGCCCGTCCCCCGACAAGATGCTGCAGGGCCGCCTCTTCGCGTACGGCGACGCCCACCGCTACCGCGTCGGCATCAACGCCGACCACCTGCCGGTGAACCGCCCGCACGCCACCGAGGCCCGCACCAACAGCCGTGACGGCTACGCCTACGACGGCCGGCACGGCGGCGCCAAGAACTACGAGCCGAACAGCTTCAACGCGATCAAGGAGACCGGCCGCCCGCTGTGGCAGACGGTCCCGGTCACAGGCGGCACCGGCAGCCACGAGGCCCCCTCGCACGCCGAGGACAACGACTTCGTGCAGGCGGGCAACCTCTACCGGCTCTACTCCGAGGAGGAGCGGGAGCGCCTGATCGCCAACCTCGCCGGCTTCATCGCCAAGGTGTCGCGCGACGACATCGCCGAGCGCGCGATCAACAACTTCCGCCAGGCGGACGCCGACTACGGCAAGCGGCTGGAAATCGCGGTCCAGGCCCTTCGCGGCTGACCGGCCGCTTGCCGTACCGACCCGGCCGGGGTCGGGTTCGTCCAGGGACCCGACCCCGGCCGATCCACGTCCGGGGCCGGTCCCGTCCAGGACCGGTCCGGGTCAGGACCGGTCCGGGTCAGGCAGGGACCACCGCGTGCTCCGGCGCCCAGCAGCGCACGATGTCGCGCACCGACATCACCCCGACGGCCTGGTCGCCGTCGAGCACGATCAGATGCCGGAAGCCGCCGTGCATCATCGCGGCCGCCGCCTCCTCCAGCGTCCACTGCGGGGCGGCGAAGACCACGTCGGTGGTGGTGTGACGCTGGGCGGTCTCGGTGTCGGGGCTGAGTCCGGCGCCGACCGCGTCGAGGACGTCACGCTCGGTGAGGATGCCGAGGCCGCAGGTGTCGGGATCGAGGACCACCGCCGCGCCGACGCGCCGGGCGGACATCAGCTGGGCGGCCTGGCGGAGGGTGTGGGCGGGGCCGATGGTGAGGACGACGGTGCTCATGGCGTCTCGGACGAGCATGGAATACCCCTTGGGAATCATTTCACAAGTTCACAAGCTCGGGCATTCTCATGTTCACATGCGCGGTGCGGCGCAGCAAGGGCGCCGTAGGGCGTAATTGCCGCAGGACCGGCCGCGACCGCGCGTGGCGGCCGGGCGGGGCCGACGACGGGGCCGACGACGGCCGACGACGGGGCCGACGGCGGCCGGCAGGGACGGCGGTGCGGCCGGCGGCCCTCAGGAGCGGCCCAGGTAGCCCAGCAGCTCCTCGTGCAGCAGCCCGTTGGAGGCGGCCGCGTTCCCGCCGTACGGGCCGGGGATACCGTCCAGGCTGGTGAACCGTCCGCCGGCCTCGCGCACCACGACCTCGCAGGCGGCCATGTCCCACAGGCTCAGCTCCGGCTCCGCGCAGATGTCCACAGAGCCCTCGGCGACCATCATGTACGGCCAGAAGTCCCCGTAGCCGCGGGTGCGCCAGACGGTCCGGGTGAGGTCCAGGAAGCCGTCCAGGCGGCCCTGCTCCTCCCAGCCGCTCAGCGAGGAGTAGGCGAAGGAGGAGTCCTCCAGCCTGCCCACGTTGGACACATGCAGCCGGGTCGCCGAGGACAGGCTGCGGCCGGTGTACGCGCCCGTGCCCTTCGCCGCCCACCAGCGGCGTCCCAGCGCGGGCGCCGACACCACGCCCACCACACCCTCGTCGCCGCCCTCGCCGCGCACCATCAGGGCGATCAGGGTGGCCCAGACGGGCACTCCGCGGACGTAGTTCTTGGTGCCGTCGATCGGGTCGATGATCCAGCGGCGCGGGCCGGTGCCCTCGACGCCGTACTCCTCCCCGAGCACCGCGTCGCGCGGGCGGGCGCGGGCGAGCTGACCACGGATCAGCTCCTCGGCCCGCTTGTCGGCCTCGCTGACGGGCGTCATGTCGGGCTTGGTCTCGACCTTGAGATCGAGGGCCTTGAAGCGCTCCATGGTCGCGGCGTCGGCGGCGTCCGCCAGGATGTGCGCGAGTCGGAGATCATCATTGAAGTCGGGCATGAGGCGAACAGTATCGATCGCACGCCGTCGAGGTCACGCATGGGGCGCGCGGAGCCTTGACACGGGGCGGCGGCGCGTCAATTCTGACGGCACGGCCCCGGCCCTGACCCGGCTTTCCGGGTCCTGGAGGCGATGATGCCCACTGCACGTGAAGCCCTGCTCGACGCGGCGCTGTCGGCACTGGCCGAAAGCCCGTGGGGCGCGGTCCGGATGGTCGACGTGGCCGCCACCGCCGGAGTGTCGCGGCAGACCCTCTACAACGAGTTCGGCAGCAAGGAGGGCATCGCGCGTGCCCTCGCCCGCCGCGAGGCCGACGACTTCCTGGACGGCTTCGGGCACGCCCTGGTCGCAGCCTGCCGCCAGGGAGCCGACCCGGGCGACTGTCTCGCCGCCGCCACCGCGCTGACGCTGCACACCGCCCGTACCGGCCCCCTGGTACGGGCGACCCTCACCGGCTGCCGGGGGGATCGGGTGCCGGCCGCGGCAGTCGTCACCGTCCCCGCCCAGCGACGGCTGCGCGCGCACCAGGAGGACCAGCCCCTCACCGCCACCGAGGTCGTCGCCGGTATGCGCGCACGCGCGGCGCTCGCCCTCGAACGGGGCTTCCCCCGGCTCGACCCCGCCGATGTCGCCTGGGCCTGCGAGGCCGCGGTGCGGCTCGGCCTCGCCTATGTGGTCGCTCCGGCGGGCACCGACGAGGAGGCCTGCCTCCAGGTCGCCCGGCTGGTGCGGACGCTGCTGGCGCGTGGCTGGTAGCGCGTCGGAGCCGCCGCGGTGACCGAGGGCGGGCAGCGGGCGGTACCCGCGCGACGCGGCCGGGACGGCCCTAGCTGTATTGCCCTGAGAGGTTGGGGACGCGGCTGGCGGGTGGTTGGCCTTTCAGCGCGGTGTGTCCGCGGTGGTGATTGTAGGTGTGCAGCCACCCGGGGAACGCCTCGCGGCGTTCGGTCTCCGAGCGGTAGGGGCGGGCGTAGGCCCATTCGTCGAGCAGGGTGCGGTTGAAGCGTTCGACCTTGCCGTTGGTCTGTGGCCGGTAGGGCCGGGTGCGTTTGTGGGTGATCTGGGCTGCTGCCAGCAGGTCGCGCCAGTCGCGTGAGCGGTAGCAGGAGCCGTTGTCGGTCAGGACCCGCTCGACGGTGATCCCGGCCTGGGCGAAGAACGCGTGGGCGCGGGTCCAGAAGCCGGTGGCGGTCTCCTTCTTCTCGTCCGAGAGGATCTCGCTGTAGGCGAGGCGGGAGTGGTCGTCGACGGCGGTGTGGAGGTAGCTGTAGCCGGCGTTCTTGCGGTTCTTGCGGCCGGCCTGGCGGCCCAGGACCTTGTGTCCGCCGCCGTCGGGGATGTTGCCGAGCTTCTTGATGTCGACGTGCACGAGTTCGCCGGGCCGCTCGCGTTCGTAGCGGCGTATGACACGGCCGGTGGCCCGGTCCAGGTGGGTGAGGCGGGCCAGGCCGTAGCGGGTCAGGACGCGGTGCACGGTCGAGGGCACCAGGTGCAGCAGGTGTGCGATGCGGGCCGGGCCCCAGCGGCGCAGGATGCGGACCTTGATGATCCGGCGTTCGATGCGGGTCGGGGTGCGGCGCGGGCTCGTGTGCGGGCGGGAGGACAGATCCCGCATCCCGGCCTCGCCGAGTCGCCGGTAGCGGTCGGCCCAGCGCTGCGCGGTGGTGGGCGAGACCTGGAAGCGTTCGGCGGCCCGGCGCAGGGGCCAGCCGTCCTCGACCACGCAGCGGGCCAGGCGCAGGCGTCCGGTCTCGGTCAGGGGTGCATTACGGTGGGACACGAGGGCCTTTCTGTTGGTGTAGACGTCGCAATCCACACCGAACCGGAAGGCCCTCACCCATTTCAAGATCCCCCAACCGAGATCCTGCTCACCGTCCACAACCTCCCGGGACAGAACACCTAGCGGGCGGATCCGGAGAGTTGGAGTCCGATGACGCCGAGGATGACCAGGGAGATGGAGACCAGCTTCAGGGTGGAGACGATGTCGTCCAGGAACGCCATTCCGTAGATCGCGGTGCCGGCCGCGCCGATGCCCGTCCAGACCGCGTAGGCGGGACCGACGTCGAGCTTGCGCAGCGACAGGGTCAGCAGGCCGAAGGAACCGAGCGCGAAGAGGCAGAAGGCGATGGTGGGCCAGAGGCGGGTGAAACCGTGGGAGAGCTTGAGGCAGACGGCGAAGCCGGTTTCGAGGATGCCTGCGACCACCACGAGGAGCCAGGCCATCGAGGAGCCCTCCCGTTCCGTTCGCGCGTTCCCGTGTGGATGAGCGATCATCACACAGCATGCCCGGAAAAGGAGGGTCAGTCCCCTTCCTTGCGCTCTCGCGTCGCCAGCAGCCGCCGCAGGGACTCCAGTCGGGCCGGTTCCGCGTGGCCGGCGGCCACCCAGGCGTCCAGTGCGCATTCCGGTTCGTCGTGGCTGCAGGAGCGCGGGCACTCCTCCGTACCGGGTTCGAGGTCGGGGAAGGCGTGGATGACGCGGGACGGGTCGATGTGGTGCAGCCCGAAGGAGCGGACGCCGGGAGTGTCGACGACCCACCCTCCCCCGGAGCCTCCGGCCCGGGAGGTGCCCTCGTCGTCCGGGAGGGGCAGCGCCAGTGCCGAGGTGGTGGTGTGCCGCCCGCGGCCGGTGACGGCGTTGACGATGCCGGTGGCGCGCTGCCGTTCGACCAGGGCGTTGACCAGGGTGGTCTTGCCGACGCCGCTGTGGCCGACGAAGGCGGTGATCCGGCCCTTGAGGCGCTCGCGGATCTGGTCGACGCCGCCGGTGAGGAAGTCGTCCCGGTTGGTGACGACGTAGGACAGGCCGAGCGGCCCGTACGTCTCCAGCAGGGGTTCGGCGGGGGCCAGGTCGGACTTGGTCAGGACGAGCAGCGGTTCGAGTCCGGCGTCGTACGCGGCGACCAGACAGCGGTCGATCATGCGCGGGCGGGGCTCGGGGTCGGCGAGGGCGGTGACGATGGCGAGCTGGTCGGCGTTGGCGACGACCACGCGCTCGTACGGGTCGTCGTCGTCGGCGGTGCGGCGCAGTACGGAGCCGCGCTTCTCGACCCGGATGATCCGGGCCAGGGTGTCCTTGGTGCCGGACAGGTCGCCCACCACCGAGACCCGGTCGCCGACCACCGCGCTCTTGCGGCCCAGTTCGCGGGCCTTCATCGCGACGATCGTCCGGTCGCCGATCAGGACGTGGAGCCGGCCGCGGTCGACGGTGAGGACCATGCCCTCGGCGGCGTCCTCGTGCTTGGGTCGGATGCTGGTGCGCGGACGGTTGCCCTTGGGGTTCGGGCGGGAGCGGATGTCGTCCTCGTCGGTGTTCTTGCTGTAGCGCCTCATGACGTCAGGCCCGCACCGCGGAATGACCGAGCATGGCGGACCACATCTCCGGGAACTCCGGCAGCGTCTTGGCCGTCGTGCCGACGTTCTCCACCCGGACGCCCTCCACGGCCAGCCCGAGGACCGCGCCCGCGGTGGCCAGGCGGTGGTCGTCGTAGGTGTGGAAGACACCGGAGTGCAGCGGGCGGGGGCGGATGCGCAGGCCGTCCTCGGTCTCGGTGACGTCGCCACCCAGCTCGTTGATCTCCTTGGTGAGGGCGGCGAGACGGTCGGTCTCGTGCAGTCGCAGGTGGCCGACGCCGCGCAGGACGGACTCGGAGTCGGCGAGCGCGGCGACGGCGGCGATGCCGGGGGTGAGCTCGCCGACATCGGACAGGTCGGCGTCGATGCCGTGGATCCGTCCGCTGCCGGTGAAGGTCAGGCCACGTCCGGTCAGCTCACAGGATCCGCCCATGCGGGTGAACAGTTCGCGCAGCGCGTCGCCTGGCTGGGAGGTGCGTTCGGGCCAGTCGGGGACGGTGACCCGGCCCCCGGTGATGAGGGCGGCGGCCAGGAAGGGCTGGGCGTTGGACAGATCGGGTTCCACGGTCAGGTCGCTGCCGAGCAGTGCGCTCGGGTCGACCCGCCACACGTTCGGTTCGCCGCCGTGCTCGGGGGTGTCCACCTTGGCGCCGGAGGCCCGCAGCATCTCCACCGTCATCCTGATGTGCGGCAGGGAGGGCAGCGTCGGCCCCACGTGGCGCACCTCGACGCCCTGGTTGAAGCGCGGCCCGGACAGCAGCAGCGCGCTCACGAACTGCGAGGACGACGACGCGTCGATCGACACCCGCCCGCCGTCCAGCGCCCCGCCGCCGTGCACGGTGAGCGGCAGCGAGCCGCGCCCCTCGTCGTCGATGCGGGCGCCCAGCACGCGCAGCGCGTCGATCACGCCGTGCAGGGGACGCTCGTACGAGCGAGGGTCGCCGTCGAAGCGGATCGGGCCGTCGGCCAGCGCGGCGACGGGCGGCAGGAAACGCATCACGGTGCCGGCGTTGCCGACATCGACCGTGGCCGGGCCGTGCAGCCCGGCCGGGATGACCCGCCAGGCCTCGCCGCCGTACGGATTGACGGTCTCGTCGATCTGGACGCCCATGGCGCGCAGCGCCTCGGCCATCAGCAGGGTGTCGCGGCTGCGCAGCGGGCGGCGCAGCCAGCCGGGCTCGGAGGCGAGCGCGGAGAGTACGAGCGCGCGGTTGGTCACCGACTTCGACCCGGGCACGGTGACCGTCGCGTCGACGGGGTCGGACGCGACGGGGGCGGGCCACAGGGCGGTGTGCGCGGTGTTACCGGTCATGGGTCACAAGCGTAGTGGTTGCGGCGGAAGGAGATTCTTGATCGTTTGAGGCGAAATACGAGGGAAACAGGGGTCTGCTATGCCCGGCGGACGTTCGCGGACGGCTGCGGACGTTCACGGTCGTTCGTGGCCGCCGGTGATGTCGGTGATGTCCTCACAGTCCCAGGAGCCAGCGGCCGCCACCGAAGAGGCCGATCAGGGCGATGGCGTAGAAGAGCAGCATCCACAGGCCCGCCGGGGTGTGGGTGAGCCGGGCCAGCTGGTCGGCGTCGGAGTCCGGCGCCCCGCCGTGGCGCCGCTTGCGCTGCAGCTCGAACACCGGCCGGACCCCGCCGACCAGCAGGAACCACACGACGAGATAGGCGAAGGCCGCCTGCACGGTGGTGGTGGTCAGCCAGGACACCAGCAGAAAGGCCGCGCCCGTGAGGATGACGGTCAGCGCGCCGTACGCGTTGCGGATCATCACCAGCATCGCCACGAGCAGCGCTGTGGCCCCCCACAGCAGCGCGGTTATATGACCGCCGGACAGCAGCAGGGCGCCCAGGATGCCCAGCAGCGAGGGGGCGCTGTATCCGGCGGCGGCGGTCAGCACCATGCCGACGCCGGTGGGCCTGCCGCGCGAGACGGTCAGCCCCGAGGTGTCGGAGTGCAGCCGGATGCCGTCGAGGCGGCGGCCGCTGAGCAGGGCGACCAGGCCGTGGCCGCCCTCGTGCGCGATGGTGATCGCATTGCGGGTCAGCCGCCATATGCCGTGCGGCAGCACGGCGGCCAGGGCCAGGGTCGCGGTGGCGGCGACCAGCCAGGAGGAGGGGTCCGGCTGGGTGCCGAAGACTTCGTTCCAGACGTCGGTCACTTGGGTGAACTGCACGAGGGGCACCCTATGACGCCGAGCTGTCAGTCGGCCGTGGCAATCTGGCAACTATGTGCGGACGATACGCAGCGAGCCGGCGGCCGGAGGATCTCGTCGGCCTGTTCGAGGTACGGCAGTGGGATCCGGAGGAGGCACTCGCCCCGAACTGGAACGTCGCGCCGACGGACACCACGTACGCGGTTCTCGAACGGCCCGACAAGGAGACCGGCGAGGTCGTGCGGCAGCTGCGCGCGCTGCGGTGGGGGCTGGTGCCGGGGTGGGCCAAGTCACCCGACGTGGGCGTGAAGATGATCAACGCCCGGGCCGAGACCGTGCACGAGAAGGCGTCCTTCCGCCGGCCCTTCGCCGCGCGCCGCTGCCTGCTGCCCGCCGACGGGTACTACGAGTGGGTCACCGCGGCGGGGGAGCGGCAGCTGGAGGAGGAGGGCAAGAAGAAGCGGGCGCGCAAGCAGCCGTACTTCGTGACCCCGGTGGACGGATCCGTCATGGCCATGGCCGGGCTCTACGAGTTCTGGCGGGACCGCACCCTGCCCGACGACCACGCGCGGGCCTGGTGGGTGACGTGCACCGTCATCACCACCGCCGCCGACACCGAGCCCTTCGCCGAGCCCGCGCAGGAGGACCGCCCGCGCTCGCTGGCCGAGATCCACCCGCGCATGCCGCTCATACTGCCGCCCGACCGCTGGGACGACTGGCTGACCCCCTCCCGCACCGACCCGGACGGGCTGCGCGAGCTGCTGGTGCCGCCCCCGGCCGGGACACTGCGGGCCTACCCGGTGCGCACCGAGGTCAGCAATGTGCGCAACAACGGCCCCGAACTGGTCGACCCGCTCCCCGCTCCCGAGGAGCAGACGCTGTTCTGAGGGAGGTACGTCGTCGCGCACGCGGCGGGATCCTCCGCGGGCCGGGCCGCCCGGGGTGCGAGACTCGCCCCATGACTGAGACCGAGGCCGGGAACGGGAACGGGAACGGGGCCGGGGCCGGGGCCGTGACGGTCGGGACGGCGGCGGGTGACGCCCGCATCACCTGGCACCGGGCGCGCGTCCCGCGGACCGTGCTGGCGGTCGGCCACGGCGCCGGGGGCGGCATCGAAGCCGCCGACCTGCTGGCGCTGGCGGAGGCGCTGCCGGGGCGCGGGATCACCGTGGCCCGCGTCGAACAGCCGTGGCGGGTGGCGGGCCGGAAGCTGGCACCGGCACCGAAGGCGCTGGACGCGGCCTGGCGGGAGCTGTGGCCGGCGTTGCGCGACCCCGGCCTGCCGGTGGTCGCCGGAGGGCGCAGCGCGGGCGCCCGGGTGGCCTGCCGGACGGCCCTGGAGCTGGGCGCGCACGGGGTGCTGGCACTGGCCTTCCCGCTGCACCCGCCGGGGAAGCCGGAGAAGTCGCGGGCGGCGGAGCTGCTCGGCGCCGGGGTGCCGACGCTGGTCGTGCAGGGCGCCCGGGATCCCTTCGGACGGCCCGAGGAGTTCCCGCCCGGCGTGGAGCTGGCCGGGATCCCGTACGCCGACCACGGCTTCGCCGTCCCCAAGTCGGCCGGCCTGGACCGCCCACAGGCGCTCGCCCTGCTCGTGGACGCCGTGGCCGGCTGGCTGACCCGGGGGGAATGAGCGGCTCCCCGCATGCGTTGTGCGAGTCGTCAGTACGAGAACGTATACGCAGAAGTGAGGAAGGCAGCCGTATGGTTCCATCAGCTTGCCCGCCCCGCGCCCAAGCGCCATATCTGTCGTGGCCGCAGTGGCCCGCGGGGGGCGCTGGGACGGACGCGTCCGGCACGCCGATCCCTCGCGGGATATCCTCCGATTCGAGCGGGACCGGTTTTGGCCCCGTGATCGTATTGGAGGAGGTGGGTCCGGTCACCGGCACCGAAGACAGCACGGCCGCAGGTCCCCCGGAGTCGGGTGCCGAGCGCAGCGCGCGCTTCGAACGCGACGCTCTGGAGTTCCTCGACCAGATGTACTCGGCCGCGCTGCGCATGACCCGCAATCCGGCCGACGCCGAGGATCTGGTGCAGGAGACGTACGCCAAGGCGTACGCGTCCTTCCACCAGTTCCGTGAGGGCACGAACCTGAAGGCCTGGCTCTACCGCATCCTCACGAACAGTTTCATCAACACCTACCGCAAGAAGCAGCGCGAACCCCAGCGCAGCGGCACCGAGGAGATCGAGGACTGGCAGCTGGCGCGCGCCGAGTCGCACATGTCGACCGGTCTGCGCTCGGCCGAGTCGCAGGCGCTCGACCACCTGCCGGACTCCGACGTCAAGACGGCGCTGCAGACGATCCCGGAGGAGTTCCGGATCGCGGTGTACCTCGCCGACGTCGAGGGGTTCGCGTACAAGGAGATCGCCGACATCATGGGGACACCCATCGGTACGGTGATGTCCCGGCTGCACCGGGGGCGGCGGCAGCTGCGCTCGCTGCTTGAGGACTATGCGCGGGAACGCGGGCTCGTCCCGGCGGGCGCGGGAGACGAGAAGGGCTCGGGCACATGAGCTGCGGCAACCCGCATGAGACGGACTGCTCCGAGGTACTCGATCACCTCTACGAGTATCTCGATGGCGAAATGTCGGACGACGCCTGCGGCAAGTTCAAGCAGCACTTCGACGAATGCCATCCCTGCCTGGAGAAGTACGGGCTGGAGCAGGCGGTGAAGAAGCTGGTCAAACGGTGCTGCGGGCAGGACGACGTACCGACGGACCTGCGGGCGAAGGTGCTCACCCGGATCGAGCTGATCCGGGCCGGCGGAGCCGCCCCCGTCCCGGAGCCGGCCGTGGAGGCCGGGGAGACCAGCGGAACGCCTGCCCCGTAGGCGTTCACCCGGAAGGCGTAACCGGCCGCCGTGGGCATCACGCCCGCGGCGGCCGTACCCGTTTACGGGCCCCATACCGCACCCGGGTCCGGAACCGGACGGTAAGGAGCGGTGCCCCCGGTGTGCGTGGTTGGATGCCGCTGGGCGGCAGGTATCGCGACAAGCCGCCAAACCGACAAGCCCGGCGGGTGTGACAGCACGCGTCGATGGCAAGGAGGATGGCAGACGGTCCGCGAAGCGGGCCGGGCAACCGGACAGCGGCAGGCGGGACATTGAGGATCTTCGGCAGAGTGCGGCACCGGCCCTCCGCCACGTGGCGGCAGGCGACCGACCGCGCCTTCACGCTGATCGGCGACGGGCGGTACGAGGACGCCGGCGCCCTGCTGACGCGCGCCGCCGACCTGGAGCCCTGGCTCTCGGAGTCCTGGTACAACCTGGCCCTGCTGCACAAGTTCCGCCACGACTGGGAGCAGGCCCGCACCGCGGGGCTGCGCGCCGTCGCGCTGCTCGACCGCGCCCCGGGCGCCCCCGACTGGTGGAACGTCGGCATCGCCGCCACCGCCCTGCAGGACTGGCCGCTGGCCCGCCGCGCCTGGCAGGCGTACGGCCTGCGCACGCCCGCGGCCGAGGCGGGCGCCGGGGCGCAGGGGCCCCTGGAGATGGAGCTCGGGAGCGCCGCCGTGCGGCTCTCCCCGGAGGGCGAGGCCGAGGTCGTCTGGGGCCGCCGGATCGACCCGGCCCGGATCGAGGTGCTGAGCATCCCGCTGCCGTCCTCCGGTCGCCGCTGGGGCGAGGTGGTCCTGCACGACGGCGTTCCGCACGGTGAGCGCGCCACCGCCGACGGCGCCTCGTATCCGGTGTTCGACGAGATCGAGCTGTGGGCGCCGTCCCCGGTCCCCACCTGGCTGGTCCTGCTCGAAGCCGCCACCGAGGCCGACCGTGACGCGCTGGAGCGGCTCGCGGCCGACGCCGGTTTCGCGGCCGAGGACTGGTCCTCGTCGGTGCGCCTGCTGTGCCGTACGTGCTCCGAGAGCCGGATGCCCACCGACGACGGCTCGGGCTCCGACGCCTCCCGGGACCCGCACGACCACAGCGAGCCCGGCCATCCCGGCCACCTCAGCCACCGCAGCGCCGGCTCCCTGTGGGTGCCCGAGCGCGAGTGCGGCATCGCCGCGCCGGACGGGCTGGTGCGCGGGCTCCTGGACAGCTGGGTCGCCGACAGCCCGGACACCCGGGACTGGCGCGATCTCGAAGAGGTCTGCTGAGCCGGGAGCTCCGCAGGCCCCTCCCGCCAGGCCTTGCCCGTACCCTTAATGGCTCAAGGACGAAGCCCCAGGAAGGCGTACGGCACACCATGTCGCAGCAGGACACCGCGCAGCAGGACCAGGACCAGACGTCTCCGGAGTCGGAGTTCACCGACGACGTCACGGACGCCGAGGCCCGCGAGGCGGCGCACCGGGCCCGTGGCACCGCGCGTCCGATCACCGTCGTCGGCAACCCGGTGCTGCACCACCCGTGCCGGGCCGTCACCGACTTCGACGCCGCTCTCGGGCAGCTCATCGACGACATGTTCGCCAGCCAGCGCGCCGCCGAGGGGGTGGGTCTGGCCGCCAACCAGATCGGCGTCGACCTGCGTGTCTTCGTCTACGACTGCCCCGACGACGACGGCGTCCGCCACGTCGGCCATGTCGTCAATCCCGTCGTCGACGACATCCCGGCCGGCCGGCGGGTCCTGGACGACGGTGACGAGGGCTGCCTGTCCGTCCCCGGCGCCTTCGCCGAGCTGCCGCGCCCCGACCACGCGGTCGTGCGCGGTCAGGACCTTCACGGCAACGACATCGTCGTCCGGGGCAGCGGCTTCTTCGCCCGCTGCATCCAGCACGAGACCGACCACCTCAACGGCTACCTCTACATCGACCGGCTCTCCAAGCGGGACCGCAAGGACGCCCTGCGGCAGATGGAGGAGTCCACCCCGAGGTACGAGACCGTCCCCAACGACTGAGGCCGAGCGGGCACGTGATGAGGTGGGGTCCGTGACCGGACTCAGCCTTTTGGAGATATCCGCCCTGCTCGTGGCCGCCCTGCTGGTCGGTTTCTCCAAGACCGCCATCAGCGGCGTCAGCGCCGTCAGCGTCGCGCTCTTCGCCTCGGTGCTGCCCGCGCGCGAGTCGACGGGCGCGCTGCTGCCGCTGCTGCTGGTCGGTGACGTGGTCGCGGTCCGCGCCTACCGGCGGCACACCGACTGGCCGGTGCTGCTGCGGCTGCTGCCGTCGGTGGTGGTGGGGGTGCTGGTGGGGGCGGTCTTCGTGGCCCGGGTCGACGACGTGGTCATGCGGCGCACGATCGGCGCCTTCCTGCTCGCCATGGCCGTCTACCACGTCTGGCGCCGCCGCCGTCCGGTCCCGGACGACGTGTCGGGCCGCCCCCGGCACGGCCGGGCGTTCGTCTTCGGGCTGCTGGCCGGTTTCACGACGATGGTCGCCAACGCGGGCGGCCCGGCGATGTCCCTCTACCTGCTGTCGTCGGGCATCGGCATGCTCGGCTTCCTGGGCACCGGCGCGTGGTTCTTCTTCCTCGTCAACCTGTTCAAGCTGCCCTTCAGCGTCGGCCTGGGGCTGATCGACGGGGAGTCGCTGGTGCGCGACGCCTGGCCGGCCGCGGCGGTGCTGGCCGGCGCCTGGCTCGGGCGGATCTGCGTCCACCGCATCGACCAGGCGCTCTTCGAGCGCCTGGTCCTGCTCTTCACGGTGCTGGCCAGCGTGAATCTGCTGCGCTGAACCACCGGCGGTCGACCGTCAGATGTCGAACTCGCCGTCGATGGCGCCGAGTCGGAACGCCTCCCACTCGGCCGGGGTGTAGCGCAGTACGGGACCTTCCGGCTCCGCCGAGTTGCGCATGGCCACGGCGCCACCCTCCAGGAAGGCCAGTTCGACCTGGCCCTCCGCGGGATCGCCGCCCGCGCCGACCCAGGCCGCGCCGGAGATGTCCATCGCGTACAGCGCTTCCTTCTCGGCCTCCTTGCGGGCTGCGATCTCCGCGGCGCTCTCCTGCTGTTGCGTCTGCTCGGTCATGTCGGGATCCTCCCCGTCCGGTGGCCCTCCGGTGGCCGTCCGACGCCAGGGTAGCCGCCGCCTCCGCCGCTGCTCGTACGACGGCGGAAGGCGACCGCATACGACCGAAGACAACCGAAGCCGTCAGAATTCGTCGTCGAAGGAGACCGATCCTTCGACGGCCACCTGGTAGGCGGAGGCGCGCCGTTCGAAGAAGTTGGTCAGCTCCTGGACGTTCTGCAGCTCCATGAAGGAGAAGGGGTTCTCCGAGCCGTAGCGGGCGGGCAGACCGAGGCGGACGAGGCGCTGGTCGGCGACGCACTGCAGGTACTCGCGCATGGAGTCGGTGTTCATACCGGGCAGACCCTCGCCGCACAGGTCCTGCGCGAACTGGAGCTCGGCCTCGACGGCCTCCTCCAGCATGGCCGTTACCTCCTTGGCCATGTCGTCGTCGAAGAGGTCGGGCTCCTCCCGGCGGACGGTGTCGACGACCTGGAAGGCGAAGTCCATGTGCATGGACTCGTCGCGGAAGACCCAGTTGGTGCCGGTGGCCAGGCCGTGCAGCAGGCCGCGCGAGCGGAACCAGTAGACGTAGGCGAAGGCGCCGTAGAAGAACAGGCCCTCGATGCAGGCGGCGAAGCAGATCAGGTTGAGGAGGAAGCGGCGGCGGTCGGCCCTGCTCTCCAGGCGGTCGAGCTTCTCGACCTCGTTGATCCACTTGAAGCAGAACTGCGCCTTCTCACGGATGGAGGGGATGTTCTCCACCGCGTCGAAGGCGGCGGTGCGCTCGTCCGGGTCGGGGAGGTAGGTGTCCAGCAGGGTCAGATAGAACTGGACGTGGACGGCCTCCTCGAAGAGCTGGCGGGACAGGTACAGCCGCGCCTCGGGGGAGTTGATGTGCTTGTAGAGGGTCAGCACCAGGTTGTTGGCCACGATCGAGTCGCCGGTCGCGAAGAAGGCGACCAGCCGGCCGATCATGTGCTGCTCGCCGGGGGAGAGCTTGGCGAGGTCGGTGACGTCGGAGTGGAGGTCGACCTCCTCCACGGTCCAGGTGTTCTTGATGGCGTCGCGGTAGCGCTCGTAGAAGTCCGGGTAGCGCATGGGGCGCAGGGTCAGTTCGAAGCCCGGGTCGAGCAGGTGCTTGGTGGGGGCGGACATTACTGGCAGGCCTCGCAGGACTCGGGGTTCTCAAGGGAGCAGGCGACCGCGTCGGGATCGGCGGCGACCTGCGCGGGCACCGTCGCGCGGGCCGACTGGGCGATCCGGGTCGCCGGGCGGGAACGCAGGTAGTAGGTGGTCTTCAGGCCCTGTTTCCAGGCGTACGCGTACATCGAGCTGAGCTTGCCGATGGTGGGCGTTTCGAGGAAGAGGTTGAGGGACTGCGACTGGTCCAGGTACGGGGTGCGGGCCGCCGCCATGTCGATCAGGCCGCGCTGCGGGATCTCCCAGGCGGTGCGGTAGAGGGCGCGGACGTCCGCCGGGATCCAGTTGAAGCCCGCCACCGAGCCGCTTGCCTCGCGCAGCGCCTCGCGGGACTGGGTGTCCCAGACGCCGAGCTTCTTCAGGTCCTCCACCAGGTAGGAGTTCACCTGGAGGAACTCCCCGGACAGGGTCTCGCGCTTGAAGAGGTTGGAGACCTGGGGCTCGATGCACTCGTACACCCCGGCGATCGAGGCGATGGTGGCGGTGGGGGCGATGGCGAGGAGGAGGGAGTTGCGCATGCCGGTCTTCGCGATGCGCGCGCGCAGCGCGTCCCAGCGCTCCGGCCAGCTCACGGTCACGCCGTAGTGGTCGGGGTGCAGGACGCCCCGTGCCGTGCGGGTCTTCTCCCAGGCGGGCAGCGGACCACTGCGTTCGGCGAGGTCCGCCGAGGCCTCGTACGCGGCGAGCATGATCCGCTCGGAGATCCGGGTCGAGAGGGCCTTCGCCTCGGGCGAGTCGAAGGGCAGGCGCAGCTTGAAGAAGACGTCCTGGAGGCCCATCGCGCCCAGGCCCACCGGGCGCCACTTGGCGTTGGAGCGGCCGGCCTGGTCGGTCGGGTAGAAGTTGATGTCGACGACGCGGTCGAGGAAGGTGACGGCGGTACGGACCGTGGCGTCCAGGCGCTCCCAGTCGATCGAGCCGTCGCTGACGAAGGAACCGAGGTTCACCGAGCCCAGGTTGCAGACGGCCGTCTCCTGGTCGTCCGTGACCTCCAGGATCTCGGTGCACAGGTTCGAGGAGTGGACGACCGAGCCCGGCTCGGCGGTCTGGTTGGCGGTGCGGTTGGCGGCGTCCTTGAAGGTCATCCAGCCCTGGCCGGTCTGGGCCAGGGTGCGCATCATCCGGCCGTAGAGGTCCCGTGCGGGGATGGTCTTCTGGGCCAGGCCGGCCGCCTCGGCCGCGCGGTAGGCGGCGTCGAACGCGTCGCCCCACAGGTCCACCAGTTCCGGGACGTCGGCGGGGGAGAAGAGCGACCATGTGCCGTCGGCGTCGACGCGGCGCATGAACTCGTCGGGGATCCAGTGCGCCAGGTTGAGGTTGTGCGTACGGCGGGCGTCCTCGCCGGTGTTGTCGCGCAGCTCAAGGAACTCCTCGATGTCGGAGTGCCAGGTCTCCAGGTAGACGGCGGCGGCGCCCTTGCGCCGGCCGCCCTGGTTCACCGCGGCGACCGAGGCGTCGAGGGTCTTGAGGAAGGGGACGATGCCGTTGGAGTGGCCGTTGGTGCCCCGGATGAGGGAGCCACGGGCCCGGATGCGGCTGTAGGACAGGCCGATGCCGCCGGCGTGCTTCGACAGGCGGGCGACCTGGTGGTACCGGTCGTAGATGGAGTCCAGCTCGTCCAGCGGGGAGTCCAGCAGGTAGCAGGAGGACATCTGGGGGTGCCGGGTACCGGAGTTGAACAGGGTGGGCGAGCTCGGCAGGTAGTCCAGACGGCTCATCAGGCCGTAGAGCGCGGCGACTTCGTCCAGCGCGCGCACCGTGTGGTTCTCGGCCAGGCCGGAGGCGACCCGCAGCAGGAAGTGCTGCGGGGTCTCGACGACCTGACGGGTGATGGGGTGCCGCAGCAGGTAGCGGCTGTGCAGCGTGCGCAGGCCGAAGTAGCCGAAGCGGTCGTCGGCGCCTTCGGCGAGAGCCTGCTCGATCAGGGCGTCCAGCCGGGCCGCGTGGGTACGGACGAACTCGGCGGTGCCGTCGGCGATCAGGCCCTCGCGGTGGCCCACGGCGATGGAGGAGGTGAAGGACGTGACGCCTTCGCCGGCCGCCTCGTCGGCGATGGCCAGGGTGAGCAGCCGGGCGGCGAGCCGGGAGTACTGGGGGTCCTCCGAGATGAGGCCGGCGGCGGCCTCGGTGGCCAGCGTGCGCAGTTCGGCCTCGGCCGCGGCCCGGTCGGCATGCGGCGACCGGCCCCGCAGCGCGGCGGCGGCCACCCGGCCGGGGTCGGTGTCGGGGAGGTCGGCGGTGAGTTCCGTCAGGGTGCGCAGCAGGGTGCTGCCGGCTGAAGCGGGTTCCGCGTTCGGTGCGACGGGCGCGATGGTCACGTGTGCTCTCTCCCTCGTACGGCGGCGACGCGACGAGGGAATGGCGGGGCGCACGAGGGCTGCACAGGGCATGCCGCGGCGCGTCCACCGGCCCAACCCGCGAGGCCCGGACATGACGGCACCCGGGAGGGCTTCGCCGGACCGGTTCGTTCCGGTCCGGGAGGTGTCCCCTTGGGTGCGCTGCCGGCAGGCCATCGGGCTTGCGGGTACGCCTCATGGCGCCCGTACACCGTTGCGGGGCAGCCCCGGAATTTCACCGGATTTCCCTGCGGCGGCAGCGGTGTTGAGCATACATGTAGTGGTGCCTGCCGTCGGCACCCCCAGATGTTGTGTCTCGTTACAAGTCTATGGAATACACCTGCAAGTCGATGCCGGGCACCGGAGACCAGTCCCGCCCGGGGGCGCGGTCGAAACCGAGCCGTCGGTAGAGCCGGTGGGCGCTGTGCATCGAGGGGCTGGTGGAGATGGCGAGCCGGGACATGCCGAGCTTCCGGGCGCGGTCGAGGCAGGCCCGCACCAGTGCCTCGGCGGCGCCCTGGCCCTGGAAGCGCGGATCCACGCCGAGCATGCGGAACTCGCCCTCGCCCTCCCCGGCCACCTCGGTGTAGACCGAGCCGGGGGGTACGAAGGCGACGCTGCCGAGGATGGTGCCCGACGGGTCCGCGGCGACCAGCAGTTCGGTGTGCTCGGCGCGGTGTGTGGCGTCCCGCAGCCGCTCCAGATACGTGTCGCCGTCGGGGAGCACGGGCTCGTACGCCCGTGCGGTGAGATCCCCGACGGCGGCCAGCTCTTCGGGCCGGACCGGGCGGATGGTGATGTCCATGGTTCGAGTCTGACGCACGGGTCTGACAGTGCCGTTCTCAGGCGGTGATTCCCCAGGTCCGCCGGGCGGCCTCGGCCGCGGCCTCGGCGGCCCGCGCGGCCCGGATCTGGCGGTCGATCCGGCGTTCGTGGGCGAGACCCAGGAGAGCGGGGGCGGCGACGGCGAGGGTGAGGGACAGAACCGCTACGAGGGCGAGGTATGTGTTCATGCATCTAATCTCCTCCCTGCGGGCTGCCGCCGGGAGTGGCAGGACTGCCTTGCTCCCTCGAATTCCTGCCAGCTCTCTGGCATGCTCGGAGGATGCTGAAAAACGTGGCCGCGGTACTGCTCGACGGGGTGCACCCCTTCGAACTCGGCGTGATCTGCGAGGTCTTCGGCGTGGACCGGAGCGAACAGGGTCTGCCCGTCTACGACTTCGCGGTGGTCGCCGCCGAGCGGTCGCCCGTCCAGGTGTACGGCGGCTTCTCCATCAACACCCCGCACGGCCTGGACCGGCTGGCCGAGGCGGATCTGGTCGCCGTCCCGGCCGGCTGCGACATGCCGGACAAGGCCGCCTACCCGCCGGCGCTGCTGCTGGCCCTGCGGGAGGCCGTCGACCGTGGCGCGCGGGTGCTCAGCGTCTGCTCGGGGGCCTTCGTGCTGGGCGCCGCCGGGCTGCTGGACGGCCGCGCCTGCACCACCCACTGGCGGCACACGGACACGCTCGCGCACCGCTTCCCGCTGGCCCGGATCGAGCCCGACGTGCTGTACGTCGACGAGGACCCGGTCATCACCTCGGCCGGTACCGCCGCCGGTATCGACGCCTGCCTCCACCTGGTCCGCAAGGAGCAGGGCAGCGCGGTGGCCAACGCCATCGCCCGCCGTATGGTCGTACCGCCGCACCGCGAGGGCGGCCAGGCGCAGTACGTCGAACGACCGCTGCCGCGCAGCCGCTGCGACACGGTCGGCGACGTGCTCGGCTGGATGGAACAGCACCTCGACCGCGAGGTCACCGTCGACGAACTGGCCGAGCGGGCGCACATGGCGCCGCGGACCTTCGCCCGGCGCTTCCAGCAGGAGACCGGGACGACGCCCTACCGGTGGCTGCTCGGGCAGCGGGTACTGCTCGCCCGTGAGCTGCTGGAGGGCACGGACGAGACGGTGGACGCGATCGCCCTGCGGGCCGGCTTCGGCAACGCGGCCACCCTGCGTCACCATTTCGGCCGCTGGGTGGGCACCACACCGCAGGCCTACCGGCGCACCTTCCGGGTGCCGGTCGGATAGGGCGTCGTGCGCGCGGCCGCGCATGCCCCCGGCCGCGCTTGTCCCGGCCGCGCTTGCCCCGGATCGCCGGGCGGCCCGGGAAACCGGCCCGCCCGGCGATCCGGGACGAGGACGAAACGGTGACCGCTAGTGCCCCGCGGTCACCGGCACTTCCGGTTCCACGCCGGGCTCGCCGGCGTCCGCCGTGTAGTCGCCGGGGGAGGTCTCGTCGACGCCCTCGGGGGTCTTCAGGGCGTGCAGGACCAGGGTCAGGGCCACCGCGACCACGGCGTTGAGAACGAACGCCGTGAGGCCGATGTAGCCGATCTGGCCGATGACCGGGATGGTGTCCGAGGAGCCGCCGAAGTGCTTCTGGGCGGGGCTGGCGACGCCGTACGCCTGCCATGTCCCGTAGACCATGCCGACCGCCCAGCCGGCCAGCAGCGCCCAGCGGTGGAACCAGCGGGTGAACAGGCCGCCCACCAGGGCGGGGAACGTCTGCAGGATCCAGATGCCGCCCAGGAGCTGGAAGTTGATGGCGACCGTCTTGTCCATGGTCAGGACGAAGACCAGCGCGCCGACCTTGACCAGCAGCGAGACCAGCTTGCTGACCCTGGTCTGCTGCTCGGGGGTGGCGTCGGGCCTGAGGAAGTCCTTGTAGATGTTGCGGGTGAAGAGGTTGGCGGCGGCGATCGACATGATGGCCGCCGGAACCAGCGCCCCGATCCCTATGGCGGCGAAGGCGACGCCCGCGAACCACGAGGGGAACATGTTCTCGAAGAGCTGCGGGATCGCCAACTGGCCGTTGTAGCCGGTGATTCCCTTGCCGACACCGCTCGCCAGCGCCATGAAGCCGAGCATCGCCAGCAGCCCGAGCATCAGCGAGTACAGCGGCAGCACGGTGGTGTTGCGGCGGATCACGTCCCGGCTGCGCCCGGACAGCACGGCGGTCACCGAGTGCGGGTACATGAAGAGCGCCAGTGCCGAGCCCATCGCCAGCGTTCCGTACGCCCACTGGGCGGTGTCCCCGGGCGCGAGCGCGCCACGCGGCTTGCCGGTGGCCGGGTTGACCTGGGCGTAGGCCTCGCTCGCCTTGCCGAAGATGTCGTCGAAGCCGCCCAGCCGGTACGGGATGTAGATGATCGCCACCGCGATGACGATGTAGATCAGCGCGTCCTTGACGAAGGCGATCAGTGCGGGCGCCCGCAGCCCCGAGGAGTAGGTGTACGCGGCCAGGACACCGAAGGCGATCAGCAGCGGCAGGTCCTTGACGAACCAGTTGTCGGAGGCGCTGCCGCCGACGCCCATCACGTCCAGCACGGCCTGGATACCGACCAGTTGGAGCGCGATGTACGGCATGGTGGCCAGGATGCCGGTGACCGCGACCGCCAGCGACAGTCCCTTGGAGCCGAAGCGGCCCCGGACGAAGTCGGAGGTGGTGACGTAGCCGTGCTTGTGGGAGACCGACCACAGCCTCGGCAGGAAGACGAAGATCAGCGGGTACACCAGGATGGTGTAGGGCACCGCGAAGAAGCCGGCCGCCCCGGCCGCGTACACGGCCGCCGGGACGGCGACGAAGGTGTACGCGGTGTAGAGGTCGCCGCCGAGCAGGAACCAGGTGACCCAGGAGCCGAAACTGCGTCCGCCCAGGCCCCATTCGTCGAGGTGGAGGGCGTTCTCGGCCTTGCGCCAGCGGGCGGCGAGGAAGCCCATGACCGTGACGGCCACGAAGAAGAAGATGAAGACGGCGAGTGCGACGCCGTTCACGCCGTCCTTCATGCCGGGACCCCCTTGGCCGCCTTGCGGGCGCGCTCCTCACGGCGGACCAGCACATACGCGGTGCAGGTCAGGGCGGAGGAGATGAACACCCAGAGCATCTGGTACCAGTAGAAGAACGGGATGCCGATGAACTCCGGGGTGAGCCGGGCGTAGGAGCCGACCCAGAGCATCGCGACGAAGGGGATTATCAGGCACACGCCGGCTGTCACGCGGGTCGGCGTGACGGCCGGCGGGCGACCGGAGGAAGTTCCTGGTGTTCCTGTTGGTTCGGACACTGCGGCAGCTCCGTCCCTCTGCGTGGGTTTCTCACTCTTTGTGACGAGCAGGAAATCTAGGGCAGAGATCAGCCGCTCGTCTACGGGCGCCGCAGGCGCGCGACGAATTTGTAGCGGTCCCCCCGGTACACCGAACGCACCCATTCCACCGGTTCGCCGGTGGTGTCGATGGAGTGCCGGGACAGCATCAGCATCGGCAGTCCGACATCCGTGCCGAGCAGCCCGGCCTCGCGCGGGGTCGCCAGCGAGGTCTCGATGGTCTCCTCGGCCTCCGCCAGGCGTACGTCGTAGACCTCGGCCAGCGCGGTGTAGAGCGAGGAGTGCTTGGCGAGGCTGCGGCGCAGCGCGGGGAAGCGCTTGGCCGACAGGTGGGTCGTCTCGATGGCCATCGGTTCGCTGTTGGCCAGCCGCAGCCGTTCGATGCGCAGCACCCGGCCGCCGGCCTTCATGTCGAGGAGTTCGGCGAGGCGGTCGTCGGCGCTGATGTAGCCGATGTCCAGCAGCTGGGAGGTGGGTTCCAGGCCCTGGGCGCGCATGTCCTCGGTGTACGAGGTGAGTTGCAGCGCCTGCGAGACCTTGGGCTTGGCGACGAAGGTGCCCTTGCCCTGGATGCGTTCGAGCCGGCCTTCCACGACCAGCTCCTGGAGTGCCTGCCGCACGGTCGTCCGGGAGGTGTCGAAGTCGGCTGCCAGGGTGCGTTCGGGCGGCACGGGTGAGCCCGGGGGCATCGTCTGGGTCAGCTCCAGCAGGTGCCTCTTCAGCCGGTAGTACTTGGGGACGCGGGCGGTCCGCCCGGCGGCGCCGGTGCCGTTCTCCGGCCCTGCGGCGCTGTCCAGGATGCTCGCGTCGGTTTCCCCGTCGCTGCTCATGCTTCCTCCGTCACAAGTCAAACCCACATCGTGGCACGGGCCGTGCCACCCGTGCGGCCCTGGTCCAGGTGTCGGTCCGGTAACGGACTCGCCAGGCTTCTTATACACCCTTGACACCCCAAAAGGTCTAGGCCAAGCTCTCGACCACTGGTCTACACCACTTGGTACCACGACCCTGGGGAGGGTGTTGTGAAGCGCAAGCTGATCGCGGCGATCGGTGTCGCGGCAATGGTTGCCGGCGTTGCGGCCTGCGGTTCGGACAAGGGGTCCGACAAGGCCGAGTCACCCAGGTCCATCACGGTATGGCTGACGGTCGACGCACAGAACAACTGGCCCGGACTGGTCAAGCAGGCCGACGCCGCGCTCAAGAAGAAGCACCCGGGCGTGACGGTCAAGCACGAGTACTACAGCTGGGGCGACAAGAACACGAAGTTCGACGCCGTACTGGCCTCGGACAAGGCCCCCGACGTCATCGAGATGGGCAACACCGAGATGCTCGGCTACGAGATCAAGGGTGCCTTCGCCGAACTCGACGCCTCCGACTTCGACAACTCCTCCGCCTGGCTGGACGGCCTCAAGGCCTCCGGCTCCTACGACGGCAAGACCTACGGCGTCCCCTACTACGCCGGCGCCCGCGTCGCTGCCTGGCGCAAGGACATCGCCGCCAAGGCCGGTGTCACCACCGTCCCGGCCACGTACACGGAGCTGACCGCCGACCTGGACAAGATCCAGAAGAAGAACGGCAAGAAGTTCAACGCCTGGTACCAGCCCTCCCGCGACTGGTACGCCGCGATGTCCTTCGTCTACGACGCCGGAGGCGCCATCGCCACCGACAGCGGCGGCACCTTCAAGGCGAGCCTTTCCAGCGCCGAGTCCGTCCAGGGCCTGACCGCGTGGAAGGCCGCGCTCGGCACGTACATGCACGGCGACCTCACCAAGGACGAGTCCGACCGCTACATCGTCTTCGGCCAGGGCAAGTCCGCGATGATCTACGGCGCGAGCTGGGAGGGCGGCGCGGCCGCCGACCCCAAGGTCGACAAGACCGGCGGCAAGCTCAAGGACAACCTGGTCCAGTTCGTCTTCCCCGGCCCGTCGGGCAAGAACATGCCGGTCTTCCTCGGCGGCTCCGACCTCGCCGTCCCGACCAAGTCCAAGGCCCAGGCCCTGGCCGCCGAGTGGATCAACGACTTCACCGGCACCGCCGGCCAGAAGGTCCTGATCGGCAAGGGCAACCTGCCCAACAACAAGACCCAGCTGGCCACGCTGAAGACGGCGGACGCCACCAAGGCCACCGCGACCGCCGCCGAGAGCAGCTGGTTCATCCCGGCCGCGCCGGGCTGGGGCAACGTCGAGAAGCAGCAGATCCTCCAGGGCATGCTGCAGTCCATCGCCACCGGCAAGAAGACGGTCGAGCAGGCGGCCAAGGACGCGGACGCCGCGATCGACAAGGTCATCAACAACAGCTGACGGCAAGAGAGTTCGAGGGACCGCTGAGGAGCAGTACGTGATGAGTGCCGCCGAGACCACCACCGCGAAGGTGCCGCCGACCCGGCACTCATCACCGGCCCCGGCGCCCGGCCGGGCGCCGGGGCCGGGCAGGAAACGCACCAGGTCCGGTGCGACGGGACTGCCCTGGCTGCTGCTCGCCCCCGCGCTGGCGGTGCTGCTGCTGGTCCTGGGCTACCCCTTCGTACGCCTGGTCACCCTGTCGTTCCAGCACTTCGGGCAGCCCCAGCTGTGGGGGTTCAAGCCCGCCGAATGGGCCGGCCTCGGCAACTTCACCGCGATCCTCGGGGACGGCGAGTTCTGGTCGGTCGTCTGGCGGACCGTCTGGTTCGCGGGCGGCGCGGTGGTGCTGACCATGGTCACCGGGATGCTGCTCGCCCTGCTGCTCCAACGGGTCTCGCCCTGGGTCAAGACCCTGGTCAACATCGCGCTGGTGGCCAGCTGGGCCATGCCGGTCATCGTCGCCGTCACCGTCTTCAAGTGGATGTTCGACAGTGACTACGGCGTCCTGAACTGGCTGGTCAGCAAGATCCCCGGGGTGGACTTCGACGGCCACAACTGGTTCGCCACCGGCCCCCAGGGCCTCACCGTCGTCATGCTGCTGGTGGTCTGGGGCGCGGTCCCGTTCGTCGCGATCACCCTCGGCGCCGGCCTCACCCAGGTGCCCAAGGAGCTGGAGGAGGCGGCCCGTCTGGACGGCGCGGGCTCGATGGCCACCTTCCGCTACGTCACGCTGCCGATCCTCAAGCCGATCATCGTCATGCTGACCACCCTGTCGGTGATCTGGGACATGGGCGTCTTCCCGCAGGTCTACCTGATGCGCGGCGGCCACCCCGAGCCCGAGTTCCAGCTGCTCACCACCTACTCGTACACCAAGGCCTTCGTCGTCAACGACTACGGCGGCGGCTCGGCGATCGCGCTGATCACCGTGGCCCTGCTGCTGGGCGTGGTCGCCGTCTACATGCGCCAGATGCTGAAGATCGGAGAGGTCGAGTGAGTGCCGCGACGAGGACACGTCTGGGCTACAACCTCCTGGGGCTGCTGGCGTTCGCCGGCTTCGGTTTTCCCGTCTACTGGATGCTGAACACGGCCTTCAAACCGGCCAAGGACGCCATCGACCCCGACCCGCACTTCGTGCCCTGGCCGGTGTCGCTGGAGAACTTCCGCCGGGCACTGGACATCGCCGACTTCTGGGGCCCGGTCGGCCGCAGCCTGATCGTGTCGGTCAGCACGGTCGTCATCGGCCTGGTGGTGGGGCTGCTGGCGGCGCTGGCGATCTCCCGCTTCGCCTTCCGGGGCCGCAAGATCGTGATCGTCGGCATCCTCGCGGTCCAGATGGTCCCGCCGGTCGCGATGATCATCCCGGTGTTTCTGCTCCTCAACGACCTGGGTCAGTACGACAAGCTGCCCGGCCTGATGCTCGTCTATCTGACGTTCATCCTGCCCTTCACGGTCTGGACCCTGCGGGGCTTCATCGTCAACATCCCCCGGGAGCTGGAGGAGGCCGCCATGGTCGACGGCTGCAGCCGTACCGGCGCCTTCCTCCGGGTGGTCTTCCCGCTGCTCGCCCCCGGTCTGGTCGCCACCTCGATCTACGGCTTCATCCAGGCCTGGAACGAGTACCTGTACGCGCTGATGCTGCTCAGCCAGGAGCATCAGACCGCCACCGTCTGGCTCAGCAGCTTCACCACCAGCCACGGCACCGAGTACGCCCCGATGATGGCCGGTTCCACGCTGATGGCGATCCCGGTCGTCATCCTGTTCCTCCTGGTCCAGCGCAAGATGGCCGCCGGTCTCACCGCCGGGGCGGTGAAGGGATGAGCGCCTTGCAGGACGACATCGGACGGGACGCGCTCACCGTCCTGCAGCCCGGCTTCCACGGCACGACCGCCCCCGAGTGGCTGCTGCGCCGGCTCGACGAGGGCCTGGGTTCGGTGGCGCTGTTCGCCCGCAACATCGAGACCCCCGAGCAGCTCGCCAAGCTCACCGCCCAGCTGCGCCACGTACGCCCCGACGTGCTGGTGGCCGCCGACGAGGAGGGCGGTGACGTCACCCGGCTCGAAGCCCGCGGCGGCTCCTCCTTCCCCGGCAACCTCGCCCTCGGCGCGGTCGACGACCCCGGGCTGACCCGCTCCGTCGCCGCCGAGCTCGGCCGCCGGCTCGCCGCCTGCGGGGTCAACCTCAACTGGGCGCCCTCCGCCGACGTCAACTCCGACCCCGGCAACCCGGTCATCGGCGTCCGCTCCTTCGGCGCCGAGCCCTGGCGGGTCGCCCGGCACACCGCCGCCTATGTCGAGGGCCTCCAGTCGGCCGGCGTCGCCGCCTGCACCAAGCACTTCCCCGGCCACGGCGACACCGCCGTCGACTCCCACCACGCCCTCCCGCGGGTCGACGTCTCCGCGGCCACCCTGCGCTCCCGCGAGCTGCTGCCCTTCCGGGCCGCCATCGCGGTGGGCACCCGGGCCGTCATGAGCGCCCACATCGTCGTCCCCGCCCTCGACCCCGACCGCCCCGGCACGCTCAGCCGGACCGTACTGACCGGACTGCTCCGCGACGAACTCGGCTACGACGGGCTCATCGTCACCGACGGCATCGAGATGCGGGCGGTCGCCGACACGTACGGCATCGAGCACGGCACCGTCCTGGCACTGGCGGCCGGCGCCGACGCGATCTGCGTCGGCGGGGGACTGGCCGACGAGGAGACCGTGCTGGCCCTGCGCGACGCGATCGTCCGGGCGGTGCGGACCGGTGACCTCGGGGAGCAGCGACTCGCCGAGGCCGCCGCCCGGGTGCGCGAGCTCGCCGGGTGGACCACCTCGGCCGCCGCGTCCGGCACAGGACCCGGCGCCGGGTTCGCCTCCGGGTCCGGGTCCGGTGCCGTGCCGGGGACGGCACCGGACCCCGAAATCGGCCTCGTCGCCGCCCGCCGCGCCCTGCGGGTGACCCGCACGCGGGGCTACGTACCGCTGGGCCCCGGCGCGGCACCGTACGTGGCCGCCTTCACGCCGGTCGCCAATGTCGCGGTCGGCGCCGAGACGCCCTGGGGGATCGCCGCCGAGCTGGAGCGCCTGCTCCCGGGTACGGTGACCGGCAGTTTCCGGCAGGACGACTCCGTGACCGCGGACGTGCTGCGGCAGGCGGCGGACCGTAGGATCGTCGCTGTGGTTCGCGACGTCCACCGGCACCGCTGGATGGCCGAAGCCCTCGGCGCCCTGCTCGCGGCCCGGCCGGACACGGTCGTGGTGGAGATGGGAGTGCCCCAGGCGGAGCCCTCCGGCGCGATGCACATCGCGACCCATGGCGCCGCCCGTGTGTGCGGGAGGGCCGCCGCGGAGGTCATCGCCGGGAACGGGTACGTCTGACACGGAGGCAACGGGAATGTCCGCCACGACAGCGGGCCGGATCATGTCCGGCGAGATGGCCGAGCAGCCGGCGGTACTGCGCCGCATCCTCCAGGAGGGCGCCCCGCACATCCGCCGGGTCGCCGGGCGGATCGCCGCCCGTGCCCCGCGCTTCGTCCTCCTCACCGCCCGCGGCACCTCGGACAACGCCGCGCTGTACGCGAAGTACCTGATCGAGGTGCTGCTGGGGAAACCGGCCGGGCTGACATCGATGTCGACGACCACCGCGT
Organism: Streptomyces sp. RLA131; assembly: GCF_056270125.1. Classification (NCBI taxonomy): domain Bacteria; kingdom Bacillati; phylum Actinomycetota; class Actinomycetes; order Kitasatosporales; family Streptomycetaceae; genus Streptomyces; species Streptomyces sp. RLA131. The sequence goes on from NZ_JBWDOQ010000002.1 coordinate 5,453,841, forward strand.
ACGGGGCCCGGCCGGACCTGACGGACGTCCTGGTCATCACCGTCAGCCAGTCCGGCGGCTCGCCCGACCTGGTCGCCTCCACCCGCGCCGCCCGTGAGGCCGGCGCGATCACGCTGGCGGTCACCAACAACCCGGACTCGCCGCTCGCCGAGGTCTCCGAGTTCCACATCGACGTACTCGCCGGCCCGGAGAAGGCGCTGCCCGCCACCAAGACGTACACGGCCGAGCTGCTCGCCCTCTATCTGTTCGTGGAGGGGCTGCGCGGCGGCGACGGCACCCCCGCCGAGGTCCTCCCCGACCTCGCCGGGCAGATCCTCGCCCGCTCCGAAGAGGTCCGCGCCCTGGCCGGCCGCTACCGCTTCGCCGAGCGGCTCGTCCTCACCTCGCGCGGCTACGGCTACCCGACGGCCAGGGAAGCCGCCCTGAAGCTGATGGAGACCAGCTACATCCCGGCGCTGGCCTTCTCCGGCGCCGACCTGCTGCACGGCCCGCTGGCCATGGTCGACAACGTCTCCCCGGTGATCGCCGTCGTACCCGAGGGCAAGGGCGGCAAGGCGCTCCAGCCGGTGCTCGACCGCCTCCGCGGACGCGGCGCGGACCTGGTGGTCATCGGCAGCCGCGAGTCGGTCGAGGCGGCCTCGGCGGGCTTCGTGCTGCCCACGGAGGGCGTCGCGGAGGAGGTCCAGCCGATCCTGGAGATCCTGCCCCTGCAGATGCTGGCCTACGAGGTGACCATCGCCCGGGGCCAGGACCCCGACGCCCCGCGGGCGCTGGCCAAGGTCACCGAGACCCACTGAGGCCGCAGCTGTGCCGGGCCCGGAAAGCACTTCGGGCCGCGGGCCTCCGGGCCCCGGAAAGCACTTCGGGCCGCGGCGCCGGGACGGGACCCTCAGCCCGTCCGGCACCGCAGCCCGGAGCTGCCGTCGGACCGTGGCGCGCGAGGTGTGCGGTGCCTCGCGGCCCAGTAGGGCCGACCCGTGAGGCCGGGGCGCAGTCAGGGCAGAGAGCGCCGGGGCCTCGCTCCGTCCTCCTGTGCGGGGAGGGCGGAAGATTTCCGAAGAAGTTCGGTCTGTTCAATTCTGGACTAGACCATTCGCGCTGTCCATAAAACAAAGAACAACGCAGTCAGATCATAAGGTCTCCAAGGCCCCGTTGGGGCCAGGATTCCGGGCGCGATGTGAGCGCTTGCCATGAGCGCGGGTACGCTCACTTGTGTGCCCTCCATGAACGATCTCGTACGCCAGCACACCGCACTCGATGATTCCGATCTCGAATGGCTCCATCTGCTGGTATCGGAGTGGCAGTTGCTCTCCGACCTCTCCTTCGCGGACCTCGTTCTGTGGGTCCCGACCCGCGACGGCACCCGCTATGTCTCGGTCGCGCAGATGCGCCCGAACACCGGGCCCACCTCGTACCAGGACGACATGGTCGGACACCTGGTTCCGCGGGGCCGGCGGCCGATGCTGGACGCGGCACTGGACGAGGGACGGATCGTCCGCGAGGGCGACCCCGAGTGGCGCGAGGAGGTGCCGGTGCGCGTCGAGTCGATCCCGGTACGGCGGGACGGCCGGGTGCTCGGCGTCATCGCCCGCAACACCAACCTGCTGACCGTCCGGACGCCGAGCCGCCTGGAACTGACCTACCTCCAGAGCGCGTCCGACCTGGCGCAGATGATCGCCGCCGGGACGTTCCCCTTCCCGGCCGAGCAGGTCGACATGGACGCCTCACCCCGGGTCGGCGACGGACTGATCCGGCTCGACGCCGACGGCCTGGTCCAGTACGCCAGCCCCAACGCGCTGTCGGCCTACCACCGGCTGGGGCTGGCCACCGACATCGTGGGCCAGCACCTCGGACAGACCACGGCCGAACTCGCCCCCGCCCGGGGGCCGGTGCACGAGGGGCTGGTCAAGCTCGCCAGCGGCTGGGCACCGCGCGAGACCGAAGTCGAGGGCAACGGCGGGGTGATCCAGCTCCGCGCCATCCCGCTGAGCCCCAAGGGCAATCGGATCGGCTCCCTGGTGCTGCTCCGGGACGTCACCGAACTCCGCCGCCGTGAGCGGGAGTTGATCACCAAGGACGCCACCATCCGGGAGATCCACCACCGGGTGAAGAACAACCTGCAGACGGTCGCGGCACTGCTGCGGCTGCAGGCCCGCCGGATCGATTCCGACAAGGGGCGCGAGGCACTGGAGGAGGCGGTACGGCGGGTCGGCTCGATCGCGATCGTCCACGAGACGCTGTCGCAGAACCTGGACGAGCGGGTCGAGTTCGACGAGATCGCCGACCGGGTGCTGTCCATGGTGGCGGAGATCTCACCCGGCAGGGTCACCACCCGCCGGGCCGGCCGCTTCGGGATTCTCACCGCCGAGGTCGCCACCCCGCTGTCCATGGTGCTCACCGAACTGCTGCAGAACGCCATGGAGCACGGCTTCGGCCCCGGCGAGGAGGGCATCGTGGAGGTGACGGCGACCCGGGCGGGGGAGCAGCTGGTGATCACCGTGCGGGACGACGGCCGCGGCCTCCCCGAGGGCTTCGACCCACAGCGGGCCGGCAACCTGGGCCTGCAGATCGTCCGGACCCTGGTGGTAGGCGAGTTGGGCGGCACCTTCGACATGGTGGCCGCGCAGGGGCGCGGTACACAGGTCGTCCTGGAGCTTCCGCTCGACGGCTGAGCGGCTGTGAGCAGCAAGAAGCCCCGGCCGTTCGGGCGGAACGGCCGGGGCTCAAAGCTGTGATGCTGCGCGTATTAGAAGGTGCTGCGCGCTGCGGCTCGGGGGTAAGCGGGCGCGTCAGGCGCTGGCGTTACGGGCGCGGTTGCGGGCGGCGCGGCGCTTCATCGCGCGACGCTCGTCCTCGCTGAGTCCGCCCCAGACGCCGGCGTCCTGGCCGGTCTCCAGCGCCCACTGCAGACACTGCTCCATGACGGGGCAGCGACGACAGACGGCCTTGGCTTCCTCGATCTGCAGCAGCGCAGGACCGGTGTTGCCGATGGGGAAGAAGAGCTCGGGGTCTTCCTCGCGGCAAACGGCGTTGTGACGCCAGTCCATGGCTGCTCCATCTCCTTGTGTTGCTTACAAGTTGCTTGTGAATGTGAACGCTTTCACGAATCCTCCGACACGACACGGGACGGCGCGCCAGTTCCCTGGTGCGGTCCCGCTGGGATGTTGGGGAGGATTCGGGCTCTCAAGGGGGTCCGCTGGGGGGCCGTCCCGATCGCCAAGAAGAGCCTCGCAAACCTGGGCTGCGGATACAACCCCTACCGGAAAGTTTTTTTTGATTCCTCGGTGTCGACTAGGTCACAGCCGTACTTCCATGGGGTGTGGGGCAGCCTAAACGTTCGAGTAAAAGGAATGTAAGTCGTTCTGCTTACACAATCACACGCAGTGCCCGGCGTACGCCTGTGAAGGTTGCGCTCGTACGCAGCCCCAGGTGGTCACCGTCCACCTGGAACGGCAGTGGCGCCTGCGAATGCAAGGTGAAGTCCGTCAGATCGTGCAGGGAGGTCGCGTGCTTGCCGTGCGGGCCGCGTTCCGGGGTGGAAAGCAGCAGCTGGGTGGCGTGTCGCGCCACGGCCGCGGGGGAGAGCCGGGAGAGAGCGAGCACGTCAAGGGCGGTGTCGAAGGACGCCCGCGGTGACGCGTAGACCGGGCGGTTGCCCAGGAAGGTCCACGGGGAGGTGTTGCAGATGATCGCCAGGATCAGATCGGTGACGGGATCGGCCCCCGGGCGCTCCAGGATGATCCCGCCGCCACCGCGGCGGTTCGGCTCGGCCAGGAACTGACGTACGACCTGGCGTATATAGAGCGCGTGTGTGGATTTTCTGCCGTGCTCGCGCTGCTGTTCGACCCGGCCGACCACGCCCGCGTCGAAACCGAAACCCGCGCAGAAGGTGAACCAGCGCGACGGCACCCCCTCGTCCTCGCTGCCCGGCGTGCCGCTCACCAGCCCGAGGCCGACCGTGCGGGAGGTGCCGTCACGCAGCGCGTCCAGGAGGGCGCCGGTGGCCTCCACGGCGTCGTTGGGCAGACCCAGGGCACGGGCGAAGACATTGGTCGAGCCGCCGGGTACGACGGCCAGCTGGGGCAGCCGCTCCGGGTCGGGGCCGTTGTGCAGCAGCCCGTTGACCACCTCGTTGACCGTGCCGTCGCCGCCCAGGGCGACCACCAGCTCGATCTCCCCGCCCTCCGCCGCCTGGCGGGCCAGATCCCTGGCGTGGCCGCGGTAGGCGGTCGCCGCCACCTCCAGCTTCAGATCGCTGGCCAGCGCGTGCGCGAGCACGTCACGCGTCCGCGCGCTGGTGGTAGTGGCGGCGGGGTTGACCACGAGGAGAGCGCGCATGCCCGCCAGGTTACCTACCGAGCGGTACCGGGCGCGCCGGGGGCCGGGATCTCCCGGCTACCCTGCTGGGGTGAGTGGTGAGCAGAGTTCAGGTCCGAAGCACCGCACCCGGCGGCTGGCGGTGGCCGCCGCGGTGGCCACCGTCGAGGGAGCGGCGCTGGCCGCGTGGGGCGTCACGATGATGGTGCTCGGTCTGGTCGGTGACCCCGACAGCCCGGAGCAGGCGGAGGCGGGCGGCCTGACCGTGCTGCTGCTGGCGGCGATGCCGCTGGCGGCCGCGTACGGCCTGTGGCGCGTGCGGCGGTGGAGCCGGGGGCCGGCGCTGATCATCCAGCTGGTGGCGCTGCCGGTGGCCTGGACGATGCTGCACAGCGGCGGGGCGATGATCGCGGCAGGGATCGCGCTGGGCGCCGCCGCGGTGGCCGAGCTGGTGCTGCTCGTCCACCCCGCGGCGACGGACGCGCTGGGTATCGGGCGCACGGCCCACTGAGGCCGGGGCCTTCCCGGAGCCTTTCCAGACCCTTTTCCGGAGCCTTCCCGGCCTTTTCCGGGCCCGGCGGCCGCTTGGCGCCGGGCCGGCGCCACGGAGGAGTGCCGCCTTCCGCCTACTCCTCCACCAGCAGCTTGTCGCGCAGCTGCGCGAGGGTGCGGGCCAGGAGCCGGGAGACGTGCATCTGGGAGATGCCGACCTCCTCCGCGATCTGCGACTGCGTCATGTTGCCGAAGAAGCGCAACAGCAGGATCTTCTTCTCGCGCGGCGGCAGTTGCTCCAGCAGCGGCTTGAGCGACTCTCTGTACTCGACGCCCTCCAGCGCCTCGTCCATCGCGCCGAGCGTGTCCGCGACGGCCGGCGACTCGTCGTCGGTGTCGGGCACGTCGAGGGAGAGGGTGCTGTACGCGTTCGCGGATTCGAGGCCCTCCAGGACCTCCTCCTCCGTGATCTTGAGGTGCTCGGCCAGCTCGTGCACCGTCGGGGCCCGGCCGAACCGCTGGGACAGCTCACCGGTCGCCGTGGTCAGCGACAACCTCAGCTCCTGGAGCCGGCGCGGCACCCGCACCGCCCAGCCCTTGTCGCGGAAGTGCCGCTTGATCTCGCCGACGACGGTGGGCGTGGCGTACGTGGAGAACTCCACGCCACGGTCCACGTCGAACCGGTCGACGGACTTGATCAGGCCGATGGTGGCGACCTGGGTGAGGTCGTCCAGCGGCTCCCCGCGGTTGCGGAAACGGCGGGCGAGGTGCTCGACCAGGGGCAGGTGCATGCGCACCAGCCGGTTGCGCAGCTCGGCCCGCTCCGGGGAGCCCGGCGGGAGCTTGTTCAGCTCCACGAAGAGCGCCCGGGCGCCGGACCGGTCGTGCGGGTCGTGGTGCTGGTGCAGCTCTTCGGTGTCCATGGGAACCTGCTCCGCCGCGTCCGTTCCGTCTCCGTCGATGGGGGGCACGGGACTGGGATGTTGCCGTGCTGCCTGCTGGGCAGGCACGGCGGCACCGCGCACATGGGATGCGCTGCTCTCAAGATCACTCATGGCGATCCCCCGTTCCGAGCACGGTTGTACCGTTACCGGTCCCGGAGGGAGCCGGGACACGCTGACCCCGGGGGGCGTGGGCTGCCTGCATCTGTGGACCTCACGCTTGCCCGGGGCCGGCACCGCGCTTCTTGTGCAGGCTGATACTGACGGTCTTGTCCTCGGCCACGGTGGAGTCGACCTCGCCGGCCAGTGCTGACAGCACCGTCCAGGCGAAGGTGTCGCGCTCCGGCGCGCGGCCGTCGGTCGTGGGCGCGGACACCGTCACCCACAGGGCGTCCCCGACCAGCCGGAAGACGCAACTCAGTACGCTGCCCGGCACGGCCTGCTGCAGCAGGATCGCGCAGGCCTCGTCGACCGCGATGCGTAGGTCTTCGATCTCGTCGAGGGTGAAGTCCAAACGGGCCGCGAGTCCGGCGGTGGCCGTACGCAACACCGACAGGTAGGCCCCCGCTGCGGGCAGCCGGACCTCGACGAAGTCCTTCGACCCGGGCTCGCCTGCGATCTGGGACACCCTCACCTCCACTGGATCTCTGGTTCTCGGTGGTTCTCGGATCGCGGTTCGCGTTCGCGATTCGCCAGCGACGCTATCGCGATCTGCGGTCGGATGTCGCCCGGACGGAGGACGGCGCCACCTGTCACCCATGGTAACCGCACGAGTACGCACCGTGGCTAGAGGGTGGGTGGTCTCAATTCGAAAGCGTTGTTGCCCGGTTGACGTCTGCCTGTTCGGCGAGTGCGGCAAGTGCGCGCAGGGGCCCGCCGGTGAGCCGCTGGGTCGTCCATTCGTCCTGGGGGAGGGCGCCGATCGACCGGTAGAAGCCGATCGACGGTTCGTTCCAGTCCAGTACTGCCCATTCGCAGCGCTCGTAGCCGCGTTCGACGCAGATTGCCGCGAGCGCGGCCAGCAGGGCCTTGCCGTGGCCGCCGCCGCGCGCCGAGGGGCGTACGAACAGGTCCTCCAGGTAGACCCCGTGGGTGCCGGTCCAGGTCGAGAAGTTGCGGAACCACAGGGCGAAGCCGACGACGGCGCCCGTGCCGTCCTCCTCGGCGATCAGCGCGAAGACGGCGGGGCTGTCGCCGAACAGCGCGTCGTGCAGCTGTGCCGGGGTGGCGCGGGCGCTGTCCGGCTCCCGTTCGTACGCGGCGAGTTCGCGGATCATCGCGTGGATCTCCGGAACGTCTTCCGGTGCTGCGGCTCGGATCATGTGCCAAGGCTAACCCGGGGGACCGGCGGCTCAGCCGGTGACGACCGCCGCGACGGTGGTACCGGGGCCGAGGACGCCCTCCTCGGCCAGGGTGATCACGCCGAGCAGCATCTTGGCGACGTAGACCAGGTCCGGGGCCAGGCCGTGGCGGGCGGCGAAGTCGTCGGCGAAGGCGGTCAGACCGGGGGTGGTACGGGCGTAACCGCCGCAGTGGAAGCGGGGGTCGAGCCGCCAGTCGCCGCGCCGGGCGCCGAAGGCGGCGTGCTGGAGACGCAGTATGTCCCCGGCCAGGAAGGCGCCGCCCCTGAGCACCGGGAAGCCGATGGCGCGCTGGCCCGGGGCGAGCCCCGCCGCTAGCCCGGCGAGGGTGCCGCCGGTGCCGCAGGCCACCGTGACCACATCCGCCGCGCCGCGCAGCTCGCGCCCGAGGCCGGCGCAGCCCCGGGCGGCCAGGGCGTTGCTGCCGCCCTCGGGGACGACGTAGGCCGGGCCGTGGCGGTCGAGGAGGGTGGCCAGGACCTCGGGTTCGGCCTTGCGGCGGTAGGTCGCGCGGTCGAGGAAGTGCAGGCGCATGCCGTCGTCGGCCGCCCGGGCGAGGGAGGGGTTCAGCGGGCGGTCGGCGAGTTCGTCGCCGCGCACCACGCCGACGGTCCGCAGACCGAGGAGGCGGCCGGCGGCGGCCGTGGCCCGCAGGTGGTTGGAGTAGGCGCCGCCGAAGGTGAGCAGGGTGCCGTGTCCGGCGTCGGCGGCGGCCCGGAGGTTGAGGTGGAGCTTGCGCCACTTGTTGCCGGGCAGGTCGGGATGGATCAGGTCGTCCCGCTTGAGCAGCAGCCGGACGCCGTGCCGGGTCAGTCGCTCGTCGTCGACGGCGACGAGCGGCGACGGCAGGGCCGCCCCCAGCGCCCCCGGTCCGCTCTGCCGTTCGGTCTCCACCGGGCCATTGTCACCTCGCCGGGGTGGAGGGTGAGAGGTAGACCCGGTATCCGCGGTGCCCCGCCAGGCCGGTCAGCCGGCGCGGGGTCCAGCCACGGGCGTAGGAGGGCACCCGTTGGTGCGGTGGTACGAGCACGGCGACCGGCCGGTCATGCGCGGCGGCCAGGACCTGGGCGCGGGTCATGTTCCGGTTGTGGCCGCTGATCTGGCCGGACCGGCAGCGCGCCTCGTACCCGACGGGGGTGGCCAGCAGCCCGGTGACCAGGCAGGACGGCCGGACGCCGTAGGTGTGCAGGTCGGCGGCGATGCGGCGGTAGTCGCCGGTGGTCCGGGTCGCGCCGCGCACGGCGTCCTCCAGGACCAGGTGCTGGCTCACCAGCTGGGCCAGGACCAGGGCGGCGACCACCGCGGTGGCGGCCTGCCGGGCCCGCGGCCCCACCCGGCGGGGCCGTGCCGCGGCGACCAGGAAGTCGGCGACGGGAACGGAGAGCAGGGCGTAGGCGGGGAGCAGGAAGCGGGGCGCGGCGTAGTCGATGAACAGCAGGTACGGGGCCGCCACGGACAGCCCGCACAGCGCGGGGAATGCGGCGCCGGCGTACTGCCGCCGCCGGGCCGTCCAGGCGCCGGCCACCGCCAGTAGGGGCAGCGCGAACCACCAGAAGGAGGCTGTGAGTTGACCGGGCTGCCCCGGCTGCCGCCATCGGACCGTACAGGGACGGCAGAGCAGGGGGCCGCCGGCCAGGGTGCGCAGCTGGTCGTAGAAGCCGAGGTGCCAGCCGAGACCGCCCTCGATCTCGTTCGACCGGTGCAGGCGGGCGGCGATGCCGCCGTACGAGACGTAGGCCTCGACGATCCACTGCGCGCCGCCCAGGGCCAGGCCGGCGACGATGGCGGCGAGCAGCACCGGGCGCCGCCAGCGGCGGACGATCAGGGCGCCGGCGGCCATCGGAAGGGCGAGCCAGGCCGCGTCCGAGGGGCGGAGGAGGGCCGCGAGGGCGAGACAGAGGGCGAGCCCGGCGAGCGCGTGGCGGTCGTCCCGGTCGGTGGCGGCCCGCAGGAAGCAGCCGGTGGCGGCGAGGGCGCTCAGCGCTATCCAGAGGTTGGGCATCGCCTGGAGGCCGTAGAGCTGGGTGATCCACAGCCCGGCGAAGAGCAGGCCGGCGAGCACGAGCACCGGGACCGGGCGCAGCCGGCGCCAGGCCCGCAGGGCGAGGAGGAGCCCGGCGCCCGAGAGGACCGCCAGATAGACCCGCAGCGCGGCGTCGGACGAGGTCAGCAGTGCCAGCGGGGCGACCAGGGCCGATACGCCGCGGGCGCGGGGTGCGCTGAAGTAGGCCGCCGGGATGTGCGGGGCGACCTGGCTGACGTAGACCGTCTCGTCCCAGCCGAGGCCGAGGCCCGGGCCGACGAAGAGCAGCTGGGCGGCGGTGAAGGCGGCGGCCACGGCGGCCAGCCACCACACGGCCCGCCGGTCCGGGCTTGCCCTCGCCCGGAGGGCGGGTGGCACACGGGGTGTCAGCAGACCCTGCGTCATCGGCAGTCCATCCCCCTCGGTCGGAGCGGCTCGCTCGGATCGTCTCGGTCGAAGCAGCCCTACAGCTTGTAGGGTATAAAAACCCTACAGCATGTAGTGATAAGGTCGGGGTAAACAAACCCTACGGGTTGTAAGGTGCGGTTATGGCAGCCACGGACCCCCGGGACAAGGCGGCGCGCCGCAGCCCCGGCGAGCTGGAGAGCGAGATCCTCGCCACGCTGTGGGCGGCCGGCCGCGCGCTCACTCCCGCCGACATCCAGACCGACCTGGGCGGCGGTCTCGCGTACAACACCGTGCACACCATCCTGAAGCGGCTGTACGACAAGGGGATGGTGATCCGCGACGCCGACGGACGGCGCGGTTCCTACCGGCCCACCAAGAACGCGGCCGAGCTCACCGCCGAGGTCATGCACCGGGCGCTGGACCGCGGACCCGACCCGATCGCGGCACTCCAGCAGTTCGTGACCGGCCTCAGCCCCGCCGAGGAGGCCGCCCTGCGGCTCTTCCTCACCGAGGGCGGAGAGGACGGCTCTGGCTCATGAGGATCGACGTCTACGTCCCGCTGGTGCTCTCCCTGCTGCTCGCCGCCGTCAGCCCGGCCGTCTCCCGCCGGCTCGCGCCCGCCCCGGCCGCCCTCGCCCTGGCGGTCTCCGCCGCCCTCACGGCCGCCGCCACCGTATGGGGTCTGATGCTGCTCGCGGCCACCCTGGTCGGCGACACACCGCCCGTCGTGGACGAGGCCAGGGAGCACCGCTTCCACATCCCCGAGCCGGTGCCCGCCGTCATCGCCCTCGCCGCGCTGGTCGCGCTCGCCGCGGGCCTCGCCCGGCTCTGCCGGACCCTGCGCGCCGCGCGGGCCTCCCGCCGTGCGCTGCGCCTGCTGTCCGCGGCGCACCCCGGCGCCACCGAGCTGATCGTCGCCGAGTCCGCGCAGCCCCAGGCCTTCGCCGTGCCGCCGGGCCGCATCCTGGTGACCTCCGCGATGCTCGCCGTGCTCGACGCCTCGGAACGGCAGGTCCTGCTGGCCCATGAGCGGGCCCATCTGGTCCACCGTCACGCCCGGCTCGCGCTCGTCGCGGAACTCGCCGCCGCGGTCGACCCGCTGCTCGTCCCGGTCCGCGACACCATCGCGTTCCTCCTGGAACGCTGGGCCGACGAACGCGCCGCCGAGACCGCCGGCGACCGCCGTGTCGCGGCGCGCGCCCTGGCCCGCGCCGCTCTCGCCGCCCACGGCGGCGGCATGCGGCTCAGCTTCTCGGAGCACGCGGTGAGCCGCCGGGTCAGCGCGCTCCAGCGGGCCCCGCTGCCCAACGTCCGGGCGGCCGTCCTCGCCGTTCTGCTGCTCGGCCTCATCCCGGCGGTCGGCGCGGCCGACGCCACCCAGGACTTCCTCCACCTGCTCGGCCGGCTTCTGCTGCTCTGAGCGCGGCCCGGAGCCGCGCGGTTCCGGGGTCGGGGTTGCGGGTCAGGGTTCCCGGCCCAGCAGGCACAGCAGCCTGGTCTGGTCGTCGGCCCCGGGCGGCGGGGTGACCGCCGCCGCGAACAGCCCGGTGCCGGGCAGACCGGCGGCGTACGGCTTCACCTCGCGCAGGCAGGCGGCGGCCAGCCCGTCCGGCATCCGTTCGTCGGCGCCTACCGCCCGCGCCAGGTCCCAGCCGTGCACCGCGGCGTCGGCGGTCATCTGCCCGCAGTAGGCGCCGGCCGAGGTGTCGCCGTACGACAGGTGCACGGTGCGCAGCAGCGCCCCCGGCTCCTCGAAGGCGGCGCGCGCCTGCCCGGCGGACCGGTCCCAGGCGCCCACCGGGTCCGCGCCGAGCTGGTCGCCGTCGTAGGCCGTACCCGTCTCGGCGATCGTCTGTCCGTCGCGCACCAGGGGCGGCACCCACAGCTGTTCGACCACCAGGTGGTTCACCAGGTCACGTACGGACCAGTCCGCGCAGGGGGTGCCCGCGTCCCACTGGTGGTCGCCCACACTGTGCACGCCCGCCGAGAAGAAACCGATGGCCAGGGCGTGCGTGCGCAGCTGCCCGTCGTGCTCCGCGTTCGGGTGTCCTTGGTCGGAGGTCATGGCGTCATTGTCCCGCGCGATCCAGCAGCAGCGCGCGTTCGCGCGCGTTGCGGGTCAGGGCCGCGGCGCGTTCGAACTCCGCGCGTGCCTCGGTGCGGCGGCCGAGCCGCATCAGCAGATCACCGCGCACGCTGGGCAGCAGATGGTAGCCGCGCAGCGCGGGTTCACCGGCCAGCTCGTCGACCAGTTCGAGCCCCTTCTGCGGCCCGTACGCCATTGCCACCGCGACCGCCCGGTTCAGCTCCACCACCGGTGAGGCCACCTGCCCGGCCAGGGCCTCGTAGAGCCGGGCGATGCGCGGCCAGTCGGTCTCGCCGGGGGTGAAGGCCCGCGCGTGGCAGGCGGCGATCGCGGCCTGGAGGGCGTACGGGCCCGGCGCGCCGCCCCGGCCGCCCGCACCGCCCCGAGCCGCCGCGCATGCGTCGGCACGGGCGAGGGCGGCGAAACCGCGGCGGATGAGCAGGTGGTCCCAGCGTCGCCGGTCCTGGTCGGCGAGCAGCACCGGTTCCCCGGACGGCCCGGTCCGGGCGGCCGCGCGGGAGGCCTGGATCTCCAGCAGGGCGACCAGCCCGTGCACCTCGGGCTCCCCGGGCATCAGCCCGGCGAGGACCCGGCCGAGCCGCAGCGCGTCCTCGCACAGCCCGGGGCGCATCCAGTCGTCGCCGGCGGTCGCCGAGTAGCCCTCGTTGAAGATCAGGTAGATGACCTCCAGGACCGATGCCAGCCGCTCGGCCCGCCGCTGCCCCCGCGGCACCTCGAAGGGCACCCCGGCCTTCGCCAGTGTCTTCTTCGCCCGGACGACGCGCTGCGCGACGGCCGCCTCCGTGACCAGGAAGGCCCGCGCGATCTCGGCGGTCGTCAGGCCGCCCAGCAGGCGCAGGGTCAGGGCCACCCGTGCCTCGGCCGGCAGCACCGGATGGCAGGCGGTGAACACCAGCCGCAGCAGGTCGTCCTCGATGTCCACCACGCCGTCGGCGGACGCCTCGGCCGCCGCGAAGTCCCGCTCCGGGTCGGGCGCGCCGGACGTCTCCAGCCGGTGGCCCAGCTCTTCGAGCTTGCGCGCGTAGCGCTCCCGGCGGCGTACCAGGTCGATCGCCCGGTGCTTGGCCGTGGCCGTGAGCCAGGCGCCCGGATTGTCCGGGACACCGGACTCCGGCCACTGTTCGAGCGCGGCCACCAGCGCGTCCTGCGCGAGCTCCTCGGCGATGCCGAGGTCGCGGACGATCCGCGCCACCGCCGCGATCACCCGGGCGGCCTCGATCCGCCACACCGCCTCGATCGCCCCGCGCGCGTCGTGCGTACCCGCGCTTGAGCCCGTACCCGTACCCGTACCCGAACCCGCACCCGCACCCGTCGTCACAGCCACCCATCAGAGCAGCCGTCCCGGGCGGCGGCAAGCGATCAGAGTTCGGGCTCCTCGACCTGGCGCAGCTCGCAGGTGACGTCCCAGTCGTCGCCGTGGACCCGAAGGAAGCGCTTGGTCCACTCGATCGCCTCCTCCTTCGACTTCGCCTGGATGACGGCGTAGCCGCCGATGAACTCCTTGGTCTCGGTGAACGGCCCGTCGGTGACGGTCAGCTCGCCGTGGTTCCAGCGCAGCCGGGTGGCCTCGGCGGGCGGGCGCAGGCCGGCGGTGTCGAGCAGCACCCCGGCTTTGGTCATCTCGTCGATGAGCCTGCCCATCTCCTCCATCAGTTCCGGGCCGGGGCCGTCGGCGGGCACGGCGTCCTCGTTGATCCTGACCAATGACATGTAGCGCATGGTGTGACTCCTGTCGGTGGGCCGTGGTCCGGCCTTCTGCTTACGCGTCGAACGGGAGTGGCCCGGATCGACACGTCGGCCGAAGTTTCTTCCCGCGGATGTGCCGATAGAGTTCGGCACGCCACGAAACGATCAACCGAACGCAAAGGACCGTTCCGTGCGAGAGCGAGACATCGCCGTGTTCAGCGGCAGCGCCCATCCCGAGCTGGCCGCCGACATCTGCTCCCACCTGGACGTACCGCTGTATCCGGTGCGGGTGGACCGCTTCGCCAACGACTGCCTGGAAGTGCAGCTCCAGGCCAACTGCCGCGAGCGGGACGTCTTCATCGTCCAGCCGCTGGTACGTCCCGTGCAGGAGAACCTGGTCGAGCTGCTGCTCATGCTCGACGCCGCGCGTGGCGCCTCCGCCGCCCGTACGACCGTCGTGATGCCGCACTACTCCTACGCCCGGTCCGACAAGAAGGACCGCCCGCGGATCTCCATCGGCGGCCGCCTCGTCGCCGACCTGATGGTGGCGGCCGGCGCCAGCCGGGTGCTGGCCCTGACCCTGCACTCCCCGCAGGTGCACGGGTTCTTCAGCGTCCCCGTCGACCATCTGCACGCCCTGCGCGAACTGGCCGCCCACTTCGCGCAGTACGACCTGAGCAACGCCGTCGTCGTCTCCCCCGACCTGGGCAACGCCAAGGAGGCCGCGGCCTTCGCCCGGCTGCTGGGCGTGCCGGTGGCGGCCGGGGCCAAGCAGCGCTTCGCCGACGACCGGGTCAGCATCTCGGCGGTGATCGGCGACGTCGCCGGGCGGGACGTGATCGTCCTGGACGACGAGATCGCCAAGGGCAGCACCGTACTGGAGCTGCTGGAACGCCTCCGGGAGACCGGGGTGGCCTCGGTGCGGGTGGCCTGCACCCACGGGCTCTTCGCGAGCGGGGCCCTGAAGCGGATCGGCGAGCAGCCCGAGGTCCTGGAGATCGTCTGCACCGACAGTGTGCCGGTCCCCGAGGGGCAGCGGACGGAGAAGCTGCGGGTGCTGTCCATCGCCCCGGCCCTGGCCGAGGCGATCCGGCGGATCCACAACGGGGAGTCGGTCAGCGCGCTCTTCGACGCCTAGAGCGGACACCTGGAGCACCGACCGAATCCGTCGATCGATTCCCATCCGGCAACGGATTCTGTCGGAATCTGTCGCATGTCTCGCTGATTCAGTAGTCTCGGCCCATGTCTTCCACGCTGCGCGAAACCGACCGCACCCGGCACCGCCGGCTCCGTGAGCAGGGCAGCCGGGACCGGGCGGAGCTCGACGCGATCCTGCGGGCGGGTTTCGTCTGCCACCTCGGGGTCCTGGTCGACGGGGCCGTCATGGTGGTGCCCACCGTCTACGGTTCCGACGGCGACACCCTCTACCTCCACGGGTCGGTGGCCAGCCGCAGCCTGACCGCCTCGCCGGGCACGACGGTCTGCGTGACCGTGACCCATGTGGACGGTCTGGTGCTGGCCCGCTCGGTCTTCGAGCACGGCGTCAACTACCGCAGTGCCATGGTCTACGGCGTCCCGCGTCAGGTCACCGACGCCGACGAGAAGCTTGCCGGGCTGCGCTGCCTCACCGAGCAGGCCGCCCCGGGGCAGTGGGACTACGCCCGCCGCCCCGACCGCCGGGAACTGGCCGCCACCTCGCTGCTCGCGCTCGCCCTCGACGAGGCCTCCGTCAAGCTCCGTTCCGGGCCGCCGGACGACGGCGACAGCCCTGACGCCGCACTGGGGCTGTGGGCCGGCGTCCTCCCGCTCCGTACGACCTGGGGCGACCCCGAGCCGGACCCCGCGCTGCCGCCGGGGACGGCCGTGCCGCCGCACATCGCGGCCCGCTGATCAGCCAGGCACCCCGGCCCCGGCCCGCTGATCAGGGCACCCCGGCCCCGGCCCGCAGTGGCCGGGCCGACCGGCGGACGGCCGTCAGGGAGAGCGCCAGCAGCAGCGACGCGGTGAGGAAGACCGCCCCGGTGCCGCCGGCGGCCTCGGCGACCAGGCCGCCGCCGGCCGCGCCGAAGCCGGTGCCGGCGTCGAAGGCCAGATTCCAGGTCACGCTTCCGACGCCGAGCCCGAAGTCCCGGGCGTTGTGCAGCGTCACCACCAGGGCCGCGTTCTGGATCACGCCGAAACCGGCCCCGAAGAGCGCCATGCCCGCGATCATGACGACCGGGTCACCGGGTGCCGCCCCGGCGGTCACGCCGACCGCGGCGGTCAGGATCGCCGGGCCGAGCAGCCGCCCGCCGCCGTGGCGGTCGATGACGCCGCCCGAGACCCAGCGGGAGAGGGCGGCGGTCAGCTGGACGACCAGCAGGGCGGCCGGCGCCGCCCAAGCGGGGCCACGGCCGGCCGCCAGCGGCAGGAAGGTGAAGACCACGCCGTACGCGGTGGTGCTCACGGCCTCGACCAGGAACGGTGCGCCGAGCGCCCGCAGCATGCCTCCGGCCCGCACCGGCGCCCGCGCCCCGGCCCCCGCCCTGCCCGCGGCGTCGGCGTCGGCGGGGGCGTCGGCCGGGGTGTCCGGGGCAGGGCGGCCGGAGCCGACACCGGCCGCGGCGGCGACCACGAGCAGCGCCGAGCAGCCCGCCAGCACAAAGGTCCACCCGTAGGCCGCCCGGCGGGCCATCGCCAGCCCCAGCGGTGACCCGATGACCCCGGCGAGCCCGACCAGCGCCCCGTACAGGCCCATGCTCCGGCCCCAGCGCCCGGCGGGGACGAGTTCGGCGACGAGCGCCACGCTCACCACGACGAAGATCCCGAAGCCCAGCCCCCGTACCGCCCCCAGCGCGGCCAGCACGGTCGGCTCCGCCGACCAGGGCAGCAGGAAACAGGGCAGTGCGAGCAGCGCCCCGGCCGAGGCGAGGGTCCGGCGCCGTCCGGCCCTGGCGAGCAGCCGGGGCGTCAGGGGCTGGACGGCGATCGTGGCGAGCATGAGCGCGCCGGTGCACAGACCGGCCCCGGCCGGACCGGCGCCCCCGTCGACGGCGTACCGGGGGACGACGGACAGCAGGAGGTAGAAGCTCGCGAAACCGCCGAACGCCGCGAGGACAGGGCCCCGCAGCGTCCGGCCGTGATGGGGAGGGATGCCGGTCACCGGCTCAGTGGCGGCCCCAGCCGGGAACCGTTCCGTCCAGGCTCAGTTCGAACTGGTCGTACCGGGCCATGAGGTCCAGCAGCTCTCCCTCGCTGGGCCGGTTGCCGTCCTGGTACAGCTCGGCCAGGCCCCTGAAGTACTCCTCGCGGTTCAGGGCGGGGGTGAAGATGATGAGCATCGTCGCCTGGTCCTGGTACGGGTTGCGGAAGCCGTGCGACATGGACTCGGGGACGTTGACGAAGGTCCCGCGCGGCGCCGCGAAGGTCTTCCCGTCGAGGTGCAGTTCGACCACGCCGTCCAGGACGTAGAAGGCCTCCAGCTGCTCGCGGTGGATGTGCGGCGAGGCGCCGGGCGCGCCGGGATCCATGCGGTGCTCGTACATGCCCAGGCGGTTGTCGGTCGCGCCGCCGGTGGCCTTGAAGGTGGTGTTGGTGGTGGTGCCGATCTGTACCGACTCGCCCTCGCCGGGAAGCAGGATGGTGGGCAGCTGTGTCATGGGACCTACTCCGTCGTCTCGTGGTCAGTGATGGTCGAGCCGTCCGCGGGCGCGCCGGCGGCCCCGGCGGCCTCGGCCGCCTCGGCCGCCTCGCTTTCGTCGGCGGCCTGCAGCCAGGACAGATAGCGCTCACCCGTGTCGGGGAACAGGGTGACTATCGTCTTCCCGGCGTACTCGGGCCGGGCGGCGAGGATGCGGCAGGCGTGCGCGGCCGCGCCGGAGGAGACGCCGACCAGCAGGCCCGCGGTACGGGCCAGGCCGCGCGCGGCGGCGAAGGCGTCGTCGTCGGAGACGGTGAGGATGTCGTCGATGATGCCGGTGTCGGTGGTGTCGGCGACGAATCCGCCGTTGAGGCCGGGGATCCGGTGCAGGCCGCCCCAGCCCTGGCTCAGTACGGGGGAGCGCTCCGGCTCGACAGCCACCACCCGGACGGCGGGGTTGCGCTCCTTGAGGTAGCGGGCGGTGCCGCTGAGGGTGCCGCCGGTGCCGACGCCGCAGACGAAGACGTCGATCCGGCCGTCGGTGTCGGCCCAGATCTCGGGGCCGGTGGTGGCGTAGTGCGCCTGGACGTTGTCGGGGTTCTCGTGCTGGCGGGCGAACCAGGAGCCGGGCCGTTGCCGGTGGATCTCCTCGGCCTTCTCGATCGCGGCCACATAGCCCTTCTCGTGCGGGGTGAGCACCACCTCCGCCCCGAAGGCCCGGAGCAGCTGGATCCGTTCGGTGGTCGCGCTGTCCGGCAGCACGATCACGCAGCGGTAGCCCCGCGCGGCCGACAGCGCGGCCAGCGAGATGCCGGTGTTGCCGGAGGACGCCTCCACGACGGTGCCCTCGCCGGGGCTCAGCAGGCCGCGCTTCTCGGCGGCCTCGATCATGTAGAGCCCGGTACGGTCCTTCACGCTCGACAGCGGGTTGGCCATCTCCAGTTTCGCCAGGACGGTGGTGCCGGTGCCGTCGGGGCCGAGGTCCAGCCGGACGGTCGGGGTGCCGCCGATCAGGTCCCTCCAGGGAGGCTGCGGGCGGTCGTTTGGTCGTTGTCAACGCGGTGCACTCCGTTTCGTTGGGCCGGGTCCGGGGCTTGCTGCCGGGTGCCGGGTGCGGGTCACCAGGTGGGGAAGGCGGCGGCCAGGTGCTGGGGACGGCCGGTACGGCTGCCGCGGCGTACGGGGACGGGAACGGCGTCCGCGACCGGCGCCAGGACCCGGCAGCCGGGCGCGACGTCCCGGATGACGAGGGCCTGGGCGCCGATCACCGTGTCGTGGCCGACGGTGATCGGGCCGAGCAGGGTGGCGTTGGCGCCGATCACGACCCGGTCGCCGACCTGGGGGTGCCGGCGTGAGCCCTGCGGCCGCCGCTGGTCGTGCCACCAGCCGACCGAGCCCAGCGTCACCTGGTGGAAGACGGTGACATCGCAGCCGATGACCGCGGTCTCGCCGATCACCACGCCCGACCCGTGGTCGATGAAGAAGCCGCGGCCGATCCGGGCCCCCGGGTGGATCTCGATACCGCCCGACGCCACCCGGGCGATCCCCGACAGCAGCCGGGCCGTGCGCCGCAGGCCACGGCGGTGCAGCCGGTGCGCGACGCGGTAGCCCCAGATCGCGGGCACGGCGGGGTGCATCAGTGCCTCGCCGCGGGACCGCATCGAGGGGTCGCGGTCCCGGATCATGTCCAGGTCGCGGACGGCAGCGCGGTACAGCCGGCGGACGCTCACCGGGACTCCTCGACGGCCGGTGCCCGCGCCGGGGCGGGCGCCGGAGCCGGTGCCGGGGCGGGAGCGGGTGCCGGTGCCGGGGCCGGTGCCTGACCGGCCGGTGTCCCGCGGAGCTGTCCTACGCGGTTCTCCGCCCAGCCCATGCCGACCAGCACCACCACTCCGCCGGCCACCAGGTTCCAGGTCACCGGCTCGCCGAGGGCGGCCACGCTGATCAGGACCGCGGCCACCGGGACCACGTAGTTGACCGCGGAGGCGGTGGTGGCCCCCACATCGCCGATGAGCCGGAAGTACAGCACGTAGGCCAGGCCGGTGCTGAACAGGCCCAGGACGATGATGCTGCCGGTCACCCGGCCGGTGAAGTGCGGTGTGTCCCAGGCCAGGAAGGGGGTGACCACGGCCTGGAGCGTGGCGGCCGCCACGAGTTGGGAGCCGGCGGCGGCCAGCGGCGCGAGCCCCAGGGGGGACAGGAACTTGCGTACGTACACAAAGCCGGTGGCGTAGCTCAGCGCGGCGCCCAGGCAGGCCAGCCGGCCGCCGGTGGAACCGAGGGCCTCGCTCCACGGGCCGATCACCAGCACCACGCCCAGGAAGCCGATGACCAGCCCGATCGCCTTGCGGGGAGTGGCCCGTTCGGCCGGCAGCACCGCCGTGGCGATGGTCAGGGTGAGCAGCGGGGTGCCGCCGACCAGGACTCCGGCGATTCCGGCGCCGGTGGTCCGCTCCCCGTACGACAGCAGGAGGAACGGAATGACGTTCCCGAACAGCGCGGCTGCGGCGACGTGGCCCCAGACGGCGCCCGAGCGGGGCAGGCCCACCTTGCGGATCCCGGCGATCACCAGGAGTACCGCGGCGCCCAGGAGCAGCCGGGTCAGCACCAGTTGACTGGGCGTCAGGCCCTCCAGGGACACCTTGATAAAGGTGAAACTGCTTCCCCACAACGATGCCAGCAGCAGGAATCGGACAACGGTCGCGTTCTTCATCAACCCTCCGTGGGTGGATATCTCGACAGCGGACTGGGCGCCGAGAATCAGTAGTTCGGCTTCTTGACCAGGAGGTTCTTGCGTTCGACGACCTCCGGAAGGTAGACCTGCTCATGCCAGGAGTCGGTGTCGACGGGCTCCAGCGCGATGGAGATGACCCCCTTGTCGCAGCCGAAGGCCTCGGTGATCGCCCCGGCGAGCGCGTCGACGAGTTCCGACTCCTGTTCCTCACTGATCGCCACCGGGAAGTACTTGATGTTGACGTGGGGCATGGTGGGCCTCCTGTCGTGTTCAGGTGATCGGCTTTTTCAGTGGATGGGCAGCAGGCGGATCATCTCGATCAGCCCGTCCACCTGGGGGGCCTTGAGAATTCCGTAGTGATCCGCCTCGATCTCGACGACGGCCGGGTTGTGCGCGGAATAGCCGCTGCTGTTCTCGATGAACGAGTAGTCGTCGCCCCGGGCCTTGAATATCGTCACGGGCGCGCTGATCCGCCGTTCCAGCAGTTCGTCGAAGGTGTACCTGAACTGGTAGGTGCGCTGTACGACCCTCATGACGCGCTTCACCAGATCGCGGTCGAGATGCCGGTACCGGTCCGCGATGAACGAGGCGAAGCTGTCCTCGTCCCGGGCCACGCGCAGGCACTCCTCCAGGACCGGCCCGGTGACGGTTCCGGCGAAGACGGAGAAGAGGATCGTCAGATAGGCCTGGTTGCGGTAGGCCGTCTCGTGGCGGTACGCGGCCCCGTCCGACGACCGTACGGCCGGCGATCCCGGAGCGATCAGGAAGAGACTGGTGACCCGGTCACCGGCCTGTTCCAGCTGGTAGGCCGTCTCGAAGGCGACCCGGGCGCCGAAGGAGTAGCCCCAGAGTGTGTAGGGCCCCTCCGGCTGGAGCCGTTTGATGGCCCGGACGTCGGCCGCGGCCATCTCCTTGATGGTGGGGTACGGAGTCTCGCCCTCGTTGATCCCGTGCGCCTGCACTCCGTAGAAGGGCTGTTCACCGGCGACCGCGTCGGCCAGCGGCCTCAGGTTCATGGTGTAGCCGCCCAGGCCGGGCCAGCAGAAGACCGGAGCCGCGTCGCCGCCGGGCCGCAGGAGCACCAGGCGCGAGACCGGTCCTGCGGTCTCGTCGTCCACCCGCAGCGCCAGTTTCTCCACGGTCGGCGAGTCGAAGAGCACCTGCAGCGGAAGCGAGCCGCCGAACTCCCGGTTGATCCGGTTGATGATCCCGACCGCGAGCAGTGAGTTGCCGCCGGACTCGAAGAAGTCGTCGAGAACCGAGACGGTGTCCCGTTTCATCAGCTTCTTCCAGATCTCGCCGACCCGGCGTTCGGTCTCCGTGCGCGGCGCGGTGAACGGCCGGTCGGTGGGCCGGGCGTCCGTGCTGTCGGGGGTCTCCAGCGCGGCCAGGGCCCTGGCGTCGATCTTCCCGTTGGCGGTGAGCGGGAGCCGGTCCAGCACGGTGACCCGGTTGGGCACCATGAAGTCGGGCAGGAACGCCGCCAGGTCGTCCTTGATCAGCTCGGCGGGGCCCTTCATATGGACCACGTCCTCCTTCATGTCCTCGCCGCGGATCTGCTCGTCGCTCACGCGGCCGCCGACGAAGAAGTAGGAAGCGGCGCCGTCCGGGCCCGGGGCTCCGCCGTCCCGGCCCGTGGCTGCCCCTGCCCGGCCCGTGGCCTCCAGGATCTGCCGCATCCTTTTCGCCGAGGGGAGGTCGTTCCCGGTCTTGGAGCTGTAACCGGAGGACATGAAGCCGAAGTTCAGGTCGTTCATCTGCAGATGCTGGAGCTTCCGGCCGAGTTCGACATATCGCAGCCATCCCCGGTCCGACCGGCTGATGACGGTGATCCCCAGGCTCGCCCGCTCGTACACCTGCTGGTTGATGGCGATGACGTGCTTCTTCAGGACAAGCTCGTCCGATATCCGCAGCAGGTCGCCGTCCCGGTAGCGGTACTGGCCGGCGGGCAGGCCGTCGACACTGCCCGGATGCGGCTGGACGTAGATCTCCAGGGAGTCGTCGTCCGGGGCCGGCGGGGTGTAGCGGACGATCTCGAAGGTGCCCAGGTAGTAGTCCTCGGCGGCGCACTCCAGGTGGTCCCGGGCGGCCGGGGTGTACTCCAGGGGAACGATGCCCAGCCCGTGGCCGGGGAGGATCTCCTCGAAGAGTCCGACCATATGGCCGGTCTCGATCTCCAGGACCTCCTGGATGTTGTTGCGGTAGACCGGCTCGACGGCCCGCCGTTTGCCCATGAAGTGGACCTTGATCCGGGGGTCGCCGCCGGCCGTCTTCGGCCTGATCAGTACCAGCCGGTGATGTACGGGGTGGTAGTAGTGGAAGCCCGGCTCCAGGCCGGCGACACCGTCGACCTCGAAGTACATCTGGGTGGCGTACAGGGAACCGGGAGAGGCGTAGCCGTACTTCGGCAGCAGCCGTTCCTCGCTCAGGTACTGCCCGAAGTACCGCAGGATCCTGCCCAGTTCGAAGCGGCTCAGATCCTGGGGGTCACGGGAGTCGGTGCCGCGGACCCGGCGTCCCAGTAACCGCAGGATGTCGGCCCGGCCGACCGGGCCGCCCTCGAAGAACCGGTACGTCTTGCGGCCGAAGGCCAGCCGCCGCTGCTCGCGCGTCGGTTCCCGGCCGGGGAGGTCGACCACGGGCTTCCCGTCGAGTTCGGAGGTGTCGCGGCAGCCCCGGTTGGACAGCTGGGCCCTGACCTGGAGCCGGCTCGACTTCGACTGGTGGTGCGCGCCGTGGTTGCCCTGGTCCATCAGGGCCGCCTCCTTCGGGTTGAGCTCCACGAAGGAGACCAGGTTCTCGAAGCCGGTGCGCAGGTCCTTCTTGACGATGACGGCGGCGTTGCGCACCCAGTCGTGCGTCTCGATCCGCAGCCGGATCTCGTCCAGCTCGATCCGGAAGCCCCGCAGTTTGATCTGGGTGTCCACCCGGCCGACGTACTGGGCGGTGCCGTCGGCGTTCCAGCGGGCCAGGTCGCCGGTGCGGTAGAGCCGCTCGTGTCCGTCGTCCGTGGTGAACGGGTTGTCGGTGAAGCGGGCCGCCGTCAGCTCCGGCCGGTGCAGATAGCCGCGCGCCAACTGGACGCCGCTGACGTACAGCTCGCCGGTCCCGCCCTCCGGCACCGGCGTCCGGTTGCCGTCGAGGATGTAGTAACGGGTGTTGGCCACCGGGGTGCCGATCGGCACCGAGGGGGAATCGTCGGCCGTGGCGGCCCGTGCGACCGCGAAGGCGGAGGAGTTGATGGTGCACTCGGTCGGACCGTAGAGGTTGACCAGTTCGCACCCCGGCAGCGCGTCGAGGCAGGCCTCGGCCAGGGCGGCGGAAAGGGCCTCCCCGCCGCTGAAGATCTGGGTGAGCGAGGTGCAGCGGCCCAGCTCCTCGGTGTCCACGAGCGCCTGGAGCAGCGTCGGAACACACTGCAGGGTCGTCACCCGGTGCCGTACGACGGCGTCGATCAGCCGCTCCGGATCCCGGTGGATGCCCGGGCCGCCGATGACGACCTCACTGCCGCAGGCGGGCGCCAGGATCTCCCACTGGGCGGCGTCGAAACTCATGGGCGTCTTCTGCAGCACGATCCTGCCCGGCCCCAGGTTGTGAGCGTCGCGCAGCCAGCGCATCTGGTTGGCGATGCCGCGGTGCTCGATCATCACCCCCTTCGGCTGTCCGGTACTGCCCGAGGTGTAGATGACGTACGCCAGGCTCCGCGGGTCCGGCCCGCTGTCCTCGGCGGCTGTGGCCGATCCGGGCTCCCCGGTCGCGGCGGGCCGTGAGCTCGCGAACGCGGCGGCGTCCTCCAGGGTGGCGATCACGGTCCCCTCGGGGGCCAGTTCCGTGAGCCGGGACCGGAGCCGCTGCTGGGAGAAGACCACCCTGGTGCCGGAGTCGGTGAGCATGTAGCGCAGCCGCTCCTCCGGGTAGTCGGGCGACAGCGGCAGATAGGCGCCGCCGGCGAAGAGAATTCCCCAGGCGCCGGTGATCAGATCGGCCGACGGTTCGGCGAAAACACCGACGCATTCGTCGCCGGTCACACCGAGGTGCCGGAGATACGCGGCCAGCTCCTCGCCGGCCCTGACCAGCTCGCGGTAGGTGAGGGTCTCGCTTCCGTGCACCACCGCCGTGTCGTCCGGGTTCTTCTGCAGCTGTTCCCGGAGCATGTGAGGAAGGCACTCGCCGACGGGGAATGCGTCCTTTATTTCGCCGAATTCCTTGGAGGTCAAGTCTTCGTCTCTTTCGGCTCGATGAAAACGGATGCCCGGTGCGCCCGTGCGGCTCCGAGTCAGCCCCAGCCGCTGTCGTCCAGCGCTATGGAGCTTCCTGTTCCGGTTTCTGCGGCCAGGATTCCGGCCGGGTTGATTTCCTTCTGGGAAATAGCACCGCCGGTCGCGGTCAAGGCCAACGCCCAAGCCGCGAGGATTGCTGCGGTGGCGATCCGAAACGACGTCATGTTCTCCGCTCTCCCGTACTCGTACCGTGGTCGCCCGATTGAATTCGACCACCTCAGGAGCATGTCGCGGTTTCCGTCTTGTCTTCAACCACCCTCCGCCGCCATGATGATGCAAACAGTAAGCTGCAGGGGGGCGAAATGGACAATAAGGGTGTTTTCGGCGAGTCCGCGCCCGATTGGAGGCTCAGTGCGACACAAATGCGGGTCTATAAATGGGCCATCGCCCGAGGATTTGTTTCAACGGATGAAACGGCGGATGTACTGGGTCTTTCGCATGCCGAGGCACACGAGGCGATGGAGGCCCTGGCCGGCGTCCATCTGATGGAGTCGCGGGACACCTCGGGGTCGGACGCCGACGAGGGCGGCGAAGGCGCGGACGACGCCGGACGCGAGGGTCCGCGAATACGGTGGCGGGTGCTCAATCCGCAAATCGCGGCGGCCCGTATGGCGGCCACCGAGTCCAGACTGCGACAGATGATGGTCGAACTGAACAGTTCCCGCCAGTCCTTCGACGAACTGGCGGATCTCTATTCCGCCCTGGGTGAGGCACGGACCGGCCAGTATTCGGTGGAGGTGCTCGGATCGCTCTCCGATGTGCTCTCCCTGGTCGACGAGGCCAGCGCGCGGTGCAAGGTCGAGATGATCACCTGCCAGCCGGGCGGAGGCCGCCCGCCCGAGCAGCTGGAACAGGCCGCGGCCCGCGACACCGAACTGCTCGGCAGAGGCGTCCGGATGCGGACGCTCTACCAGCACTCCGCCCGCCACCATGTGCCGACCAGCGAGTACGTCGAGCGGGTCACCGGCTCCGGCGCCGAGGTCCGTACCAGCCCCGAACTCTTCGGCCGGCTCATCGGGTTCGACCGCTCGGTGGTCTTCATCCCGCACCACTCCGTGCCCGGCGGGGCAGCCGTCATCCGGGACCCCTCGACCATCTCGTTCCTCTACGGCGCCTTCAACCGGGCCTGGGACCTGGCCCTGCCCTTCAGCGACAGCCGCCTGAACACGGGAGGCCTCAGCGACGTCCAGCGCAACATCCTGCGTCTGCTCAGCGAGGGCGTGCGGGACGAGACCATGGCCCGCCGGCTCGGGGTCTCGCTGCGCACCTGCCGCAAGTACGTCGCCGAGATCTTCGACCAGCTCGGCGCGGAGAGCAGATTCCAGGCCGGCTACCTCACCGGGGACCGCGCCCTGCTGAAGTGAACCGCGCCGGGCCCGCACCCTCCAGCGGGTCGCGATGAAGCGGTGCCCTTCTGCTCGCGGGTGAGCCTGGAGGCATGCTCGTCGGGACCGCGCCTCTTCGTCTGAAGGACTGACCTTGCGCGAGTGCGCACGCGCAACCGCTTCAGGTCTCCCGGCCCAGCAGGGGGAACGCCGCCCGCTCGTGCCAGTATTCGCCGCCGCAGACCAGGAGCTGAACCGACGAGACGTGGGCCGTGACCGGCAGGCGGCCGGTGAGGTCTGCCTCGATCTCGTCGAATACGCTCCGCTCCTGACCGTGGGCAACCGTCAGGTGCGGGACGACCTCGGCGAACCGGCCCCCATAGGGCGGGGCCTCCGGCCATTGTTCGCAGACGGCTCGGGTGAGAGCCCGCAGCGAATCATCCGGTGCCGGCACCAGGAAGAGCACGTCCGGGAACTGCCCGCAGGCCTGGAACCGAACGTCGAAGGCCCGATGGGCTCCCAGGAATACTCCAAGCGTGCCGAGCACGTCGGCATCGATGCGGGTGTGGTCCAGGAACGGACAGAGCACCGTCACATGCGCCCGGACCCTGGCTCCGGCCGAGGAATCGAACCGCTGACGCCATCCGCCCACGAGCGGCTCGGCTTCGGGCACCTTGACCAGCAGCACCGTTTCGCCTGCCTGATACCGGCCCGACTCGTCTTCCGGCATGAATCCCCGCTGATCACGACCGAGCCGATCAGACCACACAACGACCGGCCGACACCACCCTCTACGAACTGACGCACGACGAGGACGAAGCCGCCGCCGACCAGGGTCTGTGCCGTAAGACGACATGTCTTACACTTCCGGTATGGCCGACACCATCACCATCCGCAGTGATATAGAGACAGAGCGCGCCCTGGACATTCTCACCCGCGACGGCAGTTCGCGTTCGGCCGCCATCCGGCAGGCCGTGCTGGAGAGCGCCATGCGCAAGGAGCGCGCCGCCGCGATGCGCCGCGCAGTTCTGAGCATGCCGCTGGGCGAGCCTGACGGCGTCAACATCTCCGAGGAGATCTCTCGCAGCCGGGGGGATGAACGCTGATGATCTATCTGGACTCGGCCGCCGTCGTCAAACTCGTCCACGCCGAGTCCGAATCGCAGGCCTTGCGCGACTGGCTGGATGAGCGCGCCGACACCGGGTGGATCAGTTCCACGCTGGTCGAGGTCGAGTCGTTTCGAGCACTGGCACGACACGCGCCGGAAGCTGTCGCGCGGCTCCACCCAGTCCTGGACCTCATCGATCTGGTGGATCTGGATCCGAGCATTCGCATCCTCGCTCAGACACTGAAACCGGTGACGGTGAGGAGCCTCGACGCCATCCATCTCGGCACGGCCTTGCATATCCGATCACGACTGACTTCGTTCGTCACCTACGACAAACGACTGGCCGATGCGGCCGCGGGAGCCGGACTCACCGTCGACATGCCAGCGTGAAGGACGCCGGCCCAGAGGGCGAATCCGTGCCGACACCTACCCCGACATCCAGTTGCTGCCCGGCACACGCCTGACGGTCCGGGTACGCGGAAATCTGTCCGAGCGGCTCGGCCCCGGCAGCGTCAGGAACGTCTACCACGTGCTGGTGCGCCTGATGGCGGCAGCCGTTGAGGACCGGGTCATCCCGTCAGCCACCTGCCGACGCATCACACTTCGGCCTCTCGCCGACGAGGACGTCGTCCCGCCGACTGTCGGCCAGGTGCGGCAGATGCTCGGCGAGATGCCCTCGTGGCCCGGAGAAGACGACCGCACCCGGTCCGTGGTGGACTCCGTGCTCGGCGTCCACCACGGACCGGGTGCGGGCCGAAGATTCCAGATCAAGTCATCGCCGCGGGTCGTGCGGCGTAGCGCGGGATCAGGCCTTCTTGGTCTCCTAGTAACGGGCCGGGTCGGTGACCTGCGGCGATGACTGCTACGGGCTGCTGACCTGGCCCTTCTTTGTTTGGTGGCGTTGGCTCCGGATGGTGATGATCGACTGTCTTGCGGACTCTCTGCGGACTGGGGGTGTTCGCACGCAGAGCTTGCTGGCTTGCAAGGTCAGCTGTTGAAGCGCAACATATGTAGGACAAATCGGCCTCTGATGGACTTTCGTCGCGTGCAAGTGTTCAAGCGACCCGGCAAGCCGGAAAGCACTGCATCAGACCCCGGTCAAGCTGAGCTGAGCACGCTCCTCTTGCAGGGCGACGCGTTCACTCTCGTTCAGATGGGGTATTGGGTGAGCACGCCGGCGACGGCAGTGGCGAGGGTGATCACAGCGGCGAAGGTAGCGGCAGCACGCATCAAAGTGGCCGGGTAGGTGGCGCCATCAAGGCGGGCCAGTGTGCCTGCGGCAGCGGCGGCTAGGAGCGCGAAGACAACGACCACGGCGGCGGCCAGTAGGACGACGGCGAAACGGGTCACGATGATCTCCCTGCATACGGTGGGATGCTGATGTGACCGAGGTTCGCCGAAGTGATGTTCGCCGTGGTTCGGCCGAACGATGATGAACATCGGCGAACACATGCGGCTGGGGGCCTGATGCCAAGCGAGGAACTCGATGGACGGGAAAGTCCGCTGGCCAGGTTGCGCGACAAGCTCAGCGATGGGCTGGCTTACAAAGGGCTGACCAAGACCCAGCTCTCTACCCGGTCGGGGTTGGGCCGAACGACTGTCCAGGAAGTGTTCCGGGCGGATGGGGCAGTCCCGTCGGCTGAAACGGTCGTGGCGCTGGCCCGAGTACTCGGCGTGTCAGAAGCGGAGTTGCTGGATCTTCGGCGCAGGGCTGCCGCACCCCGGAGCGATTCGGTGCCCGGGCGCGGCGAGGGACCTGGCAGGCCAATCGGACAGTGGGATCCGCACGACCTGGAGGTCCATCCATCCGGATCCGCCGCATCAGCCAGCTCGGTACGGGCGTTGTCCGGCTACGTCCGCCGTGCCCACGACCAGGTGCTGGTTCAGGCGGTGGGCGAAGTTATGGAAGGCCACAGCCGGATGTTAGTTCTGGTCGGTTCGTCGTCTACGGGCAAGACACGGGCTTGCTGGGAGGCCGTCCAGCCGCTTGCCACAGCGGGGTGGTTACTCTGGCATCCCTACGACCCGACACGGGCCGAAGCAGCACTCGCCGACCTCGAACGCGTCGCGCCGCACACGGTGGTGTGGTTCAACGAAGCCCAGCACTACCTCGGCGATCCGCAAGCAGGCGAGCGTATCTCCGCCGCCCTGCATACCCTCCTCATCGATGCCAGCCGCGGACCGATCCTCATCCTGGGAACCCTCTGGCCCGAGTACGAGGATCAATACACCGCCATCCCCAGACCGGGCAGTCCCGACCCGCACAGCCGCACCCGCGAGTTGCTCGCCGGCCGCACAGTGGCTGTCCCCGACACCTTCAACCAGGACGCACTCGGAACTGCCGCATTCCTCGCCCATGACGGTGACCGGCTGTTGGCGGATGCCCTTACCCGCGCTGGCACCCACGGGCGCGTCGCCCAGGACCTCGCTGGCGCCCCCGAACTGCTGCGCCGCTACAAGCATGGCGCCCCGGCCGTCCGGGCTCTGTTGGAAGCCGCGATGGACGCCCGCCGTCTCGGGATGGGGCTCCATCTCCCCCAAGCGTTCCTCACCGACGCCGCCGCCCACTATCTCACCGACGATGACTGGAACCGACTCACCAACGACTGGGCAGAAGCCGCCTACGGGGACCTCGCCCGCCCCGTCCACGGCAAGCAGGTCCCGCTAGGCCGCACAAGCCCCCGACCCACGCGTCATCCTCCGATCGGTCCGACGCCGACCAGTGCGGCGGCCCCACCAACGGGTCCTATGCTCCGCCTCGCTGACTACCTCGAACAGCACGGGCGGACCGCCCGCCGTCTACTCTGCCCACCAGCATCCTTCTGGCACGCCGCTCACACCCATCTCACTCACCCCGGCGACCTCAACAACCTCGCTGAAGCCGCCGAGAACATGGGCCGTTCACAATGGGCCCACCACCTCCGCCTCCGAGCTGCCGGGGCCGGCCACCCTGGTGCCATGATCAAAGTGGCCTGGGTGAGGGAGGACGTCGGGGACCGGAAGGGCGCTGAATCTCTGTTCTGGCAGGCTGCGGACGCTGGGGACCCCAGAGGCCTAAAGTTTTTGGGCCAGAGACTGGAGATGGCCAGGGACTGGGACGGTGCCGAGGCCCTTTATCGGCGGGCCGCCGACGCCGGTGACCCAGATGCGATACGTGGCCTGGCGCGGTTGCGGGAACGGATCGGAGATTTGGAGGGTGCCGAAGTCCTTTACCTGCGGGCTGCCGAAGCCGGTGACCCCAATTCCCTGTCCGACCTGATGATGATGCGAGAGGACGCCGGGGACCGGGATGGTGCCGAAGTCATCGCCCGGGAAGCCGCCGGCGCTGGCGATACCTTGTGCTTCACCATCCTGGCGCAGATGCGGGAGGAAACTGGGGACCGGGAAAGTGCCGAAGTCATCGCCCGGGAAGCCGCCGGCGCTGGCGATACCTTGTGCTTCACCATCCTGGCGCAGATGCGGGAGGAAACTGGGGACCGGGAAAGTGCCGAAGCCATCGCCCGGGAAGCTGCCGACGGCGGTGACATTTCCCCGCTGTTGGATCTGTGGCGAGACCGGCTCGACGTCGGGGACCTGGAGGGCGCCGAATCCGCCTTCGGGCAGGCCGCGGAGGCCAACGGCGGCCCCACCCCCGCCCACTTGGCACGGATACGGGAGGAGGCCGGGGACCGAGAAGGCGCCGAAGCACTTGCCCTGAAGGCTGCCGATGCTGGTGATTTCTACATCCTGCGCGACCTGGAACGAATGCGGGGAGAGACCGGGGACCAGGAGGGACTCGACGCCCTCTACCGGCACGCCGCCGACGCTGGCCATCTCCGCCCACTGCTGGGCCACGGGAGATGGCAGTACGGGCTGGAACCGGATGGTTCACCCTCATCTCCGTGGAGCGCGGAATAGGAGCACTGTAGCTGCTCAGCGCCTTTCTCCGCCCTCGCCATCCGCCGCATCGCCCAGCGGCTGGCTGAGCTGACATGCTGGAGTTCTGGCGTTGAGAGGGGCTGGGCGTATGCAGTGGGAGATCCACGGTGAGCGGCAGATCTACAACAACCCCTGGGTTAACCTCTGGCTGGTAGACGTCCAGCAGCCCGACGGGCGGCGGTGGGAGCATCACGTCGTACGGATGCGCCACCTGGCGGTCACGGCCGTGGTGGATGACCAGAAGCGGGTGCTGATGATGTGGCGGCACCGGTTCATCACGGACACGTGGGCGTGGGAACTCCCGATGGGTCTGATCGAGGCGGACGAGACTCCGGAGCAGGCGGCCGTACGCGAGGTCGAGGAGGAGACGGGCTGGAGGGTCGAGGGAGCGAAGCCGCTGATCTACGGGCAGCCGGCCAACGGCATCACCGACTCGGAGCACTACGTCTTTCGCGCTGACGCGGCCACGTACAGCGGTCCACCGACGGAGAAGAACGAATCCGACCGGATCGAGTGGATCCCGCTCAAGGACATCCGGGGGATGATCGACCGCCGCGAGGTCGTCAGCAGCGGATCCCTCATTGGACTGCTCTACCTGCTGCTGGACGAGGCCACGGCGGGCTAGGAGAAGGCTTGGCGCATCCGGGCCTCGAAGGCGATCACCGGGATCTCACGGGCATACGGCTGGAGTCGGGCGTGGAACTCGCGGACATGGCCGGTCACGCGGGGTGAGTCAACGCTGGTCGCCAGATCGAGGGCGAGGCCGGCGGTGTCGCAGGCTTGGTCCAGGGCTCCTTTCTGCAGTTGGGTGGTGGCGAGCCAGAAGGCGTGGAAGGCGCGGCCGCGTGCCTGGGTGACGTTCTCGCGGCGGAAGCCCTCGGCGATGAGTGGTTCGGCTTTGTGGGGTTCGCCGAGTTGCGCGAGGGCGATGCCGGTGTCGACGACGAGCTTTGTCTCGTCGAAGTAGCGCACCCACTGTGGCGCCGGGCCTTCGTCTGCGGCGCCTTCGAACTGCTGGTGGGCCTTGGCGAGGGCCTTGTGGCAGGCGACCGGATCGTTGAGTGACGCGAGGGCGAAGGCTTCGCGCAGGTGGAGCATGGACATCACGAGTGCGGACGGCGTGGTGTCGCGGGCAGTGTCCTGGGCGGCACAGGCAAGGGCGACCGCTTCGGCGGCGCCGCCCTCGTAGGTGGCCAGCAGGCTCATGGACGACAGGATGTTGGCGATGAGCTGCCGGTCGTCGATGTCCTTCGCGAGGCGGAGAGCCTGGGAGAAGTAGGAGCGGGCGGTGCTGTAGCGGCGGGCATCGAAGTAGGCCCAGCCCGCGAGCCGGGCCAACTCGGCTGCGAGGGAGTGCAGGCCGCGTTTCAGATCGCCTGCGGCGGTGGTGCCCAGGAGGTGCTGGACGTGCCGTAGTTGGCCGACGACGGCCGGGCGGAGGGCTGCTCCGCCGTGCTGGTCGTCGCGTCGCCAGTAGTCCTCGATGGATGACTGGATCGCGGCGAGTGTGGAGCGGGTGACGCGGCCTTCGTCGACGAGCGACAGGACGTCGTCCAAGGTCCTCGTTTCGCCCCGTTCAGGTTCCTCCGCCTGCTTTGCCACCGGAATTCGGGCGGACTCAGGTTCGGTGACCACGGCCCGCGATGGGATTTCCCATGGACGGTGGGCGAGCCCGAGCATGCCACCGGGAATGCGGAGCCCGTCGGCTACGCGTTCGATGACGTCGATGTGGGCCAGCTTGCGCCGGCCGCTCATGATTTCGCCGACGCGGCTCGGTGTCATCCCGCACAGAGCCGCGATGCGAGAGAGATAGATCCCTGCTCGTCGCCGTACGAGATGGAAGATCGCGGAGAAGTCCCGGATCCGGCAGGCTCGCACCATATCCGGATCGCGCAGCAGCGCGGCGGGCAGCTCGCGCGGTCCCTCCGGAGCGGGCATCGTCGGATTCCCTCCCTCCGAGGGTTTCTGACACGGCGTTCGGCGAACTCGGCGTTCCAGAAAGGTTACCCACGTTGGGTAATCAGGTGGGCCTTATTCGCGGCCCGTCACCCGAGCCAAGCTGATCTTGCGCTTGCCACGCGTCTTCGGGCGTAGGCGGGTGAGATCACTTGGACGCCTTCGAGGAGGCCGTCGGCTTCTCATGGAGGAAGCGGTGCGAATGACGACGTTGCAAGACGGTGTGGATGGCGGAATCCCGCTCGACTCCTACGAGCGGTCGTTCCCCGACAGCTTGACCGCTGTCGCCGATGCGCGGCACTTCGTGGCGGATGCCCTGGCTCGCTGGAACATCACGGAACCGGCCGAGGACATAAGGCTGTGCGTCAGCGAGATGGCCACGAACGCCCTCGTCCACGCGGCTTCTCCCGCTCGTGGCTTCACGCTCCGTGTCTTCGCTTGGGCACATCGACTGAGCTTGATCTTTATCTACCAGGATCTTCCAGGCTTGCCGATGGCCTTGAGGGTCTCGGGGCGTTTGACAGTCTTGCCGACGTCGTAGCGGGGTGCCCTGCGTTTGTTCTTGGCGCCGGGTGGCCGTCCGGGCCCAGTGCCTGTGGGTTTGGGAACACGGGTCGGGCAGGCGAGGTGAGCGCGGATGTTCCTGAACCCCCGGCGGACCCGGGCCGGGGTGATCCGGTCGGAGGCGGTGGGTTTCTCCCACGGCCGGCGGAGGTCTGCGGCGAGCGGCCGGGCAAGCCGGAGCTGGGTGTGGGCGACGATCAGAATCCAGGTCCAGCGGTCCGCTGCCTCCGGAGTGCGGAGTTTCGGGGTCGTCCAGCCAAGGGTCTGTTTTGCGAACCTGAACGTGTGCTCAAGGTCGAATCTGCGCAGGTAGACCTGCCAGCAACGGTCGATGTCGTCCGGGGCGGCGCCGGTCTTCGAGGACCACAACCACACCGGCGGAGCGTCCCGTACCTTCGACAGATGCTCGACCTTCAGCCGGACCAAGGTGCCTTCGATCAGGGGAAGTTCGCCTTCGTGGTCGAGCCAGGCGGAGCGGTGTGTGAGCCGGGGGTGGACCCGGTCCCATGCCTGGGTTTCGGCTTTCCCGTAGTTCGTGGTCGCGGTGGCGGTGGTGATCGCGGGTTCGGGCCAGGTCTCCGGCTTGGCGAAGCGGAACTCCGGGCCGTGCTTGGGCGGCCGGCCGTTGACGCCGTGCGTCCGCGGTGGCCTCGGCAGGCGCATGACGCGGTCGGAGCGGACGCGGCCGATCATCTCGACGGGCAGGTCCCGCAGCACCCAGGCCAGGCGGGTGACGTCGTAGCCGGCGTCGGCGACGATGGTGATGTCCGGGTCGCCGGGTTTCCACTGGCCCGCAGTGATGAGCCGTTCGACGACGCCTCGCAGCTGGCCGGCGGTGACGGCGGTCGCGTCGTCCGCCGGGCCGAGCCGGACCACGTCCAGGATCGCGGTCCATGACGAGGCGCCGGACTCCAACACGGCGACGAAGGAGTAGGGCCAGCCCGGAATGAACTGCGACGCCGTCTTCGCCCTGCCGTAGACGTGGCAGAACAGCCGCTCGGCCGAGCACGGCGCGTCCGAACGAAGCCACGGTGACACATCGACCGCCAGGACCAGGCGCCCGCCCTCGAAACGCGGCAGCGGCAGCCCGGCCAGCACCGTCCGCAGCCGATCGACGTCGATCCGGCCGCGATTCAGGCCGCCGTACATCGCTCCGTGCCCACGACGATGCTCGGGCAACAGGGTCAGGTCCACCGGGGACTTCACCGCACCGTCCGCACACAGCACCGCGTCCACCAACTCGAACAACTCATCGCGCCGAGCGGTCAGACACTCGTAGAACTCACCCCGGAAGCGTGACGCCTCCGCGAACGCTTCCCGCCGGACAGCATCAGGCAGCAGACTCACCCTCACGGCCTTCGTCTTGGTCACGTGCATTCCTTGGTCGGAACACACGATCAGACGAAGGCCGCCCGCACGTCCGGCGAA
This sequence comes from Streptomyces sp. RLA131, assembly GCF_056270125.1. Classification (NCBI taxonomy): domain Bacteria; kingdom Bacillati; phylum Actinomycetota; class Actinomycetes; order Kitasatosporales; family Streptomycetaceae; genus Streptomyces; species Streptomyces sp. RLA131. Next base: position 5,488,108 of record NZ_JBWDOQ010000002.1, read on the forward strand.
TCCCCAGGTGAGCGACTCAGTTCGAGGTGCTGTTCGAGGCCGGCAGATAAAGAACAAGCTGAGGGTTGAAGTCGACGACCACGGCACCGGTCGGCCGGTACGTCGAACGGCTCGGTGGGAGGACACAACGGGCCGAGGACTGTTGCTCGTCGAGGCGCTGTCCGACGACCGGGGCGTCCTGGAAAGCGAAGGCGGCAAGACGGTGTGGTCGGAGTTCCGGCTTGGAACCGGTGACGGCCCCAGCGTGGAGGCCTTCGCATGCTGACCGGGCCGACACCTGACACGTACGTCTCTCCCGGGTTGCTGTCGTCGCTGAGCGCGTTCACATGGGTCGGCCTCGATCCGGTCGAGGCTCAGGTAGGGATGGTGCTCGTCGCGCACGCCCCGGTGCGCAGCGCCGAGGGCACTGGCCGGACTGTTGACCAGCGGATGCGTGCCTTCGCCTCTGCGCTCGGCATGGGCAGATCCGACGAACCCCTGCCTGACCTGGGCCCATGCCTGTCCGTCGGCCCGGGATCGCGGGTGGTGCTGCGGCCGGAGGGCGCCCGCTACGGGCTGCAGCTTCCCGTCCATCCCCGGTGGGTTCGGCTGCTGCTGGAGCGGCCGGTCGTCGCAGTGGTCGTCGGCCTTGACCCACTCGCACGGACCAGCGCCATGGCCGACATCGATAACTACCTCGACCGCGGGATGGACGCCGGCCGCCTGTTCTTCGGGACGGCCCGTGCCGTGCGAAATCCGCAACGGTGGGGTCAATCAGATGTGGTGACCGAGCTCATAAGGACAGGTCGCAGCGGGGGCGGATCCCGTGCCCACGAGGTGAAGGGAAGGACCAAATGACCCACGAAATCATCGTGAGCCCGTTCCTGGACGGGTACCTGGCCGTACGCCCCGGCAGCGAAACCGGGGTCCGGCTGCCCGAGTCGTCCTTCAAGGAACTGAAGCAGTTGGTGCGTACGCAGGGGCCGGTCCCGCCGTGGTTCAGCGACGCCGCCCGGACGACCTGGGGCCTCGAACTCAGTGTCCACAGCGGGCAGGTACTGCTGGTGCGTGAACCGTCGGCGTACGGCTTCGCGCGGGCGAGCTGGGAGATCAATCTGGGCTGCAACTTCGCCTGCAAGCATTGCTACCTGGGCTTGAAGGAGTTCTCCGGCCTGGCCTGGGACGACAAGGTGCGGCTGCTGGAGATCATGCGGGACGCCGGGGTCCTGTGGCTGCAGATCACCGGCGGTGAGCCGACGATCGACAGGCACTTCCAGGACGCCTACCGCCACGCGGCCGCCCTGGGGATGATGCTGACCGTATCCACCAACGCCTCCCGCCTGTGGGAGCCCTCGCTCCTGACGATGTTCGAGGAGTGCCCCGCCTACCGGCTCGTCGTCAGCGTCTACGGGGCCACCGAGGCGAGCTTCGACGGGCTCACCCAGCGCAGGGGCTCGTGGAAGACCTTCCAGCGCGGCATGGCGGCGGCACGTGAAGCCCGACTCCCCGTGCGGCTGAACATCGTGGTGACCGAGGACAGCGCCCACGAGATCGACGCCATGGTCGCCATGGCGGAGGACTGGGGCCTGCGGCACCACGTCTACACGAACATGACGCCGACGATCTACGGCGGCCCGGAATCCCTGCTCGCCCAGTCCAGCAAGCACCTGCGCGAGCGGACGCCGTTCGCGGGCTGCAACGCCGGCCACACCTTCTTCCACGCCGACCCGCACGCCAAAGTCAGCATCTGCAAGGTCGGCCGCGACGACCAGATCGACCTCATGACCGAAGGCCGCGAAGGGCTGCGCCGCCTCCCCGGCGTCGCCGACAACCTGATGCTTCGCACCGGGGGCTGCTCCGGCTGCCAGCTGTCCGGCTCGTGCCTGGTGTGCCGGCCACTGGCCAAGCAGTTCCAGGAAGCGAGGGCCCCACTGCAGAACTACTGCCAGCACGGCCAACCCCGGAAGGAAACGGTGAACGCATGACCGCAGTAGCAGTGACCATCCAGAGGACACCGCCGCCGAAGACGCGGCCCGAACTGCCGGAGCATCTCGTCGCCACGTCGGCCGTGGTCATCGAGCGAGACCTCGATGACCTGATGGGCGGCATCGCCTGCTCGTGCTCGGGTAGCGACGACAATCCGCACTGACCAGCGCAAACGTTCAATTCCGGGCAGGCCCCGCCGCGTTCGCGTCGGGGCCTGCGCCTTGTGTGGGAGATGAATAGGGTGCCGTCATGCGATTCCGTTGGGACTGGCTCCGTCCGGTGGTGACGGCTCCGTTCGTGCCGACGATCGGCCCGGTGCACCCGTCGGTGCTCACCGAGGACCTCTTCACGGACACCCTGATCGCTGCGCCCACCGAGCGGTTCCTCAGGTACGACAAGGACCTTCGCTGGTCTGACGTCAAGGACGAAACGGTCCTGGTCGAGGGCATCACTCACCGGCCCGGCGAGACCCTGATCCCAACCCTCCTGCGACGCGGCTCGGGCACCGTGAAGGTACATATCTATGGAACCGAGCCGGACAGCCGCGTAAGCGCCGAAGAGCTGGCCGCGAAGCTCTGCGCCGTCCACGACGTGAAAAGGGCTCGCGTGGTCTGGTTTCTCGGCCCGGAGGTTCCAGCCCGTCAGGTACGAGGAACGCGCATCCAGCTCAAGGACTTCACGGCAAGCCCATCACCGCCGCCCGACGGCCGTGTGCTGCTCTTTGACCACTCCCCTCCGGGGGTGCAGCGCACCTTCGGTGACTTCGCCCAGCAGACGGCCGCTGACGGCTTCACCTTCCTCTACCGCTGCATGCAGGCACGAACGGTCGGCCCGGTGCTCGTCTCGATCGCCGGAGGCCGAGTGGCAGGCGCAATCGGGCCGATGGAGATCCGCCCAGACGCCATTGGTACGGCCCAGCTCATGCCCCAGTACTTCGGCGTGCTGCCGGAACACCGAGGGCGGGGATTCGGACGTCAGCTCTGGCGAGCTGCCATGAACTGGGGCCAGGCCCACGGTGCCGCCTACCAGTTGCTTCAGACCGAGGCCTGCGGAGCGTCTGACAGGCTTTGCCAGTCAGAGGGCCTTCGGTCCCTGGGGTTTGTGTGCTCTACGCCGTTGTGAATGCCGTATCCGCTGGGAACAGCTGAAGCCCGCCCGTGAGGATCCGGCGGGGCTCGTATCCGGCACTTTGGGCGAGGGCGGTGGTCAGGGCGGGCCAGGAGGGGTCGGCGAGACCTGGTCACTCACGACCTGCGGCATTTCTACGCTTCGGCGCTCGTCGTCGGCGGGGCGAGCGTCAAGCAGCTGCAGGTGGTCCTCGGACACGCGACCGCGGTCATCACGCTGCGGATCTACGCGCACCTGTGGCCCGGAGAAGACGACCGCACCCGGTCCGTCGTGGACTGCGTGCTCGGCGTCCACGACGGACCGGGTGCGGGCCGAAGATTCCAGATCAGGGCATCGCCGCGGGTCGTGCGGCGTTAGCGCGGGATCAGGCCTTCTTGGTCTCCCAGAAGATCTTGTCGATCTCGGCGATCAGGTCGAGCGCCTTCTGCCCGGTGGCCGGGTCGGTCGACGCCTTGGCGGCGCTGAGCGCCTTGAGGGCGTCGTTGACCAGGGTGTTGAGCTGGGGGTACTTCTCGAAGTGGGGGGCCTTGAAGTAGTCGCTCCACAGCACCGAGACGTGGTGCTTGGCGAGCTCCGCGCGCTGTTCCTTGATGACGATGGCGCGGGCACGGAAGTGCGGGTCCTCGTTGGCCTGGTACTTCTCCTGGACCGCCTTGACGGACTCGGCCTCGATGCGGGCCTGGGCCGGGTCGTAGACGCCGCAGGGCAGGTCGCAGTGGGCGCTGACCTTAACCTTGGGCGCGAACAGGCGAGTGAACATGGCCGTCCTTCCTCGTGATCGTCTTTCCAGATGGGAGATTACTCCCTGCTGGGATCGTTTTCTCGGGTGCCCCTGGGTGCTTAGGACAAAAGTCTGGTGTCACTCTGGGGCTTGTGGCGGAGCCGAGGACGGCGTGAGGAGGCGGGCCATGCGGAAGGGCCGGGAGGGCCGGGAGGGCCGGGCCGGGTTGTCGTACCAGGTGGTCGAGGTGACGGGGCCTTCGATGGTGCCGACGCTCAGACACGGCGACTGGCTGCTGATCCAGTACGTGCGCGGTCCCGAGGTAGTCCGTGAGGGTGATGTCGTGGTGCTGCGGCACCCGCTTCAGCAGGATCTGCTGATCGTCAAGCGCGCGGTGGAGCGGCGTGAGGGCGGCTGGTGGGTGCTGGGCGACAACACCTTCGCGGAGAGCGACAGCCGGCAGTTCGGGACGGTGCCGGACGAGCTGGTGCTGGCGCGGGGGCTGGGGCGGTTCAGGCCGCCGCTGGAGGTTCAGCGGTCGGTGGCGGGGGTGGCCTCGTGGGTGGTGTCGTGCGTGCGGCCGCTGAGGGCGGACCGGTCGTTCTCCAGGCGTTTGCGGGCCCGGTAGGCGGCGACGTTGGCGCGGGTGGCGCAGCGGTCGGAGCAGTAGCGCCGGGAGCGGTTGGTCGAGGTGTCGATGTAGGCGTTGCGGCAGGGCGCGGCCTGGCAGATGCCGAGGCGGTCGACGCCGAGTTCGGTGAGCTGGAAGGCCAGGCCCATGCACGCGGTGGCGGCGTAGACGGCGGTGGCGTTGGCGGCGTGGTCGGCGAGGTGCATGTGCCAGTCGGGGCGCCCGGTGTCGTCCAGGTGCTGGTGGCCCGAGATCTGGGGGCTGACCGGGAACTCCATGAGCAGGGAGTTCAGCAGGTCGACGGCGCGGACCTCGTCGCTCTCGGCGGCGGCCTCGAATACGCCGCGCAGCCGGGTGCGTACGGCGCGCAGTCGGTTGACGTCGGACTCGACGACCCGGCCGGCCGCCTGGGCGGCGTTGCCGAAGAGGCCGCAGACGGATTCGACGGAGGTCAGGGTGTCGCTGCCGCGGCTCGGCTCCTCGGTGTTCACCAGGCGCACGGCGTAGTCGGAGTAATAGGCCAGTTCCACTTGTAGTCCTTACGCACGCGCTCTAGGGTTGGTAATGGCTGCTTTGGCTTTCAGGGTATTACGTTGCGGAGGGGATCGTCATGCGCGTCGCTGACTGGCAGGCCTGGCAGGACAGCTGGGACCGGCAGCAGGAGTGGTACCTGCCGGACCGGGAGGAGCGCTTCCGGGTGATGCTGGACATGGTGGAGGCCCTGGCCGGCCCGGAGCCCCGGGTGCTGGACCTGGCATGCGGCACGGGCAGCATCTCGGACCGGCTGCTCAAGCGGTTCCCGGACGCGGTGTCGACCGGGGTGGACCTCGACCCGGCGCTGCTCACCATCGCCCGCGGCTACTTCGGCGGCGACCGCAGGATCTCCTTCGTCACCGCCGACCTGCGCGAGCCGGACTGGGCCACGAAGCTGCCCCACGACACCTACGACGCCGTGCTGACCGCCACCGCGCTGCACTGGCTGCGGCCCGAGCCGCTGCGGGCGCTGTACGGGCAGATCGCCGGCGTGCTGCGCACCGGCGGGGTCTTCATGAACGCCGACCACATGCCGGACCCGTCCACGCCCAGGCTCAACGCCGCCGCCCTCGAACAGGACCGGGCCCGCCGGGAACGCGAGCGGGCCGAGGGCGTCCTGGACTGGGAGCAGTGGTGGGGCAGCGCCAAGGCCGATCCGGTCCTGGCCGGGCCCACGGCGCGGCGGTACGAGATCTACGGCAGCCACGCGGACGGTGAGGAGCACTCGGTGCGGTGGCACGAGGACGCGCTGCGCGAGGCGGGTTTCGCCGAGGCGCGGGCGGTGTGGCGGTCGTGGTCCGACGCGGTGGTGCTCGGGCTGAAGTGACATGACGCCGTGAGCCGCGTAAGGGGCGGCATCCATGGATGCCGCCCCTTACGCATGGCCCTGTGCTCCTCGCTTCAGAGGACCTTGGACAGGAAGGCCTTCGTACGGTCGTGCTGCGGGTCGGTCAGGACGTCGCGCGGGTGGCCGGACTCGACGACCACGCCGTCGTCCATGAAGACCAGCGCGTCACCGACCTCACGGGCGAAGCCCATCTCGTGCGTCACGACGATCATCGTCATGCCGTCCTCGGCCAGGCCGCGCATGACGTCCAGGACGTCACCGACCAGTTCCGGGTCGAGGGCCGAGGTCGGCTCGTCGAAGAGCATCAGCTTGGGCTCCATGGCCAGCGCGCGGGCGATGGCCACCCGCTGCTGCTGGCCGCCGGACAGCTGCGCCGGGTAGTTGCCGGCCTTGTCGGCCAGGCCGACCCGGTCGAGCAGGGTCACCGCCCGCTCGCGGGCCACCGCCTTGCTCTCCCGCTTGACCCGGACCGGGGCCTCCATGACGTTCTCGATGGCCGTCATGTGCGGGAAGAGGTTGAAGCGCTGGAAGACCATGCCGATGTCCCGGCGCTTGAGGGCGACCTCGCTGTCCTTGAGCTCGAAGAGCTTGTCGCCCTTCTGCCGGTAGCCGACCAGCTCGCCGTCGACCGACAGCCGGCCCGCGTTGATCTTCTCCAGGTGGTTGATGCACCGCAGGAAGGTGGACTTGCCGGAACCGGACGGGCCGATCAGGCAGAACACCTCACGCGGCGCGACCTCCAGGTCGATGCCCTTGAGGATGTGGGCCGGGCCGAAGGACTTGTGGACGCCCTCGGCCTTGACCATGGGGTGAATGCTCATGGGTCACCGCCGCCAGGAGGAGAGAGAGACGAAGTTGGCCTTCACCTTCTGCCACGGCGTGGCAGGCAGGCTCCGCAGCGTGCCACGGGCGTAGCGGCGCTCCAGGTAGAACTGGCCGACGCTGAAGATGCTGGTGAGGATCAGGTACCAGGCGGCGGCGAGGAACAGCGCCTCGACGGTGGCACCGTACTGGCTGCCGATCTCCTGGGCCGCCTGCAGCAGGTCGTAGTACTGCACGGCGATGACCAGCGACGAGGTCTTCAGCATGTTGATGAACTCGTTGCCCGTCGGCGGCACGATCACCCGCATCGCCTGCGGAAGCACGATGCGCCGCAGGGTCTGGGAGTGCGTCATGCCCAGCGCGTGCGAGGCCTCGGTCTGCCCCTCGTCGACCGACTGGATGCCGGCGCGGACGATCTCCGACATGTACGCGGCCTCGTTGAGGCCGAGGCCGAGCAGCGCGGCGAGGAAGGGCGTCATGAAGTCGGACCACTCGTCGCGGTAGAAACCCAGGTTCACCGTCTGGAAGACGATGCCGAGGTTGAACCAGACCAGCAGCTGGACGTAGACCGGGGTGCCGCGGAAGAACCAGATGTAGGCCCATGCGACGGACGAGGTCACCGGGTTCTTCGACAGCCGCATCACGGCGAGCACGATGCCCAGAACGACGCCCAGGATCATGGACAGGACGGTGATCCACACGGTCTTGCCGACACCGGTGAGGATCCGCTGGTCGAAGAAGAAGTCGGGGATCGTGCCCCAGTGGACCTTGCCCTGGGAGAAGGCGTAGACGAGCAGCGCCAGCAGGCCCAGGACCACGACCGCGGAGACATAACGGCCGTAGTGGCGTACGGGGATCGCCCGGATGTGGTCCGGAGCGGTACCGCCGGAGCCGGGGGGCCCGGCCGGGGTGCCGGCCGGGCCCTTGTCGAGAGGTTCGGACATGGGATTCGCCTCTTACGCCGTGGTTCAGGAGCCGCCGTTGATCTTGGACTCGGTCACGGCGCCGTTCTGGGCGCCCCACTTCTTGAGGATCTTGGCGTACTCGCCGTTCTCGATGATCGCGTTCATCGCGGCCTGGAGGGCGTCACGCAGCTTGGTGTTGTCCTTGGTGAGGGCGATCCCGTACGGGTCGGCCTTGGCCTGGTCGCCGACCAGCTCGAAGTCCTTGCCGCCACCGGAGGTCTTCGCCGCGTAGACGGCCACCGGGAAGTCGCTGACCCCGGCCACCACGCCGCCGGCCCGCAGCCGGGTCTGGGCCTCGGTGTCGGCGGAGAAGGCCTCGATGGAGATGGCCTTCTTGCCGTCCTTCGTGCACGCCGTGGACTGCTCCTTGGCGGCGTCGTGCGAGACCGTGTTGCGCTGTACGGCGATCTTCTTGCCGCACAGGTCGTCCCAGCCGGAGATGGACTGCGGGTTGCCCTTGGCCACGTAGATCTGGACACCGGCGGTCAGGTAGTCGACGAAGTCGACGCCCTCGCCGACCTTCTTGCCGGTGTCGGAGTTGACGCCGGTCTGCCGGTCCTTGGTGTCGCTGAGCGCGGACATGACCACGTCGTAGCGCTTGGACTGCAGGGAGGTGAGCAGGCTGTCGAAGCTGCCGTTGTTGAACTGGAAGGTGACGCCGAGCTGCTTGCCGAGGGCGGCGGCGATGTCGGGGTCGATGCCGACGATCTTGCTGTTCTCCTTGTACTCCACCGGCGGGTAGGCGATCTCCGAGCCCACCTTGATGACGCCGGCGCTCTTGATGCTCGCGGGGAGCTTGCCGGCGAGCGGCGCCTTGGAGCTGGTGGACGTCGACTTCTTCTCGGTCTGGTCACCACAGCCGGTGAGCAGCAGGGCCCCTGCGACCGCGATGGCTCCGACCGCGGTGAGGCGGGTGGTGACGGTCGAGCGACGGATGGTGCTGGCGGTCATTGCTGGTTCCTCCTGCGGAGTGGGGATGCTCCCGGTTTGTCTGGCACACACTTTCGGGGACAGCTGGGTTGTGTGATCTCAGGCATCTTGCCATCCGGACATGGGCTCTTAGGTGACCGGTTGTGTCAAAATCGGATAACGGGCGATCCCCGCGCTCCCGCCAGGCCGGTACACCAGGGTCGGACCACGGCGGGGCGGTGCTGACAAGTTACGCGCATCACGTGCGGTATCCCGCTATTCGGACGGTTTGTCGCGCTCTGCGCCATCCGCGCCGACCGCCGGGACGGCGTGTGGCGCATTCGACTCGTCAGTCGAAACGGTCTTCCGGTAGAACAGACCCTTACCCCTCATCCGGGGCCCAGTGCGTGCGTGCGGCACGCCCGGCGCGGTGCGTCGCGGGACCACTCATGTGCCCGCAGGTGCGCCCGCCGAGCCCGCCTACCTCCTGTCGCGGGGGGTAGTACCCTCATAGCCAAAATTCAGACAAAGGGGTCAAAAGTGGCAGCGGAGATTGTCAATCCTCGCACCGAAAGTGACGGTGACGCGATTTCGGTCGATCCCGTCGATCCTGTGTTCGCCCTGCACAGGGGCGGCAAGATGGAGGTGTCCGCCACGGTTCCCGTGCGCGACGCCGACGATCTGTCGCTCGCGTACACGCCCGGTGTGGCGAAGGTCTGCACCGCCATCGCCGAGCAGCCGGAACTCGTCCACGACTACACGTGGAAGTCCAACGTGGTGGCGGTCGTGACCGACGGCACGGCGGTGCTGGGACTGGGCGACATCGGTCCCGAGGCCTCGCTCCCGGTGATGGAGGGCAAGGCGATCCTCTTCAAGCAGTTCGGCGGTGTCGACGCGGTGCCGATCGCGCTCGCGACCACGGACGTGGACGAGATCGTCGAGACCGTGGTGCGGCTCGCCCCGTCCTTCGGAGGGGTGAATCTGGAGGACATCTCGGCGCCCCGCTGCTTCGAGATCGAGCGGGCGCTCATCGAGCGGCTCGACATCCCGGTCTTCCACGACGACCAGCACGGCACCGCCGTCGTCACGCTCGCCGCGCTGCGCAACTCCGTCCGGCTGACCGGGCGGGCCCTGGGCGAGTTGCGCGCGGTGATCTCGGGCGCCGGCGCGGCCGGGGTGGCCATCGCCAAGATCCTGGTCGAGGCCGGTATCGGCGATGTCGCCGTGACCGACCGCAAGGGCGTCGTGCACGCCGGGCGCGACGACCTGAACTCCGCGAAGCGCGAGCTGGCTTCGTATACGAACCGGGCCGGGCTCACCGGATCCCTGGAATCGGCCCTGGCCGGCGCGGACGTCTTCATCGGCGTCTCCGGCGGCACGGTGCCCGAGGAAGCGGTCGCCGGGATGGCGAAGGGCGCGTTCATCTTCGCGATGGCCAACCCCACGCCGGAGATCCACCCCGACGTCGCCCACAAGTACGCGGCCGTCGTCGCCACCGGGCGCAGTGACTACCCGAACCAGATCAACAACGTGCTGGCCTTCCCCGGTATCTTCGCCGGCGCGCTCCAGGTGCGGGCCTCCCGCATCACCGAGGGCATGAAGATCGCGGCGGCGGAGGCACTGGCCGCCGTGGTCGACGGCGAACTGTCGGCGGACCAGGTCATCCCGTCGCCGTTCGACGAGCGGGTCGCCCCCGCGGTGGCCGCGGCCGTCGCAGCCGCGGCCCGGGCCGAGGGCGTGGCGCGGCGCTAGTGGGGTGACCCCGGCTTGGTCCACCGGATCCGTCCGGTGGCTGTTCCGTCATCGTTCGCCGGACCGGGGGCACCTCCCGGCGGTGGCCGGGGGCGCTGAAACGCAGCCGGGTGACGTACGTCGCTTCGCGGGGCGGGGCCTTCACGGGCCCGCCCCGCGCGGCTAGTTTCAAGGTCATGTTCGCTGCCTACGCCGCCCGCATCGACCGTGACCAGCCGCTGAACGGCCTTGAGCTGGGGGAGCGCCCCGAGCCGCCGGTCCGGCCCGGCTGGACCACGGTGAACGTGAGGGCCGCCTCTCTGAACCACCACGACCTGTGGTCGCTGCGCGGGGTCGGGCTCGGTGAGGAGAGCCTGCCGATGATCCTCGGCTGCGACGCGGCGGGGGTGGACGAGGACGGCAACGAGGTCGTCCTGCACTCCGTCATCGGGCAGTCCGGACACGGGGTGGGCCCGGACGAGCCCCGGTCCATTCTGACCGAGCGTTACCAGGGGACCTTCGCCGAGCGGGTGTCCGTGCCGAGCTGGAACGTCCTGCGCAAGCCGAAGGAGCTGTCCTTCGCGGAGGCCGCGTGCCTGCCGACGGCCTGGCTGACCGCGTACCGCATGCTCTTCACCAACGCCGGTGTGCGGCCCGGCGACTCGGTTCTGGTCCAGGGTGCCGGCGGCGGCGTCGCGACCGCCGCGATCGTGCTCGGCCGGGCGGCCGGGCTGCGGGTCTTCGCCACCAGCCGTGACGAGGCCAAGCGCGCCCGCGCGGTCGAGCTGGGAGCCGAGGCGGCGTTCGAGGCGGGCGGGCGGCTGCCGCACCGGGTCGACGCGGTCATCGAGACCGTGGGTGCCGCCACCTGGTCCCACTCGGTGAAGTCGCTCAGGCCCGGCGGCACCCTGGTCATCTCCGGCGCCACGTCCGGGCCCAGCCCCAGGTCCGCCGAGCTGAACCGGATCTTCTTCCTGGAGCTGAAGGTCGTCGGCTCCACCATGGGTACGAAGGACGAGCTGGAGGACCTGCTGAGCTTCTGCGCGGCGACCGGTGTGCGGCCGGTGATCGACTCCGTGCTGCCGCTGGACCGGGCCCGCGAGGGCTTCGAGAAGATGGCCGGCGGCGAACTGTTCGGGAAGATCGTGCTGACGGTGTGACCGGCGGTGCGGCCACGGCCGCGTGCGCGCGGGGCGTCGCCCGGCGAACACGCAGCCCAAGCCCAGGGGGTCAGTTGCCCGCGGGTCCGCTCTTCTCGTGGCCCCCGGGGCCCCGCAGGGCGACGACGATGTGGGCTGCCGCGGTCGACAGATGACGGCGGGACTCACGCAGCTGCTCGGGGGTGACGCCGTGGTCGCGGGCGGCGTCCCGGACGTCGTCGCGGAAGCGGTCGAGCAGGCGCTCCAGGTCGCGGGCGGGATCGTCGCTCACGGGCGCGTCCTCCGAGGCCCAGTCCGAGCCCCAGTCCGGGGTCCCGGCGGCGGCCGGCTCGGGCCTGACGTAGTCCGGCCGGGGCGTGGAGCGGCCGAACTGGCCGAGTTCACGGGTGAGTTCCGCCAGGCCCTCCTTCAGGCCGCCCTGCCAGTCGCCGTGCCGGACGTGCTCCTGCACCTCGTCCTGCACCCGGCGGGCGATCCGCTGCACCTCGTCCCGGGCGAAATCCTGGGCCTCCTTGGCCGCCCGGCGGGCGTTGCGGGCCTCCTCCTTGGCGCGCCGGCTCTCCTCCTTCATGGCACGGAAGTCGGCGCCGTAGCCGTCCTGCGGCCTGGTCCGTGCCTCCCGTGCGGCGGCGCGCATCTCGCGGCGCAGATCGCCGGCCGCGCCGCGGACGTCCTCGCGGATCTCGGCGGCGAGGGCGGACACCGACTCGCGGATCTCGTTCTCCAGGTCGTCGATCTCGCCGGCGCGGGAGGCGAGTTCGGCACGACCGGCGTCGCTGATGGAGTACACCTTGCGGCCGCCCTCGGTGGAGTGCGTGACCAGGCCCTCCTGCTCCATTTTGGCCAGCCGCGGGTAGACGGTGCCGGCGGAGGGCGCGTACAGGCCCTGGAAGCGCTCCTCCAGCAGGCGGATGACCTCGTAGCCGTGGCGCGGCGCCTCGTCGAGCAGCTTCAGCAGATAGAGCCGGAGCCGGCCGTGGGCGAAGACGGGGGGCATGTCAGCTGTCCTTCCGGAACGGATCGGCGTCCGCTGTGTCCGCTGTGTCCTGAGCGGTCGCCGCATCCTCGATGGGGGGCCTGCGCAGCAGCGCGATCGCCCCGGAGACGGTGGTGGCCTTCAGCCGCGCCCCGCCCGAGCCGATCCGCCCCGTGATCCTCTTGGCCCCCCACTGCCCGGTCACCCGCAGCTCGTCGAACGCGCAACTCACCGCGCCGCTGGTGGTGTTGGCGTCCACCACCGCGTCCCCCGGCTCCGGGATCCGGATCGCGATCTCCCCCGACACGGTCGCCAGCCGTACGTCGGCGCCCTGACGGGGGTCCAGGTCGAGGACCATGTTGCCGCTGACCGAATCCGCCGTGACGGCCGCCCCGCTGCCCTCGATCACCGTCAGGTCGCCGGAGACCGTGTTGACCTTCAGGTCCCCCGACACCGCCTGCGCCTCGACGCTCCCGGCCACGGTCTCCACGCTCGCCGCGCCGGTCAGCCCGACCAGCGCGATCTCCCCGTTCACCCCGCGTACGTGCGTACGTTCCGCGATCCCGGACACCACCGCGCTCGCCCCGACCACGCCCACCGACACCCCGGTCCGCTGCGGCACCGCCAGCGAGACCACGGCGTGGCGCCGCCAGCCCTTGCGGTCGAGCCACTTGAACAGGCCCTTCCACGGCAGGTCGTCGTAGGTCACCGTCAGCGTGCCGCCCCGGTGGCTCACGACCAGCGGCGGCCCCTCCAGCTCGCTGACCTCAAGCCGGGCCGGCCCCTCCTCCACGCCCACCACGTTCACCGCACCGCTGACGATGCGTACGTGCAGGGTGTCGACCGGGCCCTCGAAGACCAGCTTGTCCGGCTCGGTCACGGACCATTCCGACGTGCCGCTCATTTCGCCCCTCCTCGGGTGCGCCGACAACGCAATATATCGCGTCTCTCCAAACAGACGATATATCGCGTACGGCGGAAGTCAAGCAGTGGCCCACGGCTTACTCGTCGGCATCGTCCTCGTCGTCGAGCCGGGCCAGCCAGGTGGCCAGCCGCTCCACCGGGATCTCGAACTCCGGGTTGAGATCCACGAACTCCTGCAGACGGGCGGCCAGCCACTCGAAGGTGACCTCCTCCTCGCCACGCCGGCGCTCCAGCTCCTCGATGCCGCGGTCGGTGAAGTACAAGGGATGCTCCGGATCAGGGACGGGACGTACCCGGGGACGGGGTCTACCCGGGGACGGGGTGTACCCGGACAGGATATTCGCAGGCCGGGTGCGCCCCGCGGGCACTTCCCCCGGGCCGGCCGGACAGAACGCCGCAGGGCCCCGCGCACTCGGCGCGGGGCCCTGCGGGCCGTACGGGTAACCACGGGTCGTACGAGGCCCGCGGGCGGAGCCGCTCAGATCTCGAAGACCTCGCGGAGCAGCGACTCCTGCTGCTCCTGGTGCCGCTTCGCCGAACCCACCGCGGGCGACGACGAGGACGGACGCGAGACACGGCGCAGCCGGTCGGCGTTGTCCGGGGCTGCGCCCAGGACGAGGTCCAGGTGGTCGATGAGGTTGAGGGCGATGAACGGCCAGGCACCCTGGTTGGCCGGTTCGTCCTGGGCCCAGACGTACTTCTGGGCCTTGGTGAACGGGGCCAGGGCGGCCTGGATCTCCAGGCCCGGCAGCGGGTAGAGGCGCTCGATGCGGATGAAGGCGGTGTCGAAGGCGCCGCGCTTCTCACGCTCGGCGACGAGGTCGTAGTAGACCTTGCCGGAGCAGAAGACGACCTTGCGGACGTCCTCGGGCTTGACGGCGGTGTCGCCGATGACCGGCTCGAACTTGCCGGAGGTGAAGTCCTCCGTCTTCGAGGCCGCCGCCTTCAGGCGCAGCATCGACTTCGGGGTGAAGACGATGAGCGGCTTGTGGTGCGGGTTGTGGACCTGCCAGCGCAGCAGGTGGAAGTAGTTGGCCGGGGTGGTGGGCACCGCGACCGTCATGTTGTTCTGCGCGCACAGCTGGAGGAAGCGCTCGATGCGCGCCGAGGAGTGGTCCGGGCCCTGGCCCTCGTAGCCGTGGGGGAGCAGGAGGGTGACGCCGGAGGTCTGGCCCCACTTCTGCTCGGCGGAGGAGATGAACTCGTCGACGACGGTCTGGGCGCCGTTGACGAAGTCACCGAACTGGGCCTCCCACATCACGAGGGACTCGGGACGGGCCAGGGAGTAGCCGTACTCGAAGCCCATCACCGCGTACTCGCTGAGCAGCGAGTCGTAGACGTTGTAACGGGCCTGGTCCTCGGAGAGGTAGAGCAGCGGGGTGTAGTCCTCGCCGGTCTCCCGGTCGATGAGGACGGCGTGCCGCTGGCCGAACGTCCCGCGCCGGGAGTCCTGGCCGGACAGACGGACAGGGGTGCCCTCCAGCAGGAGGGAACCGATGGCGAGGGTCTCGCCCATGCCCCAGTCGATGGTGCCGTCCTCGACCATGGACGCGCGGCGCTGCAACTGGGGCAGCAGGCGCGGGTGGACGGTGACGCGGTCGGGGATGTTGACCTGGGACTCGGCGATCCGCTTGACGACCTCCTGGGAGACCGCGGTGTCCACGGCCACCGGGAACTCGGCCTTGGGGCCGGGGGCCTCGGCGGTGGCCGGGGCGGTGCCGGTGGCCTCGCGGACCTCGGTGAAGACCTTCTCCAGCTGGCCCTGGTAGTCCTGCAGGGCCTGCTCGGCCTCTTCCAGGGTGATGTCGCCGCGACCGATGAGGGACTCGGTGTACAGCTTGCGCACCGAGCGCTTCTTGTCGATCAGGTCGTACATCAGTGGCTGGGTGAAGGCCGGGTTGTCGGACTCGTTGTGACCACGGCGGCGGTAGCAGACCAGGTCGATGACGACGTCCTTGTTGAACGCCTGGCGGAACTCGAAGGCGAGCCGCGCGACGCGCACCACGGCCTCCGGGTCGTCGCCGTTGACGTGGAAGATCGGCGCCTCGATCATCCGGGCCACGTCGGTGCAGTAGAAGCTGGACCGGGACGCGGCCGGGGCGGCGGTGAAGCCGACCTGGTTGTTGATGACGATGTGCACGGTGCCGCCGGTGCGGTAGCCGCGCAGCTGCGACATGTTGAGCGTCTCCGCGACGACGCCCTGGCCGGCGAAGGCCGCGTCGCCGTGCAGCTGGATCGGCATGACGGTGAAGTCGGTGCCGGCCTTGCCGATGATGTCCTGCTTGGCGCGGGCGATGCCCTCGACGACCGGGTCCACGGCCTCCAGGTGGGAGGGGTTGGCGGCCAGCGAGACCTTGATCTGCTCGCCGTCCAGGCCGGTGAAGTTGCCCTCGGCGCCCAGGTGGTACTTCACGTCGCCGGAGCCGTGCATCGACTTCGGGTCGAGGTTGCCCTCGAACTCGCGGAAGATCTGGGCGTACGACTTGCCGACGATGTTCGCCAGCACGTTGAGCCGGCCGCGGTGGGCCATGCCGATGACGACCTCGTCCAGACGCGACTCGGCGGCCGCGTCGATGACGGCGTCGAGCAGCGGGATGACGGACTCGCCGCCCTCCAGGGAGAAGCGCTTCTGGCCGACGTACTTCGTCTGCAGGAAGGTCTCGAAGGCCTCGGCCGCGTTGAGCCTGCGCAGGATGCGCAGCTGCTCGTCCCGCTCGGGCTTGGAGTGCTGGCGCTCGACGCGGTCCTGGATCCACTTGCGCTGCTTGGGGTCCTGGATGTGCATGAACTCGACGCCGACGGTGCGGCAGTACGAGTCGCGCAGCACGCCCAGGATGTCGCGCAGCTTCATCATGGCCTTGCCGGCGAAGCCGCCGACCGCGAACTCGCGCTCCAGGTCCCACAGGGTGAGGCCGTGCTCGATGACGTCGAGGTCGGGGTGCTTGCGCTGGCGGTACTCCAGCGGGTCGGTGTCGGCCATGACGTGGCCGCGGACCCGGTAGGAGTGGATCAGCTCGAAGACCCGGGCGGCCTTGGTGACGTCGTCGTCGTGGGACACGTCGATGTCCCTGAGCCAGCGGACCGGCTCGTACGGGATCCGCAGCGCCTCGAAGATGTCGTCGAAGAAGCCGTTCTCGCCCAGCAGCAGCTGGTTCATGATCCGCAGGAACTCGCCGGAGGCGGCGCCCTGGATGACCCGGTGGTCGTAGGTCGAGGTGAGGGTCATCACCTTGGAGATGCCCAGCTTGTTCAGGGTGTCCTGGGAGGTGCCCTGGAACTCGGCCGGGTAGTCCATCGAGCCGACGCCGAGGATCAGGCCCTGCCCGGGCATCAGGCGCGGCACGGAGTGCACGGTGCCGATGCCGCCGGGGTTGGTCAGGGAGGCGGTGACGCCGGAGAAGTCGTCCATCGTCAGCTTGCCGACGCGGGCGCGGCGGACGATGTCCTCGTAGGCCTGCCAGAACTCGAAGAAGTTCATGGTCTCGGCCTGCTTGATGGCCGCGACGACCAGCTGCCGGTCGCCGTTCGGCTTGACCAGGTCGATGGCGAGGCCGAGGTTGACGTGGCTGGGCTTGACCAGCGTCGGCTTGCCGTCCTTCTCCGTGAAGGAGTAGTTCATCGACGGCATGATCTTCAGCGCCTGCACCATGGCGTAGCCGATGATGTGCGTGAACGAGACCTTGCCACCCCGGGCGCGCTTGAGGTGGTTGTTGATCACGATCCGGTTGTCGAAGAGCAGCTTCACAGGGATCGCGCGCACGGACGTCGCCGTGGGCAGCTCCAGCGAGGCGTTCATGTTCTTCGCCACGGCCGCGGACGGGCCGCGCAGCACCACGTACTCCGGTCCGCCCGAGGACGCCACGGCGGCCTTCGTGACGGGCTCGGCGGGCACCGGCTTGGGGGCCGGCGCCGGAGCGGGCTTCGCCACCGGGGCAGGAGCCGCCGGGGCGGGAGCCGGGGGCGCGGGCGGAGCGGCGGCGGCCGGGACAGCCGGGGCCTGGGCCGGCGCGGCCGGAGCCGCCGCGGGGGCGGCTGGGGCCGGTGGGGCCGCGGGCGCGGCCACCGCGGATCCGGTGTCCGCCCCTGGCTTGTAGTCGGCGAAGAAGTCCCACCAGGCTCGGTCTACCGAGTTCGGGTCCTGGAGGTACTGCTGGTAGATCTCATCGACAAGCCACTCGTTCGGTCCGAAGCCGGCGGCAGGGCTCTTGCCCTGCCCGTCGGTCTCGGTCATCGGGCTATTGGGGGACTGTGGCGACACGGCGGCAACCGCCCTCTTCCGCTTCACAAGGTGATGGACAGCGGAAATAAAGGCTACGCCTACCGGGGCCCTCCATGCAGGCCCGGGGGTCAGTCGTCGCATAAGTCACACCAGAAAGCTGGTTTCGGGGTAACTTTCGGAGGGGATGACAGCCTGAATCGGCTGTCACGGCTCAAAGACGCTCATGACGTGCACGGCGCGCGTGAGGTTCACAGGTGGCGGCAACCCGGCAGCGTGACGCGGATCCGGCAGCCCCGGGGTGACTCGGCCACCTGGATCGCCCCGCCGTGCAGGTCGACGGCCCAGCGGGCGATGGCCAGCCCCAGACCGGTTCCGCCGTCCCCCATCGCTCCCGCGGTGCCCCGGTTGAAGCGTTCGAAGACCCGGTTGCGTTCGGCCGCGGGGATGCCGGGACCCTCGTCGAGCACTTCGAGATCCAGGCTGCCGGGCCCGGGACCGCGCCGGGCCCGGACGGTGACCCGGCCGCTGGGCGGGCTGTGCTTGATCGCGTTGTCGACGAGATTGGCCACCACCTGGTGGAGCCGCTCGGCGTCCGCGTGAGCGGTCAGCTCGGGCGGGGAGACGTCCAGATGCAGATGGACGTCGGCCCGCGGCCGCGGGCCCCCTCCGGGGCCGCCCTGGAGGCCGAGGCTGGCGGTCTTGATCACGGCCGAGAGATAGGGCCAGACCTCGAACGGCTTGGCGTCCAGCGGGATGACCCCGCTGTCCAGCCGGGACAGGTCCAGCAGATGACTGACCAGCCGGCTCAGCCGCTCGGTCTGCTGCAACGCGGTGCGCATCGTCTCGGGGTCGGCCTCGACGACGCCGTCCACCACGTTCTCCAGGACGGCGCGCAGCGCGGCGATCGGGGTCCGCAGCTCATGTGAGACATTCGCCACCAGCTCCTTGCGGTGCCGGTCCACGGCCTCCAGGTCGGCGGCCATGTGGTTGAAGGTCTCGGCCAGCTCACCGACCTCGTCGCGCCGCACGGCGGCGACCCGCCGGCTGTAGTCGCCGGAGGCCATGCCCCGGGCGACGGCGGTCATCTCGCGCAGCGGGGCGGTCAGGCCGTGCGCGACGAACTGGGTGATCAGCAGGGAGGCGATGATCGAGAAGATCGTGATGATCCGGATCTCGGTCTCGGAGCGCATCGCCACGAAGATCAGCATGGTGGTGATCAGTACCGAGGCGATGACCAGCAGCTGGAGCGCGGCCTTGATCGACCGGAAGGGGTCGTAGGGCCGCAGCGCCTCCCACACCTGCTCGTGCCAGGCGCCCCGGACGGTCGGCTCGGTTCTGGCCATGCTGCGCTCCGCTTTCCTTGTCCCCCGCGGCTACGGGGCAGGGGTCTCCAGCGCGTAGCCCACCCCGTGCACCGTACGGATCCGTTCGGCACCGATCTTGCGACGCAGTGCCTTGACATGGCTGTCGACAGTACGGGTGCCGGAGGCGTCTGCCCAGTCCCAGACCTCGGCGAGCAGCTGTTCGCGCGAGAGCACCGCGCGCGGCTGCTGCGCCAGGCAGACCAGCAGGTCGAACTCGGTCGGGGTCAGATGGACGTCGCTGCCGCGCACCCGGACCCTGCGCTGGGCGTTGTCGATCTCCAGGTCGCCGAGCTGCAGATTG
Organism: Streptomyces sp. RLA131; assembly: GCF_056270125.1. Lineage (NCBI taxonomy): Bacteria > Bacillati > Actinomycetota > Actinomycetes > Kitasatosporales > Streptomycetaceae > Streptomyces > Streptomyces sp. RLA131. The sequence continues at coordinate 5,507,305 of NZ_JBWDOQ010000002.1, forward strand.
CCGCCGCGCGGGTCGCGGGCGGCGATCGTGGCGCGCTCGACCCGGCGGAGCAGGACGTGCACCCGGGCGGCCAGTTCGCGCATGGAGAACGGTTTGGTCATGTAGTCGTCGGCGCCGACGCCGAGCCCGACCAGCATGTCGGTCTCGTCGTCACGGGCGGTGAGCATCAGTACCGGCAGCGGACGGGACGCCTGGACCCGGCGGCAGACCTCAAGTCCGTCGTAACCGGGCAGCATGACGTCGAGTACCAGCAGATCGGGCTGCCAGGTCAGGGCCAGGTCCACGGCGGTGGGGCCGTCTCCGGCGGTCCGCAGCTGGAAGCCCTCGGCTCGCAGCCGGGCCGCGATCGCGTCGGCGATCGTCGGGTCGTCCTCCACCACCAGTACCCGGCGCTGCGCGCCGGGCGTGGCCGCGCCGGCGTCGCCGTGCGTCGGGTTGGTGCTGTCCATTCGAGGTCCCCCATGGTCGTCTCGTTTTGCCCATGCAGCGTACGGGGCCCGCTCAGGCCGGGGCCACGTGGGCTGATTGTCAGGTACGCGACACCGATACGTCCCTTTTCGCGGGGATCACAACGGCCCGGACCTGCGTGAATCCAGTGATCCGCGACGCCTTGTCGACGGCTGCGGACGGACGCGGACGGTTGCGCACAGACCCTACCCCCAGCTGTCCGTCCGCTGTCAGCCGCGTCAGCCGTGGGCCCGTCTTGCCGTAACGGCAAGAATTCTTGCCGCCCTGCCGTACCCGGGGACAGGGTCGGTGACGGAAGCCCGTCCCCCTCCCCCCTGCCCCCCGACGACTCACGGAGGACCCATGCCGCAGCACCCCGACCCTTCCGCCGGTCTGTCCGCCGCGCACCATCTGGTGACGGTCCCGGGCGGCCGTGTCCATCTGGTCGAACAGGGCAGCGGGCCGCTGGTCCTGCTGGTGCACGGATTCCCCGAGTCCTGGTACGCGTGGCGGCACCAGCTCCCGGCGCTCGCCGCCGCCGGATTCCGGGCGGTGGCCGTCGACGTACGCGGTTACGGTCGCTCCTCCGGGCCCGCCGACGTGGCGGGCTACCGGATGACGGCCCTGGTCGAGGAGAACGCCGCAGTCGTGCACGCACTCGGCGAGCGGACGGCGGTGATCGTCGGCCACGACTGGGGCTCGCCGATCGCCGCCGCCTCCGCGCTGCTCAGGCCGGACGTCTTCACCGCCGTCGGGCTCCTCGGCGTCCCCTACGCGCCCCGGGGCGGCCCGCGGCCCTCCGAGGCCTTCGCCGCGATCGGCGGGACCGAGGAGTTCTACGTCAGCTACTTCCAGCAGCCGGGCCGGGCCGAGGCCGAGATCGAGCCCGACGTCCGTGGCTGGCTCGCCGGCTTCTACACCGCCCTCTCGGGTGACGACGCCGAGCCCGCCGAGCCCGCCGACTCCACCGACCCCACCGGCACCGCGGCCACCGCGCCGGGCGACGGTGACGCCGGCCTGTTCTTCGTCCCCCCGGGCGGAAGGCTCCGCGACCGCTTCCCCCGCCCCGGCCCCGGCGGCACCCCGCCCCGGCCGTCCTGGCTCACCGCCGCCGATCTGGACGTCTACGCCGGTGAGTTCGAGCGCACCGGGCTGACCGGGGCGCTCAACCGCTACCGCAACGCCGACCGGGACTGGGAGGACCTCGCGGGCCAGGACGGGGCGCCGGTCACCCAGCCCTCGCTGTTCGTCGCCGGGGCGCTCGACGCCTCGCTGACCTGGATGGCCGACGCCGTCAGGGCGCACCCCACCACCCTGCCGGGACTGGTCTCGTCGCACATCCTCGAAGGCTGCGGGCACTGGGTGCAGCAGGAGCGCCCCGAGGAGGTCAACCGGCTGCTCACCGACTGGCTGCGGTCGCTGCCGCATGCCGTTCCTGCCGCCCTTGCCTGACAACACGGCCTTCGCTTCGATGTGCCGCCGGGGGCTGATCGCTGAGAGCGAACACCCCCCGGGGAACACCAGCTCCCTCAGAAGCATTGAGTCTGCATAGCTCAACTTGATTGCTTAGGGAGAGATCATGGCTGTTTCGTCCTCGTCGTCCGCGCCGCTCACCCTGCCCGTGCTGCCCCTCGATGACGCGGTGGTCCTGCCGGGCATGGTGGTCCCGGTGGACCTGACCGAGTCCGAGGTCCGTGCCGCGGTCGAGGCCGCCCAGGCCGCGCAGCGGGCCGACGGCAATCGCAACAAACCGCGGGTGCTCCTCGTTCCCCGCGTGGACGGGGACTACGCGGGGGTCGGCACCCTCGGCACCGTCGAGCAGGTGGGCCGGCTCTCGGACGGCGATCCGGGCGCGGTGATCCGCGGTGTGAGCCGGGTCCGTATCGGCGCCGGGACCACCGGTCCGGGCGGGGCGCTGTGGGTCGAGGGCACACAGGTCGCGGAGCCCGCCCCCGGCGAGGCGCCCGGTGCGGTGGCCGAGCTGGTGAAGGAGTACAAGGCGCTGGCCACCAGCTGGCTGCGCAAGCGCGGGGCATGGCAGATCGTGGACCGCGTCCAGCAGATCGACGACGTCTCGCAGCTCGCGGACAACTCCGGCTACTCCGGGTTCCTGACCACCAGGCAGCGCGTGGAGCTGCTGGAGACCACCGACCCGGTGGCCCGGCTCAGGCTCGCCATCGGCCGGCTGCGTGACCACCTCGCCGAGCAGGACGTCGCCGAGACCATCCGCAAGGACGTCCAGGAGGGCATGGAGAAGCAGCAGCGCGAGTTCCTGCTCCGCCAGCAGCTCGACGCCGTGCGCAAGGAGCTCGCCGAGCTCAACGGCGACCCCGAGAACGAGTCCGAGGACTACCGGGCCCGGGTCGAGGCCGCCGACCTGCCCGAGAAGGTGCGCGAGGCGGCGCTCAAGGAGGTCGAGAAGCTGGAACGGTCCAGTGACGCGTCCCCCGAGGGCAGCTGGATCCGCACCTGGCTGGACACCGTCCTGGAACTGCCCTGGAACAACACCACCGAGGACTCCTACGACATCCCCGGCGCCCGTGCCGTCCTGGACGCGGACCACGCGGGGCTGGACGACGTCAAGGAGCGGATCACCGAGTACCTCGCGGTGCGCAAGCGGCGTGCCGACCGGGGCCTCGGTGTGATCGGCGGCCGCCGCGCGGGAGCGGTGCTGGCGCTGGTCGGCCCGCCCGGGGTCGGCAAGACCTCGCTGGGCGAGTCGGTCGCGCGGGCCATGGGCCGCGAGTTCGTCCGGGTCGCACTCGGCGGCGTGCGCGACGAGGCGGAGATCCGGGGCCACCGGCGCACCTATGTCGGGGCGCTGCCCGGGCGGATCGTACGGGCGATCAAGGAAGCCGGGTCCATGAACCCGGTCGTCCTGCTCGACGAGATCGACAAGGTCGGTTCCGACTACCGGGGCGACCCGGCCGCGGCTCTGCTCGAAGTGCTCGACCCGGCCCAGAACCACACCTTCCGGGACCACTACCTGGAGGTCGAGCTCGACCTGAGCGACGTGGTCTTCCTGGCCACCGCCAACGTCCTGGAGTCGATCCCCGAAGCGCTGCTGGACCGTATGGAGCTGGTGCGGCTCGACGGCTACACCGAGGACGAGAAGGTCACCATCGCCCGCGACCACCTGCTCCCGCGCCAGCTGGAGCGGGCCGGACTGGCGGCCGACGAGGTCACCGTCGACGACGGCGCGCTGCGCAGGCTCGCCGGCGAGTACACCCGTGAGGCGGGCGTGCGCACGCTGGAACGCTCGCTGGCCCGCATCCTGCGCAAGATCACGGCCCGGCACGAACTGGGCGACCAGGAACTGCCGTTCACCGTGACGGCGGACGACCTGCGCACGCTCATCGGCCGGCCGCACCATGTCCCGGAGTCCCTCCAGGACCCGCAGGAGCGGCGCACGGCGGTGCCGGGTGTCGCCACCGGGCTGGCGGTCACCGGTGCCGGCGGCGACGTCCTCTACATCGAGGCCTCGCTCGCCGACCCCGAGACCGGCGGCTCCGGGCTCCAGCTCACCGGACAGCTCGGCGAGGTCATGAAGGAGTCCGCGCAGATCGCGCTCTCCTTCCTGCGCAGCCACGGCGCCGAACTGGAGCTGCCGGTGGCCGACCTGAAGGAGCGCGGCGTGCACCTGCACGTCCCGGCGGGCGGCATCCCCAAGGACGGTCCGAGCGCGGGCATCACCATGACCACCGCACTGGCCTCGCTGCTGTCGGGGCGCCGGGTGCGTACGGATGTGGCGATGACCGGTGAGGTGTCGCTGACCGGCCGCGTGCTGCCGATCGGCGGTGTCAAGCAGAAGCTGCTGGCCGCGCACCGGGCGGGCATCACCACCGTGGTGATCCCCAAGCGGAACGAGGCCGACCTGGACGATGTCCCGGCCGAGGTCCTGGAGAAGCTGGAGGTCCACCCGGTCTCCGACGTCCGCCAGGTGCTCAAGCTGGCGCTGGAGCCGGCCGGTATCGGGGTCCCGCTGGCCGCGTGAGCGGCGGCCGACCGTACGAAGCGCGCGAAGAAGGGGCGGCCCCGTGCCCTGTGCCGGGGCCGCCCCTGGCGACGTCACCGGTCAGCGCCTGCGAAATACTGGGGGTGCCGGGGCGGACGGCCGGTCCGGCGGCAGCGGAAACAGGAGTGGCGTGGACCGGAAGACAAGCCAGGACCAGGTGATGGAAGCGCTCGAACGAGAGCTGACCGTCCTGCTCCGCCGTGCCCGTGCCTCCTCGGGTGAGATGGCCCGCGAGGTCCATCCCGACCTCGAACCCGCCGCGTACGGGATTCTCGCCCGGCTCCATGAGACCGGGCCCGAGCGGGCGACCCTGCTGGCGCACTACTTCGGCGTCGGCAAGGCCACGATGAGCCGGCAGCTGCGCGCCCTGGAGGAACTGGGCCTGCTGTGCCGCGAGCCCGATCCCGCCGACGGCCGGGCCTTCCTGGTCGAGCTCACCGACGAGGGCCGGGCCCGCTTCAGCCGGGTCCGTGAGGCCCGGCGCCAGCGCTACGTGCGCAGGCTGTCCGCCTGGGACCGCTCGGAGCTCGGCGATCTCGCGCGGCTGCTGCACCAGCTCAACGAGTCGCAGGACGTTCCCTGAGGGCTGTCGCCGCGGACGGTCACCGGGTCGCGGGGCCTTCGGCCGCGCCGGTCCTCCATCGCCGGACGGGGTGAACGGCGGGACGGTCAGAGTTCGGCCAGTACCACTGTGGCGTCGTCGTGTGTCTTCCAGCGGGGGAAGCGGACCCGGTCGGCGTCCGCGTTCTCCGCCGCGCGCACGCGGCGGATCAGTTCCTCGGGTCCCTGCTTGCGCAGCAGCGCGAAGGTGCCGGCCCAGTCGTCCTCGTGGAAGCCCTCGACAAGGCGGGTGGCGCCGTCGGTGAGCGCGGCCAGGGCCCGGACGTCCGCGCGGGGAGTGCTGCCGGTGACGGCCCGCGCGGCGACGGCCGGATCCGCGGCCGCCGTGAAGAAGCCGCCCTCCACGTTGCGCTGGTCGTCGGTTACGGGACCGGCCGCGCGGAGGTGGCCGAGGCGGTCGTCGAGGACGGGGCGGACGCAGCCGGCGGTGTCCTCAAGGAGCAGGACGGAGTCGGAAAGCACCAGATGATCGACAATTTCCGCATTCCACCGGACTGTGACGACAGTTGCCTGTGGGGTGAGGCGGTGAGAAAGGTCACACGTCGACCGGTGTGATCCGGCCGTCCGGTCGATGGCCGTGGCCAGGCAGTCGGCCAGCGAAAGCTCCGGTCGCGAAACGGACAGTTCGATCATGGCGCCGCCCAGCGCGGCGACGTACCAGGGCACGGAATGCACGCAGCCCGCATTCGCGGGAGGCGGGGTGACGCCGTCGAGCAGCACCAGGGATCCGGCGGAATTCCCCGCGCCGCACGCGGGGATGGCGATCGCGGCGAAGTCCTCGTTGGGGCGGTTCGGGGTCCCGGGCTCGGTGGATGTCTCGATGCGCATGCGGTCAGTATCGCGGTGCGGCATTCGAAGCCCCGGGGAAAACCATCGGTCTGTGAGTGATCCGTCTCGGGCTGTGAAGGCGCGCATCCTGCCAGGAACCGGCGTTGACGCCAAATGCGTGTTACGCCCACGTCCTGGGACCGGCGAAAGTGACCCGTCCATGGGGTTGAACGTCAACTTGTGGGTGCGATTCACTCGTTCGGGTGTCGAGGTGGGGACGCACATCCCCGCTCCGAGGTGGGCTGAGATGGTCGAGCCACATGCCGGGGTGGGATAAGTCGTTGCCGTGCTCGGCCGATGTGTCGTCATCTCGGAACAAATGACCAGGCGAGACGGGATAGCGAACACCGGTGCGAACACGACGTAATTCACGTGAGAAGCGTGTCCGGCAGCGGCTGCTTGCCGCGCTGCTGGTCAGCAGCGTCACCGTGCTGGCCGCATCCGCTCCCGGGGCGGCCGTCGCCGCGAACGACCTGTCGGAGTCCCAGCGACTGGTCGACATGGCGCAGCTGGACATCCAGACGGTCTCCCTCTCCCACTCCCTGGCCGACGAGCGCGACGACATGGCCGCCTTCGTGGCCGGCGGCCGCAGCACCGTCTCCGGCGCCGGGGTGTCCGAGGCCGACCGCAGCCGGGTCGACCGGCAGGTCGAGGAGGTCACCACCCAGGCCACCGCCGTCGGCACCGACGACGCGGCCGCCCTGGCCGACGCCGCCACCGAGGTCGTCCGCCAGCTCGGGCAGCTGCGCCAGATACGTCAGAAGGCCCTGTCGGGGCCGGAGTCGGCCCAGGACACCATCACCGCCTACGGCGCCGTCATCGAGGCCCTGGACGGCGTCGGTGCCGCCATCGCCCGCTCCCTCCCGGCCCGGGGCGGGTCCGCGGACAGCACCGCCCTGCCCGCCCTCACCCGCGCCGTGTCGCAGGCCTCCGCCGAACGCGGGCTGCTGGTCAGCGCGCTGACGGCGGGCGGCGGCCAGTCGGTGCTGACCACCGCCGCGCAGACCGCCGACATACGGCAGCGGGCGGCGCTGGCCGACTTCCGCGAGACTGCGTCCACCGCGGCGCGCAAGCAGTACGACCAGACCGTCACCGGATCGGACGCCGACCGGGCCGACAGCCTGCTGGAGCGGCTCACCGACCGGACCTGGCTGTCGGCCTCGGACCAGGGCCTCAAGCCGTCGTCCGTCTCCTCGGCGCTCTCCACCCGGATCGACCTCATGCGCAGTGTGGAGTCGTCCCTCGTCGCCGCGGGGGCGGAACGCCTCGCGTCGGTGCGGGACGACGACGTCACCACCCTCGAACTGCATCTGGCGCTGGCCGCCGTCTGCTTCCTGCTGGTGCTCGGTGTGGGCGTGTCCACCGCCCGCTCGGTCACCCGCCCCGCCGCCGCCCTGGCCCGCTTCGCGCGCGGCGGGGGCGGGACCGAGGCGAAGGTCGTGGGCAACGACGAGTTCGCCGCGACGGCCCGCGCCATCAACGCGCTCGCCGCCGAGACCGCCGCCCTGCGCGAGCGCGTCGCCGGACTGGACGCCGAGCATGTCGCGTTGCAGGGCGTGCGCGACGCGCTGGCCGCCGAACGGGACAGCCTGCTGGGCAAGCAGGACACCCTGTCCTCGCAGCTCGGCACGTTGCAGGGCTCGGTCCACTCGACGTACGTCAACCTCTCGCTGCGCACGCTCGGACTGGTCGAGCGGCAGCTCACGCTCATCGAGCGGCTCGAGGACATCGTCCACGACCCCGAGGAGCTCCAGCAGCTGTTCAAACTGGACCATCTGGCCACCCGGATGCGCCGCAACAGCGAGAACCTGCTGGTGCTGGCCGGGGCCGAGCACCCGGCGGGACCGCACGCCAGGTCGGTGCCGCTGGTGGACGTCGCGCGCGCGGCGATGTCGGAGATCGAGAACTACGAGCGGGTACGCATCCAGTTCCTGCCCGCCGGACGGGTCGTGGGCTTCGCGGCCGACGACGCCAGCCACCTGCTGGCCGAACTGCTGGAGAACGCGGCCGTGTTCTCCCCGCCGCAGGACGATGTGCACCTGTCCGGCTGGCTGCTGGAGAACGGAGAGCTGATGCTCTCCATCGAGGACCAGGGCATCGGCATGCCCGCCGAACGGCTCGCCGAGCTCAACGCGCTGCTGGAGCGGCCCGAGCCGGCGGCCCCGGTCACCGGCGTCACCGACACCACCGGTATGGGCATGTACGTCGTCGCCCGGCTGGCCGCCCGGCACGGCATCCGGGTCCAGTTGCGCGACCACAAGCGGGGCGGCGTCGCGGCCGTCGTGGTGCTGCCGGCGGCGCTGGTGGCGCCCGCCGACGACCCGGACGGCCCGCAGAGCCCGGTCGAGGCCGCCGCCGCGGGCGAACCCCTGCGCCGCCGGCTGCCCGGGCCCCGGTCGTCCGGCGGACCCGCGTCGGTGGAGGCCCCGGAGACCCCGGAGACCCCGCAGGCAGCGCAGACCCCGCAGGCAGCGCAGCCGGCGCAGGTACCGCAGGAACCGGAGACCCCGGAACCGGCGGCACCAGGGCCCACGAAGCCCGCGGTACAGGCGGCGCAGGCGTCGCAGCCGGCGCAGGCGGCACCCGAGCTCACCGCCAAGGGGCTGCCGCAGCGGGTGCCCAGGTCGACCGGTCTGGTGGGGGAGCCGGCCGAACGGGAACGTCCGGCGCCGGTCGACGCGGAGGCGCTGCGGCGCAGACTCGGCGGCTTCCAGCAGGGCCTGATCGAGGGCCGGCGGGACGCCGACGCGGAGACGCAGGAGATCAGAGCAGAGCCAGCGGCAGTGTCAACAGGTCCGGGGGGATCAAGCGAAAGCACCGAGGAGGCACGCGGTTAATGGTGGCGACGACGGGCAGCACGGACAACCCGAGACTGAGTCAGGAGGCCCGCAGCCTCCAGTGGCTGCTGACCAACTTCGTGGACGAGGTGCCGGGCGTACGCTCGGTGGCCGTGGTGTCCTCGGACGGTCTGCTGCTGCTGACGTCCGACCCGGGCGTGACCACGCCCGTCGAGGAAACCAGGGGACCGGCCGGTTCCACGGCCGATCTGGCCACTGTCGTGTCGGGTATCGCGTCGCTCACCGACGGCGCCGCGGGCCTGATGGAGGGCGGCGCCGTCCGGCAGACCGCCGTGGCGATGGAGAACGGGAGCGTCTTCGTGATGTCGATCAGTGACGGTTCCCTGCTGGGGGTCCACGCCACCGCCGACTGCGACATGAGCGTGGTGGCCTACCACATGGCCCTGTTCGTCGGCCGGGCCGGCCATGTCCTCACCCCCGAGCTGCGCGGCGAGTTGCGCCAGGCCATCGAGGGAGGCGACCTGTGATGCCCCGCCACGCGGCCTCGCTGCCCGGATCCGTGCCCGGGGCGCTCCCCGGATCGCTGCCCACCCGTAACGCCGGCCGCCGCTCGGCCCGCGTCCGCCCGTACGCCCTGACGGGTGGCCGGACCCGGGCCGGGCACGTCCTGCTGGTCGAGACCTTTGTCGCGGCCCTGGACGGTCCCGAGGACCGGCTGGAGATCACCTCGGGCGACTGGGCCGAGCGGGTCATGCCGGAGATGCGCGCCATCGTCGAACTCTGCCGCCGGATGCGTTCGGTCGCCGAGATCTCCGCCCTGCTGCGCATGCCGCTGGGCGTCGTGCGCGTCCTGCTCAGCGATTTGGCCGACCAGGGAAGGATCCGCGTGTACGGAACCGGGCACGGGCCCGGCGCTCCCGATCGCGCACTGCTCGAAAGGGTGCTCAGTGGACTTCGCAGGCTCTGACGTCTCGTACGGCGTCTCGGAGGAGGAGGGATTGCAGCAGTGGCAGCTCGACCGCAGTCACGCCCCGACCTCCACCAAGATCGTCGTGGCGGGCGGCTTCGGTGTCGGCAAGACCACCTTTGTGGGCGCCGTCTCCGAGATCAAACCGCTGACCACCGAAGCGGTGATGACGCGGGCCAGTGAGGACATCGACGACCTCGGCTCGACGCCGGACAAGACGACCACCACGGTCGCCATGGACTTCGGCCGTATCACCCTCGACCAGGAGCTGGTCCTGTACCTCTTCGGTACGCCCGGGCAGCAGCGGTTCTGGTTCATGTGGGACGACCTGGTGCGCGGCGCCATCGGCGCGGTGGTGCTCGCCGACACCCGGCGGCTCGCCGACTCCTTCCCGGCGCTGGACTACTTCGAGAGCAGCGGTCTGCCCTACACGGTCGCCGTCAACCAGTTCGAGGGGACGACCGCCTACGACGAGGAGGACGTCCGTGAGGCGCTCGCCGTCCCGGAGCACGTCCCGGTGCTGATCTGCGACGCCCGCGAACGGTCCTCGGTGGTGAAGGTGCTGCTCGCGCTGGTCGCGCAGGCGCTCACGGTCTCGGCCGAGTAACCGGCACCAGGCGCAGACTTCCGGGGACAGGCCCCGGACCCCCTTCCGTACAAGAGAGCGTGCTGCCATGCGCAAAATTCTGATCGTCGGTGCCGGCCAGGCAGGCCTGCAACTCGCCCTGGGCCTGCAGTCGAAGGGCTACGAGGTCACCCTCATGTCCAATCGCACGGCGGACGAGATACGTCATGGACGTGTCATGTCCACCCAGTGCATGTTCCACACGGCCCTGCAGCACGAGCGCGACCTCGGCATCGCCTTCTGGGAGGACCAGGCCCCCCGGATCGAGGGCCTGGGGGTGTCCGTCGCCGCGCCCGACGGCTCGCGTCCCATCGACTGGGTCGGCCGCCTCGACGCGTACGCCCAGTCGGTCGACCAGCGGGTGAAGATGGCCGGCTGGATGGAGACCTTCGCCGAGCGGGGCGGGCGCCTGGTCATACACGGTGTCGCCGTCTCCGACCTGGACTACTTCTCCCGTGCCTACGACCTGGTGCTGGTGGCCGCCGGCAAGGGCGAACTGGTGTCGATGTTCGAACGCGACGCCGCCCGCTCCCCGTACGACACCCCGCAGCGTTCGCTGGCCGTCGCGTACGTCAACGGGCTGGGCCCACGCCCCGAGCACCCCGACTTCCACGCGGTCCGGCTCAACATGGTCCCCGGGGCCGGGGAACTGATCACCATTCCGGCGCTCACCACCTCCGGGCCCTGCGACATCCTCTTCTGGGAGGGGCTGCCCGGCGGTCCGCTGGACGCCTTCGACGGCGTCAAGGACCCGGCCGAGGTACTGCGCATCACCCTGGACCTGATCCGCCGTCATCTGCCCTGGGAGTACGAGCGCGCCCGTGACGTCGAACTGACCGACGCGGGGGCCACCCTGACCGGCCGTTTCGCCCCGGTCGTCCGCAACCCGGTCGCCGAGCTGCCGTCCGGCGGGCTGGTGCTCGGCGTGGCCGACGTCGTCGTGGCGAACGACCCCATCACCGGGCAGGGCTCCAACAGCGCCGCCAAGTGCGCCGCCGTCTATCTGGACGCGATCACCGGGCACGGCGGCAAGCCCTTCGACCGCGAGTGGATGCAGTCCGCCTTCGACCGCTACTGGGACACCGCCCGGCACGTCACCAAGTGGACCAACGCCCTGCTCGGCCCGCCGCCGGAGCACGTGCTGGGCCTGATCGGCGCGGCGGGCCAGCTGCCGCCCGTCGCCGACCGATTCGCCAACGGCTTCGACGACCCGGCCGACTTCGAGGAGTACTTCTACGACCCGGAGCTCACCGCCGGCTATCTGGCCGGGGCCGCTGCCTCAGGTTGAACCGATCGGCGTCGGGTCGTCGGCCGAGTCGGGCGCGGTGGGCTCCGAGTACTGGTTCAGCGGCCCGGCGCCGGGGTCGGGCCGTACCGCGCCCAGGATCGGGTTGGCCGCGATCGGTGAGATCTTGACGACCGAACCGGTCCGGGGGGCCTGGATCACCTGGCCGTCGCCGATGTATATGGCGATGTGCGAGGCGCCCTCGTAGTACACGATCAGGTCCCCGGGCCGCAGCCTGCTGAGCGCGACATGCGTGAGCTGGTCCCACTGCTGCTCGGCGGTCCGGGGAATGGTCACCCCGGCTGCGGCCCACGCCTTGGAGGTCAGCCCGGAGCAGTCGTAGGAGCCCGGCCCCTCGGCGCCCCACACATAGGGCTTGCCGAGCTGGTCGTAGGCGAAATCTATCGCGAGGGCGCCGTCCGCGGACGGCTTGGAGTCGGCGGTCGAGAGCTGGTTGGTGCCCAGGAAGAGCTGCTGGGCCTTGTCTATCCCCGCCTCCTCCAGCTTCTGCAGCTCTTTCAGCTCCGTGCCGGTCAGCCCGGCGACGATCTTCTCGACGTTGGTGAGCTTGTCCTCGATCTTCGCCTTCGCCGCGCGCTGCTGCTTGGCCAGCTTCTGCGAGGAGTCCAGGGCGTGCTGCGCGGCGCGGTTGAGGGTGGCGATCCGGGTGGCGCCGGTGGTGAGGCGTTCGACGAGATCGGCCTGCGTACCGGCGGCGCGCTGCAGGAAGTGGCCCTGGGAGAACAGGTCGTCGGGGGTGTCGCTGAGCATGAGGTTGAGGTACGGGGCGACGGAGCCGTTCTTGTACTGCTGGCGCGCGATGGCGCCCGCCTCCGACTTCGCCTCGGCCAACGCGGTGCGTTCGTCGGCGAGCTGACCGTCGAGCCGGTCGGCGGTGCTCGTCTGCTCCTTGAGCGCGGCCTTGGCCTCGTCGTAGGACTCCGTGGCCTCCTCGGCCTGGAGGTACAGCTCCTGCAGCCGGTCCAGGAGTCCGGACAGCTCGGCGGTGGAGCGGCCCGGGTCGGCCGCGTGCGCGGCCGGGGCCGGCGCGGCGAGGGCCACGGTGGCCAGGAGGGTCCCGCACACCAGAGCGCGCACCACCCAGGGACGGGAACGGCGAGTCGCTGACATACCCTCACCTTCCTCAGTGCCGTCGGCCGGGATCTCCCGCCCGGGTCGATCCTGACATGATCAGTTGATCCGCGACAGAGGAAGCTGTCCGTCCGGGTGTTACGGGAGGGGCCGCTGCCTGGTCCAGGGCCACTTCGGGCGGCGGTCGGGCCGGTTGCCCTCGGGGTCGTAGACGAAGACGAAGCGCGTCCGGCGCTCGGCGCGCGGGCCGGGGCTGGGTTCGCGGTGGTAGACGTGCACGACGGGTGCCGCGCCGTCCTCCTGAGGCACCGGCACCTCGTACACCTTGGGGGGCTGGCCGGTCGGGCCGGTCAGTACGCCGAGCACCCTTCCGTCCAGGGGGCCGCCGACGAATTCCGTTTCCTCGTGTCTCACCGACTCAGACTAAGCGCTGCCGGGACCGCGCTCAGGGCGCAAGCAGGGCTTTAGCCCCGCCGGTGACCATCGCTCGGTACAAGGGACTCGCCATGCCGGGTCCCGCTGAGCGAGGGGGATGCCGGGGATGCCAAGGTCACGCTTCGCCACCTTCACCGAGCTGGTCCGGGAGCGGACGGCGGAGTTCGCCGATGCGGATGTGCACGTGTTCCTGCGCGAGGGGCGGGACGGCAGCCGGGCCGAGCATCTGACATACCGGGAACTGGACCGCGACGCCCGGCGGATAGCGTCCTGCCTGCGGGAACGGGGTGCGGCCGGGCAGCCGGTGCTGCTGCTGTACCCGACGACGCCGGAGTTCCTGAAGGCCTTTGTGGGCTGCCTGTACGCCGGGGCCGTCGCGGTGCCGGCGCCGCTGCCGGCGGAGGCCGGGCACGGCAAGCGGATCAGCCGGGCCACGGCGGTACTGAAGGACACCGGCGCGCGGCTGGTACTGACCGACACCGACAGCGCGCCCGAGGTGGCGCTGTGGCTGGCCCGGGTCAACCGGGACCAGACCGCCTGCCTGGCCACGGACCGGCCGGGCCTGGGGGACGCGGACGGGTTCCGGATCGCCCGCAGCCGGCTGGACGACCTGGCGTTCCTGCAGTACACCTCGGGATCGGTCGCCGCGCCGCGCGGCGTCATGGTGTCGCAGCGCAACCTGATGGCCAACCAGGCCGCGCTGGGTAAGGTGCTGGGCACCACCGGCGAGGACGTCTTCGGCGGCTGGCTGCCGCACTTCCACGACATGGGCCTGATCGCGCATCTGCTCCATCCGGTCTGGCTGGGCAGCTCCTCGGTGATGATGTCGCCGTCGTCCTTCATCAAGCGCCCGCTGCGCTGGCTGCAGTCCATCGAGCGGTACGGGGTCACCGCCGGCGGCGGACCGAACTTCTGCTACGACCTGTGCCTGCGCCGGATCTCCGACGAGCAGATCGCCGGGCTGGACCTGTCGCGCTGGCGGCTGGCCCTCAACGGGGCGGAGCCGATCCGCGCCGACACCCTGGCGGCCTTCGCCGAGCGCTTCGCCCCGGCCGGGCTGCGCAGGGAGGCGCTGTACCCCTCGTACGGGCTGGCCGAGGCGACCCTCGTGGTCTCCGGCGGCACCCCGGGGACGGCGCACACCGAACGGACCGCCGACCCGGCGGCGCTGGAGCAGGACCGGCTGGACGTGGTGGGGCCCGACGCTCCGGCCCGCACGCTGGTGGGCTGCGGGAAGGTGGTGGACCTGGACGCGCGGATCGTGGACCCGGTCACCCACCGGGAGCTGCCGGAGGGCGTGGTCGGCGAGATCTGGCTGCGCGGCGACAGCATCGCCCAGGGGTACTGGAAGCGCCCGACCGAGAGCGAACTGACCTTCCGGGCCACCCTCAACGAGGAGGAGAGCGGCTTCCTGCGCACCGGCGACCTGGGCGTCCTCCAGGACGGCGAGCTGTATGTGACCGGCCGCCTCAAGGAACTCGTCATCATCAACGGCCGCAACGTCTACCCGCAGGACGTCGAGTGGGCGGTGCGGGCCGTCAACCCGTTCCTGACCTCGGGCACCGGCGCGGTGTTCGCCGTGGAGGCGGCCCGTGAGCAGCTGGTCGTCGTCCAGGAGGTCAGGGGCGCCGGTACCGACGCGGGCGGCATGCGCGCGCTGGCCCAGGACATCCAGGCCATGATCGGCAAGGAGTTCAACGTGCCGGCCGGCAATCTGCTGCTGGTCCGGCCCGGCACCGTACGCCGCACCACCAGCGGCAAGGTCCAGCGCACGCTGATGCGCAAGCTCTTCCTCGACGGCATGCTGCACGGGGAGTACGAGGTGCTCGACCCGGAGGTGCACGCCCTGACCCGGACGGACGGCACCGCGCTCGGCGACGACCTGCTGCGGCCGGTGGCCACGGGCGGAGGCGGTGGCGGGCGGTGGTGAACGCCGTCCTGGAGGCGTCATCGCCGGCCGACACCCGGGTGGCCCGGCTGGAGGCCCTGCTCGGTGATCCCACCGACCCGGGCAACCCGCTGGGATACGGCGCGCTGCTGGCGGCCGACCGGGCGGCGGTGCCCTTCGCGGACGGTGAGGCGGTACTCGACGACTTCGGGCTCAACGCCGAGTTCGTGCCGCGCGAGCTGGGCGGGCGGCTGGACCGGATCGACACCCTGGTGCGGGTGATGCGCCCGGTCTTCCGCCGGGACGTCGGGCTGGCCATGGGGTACGGCATGACGACCTACATGGCCGCCTCCGACGTGTGGACCACCGGCGACCGGCGGCAGCGCGAGTGGCTGGCCGGACTGCTGCTGCGCGGCGGGCGGGCGGCCATCGCCCAGCACGAGACGGCCCACAGCAACGACTACGTACGCAGCCAGGTGACGGCCCGCCGGGCGCCGGGCGGCGGCCTTCTGCTCGGCGGCGGCAAGCCGATGATCAACAACCTGGACCGGGCCGAGGCCCTGGTCCTGTTCTGCCGTACCGACCCCGCCCCCGGCAGCCGCAGCCACTCCGTGCTGCTGCTCGACCCGGCCCGGCTGCCCCCCGAGCACGCCACCGTGCTGCCCCGCCGGGTGGCGGTCGGGCTGCGCGGCTGCCGGTTCGCCGGGCTGGAGTTCGACGACTGCCCGGTGCCGGAGGACGCGCTGCTCGGCCCGGCCGGCAGCGGCATCGAGACCGCCCTGCGGTCCTTCCAGATCAGCCGCACGGTGATCTCCGCGATGGCGGTCGCCGCCGTCGACACCAGCCTGCGCACCGCTGTCGGCTTCGCGCACCACCATCCGTCGCGCACCGACTCGGTGCGCACCGACGCGGCCGTCAGCGGAGCCTTCGTCAACCTGCTGCTGTACGACAGCCTGGCGCTGGCCGCGAGCCGGGCGCTGCATCTGCTGCCCGCGCAGACCAGTGTCTACTCGGCGGCCCTGAAGTACCTGCTGCCGCGGGTGCTCACCGAGACCATGTACGACCTGTCCATCGTGCTGGGCGCCGGGATCTACAGCCCCGACGGGGCGCTGGGCATCTTCGGCAAGCACGTCCGTGACGTGCCGGTGCTCAGCCTCGGACACGCGGGTACCGTCGCCTGCCAGGCGACCATCATTCCGCAGCTGCACCGGCTGGCCCGCCGCTCGTGGTTCGTGGAGGACGAGGCGCCCGGCACGCTGTTCCGGCCCGGCGACGGACTGCCGCCGCTGCGCACCGACCGGCTCAGCCTGGCCTGCGGCCGCGACGCGCTCAGCGCCACCCTGCTCTCGGTCGCCGCCTGCGTACCGGGCCGCGGCCCGGCCGAGCGGGCGCTGCGCACGCTGGCCGCCCAACTGGTCGAGGAACTGCGCGACCTGCGCGACCGGGTACTGGCGCTGCGCACCGGCGAGTACGCCGACGCCGCCTGCTTCGCCCTCGTCGACCGGTACGCGCTGCTGCTGGCCGCCGCCGCCGTGCTCGGCGTGTGGCGGCACAACCAGGACGGTAGCGACCCGTTCCTCGGCGACGCCTCCTGGGCCGCCGCCGCCCTGCACCGCATCGCCCGCCGGCTGGGCACGCGGCCCGGCGACCTGCCGCCGGAGTGCGAGACCCGGATCCGTCACGAGGTGCAGCTGCGCTACAGCGCCCAGCGCGGCTACGACCTCCACAACACCCCCGTACCCGGCTGACCGGCTCATGGGCCGCACCACACGAAGGAGTCCAGCGATGACCGCCCCCACGACCCGGAGCACCGCGCCGACCGCCGACAGCTCCTCCGCCGACAGTTCCTCCGCCCGCGGTTTCCTGCTCGACCGGCTCGCCGTCTATCTGCGCCGCCCGGCCGACAGCATCGACCCCACCGTCCCGCTGGCCGAGTACGGGATGGATTCGGTGTGCGCGCTGAGCCTGTGCGGGGACCTGGAGGACGTGTACGGCCTGGAGGTGGAGCCCACGCTGCTGTGGGACCACCCGACCGTGGAGAGCCTGATCGGCTACCTCGCCGTACGGCTGCCGGCCTCGGCGCTGTCGCACGACGGGCTGCCGGCCGGGGTGGAGGGGCAGCGCTGATGGCGGACTCACCGGCCGGTACGCGGGACATCGCCGTCGTCGGACTCGACTGCGCCTTCCCCGGGGCGGGCGACGGCGACGCGTACTGGGATCTGCTGATGCGCGGCGGGGACACCGTCGGCGACGTCCCCCGGCAGCGCTGGGACGCGGCGGCCTTTCCCGGCGCGCCGGCCAGGGGCGGCTTCATCGAGGACATCGACGTCTTCGACAACGACTTCTTCTCCGTGGTGCCGCGCGACGCCGCCGCCATGGACCCGCACCACCGGCTGCTGCTCCAGTGCGCCTGGCGGGCCATCGAGGACTCCGGCCGCGCGCCCACCACGCTGGCCGGTACCGACACCGGGGTCTTCGTCGGCGTCATGGGCGGCGAGTGGGGCCGGCTGACCATGGGCAACGGCGACCTGGCCCGGATCACCCCGCAGGCCGGGGCGGGCAGCAGCGCCGGTATGACCGCCAACCGCATCTCGTACCACCTCAACCTCACCGGGCCGAGCCTGGCCGTCGACACCGCCTGCTCCTCCTCCCTGGTCGCCGTGCACCTGGCCGTGGGGGCGCTGCTGGCCGGCGAGTGCGACACCGCCCTGGCCGGCGGGGTCAACCTGGTGCTGTCCCCGGATCTCGGGCTGGTCTACGGGCAGCTCGGGCTGGCCGCCCCCGACGGGCGCTGCAAACCCTTCAGCTCCGACGCCGACGGCATCGGCCGCAGCGACGGCCTGGGCCTGGTGGTGCTGCGCAGGCTGGCCGACGCGATCGCCGACGGGCAGCGGATCTACGCCGTGATCCGGGGCACCGCGGTCAACCAGGACGGCCGCAGCAACGGGGTCACCGCCCCCAACCGCTGGGCCCAGCAGCAGGTCATCCAGACCGCGTACCGGCGGGCCGGGGTGGACCCGGAGCAGGTGCGCTTCGTCGAGACGCACGGCACCGGCACCGTGCTCGGCGACGCCATCGAGGCTGCCGCGCTGGGCACCGTGCACGGCGTGCCGCGCGAGGAGCCCTGCGCGATCGGCTCCGTCAAGGGCAACCTGGGCCACACCGAGGGCGCGGCGGGCATCGCCGGGCTGATCAAGGTCGCCCTGGCCCTGCACCACCGGATCGTCCCCGCCAGCCGCTTCGCCGACCGGGAGAACCCGCAACTGCGGCTCGCCGAAAGGGGCCTGAGGCTGCTCAAGTCCCCGCTGCGGCTGCCGTCCGGGCCGACCACGGCCGGTGTCAGCAGCTTCGGCATGGGCGGCACCAACGCCCACGCCGTACTGGCCACCGCGCCCCGCGCCGCCGGTACCGCGAACCCGGCCCCGCGCCGCCGGTCCGCCACCGCCACCGGCGTGTTCACGGTCACCGGCGACACCCCGGAGGCGCTGCGCCGCAACCTCGCCGAGCAGGCGGACGCGGTGGCCCGGCGGCCGCGCGGCGAGGCGGCCGCCCTGTGCCGGCGCAGCAACCAGGTCAAGACCGGCCTGCCGTACCGTTTCGCCGCCACCGCCCGCGACACCGGCGAACTCGCCGAGGTGCTGCGCCGGGCGGCCGGCGAGGACCCGGTCGCCGGGCTGGCCAGCCGGCCCTGGACGCGCCCCGCCGTGGCGTTCCTCTTCACCGGCCAGGGCAGCCAGTTCCCCGGCATGACCGCCGCGCTGCACCGTGAGTCCGCCGCCTACCGCCACCACCTCGACGAGGCCGACGCCGCACTCGCCCCGCACACCGGCACCTCGGTGCGGGACCTGCTCCTCGGCGGTGACGAGCGCCTGCACGCCACCGGCTTCGCCCAGCCGGCGCTGTTCGCCGTCGGCTACGCCCTGGCCCGTACGCTGATCGCGCTCGGGGTGCGCCCGGCGGTGGTGCTCGGCCACAGCGTCGGCGAGTACGCGGCCGCGGTGACCGCCGGCGCCCTCGCCCTGGAGGACGCCGCCCGGCTGGTGGCCAGGCGGGCCGCGCTGATGGCGGAACTGCCGCCGAGCGGCGGCATGCTCGCCGTACGGACCGGGCGGGACGCGCTGACCGCGCTGCTCGTGGAGGAGCCCGAGGTGGTGGTCGCCGCCGTCAACGGCCCCTGCGACGTGGTGCTCTCCGGCAACCAGGACGCCCTGGAGCGGATCGAGAAGGCCCTGCGCGGACGCGGGGTGCGCGGCAGGACCCTGGAGGTCTCGCACGCCTTCCACTCCCCGGCGGTGGCGTCCGTCGCCGAGGCGTTGCGGGCCGGTACCGTCGCCTGCTCCGCCCCCGAGGTGCCGTTCGCCTCCACCCGCTACGGACGGCTGCTCGGCGCCGCCGAGCCGCTGGACGCCGGCTACTGGGCCGCGCAGACGACCGAACCGGTGCTCTTCGGCGACGCGCTCACCGCCGCCGTGGAGGCGACCGCCCCCACTCATGTGCTGGAGATCGGCCCGCGCCCGCAGCTGTCGGCGCTCGTCCGCCGCGCCGGGCTCCAGGCCGGCCCGGAGCTCCTGCATCTCTCGCCCGGCCCCCAGGCCTCGGGACGGGAACTCGCCGAGGCCGTGGCCACCCTCTACCGCGCCGGACTCGATCCGGAATGGGAGGAGTTGTACGAACCCGGGCCGCACACCACCACCGAGCGGCTGCGCCCCTACGTGTTCGGCGCCGACCGCCGGTTCTGGCACCGGGCCCCGGCGGCACAGCGGATCCCGGCCCCCAGGGAGGCACCGGACGACAAACGGGAACCGGGCCGGACGCCCCCGGCGCGGCTGGACCCGCTGTCGCAGGAACGCGACCCGGTGCTCGCCGCCGTCATCGAGGCGGTCGCCGAGGTCGGCGGCCACTCGGTGGAGCAGGTCGTGGACTCGGCCCGCTTCTACGAGGACCTCGGCTTCGACTCGGTGATGATCATGCAGCTCAAGGATCAGGTGGAGACCCGGCTTCCGCAGGTCGGCGAGGTCTCCGTTCAGCAACTGCTGCCCGCGCTGCGCTCGGTCGGTTCACTGGCCGAGTTCCTCGGTGACGTGATCACCGCCAAGGCGGCATGAGCAGGGAGGGACGGACCGTATGGCCCGCACTACGGCGTATCTCGCCTCGACCGGCACCGCACTGCCGGGCGAACCGGTGGACAACGTCACCCTCGGGAAGCTCCTCGGGGTGAGCAGCGAGTGGATCGACATCTTCGTCGGTACCAGGACCAGGTACTTCGGCTGGGACCTGGGCACCGGGCAGGTGCGTACGACGCTGACCGACCTGTGCGCGGAGGCGGCGAAACAGGCCCTGGACGCCGCCGGTCTCGGCCCCGCCGACATCGAGTTCCTGGTGCTGGCCACCGCCACCCCCGACACCCTTCTGCCCACCACCGCCGCCCAGGTGGCCGACCGCCTGGGCCTGAACTACCTGGCCGTCCACCAGTTGCAGGCCGGCTGCGCCGGGGCCGTGCAGGCCCTCGACCTGGGCCGGGCCCTGATCGGCGCCGGCAGCAGGGCCGGGCTGGTCATCGGCGGCGACGTCACCCACCGGCATCTCGACGTCCGCCGCGACCCGAGCCGGATGCCCGCCGAGGAGCTGGTCAACTACGTGCTCTTCGGCGACGGCGCCGGCGCGGTCGTGCTCACCGCCGAGCCCACCGGGGAGGCGGTGGCGCTGCGCGGGATCGTCAACCAGTTCACCGGACTGGGCCGCCCGCCGGGGCAGACCGTCGACTGGTACGGGGTCAGCGACCGCGACCACGAGCGGCAGATGCTCTCCGAGGACTACAAGGCGATCGAGGCGAGTGTCCCGCCGATGGCCGTCGAGATCCTGTGGGATCTGCTCGGCCTGCTCGGCTGGACCGCGGACGACGTCGACTACCTGCTGCCGCCCCAGCTCTCCGGGCGGATGACCGCGCGCATCGTGGACCTGCTGCCGGTGCCGGGCGCCCAGGAGGTCTCCTGCGTCGTCGACACCGGCAACACCGGCAACGCCCTGCCCTTCCTGCAGCTCCACCGGCTGCTGCCGCGGATGCGGGCCGGGCAGCGGGCGCTCGCCCTGACCGTGGAGTCCAGCAAGTGGATCAAGACCGGGTTCGCTCTGGAGAAGATCTGATGACGGTGACGGCGATGACCGGTGGCGGCGGCCTGGACCGGCTGCGCGAACTGCGCGCTCAGGGACTGCTGGAGAAGACGTACGACCGGCTCGCGGCCCTGCTCTGCGACGAGGCGCTCGGCGACGACGACCTGGTCCGGGCCGGCCGTCTGCTGGCCGCCCTGGACCCCGGCGCCGTACTGGCCCACCATCCGGACACCCCGGTGGTCACCGTGGCCGTCACCGGCCAGTCCACCGTCGGCCGTCTCCTCGACCCGCTGACCGCCGAACTCGCCCGGCACGGCATGCTGCTGCGCGCGCTGGCGGGCGACCACGGGACCTGGGTCCGGGACCTCGCCGAACCCGCGGCGGCCTTCGGGGACACCCCGCCGGACCTCACGCTGTGCCTGCTGGACGCCGAGACCGTCTTCTGCGAGGTGCCCGTACCGTGGCGGCCGGCCGACGTGGAGGCGGCCGCCGAACGCGTCCTGGACCGCCTGGACGGGCTGGCGGCGGGCTTCGCGCACGGCCTGCTGGTCCTCAACACCCTTCCGCTGCCCAGCCGTTACAGCCATCAGCTGATCGACCACCGCTCCCGGGCCGCCCTGGGCGCCCGGTGGCGGGAGTTCAACGCCCGGCTGCTGCGGCTCGGCGAACGCCACCCGGGCCTGGTCGTGATCGACCTGGACCCGCTGATCGCGGACGGCGGCCCCGCCATGGACCCCCGGATGGCGACGTACGCCAAGGAGCAGCTGTCGGCGCCGCTGCTGGCGGCCTACGCCCGTGAGGCCGGCCATCTGGCGCGGGCGCTGCGCGGGCGGGTCCGCAAGGCCCTCGTACTGGACCTGGACAACACCCTGTGGGACGGCGTCCTGGACGAGGACGGCCCCGACGGCATCGCCGCGGCCGGGACGCTGCGCGGCGAGGCGTACGGCGCCTTCCAGCGGTGCGTCAAGCAGCTCGGCTCGCAGGGCGTGCTGCTCGCCGTGAGCAGCAAGAACGACGAGAGCCAGGTCCTGCGCGTGCTGCGCGGGCATCCCGACATGGTGCTGCGCGAGGCGGATTTCGTGACGATCAGCGCCAACTGGCTCCCCAAGGCCGGCAATCTGACGGACATCGCCCGCCACCTCGGCCTGGGCGCCGACGCGCTGGTCTTCGCCGACGACTCGCCCGCCGAGCGGGCCGAGGTGCGCGACGGGGCGCCACAGGTGGCCGTGGTGCCGCTGGACGAGGAGCCCGCGCTGCATGTGACGCGGCTGCTGCGGGACGGCTGGTTCGACACCCCCCGGCTGACCGACGAGGACCGCGCCCGGCCCGGCCGGTACCGGGCCGAGGGCGGCCGGCGGGCGCTGCGCGAACGCGCCGGATCGTACGAGGACTTCCTGAGCGGCCTGCGGATCCGCGTCGAACTCGGTCCACCGCACGGCCACGAGTACGCCCGGCTGGCGCAACTCACCCAGCGCACCAACCAGTTCAACCTCACCGGGCTGCGGCTGCGCCAGGACGAGGTGATCGCCCGGGCGGGCGACGCGGGCCGGCTGCTGCTGGCCGTCCGCAGCGCCGACCGCTTCGGGGACAACGGCCTGGTCGGGGCGGTTCTCGGCCATTACGCGGCGGACGGACTGCACCTGGACAACATGTGGCTGAGCTGCCGCGTGCTGGGCCGGGGCATCGAACAGGCCTGCCTGTCGGCCGTCCTGGAGCACTCCCGTGACCGCGCGCTGCCCGCTGTGCGCGCCCGGTTCGCCCGGACGCCCCGGAACGGACGGGCCCGGGACTTCTACCCCCTGCTCGGCTTCACCGAGACCGACCGCGACGCGTCGGGAGCGGCCTTCCGGCACGACCTCCGGACGATCCCGGCCATACCGCCGCACGTACGAATGGACACCGCTGCGCTGGGGAGGATCTGCGATGGGTCTCGATAGCCTCGAAAGCCTGGAGGGCTTTCTGCGGCTGGTCCGCGACGATCTCGGAATGGAGATCGCCGGACCGGGGGACGCGTTCGCCGACCTCGCCGAACTCCCGGACTGGGACTCGGTGAACCTTTTGCGTCTGGTGACGATCCTGGAACAGCGGACCGGCCGGCGGATGCCGGTCGGCCGGATTCTGGAGGCCCGCAGCCTCAAGGAGATCTATGCGGTTGTGGAGGGACATCGATGACGGCCCCCGGGAACTCCACTCTCGGACCGCCTCTCGGCCTGCCCGTCGAGGTGGCCCCCCGGGGCGCCGCCTGGGAAAGAGTGCGCAAGGACCTCGCCACCTACGGCACCGCGCTGGTCTACGCCCGGCTGGACGACCTCAAGCCCGAACTGCCCGACGGGGACGGCCTGCGCACCCTGCTCGGCCGTGACTGGCGCCGCTATCTCGACCTGGCCCACCCCGATGTGCGCAGCCGGTACGCCGCCTCGCGGGTCCTGCTGAAGTACGCGGCGGGCGCGGTGCTGCGCGGCGACCCGGACGGCATGGAGCTGGCCTACGGGCCCACCGGCCGCCCGTATCTGCGGGGCTGCGACCAGATCGACATCAGCCTCAGCCACACCGACGAACTGCTGCTGGTGGGGCTCACCACCCGGGGCCTGATCGGGGTGGACGCCGAGCGCACCGACCGCGAGATGTACGGCACCGGCCTGGGCCGGCATGTCTGTACGCCCTACGAGCTGGTGACGCTCGCCGGGCTGCCGGAGGCGGAGCGCAACGCCAGCCTGGTCCGGCTGTGGACGCTGAAGGAGGCGTACAGCAAGGCGATCGGGCAGGGCATGCAGTTCCGTTTCACCGAGTTCGGCTTCGGGCCGGACGGAAAGCCGGTACGGGTACAGCGGCCGGACGGCACGACCGGCACGGGCGCCGAGTGGGCCTTCCGCACCTTCCTGCTGGACAGCGGTTACTGCGTCAGCGCCGCCGTCTACGACGCGGGCTTCGGGCCGGTGCTGGACACCGACATCACCACGATGCTGGACGAGGACGCCGTGGAGGCGATCACCGGGGCGCTGGACACCGAGGCCGGGTGAGGTCACGTGCTGTTGCGGTACTCGTCGAGCATGCCGGACGTGGCCACGTTGAAACCGGCCTGGAAGCGGCTGGTGGCCTCCAGTTCCTCGGTGATCTCGGCTATGTGACGACGGCAGGTGCGCACCGACATGCCGAGCCGGCGGGCCACCATCTCGTCCTTGTAGCCCTTGGCCATCAGCCGGATGATCGACTGCTTGAGGTCGTCGGTGGTCGCGGGCGCCCGCTGTGAGTCCTCGACGACGAACGGGGTCGCGCCCTCCCACAGATGCTCGAAGACGGCGCACAGAAAGGCGACCAGGGTGGGCTCGCGCACGATCGCCGCCCCCGGCAGCTCCCGCTGCGGGTCCCTCGAACTGGGGTGCTCGGGCAGGAAGACCGTCTCGCGGTCGTAGATGATCAGACGGTCGATCAGTTCGTCGGCGGTGCGGATCTCCGCGCCCCGCTCGGAGACCTCGCGCACATAGGACCGGGTGGCCAGATCGCTGCGGGCGGTGTGCTGGTAGATCGTACGGATGCGCACCCCGCGCTCCAGGGTGCTCAGCGCCGACTGCCGGGCCGCCGCGAGCTTCTCGGGCGGCCGGGCGCCGCCGGGCTGCACCGTGTACAGCTCGTGGACGCAGGTCTGGGTGAGGTGGTCCAGCATCGGCTGGACCCGGGAGGCGTCGGTGATGATGTCGAAGGCCTCCAGGCGGTTCCGCAGCCGGCGGCCCTCGAAGTACAGGGGAGTCAGCGACAGCAGCTTGCCCCGGACGTCGGTGACGGCGCTCTGCAGGTCGCGGATCTGCCGCTCGGCCGCTCCCACCAGTTCGGCGGCGGCGACGTCGGGGCCCACCGGGACCAGGATGTCGGGTCGGCCCGGCATCGGCTGGAGCAGACGCAGCCGGCGCAGCACCTGCTCGACCCGGTCGACGTCCTCGGGGCAGAGGGAGAGCCGGCGCGTGATCTCCTCGCGCGCGAAGCGCCCTAACTCGACCGCCTGTCCGTAGGCCGCGGCACTGATGTCGTCGAGCTCGGCGAAACCTGGATCGGAATCGGGAATTCCGCCCGCCATAAAGATCCCCCCGCTCCGGTGAAGTTGCTGCCATGCAACTTTACGCCAACGCGGCCCTCTTGGGTCGGATGTTCGATACCAGGCAGGGTGTTCACATCGCCCGGCGATGCGGAGGACATCAAAGGGCGGCGAGCAACTCAGGAAGTATCCATAGTCAGTCCGATCTCATGTGGGGGAAATCATGAGGATTTCGGCAAGCCAGTACCGTAACGCCGTCCGTAGTGCACTCGCCGGTATCCTGCTCGCCGGTCTGGCCGCGGTCACCGCGGTGCAGGCGGGGTCGGTCCTGTCGGGCGTGGGGGCGTCCACCCAGGCCGGTCACTCCTTCGGCGTGCACGGGGACGACGATCAGTGGTGATGGCGGGCCCGCGGCGCTGACCACGACCGCGTGAACAGCTAGACGGCGCTCCCCACGAGATTCTCGTGGGGGGCGTCCTGCTGTGCGGCCACGGTGCGCCGCGCGCCGACGGCCGGTACCGCGATCGCGCTGACCAGGACCGACTGTTCGGCCGACCAGCGGCCGGTGAACGACCGCGGGTCGCCCTCCATCCGCTCGGCGGGGCCCAGCAGCAGCCGGGCGTGGAACGTGCCCAGCGCCGGGTCCACCGTGATCAGGGCGTCCTCGAAGCCCAGTTCCCGTCCGGTGTGCGGGAACCAGGTCTTGTAGACCGACTCCTTCATGCTGAACAGCAGCCGGTCCCAGGCCACCGCCGGCATCGCCCGCAGGTAGTGCCGCACCCAGCGGACCTCCTGCGGAAGCCCGATCGTCTCCAGCACCCCTTCCGGCAGCCGCTCGTTGGGCTCGGCGTCGATACCGATCGAGGAGATGTCCGAGGTGCGGGCCAGCGCCGCGGCCCGGTAGCCGGCGCAGTGCGTCATGCTCCCGACCACCGAGGGGGCCCACTGCGGGGCGCCCCGGCGGCCGGGCAGCACGGGCGCCTCGGGCAGCCCCATCGCGGCCATCGCCCGCCGTGCGCACCAGCGGACGGTGGTGAACTCGTCACGCCGCTTGGCCACCGCGTTGCGGATCTGCCGCTCCTCCTCGGGGAAGAGCGTGATGTCCGCCGGGTCGGTGGTGGCCTCGATCGCGACGACCTGGGCCGGCAGCAGCTTGGTGAGCATCGCAGTGTTCCCCGTTCCGTTCGGTGGGCCCGGCCGGAGAGTTCGGCGGGCGATTCCCACGCTCCCGCCGGGGCCCGCCACGGACCAGGAACGGCGGGTCCGTGACGCCCGACCGGGGCCGCCACCCCGGGTTTTCTCCCTGCCCCCTGCCATCCGCGCCGCCCGCCCGACGCCGTCTGCCGGTGCCTTGCGGCCGGTCTGCCATGCCTTGTCATCCCCTTGCCAAGGGGTCACCTAGGGGTGATGCCGGTCACCTCACGGGTCTACGATCACGGGATGCCTCACGGAAAGCTCATGGGTATCAGCGACCTGCACGTCGCGTATCCGGAGAACCGGCGGATCGTCGAGGAGCTGCGACCGGACAGCCCGGCGGACTGGCTGATTGTCGCCGGGGACGTGGGTGAGCTCCTCGCCGACGTCGAGTGGGCACTCGACCTGCTGAGCCGGCGCTGGGCCCACGTGGTCTGGGTGCCCGGCAACCACGACCTGTGGACCATGCACCAGGACCCGGTCCAGCTGCGCGGCGAGGCCCGGTACCGACGCCTCGTCGAGCTCTGCCGCTCCCTCGGCGTCCACACCCCCGAGGACCCGTATCCGGTCTGGTCGGGGCCGGGTGGCCCGCTGGTTGTCGTGCCGCTGTTCCTCTTGTACGACTACACCTTCCGCACCCCCACGGCGGCCACCAAGGAAGAGGCCCTCGCGCAGGCCCACGAGGCCGGCGTCGTATGTACCGACGAATTCCTGCTCCATCCCGATCCGTATCCGAGTCGTGACGCCTGGTGTCGGGCGAGGGTGGCCGAAACGCGGCGACGCCTGGAAGCCTGCGATCCCGAACTGGGCACGGTGCTGGTCAACCACTTCCCGCTGGTTCGGCAGCCCACCAAAATCCTCCGATATCCGGAGTTCGCCCAATGGTGCGGCACCGAGCTCACCGCCGACTGGCATCTGCGCTACCGGGCCGCCGCCGTGGTGTACGGACACCTGCACATCCCCCGTACCACCTGGTATGACGGTGTGCGGTTCGAGGAGGTGTCGGTCGGCTACCCGAGGGAGTGGCGGCGGCCCGGACACCCCCGTGACGTGCCCCGCCCGATCTTCCCCGAACCGCTCCCGGCGGGGCCGGCGGACTCGGTGCCGCCCCGGTAATTGCTGCCGTGCAACTTGCGGCCATCGTGCGGCGGGTTCACCGCGCCCGGATTCTTCCTACACTGGTCATTGGTCAATGAATTCCATTGGCCATTTCCCGTTCCGCCGCCGGGGGAATTGGCGTGCGGCCGAGAAAGCACGGGGTTGTGGGGGGAACATCATGGTGCTGGTCGATCGTGCCGCAGAACTCTCTCAATTGGAATCCGCACTCAACGACTGCATTGCCGGAACAGCCGGAATCGTGCTCGTCGCGGGCGCGGTCGGCTGCGGCAAGAGCGAACTCACCGACACCGTCGCCGAACGCGCCGCGCGGCGCGGGGCGGTGGTGCTGCGGGCGATCGGCACCACCGCCGAGCGGGACCTTCCGCTCGGCGTACTCGGCCAGCTCGCCAGGAGTGCCCCGGCGGCCGGCCCCGGCCTGCTGCCCCGCACGCAGCCCGGTCCGCAGTCCGGTCCGCAGTCCGGCGGGCAGTCCGGAGGGCAGGACGCCGGAGACCCGGAGCGGGTCGAGGCCATGCAGGCCTTCTGCGCCGCCGTCCGCGAACTGAGCACCACCGCGCCGGTGCTGATCTGTGTCGACGACATGCACCACGCCGACGAGCTGTCGGGCCGCTACCTGCTGCACCTGGCCCGCCACGCCCGTCCGGCGCGGATCCTGCTGGTACTCGCCGAATCCGTCCACGAACGCCGCGACGACCCGCACTTCGGCACCGAACTGCTGCGCCGCCCGGAGTTCGTACGCATCGGACTCCGGCGCCTGACCCGCGGCGCGGTCGCCGAACTGCTCGCCGGACACAGCCGGTCCGAGACCGACCGCTGCTACGCCGTCAGCGGGGGCAACCCCCTGCTGCTGCGCGCCCTCGCCGAGGACCCCGAGCCCCAGGCCGGCGGCGCGTACGCGCAGGCCGTACTCGCCTGCCTGTACCGCTGCGGACCCGAGACCACCGCCCTGGCCGAGGGCCTCGCCGCGCTCGACGGCCTGCGCGGCGCGGCCGAGGACACCGCCGAACTCGCCGCCCGCCTGCTGGGGATGCCGGTCGCCACCACCGCCCGGGGCATCGCCGCCCTGGGCGAGGCGGGGCTGCTGGACGGCGCCCGCTTCCGCCACCCGGCCGCCCGGCACGCGGTACTGGACCGGATGGCTCCCGACGCCCGACTGGACCTGCACCGCCGCGCCGCCCGGCTGGCCCACCGCGCCGGAGCCCCGGCCCCGGCCGTCGCCGGACAGCTGCTCGCCACCCGGCACACCGCCGAGGAATGGGCGCTGCCCGTGCTGCGCGCCGCCGCCGAACTGCTGCTCGCCGACGGCGACGCCGCCCGCGCCGCCGCCTGCCTGGAACTGGCCCACGAGGCCGCCCCGGACGAGGACCAGCGGGCCGCCCTGCGGATCCGGCAGTCGGCCGTCGCCCGGCGCACCAGCCCGGCCGCCGCCGAGGGCCACCTCGCCGAGCCGCTGGCCGCCGCCCGCGCCGACCGGCTCCCGCCGCGCCGACTGGCCCCGCTGGCCCGGCTGCTGATGGCCCAGGGCCGGATCGACGAGGCCGGCGAGGTGCTCGACCGGCTCACCGCCACGGCCCCCGCCCCGCATGCCCCGGAGGGCCGGCCCGGCTGGGGCGACGCCCCGGCCCTGGACCCGATGGACGGCCTGTCGGCGTTCCCGTCCATCGGCTGGGGCGACGGCCGGGCCGCCGCCCAGGCCGGTACGGCCACGGCCACCGCGACCACCCAGGAGCCGGTCGTACGGCCCCGGCCGGGCGCCCTGGCCCGGCACGGCGGCATCCCCCGTCAGTCGCCCCCGCCGCACCTGGCGGCCCGCGGCGTCCCCGAGCACTCCACACCCTCCGACACCCGTCACCCGGCGGCCTTCTGGGCCCTGCCCGACGGCACCGAGAACGGCGCCGCGACCGGCGCCGCCGAGCGCTTCCTGCGCGGCACCACCCTCTCCGACGGCACGCTGGAGCCCGTCGTACAGGCGGTACGGATCCTGCTCCACCTCGGCGGCCCGCAGCGGGCGCTGCCGTGGTGCGAGGCCTTCACCGAGGAGGCGGCCCGGCGGTCGGCCCCCGGCTGGCGGGCCGTGTTCGGCGGGCTGTACGCCGAGGCGCTGCTGCGGCAGGGCGACCTCACCGGCGCCGAGTCCCGGGCCGCCGCCGCCCTGGACGCGGTGCCCGAACGTGGCGGGAGCGTGCTGCTCGGCGGCGTCGCCGGCACCCTCATCAGGGCCCGCACCGCCATGGGACGGCCCGAGGCGGCGGCCGCCGAGCTGAGCCGCCCGGTCCCCGAGCAGCTCACCGGCACCGTGCACGGCCTGGGCTATCTGCGGGCCCGGGGGCAGTACCACATGGCGACCACCCGCTACCACGCCGCGCTCGGCGACTTCCTGGACATCGGCCGGCTGATGAAGCGCTGGGGCCTGGACCGTCCGCTGCTGCTGCCGTGGCGCACGGACGCCGCCGAGGCCCTGCTGCGGCTCGGCGAGACC
This sequence comes from Streptomyces sp. RLA131, assembly GCF_056270125.1. Lineage (NCBI taxonomy): Bacteria > Bacillati > Actinomycetota > Actinomycetes > Kitasatosporales > Streptomycetaceae > Streptomyces > Streptomyces sp. RLA131. Next base: position 5,537,239 of record NZ_JBWDOQ010000002.1, read on the forward strand.
CGTCAGGCGGAACGATTCATCGCAGATCAGCTCGCCTCCCGCGACGCCGCGAGCCCCTGGGTGTACGGCATCTCCCTGCGCGTACGGGCCGAACTGCGCGAGCCCAAGGAACGGCAGGCCCTGCTGGCCAAGGCCGTCGACGGGCTGCGCAGATCCGGGGACCGGTTCGAACTCGCCCGCGCCATGGCCGACTTCGGGTGGGCGCTGGGCGACAGCGGCGAGCCGGCCCGGGCCAACATGGTCAACCGCAGGGCCTGGCACCTGGCCCAGGAGTGCGGCGCCGAGGCGCTGCGCGAACGTATCCTCCCCGGCCAGAGCGTCGAGGCCGCCCCGGACGCCGGGGGCGCCCACACACCTGTCCCCGCCGAACTGGCCTCCAGGCTCAGCGAGTCGGAGCGGCGGGTGGCCATGCTGGCCGTCCACGGACACACCAACCGGGAGATCGCCGTCAAGCTCTTCATCACCGTCAGCACGGTCGAGCAGCACCTCACCCGCGTCTACCGGAAGCTGAACATCACCCGGCGGCAGGACCTGCCGATGGATCTGTCGATCGGTGCCGGTGAGTTCGTCTGAGCGGCGTGATCAGCCCGGGCGGCCCGAACCGGAGGTCAGCCGCGCAGCCGGGCCAGCGAGGCGCGGGCGTACACCACCTGGTGGCCCGGCAGGATGAACAGCGACTCGCGGAAGGCCGTCGCCGGCTCCGGCATCAGCTCCTCCACCGGTTCCGCGCCCGCGTACATCAGCGACCGCTCCAGCCGGAAGGCGTACAGGTTCATCGCGTCGACCCGCCGCTGGTACGCCCACCACTCCTGGCACTCCTCGGGGCTGCCGCGCTCCCGCAGATAGCCGGCCACCAGCCGTTCCTCGAAGTGGTGCGCCAGCCGTTCGGAGGCGAACTGCGCCTGTACGGTGCGGGGCGGGCGGCTGCGTTCGAAGAGGCAGTGGCCCAGCTCGTGGGCCACCCCGGCCAGCGCCTCGACCGTGGGGCCGTCCTGGCCCAGGATGACCGGCCGTCCGTGCCGGTCGTCCACCGTACGGAACGGGACGCCGGCCTCCTGGAGCGAGGACTCGGCCAGGATCCGCCGGACGTCGTCACGGCGGCCCCGCAGCTCCGGCAGGCCGGGCAGGATCTCGGCGGCGGGCGCATGCGTGGGGTGGGTGAGGATGACACTGTCCGCGGGGATGGGCAGCGGCAGTTCGGCCAGGTGCGTCAGCATCTCGCGGCGCAGCGGCAGCACCGCCGCGTACTCGGGGCGGGCCATCACCTGGCGGGTCTGGCGGGCGGTCGCGTCGGAGAGCCGGCGCAGCCACCGAAGACCGCTCAGGGCGGCGAGGGCCGCCCGGCGGCCGGCGAGCAGGCCGGTGATCAGCTCGCCACGGCCGAGCACCGCCTCCTTCTGGAGCCGGCGGCGCTGGTCCCGGTAGGCGGCGACGGCGACCGGATCGCCGGGAAGGGTCATGTCGTGCTCCAGGATCACCGAGCCCACGGCTGCTCCCGGGAGTTGTGCGGCGGGGTGGGGCGAGGGAGGCAGCCCCACCCCGCGGCCGTCAGGCGGAGGCGGGGCCGGAACCGGTGGAGCCCGAGCCGGTGGTGCCGCCGGTGACGCCGGTCGTGCCCTTGGTGCCCTTGGTTCCGGTGCTGCCGGTGGCCCCGGTGGTGCCGCCGTCCGTGCTGACGTCCTCCAGGACCTGGGCGAGGTCGGCCTGGGTGACGCTCTGCAGACGCGGGGTGCCGGTGCCGCCGGTGCCGCCGCCGGTCACTCCGGTCGTACCGGTCGTACCGGTGGTCTCGCCGGTCACACCCGTGGTCGTGCCGGAGATGCCTTCGCCGCTGGTGCCGGTGCCGGTCGTGGAGTTCACGCTGTCGCTCATCGGGGCCTCCTGCAACTGGTGTCTGCTCACTCCGAGCAGCACCACCATGAAGGGGCACCGCGCTAAATTCCGGGCTGTATGGCAAGCGCATGGCAAGGTGCCCCGGACCGGGCGCGGACCATGGCAGACAACGGGCGTCCCGGCCGCCGTCGGGGGCGTAACGGAGCGGCGGGGCCCGCCGTCCGTGGACGGGGCCGCCGCCCGGCGGGAGGGTCGGTCATGAGGCCGAAGCCCACTCAGGGGAGGCACCCCATGACGACGCACCCCCAGCCGCGGACCACGGCGGCAGCGCCGGAACAGATCCTTGACAGCATGCTCGACCGGGTCGAGGAGCGACTGCACCGCCTCGTGGCCGACGAGCACCGCCGCTGGCGGGCCGTCGACCCACGGGCCGCGACGCTCGTCGGCGGCATCGCCGAACTCGTACGGGCCGGCGGTGACCGGGTCCGCCCGGTCATCTGTCTCACCGGCTACCTCGCCGCCGGCGGTGATCCGGAAGCACCGGAGGCCGTGGAAGCGGCCGCCGCGCTGGAACTGCTCGACACCTGCCTGCTGATCCGCAGCGACGTACGGGACAACGCCTCGCTGCGGCGCGGCATCCCGACGCTGCACGTCAGCCACGCGGCCGAGCACGAACGCAACGGCTGGCGCGGCGAGTCGCGCCGCTTCGGCGAGGGCACCGCCGTCCTGTCCGGCGATCTCGCCCTCGCCTACGGCGACCGGCTCGCGGCGGGGCTGCCGGCGGACGCCTGGCAGCTCTGGGACGACCTGCGGACGGAGCGCGTCATCGGCTCCCACACCTCGGCCGCCACCGCGTCGGAGTACCTCGACGACCCCTGGCCCGGCCGCTGCATCTCCGGCTGCTCCCGAGGCTGCGGCTCCGGCTGGTACGCCCTCCACCACCCGCTGCTCATCGGCGCCGCCCTCGCCGGACGGCCCGACCTCGCGCCCGTCTACGAGGACTACGGCCGCGCCCTGCACGCCGCCTGGCGGCTGCGCGGCTTCCTCGACGGCGGGCCCGGTTACGACGACTGGGACGCGCAGCTGCTGCGCGAGGTCCTCTTCGAGGACGACGCCCGGCGGATGGCCGAACGCCTCATCCACGACCTCGTCGCCCGCGCGGTGCGCATCGCCGACTCCGCGCCCGTCGACGCGGGCTGGCGGGCGGAGCTGGGAGTGTTCGCGGAACGGGTCGGCGGCAGCGAATAGCCGTCCGGTGCGCGGCCACCGGTGCGCGGCGGCCCGGCGAGCGGCGGCCCGGCGAGCTGCCGGCCGGTGCGCGGCCGGGTCAGGCCGGCGGGGGCGCCGAGCGCGGGGAACCGGGACGCAGCCGGGAGAGCCAGCTGCGCAGGGCCTCCTTGCGGAGCGTACCCAGCGGATCGCGGGGGAGGGAGCCGACGAGCTCCAGGCGGGTGGGCCGGAAGGCCTCGGGGACGGAGTGCGCGGCGAGGTGCTCGCGCAGCTCGACCAGGCCCGGGGGTTCGGCCTCGGTGGCCGGGACGACGACGGCGCACGGCAGTTCGCCGTGCTCGTCGTCGGTGTAGGCGACGACGGCCGCCTCCCGCACCCGGGGGTGGTCCAGCAGCCGCTCCTCGACCTCGGCGACCGGCACCATGAAGATGCTTCCGGTCCGTTCGCCGGCCCGGGTGATGCCGCCGTCACGGGCCGCGTCGCCGGTGTCGAACCAGCCCCCGTTGTCGGCCGCGGTGGTCAGCGGGGAGGCGCTGCCGTGCTGCCAGGTGGCCACGCACACGGACGGCCCGCGCACCCTCAGCCGCGCGGTCCCGGGGGCCTCCTCGACCTCGTGGCCGGCCAGCGTGACCCCGGACAGGGTGCCCATGCCGGCCTCCGGCGTGCCCCAGAGCGGGCGGACGGGGACACCGAGGGTGTCGGTGAGTTCGGCGAGGAGCTGCGGCGGCGTCGCGGTCCGGCCGCCGGACAGCACGAGCCGCAGGGCGTCCAGCCGGCGGGGGCGGTGCCGCTGCGCGGCCAGCACCTCCGTCCAGTAGACGGGAGCGGCGTAGGCCTGGTTGACGCCCGCCGCGGCCATCAGGTCCAGACAGGCGCCGGGCTCCCAGGCGTCCTGGTAGACGGCGGTGCCGCCGACCGCGAGCGGCCAGCACACGGTGTAGAGCAGGGAGGCGAGCGAGGTCAGCGGCAGCGGCGAGTAGAACACCTCGCCGGGCCGCCGGCCGGGGCCCTCGGGGTCGCGCTGCGCGCTGATGTTGGCGTACAGCGTGTTGGGGGTGTGCAGCACGGCGGCGTAGGCGTCACCCAGTCCCATCACGGTGATGAGCAGGCCGATCCGGTCCGCCCGCCCGGCCCGCGGGGGCAGCCGGCGGGCGGCGGGCGCGGTGCGCTCGTGCGGCGTGCGCTGGAAGTACGCGGCGAAGTCGAGCGCGCCGGTCGCCGCGGCGTCACCGATCACCACGCGGTGCCGCAGCCAGGGCAGTTGGGGTGCCAGGTCGGCCAGGGCCTTGGCGTGCGGGAAGTCCTCCCAGACGTCCGGGACCACGCAGACCCTGGCCTGAACGCCTTCCAGGATCCGCTGCAGCCCGCGCGCCCGCACCGTGGGCATGACGGGCACGGCGAGCGCGCCCAGGCGCAGGCACGCCAGGGTCAGGGCGGCCGTCTCCCACCAGTTGGGCAGCTGATACGCGACGGGGTCGCCCTCGGTGATCCCCAGCGTTGCCAGGGCGGCGGCGAACCGGTCGACGTAGAGCGCGAGTTGGGCATAGCTCAAGGTCGTGATCCGCCGGTCCGGGGCCAGCGCGGCGCGGTGCGCGACAACAGCGGCCCGGTCCGGATCGGTGGCGGCGACGCGGTACAGGTCGTGGAAAAACGTCTCCGTACGCCACCACCCGTGCGCGTGGTACCGCTCAGCGGCCTCCCTCGGCGGCACCACACCCGAGAGCGCCCGCGGCAACGCCTGCGCCTGCGGCTCCGCCGCCTGCCCGCTCACAGCCACCCCCCGACCCGCACCCGCGCCCCGGCCCGCCACGGCCGCGGCCGCGCCGCGAGCCCGCACACGGCCGCCGCCCGGGGGTCCGGGCGTCCTGCGCCCGTGATCTGCGGGTGCGGCTGCGCCGCGCGCCTGCGCATGGTCACTGTCCGGGGGTCCGGGCGTCCTGTGCCGGTGGGGTGCGGCACCGGCCCTGCGGGCTGCGGCTGCGCCGCCTGCCTGCGCATGTCGGGGCGGCCTGTGCCCGTGGGGTGCGGCACCGGCCCTGCGGGCTGCTGGTGCGCCTGCCTGCGCATGGCCACTGCCCGGCGGTCGGGGCGTCCTGTGCCGGTCGGGTGCGGCTGCGCCGCGTGCCGTTGCTCCGCGTGCCCGTTCGCGGTCGCCGACCGGCGGCCCGGGCAACTCGCGTCCGGGCGCGGCACCGGCTGCGCCTCGTGCCTGCGCATGGCCACTGCCCGGTGGGCCGGGCGACCTTCGCCCGTCGGCTGCGCCGTGCGCCTCCGGCTGCCCGGGCGATCGGCGGTCGTGTCCTGATGCGATGCGGGACTGTTCATGGCCACCGGCCCACGGACCAGGCGACCTGTACGCGGGAGGCGCAGTTCAGGCGGCGCATGACCTGGCGTACGTGGTTGACCACCGTCCATTCGGAGATGTCGAGCCGGCCGGCGATCTGGCGGTTGGTCAGGCCTTCGGCGACCAGCATCGCCACCTGTACCTGGCGCGGGGTGAGCGGCTGCGCCTCCGGGTTCTCGGCGGTTGCCGGGTCGGTGCTCCGGGAAGGGGCGGGGGCGGCCAGGGCCTCCGCGACGGACGCCGGTGGCGTCAGGCGCCGTCCCTCGGCCCGGGCGGTGGCGAAGCCGGTCCAGTGCAGCCGGGCCCGCAGCCCGGTCAGCGCCTCCTCGACATCGGCCCGGCGGCCGTCCTGGGTCCGGGTCCCCAGCTCCTCGCGCTGCGCCTCCGCGGCCGCGAACAGCCGTACGACGCGGGGCTGCTGCCCGGGGGAGGTGCGCAGCAGGAGCAGCGCGAACGCGTCGAGCGCGGCGGGCAGTTCGCTACGTTCGCCGATGGCGGCGTAGCGGGACAGCGCCTCGCGCAGCGCCCGGTCGGCGCCCTCCAGGTCGTCGGCGGCCTCGGCCAGCGCCGCCGTCTCGCGCAGCGCGGCGGCCAGGCCCCGGCTGTCGCGCAGCCGCCGGCAGCTGTCCTGGGCGCGTGCCAGCAGCTCCCCGGCCTTGCGCCGGTCCCCGCGGGCCCGCAGCGCGGCGGCCAGCGTGGTGGCGGCCTCGGCGGCGGGACCGGCGGCGCCCAGGGACTCCAGGGCGGCCAGCGCGGGGGCGAGCGTGGCCTGCGCGGCCTGCGGGTCGCCGCCCAGCAGCAGGGCCGAGCCCAGGTGTGCCGAGACGAGGGCGCTCTGCCGGCGGTCCCCGAGCCGTTTGCACAGGGCCAGTGCGCGGCGGTGCCGCTGGACGGCGCCCTCCGTGTCACCCAGCGCCGCGGCGAACCCGCCGGACATGTCGATCAGCCGGACCCGCAGCGGTTCGGGCAGCCCGGAGTTCTCCTCCTCGGCCATCCGGTCGCACCAGTCGAGCCCCTCGCGCTGCCGCCCCTGGACGAGCCAGGGCTGCCGGCAGGCGGCCAGCATCGAGGCGGCGGCCTCGCGTTCCCCGCGTTCGTACAGCCTGCGCAGCGCGGCCGGTACGTTGGCGCCCTCGGCGGCCAGCGTCTTGAGCCAGCGCTCCTGTTCGGTGCCGGCCAGCCGGGGTTCGACGGCGGCCACCAGCCGCCGGTACCGCTCGGCGTGGGCGTCCAGCGCGGCGTCCCGGCGGCCCGAGTCCTCCAGGGCCGTACGGCAGTAGGAGCGGATCGGCTCCGGTACGGCGAAGCGGGGCTCGCCGTGCTCGTCCTCGACCACGGTGACCAGATTGCGGTCGAGCAGCGACTCCAGCCCGTCCTCGGCCGACCGGCCGACCAGCGACAGCCCGAACCCGCGCTCGTAGACCGCCAGTTCCTCCAGCAGGGTGCGCTGCGCCGGGTCCAGGCCCCGGCAGCCCCACTCCGCCAGGGCGGCCAGCGAGCGGTGCCGTTCGGGTGCGTCCGCCGGGCCGCCGGCCAGCATGGTGGTCCGTCCTCGCAGCCGGGCCAGCAGTACCTGCGGGGGGAACAGGCGCAGCCGCCCGGCGGCCAGTTCCACGGCGAGCGGCAGCCCCTCCAGCAGCAGGCAGACCTCGGCCACGGCGGCGGCGTTCTCGGCGGTGAGCGCGAAGGCCGGGTCCGCGTCGCGCGCCCGGCGTACGAACAGCGCCACCGAGGGGATGTCCTGCAGTTCCTGGAGTTCGTCCAGGTCGGTCGTCCCGGCCGGGACGGTGGGCACCGCGAGCGGGGCCACCGGCAGCAGCCGCTCCCCGTACACCCGCAGCGGCTCCAGGGCGGTGGCCAGTACGACCAGCCGGGGGTCGGCGTCCAGCATCGCGCCGACGACCGAGGCGGGCGGGCGGCCGTCGTGGTCGCAGCCGTCCAGCACCAGCAGCGTCCGCCCGGTTCCGCCGGTTCCCACGTCGCCCCCGCCGCCCCCGCCGCCCCCGCCGCCCCCGCCGCCCCCGCCGCCCCCGGCGCCGTCGGCCCGGAGCGCGCGCAGCTCGGCGGCGGCCTCTGCGGGGTAGGCGGGCTGCGTCAGGTCGAGGAACCGTACGTCGGTGAAGCCCTCGGCGTCCGCCGCGAGGCAGGAGCGCACGACCTCCGCCGCCAGCCGGCTCTTGCCCACGCCGGCGGGACCGGTCAGGGTCAGCAGGCGCACGGCGGGGTCCCTCAACCGGCCGCCGAGGACCACGGTCTCCATCTCCCGGCCGACCAGGGCCGCCCCGGCGGCCGCAAGCCGTTCCCGCTGCGATACCGACATGCTCCCCCCTGGGTGCACAGGATTGCGTCATCCTCCGGCCAAAGCCCAAAGGCTCGCTAAAGCCGAGGTGTTGATCAGGCCGGCGCGCGCAGCCGCCACAGACCGGGCCGGATCTCCAGGGCGCCGGAGGGGTCGCGCAGGGTGCGCAGCGAGCGGCGGGCGTAGGCCTCCAGCCGGCGGTCGCGCAGTACCGTCGCGAGGTCGAGGCACGCGGTGAAGTGGGCCTCGGCGGCGCCGGGACCGTCGGGGCCGCCGGACTCCAGGGCGAGCAGCGCCAGCGCGCGACGGGCCTCGTAACGGCCGCGGGCGTGCGCCGGGGCGGCGACGGCGGCGAGGGCCGGGCCGAGGAGGGCGGCGGCCTCGGTGACGGCGCCGGAGTCCAGCCGCAGTTCGGCCAGGCCGACCAGCGAACGTCCGTACTCCTCGGCGTCGTCGCCCTCCTCGGCGGCCCGCCGGGCCCTGTCCCAGAGCTCACCCGCGAGCACCAACCGCCGGTGCTGCCAGGCCAGATCACCCAGCGACCGCAGCATCCGGGCGCGGGCCGCCAGATCCCCGCAGCGCCCGGCGGCCTCCAGCGCCAGGGTGTGCGTGGTCTCCCAGTCCTCCCAGGCGGCGTGGATCTCCAGATGACCGGTGAGCGTGTCGGCCAGCCGTACGGTCAGTTCCCACAGCCCGGCGTCGTACGCGGCCCGTACGGCCCGGACCAGCGCGGGCCGCTCCTGCGCGAACCACTCGGCGGCGGCCGGACCGGCGTGCTCCGCGTCGGCGTACGTCTCGCACATCCGCTCGGTGGCCGCCCGGACCTCCGACGGGGACTCCTCGGCGGCCAGCCGTTCGGCGGCGAGCAGCCGGAGCAGCTCGTGGAAGCGGTACCGGCCCCGGTCCGCGTCCAGCAGGCGGGCGTCGACCAGGCTCTCCACCAGCGCCCCGGCCTCCTCCGGGCCGAGCCCCAGCACCCCGGCCGCCGTACCCGGCCCGAAGGGCCACGGCGGCAGTACCGCCAGCAGCCGGAAGGCGCGGCGTTCCGCCCCGGAGGCGTCGTCGTACGCGGCCCGCAGCCGCGCCCGTACGTCGAGGTCACCGGCCCGCAGCGCGTCGAGCCTGCCCCGCTCGTCCTGGAGCCGGCCGGCCAGCGCGGCGGCGGTCCAGTGCGGCCGGGCGGCGAGCTGGGCGGTGGCGGCCCGCAGGGCCAGCGGCAGCCGCCCGCACAGCTCGGCGATCCGGTCGACGGCCCCGGGATCGGCCGCCGTACCATCGCGCGACGTACCGGTGCCGGTGTCCCCGCCGGCTCCGGCGGCGGTCAGCAGGGTGTGGGCGTCCTCGGCGGTCAGCGTGTCCAGGACGACCGGCCGGATGCCGCCCAGCCCGGCGGGCAGCCGGCGGCTGGTGATGACGGCGGTACTGCCCTCGGTGACCGGGAGCAGCGGGCGCACCTGGCTCTCCGACACGGCGTTGTCCAGCACCAGCAGGACGCGCCGCCCGGCGAACAGGGCGCGCAGCGCGTCCTGGAGCCGCGCCGGATCGGTGGGTGCGTCACCGGCGGGCGCGGGGTCGCCGCCGGCCCGGCGCAGCAGCCGTTCCATGGCCTCGGCGGCGGTGAGCGGACGGCCCGCCGCCGGGCGCAGGTCGAGGAAGAAGCGGCCGTCGGGGAACGCGTCCGCGCAGCGGTGGGCGGCCTCGACGGCGAGGGCGGTCTTGCCGGTTCCGGGCTTTCCGGTGACCGCCACACAGGTCCCGGCCGGGGCATTGCGCAACAGTGCCTCCATCCGCTCCAGTTCGGAGGTCCGGCCGGTGAACGAACGGTCGGCGGCCGGCAGCGCGTCCGCCGCCGGCGCGGTGCCGGGCGCCGCCGTGACGGCCGCTGCGACCACTGCGGCAGGTGCGGCCGGTGCGCCGACGGTGGCCACGGCGGCCGCTGCGGCGGCCGCGGCCTGGGCGCGCGGCCGCAGCAGCGCCGGGTCACCGTCGAGGATTCGTTTCTGCAGCCGTTGCAGCACCGGTCCGGGCTCGATGCCCAGCTCGTCGATGAGGGTGCGCCTGACCCGTCCGAACGCCCGCAGCGCCTCCGCCTGCCGGCCGGTCCGGTACAGCGCGACCATCAGATGGGCGTGGAACTCCTCGCGCAGCGGCTGCTCGGCGGTCAGCGACCGCAGTTCGGCGATCAGCCCGCGGTGCCGGCCGAGTTGCAGATCCGCCCGGACCCGGTGGTCCAGGGCCGCCGTCCGGGCCTCGGCCAGCCGCACCGAGGCACTGTCCAGCACCGGCCCGTGCGGGGTGTCGGACAGCAGCGGTCCGCGCCACAGTCCCAGCGCCTCCCGCAGCACATCGGCGGCGGTCGCGTGGTCGTCGGCCTCCAGCGCCTTGCGGCCCTGCTCCTGGAGGCGGTCGAAGACGGTGGCGTCGCACTCGTCGGGCGCGACCCGCAGCAGATAGCCGGGGTTACGGGTGAGCAGCGTCTGCCGGCCGAGCCCGGGACCCGCGGAGTCGAGCAGCTTGCGCAGCTGCGACACGTACACCTGGAGTGTGGTCATCGCGGTGCGCGGCGGGCCGTCCTGCCAGAGCTCGTCGATCAGGCTCTCGACCGAGACGACCTCGTTGGCCCGCACCAGCAGGGTGGCGAGCACGACCCGCAGCTTCGCGGCGCTCGGGGTGTACGAGAGCGCCGGATCCGTGCCGGCGCCCGCGTGGAGCTCCATCGGGCCCAGGATCCGGAATCGCATCACGGCCCCCTCAGAAATCCTGGACCACGACGGTCCGGGCCTCGGCCACGGCACGGCGGCGCTGCGTCAGGGACAGCGTCACCGGCACCGCGGGCCGCCCGTCGGTGTCGTGCCCCAGCGGACCCGGCACGGCCACGCAGCGCAGCGGCAGATCCCGCTCGGCGTAGCCGCGGAAGTGCACGTCGAAGGAGGACAGCACGCTGCGGGCGGCCCCCAGCCCGTAGCCGCGGCCCGCCGCGAGCAGCGAGGTCTGGCGCAGCGCCTCCAGCAGATGCAGCCCCGACACCTGCCCGTCCGTGCCCGCGAAGACCGGGCTCACGCCCTGCCCCAGCACCCAGGTACTGAGCCGGTCCGGGGTGCCGGAGGGCTCGCCGACCACCACGTTCCCGGGCGCGGAGCGGCCGACCTCGGCCGGTGACACGGGGCGCGGCGGCGTGTCCGGCGCGTCGTCCATCTCGGGGACGGCGCGCACCGCCTGCCGCAGGTAGGCGACATGCTTGCGGTGCAGCACCGGCATCAGGAACACCAGCCCCGCCGTGCCCCGCCCGCACGGGATGTCGTCGATCCCGACCTCGATGTCGAAGTCCAGTCCCCGGGGCACCCCGTTGATGAGATTGGCCGGGGTGGCCTTGATGTGCGCGGTCATCCGGGACCGCCGGTCCGGGCCGGCACCGGGATCGGGATCGGCGGTACGCCAGGCGCGCAGCTCGGTGAGGTCGAGGGTGAAGCGGTAGAACAGGCCGGGCCGGTCCGCGGGGACACCGAAGTAGCGGTGGCCGACGAACTCGCCGATCTCACGGATCGTCTCGGTGGTGACCTGGAGGTCGTGGAAGTGGGCCGGCCCGTCGTTGAACAGCGGGTGGCGGCGCGGCAGTTCGCCGGTCAGGACGAAGTGCTCGTCACCGATGCTCGGGGCGTCCAGGAGGTAGTGGTCCCACGAGGGCGGGCAGTGGATGAGATGGCGGGTCCCGTCGCCCAGGCCCAGCTCCGGCGGTGCCGCGCCGCTGTCGACTGTCATGGCGTCCGTCATGGGCATCTCCTTTTCCGGTCCCAGGGTGCGGTGCGGGGTGGCGCGCAGCCAGCGAGCACCGGTGGCAGCAAGCTGCACGGCCGCAACTCCCTCCGTGGCCCGGGTAGTTACGCACTCCGGCGGAGGGAACGCCTCCGGCTGCGCCGGCAGGTGGGCGTGGGCGCGCTGAGTGTGCAGGGCGTCGGCGGTGACGACCGTGCCGCGCAGGTCGATGTGCTCCAGCTCTCATCGTGGAGGCCGCAGACAGCCGCCGTGGACTGCGGAGTGTGTCTGACGTGTACCTGTGGCGAATGTTTACGGTACGTGCACACTTGACGACGTTCCGCTACTCGGAGGTCGTCATGCAAGCTGAAGCAAACCACTGGGCACCGGAGGCTGGCATGACACTACGGTTCGTCGGCATCGACCCCGATACAGGCCAGGGGAACTGCCCCACGGTGTGGGTCGATGAGGAGAAGCAAGAAGTAGTGATTCAGGGCTGGAAGGTCGTCGACGAGGTCACGCACGCCGAGTGCCTGGCGACCGGAGCTGTCCCCGATCATGAGACCGTGGTCCGCATCCCGGCGCGTATGGCGTCGATTCTCAGGGAGGCTGCCGATGCCATCGAACGTGCCGAACTTTGACGAGCTGCTGAAGTCGGCCCAGCACTCCGCCGTCCACCTGGAGATGCGCGATGCGTACGGCGTGGCCGACGAGGCGGAAGAGTTCGACCTGTGGAGGCGCACTGGGCGGCGTTGGGAGGGCGAGCAGGCGGAGGCCTACTGGCGGCCGTGGGTGGACCTGATCGCGGAGACCGTGGCTCGCGGTGTGACGGTGAGACGGGCCCGCATCGTGTCGGAGCCTGTCACCGAGTACATCCGCTTCGAGCACGCGGGGACCGAGTGGAACTTGCGGGCCGGCGAGCTGGTCCGATGGCTGCCTCGGCGCCAGGCGTCGGACATCGCCTTGCCGGGCAATGACTTCTGGCTGATTGACGAGCGGGCGGTGCGCTTCAACATCTTCTCTGGAGACGGCGCGGTAGTGGAACCGGACTACTCGGAGGACCCCGCGGTCGCGAAGCTGTGCGCCTCGGCCTTCGAAGCCGTGTGGGAGTGTGCTGTCCTGCACGAGGATTACAAGGTCTGAATCGCCGAGCTACCGGACAGCCGGCCCATGCCCGTCTCCCCTTCCTCCAGCGCTCAGGCTGCACGCCAGGCGCTCGCTACCCGTCTCGGTGAAATCCGCCGCGACGCGGGACTGACGGGACGCGAGTTGGCTGTCCGATGCGGTTGGAGCGAGGCGAAGTCCTCCCGGGTTGAGCACGCCAAGACCCCACCGTCGGACGCTGACATCAAGGCCTGGTGCCGCGCTTGTGGAGTGCCGGATCAGGCTGCCGATCTGGTGGCAGCCAATCGTGCGGCCGACTCGTTGTATGTCCAGTGGCGGCGCATCCACCGCAGCGGCATTCGGCAGAGCCAACGGGCCACGGTCCCGCTCTACGAGCGGACGCGGCTGTTTCGCGTCTACTGCTCCAACGTCATCCTCGGATTGCTGCAGACGGCCGGCTACGCGACGTCTCTCCTGTCGGCCATCACCGAATTCCAGGGCACGCCCAACGACGTCCCCGATGCCGTGGCAGCCCGTATGGCCCGCAACCACGTACTCCGGGAGGGCAATCACCGGTTCGCCTTGCTTGTCGAAGAATCAGTGCTCCGATCCCGAGTCGCTGATGCGTCCGTCATGGCCGGTCAACTCGGCTATCTCCTTGAAGTGATGTCCTTGCCATCGGTGTCGCTGGGAGTCATCCCGTTCACGGCCGACAGGGGCATGTGGACGCTTGAGACCTTCATGGCCTTCGATGAGGAGTCCGTGCAGGTTGAGCTTTTGACGGCATTCGTCAACGTCACCGCACCCGGCGAGATCGCGACGTACATCAAGGCGTTCGCGCAGTTGCAGGTGCTGGCCGTCTACGGCGCTGAAGCCCGGGCCTTGATCACCTCGGCAATCGACACCTTGAGGTAAAGAGCCTGCAAGCTGGTGCAAATTTGTGGAGCCGGCATCAGCCGCTTCTCTACCGTCCTACTCATGGCAGCCACGCAGGCGCCGCACCGGGCGACGCCGGCAGCTGCCAGGGGTACGACGGATGAGCGACGAGAGCGTAGGACCACTCGACCTGTGGGCGCGCTTCGCCTGGGCCCACGGCGCCTGCTTCGCTACGAGACGAGGGGCGTGCCTGTGGTCGGTGCCATTCCGGCTGGAGCAGCTGCATTGGTTCAAGGTCGGACGCAGGCGACTGCGGCGTGACCAGAGTGAGACGCCGCTCCTACGGAACTGCCCCAGGCCGTCAGTACTCGATCCCGCGTCATGCCCCAATGAAGCTCCAACACCAGATTTCCGGCGCTGGTCCGGGCGTCGGACTCATCGACCACGAGGAGAACCATATGAAGACGGTGGACCAGCCCCGACTGGTGCCGTTCGGAGCGTTGGGCGCCCGTATGCCGTGCCTGGTCATCCAGTCGGTGGCGGACGTGACCTTCAACGAAGAGCGGCAGTTCAACGAGATGGGCGACGGTTCGCCCTGGCACGTCACGCCGCAGGCGGCTTCCTGCACCGACACCAACCAGGACGGGCAGGGCGACGACGTGTCCGACCCGTACTACGCCGCCGCTTCGTGATGCCAGCCGCCCGTAGCGGTCCCGTCCTGGTGGTCGCGGAGAATCTTGATGCTTCCGCCGACATGGTGGTCGACCAGCTTCAGCGGCGCGACGTGCCGGTGATGCGATTCGACGCTGCCCGCTTCCCTCAAGCCCTGATGCTCAACGCTGAGCATGGCTCCAGAGAGGCTGGCTGGACGGGGGTAGTGGATGAGGGGTGTCGCTCGGCGCGGCTGGAGGAGGTCCGGGCCGTCTACTACAGGCGGCCCGGGCGTCCGGTCATCGCTGACGGCGTGGAGGAGCCCTACCGCACATGGGCCCGCGACCAGGCCGACGCCGCGCTGCTCAACGTCATGTCGGCCGTGTCCGTCCGTTGGATCAACGACCCGCACCGCGACCGCTTGGCCGCCCACAAGCCGCAACAGCTCACCGCCGCAGTCACTGCTGGCCTCACGGTTCCCCGCACCCTCATCACCAACGACCCTTACGCGGCAAGGTCTTTCGCGAAGGATGTCGCTGCGCCGGTGATCTGCAAGCCGGTGCTCGGCGGACGCCTGGACTTCGGCGAGGGCCAGCGTTTGATGGTGCCCACCCATCGCATCGCCCCGGCCGAGCTGGACGACAGCGTCAGGCTGACAGCGCACCTTTTCCAAGCGGAGGTACCGAAGGCGTACGAGGTTCGGTTGACCGCCGTGGCCGGGAAGCTATTCGCCGCCACTATCCAGGCCGACAGCGAGCAAGCTCGTACCGACTGGCGCACTGACTACGAAGCCCTCACCTACGGCACGACCGATGTCCCCGATCACGTGGCAGTCGGCGTTCAACGGTTCCTCCAGCACTACGGCATCGCTTTTGGGGCCTTCGACTTCGCCGTGACCCCAGCGGGAGACTGGGTGTTCTTCGAGTGCAACCCCGCTGGCACCTGGGCCTGGGTGGAGAACCAGACCGGCCTGCCGATTGCCGCCGCCCACGCCGACTACCTACGAGGAGAGCATCAGCCGTGACCGGCACCGAGCTTGAGGCTCAACGGCTTCGCGACGCGCTCGCCGACCAACTGCGCCAGGACGGTGTGCTTACCGACGATACCTGGGAACGAGCTGCCGGCACTGTCCCGCGCGAGCTGTTCCTCGACGAGGGCTATTTCCGTATCGAGCCCGATTCCCGTCCCACGCTGTACGAGCCCGTCGTGCCGGGCGCGCCGGACTGGTTGGAGGACATCTACCGCGACACCACGCTGGTCACCCAACTCGATGGCTCGTGGCGTGCTGTCCACATCGATGGCCCTGTCGAAGGCGTGCCCACGTCCTCCTCCACGATGCCGTCCCTGGTTCTGCGCATGTGGCACCAGCTCGGTGTCGAGAGTGGCATGAAGACGCTGGAGATCGGCACGGGAACCGGCTACTCGACCGCCCTCGGCTGCCACCGCCTTGGCGAAGCCAACCTCACCAGCATCGAGGTCGATCCCGACAACGCCGCCCGCGCAGCCGCAGCTCTTGAGTCAGCTGGCTACTGGCCTCACCTGGTCGTCGGCGATGGGCTGGACGGACACCAATCAGGAGCGCCGTACGACCGGCTCATCGCTACCTGTGCGGTCCGCCACATCCCGTACCAATGGATCGACCAGGTCCGAGACGGGGGCGTCATTCTCGCAACGGTCGCCGGATGGATGCACGGCTTCGCTCTCGCCCGGCTCACGGTCGGCGGCGACCGCACGGCCAGCGGACGCTTCCTGCCCGGCCGCACCAGCTTCATGATGGCCCGACAGCACGATCACCCACCGCACCCGCGATTGAACCTGTTGCCTGGTGACCAGCGAAACACCGGTCTCGACCCTGCGATTCTCAGTGATCCGACCGGCCGGTGGGTCGCGCAGCTGTCCGCTCCCACGGCTCAGCACTTCGGCCTCGGCGAGCAGCACGTGCTCATGGATGTGGCGACAGGCTCCCAAGCCCGGGTCCGGCCCGATGCCGCGGGCGGGTGGATCGTCATCCAGCGCGGGCCATTGCGGCTGTGGGACCAGGTCGAGGAAGCCCTCCAGGTGTGGCACGGGGCAGGCCGGCCACATCAGAGCGGGTTCGGTATCACCGTCACCCCCGACGGGCAGCGCGTGTGGCTTCACGATGAAGCCGACGGACCCAGCTGGAAGCTGCCCATCTAACGCCAGGGCAGCAGTGTCCTCGATGGCCGGACGGGGTGTGGCGGCGTGCCCGGTTGTCGATCGGGTGCGTGCCTTCGGCCGCGTTCGTCCTTGATCGCCGGACGGGCTTTTCGGGTGTTCTTTAGCCCGGTCCATGGAGGCGTGCGGATGCTGGACGGGCGCGCCCTGCCCTGCGTCTTTTCCCCCGAGCCCGGGGCAGGGCCTGCTCAGTCGAGGAGGCTGCCGCCATGACCAGCGTGACAACCCGGACCCCGTCGGGCGCGGCCCGGAAGCAGCCGCCTGGCGTTCCCGCCCGGCTGCGGCTCGGTTATGCCACCGGGTCGCTGGTCACCGGGACCTTCAACACCCTGCCGGGGCTGCTGCTGCTGCCCTACCTCACCGACACGCTCGGTGTGGGTGCCGCGCTGGCCGGGGCGATCGTGTTCGCCCCCAAGGCCTGGGACGCGGTGCTCAACCCGCTGGCGGGCCGCGCCAGCGACCGCACCCGCACCCGGTGGGGGGCCCGCCGCCCGTACGTCCTGGCCGGGGGCCTGGCCGTGGCGCTGTGCTTCGCCCTGATGTTCGCCGGGCCGGCCGGCGGCACCGCGGGCGCGTGGTTCACCGCCGCGGGGTTCCTGCTCACCGCGACCGCGTTCGCCTTCTTCCAGATCCCCTACGTGGCCATCCCGGCGGAGATCACCGACGGCCCCCGGGACCGGATCCGGCTGGTCGGCGGCCGGGTGGCCGGCATCGGCGTAGCGGCGCTGATCGCCGGCGCGGCCGGCCCCGCCGTCATCGACGCGGGCGGCGGAGGGCTGCCGGGGCACCGCTGGCTGGGCCTGTTCGGCGCGGCGGTGATCGCGGCCGGGGCGGTGGGGGCCTTCCTGGGCACGGCCGGTACCCGTGGCGACCGGGTCGTGGAGAGCGAGCCGAGCCTGCGTCACCAGCTCGCCGTCGCCCGCGGCAACGCGCCCTTCATGGCCCTGCTGCGCTGCGTGGTGGTCCAGACCGTCGCCACCGGGGTGCTGCTCGTCGGCGCCCCCTACTTCGCCTCCCACGCCCTGCACGACTCCGGCGCCACCGGCTCCCTGGTGGCGGCCTTCGTCGCCCCCAACCTCCTCACCATGGGCCTGTGGTCACGGGTCAGCACCCGCCTGGGCAACCGCCGCGGCTATGTCGCCGCCTGCGTCCTCTTCGGCACCGGCTGCCTGCTCTTCCTGGCCGCCCCCGCACTGCCCACGGCCGCCGTCCTGCTCACCATGGTGCTCGCGGGCACCGGCCACGCCGGTCAGCTGCTCTTCCTCTACGCGATGCTCCCCGAGTGCATCGACCACGACACCGCCCGCACGGCGCGCCGCCAGGCCGGGGTGCTGTCGGGCCTGTTCACCACCGGCGAGGGGCTGGGTCTCGCGCTCGGCCCGTTCCTGTACGCGCTGGTGCTCCAGGCCTTCGGCTATGTCTCCTCCGACACCGGCCGCGCCGCCCACCAGAGCGCCGCCGCGGACACCGGGGTGCTGCTGGGCATGGCCGTGCTCCCCGCGCTGGCCACCGCGGCAGCCGTGGTCCTGCTGCGGCGCTACGACACCCTCAGAGACGGGCCGGCAGCTGGTCCGGCGGCGGGGTGAGGGGCCTCGTACCGCCGTCGGCGCCGATCAGCCGTACGGTGCCGGATCGGGAGCCTGACGCCCGCGGCGCCACCTCGCCGACGACGACGGCCTGCCGGCCCTGCGGGTGGGCCCGTAACGCCGTCAGCACCGGATCCACCGCGTCGGGCGCGACGAACAGGCACAGCACCCCCGCGCAGGCCGCGTGCAGCGGATCGACGCCGAGTGCGGCGAGCGCGGCACGGGTCTCGTAACGCACCGGCAGCGCCTGCTCGTCGAGGTGCAGGGTCAGCCCCCGGGCGGCGGCGCAGTCACGCAGGACGCCCGCCAGGCCGCCGGTGGTGACCGGGCGGGCGTGGCGGAGCCGGGGGAGTACCGGCGCGAGCAGCCCGGTGAGCGGGGCGCAGTCGCTGGGGACGAGGTGTTCGTACCCCAGGGAGCCGCGCAGCGACATCAGATGGGCGGCGTGGTCGCCGAGCGGGGCGGTGACCAGGATGCGGTCTCCGGGCCGCAGGCCGGCCGGGCCGGGCGGGCGGCCTCCGGCCGGGCCGGGGCGCCGGCCGATGGCGGTGGCCGCGATGAAGACGCGGTCGGCCTCACCGGCCCGGACCACCCGGGTGTCGACGGCCGCGACGGTGACGCCCGCCTCGGCCGCCGCCGCGCGCAGCGACTTGGTGAGCCGGTGCAGCAGCCGGACCGGCAGCCCGGCCTCCAGGACGATCCCCAGGGCCAGTTGGCGCGGTTCGGCGCCGGTGGCGGCCAGGTCGTTGACGACCGAGCACACCGCGAGCCGGCCGATGTCACCGTCGCCGAAGAACGGCGGATCCACCGCGTACGCCCCGGTGCTCACCGCCGGGGTCCCGTCCGCGGGCCCCTCCGCCGGCCCGGGCGTGCCGTCCGCCCGGACGACCCCCAGGGCCTCGGCGACCAGGTCCCCCAGGTCCTGGCCGAGCGCTATCTGCTGTGTGGACCGGGCATTCGTCTCCATCGGCATGGCAGGCCCCCCTCCCGCGGCCCTGGCGGGCCATGCCCCAGTGTTCTCCCGCCCGCGGTGCGACGGCAGGGGGGCGGAAGGCGAATGAGGGGGGTTTAGGGGGCGGTCAAGGGGGCGTTGTGCGGATTCCGCGTTCCTAGACTCGGAGACAGTGACCGACCCATGTGCCGATTCAGCGCCGGTGCCGGGACGTCGTCCACCACGAGGAGCATCATGACGAATTCGACCACCAGCGCCTGGATACGCCACTATCACGCCGCCGACCCCGACGCTCCGCGCCTGATCTGCTTTCCGCACGCCGGGGGATCGGCCAGTTTCTATTTCCCGCTGTCGCAGGCGCTGGCCCCCGCGATCGACGTCCACGTGATCCAGTACCCGGGCCGTCAGGACCGTAACAGGGAACCGCTCGTCGACAATGTCCCGGAACTCGCCGACCGGGTATTCGAGGATCTGCGGCAATTGGCCGATGAGGGTCGGCCGTTGACGCTCTTCGGTCACAGCATGGGCGCCACCGTCGCCTTCGAGACCGCCCGCCGGCTGACCGCCGCCGGGTATCCCGCGCCCGCCCGCTTCTTCGCCTCGGCCCGCCGCGCGCCCTCGCGCACCCGGCACGAGCAGGTGCACAAGAGGGACGACGACGGCATCGTCGCCCAGCTCCGCCGGCTCAGCGGCACCGACTCCCGGGTGCTGGGGAACGAGGAGATCATGCGGCTGGCCATGCCCGCCATCCGCAACGACTACAAGGCCGTCGAGACCTACCGCGCCGACGCCGGCGTCCGGATCGACTCGCCGGTCACCGTCCTGGTCGGCGACGCCGACCCGACCACCACCCTCGACGAGGCCGAGGCCTGGCGCGATCACACCACCCGTGACGTGGAGATCCAGATCTTCCCCGGCGGCGGTCATTTCTACCTCGCCGACCGGCCCGCCGAAGTACTCGACGCGATAAAGCGCCGTATGGGTGCCGCAGGGGTGGCTAGGGGTGCTGTCAGGGGTTGAGCCGGACAGAACATCAGCTCGATAGTGTCGGGTGAATACACACATCTTCTGTCAATCGCCGTACGTGACTGTGTGGTTCCGCTCTTCATGAGGGGGAAGGCGTTCGCATGACGACGAACGAGGAAAAGCTCCGGGAATATCTCAAGCGGACGACAACCGCACTGCACCAGGCTCAGCGGCGACTTGACGATATCGCGGCCAGGGAACAGGAACCCATTGCCATCGTGTCGATGGCCTGCCGGTATCCCGGTGGTGTGAGTTCCCCGGAGGATCTCTGGCAGCTGGTTTCCGACGGGGTCGACGCCATCGGCGAGTTCCCCGAGGACCGGGGCTGGCCCACCGAGGAACTCTACGACCCGGACCCCTCAGTGACGGGCCGGACCTACTCCACCCTCGGCGGTTTCCTCTACGACGCGCCCGCCTTCGACGCGGCGTTCTTCGGGCTGCCCCCGCGCGAGGCGGTGGCCATCGACCCCCAGCAGCGGCTGCTGCTGGAGACCTCCTGGGAGCTGTTCGAACGCGCCGGGATCGTGCCGGCCGCCCTGGCGGGCAGCCGGACCGGCGTCTTCACCGGTGTCATGTACCAGGACTACGCCTGGCGGTTCCAGCGCACGCCCCGCGAGGTCGAGGGCCTGCTCGGGATCGGCAGCGCCGCCAGCGTGGCATCGGGCCGGCTCTCCTACACGTACGGCCTGGAGGGCCCGGCGGTCACGGTCGACACGGCCTGTTCCTCCTCCCTGGTCACCCTGCACCTGGCCGCCCACTCGCTGCGGCGCGGCGAGTGCCGCATGGCGCTGGCCGGCGGGGCCACGGTGATGGCCACCCCGGGCGTCTTCGTGGAGTTCAGCCGGCAGCGGGGACTGGCCCCCGACGGGCGTTCCAAGGCCTTCGCGGCGGCCGCCGACGGCACCGGCTGGTCCGAGGGCGTCGGACTGGTGCTGCTGGAGCGGCTCTCCGACGCCCGCGCCAACGGCCACCCCGTCCTCGCGGTGATCCGTGGCTCGGCGGTCAACCAGGACGGCGCCAGCAACGGGCTCACCGCCCCCAACGGCCCCTCCCAGCAGCGGGTCATCCGCGAGGCGCTGGCCCAGTCCGGGCTGTCGGTCGCGGACGTGGACGCGGTGGAGGCGCATGGCACGGGTACCGCGCTGGGTGACCCGATCGAGGCGCAGGCGCTGCTGGCGACCTATGGGCAGGAGCGTGAAGAGCCGCTCTGGCTGGGGTCGTTGAAGTCGAACATCGGGCACACCCAGGCGGCTGCCGGGGTGGCCGGGGTGATCAAGATGGTGATGGCGATGCGTCAGGGCGTCCTGCCCGCGACGCTCCACGTCGACCAGCCGTCACCGCACGTCGACTGGTCCTCGGGAGCGGTCGAGCTGCTCACCGAGCAGCGGGAGTGGCCCGTCACCGGCCGCCCGCGCCGCGCGGGTGTGTCGTCCTTCGGGATCAGCGGTACCAACGCCCACGTGATCCTGGAACAGGCCGGGACGGAGGAGGCCGCGCCGGACACGGCGCCGGACACGGAGCCGGACGCCGCGCGGCGGACGGCCGGGCCCGCGTCGGCGGAGTACGACGGTCCGGTGCCGTGGGCGATCTCGGCCCGCAGCGCCCGCGCGCTGGCGAAACAGGCCGAAAGGCTGGCCGGGTTCGTCCGCGAACACCCCGCCCTGGACGCCGCCGAGGTGGCCGGGGCGCTGGCCCGCGCGCGTACCCACTTCGACCACCGCGCGGTGGTGCTGGGCACCGGCCGCGACGAACTGCTGGCCGGCCTCGGCGCACTCGCCGACGGCGCCACCGGCCCCCGGGTGACCCGGGGCCGCGCCGCGTCCGGCGGCGGCCTGGCCGTGCTGTTCACCGGGCAGGGCGCACAGCGCGTGGGCATGGGACGCGGACTGTACGAGCGGTTCCCGGTCTTCGCCGCGGCCTTCGACCAGGCCTGCGCCGAGCTCGACACCCACCTGGAGGTGCCGCTCGCCAAGGCGGTCCTGGAGGGCGAGGGCGGAGCCGGCCTGCTGGACCGTACGCAGTACACACAGGTGGCGCTCTTCGCCCACGAGGTGGCGCTCTACCGCCTGCTGGAGTCCTTCGGCGTCCGCGCCGACCACCTGCTCGGCCACTCCGTCGGTGAGCTGGCCGCCGCCCATGTCGCCGGGGTCTTCTCGCTGGCCGACGCGGCCCGGCTGGTCGCGGCGCGCGGCCGGCTGATGCAGAGCCTGCCCGCGGGCGGCGCCATGCTGGCGGTGCAGGCCACCGAGGCCGAGGTCGTCGAGGCCCTGGAGGGCCGCGGCGAAGACGAACGGATCTCGGTCGCGGCCGTCAACGGCCCGTCCGCCACCGTGGTCTCCGGCGACGAGGACGCGGTCGACGCCTTCGCGCGGACCATGGCGGACCGGGGCCACAAGACCAAGCGGCTGCGCGTCAGCCACGCCTTCCACTCGGCGCACATGACCCCCGTCCTCGCGGAGTTCGCGCAGATCGCCGAGCAGGTGACCTACCACGAGCCCCGTATCCCGGTGATCTCCAACGTCACCGGCGCCCCCGCCGGCGCCGGGGAGCTGACGGACCCCAAGTACTGGGTGCGGCACATACGGGACGCGGTGCGCTTCCGCGACGGCGTCGAGGCGCTGCGCGACCTGGGCGTGACGGCGTACATCGAGGCCGGCCCGGACGGGGTCCTGACGGCGATGGCCCGGGAGACCCTGGGCCTGACGTCCGACGACCTGACCCTGCCGCTGCTGCGCCGGGACCGCCCCGAGGTCACCTCCCTGCTGACCGCCCTGGCCGGGCTGCACGTCAACGGGCACCCGGTGGACTTCGCCCCCGTCCTGCCGCAGGCCCCGGACGGCCGGACCACCGGACCTGCCGGACCGGCCGGGCTGCCGACGTACGCGTTCCAGCGCGAGCGCTACTGGCTGCACGCCGATCCCGGCACCGGCGGCGCCGCCCCCGGATCGCCCGAGGAACGCTTCTGGAACGCCGTGGCGGGCCAGGACACCGAGGCGTTCACCCGGCTGCTGGCGGACGACGAGGCCGGCACCGCACACCACGAGTCCCTGGCCGGGCTGCTGCCGCTGCTGTCGCGGTGGTGGCAGCGCCAGCAGGAGGCACTGCCCGCCGCGGAGGCGGCCGGCGGTGGCGACGACGGGGCGGACGGACCGCCGTCACTGCCCGAACGGCTGCACGGCCTGACCGGGGACGACC
This sequence comes from Streptomyces sp. RLA131, assembly GCF_056270125.1. Classification (NCBI taxonomy): domain Bacteria; kingdom Bacillati; phylum Actinomycetota; class Actinomycetes; order Kitasatosporales; family Streptomycetaceae; genus Streptomyces; species Streptomyces sp. RLA131. The sequence continues at coordinate 5,560,284 of NZ_JBWDOQ010000002.1, forward strand.
GGGTGCTGGTCATCCGCGAGGTGGTCCGCACCGCGTGCGCCGCCGCCCTGGGCCATGCCTCCGGCGACGACATCGATCCGGACGGCGACTTCCTCGACATGGGGTTCACCTCGCTGTCCGCCGTCGACTTCGGCAACGCGCTCCGCGACGCCACCGGCGTCGAGATCCCGCTGAGCTCCGTTTACGACTATTCGACACCAGTGGCGCTGGCGGAGTTCATCTCCGCCGAGCTCCTCTCCACGGTCCCTGAACCGCAGTCCTGAAGTGGATGGGTGTATGTCCAGCAACCGCGCCTCCGACGCCTCTGCCCCTCTCTCCGCTGACCGCGCGACCCCCGCGAGCCCCGCGACTCCCGCGACCCCCGCGTCCCTCGCGAACGAGCCGGTGGCGGTCATCGGACTGTCCTGCCGACTGCCGCAGGCCTCCGATCCGGACGCCTTCTGGCAGCTGCTGAGCGAAGGGCGGGACGCGGTCACCGACGTGCCCGACGGCCGCTGGCCCGACGCCGACCCGGCCTCCCCCGGGGCGGACTTCCGCCGTGGCGGATTCCTGGACTCCGTCGACACCTTCGACGCCGCCTTCTTCGGGATATCACCGCGCGAGGCGGTGGCCATGGACCCGCACCAGCGGCTGATGCTGGAGCTGAGCTGGCAGGCCCTGGAGGACGCAGGACTGCGCCCGGACCACCTCACCGACGGCCGCCCCGGCGTCTTCGCCGGCGTCATCACCGACGACTACGCCACCCTGGCCACCCGGATCGGCGGAGCCGCGGTCACCCCGCACACCATGACGGGCCTGCACCGCAGCATCATCGCCAACCGCGTCAGTTACGTCCTCGGCCTGCGCGGCCCCAGCCTGACCGTCGACACCGGCCAGTCCTCGTCCCTGGTCTCGGTGCACCTGGCCTGCGAGAGCCTGCGCTCCGGGGAGTCCACCGTCGCGCTGGCCGGCGGGGTCAACCTCAACCTCATACCGGAGACCACCGACCGCATCGCCGCCTTCGGCGCCCTGTCCCCGGACGGCCGCTGCTACACCTTCGACGCCCGCGCCAACGGCTACGTACGCGGTGAGGGCGGCGCCGTCGTCGTCCTCAAACTGCTCTCGCGGGCCATCGCCGACGGCGACCCGATCCGCTGTGTGCTGCGCGGCAGCGCCGTCAACAACGACGGCGGCGGCGACACCCTCACCGCGCCCGACCGCAACGGCCAGCAGCGGCTGCTGATCCGCGCCCACCAGCAGTCCGGCACCGACCCCGCCGACGTCCAGTACGTTGAGCTGCACGGCACCGGCACCCCGGTCGGCGACCCCGTCGAGGCGGCCGCGCTCAGCGCCACCATCGGCTCCGTACGGGAACCCGGGCACCCCCTGGTGGTGGGCTCGGTCAAGACCAACGTCGGCCACCTGGAGGGCGCCGCGGGCATCACCGGCCTGGTGAAGGTGATCCTCAGCGTGCAGAACCGCGCGCTGCCCGCCAGCCTCAACTTCGAGACCCCCAACCCCGGCATCCCGCTCGACGAGCTCAACCTGCGCCTCCAGCGCACCACCGGCCCCTGGCCGCACGAGGACCGCCCGCTGGTCGCCGGGGTCTCGGCGTTCGGGATGGGCGGCACCAACTGCCATGTCGTGGTGGCCGAATGGCCCGGCGCGCCCGCCCCTCGGCAGCCTCGCGCGACGGCCACCGGTCCGGCCCTGCTGTCCGCGAGCGCCGGGGCGCCGGTGCCCTGGGCGGTCTCCGGCAGCGGCCGCAACGGGCTGCGCGCCCAGGCCGGCCGGCTCGCCGCGTTCGTGGCGGCCGACCCCGCCCCCGAGGGCGGCCTCGCCGACCTCGGCTGGTCCCTGGCCCGCACCCGCGCCGCCCTGGAGCAGCGCGCCGTGGTGCTCGCCGGTGACCTCGGCGACGCCCTGTCCGGGCTGACCGCCCTGGCCGACGGCGTCCCCGGGGCCAACGTCGTCTCGGGCACCGCCGACGCCCGCGGCAAGGTGGCCTTCGTCTTCCCCGGCCAGGGCGCCCAGTGGCAGGGCATGGCCGCCGGACTCCTCGAAACCTCACCGGTGTTCGCCGAGCGGCTGACCCAGTGCGACACCGCCCTCGCCCCCTACGTGGACTGGTCGGTGCTGGACGTCGTACGCGGCGGTGAGAACGCGGCCCCACTGGACGACGTGGTCGTCGTGCAGTGCGCGCTGTGGGCCGTCATGGTGTCCCTGGCCGCGACCTGGCGGGCGGCCGGTGTCGAACCCGACGCCGTGGTCGGCCACAGCCAGGGCGAGATCGCCGCCGCCACCGTCGCCGGCGCGCTGTCCCTGGAGGACGGGGCGAAGGTCGTGGCGCTGCGCGCCCAGGCCATCGCCGAGGGCCTGTCGGGCCTGGGCGGCATGGTCTCCGTCGGGCTGCCCGCCGAGGAGACGGCCACCCTCCTGGAGCGCTGGGGCGAGCGGATCTCCCTCGCCTCGGTCAACGGCCCCTTCGCCAGCATCGTCTCCGGTGAGAACGACGCCCTGGACGAGCTGCTGGCCGCCTGCGAGACGGACGGGGTACGGGCCCGGCGGATCGCCGTGGACTACGCCTCCCACAGCGCCTACGTGGAGACCATCCGGGAACAGGTGACCGAGGCCCTGGCGGGCGTCGAACCCCGCCCCGCCGACGTGCCGTTCTACTCGTCGGTCACCGGCGCCCGGATCGACACCTCCGGCCTCGACGCCGAGTACTGGTACACCAACCTCCGCCGGACCGTGCGGTTCGCCGACACCATCCGCGCCCTGCTCGCGGACGACTTCGGGTTCTTCGTCGAGTCCAGCGCCCACCCGGTGCTGACCGTCGCCCTCCAGGAGAGCCTGGAGGCCGCCGACCACACCGCGGTCGCCCTGGGCACCCTGCGTCGCGGCGAGGGCGGCCCCGACCGCTTCCTCACCTCCCTGGCCGAGGGCTTCGTAAGGGGCCTGCCGGTCGACTGGGACGCGGTCTTCGACGGCACCGGCGCCCGCGCCGTCCCGCTGCCGACCTACGCCTTCCAGCGCCGCCGCCACTGGCTCGACACCACCGGCCTGCCGGCGGGCACGGCCGGCCCCGTCCGCGCCGCGGCCGCCGTGGAGGGCGACGAGGACGCCGCCGCGTCGGCGCTGCGCCAGGAGCTGGCCCCGCTGGGCGCCGCCGGCCGCGCCGAGGCGCTGCTGCGGCTGGTACGGGCCCACGCGGCCGCCGCGCTCGGCCACCCGTCGCCGGAGGACGTGGCGCCGGACCGGACCTTCAAGGACCTCGGGGTCGACTCGCATCTGTCGGTCCGGATCCGTAACACCCTCACCGCCGAGACCGAGATCCCGCTGACGACCACCGCCCTGTTCAAGCACCCCACCCCGGTGGCGCTGGCCCAGCACCTCGGCGAGGCGCTCTTCGGCGCGGAGGCCGGCACCCCGGCCCCGCTGCCCGTACCGGCCGCCGTACCGGCCGGGGCTGCGGCCGGGGCCGACCCGGTCGTCATCGTGGGCATGGCCTGCCGCCTCCCCGGCGGCGTCTCCTCCCCGGAGGAGCTGTGGCGGCTGGTCGCCGGGGCCGAGGACGCCATCGGCGGCTTCCCCGCCAACCGGGGCTGGGACCTGGACGCCCTCTACCACCCCGACCCCGAGCACTCCGGCACCACGTACAGCAGGGACGGCGGATTCCTCCACGACGCCGACGAGTTCGACGCCGGGTTCTTCGGGATCTCGCCCCGTGAGGCCCTGGCCATCGACCCGCAGCAGCGCCTCCTCCTGGAGACCTCCTGGGAGGCCATGGAGCGCACCGGCATCGACCCGGCGTCGCTGCGCGGCTCCCGCACCGGGGTCTTCACCGGCCTGATGGCCATGGACTACGGGCCCCGGCTGCACGAGGCCCCCGAGACCGCCGAGGGCTACCGCCTCACCGGCAACGCCGCGAGCGTGGCCTCGGGCCGGGTGTCCTACACGTTCGGGTTCGAGGGTCCTGCGGTGACGGTGGACACGGCGTGTTCGTCGTCGTTGGTGGCGTTGCATCTGGCGGGTCAGGCGTTGCGTTCGGGTGAGTGTGATCTGGCGTTGGCCGGTGGTGTGACGGTGATGGCGACGCCGGGGATGTTCCTGGAGTTCAGTCGTCAGCGGGGCCTGGCGCCCGATGGCCGGTGCAAGTCGTTCGCGGCGGGTGCGGACGGTACGTCGTGGGCCGAGGGTGTGGGTGTGCTGGTGCTGGAGCGGCTGTCGCGGGCCCGTGCCAACGGCCACCGCGTCCTGGCCGTCGTACGCGGCTCCGCCGTCAACCAGGACGGCGCCAGCAACGGGCTCACCGCCCCCAACGGCTCGTCCCAGGAACGCGTGATCCGCGAGGCGCTGGCCCAGTCCGGCCTGGCCCCCTCCGACATCGACGCGGTGGAGGCGCATGGCACGGGTACCGCGCTGGGTGACCCGATCGAGGCGCAGGCGCTGCTGGCGACCTATGGGCAGGAGCGTGAAGAGCCGCTCTGGCTGGGGTCGTTGAAGTCGAACATCGGGCACACCCAGGCGGCTGCCGGGGTGGCCGGGGTGATCAAGATGGTGATGGCGATGCGTCAGGGCGTCCTGCCCGCGACGCTCCACGTCGACCAGCCGTCACCGCACGTCGACTGGTCCTCGGGAGCGGTGGAACTGCTCACCGAGGAGCGGGAGTGGCCCGGGGACGACCGTCCGCGTCGGGCGGGTGTGTCGTCCTTCGGGATCAGCGGTACCAACGCCCACGTGATCCTGGAACAGGCCGGGACGGAAGAGACCGCGCCGGAGACCGCGCCGGAGACCGCGCCGGACGCCGCGCCGGAGACGGCGGGGCCCGCGCCGGTGGAGCACGCCGGGCCGGTGCCGTGGGTGATCTCGGCGCGCAGCGCCCGGGCGCTGACCCTGCAGGCGGAGCGGCTGCGGGAGTTCGCCCTGACGCGGCCCGAACTGGGCCCCGCCGAGATCGCCGGGGCCCTGGTGGCCTCCCGTACGCACTTCGACCACCGCGCCGTGGTGCTGGGCTCCGAGCTCGCCGAACTCACCGCCGCACTGGAGGCGTTGGCCTCCGGCGGGACCGCGCCCGGCGTGGTCTCCGGCGGCGCGGCGGCGGTGGCGGCCCCCAGGACCGGGGTGCTGTTCTCCGGCCAGGGCAGCCAGCGGCTGGGCATGGGGCGTGAACTGTACGCGGCCTACCCGGTGTTCGCCGCCGCCTGGGACGAGGTCTGCGCCGAGCTGGACGTCCATCTGGACCGGCCGCTGACCTCGGTGATCGAGGGCGACGACCCCGCTCTGCTGGACGAGACCGGCTGGACCCAGCCGGCGCTGTTCGCCTTCGAGGTGGCGGCCTTCCGGCTGCTGGAGTCCCTCGGTGTGCGCCCGGAGGTGCTGGTCGGGCACTCCATCGGTGAGCTGGCCGCCGCCCATGTCGCCGGGGTGTTCTCGCTCGCGGACGCGGCCCGGCTGGTCACCGCCCGGGGCCGGCTGATGCAGGCACTGCCGGCGGGCGGCGCCATGGTCGCCGTCCAGGCCACCGAGGACGAGATCCTCAAGGCCCTGGACGGACTGGACGGGGTGGCCGCCGTCGCGGCCGTCAACGGACCGGCCTCCGTGGTGGTCTCCGGCGCGCAGGACGCGGTCGAATCCGTCGCGCGGACGATGGCCGGGCGGGGGCGCAAGACCCACCGGCTGCGGGTCTCGCATGCCTTCCACTCGCCGCTGATGGACCCGATGCTGGAGGAGTTCCGGCAGGTCGCGCGCACCGTCTCGTACGCGCCGCCCCGGATCGCCGTGGTGTCCAACCTGACCGGCCATGTGGCCGGCCCCGGGGTCCTGGAGGATCCCGAGTACTGGGTCGGCCACGTACGGGCTGCCGTGCGCTTCGCCGACGGGGTCCAGGCCGCCGTGGCCGCCGGGGCACGGGTGCTGGTAGAGGCCGGCCCCGACGGGGTGCTGACCGCCCTGGCCCAGCAGGTGCTGGGCGACGACGGCCAGGACGTGGTCGCGGTACCGGTGGTCCGCAAGGACCGCCCGGAGCCCCGCACCGTACTGGAGACGCTGGCCCGGCTGCACGTACGCGGTGTGCCGGTGGACTGGCAGGCCCTGCTGGCCGGCCCGGCCGCGGCGCGGCCGGCCCCGGGCAGGCGGCTCGAACTGCCGACGTACGCCTTCGACCGGCAGCGCTACTGGCTGACCGCCGACGCCGCGACCGGTGACGTCACCACCGCCGGTCTGGGCGCGGTGGAGCACCCGCTGCTGGGCGCCCTGACCGAACTGGCCGCCGGGGACCAGCTGGTGCTGAGCGGCCGGATCTCGCTGCCGACCCACCCCTGGCTGGCCGACCACACGGTGCTGGACAGCGTGCTGCTGCCGGGCACCGCCTTCCTGGAGATGGCGCTCCAGGCCGCCGACCGCGCCGACGGCGCCCGGATCGACGAACTGACCCTGGAGGCACCGCTGGTCCTCGCCGGGGACTGCGCCGTACAGCTCCAGGTCGTGGTGGGCGCGGCCCCTGCCCCGGAGACCGCCGCGACCGGCCGCCGCACCCTCGGCGTCTACTCGCGGCCCGAGGGCGCCGCCGGAGCCTGGACCCGGCACGCCGCCGGCTTCCTCACCGTCCGGACCGCCGACGGCGATGCCGATGGCGAAGCCGACGCCGGTAGCTGGCCGCCCCCCGGCGCCGTGCCGGTCGAACTCGGCGACCCCTACCCGGCGCTGCTCGGCCGGGGCTACGCGTACGGTCCCGTCTTCCAGGGGCTGCACGCCGCCTGGCAGTCCGGCGACGACGTGTACGCGGACGTCCGGCTGCCCGCCGACGCACACCGCGCCGCCGAGGCGTTCGCGGTGCACCCGGCGCTGCTGGACGCGGCGCTGCATCCGCTGCTGCTGGTGGTCTTCGCCCAGGCCCTGCGCGAGCAGGAGTCGCAGGTCCTGCTGCCCTTCTCCTGGTCCGGGGTGTCCCTGCACGCGCTGGGCGCCACCGCCCTCCGGGTACGGATCACCCGCACGGGACCGCAGGAGGTCGCACTGCGGATCACCGACCACGGCGGCGCGCCCGTGCTGTCCGTGGAGTCCCTGGCGCTGATGCCGGCCTCCGCCGAGCAGCTGGCGGCGGCACTGGCGGGCGCGTCCGCCGCCGGTTCGCTGCTGGGCCTGGACTGGACCGAGGTGCCACTGCCGGACACGGCACCGGCCGGCCGGACGCGGGCCGTGGCGCTGGGCGCGCACTCCATGGGGTCGTCGGTCGACTCGTACCGTGACCTCGCCGCGCTGCGCACGGCGGTCGCCGCGGGCGCCGCGGTGCCGGAGCTGGTGTTCGCCCATGTCGCCGCGGACAGCGGGGCCGACGTACCCGGCGCCGCGCTGACCGGCACGCACCGGGCGCTCGCGCTGGTCCAGGACTGGCTGCGCGACGAGGACCTGGCCGGCTCCCGGCTCGTCGTCGTCACGCGCGGCGCGGTCGCGGTGGCCGAGGGCGAGGCACCCGACCTCACGTCGGCCCCGGTGTGGGGTCTGCTGCGGTCGGCCCAGACGGAGCACGCCGACCGGTTCGTCCTGCTGGACCTGGACGACGACGAGGAGTCGGTACCGGTCCTGACCGCCGCCTGCGCCACCGGCGAGCCCCAGCTGGCGCTGCGCTGGGGCACGGCCTTCGCACCCCGGCTGGCCCCGCTGCCCGCCGCCGCCGGACGCCCCGGCTGGGCCCCCGGCGGAACGGTCCTGCTCACCGGCGGCACCGGCGGCCTCGGCGCGCTCGCCGCCCGCCACCTGGTGTCCGAGCACGGCGTACGGAATCTGCTGCTGGCCAGCCGCCGGGGCGCCGAAGCGCCCGGCACGGCCGCACTGACAGCCGAACTCGCCGAACTCGGTGCCGAGTTGACGGCGGTGGCCTGCGACGTCTCGGACCGCGCGGCCCTGGCCGGGCTGCTGGCGGCGATCCCCGCCGACCGGCCGCTCACCGGGATCGTGCACCTGGCCGGCGTCCTGGAGGACAGCCCGGTCGTGTCGCTGACCCCGGGGCACGTCGACCGGGTCTTCGCCGCGAAGGCCGGGGCCGCCTGGCACCTGCACGAGCTCACCAAGGACCTGCCGCTGGCGGCGTTCGTGATGTACTCCTCCGTCGCCGGCACGGTCGGCACCGCGGGGCAGGCGAACTATGCCGCGGCCAACGTGTTCCTGGACGCCCTGGCCGCCCACCGCCGGGTGCAGGGGCTGCCCGCGGTCTCCCTGGCCTGGGGCCTGTGGGGGCTCGACTCGGGCATGGGCGGCGCCCTGGGCCAGGCCGACCTGGCGCGGTTCCGGCGCAGCGGCATCGCCCCGATGCCGGCGGCCGAGGGCATGGCCCTGTTCGACGCCGCCCTGGCGCTGGACACCGCCCTGGTGGTGCCCGCCCACCTCGACCTGGCGGCGCTGCGGCAGCGCGAGGACCTGCCGGCGGTCTACCGCGGCATGGTCCGCGGCCGGCTCCGCCGGTCGGCGTCCGACGGTCCCGCCCCCGAGGCGGCGGCGCCCGCGATGTCGGCGCTGGCCAGGAGGCTGAGCACGCTGCCGGCACCGGAACAGGAGCGCGAGCTGCTGGACCTGGTGCGCGACACCATCGCCCTCGTCCTGGACTATCCGTCCGCCGACGACGTGGACACCGACTACACCTTCAAGGAGCTGGGCTTCGACTCCCTCAGCGGGGTCGAGTTCCGCAACCAGCTCAAGGCGGCCACCGGAGTGCAGGTCGCCACCACGGTGGTCTTCGACTATCCGACGCCCGGCGGACTGGCCGGCCATGTGCGGGACCTGCTGTTCCCCGAGGCCGGCCCCGACGAGGAGCCGGAGCAGAGCGACGAGGACATCCGCCGCATCCTGGCCACGGTTCCGATCGGCGGACTGCGGGAGTCCGGGCTGCTGGACAGCCTGCTGCGGCTCGCCGACGACCCGGACGGAGGCACGGACGAGGGCACGGAGAGCACCACCGGGCGCGCCGATCAGGACATCGACAGCATGCAGATCGACGACCTCATCCAACTGGCCCTCGAAAAGGAGTAACCCATGGCAACGGACATCCAGAAGGCCCTCCGCGGATTTGTCGCCCAGGAACTCAAGGGGCAGCACGCCTACCTCGACTCGCTGTCCGAGGCGCCCCTGCCCCTCTACGAGCGGTTCCGCGACACCGGGCTCGCGAACTGGTGGATCCCCAAGGAGCAGGGCGGCCTGGGCCTGACCCTGTCCGACAGCGTCGACATCGTCAACGAGATCGCGTACGGCGACGCCGGGGTGGCCTTCACCCTCTTCATCTCCGTACTGGGCACGAGCATGGTCTCGCTCTACGGCTCCGAGGAGCTCAAGGAGCGCTACGTGGCGCCCATGGCGGCCCGGGGCTCGTACTGCGCCACGCTCGGCAGCGAACGCGAGGCGGGCAGCGAACTCGGCCGGATCGAGACCGTCGTCGCCCGCCAGGGCGGTGAACTCGTCGTCACCGGCGAGAAGTTCTTCTCCACCAACACCGACTTCGCCGACTTCCTCGTCGTCGTGGCCCGGTCCGCCGACGACCCCAGCGAGCACCTGGCGGTCGTCGTGCCCCGGGACACCCCCGGCCTGCGCGTCACCAGGCGCTGGGACGTCATCGGCCTGCGCGCCTCGGGCACGTACGAGGTCAGCCTCGACAACTGCCGGGTCCCGGCCGGCAACCAGTTGGCCGGATCCGGGCTGCGCCTGCTGGAGATCGGCCTCAACGCCAGCCGTATCCTGATCGCCACCACGGCGCTCGGAATAGCCCGGCGGATCCGTGACCACTGCATGGACTACGCGAAGACCAAGCAGATCAAGGGCGCGGCCCTGACCGACAATCCGGTGTTCGCGGGCAAGCTGGGCCAGATGGAAATGCTGATCGACGTCATGAAGAGCCAGTGCCGGGCGGCGGCCCGCGACTACGACGCCATCATGAGCGAGCCGAATCCGGCGGCCGTCTTCGCCAAGCAGGGAACCCTGAAGTCGGCGCTGACCGCGAAGATGTTCTGCGGCCAGGCCGGCTGGGAGGTGGCGAGCGTCGGCTCCGAGATGTTCGGCGGCCTCGGATACACCAACGACCTGCCGATCGGGAAGCTGCTCCGCGACATGCGGTACGTGTCCATCGTCGAGGGCGGCGACGACGTGCTGCGCGAACTCGTCTTCAGCCGCTACGTGATTCCGGTCCCGCGCCGCTCGTAGCTGGTAGCGAACCCCGCACAGGAACGGGCCGGCTGTCCCACGGGACAGCCGGCCCTCACGTTTCCCCCGCCCGGACGCAGCCCCCGGCCGCGCTTGTCCCCCAATCGCCGGACGGGCCGTTTTGAGCGCCCCCGGCTACCGCTGGGAGGTGCCCCCAGTCCGGCGGTTGAGGACAGAACGGCCACCGGACGGACCCGGTGAATCGCGGCCACCGCTCCGGCGGGACCACCCCCGGCGCGGGGCAGCGAGAACAGGGCCGGTCCGGCGGGAATCCGCCGGACCGGCCCTGAGCGAGGTGGTGACAGCTGTCAGCCCGCCGCCCCGGCGGGGCTCTTGGCCGCCGCCCCGGCCTCGGCCTCGGCTCCCTCCGGCTCCGGACGGGGCCGGGGACGCGGCATCGCCAGCATCACCGCGGCCGCGCCCAGCAGCGCGAAGCCGCCCGCCGCGAACGAGGTGACATGCATCGCCGAGATGAAGGAGTCGTGCGCCTTCTCGACCAGGGTCTGCACACCGTCCAGCGCCGACTGCGGGGACTTGCCCGCCTGGACCCGGGCGGCGAGCTTCTCGATCTCGCTGCCGGTGGCCACGATCGACTCGGCCGCGCTGTGCCGCACATCGCGCGGCAGCGTGGCCTGCACCGTCGGGGTGACGTCCTTGCGGTACACCGCCGACAGGATCGAGCCCAGCACCGCGATGCCCAGCGCGCCGGCCATCTGCCGCACGGTGTTGGTCACCGCGGACCCGGCGCCGGCCTTGTTCACCGGCACGGCGGACATCGCCTGAGCCGTGGCGGGCGCGAACACATTGCCCATGCCGAGGCCGAACACGAAGCCGTCGACCAGCAGGATCCACACCGGGGTGCTCTGGTCCACGAACGCCCAGGCCAGCAGGGCGAGTCCGATTCCGCCCAGACCGCTGGAGACCGGGCCCCGGCGGCCGAACCTGGCCACCAGCTGGGCGCTCTTGGCGGCCCCCAGCATCAGCCCGGCGGCGATCGGCAGCGCGACCACACCGGCCTTCAGCGCGTCGTAGCCCCGCGCCGCCTGCCAGTAGTACGCCATGTAGACCAGGCCGCCCATCAGCGCGAACGAGGTCAGGGCGAGTGCGGCGGTGCCGGTGGAGAACAGCCGGTTGCTGAACAGCGTCACATCCAGCGCGGGCGAGGAACTGCGCCGCTGGAGCTGGACGAACAGTGCCAGGACGGCGATGCCGGCCAGCGACGGGGCCAGTACCTGGACCGAACCCCAGTGGTTGGTCTCGCCGCCCTTGATGATGCCGTAGACCAGGCCGACGACACCGGCGGTGGACAGCACCACGCCGTACAGGTCGAGACGGCTGGGCTTGGGGTCCCGGGACTCCGGCACGATGACGAGGGTCAGCACGATTCCGATCAGCACCACGGGGATGTTGACCAGGAACAGCGAGCCCCACCAGTAGTACTTCAGCAGCAGGCCGCCGCTGATCGGGCCGATGGCGATCGCGATACCGGAGAACGAGGACCACAGGCCGATGGCCTTGCCACGCTCCTGCGGCGGGAACACGTTCTGGATGATCGAAAGGGTCTGGGGCTGCACCATCGCCGCGCCCAGACCCATTCCGGCCCGCGCCGCGATCAGTTGCGCCGGCGAGGTGGAATAGGAGGCGGCCACGGAGGCCACGCCGAACACAATCATGCCGGCGACGAGTAAACGCTTGCGCCCGATCCGGTCACCGAGCACACCGAAGGTGAACATCAACCCGGCGAAGATCAGGATGTAGGAGTCGAGGACCCACTCCATCTCGCTCTGCGTCGCGACCAGATCGTGCTGAATGGTCTTGAGGCCGACGTTCAGGATCGTGTTGTCGATCAGGATCATCAGCAGACTGGTGACGAGGACGCCGAGGATCAACCAACGCCGCGGATGACCAGCCTGGGGCTGCACTTGGGGAGAGGAGGTCTGCGTCATGGTCGAGACTGTAGATGATTTCAATACGCAGGAGTCCGCCCCGGACGGAACTTAGGGGTGATTAGGGGTGTGGCCGGATTTCCGCTATCGCTAGTTTGTTTGTAACCGCGCGATCGTGTGTAACTCGCGACATGGTGCTGACATCCGAGGGGAAATCATGAGCGATCAGAAGTCCGGCTGGTCGATACTCGCGCAGGGGGAGTCCGGTGAAATAGTACTCGCCGTCGACTTTCCGGCCACCGGCCGTTTGCAGGCGGATTTCGACGAACTCGCGTCCCGGCTCACGGCGGGGCACGGATTCTGGCGTACCGCCGTGGCGCCGACCGGCCTGCTGACGGGGGTGAGTCCCGAGGAGTACATCCAGCCCTGGCTGGACGAGGTCCGGCGCAACGGGGCGCCGGTGCGCGCGGTGGCGGGATTCTGCGTGGGAAGCGTCTACGCGGCCCTGCTCGCCGAGCGGATAGGGCAGTGGCAGGAACGGACCCCGGACATCATCCTGTTCGACCCCGAGCTGGTCAACGGCGGCACGATCTACTGGCAGTTCGCGATGGTCGTCGAGAGCCTGTCGCAGATGCTGGACCAGGAGGGCGCGGACCAGCTGCGCGAGGCCGGCCGGGTCGCCTACGAGGAGATCGAGGAGCCGGACCGGCTGGCCGCGGCCCTGGTCGGACGGTTCCGTGAGGCCATCGCCGTGGCCTGCGAACGCACCGGTCTCGGCGAGGAGTTCGTCCAGGAGCTCGTCGACATGTTCGGCTCCTTCATGTCCTATCTGTCGATCGCCGACCAGGCCGACGTCCTCCCGCTGTGGAGCACCGCGACGGCCCTGCAGTCCTCCGGCGTCGACAACGGCCTCAACCGGGTGCGCAACTCGATCCTCAAGACCGACGACCGGCTCGTCGCCGAGGAGATCGTGTTCAGCGGGGTCGAGCACGCCGACCTGCTGCGCTCCGACGAGGTCGCCAAGGCCGCGACCGAACTGCTCACCAAGTAGCCGCCGACCAGCAGCCCAGTAGACCGAGAAGATCGGACACACCGAGATGGAACAGGCGCACGGGGAACCCCGCGGCGGTACGCCGGCGACGAGCAAGGAACGATCCCTCTGGCTGCTGGAGGATCTCGTCCCCGGCGCCGGGGTGAACAACCTGACCTTCACCTTCCAGGCCGACGGACCCCTCAACGGCGAGGCGCTGCAACGCGCCCTGTCCTTCCTGGTCCGCCGGCACGAGGTGCTCCGTACGGTCTTCCGCCCCGACGGCACCGCCGCCGACGGCTCGGCCCTGCGCAAGTGGGCGGTGCCGGCCGACGAGGCCCGGGTCACCGTCGGCAGCCACCGGTCCGAGCCCGGCGCCGACGTCCTGGACGGCCTGACCTCCTTCGTCGGCACCCCCTTCCGCGCCGACGGCAGCCTGCTGCTGCGCGCCCGGCACGTGGTGCGCCCCGACGGCGACATCTTCTGCCTGGCGCTCCACCACAGCGTCTACGACGGCATGTCGACCGCCGTCGTCGTCGAGGAGTTCAGCGCACTGTACGACGCCTTCGACGCCGGCGCGGCGACCCCGGAGAGCCTGTTCGGCGAGGTGCCGCGCTGGGAGGAGCCGGCTCCCTCGGACCGCAGCCGGGCCTACTGGGAGCGGCAGGTCGCCGGCCTGGACGTCAGCACCCTGAACCTGTGGTGCGACAAGCCGCTGCCGGCCAGGACCACCCTCGCCGGGGACTGGGTGACCCGCAAGCTGTCGCCGGAGGCCGCGGCCGTCGCCAAGCGGCTCCAGCGGGAACTGCGCGCCCCCGAGGTCGTCATCCTGCTCGCCGCCTACTACGTGCTGCTGGCCGCGCACGGTGCCGGCCCCGACATCACCGTGGGCTCCCCGGTCAGCGTCCGGGGCCGCGAGCAGCAGAAGGCCATCGGCTACCACATCAACGTGCTCACCCTGCGGGAGTCCGTCGCCCCCGAGCGCAGCTTCCGAGAGCTGGTGACCGGGCTGCGCCGGATGTTCCTCGAAGCGGTCGGCCACGCGGACTTCCCCGTGGACGAACTCCTCGAAGTCGTCCCCCGGGTCGACGCCTCCTGGCGCAACTCCATTTTCCGGCACGTCTTCAACTATGTTCCCAACAGTAATCCGGAATTCAAGATAGGCGGCGGGAAAGCCCGGCTGCTCACCGTCGAGAACGGCTTCAGTAAATTCGACCTGGAATTCTTCGTCACCGTTCTCGGTGATTCCCTCCAGATCAGGGCCGCGTTCTACGAGGACGCCTACAGCCGCAGCGACGTGGAGCTCATGATCGAGCGCTACGAGGGCCTGCTGCTGGCGCTGGGCTCCGAGTCCGACACCCCTCTGGGATCGCTGCGGGTGTGGAGCGGGCGCGACCACGAGATCATCGACGGCGCCAACCGCACCGGCCGTCCGCTGCCGTACGGGTCCGTCCTCCAGGCGGTCGCCCGGCAGGTGGCGGAGCGTCCCGGGGCGGTCGCGGTCCAGGAGGGTGACCGCGAGGTCGGTTACGCCGAGCTGTGGCGGTCCGCGCACGGCATCGCCGCGCAGCTGCGGGCGGCGGGGGCGGAGCCCGGCTCCGTCGTCGCGCTGCTGTGCCGGCGCGGCGCCACCCTGGCCTCGGCGGTGCTGGGCGTATGGCTGGCCGGGGGCGTCTATCTGCCCCTGGACCCGGACCACCCCGCCCAGCGCGTGGTGTACCAGCTGGAGGACGCGCGGGCCCGGCTGGTGATCGCCGACCCCGGGGTCGAGGTGCCGCTGGAGGACCGGGTGGTCATCCGCCCGGCCCGCTCCGGGGACGACCCGGCGGCCGGCCCGGCGGCCGGCCCGCAGGCCGCTGCCGACCCCGGCCCGGTGCCGGAGCCCGACCCGGACGGCCGCGCCTACCTGATCTACACCTCCGGCTCCACGGGCCGCCCCAAGGGCACCCTGATCAGTCACCGCAACCTGGCCAACCTGGTCGACCACTTCGCCGACGAGCTGGGCTGCACCCCGGCGACGTCCACCCTGTGGATGACCACCTTCAGCTTCGACATCTCCGCGCTGGAACTCCTCGTCCCGCTGGCCACCGGCGGCCGGGTGGTGGTCGCCCCGGACGGCGCCCGGGTCGACGGCGGACAGCTGCTCGACGTCCTCCAGCAGCACTCCATCGACATCGTCCAGGCCACGCCGACCACCTGGCGGCTGGTCGTCCAGCAGGCGGGCGCCCGCCTGGAGGGACGGCAGGTGCTGTCCGGCGGCGAACCGCTCCCGCCGACGCTGGCCCGGCAACTGCTGGCCACCGGCGCCGGGCTGCGCAACGTCTACGGCCCCACCGAGACCACCATCTGGTCGGCGTCCGGGCTGATCGAGGACCTGGACGAGGGGCGGCTGCACGTGGGCCGGCCCATCGCCAACACCCAGATCTTCGTGGCCGCCCCCGACGGCCGGGAACTGCCCATCGGCGTCAGGGGCGAGCTGTGCATCGCCGGCACCGGCGTGGGCATCGGCTACCACGAGCGCGACGAACTGACCGCCGAGCGCTTCGCGTCGCACCCGTCGTACGGGAAGTACTACCGCACCGGCGACGTCGCCCGCTGGCTGCCCGACGGCACCCTGGAGGTCCTGGGCCGGATGGACCGGCAGGTCAAGCTCCGGGGCAACCGCATCGAGCTCGGCGAGGTGGAGTCGGTACTCCTCGAACACCCCGGTGTCCGGGCCGCGGCGGTGGTCCTGGTCGGCGACCCGACCACCGACGGGGCGCTGGTCGCCTTCGTGGTGACCGGGCCGGAGCACCGCGAGCGCGTCATCGAGGAACTGTGGAGCCACACCCGCACCCTGCTCCAGGGCGCCGCGGTGCCGCAGGAGTTCATCGCGGTCGAGGCCTTCCCGATGACCGGCAACGACAAGGTGGACTACCCCGGGCTGACCCGGACCGCCGAGGCCCGGCGGGCCCGGGGCGCCGACGGGCCGGAGGAGGCCGCCGACACCGGGGACGCCGTGGTGGACGAGCTGACGGCGCTGTGGCGCCAGCTCCTGGGCAACAGCGGCCTGTCCGCGCAGTCCCACTTCTTCACCAGCGGCGGGCACTCGCTCCTCGGCGCCCAGCTCGTCCAGAAGATCGACCAGCGGATCGGGGTCCGGCTGAAGCTGGCCGACCTCTTCGCCAACCCGACCCCGCTCGCTCTGGCGGAGCGGGTGCGGGCGGCGCAGCAGACGTGAAACCCCTGTTCACCGCAGTACGGCACGACGTGAGATGCCTTCCCCGATGACCAGCCCCCCGCGCCTGCCGGGGGCTGGGCATCGGTGCTTCCGGACCGACCGACGACATTCCCGCAACTTTCTCCACTCTCGGTAACGCGAGGAGCGTGAGGCAGCGATGGCCGCCAACGACACCAAACTGATCGACGCGCTGCGTGCCTCCCTGAAGGAGGCGGAGCGGCTGCGTGAGCAGAATCGTTTACTCGCTTCCGCCGCGCGGGAACCGATCGCGATCGTGGGCATGGCCTGCCGCTACCCGGGCGGGGTCGGTTCCCCGGAGGACCTGTGGCGGCTGGTGTCCGGCGGGCAGGACGCCATCGGCCCCTTCCCCTCCGACCGGGGCTGGGACCTCGAAGCCCTCTACCACCCCGACCCCGACCACACCGGGACCAGTTACACCCGCGACGGCGGGTTCCTCTACGACGCCGACCGCTTCGACGCCGGGTTCTTCGGCATACCGCCCCGTGAGGCCCTGGCCATGGACCCCCAGCAGCGGCTGCTGCTCGAAGTCTCCTGGGAGGCGATGGAGCACACCGGCATCGACCCGGCGGCCCTGCGCGGCTCCCGTACCGGGGTCTTCGCCGGTGTCATGCACCACGAGTACGTACCGCCCATGGCCGACGTCCCCGGTGACCTCGAAGGCATGGTGACCACCGGCAAGGCCGCCAGCGTGGTCTCCGGCCGGGTCTCCTACACCTTCGGCTTCGAGGGGCCCGCCGTCACGGTGGACACCGCCTGCTCGTCCTCCCTGGTCGCCCTGCACTTCGCCGGCCAGGCACTGCGCGCCGGCGAGTGCGACCTCGCGCTGGCCGGCGGGGTCACCGTCATGGCCGGCGCCGCGTCCTTCGTGGAGTTCAGCCGGCAGCGCGGCCTGGCCCCGGACGGACGGTGCAAGTCCTTCGCGGCCGGCGCCGACGGCACCGCCTGGTCCGAGGGCGTCGGCGTCCTGGTCCTGGAGCGGCTGTCCCGGGCCCGCGCCAACGGCCACCGCGTCCTGGCCGTCGTGCGCGGCTCCGCCATCAACCAGGACGGCGCCAGCAACGGGCTCACCGCCCCCAACGGCCCCTCCCAGGAACGCGCGATCCGCCAGGCGCTCGCCCAGGCCGGGCTCGCCCCCTCCGAGGTGGACGCCGTCGACGCCCACGGCACCGGCACGGCGCTGGGTGACCCGATCGAGGCCCAGGCCCTGCTGGCCACCTACGGCCAGGACCGCGAACAGCCTCTGTGGCTCGGCTCGTTGAAGTCCAACATCGGGCACACCCAGGCCGCCGCCGGAGTGGCCAGCGTCATCAAGATGGTCATGGGGATGCGGCACGGCGTCCTGCCGAAGACCCTGCACGTGGACGCCCCCTCGCCCTACGTGGACTGGTCCACGGGCGCGGTGGAGCTGCTGACCGAGCAGCGGGAGTGGCCCGGCGGCGACCGTCCGCGCCGGGCGGGGGTCTCCTCGTTCGGGATCAGCGGCACCAACGCCCACGTCATCCTGGAACAGGCCGAGGCAGAGGCGGAGCCCGCCGGACCGGCGACCACCGAGCACGACGGGCCGGTGCCCTGGGTGGTCTCGGCGCGCAGCGCGGAGGCCCTGCGCGGCCAGGCGGAACGGCTGCGGGACTTCGCGCGGACGCGACCGGGGCCGAGCCCGGCGGACACCGCCCTGGCCCTGGTGACCTCACGGACGGCCTTCCCGCACCGCGCGGTGGTGACCGGCTCCGACCTCGGTGAACTGGCGGCGGCACTGGACGCGTTGGCGTCCGGCGGGACCGCCCCGGGCGTGGTGACGGGCACGGCGGGCGGCGGGTCACGGGTGGGCGTGCTGTTCTCCGGTCAGGGCGCGCAGCGGCTCGGTATGGGGCGCGGACTGTACGCGGCCTTCCCGGTGTTCGCCGCGGCGTGGGACGAGGCGTGCGCGGAGCTGGACAAGTATCTGGACCGGCCGCTGACCTCGGTGGTCGAGGGCGACGACGCCGCTCTGCTGGACGAGACCGGGTACACCCAGCCCGCGTTGTTCGCCTTCGAGGTGGCGGCCTTCCGGCTGCTGGAGTCCTTCGGGATCCGGGCCGAGGTCCTGGTCGGGCACTCCATCGGTGAGCTGGCCGCCGCCCATGTCGCCGGGGTCTTCACACTGCCCGACGCGGCCCGGCTGGTGGCGGCCCGGGCCCGGCTGATGCAGGCACTGCCGTCCGGTGGCGCGATGGTCGCGGTGCAGGCCACCGAGGAGGAGGTGCGCGAGGCCCTGGACGGGCACGGCGCGAGGGCGGCGGTCGCCGCTGTCAACGGGCCGTCCTCCGTCGTGGTGTCGGGCGAGGAGAGCGTGGTCGAGGAGATCGCCCGGGTACTGGCCGACGGTGGTCGCAAGACCCACCGGCTGAAGGTGTCGCATGCCTTCCACTCGCCGCTGATGGATCCGATGCTGGAGGAGTTCCGGCAGGTCGCCCGGTCGGTGTCCTACGGGACGCCCAAGGTCGCCGTCGTCTCGAATGTCACCGGCCGGCTCGCCGGGCCCGGTGAGCTGGAGGACCCGGAGTACTGGGTCCGGCATGTGCGCGAGGCCGTACGGTTCGCGGACGGGGTGCGCGCGGCCTGGGGCGCCGGGGCACGGGTGCTGGTGGAGGCCGGTCCGGACGGGGTGCTGACCGCGATGGCCCGCCAGGTGCTGGCCGACGCCGAACCGGAGCCGGTCGCGGTGGCACTGACGCGCAAGGACCGCCCGGAGCGGCAGGCGCTGCTGGAGGCACTGGCCGGCGCCCATGTCCGCGGTGTGCCGGTGGACTGGGCCGCCTGCCTGGAGGCGCTGGGTGCCCCGGGGCGGCGGGTGGAGCTGCCGACGTACGCCTTCGACCGTCAGCGCTACTGGCTGGAGCCGGTGTCCGGCTCCGCCGACGTGGGCGCGGCCGGGCTCGGCGTGGTGGAGCACCCGCTGCTGGGCGCGGTCACCGAACTGGCCGCCGGGGAGCAGCAGATACTGAGCGGCCGCATCTCCCTGGCCACCCACCCCTGGCTGGCCGACCACGCCGTGCTCGGCAGTGTGCTGCTGCCGGGGACGGCACTGGTCGAGATGGTGCTGCGGGCCGCCGACCGCACCGACTGCCACCGGATCGGCGACCTGACCCTGCAGGCCCCCCTGCTGCTGCCGGAGCAGGGCGCGGTGCAGATACAGGTGGTGATCGGCGGCGCCACGAGCCCCGCCGCAGGCGGCACCACAAGCCCCGGGGACCGTCCGGTCGCGGTGTACTCGCGGGTCGAGACCGGCCCGGCGGCCGCCTGGACGCTGCACGCCGAAGGGCTGCTCGTGCCCGCCGGCCCGGTGCCGCCCGCCGAACCGGCCGCCTGGCCGCCGCCCGGGGCCGCCGTCGTGGAGCCGGCCGACCCGTACCCGGCGCTCACCGCACGCGGCTACGGCTACGGACCCGCCTTCCAGGGGCTGAAGGCCCTCTGGCGGGCCGGGGAGGAGGTGTGCGCCGAGGTCCGGCTGCCCGAGGCCGTCCAGGGCGACGCGGCCGCCTTCGGACTGCACCCGGCGCTGCTCGACGCCGCACTGCACCCCCTGCTGCTGGCGGTGTTCGACGACACGTCGCAGGCGCTGCTGCCCTTCGCCTGGTCGGGGGTCCAGCTGCACGCCGAGGGCGCCACCGAACTGCGCGTCCGGATCACCCGCACCGGCCCCCAGGAGGTCTCGCTGCGGATGTCCGACGCGACCGGCGCCCCCGTGCTGGACGTGGAGTCGCTGACCGTCATGCCGGCGTCCGCCGAGCAACTGGCCGCCGCGATGGCGGGCACCTCGGCGCCCTCGGGCTCCCTCCACGGGCTCGACTGGGCCGAGGTGGTGCTGTCCGAGGGGGCGGCCGCGGAGGCGGTCTTCGTCGAGGTTGCTGTGCGGCCGGGTCCTGATGTGCCGGCGGCGGCGCGGGCGGCCGCGCACGAGGTGCTGGGGCTGGTTCAGGGCTGGCTGGCCGAGGAGGCCCGGGCCGACGCGCGGCTGGTGTTCGTGACCCGGGACGCGATGGCGGTGACCGGTGAGGAGGAGGTGGATCCGGCGGCGGCGGTGGTGTGGGGTCTGGTGCGGTCGGCGCAGACCGAGCATCCGGGGCGGTTCGTGCTGCTGGACGTGGACGGTACCGAGGACTCCGTACGGGCGAGGGCCGCGGCGGTGGCCACTGACGAACCGCAGCTGGCGCTGCGCGAGGGCCGGGCCCTGGCGCCCCGCCTGGTGACGCTGCCCGCCGCGGGCACGGACTGCCCGCAGTGGGATCCGCGGGGCACGGTCCTGGTCACCGGTGGCACCGGTGGTCTGGGCGCGCTGGTGGCCCGCCGCCTGGTCGTGGAGCACGGCGTACGCAATCTGCTGCTGCTCAGCCGCCGTGGCCTCGAAGCCCCGGGCGCCGCCGAACTCGTCGCGGAGCTCGGCGGGTTGGGCGCCTATGTGACGGTCGCCGCCTGCGACGTCACGGACCGTACGGCACTGGCCCGGCTCGTCGGCTCGGTCTCCGCCGACCGCCCGCTGACCGGTGTCGTGCACCTGGCCGGGATCCTGGAGGACGCCCCGGTCGACGCACTGACCCCGGAGCGGCTCGACCGGGTCTTCGCGCCCAAGGCCGAGGCGGCCTGGTATCTGCACGAACTCACCCAGGACCTGCCGCTGGCCGGGTTCGCGGTCTTCTCCTCCCTCGCCGGGGTCTGGGGCACCGCCGGGCAGGCCAACTACGCCGCCGCGAACGCCTTCCTGGACGCCCTGGCCGCCCACCGTCACGCCCGGGGGCTGCCCGGGGTGTCGCTGGCCTGGGGGCTGTGGGCCGGGGCGTCGGGCATGTCCGGGGAACTGGGCGAGACCGAACTGCGGCGGCTGGCGGCCGTGGGCATCCTGCCGATGCCGGAGGCCGAGGGCCTCGCCGCCTTCGACGCGGCCCTCGCCGGGGACCGGGCCCTGGTCGTACCGGCCAGGCTCGACCCCAAGGCCTTCGGTGCGGGCGGCGAGCCCGTCAAGCCACTGCTGCTGCGACTGGGCACCCCGGGCGCGGTCCGGCGGCGGGCGGCGGCGGCCGGCGCGGCCAAGGGCGCGGCCGGGCTGAAGGACCGCCTGGCCGGGCTGGACGAGGCCGCGCGGCAGCGGCTGCTGCTGGACCTGGTACGCGGCCAGGTCGCCGCCGTCCTCGGCTTCACCGGCCACGACGCGGTCGGCACCGACCGGCTGTTCCAGGAGCTCGGCTTCGACTCGCTGACCGCCCTGGAGTTCCGTAACCAGCTCAAGGCCGCCACCGGCCTCAAGCTCTCCGCCACCCTCATCTTCGACTACCCCACCCCCGCGGCCCTCGCCGAGTCACTCCTGCGCGAGCTCGCCCCGGAGGAGGCCCGGCACCCGGTGCTGAACGAACTGGACCGCCTGGAGACCCAGCTGGGGACCCTCGGCTCCGACGCGCAGCTGCGGGAGGAAGTCACCGCGCGGCTGCGGGAGTTGCTGCGCGTCGGCGCGGGAGGCGAACCGGCCGCCGCCTCGGATGACGAGCTCCTCGCCGAGCTCGAAAACGAACTCAAGACCTTCTGAGCAAAGGACTGGTCATGCCGAGCAACGAGAGCCAGCTGCGGGAGTACCTGCGTCGGGCGACGGCCGAGCTGCGCGAAGTCAACCGCAAGGTGCGGGAGATGGAGGAACGGCAGCAGGAGCCGATCGCCATCGTCGGGATGGCCTGCCGCTTCCCCGGCGCGGTGGCCTCCCCCGAGGACCTGTGGCGGCTGGTCGCCGAGGGCCGCGACGGCATCTCGGAGTTCCCCCAGGACCGTGGCTGGGACCTCGACGCCCTCATCGACCCCGACCCCGAGCACCCCGGCACCTCGTACGTCCGGCACGCCGGATTCCTGCACGAGGCAGGCGAGTTCGACGCCGGGTTCTTCGGTATCTCACCCCGCGAGGCCCTGGCCATGGACCCGCAGCAGCGGCTGCTGCTGGAGACCTCCTGGGAGGCCGTGGAACGGGCGGGCATCGACCCGCTGGCCCTGCGCGGCTCCCGTACCGGGGTCTTCGCCGGTGTGATGTACCACGACTACCAGCCGCCGCTGGCCGCCGTCCCGGAGGACCTGGAGGGCATGGTCGGCACCGGCAGCGCCGGCAGTGTCGCCTCGGGCCGGGTGTCGTACAGCCTGGGCTTCGAGGGGCCCGCCGTCACGGTGGACACGGCCTGCTCGTCGTCCCTGGTGGCGCTGCATCTGGCCGGCCAGGCGCTGCGGGCCGGCGAGTGCGACCTCGCGCTGGCCGGTGGCGTCACCGTCATGGCGACCCCCAGCTCCTTCGTGGAGTTCAGCCGGCAGCGCGGCCTGGCCCCGGACGGACTGTGCAAGTCCTTCGCGGCCGGCGCCGACGGTACGTCGTGGGCGGAGGGCGTCGGCATGCTGGTCCTGGAGCGGCTGTCGCTGGCCCGGGCCAACGGGCACCGGGTGCTGGCGGTCGTACGCGGCTCGGCGGTCAACCAGGACGGCGCGAGCAACGGACTCACCGCCCCCAACGGCCCTTCGCAGGAGCGGGTCATCCGCCAGGCGCTGGCCACGGCCGGGCTGTCCACGGCGGACGTCGACGCGGTCGAGGCACATGGCACCGGCACCCCCCTCGGGGACCCCATCGAGGCGCAGGCCCTGCTGGCGACCTACGGGCAGGGCCGCCCGCAGGACCGGCCGCTCTGGCTGGGATCGCTGAAGTCCAACATCGGCCACTCGCAGGCGGCGGCGGGGGTGGGCGGTGTCATCAAGATGGTGATGGCGATGCGCCACGGGATCCTGCCCGCGACTCTCAACGTGGACGAGCCCTCCCCGCACGTGGACTGGTCGGCGGGCGCGGTGGAGCTGCTGACCGAGCAGCGGGAGTGGCCGCAGACCGACCGGCCGCGCCGCTCGGCCGTGTCGTCGTTCGGGATCAGCGGCACCAACGCCCACGTCATCCTGGAACAGGCCGAACCCGAGCCCGCCAGGCAGCCGACCGCCGAACGCGACGGACTGGTCCCCTGGGTCCTCTCGGCCCGCGGCGCGCAGGCGCTGCGCGGCCAGGCGGAACGGCTGCGCCCGCTCGCCGCCCCCGCGACCGGGACGGCGGCCGCGGCGGCGGCCCGGCTGGATGTGGCGTTCTCGCTGGCCGGTGAGCGGGCCGCGCTGGAGCACCGCGCGGTCGTGCTCGGCGCCGACCGGGCCGCACTGGCCGCCGGACTCGGCGCGCTGGCGACCGGGGAGGCCACACCGAGCGTGATCACCGGCACCGCCGCCGGCGCTCCCCAGGCCGCCGTGCTCTTCACCGGCCAGGGCGCGCAGCGGCTCGGTATGGGGCGCGGACTGTACGCGGCCTTCCCGGTGTTCGCCGCGGCGTGGGACGAGGCGTGCGCGGAGCTGGACAAGTATCTGGACCGGCCGCTGACCTCGGTGGTCGAGGGCGACGACGCCGCTCTGCTGGACGAGACCGGCTGGACCCAGCCGGCGCTGTTCGCCTTCGAGGTGGCCGCCTTCCGGCTGCTGGAGTCCCTCGGCGTGCGCGCTGACGTGCTGGTCGGGCACTCCATCGGCGAGCTGGCAGCCGCCCATGTCGCCGGGGTGTTCTCGCTCGCGGATGCCGCGCGCCTGGTGGCGGCCCGGGGCCGGCTGATGCAGGCGCTGCCGGCGGGCGGCGCCATGGTCGCGGTGCAGGCCACCGAGGAGGAGGTGCGCGAGGCACTGGACGGGCACGGCGCGAAGGCGGCGGTCGCCGCCGTCAACGGGCCGTCCTCCGTCGTGGTGTCGGGTGAGGAGAGGGCGGTCGAGGAGATCGCCCGGGTCCTCGCCGAGGGCGGTCGCAAGACCCACCGGCTGCGGGTCTCGCACGCCTTCCACTCGCCGCTGATGGACCCGATGCTGGAGGAGTTCCGGCAGGTCGCCCGGTCGGTGTCCTACGGGACGCCCAAGGTCGCCGTCGTCTCGAACGTCACCGGCCGGCTCGCCGGGCCCGGTGAGCTGGAGGACCCGGAGTACTGGGTCCGGCATGTCCGCGAGGCCGTACGGTTCGCGGACGGCATCCGGGCCGCCTGGGACGCCGGGGTGCGGCTGCTGGTGGAGGCCGGTCCGGACGGGGTGCTGACCGCGATGGCCCGCCAGGTGCTGGCCGACGCCGAACCGGAGCCGGTGGCCGTGCCGTTGGCCCGCAAGGACCGCCCGGAGACGCAGGCGGTGCTCGAAGCGCTCGCCGAGGCGTACGTCCGCGGTGTGCCGGTGGACTGGGCCGCCTGCCTGGAGGCGCTGGGTGCCCCGGGGCGGCGGGTGGAGCTGCCGACGTATGCCTTCGACCATCAGCGCTACTGGCTGGAGCCGGTGTCCGGCTCCGCCGATGTCGGGGCGGCCGGGCTCGGCGTGGTGGAGCACCCGCTGCTGGGCGCGGTCACCGAAATGGCCGCCGGTGACCAACTGGTGCTGAGCGGACGGCTGTCGCTCGCCACCCACCCCTGGCTGGCCGACCACGCCGTGC
This sequence comes from Streptomyces sp. RLA131, assembly GCF_056270125.1. Taxonomy (NCBI): domain Bacteria; kingdom Bacillati; phylum Actinomycetota; class Actinomycetes; order Kitasatosporales; family Streptomycetaceae; genus Streptomyces; species Streptomyces sp. RLA131. Next base: position 5,585,093 of record NZ_JBWDOQ010000002.1, read on the forward strand.
TCGGCAGCGTCCTCCTCCCCGGCACGGCGTTCGTGGAGATGGCACTGCAGGCCGGGGACCGTACCGGCTGCGGCCGGCTCGACGAACTCAACCTGCTGGCACCGCTGGTGCTCGCCGATCACGGTGGCGCGGTACAGATCCAGCTGGTCGTGGGCGCGGCGGCCGAGGCCGGGCGGCATACGGTCTCGGTGTACTCGCGGAGCGAGGAGCCCGGCCGGGCACCGTGGACCCTGCACGCCGAGGGACTGCTGGCCCCGCTTCCCGCCGGGACGGGCGCCGGTACCGCACTCACCCCGTGGCCGCCGCAGGGCGCGGAGCCGGTGGCCCTGGACGGCGTCTACCCGGACCTGGCGGAGCTGGGGCTCCGGTACGGGCCGGTCTTCCAGGGGCTGCGGGCCGCCTGGCGGCGCGGCCGCGAGGTCTTCGCCGAGGTCGCCCTCCCGCAGGAGGCGTACGAGGACGCGGGACGGTTCGGACTGCACCCCGCGCTGCTGGACGCCTCGCTGCACGCCATCAGCCTGGGCGGTTTCCTGGACGGCGGGGAGCCCGGCCGCCCGGCGCTGCCCTTCGCCTGGCAGAACGTCGAACTGCACGCGGCGGGCGCCTCCGGCGTACGCGTCCGGGTCGCGCCGTCCGAGTCCGCGGCCGACGCGGTGCGGCTCACGGTCGCCGACCCGACCGGGGCGCCGGTGCTGTCGGTGGAGTCGCTGGCCCTGCGGCCGGTCTCCCCGGAGCAGCTGGCGGCGGCCGTGGCGGGGTCGGCGTCCTCCGGCACGCTGCTGGGCGTGGACTGGGCCGAGGTGGTGCTGTCCGAGGGGGCGGCCGCGGAGGCGGTCTTCGTCGAGGTTGCTGTGCGGCCGGGTCCTGATGTGCCGGCGGCGGCGCGGGCGGCCGCGCACGAGGTGCTGGGGCTGGTCCAGGGCTGGCTGGCCGAGGAGGCCCGGGCCGACGCGCGGCTGGTGTTCGTGACCCGGGACGCGATGGCGGTGACCGGTGAGGAGGAGGTGGATCCGGCGGCGGCGGCGGTGTGGGGTCTGGTGCGGTCGGCGCAGACCGAGCATCCGGGGCGGTTCGTGCTGCTGGACGTGGACGGTACCGAGGACTCCGTACGGGCGAGGGCCGCGGCGGTGGCCACTGACGAACCGCAGCTGGCGCTGCGCGAGGGCCGGGCCCTGGCGCCCCGCCTGGTGACGCTGCCCGCCGCGAGCCCCGAGCCGGTCCACGGCGACGGGACCGGCACGGTCCTGGTCACCGGTGGCACCGGTGGTCTGGGCGCGCTGGTGGCCCGCCGCCTGGTCGTGGAGCACGGCGTACGGAGCCTGCTGCTGCTCAGCCGCCGTGGCCTCGAAGCCCCGGGTGCGGCTGAACTCGTCGCGGAACTCGCCGAGTTCGGGGCACAGGTGTCGGTCGCCCCCTGCGATGTCACGGACCGGGCGGCGCTGGCCGCGCGGATCGCGGGCATTCCCGCCGACCGCCCGCTGACCGGTGTCGTGCACCTGGCCGGGATCCTGGAGGACGCCCCGGTCGACGCACTGACCCCGGAGCGGCTCGACCGGGTCTTCGCGCCCAAGGCGGACGCGGCCTGGTATCTGCACGAACTCACCCAGGACCTGCCGCTGACCGGGTTTGTGCTCTTCTCCTCGCTCGCCGGGGTCTGGGGCAACGCGGGCCAGGCCAACTACGGCGCGGCCAACGCCTTCCTGGACGCCCTGGCGGAGAACCGCCGGGCGCGCGGCCTGCCGGGGGTCGCCCTGGCCTACGGCCTGTGGGCGGCCGACGCGGGCATGTCCGGGGAACTGGGCGAGGCCGAACTGCGGCGGCTGGCGAGCGCCGGTGTGCTGCCCCTGTCGGAGGCGGAGGGCCTGGCGGCCTTCGACGCGGCCTTCGACCCCGCCTTCGGCGGCGTACGGCCCCGGCTGGTCTCCGCCCGCCTCGACCTGAAGGCGCGGGCCGGTCAGGCGGGGCCGGTCAAGCCCCTGCTGCGGCGGCTGGTCACCGGTCCCGTGCGCCGGACGGCTGCCGGCCCCGGCGGCGCGGCCGGGCAGACGGGCACCGGGCTGAAGGAACGGCTGGCGCCGCTGGACGAGGCCGAGCGGCTGCGGCTGCTGGCGGAGCTGGTACGCGGCCAGGTCGCCGCGGTGCTCGGCTTCGCCGGCGGCGACGCGGTGGGCACCGACCGGCTGTTCCAGGAGCTCGGCTTCGACTCGCTGACCGCCCTGGAGTTCCGTAACCAGCTCAACACCGCGACCGGGCTGAAGCTCCCGGCCACCCTCATCTTCGACTACCCCACCCCCGCCGCCCTCGCCGGCTTCCTGGCCAGGGAACTCCTCGGCGGCGAGGTGGCCCGCGCCACCGCCCAGGGCTCCACGGGTGCCGACGACGACCCGATCGTCATCGTCGGGATGGCCTGCCGTTTCCCGGGTGAGGTGGCCTCCCCCGACGACCTGTGGCGGCTGGTCGCCGAGGGCCGCGACGGCATCTCGGAGTTCCCCCAGGACCGTGGCTGGGACCTCGACGGCCTCTTCGACGCCGACCCCGAGCACCAGGGCACCTCGTACTGCCGTCGGGCCGGATTCCTGCACCACGCGGCCGAGTTCGACGCCGGGTTCTTCGGTATCTCACCCCGCGAGGCCCTGGCGACCGACCCCCAGCAGCGGCTGCTGCTGGAGACCTCCTGGGAGGCCGTCGAGCGCGCCGGAATCGACCCGGCCGCGCTGCGCGGCACCCAGACCGGGGTCTTCGCCGGCCTGATGTACCACGACTACGCGCCCCCGCTGTCCGCCGTCCCCGGCGAACTGGAGGGCATGGTCGGCACCGGCAACGCCGGAAGTGTGGTCTCGGGCCGGATCTCGTACACCTTCGGCTTCGAGGGGCCCGCCGTCACGGTGGACACGGCCTGCTCGTCGTCCCTGGTCGCGATGCACCTGGCCGGTCAGGCGCTGCGGCACGGCGAGTGCGACCTCGCGCTGGCCGGCGGCGTCACGGTGATGGCCACCCCGGCGGCCTTCGTGGAGTTCAGCCGGCAGCGCGGTCTGGCCCCGGACGGACTGTGCAAGTCCTTCGCCGCCGGTGCCGACGGCACCGCGTGGGCCGAGGGCGTCGGCGTCCTGGTCCTGGAGCGGCTGTCCCGGGCCCGCGAGAACGGCCACCGCGTGCTGGCGGTGATCCGTGGCTCGGCGGTCAACCAGGACGGCGCGAGCAACGGGCTCACCGCCCCCAACGGCCCCTCCCAGGAGCGGGTCATCCGCCAGGCCCTCGCCAACGCGGGCCTGTCCACGGCGGACGTCGACGCGGTCGAGGCACACGGCACCGGCACGACGCTCGGCGACCCCATCGAGGCGCGGGCGATCCTGGCCACCTACGGCCAGGAACGCCAACAGCCGCTCTGGCTCGGATCGCTGAAGTCCAACATCGGCCACTCGCAGGCGGCGGCGGGGGTGGGCGGTGTCATCAAGATGGTGATGGCGATGCGCCACGGGATCCTGCCCGCGACTCTCAACGTGGACGAGCCCTCCCCGCACGTGGACTGGTCGGCGGGCGCGGTGGAGCTGCTGACCGAGCAGCGGGAGTGGCCGCAGACCGACCGGCCGCGCCGCTCGGCCGTGTCGTCGTTCGGGATCAGCGGCACCAACGCCCACGTCATCCTGGAACAGGCCGAACCCGAGCCCGCCAGGCAGCCGACCGCCGAACGCGACGGACTGGTCCCCTGGGTCCTCTCGGCCCGCAGCGCCCCGGCCCTGCGAGGCCAGGCCCGGCGGCTCCGCGGCTACGTACAGGAGCGGCCGGAACTGACCGCCACCGACATCGCCGGGGCGCTGCTCGCCGGACGTACGCCCTTCGAGCACCGCGCGGTACTGCTCGGCGACGGGCCCGGAACCTTCGACGCGGCCCTGGCGGCCCTGGCCGACGGCGGACCGGCGGCCGGACTGGTCACCGGCACCGTTCCCGAGACGCCGGGCCGTACGGCGGTGCTCTTCACCGGCCAGGGCGCCCAGCGCCCCGGCATGGGACGGGAGCTGTACGCGGCCTTCCCGGCCTTCGCCAAGGCCTTCGACGAGGCCTGCGCGGCGCTCGACGAGCACCTGGACATCCCGCTGCGGGAACTGGTCCTCGGCGAGGGGGACGACTCCGGCAGGCTGGACCGCACCGAGTTCACCCAGGTCGCCCTGTTCGCCTTCGAGGTGGCCGCCTTCCGGCTGCTGGAGGCGTTCGGGGTGCGCCCCGACCACGTCGTGGGCCACTCCGTCGGCGAACTGGCGGCGGCGCATGTGGCCGGGGTGTTCTCGCTGGCCGACGCGGCCCGGCTGGTCGCGGCCCGGGGACGGCTGATGCAGGCGCTGCCGCCGGGCGGCGCCATGGTCGCCGTCCAGGCCGGTGAGGCCGAGGTCCTGGAGGTGCTCGCGGAACTGGCGGTGGGTGCCGACCGGGCCGGGGTGGCAGCGGTCAACGGGCCCACCTCCACCGTCCTGTCCGGCGACGAGGACGCCGTCGTCAAGGCCGCCGAGATGCTGGCGGGACGGGGCCACAGGACCAAGCGGCTCCGCGTGTCGCACGCCTTCCACTCGGCACGGATGGACCCGATGCTCGCCGGGTTCGAGCAGGTCGCCCGGGAGATCGGCTACGCCGAGCCGCGGATCCCCGTCATGTCGAACGTCACCGGCGAGCCGGCCGGCCCCGGCCTCCTCACCGACCCGGCGTACTGGGTGCGGCACGTCCGCGAGGCCGTGCGCTTCGCCGACGGCGTGGCCGCGCTGCGCGAACTGGGTGTGACCACCTTCGTCGAGGCCGGGCCGGACGGAGTGCTGACCGCCATGGCCCAGGAGACCCTGGCCGTCCGCGAGGACGGTGCCACCGTGACCGCCCTGCCGGTGGTGCGGCGCGACCGGCCCGAGGCGGCCTCACTGCTGTCCGCCGTGGCAGCGCTGTACGCGGCCGGACACCCCGTGGACTGGTCGCCCGTACTCGGCGAACAGGGCGCCGCCACCCGGCTGGAACTGCCCACGTACGCCTTCGACCACCAGCACTACTGGCTGCGCGGCGAGGCCGGCACCGGCAATGTCGCCACGGCGGGGCTGGGCGCCCTGCTCCACCCGCTGCTGGGCGCCGTCACCGAGATGGCCGGCGGCGAGCAGCTCGTCCTCAGCGGACGGCTGTCGCTGGCCACCCACCCCTGGCTGGCCGACCACGCCGTGCACGGCAGGGTCCTGGTGCCCGGCACCGGCCTGGTGGAGCTGGCGATCCGGGCCGGCGACGAGGCCGGTTGCCCCGTCATCGACGAACTGACCCTTCAGGCACCGCTGTTGCTGCCCGAGCGCGGCGGTCTCCAGATCCAGGTCGTGGTCGGTGCCCCCGGCGAGAACGGCGGCCGGTCCGTGGGTGTGTACTCACGGGCCGAGGACGCCGGGCCGGTGCCCTGGACCCGGCACGCCGACGGGCTGCTGGCGCCGCCGGCCGCCGGGGCACCCGCCGACACCGGACTGGGCCAGTGGCCCCCGCAGGGCGCCGAGGCGATCGGTGTCGAGGACGCCTACGACTACCTGGTCGGGCGCGGCTACGGCTACGGGCCGGTCTTCCAGGGCCTGCGGGCCGCCTGGCGGCGCGGCGGCGACATCTTCGCCGAGGTCGCCCTCCCCGAGCAGGCCGAGGCGGACGCCGCCCGGTTCGGGCTGCACCCGGCCCTGTTCGACGCCGGGATGCACATGATGCTGCTGCTCGGCCGCGAGGACGGCACCGAGGAGACGATCCTCCCCTTCTGCTGGTCCGGGGTGTCCCTGCACGCGACGGGCGCCTCGGCCGTACGGGTCCGCATCGCCCGCCTCGACGACCACTCGGTGACCATCACCATGGCCGACCCGGCCGGGGCCCCGGTGCTCTCGGTGGACTCCCTGACCGTGATGCCCGCCTCCGCCGAGCAGTTGGCGGCGGCGGGGCGGGCTTCGTCGGAGGTGCTGTTCGGGGTGGAGTGGTCGGCGCCCGCCGGTGCGGGTGCCGGTGTCGCCGGTGATGTGGTGACGTTCGAGGTCCCCGACGCCGGGGCCGACGACGTACCCGGCGCGGTCCGCACGGCGACGTACGCGGTGCTGGAGCGGGTTCAGTCGTTCCTGTCGGACGAGGGGTCGGTGGACGCGCGTCTGGTGGTGGTGACGCGGGGTGGTGTGGCGGTCGGTCCTGATGAGGATGTGGTGTTGTCGCAGGGTCCGGTGTGGGGTCTGGTGCGGGCGGCGCAGGCGGAGCATCCGGGGCGGTTCGTGCTGGTGGATGTCGATGACGATCCGGCCTCCCGCGAGGCTCTGACGGGCGCGTTGGCCGGTGGTGAACCGGAGTTGGCGGTGCGGGCGGGTCGGGTGCTGGTGCCCCGGCTGCGGCGGGCCTCACTCCCCGGGACGGAGCTGACCCTGGACCCGTCGGGGACGGTGCTGGTGACCGGTGGTACGGGTGGTCTGGGTGCTTTGGTGGCGCGGCATCTGGTCACCGAGCACGGGATACGTCATCTGGTGCTGGCCAGTCGTAGTGGTGAACGTGCGGCCGGGGCGAAGGAGTTGGTCGCTGAGCTGGCCGGGTTGGGTGCCGAGGTGGCGGTGGCGGCGGTGGATGTCGCGGACCGGGCGGCTTTGGCGGCCGTACTGGACGGTGTTCCGGCGGAGCATCCGCTGACCGGGGTGGTGCATGCGGCGGGTGTGGGTGACAACGGTCTGGTGGACGCGTTGTCGCCGGAGCGGGTGGACGCGGTGCTGGGTCCGAAGGCGGATGCGGCCTGGCATCTGCACGAGTTGACGCGTGATCTGCCGTTGTCGGCGTTTGTGATGTTCTCCTCGGCGGGTGGGATGGTGCTGGCGGCCGGTCAGGCCAACTACGCGGCCGCCAACGCCTTCCTGGACACCCTGGCCGCGCATCGCCGCGCCCAGGGCCTGCCCGGCGTCGCCCTCGCCTACGGCCTCTGGGACACCAGTACCGGCCTCAGCAAGGAACTCGCCGACTCCGACCTGGAGCGGATGCGGCGGCAGGGCCTTCCGCCGCTCACCGTCGCCGAGGGGCTCGCGTCGTTCGACGCGGGACTGGGCGCCGCGCAGGGCGTGTTCGTGCCGCTGCGGGTCGACCCGGTGGCGCTGCGCTCGCGCGGTGACGGCGTTCCCGCCCTGCTGCGGGCCCTTCTGCCCGCCCCCGTACGCCGCACCGCACAGGGCGGCACCGAAGCATCCGGCGCCGCCGAACTCGAAAGCCGCCTCGCCGGACTCGCCCCGGCCGAAAGGGAGGCGGCGCTACTGGAGTTCGTACGGGAGAAGGCGGCCTCCGTGCTCGGCCACGCGTCGGCGGACGCGGTGGAGCCGGAGCGGGCGTTCCAGGAGCTGGGCTTCGACTCGCTGACCGCCGTGGAGCTGCGCAACCAGCTCAACGCGGCCACGGGCATCCGGCTGCCGGCCACGCTGATCTTCGACTACCCCAGCCCGGTGGCCCTGTGCGGCTATCTGCTCGGCGAGATCGTCCCGGCCGCACCGGACGCCGGGCGCGGCGTCATCGCCGGGCTCGACAGCGTGGAAGCGGCGCTGGCGTCGGTGTCGCCCACGGACCAGGAGGAGATCACGGCTCGTCTGGAGCTGCTGCTCGCCAACTGGAAGAAGCTCACCCGGCCCGGCGACGCGGATGTGACCGACCGGCTGGAGGCCGCGACGGCGGCCGAGGTTCTCAGTTTCATCGACAACGAGCTCGGGCTCTCCTGAGCGGGTGACAGCGAGGAAGGCATTACGAGATGGCCAGTGAAGAGCAGTTGGTCGACTACCTCAAGCGTGTCACTGCTGAGCTGCACACGACGAGGAAGCGGCTCCAGGACGTTCAGGACAAGGACCGGGAGCCGATCGCGATCGTCGGCATGGCCTGCCGCTACCCGAGCGGGGTGACATCCCCCGAGGATCTGTGGCAGCTGGTCACCGAGGGCCGGGACGCGATCTCCGACGTCCCGCTCGACCGGGGCTGGGACATCGACGGCCTCTTCCACCCGGACCCCGGGCATCAGGGGACCTCGTACTGCCGCAGCGGCGGATTCCTCTACGACGCCGCCGACTTCGATCCGCGCTTCTTCGGCATCGCCCCCCGCGAGGCCACCACGATCGACCCCCAGCAGCGCATCCTCCTGGAGGCCTCCTGGGAGGCGGTGGAGCGGGCCGGCATCGACCCGCTGTCGCTGCGCGGCTCCCGTACCGGGGTCTTCGCGGGCGTGATGTACCACGACTACGGGCTGGGCGAGGTCTACGCCTCGACCAGCGGCGGAAGCCTGATCTCGGGCCGGGTGTCCTACACGTTGGGGTTCGAGGGTCCTGCGGTGACGGTGGACACGGCGTGTTCGTCGTCGTTGGTGGCGTTGCATCTGGCGGGTCAGGCGTTGCGTTCGGGTGAGTGTGATCTGGCGTTGGCCGGTGGTGTGACGGTGATGGCGACGCCGGGGATGTTCCTGGAGTTCAGTCGTCAGCGGGGTCTGGCGCCCGATGGCCGGTGCAAGTCGTTCGCGGCGGGTGCGGACGGTACGTCGTGGGCCGAGGGTGTGGGTGTGCTGGTGCTGGAGCGGCTGTCGAGGGCCCGTGCCAACGGCCACCGCGTCCTGGCCGTCGTCCGGAGCAGCGCGGTCAACCAGGACGGTGCCAGCAACGGGCTCACCGCCCCCAACGGTCCCTCGCAGGAGCGGGTCATCCGCCAGGCGCTGGCCACGGCCGGGCTGTCCACGGCGGACGTCGACACGGTCGAGGCGCACGGCACGGGCACCACGCTGGGCGACCCGATCGAGGCACAGGCCCTGCTGGCCACCTATGGCCAGGGCCGCCCGCAGGACCGGCCGCTGTGGCTCGGGTCCTTCAAATCGAACATCGGGCACGCGCAGGCGGCCGCCGGGGTGGGCGGTGTCATCAAGATGGTGATGGCGATGCGCCACGGCGTCCTGCCCAGGACGCTGCACGTGGACGCGCCTTCCCCGCATGTGGACTGGTCGTCGGGCGCGGTGGAGCTGCTGACCGAGCAGCGGGAGTGGCCGCAGACCGACCGGCCGCGCCGGTCGGCCGTGTCGTCGTTCGGGATCAGCGGCACCAACGCCCACGTCATCCTGGAACAGGCCGAACCCGAGCCCGCCGCCGAGTCCGTGTCGGCGCCCGCCGAACGCGACGGACTGGTCCCGTGGCCGCTCTCGGCACGCGGCGCCGAGGCACTGCGCGGACAGGCGCGACGGCTGCGGGACTTCGCGCTGGCGCGGCCGGAGCTGGGCGCCGCCGAGGTGGCCGTGACACTGACCGCGCGTTCGCAGTTCGACCAGCGGGCGGTGGTCGTCGGCGCGGACCGGGACGAGCTGCTGGCCGGCCTGGAGGCGCTCGCCGCGGGTACCGCCGCGTCCGGTGTGGTGACGGGCGTGGCGGGCGGTGTGCCGAAGGTGGGCGTGCTGTTCACCGGCCAGGGCGCGCAACGGCTGGGTATGGGAGGTGAGTTGTACGCCGCGTTCCCGGTGTTCGCCGCCGCCTGGGACGAGGTCTGCGCCGAGCTGGACAAGCATCTGGACCGGCCCATCGCCTCGGTGATCGAGGGCGGTGACGCGGCGCTCCTGGACGAGACGAGTTCCACCCAGCCGGCGCTGTTCGCCTTCGAGGTGGCCGCCTTCCGGCTGCTGGAGTCCCTCGGTGTGCGCCCGGAGGTGCTGGTCGGGCACTCCATCGGTGAGCTGGCCGCCGCCCATGTCGCCGGGGTGTTCTCGCTCGCGGACGCGGCCCGGCTGGTCACCGCCCGGGGCCGGCTGATGCAGGCGCTGCCGGCGGGCGGCGCCATGGTCGCCGTCCAGGCCGAGGAGGCCGAGGTGGCCGCGCTGCTGGCCGGCCACGAGGACGCGGCCGACATCGCGGCGGTCAACGGCCCCTCGGCGACGGTGATCTCGGGCGCGGAGGAGGCCGTCACGGCGATCGCCGCCACCCTGGCCGGGCGGGGGCGCAAGACCCACCGGCTGCGGGTCTCGCACGCCTTCCACTCGCCGCTGATGGACCCGATGCTGGAGGATTTCCGGCAGATCGCGCGCACCGTCTCGTACGCGCCGCCCCGGATTCCCGTCGTGTCGAACGTCACCGGTCAGGTGGCCGGCCCCGGGCAGCTGGAGGATGCGGAGTACTGGGTCGGCCACGTACGGGGCGCCGTGCGCTTCGCCGACGGGGTGCGGGCCGCCGTGGCCGCCGGGGCACGGGTGCTGGTGGAGGCCGGCCCCGACGGGGTGCTGACCGCCCTGGCCCGCCAGGTGCTCGCCGACGAGCGGCCGGATGTGGTGGTCGTACCGCTCGTACGCAAGGACCGGTCCGAGCCCCGCACGGCGGCCGAGGCACTCGCCGGCCTGCATGTGCACGGGGTGCGGGTCGACTGGCAGGCCCATCCGGCGCTGGCCGGCGCGACGGGCGCGACGGGCGCCGCCGGGTGGCCGGTGGAACTGCCCACGTACGCCTTCGACCGGCAGCGCTACTGGCTGGACGGGTCCGGCGCGGGCACGGCGGTGGACGTCGGGGCGGCCGGGCTGGGCGCGGTGGAACACCCGCTGCTGGGCGCGGTCACCGAACTCGCGGCGGACGGCCCGCTGGTGCTGAGCGGAAGGGTGTCGCGGGCGGCCCAGCCGTGGCTGGCCGACCACGCGGTACTGGGCAGCGTGCTGCTGCCGGGCACCGCGTTCGTGGAGATGGCGCTGCAGGCCGGGGACCGCACGGGCTGCGGACGGCTCGAAGAGCTGACGCTCCAGGCGCCCCTGGTGCTGCCGGAACGCGGCGCGGTCCAGGTGCAGGTGGTCGTGGGCAGCCCGGCGGAGTCCGGCGTCCGGTCCGTGTCGCTGTACTCACGGGCCGAGGACGCGGGACCGGCGGCCCCGTGGACCCTGCATGCCGAGGGGCTGCTCGCCCCCGGCGCCGTCGCGGACCCCGGGGACCTGCGCCAGTGGCCGCCGCGCGACGCCGAGCCGGTGCCGGTGGACGCCATGTACGCCGACCTGGGCGATCTCGGATTGCAGTACGGGCCGGTCTTCCAGGGCCTGCATGCCGCCTGGCGGCGCGGCGACGAGGTGTTCGCCGAGGTGACGCTGCCGGAGGACGCCCGTACGGAGGCGGAAAGGTTCGGGCTGCATCCGGCACTGCTGGACGCCTCGCTGCACGCCATCAGCCTCGGCGAGTTCGTCGAGGGTGTGGAGCCCGGACGCCCCTGCCTGCCCTTCGCGTGGCGTGGCGTGGCACTCCTGGCGGCCGGCGCCTCGACGGTCCGGGTACGGGTGGCGCCCGCGGACGCCGGCTCCGGCTCCGGAGCGGTGCGGCTGACGGTCGCCGACCCGACCGGGGCCCCGGTGCTGTCGGTCGAGGCACTCGCCCTGCGGCCGGTCTCCGCCGAGCAGTTGGCGGCGGCGGGGCGGGCTTCGTCGGAGGTGCTGTTCGGGGTGGAGTGGTCGGCGCCCGCCGGTGCGGGTGCCGGTGTCGCCGGTGATGTGGTGACGTTCGAGGTCCCCGACGCCGGGGCCGACGACGTACCCGGCGCGGTGCGGGCCGCCCTCAACGGCGTGCTGGAGCGGGTTCAGTCGTTCCTGTCGGACGAGGGGTCGGTGGACGCGCGTCTGGTGGTGGTGACGCGGGGTGGTGTGGCGGTCGGTCCTGATGAGGATGTGGTGTTGTCGCAGGGTCCGGTGTGGGGTCTGGTGCGGGCGGCGCAGGCGGAGCATCCGGGGCGGTTCGTGCTGGTGGATGTCGATGACGATCCGGCCTCGCGGGAAGCTCTGACGGGTGCGTTGGCCGGTGGTGAACCGGAGTTGGCGGTGCGGGCGGGTCGGGTGCTGGTGCCCCGGCTGCGGCGGGCCTCACTCCCCGGGACGGAGCTGACCCTGGACCCGTCGGGGACGGTGCTGGTGACCGGTGGTACGGGTGGTCTGGGTGCTTTGGTGGCGCGGCATCTGGTCACCGAGCACGGGATACGTCATCTGGTGCTGGCCAGTCGTAGTGGTGAACGTGCGGCCGGGGCAGCGGAGTTGGTCGCTGAGCTGGCCGGGTTGGGTGCCGAGGTGGCGGTGGCGGCGGTGGATGTCGCGGACCGGGCGGCTTTGGCGGCCGTACTGGACGGTGTTCCGGCGGAGCATCCGCTGATCGGGGTGGTGCATGCGGCGGGTGTGGGTGACAACGGTCTGGTGGACGCGTTGTCGCCGGAGCGGGTGGACGCGGTGCTGGGTCCGAAGGCGGATGCGGCCTGGCATCTGCACGAGTTGACGCGTGATCTGCCGTTGTCGGCGTTTGTGATGTTCTCCTCGGCGGGTGGGATGGTGCTGGCGGCCGGTCAGGCCAACTACGCGGCCGCCAACGCCTTCCTGGACACCCTGGCCGCGCATCGCCGCGCCCAGGGCCTGCCCGGCGTCGCCCTCGCCTACGGCCTCTGGGACACCGACACAGGGCTGAGCCAGTGGCTGGGGGAGTCGGATCTGGAGCGGATGCGGCGGCAGGGCCTTCCGCCGCTCACTGTCGCCGAGGGGCTCGCGTCGTTCGATGCGGGACTGGGCGCCGCGCAGGGTGTGTTCGTGCCGCTGCGGGTCGACCCGGTGGCGCTGCGCTCGGGCGGTGACGGCGTTCCCGCCCTGCTGCGGGCCCTTCTGCCCGCCCCCGTACGCCGCACCGCACAGGGCGGCACCGAAGCATCCGGCGCCGCCGAACTCGAAAGCCGCCTCGCCGGACTCACCTCGGCCGAAAAGCACAGCACCCTGCTGGAGTTGGTACGGACTCAGGTGGCCGCGATCCTGGGATTCGCCGGCGGGGCGGAGATCGAGCCGGGCAAGCCGTTCCAGGAGTTCGGCTTCGACTCGCTCACCGCGCTGGACTTCCGCAACCAGCTCAACGCGGCGACCGGACTGCAGCTTCCGGCCACGCTGATCTTCGACTACCCGACCTCGGCCGACCTGACCGACCACCTGATGGACCGGTTCGAGGGAACGGAGGACGACGAGGCCGGGGTCCTGCGGCTCTTCGCCGAACTGGACCGGATCGAGGACTCGCTGTCCCGGCACACCGTCGAGGGTGTGGTGCGCGGCCGGCTGGCCACCCGGCTCAAGGACATCCTCGCGACCCTGGACGGGAGCGGGGAGCTGGCCGACGAGGGGGTCGCGGACCAGATCGACTCCGCGACCGACGACGAGATGTTCTCCTTCATCGAGAAGGAGCTCGGCGTCTGACCGGTCACCGGGCGCGCGGGTAGGGGGGCAGGGGCCGGGCCCCGCCCCTCTACCTGCTCTTTCCGTAAACGGGTATCGGCTCTCCGTATAGATAGGGGTGCGTGAGGGGGGAATTGACACCAGGTGTACGGCTCGTCCCAGTGCATACTTTGAGCCATCCGGTGCTACGGCACGGTAAGAGGTGGGGATGAAATTGGATGCACTGAATCGCTTCGAAACGAGAAAGACCTTCCTGCTGTCCCGTCTGGAGTGGCTCGTAGGACTCGGCGTCGCCATTGTCCTCGCCATCATCCATTTCGGAAAGATCGAATGGCCGGTGTTCATCGGCCTGTTCGTGGTCATCGACCTGATCGGATACATCCCCGGCGCGATCGCCTTCCGCAGGTCGGCCACCGGGGATATTCCCAAGGGCTTCTACGTGGCGTACAACGTCATGCACAGCCTGGTGACCGGCAGCGTCGTCGCCGGCCTGTGGGCCTGGCTGGTGAAGCCGGAGTGGGCGCTGCTCGCCCTTCCCATCCACCTGCTCGGCGACCGCGGTATCTTCGGCAACTCCCTCAAGCCCTTCGGGGTCCGGTTCGAGCCGGAGAGGCACCGGCTGTTCGCCGCCTTCGAGAGGGAGTACGAGTCGGCCGGCCGGATCTCCCCCGTCACGGTGAGGAGTTCCGCTGATGCTGTCAGCCACTCCCGCGCTTGAGGACATCCACGGAACTCTCGCCCGGCACGCGGACAACTCCAGTGCCTTTCTCGCCCTCAACAAGGGGACCGAGTACTTCCGGACCGACGGAATCGACGGACTGGTCGCCTATCGCACATCGGGCCGCTTTCTCGTCCAGTTCGCGGCGCCGTTCGCCGCGCCGGCCGACCGGGCCGCCCTGCTCGCCGCTTTCCGCGCGCACGCCGCGGGAATACGCAAGCGGATCGTCGCGGTACAGCTCCAGGACGCGGAGGCCGGCCTCTATGCGGAGGGCGGTTTCACGGTCAACCAGATCGGTTCCTCGTATGTGATCCGGCTGGCCGATTTCACCCTGCGCGGTTCGAAGTTCGTACGGCTGCGCAACAAGATCTCCCGCGCCAGGCGCAGCGGGCTGGTCGTCGAGGAGGCCGACCCGGTCGCGGTCGACGCCGAGCTGACCGAGCTGGACCGGGACTGGCTGCGCGGCAAGGGGCGGTTCGCCAAGGAGCTGGCGTTCCTGATCGGGGAGCGTACGGGGGAGGCGGCGTCGCTGCGGCGGCTGTTCGTGGGCCGGATCGACGGGGCGGCGATCGGCTACATCTCGTACTCGCCGGTCCACGGCAGCCGGCCGGGCTGGCTGCACGACCTGACCCGGCGGCGCAGGGAGGCGCCGCCCGGGGTGATGGAGGCGATCAACGCCGCCGCCGTCGGCACCCTGACCGGTGAGGGCGCGCAGTGGCTGCACCTGGGCTTCACCCCGTTCGTGGGGCTGGACCCCGGGCACGAGGTGGCGGGGGCAAGCCCCACGGTCGGCCGGATCGTGCGCTTCCTGGCCGAGCACGGGGAGAAGGTCTACCCGTCGCGGACCCAGCTCGCCTACAAGGAGAAATGGGATCCGCATGTGGTGCTGCCCGAGTACATCGCGTTCGAGGGCAAGCCGAGTCCGGCGGCGATCTGGCGGCTCATGCGCCTGGCGAACGCCATCTGAACATCCTTGAAAGGCAGAGGACATGGGGTTTTTGGGGAGGGAGCGGGCTGCCCTGGAGGCACTCCTGCCGGGACTGGACGCCGAACTGGCGAGCCGTCCGCTCGGCGAGCTGGAGAGCCCGGGGAATCCCGGCATCAAGGCGTTCAAGGAACTGGGGGGCGCCGGGCTGCTGGTGCCCACCGAGCACGGCGGCAAGGGGGCCGACGCGCTGAGCGCCGTACGAGTGCAGCGGGCCATCGGCTCGCGGTCGCCGTCACTGGCGGTGGCCACCACCATGCACCACTTCTCGCTGGCCAGCCTGGTGGTGCTGAGCGAGACCGGTAACGGCTTCGAGTGGATGCTGCTGGCCGGCATCGTGGAGCGCGACCTGCTGCTGGCCTCCGGCTTCGCCGAGGGACAGCCCGGCGGCAGCATCCTGCGGCCGACCATGACCGGCCAGGTCACCGAGGACGGGGTCCGGGTCAGCGGCGCGAAGCGGCCGTGCAGCCTGGCCCGTTCGATGGACCTGCTGACGGCCAGCGTCATGGTGCCCCGCCAGGACGGCACGGGCGAGCAACTGGCCGTGGTGCTCATCCCGGCCGACGGCCCGGGGATCAGCGTGGCCCCGTTCTGGGGCAGCTTCGCGCTGGCCGGCGCGGAGAGCGACCAGGTCACCGTCAAGGACGTCCTGGTGCCGCACGACCTGGTGGTCCGTACCGACGTGCCCGAGGGCGAGGTGCTGGACGCCATCCAGACCACCGGGTTCGTCTGGTTCGAGCTGCTGATGACCGCCAGCTACCTCGGCGCGGCCAGCGCCCTGGTGGAGCGCCTCGTCGCCAGTGAGCGGATACCGGAGATCGAGCGGGTGCGGCTGGTCGGCGAGGTCGAGGCGGCCATGGCGGCGGTGGAGAACGTGGCCAGGCAGACCCGCAACACCCTGTGCGAGCCGGATCTGCTGGTGGACTCGCTGTACGTCCGCTACGCCGCCCAGGACGCCATCGCCCGTGTGGTGCCCCGGGCCGTGGAACTGCTCGGCGGACTGAACTTCATGAGCTCCGACGACATCGGCTACCTCGCGGCCGCCGTGAACGGGCTCGGTCTGCACCCGCCCGGCCGCAGCAAGATGTCCGCCCCGCTGGCCCGTTACATCGCCGGCCAGCCGCTGGAAATAGTTTAGGGAGCACGAGCAATGAGTAAGCCGACGCTGCTGCTCACCGGGGCTACCGGTGTGCTCGGGCGGGCCTTCGTCGAAGAGCTGGCCACCGACTACCACCTGATCGGAATGCGGCACAGGACCGCTGTGGACGACCCCCGGGTGGAGGAGGTCCAGGGCACCCTGGCCGACCCGCGGCTGGGGCTGGGGGACGGGGCCGCCCAGGAGCTGGCCCGCCGGGTGGACGTGGTGCTGCACTCAGCGGCCCGCACCGGCTGGCGCAGCCCCCGCGAGCAGCTGTTCGCCGCCAACGTCACCGGCACCCGGCACATGCTCGGCTTCGCCGAGTCCGCCGGGGCGCCCTTCTACTACGTCAGTACCGCCTTCGTGGCCCGGCCCCAGGACGACGAGAACGCCGACACCGGCCCGGCCGCCTACGTCGACTCCAAGATCGCCGCCGAGCAGGTCGTCCGGGAGAGCGGGCTGCCGGCCGCCATCGTCCGCCCGTCCGTGGTGGGCGGGGACTCCCGTACCGGCCGGATCGCCGCGTTCCAGGGCATGCACAAGGTGCTGGGCGGCATCGTCCAGGGCACCATCCCGGTGGTGCCCGCCGACCCCGGCTCGCCGTTCGACGCCATCCCGCAGGACGTGGTGGCCCGCGGCGTGGGCAAGCTGATCAGGGGCAGTGTCACCAGCGGCGAGTACTGGCTCACCGCGGGGCGCAACTCGCCGACCCTGGGCGAGTACGTCGACCTGATCCTCCGGGTCGCCGCACGCACCGGCCACGCCCCGCAGCACCCGCCGCGGATGATGCCGTCGGAGGCCGTGGACCGGCTGCTGATGCCGCTGATGGAGGACGTCGTCCCGCCGTCGCTGCGACGGCAGTTCCGGGGCTTCATCGAGATGCTGCTGCTGTTCCAGGTCTCGTCCGCGATGGAGTCCTCGTTCGAGGCGCTGGGCATGGCCGACGAGGTCACCCACGCCGCGCTGATGGCCGGCTTCGAGAAGTCCATCGAGTACTGGATCGCCACCAGGATGCCGGCCCGGGAGGCGGTGGCGTGAACAGCGAACTGACCCAAAAAGCAAAGGAGTCACCGAAGGCGCAGGAGTCACCGGAGGCCGAGGGGGCGACCGCCGCGGAGCGGACCGGGCTGCGCTACGAACGGCACTTCGGCCCCGGCAAGGCCTCCCTGGCCCGGATGCTGGGCGCGGTCGTGGAGACCCGTTCCGAGGGCGCCTGGATCACCGCCGCCGACGGCCGGCGCTACCTGGACTTCGGCGGTTACGGCGTCTTCATCCTCGGCCACCGCCACCCCCGGGTGGTGGAGGCCGTCAAACGGCAGATCGACGCACACCCACTGGCGACCCGGGTCTTCCTGGAGCCGGTGAGCGCCGCCGCGGCCGAGGCCCTGGCCTCGGTGACCCCCGGCGACCTGGACTTCGTCCACTTCGTCAACTCGGGGGCCGAGGCGACCGAGGCCGGGCTGAAACTGGCCCGGGCCCACGGCAAGAACGCGCTGATCACCACCGAGCGCGGCTTCCACGGCAAGACACTCGGCGCGCTCAGCGTCACCGCCAACAGCAAGTACCAGGAGCCGTTCCGGCCCCTGCTGCCGGACACCCGGCAGGTCCGCTTCGGCGACCTGATGGCGATGCGCGACGCGCTGGCGGCCAGCGGCGGACGCGGCTGCGTCATCGTCGAACCCGTACAGGGCGAGGGCGGGGTGCGGGTGCCACCGCCCGGCTATCTGCACGGCGTCGCCGAACTGTGCCGGGAGTTCGACGCGTTCCTGATCGTGGACGAGATCCAGAGCGGCCTCGGCCGGCTCGGAGTCTGGTTCGGCTGCGAGAACGAGGCGGTCGTGCCCGATGTGCTGCTCGTCGGCAAGGGCCTGTCCGGGGGAGTGGTGCCGGCGGCGGCGATGGTCGCCCGGCCGGCGGCGTATCTGCCCTTCGGACGGGACCCGATCCTGCACTCCTCCACCTTCGGGGCGTCCCCCATCGCCTGCGCCGCTGCCCGCGCGGCGGTGGAGACCATCCGCGACGAGGGGATCGTGGACCGGGCCGCCGTGCTCGGCACCCGGCTGCTCGCCGGCATCCGGACCGTGGTGGACCGGCGGGCGCCGCACCTGGTGGCCGACATCCGGGGACGCGGCCTGCTGATCGGGATGGAGGCGGCGCACCAGCGGTACGTCGGTGAGCTGCTGCTGGAGTTCATGGAGCGGGGCGTCCTGGTCAACCACTCCCTGAACGCCTCGGAGGTGATCCGTTTCACCCCGCCGGCGACGCTGACCGAGGACGAGGTCCAGCTCTTCCTGCGGGTGCTCGACGAAGCGCTGACCGCGGTCGCGGAACGCGCCTGATGACAAGGAACCCGACATGCCCACCGTAATCATCGACGCACTCGCCCCGGCGGTCGCCCCCGCCGAGGCCTACGACCGGATCAGTGAGTTCGCCCGCTACCCCGAGCTGACCGCGACCGTGGAGAACGTGGTCGTGCACCCGCCGTCGCCGGACGGCTCCGTACTGTCGGAGTGGACGGTCCACTTCCGCAACGGCCTGCTCAAGTGGACCGAGCGCGACACCTTCGCCCCCGAGCAGCTGTCCCTGGGCTTCGAGCAGGTCACCGGGGACTTCGCGACCTTCCGCGGCACCTGGCGCGTCACCGCCGACGGCGGCGGCACCCTGGTGCGTTTCGAGGCCGAGTTCGACCTCGGGATCCCCACCCTGGCGGCGATCCTCGAACCGGTCGCGGAGGCCGCGCTCCGGGACAACATCCTCAAGATCCTCGCCGGTCTGCTCGGCGAGGTGCAGGAGACCGTCACCGAGGACCGGGCCGTCACGGCGGGAGCGGCACAGCCGTGAACCACGCCGGAGCGGTGCTGAGCCGCGCGTACGCGGGCGGGCCGGACCGCTCCCCGGAGAGCTGTCTGGACCTCTACCGCAAGCTCGCCGCCGGCGTGACCGTGGTGACCACCTGCGGCCCCGACGGCGAGCCACTGGGACTCACCGCGTCGGCCGTGACCACCCTGTCCCTGCACCCGCCCATGATGCTGGCCTGCATCAGCAGCGGCTCCGCCACCCTGGCCGCGATCCGCACCCGGCGCGCCTTCGCCATCCACCTGCTGCGGGCCGACCAGTCCGCGCTGGCCTCGGTCTTCGCCGGCAAGGCCGGGCCGGGCAAGTTCGACGGGGTGGAGTTCCAGTGGTCGCTGGGCATCCCGGTGCTCGCCGACTCCCTGGGCTGGGCGTCGTGCGTGCTGGCCGACGAGCGGCGGTATGGCGATCACAGCGTCGTCGTGGGCAGAGTGGCCTCCGTGCGCAGCGGCGGGGGCGAACCCCTGGTCTGGCACGACCAGCGGTTCCGGGGACTCGTCACGGGGGAGCGGCAGGATGCGTACGCGAGTCGCTGAGCCGCCGTGGCGCCGGCCCGACACCCCGCCGGCCCCCCGGGCCGAGGGACGGCTGACCGCCGATGTCGCGATCGTCGGCGCCGGGCTGACCGGGCTGGCCACCGCCTACCACCTGATCCGCCGCGACCCGTCACTCGACGTGCTGCTCGTCGACGCCGGGCAGCCCGGAGCCGGCGCCAGCGGGCGCGGCACCGGACTGCTCGGCCCGCGGATCGGACCGGCGATCGACACGGCACGCCGCCGGTTCGGCGACGCGACCGCCCGCGCCTGCTACGAGGCCAGCGTCACATGGGTGCGGCAGGCCGTCCGGCTCGTCGAGGAACTCGGCGCCGACTGCGGCCTGTCCGTCGACGGCCAGCTGCTGGTCGCCAACTCCCCGCGCGCCGAACGCACTCTGCTCCGCCAGGCACGGTCCTACCACGAACTCGGCCTCGACCCGCTGCTGCTGCCCGACCCCGGACGCTTCCGCGCGGCGCTGCGCTTCCCGGTCGCCGCCGGCCTCGACCCGGCTGCGCTGGTCGCCGCGCTGGCCGCCGAGGTGGCCCGGCTCGGCGTCCGCCGCTACGACCACAGCCCGGTGCTGCGGCTGGGCGGCGGGGAACTGACCCTGCCGCGCGGCACCGTACGGGCCCGGCGCGCCACGGTGGTCGCCGCGGGCGGCTTCGCCGGTCCGCTGCGGCTGCCGGTCGGCACGGTCGCCCCGCTGGAACTGCACGCCCTCGCCACCGCCCCGCTGCCGCCCGCCGCCCGCGAGGAGCTGGGCCGCGAGGCGGTCATCGACGTGACACCGCTGGCCCCGTACTACCGGCTGACCCCGGACGGCCGGCTGGTCATGGGCGGCGGCCCGGTCGGCTGCCCGCCGGACGGCCGGCCGCGGCGGCACGAGGCGGCCTGGGAGTGGCTGGCCGGCCGGCTGCCCGTACCGGCCCGGATCACCCACCGCTGGTCCGGCCGGATCGGCATGACCGGCGACGACCTGCCGGTGGTCGGACAGGCCGCCCCCGGGACCTGGTTCGCCGGCGGTTGCTGCGGGCACGGCCTGGCCCTGTCGGTGGCGACCGGCGCCTACCTGGCCGACGTACTGACCGGCCAGGCCCCGCCGCCGCCCGCCATGCCCTGGCACCGGGCCCGGGCACCGTGGCTGCCGGTCGGCGGCCCGGCCCGCCCGCTGCTGAGGGCGTACCTGGCGCTCCTGGCCCGCCGGGCGGCCGGGGACGCGTAGCAGCACCAGAGCCGTAGCCAGAGTGAGAGGAAGAGAAGATGCGTGTGCGGCACCTCAACTTCGGGACGTACCGGCCGCCTTCGCGCCGGCTGATCAACGGGGACGGGAGCTTCTTCAGAGCCGGGCACATGGTGTGCCACTGCCTGCTGATCGAGACCGACCGCGAACTGGTGCTCGTCGACACCGGCTTCGGCACCCGCGACATCGCCGACCCGGTGGGCCGGCTGGGCCGCTCCTTCCTGCTGCGCTCCCGGCCGGTACTGCGGCCGGAGGAGACCGCGGTGCGCCGGCTGGCCGCGCTGGGCTACGACCCCACGGACGTACGGCACATCGTGCTCACCCACCTCGACCGCGACCACACCGGCGGCCTCGCCGACTTCCCGCACGCCGAGGTGCACGTCTACGAGCCGGAGCACCACGCCGCCATGAACCCGGCGACCAAGCTGGAGCGGGCCCGCTACCGGCCCACCCAGTGGGAGCACGGGCCGAAGTGGGTCACCCACGAACTCGCCGAGGGAGAGCGGTGGTTCGGCTTCGAGGCGGTACGCAAAATCCCCGGGCTGCCGCCGGAGATCCTGCTCGTCCCGCTGCCCGGCCACACCCGCGGTCACATCGCGGTGGCCGTCGACACCGGGGAACGCCGGCTGCTGCACGCCGGCGACGCCTACATGTTCCACGGCGAGGTGGAGACCCCGCCGTACTGCACGCCGGGACTGCGCGCCTTCCAGCGCAAGGTGGAGGTGCTCCCCGAGCGGCTGCCCAATGTGGCGCGGCTGCGCGAACTGCGGGACAGCACCGACGTGGAGGTCTTCAGCGCCCACGACCTGGTCGAGTTCGAGGGGTGGCGCGAGCGCGATGAGTGAGCCCGCCTCCTCGGCGTCGTCCCCTGACCCGGGCACCGGCCCCGGCACCGGCACCGGCCCCGGCACCGGCACCGGCCCCGGCACCGCCTCCGCTGCCGGGAAGGGCGCCGGGCGGGTCAGCCCGCTGCTGCTCGTGGCCCTGTTCAGCGGGCTGTTCCTGGTGTTCCTGGACACCACCGTCGTCAACGTCGCGCTGCCCGACCTCCAGGAGAAGCTGGACGCCGACGTACGCGGCCTGCAGTGGGTCGTCGACTCCTATCTGCTGACCTTCTCCTGCCTGCTGCTCAGCGCCGGCGCCCTCGCCGACCGGATCGGCGCCAAGCGGCTGTTCGTCGGCGCCCTCGTCGGCTTCACGCTCACCTCCGCCTGGTGCGCGCTGTCCGGCTCGGTCGGCATGCTGCTGGCCGCCCGCGCCGCGCAGGGCGTCACCGGCGCCGTCCTGATGCCCGTCTCCATGGTGATCATCACCCAGCTCTACCCCGACGCGAAGGCACGCGGCCGCATGGTCGGCGTCCAGTCCGCGGTGGCCGGCCTGGCCCTGACCGCCGGGCCGCTGATCGGCGGCGTCCTGGTCGAACAGTACGGCTGGCAGAGCGTGTTCTGGGTCAACCTGCCGGTCGGTGTACTCGCCGTCGCCGTACTGACGGTGCTGCTGCCGCACACCCGTCCCGAGCGCCGGACCGGGATGGACCTGGTCGGGCAGGGGCTCTTCGTGGCCGGCGTCGGGCTGCTCACCTACGCCCTGATCGAGGGCAACTCGGCGGGCTGGACCTCGGCCCGCATCCTGGGCTGCTTCGCCGCCTCCGCGCTGTCCCTGGCCGTCTTCCTGTTCTGGGAGGCCCGTCAGGAGCACCCGATGCTGCCGCTGGGCTTCTTCCGGCATCCGCACGTCGGCGCCGGGGCGATCATCAACTTCGCGGTGTTCGGGGCCATGTTCGGCGCCGTGTTCCTGCTGATGCTCACCCTGCAGGAGGTGGACGGCCTCAGCCCGGTGCAGGCCGGCGTCCGTACGGTCGTGATGACCGCGACCGTCACCGTCGCGTCGATCGTGGGAGTGGTGCTGGGCGAGCGGATCGGGGTGCGGCTGACCGCCCTCATCGGCGCGCTGGCCACCGCCGGCAGCCTGCTGGGGCTGCGGCTGCTGCACTACCAGGACGGCTTCGCGAGCTACTGGTGGCAGTTCCTGCTGCTCGGCCTGGGCGCGGGCTTCGCCGGGCCCCCGGTGACGGCGGCGCTGCTGCGGGCCGTCCCCGAGGAACGGGCCGGTACCGGCTCCGGGGTGGGCTACACCTCGCGGCAGGTCGGCTCGGTGTTCGGGGTGGCCGTCTCCGGCGCCCTGGTCACCCACCACCTGGCCACGGCGGCCCCGGCGGCGCTCGCCGGCCTGCCGCTGCCCCGGGCGGCCGTCGACCGGATCGCGTCCGGCGACCTGTCCGGAGCCGCACAACTGCCCGAGCAGATCCGGCCGGTGGTCCTGGCCCGGGTCGGCGAGGCCTTCATGGAGGGCACCCACATGGCCTATCTCGCCGGCGCCGGGGCCTGCCTGGTCGCGGCGGTCGCCGCAGTACTGATGCTGGGCCCGGAACGCAGTCGGGGGCAGGTAGGGGTGGTGCCGCGGCCCGATGGGATGAAGGCTGAAATATGACCATCACCGATGAGACCGCCACCGACACCATCACCGTCACGGCGCCACCCGCCCCGGTGACGGAAGACGCCCCGGCACCCCCGCCGCGCCAGGACCCCAGGGCGCGGGCGGCGCACCTGCGGCGGGTGAAGGAGGCGGCGCGGCAGGGACCCGGCCCGCACGCCTCCGAACAGCAGTGGGCCAAAGGGAAACTGACGGTCCACGAGCGGCTGGACCTGCTCTTCGACGAAGGCACCTTCACCGAGATCGAGCCGCTGCGGCGCCACCGCGCCACCGGCTTCGGCCTGGAGAACCGCCGCCCCTACACCGACGGGGTGGTCACCGGCTGGGGGCTGATCCACGGCCGTACGGTCTTTGTCTACGCCCACGACTTCCGGATCTTCGGAGGCTCGCTCGGCGAGGCCCACGCCACCAAGATCCACAAGATCATGGACATGGCCGAGTCGTCCGGCGCCCCGCTGATCAGCCTCAGCGACGGCGCCGGCGCCCGGATCCAGGAGGGGGTCACCGCCCTCGCCGGCTACGGCGGCATCTTCCGCCGCAACGTCCGCGCCTCCGGGGTGATCCCGCAGATCTCCGTCATGCTCGGCCCCTGCGCGGGCGGCGCCACCTACTCCCCGGCGCTCACCGACTTCGTGTTCATGGTGCGCGGCACCTCGCAGATGTACATCACCGGCCCGGACGTCGTACAGGCCGTCACCGGCGAGAAGATCAGCCACGACGGCCTCGGCGGCGCCCAGGTGCACGGCTCGGTCTCCGGCGCCGCCGGCTTCGTCCACGACGACGAGGCAGGCTGCCTGGAGGAGGTCCGCTACCTGGTCTCCCTGCTCCCCTCCAACAACCGCGAACTCCCGCCCGCCGTCCCCGCCTCCGACCCCGCCGACCGGCGCAACGACTCCCTCCTGGACCTGGTGCCGGCCGACGGCAACCGCTCCTACGACATGCGCAAGGTGATCGAGGAGATCGTCGACGACGGCGACTTCTTCGAGATCCACGAGACCTGGGCCGCCAACATCATCTGCACCCTGGCCCGCCTGGACGGTCACGTCGTCGGCATCGTCGCCAACCAGCCCGCCGCCCTCGCCGGGGTCCTGGACATCAACGCCAGCGAGAAGGCCGCCCGCTTCGTCCAGATGTGCGACGCCTTCAGCATTCCGCTGGTCACCCTGGTCGACGTGCCCGGCTTCCTGCCCGGCCGGGAGCAGGAGCACGGTGGCATCATCCGGCACGGTGCCAAGCTGCTGTACGCGTACTGCAACGCCACCGTCCCCCGGATCTCGCTGATCCTGCGCAAGGCCTACGGAGGTGCCTACATCGTCATGGACAGCCAGTCCATCGGCGCCGACCTCACCTACGCCTGGCCCACCAACGAGATCGCCGTGATGGGTGCCGAGGGCGCCGCCAACGTCGTCTTCCGGCGCGAGATCGCCGCCGCCCCCGACCCGGAGGCGGCCCGCGCCGAACGCATCAAGCAGTACCAGGAAGAGCTGATGCACCCCTACTACGCCGCCGAACGCGGCCTGGTCGACGACGTCATCGACCCCGCCGACACCCGGACCGTACTCATCCGGTCCCTGGCCATGCTGCGCGCCAAACACGCGCAGCTGCCCGCCCGCAAACACGGCAACCCGCCGATGTGACCGGACGGGGAACACAAGCGCGGGGCGGACCGGAAGACCCCGGTCCGCCCCGCGCTGTCGGTGGCCGGCCCTGTCGGTGGCCCACCCTGCCGCGGACCGGCGCCACCGTGGACCGCGGATCAGCCCGGCGGCAGCAGGTGCGCGAGCGACTCGGCCAGCGGCACGACCCGCCGGGCCAGGTCGCCCGCCGGGCTCCCCGCGGTCTCCTGCGCCAGCGCGGCCCGCGCCGCCCGCGCCGTCTCCTCGTCGGTGGTGGACGACACCAGCAGCAGCGCGATGAAGTGGTCGACCAGCCAGCCCCGCAGCTCCGCCGCGGGCGGCTGCTTGCCCTCGTCGATCCAGGTCAGCGACACCGCCTCGACCGAGGCGATCCAGGACCTGACCATCATGGCCAGCCGGGGCCCGGGCTCCGGCCTTCCCAGGTGCCCCAGGATCTCGTCGGCGGCGGCCCGCCGCACCTCGTCCACGATGGCGGTCGTGCGGCGGGTCTCGGCGACACTGCCGCCGCGCAGCAGCGCCGAGTACGCGTCGTCGTGCTCGTCGACGTACGCCAGATAGCGGTCGACGGCGTTGGACAGCCGGAGGGTCATCTCGCCCTCCGGCGGCTCCACGAAGCACCCGCGCAGCACGTCGGCCGAGTTGCGCAGCGCGGCCTCGTACAACTGCTGCTTGCCGCCGGGGAAGTAGCGGTAGACCAGCGGCCGCGAGACCCCGGCGGCCGCCGCGACGTCGTCGATCGAGACGTCGTCGGGGCGGCGGTGCCCGAACAGGTCGATCGCCGCGGCGAGCAGCTGCGTACGGCGTTGTTCGACGCTGAGCCGGGTGTATGCGCGCTTGCTGCTGTCCATGCGGGCAGCGTAACCGGCGGGATCACCGGCGCACCGGTCAGCCGAGCAGACCCGAACGCCGCCACAGTGGCAGCGCCGGACCGCGCAGCATGCCGATCTCCTCCAGGAAGATCATCAGCTTGGCCGCCGACTGCCGCATGATGTCGCGGCGGTGGGCACTGGTACGGGCCACCTCGGCGGCGTGCGCCGGGTCGAGCCCGACGGCGGCGTACACCTCGGGCCGGATCAGCGAGCGGGCGATGACGCGCGCCGCCTCTCCGGAGGCGACCCGGGTGAGGCCGATCTCCCAGCGCGGGGCGGTCGTCATCTGGCGGGCCAGCTCCTCCCGGGCGTAGCGGATGTGCCGGGACTCCTCGACGACATGGATCCGGGTGACCCCGCGGGTCAGGGGCTGGACCCGCTCGTCGGGGAAGGTCAGCCGCTGCATCCAGTCGAGGATCTCCTCGGCGAGCAGCGTGCCGGTGAAGGCGCCCGGGGTGGTGGACACCGTCTTCAGGACCCGGCCCAGAGCATGGTCGCGGCGGGACGGGCGGTAGACCGGCGTGCCCAGCCGGGTCACCAGCCGGGCGAACATCTTGGAGTGCCGGCACTCGTCGGCGATCTCGGTGAGGGCGTACCGCACATGCCCGCTGGTCGGGTCGAGATCGTAGGTGTGCCGCAGCAGCAGCTGCATCAGGATGATCTCGAACCAGATGCCGATCGAGGCCAGCGAGGCCGACTCGTGCCGGCTCAGCTCGATCCGCTGCTCCTCGCCCAGCTGCTTCCACAGCGGCGTGTCGTACAGCGAGCAAAGCTCCGGTGGCCAGAACCACTTCCCCTCCTCGAAGGGGCTGTCCCAGTCCAGTTCGGTGTCGGGGTCGAATGAGTGCTTGGCGGAGGCGTCCAGCAGACGCTCCGCTACCTTTTCGCGCGACGCAGGGGGGCTTACAGCGACCATGCCCTTATGAGACTCTGTGTCAGCAAGCCCGTCAATACCCCGGGGAACACCAGGGGCGGTAAGGGGATGCCAATGTCCGAGAGCATGTGGGAAGTCGAAGCCACCGGAGCCGCCCGCTTCTCCTGGGACTACGACGACGGACGCGACCGCCTCCTCGCCCTCTACCAGAAGGGCAAGGACAAGCAGTGGGACGCCGCGACCCGGATCGACTGGGACATCGAGGTCGACCCCTACGACCCGCTGGGCGTCCCTGACCAGAACCTCACCCTCTACGGCACCCGCCACTGGGACCGGATGTCCGAGGGCGACCGCCGCGAACTGCGCCGCCGCTACGCCTCCTGGCAGTTCAGCCAGTTCCTGCACGGTGAACAGGGCGCCATGATCTGCGCCGCCCGCATCGTGGAGTCCGTCCCCGACCTCGACGCCAAGTTCTACTCCGCCACCCAGACCATGGACGAGGCCCGCCACGCCGAGATCTACGCCCGCTTCCTCAGGGACAAGATCGGCATGACGTACCCCATCAACGACTCCCTGCGGGCGCTGCTCGGCGACACCCTGCGCGACTCCCGCTGGGACATGCCCTACCTCGGCATGCAGGTCCTCGTCGAAGGCCTCGCGCTGGCCGCCTTCGGCATGCTCCGCGACACCACCGACAAGCCCCTCCCCAAGCAGATCCTCACCTACGTCATGCAGGACGAGGCCCGCCATGTCGCCTTCGGGCGAATGGCGTTGCGCGACTACTACAAGCAGCTCACCGACGCCGAACTGCGCGAACGCGAGGAGTTCGTCATCGAGGGCTGCTACCTCATGCGCGACCGGCTGCGCGGCTCCGAGGTCCTGGAGGACTTCGGCATCCCCCGCGCCGAGGCCGACGAACTGAGCGAGCGCTCCGAGTACCTCCACCTCTTCCGGCGGCTGCTCTTCAGCCGCATCGTGCCGTGCGTCAAGGACATCGGCCTGTGGGGCGAGCGCCTCCAGCGGGCCTACGTCGACATGGGCGTCCTGGACATGGGCGACACCAGCCTCGACCTGCTCATGGCGCAGGACGAGGAGATCGCCGAGCGGCTGGACGCCGACCGCTTCGCCGCCGAGGAGGCGGCCCGGGTGGCCGAGGTCACGGACGCCGTCGCGGCGGGCACGGAGTCCGAAGAGTCCGCGCCGGACGGCCGGGGCTGAGCCGCCCCGGCCGCCGCGCCGGGGAGGGTCACGGGCACAGTGTCCCGACGACGACGGTCGCGTACAGCTCGTCGGACGTGGCCGTACGGGCGGTCAGGCCGCAGCCGGCGACGACCTCGACGGCCTGCGGCGCCTGGCGTTCGCTGGTCTCGAAGAGCAGACGCCCGCCGGGAGCGAGCCAGCCCGGAGCCCCGGCGGCGACCCGGCGCAGGATGTCCAGACCGTCGCTGCCGCCGTCGAGGGCGACCCGGGCCTCGTGGACACGGGCCTCCGCCGGCAGCAGCGCGATCTCCCCGGAGGGTACGTAGGGGACGTTGGCCAGCAGGATGTCGACCCGGCCCCGCAGCGACGCCGGCAGCGGGTCGTACAGGTCGCCCTCGTGGACCTGGCCGCCGAACGGGGCGAGGTTGCGGCGGGCGCAGCGGACGGCGGCGGGGTCGATGTCGGCGGCGTGGAGCCCGCCCGGGGCGGAACCGACAGCAGGGCCGGAACCGGGCGTCAGGGCGGCGGCGAGGGCGGCGCCCAGGGCGCCGGAGCCGCAGCACAGGTCGAGGACGACGGCCCCGGGCGGAGCGAGGGCGGCGGCCTGCCGGACCAGGAACTCGGTGCGCCGCCGGGGTACGAAGACGCCGGGGTCGAGGGAGAGCCGCAGACCGCAGAACTCGGCCCAGCCCAGGACGTGTTCGAGGGGGAGGCCGACGGCGCGGCGGTCGGTCATGGCGTCGAGCTCGGCGGAGTCGCGCGCGGTGGAGACGATCAGCCGGGCCTCGTCCTCGGCGAAGACGCAGCCGGCGGCGCGGAGCCTGGTGACGATGTCGGACACGGAAACGGAGGGCACAGGAAATGCCTTTCGGGAAGCCTGGCGGGGCTCCCGGCGGTCCGTACGCCTAGGCGTCGCCGCGGGCGGGGAGCACCCGTACTGCTGGAGCGGTAATGGGGCTCACCTCCTCGGTACCTCGATCCGGTCGGGTCACACTACCGCAGTGCCGTCCGCAGCACGGCCCGCATCACGGCCCGCGCGACGGGCGCCGCGTTGCCGCCGCCGCTGATGTCGGCCCGGTCGGCCGCGGCGTCCTCGACGACGACGGCGACCGCGACCGACGGGCCCGGGGACCGCACGGGATGCGCCCAGGAGATGAACCAGGCCAGCGGGGTGCCGCGGTTGTTCTCGCCGTTCTGGGCGGTGCCGGTCTTGCCGCCGACGACCGCGCCGCGGATGGCGGCGTTGCGGCCGGTGCCGTCGGTGACCGCACCGGTCATCAGCTCCTGCATCCGGGCGGCCACGGCGGGGTTCATGACCTGCCGGTAGACGGAGAAGTCCGAGAAGGGCGAGCCGTAGCCGTGGTCGATGATGTGGGGCTGCATCAGGGTGCCGCCGTTCGCGACGGCGGCGGCGACCATGGCCATCTGCAGGGGCGTGGCGGCGGTGTTGTACTGGCCGATGGAGGACAGGGCGAGCTGGGCACGGTCCACCCGGGTGTCGAAGACGCTGGTGGCGGCGCGGGACGGGATGCGCAGCGAACGGTCGTTGAAGCCGAAGGCCTCGGCGGTGGTGGCCATGGCGCGCAGTCCGGTGTCGACACCGAGCTTGCCGAAGACGGTGTTGCAGGAGATCTCGTAGGCCAGCCGCAGGCTCGCGTCGCGGCAGGCGTCGGAGGACCGCGACTCGTTGGTGAGCCGGACGGTGGAGCCGGGCAGCGGGTAGGGGTCGGGCGAGTCGGTGGGCGCGTCGAGGTCCGTGACGGCCCCGACGGCGAGCGCGGCCACGGCGGTGACCGTCTTGAAGGCGGAGCCCGGGGGATAGGTCTGGCGCAGCGCCCGGTTGAGCATCGGCCGGCCGGGGTCGCCGAGCAGGTCCGCCCAGGCGCCGGTGGTCCGCGTTCCGGCGCCGGCGATGGAACCCGGGTCGTACGAGGGCGTGCTGACCAGGGCCAGGACGCGTCCGGTCGCCGGGTCCAGGGCCGCGACGGCGCCCTTCTTGCGGCCGAGGCCCTCGTAGGCGGCGCGCTGGGCGGCGGGGTCGACGGTGGTGTGCACGTCGTCGCCGGGGGCGAGGATGCCGTCGGCGGCGGCCTCGACGAGCGTGCCGCCGTAGGTCTGCGAGGCGAAGCCGGTGACGGGGGCGTAGAGCGGGCCGTCGGTGTAGGTGCGTACGTATCTGAGCTGGTGGCCGGTGCGGCGGGAGCCGGTCACCGGGCGGCCGCCGACCAGGATGTCGCCGCGCGGATGGTCGTAACGGGCGATCAGCGGGCGGCGGTTGGCGGGATTGCGGTCGTAGGCGGCGGAGTCCACGAGCTGCACCCGGAAGGCGTTCACCAGCAGCGCGGCGAACAGCAGCAGGCAGAAGGCGGCGGCGTGCCGGGCGTGGCGGTTCACGGGGCGGTCCCGTCGTCGGCGGTCCGGCCGGCGGTGTCGCTGAGCAGCATCAGCAGCGCGACGATGACCCAGTTGGTGACGACCGACGAGCCGCCCTGGGCCAGGAAGGGCATCGCCATGCCGGTGAGCGGGATCAGGTCCGTCACACCGCCGGCGATGACGAACACCTGGAGTGCGACGACCGAGGCGAGGCCGATCGCCAGCAGCCGCCCGAAGGGGTCGCGCATCGCGAGTCCGGCGCTGTAGCCGCGGGCGGTCAGCACGGCGTAGAGCAGGAAGATCGCGCTCAGCCCCGCCAGCCCCAGCTCCTCGCCGGCGGTGGCCAGGACGAAGTCGGACTTGACGGCGAAGCCGATGAGCACCGAGTGCCCCTGGCCCAGTCCGGTGCCCAGCGCCCCGCCGGCGGCGAACGCGAAGAGCGACTCGGCGAGTTGGCCCGGCCCCCGGCCCGCGTCGATGCTGGCGAAGGGATGCAGCCAGTCCTGGACCCGGCTGTGGACGTGCGGTTCGAGCCCGCCGACCAGCGCCGCCCCGGCCGCGGACAGGAGCAGTCCGACGGCGATCCAGCCGGTGCGGCCGGTCGCGACGTAGAGCAGGATCACGAACATGCCGAAGAACAGCAGTGAGGTGCCCAGGTCCCGCTCCAGCACCAGGACGCCGACGCTGATCGCCCACACCGCCAGCACCGGCCCCAGCACCCGCCCGGTGGGCAGCTGGACGAACCACAGCCGGCGGCCGGCATGGGCCAGGGCGTGCCGCTTGTCGGCCAGGTAGGCGGCGAAGAACACGGCCAGCAGCACCTTCGCGAACTCGCCGGGCTGGATGGACAGCCCCGCGCACTGGATCCAGATCCTGGAGCCGTTCACCGCCGGGAAGAGGATCGGCACGGTCATCAGGGCGAGGGCGGCGGCCACACAGATGTAGGCGTACCGGGCCGCCGAGCGGTAGTCGCGCAGGAGGAGCACCACGGTGACGAAGAGCGCCACCCCGATGGCCGACCAGACCAGCTGGGTGGGGGCGGAGGCCCGGTGGGTCGCCAGGTCGAGCCGGTGGATCAGGGTCAGGCCCAGTGCGTTGAGCAGGACGGCGATCGGCAGCAGCAGCGGGTCCGCGTACGGGGCCGCCGCCCGCACCGCGCCGTGCGCGACGAGCGCCAGCGCCCCCAGCGCGCACGCGTAGCCGGTGACGTCGCGGGGCAGCCGGCCGGTGGTGGCCAGTCCGACGTCGCAGTAGCCGTAGACGCCGATCCCGACGGCGCAGAGCAGCAGCACGAGTTCGGTGCCGCGCCGGGGGCGCCGGGGCAGCCGGACCGCGGGCAGCGGGCGCGCGTCCAGGATCGTTGCGCTCATGGCAGGCAACGTAGCAAGAGGTGCCCGATAATTCGCTTATGCCCGCCGGGCCGGGCGTTGTCAGTGGCACCCCTTACGGTGGTGATCGTGAACCCACGACCGTCCCGGATCCCGGAAGAGCTCGGCGACCTGCCGTACGCGGACCTGCTCCAGCCCCATGAGGGCGGCGGGCTCGCCGTGGAGGCGCGCTACGACACCGTCCACTTCGACCGCCTGCGCTTCGAGGACGACGAGGCGGCCGGGGCGCACTTCCTTGAGTGCGCGATAACGGACAGTTCCTTCACCGGCGTGAGCCTGCGCCGGGCCCGCCTCAACGACGTCTTTCTGCGTGGCGACCGCTTCGTCGGCACCCGGCTCGCCGAGTCGGACTGGCTGGACACCACGGCCGACGGCTGCGTCCTCGCGGGGGTGGAGGCCTTCGGTTCGGTGCTTCGGCGGGTGGTCTTCCGGCGCTGCAAGTTCGACTCGGTCAATCTGCGCGGCGCCGCGCTGTACGACGTGGTCTTCGAGGACTGCGTGCTGCGGGACGTGGATCTGGGCGGGGCGAAGCTGGACGGGGTGACGTTCCCCGGGTCGGCGCTGGAGCGGATACGGCTGGGCGGGGCGGTCCTCAAACGGACCGACCTGCGCGGCGCGACCCGCCTCGACCTCGCCGACGGATACGAGTCGCTGCGCGGCGCGGTCATCGGCACGGGACAGCTACTGGAGCTGGCGCCGGCCCTCGCCGCGACCGTCGGGATCACCGTCAAGGACGACTGAGGCGACGGCCGGGCCGAGGATCAGCGGCGGCCGGTCGGCGTAGGTCAGACGGGCCACACCGTCGTTGGTGTCCAGGAACTCGCCGTAGTTCCGCAGGCCCAGGCGTTCGGCGACCCGTCGTGAGGCCGCGTTGTGGTCGAGGATCCAGGCGAAGACCGGGGCGTCGGGGTCGACGCTGTGGGCGGCCTTCACGGCGGCCCGGGACATCTCGGTGGCGAAGCCCCGGCCCCAGGAGGAGGGGGCGAAGCGGTAGTAGAGGTTCCAGCCGCCGCTGGCGTGCCGCTGCACCCCGCCGACGCCGATCGTCGAGCCCTCGCCGCGCAGCCGTACGCACCAGTAGCTCAGCCCGTCCGTGCGCCAGCGGGCGGCGGCCCGGTCGATCCACACGCGGGTCTGGTCGGCCGTGGTGTGCCGCTCCTCGGGGGCGTGCCGCCAGGTGTCCGGGTCGGAGTTGATGGCGAAGAGCGGGGCCACATCCGCCATCGAGACGGCGCGCAGTTCGAGGCGCTCGGTCAGCACGCGCTCGAAAGCATTCGGACGATCTTCGTTCATCGGTCAATAATCACACGGATCCGTGCGGGCAGCACTGATAATTCATTGCATGGGAAAGATCTATGAGCGCATCGACGGCCGTCTGCGGTCGTTCATCCTGAAGCAGAAAATCTTCTTCACCGGCACCGCGCCACTGGCCGGCGACGGCCGCGTCAACCTCTCCCCGAAGGGCCTCACCGAGGGTTCCTTCGTGATCATCGACGATCTCACGCTGGCCTACCTCGACCTCGGCGGCAGCGGTGCCGAGACCATCGCCCATCTGCGGGAGAACGGCCGCATCACCCTCATGTGGTGCGCCTTCGACGGCCCGCCCAACATCGTCCGCGTGCACGGCAGGGGCGAGCCGGTCTTCCGCGACGACCCCCGCTGGGACGGTCTGATCGCGCGCTTCGGCGAGGACTGCCGCACCCGGACCGACTGCCGGGCCGTCATCGTCGTCACGGCGGAACGGGTCAGCGACTCCTGCGGGTACGCGGTGCCCTTCATGGACTACGTCGAGGACCGAGACCTGCACACCCGCCGTTTCGGCCGGGAGACCGACGAAAGTTTCAACGACTACTGCGAGAAGAAGCCGTACCTCGCCACCAGCATCGACGGCCTGCCGGGGCTCCCGTTGCCGCTTCCGGCCCGAACTTCCTGAAACGCACAGGGTCTTGTGGCCCGGGGGTCCTTCTGCGCTAATGGCTCGAACGGAACGCAGAGGACGGTCACTCATGCCCGTAATCGGACGCCACCGCCGCCCGGCCCAGCCCGGTCGGCTGAACCGGATCTCCGTCGCCGCCACGGCGGGCGGCGCGGGTATCGCCCTGCCGCTCATCGGTGCCCCCAGCGCGAGCGCGGCAACCGCCACCACCTGGGAGAAGGTCGCCGACTGCGAGAGCAGCGGCAACTGGAGCATCAACACGGGCAACGGGTACTACGGCGGGCTGCAGTTCAAACAGTCCACGTGGAAGGCGTACGGAGGCTCCGCGTACGGGGCCCGCGCCGACCTCGCCACCCAGCAGGAGCAGATAGCCGTGGCCGAGAAGGTCCTGGCGGCCCAGGGCCCGACGGCCTGGCCGGTGTGCTCGGTGAAGGCCGGGCTGACCCGCACCGAGGTGCACAAGTACACGTACACGGAGAAGGCCGCCACCAAGGTCAAGGCCAAGGTCAAGGCCGCGCCCGCCACCAAGGCCGAGGCCGAGCCGAAGAGCAAGGCCGAGGCCGGGACCGGCAGCGGGCCCACGAAGAGCAGGAGCGGCGGCTACGAGGTCGTCAGCGGCGACACGCTGTCCGGAATCGCCGACGAGCACGACGTGAGCGGCGGCTGGCACCGCCTCTACGAGGCCAACCGCGCCACCGTCGGCCAGGACCCGGACCTCATCCTGCCCGGCCAGCGGCTGTCCCTGCCCGGCGGCACGAAGGCCACGGCCTCGGCCGCGACCAAGGCCAAGCCTGCGACGAAGGCGAAACCGGCCGCGAAGACCCCCGCCACGCACACCACGCACACCACCCACCACGCCTCGTACGCGTCGCCCATCAGCGGCAGCTTCCGGCTCGGCACCGCCTGGGGCACCACCGGTTCGCTGTGGTCCAGCGGCCACCACACGGGCCAGGACTTCGTCGTACCGACCGGCACCTCGGTCAAGGCCGTCGCCGCCGGCACCGTGGTCACCGCGGGCTGGGGCGGAGCGTACGGCTACCAGGTGGTGATCCGGCACGCCGACGGGATGTACACGCAGTACGGCCACTTCTCCTCGCTCACCGTCCGCGCCGGGCAGACCGTGAGCGCCGGCCAGCAGATCGGCCGCTCCGGCGCCACCGGCAACACCACGGGCCCGCACCTGCATTTCGAGGTCCGTACCGGCCCGGGCTACGGGTCCGACGTCAGCCCGCTCGCGTACCTGCGCAAGCACGGCGTCAAGGTCTAGGGAAAGCCCGCCCGGCGGGCCGTCAGTTCAGTTCCAGCGCCGCCCACACGGCGTGACCGCCGCTGCCCGTGCGGGCCTCGCCGGAGCCCCAGCGTGCCGCCAGGTGCTCGACGAGCATCAGCCCGCGCCCGCCCTCGTCGTCGGCGGCGGCCACCCGCGGCGTGGGCCGGCTGTCCGCCGGGCCCCGGTCGGTGACCTCCACGTAGAGCAGTGACTCGGCCGTCCACAGGGCCACGTCTATCCGGTCTCCGCCGCTGTGCCGCACGGCGTTGGTGAACAGCTCGCTCACGATGAGCACCAGGTCGTCGCCGATGCCGTCCGCGCCCCAGCCCAGCAGGATCGACCGCACCCTGCGCCGTGCCTCGCCGACCTGTCCGTTCTCGGCAGGGAGCCGGAAGGAGTCATGGCAGGGCAGGCGGGTCAAGCGCACATCGGGAGCCATGGTGTCTGCCTTCCATGTGCCTGTGGGGGGACACGTCACCGGGAGGGCAGGCCGGGGCGGAGCCCAACTCCCGTGCAAGCGCGGCCTCATGGGCTGGATCACTCTGCAACTATCGCTGCCGTCACGGCCAGCTGGCAAGGGGCACTTTGCAGAATGCAGACGTCGGATTGCAGGATGTTCCCCGCACGGGGGCCATGGCACACTTCTGGAACCCAGCGGCACGAGAGGCAGAGGTAGACGGCATGAGTGAACCGCGGTCCGCCCCGACCGTCGGCCAGATCGTCCTCGGCAAGCGGCTGCAGGACCTCCGTGAGAAGGCGGGCCTCTCCCCGGAACAGGCCGCCCGTGCGCTGCGCGTCAACCAGACCACCGTCCGGCGTATGGAGAAGGCCGAGGTCGGCCTCAAACTCCTCTACGTCGAGAAGCTGCTGCAGACCTACGGCGTCGCCCGCGCCGAGATCGACGACTTCCTCTCCCTCGCCGAGGAGGCCAACCGCCCCGGCTGGTGGCACAACTTCCGCGATGTGGTGCCCGACTGGTTCAGCGTCTACGTGTCGCTGGAAGGCGCCGCCAGGATGATCCGGGCCTACGAGCCGCACTACGTGCCCGGACTGCTCCAGACCGAGGACTACGTCCGCACCCTCCTGGGCGTCGGCTTTCCCGACGCGAGCCGCGAGGAACTCGACAAGCGGGTCGCGCTGCGCATGGAACGGCAGTCCCTGCTGACCCGGGCCGAGGACGCGCCCCGTCTGTGGGCCGTCGTGGACGAGACCGTGCTGCGCCGCAACGTCGGAGGGCCCCAGGTGATGCGGGGTCAGATCAACCGGCTGCTGCGGGCGGTCGAACTGAGCAATGTGACGATCCAGGTCGTGCCCTTCTCCACGGGGCCCCATCCCGGCGCCTTCGGGCCGTTCCAGATCTTCCGCTTCGGGATTCCCGAACTGCCCGACATCGTCTACTCGGAGGGGCTGACCAGTGCCTCCTACCGGGACGAGCGCGCCGAAGTCGCCACGTACCTCCAGACCCTGGACCGGATGTGCGAGCAGGCGGCGACCCCGGAAGGCACCGAGGCCTTCCTCCACGCTCTGCTCAAGGAGATCTGAACCATGGATCGCGACCAACACCACATACGTAACGGGATGCCGGCCAGGAACCTCGGCACCGAGGGCTGGCACAAGCCGTGGAGCGGCACCAACGGCGGCTCCTGCGTCGAGGCGAAGAAGCTCAACGACGGCCGGGTGGCCCTCCGGCAGTCCACCGACCCCGACGGGCCGGCACTGATCTGCAGCAACCAGGACATCACCCAGTTCATCCTCGGCGCCAAGTCCGGCGCCGCGGACTTCCTGATGGGAGAACGAGCATGACCCCGGGCCGTATCGACACCACCAAGCCGCACCCGGCCCGGATGTACGACTACTACCTGGGCGGCAAGGACCACTACGAGGTCGACGCGCAGGCCGCCCAGCAGGTCCTGACCATCAACCCCCACGCCGCCCACGGGGCCAGGGCGCTGCGGCTGTTCATGCAGCGCTCCACCCGCTACCTGGCCGCCGAGGCGGGCATCCGGCAGTTCCTCGACATAGGCACCGGCATCCCCACCGAGCCCAACCTCCACCAGGTCGCCCAGAGCGTGCACCCCGACGCCCGGATCGTCTACGCCGACAACGACCCGATCGTCCTCACCCACGCCCGCGCGCTGCTGCGCAGCTCCCCGCAGGGACGGACGGCCTATCTCGACGCCGACGTACGGGAGCCGGGGAAGATCCTCGACGCGCCCGAGCTGCACGACACGATCGACCTGTCGCAGCCGGTCGCGCTGAGCCTTAACGCGCTCCTGCACTTCGTCCCCGACGAGTTCCACGCCTACGACCTCGTGCGGGCCTTCGTGGACGCCCTGGCGCCCGGCAGCTATCTGGTCATCTCGCATGTGACGGGCGACTTCGACCCGGTGACGCTGGGGAAGGTCATCGAGGTCTACCGCGCCGGCGGGATCCCCGCGCAGCTGCGTTCGCAGAGCGAGGTGGCACGTTTCTTCGAGCACCTGGAGCCCGTCGAGCCGGGTGTCGTACCGGTGCACCAGTGGCGGCAGCCGGAGGGCGGCGACCTCAGCTCGGGGTACACGAACGCGCAGGCCGCGAGCTGGGTGGGGGTCGCCCGCAAGAACTGATGCCGGGGCCGGCGGGCCGGTCCCGGGCCCGGCCGGCGGCCCGTCGGCGGGGCGTCCGCGGCCGGCCCGGCGGGTTGCTTGTCGGATTCTCATAAAAGAATTTGAGTCCCTCGGTGAGGGCGTCGCGTATCTAGCGACGAACCTGGCCCAGGGAGGCATCAGTTGAGTCACGCAAGGCAACGCAACGTCCGCAGGATCGGCATCTTCGCCACGGCAGGCGGACTGGTCTGCGCCGGGGCGGTGGTCGCCGGAGCGTTCGCGAGCCAGTCGTCCTCGCCGGCGCCCACGCCCGACGCGGCGACACTCGCCGGAACGCTGGTCAGCCAGCTCGGCGGCGACAGCACGGCAGGCAGCTGGATAGGCGAGGACGGTAAAACCGTCGTCGCCGTCACCACCGACGCCGCGGCCAAGACCGTGGAGGACGCCGGCGCAACCGCGAAGAGGGTGACCCGCAGCTCCGACCAGCTGGCCACCGCCGCGGCGGCGCTCAAGGCCGCCCCCACGGTGACCGGCACCGCCTGGTCGGTGAACCCGCAGACCAACCAGGTCGTGGTGCTCGCCGACAAGACGGTCTCCGCCACCGACTGGACGGCCCTGTCCGCCACCGCGGACGCCCAGAACGGCGCCGTACGGATGGAGCGCACCACCAGCACCTTCAGCACCCGCGCCGCCATCGCCGGTGGTGACGCGATCTTCTCCGACGTCGCCCGCTGTTCGCTGGGCTTCAACGTCACCGACGGCACCAGCAACTTCATTCTCACCGCCGGTCACTGCGGTGCGGTCGGTACGCCCTGGGCCGCCGACCAGAACGCCACCGCGACGCTCGGCGAGACGGTGAAGGACACCTTCCCCGGCGACGGTGACTTCTCGCTGATCTCCACCGACGGCACGGCCGTCGAGCAGCCCAGCGAGGTCGACCTCGGTGACTCCACCCAGGCCATCACCGCCGCCGCCGAGGCCGTGGTCGGTGAGAAGGTCACCCGCAGCGGCAGCACCACCGGTGTGCACGACGGCCAGGTCCAGGCGCTCGATGCCACGGTCAACTACCCCGAGGGCACCGTCACCGGCCTGATCCAGACCGATGTCTGCGCCGAGCCCGGCGACAGCGGCGGCCCGCTCTTCGACGGTGAGTCCGCCGTCGGCCTCACCTCCGGCGGCGACGGCGACTGCACCGTCGGCGGCACCACCTTCTTCCAGCCGGTCACCACCGCCCTCGCCGCGCTCGGCGTGGACATCCCGGCGGCCGACGGCGCCGCGGCGACCGACACCGCGACCGACGCGGCTTCCGACGCGGCCACGGACGAGGCCACCGACACCGCCGACCCGTCGGTGACGGACACCGCCGCCGCGACGGACGAGGCCACCGACACGGCCGCTCCCACGGACGAGGCCACCGCGACGGACGAGGCCACCGCCACCGACGAGGCCACCGACACGGCAGCCCCCACGGACGAGGCCACCGCCACCGAGGAGCCGCCCGCGGACGTCGCCCCCGGCTACATGTACGACACCAGCAACAAGCACCACAAGAAGAAGAAGCACTGACGAGAACGCTCCCCGAACCACCGCGCCCCGCCATGCAGTCGGCGGGGCGCGGCGGTGTGTCAGCCCTGTGCGGTCCGGATGCCCAGCAGCTCCCGTACCCGCTCGTACTTGGCCGTCAGCCGCTCCCGCGTCGCCCGCGGCAGCACCGCCAGGCGGCGCGGGTCGGCGTTGTGCGCCAGATCCGACTCCTTGACCAGCAGGGCCCCCGGCACGGCCAGGATCCGCGCGGTGTAGTCCTCCAGGGCCTCCCCGGGCTGTTTGGTCAGGGCCAGCACCATGTCCTTGACGGCCTGCGGCAGTTCGGCGCCCTCCAGCCACCGCGGGGACAGCACGCCGTCCTCCACGCTGTCGTGCAGCCAGGCCGCCGCGATCTGCTCCGGCGAACCGCCACGCTCGGCGACACCGCCCGCCACGGCCGCCAGATGCTCGGCGTACGGGCGTCCCGCCTTGTCGACCTGCGCGGCGTGCGCGAGACGGGCGAGGGCTTCCACCTGGGACAGATTCACTTCGGACATACCCCGATGCTACGAGCCGGCCGGCCCTACGGCAGCCGGGAGAGGGTCCGTTCGGCCTCCGCCATGACGCGCGCCACGAGCTCCGCGCACGACGGCAGATCGCCGATCAGCCCGGCGACCTGACCGGAGGCCATGATGCCCAGGTCGGGACGGCCGTCGACCATGGCCCGTCTGAGCATCATCGGCGCGGTGGCCGCCAGCAGCACCTGGCTCCAGGTCAGCCGGTGTCCGTGCCGCATCGCGAGCCCGTCCCGCACCATGGCCGGCCAGCTCATCCCGGAGACCCTGCGGAAGGCCGCCGCGTGCCGCACCGCGCGCAGCAGCGCGGCGGCCCGCCCGGCGCGTTCGAGGGCTCCCACCAGGTCCGTACGGAGCATGCGGTGCGGGAGGCCGTCGATCCGGTCGGTGAGGATGACGTCCTGGACGCCGGCCGCCAGATAGCGGGCCTTGACCGCGTCCGGGACCGGGCTGTCCGAGGTCAGCAGGAAGCGGGTGCCCATGGCGATCCCGGCCGCGCCGTAGGCGAGGGCGGCGACCAGCCCGCGGCCGTCGTGGAAGCCGCCGGCCGCGATCACCGGGATGTCCACGGCGTCGACGACCTGCGGCAGCAGCACGGTGGTGGCCACCGCCCCGGTGTGCCCGCCGCCCTCGGAGCCCTGGACCAGGACGGCGTCCGCGCCCCACCCGGCGACCTTCTCGGCGTGCCGGCGGGCACCCACCGAGGGGATGACCACGACGCCGGCGTCCTTGAGGCGGGCGATCAGCTCACGGGAGGGCGCGAGGGCGAAGGAGGCCACCCGTACGCCCTCGTCGATGATGATGCGTACCCGCTCGGCCGCGTCCGCCGCGTCGGCGCGCAGATTGACGCCGAACGGGGCCCGGGTACGGGCCCGCACCTCCCGGACCGCGGCGCGGAGCCGGTCGGGGGACATGGTCGCGGAGGCGAGGATGCCGAGCGCCCCGGCGTTCGCGGTGGCGGACACCAGGCGCGGCCCGGCGACCCACCCCATACCGGTCTGGACAATGGGGTGGTGAACACCGGTCAGTTCGGTGAACGGTGTCTCGATCATGATATTACCTCGCGGTAACGGAGCCCCTCCGGGTCCACCACCTCCCGCAGCAGCCGCAGTTCCGCCGCCGTGGGCTCGCGGGTGTACGGCAGCGGGCCCGGCGGTACGGCCAGGTCGAAGCCGGTGGCCTCCCGTACCTCCTCGGGGCTCACGCCGGGGTGCAGGGACCGGATCCGCATCGTCCGGTCGGGGGTCGCGAAGTCGAAGACGCCCAGGTCGCTCACCACCTGGCGGATGTCGTGGAAGCGGGTCGCGGACGGCCCGGCCGCGGCGGCCCGGGCGGGGCCCACCCCGCACACCATGTCGACCTGCTCGACGAAGACCCGGCGGCTGTGCCTGGGGACCCAGTAACTGGTCGGATTGTTCAGGGTGTTGACCGGCGCCCCGCGTACACCCAGCAGCTGACGGGTGGGCCGCGCCCAGTCGCCGACGCAGGAGATGTTCTGGTTGCCGTGCCGGTCGATCTGGCTGGCGCCCATCATCACGTGCCGCCGCCCGCCGGTGACCAGGGCGAGATGCTGCCGGTAGGGGAGCCAGCCCTCGACGGCGCCCCCGGCGTCCACCAGCAGCGCCTCGCCGTCGGTCAGCAGCAGCTCCGGGGCGAAGGTCAGCCGGGCCAGCCGCGCACCGGCGGAGGGCACCGTGCCCATCGGGCTGGCCAGGATCTCGCCGTCGCCGCGCCACGCCTCGGCGCAGGCGATCACGCAGTAGTCGGCGCGCCTCATCCCCGTGCCTCCTTCACATAGGCCCGCTGGGCTTCCTCGTCCCGTCCGTAGTCCGGCACGCAGGAGGTGAAGCCGGCACCGCCGGGGGCCTCCACCACCCCGGTGACGTACTGCCGCCGCACCAGCAGCGACTGCGGGCCGGCCCCGTCCTTGAGCAGGTCGGCGGTGTCGACGACGCGTTCGCACGACACGTACGCGCTCCCGGCGGCCTGGCAGAACAGGTCGTCGAAGTACGGGTCCGGGCCCAGGTACTGGGCGTTGCCGCGGGCGTCGGCCCGGTTGAGGTGGACCAGCGCGGCGTCCAGCGGCAGGGCGGGCACGGCGACCAGTTCCTCACCGTCCGGGTACGGGGAGGTGACCGTGCGCAGCCCCGGGTTGACCCGCATCACGTCCGAGCCGAGGCCCGCCCGCACCGGCAGGAAGGGCAGCCGGTGCACGGCCGCCGTCAGCCCCCACATCAGCATCGCCTCGTCCAGCTCGACCAGTTCGAGGGCCCCCGCCTGCCGGGCCTTCCCGAAGTGCGGCTCCAGCGGGATCGAGTCGAGGGTGACGAAGGCGGTGACCAGCTTGCGTATCCGGCCCGCCGCCACCAGCATCCCGACGTCGGGGCCGCCGTACGACACGACGGTCAGATCGGTGACCGGGGTCCGTAACAGGGCGTCGACCAGGGCCATCGGCTTACGGCGCGAACCCCAGCCGCCGATGCCCACCGTCATCCCGGAGCGGAGCCGGGCGGCCACCTCGTCCGCGGTCATCAGCTTGCCGGTCATGAGTCCGTCGGTCATGAGTCCGTCGGTCATGCATCCCTCGGTCATGGGTCCCTCAGTCATGCGCCCTCCCTGGCGGCCGGTGCGGCGAACGCGTCGCGGTGCCGGTCCGCGACGCCGGTGAGGTTCGCCTCGAAGGTGAAGCCCTGCTCGAAGCGGTAACTCCGGTGTACGTCCACCGGGTCGATGCCGTTGATCGCGGCCTTGGCCATCCGGACCAGCTCCCCGTCCTTGGCTGCGATCTCACCGGCCAGGGCCAGCGCCGCCTGCCGCAGCCCGGCCGGCGGCACGACCTGCCACACCGAGCCGTGCCGGTGCAGCTCGGCCGCGCCGATGGTGCGCGAGGTGTAGTAGAGGGTCCGCATCAGGTGCTGCGGGACCAGCCGGGCCAGATGGGTCGCCGCGCCCAGCGCGCCCCGGTCCAGCTCGGGCAGCCCGAAGAAGGCACCCTCGGCGGCGACGATCGCGTCGGCGTTGCCCACCAGCCCGACGCCCCCGCCCAGGCAGAAGCCCTGCACGGCGGCGACCACCGGCACCTCGCAGTCGTACACCGCCGCGAAGGCCTCGTAGCAGCCGCGGTTGGCGCCGACGAGCGCGGTGTGGCCCTCGGTGCGCTGCATCTCCTTGATGTCGACGCCCGCGTTGAAGCCCCGCCCCTCGGCCGCCAGGACCACGCAGCGGACGTCCCGGTCCTGCCCCGCGGCGCGCACGGCGGCGGCCAGCTCGTACCAGCCGCGCACCGGGAGGGCGTTGACGGGCGGGTAGTCGACG
The DNA here is from genome assembly GCF_056270125.1 of Streptomyces sp. RLA131. NCBI lineage: Bacteria > Bacillati > Actinomycetota > Actinomycetes > Kitasatosporales > Streptomycetaceae > Streptomyces > Streptomyces sp. RLA131. Next base: position 5,627,776 of record NZ_JBWDOQ010000002.1, read on the forward strand.
GCGACGACGGCGATGCCCGGTTCCGGGTTCGAGGTGGAGACACCCATACGAGAATCAGCTACCTTTCCACCAAACGTTTGTTAGGGGATTTTGATATACCGGGAAGGTACTCCGTGTGGCTGTGACTGTCGATCTGTCGGACCGTGTCGTGGTGGTGACCGGCGGCACCCGAGGCGTCGGCGCCGGGATCGCCCGCGCCTTCGTCCAGGCCGGCGCGCGGACCGTGATCTGCGCCCGCCGTCCCCCCGAAGAGCCGTGCGACGAAGCCGAGTTCATCCCCGTCGACCTGCGCGATCCCGAGGCCACCGCCGCCTTCTTCCGGCAGGTGGGCGAGGCGTACGGCAGGCTCGACGTCCTGGTCAACAACGCGGGCGGGACGCCGTACCGGCTGCTGGCCGGCACGGACGCCGTCCGGCACGCCCGCGTCGTCGAGCTCAATCTCCTCGCCCCGCTGCACGCCTCCCTGGCGGCCTACGAACTGATGCGGCATCAGCCCGACGGCGGCTGCGTCGTCATGATCGGCAGCGTCAGCGGCACCCGGCCCTCCCCGGGCTCGGCCGCGTACGGAGCCGCCAAGGCCGGCCTGGAGAACCTGGCCCGCACGATGGCGGTGGAGTGGGCCCCGCTGGTGCGGGTCAACACCGTCGTCCTCGGCATGGTCCGTACGGAACTGTCGGCCCTGCACTACGGCGACGAGGCCGGCCTCACCGCCGTCGGCCGCACCGTACCGCTCGGCCGGCTGGCCGAACCGGCCGAGGCGGGCGACGCCTGCGTCTTCCTCGCCTCCGACCGGGCCCGCTACATCAGCGGCGCCGCCCTGCTCGTCCACGGGGGCGGCGAACGCCCCGCCTTCCTCGACGCCGCGACCACCAACAAGACCACCGACGAGACCACCGACAAGGAGTCATGAGATGACCGGAATCTGCGCGGGCCGGGTCGTCGCGGTCACCGGGGCCGGCCGGGGCCTCGGCCGGGCCCACGCGCTGGCCTTCGCCGCCGAGGGTGCGAGCGTCGTCGTCAACGATCTCGGCGTCGGCCCGGACGGCGCCGGCGGCTCCGCCGGACCGGCGCATGACGTGGCCGGGGAGATCCGCGCCCTGGGCGGCGCCGCCGTTGCCCACGGCGGCGACATCGCCACCCCGGAGGGCGCCGCCTCCCTGGTCGCCGCCGCACTCGACGCCTTCGGCCGCCTGGACACCCTGGTCAACAACGCGGGCTTCCTGCGCGACCGGATGCTTGTCAACCTCGGCGAGGACGACTGGGACGCCGTGATGCGGGTCCACCTCAGGGGCCACTTCCTCCCGCTCAGGCACGCCGCCGCGCACTGGCGCGCCGAGGCCAGGGCCGGCCGCACCCCCGACGCCCGGGTCATCAACACCAGCTCCGGCGCCGGTCTGCTCGGCAGTGTCGGCCAGGCCAACTACAGCGCCGCCAAGGCCGGCGTCCTCGGCCTCACCCTGGTGGCCGCCGCGGAACTCGCCCCGTACGGCGTCCGCGTCAACGCCATCGCCCCGGCCGCCCGCACCCGGATGACCGAGCGCACCTTCGCCGACACCATGGCCGCGCCCTCCGGTGACGCCTTCGACGCGATGGCCCCGGAGAACGTCTCGCCGCTGGTGGTCTGGCTCGGCTCGGCCGCCTCGGCCGCCGTCACCGGCCGGGTCTTCGAGGCCGACGGCGGCCGCATCACCGTCATGCAGGGCTGGCGCCCCGGGCCCACCGCCGACAAGGGGGCCCGCCTCACCCCTGCCGAAGCGGGTGAGGCGGGCCTGAAACTGCTGGCGGACGCCGAGCCGGCGCTGCCGGTGTACGGGGCGCGCTGACCCGCGCCCGGCGGTTCCCTGCGGCGCCCGGCCGGGGCGGCGCCGGCTACCAGATCGCCTCGACCCACTCCGGGTGGTCGATGAACGGGTTCCGGTTGTGCTGGTACGTGTTGTAGATGACGTTGTTGCGGTTCTCCTCGAAGGCGCTCGGCGGGTCCTCGTCGTTCCACTGCTTGAGGACGGACAGCTTGCCGATGTAGGGGTTGCTGCCGTTGTTCACCTTCTCGTTGGGCTCGAGGTCGGCCCAGCCGTCGTCGCCCTCGTAGCGCACGGCCATGTAGAGGATCATGCGGGCCACGTCGCCCTTGTCGGCGTCGCGCGGCTCGAAGGAGTCGGAGTCGACGAGGCTGCCGCCGCCGTTGGTGACCGTACTGCCGCCGTTGTCGAAGTCCAGGTTGCCGCGGGTGCTGTTGACCTGGACGTCCGCGGGGCGCAGGTGGTGCAGGTCCGTGCCGGGGCCGGTCGCCTCGCCGAAGTCGCCGTGCGACTTGGCCCAGGTGTGCTCGCGGTTCCAGTCGCCGACGTCGCCGCCGTTGAGGGACTTGCTGCGCGAGACGCCGCTGTACAGCAGGATCACGTTGCTGCTGTTGTTCGGGTCCTGGTCGGTGACCATGAGCGCGTTCCAGACCGCGGAGTACGAGATCTTCGTCTGGCTGCTGATGATCGTGTGCAGCGAGGACTTCAGGGTCGTACCGGTCTTGCCGACCGCGTTCTTGTAGTACGTGCTGTCGTACGAGGTGTTCGTCGCGTTGGCGGCGGGCGGCATGGTGATGCCGGTCAGCACGGCGACGGTGGCGGCTATCAGGGCCAGCGGTTTCCACCGGCTCATGCGCGGGAGGAGCATGTGGGGGGAGTCCTTTCCCGGAGCACACGCGTGACGCGTCAGCCCTGGCGGCCGGGCGTTCTACGCGGGTTGATAAAATAACCACCGGGAGCGTCGCACGGATCCGCGTGACAGGGGGTGAACGTCATGGGTCGGTTGTGTGACGTTGTCATGAACGTGGCGAGCCCCCGCCCCGGGTGGGGGCGGGGGCGGGGGAGTGCGTACGCCGGGGGCCGGATCCGTTCGACAGGGTCCGGCAGGACCTGTCGCGCTCAGGCGGGCTTTCGACCCGTCAGAGCCGTTCGATGATGGTGACGTTGGCCTGACCGCCGCCCTCGCACATGGTCTGCAGCCCGTAGCGGCCCCCGGTGCGCTCCAGTTCGTGCAGCAGGGTGGTCATGAGCTTGACGCCGGTCGCGCCCAGCGGATGCCCCAGCGCGATGGCCCCGCCGTTGACATTGACCCGCCCGGGGTCGGCGCCGGTGTCCTTGAGCCAGGCCAGCACCACAGGCGCGAAGGCCTCGTTGATCTCGACCAGGTCGATGTCGCCGATCGACATGCCGGACTTCTTCAGGGCGTACGCGGTCGCCGGGATCGGCGCGGACAGCATCCTGATCGGATCCTCGCCCCGCACCGACAGGTGGTGGACGCGGGCGCGCGGTGTCAGCCCGTGCTCACGCACCGCCCGCTCGGAGGCGATGAGCATCGCCGAGGCGCCGTCGGAGACCTGCGAGGACAGCGCGGCGGTCAGCCGGCCGCCCTCCACCAGCGGCTTGAGGCCGGCCATCTTCTCCAGCGAGGTGTCACGGCGCGGCCCTTCGTCCGTGGACACCTCGCCGTACGGGGCCAGTTCGCGGTCGAAGCGGCCCTCGTCGATGGCGCGCAGCGCCCGCTGGTGCGAACGCAGCGCGAAGGCCTCCATGTCCTCCCGGGTGATGCCCCACTTCCCGGCGATGAGTTCGGCACCGTAGAACTGGCTGACCGGACGGTCGCCGTAGCGCGCGGTCCAGCGCTCGGAACCGGCGAAGGGGCCCCGCGTCATCCCCAGCGGCTCGACTGCCTTGTGGTTGGCGTACCCGATGGGGATGGCGGACATGTTCTGCACCCCACCGGCCACCACGAGGTCCTGGGTGCCGGACAGCACGCCCTGGGCGGCGAAGTGCACGGCCTGCTGCGAGGAGCCGCACTGGCGGTCGACGGTGACGCCCGGGACCTCCTCCGGCAGCCCGGCGGCCAGCCACGAGGTGCGGGCGATGTCGCCGGCCTGCGGGCCGACCTGGTCCAGGCAGCCGAAGACGACGTCCTCGACGGCGGCCGGGTCGACGCCGGAACGCTCCATCAGGGCGGTCAGGATGTGCGCGCCGAGGTCGGCGGGGTGCACCTGCGACAGCCCGCCGCCGCGCCGCCCGACAGGCGTACGGACCGCTTCGACGATGTAGGCCTCAGCCATGACGCTCACTCCTTCGTAAGGTACTTAACTAACTAACCCACTTCATTAAGCAACTGACTAACGAAGCCCCCGTCACCGGCTTGCTGACCAACTCCCCGACCGGCTCCCCGCCAACTCACTGACCGGCTGCCTGACCAACGGCGATGCCGTCCAGCACCATGGACAGGTACTGCCGGGCGATCTCCTCGGCACTGTGCTGCCCGCCCGGCCGGTACCAGGACGCGGCGACCCACACCGTGTCGCGTACGAAGCGGTACGCGAGCCGCAGATCCAGGTCGGCCCGGAACGCCCCGGTGGTGGCGCCGCGTTCCAGGGTGCCGAGCCAGGCCCGCTCGAACCGCTTCTGGGAGTCGGTGAGATAGCCGAAGCGCGGCTGCGCGGCCAGGTGTGCGGCCTCCTTCTGGTAGATCGCCACCGCGTCGCGGTGCCGGTCGATCTCCCGGAAGGACTCGGTGACCAGGGCCGCCATGGTCTCCCGGGGGTCGAGGCCGGCGGCGAGCACGGCGTCGTATCCCGCCCACAGTTCGTTGAGGAAGGTGGAGAGGATCTCGTCGACCATCGACTCCTTGGAGTCGAAGTGGTAGTACAGGCTGCCCGCGAGCATCCCCGCCCGGTCCGCGATCTGCCGGACGGTGGTGGCGTTGTAGCCCTGCGCGGCGAACACCCCCGCGGCGGTCGCGAGCAGCTCGGCGCGGCGCTCGGGGGCCGCGGTCGCGTGGGTCGTCTTCTTCGGCACGGGTCCCATTGTCGCCTCCCGTCTCTCGTCCGCGGTCTCCCGCCCGCCGTATCCCGTATCCCGTATCCCGTATCCCGTATCCCGTATCCCGTATCTGGTATCTCGTATCTCGTATCCCGTATACCGTCGCCGCCTCCCGCCCCGCGCCCTACGCGTGCTGGCTGCTGACGGAGACGATCTCCCCGGTCATGTACGAGGAGTAGCCGGAAGCCAGGAAGACGATCACATTGGCCACCTCCCACGGCTGCGCGTACCGCCCGAAGGCCTCACGGGCGGTCAGCTCCGCCAGTAGCTCGGGCGTGGTGACCTTCACCAGGTGCGGATGCATGGCCAGGCTGGGTGCGACCGCGTTGACCCGCACCCCGTACGCGGCCGCCTCGATCGCGGCGCAGCGGGTCAGCGCCATCACGCCGGCCTTGGCGGCGGCGTAGTGCGCCTGCCCGGCCTGGGCCCGCCAGCCCACGACCGAGGCGTTGTTGACGACGACCCCGCCGCCACCCGCGGCCTTCATGCGCCGCAGCGCCGCCCGGGTGCAGCGGAAGGTGCCGTTCAGGGTGACGTCCAGGACCCGGTCCCACTGCTCGTCGCTCATCGCGGTGAGCTCGGCCGTGCCGCCCAGGCCCGCGTTGTTGACCACGATGTCCAGCCCCCCGTGCCGCTGCTCCGCGAGGTCGAACAGAGCCCCGACCTGCTGCTCGTCGGTCACGTCGCAGGGCAGGGCGGCGATCCGGCCGGCGCCGAACTCCCCGGCCAGCTCGGCTTCGTACTCCTTGAGGCGGCGGGCGTGCGCGTCGCCGATGACGACCCGGGCCCCCTCCTCCAGCAGGCGGCGGGCCGTGGCGCCGCCGATACCGGCGCCCGCGGCGGCGGTGACGACGGCCCCGCGGCCGGCGAGCAGGTCGTGACCGGGCTCGTACGAGGGTGGTGGAGTCACGGCTCCGACGTTAATCTACCAAACACTTGTTAGGGAAGCCCGGGAGTGAAGGGCGGAAAGGGGATGGGTGCGGGTGGATCTCGACTTCACCGCCGAGGAGACGGCCTTCCGGCACGAGGCCCGGAACTGGCTCGCCGCCAACGTCCCCGACGGGCCGCTGCCCTCCCTGGAGACCGGCGAGGGCTTCGCCGCCCACCGCGCCTGGGAGGCGAAGCTCGCCGCCGACCGCTGGTCGGTGGTCTCCTGGCCACGGCCCTACGGAGGCCGCGGCGCCTCACTGCTGGAATGGCTGGTCTTCGAGGAGGAGTACTACGCGGCCGGCGCCCCCGGCCGCGTCAGCCAGAACGGCATCAACCTGCTCGCCCCCACCCTCTTCGCCCACGGCACCGACGAGCAGCGCGCCCGCCTCCTGCCGCCGACGGCCCGCGGCGAGGTCGTCTGGGCCCAGGCCTGGTCCGAACCCGAGGCCGGCTCCGACCTCGCCGCGCTGCGCTCCACGGCCGCCCGGGCCGACGGCGGCTGGCTGCTGAACGGCCAGAAGACCTGGTCCTCCCGGGCCGCCTTCGCCGACCGCGCCTTCGGCCTCTTCCGCGCCGACCCCGGCCTGACGTACCTGATGTTCCCCCTCGACGCGCCCGGCGTCACCGTACGGCCCATCGGCCGCCTCGACGGCAAGCCCGCCTTCGCCGAACTGTTCCTGGACGACGTCTTCGTCCCCGACGCCGACGTCATCGGGGCGCCCGGCGACGGCTGGCGGGTCGCCATGCGCACCGCCGCCGACGAACGCGGGCTCACCCTGCGCAGCCCCGGCCGCTTCACGGCCGCCGCGCGGCGGCTGGCGGAGCTGTGGCGCGAGCGCGGCTCCGACCCCGCCATGGCCGCCCGGGTCGCCGACGCCGTGGCCGGAGCGCGGGCCTACCAGCTCCACGCCTACGCCACCGCCACCCGGATCGCCGAGGGCGCCGACCTGGGCGCGGAGTCCAGCCTCAACAAGGTCTTCTGGTCCGAACTCGACATCGCCCTGCACGAGACCGCCCTCGACCTCCTGGGCCCCGAAGGCGAACCCGAGGCGGGGGAGTGGACCCAGGGCTATGTCTTCGCCCTCGCCGGCACCATCTACGCCGGCACCAACGAGATCCAGCGCGACATCATCGCCGAACGGCTGCTCGGACTGCCGAAGGGACGCCGATGAGATTCCTCCCCGACCCCGAGCAGCGGGACTTCGCCCACACCCTCGACCGGATGCTCGCCGCCGCGGACACCCCGGCCGCGGTACGGTCCTGGGCGGCCGGCGACCACACCCCCGGGCGCGCCCTGTGGAGCCGGCTGGCCGAGGCGGGCGTCCCCGCGCTGGCCGTCCCGCAGGCCCACGAGGGCGGCCTCGGCCCGCTGCCCGTGGAACTGGCCCTGGCCTTCGTCGAGTTGGGCCGCCACGTGGTGCCGGGTCCGGTCGTGGAGACGGTCGCCGCGGCCGCCCTGCTGGATGCCCTCCCCGACCCGGGGCCCGCCAAGGACTGGCTGCCCGGCATCGCCGGCGGCACGGCCCTGCTCACCCTCGGAGCCGTCGGCCCGCCGGCCGCCTCGCCCCCGTACGGCCCCCACGGCCCCCACGCCCCCCACGCCCCCCACGCCCCCCAGGCCCCGTACGGCCCGTACGTCCTGGACGCCGACGCCGCCGACGCGGTGCTCCTCCTGGACGGCGACCGCCTGCTGCTCGCCGGCACCCCCGGAACTCCCGCCGCCCCCGGCCCGGTGCGGCCCTCCCTCGACCCCGCCCGGCGGCTGTTCCGGCCCACCGGAGGCGAGCTGCTGGCCGCCGGCCCCGCCGTACGCGCCGCCGCCGACCGCGCCGCCGGCCGAGCCGCCCTCGTCACCGCCGCCCAGGCCCTGGGCGTCGGCCTCGCCCTGCTCGCCCGCACCGTCGAACACGTCAAGCGACGCCGCCAGTTCGGCGCGTCCATCGGCTCGTTCCAGGCCGTCAAACACCGCCTCGCCGACACCCTCGTCGCCCTCGAACTCGCCCGCCCCCTCCTGCACGGCGCCGCCGTCACCGGCGCCCGCCCCGATATCGCCGCCGCCAAGGCCGCCTGCTGCGACGCCGCCCGCACCGCCGCCCGTACGGCCCTCCAGCTCCACGGCGCCATCGGCTACACCGCCGAGTACGACCTCTCCCTCTGGCTCACCAAGGCCCACGCCCTGCGCACCGCCTGGGGCACCCCGGCCCACTGCCGGGCCCAGGTCCTCGCCGGCTGAGCCCCCCGGGGCCGCGCCCGGGGCCGCGCCCGGGCTGCGCCACCACCCCGGACGGATCATGATGGTGCCGTGCTGCCGGGATTCCTCTCCAGGGCGGTCGCCCTGCTGCTCGGCCAGGAAGGCCGCTCGCTGCACGTACGGGCGGCCGGCTGGGCCACGCTCGTCCTCGGCGCGGTGATGCTCGCCGGCTCGTACGCGGTGGTCGCCGCCGAACGCGGTGCCCCCGACGCCAACCTCACCAGTTACCCCAGGGCCCTGTGGTGGTCCGTGGAGACCGCCACCACCGTCGGCTACGGCGACCTGTACCCGGTGACCTTCTGGGGACGCGTGGTCGCCTGCCTGGTCATGTTCACCGGCATCACCACCTACGGAATGGTCACCGCGGCCATCGCCACCTGGTTCGTCGGCCACGACCGCCGCCACCACCGCCACCTCACCGAGGCCCTCCACGACCGCTTCGACCGCCTGGAATCCCTCCTCACCGAACGCACCCCCGGAAAGCCCGAGCACCCGCGGCGCCCCGGGCCTCCCAGGTGACCCGGCCCCTCCAGCACCCCCACGCGCCTTGCTAAATTGGTCTACACCACCAAGCTCTTCATGAGATCGGCAGGCCCCGCGTGGAAGTTGTCATCGTCCCCGACGCCACCACCGCCGGCGAACTCGTCGCCGACACCATCGCCACCCTCCTCACCACCAAACCCGACGCCCTCCTCGGCGTAGCCACCGGGTCAACCCCCCTCCCCGTCTACCAGGCCCTCGCCGCCAAGGTCCGCGCCGCCGCCCTCGACACCTCCCGGGCCCGCGTCTGCCAGCTCGACGAGTACGTGGGCCTGCCGACCGGCCACCCCGAGTCCTACCGCTCCGTCGTCCTGCGCGAGGTCGTCGAACCCCTCGGCCTCACCGAAGCCTCCTTCATCGGCCCCGACGGCTCCGCCCCCGACATCCCCGCCGCCTGCGCCGCCTACGACCGCGCCCTCGCCCAGGCCGGCGGCGTCGACCTCCAACTCCTCGGCATAGGCACCGACGGCCACATCGGCTTCAACGAGCCCTGCTCCTCCCTCTCCTCCCGCACCCGCATCAAGACCCTCACCCCCCGCACCCGCGCCGACAACGCCCGCTTCTTCGACCACCCCGACGACGTCCCCCACCACGTCGTCACCCAGGGCATCGGCACCATCCTCGACGCCCGCCACCTCATCCTTCTGGCCACCGGCGAATCCAAGGCCGAAGCCGCCGCCCTCGCCATCGAAGGCCCCCTCACCGCCCTGGTCCCCGCCTCCGCCCTCCAGCTCCACCCCCACGCCACCGTCGTCCTCGACCCCGCCGCCGCCTCCCGCCTCAAGCTCGCCGACTACTTCCGCGCCACCTATGCCTCCAAGCCCGCCTGGCAGGGCCTATAGGTACACGCCCACCCTCCCCGAGCTGGTAGTGTTTCCCCCGTCGCCGCCACCGCGGCCGACACGCCCCCGTAGCTCAGGGGATAGAGCAACGGCCTCCGGAGCCGTGTGCGCAGGTTCGAATCCTGCCGGGGGCACCCAGAACATGGGAACGCTTTCGCCGGTCACGACTGGTTGAGACGTTCTGGGTGTCACGATCGGGTACCAACACTTCGGTGTGGGTGCCCGATTTTTTCTTGTCCGGCTGAGCTGCGTGGTCGGCGCTAAGTGCCAGCACCGTCTGCCGCAGCTCCTCCAGCATCTCCCCGGTGATGAGGACCCGGAGCGTGAGCTCCTCGCGGTGGCGGTTGTAGCGGACTTCCAGGCCGAATGCCTCGTACAGGCGCCGCTGGGCGGTTTCAGGGAAGAGCTCCAGGTCCAGGGCCAGCTGCGGCAGAGCGTCGAGAAGAGCTGGGTCGCCCGGCCCATCATGCGGAGCGGGCGTGACGAGTGCTGCGAGCTGGGCTTCGAGGGCTTTGCGCTGCTTGCTGAGGATGGCGTGCTCGCCGCGGATGGCGGCGCGGAAGGCTTTCTCCTGCTCGGGGTCGATGTCGTCGTCCGGCTCGTCGCCGCCCGTCCCTTCGGCCAGGCTCCGGATGAGTCGGTTCTGCCGCCGCTCCAGCGTGGCGATGGAGGCTTCGAGGGCTGTGCGCTCTTGGGCCTGTGTCGGCTCGGTTGCCGGCTGCTTCACCAGGGTGAGATCGGCGGCCAGGTGGACACGCCGGTCCGGACCGAAGACGCGGACGGCGAAGAATTCCGCCACCGCGCCCAGGACGATCTCCTCTCTGATCCACAGACCCTTGGGGTGAGTGCGGAACCAGGGAGCGTCCCGGTTGTGGTTGGGGTCCGGCTGGCAGGCGTAGTACGGGATCTGGTGGCGGGTCTTGCCGAACATCCGGTGGTCGCACAGGTCGCAGTACATGTAGGAGCGCAGGATGTACGAGCGGCGGGTCGCCGGGTGGCGGTTCTCGCCCGGGGTGGTCCGCGAGCCCTGGCGTTTCTTGGCCATGGCAGCGACGGTGTCGAACAACTCCCGGGTGACCAGTGGCTCATGCGTGGGCTGCGGGGACCAGACCCAGTCCTTGGGGTCGTTGTTGATCCCGCCCTTCTTGGTGGCACGGCGATTCCATACCTGGTAGCCGGTGTACTTGGGGTTGCGGAGGATCTCGCGGACGGCGGATCCGCTCCAGCGGCCCAGGGCGGCGTGGGCACGGGTCGGCTCCGGGGGCGGGTTGCCGTTCGGGTCGCGGTTGAGGCGCTCGGCGATGCCGTCGTAGCCGAGCTTTTCCAGGCCGCGGAGATGGAAGATCCGGGTGACCGTGGGCGCCCGGAGCGGGTCGGGGATCAGACGGTGCTTGGTGCGGCCTTCGGCGCGGCGGGCGGGGACCGGGTGCGGGACCTTCTCGGCGAGGTACCCGTACGGGGGCTTTCCGGTGTTCCAGCCCTGGCGGGTGTGCTCGCAAAAGCCGTCCCAGGACAGCTCCAACATCTGCAGGACGTACCACTCGGAGACGGCCTGCTTGACGCGCCTCGTGAGGGTGGGCGTGGCCCGTTTTGCTCCGCGGCCGGTGACGATGGGCTCGTCGGCGGCGCACAGGGCGACACCGGCCTCCTCCAGCTCGTACTCGATCTTCGTGCCGAAGTATGTCCGGCGGGCCACGCGCTCGATCGACTCGCAGATGACTGCCGCGAACCGGCGATCCGGACGTTCGGCCTCTTCCAGCAGGTCGGAGATGCTGCCGTCGCGAGGAATCGGGATGTCGAACCGGGTGTGGGCGAGGGAGTGACCGCGGTCGGCGAGTTCCTTACGGCCCGATTCGACATCGTAGAAGTGGGCGACGATCACCCAGCCCGGGGGCAGCGCGGCGCGGGCATTGCGGAGCTGGCGCGGAAGGGACAGCGTCGGGTCCTGCGCGTCCTCGGTCGACGTGCGCCCCAGCCAGGCGACGGGGACGGTCACCGGGGGCATCGCAGCATCCTGCGCTGCGGGGGTGGACCACGGGCGATCCGGGGCGGGCGGAGCCCAGGACCGGCCTGCGGATCGTTCGCTGGGCATCACGTCAGCCCTCTCCGTTAGTGTCGGCGGAGGGACGTTCAGGCCCGTGGCGTGTCCGCACGGCCCCGATGCGCGTGCGCCCACTCCAGCACCTCGCGGATGGCTGCCGCTTGGTGCCGTCGCAGGGCTTCACCGTCCTTGCCGTCGACGACGACATATTCGATGACCACCCGCAACGGCGCCTTCGGACGCGGCGACTCACCGGAATGGACCGCGTCGGACAGCCCGCCGCGGGTGACCGACGACCATGGACGCTCCACCTCGGCGCTGTCGTCAAGGCCATGGTCTTCCGGCGGTCCTTGGGGCCCCAGCAGTGGTCTCACCTCGCCCGACCAGCGGAGTTGATACGCGCCAAGGTGAGGCAGAGGTAGTCCTCGCGGATGTCGCATCCCAGATACTTTCGCCCGAGTCTCCGTGCAGCCTGTCCGGTGGTTCCTGAACCGCTGAACGGATCAAGGACGATGGCTCCGGAGCGGGAGCCTGCCGCGATGCAGCGCAACGGGAGGTCGATGGGGAAGGCAGCGGTGTGGGCGTGGCGGCTGGGGCGGGTGGCGATCGACCAGATCGATCCGGGGTTGCGGCCTCGTTCGTCGGCCGTGTTGTGCTGGCGGCCGGTGGGTTGGGCGTTCCGGCCGAGGACCGCCGAGCCTTGCGTCCGGGGCCAGGCGCCGCGGACGGTGTTCGGTTTGTTGGCGGTGTGGTGGGTGCGGCGGGAGAGTGCGCGGTCCCCGGTGTAGGGCTGGCGGATCGGATCGAGGTCGAAGGCGTACGTCGGCTGCTTGGTCAGGAGGAACAGTTGCTCGTGGCGGCGCGAGAGCCGATCCCGCACTGACTCGGGGATGGCGTTGGGCTTGTGCCAAATGATCTCGTTGCGCAGGATCCAGCCGTCCTTTTGAAGCATGAGAGCGGTGCGCCACGGCAGACCGAGCAGGCTCTTGACCGGGACCGGAGCTTTCCCATGGCTGGGGGTACGCCGGGCCGTGGGACCGGTGGCGTACGTGTCCGCCATGTTGAGCCAGAAGGTGCCGTCAGGACGCAGGACACGGTGGACCTGCTGGAAGACATTGCGCAATGCGTCGACGTACGCGGCCGGGGTGTCCTCTTGACCGAGTTGGCCGGGGCCCCAGTCGCGGGTGGCGTAGTAGGGCGGAGAGGTCACCACGCAGTCAACGCTGGCGGCAGGCAGCTCGGAGAGCACCTCAGTCGCGTTGCCGAGCACCAGCGTGACGTGCTCATCCTGATACCAGGGTTGAAGGTGCGTCACGAGCGTGCCTGCGTCGGGATGGGCGGCTGGCCCATCGGGGCGGGCATCCCCGCGGGGAGCCTTCCACCGGGGCGTTGGAGAACGAGGGTGTCCTCGTGCGCGATGAGGTGGAGGGGCAGGCCGTGGGCTCGGGCGTCGCGGACATTCTTCATTTGGAAGAACGAGGGTCGGGCGATGAGGCGGCCGTCGCGGATGCCTGCGAGGAGGGCGACGCAGCGTTCAGTCGGGATGAGCCCTGCGGCTTCTCCGGCGGCGAGGACGGCGGAGGGGAGGTCGATGAGTTCGCCCCGTTCGCGCCAAGGGCGGGTGGTGATAACGACGGTGCCGCCCGGACGCAGTGCGCGGCGGCACTGGTCGAGGATTTCGGTGAAGGCGGCCAGGAGGCGGTCGGTGCCGACGTGGGCGAGGTTGGCGGGGTCGGTGCCGTAGCGGTGGTCGAACTTCTCGACCTTGGGGCGGCCGGTTTCGCGGGTGGAGCGGACCTGGCCGTGGACGGAGGAGCCGTACGGCGGGGAGGTGACCACCAGCGCGACCTGGCCGCGCTGGTCGTCTGGGAGCACGTGCAGCAGATCGCGGGCGTCGGCGCAGAAGACCTGCCCGGTCCCGGCGGCGCCATGGCGGAGGGCGTGCTGGAGGTTGGCCCGGGCGATGTGGGCCCACTTGGGCTCGTACTCCACGCCGATGGCGATGCGGCCGAGGTGGGCAGCCTCGACGAGGGTGGTGCCGGTGCCGCACATGGGGTCCAGGACGAGGTCGCCGGGGCGGGTGTATTGGGCGATGGCGTGGGCGGCGATGGCCGGGAGCATCTTGGCGGGGTGCGCGGCGGTGGCAGGCAGATAGCGGCCGGTGCGCTGAGCGGGGGCGGAGGTCTGGGCAGTCAGCCATACGGAGTCGGGCATGAATGAACTCCCTTGGGGACGCGGGGCAGGCGGGCCGGATTTGATGGCCGGGGCTACGGGGCGTGGAAGACCAGCAGGTCGGTGTGCAGCAGGCGGTGCACAGCCGGGTGCCCGTCCGCGGCCGGAGCGGGGGCGTCGGGGTCCGGGGTGAGCTGGTCGCCGGTGATGACGGCGTGGACGACGATGACGTGCTGCAGGTAGGTGAAGCCCGCGGTGCGGGCGCACGCGATGAGCGCGCCGCATGGGTCGGCGAGCCGTCCTTCGCCATGGTGCTGGCGGGAGGCGGTGAGCAGTAGGCCGCCGCCGCGCAGGAGGCTGTGGGCGCGGTGGAAGAAGCCGGGCCAGCCCTCGTCCTCGTCGCCGGGATGCGCGTCGTGGAAGGTGCGGGCGGGGGTGAGGAGTTCGGCGAGGAGCACCATGCTGCGGCTCCGGGTGCTCTGTTCCGGCCCGGGTTCGACGGGAAGCGGCATGCAGTGGGCAAGAGCGTCCGCGCCAGGGCCGGTGTCGCCGAGTGCCGTGTGCAGGAGCATCCGGGCGGGAGCATCTGGCCGGTGGCTGGGACGGCAGAATTCGGTGCGGATCCGGTCCAGTGCCCACAGCGGCAGCAGCCCAGAGGGGTTACGGTGGCCGGTCGCGCGGGTCGGCTGGGGATGTTCGGGGAGCCAGAGGCTGGCCGGAATCCGGTGATGACCGTGTGAGGCTCGGCGTTCTGGACGGGGGATGGGCTGGCGGGGAGCGGTCATGGCGTGAGCGCTGCGGCGGCCATCAGTCTTCGTGCTGACACCACGTAAGGAGAATTCGGCCCCGGTTTGTGCCATCAACGGACGGATCTGCGGGTCCGGGCTGCCCGGAGGGGTGAATCCCTGCCGTTGGGCGTGCCGTCGCCGGTCAGCGTCGGGTTGACGGGACGGATCATGACCCCTTCCCGTTGGGCCTGATGGCTCTCTTTTCCCGTACGGCTAGCACGATGGCGCTCGCGGCCGGTGTCCTGCTCGTGTCGGCTGCGCCGGCCGCCGCCGACACGATGCACCGGGGCGTCGATGGCTGTTTCAGCTGGTCATGGAAAGACGGCGGGTTCGCAACCACCACCGTCTACTACACCAACCGCTGCAAGCAGGTTCACAGGATCAGGATCACGTGGGACGACCCGGGTGGCAGCGAGACCCACACGGTCGGCGGCCGCAAGAGTGGCAGCTCCTACACCATGTGGGGCACGAAGGTGGTGTACGTCAGTGACGAGGGGCGAGCCTGAGGCGCGCGGTCGGCGCCGCGTCGCCTCCAAGAGCTTGTCCGTACGCGGGGGCTCTCGTGCGGCAGCGGCTGTTTCCGCTGCACTGTCACTTGTCCTGATGGCCGGTGGGCCCGCGATGTCGGATGCCCGCCGTGAGTGGCCTGGTGCCAAGGTCACGTGGCACCCCCATGGCGAGATCCTCGATGTCCAGGACACGAAGCCGCACAACGGCGAATGGGTCGTGGTGCGCGTCCAGGACCGCACTGCGGGCAAGGACTTGGGCTGGTGCACCAGTCTGTCCAGCCCCGGCCGGGCGCCGGCCGACTACACGGGACGCTGCGACTACGACATCGCAGAGGGGCACCGGGTCACCTTGACCGCGAAGTTGAGGCAGAAGCACGACGTCGTGACGTCGCTGGGTGAGTGGACCACTCGCGCCTGAAATGCGGGGCGGCGGCTCTGCGCCGACGGGGGAGGCGGCGCAGAACCGCTGCGGTGCTCAGCGTACGTGGACGGGCGCCGTTGACGTGACGTTTTGTCCTGTCATCCCTTACTCAAGCGGAGCCATCCGGTGCAGTCAGGGCCTCCCACCTGCGCAATCAAGACGGAGAGCTCTCAATGGCCGAGCAGGACCGGCGGTCGACTCCGGTGCAAGAGATTTGTTCAAGATTTTTTCTGGCGGTTGGGACCACCCTTGCATCGAAGTGTTTACGCAGGTCGGTAGGGGATCTGCCACCGGCGAGCCCTGCGTCACGGTCGCCGGACGGCAGGACGACGGCCTGTGGATGGCAGCTGGAGGGCCGGATGGTGGCAGGGGCGGCTGGCGGGATGGCGGCGTCCAGTTTCGACGCCTACGGCAAGGAGTCGCCATGCGCCGCTACATCCCCACTGCTCGTCCGTCCACTGTCTCTCCGCTGGAGGAGGTGGACGCCGCGTTCCTGGTGCTCGCCGCCGCTCCGTGGCCGCTGCGCCTGCCGATGCATCTGCTCACCGACCGGCCGACGGCGGATGCTCTGCCGGTGGATCAGGTCCGGGCACGACTCGCTCACCCCAGCACTCCGCCGCAGACCCGGGCGCGGGTGTGGGGCGAGGTCGTGCGCCGCGCCCGGAAGGAGGGGGAGCCGTGGAGCACGGTGGCAGTCGGACTGATCGTTCCGGGGCTGCGGCGGGCGCTGGCTCGGCTGCCGCGGCTGCCCGAGGTGGAGTGGGCGGAGTTGGAGCAGGAGGTGCTGGTCGCGGTCGCCTGCGAGCTCGCGGCGGTGGAGGCGGATGACCCGCAGATCGGGCTGCGGTTGGTGCGGGCGGGCGACCGGGCCGCGCACCGGCTTGTGTACGCCGCGCTGCGCGAGAGGCGGACCGGTGGGGTGCCGCTGGACGAGGCCACCGCGCCGTGTCCGCTGCCCGCGACGGGGGTCGTGGAGGTCTACGCCGTGCTGCAGCGGGCGGTGAATGCCGCTGTGCTCGACGAGGCCGAGGCGGATCTGATCGCCCGTACGAGGCTGGACGGCGAGGGCGTGCCGGCGTGCGCGGCCCGGTCGCGGATGAGTGCTCGTCAGCTGTACCGCAAGCGAGCAGCAGCCGAGCAGCGGCTGGTCAACGCGATTCGTTGCCAGGTCCTCTGACGGGTCGGTAGTGCGGGCGATGGCACAAGCCACGCCCGGATTCTCCTTAGAGGGTGAGAGCACCAGCCCCAGCGGCCTCGGTCGTCGGCTGGTGCCTCTCCCGCCGCTGAGGTGTTCCGGGGCTGGGCACGCCGTCTCGTGCTGACACCCGAGCCGTCCTGCGCCACCGTGCGCTCCCCCTTGTGGAGGAGGTGCCGCGCTGCCCAGGCCGCCCGGACCCGGGACACCTCAGCCATCCAGCCCCCTGTCCCGCGCCTGTCCGGCTTCCGGAGGTGTCGTCGTGCCTGCTCGCTCCTGCCCGCCTCATGCGCGGGCCCGCCGCTTTCTGCGTCCTGTGTTGCTCGCGTGCGCGCTGCTCGTACTGGTCCTGGTCACGGCCGGGCCGGCGTGGGCGGTGGCGACGCTGCCGCAGGTCATCACCAACTGCCGTAATTGGATCGTGGGCATCCTGGCCGGGGCCGCCACGCTCTTCCTGACCGCCGGGGGCCTGCGCTACGTGTTGGCCGGGGGCGATCCGGGCGAGGTGGAGAAGGCGAAGACCGCGCTGCGCAATGCCTGCTACGGCTACGGGCTCGCGCTTCTCGCCCCGGTCATCGTCGAAGTTCTCAAGTCGATCGTAGGCGCGTGATGACCGCCCGGTGGGCAGCCGCCGTACTGCTCGGCCTGCTGCTCGCGCCCATCGGGACGGCGGGTACGGCGGCCGCGGTTCCCCCGGCGGTCGCAGCCCCGGCGGACCCCGGACCGCCACAGCCAACTCCCGACCCCGCGCCCGGCGCCACGCCGCAGCCCAGTACGGTCCCGGTGCCGAACCCCAGTCCGGGCACGAGCCCCGACCCGGATCCGAGCCCCAGCCGCCCGGCGGCCAAAGGCCCCGGTCCGCCGATCAGCCAGCAGCCCGGCGGGGGCACGATGCCGCCTGCCGATCAAGACGGAGACGGCTCGTCCTGGGGATGGCTCGGTTACCTCAACATCCCTGGGCTGATCGCCAAGGCGCTGGCCGCGTTCCTCGGTGTACTGATCGAGCAGGCCCAAGGGCCGGTCCTCGAAGCGCTCGGCAGCACGCTGCTGGCGACGCCGAACGTCGCAGCCAATCCGGAGCTGGTCGAGCTGTGGACCGCCTCGCTCGGCACCACCATCGCGGCGTACGTACTGTTCGTGCTCGTCGGCGGGGTGCTGGTGATGGGGCACGAGACCGTCCAGACCCGGCACGCGCTCAAGCAGATCGCCCCGCGGCTGGTGATCGGCATGGTCGCCGCCGTCAGCTCGCTGACGGTGATGAGCCAGACCATCGCACTCGCAAACGCCGGCTCGGTGGCCATCATGGGCAGCGGCGTGAACAGCAAGGGCATCGCGCAGCAGCTCGCCAACGCCGTCATCAGGCGCTTCGCCACGGGCGACACGACGTACCTGCTGGTCCTTGAGCTGCTCCTGCTGGTGTTGATGTTCGGCGTGCTGGTCGGTTACGTGCTGCGGGTCGCACTGATCTACATCCTGGCCGTCAGCGCGCCGGTGGCCCTCGCGTGTCACGGCCTGCCAGTCACCGATGGCGTGGCCCGGCTGTGGTGGCGGGGCTACTTCGGCTGTCTGGCCATGCAACTCGCCCAGTCCACCACCTTCATCGTGGGACTGCGTCTGTTCTTCGCTGAGGACAACACCGTTGCGGGCTTCGGCTTCCCCCGCGCCTCGAATCTCGGAAACCTACTGGCCGGGCTGTGCCTGTTCTGGATCCTGTGGAAGATCCCCAGCTGGACCGCCCGGGTTATCTTCCGCTCCACGCCGGTCAGCCTGCCTGGAACGCCCATGCCGCTGCGGATGCTGCGTTCCCTGGCCATCGCCTACGTGCTCCGCGGAGCGTTCCCAGGGGCACGCACGGGTCGCACCGGCCGCCCGCCCACCGGCGGCGGGCCGAGAGCCCGGACCCGGGCAACGCCTCGGCCACCTTCACCTCCTGGCGGCGGGCCACCGCCGGGCGGCCCGGGCCCGCCGCCTGCGGGCGGGCCGAATCCGGGTGGCGGCGCAGCCCCGACAGCTCCGGCCGGCGGCCCGCATAGCGGCCCCGGCCACCCAGCTCCCGCCCCCGGCGGGCCTGCTCCGGGCGGCCCGAGCCGCGGCTCGTCCGGCGGCCCGTCAGGTTCCGGATCGCGCCCAGGGAGCCCGGGGACGTCCGGCCCGGCGGGCGGCCCCGGCAGGACCGGCGGTCACGCGGGTCCCGGGAACCCGCCCACGCCAGCAAGCCAGTCAGCGCCCCGCCCGCGTCCGCGTTCCCGGCAGACGGCGTTGCCGATCCCGGCACGGCGCGTACCGGCCCGCCCGCCCCGGGCCGTCCAACTGAGGCTTCCCCTGGAACTGCCGCCCGCCCGCAGGAACCGTGAGAGGTGAGCTGTGCCCGATTCCGATGACGATGGCCTGACCCCCGCCCGCATCCCCGCCAACATCGATCAAGAAGACAAGATCATCGGCCCTCTGGGGGCCCGGCAGACAGCGATCCTCGCCGTCACCGGTGTGGTGCTGTGGCTCGGTTACCTGGTCAGCCGCCCGCTGCTGGCTCCCACCGCGTATCTCGCCATGGTCGCCCCGGTCGCGGCCGTGGTCATCGCGATCGCCCTCGGACGACGCGACGGCATCAGCATGGACCGCTTCCTCGTCGCGGCGATCACGTTCTGGCGCACGCCCCGACGTCAGGTCCAAGCCCCCGAAGGCGTCACCGCCCTCCCCGAGGCCGTCCCCGTCGACTGGGCCAACCGGGCCGGCGCTCCGCCCGCAGCACTGAACCTGCCGTGCCAGGAGATCGCCGAGTCCGGCGTGGTGGACCTCGGCGGCGACGGTCACGCGACGCTGGCGATGTGCAGCACAGTCAACTTCGATCTGCGCACCGGCACCGAGCAACAGGCGCTCACCGGCTCCTTCGCGCGGTGGCTGAACTCCCTCACCGGACCGACCCAGATCCTGGTGCGCGCACACCGGCTGGAGGTGAACCCGCTGGTCGAGGAGCTATCTGCCACGGCGCCCTCGCTACCGCACCCGGCCCTGGAACGCGCGGCGCTCGCGCACGCCGACTTCCTGCAGGCCATCGCACACGAGCGTGACCTGCTTACCCGCCAGGTCCTGCTGGTGGCCCGCGAGCCTGCGCCCGCCGGGCCCGGGCGGGCCACAGCAGCCGGGGCGTCCCGGGTGAGACACCGCCTGGCTGAAGCCGCCCGTGCACTGGGGGCTGCGGAGATTGCCGTCACGGCGCTCGACGGGCCCGCAGCAGCGCGGGCTATCACCACCTCGAGCGATCCCGACGCCGCGCCCTGTGCGCCCATTGCTCTTGGAGGCTCGTAATGATTCGCCGCCTGTGGCGCAACCGGACCGCTATCACCGGCCAAGAGAATGTCCCCGCCGCGGAGTTGCTGTCCGGGGTCGGTCCGGAGGCTGTCGAGGTGCACGCCCGGTGCCTGGCCGTGGGCAGCCAGCTGGCCGCCACGCTGATCGTGACCGGCTACCCGGCCGAAGTCGTGCCCGGCTGGCTCGACCCGCTACTCACTTATCCAGGACGCCTGGACGTCGCCCTGCACATCGAACCGGTCCCCAGCCCGGTCGCCGCGGCGTCCCTGCGCAAACAGCGGGCCCGGCTGGAGTCCACTCGCCGGGCCGGATACGACCACGGGAAGTTGGACGATCCGGATACCGAGGCGGCAGCCGCCGATGCCGCTGACCTCGCCTACCGGGTCGCCCGCGGCGAAGGCAAGCTCTTCCGCGTCGGCCTGTACATGACCATCCACGCCGGCAGCGAGCAGCAACTCGCCGACGAGGTAGCCGCGGTACGGGCAGTCGCCGAATCTCTGCTGGTCAGCAGCGTTCCTGCCACCTACCGGGCACTGCCGGGATGGCTGGCGACGCTTCCCCTGGGGATCGACACGCTCAAGGTCCGGCGGACCTTCGACACCGCCGCACTGGCCGCCTGCTTCCCCTTCTCCTCCCCGGACCTGCCCGCAGACCAGGCCGCCGCGCCCGGCGGAGTGCTGTACGGGGTGAACAACACCAGCTCCTCCCTGCTGCTGTGGGACCGGTTCGCGCAGGACAACTACAACTCCATCACCCTGGCCCGCTCCGGCTCCGGCAAGTCCTACCTGACGAAGCTGGAGCTGCTGCGGCAATTGTTCACCGGCACCGAAGCCCTGGTGATCGACCCCGAGGACGAGTACGTACGCCTCGCCGAAGCCGTCGGCGGCACCGTCATCCGCCTCGGCGACCCCGGCGTACGACTGAACCCGTTCGACCTGCCCGAGCATGCCGAGCACACCCCCGACGCCCTCACTCGCCGAGCGTTGTTCCTGCACACCTTCCTCGCCGTGCTGCTCGGCGGCACATTCTCCCCGGCCGAACGCGCAGCACTGGACCGGGCCGTCCTCGCCACCTACCAACGGGCCGGGATCACTTCCGACCCGAGGACCTGGGCCCGCCCCGCGCCGCTGCTCGCCGACCTCGCCACCACGCTGGCCGAGACCGACGACCCAGACGGCCAGCAACTCGCCGCCCGCCTGGATCCATACGTCGCGGGCAGCCACAAGCAGCTCTTCGACGCCCCCACCTCGACCCGCCCGGCCGGGCACCTGGTGGTCTTCTCACTGCGGGAGCTCCCGGAGGAGGTCAAGACAGCGGCGATGCTGCTTGCCCTGGATGCCGTCTGGCGGCGAGTGGCCGAGTCCCCGGTGCAGCGTCGGCGTCTCGTGGTCGTGGATGAGGCGTGGCTGCTGATGCGTGACGGCCATGGGGCGCGCTTTCTGTTCCGGATGGCGAAGGCGGCGCGAAAGCACTGGGCCGGGCTCGCCGTGGTCACCCAGGACGCCGACGACGTGCTCGCCTCCGAGCTCGGCCGGGCGATCGTCGCCAACGCCGCCACCCAGATCCTCATGCGCCAAGCCCCGCAGGCCCTCGATCAGGTGGCCGGCGCCTTCCACCTCTCCCGTGGCGAGAAGCAGTTCCTGCTCACCGCGCCCCGCGGCTGCGCCTTGCTCCTCTCGGGCCGCACCAAGATCGCCTTCACTCCGGTCGCGTCCGCCGAAGAACATGAATTGATCACCACGGACCCTGCCGAACTCGCCGAGCCCGATGAACACGCCGGCGACGAGGGACCGCTGGACCCGTACGGGCTCCCGGACCTGATGGGGTCCGGGCGATGAGCGCCGGTGAGCCGGACGGGATCATCGGACGGTACGTCACCGACCCCACCGCGTTCTTTTCCAGCCTGACCGCCGAGGCCACGGCCTTCCTGTCGCGTACGTGGCCCGTGCTGATTCCGGGTCTGCTCCTGGTCACCGCCGGGAGCATGGCACTGCGCTCCGGTGTGCGGCAGCGCCGCAATCTGGCCTTCGCCGACGGGGCGATGCACGTAACGATCCTGGCCCCACCACACGTGGCCCCAGGCGGCGGCGAGGTGCTGTGGGCCCAGCTCGCCGGACTCATGCGCCCGTGGTGGCACCGGGCCTTCCGCGGCCAGCCGCACCTCGGCTTCGAATACGCCTGGACCTCGGCCGGCATGACGATCCGGCTGTGGCTGCCCGGCAGCATCCCCACCGCCCTCGTGCGCCGCGCGGTGGAGGCCGCCTGGCCCGGCGCCCACACCGCCCTCGCCCCCACCACAGATCCGCTTCCGGCCGCACACCAGTCCACCGGCGGCACCTTGCGCCTGGCCCGGCCCGAAGTCCTGCCGCTGCGCACCGATCACGCCGCTGATCCGCTGCGCGCGCTACTCCAGGCCGCCACCGGCATGGACGAGGCCGAGACAGCGATCGTCCAGATCCTTGCCCGCCCTGCCACCGGCGCCCGGCTCCGCAAAGCCAAGCGCACTGCCCGCCGCCTGAAGGCCGGCCAGGCAGCGAACCGGATGTCCGCACTGCTCGACCTGCTCACCCACCACCCCCAGCGCACCTCGGCCACGACTACCGACCCCGCGTACGGCGCCGAGGTTCGTCAGAGCGTAACCAAGCTCGCAGGACCCCAGTGGGACGTGGCCATCCGCTACGCCGTCGCCATCTCCCCCAAGCTGGAAGGGGCCGAGGCCCGACTGCGCGGCCGGGCCCATGCACTGGCCTCCGCGTTCGCCCTGTACGCCGCCCGGAACTGGTTTGCCCGAGGCCGTTTGCGCCACCCCGAATTGCAGCTGGCCGAGCGTGCCTTCCCCCGTCGCGGCGACCTGCTGTCCGTCCCCGAGCTCGCCGCCCTCGCGCACCTGCCCACCGACCCCGATGCCCCCGGCCTGGCCCGCGCCGGAGCCCGCTCGGTACTGCCCCCGCCCGCCATCCCGCTGCCCGGACCGGGTATCAAGCCGCTCGGCCAGGCCGACACCGGCACTCGCCGCGCAGTCGGCCTCGCCGTCCCCGACGCCCGCCATCACCTGCACCTGATGGGCGCCACCGGCTCCGGCAAGTCCACCCTGATCGGCAACCTCGTCCTGGACGACGTACGCTCGGGGCGCGGTGCCCTGGTCATCGACCCCAAGGGCGACCTGGTCGCCGACCTCCTGCACCGCCTGCCCGCTGGCTGCGCGGACAGGCTCGTAGTCATCGACCCCGATGACCCGCACACGCCGCCGTGCCTGAACGTCCTGGACGGCCAGGACATCGACGTCGTGGTCGACAACATCACCGGCATCTTCCGCCGGATCTTCAGCGCCTTCTGGGGACCACGCACCGACGACGTCATGCGCGCCGCCTGCCTGACCCTGCTCCGCCACGCCGCCCAGACCCACCGCATCGTCACCCTCGCCGACATCCCCCGGCTGCTCGGCGAGCCCGCCTACCGACTGCGAATGATCCCCACCGTCAAGGACCCGGTCCTGCGCGGCTTCTGGCTCTGGTACGAATCCTTGTCCGAGCCCTCCCGCGCGGCCGTCGTCGGCCCGGTCATGAACAAGCTCCGCGCCTTCCTACTGCGCTCCTTCGCCCGCCAGGCCATCGCCTCCGGTGAATCCACCTTCCACCTCGCCGACGTCCTCGACGGCGGCATCCTCCTGGCCCGCTTGCCCAAAGGCGCACTCGGCGAGGAAACCGCCCGGCTGCTGGGGTCGTTCATCGTCGCCAAGACCTGGCAGGCCGCCTCCGCCCGCGCCCGCACCCCCGAACACCAGCGCATCGACGCCTCGCTCTACATCGACGAGGCACACAACTTCCTCACCCTCCCCTACCCCCTGGAGGACATGCTCGCCGAGGCCCGCGGCTACCGACTCTCCCTCAACCTCGCCCACCAGCACCTCGCCCAGCTTCCTCGCGACCTGCGCGAGGGCATCTCCGCGAACGCGCGCAACAAGGTCTTCTTCAACGCCTCGCCCGAAGACGCCCACCTGCTGGAACGCCACACCCTGCCCACTCTGGCGGCCCACGATCTCGCCCACCTCGGCCCCTATCAGGCAGTCGCCCACCTCCTCGTCGATGGTGCCGAGACCTCAGCATTCACTCTCACCACCCGGCCTCTGCCCCCGGCTGTTCCCGGCCGCTCCGCTGAGCTGCGCGCCGCTGCTGCCGCCCGGGTCGGCGGCACCACCTCCCGCTCCGCCTATCTCCCCTTGTGAGGCCCGCGATGCCCGGCGCCAACCGCCCGCACCTGCACTCTGGCTACGTCCCCCGAGCCGCCACACACCGCAGACGCCCGGCCCCGCCAACCCGAGTCCGTACCGACCTCGCTGCCCTGGCCACCCGGCTCACCCCGCGCGACCTGTGGCTGGTGGACATGCTGCACGAGCACAAGGTGCTGACTTCCCACCACATCACCGCTCTCGCCTTCTCCGGCCACCGCACCGCCAACCGCCGCGTGCGCGAGCTCTACTTCCTCGGCGTCCTGGACTCCTTCCGCCCGCTCATGCAGTCCGGCTCCGCCCCCGAGCACTACACCCTCGGCAAAGCCGGCGCCGAACTCCTCGCTGCCACTCGCGGCTGCGACCTCGGCGCCACCGGCTGGCGCAAGGACGCCTGCGCCCGCATTGCCTTCTCCCCGACCCTCGGCCACACGCTCGGCGTCAACACCCTCCTGACCGCGCTGGCCGCCGACGGACGCCAGGCCCTCACTGTCTGGCTCTCCGAACGCTCCGCCACCCGGCTGTGGGGCGACTGGATCCGCCCAGACGCCTACGCCCACTGGCACGAAGCCGGCCAGGACCGAGTGCTGCCGTTCTTCCTCGAGTACGACACCGGCTCGGAGAACCTCACCCGCGTCGAGACCAAACTCCCCGGCTACGCCGCCCTGAGCACCACCACCGGCACCCGCACCCCACTGCTACTCCACACCCACACCGCCCGCCGCGAAGCCGCTCTGCGCCGCCGCCTCGCCGAGACCATCGACCGCCTCGACCTGCCCGCAGCCACCAGCTGCGACGAACTCACCGCCGCCTCGCCTGCCGACGCCGTATGGCTCCCCCTCGGTCCCGCTCCCCACGGCCGCCTCCCGCTGGCCGGCCTCGCCGACCACTGGCCCGCCCTGCTCCCTGCTCTCACCGACGAGACCACGATGCCGCCGCCCGGCCGTGCCGCCACGCTGCCCTGGCGGCCCATCCAGCCCCTGCCCCCGGCACCCCCGCCACGATGAGCCTCGTCAAGACCACCGGGGCCGCACTCCTCGGCCTACTGCTCTTCATCCTCGCCGCGATCGCCGGCCTGGCCGGGCTCCTCGCCAGCCCCGCGCTAACCCTCCCGCCCAGCCCCTACGCGCTCGGCGACATCCCCGCCCGCATGCTCGCCCTCTACCAACGAGCCGCCCCCACCTGCCCCGGCCTGTCCTGGACCGTGCTCGCCGCAATTGGCAAGGTCGAAACCAACCACGCCAGGCACCCGACCATGGTCTCCTCGGCCAAGGCCGTCGGACCCATGCAATTCCTGCCGGCCACCTTCGCTCAGTACGCGTACCCCGTGCCGCCGGGCGGTAAGAAGCCGCCAACTCCGTGGGATCCTGTCGACGCCGTCTACGCCGCTGCCCGCCTGCTGTGCGCGAACGGAGCCCGCAGCAGCAAGGACCTGCGCCAAGCCGTCTTCGCCTACAACCACGACACCGCGTACGTGAACCGGGTCCTACGCATCGCTGCCCAGTACGCCGCCGGCACGACGGCGGCGGGGGCGTACCCCGCCCCGAACCGCACAGCCGCTGCCGCCGTCGCGTACGCCCGCGCACAGATCGGCCAACCGTACGTCTGGGGCGGCGACGGCCCCACCGAGGGCGGCTTCGACTGCTCCGGCCTCACCAAAGCCGCGTACGCCGCAGCGGGCATCCGCCTGCCCCGCGTCGCCCAGGACCAGTACAGCGCCGGCCCCCGCGTACCCGCCGGTGCCCCACTGCTCCCCGGCGACCTCGTCTTCTTCGGCACCAGTTCATGGCACATCACTCACGTCGGTATCTACTCCGGAGGTGGCAACATGATCAACGCGCCCCGCCCTCACACGGTGGTCCGCGAAGAGCGCGCGCCGGTCACCGGCTCCTCGTATCGCGGCGCCACCCGGCCCAGCAGCTCCCGGTGATCACCTCGTACTCCGCCCTCGCAGACGACAAGAGCCGTCACCCCTCGTCAGGCTCGGCCGCCTGCGTCCACGCGTGCGGCACCTCGAACAGCTCGACAGCGGTAGGCACGAGGACCACTTGCTGCCAGGTCCAGCAGTCCCCGAACTCGGTAGCGACCTCCGCCCGGCAGTCGGCGCAAGCGAGATTCGGCCCGTCCATGCTGTCGGGGCCGCAGCAGCCATTGCGCCGCCCCTTGCCATGGATCGGCTGCACGCTCCGGACATCCGCAGGGCACAGCACGATGCTGTTCCTCGGCCCGCCCGGCACCAAGACCGTGCGCCCATCGTCGTCCGAAGACTCCACGTACGGTCGGCCTGCGAGTTCCGGATTCACGGCGAACGTGCCGGGTGCCATGCGAGGTGGGCACTCCTGCCCGTCCTCCATCTCATACCGGGCGCGGCCCTCGTCGGGACCCGAAAGCGGCACCTCACGCACCGGGCGCGTCACCCAGGCCTGGCACCTCACGCAGCGGAAGACCATCACCGACTCATCGTCACCCCGGCCAGCCGCCCGGGCCAACGAATATCCCCACTGCATCCGAGGCCCCCACCGCCGCCCTCCGGCAAGTGGTACGCCATGACCGAGCTGCCCAACGGGCCTGGCAGCGAGGCCGACGCGCTCCTGTTGGCGCTGAAGCGCTGTCTGACCGCCGTCGGTGTGCTGGCGCTCATCTTCACGGCGGTGAACGTCACCCTCTTCGCGACCGCCCATGGCATCCCGTGGCCGATCGCCCTGCTGCTGGATCCGATGGTGGCGCTCGCCCTCGCCACCGTGCTGTATGCCGACGCCCGCCTCGCAGGCTGGGGACAGCAGCCCCCGATCTGGTCGGCGGCGTTGCGCTGGTTCGCGGGGATCGCCGCAACGCTCATGAACACCTGGACATCACTGTGGCCGGACGACCATGTCGGCTGGCCCGCACAGGCGGATCCGGCCGCCGTTCTGTTGCACGCCGTGCCACCGCTACTGCTGATTCTGTTGACCGAGACCGTCGCCGCATACCGCCGCCTCCTGCAGTCCACCCCCGTGCCCCCGGCCGACGGATCCGGAACTGCTCTGCTCATCGAGGGTGGTGACAAGGATCCGGATGGGGTCACCACCCGCTCGCTTCGCCTCGAGCCTGCCCAGGAACAGCCGTACAGCGGCTCGGTCCCGGCCCGACGTGGGCCGCTGTCGGCCGACGACGGCCCGAACAACACCCACACGGGCCCGGTACGCCCACCCGACCCCGCCGGGGGCGCTGACGGCAATGTATTCGCCCAGGCCCTGCGCCTGGATCAGGCCTCCCGCACCCTCACCGGCCGTCCGGTCAGCCAGCGCAGGCTGCGCACCG
Source organism: Streptomyces sp. RLA131 (assembly GCF_056270125.1). Lineage (NCBI taxonomy): Bacteria > Bacillati > Actinomycetota > Actinomycetes > Kitasatosporales > Streptomycetaceae > Streptomyces > Streptomyces sp. RLA131. Next base: position 5,655,158 of record NZ_JBWDOQ010000002.1, read on the forward strand.
AGCTCCACCTCGGCCCAGAGCGCGCCCGGGAGATCCACCAGCTCCTCCGAGACCACCACGCCGCGCACCCCACCCCGTAAATGCGGATCCGCCACGGGTGCTCTCACCTCGGGTGATGCCGCGGAATCGGGCGATCCACAACCGTGTTCGGACCGGCTTGACTTGTCGCGCGAGCAGAGCGTCCATGGTGGTCCGCCCGCGGAATCCAGCGCAGCGCACGCGCCACGGGCACCCTGCGACCGCTGTGTCGCACCCCGGCCGGGGACCTCACCCAACCCAACGACCCCTCGGAGGTCCCCCATGTCCGTCAAGCAGCCCCCGACCGCCAGCGCCCCGTCCGCGCTCACCGGCGCACCCGCCGCAATCTGGACCGTCCTGAACGACCAGCCCGGCGAAACCGCCGCCGCCCTCGCTCTTGCCGCCGGAATCGGCCGCTCCACGGCCGGCAAGGCCCTGGCCGCCCTGGAGAACGACGGCCTGGCCCAGCGCGAGACCGGCGAGACCGCCAACGGGCGCCGCGCCGCCGACCGCTGGCACCCGGTCCTGCCGGACCAGACCGCCAATACCGAGGCCCCGCCGCTCGACGACACAGCCGAGGCCGAGGAACTGTCCGACGAGACGGTGCTCGGCGACGAAGTACACCCCGACGGTACCGAGAACAACGAAAGCCCGGAGCCGCAAACCGCACCGGTCGAGGACGTAGTTGCGGACGAAACGGCGCCCCCGCAGGAGTGCCAGCCTGCCGAAGAGCACCGGCACGACATCCACGAGAAGAACGAGCCCGAGGCCAACGCCCCGGCCGACGACTCCGACGGTCAGACCGAGCACGAGTCGGACGGAGAAGTCGAGGCACGGGCCACCGAGCGGCCCACCCTGACGGTCGTCTCCGGCGGCAAGCAGCGCCTCGCCCCCGGCGCCCTGCGCCAGATGGTCATCGATCATCTCCTCGCCCACCCCGACAAGACGTTCACCGCCACCGCCATCAGCCGGGCCATCGGCAAGAGCTCCGGCGCCATCGCCAACGCCCTGGTCACCCTGGCCGAGCACGGCCAGGCCGAGCAGATCACCGAAAAGCCCCGCGCCTACCGGCACCTCCCCGAAGCTCAGGAGTGATCTCACGCCGAATACGGAGCCGGGGTGGTAGGAAGCACCGCTTCCTACCACCCCGGCCCACGTCTGCTTACGGCCCGCCCTGCACACAGCATGGCCCTCGAATGGACGCGCCTCTCGTGCGCGTCAGCCAACAGCCGAGCGGTTGGGGTGGGCGAGGAATTGACTGATCTCGAACGGGGTCTGCTCGGCGAGTGCGAACATGGGATCAAGAAGATCATCGTAGAGCGGGTCCATGTCCCGCGGGCCGACGACGGTCAGCTTGCATGCACCGGCTTTCTCCTCATCCATCGGCACCTGCTCGTCCAGATGCATGACGTTGTAGAAAGCGCTGTCCAATCGGCTCAGCAGCTGTTGCTGCCGCTCTTCCATCATCTCCAGGATAAGAATGTCGTCCCGGGCAACCAGAAGTTGGCTGGGCGGAATCAACAGCGCATCACGCAGCTGCGCGAGCGTGGGTTCCTCAAACAGGCCCTGCACTGTGACAGCAGTCAGCGGCGGCCGGCCCTGAACCAGCCGGTCAAACACTGCGATGCCAAGCACCGCGTAAGCGCTGGCGTAGCGCCAGCTGGCGTTACCCAAGCTGCGTTCGTATTCGTAGCTCGCCGCACCCGTCTCGCGTGTCGCCTCGTAATGGTGGGTGAAGGGAAGATGGGCGGCGTAGTCCTCTATCGCGTCGCGTTGCGCGCCGAGGCGGTCTACCAGGGCGAGCGCCGTCTGCCACTCATACTTCAGGTAGTTGCAGGCGTGGTGCAGCGAACGTAGCGCCTCGGCTTCCAGGGTGGTGAGCGATGCCAGCTCCGTGAGCTGCGGAAATCGCATGATGCCTCTCCCGTGCGCGTCTCGTCGTACGACTGATACGCACGCTACCGGGGACCGCAGACCTCGGGCAGACCATCTGGAAAGTGGGGCCCGGGGCAACCCTGAACCGCAATCCGCTCCGGACGCCACGGCACGTCCACTACATTCCTCCTCGTTGACAACATCATGAGGGGGCAGTCATGGCCGGGATCGAAGGACAGACCGTGGCCGGGGTCGTCTCCGCGGGCGCCGCCGTCGGAGCCTCCGGGTTTGCATGACTGATCTGCCGAGCGCAAAGTCGCAACGAGGCGTTCGGACTGGCTCGGGTCCTACACCTGCACCTGACCAGCGGCGAGGGGGCCATAGCCCAGGATGAACTGGAGACAGGTCCGCCGGCGCCAGCGGTGGCCGAACACAAGGCGCGCGCCGGGGCGGTACTTCCCTCGTATTTCACGCTGCGGTGGTGTTTCGAGCGGGTACTCGCCGGTCGGGAGAGCCTGGTGCGACAGCGGTACTGGTCGGCTACTGCCCCGGCGGTTGCGTACCTGGACAGCATGATCGGCTGGCACCTCCAGCATTGGGAGACTCGTGGTCCGCCAAATTCCGGATCTCGATGACGCTGATACCCGGCAGAGCTTTACCGATCTCGTTGCTTCGGTCCGCCGGGCCACCATGGGGAACTATCCGGCCGCCCGGCAGCGGCCTCGGAATAGACCTCTCCGCGGCCAGTTCCTTGCGTCAGTAGACGCAGACAGGCACGCTTCCGGTGACGTTGACGAGATCGCCGCGAACCCAGCCGGTCACTCCGGTCCGCTTGATTGTGACCTTGTCCCAGCATCCGCTGCCGTTGGACGTCACGTCGATCCACGTGCACCTGTCGCTGCGGTAGGCCGAACTGATTGCCGTCGCAGTCGGCCTGGGCCCAGCGCGGACGGTCACCGCCTCCGCGGTGACCGTGCAGGACGGTGACGGCTTAAAGGTCCGATTCATCCAACCGGGTTTCAGCCCGCCGCCGGTGGCACCGTGGCAATGGCTACCACCGGCCGGCAAAGCGCCTCATGCTCGGGTTCAGCGGCGGCGTCCAGCACACCCGGCGTGCCCGCAACCGCCGCAGAACCCACCCCTGTTGCACTCACACGGGCACGGGCCGACCCTGCGCCGGGCGCCAGACAGCGAGGACGATGGCCCGGCGCTGGTCCCCGCGGCTCGCGGTGGCGACGTGAAGGCCAGCGAGCCGCTCGGCGTGGCGGCGGCCGGGTCGGGCCATGCGGCGCGGTAGGCGGCCAGGACTGCCCCGAGTTGGCGCATTTGCTGTGCGTAGCGGGCGCTGGTTACTTCGACGTTCTGGCCGGAGTGCCCGAGGATGCCGGTGACGTCGGCGGTGTGGTTCTCGTCGAGGTCCTCCAGCGCTGTGTCGAGGTCGCTACGTGCGTGCCTGGCGTGGCGCCGTAGCTCGTCGGCGAGGCGATCGGCCTCGCGGGCGGTGTCGACGAGGAGGCCAGCCACTTCCGCAGCCGGGGTTCCCTCAGAGTGGCGGGTGCGGAGTGCGGAAAGCCGGGTGAGGCCGAGCGCTCCCGTGACGGTGAGACTGCCGGGCCTTGCGGCCGGGGAGGTGGCGGTGCCGCGGACCCTGCTGTTCGGTGTGGTCATCGTGGGTTCACTCCTGACTGCGATGGGCGCTGGTCAATGCGGGTGGCTGTGCTCGATGCGGTCGCTGCGGTTACTGGAGGCGCCGAGGCCAGTGGCGGTACCCGACACGACCGCAACCGCCGCAGCATCCATTTCTCATTGCCCTCGCGTCGACCGCCCTCAGTGGCACGGCGCCGGTCGGGCGACTCAGGCGCTTAACCGCCATAGAGCCAGGCGGGCCTTCCCCGGGGTGCGGGACGCGGGCGGGTGGCGTCGGCCAGTGCGCGGATGAGGGCGGCGAGGAACTCCGCAGGCGTGTCGGCGGAGAACGCCACGCTCCACACGGCGTCCGGGTCACCGTGGTCCCGGTAGGCCCTGACCTGCCAGGCAGTCTGCGGATTGTCGGTCAAGGTGATCACGACGAGGCCGTCGGGCGAGATGTACTCCGTGCTGTCGGCGTGCCCTACGTCGGTCCACTCCGCCGCCAGCAGCGGCTCCAGGGTGGCGAGAGAGGCGCCGGGGCCGACGATGTACAAGGGCAGTTGGCCAGGCGGCGCCGGGCGGTGAGGGGTGTTGGCGGTCGTCACGGTGTGCGGCTCCTTGTCCGTAGGCTGGGTGCGCCGGGGCGGCGGTGGGGTCACGCAGGTTCGCGGAACGGGCACAGGGGCCCGTGTCCGGAGTCGGCGTCGAACTCATCGGGGCAGGCGGCGGGCGGCCGACCGTCCTCGGGCAGCGGCTCGGGATCGCGGGCCAGATGAGTGCCGAGGTCGGCCAGGTCCCGGATGTCCGCACACGGCACCAGGCAGGCACAGGCGGGGCACGGGCCAAGGAGCAGGAAGCTCTCGTCGGCGAACATCGGGTCGCGGTAGCGGAAGACGTACGCGGTGCCGTCCGCAGCCGGGTCCATGACGTGAAGCGTCAGGGCCTGCGGGCCCAGTACCGGGCGCTGCCAGGGCCATTCGGGCCGTACGTGCTCGGGGGCGACGCCGAGGAGGACGGCGAGCCGGACGGTGGTGCGGGCGATGTCAGCTGCGGTGAACGGCGTGGTGGGCAGGCTCTGGGCGGCGTGGTCGACGTAGTTGGCGGCGGCGGTGGCGCGGTCGGCGATGGAGGTCACGGCACATCTCCTCAGGCTGGGTGTGGCTCGGCTGGTCTATGCGGGCGTGGCGGGGTGGGCGAGACCGAGCTGCTCGCGGGCCATGCGGGTGCCGAGGAAAGCCTCGGGCTTGTAGGTGGCTGCCATGGCGGGGTCCTCCGGCGGTGTTCGTGCAGCTGGGCGTTTGGGGACGGTGCCGCCCCGGGACGGTGCCCGGGGCGGCACGGGGTCACGGGCGCGTGGCGGCCAGAGCGGTGGTCGCCGCCTTGGCGATCGCCGTGGCGGCGTGGGCGGGGTCGGCGAGTTCCAGCAGGGTGGTGCCGGGCAGGGGGTGGGGGTCGGGTTTAAAGGCGAGCCACAGCACCGCGCACCCGGCCTTCCTCAGGGCAGTGATGCGCTCGGCGGCGCGAGCAGCCTCGTCTCGGCGGTAGTAGCCGTCGGAGGCGATCACCAGCAGGCGCCCTCGCCCGGGGCGGGTCAACTCCAGTCCGGCGCACAGGGCGTCGATGCCCTCGGCGAGGCTGTGGCCCAGGCCTCGGGCGGCGAACTCGGTGACCCGCGTCGAGGTGCGGCCAGGCGCGGTGATCGCGGTCAGTGACCGGTCGTAGGCGACGGTCGCCGCGTGGGAGTCGGGGTCGGTGAGGACGGTGGCCTTGGCGAGGATCCAGGCGGCCGAGGCGATCGGTGCGGCGGCGGCCTGCATCGACCCGGACACGTCCACGGCGATCCCCACCCGCAGCGGCGGCGTCGGGGTGGGCCGGTACTGGGTGTGGATCCACGGCTGGGCGGTGGGGGTGGCGCCCGCCGCCTTCTGCGCGTCCCGCGCCAGGGCGCCGCGCATGCTCAGGCGGCCGGGTGGGGCGGCGCTGGCCGTGACGGTGGCGGTGCGCTCGCGGTAGGAGGCAGCTCGCAGTGCCCTAGCCAGTTGCCCGGCCGCCGTCTTCTCCGCGCTGGTCGGCGGCCGGGTGCCGGTCACGGGGGACTCTGCGAGCTGGCCTTTGGGCGCTCCGCCTGGGGTGAACGGCCGGGCCCCGGGGGCGAACACCTTCTCGGCCGTCTTCGCGGCCTGCCGGTCATACGCGGCCTGGGCGGTCTTGGCCTGTGCCCGGGCGGTTCGGGTGGCGGCGGCCCGGGCCTGTGCGGCGGTTTGGGCGGCGTCGTTCGCCCGTACCCGGCCGACGACTTTGCCGATCGCCTCGGTCAGATTGCCGGGCCGCCTGCCGCCTGCGGGGTCCGGGGCTGGTTCCGGCCCGGCAGGCTCGGCACCCAGCGCCTGGCACCAGGCGCGGGCGTGCTCCAGCATCGCCTTGCCGTCGTCGTCGCCGGTGGTGTGGGCGGCCGCCCAGATCGAGGCGAGGGTGTCCAGGAGGTCTTTGCCGAGGATGCCGGTGACGGTGGTGTGAAGGGGTTCGGTCTCGTCCGGGTCCAGGATTCCGGCGTCCCGGCGGGCGAGGATCAAGGCGGCTGCCGAGGCGGCCTGCCACCGGTCGCTGGGGGTCTGAGTGGTGAAGTCGGCCAGGACCAGGGTGTGGACGGTGGCCCGCAGGAACCGGCGGTCGGCGGGGCGGCGGGTGAGGTGGGCGCGCTCTGCGCGGGATTCCTCCAGCAGCGCGGCTGCCGTATCCAGGGCCGTTCCGCGTAGTGGGGGCGGGGTGGTCCAGCGGCTGTGGGCGGCATGCGCGGCCTCGTGCACCAGTGCTCCCCAAGCCACCGGATAGCCATCCTCGTCGCCGGGCCGCTTCGGGTTGATGGCGGCCGGTTTCAGCGGGGCGAACAGGGCGGCGTCGATCTCCAGTGCCGCCGTGGTGGGGTAGAAGGCGGCCGGGGCGCCGGAGCGGGTGCCGTGCTCGCAGGTGACGATCACGTCCTCGCGTCCGGCGAGTTCGGGCAGCCGCTCGGTCAGAGCGGCGGAGATCCGCAGCCACTGCCCGGCCTGCGCGACGGGGCTCGGTTCGAAGGGCGGGCCGCCGTCGTCCTCCCATCGGGCGGTGGCCCATTCGGACTCCGACAGTGCGGGTGGGGCGGGGAGGATGTGGGGGTGTGCGGGCATGGCAGGTCGTTCCCTTCCCTGGAAGGTTGTGAGGGCCGGAGGCCGGAGCGGGGTGGGGCGGGCGGGGGTGTCAGAGCTGGCGTCCGAGGGCCAGGGCGGTCACCGGCCTGCCGATGGCCTTGGTGACGATCTCGGCGACCGTGTCGCGGTCCTCCAGCGGGGCGATGCCGACCAGATTGGCGAAGGCGGCCTCGGTACCCAGAACATCGGCGATCTTCTGAAAGGCGATCAGTTCCCGTAGTTGCGGTGCCCAGCCCACCTCACCGGCCTGCTGGCTTGTGGACAGGTGGCGGGCGACCCGCACCGCCGTCCCGTTGATCTTCAAGGCGGCGGCGAGGTCGTAGTCCGAGCCGACCTGGATCTGCACGCTGAACCGGCTGGCGAGGGCCTCGGTCAGCACCGCCCCGTGGACGCCGGGGTTGTGACCAGCGATCACATAGAAGCCGTCGGCTGCGGTGATCGCCTCGCCCTTGTGTGCCTTCACCTGGATCTGGCGCCGCCCGTCCATCGCCGGATACAGGGCCGCCAGCACTTTCGGGGAGATCAGTGTCGCGTCGTCCACCAGCAGGGCCCGCCCCTCTTGCATGGCGGTCACCAGGGGCCCGTGGACGAACACATAACCGCCGTTCTCGTCCTGGGTGTACTCGCCGATCAGATCGCCGACCGTCGTATCGCCATCCCCGGCCACCGTGATCAAGTCGTCGAAAGCCGCCTCGATCAGCGAGGTCTTGCCAGTTCCCGGCGGCCCGTAGAGCAGAACAGGCACGCTCGCCGCACGCAGCCGCCGCAACGCCTCAACATCCGGCAACTGGGCCAATGCCCGGGGATGGTAGCGCTGCCCGTTCGGCCGGATAAGCGGCTCGGGCTTGCCCGGTGGTACGGCAGCCGGGCCCGCAGGTGCCTTCGGGGAGGCCTGTCGCGGCACGGGCGGAGTCGTCACGGCGCGCTGGGCGGCCCCGGCGGTAGCGGCCGTCGCCCGGTACATGCGCGGTTTGGTACCAACCCTTTCCGCCTCGCCCCGGGACACCAGCGTCTCGCAGGCATTACCGACCGCCCCGCCCGAATGCCCCAGCATTTTCGCCAGTTCGGTGACGCTGAACATCGCTTCGGCCTGCGCGGCCAGGATCTTGGCGGTCCTTGCGCGCAGCTCGCCCGGGCGGGCCTTCCCGGCCATGCCAGGCCCCGGCATCACGGGCGCCGGGGCGGAGTTCGGCCCGGTGGAGGCGGCCGGTGGCAGCGGCAGGACCGGGGCGGGAGGAGAGGAAGGCGGGGCGGCACTGGTCATCGAAGAGCCTTTCAGTCATCACAGGGTCGGTATTCAGGGCGACACTGGAGCGGCCTGATTTTGGGCGCACTCCACCTGTCATCCATATCCAGGCGGACCCTTTTGCGAAATTCCCATTCCCAGCCTTTCCGGGAACAATTTAAATATAGCTCGACCCGCGCCCCACCTCCAGCCATAATGTGGCTTTAAAATGCTGGAATATCTCGTAATTCGCGACGTGAATTCAGGTGAATTTGCATTCTCGCGACGGCCTGTATCGTGCACACCGCGTTCCTCGACGGGTTCGAAGGCGCCCATGACGCTGGCCCCGGACGGAATTCGAGTCCGCGTACGCACGCCTGCGGCCCGGCGGCGCGGCGGCGCGGCGGCACTCTTGGCTTCGCCTGGGTACCGCCGCACCCTGCCCGGGGGCCGGCGATTGGGGACGGGGTAGGCAGGGAGAAAGTAAGAAGTGAGGAGGGGAAGGGGAAGCGAGAGGAAGGATGCTGCGGACAGATGTAGGGGGAGGAGGCTGTACGGGCCGCCGGGTTCCGCAGATCGGGGCAGATGCTTGCACCGATATGCAGTCTGCGCAGCCCGTGGGCGGCGAATGGCGCTCTGACCTGCGGGGCAACGGCCTTGGCGGGGGTCCTGCCTCAGTGGGATGGCAGGTTCGACACCCGTGGCAGGACGCCAGCCAGGACGGGGAGCGGGCCTGCGGCCACCGTCATGAGAACCCCACCCCAGAGGAGTTCAGCGGGTGGCCGCAGGGTGGCGCTGTCGTCCAAGCAGGGCAGTGGTGGCCGGGTCGGGGGTGGCGTCGATGTCGGAGAGGCGCCGGGCCAGCAGTTGGTACGTGCGCCGAGCGGCGTCGTCGCGTCCAGCGGAGAGTTGCAGGCGGATGATCCGCTCGTAGACAGCTTCGTTGACCGGGTCCCATTCGGCGGCCTGGTCAAGTAGGGCAAGGGCGGGGTCCGGGTCGGGGTGGGCAGCGGCGGTGTGGTCAGCCAGCAGGACGAGGGCGTCGACGGCTTTGCGGTGCAAGGCCTCCCGTAGCTCGTCGGCCCAGGGATAGTCCGCGCCCTCGCAGAGCCGGCCTCTGTACGCGTCGACGGCTTTCCTCAGCGCGGCGGCGCGGGCTCCTCCGCTGCGGGCCGAGGCAGCCTGCTGCACAGCAGCAGTGAACGCTTCGACATCGGTGGCGACGAGATTCGGGTCCAAGCGGATACGGTCGCCGGAGCGGACGAGGAATGCGGCCTGCTGCGCCCCGGTAGCCTGCCGCAGGCTGCGACGCACTGCACGCCGCAGGTTTCCCAGATCCCGGCTGGACTGTTCCGGGTCCGTGGACAGCCGCAGATGCTCAACGATTTCTTCCCCGCGAATCCCTCGAGGATGCGCCGCGAGGACAGCGATAAATTCACGGGTCTCTCCCTTCAGGCCAAACCCGAATTCCTCGCCCTTTCGCCTTGCGTGGATACGGAAACCGCCGAGCAGTTGGACGGTGACCGGTTTACGGGGCGCCTCGGCCTCTGCATCGTCTGGCGCGTCGTCGGCTCGGTCGCATTCTTCACCGATGGGCGTGTTGTCCTCTCGCTCGTTGGTGGCAGAGGTCGCGGTGGCTGCGGCCGACTTGGCAACCTCCGGTTCTGGCAGCGGCGCCGGTGTGACGGGGCTGGTCGGCGGAGACGTGCTGCGTGGGGTCCGGCCGTGCGCGCCGTGGATCACGTCGAGAAGGTCGCGGGCGGGTTCGGGCGCGACGGTGAACAGGGTGGCCGCGTCCAGGAGGCCGACTCCGGGGCCCGTGGTGCCGATCACGGTGCCGTCGGCTGCGAGCCGGGCGGTGTTCTCCCAGGTATCGGCACCGAGCATCACGACGGCAAGCTGGCCCGGGCCGGCACGGCGGGCCGTGGCCTTCAGCCGCTCATGGCGACTTGCGTCGGATCCACAGATGAGTAGGTCCATAGGCGGTCCGGGCGGGAGTGGGGCACCGGGACTGTGATCGTCGGAGAGACGAGCACGGTGCAGAAGGGCCTGTTCCACGAGGTCCAGCGCGTGATCGCTGTCCACCGTAGACGTCCATCCGGGTAGGTCCGGGGCGAGGCCGGGCAGGAGCCGCTCGGCAGTGAGCGCCGGAAGGATGAGCCGGGCCTTCGGGGGATCGGGTCGTAGGCGTTGGGCGGCACTGAGCACGGCGATGGCCAAAGCCCTGGCGGCGAGATCGGCTCCGGGCCCGGTGAGGGCGATTCCGCCCACAACGGCGAGGGCGTCCGCGGAGAGTTCCTGGCCGTCGCGGTGCGCGCACATCACCGCCCCGGGGCTGCCGGATTCAGCCGGAGTGGGGCGGCGCGACGTGATCGCCTCCGCGTCCTGCGGCAGGGCTGACGACGCTTGATGCACCGCCAGATGGGCGCTGTTGGCTGCGCGTACCGCTTCGGCCAGCGGCGGCGGTTCGGGGGCGTCAAGGTCCGCCTGCCGGCGTCGCCGGCTGTGGGCGCGCGCGAAAGCCAGGGCGGCTGCAATGCCAGCGGCCGTGGTGATACCGATCGCTGATGCAGGGCCGACCCCGATGCTCACGGGACGCACTTCCGAGCTGCGGCGGTGGGGCGGCGGCGCGTCGCGGCTGTTCGCTCGTTGCCCGGCGTCGTGCTGCTGGGTCGGCACCGGCGCTTCGTATGCTGGTGCCTGTACCTCGCTCGGTGATTCTTCCGGCGAGGAGACCTTTGGCGGCGGGGCCGTGTGGTCGGGGCCTTGCGCCGGGCCGCCCGGCGCGCCGCTGTCCGTGGGGAGATGGAGGACCCAGCCCGGGAGGATCAGGTCGGGGTCGCGAAGGCGCTGCCCGTCAACTTGGATCCGGTCCCGGCTCATCTGGTAGATCTTCGGCCACTTCAGAGGGTCGTCCAAATACTCACGGGCGATATCCCACAAGGTGTCCCCAGGCACGACGGTGTACGGAACCGTATGGACGACTTCCGCTGATCTCGCTGGTCCTACCGGGGCTGCGGCGGGGACTGATACGGGGGCGCTCGTATACGCGACCGAACGGGCGGAGACCGCGCTGTCGGGCGCTGCGGCGTGTGCTGGGGCAGGGCTCCACGCCGCGGCCCACGACAACAGCAGCGTCCCGATCAGCAGTGCCGCAGCGACCCGGTGTGCGGGCAGTGCGCGCAGGCGGGTCCGGAGCAGAGAGCCGTCTCGGCGTAGGACGGGCAACTGCCGTACGGTCCAGGCGGCTTCCCTCGCCAGGGTGGCCAGGAAGGCCGTCCAGCACACCCAGCCAATGAGGGCGAGAAGCTTGACCACCAGCGGATCGCTGAGCGGCTGGCCGAACCGGGCAAGCAGATCCTCGAAAGACACCGCCGGCTCCGGCCACGGCACCCCGGCGGAAGCCGCCAGCCCGTACGGCACCCCGATCACCACGGCGAACAGCACCGCGGAGGAGGCGGTCAGCCGCGCCAGAGCCCACACCCGGCTGCGGCCGGTACGGCTGGGTGTGGGCCGCACAGGGGTGCGGTGAGTCATTCGGTGCTCGCCTCCGCCGTCGTCCAGGGGCGAGTAATGCCTTGTTCTGGCTGCGCGATAGCGGTTGCTGTGGTGACCAGTTCATCCAGCCCCACCAGCGAGAGGATCTGAGTGCGTTGGCGGTGCGTGACCGTGACGGTCACCCGGTCGCCGGAGACGAAAACCCTGCCCTTATCGCCGGTGGCCTGTACGTAGCGGAGTGCTGCCTCAGCGGCGCGCTGACGGTCCAGTCGGACGTGCCGGGTGGCGCGCAGTTGGGCAAGGTCGATCTGCTGGGAGCCGCTGCGGGCTGCTTCCTGCGCGGCGTCGGCCGCATCGACCTTGCCTGCCAGAGCCAGCCCGCCGTCGAGCACCAGGCCCGTGAACAGCAACAGGCCGGCAGTGCAGACCACCACCATTGCGGTGATCTGCCCGGCCTCATCGGAGCCCCGTCCTCCGCCACCGCGCCGCCACCATGCGCCGTGGCCATCACGCTGTTTCATCCGCCGTCTCCCCGAAATGTGTCGACCACCGAGGAGGCCGTCTTGGTTACGGTGACGTGTGCGGGAAGCCCCGCGGTGGCCAAGGCAGCGGTGCAAGACACCCGCACCCGGACCACGCCCCCGGGCTGCAGGCTTCCGACGTCCGTGCTCACCGCGAACTGGGAGCAGGAGGGCCCTGCCCCGGCCAACGCGGCAGCGGCGACAGCCTGCGCCTGACGCCGCGCGCTCGTCGGCGTACGGGCAAGTGAGGCGGCCCGGGCGGCCTGGTGGGCGGCGTCGTCCGCGTCAAGGCGGGCGGTGGCCATGTGCCCGACTGCCACCGCGACCAGGAGCAGCAGCACCAGCAGCGGGGTGACGAGGACCAGTTCGGTGGACGCCGATCCGCGATCTTGCATCCACAGGTTGTGCGTCGATCTGTTGATAACCGCAGGCTCGGTGCGACTGTGCGATCGCCACGCCCTTGCCCGAGCCCTGAGTTCCACGCCCCTCACCCCCCGCCTCCCGCCGACCACCGCTCGTTTTCCCCACTGGCCCGTCCGGTGACGGCCAGGTGCACGCCCGGGATCACCGCTTGTACCTCGCCCTGGACCTGCGCAGTACTTCGCTGGCCGCCGCGCGCCACCGTGATCTGCGGTTTGAGTAGTACTGCGCTCCCCAGCGCACTCAGCGTGGCCTGAGCGGCCTGGCTGCCGGAGGCGGCGCTGCCACCCTGGGCCCGCGCATTCGCCAGAGCCCGGGACGCCGCAGTCTGAGCGATGTGCTGGGCGTGCAGCGCGAGTGCGAACTGCACGATCAGCAAAAGGAGGAACATCAGCAGTGGCACCACGATCACTGTCTCGGTAGACCCGGCCCCGCGATCCCCTCGGCACCGGGTACCGAACCCCCGGCGTCGGCCGATAGCTGCTCGATGCACGTGATCGCCTCCGCGAGGGTCGGGGATTTTTCGGGATCAGAGGTTTCAGAGGTTGATGCCGTTGGCCTTGTCCGTCACCTTGACCGCGATGATGCCGACGACGGCGAGGGCCAGAATGGCCAGCAGCGCCGTGACAATCACGGTCTCGGTGGAGTAGCCGGCGTCGTCCCGCATACGGCGGCGTAGCTCGGCAGCCCGGCATCGCAGCTGGCAGGCGAAGTAGTGGATCAGCGAGTTCACGGGGGCTAGTACTCCTTGTGCTGAGGGCGTCGGCTGCGGCGTCACGCCCGTGAGTCGGAATTCACGAACCCACCGGCCTTTCACAGGCCGGTGAGGACGTGAGCTATGGCCGGATAGCCGATGAAGACGAGGAATGCGGCGAACTTCAGCACCACGGGCAGAGCCATTCGTTCAGTGGCGGATTGGGCGGCACCGTCGGCTTCGGCGAGGCGGCGGCCGCGCATGGCAGCGGCCTTGGCTTCCAGCGAGGTACGGATGCGGGCACCCTCGCTGCCGGCCAGACCGACCGTGGCGGCCAGTTCGGACAGCTCGCGTACGCCGGTCTGCTCACCGAGGGCGCCGAGCTCGTCCCACACGCTGGTGCGGGCCATCTGCGCGGTCGCCAGGGCTCGCCGGAGTTGGGCAGCGGCCCAACCCTGCGGGGCTGCCGCCGCGTCCGCGAGGGCCTGCTGAACCCCGGCGCCGCCGGCGAGGGCGATCACCACCAGGTCGAAGAAGACCGCCAGCGTGTGGCGCATTTCGGCTCGGCGTTTGCCGGCCTTCTCCCGTACCGACAGGTCGGGCGCCAGGAAGAGTGCCCCGGCAGTCAGCAGCGCCGCCCACACGGGCAGCCACCAGCCGATGCCTCCTCCGACAGCAACGCTTGCGAGCGCGAACAAGCCAGGGGGCGCGATGAGCCCAACGGCCGCGGCTGCGGTCTTTTCAGCCAAGTGCCGCTCGATGTCGACGCCGACGACCTCAAGGTCCGCGCGCAACGACGCGGTCGGCAAGCCCAGCGCGCGCAGCAACGGCACGCCTCGCTGTCCCCACCGAGCGGCCCAGCCGCCTTCTCCCTCCGTCACCGGATCCTGGGCTGCCACGCGTCCTGCCGGCCGGTGCAGTGCGGCCAGCGCTGCCACCAAGGAGGGGCGAGGCGGATGCAGCCCATAGGCGAGAGCCAGCAGTCCGCCACCGAACGCGGCGCCGAGAACCAAGGCAATCATCGGGTTCCCACCTTCCCCTGTACGGGTACCGGTGTGGAGGCGCCGGACATCAGGATTCTGGGTTCCTCCGCGATTTCCGCGATCTTCATCAGCCAGGCATAGCCCGCCCCAAAGAGCAGCCCCACCAACGCCAGCACCAGCTGCCCCTCGACCGATCCGAACGGGTCCAGATAGGGACGGTTGAGCACCACCAGCCCTGTCGCCATCCCGAGCGTGGTGGCCGTAATGACACGCACCGAGGTCCGCACCCGGGCCCGGCCGGCGTCAATCCGCAGCCGCATCGCCACCTGCTCCCGCGTCGCCTCGGCCAGTGATCCCAGCAACGCCGCCAGTTGACGTGCCTGCCGCTCGGCCGCCATCACCAACGCAGCGACCACGGTGTCGGCGACGGGATCAGCGACCTCGTCGGCGAAAGTCCGCAGAGCCGCCCCGAGCGGCTCGCCTCGTTCGATCCGAGCAGCCAGTGCGGCGGTCTCGATCCGCAGCGCGGGTGGCGCGAGCGACGCGGTCGCGATGATGGCCTGTTCCAACCCGGCAGCAGCCGACAACGTATCGCGCAGCATCTCCGCCCAGACTGCCACCGCCTCCAGCTTCTCGGTCCGTACAGCGGCCTGTCGGTCCCGACCAAGCGCCTTCGGCAGCACTCCCACGGCCAGCACGGCCAGCAACGCCCCTACCGGCCAGCCGGTGGCGGCTGCGACCAGCGCTCCGGCGAGCACGGCTGCCACCAGCCGCTTGGTGCCGAACCGCGTCGTCAGCCGTTGCCACCATCGAGGGCCGCTGCTCTCGTCCGTCTTCCGTTCGCGGCGTACGAGGCCGTGCACGGCCAGCCAGCCGCCACCGGCCACGCCCGCCCCGAGAAGCAGCGCGATCAGCGTGTCGTCGCTCATGCGCTCTTCCCCCACCACTGAGCACGCAGAGCCCGTTCGTCCAGCCCTGCCGCCAGCAGATCCTCCAGCGTCTCTCCGCGCAGGGGTGTGGCAGGAACCGCGCGGCCGTCCGACCCGGGCTTGTACACCTCGTTCGAAACCACATGTGCGCCGTCGGCGTCGACGATCTCGCGCACCGAGTCGATGGCCCGATGGCCGTCGGCGTCCCAGCCGAGGTGGACGACAAAGTGCACGGCCGAGGCCACCAAGAGGTTCGTCGCCTCCAACGAAAGCCGCTCCGGCGACTGGGCCGCGTAGGCAGCGAGCTTGGTGAATACCCCGCGCGAGGTGGAGGCGTGGATTGTGGACAGCGACCCGTCGTTGCCCTGCGACATGGCATTGCACATCGGCACCACCTCCGATCCGCGGATCTCGCCGACGATGACCCGGTCGGGTGACATCCGCAGCCCCCACCGCACCAGCTCCGCCTGGTCGATGACGCCTTCGCCCTCGATATTCGCCTCGCGGGCCTGCATCGCCACCACGTCTGGGTGCGCGACCGGATCGGCGTCCAAACCGAGCTCGAAGGTGTCCTCGATCGTCACCAGCCGCTCGCTCGGCGGAATCGCCGAGGCCAGGGCTCGCAGCACCGTCGTCTTCCCGACGTTCGTGCCGCCCGCGACGATCACGTTGCGGCGTGCCCGCACCAGCGCGGCCAAGAAATCCGCCAGCGCCAGATCGCATACCCCCAGCCGCGCCAGATCCTCCAGCGTGACCGTACGGAAGCGGTGCCGGCGGATCGACAGCGAGACACGGCCGGTCACCGCCATCACCGCGAACATCCGCGACCCGTCCGGCAGGCAGACATTCAGCCGAGGCACACCGCGGTCGAACCGCCGCTCCTCAAGCCCAGCCCGGGCAGCGATCTGCCGCACCAGCTCGACCAATTCCTCGTCGGACGCCGCCAGCGGCTCGGCTCGCCGCTTGGTCCCGTCCGCGTATCGCACCCACACCGTGTCCGCGCCATTGATCGCGATGTTCTCCACCCGGTCGTCGGCGAGGAGGGCCTCCAGCGGGCCAAGCCCGAACAGCGCGTCCAGCACCATCCGCGTGATCCGGTCCTCTGCCCCCGCATCCAGCGCGTGACGCCCCGAGGACAGTTGGGTGGCGGTGTACGAATCCAGCTCCTCCGCCAGCAGCCGACGCACCACCGTCTTCCGCTGTTCGACGTCCTCGGCCGCCAGCCCAGCCTCCTCCCGCGCATGCGCGTACGACGCCATCCGGCCGGCGACCTGCTCGCGGACCCAGTCAGCAAGCTTCCGCTCCCAGTCTTCGGCTGTCCACGGCAATGCCGCCGGACTCGTACTCATGGTCACCGCACCTCACCCGCCTTGAGCAGCGACGTAGAGGCAGCGTTCTGACCAGGCAGCGCGGGTGCACCGGTGCCCGCAAGATGGGCCAGCTCCTTGCCCAACATGCTCTGTGTCGGCTCCGCGAGCGCAGCGAAATGCCACGCAAGATTGCTCGCAGCCCGCACCAGCGGCTCCACTCGCCAACGCCGCGGTGCCAGTTGGCCGTGGCGTGCAGCCGCTGTCCGCGGGTCCCACGGCAGGAGGTGTACGCGCCCGATGCCGAACGCCGCGCCAATCTCGGATGCCGGATACGGGCTCGGCCCAACCACCGCCAGCTCCACGCCGGCGGCGTACGACCGCAGTTCCGCAACGCGCGCTGCGACGTGCGCCAGCGCGTCCACCTCGCCGCGTGTCACAAGCAACAGCACATCCACCGCCTGCACGAGCGGTACGGTCGGCTCTTCCAGACGACCGAGGTCCAGGAGCACCGTCCCGGTCGTCTCCGTGCTCCCGCGAAGCGCCGCAATGCCGCCGCTGCCGGCGAACAAGCTGACGGCTGCTGCTGCCTGCTGCGCCCCAGCTGGCCCGGTCACCACCGGGATGCAATTCGGCAGCAGTTGCACGCATTTCTCCATCATCTCCGGCAACGCCGACCGCCGTACCGCCGCGGCGAGCGCCATCAGGCCCGGGGTGTCCGAGAGCCCGGACCGTGCGGCGACGTCCCCGCCTGCCGGATCCACCTCCACCACCAACGGCCGCGCCATCTGCCCGGCGGTCGGCCAATTCCCGGCCACCGCCAGCGCCAGAGTCGTCGCCCCCGGCGAGCCCTTCACCGACCCGATCGCCACCAGCTTTCGCATTACGGCACCTCCCGGCCGACCGGACTCAGCACCACCAGGCGCGGTTTGTCGATCAGAGCAGCCCGCCGCGCTGCCCCCGTGTCCACCAGCAAGGTCACCACCGTCGGGACCGATTCCCCTTCTGTGGCAGCCACGTCCGTGACCACGCCCACCAAGGGGCTGTCCTTGTAGTCTGTCCCGCCAGCTGCGGCCGCCCCGTCCGCAGCGCCGCTTCCCGTAACGACGGCCACCCGCTGTCCAGCCACAAGCCCTGCGGGCACCGCGCCCGGCTCAACGGCGAAGGACACCTGGGCCTTCCCCCGAGGCGGGTATGACGCCTCCGCTCCCACCTGGTCCGGCGCCAGGAGCGATCCGGCGGCCAAGGGAACCGACGCTGTACGGCCCACCACCGACCTCGCGTCCGCAGCCGGCACCACGTGGCTCACCGCATCGTCCATGCCCAGCTGGATTTCTCGCAGATCAGCGGCCACCAATACGTGCCCGGCGGGCAGCGACCGCGCCACCACCAGCACCGAAGTCTTCTTCCCTGCCTGACCGAGCAGCGCCGCGAACCCCACGGCGCACACGATCACCACCGCCGACCCAATCCACACCAGCCCAGGCCGACGCCGAGCCCGGGCACCTGCCGCGCCCGGTGGACCTTCGTCGGGTCCGTTCCACTGCGCCGCCGGACGCGCCCCAGCACCGACACTGCCGAGCCGATCCGCCGCCGATGAAGACAAGGAGGTACTCACATTTCACCCCGCACACAGAGAAGGTCACTGACCCGAGCGGTACCTACCGCCCGTTCTCCTACGGCCGTCCTACGGCCCCACCGCGCCTTACCGGCTGCGGCGCCCGGTCACCACCAGCGCCTGCACCTCGGTGACCCGCACCGGTATTTCCGCTGCCGTCAGCAGGCCGGGGAACGCACCGCCTTGACCGCCGCCGTGCCAGACCACGTCCCAGGTGATCGTCGCCGTCATCTTGAATGCCTCGTGCGGCTGGCCGGCTGATGACTGCCGGAACGTATGACCACAGTCCGGCGAGGCGGCGTCCGCCGCGTATTTCGCCAAGTACGGCGTCCCCGGACCGGCGCAGTCCACCGTCGCGCCATCGCCCAGCGACCACTCCACTCGCCGAGGAGTCGCCGTCGCCGTAACGGCCATCCCCGGCACCCGGGCAGTCTTCGACACAGGCCGCCACACCGTCTTGGCGATCCACAACCACGTCGGAACCCGCACCACTTGCGCAGCATGCTCATCCGGATTCATCCGGATGACCGGCCTCGGCAGCACCAGCTGCTGCACCGCGAGCTGCGCGACCTCGCCGGGAGTGGGTGCGGCAGCAGGCAACGTCACCGTCCCCGCCGTCAGGTTTGTCCCGAATCCCGGCAGGGCCCTGGCCCCGCGGGCAGAAATGGTCGGCCCGTCAGTTCGCCCGATCGCGGGAGAGCCCGCAGGGCCAGAGCCTCGCCGAACCGGGGACGAGCTGCGCTGGTGGTTCGGCGAACTCGCTCGGCCGCGCTTTGGCGACCGCGCGGATGTCCCCGCGTGAACGTTGCACTGTGACTTCCCGCAGGACACTCCGGCCAAGAGGTCTCCGCTGTCATCCGCTCTCGCGGAAGGTTCCGCGCCCGCCATCGCCAACACGCAAACGGCCGCGGCAGACGCGACGGGAGCCCAGCGTCGGCCGATCAGCATGACCCCGCCTGGTCCACATACAGCTTGGTGACCTTCCACTCACCGCGCACGTGCGTCACCGTTGCTTCTACATGGTGGTGACTACCCGGGACCTGGTTCTTCAGGGTGCCGTCGAGCTTGTACTGAAGCCACTTGGTGTCATCCATGCAGTCCTCCAACTCAACTGCCGTCGGAGCACTGGTCGGATGTGCCTTCACCACGTCGGGATGCAGTTGCGGCGCGCCCTTGGTGACAACGCTATCCTTCTGCGCCTTCTCCAAGCCGTACTGCAACAGGCGCAAGGCACCCTCGGCCGCGTGGTCATCGAGGCGCACCGACTTGGGGTCGGACGTCCTCGATGCTGCCGCCATGTCCGCCCACATTGAGCGGTACGCGGACAGCGCCGCTTCCGTACGGGAATCCCTCGACGTTACCGAAGGCTCCGTAGAAACCGAGCCGTGATCCGTAGCGCTCCCCGGCGAACCAGTCGCCTCGTCACTGCACGCGCTCAACAGCGGCCCGGTAACCGACAAGAGAAGAGCCGCTACCGCCGGCCACCGACGCCAACTCGCCGTCATCTGCCCTGCTTTCCGCCACCTTGATATCACACCTGGCAATAGATTACTCACGCTTAGTTACGACAGGGCGTTCCCCAGGATGCACACTGCTCAACCTCACCGGAAGACCCAATCCATGCCGGTACGCGCTTGCAGGCACAACCGTGCCGATTCCCCGCCTGCGCACGTAATCCGTCCGGGTGGTGTGCGCCGCTCGCCGCAACCACGGTCGACAGCGCAGCCATCGTCGACTACGACGCTCCGCCCGCTCATGCCGTTCGGCCCGCGATAACAAGGAGGCCTTGGTGATCAGGGAGTCCGTACTCATCGACGACCTACGCCGCCGCAATCTCCGCGCGCTCCTCACCCGCCACCGCGCGCGCATTGCCCCGCGCGACGTCGGGCTCCGCGAACATTCCCGCCCCCACCGCCCAGGCCTCCGACAGGACCATGTCGCTCTCTTGTCGGGCACCAGCGTCCGCTGGTACGGCGCCCTGGAACGCGGCACGCTCCGCGACGTCGACCTCGACATGCTCACCGACGTGGCGACCGCCCTCCGTATGGATCCGCAGGAAAAGGCCACACTCTTCTGCCTCGCCGCCGGAGTGATCCCGCCGAACATCAGCCACGCTTCGCCCAGCCCTACACCAGACCAGCACGCCTTTCTGGAACATGCCGGAGCCAATCCCGCTGTCCTCGCGGATCACGCGTGGAACGTCGTGGCCTACAACCCTGCCGTCATCGAGTGGTTCGGCGATCCGGAGACCGTTCCCCCGGACGAGCGCAACGCGCTGCTCTGGCTGTTCACCGATCAGGCGGCCGAGTGCCTCGTGGACATCGACGCGGAGCGCATGGCCGCCATTGCGCGCCTGCAGTTCGCGTACGTACTGACCGACGGAGACCCTGCCCTGCACGACATCGTCAAGCGCCTGCTCGACAACCCGGTGGCCGCCGAACTGTGGCACCAGCCGCGAGCCGGGCTCACCTCCGGCCTGACGGTCCGGCGGCTGCGTCACCCTTCCTATGGCGTCTGTACGCTGTCGGCCCTGGTCTCCGAACTCCCGAACGGGCTCCGGTTGATCATGCACCTGGTACAGCAAGGCGCTTGATGAAAAGGACGATGAGCGCGTGCTGGACCTCGGCCAGTCGGGCCGACGCAGGTTCTCAGCCGCGCGGCAGAACGTCACCGTGACCGGGGGCGATCGCCCCGGTTTGTCGAAAGTCCGGGCAACCCGGCGACACGGAACGACGCATCTCGCCATCATTGGCACATGCAAAAGCTCGCGGCGCACGAGATGCCCCTGCACAAGGTCTTCAGCAGCGACTACGTTTTCCAGATCCCGGACTACCAGCGCCCCTACGCCTGGCAGGAGGAGCAGGCGGTCCAGCTGCTCACGGACCTGGTGGAGTCGCTGGACCGCGGGACCGAGGAGCCGTACTTCCTCGGCTCGGTTGTACTCGTCAAGGGCAGCGAGGCCCCGAAGGCCCACGTCATCGACGGCCAGCAACGCCTCACTACCCTGACCATCCTGCTGTCGGTCCTCCGAGACCTTACCGAGGACCCCGACCTGCGCAGCGATCTCGACCGGCTGGTCACCGAGCCGGGCGACAGGATCCGCAGGCTGGAGCCCAGGCCCCGGCTCACCCTCCGCAGCCGTGACGCCGAGTTCTTCCAGAAGCACGTCCAGACCAAGGGGGCCGTCGGGACGCTGCTCGCACTCAACAAGAACACGCTGCGGACGGACGCGCAGAAGGCCGTCCTCAGCAACGCCGCAGCCCTGCATGGGATACTCGCCGACTGGTCCGAGGACCGCCGACTGGACCTCGTGCAGATGCTCGGCGAGCGGACGTTCCTGGTGGTCGTCAGCACCCCGGACCTGGACAGCGCGCACCGGATCTTCAGCGTGATGAACTCCCGCGGCCTGGATCTCTCGCCCACCGACATCTTCAAGTCGCAGATCATCGGAGCCGTGGAAGATCCGCAGAAGTCGGAGGACTGCGCCCGCAAATGGGAGGACGCCGAGGAGTCCGTCGGCCGGGACGACTTCGCCGATCTCTTCCTCCACCTCCGCATGATCTTTGCCATGAAGCGCGCGGAGCAGGAACTGCTTAAAGAGTTCCCCGAACAGGTGCTCCGCCACTACCTGCCCGACAGGGCCGAGTCGTTCGTCAACGATGTCGTCGTCCCGTACGCGGATGCCTACGCGCAGGTCCGTGACGCGCGCTTCGAGGCCGCATCGGGGGCGGAGCAGGTCAACGCCTGGTTCAAGCGACTCCAGCAGGTCGACAACAACGACTGGCGGCCCGCCGCGCTCTGGGCCCTGCGCCACCACGAAGACGATTCAGCCTGGCTCGACCGGTTCCTCCGGGCCCTGGAACGGCTGTCGGCGAGCATGTTCATCCGCCGCGTCTACACCACGCCCCGCGTCACCCGCTACGCCGAACTCCTCCGCCAGCTCGAGCAGGGACAAGGACTCGACTCCCCGGCATTCGAGCTGACGGACGTAGAGAAAGCCGAGACCCGGGCTCGGCTCAACGGCGAGCTGTACCTCGTCGGCAAGACCCGCAAGCATGTCCTGCTGCGCCTCGACGAGCTGCTCTCCAGCGCGCAGGGCGTGACGTACGACCACCCGCTCATCACGGTCGAGCACGTCCTGCCGCAGAACCCGAAGCCGGGCTCGCAGTGGGACGGCCTCTTCGACGAGGAGCTGCGTGCCTACTGGACGCACCGGCTCGCCAACCTTGTCCTCCTCAACCGGGCGAAGAACTCGGCAGCCCAGAACTACGACTTCACCGCGAAGAAGGCCAAGTACTTCACCGGCCGCAGTGGAGTCGTCCCCTTCGCGCTCACCAGCCAGGTCCTCCAGCACTCCGACTGGACGCCCGAACTGCTGGCGGCGCGGCAGAAGGAACTCATCGACGTACTGGCCAAGGAGTGGCGCCTCTGAGGCCGCACAGGCCCGCAGATGCGGGAACGGCAGGTCGCCGCATGGCCGTCACGGGCGGGTGCGTGTACGACTCTGAGCAGCGGTAGACCTGCAGGGTGTAGGCGCGGTCGATGGTCGCTGTAGCAGGGCGGCATTCGGCGGAGGGGCGGGTGGCCGCTCGGGATCCTCGGAGTCAAAGGCGGTTGACAAAGAGGATCCTGCATCGATGTCATAGTCGGACGATACGATGAATCCCTCTTTGGGGCTGCTGTGCCTTCGGCGCCCCGGATAACGGCTTAACGTCAAGACCTCACGGGGGTGGGCACAATGAGCATGAAGTTCGACATGGGCAGCCAGACGCTGTCGAACCTGACGAAGCAGACTCACGGCTCCGGCGAAGACCTGGGGTCCCTGATTAAGCAGTTGATCGCCGCCGCCCAGCCGCTCGAAGGCAAGTTCCACGGCTCCGGCAAGGTGGCCTTCGACGCCTTCAAGTCACACTCCGACCAGATCACCTCGGACCTCAACAGCGCCCTGAACTCGATCCTGGGCGGCCAGTCCGGCATGGAGCGGTCGTTCAGCTCGGGTGACACCGAGATGGGTGACAATGCGCGGTCGACGATGAGCGCGGCCAACTTCGATGCCGCCCGGTTCTCCGGGCGCTAGAGACGGGGGAAACGATCATGGCTTCGACAGACCGGCGCAGCTACGACACCGGTGCCTCAGCAGAGGCGCAGGGCAATCTGCAGAGCGTCATCTCGCGCCTGGAGACGCTCATCGCCCAGCGTGACTCGCAGGTGAAGGCCGCAATGGCGGACTTCCAGGCGGACGGTGTCTCCGACCAGTACCACGAGAAGGAAGTCCGCTGGAACCGGTCGGCTGCCGAGGTGCGCGCGATTATCCACCTGGTGCGCTCCACGCTGGAGAAGAACGACGGTACCGCGCAGCAGGCCCTCACCCAGGCCAAGGCCGCGGTGGACGCAATCGGCTGAGCGCTTCGTAGAGCGAGCGGCACAACGGGGAGCGGGCGGGTAGCTACATGTCGAAGCACGGCAAGTGGGACATCAAGGTGGACGGCGTGCGCAGCGTCGTCACCAAGACCTCCGAGGTCGCCGAGCATCTTGAAGGCGAAGCGAAGTCGTACGGCAAGCACCTTGAGGGCGCCGCGAAGGCGGCCGGCACCCTCAGCCAGGGCGGCAAGGCCCCGGCGACCGGGCTGGTCGGTCTGGCTCTGAGCCAGTTCGCCGAGGCGACGCAGAGCTCGCTGAAGTACATGGGCCAGCGGACCGGCAAGTCCCTGCAGGGCGCGGTGGACGCGACGAAGGCGTATCTGCACGCCGACTACGACATGGCAGCGGATGCGCAGGCCAAAGCGGTCAAGGATTCCGGGCCGGCCAAGTACGCCCTCCCGAAGCAGGGCAAGAAGTGATCGATCCGGAGAACATCCCGCAGTTCACGGGTGACTTGGAGCAGCTGGAGTCGGACGCGTCCGGTCTGAAGGCCGACGGCGGCAACATCGCCAAGACCGGCAAGGGCATCCACTCCTCCTTCCAGGGCTTGTCCGCGTTCTACGACGCCCCAGAGGCCGAGCGGTTGTTCGCGACCACCAAGCCGGTCGCCGATACCGCCGAGACCTTCGGCGGGGACCTGGAGACGGTGGCCTCCGCCCTGTCGGAGTACGCCCACGAGGTGCGGCCGATCGCGACGAAGCTCGAGCAACTCAAGATCGAGGCCACCACGTTCGTCGCGGACGTCAAGAGCGACGACGACTGGCAGGACAACTGGAAGTACGACGGCGACAAGGTTTCCCGCAACAACGACCTGCTGCATCAGGTCGATGCCGCCGTAGCCGCCTTCTGGGAGGCCGAGCGCAAGGCCGCCAACCGCATCGACAAGATCTTCCACGGTACGCAGTACGTCGCCAACGACGGCTCCGACAAGTCGAACATGTACGGCTACACCTCCGACCAGCTCGACCACGGCAAGCTGCCCTGGGGCAGCTCCGAGGAGGAGTCCCACCACTGGTGGGAAGCCGGATACTGGGTCAAGTCGTTCGTCTGGGACGGCCTGATCGTCGACGGAGTCTGGGGCACCCTCAAGGGCCTCGGTGGCCTGGTCGGCCTCGAGGGTGGTGACGTCTTCGTCCAGTCCTGGAAGGGCCTGGGCAAGCTCGCCATCGGTGTGGGCAGCTACGTCGGCATCCCCGTTCTGGCGCCACTGATGCTCGCGGTCCCCGACTCGTGGCTCCCGGGCTTCGTCCAGGACGGCCGCAAGACCGCACGCGAAGCCGGCAAGAGCCTACTGGCCTGGGACGAGTGGAGCCACAACCCCGCCCGCGCCGCAGGCGCCGTCACCTTCAACGCCCTCACCATCCTGGCCGGCGGCGAGGGCGCCATCGCCAAGGCCGGCGAGGTCGGCAAGTTCGGCGGCGTCGCCAAGGTCGCCAACATGCTTGCCAAGACCGGCCGCGTCATCGACCCGATGACGTATGTCTTCAAGGGCCTCGGCAAGCTCCCGAAGGTCTCCGAGGTGGCCGCCGCCCTCAACAAGCTCACCACCAGCGACCTTACGGGTCTCGACGACCTCACCAGGGTCCACGGCGTCGACATACCCGACGGCTCCCTCAAGCTCTCCGACGACTCCGTCCTCCACACCAACAATGAGGTCCACGTCCCCGACGGCGAGGTCAAGACGCCTGCGCACGTGGAGAGCCCGAAAGAACTTGTCGGAACCAACGCCGCGCATGGCAGCCACGACCTGGTCAACTCCACCATGCACAGAGCCGATCACGATATTGCCGGTGCCGACGCCAAGTCCACCGACGATGTTCACAACTCGGTCGGCCACCGCACTGACTCCGGTGCCGGCACCAAAGTGGCCGGACACGATCACGGCCAGTCCGGGCCCGACGGTGACCACGCGTCTACTGCTGATAAGGCCGACCCGCATGAAACTGATGGGAGCAACGCTGGCGGCGGGGACGGGTCGAGTGGCGGAGGGTATGGAGGAGGCACTGGCGACCCCGGCGACTCCAGCGCACCTCACGACGGCCCTGATCATCTCGCGGCGGCGACCACTCGCAACGTGGATCTCGATCGCCTCGGGCTGCCGCCGGCCTGGCGGACTGACGATGCCCCGCTCTATCGGAATGACAACCGCTCCCCGGATATCATCTTCGACAGGGGATTTGAACCACTAGACCCATCCAACACCGACCTCAAGCGCTACGTCGAGAACAACGACGCTTCAGCGTTCGTCAGCACGTCACGACGCGAAGACATCGGGGATGATTTTGGCGGTAAATTCACGTACGAAGTTGATGTTCCCGGTGGTATCGATGTCAATGAGACCTTGGGCCCTCATCCACTAGACTTCGAGCGAGAGGTAGCCTTTCCTGGAGGGGTACGCAAAGAATTCATCGTGGGAGCCCGCCCATATGACTACACTACCGGCGACTTTGGTGACCTCATTCCGAATCCGCACTACCACGGAGGGAGATAGCAGTGTCCGACACCCCTGAGACTCTCTACAGCAAGCCGATCTTCCTCGTCGGAGACAACACGGTCATCGCTGGCCAGCTAGTCTGTCTGCTTTCCGGGGATGACTACACTGTGCGCATCACCCACGGTTCAAGCTCGTCCGAGCATGTCGCCTGGAACCTTTTCGATGCCTTGGCCCAGGTTCGCGCGGACCTGGAGGGCGAGGGGCTGCGGCCTGCCGTTGAAGGTGCCTCTCAAAATGTCTACCCCAGCCGCATGGCCCGGGAGATGGGTGGCGGCCGCCGGGCTTACCGATGGCCGCTCGCCGGCAGGCCCGTTACCGTAGACATCTTCGATGACGTACCCGCTGATGACTACGGCAGACTGGTGTACGTCGATGACCAACTGACATGGATCAAGGAACGACGAGGGCAGCTGAATGACTGAATCCCGGTCGCCAGTACCGCCGGTGACCGACGCTCTCCTAGCTGAGGCTGCTACACGGCCAGGGGGGTGGGTCTATGCCATCGATGCCCATTTCGACCCGGCTGGTTCGGTTCCCCCTTACGGGATCGTGGGGGCATGGAAGGTCGACGACAACGGTCGGCTGACCGATGAATTTCAGCACAATCCAAATTATCGTCCCTCACCACGCAGTCTCGGGCTCCCTGAACCCAGCGATCCGACAGAGGCAGTACTTCAGCTTGCCGCCACCGGATATGCCTCTGACGCCGATCTGTTGAAGAGTTTGACCCAGGCGACGGTGTACCTGCTCCCCGACGACCAATCGGGAGTCGTGCCAAACACGGACAACCAAGGCGCATTCTTGCCCGTTTTCACCAGTCCAGAGCATGCCCCGGCAGCTGTGCCGCAACTGCGGCGCGTGGCGTTCCGAGACCTGATTCAGCAACTGCCAGCCGATATTTCAATGAAGCTGAATCCAGGCAGCGCAACAAGTGTCCGAGTCCCCGTAGCGGACCTGCGCGACAAGGCTTGAAGGCCCAGACTCAGCGAAGAGGCTGTCAGCGAATTCTATCAACCCATAGTGGTGCAGGATCCTGACAGTCAACTGTTGCAGTCGGTGGCCGTACGGCGCCGACGACTGCGGGACGCACTGCTGCCCGGGTCAACACGGGCGCGGCGGACGACGGACGATGAACTGATGCGTTGATCAGCGGCGAAGGGGGAGCAGAAATGCGGCACTTGTCTTGGGGAGAGCTGACGGCCTACCGAGCACGGGTGCGGGGCTGTTTGCTGGGCGGCGCGATCGGGGACGCGCTGGGTAATCCGGTGGAGTTTTTGTCGCTTGGCGGGATTCGGGCCAAGTACGGCGAGGCCGGCATCACCGGGCTCGTACCCGACGGAGACGGCGCGGTCGGCACGGTTACGGATGATACGCAGATGACGCTGTTCACAGCCGAGGGGTATCTGCGTGGCTATGCACGGGCTGCGGCGAAGGGCATTGGCGGCGCGGAGACAGCCCTGGTACGGGAGGCGTACCTGCGCTGGCTGGACACCCAGAACCACCCTGCGCCGCCGCCTGCCGAGGGCGTGCGGCACCGACACGGGTGGTTGCGCCAGGAGCCGTGGCTGTACGCACGGCGGGCTCCGGGCAATGCGTGCCTGTCCGGCCTGCAGGCGACGTACATTCCCGACGGCTTCGGCAAGCTGGACGGTACGCCGGGCCCGGTGAACGGCGGGTCGAAGGGATGCGGCACGGTGATGCGGTCGGCGCCCTTCGGCTTCGGTGGAGTGGGGGCCCAGCGTTCCTTCGAACTCGCGGCACATTGTGCCCAGATCACGCATGGCCATCCCACTGGCTACTACGCCGCGGGAGCATTCGCCGCAATGATCAGCCACTTGATCGAGGGCGAATCACTACAGGATGCGGTGCTTCGCGCGATGGAGCTGCTGGCCCGATATCCCGGCCACGAGGAGACATACGCCGCCCTGCGCAAGGCTGTCGATCTCGCGACCGACGACGAGGCGGTCCCGGAGAAGCTGGAGACGTTGGGAGCCGGCTGGGTGGCGGAGGAGGCCTTGGCCATTGCTGTCTACTCGGCGCTGGCCCGTACGCGGCCCCAGACCTTTTATATGGATCAGAGCGGTGAGGTCTGCGATCCGAGGCCGCCGCGTACGCCCATTGAGGCCGCGCTGTTGCTGTCGGTGAATCATTCCGGGGACAGCGACTCCACCGGCTCCTTGTGTGGCAATCTGCTCGGCGCCTTGCACGGCGATGTGCGGCTTCCCCAGCAATGGCTGGTGCAGATCGAGGGGCGCGCGACGATCGCCACCCTCGCGGACGACTTCGCGGCCGAGGTGCACCCGGGGGAAGCGCGCCCGTGGGTCTACTGAGCAGCCGGGTACGCTCGGTGCTTCCCGAGACGTCTGAAGAGTAAGTGAGATGGCGCGAGACTTTGACAGCCAGCTGCTGGAGTCGGTGGCCGTACGCCGCCGCAGGCTGCGCGACGCCCTGCTGCACGGCTCGATGCGGGCGCGGCGGACGACAGACGAGAACCTTGGGAAAGTGTTCGCCGGGATCGCGCTGGCGGCGGTGCTGTGTGCGGGGTGTGTGGGGTGGTCGTTCGTGACGCACCGGTTGATGAGCGGGCAGTCGTCGGGCGTGGTACCGGCTTCTTCCCCGTCCCCGGGGGCGAGCGCGGGCCGATGATAGGTTCGGCGGAATGGTGAGCTCGGGGGTCAAGCGTTCGGCGCAGTTGAGCCGAATCACTCTCATTGGTCGGCGGCGGCGGGTGGATGTGGTGCTGCCGTCGGACGAGCCGTTCGGTGTGCTGCTCCCGGATGTGCTGACGCTGCTGGGTGACGAGGTCGGTTCACCGCCGATGCTGCGGCATCTGGTCACTGCCGACGGAACGATTCTGCCGCAGGACGGCACGTTGGCCTCCTCGGGTATCGCGGACGGCGCCGTGCTGCGGCTGCTGCGTACGCAGGCCGCGCCGTCGGCTCCCGTCGTGCATGACGTCACCGACGAGGTGGCCGATGACCTTGATCTGCGGGCCTGGCGGTGGCGGCCGGCGGCACGGCGGTGGACGGCGGGTGCGGCCGCGCTGGGGCTGGCAGTGGTGGCTGCGGTGCTGGCTCGGGTCAGCCTGGGGCCGGAGGCGGTGGCGGCCTGGCTGGTGGTGGCGGCCGTGGTGGCAGGGGTTGGCGGCATCGTCGCGGCGCGGTTGGGCAATCGGGGGCTGGCGACGGCGTTGATCGTCGCTGGTGGCGTGGTCGGGGTGTTCGGCGCATGGACGGTGGCGGATGCTCAGGCGTGGCCTGGCGCCGGGCTGTGGGCCGGTGCGGGCGGGGCCGTGGCGGTGACATTGGTGCTGCTCGGGCTGTTCTCGCCGGTGGGCCGGGGCGGCCTGATCGGTGCGGCGGTGGTCGTGGCGTTCGGTGTCGTCTGGGAGGTCACGGCGGCGCTGCTGGGCGGCGCGCAGGGCACGGTGGATGAGTCCCGGCTCGGTGCGGCGCTCGCGGTGGTGTCGGTGGTCGCGCTCGGGGTGCTGCCTCGGTTCGCACTGACGGCGGCCGGCCTGACTGGACTGGATGACCGGCGTGCCGGTGGGGTATCGGTGAGCCGATATGAGGTGACCACGGCGCTGGCGGCGGCACATCGGGGCCTGACAGTGGCGACGGTGGTGCTGGCCGCGTCGGCGGCCGGGGCCGGGTGGCTGGCGGTGTCCGCGCCGGGGTGGTGGACGGTGCTACTGGCGGTGGTGCTGGCCGTGGTGCTGGCCTCCCGGGCGCGGGCCTTCCCGTTGGTGGCCGAGGTGGTGGTGTTGCTGGCCGCAGCCGTGGTGCTGCTGGTACGGCTGGTCGTGGTCTGGATCGCCGAAGCCGGGCAGGCAGGGCAGGGCGAGACGGCGTGGCCGGTGCTGGTGCTGGGGGCGGCGGTGTTGCTGCCGCTGGGTGTGCTGGCGGTGGAGCCGCCGGAGCACGTGCGGGTCCGGTTGCGGCGGACGATGGATCTGGTCGAGGCGCTCGGGGTGATCGCGCTGGTCCCGCTGGCGCTTGGGGTGTTCGGCGTGTATGCACGGCTACTCGGCGCGTTCTGAGAGGGAGATGACGTGCCCGAAGATGATTGGCAGCGCTCCGTGCTCGGCGACGTAGGCCGTATGCCCGGCACACCGAGCACTCCGCCGGCCCACCGTGTTCCCGTTCCGGCGCCGCAGCCGGCGGCGGCGCGCCCCCAGCCCCAGCCACGAGTGGCGCCGTTGCAACCGCCGGCCCCCGTGCCGACGCTCGCCCCGGACGCGGCTGCGCTCGCCACGGGCAAACCGCAGCGGGGCGAGTCTCTGGTGCGGCGGACCGGCCGGTCGCTGCTGCGGCTGGTGGCGTCCTCGGCTGCGAGCGATGTGGAGCAGGCGACCCGGGTGGCCCGGGAGTTGCAGCAGCCGATCACGACCGGTCGGCAGATCGTCGTCACCAGTGTCCGGGGCGGTGCGGGCAAGACGACGGTGGCCGCCCTGCTGGGGTCCGCGTACGCGCACTACCGGTCGGACGCGGTGCTGGTGATCGAGGCCAATCCGACGCTGGGCACGCTGCCGGCCCGGCTCGGTGCCCCGTCGCTGCGGTGGACCATCGATGACCTGGCCCGGGTGTTGGCGCCGTCGATGCGTTTCGATCAGGTCGTCGGCTACCTGGTCGGGCTGCCGGAGGGCGGCTGGCTGCTGCCCGGCAGCCGCGGGCAGATCGGCGCCCACGTCAGCTGGGAGGCGTACCAGACGGTGGTGGTGGCGCTGCGGCGGTACTTCGGGGTCACCGTGGCTGATTGCGAGTCTCTGCCGGGCGAGTTGGCGCGCAGCGCGATGGTGGGTGCCCAGGCGCGGGTGCTGGTGGCTCCGGCCACCGTGGAAGGGGTCGTGTCCACTCGGACGGTGCTGGACTGGATGGCTACCATTCCGCGGCCGATGCTGCCCAGCACCGTCGTCGCGTTGGTGGCGGCGAGCCCGCATGCCACGATCGATGTCGCCGCGGCCACGAAGTACTTGCAGGTAGACGGCGTGCGGGTGGTGGCGATTCCGTACGACCGGCACTTGGCGGCGGGCGGCGCGATCCGGATGTCGCTGCTGGCGCAGGACACCCGGGACAGCGCGGCGCGGCTCGCGGCGGAGCTGCTGAACCGGGCTGTACGCGGCTGATGAGGCGGCTACGAAATGAGCCTGCGCAGGGGCTGGGGCAGCTTGGGACGGCCGGTGAGCCGGGAGAAGCCGATGACGTGCAGGCTGTCGTCGGCCCACCAGTACAGCCGGTCGTCGCAGGGATCGTCCGCCTCCAGATAGGTGCCGCGGACGTGTTCGGCCATCGCGCCCGCCGCGCCCTGCAGGCTGTCGGGCTGTACCGGGTGGAGCAGAACCTGGCTGTAGCGGGGCAGGGCGAGCAGAAGGCCGTGCGGGCACGGGCCAGGCAGAAAGCGCACGAGATCGAGCAGGGCGCTAGTGACGCAGCGGCTGCCCGGCTTGGCGACGCTCCTAACTTGATGGACGTCATGGCCGTCGTCGATGACAGCGAAGGACGGGAGTTCGCGGCGCAGGGTGTTGGCGAGCGCGCGACTGCCGGGGTCGATGATCGCCAGCCGGTCGGCGCGCTTGCGGGTGAGGGGTTCGCCGCCGAGCAGGATCACGGCATCGAGCAGGTCCCCGTACGGCGTGCACATCAACCGCTGCCGCTCCATCTCCGGCAGTTTCGGGGTGAGCTGCACGCGCAGGCGTTCTTCGACCGGCCCCAGCTGTTGCCGCTCCGCCAGCGCGGTGGTCACCTGCACCGTTTTTGCGGCGAGCCACGCCTCCACCTGCCGCGGCCACGCGTGCGGGGGCAGGCCGGCGCAGGCCGCAGTGATCGCGTCCAGCGAGATGTCGGCGTGCGCGGTACCGACGGGCAGGAC
Source organism: Streptomyces sp. RLA131 (assembly GCF_056270125.1). Lineage (NCBI taxonomy): Bacteria > Bacillati > Actinomycetota > Actinomycetes > Kitasatosporales > Streptomycetaceae > Streptomyces > Streptomyces sp. RLA131. The sequence goes on from NZ_JBWDOQ010000002.1 coordinate 5,686,843, forward strand.
CAGCATTCCGCTGTCAGTGTCGAGCATCGCGTGCGGCGCCAGCACTGGCAGCAGGTCGGCGACCAACGCCCGCACCTCGCCGCTGATATCCCCGTCCATCCCCATTCGCCGTTCATATCAGCCTGGAGGAGCGCATGACCATCCGGCTGATGCACCGTCCGGCCCGCACCACCCGCCATCTGGTCGGCACCGAGCCCCGCACGGTCGAGGCCCCGCCGAACCTGCCCGAGGGCAAGGCCGGCGGCGTGGCGCACTCGCTGCTGCCAGTGGCCGGGGTGATGAGCTCGGTGGTGATGATGACCGTGCTGCGCAGCGGCCAGTACGCCGCGATCGGCGCGTGTGTCCTGGTGGTGACCGTCCTGGGCAGCGTGGGGCTGCTGCTGTCGCAGCGCGGGAAGGCCCAGCGTACCCGGCGCGCTCAGCGCGAGCGGTATCTGGAGTACCTGGAGCAACTGCGCGAGGAGTTGGCGGCCGACGAGCAGGCCCGGCGCGAGGCGGCCCGGGTGCTGCAGCCGCCGCCGGAGGCGCTGTACGACATCGTGCGCGACCCGTCGCGGCTGTGGGAGCGGCGCCGCGCAGACGCGGACTTCCTGCAGGTCCGGGTCGGCACCGGCGAGATGCCGGTCCGTACGCTCACCCTGGCGCAGCCCGGCAGCAGTGTGCTGACCCCACCGGATCCCTTCATGCTCAACGAGGCGAAGGCGCTGCTGCACCGCTTCGCCACCGCCGGCGATCTGCCGCTTCCGGTGCCGCTGGACCGGGTGGGCAACGTCAGCGTCGTCGGCGACCGCGAGGACGTGCTGCGGGTCGCGCGGGCGCTGCTGTCGCATGCGGCGGTGTTCCACGCGCCGGACGATGCGGCCGTGGCTCTGGCCTGCCCGGCGCAGCAGTTGGACGACTGGGCGTGGCTGAAGTGGCTGCCGCATGTGCTCGATCCCGAGCAGCACGACGGCCCGGTCAACGCTCGCCGGATCGCTCCGGATCTGCGGCAGTTGGCCGCTCTGCTCGGCGATGACCTGCGGCAGCGGGCCTCGTACGCCGCCGAGGTGCGGCGGGGCCTCACGGACCAGGACGCACTGGCCCTGGCGCCGCGGCTGCTGGTCGTCAGCGACGGCTACGGCGACATGGCCCAGGAGCTGCTGCGGCCCGATGAGGCGGTGCCGCTGCACGCCATGGGCGTAACCGTGCTCCACCTGGTGGCCGAGCGGGTCGCCGAGCCGGGCCAGGTATCCGTACGGATCACCGTCACCGGGGACCAGGTCACCGTGGAGGACCTGCGCGGCGAGACCCCGCTGACCGCCCACGGCACGGTGGACGCCGTCACCCCCGCCGGGGCCGAGGGCCTGGCGCGGATGCTCGCGCCACTGCGCCTGTCGGCCGACTCCGCCGTCGAGGGGCCGCTGACCGGGCCGCTGGACTTCGCCGGGCTGCTGGGCATCGACGACCCGGCCAACCTTGATCTTGGTCGGCTGTGGGCGCCGCGCGGCGAACGCGCCTTCCTGCGCGTGCCGATCGGGCTGAGCGATGCCCGGCAGCCGGTGCTGCTGGACCTGAAGGAATCCGCCGAGCTGGGCATGGGCCCGCACGGGCTGTGCGTGGGCGCGACCGGCTCCGGCAAGAGCGAGCTGCTGCGCACCCTCGTGCTGGCGCTGGCCACCACCCACCCGCCGGACGACCTGGCGATGATGCTGGTCGACTACAAGGGCGGCGCCACCTTCGCCCCGTTCGAGGACCTTCCCCACGTGGCCGGGCTCATCACCAACCTGGAGAACGACCCCAGCCTCATCGAACGCGCCCACGCGTCGCTCGCCGGCGAGATCCAGCGCCGCCAGCAGGTGTTGAAGAGCGCTGGGAACGTCGCCGACATCTCCTCCTACGCCGCCGCCCGCGCCACCACCCGCCCCGACCTTCCGCCGCTGCCCCACCTGCTGGTCGTCATCGACGAGTTCGGCGAACTCCTCACGGCCAAGCCCGACTTCATCGAGCTGTTCCTTTCCATCGGCCGGATCGGGCGCTCCATCGGCGTGCACCTGCTGCTGTCCAGCCAGCGCATCGAGGGCGGCAAGCTCAAGGGCCTGGACACCTACCTCTCCTACCGGCTCGGCCTGCGCACTTTCTCCCCCGACGAATCGCGCACGGTCCTGGACAGCGCCGACGCCTTCCACCTCCCGCCGCTGCCCGGCTTCGGCTACCTCAAGGTCGATACCTCCACGTACGAACGCTTCAAGGCCGGCTACGTCTCCGGCCCGTACCGCGGCCCCGCCCAGCGCGACACCGACGACGCCGGCCCGCTCGCCCTGCCCTACCCCGCGTACAACACCCTCGCCGCCCCCCACCCGGGCGCCGGCGACGCCGAGCCGGTTCTGCCCAAGCGCACCATCGGCCCCACCGAACTGGCCATCATGGTTGACCAGTTGCGCACCGCCGCCGATCCCGTGCGGAGGATCTGGCTTCCCCCGCTGCCTGCGGCACTCACCCTGGACGGCATGGCCGGGCCGGTCGAGGTCACGGCGCGCGGCATGCAGCTGGCCATCCGGCCCGGCACGATGAAGGTGCCGCTCGGCCGCCTGGACGACCCGGCCCGGCAGTGGCAGGGCCAGTGGGTCCTGGACCTCACCACGGCCGGCGGGCACGCGGCAGTCATCGGCGGCCCGCAGTCCGGCAAGACCACCCTCCTGCGCTCCCTCGCCCTGTCCTTCGCACTCACCCACACCCCGCACGAGGTCGGCGTCTACGGCATCGACCTGGTCGGCGGCGGCCTGCAGGCCCTGTCCGGGCTGCCGCACGTCGGCGGCATCGCCTCGCGCACCGACCGCGAGCGCGTGCGCCGCACGGTGGAGGAAGTGCGCGGCATGCTCGCTACTCGGGAGGAACTCTTCCGAATCCACGGCATCGACTCCGTCAACCAGCTCCGTACGCTGCGCGCCGCAGACAAGCTGCCCGAACTGGCCTCCACCGACATCGTGCTGCTCATCGACGGCTTCGGAGCCCTGCGCGACGACTTCGACGAGATCGACGACGCCGTCACCGACCTGCTGCAGCGCGGCGGCGGCTACGGCATCCACGTCGTCGCCGGCATGCTGCGCTGGAACGATGTCCGCATCGCCACCCAGTCCACCTTCGGCACCCGCATGGAACTGCGGCTCAACGACCCCAGCGACAGCAGCATCGACCGCAAACTCGCCGAAGCCCTCCCCGTCGGCACTCCCGGCCGCGTCCTCACCGATAGCAAGCTCACCGCCCAGGCCGCCCTCCCACGCATCGACGGCCTGGCCACCGCCACCGAACTCGGCACCGCCGTCGACCAGGCCGTCCGCGCGATCCGCTCCGCCTGGTCGGGCGGCACCGCCCAGACCGTCCGCGTGCTGCCCGACAGGCTCGCCAGCAGCTCTCTGCCCACGCGCACAGCCGAGCCGCACAAGGTGCCGATCGGCGTCGATCAGACCGCGCTCGCCCCCGTCCTCCTGGACCTCTTCGAGCACGACCAGCACCTGCTCATCCTCGGCGACGACGAGTGCGGCAAGACCAATCTGCTCCGCCTCATCGCCCATGGCCTCGTCGACCGGTACGCCGACGACGAACTCGTCTTCGCGATCATGGACCCGCGCCGCGGCCTGCGCGACCTCGTCCCCGAGGCCTATCGCGGCGGCTACGCCCCCAACGCCCGCATCTGCGCCGCCCTGGCCACCGGCGTCGCCGCCGAACTCGAAAAGCGCATTCCCGACGACCTCACCGAGAACCCCGGCACCACCAAACCCCGCGTCGTCATCCTCATCGACGACTACGACGTCCTCACCACGGCTGGCCAGCAACCGCTCGCCCCGTTCCTGCCGTACATACCCTCCGCCCCCGACATCGGCCTGCACTTCATCGTCACCCGCCGCGTCGCCGGCGCCTCACGCGCCCTGTACGAACCGTTCCTGATGACCCTGCGCGAAAGCGGCACCACCGGCCTGGTCATGACCGGCGACCGCTCCGAAGGCCAGCTCTTCCCCGGCGTCCACGCCACCGCCCAACCCGCCGGCCGCGGCACCCTCATCCGTCGCGGCGAGCCCGTCCGCCTCATCCAGACCGCCCTCGCCCCGGAGCCGGAAGCCAACCAGTGACCCAGGACGTCATCGCCCTCACCCAGCGCATGCCCGACGCCCGCGCCATCGTCGCCGCCCTGCTCGCTGCAGGCCCCGACCTGCGGCTGCAGTCCATCGCCGACGGAGCCGTCCTCCAGCTCTGCGACAACGCCGGCCGCCCCCTGCTCTCCGTAGAAGCCCCGCTCCTCCTCCAAGTCCCCGGCGAGACCGCCCGCCTCCTCGGCCCGGAAACCGCGTACGTCCCCACCCCCATCTGGTGGACCGAAGCCCGCGCCTCCACCGCCGTCCCCCAAGCCGAAACCCTCGCCGCGGTCTTCGCCAGCCACCTCGCCCGCCACCTCGACGGCACCGTCTGGCCCAAGACCGCAACCGTCCCCGTGCCAACGCCAACCGGAACCCCCGAAGGGCATCGAGGCTCCCAGCCCCGCTGCCGCCCAACCCGCCGTCGACGTCCTCACCGACCGCGTCGCCGTCGTCATCCAGGACCGTCCCGTCATCCCCATGACCGCCTGGCTCTCCGACGCCCTCCGCGCCTGCCTGGCCGGCGACCGAGGCCTCCAGATCGTCACCCCCGCACACGCCCGCCTCAGCCTCCCGACCCGCACCTTGCTCTCCGGGCTTCCCTCCCGCTGGGTCGTCCGCGACGACACAAGCGGCTACTACGACGGCCTGTCCGGCGCCGTACTCCACTGGCACGGCGGCGCCTTCGTCCCCATCGACGCCCCGGACGGCACCAACACACCGGTCGCCCCCGCCTTCACCAAGCAGGCCTCCAGCGGGGAAACCCAGCTCGTCATCTCCCTGCGCACCCAGCATCCCGCCGACGAGCACCTCCTCCTCGGCGGCGCACTCGAAGCCCTCTGGCAAAACCTCACCGGCCACCCGCCGACCGGCTGGGGCACCGCCGAACCTGCCAACCAGCCCTGGTCCCGCTCCGAAATCACCGAACTCGCCCGCCGACGCGTCCCCAACGGCACCTGGATCGTCGCCGTCGGAACCCACGACCGCCCCGCCATCGCCACCACCCGCATCGCCCGCACCACCACCGGCGTCGAAGAGGACATCACCCTCGCCCTCGGCTATGCACCTGACGAACCCGTCCCCGTCGACGCCCTCCCCAACCTGGCAGCCGAACTCACCAGCGAGCACAACGCCCAGTCCGTCCTGATCCAGCGCCGCGCCGCCCGCCGGGACCTCAGCATCCCCGCCCGCTTCGAAGCCTTCCCGAGCCCCCTCGCCTTCGCCCTCGGCTCCGACGCGGTCCAGGAAGTCGGCGTCGTCCACGCCCGCCGCCCACCCATCCCCGGCACGCCCCAGCCGCTCGGAACCGCCGGACGACCAGGCTTCTTCTACTCTCTCGACGACGGCACCTCAGCCGGGGGCTGGAGGACCTTCGAACAGCTCATGCGCCATCTGCGCGTGGACCCAAGCGGCCATCCGGACAAGCGGCAGTAGCAGGGGGTGCGCGCACGTCCATTTCTGGTCGGCCTTCCCATGGCTTGACACCCTTGAGGCGCAAGTGAACAGAGTGCCCTGTCTGCCGAGGGCGAGTGATCGCCTCGCGGGTCCGATGGGCGTGGCGTGTCCGCTGCGGGTGGAGAGGGGTGTATAGCAAGAAGCCTGTGCGGACAGAGCCGTCCGCGAGGTGATGCCGGGGTGACGGATGGCGGGCGGGGCGTACGAGGAACTGGCGCGGTATGGCCAACTCGGTGACAAAGGATTCGAGTTGCTGCGGCGCGTGGGCCGTCAGGTGGCCCGCGCCCAGGGATTTCCGCCGCCAGAGGGATACAACCGGTGGGAGAACGACGCGGTCGACGAACTCCTGCACCGCATGATCACTCGGGAAGGCGAGGGAGGGCAGTTCATCTTGAACTGCTTCCTGCGAGCGGTCGACGACACCTCCCTGGAGAAGATGTTCTTCACCTCGATCAAGTACTTCCTGATCGACGAGGCGAAGAGCACCGAGCGGGGAAAGCTGCGGCGCCGATTCGCCACACGCCTTGCCAAGGACGATCAGTTCCGTGCAGTGCCCAGTGCTTCGCCCCGCTGGGCCCTGGCCTCCCATCCGGCCGGCGCCGTCTGGCAGGGGGATCTCGACGAACTCGTCCGGGCCGCCTGGGAGGTGCGGGGGGTGTGGATCACCGCCTGGAATCACTCCGGACCCACCCCACGGCAAACGGTGCACGCCCTGATGACGGTACTGACGGCGGTACTCGAGGCGGCCGGGGGAGCGGTCCGGGAAGAGGACCTGGCCAAGACCCTCGAAGCCCGCTTCGATCTGCTCTCGCCGCCCCGATTCACCAACCTGTATGTGGACGACGGCGCCCTGATCGACCCCGCCGCCGACCAGGCACAGGACACCGACCCGGTGGCAGCCGAAGCTGTGGCCGGGGAGATCTGGCAGGAGATGTCCCCGCAGGAGCGGATGCTGCTGCCCCATCTCGGCGACGATCCGGCCGAAGTAGCCTCCCTGCTGGGGATCGGACGCCATCAGACGCACGCGATCATGGAAGCGCTGCGCGAGAAACTCAGGCTGGCGCTGACCGGCGACGGAAGCGATCCTCGCGATGTGGCCGCGGTGCTGGTGCGCCGTGGCGGCGATCCACCCTGACGTCCGGCGAGTGACGTCGTTTGTCCATAGTGGGAAGAGACTGCCGCGAGGAATGGGGGTGCCCGATGAACCAGGCATCGAGCAGCGCGTACGAGCGGCTGCGAGTTGCAGTCGCCCAACTCAAAGTCCCCGATGCCGTCCGTGCGGCGGCGGCAGCCCCGCCCGGCGATCCCCGCCCGGGACAGATCTGGCGCGCCGTCTGGGACCACGTCGTCGAAATCGTGGCCGTCACCGCAGTCGATGAGACCACCGTCCACGCCCTTCCGGTCTCCTTGGAGACCCGCTTCCACGACTCCGACACGTTGCTGCTGTCCGCCGAGGCCTCCACCCTGGCGCAGCCCCTCGCCCTGTGGTGCGGTCTGGGCAGCCGCCTTCCCTGGTGCATCCTGGACCGGCAGGTCAGCAAGCTGTCCATCCCCCTCGGTGCCGACGGCACCCCCCCGGCCGACACCGGGTACCGCTATGGCAGCCCCATCCCCAGTCCCACAGCACAGGCCGCCGAGTTCCGGGCCGCCCTGGCCGACACCATGGACCTGCTCGCTGCGGCACGCTGGGCGCCTCAGGGCAGGGGCGACCTGGCCGCTCTGCTCAAGCAGCATGGCCTCGGTCCCGCCGAACTGATCCAATGTCTGAGCATCCAACCGCCCCGCGCTCTCGCCCTCCTGCGCGCGCAGACGCCGCTCACCCCAGACGAAGCCCGACTCCTCGCACCGGCCCTGGGCATGGCTGCAGACAAGATCCTGGCCGCCAATCCGCCTCTGCCCGAACGCGTGGTGCACGAACTGAGCCGCCCCGCACGGCGCGTACAGATCCGTCGGCTGGCCCAACTCACCGGAACTGCCGAACACGACGCCCGCCAACAGGCACTCTTCGCCACCCTCACCCTGGCAGCGCGGCAGGAACGCCCCGCAGAGGCGGACTGGCCCGCCCGCGTAGACCGCTACTTCGACGTCCACCTCGGCCAAGAGGGCGAGCGATGACATATCTGCGCCGCGCCGCGGCTCGTACCCAGGCCAAGGCCATGCTCACCGTCTTGCAGCGCGACCACCCCGGCACCGCCCAGCGGCTGGGCGCCGGCGCCCTGGACGAACTGCGTCAGTGGCTAGGCCTCGAAGTCCGGGACGTACCCGACGATCGTTCCGGCGGCGGCTGCAGCGTCTCCGGCGCCTATTTCACCGGCACCCCTGCCGTCCTTGCCATCGCCAGCTCCGCCAGCCTGGCCCGCCGCGACTTCACCGCCCTCCACGAACTGGGCCACCACCTCCAGCAGACCATGGTGGAGCTGATGGACGTCCTGCTCGCCCAGCTCGACGGGGGCACCGCTCTGGAAGACGCGGCCTGCGATGCCTTCGCCGCCGACATCCTCCTGCCTGACACACTCGCCGATCAGCACATCACCGCCGCCGGGCCCACCGCCGACGCCGCTATCGCACTGTGGCGAGCCAGCAACGCCTCCCGAATGGCGACCTGCGTCAAAGCCAGCGAACGCCTCCCCGCCCCCGGCCACATCCTGCTCCTCGACCACGACGGCAACCTCGCCTTCGTGGCCTCCCACGGCCTGCCCCCGCTGCGCCGCGGCAGCGACCAGAGCCACGTCCCGGTCCTCCGCACCGCCCTGTCCGGTCGCGGCCGCGCCGAGGGACGTGGCCGACTCACCTACCGTGACGGCATCCTTGGCGAGGAGCTGTACCTGCAAACCGCGGCAATGGACGGCTATCTCCTCGCCGTCGCCGTCACCGACCTCGCCCCCTGGAAGACCTTCGCGCCCTCCGTCCGGGGCAACGGCCCCGAGCCCGCTGCCTACACCTGCGCGCACTGCGGTGAGGACTTCACCTCCTATGCCCGCGCCTGCGCTCGTTGCGAGTCCGCCCTGTGTCCCGACTGCGGTCGCTGTGGCTGTGACCGCAAGGTGCCCGAGCGCCAGTGCACGGCCTGCTTCGTCGTACACCCCGCAGCCATGTTCGACGGCGCGAGCAGCCGCTGCCGCGACTGCGACTGAACCCTCGTCACGCACGTACCGCTACTGCCGAGTTACGTCGTCTGTACCCAGTGAAGGCGCCCGCACCGTGCGCCCCATCACATACGGGACCCCGGAGCCGGCACCGGGCACCACGATCTACGAGGCCGGCGGGAACGAGCACGACAGCACGATGAACGACAGCACCAAGGGCGCCTTCGACGCCTTCGACGAGGACCTCAACCTCGACTTCCGCGAGCGCAAGAGTGCCCAGAAGCGGCACAGCGACATCACCGACCACCTGGTGAGTGTCAGCCTGGCCATCGGCACCTTCCTGCAGGGCAGCTTCGCCCGCAAGACGATGCTCAAGCCGCTCAAGGACGTCGACATGATCATCCGGATGCACCCGAACCTCGAGAAGATCCTGCGCCGGCCCGGCGGCCCCGCACACGCGATGCTCCTCATCCGCGAGGCCATCTCCCAGAAGTACCCCGACGCCCAGTTCGACGTGGATGACGCCCCCGCCCACGCCCTCCAGGTCACCTTCCCCGACCTGGACTTTACCTTCGACCTGGTCCCCGCGCTCGACGTGGAAGGCAGCGAGATCGTCTACATCGCCGACCGGAAGAACGACACCTGGGAGTGGTCCAACACCCGCACCCTCAACCGGATCATCAGCACCCGGAACCAGGCCACCGGTGGACGGTTCGTCCACCAGGTCCGCATGCTGAAGTCCTACAAGAAGGACCACCCGGTCCTCGACGACATGTGCGGCCTGCTGTGGGAGGCCTTCGCTTACGAGGCGGTCACCGGCCCGCTTGAGCACTCCCAGGCCCTCGCCGGCACACTCGCCCACGCAGCCCGGGCGGTCGCTGGCCCGGTGTTCGACCCCACCGGCGTCGATGACCTCACGGCCGACTGGACGACCGCCCAGCGCACCGCCTACACCGCTACGCTGTCCGCCGCCGCCCGCCGGGCGGCCGAGGCACGGCGCCTGGAAGAGGACGGCCAGCATGCCGCAGCCATCGACATCTGGCACGACCTGATCGGCGACCCGTTCCCCGTCGCCGAGGCCCAGAGCGCCACCGATGCGCTGCGTGCCCTGGCGGCCGGCAGCATCACCTCCACCGGACGCGCCGTCACCTCCCCGCGCGGACAGCAGCCCGCCCGCCCGGCGCGGTCATGGCGTACCCGCTGAACCGGGTGCTCGCCGACCCTTCAGATGCCGCCGAGCACCTGCTCCACACCGACGCCGTCTTCGGCGTGGAGCAGGCGGCCGGCCGCACCGGGCATGGCGGAGCAGCGCGCCTCGAACTCACCCTGCGCCCGCTGCCCGCCCTGGAACGCGAGAACTACCCCACCGAACGCGTCCGCCTCGTGATCCGGCCCGACCACACCGTCCATGCCTTTCCGCTGGACTCGGCCGATCGCGCCTTCAAGCACCGCAACCCGCCCCCGCTGAGGGACCTGTGCCTGCAGTACCCCGACGACGACGCGGCCCTGCGCTGGATCCCCGAGGACGGCCTCGAACCGTTGGTCACCCTCGTCCACCGGCATTTGCTATATGAAGAGGCCTGGCGCCGCACCGGCACCTGGCCGACTGAAGACGCTCCGCACGGTCAACCCGCCCACGGAACCCACCCGCTGCGAACCCCCGAGACACAGCAGGAGGCCCGCCGATGGACCCGGCACCCCTCACCGCACCCCCGACGACATCCGCGTCCCTGACGGCCATCCTCATCCTGGCCCTGGGCTCCTCTGTCGTCGCCGGAGCCCTCGGCCACATCCTGACCGGCCTGCGCGCCGGGGCCACCATCCGCCGCGACCGCTACGCCGTCGCCGTCCAACTCCTCGTCGCCCGCATCGAATACCCCTACCGAATACGCCGCCGCACCAGCGACGCCCCTGATGTCCTCAACGCACTCGCCGGCACCGGACACGACCTACAAGAACGCCTCGCCGAAATCCGCGCCTGGATCTCCACCGAGAGCACCGTGCTCAGCGACGTCTTCGACCACTGTCTCACCAGCCTCGACGCGCCCTTCAAACAAGCCTGCGCCGACGCCTGGAACGCCACCCCCGTCGCCACCGCCGCCCAGATGAACCTGGGCGGATTCGGCATGGGCAACCAACAACACATCGTCACCCTGATGGAGCGCACCCTCACCTACCGCTTCGGCCACCGCCGTCTGATCCCCGCCTTCCTCCTCCGCCGCCTCTTCAAGCGGCGTGGGCTTCTGCCGTAGATCTGCACGGGTCCGGTCGTGCGACACATGTGCCGAGGAGCGAACCGGCGGTGGATGCCGTGGTGAGTGGCCGACCCGTTCACGTCGGCCCACATGAAGGTGATGTTGGACTCTGACGGACCCCGGTGGTCATTCGAGTTGATCAAGCGACGAACTCAGTTGAGCGGGGGGGGTGCCCCTATGTCTTTCGTCAATCCCGGGTCGTGAGTTTTGAGGTGGTTCGTCCGGGGTGGGGTCATGCGGCCAGCTCGACGTTCTTCGGTTCGCGGGGTTCGTAGAAGGTGCCGTTGCGGAGCATGGCGAAGATGACGTCGATGCGTCGTCGGGCGAGGCGGAGCAAGGCTTGGGTGTGGGTCTTGCCGGTGGCTCGCTGCTTGTCGTAGTAGGTGCGGGAGGTGGGATCGTGCAGGGCTGCGAACGCGGACAGGAACATGGCGCGCTTGAGCTGCCGGTTGCCGCGGTGGGGTGCGTGTTCGCCGCGGATGGAGCTGCCGGAGGACTTGGTGACGGGTGCGAGTCCGGCGTAGGAGGCGAGGTGCCCGGCGGTGGCGAAGGTCTTGCCGTCGCCGATGGTGACCAGCAGGGTCGCACCGGTCCTGATGCCCACGCCGGGCAGCGACATCAGGAGCTTCGAAAGAGGGTGGGCCTCCAGCAGGGCCTTGATCTGCGCTTCGAGTGTGCGGCGCTGGTCCAGGACGGCGGCGAGCTGGCGGGCGAGCGAGGGCACGATGGTGGTGGCGGCCCGAGTGCCGGGCACCACCACGGTCTGCTCGTCCAGCGCCTTGAAGACGTCCTCGACCAGGCGTTCGGCCATGCGCGGGGCCTTCGGGCGTATCAGCGTGACCAGCTGGCGGCGTCCGGCCTTCCTCAGCTCAGCCGGGGAGCCGAACCGCTCCAGCATCATGAGCACGGCCGGGTGCTGGACGCGCGGGCCCAGGACCCGCTCCAGGGACGGGTGGATCTGGGTGAGCAGGCCGCGCAGACGGTTGGAGACGCGGGTGGCCTCGCCCGCGAGGTCGTCGTCGAAGCCGACCAGCATGGCCAGCTCCGCGGAGGTTTCGTCGGTGACCTCGATCGAGCGCAGGGTGTGCGGCATCGTGCGGGCGGTGTCGGCAATGACGAACGCGTCGCGCGCATCGGTCTTGGCCTCGCCGGGATACAGGTCGGCGGCCCGGCGCATCGACAGCCCGGGCAGGTAGGCGACCTCGCAGCCGGCATCACGGGCAACCGCGACGGGCAGCGCGCCGATGTTCGCGATCTGGTCGACGACGACCAGGACGGTGCCGAACTTCTCTCTCAGCTTGTCGAACAGGGCCCGCAGCTTCGGCTCGCTGTTGGGCAGCTTCTTGTCGTGCACGGTCTTCCCGGCCGGTGTCAGGCCGTGGGCGTGGTGGTCGCCCTTGCCGACGTTCAGGCCGAGGAACACGCCGATGCCGCTGGTGTCGAACATCCGCATCCCCCCAGGTGGGCGAGCATCCGTCCTGGCCTTCCCTACGGCACCACGAGCCGGCAACCACGTTACGCAGACCATCCACCCTTCGCAGCCTCGGCGTTGCGCCGGGCCGGGTGGCCGTCAGGCCCCTCATCAGCGGTCAAGCGGTGCCCCAGACCCGGTGACACCACCCCCCAGGCCATACATACGACAGGGGGCACACAGTCATGCCGGGCCCGGGGGCCAGGAGCCCCATTGCGGGGCCACGAAAAAGGTAACGGGGGCTCAGCCGAAGCTGTGGGATGTCGAGGGCGAGCTTATGGGCGGTGGTCGAGCCGCTGCTGCCGAGGGTGGAGCGCCGGACTCGGCCGCGCGTCCGCATCCCGCGGATCCGGGGTCACCTCCGTGCCGGCGGTGTCGCCGCCGTCCGGAGCCAGCACCGTATCGACCCGCCTGCGGGCGCTCGCCCACTCCTGCCATTCCTGCTCGGCAGCGGCCAGCTCGGCCTGGATGCGGTCGGCCTCCTCCCGCAGCCCGTCGACCCGACGGCGAGCGGTGAGCTCGTGCTGTTCCAGCAGTCCAACGACCGATGGCATCCGCGACTTCCCAGCAAGAAACGACCCGGCAGGCCACGACTCCCACCGAATCACCCCCTGTGCCCGACCAGCGGAAACGCGGCGATCACGTCCGGAAAGACAACAGCTTCTACCGCCGTTTGCGGCTGGTGGCACGGTTCTTACTCTCAGTCGTCCGGACGGGTACCCGACTGTCAGCGGTGCCCCGCTGGCAGGGACGGAAGGTCAAGGGGACCCGTTGGTCAGCAGTAGATGACAGATGCCGGCGAGCTGGAAGAACGTGGCGGTGTCCGCGTCACCGCCGTCAAAGTAGGCGAAGTCGCCTGTGCGGCCGCCGTAGTAGCCAGTGCGGTGCAGGAAGTCGGGGCACACGCTGAACGCCCAGAAGTCCGGACCGCCTCCGTGGGCGCTCGCGAGGGAGTCCAGAAACCCGTCCGCCAGATTGCGGGCCGCCGTCAGGTTCAGGTGCCTGCGGTAGGGGCTGGGGGCGGCGGTGAGCATCCAAGCCAGTCGGGCCGTGAGTTGATCCGAGCGGAGCGCGGTGAGCTGCAGCGGTCTGCGGTGGCGGACCACGGTGCCAGCCACGTGCACGACGACCGCCTCCGTGGCGTCGGCGTAATCGACAGAGCTGTAGTTGTTCCAGTTGCGGACACGATCGCCCTCCAGCAGCAGCTCGGGAAGCAGCGGGCCGTGCACGAAGCGTTCGAGCACGGCCGCGGCATCAGCAACTGGCACGGGATCGCCGGAGGAGAAGGACAGCAGGAAGCTGTTGCTGTTCATGACCGCATCCGCCGCATCAAGGAACGCCACCACCCCTGGGCGAGAGCCCAAGCCCACAGCTGCACGCATACGCTCCCTTGTAGCAGACCCGTCAGGGGCGCGAAGTAGCGGCTCATGTTGCTGCATCGGGAATCGCCATCCACGCGACCTTCGTCCCATCGCCAGGGAGTCGGAACCCCCACGCGCCCCTGGTCAGTTGGTCGACGATGTGCAACCCTCGGCCCCGCTCGCACAGGCGCGCAGTCAGTGCTTCCAGACCACCGCCGCGATCTTCGGGATCCGGAGCGAACGGGGCCGTTGTCGGGATGGCGGGGATTTCGGGGATCCGCGGGTCATAGTCGTAGATCTCGCAGATCAGTTCCTTCGCCGTCTTTCGCAGCGTGATCTCGTAGGGGCCTGTGGCGTGGTCGTTGGCGTTCGCCACGAGCTCGGAGGCGGCCAGTACTGCGTCGCTGATGACCTCGTCGGAGAGCCCTGCCTTCGCCAGGATCCGCCGCAGCGCGGCACGGGCGTGTCCTGGGGCACCGGGAGTGGAACTGCTCCACGCGTAAACCAGGCCGAGGGGCGGGGTGGGGAGTGGCTGGGTCATCGTGCACCTCCCCTGACAGCGTGCCGACCGTGCATAATCCGGCGGTGGCGGCCTCGCCCCGGGCGCACGCAGGCGCGGGCCTCACCGAGCATGAGTGGGGTGCTGGGCATGGCCGGAGCCATCAGCAGAAGGGTGGTGAACAGCAGCGGCAGCACCACGTCGACCTCCAAGGCAGTCGCGATCGGGAACACGACCACCACACCGTCCGCGCCCCGGTGAGCGGCACCGCTTGGGGGCGACGTCGTTGCACCGAGCCCGACGTGCTGGAAGTCGTTCTGCCCGTCCGGCAGACCCGCTTCCCCTCTGCCGATGAGCGACGTTACGGTCCGTCCCGTCCGTCCTTCGCCGTGCTTGTGGAGGTGACCGTGCGCCGTCCGAATCACGTACTCGCCGAGCAGCTGGCGCTCGTCGGCTGGCGACCACCGCGCTTGGTCGCGGCAGTCAACGCGTTGCTCGGCGAGGGCTATCTGAGCCGTTCCACCGTCTCGGAGTGGCTGCACGCCGGTCGCATCCCGCGAGAGCCCTTGCCGGCAATCGTCGCCCTGCTCCTGTCCGAGGCCAGCAGCAGCCAGATCTCGGTACGAGACCTGTGGCCCCGAGCAGGCCTCGCGCCGGCGTGGGCAGTTCCCGCAGACGCGGGTCTGGCCGACATCGAGCGTGCGCCCAGCCCAGCTGTGGCATTGGCTCAGGACTGGATCCGGCATTCCGACCGGAGCGCCGCACGCGACCGCCGCCGCTTCATTCCCATCCCGGGCACGGCGCTGCCCACAGCCTCCCCTCGCGTACCCACGGCGAGTGCCGCTACGACCGGATGCTGGGAATTGACGGCGTTGGCCATCGCCGACCAGTTCTGCGAGCTCCCGCCCGGGCCCTCGGCCGTGAGCTTCGCGTACCGCCAGACCATTGCCCTTGCCGAGACCCTGACGGAGTCCCCGCACGAGAGTGACCTCATCGCCGCTCTCGCGGTCATCACCGCCGCAGCTGGGATGTTGGCGCACGCAGCCGGGGAGCGCGGGCTGGCACAGCGGTACGCCGTAAGCAGCGCCGTTCTCAGAAGAGCGCTGGGCACCCCGTCCGGGATGGCGCGGACGGAGTGAAGCGAGCTTCTGCTGGACGACATGGCGACGGACCGCATTTCGCCGCCGCAGGTCACCCGGCCACTGCGTCACCGGCCAGTTCCATGAGCGGCACGAGTACGTCGTCCCGCTGCCACCCTGCGCGCCTCGTCCTGCCATCCGTGCGGCATCTCGGTGAGGCTGACGTGACGAAATCGCAGCCGGACGTCGGCCACGTCGATTCGCCCGGAGAGTTTCGCGACAAGGCCGAGAAGCAGCACCGTCTCGTCTCCGTCGTCCCGCGCGTGCTCAGCTCCCGCGCCCGCGGACGGGACCGAGCGCCGCAGCGTGTCCATCGCGTCGGCGTGCCAGGCGAAGTGGTGCACGGCCGCCGCCATGCCCGAGTATGACCTGCTCCCTAGAACCTCGTGGTTTCCGGGGGTCACGGCGACGTCGGAGCGCGCGAGGACGACGCGCCGAGGATCACCGCCGAGAAGTCGATGGGTCAGATGTCCTCCGAGTGGAAACGTACGGTCCAGGTCGTCCTGAGGCTGAACAGCTGCCACGCGCCCGTCAGGCGTGACGCGGTCGAGCAGCACACCACCGACGACCGGCGAACCGGCTCGCTGGGCCCCCGCCATTACTTCAGGAAGCGGAGTTGGGAACTGATGGAACTCCTGTGCCCCGGCGAGTAGGTGCCAGCCAGGCCCGGCCTTCGCACGCAAGGCGTCGCGCAGTTCAGTGTCAACGTGCTCGTTCCAGGTCCCACAACAAATCGCGGCGGGGGCGAGACTGAGCGCGCGGGAGGCGGCCTGCAGCGCGGCGCGGCGCTCGCTGGACACATTGGCGGGGAAGCGGAAGCCGACCTGGAAGCGGCGCACCCCGAGGGAGCGGTAGTGGCTTACCCACGCTGCGAACAGGGCGGGGTCGACGGGTCCGATCACGGCGATCAGGGCGGGGTCCTCAGCTGGCATGACGGCTCCTTGCCTCAGCGAGTCGAGCGGGCGTACGGTCCCGACAACAGGTGTCAGCCAGTACGCCCTGGGAGGACCAGCACACGCCGCCTCTCCGCGTGCTGTGCAGGGGATTTGTCCGCGAACGTTGCGAAGCTGCGCGACCGGGTGTGAATAGCCGCGAATTCGTGCGCTCCAGCCACGAGGGGCCCTATAACGTCCGCAAGGCCCATGTGACTGGCCACACCATCTGTTTCTGGAGACTCCGGTGAGGACGCCCAACACCCACCTCAATACCGCGCTCACCGCGGCCGGTTGGTCTCCCCGCGACCTCATCCGCGCCCTCAACCCCCGCCTGGACGCCGTCGGAGAACCGCGCCTTGACCTCACCGCCGCCCACGGCTGGCTGCACGGCGCACACCCCCGGTCACCAGCCGTCCGCCGGTTGGCCGCCGCCGTCCTCAGCGAGGCAACCGCCGAGCCGGTCACCGTACGGGGGCTGTGGCCCGACGCCCTGGGCACCCCCGTGCCCCCGGAGGCCGCCGCCGACGACGGGCTGGTCGGCCCTCTCCCCTTGCCCGACGTACTCCAAGCAGCCACGTCCTGGAACACCAGCTCCCCCCAGGACCAAGCAGCTCTGCGTCCCGCCAACGGGCCGTCACTGTTCACCGCCGCGTGGGACGCCGCCAACCTGGTCGCCCGACCCCTGAGCCCGCGGTCAGGCACTGACCAGGTCCTCCCTCCGCTGATGGACCTGATCGAAACCCACCTGAGCGCGCTCCGCCGCCTCGACGACAGCGCCGGAGGCGGCGCGCTCTCCCAGCGCTACGTCCACGCAGCCCTCACCAGCGTCCTGGACCTGCTACGTAACGCCCGCTACACCCCTGCCGTCGGGACCCGGTTACTCCGTGCAGCCAGCCAACTGGCGCAACTCTCCGGCTGGATGGCCTTCGACGCCGATCTGTACGCAGCCGCCCAGCGCTACCAGCTCCTCGGCCTTCGCCTCGCCCGCGCAGCGGAGTCCAGCAACCGCGACGGCATTATCGCCAACATCATGGGCATGCTGGCCTACCAGCACGCCGCCACCGGCCACCCCGACGACGCCCTCCGCTTCGCGCACGCAGCGGTGGAACACTCCAGGGGCTCCGCCGCGACCGTACGCGCCCGCGCCTTCGGCCGACTCGCTACTGCTGGCGCCGCCGCCGGCGACGTCGACACCTTCCGGCGCGCCGCCGACCAATGCCGAACGCTGCTCGCCCACCGCCGCCCCGAAGACGACCCACCCCACCTCTACTACTTCACCGACACCCAGCTCGACGCCGAGTCCGGCCAAGCCCTGGTCGACCTCGCCGCCGCCCACCCCCAGCGCACCCGCCAACTACTCCGCGAAGCCACCGCCCTGCTGACCCCGCTCGCCGCCACCGGCCCCACCGACGGCTACCGCCGCTCCGCCCTCCTGCACGGCATCCACCTTGCCCGCGCCCACCTGCTCGCCCACGCCTCGGACGAGACCGCCTCCAGCCTCACCGACCTCGCCGGCCGGGTCCCCGGGGTGCAATCCATCCGCTGCCGGACCCTCCTCCGAACCTTGCGTGCCCGAGCGGCCGTACGGATCCGCTCCTCCGCCGCCACTGATGCGTTCCAGGCGGTGGACAGGGCACTATCGGGCGCATGACCTGCCCAACACACTCCCCCGCGCGCTCCCGCGCCCCCCAAGCGTTCACCCTGGCACGCGTTACGTACGACCATCCGGACGTCCGCCGACTCGTTGAAGCCCTACACGCCGGGCAACACGCCCTGTACGGCTTCGCCGACGACCCGTACGACACCTCACCCGACGAATTCGCCCTCCCACAAGGGCTCTTCGTCATCGGCACTCTGGAGCCGGAGGGCATAGCCGCTGCCTGCGGCGGCTGGCACCGGTTGGACGGCCTCCCCTCCACAGCCGAAATCAAGCGCATGTACGTCCACCCCGACGCCCGCGGCCGTGGATACGGCCACCGCATCCTCCAGCACCTCGAGCAGTCCGCAGCCAACGCAGGCATCACCCGCATGCTGCTGGAGACCGGCCGCGACAACACCGACGCCCTCGCCCTGTACGCCCGGTGCGGCTATCACCCCATCCCCTCGTACGCTCCTGGTCGCGACCCCCGCATCAACCGCGCCCTTGCCAAACGTCTCGCCTGTTAAGCGCTAACGCCAGTCGGAGGCGTCGCGTGATGGAGCTCGGTGACGTTCGCGGCGGTATCGAAGCTGAGTACCGGGTCGGGCTGGCCGGACAGCAGGCTCTCGTAGAGGGGCCGGTAGTGGGCGATCTTCCGCGGGGTCCGGCCGTCGCTGCCGTAGGCGGCGAGGAGCGTGCTGTCGTGGGCGGCGAAGCCGGTCATGGCGGTGTGGTCGATCCAGATCTCCACGCCGGAGCGGCCGAGGGTGAGGGTGGTCTCCTTGCTGCTGGAGCCGGTGAGCCAGCTGCAGCGCAGCCGGGCCGTGCCGACCGTGTCGCGGGAGCGGTAGGAGTAGGTGCACCAGGCACTCGCGCCGTCGTCCATCTGCTGGGCGGAGGTGAGCGCCGTGAGGTCGACGAAGCGGGCGAGGGTGCTGAGTTGGTTGACCCCGGAGTCCATCCAGCTTGAGATGTACGAGGAGAAGGCTTGCTCTCCGCGGAGGATGTAGGGGTCGTAGAACGCCGAGGTGATACCCGTGACGGGCCCCCATTCGGGGTGTTCGGTGAGCTGTTCGGCGGCCCAGCGCACCTCGGGGGAGAAGGCGAAATGGTGCGCGGTGAACACGCGTCCCCGCACATCGGCCGTCCCGTCCAGGGCACGCAACCGGGCGAGGGAGGCGAGATCGTGGACGAGGGGCTTTTCGACCAGCACCCGCGCTGAGGACAGTGTGAGGGCCTGGGCAGCCAGGTCCGCATGCGTATCCGTGGGCGTGGCGATCACGACCAGGTCGGGCTGGTGCGCTTCGAGTGCCTCGGCGAGACCGCCGTAGTGAGGAGGCTTGGTTCCTCGGAACGCGGGCGGCTCCGCAAGGTAGGGATCGACGGTGAACTCAAGGGAGACCCGGGATAGTTCGGCGAGGACCTCGAGATGGGTCTCCGCGATGATCCCGACCCCCACCAGACCGACCCGTACCAGGTCACTCATGAAGTCCTGCCCTCCTCGTATGGATCTGCCCGCTTCGTACAGTCCGGTCGGCAACGGTCCGTCCCCTGGCCCCGGCAGCGTCATCGGAGAGCCACTACTTGTGCCCAGCGGCCTAGCGACGTGGCGGGGTCGTCGACCCAGTCGACGGCGGGACTACGCTCCGCCGCCGTGTCGACGCCGTCGATCCAGGAGGTCACGACGGGCACCCAGTAGGTGTTGCCGCCCGAGGTGCGCGTGCGCTCGTCGAGCTCGGAGCGCGTACGGCGGGCGCCGTCGTGGTCACCGGTGAGCACGGCGAGGAGGATCTCGGCCACGTCCGCCAGGTTGTGGCCGCCCCGGTAGCGGATCTCGTCCGCCAACCGCCGGGTGTCACGGACCGCTTCCGAGGCCGCTGTAGCGTCGCCTGCCATCGCCCAGGCGACCGCCTCGGCGGAACGGATCTTGACGAGCTCAACGGGGTTGGGCACAAGGTCGAGCAACTCCCGGGCCTGGCCGGCCGCCTCGGACACGGTG
Organism: Streptomyces sp. RLA131; assembly: GCF_056270125.1. Taxonomy (NCBI): domain Bacteria; kingdom Bacillati; phylum Actinomycetota; class Actinomycetes; order Kitasatosporales; family Streptomycetaceae; genus Streptomyces; species Streptomyces sp. RLA131. The sequence continues at coordinate 5,706,791 of NZ_JBWDOQ010000002.1, forward strand.
GCCGTGTCACCGGACCAGCAGGCCGTCTGGACCAGGTTGGCCAGCGCCTTCGCCTCGGCAACGGCCAGCCCCTCGCCGCGGGCCAGGGCGATTGCCTGGGTATAGGCGTCGGTGGCTTCGCCGAAGCGGGCGTTGACCCGCCAGATGTGCCCGATCAGCCGGAGCCGTTCGCCCTCGTCCGCTGCGTCCTGGCTGCGCAGGTCCCGCAGCTCGGCAAGAGCGGTGGCGAAGCGCCCATTGAGATAGTCGTAATCGCACAGCCAATAGCGAGCGGCAGCCTCGAACTCGCCACCCAGCAGACCCTGGTAGATCTCCGCGGCCTTTGTGTAGTCGCCCTGGTTGCGCAGCGCGTGCGCGCGGTGGAGGCGCACCAGCTGTCCCGCCAGGCTTTCGGACGCCACATCCGCGTCAGCGCCGTCCAGGACCCCGACGGCCTCCAGGGCGCGCCCGGTCCGGCGCAGCTGGACGCCCTGTATCGCCGCGCGGATCGCCTGGAACTCCGGATTGGCCACCGCGCTGGTGGTGAGCCCCGCCCCGATCTCCGCCCACTGTCCCGCCTCTACCAGCCGCTGCGTGGCCCGCACCATCCAGTCGTCGAAGACCCCGTACGTGCCCGACAGTTTCAGGCCGGATTCGAGAGCTTGAGCGGTCGCGGCGCGCCCGGCGGAGGCGCCCAGCCGCTCGCCCAGCCGACGAAGCAGCCGGGCGGCCACCTCGCTGCGGTCCCGGTCCGACCAGCCGTCCGGAAGCCCGTGGTCGGCCTCACGGATGGCGTGGCGCAGCGCCGCATGCAGGGCGTACGGCAGCTCGTAGGCGTCGTCATGTGTCAGGAACGGGCGCCGCAGGAACCTCGCCACCGAACCATCTGGAAGGGAAGGCTGGCCAGCCCTCAGCAGCTCGGCGTCGACCCGGTCGATAAGTGCTGCCGTGCGGACGAGATCGCGTTCCTCGCGGGGGAGGTCCCTGATGGACCGGGTGGCGACGGCCGTGAAAGATCCGCCGAAGTCGTCAACCGATGGCTGCCCACCTCGCGCCAGTAGTTCGACGAAGTGCGACACCGACAGATCGAGGTACAGCGGCAGTCCCTGGCCGCCGGAGATGATGCGCTCGCGCACTGCGGCCGACATCGCAGGCTCGCCGTCCCGTGTGAGCGCCTCGCGGAGATAGCTGTCGGCATCGGAGTCCGACAGGTACCCCACGAGATGCTGGCGTGGCTCGGACGTGTCATTGCTGAAGTGCAGATTCGGCCAGCATTCCGAGCCGGCGAAGTCCAGCTCACCGCTCGCGCTGCCGTCCGCCCAGTCGATCCGGTTCCGGCCGGTGATCACGAACAGCACGTTCGGCATGAGGTAGACGCAGCGTTGCAGTAGCCGTTCTGCCGTACGGTCGGTCCAACCGCCGAACACCTCGAACGTGTCCAGGAACACGACCACCCTCGGCCGTCGGCCGGGCCGGCCTCGCCGGGGCTGCCGCTCCAGGTCCCAGGCCAGAAGATAGGGAAAGTACGACAGAGTCTCGTAGTCGGCGTCCGCCTCGACCAACTCGGCGAACAGTTCGCACTCCGACAGCAGCCGCCCCTCCCGCACCCGCTCCCGGATGGCCCGGTAGGCGACCAGCGCCGCGCGGTGCGCAAGCCCCGCCAGACCGCCCAGATCGCCAGGGACAACCTGCTGAACGGTCGCCGCGATCTGCTCGCTCAGGCCGACGCCCCGTGCAGCTCGCCGCAACGTCGGCGAGGCGTCGAGGAACTCCTGCAGACTCTCCCCCGGATGGGCCCGCGCCCAGTACGAGGCCAGAGCCAGGTCGAAGGCCGGCCAGCGGTTCCCCAGCTGTCCCAAGCCAGCCCGCAGGCGCAGCAGCAGGCCCTCGATGTCGGAGGCACCCTCCTCGGAGACATCGACCCGGACGGATACGACGTCCTTCTGGTCTTCGGACTGCGCGTCAGCGAGGAGGCGGCGCTCCAGCTCGTGGGAGAGCGTCGTCTTCCCTATGCCGCCCACACCGTAGAACGTCAGGACATTCCGACGCCCCTGCACACGGTCGACGACAGGTGAGATCTCAGCCAAGTCCAGTGCCTGGTGGAGCCCGTCCAGCGACCGGCCGAATGCGGCCACCTCATCCGTCCGGTTGGTGAACACCTGCTGCGCGGCGACAGCGGATGTCATTCCGCTCATGAACGCAGCACGTAAGTTCACTCGGGCCATCTGGTCTCCTCTGACGACATCACACGGGTACCTCGTCGGCGGCCCACCGAGGACCCATCCAACAGGCGACGGTAGCGCGGCAACGAGCAGTCCCGGAACAGGGCGTGTACGCCACAAAATACGACGCGCCATTCCAGGACACCCGCAGGACACACTTCGCAGGTGGACATTGCCGCCCCCGGAGTGATCACGATGGGGCGACCGCGAACTGCACCCGCTCTACCGCCACGCAGCCAGGCCCTCACCGCCCGGCTCGACCCTGAACAGCTTCCTCAGTGCCAGGCCCGTGCGCTGCTCAGCCCGGCAGACACGCCCACGTCTACCGCCGCAGCTGGAATCCGGTCGCTCAATGGCTCCGGGCGCTGGCCTCCCGCACCAACCCCGGCTACTACCCGCCCGACGCCACCAGCATCCCCATCCTCACCGCTGGCGCCCTCCGTCTCGTCCAGGCATCATAGGGGGGCTCTCACTCTGACATCGGCCTGCGCCGCCTGGGCTTCGCGCCGTTCGTTCCTCCCAGCTTCACCGCGGCGTCGGCCGAGTAACCAGCCTCGTCCAGGATCTTCATGGCATTGATAATGCCCAGGCACTGTGCCTTGAGCAGCCCAATCGCCGCCGTGTTCTGCGCTTCGGCAGGAAGAGGCTCGATCATGCTGGTGTAGATGCGGTTCACCCGGCGCTCGATGACCTTGAACTCCCTCACCACGGCGCTGGCGCACAGGACCGGGTCGACCGTGGTCAGATAAAAGCCCTCGAAGAGCACGAACGCCTTACGCTCCAACGCGCACTTCTTGTCCCGCACCCACGCCTTCGCGCGCTCGAACTGGCTGCGGGTCATCGACCCCCGTGCCTCTGTAGGAGGCAGTCCCCCAACTCCCGCAGCTTCGACCCGCTCCCACAGTTCTTCACCCAGATCCGCAGCGGCCCGCGGCCTCGCCCTCGACGTCACGACGCCTCGCCACCCTCGGTACCGAGCATCCGCGCCAGCGCCTCGTCCATGCCTGTCCTGCCGGACATCACCGAGTCCTCGCACCAGCCGCAGACCTCACGCACCGTTTCCAGACTCTCTCGGATCGCAGCCTTGCCCTCGGGCGCAACGTCCAGCCCCTGAACGTCGAAGATCGCGTCTCGCATCGACACAGAGAAACTGGTGCACAGCCCCAAGATCCTCAGGACCGTCGGCGGGGTCTGCCGAAAGTCCACCGCTGGCTGCTCTCGTTCCACGGGCTCCTCGGCTTCCCGCCCGGTCGGTGCAGCGAGCTCTCGGGCGGCCTCCGCCTCTTGATCGAGTTCTTGATACCGCTCGTTGTTGGCCTTCCTGATGGCCTTTTGCGTGGGTCGATCACGCACGACGCGGGAGGCGACCTCTGGCCGTTGTAGCAGCTTGCTGATCGCCTCGGCGGCCACATCGGAGTCTCGCAAGACGGACGAGACGTGCTCGATCTTCTCTTCGCGCGTCACCGGCGTAACCGGATCCCGCTCCCTCGCACGTAATGCCTGATCCTTCGTCCATTCCGTCGGTTGCTCTGTCACCGGGTCGGGCGGCTGTGTCCGGATCAGCTGGAAGCGGTCCGGGTGCGGCGCCAGTTCCCGGTGCACGCTCCACGCAACGCCGTTGCGCCGCCTGCCCTCCGGCCACGCCGTCGCCACATACCGGTACACCTTCAGGGTGTCGGGTTTCGCCCCAATCTGCCGGGCGTATACCGTCAGGATCTCCTCGACCTCGCCATGCCCGCGCCTACGGTTCGCGAGCATCTCGTTGAGCGTGTCCCCGAGGGCAAACTTGGCGTCGCTGATCTGCTTGATCAGCGTCCGCCCCTTCTCCACGTACTCATGCCACTCGGTCGTGCTGAAGCCTTGGGGGATCATCGCTGTATCCATCCGTGCCTCCCGGCCATCATGCGGCACCGCTGCTTCGGCGGGATCACGGCGCTCACGACGCGGGTCCACCACAGCGGCATCGAACGCAGTCATGCTCGCGGGCGCGAGTCTTCGAATGAAGGCGCAACCGCCAGCGTCATGAGGCACACCACCACAGGCGTTGCCGCCCGCGCAGGGCTGCGCGCCCGGCCACGGCCTTCAGCGCCATTCGAGAGCCAGAGGCGTATCCGCTCTGCGAGCGCCGGGCTCACACGGCCTGTACGTATCTCCACGGGATGGCCCTGACTGTCCCCCGCCTACTTGGCCTTGGCGAATCGGGCCCGCTAGCCGAGCCACTGGCTGAGGCTTCGGAAACTTCATGAAACAGTCCCCGGTGATCGATACCGTGCTTACCTAAAGTTGAGCGAGGGGGCGGGCCTGTGAGGGCAGATACAGTCGATCTGCGGCGGATCTTCGGGAAGGACGTGCGGTACACCGTGCCGCTGTTCCAGCGGCCGTACGTATGGAACAGGGACGACAACTGGTCCGCCTTGTGGGAGGACGTACGCCGCACCATCGAGCGGATCGAGAGCGCTGGGAAGACCGGGGATACCGTCGCGCCGCATTTCCTCGGTGCGGTGGTCTTCGACGAGACGCCCTACCTGTCGTCGAATCTCGAGACCCGGCAGGTCATCGACGGCCAACAGCGCCTCACTACGCTGCAGCTCTTCCTCTACGCCGCCCGGCTGTCCGCCGCCGCGCTCGACCACGAACGCTCCGTACGCCTGTTGAGCAAATTCCTGGAGAACGACGAGGACCTGTTTGACAGCGGCCAGCATCCCGACCACCAGTACAAGGTGTGGCCGACCAACGCGGACCGTGACCAGTTCAGGGCAGTCATGAGCGGCCAGGCGACCGACGGCACCATGGCCGAAGCTGTGAGCTACTTCCGGGGAGAGATCGACGCCTGGCTGGCGGAATCGGCCCAACCTGAAGAACGCCTCAGTGCCCTGGTCCAGACGGTGCGGGAGCAGCTCCGCCTGGTCATCATCGACCTTGAGGAACACGACGACGCCCAGGTCGTGTTCGAGACGCTCAACAGCCGCGGCACACCGCTGGAGCACGCGGACCTGGTGAAGAACCTGCTCTTCCGCGACGCCGAGCACACAGGTGCGGACGTCGATCGCCTCTACAAAACCTACTGGGCTCCGTTCGACCAGGCGGAGTGGCGGGTCGAGCAGACGACCGGCCGCATCACCCGCAGCCGCCTCGATGTGTTTCTCACGTACTGGCTCACCATGCGCACCCGACGCGAGTTCACGTCTTCCGCCTTGTTCAAGGAGTTCGAACGCTGGCTGCGCTCCGACGTGCTGCCCACGGAAGAGGTGTTCGCGGAGCTTGCTCGCTATGCCGAGATCTACGACCAGATCGACCAACATCCCCTCCACGGTGTCGAGGGCCGGTTCCTGTACCGGATGAAGGTCCTGCAGACCTCCACCCCCATGCCCCTGCTGCTGTTCCTGTACGGACTGGGCGACGGCGTGCTGCCACCAGAACGCCGGCACCGGGCCATCCTGGCCATCGACAGCTACATCGTCCGCCGCGCCATCCTCAACCTGAGCAACCGCGACTACAACCACGTCTTCCGCGACCTCGTCACTGCGGCCTCACGACAGCCCGAGCAGGCCGACGAGGCGATCATCAAGGCCCTCGGCGCGATGCAGGGACAGCATCGCCAATGGCCAACCGACGCCGAGTTCCAGGCAGCGCTGGAGCAGGACCCCATCTACGCCCGCCTGTACCGGCACCGGGTCCGCATCCTCCTGGAGGCGCTGGAGGACACACTCCGCACGGATCACACCGAGCAACTCACCGTCCCGGTCGGCGAGCACATCGGCGCGAAGCTCACCATCGAGCACGTCATGCCACAAAGCTGGGAGGAGAACTGGCCCGTACTCGCAGACGACACCAGCGAAGGGGCCAACCGCTACGAACTCGTCCACACCCTGGGCAACCTAACCCTGGTCACCGCCCGCCTCAATCCCGCTCTCGGCAACATGGGCTGGGAGGACAAGAAGCGGTGGCTCGGCAAACATAGCCTGCTCCGCCTGACCCACGGCACGCTCCTTCACGCCCCGCCAACGGCCACGGTCGAAGACTGGGCGACCTCGTGGGACGAACACCGCATTCATGAGCGCGGCGCCTACCTCGCGTCGCTCGCCCTGAAGATCTGGCCCTCGGCGGATCAGCTCCTGGCAAGCGGTGAGGCGTCCTGGTCTGTCTGAGATCCAAAAGAAGGATCCTGCCACTGGGAGCCACCAGCGGCAGGATGCTCACGCGGCAGAGCTGGACGGCGGGCCTTCGCCACACGAGACCATTGCTGCGTTGACGGCGTGCCGGGCCGCTTCCTCGGGCAGGAAGCGGCTGGGCCGCCCGTTCCAGGTGACCACGAGTTCATCGCGGGCGCGGGTGGCAGCGACGAAGAGCAGTGAGCGGAACCGCTGGAGCTCCCGCTCGTAGCGGCGCGGATCGCTGTGGCGGTACGTCTCGATGTGCTGGTGAGGCACCTGGCCCTCGCTCACACTGGTGAGGAAGACCCGCTGGAACTCCAGCCCCTTGAACCGGTGCATGGTGCCGATGCGTACGCCCTCAGCGCTGCGGGGGCCGTCCTTGCCAAGCTCGGAAGCAGGGATGCGGAAGGGTTCCCGGGCCAGGGTTACCCCCATCTGCACTGCTGCGTCGCCGCTCGGCACGCTCACGGCCATCGCCTCGTAAGGGGTGCCGTATGTGTCATGCCGCTCCTTGATGAGGGCCGCCACGGCGCGCATTTCCGTCTCCCAGTCGGCGGCACGGTAGAACTGCGGCGTGAGGCCGGAGAGCACGGAGCGGTATCCGTCCAGCGTGTCGGTGTTCTCATCGAGATCGTCGAAGGCGATGCCGTCGATCAGGCCTCGGGCACTACTGAGAATCTGGCGGGTGGTGCGGTAGTTCAGGGTGAGGCGGCGCGAACTGCGGCCCGGGGTCTTGATGTTCAGCCGGCCAAGGACGACCTGATGGGCGTAGATGCGCTGGTGGGCGTCGCCGACGAGGAAGATGTCGTTGGGGCCGGGGCGGGCCATGGCGCGCAGCATCCGCCAGTGGGAGGCGGACAGGTCCTGGGCTTCGTCGACGACGATGTGCTGGTAGCGGGGCTTCAGCCACATGCCGCTGCCCGCCTCGCGGTGGATGAGGTCGATGCCGCCGTGCTCCTCCTTGTAGCGGGCCTGGGCCTCGATGCGGCGCATCTTCTCTTCCTCCAGGCGGGCAGCCTCGTCGGCGATCTGCGCGTACGTGACCCGACGGGGCGGCTCGGCAAGTTTGGCCTGGTAGGCCTGGGCCAGCTTCCACACCTCCATGCGCTTGGGACGGTGGAGGGGGCCGCGGCCCTGGCGTTCGGCGCGCAGGTATTGAGCAGCCGTACCGCAGCCCTGGGCGAGGATGATGTGCTTCCACTCGGAGTCCAGGAACTCAGCGTCGAATGCGTACTCTCCCGCCTCCGTACACACGGTGTCCCAGAGGTTCAGGGCCGTCTCGTCGTCGATGGGCCGGCCGAGGTCGGAGCCGGGGCACTGCTGCACCACTTCGCGGGCGAGCTGGTCGACCGATTTCACGTCCACGCGGCGCAGCAGTTCGGGGCCGCCGAGCTGGTCCAGTCTGCTGCGCAGATCGGCGGCGAGATTGGTGTTGTACGTGGTGAGCAGGACAGGCCGGGTGTGACCCGGCGGCAGCTGTGCGACGAGGTGGCGGACCCGGTGCAGGGCCACGACCGTCTTGCCGGTACCGGGTCCGCCGGTGACCTTGGCGGACCCCTTGAAGTCGGCGGTGGCCAGGCGCTGCTGTTCGGGGTGGAGGAAGAGGCGCCAGGCATCGAAGCTCTCCCCGAGAACGTCGAGAACGGCGGCGTCCTCCGTGCTCACCTGTGAGACCGGACGGCGGGCGGCTCGGGCCCAGTCGCTCGGGTTGACGACGTCGTCGTCGGACTTCCACGCGCCGGTGATGTGCTGTTCTACGTCCGCGATCGCCATGCCGCTGTGGAGGGCGAGCAGCACATCTCGGGTGAGCTCGGGGATGTTCTGGCCGAGCAGCCCGTCGAGCTGGTCGTTGTGGCTGATCCGGCGGATGGCGGGCAGCAGGGACGCGACGACGCCCAGGTCCAGCAGCTTCTTGTCGTCGAAGGGCCCGAAGAGGGGCACGGGCAGATCGAGGAGCGCGGACGCAGGAGTGTCCGTCCGCGCTTCCGGCGAATGCGCGGGCCGTTCGGGCAGGGCGATGACCTTGGCGATGGCCTCGCCCTGGTCAACGCTCTCGATACCGCCGGAGACCTCGTTCACCGCGACGGTGAGGCGTACCAGCTCGTCGTGTGCGTGGGGGCCTTCGCGCACGGCGAGAACGGTGAGGCGGTTTTTCTCCGTCTCCAGCAGCAACGCCATGCGCTGGCCGTCCACGGCCGCTGTGCCCAGCTGCGCGTTGTCTCCGGCGCTACGCAATGGCGTCACACGCAGAGCGGCGTTGGTACGGTCGGCACGCAGGCGGCGGACGAAGTCGCCGAGGGCGTCCTTGGCCGCCTGACCCAGCCGTCTGGCATCCTGAGCGGCTTGTGGGGAGACGCAGACCTCTGCCCTGACCTTGCCGCTCATCGTGCTCCGCCCTTCCCACTCAGCAGCGCCGCGAGTTCATCGGGCGTCCAGGCGCCCGGGGCACGCACCTGCCAGCCCGCGCTGTGGCACTGCCGCATGAAGGCGCTGTCCTCGGCGTCCTCGGTAAGTACGACGCCGATCCGCCAGGAGGGCCAGGCGAGTTCGAGCGGCCGGGGGATGCCTTCGACGTCATAACCGGCCTCGGCTGCCGGGACGGAGCCCCGGTCGGCGAGCCGCCGGGCCAGGGCATCGATCTCGGGGTCGCCGATGTAGGCGAGCTGTTCGAAGACCAGTTCCCAGGCTTTGCGTTCCAGTTCGGTCGGGCTTTCGTCCGGCACGGGGGTGGGGACGGGGACGGGCTCGGGCTCGGGCTTCTGGACGACAAGGCCCGTGCCGGGCCGGTCGTCACGCAACGCGGAGAGAAGACCGCCGGACGGGCCTGCGGCAGCGGCCAGCAGCTCGGCGTCGAAGGACTCGACCGTGGAGCGGGCGAGCTGGAGGCCGTCGGCACGACCGGTGCCGGTGGGGTCGAGGAACTGGATGATGTTGCCCCAGCACAGCCATGCCTTCCAGCGGCGGCGGTGCTCGCGGCGGTCACCGTCCACGGCGTCCTCACGGTCGTCGAGAACCGCTAGCGCGCTCCAGCGTTGGGCGCCCGCACCACCGGTGACGTCCACGACGAGGGCGAGCGGGAGCCCGGAGCCGTCACGGGTACGGATCAGCATCCGGCCCTGCCCGGCAGGCTGCGGCGGAGTCTCCTCCCGCAGGAGGGCTTCCGCCCAGGGGACGACGTCGGCGGGACCGGCTTTGGCCGCTGTGGTGTGCTGGTTGCCGACGAGCAGCCCGCCCACGGTGTGCTCGGCCAGTTCGCGCCAGCGGGCGAGGTCGGGCACGCGCAGGAAGCCGAGAAGCGACGGGATCGCGCCGGAGAAGACGAGGGCGTCCAGGTCCCGGGGGTCCCGGCCCCGTGCCTGCCACTGTGCGCGGACCTTCCCCCCGGGGCTGTTGTCGCCCCCGACGGTGTACGGCGGCCATGCCGCGTCGGCATCAGGTCCGGCGACGACTCCGGCCAGCGGATTCACCGGCGCGTCCGATCCGGCCTCGGGCTCAGCGGCGGCAGGCCGTCCGTTGAGCCCGGCTTCCCAGGCCATGACGTCGTCCCAGGTGATCTGCCACACCAGCATCCCATCGGCGCGCAGCCGGGCCCGCTTGGCGGCGTCGTCGGCGATGCGATTGGTCTGCGACGAGGCGTGCCAGCGGTAGCCGTCGAGATAAACGGCGATCGGGAGCGTGGGTGCCCCGATGCTGGTGTCGCCGCCGGGCAGCGGGCGGAAGAGCAGGTCGGGCCGGGTAGCGTAACCCTCGAGATATTTCTGTGCGACCAGTTCCCAATGGACGGCCGTGCCGTCGGCGTGCCGCAGCACGAACTGCTTCCCTGGACGGCCCGTGGGGGTCTCCTCGTGGTCGTACGAGGCCTGGTTGGCGGGGTCGGCGAGCCAGCGGTCGAAGGCGTCGAGGAAGCGGCGCTCCAGGTCGCTCTCGGCCTGGTCAGCGAAGCGGACGGGCGCGGCGCCCTTGTGCCCCTCGATGATCTGCCAGTCGCTCTGGCCGTCCGCGCCGAGCAGGCCGTCGAGTATCCACAGGGCCTCCTGGCGGTCCAGGAGGCGGTACTTGCTCTCTTCGGCATAGCCGAGCAGGCACAGGTGGCAGGCACGGCGCGGGCCGTCCTTGCACTCGCAGTCGCGCAGCTTGCGCTGGGCGGCGGCCAGGACGCTGCGGAATTCCTCGCCCTTCTTGTCCACCAGGCGCTGAAGGTAGCCGGTGCCGCCGGTCAGGGCGTCGTAGAGGACCAGGTAGTGACGGGTCAGGCCGGTGTCGCGGTCGGGTTCGCTGCTGGGGGTGGAGCGGATGTGGGCCGGATCGCCGCCGTACTGCTCGGCGAGGCCGAGATGGAGGGCGGCGGAGAAGGAGGCCAGGCGTTCGTCGACCAGGAGGGTCGCCGCGGGCAGCAGGATGCGCAGGGCCTCGGTGCGGTGTTCGGCGGCGGTGATGATCCGCTGGTCGTCGGCCGGGCGGGGCCGGTCGCGGCGCCTGGTGGGGCACCACGGCTGGTGGTGCCCCAGCTCCAGGCGTTGGGTCGTGGACTCGGGGATGGTTTCCTGCACAGGGGCGTGCCCGGGCTCCCGGTCGGTGGCGCCACCGCAGAACGGGCACACCGTGAAGCCGGTCACCGCGACCTGCCCGCCGGCGAACGCCACGTCGGGGCGCCGTCCGAACTTCGTCCGGCCGAGGTTGAAGCGCCGGATGACGGCTTCCCGCACGTGGTCCACGCCGAAGGTGGCCTTGGCATGCCGCCAGCTGCCCTTGACCGCGGCCGGGGCGATATCGACAGCCGTGGCGATCGTGTAGTTGACGCGGTGCCGGGTGTCGGCGTCGTCCACGATGCGCGCGTCGTCCCGCTTGTCCCGGGAGATGACCTTGCGCGGCACGATCACGGTGTGCAGCGCGGCCCGCCCGCCGATGCCGGTGCCGTCACAGCGCGGGCAGGGCGAGGTGTCCTCCTCCGCGTTCAGCGTGCGCACATGGCCGCAGTCCTGGCAGACCCGCCAGGAGCGCAGCGCCCCGGATGGGCCGTCGGCGCTGCGGGCGGCGCGCGGGCCGAGGTCGAAGCCGCTTATGTCGTGCCGGTATCCCTTGACGTAGTACGAGTTGCCGGGGGCGAGCTCGCTGAGCGCGCTCACGGCGGGCCGGTCGTAGGTGCGCAGTTCGGTTCGCCAGCGGGTCCTGGGCTTGGATCCGTCGGCTCCGGCGTCGGTGCCGCTCTTGCGGACCGGCTCCTTGCGGGTGAGGGCCGCTTCCAGGCGTACGCCGTCCTCGACCAGGCTGTAGTTGGGCAGCAGGCCCTGTTCGACCAGGAACGTCTGGGCGCTGGTCTGGCTGAGCTCGCCGAGGCGCTTGCTGAGGCCGGCAGCCTCGCGCTCCAGGGTGCGCTTGTCGCGGGCCTGGTCCTCGATCTCCTCGCGCAGTGAGTCGGCGGCGTCGTTGATCACCGCGCGGCGGTCCAGCAGTTCGGTCCGTTCGGCCTCCCAGGCGTCCTCGGTCTCGGCGAGGGCGGCCGCGAGCTTGGATCCGGCGTACTTGCGCAGCGCCTTGCGGGCATCCGGGGTGATCCCGGAGCCGGGGACGCCCTCGATGTCAGGGAAGAGCCGCAAGAAGTCCTTGACGAAGTCCAGGCGGCCGGTCACGGCACGGCTGAACTCCTTCAGCCAGCCGGTCCGTCCGAACAGCGCCGTGGCCCGGTCCGGCAGCGGCAGCACCCCCTCCAGGCGGCCACGGGCGGCCCGGTCGAGCAGATGCGCGACGTACTGGCGGCGCAGCAGCTCCGCGGCGGACAGAAAGCAGCCGGGCGGCAGGATGGGCCCAGCGATGAGGTTGCGCGGCTCGGCCAGGTGATAGAGCGCCCGGGGGCTGGTGTCGGCGATGCTCACCATCAGCGCGTTGCCGGTGCCGCGCCCGGCGCGGCCTACCCGCTGTACGTAGCCGGCTGTGGAGGGCGGCAGGGAGGCGAGCACGACGGCCTCCAACTCTCCGATGTCGATGCCCAGTTCCAGGGTGGGCGTGCACGACAGAACGTTGGGGTCGGTGTCGTTGCCCCGGCGGAAGCCCTTCTCGACGGCCTCCCGTTCCTTGCGGGTCAGGACGCCGGTGTGTTCGGCGGCGATCACGCTGTACGTGCCGCCCTCCCGGTACAGCCGCCGGTAGTAGTCGGAGCGGTAGTCGCGGGCCGCCCTCCCGTCGCCTTCTGCTGCCGACGGCACGGTCAGCGTGCCGCCGCACCGCTTGAGCGGGCACGGCAGGCCCTGCCAGGTCGCCGTCCGGTCCGGGTGGACGGTCTGCGTCCAGCCGCACCGGGGGCAGGTCAGCGCGGCCTTCCCGGTGTCCTCGTCGGCGAGCGGGCGCACCAGCACATGACCAGGCGTCAGCCCGTAGACGCCCTGCCCGTTGTTGTTGCCCGGCCCGCGCTGCTCGTCGCCGGTACGCCTGCGGGCGAGGGCGCCGATGTCCTTGTCCGCGAGCAGCGGGATCAGCTGGGCCAGATACTCGGCCGCGGTCGCGTGGTCGAGGCCGAGGCAGCGGTGCGTCCAGTCCGCGTACCAGCTCTCCTTCGAGTCGGCCCGGTCGAAGCCGGTACGGCCCGAGCGCGCGCCGACCAGAAGGAAGGCCGGTGCGTCCGACCCGCGGGGGAACGCGGGCATGCCCTCGGGCCGCCCGGTCCACACCGGGTACCGGCTGCGGCCTTCCTCGTCGATGTAGCGGTGCAACCAGTTGTGCTGGATGCCGCCGCCCTGGCGCAGGTGCTCCAGGATGCCGCGTACGTAGCCCTCGAAGCGCAGCGTCCGTCCAGGGCCGGCCGACGGAAGCGGGTTGGGGGCGCCGAGCGCCGCCTGCTCCTCCGGCGTATGGGGCAGCTGCCCGCCCAGGATTTTGTCGTACAGCGCCTCGGCGGTCGCCGCCGCGCGGGCAGGGTCCTCGATGTGCGCCTCCGCCGACAGGGTGCGGGTCAGCTCCAGCGTGCGGCCCAGCCGTGAGTACAGGCCGAACTCCAGCAGGGTGTTGAGAGCGAGTCGTTCGCCGACCAGGGTCCACGTGCTCGCCGGGATGCGCTTCTTGCCGTCCAGCAGCCGGCGCACCCGGTCCACGTCCGCCAGGTCGGGCGGAACGACCGAGGCCAGCAACCGCTCGTCCGGCACGGCGGCGCGGGCGACGAGCGAGGCGATCAGCTCATTGAGTGGGACACCGTCGGCGTGGTGGCCTGGGCCGCCGCGCGCCAGCTTGTCCAGCTCGGCATGGATCAGCGACCGGAGCGAGAACTTCCACGACCGGCTGGCCACAAAGCCCGCCCGATGCGCGGCGTCCTGCACCGAGTCGTTGAACAGCAGCGTCCGGCGACGGTCCGCCGTGTGCTCCTCGCCGTCCGCGTCCACTCCCCGCTTGGGCAGTTCCCCGCCCGTGAACAGCTGGGTGACCACCACCGACGCGAGTGGCGCCACACCGGCACCCAGAAAGCGAATGCCCTGCGACTGCCCGCACGCCGGACAACGGTCATCCTGCGTGTACGCGTTCGCATCCGCGTTGTCCCACCACGCGAGGACATAGACGCCGTTCTCCGGCGCGGGCGCGGCCTCCGCGCCGTCAGCGCCGTCCGCTCCGCCGAGCAGCACCTCGTCCGGGTCCAGGCGGCGCAACGCCTCACCGCTGGTCTCCAGCACCAGCACCGTCGCGTCATGGCTCGCCGGCCGCCTACCGCGCCGCTCGCGCTGAAGCTTGATCGCCCGCGCCTGCTCCGCCGCCTCGGCCGGCGTCGCCGCGACGAAGGCCCGCACCCGCGCCTTGCTGGCCCCGCCCGCCACACTGCGCCGGTAGATCTCGTCCGGGGCGGTCACCAGCGCCGCCGGATTACGCTCCGGGCAGATCGCCGTCCACCCCGACCGCCCGCAATGCCGGCAGTAAACGGACGGCAGCTTCCCCGACCCGCTCGCCTTCCGGCTCCGGTCCGCCTGCGCCGCGATCACCACCGCGTCCCGGGCAGCGGCGGGGATCCCCACGGGCGGGGTCGCCTGGTCCCCGTCCGGCCACGAGAACACCGGCTCCGGCGCGACAAAGCGCAGCACGCGCGACAGCGCCCGCAGCCACAGATGCGTTTCCACCAGCAGGAACGGCCGTTCCTTGCCGACTGGCGCCTCCGGGTCCCTGGCCAGCGAGATCAGCGCCACAAAGCGGGCCAGCGCGGTCGCCGCCACCGTCGGCTCCCGCTCCGCCGCGACCCGCCACGCCGACGTCGCGTCGAATTCCGCCAGCGCCTCCACGGCGGTCAGCGGCCGGTCCACATCCGCGGCCAGCAGCGCATGCGTCAGCGGATGGGCCAGCAGCCTGCGGCCCATCTCGCGCGGGTCCGAAGCGTCACAGCCCAGGACCGCCCGCGCGATCGCGTCGCTCCCCGCTCGCATACGCACCCGTGACGGATCCGGCAGCGCGGCCAGCTCGGCGGGGGTCGGGAGGGGCAGCGAAAAGTCCTTGGGCGACAGGAACGAGTTCAGGTCCCGCCGGTCCTCGCCCACCACCGCGTCATCGGGGAACCGCACCCCGAACACCTGCGACGCCACATCCAGCATCCGCCGGGCCCCCGCCCCTGGCCCGCCCGACCCCAGCGTCGCTGACGTCGCCACCGGGCAGATCCCGCCCAGCGGCCGCCCCTCCTCGGACACCCCGACCGCCGCCGCCAGGCGGCGCAGCAGCATCGCCACGTCGGTGCCCTGCGCACCGTCGTACGTGTGGAACTCGTCGATCACGATGTACGCGAGGTCCGCGTCCCGCCACAGCGGCGCGTCGTGCTGCCGCTGGAGGAGCAGGTCCAGCATCTTGTAGTTCGTGATCAGGATGTCCGGCGGATTCCGCCGGATCTCCGCCCGCTCCACCATCACCCGCTTGTACGGCGAACCCGCGCGGCTCGCCCCGGCCTCACCGATGTACAGGCCCGCCGTCACCTCGGCCAGCCGCGCGTCCTCCAGCAGATCCCCGAGCCGGTCCGCCTGGTCCCCGGCCAGCGCGTTCATCGGATAGAGCAGGATGGCCTTGATCCCCGGGCGGCCCGTTGCCTTCGCCCTGCGGCAATGGTCAAGCACCGGGATCAGGAACGACTCCGTCTTTCCCGACCCTGTGCCCGTCGTCACGAGCGTCGGGCTCGGTACGTTCCCGTCCTTGGTCGTCAGGCGCGCGAAGGCCTCCGCCTGGTGCGCGTACGGCCTGAAGCCCTCCTGCCACCACTCCAGGTGCTGCTGCCAGCCGTCGGGCGCGGACCGGAACGGGCGGCGAATGCGCAGGTAGGGCCCACGGAACAGGCCGTCTCCCGGGTCGGTGAGGAATTCCGTGAGCGCGTCCTGCGTGTCCGGCTCGGCCAGCGCGAACGTCGTCGTCAGATACTCGACGGTCGTGTCGCGCAGCGCCTGCGCTGCCAGTGTGGGTCTCATGACGCGGCTCTCCCCCTCGGCGATCTTCTCGATCGTAGCGCGGGGGTCGGACACCGCCCCGGCGATCGGCGAGGACGGGTCCTCCCTGTTCAGGCGTGGGGCAGGGTGTTCCCCTTGACAGCGGTCACGAAGGACGACCATGCGGTGGCGGAGTCCTCGCCTTCCTCCGCCCCATCGGCGGAGGCCGCGAATGGTCCACCCTGCCGGACCAGCTCCTCCCCTGTCACCGACGCCGATGCGTGACAGGGGAGGCAGGCTCCCTTTGCCCTACGCCTCTCCCTGCGGTGGCTCCGACTGCCCGGGTTCCCAACCCGCCGCGCGTAGGCGCCGGGTGAACTCGGCGTGCGCAGCGCGCATTTCCGTCTCCCGGTCGGCGCGGCGCATCGGACCCGTGTAGCCGTCGGGGATGTTCGCCTCCGCTGGGAAGACCTCATGCGCGCTGAGCTGCGCCCATGCTTCCTTGGGCTGGCCATAGCCGTGCACCTGGTGGGCCTTGGTGATCCGGCGGCCTGTCGCGTCGAACCACATGTTCTCCTCGTACTGCTGGAGCACGGGGAAGCGCGACCGGTACATGGCAATCAGCTCGTCCGCGCCGATCCCGAGCCAGACAGCCACGAGCGCGTCCAGTTCGACGAGCGCCGCCCTACGGGAGCGTTCGGCTCGCAGGGGCGTGTCCCACGTCCAGGTGGGGCCCAGCTTCTCCGCGAGCGGCGGCAGGCCGAGCCAGGGGCCGGCCCAGGTGTCCGTGAGCCATGCGGAGTCGTACAGCTCGGCCCAGAGGGGCGCGTAGGCATTGGTCTGACAGTTCAGGCGGAGGGTGCGCAGAAGGAGGGCGTCGGCTAGGGGGTGCCCCTGAGTGGGGGCGGGCATGGTCTTCGCATCCGAGATGTCAAGGTGGCCACGACCCGTGATGCGCAACGTGTAGTCAAGCGGCAGTGAAGCGAAGAACCCTGCGACCAGGACACTGAGGGCGGGACTGTCTAGCGCCGCACTGCGCACGGCATGGATGTGGGCCGTACCTGGGGGGATGATGCTCGCGAACAGACTTCGTTCCGTGTTCGACGCGATCATCTCGCGCCAAGCGATGCGGAACAATTCCGAGTAAGGACGGCTAGCCGCTTCCCGGAGCAAGGCTTCTGCTTCGGACCGCCGCGCTTCGGGCCCGAAATCTGATCGCTGCTTGGCCGCCTCCGCCTCGGCTGTCGCTAGCGCCGCTGAGTCGCGGCAGAGCTGGGTGAAGCGGTCGCGATCCAACCAATGGCCGCCTTCGGCGGCATAGTTCGATGGCTTGTTTGTGGGACGATAGTTGGTGCGCGGTACCTGATCCTCGGCAAGATTGAGATGATCCCAAGACTCCATCTGCGTCGAGGCGCGCGCGCCTGCGACCGGGTGCTTGGCGAATGGCGTGGCGAGACCAAAGAACGGCCCTTGCAGGATCACGTTGTTCCAGCTGTCCGCCGCGCCGGAGTCCCAGGCGAAGTAACCCGCCGTTCGGTCGTTCTTCTCGTCGAAGCCACGGCTGATGCGCGGACCGAGTGCCCCGAGCCGGTGTGGCCACGAGGCGAGCGCCGCGATGGCGGACTCCTCTGCGGTCGTCACCGGGAACAGCAGTTTGGTCTCCTCTACAGGAGGTGGTTCCTCCTCGCCTGCCAACTCCTGCCACGCCGCGAGGACACGGCGGTCCACGGTAATGTCGCGGCTTTTGTGCGGGCGAAGGTCCCACTTGCCTTCGTGCTTGATACCGGGGCGGGGGCCCATACCGCCATGCCAGACGGAACGCCTGAGCACGAGAGGGTGGACAAGCCAGCTGAGGTGCTGGAAGCGGATGTCCCTCACGCCACCGTAGACGTTCACGCTGAAATGCGTGCTGTGGTCGACTGGCTTTGCGAACAGGTACAACTCGTTGACGAAGTCCGCATGCAGCCGCAAATGCCCGTACGCCGCTCGCCGCAGCGCCCCCTCCTTCGCCCCCGTCAGGTGCGTGGACGGGTGAAGCAGCCCCGCGATGCCACGCTCACCGATCGCCCTCCACGACATCAGCATGAACGCCCGGTACAGGTCCGGCTGCGTACCCACCAACGCCGGATAGCTGTCAACCGATGACAAGAAGCCCGACAACGCCGCAGACCCAGCCAGCTCGTCCAGGAAAGCGGAACGTGCCTTCCCCCGCGCGAGCACGGCCGCCTTGCGCTCGGCCCACTCCTCATTCGTGGGCTTGTCCGCAAGCTCGAACCAGGGCTCGAACTCCGCGAGGACGCCGCTCTCCTTCCACTCCTGCTTGACCCACGGCGGGTTGCCCACCATCAGGTCGAACCCGCCGTCCTCGAATACGTGGGCGAAGTCCAGCTCCCAGTGGAAGAATCCGCGCTCCTCCGCGATACCGAAGGCCGTGTCGTACCAGGGGAAGCGATTGCCCAGGTCCCACGACTCCATCCAGGCCTTGGCCTCGATCATCTGCTCGTCGAGGGTGTTCTCCAGCCCGTCGAGCTGGTCGAGGCGGGTGACCTTCTCGACAGGGAAGAACGTCACCTGCCCCTTGCCCTCGTCCACGTCGGCGCGGCCGACGACAGCCTCCGCGAACTCGATCCAGTCGTCAAGGTTCTTCAGTGCGGTGACGCGGCGTTCGTCGTAGCCCTTCTTGAGCTTCGTGCGGTCGGTCCCGTCGGCCTCAAAGTAACGGGAATCGGTCCCGTCCAGCAGACCGACCTTCTCCAGCGGCCAGAACCACAGTGCGCACCAGGCGTCCATGACCTGCTTGAGCCGCCAGTAAGGCGTGCCGTCCGCATGCAGCGCGGCCAGCACCGCGTCTCGGTCCATGACCTTGCCGCCCGCCGCCGTGCGGCGCTCCGCGAGGGTGTCGTTGTCGGCGCCCCAGACACCGACGTCACGGGCGATTTCCTGCTCCGAAAGTCGGAGCCGCTTGATGACGAGCCCCCACAGGTACTCGACGCGCTGGGCGAGAGCCATGAGCCGGCCGACCTGGGCCTCCCGTTCGTCGTCCTCACGCTTGTCGGCGGCGCTTTGAACCGCCTTGACCGCGGTGAGGCCGCGCGCGGCCTTGGGCTTGGCGGACAGGCGGGGCTGATCCCAGACGGGGAGCCCGAGGTCGAAGGTGCCCTGGCCGGACTCGAAGTCGGCCTCGTCATCGCCGAGGCGCTGGCTGACCTGGGGCTGCCGTACGACAGCGGCGGCGGCCTTCGCAGGGGCAGACGCGGCCTTGTTGCCCTTCCCGGCGCCCTTGGGCGCACGGCGGATGGACGAGCGCCAGGCCTTCATAGCGTCGATCAATGCCGGGTCGAGCCAGTCCGCCTCGGCCCCTGCCACCACGGCCCGGGGCTGCTCGTCGGTCGGGGCGCCTTTCTTCGGCTTGCGCACCGAGACCTCGTCCGCGACGGACCCCCACCCCAGGGCGGGCAGCAGGAACTGGTGGACGGCCTGCCCCGCAATGGGCTTCCCCACCGGCACGGCGTCCGGGGCGCGCTGGTCCTTGGCGCGCAGCCACGCGCCCCGGTGGAGCGAGTTACCGGGGTAGGTCTTCCGCGCGGCGCCGATCAGCGAGTTGCCCGGATGGAGATGGAGCCCGTACCAGGGGGCCTTCATACCCTTGTACATGGTGTTGAGCCAGAGGGAGATCTCCGCGAGCTCGACCGCGGTGTCGTTGAGGTCGACGCCGTACGCGTTGTGGAGGGCGATGTACGCCCGGACCTTCTGCTCCTCGCGGCGGTGCTGCTCGGTGTCGATCTCCTCGCCGGTGTCGCGCTGGGCGAGTTTCAGATACAGCTCGGCGAGCTGGTTGATGGCCTCGTTCAGGAAGGCGCCGGAGCCCAGTGCGGGTTCGCAGACCCGCCACCTCAGGACGTCGGCCGCCGTGACGTCGGCCTTCTCCGGCTCCTTGGGGTCGATCTCGCCGTCCGGGTGGAGCCGGAAGCGCAGGGCCTGCTCGACCGTGGCCCGGGTCAGGGACTCGGGGGTGTAGTAGGAGGCGCTGGTCTGGCGGTCGCGGCCGGCGAGGCGGTAGACGTAGGAGCCGACGGGGTGGACGCGGGAGACGAGTTCGCCGGACTCCTTGTCGGCCTTGTCCTTGACGAAGACGTTGCGGTCGCCCTCTCCCGGATAACGGCCGCTCTCGACCTGCCCCTTGGTGATGAGCCAGGAGCCGCCCTCCGGGTCGCCGCCCTTGGCGACCTCGTACTTGGGTTCGTCGGCGATGAAGCCGGTGTAGGACATCAGGCCTTCGTAGACCGCGCCGAGCTGGTTGATGCCGAGCTGGGCGTACGAGATGAAGCCGCCCCGGCCGTAGCGGCCCTTGCCCTCGGTGAGGGTGAGGTGGCGCAGGACCTGGTGGAGGACGTGGTTGCGCAGGCGCAGGTCCAGGGGAGCGCTGTCCACGCCGGGCGGGGGGTCGACGAGCCGGCCAACCAGCTTTATCGACTTGGGGTCGAAGAGGCGGGAGCGCAGGGCCTCGATGCGGACGGACTCGTGACCGTCGTCGGCTGCGAGGGGGGCGGGCTCGTCCTCGTACGTCAGCGGGGTGTCGGCATCGGCGGCCAGGCCCACGGAATCGCGGTCGCTGACGGTCTCGGCCTTCGGGTGGCCTTCGTAGACCTTGTCGAAGAGCAGCGCCAGGGAGTCGTGGAAGTGGTGGCCCTGACGCGCGTGCGTGCCGGTGAGCTTGTCGGGGATGACGAGTTCGCGCAGACGGGTGACGCTGTAGCCGGCGACGTACGCGTCGCTCTTCATCGGGAGGATGTCGAGCTCCTGCCGGGCTTCGGCGTAGAGCAGGAACAGGATGCGGTAGAGGTAGCGCAGGGACTCCTTGGTGAGGAGCTTGGGCAGGTCGCCGGGCTCCTTCAGCGCATCGGGGAGCCACGCGGCGAGCTCTTCGTGGCGTACGTGCTGCTCGCGGACGCGGGTGAGGACTTCGTTGGCGATGAGGTGGACGGACTTCTTCAGGCCGTTGCGCAGCTCGCCTGTCACGCCGACCGAGTGGTCGCGGGACTCGGCGAGGAACTGGGCGATCTCGTCCTCGGAGCCGTCGGCTCGGGGCCGCAGGGAGGGGGCCCCGAAGAGGGCGGCGATGAGGTCGATCTCGCCGGCCGTGGTGCCCTTGGCGCCCTTGCGGGGCAGGGCGATGTCGAGGCTGACGGCGAGGTAGCGGCCGCGGGTGAAGGCGTCGCGGTCGGCGAGGAGCATGACGCCGCCGAAGAGGAGCAGGGCGTAACGCGGGCCCTTCTCGGTGTTGAGGAGCCAGGCGGCGAGGTCGGTGACGGTGCGGAGGCGCTTGCCGGAGGCGACCCGGACGGGGGCGGGGAGCTGGTTGGCGCCGCTGTCTCCGAGGGCGGAGTCGAGGGTGGTGGCGAAGCCGCCGGTGAGGACGACGAGCTGGTCCTCGGTGTGGGCGACGGGGACGGCGTGGTGGCCGGTGGGGGTGCGGACGGTGCGGATGCCGGGCTTTGGGGTGAAGCCGAGCGCGGCCAGCAGAGCGTTGTGCCAGGTGTGGAGCGTGGTGCGCCATTCGCCCTCGGGGCCGGCGCCGTCCTGGGCCCAGATGCCGGGGCCGGGGACGGGCTGCTGGAGCGTCGGCCGTTCGCCGTCCTTGCCGGCGGCCTTGAGGGCTTGGGCGGCGGTTTCGAGGGCGGTGACGGCGTAGAGGTCGGAGGCGACATTGAAACGCGGGGCGTCGTCGCGGAGGGCGGCGCGGGCGGTCAGGTAGGGGCCGGAGAGATCGCGCAGGCCCTGGCGGGGCGTGGGCAGGCCCTGTCGTTCGGCGGCGGTCCATTCCTTGAGGACACCGGCCCGGAGCTGCTTGGGCAGGATCTCGTCAAGGTAGAAGGCGGGGAAGTACTCGCCCTCGTTGGTCAGGGAGTCGAACGTCACGCCACTGTCTCCTGCTCCTGGTCCCGCGCTTCGCTGCTGCTGCCGACACTGCCCCTGGCGTCGGTCACGTGCCTGGCTCCAGCACGGCCAGAACCCGCACCATGGGCTCGCCGACCGTCTTCAGCCGGGCCGCCCGTTCGCCAAGCTGCCGGGCGGTCTCGTCACGCTCGCCACGGCCTCCGGCCCACACCCCGGGCAGGGGCTCGTCGATCCAGCGCTCAAGGAACTTCTCGACCTCGGTCAGCGGGGCGTCGACCTCCTGGTCGCTGACCTTGCGGAGCTTGTGGAGCTCGCGGCGGGCCGCGTCGAGCGCCGGGGGCAGCAGCTTCGTGAGGTCTGTCGGGTCACCACCCCGGAGGTGGTCGTCCATGTCCGGTCCGACGCCGAGGTCTGCCAGCAGCTCGCGGGTCAGTTCCCGCACGCGCGGGGTTTCCGTGGCCAGCCGGTCGACGGCCAGCCAGGCGACGACGGTGGGCCGGCCCTCGGCGTTGGACCAGAGGCCCTGGAGGAGGAAGACCGGATCCGGAACGAGCTGCGGGTCCACCTGCATCACCGGGGCTTTGCGGCGGCCGAGCTGGACGAGTGCCTTGTCGGTGATCCACTCCACCACCGGGTGCAGCTCGCCCACGTAATGCGCGTCGGGCCACAGCGAGCCGGAGTCGGCGTCCTCGCGCGCCCGGCGCAGCGAGTCGGCACCGTCCTTGCGGCTGAAGGTGAGGTTCAGTCGGCGGTCGATGCCCTGGTCACGGCGGTAGACGGGAGGCAGTACGGAGAGCCGGGCCTTGAGGTCGTCGGGGGTGTCGAAGCTCAGGTCGGTCCCGTCGATGACGGTGTCGAGGCGGAAGGACTCCAGGTCATGGAGCTGGTCGAGGGCTGCCAGCACGTACGCGTGGGTGCTGGGGAACAGGCGCAGCTCCTCGGCGATGCGTGGCGGAGCCGGGCCGTCCTCCTCGGTCACCGCCTCCGGGGCTGCCGCCGCCGGTTCCGCGGCAGGGGGGTCGGCCAGCAGGGCGAATACGTCAAGGCCTCCGTCGCCGGTGCCGAACTCGCCCATCAGGGCCTGTTCCACGGGTAGTTCCCCCGGCTCCGCGGGCGACGACTTGACGGCTACGGCCTCCAGGCCGCGTACCGCCTCCTCGGGGCGGCTGCCGGTGAGCAGCGCCTCCATCAGACGGGTCTCCTCCTGGTCCGCGTCATGGCTCGCGGTGACGGCCTCCACGGTCCCCAGGAGGCCGTGAACGACCGCCTCCCGCTCCAGCACGCGCTGCGCGACATGGGTGTCGTCCATCGCGCCCTCGGTGCCGGACTGAAGGATCAGGGCACGGAACTCGGGCGGTTCATGCTGCCCGTACCGGTCGATGCGGCCGTTGCGCTGCTCGACGCGGATCAGGCTCCAGGGCAGGTCCCAGTGGATGAGGTGGTTGCACTGGCGGTGCAGGTTGACGCCTTCCGAGGCGCCGTCGCCGGTGAGCAGGAGCCGTACGTCGCCGCCCTTGCGGGCGAACTCGTCGACGTAATCCATCTGCGCGGTGTCCGAGACGTCGCTGTGCAGCACCTTCACCGCGTGTTCGGCGGCGTCCGGGTTCTTCCAGCCGAGCAGCGGTGGCAGCACGGCGCCCAGCCAGTCCAGGGTTTCGCGGCGCTCGGAGAAGACGACGGCCCGGGTGTCCTTGCGCGCGCCGACCCCAATCCGGTTCAGCTCCTCGACCAGTCCGGCGAGTTTGGACGCCGCTCCCGGCCCCTGTGCGCCGGTGGCCTGCTCGATACGGCACGCCAGATCTGCGAGGCGTAGCAGGGACGCCGCCTCCGGCGACGCTCCCTCGGGGGCGGGAAGACCGGTGATCTTGTTGATGTCCTTGGGCAGCGAGTGGCCGTGCTTGACAAGACGCTTGCGCACGGTCGTATAGAGCGCGCGGTGCGAAGAGAGGAACGACTTCAGCAGGACGTAGGGGAACAGCCTGTCATCAGCCGCCACGGAACGCGCGGCTTGCGGACCGCGCAGCCAGAACGACGCGAACTCCGCAAAGATCTGCTCCTCCAGGTCCGTCGCGGCGAGCCGCAGCGGGTAGGAACCCCCGCGCGGCGCCCACGCGTCCTTGAGCTCCTTCGCCACCTCGCGGCTGGTCTTGGTACGGCGGATGCAGAGATGCTCCAGCTCCTCCGCGCGCGGGTTGTTGACGTCCTTGATGGCCGTCGGGTCGAGCAGGCGTACCAGTCCGGCGAACGAGCGCATCTTGCCGTTGTGCGGAGTGGCGCTGGCCAGGATCAGGGCGTCGCTGCGGTCGGCCAGCAGGTTGGCGAGAGCGCGGCGGTCGCTGCCCTCGCCGATGAGGTTATGCGACTCGTCGATGACGACGGCGTCCCAGTGCACGCCTTCCAGCCACGCCTTGTAGCGCTTGGGGTTCTTGATCGTGTCCATCGAGACGATCACGCGCTTGTAGTACGTGAAGGGGTTGCGGCCGGCCGGGATGTTGCGCTCGATCCGGGAGACGCCGACACTATCGAGCCGGACCAGGGGAAGCGAGAACCGCGTCCACATCTCGTGCTGGAACTGCTCCAGTACGGGGGCTGGGGTGACGACGAGGATGCGCTCACCGCGACCGCGCCGGATCAGCTCACCGAGCAGGATCCCGATCTCCAGAGTCTTGCCGAGGCCCACCACGTCGCCGATCAGCAGCCGGGGCCGCAGTGGATTGGCCAGGGCCTTCTCGGCGGGGCGCAGCTGGTAGTCCATCCGGTCCAGCAGGAAGCCGTCGGTGAGGGCGAGTCCGCGCTCTGCCTGTGGGAGAGGCGTCTTGCGCATGACCGCCTCCAGGAAGAGCCGCCCCTGCCGGAACCCTTCGGAGGGGTCGGGCGCCAGCTCGGTGTCCTCGGGTCTGAGCACCTTGGGTTCGTCGAGGGAGGTCAGGAACCGGGCCTCCTGCCCCCGGACCAGGTCGGACGCGCCCGTCGCCTCGATGAGGAATTCACCGTCGCGGACGGGTGTGAAGTTACGTACGAGCCATTCCTCGTCGCGCACCTCGATCTGGGCGCCCGGGGCCAGGCCGTGCGGGACTGCACTGGCTGCGAGGTCCGGCATGGCGGGGACGTCCTCTCGTTACTGCTGGATGAGTCGCCCATCGTAGAACGGCGGGCACGCCCAGGATCCCGGTCCCTGGTGCCTGGGGGGTCCGGAGGTCAGGTGCTACAGCTGGGAGCTGCGGGCGTAGGTCTTTCGCAGGGCCTCGGCAGCGCGCAGGGCGGCCGGTGGCGCGGCAGCCGGTGGCGCGGGCTCCAGTAGCGCGGGCTCCGGAGTAGCCGGCTCGGGCTCCGGAGCGGCGGGCTCGGGCTGGTTCGGCACTGCGGCAGGCTCGGGCGGGGGCGTAGCGGGCCCGGGGATCGGCTCGGCTGCCTGGTCCGGGACGGTAGGGGTGTAGGCGGCGGGCGGCTCGGGAAGGGCAGGGCCGAGCAGCTGCTGGAACAGTTCATCGCCCCCGGCGGCCCAAGGGCTGTCCGGGGACTCACCGGCGTCCACAGCGGCCTGCGCCCTGCCCCGTACCTCTTCGTTGACGTACCCCTTCGACGCCTCTGGGGGAAGTTCAGGGGCCAGCCCGGCGGCGGCAACCGCCTCGCGAAGCTGCTCCTCGGCCTCAGCCTCGGTCAGGCCGCTGATGGCAAGGATCTCGAGGAGCTCGTCACGGACGCCGTCCAGGGACGGCCGCTGCTGGACGTTCTGGGTGATGATCTTGGCGAGCAACGGGAGGAACGCCGGATCAACGCCGTTCCACGAAGGCGAGGATGCCGTTGGGCCATGGCCGTACGGCGGCCGGCCTGCGGCGGCGAAGAAGAGTGTGGCCCCCAGCGAGTAGACGTCTGCCGCCGCCGTGACGTGCTTGGCGTCCTGTGCCTGCTCCATGGGCATGTAATTGGGCGTGCCGAAGCCCCTGCCTGTCTTCGTCAACGCCTGGCTGGTGCGGCGCTCGGCAAGCACGGCGAGGCCGAAGTCGAGGACCACCGGGCCTGACGGTCCCAGGACGACGTTGCCGGGTTTCAGATCCCGGTGCAGGAGGTTCGCCCCGTGTATGGCGCGCAGGGCGTCGACCAGGGCCAGCCCAAGCGCGACGAAGGGCCCGGCAGAGAAGGTGCCGCCGCCCTTTTTGATCATCGTGTGGAGATCCGGACCATGGACGTAGTCAATGGCGAACCACGGCTGCCCCGCCTCCGGATCGGCACCCAGCAGCGCTGGGACACGATCGCTGACCACCGCCTGCACCGCGCTGATCTCCCGGGCGAACCGAGCCTGCTTCTCCTCCTCGGTCCCGCCCTCGTCCTGCTCCAGGAACTCGGGCTTGATGACCTTGACGACAGCGAGTCCGTCCTCCCCCGCCTCACCGCGTTCGGTCAGGAAGTACGCGGCTTCCATCTCCGGGGTGAGCCCCTCGAGCGGCAGGAGCCGTGCGAGGTAGACCTTACCCATGCCGCCCGTCCCCAGCACGGCGAGCAGCTCGAACGGACCGAGCACGAAGGGGTCCACCTGCACATCCAACGGATTCAACGACACCCTCTTGTCCCCCACCCGCTCGTCCCCGACTCTGGGACCTGCGGCAAGTGTCTCCTCCCGGGAGAAGACCGATCCGATCCGAGGCCCAGCACCTCATGGATCAGTCTATGGCGATGCGCGAGTGGCTCATGAGAAGTTCAGAGTGGAAGACCTCCTGTGCAAGATCCACAGCTACGGCTGGTCTGCTGCACCGCTCTGACCGACGCGCCACCATGCGTGACAAACCCGCGCCCACGGCGGGCAGGAGGAAGCCGACGGCCGCGTGAAGATTGGATGGAGGCGCGAAGGCATGCGACGACGTCGCCTTCGCCACCGGCGCCCAGGATGTCCACTTGCTAAGACAGACCGCCCTTGGTTAGCACCAACTTCTCCTACGCCCTGATCGGCTGCGGGATGAGCCGTCCGGTAGAACGTTCACCATGGTCGATCGCCGCCAGCCTCTCAACGCTCTCCAGCTCGACGTTCTGCGCTGGATCGCCGACGGATGCCCCGAAGGAGTCATGCCGGGGTTCACGTACAAGAGGGTCGCTGTCGCACTGCAGGACCGCCACCTCGTGACCGTCTCCAAGAAGGGTGGCGTTTGGCGCGCGACCATCACCGGTGCCGGAACCTACTACCTGGAATGTCGGCGCCATCCGGATGCGGTGCCGCCCACCGCCCCGGAAAGGCTTCGGGACCGGCACGGGCGGCCATCGGCCGAGCGCGCATTGGCCAGAGCTAAAGCTCTCGAAGCCGAAGCCGCCGCCGAAGAGGCCGCGGGGCGTCTGGGCACCGGCTCGGCGCCAGGCCCCGTGGTCGCCCAAGCCCTGGAAATTTCGACGGATACGGGAAGGAACCCTCCCATGCGTTACCGCGTCATTGCCACCCGGGTCCAGGTGACCGAACGCTTCGTGCGCGCCGCCGACCGGGACGCCGCCGCGAAGAAGATCCAGGCTGAGCTCGACCGACCGTACGGATACATGGGCGAGTGGCGCACCATCGACTCCGAGATGGACGTCCGCGAGACGGAGGAGGCTCTGCTCAAGGCCCCGGGCCCTCTCGGAGAAGGCGGCTCTCTCGTGCTGTCCGTCAAGGACGCCGCCGCCTACCTGGGTGTGTCCACATCGGTGATGTACGAGCTGGTAAAAACCGGCGAGATCGGGCACCTTCCCCTGGGCTCACGGAAGATGATCAGCCGCAAAGCCATTGAGGCATTCGTTGAAGCCAACACTCGACACGGCTGAGGGATCCACCAGGAGCTGAACTGAATCGCCGACGTATGGCGGATTCTCGGCCAGGCGCGGTGCCTGGCCCGTTCAGGGGCTGGTGAGTTCGCGATAGGCGGTGGTCACGTCGTCGAGGAGGAGTGTGGTGAGCTCCTCACGGGTCAGTGGCTGTTCGGTGGGGGCGTCGGTGAGGCGCAGGTCGCGCAACGCGGCGGCCTTGAGGCAGATTTCGCGGGCGAAGCGTCCGTTGCCGAGTTCGTTGATCCGGCCCTGGTCGCAGGCGAGGACGAAGCAAGCTTCCAGGGCGGTCTCGGCGTCGAGCGAGAGGACGTCGCCAGCTGCTGCGATCAACGACCGGGCGATCTGGAGTAGTTCTGCAGGCGGGTAGGAGGGGAATTCAACGCGGGTGGTGAAGCGTGAGGCGAGCCCGGTGTTGGCGGCCAGGAGCCGCGCGATCTCGTCCTGGTAGCCGACCAGGATCACGACCAGCCGGTCGCGGTCGTCCTCGGCGCGCTTGAGCAGGACCTGAAGGGCTTCGTCGCCGAAAGCGTCGCCGCCGGAGTAGCCGCCGTTGGACAGGGCGTACGCCTCGTCGATGAACAGCACGCCGTCGAGCGCCGTGTCGATGACGGAGGACGTCTTGATCGCGGTCTCACCGAGGTGCCGCCCTACCAGGTCCACGCGGTGGGCCTCGACCACATGACCGCGGCGCAGGATGCCAAGCCCAGCGAAGAGCTCGCCGACGACGCGGGCGACCGTGGTCTTACCGGTGCCGGGCGGCCCGGCGAAGACGAAGTGATGCGGACGGACGGCGGAGGGCAGGCCTTGCTCCTCGCGCAGTGCGGCCATGCGCAGCTGGGCGACAAGGGTTCGGATCTGGCGTTTGACGGGTTCGAGCCCGGTCATGGCGTCGAGTGTGGCCAGAGCCCGGGTCAGCAATTGGTCCCGCTGTTCGTCGGTCGGAGCGCCGTCCTGCGCGGCCGGCGCCCGGGACAGTGCGGTGGCCGGGGGCGTCGTGTCCAGCGCGCCAGGGGCGGGCGCGGCCGGCGGGGAGCCGGTGGCCGGGACGGACTGAGGGCGGGCACGGACCCGCTCGGCCACGTCCAATAGGTTGGGGAAGAGCCGGAAGGCGTACTGGAAGTGCCGCTGCGCCTCGTCTGTCTGGCCGAGCCCCTCGCAGGCGAGGCCGCGCTGGTAGGCGACCTCGGCCTCGAACCTTCCGCCCCGCTCCAGCCTGCCCGGCAGCTGGGCGAGGACGTTCAAGGCCTCGTGGAAGACCTGCTGTTCGACCAGCGCCATGCCTACGAACAGCTGTGACTCGTCGCGCAGGAAGGGATCCTGGATGCCACGGGCGAAGGTGAGCACCAGCGGCCAGTCGTTCTTGAGGAGCGCGTAACGCGCACAGACGAACCGTGTCTCGTCGCAGTCCAGAACGGCTACCGACAGTCGCTTCCATGCCTCGTCGAGCTTCCGCTCCTCCAGCAGCGCGGACACGGTGGCCAGCCAAAGGTCTCGTGCGGACTCCAGCCGGAAATTGACGTAGTAGCCCAGCTGAAAGCGTGACTTCAGGGGCCGGGAGAACTTCGCGCGCAACGCCCCGAAGGAGGCGTTCGGACGATTCATGGCCGCGACAGCCTCTACCTGGCGCGACCCGGTCGCGTGGAGGCCGAGCCAGGCATCGGCAGCCAGCGGATCGTGGCGCAGCGCCTCCTCGAACCACTGCCGTGCCGCGTCCTCCTGCCCACGCTCCAGAAACCCCATCGCCTGAACCCAGGCGTTCTCCGTCTTCTTCGCAGACCACCGAGACACCGACACGGCACTCTCCCCCTTCCCCGGAACGATCACGGGTGAGCGTCGAATGCTATCTAACCCTCGCCCGGGTGAGGGGCAGGGTGACGGCGAGGGCCAGGCCGTCGGCACGGCCAGGCTGCGTGGGTGTTGCTGCTGAAGATGTGCGACGGCACGAAGGGTAGACATCGTGAGGCCGCTGCAACCTGTGGCTCACCCGCTATGCCGAGTCGTACGTCGCCTCGACAGTGACCCTCCCACGGGAAAGCGCCAGCCGTTTCCGTTCCCCACTGCCACGCGCTCAAGACGTACGGATGCAACCGCCGGAAGCTGGCTGCTGCCCTACTGGAGACGGCGCAAGCGCTACATCGGGCAGTTGAGAGTCCACGCACTGCGGCCCGAGTAGCCTCGCGGTATGACGATGATGGTTCCCCTGGCCGACCTGCACAGGGCCGAGCCGTGCAAGGACTATGACGCCGTCCTGGACAACTTGGCCGTGCTGTATAGCAGTACGGAAGATCTCGCATGCTGGAAGACTGAGACGGTGGCGGTAGGCGAGATCGACCGTTTCCAGATCATGGACGACCTTGACGGCGAAGACCGACCGCAGCGGGTGAAGAGCCTGCGTCTGGCACTCCGTAGCAACGCTCCTGTGCCGCCAGTGGTACTCGTTCACGGGCTAACCCCTGACCGGGGCAACTACTTTCTTCTCGACGGGTGCCATCGCTTTAACGCTGCCCACGAGGAGGGAGCGGCCGATCTTGCTGCGTGGGTTGCGCACATCGGCTGCTGTGGGGGTCCCTCGCCAGACATGGACGAGGCAAGCTCGATTGCCAGGTGACGAGGCCATCGCGTCGGCCCTGGGCGACCCAGCCGGGCTGACCTTTTCGTCCCGAAGCAACCCGGGCACCCTCACGACCTGCGGTCTTACCGGGGTCGAGCTGCGCGAACAGTCCCTCAACGTCCGTGGACGTACGCCGAAGCACGAGGCCGTTGTAGCGCAGTGGGGCACATCGCGCTAGAACTCGAACACGGTGTTGGGGTCGTCCATGGCGCTCCTCAGTTCGCCGAGGTTGCCGATCATGGCGAGAGGCGATGTGCGTGCCACTTCGACGATTCCCCCGACGACGGTCTGCATCGCTGCGACGTCGCCAGATTCAAGTGCCCGGTCAAGGCCGTCAAATAGTCGCTTGTGCGTCTCGCGCCGCTCTTCGAAGACGCGGTCGAAGTAGTCCCGCAGAGTCTTCTCGGACGCCTTGATTCGCGCGACCTCGATCTCCCGGTACGTCCTGAGCTTTTCGCGCTTCGTGCTCTCCGTTTCGCGGATCTGGATCGATTCGCGCGCAGCGCTGACGAGTTGGTTGAGTGCGTTGAGCGCGTCTGCCGCGCTGAGCCTTCCTGCCGCCCCGACCACTAGCTCGGTTGCCTTCGCAGGCAGGGGGGTGCCCTTGGGCAAGCCCTTCTGATCAGGCATCCGCCGTCTCCTTGCGCGCGTCGCGGTAGTTGAAGATGAGTTGCTCGGTGTTCGTGTCGAGGTTGTCGTCTTCGTCGGCGACGGGTGCTGTGGCTACATTCCGCACCGACGTGACCAGGACCAGAGCCTCTTGGAGACGCTTGCCGTGAGCGTCGATGTCGAAGGGTTCGGATTCGAGCAGATCGAGGGCATTCGTTGCCTGTGAAACCAGCCGAATGAGGATGTCGTCCAGTTCATGTGCTCGCTTCCTCACTCCACGGAGGCGTTGGTCGCGAACGTCGAGTTGCGCGATGGCGACGTCGACTGCTGTCCGGCGGTTGTCAGCCTCAGTTCGTGCCTTGGTTCCTCGATTCTTCATCGTGAGGCCTGCGATGAGGACGCTGGGGCCAGCGGCTGAGACTTTGAGGACCGTTGCTCCGAGCGTCATCCCACCACCGCCAGAAGCGAGGCTTCCGCCGCCGAGGAATGCACGCGTTGCACGCTCTGCCGCTGCTCCGCGGAGGTTCGCGATCGGCGTCCCAGTGCTGGCCTTTGCCAGTTGGGTTACGGCCTTGCGGAGGACCGCCGGAGCTGCGCCGCCGACCAAGGCTGAGCCGACGACGCCTCGGACCCAACCCGCGACATCCGGATCGAGCTTCGCCATCCCTACGACTTGGGTGGTGTTTGTGTCCTCGACTCCGTCGAGGATGAGGTGCTCATGCGCGCGAACCTGCTTGGCATGGCGCTCGAGGAAGTCCCGCATCCGGAAGATGACGTCGCGCTGTGCTCGTTCCTGCGTTCGACCGAGCGATTGCAGCGCTGCGTTCGCTCGGTCGACCTTCGCGAGGTGAGTGGTGTGGCGATTCTCGTAGCGTGTCGTGTGATGTCGGATCTGCGTTCGAGCACGCTTGAGCTGCACGCTACCGACGGCGCCCGCCACCACGCCGCCGCCTCCCGTGATGCCGCTGACGATGATGATGACGAGCGGGACGCGTGGCAAGACCATCGTCGGCACCTCCTTGGGGGACTGCAAGGCGATGCGCAAGTCTTGCGTTCGTCTCGCACGCGAATGGTATCGCCACGGTCACTCGAATGGCCGATGGTTGAGCGCTTCGCCCCTGTGCAACACCCTGGGTCCCCGTTGCCGCTGGGCGGTTCACTTGTTGGGCTGAATGAGTGAACGCCGGGCGTGCTGTCCCGGCTGGCGTACGGCAGAAGAATGGGCGGGCGCCGGGGTGGGGCGGGATCTGGGGCTGGACGGGGTGGTCGAGCACTTCACGCTGGTCGGCGATGAGGTGGGCTGGCTGCGGAACAAGTCCGGGGCGACCCGGCTGGGCTTCGCGGTACCGCTGAAGTTCGTCACCTGGCGGGGCCGGTTCCCCAGGATGCGGGTCGAGCTGCCCGCGGACGCCGTCGAGCACGTCGCGCAGCAGGTCGGTGTGTCGGCCTTGATCTGGCACAACAAGCGCCGCGACGAGCAGGCCCGCATCGAGCTGCTGCGGCACATGCGGGCCGAGCTGATCGAACCGCCGACGGCGGACCGGATCAGCACCATAGTGCGGTCCGCGCTGCACCAGGGCGACGAGCGGGCCGTCACCGAGGCCGCCGCCCGCCTCCAGGCAGACGGCTGTGCCTGCCGGGTCGACGCCCTGGTCTTCACCGATCTGTCCGGCTCGCACCTACGCGAGGGCGCCGATGAAGGCTTGGATGCACTCACCGACCCGCCCCGGGGCAACCGGTAGCCGAGACCATCCCTCCACCATCACCGTTGCGCAGCTCCGCAGATTAGCGCCGTGCGCACGACCAGCCATGTTCTGTGGCTCCTGCCCAGGACTCGAGCCTGCTCCCAAACGCCGACGGTCTACCGATTCAGCGGGACAACCGTCTGGATCACCAGATGCCCACCGCCGACCCACGGTTTCGCCCGTTCCCATGTTCTGGGTGCCCCGCCGGGGGCACTTTGCGGTGTTCAGGGCGATCAAGGCCCCGACCTGCACAAGTGCAAAGCATTGAGGGTCGGACTCAGTTCCACTGAGTCCGACCCTTTGTTTGTGTCCGGCGCTGTTCGCGAGTGAGTGGCGAGTGAGCCCAGCGATGGCCAGTGGAAGTCTGCCTCCTTGATCAAGGCACCCGGCTTCGCTCAGCCTTCAGTCCTCGGCGACCCGGATAATCGTCCTGCCGGTGACGCGCCGCTCAGGGGCGAAGGCGGCGGCTGCCTCGGTCAGCGGGCGGACCGCGCCGACCCGCACGTCGAGCCGTCCGTCCCGGAGCCGCTGCGCCAGGTCCGCGAGGCGCGCACGGTCGGGTTCCACGACGAAGAACAGCGCCCGCCCGTCCTTGGGCCGGACGGTGGGCGGCTGGGCGATCGTGACGAGCGTGCCGCCGGCGCGTACGAGCGCGGCCGAGCGGTCGAGGATGTCACCGCCGATCACGTCGAACACCACGTCGACCTCGTCGGCGTCCTCCAGCCGGCCGGCCTCGAGGTCCAGGAACGCGTGCGCGCCCAGAGTCAGGACGGTGTCCCGGTCGGCGGACCGACCGGTGCCGATCACGCGGGCTCCCGCCTCCAGCGCGAGCCGCACCGCGATCGAACCGACGCCACCCGCGGCGCCGTGGATCAGGACGGTCTGGCCGGTCATGATCCGCGCGTGGTCGAACAGCCCCTGCCAGGCGGTCAGTCCGGAGATCGGCAGTCCGGCCGCCACCGTGTGGTCGACATCCGCCGGAAGCGGGGCGAGGTTGCGGGCCTCCACCGCGACGTACTCGGCCAGCGAGCCGTCGCGGGCCCAGTCGGTCAGTCCGAAGACCCGCTGGCCGACAGTGAGCCCGGTGGTTCCGTATCCGAGCTCCGCCACGACACCCGAGACCTCGTGCCCGGGCACGCTCGGAGTGCGGTCGCGGCCGGCGCGATCGGACCACGTTCCGGGCCAGTCGAGCTCTCCGCGGGTGAACCCCGCGGCGTGCACCCGCACGATGACGTCGTTCTCGGCGGCATGCGGATACGGCAGGTCCGTCAGGGTCAGCCCGCTGACGCCGGCGTCGCGGTCCGAGGCGGTGATGGCTCGCATGACTGTTCCTCTTTCTGACAGCACCGGACGGGCGTCTCCGAGGTGGTCACTCGGTGACCCGGGTGACGAATCCCGGCGTTCCCGGTACAGCGGACAGATCGGTGACGGTGTGCTCGCGGTCGCCGTCATCACCACGGTGGCGAGCGCCGGCGCGGTGAAGGTGGCAGGTCGTCCAAGGCGACGACGGCTGCGGCCGGAAGTCACTGGTGACATCAATTCGGCCAGGGCGCGTCAATGACGCGCTCGACCATGGTCTTGCGGCGGAAACCTGGAATGAAGTGTTCCAGTACGTCCGAATTGACGGTCCCGTAGGTGGTGTCCGGACGATTCCTGAGCCCGTCGACGAATGCCTGCAGGAATTCCTTCTTGAATTGTCCGCGCGGATGGGCGGTGATGATCTCGTCCACCTGGCCGCCATCCAGCCTGTCCAGCCCCCAGCCGAGCGCGTCGGTCAGAACGCCGTAGTTCGTGGCGGCCGTCTCCGGGCCCATCCGGCCGGGAATCCCCGGCGTCGTGTGCAGCGCGACCGCTGTCCAGACGACCTCGGCGGCGCTCTTCGGGAAGCCGCGGTCGAGCAGGAACTTGCGCGCGTGGTCGGCGCCGTCGAGCTCGAAGCGCTGCTCCATGTCGGAGAACGGGCTCGAAAGCCCCGTGTCGTGGAACATCGCGGATATGTAGAGCAGCTCCGGATCAGGCTGGAGGCCGAGCTCGCGCGCGTGAAGAGAACCGAAGAGGAAAACACGCCGGGAATGATGGAAGATGAGAGGGCTGGTCGTTTCACGAAGAAAACTGGTGGCTTCCGCCACCGCTGCGGTCTCTGGTATTTCCACTGCTGCGATGATGTCGGTCATGATGTTGACGCTTTCGATGAGATGGTAAGGAGTAGGCAGTGCCTCCGTTCTCTACGATGCCGACTGCCTGGCTTCGCTGCCACCTCGGTCTGGCCATGAACCACTCGAATCCGGACACCTGAGGAATAGGACTGTGAGCGCCGAAACGCATCGGGTCGCGATCCTCGTCTACGACGGGGTCGCGCTGCTGGACGTCGCCGGCCCCGCAGAGGTGTTCGGGGAAGCGAATCGGCTTGGCGCCGGCTATCGGATCGCCCTGCTGTCGACGACCGGTGCCGACGTCGCCTCGTCGATCGGCATAAGAATCGCCGTCGACGGCAGCCCCACCGCCGAGCCGGACCCTGACACGTTCGTGATGCCGGGCGGGGTCGTCCATCCCAGGACTCCCGTCACACGGGATCTGATCGAGGCCGCGCGGGAGCTGGCGGTCCGGTCCGGCCGGGTGGCGTCCGTCTGCTCCGGAGCATTCGTCCTCGGTGCCGCCGGCCTCCTGGACGGCAAGCGTGCAACCACCCACTGGAAGATCGCGCGCGAACTGGCCGGTCGGCACCCGAGGATCCGCGTGGAACCCGATGCCATCTACGTGCGCGACGGCACCACATACACTTCGGCGGGCGTCACCGCCGGCATCGACCTGGCGCTGGCTCTCGTCGAGGAGGACCACGGTCCTGAACTGAGCCGGGACGTCGCCCGGGCCCTGGTGGTCTACCTGCAACGCCCGGGCGGCCAGTCACAGTTCTCCGCGCCCCTGCAGGGCCCACCGCCCCGGACCCCGGCCCTGCGCACGGTCGTCGACCTGGTGATGGCGAATCCTGCGGGGAACCACTCCCTCGGTGAGCTCGCCGGGCATCTCAACCTCAGTCCCCGCCATCTCACGCGGCTGTTCCGCGAGGAGTTGTCCACCACGCCGGCCCGCTACGTCGAGTCGATCCGGTTCGATATCGCGAAGGCTCTGCTCGACCAGGGGCATACCGCGACACAGGCGGCGTCCTTGGCCGGGTTCCCGAGTTACGAGAGTCTCCGACGGGTCTTCGTGCGGGAGTTGTCCATCAGTCCCGCCGCATACCAGCGCCGCTTCAGCACCGCCCGTCGCACCTGGTAGCGCCGAGCCGCCCCTCCTGGCCGACGCCGGCCTGCGCGGCCACAAGTACGCCATCGGCGCCATGCTCAGGGCTACCGCGCTCGCCGCCCGTGCCCCCGTCACCGTGCTCACATCCGATCCGGAGGGCTTTTCGCGGCGCGAGTCAGGGCCGGTGGTTGGCGCCCGCGCCGGCCAGAGTGGCCCGGTAACGCCTCCGCCCTCTCCGCCGCAGGCGGCGTCGGCCTGCTGGACGGGTGCCGATGTCCGGTGCCCCATGGCTTCTTCGACCAGGGGTGATGGTGGAGGTGCTCAACCTCCACATCCCCCTGCGGTCCTCCTCGCCGGATGGTCACGGTGTCCGTGGCGCACGTCCCCGAGCCGGCCGGTCAAAGTCGGATAAAATGAACATGCCGGACGGGTGGCTGTGCGGTGACGCACGCTGCTGACGCGCGGCACCGTGGTCCGCCGGAATCAGCGTTCCTGGCAGCGGGCCGAACCCGGTGCGAGCGCCCCGCCGCACGAGTGACCGTCTATCGGCTCGACGGCCCGGGGTACCTATCCGCGAAAGGTGCGTCATGGGCAAGCAGGTGACCTGTCGCAGAATCTCCGAGCAGACCTCCCCCGAGGACGGCAAGCGGGTGCTCGTCGATCGTGTCTGGCCGCGGGGCATCAGCAGTGAAGGCGCGCATCTCGACGAGTGGCTGGGCGATGTCGCGCCATCCACCAAGCTGCGACGCTGGTACAGACATGAGCCCCTTCGCTCCGATGAGTTCCGCCGCCGCTATCTCGCCGAACTGGAGGACCCTGAACACCAGCCGGCCGCGGGCCACCTGAGTGACCTCGCCGAACGCGGCAAGCTGACCCTGCTGACCGCCAGCCAGGATGTGGAGCGCAGCCACGCCGCCGTCCTCGCCGAATGGCTCACCGGTGCCGACGACCGTCCCGAGCCTGATCCGCGCCCACGTGGGTACCGGGCGGCCGTCTCCTCCAAGGTGGCGGACCTCAACGCGGGGGCGTTCGCGTTCGTCATGGGCACGGCCATCGTGTCCACCGCCCTGTACCTCGACGGCGCCGGCACCGCCTCCGCGGCGCTGCTGGTGGTGGCCCTGGCCGGTTTCGCGCTGCTGTTGCCCGCCTATGCCTGGCGACTGCTGCGCTGGCGGGAGCGGTTCATCGCGGATCTCGTCGGGCCGCGCGGATTCGCCTTCCTCACCATCGCCATCTCCTCCAACGTGCTGGCCGCCCGCCTGGTGCCGGACGGCCATACCGCGGTGGCCGGGGCGTTCCTGGCGTTCGGGGCGGTGGCGTGGCTGCTGCTGGGCTACGCGATTCCCCTCGGGTTGATCACCACCGCGAGACGGGATCCATCGATCGACCAGGCGAACGGCACCTGGTTCCTGTGGGCGGTGGGATCCGAGTCGGTGGCGGTCGCGGCAGCCGCTCTGGGCCGGGTGACCCCGGGCGACCTGCTGCCGGTGGTGGCCTTGGTGTGCTGGGCCATCGGACTGATGCAGTACCTGTTGACCGCCGCGATCGTCCTGGCCAGGCTCCTGGTGCGGCCGGTGGCGCCGGGAGGTCTCATGACATCGTCCTGGATCTTCATGGGGGCGGCGGCGATCAGCGTGCTCGCCGGGGCGAGGCTGCTCCAACTGCCGCCGGGGAGCTTGCTGCTGTCGCGTTCGGTCGTCGCCGGGGTGTCCATCGTCCTGTGGTCGTTCTCCAGCTGGCTGATTCCGCTGCTGCTGGCTCTGGGGGTATGGCGGCATGCGCTGCGACGGATTCCGCTGCGTTACGAGTTGGGCTGGTGGAACCTGGTCTTCCCGATCGGTATGTACGCGGTCACCACCCACGAACTGGGACGTGCGACCGGGACGTCGTGGCTGACCATGCTGGGCCGCGGGGAGATCTGGGTCGCCGCCGCCACTTGGGTGGTGGCGTTCACCGCCATGGTGGTCGCCGCGGTCAGGCCCCACGCGATGACCAGGCGTGGCGGGTGAGGGCCGGTACGCCGTTCGACGGCCAGGTCCGTGGGCGCCGAGGTGTGTGCCGATCCGGTACCGCGGTCCGTGTCCTGTCAGCGCCGGACCTGGATCAGCGCGTGGGTGCCGCTGGTGCGCCAGCGCTGCTGGTGGGCGGCGGTGAGCGAGGTCAGGGTCGGCTCGTCGAGGCCGACGATCACGTCGGACTTCAGGGTGCGCAGTGCGGCCACCGGGCCCGGGAACCAGGCGGTGCGGGCGGTGAAGGACGTGGTGGCGGGCCAGCTGCGGTCGCCGACGAGGCGGCGGTAGTTGAGGTCGCCCTTCATGAGGGTCAGGGTGGCCTCGGCGAACTCCTCGCGGAGGTCGTCGGGCATGTCGGCGTAGGGGAGGGGCGCGCAGGAGAAGGGGTGGGCGCGGACGGTGAGTTGACCGGTGGACATGGCCTGCCAGAGGCGCCGGCCGGTCCGGGACGCGGCGCCGTCGGCGTGGACCAGGCGGCGGAGGCAGTCGACGACGTCGGCGGTGGTGGCGTCGGAGACGAAGTACGGGTAGGGCTTGACGTGGAGGACGACGCGTTCGGCGTGCCGGTGGCGCAGCAGGTGGTCGATGAGGATCAAGTCGGGCAGGAGTTCCCCTCCGGCGTTGTCCGCGACCAGGCAGAGGGTGCCCGCGCCGCCCGCGGGGAGGACGGACCACAGCAGGGCGGAGTCGTCCGCGACCAGCGGTGAGCCGGCGGCACCCGCCGTGCCGCCGGCCGAGGAGATGCGGAAGCCGAGGTCGGCGCGGTTGCCCCACAGGGAGCCGAGGAGGAGCGCCCCGGCCTGTTCCTCGGCCGGTCGGGTCGCCAGCCGGTCGAGCGCGGCCAGCTCTTCGTCGGTCTCCACTGTCCGCAGTTCCGCCTGCTTGAACGGGGCGAACGGGTCGATCCCGCCCCACGGCCCGTCGCCGAAGTAGCCGACCGCGTCGAGGAGCCGGCGGTAGAAGTAGCTCTCGGCCCACAGGAACGGCACGTCGAACCACGACCGGCCGAAGTGGTCGCGGCCCCAGGCCTCCCACCGGGCGTGGTCATGGGCGGCGTGGGCGTCCTGGCTCGGGGGAAGGGGTTCGATCACGCCCTCGGTGGCCTGCCGCAGCAGGGCGTCGAGCGCGCGGTGCTGTTCCGGGCCGTACGGGAAGGCCGCCCGCACCTTGGCGATGAGGGCCGGATGGCGTTCGGCCAGCACGCTCCGCGGGAAGGAGCCCGGCTCGTTGCTGAGGATGACGGGCGCCGGCTCGGCTTCTTCGGGCATGGCCTCACCGTACCGCCGGGCCCCGCCTCCTCAGCCGCCACCGGCGCCGCGTCAGGGCGTACTCAGCGGGCGGCGGCGCTGTCGATCCAGGCGACGACGGCGCCGACGGTGGCGTCGTCGAGCCGGCGCGCGATGGTGCGTACGGCGGAGCTGTCCCCCGGCAGCGGGGGGACGCCGGCCGAAATGAGCGCGGTGTGCAGGTCGACCCAGCGGGCGTCGGTGGCGGAGAGGCCGTGGGGCGCGTTCTGGGCGTCGGCGGACGGCGGGGCGAGAAAGTAGTCGCCGTCGAGGGAGTGCGGCGAGGGGTGGAGAAGGCTCATGGGGAATTCCTCTCGGATCTCGGACGATGCCGACCGGACTTGCCGTGCAGGACGGCCCCGGCGGTCTTCCGGTTGCGCCCCGGCTCCGGCTTCACCCGTCCGGCCGTGTGCCGTCCGGCGAATCCCGTGAATTCCCGGGCCGCGTGAATGCGGCCGGAAACGCGACCGGCCGTTCAGGATCATGGAGATCCTGAACGGCCGGTCGCACAGCGGCGGTAGGTGCCGCGGGGTAATCCCGGAACCACGCCCCCGTCAGGCGTGCCGGTGCGAGGACCTGTTGCCGGTGACCATGCGGTAGACGGCCAGCAGGATCAGCGAACCCGCGATGGCGGCGATCCAGGTGGACAGATCGAAGAATCCGTCGATCGAGTCGACACCGAAAATGACCTTTCCGAGCCACCCGCCGAGAAGACCGCCCGCGATCCCTATGAGCATGGTGATGATGATGCCGCCCGGGTCCCGGCCCGGCATCAGGGCTTTGGCGATGATTCCCGCCAACAGCCCGATGAGAATCCACGCGATGATGCCCATGAGGCTCCTCCTGTCTCGAACTGCACGACGTCTCTGTAACCGAGTGCGCGCTGCGAGCGGTTTCAAACGTTCCCGTTTCCGCCGCGGGACGAAATGCGTGTCAGTTACGAGGCAGGAGGGTTCCGAGTGGTCCGAGATCGAGGTTGAGGTCTTCCGGGGTCAGGCCGTGCTGGTCGCAGAGCTCGGTCATGCGCTGGTCTAGCAGCATGAGTGTCGTACCGATCTCGTCGACCTGCCGGTCGGTGAGATCCCCCTGCTCCACCCGGCGGATGGCCTGCCGCTCCATCAGCTGCCGCAGGAGTTCCACGACGGTCAGGACCAGAGTGACGAGATCGCGTCCCATCCGGTCCGGGTCCTGGTCCAGGTCCAGCCGTGTCCCCGTCACAGGGGGCCTCCGTCCGCCCAGGGAGCGGGAACGCGTTCGCTGACGGACGACAGGAGCGCGTGCAGGGACAGCCGTACGAGGGGTACGTCGGCGATCGCGATGACCAGGTCGCCGCTGACCACCACGCCGGTCGCCAGGACGCGGTCCAGGAGGTCGACGAGCGGAACTCCGATGGGGCCGGACAGGGGGCCGGGGCTGTCCCACGGCACCACGTCGTGCGTCATGTTCTACTCCTCGCCGACGAAGGAGTACGGCACCCACGGTCCTGTGACGTCGATCCGCGCCCCGGTTCTCCGGCTCAGCGCCCTTGCCAGAACGACGAGTTCGCGGGCTCGTTCCTCGTCCACCAGGTAGGCGGCGTTGAGGACCTGCGGGTGGGGTTCCCCTGACAGCTCCTGGCCGTGCGGCCGGAGCCGCCGGGAGGCGGCGCAGACGCTTCGCAGTTCGGCGTCGACCGCTTCCGCGATGCGCAGCGACTCCTCGTGGCGCCGTTCGCGCTGTTGCTGGATGCCCCGCTTGCGGTCGAGGTAGGCGAGGCCGGCCCCGGGAGCCGGGCGGCCGCGGTCGGCGGGCGGGGCGGGCCTGGCCGTGGGGGCGTCGGCGGGGGGACCGGGGGCGTAGACCTTCACGCCCCACTCGGCGTGATGCGCGATGCGCCTCAGGACGGTGTGGAAACGGTCCGCCTCGGCTTTCAGGGCTGTTTCCGCTCGCTCGTCGCCGAGGTACAGGGTGGCCAGGGGCAGAGGAACCGTGGGGCCGCAGGCGGCGGCCGCGGACACCGCGTCGTGGTGGGCGCGTGCGCACCGTTCAAGGGCGTCGCGGTCCGCGAGGCGTGTCCGCCAGGCCTCGTCGGTGAAGTCGGCAGCCGGCACGGACTGGACGACAGCGGTCAGCGTCCCGAAACGAAGGCCGCGTACGGGAGCCTCGTCCGCGACGCCGGACAGGCCGGCGACGGTCGCCGGATCCAGGGTGCGGCACACGGCGAAGACGTAGGTGGCGATCGCGTCCGGGGCGTCCGGGGCGTCCGGCGAGCCGGAGGAATCGTCGGAATCACCGGAATCGGGGGCGTCGGGGGCGTCGTGGGCGCGCTCCGTCATGTGTCTCGTTTCTCCTTCGTGCGCTTTTCCGGGAGCGAGTCGTCGTCCGCCCTGGACTCGAGCGCGTCCAGGCGCTCACGCAGCTCGCGGTTCTCGTCCTGCAGGGCGTTGCGGGACGCCCGCGAGCTGAGAGCGGGGTCGTTCTCCCACCAGTCGATGCCGGCCTTCTTGGCGGTGTCCACGGATGCCACGAAGAGACGGAGCCGGATGGTCAGGAGCTCGATGTCGAGGAGGTCGATCTTGATGTCACCGGCGATGACGATCCCTTTGTCGAGGACACGTTCGAGGATGTCGGCGAGATTGGTCGTCTGCGGCCCGGCGGCGGGGTAGGCGCCCTGCCGGAAGTCGACGTCGGTCACGTGGGGCGCCTCAGCTCTCTTGTTCGCTGTCAGCGGCGGGGTTCATCCTCTTCCTCCCACTCGCCGTCCTCCTGGTCCTCTTCCTGGTCCTCCTCCTCGTCTTCCTCCTCGCCCTGTTCTTCGTCCTCCTCCTCACCGCCCTCCTCGGCGTCCTCCTCGCCGTTCTCGGCCTCGGCGGCCTCTTCCTCCTCCATCGCCTCGTCGTGCGACACGACGACCTCGCCGTCCCGGATCTCGCCGCGCCAGCCCTCGGGCTCCTCCTCGGCGAAACTGACGTAACGCTGGAAGTTCTTGAAGTCGAGCCGCAGCCGCCTGCCCTGGACCCGCCACAGATTGCCGGTCTTCTCGAAGAAACCGGCCGGGTAGTACTCCACGACCAGGACGATGCGCGTCAGGGTCGGTCCCAGCTCATGAAAACTGACGACCCCGCGGGTCGTGCCCTTGGCGCCTTCGGAGGTCCAGACGATGCGGTCGTCGGGAATCTGCTCCTGCACGGTCGCCTTGAAGCTGCGCGAGGAGGGCCCGACCTTGACCTTCCAGTCGCTGGACGTCTCATCCTCCTTGGAGACGTCCCGGACGCCCTTGGCGAAACCGCTGAACTCCTCGTACTGCGTCCAGTGGTCGTAGGCGATGCGCAAAGGCACTCCCACATCGAGGACCTCGATGATGTTCATGACCTTGCCGCCGCTGGACTTGCGTTTCCCCTTGCCCCCGCCGAAGGCCTCCTTGGCCTTCCCCACGATCTTGTC
The DNA here is from genome assembly GCF_056270125.1 of Streptomyces sp. RLA131. Lineage (NCBI taxonomy): Bacteria > Bacillati > Actinomycetota > Actinomycetes > Kitasatosporales > Streptomycetaceae > Streptomyces > Streptomyces sp. RLA131. Next base: position 5,749,131 of record NZ_JBWDOQ010000002.1, read on the forward strand.
CTTGAAGCCCTTCGCCTTCTCGGAGACAAACGCCTTCAGCGGCGAGTCGCCCTGGAGAATGCGGGAGCCGATCGCGGGCAGCGACCCGCCGTTCTCGGCGGCGTCGGTCAGCTGCCCGGTGACGTCCTTCAGCTTGTCGCCGGCCTTCTCCGCGAGGTTTCCCACCTGCGCGCTGAGGAAGTCCGACAGTTCCCCGCGGAGGCGGTCCAGCCCCGACTCCTCCACCTCGGGTGTGTCTTCTTCTTCTTCTTCTTGCGTCCTGGCCATGGCTGGCTACCTCCGACGGTCGGCGCGCGCGGGCGTCTTCTTGGCAGCCCGCTTCGACGGCGTCTTCTTGGCTGGTGCGGTCTTCTTGGCCGAGGCCGACTTCTTGGCGGGTGCCGACTTCTTGGCCGCCGCCTTCTTCGCAGGCGCGGTCTTCTTGGCGGCTGCCGTCTTCTTGGCCGGGGCCCTCTTGGCCGGGGCGGTCTTCTTGGCGGGCGCCGGCTTCTTGCCCTCCCCGTCGGACGCGGACGCCCCTCGCCGGGCCGGGGCGGCCTTCTTCCTCGCCGCGGTGCGTTCCTGTGCCCGCCGGCGCCGTGGCGGCTCGGGCTCCTCCTCGGGCTCTTCCTCTTCCTCTTCCTCCTCCTCGGGCTCGGGTTCTTCCTCGGGCTCGTCCTCGTATTCGTCAGCAGGAGGCTTTTCCTCTTCGCCTTCCTCCTCCTCTTCCTCGTCGGCCTCTTCGCCCTCTTCGCCCTCTTCGCCCTCTTCGCCCTCTTCGTACTCGGCCTCGGGTTCTTCCTCGCCCTCCTCCTCGTCCTCCTCGTCCTCGTACTCCGCGTCCGCTGCTTGGTCCGGCGCGTTCTCGTCCTCGTCCTCGTACTCCTCCTCGTCCTCCTCCTCGTCCTGTCCGCTTGCGCCGAGCTTGGCCGTACGGCCGCTGATCGCGTCGGCGAGGGTGCTCATGCCACGGTCGGCCGCGGCGGCGACCGCCTTGCGGCCGGCTTCGAAAACCTCTCCCTTCAGCTGGTCCTGCAACTCCGCGAACTGCGGGATCTCCCCGAGTTTGCGCATCCCTTCGGCGGCGAGCTGGCGCGGTTCGAGGCCGAATCGACGGCCCGCCAGATAGGTCGCCACGCTGAGGGCCAGCCGGCCCTTCTTCGTGCGCCCCAGCACATAACCGCCCACCACTGCGGCGGCGAGGGCCACCTTGGTCTGCTCATCCATGAGTGAGTCACCTTCGTTCGTTCGGCGTGTGGCCGACCCGCGCGGCGTGCAGCCGGTCGAGCAGCCGCTCCTCTTCGCGTTCGAACTCCTCCAGGCTGATGGTTCCGTCTTCCAGTTCTCGGTTCAGTGCCGCCAGCTGACCGCGCAGTACGGCGGGGTCGTGCAACTCGCGATCGGCGGCGTCATTGATTTTTTCCGCCACCCAGATCACTCCGCGGACCGGAGCGAGAGGGAGCGTCAGCAGGCCGGTGATCAGTCCCATGTCACGCTCCGGCGGTCGGCACGAGAGGGCCAGGGCCCTCGGCGGCGACGAAGCTGTAGCAGGGCAGCGGGCCGGCGAGGCGGAGCTCGACGTGGTCACGGTGGGTCTCGGCGAACCGCTGCGCCGTCGCTGTGAAGGTGTCGCTGCCGCTCCGGTCGAGGAGGAACGACATGTTGAGAACGCATCCGTGGACGTCCGGCCCGGCGGCCACCGCGCGGGCCATGGGCGTCAGCTCGCGCAGCGCCCGCTGTCCGGCCTCGGCGGCCCGGCGTGAGAGAGCCGAGGCGACGGCCTCGCCCAGCCGGAGGTTGGCGTCGTATCCGGGAGCCCGACGCGCTTCCGCCCGGAGCCGGCGGATGTTCCTGTCCCCGGCGACGACGGAGGCCAGCGCGTCCGGGACCGGAAGCGCCTTGACGTTGATCTCCACCCGGCCGTCGAGGTGGTCCAGAGCCACGATGTGACGCGCCTGGGCGACGGCCAGTTGCCCACGCACGGTCTCCTCGTCCGCCGCCACCATTCCGAAGCGCATGGGGAGCACCGGCCCGCCCTCGGCCAGGAGCATCAGGAGATCCTGGTGCGCGAGCAGGTCGCGCCGCCGGGCGCGCAGTTGGGGAGGCGAATCGCTGACGACGGCGGTGACCGGCCCCTGCCGGATCGTCCGCAGGACGGCCGGGGGACTGCCGACCCCGCGGGCGCCCCCGGGCAGCGGGCTTCCCGTCCGGATGATCGCGTAGACGTACACGCCGTGGCCTGTCGCGGTCACAGGTCACGCCTCCACGCGTCGGCGCCGGCCGGCCGCGCCGCTGCGGGCGGGAGCACGCCGCTTGGGCCTCTCCGGCTCCGCCTCGTCCTGCTCTTCGGGGTCTTCGGCGTCGTCCTCGTCACGGCTGCCGCCGCCGCCGACCGCCTTGCGTACCGTGTCGCCCACGGACTCCGCGGCGTTCCGCACCTTGCGCTTGCCGATGGACTTGGCGGCACTGCCGCCGAGCAGCTCGGGGATGGTGGTGCTGCCCGAGTCGCGTTCGAGGTCGAGCCGGTTGCACGCCTCCGCGAACCGCAGGTAGGTGTCGACGCTCGCGATGACGATGCGCGCATCGATCTTGAGGATCTCGATGCCGACCAGGGAGACCCGGACGAACACGTCGATCACCATGCCCCGGTCAAGGATGAGTTCCAGCACGTCGTACAACGTGCCGGCGCGCGGCGGGCACGCGACCTCGTCGGAGTAGGTGGTCGTGGGCATGGTGACGTCCTCTCAGATGGTCAGGGGCACACCGCGGGTCACTCGTCGGCGGCACCTCGTCGGTAGCGGCGGACCCGGCTGTACTCCATGAGCTCGCCGTCCTTGTCGAGCTGCACCTCGTAGGACGCCAGCAGACTCGTGGTGTCCGGAATCCGGGCGACCTCAAGGACGTCCACCACGACGCACCAGCCGTCGTCCGTGCGCCGGACCGCCGACACGCCCTCCGCGGGGTGCCCGATCAGCCCCTCCAGCCGCTGGCAGGCGGCGCGGGCGGCGTACTCCGGACCGCGGGCGGCGGGGGCGCGCCGAGCGGCCGTTGTCGAAGAGGGCCGGGCCCGCGCGCGACGTTGTTCTGCCATGACACCCAGTGTGATCACTATCGTGCGCGGCGCATCTTGAGCGACTCCGCCCGTGTAGCGCGCCGGACCAGGGAGCGCATGTGTGCCCGACGGAGCCGGGTGTCGGCTTTCGGGACGCCCACGCCCTTGCGCCGGCCCTTCCCCGCTCCGTGGGGTGCGGTGAGCCGGAGATGGGGGCCGGACCCGTGCCGCCGGGGTCCGAGGCGCGAGGCGACGCCGAGGGCCAGTCTGGCCTTTTTCATCCGGCCCAGGACGTAACCGCCGGCCATGCCCACGGCGAGGGCGGTTCTGGCCGTGCCCTTCATGTCGCGCTCCTTTCGGACGATCAGCATCCACCGGCGTCACCGGCGGCCTACGTCACCCGGTGCGGACGGTGCCTGGCGACCCGCAGCCGGGCCTGGGCGGGGAGCCGGGTCCAGCCCGTGGACCGGCAGGCGTGTTCCAGGGGACCGTCGGACAGGGCGCGCAGGACCGGTTCCGGCGCCCCGTCGGGGGTCAGGGTGAGGGTGATGTGCGTGCGGGCCCGGGTGGGCCGGCCGGCCATCCGGGTGCGGGCCTGCTCGACGCCGGGCAGCAGGGTGGCCTCGGCGCCGATCGCGTCGCTGAGCGCGTGGCCGTGCAGCTCCACGCCCTCCTGGGCGGACGGGCCGCCGACGTGCACGTGCCGTGGCCCGGAGCGGCGCAGCTGGCTCAGCAGCCACCACAGGGCGAGCAGGGTGATGAGGGCGAGGGCGGCGATGACGACGGGCCAGGACCAGTCGTGGCCGGTCCAGCGGGTGCGGTCGGCCGCGCTGAGCAGGATGTCCTGCGGGGTGGTGAGCGGCCAGCCGCCGGGCGGTGCGAGGTGCCAGTGCCGGTACACGTCCAGCCCGCCGGCGAGGACCAGGAGGCCGCCGCCCAGGAGCACCAGGCCGGCCAGCGCCAGCAGGGTTCGGTTGACACGGGCTTGTGCCGTCATCGTCGTTCCTCCAGGTCGTACCGGTTCCGCGTGCCCGGCCGGTCAGGACGTGCGCTGCCGTACCCGCACGGTGAGACGCGGCGGGTGGGCGAGGGCGAGCCGGCCGCGCTCCTCGTGCAGGACGGAGGTGAGGTCGTCCCTGACCTCGTCCGGGTCGCGGAAGCGCACATCCGCGCGGGTCGTGATGCGGCGCCGGCGCACCCGGACGCGGGCCCGGCTGACGCCGGGGACGCGCAGGGCGGCGTCGCGCAGCAGCTGGGCGGCGCCGTCGCGGTCCAGCGTGGCCTTCAGGTCGGGCCGGCCGGCGGGGGAGTTCAGCGGCAGCAGGTGGCGCACTCCGGGGGTGAGGGCCAGCACGACGAGCCACAGGCCGAGGGCGGCGGCGACCGCGGCGCCGGTGAGCATCCACACGTCGTCCACCGGGCGGCCGGCCAGCTCGCGGGCCAGGTGCCGGCGCCAGGAGGCGGCGTTGTTCCCGGCGCGGACCGAGGCGACGTCGAACAGCAGGAACCCGGCGCAGACCAGCACGACGAGCGCGGTGAGCGCGGCCGGTATCCGGCGTTCGGACCACAGGCGCCGTGACGGGTGCTGCCGGCTCCCGTCGTCCGGCTTCGGCTGTTCCTGGCTCATGGCGGTTCCTCTCGCGCGGCGGCGCGGTTCATCGCACCCTGCCCTGCGACGGGCTGACGGAGGGCACCAAATGCCGGACGGTCAGGGTGACTTCGGTGACGTGGATGCCGGTCAACCGGGTCACTCGCTCGGCGACGTAGTCACGCACCTGTTGCGAGGCGCCGATGATGTCGACGGGGTACGGCAGGTCCAGAAGCAGCCCCAGCCGGGCCCGTCCGTCGTGCGCGGTGGCCCGGGAGCGGGGTGCGCCCAACTGCCGCCGGGAGAGGGGCCCGCCGGTCTGCCGGGTCAGGGCCTCCTGCGCGGCGCGGGCGGCGATGCGGGCCACCACCTTGTCGGGAATCACGGTGGCGCCGCGTTCGGCCGGCGCCGGAAGGCCGTCGGCGGGCGTCGGCGTGGTCACCGCTGCCGGTCCCGGTTACGGGAGTGCACGAAGTCGGCTATGTCGCCGTCGCCCTGCACGAGGCCGCCGACGACCAGGCCCACCGCGCCCAGGACGGCGACGAGCAGGAAGGCCCAGAAGCCGCCGAAGTAGCCGGCGAAGCCCAGGGTCATGCCGGTCAGCAGTCCTACCGTGGTTGTGTTCATCTCTCACTCCGTTCCTCGGGTCACCTCACGCGGTCACCGGCGGACTCGTCGTCCTGCTCGTCGGGCAGGTGGACGTCGTCGACGGCGATGTTCACCTCGACGACCTCCAGTCCGGTGATGCGTTCCACCGCGGAGATGACGTTGTCGCGCACTTCCGCGGCGACGTCGACGATGGGGGCCCCGTACTCGACGACGACATCGAGGTCGATGGCGGCCTGACGCTCGCCGACCTCGACCTTCACTCCGCGGGAGACGCTGGGGCCCCGGCCGGGGACCTTGTCGCGGACGGTCCCCAGGCCGCGGGCCATTCCGGTCCCGAGGCTGTGGATGCCGGGCACCTCACGGGTGGCCATTCCGGCGACCTTCTCCACGACGCTGTCCGCGATGGTGGTCCGACCGCGGGTTCCGGGCGGCTCCTCCACGCCGCTTCGGCCCTGCAGCGGTGATGACGTGTGCTCGCTCGGCCGACTCTCACCGCCGAAGCTGCCGCTGATGTCCGCCATGAGGATCTCCTCCGACCTCGACACTGGCGCCGGGCGACGGCGCCTCTCGAAAGGTTGGACACCCTTCGGTCGAGACCCTCACACCCGGCGTATGTGATGTGCGTCACATATTGTGAGAGGGGGTGGGTTCATACGGGCAACTGCGGGACAGCGCCAGCAGGAGTCGAGCGGGCCATGGACATACGGGCCACATCCTCAGGCCGGCGGCCGGTCGGCCGCCGGGGCACCGCACCGCCGACCGGCGGCGTGAGCGGGGTGCACGGTGTATACGGGATACGAGATCCCGTATACGAGATACGAGACGGCGTATATGGGATACGAGACGGTGGATACGGCATACACCGCGCAGACGCCGGTGCTCGCCGCGCGGACAGTCTGGCCGACGTGGAGGACCGGCTGCTGGTCATCCGCGCCGGCGAGGGTGACGACGACGCCTTCGCCGTCCTGGTCGGCCGCCACAGCGCCGCGATGCTCACCCTCGCCCGCCGGCTGCTCGGCAATCGCTCCGACGCCGAGGACGCCGTTCAGGACGCCTTCCTCAGCGCCTGGCGCAGGCTCCCGTACTTCCGTCACGGCGCCGCGTTCCGCACCTGGATGTACCGCATCGTCACCAACCGCTGCCTGAACATGCTGCGCGGTCGCCGGGACACCGTTCCCCTGGACGCCGTCCCCGAGCTGTCCAGCCGTGACGCGCGCGGCCTGCCCGCGCGCGCGGCCGAGGCCGACGCCGCCACCGCCGCCCTGAGTACGGCGCTGCGCGAGCTGAGCCCCGACCAGCGGGCCTGCTGGATCCTGCGGGAACTGCACGGCCTGCACTACGAGGAGATCGCCCAGGTCACGGGCGCCAGCGAGCAGACCGTACGCGGCAGGCTCTCGCGGGCCCGGCACTCGCTGCTGGAGGGGATGTCCGCATGGCGCTAGACAACCGCCGCCCCGCCCTGGACCGGGCCATCGGTGCCCTGCGCGCCCAGGAACGGCGACGGCGCGGCGGGCAGGCGCTCGCCCTCCGCGTGATGCGCGGGGTCCGCGCCGAGACACTGCCCGGACCGTTGCTGCCGCTGGACGATCCCACCCAGGACCTGCGCATCTCCGGGGCCGCGGCCGCCAAGGTCCTGCGCAGAGCGGCCGACACCCTCTCCGGGGTGCGTGCCGTCGGGTGCCGGCTGACCGCGGCCGGAGACGGCTCCGTCGCCGTCCATGTCGTCATGACCCTGTCCGCCGCGCTCGACCATCCCCTGCCCGACCGCGCGGCCCAGGTCCGTACCGCCGTCCTGCGGGCCGCGCGCCTGGAGCTGGGCCTCGCCGTCCTGGACGTCGATCTGGAGATCGCCGAGGTACTGGATCCACCCGGAGGGGGCGCCCGCTGATGGGCTCCGCCGCACCGGACATCCGGCGGATCGCCGCCCGTTGCGCCCTGGGCGTCCCGGGCGTGGCCCGGCTCCACCCCGGCCCGGTCCGGCGCGCGGAGGCAGCCACCGGGGCGGGCGTCCGGGCGGAGCGCACGGGCGCCGCCGGCTGGAGCGTCGAGGTGCGGTGCGTGCTGTGCGGGGAGTACCGCGCGCTGGACACCGCCCGCCGGATCCGCGTGCGGGTGCGGGCCGCGGTCGCCGGTCACCTGGCCGGGCTCGGCACACCGGAACCGGTGACCGTCCGGGTGACCGTCACCGACGTCAGGCCGCCGGGTCCGGTGGCGTGACGTCGGCCTGGAGGCGCCGCCGTCGCCGGAGCGGGAACGGTCCGGTGCCGCGCCGTGCCGCGCGCTGCCGACCTCTCGCGGGGAAGAAGTGCGCAAAACGCCGACGCGTCCCCTCTCGCGCGCCTACCCTTCGAGGTGTGCCGGGCATGTCCGGCCGGGTGCTCGTTGTCGACGACAACAAGGTCATCCGGCAACTGATCAGGGTCAACCTTGAGCTGGAGGGCTTCGAGGTCGTGACCGCGGCCGATGGTGCCGAATGCCTGGACGTGGTGCACCGGGTACGTCCGGATGTCGTGACGCTGGACGTGGTGATGCCCAGGCTGGACGGCATCGAGACCGCGACGGCGCTGCGCGCGGACCCGGCGACCCGGGGACTGCCCATCGCGATGGTGAGCGCCTGCACCCAGGCCGAGGTCGAGGCGGGCGCCGCCGCCGGGGTGAACGCGTTCCTCGGCAAGCCCTTCGAACCGACCGAGCTGGTGAGCCTCGTACGCCGCCTGGTGCTGGACGCCGCGCAGAGCGGCGAACCCGCCTCCGGTGAACCGGCCACCGCTCCCGGAACCGGCTGACCGTCTCCGGTGAACCGGCCACCGCTCCCGGAACCGGCTGACCGTCTCCGGTGAACCGGCCACCGCTCCCGGAACCGGCTGACCGTCTCCGGTGAACCGGCCACCGCTCCCGGAACCGGCTGACCGTCTCCGGTGAACCGGCCACCGCCCCCGGAACCGGCTGACCGTCTCCGGTGAACCGGCCACCGCCCCCGGAACCGGCTGACCGTCTCCGGTGAACCGGCCACCGCCCCCGGAACCGGCTGACCGTCTCCGGTGAACCGGCCACCGCCCCCGGAACCGGCTCACCGCCGGCCAGGCACAGCCCGACCGCGGGCGCGCTGCCCGAAGGGTGAAACCCGTTCGCGTGGCCACCCCCCTCCTCGCCTACGCTTGCCACTGTGACTCCCGCCGAGCTCTCCCGCACCGTCCTGAGGACAGTGCGCCGTGCCGTGGAGGCCGAGGAGCTGAGGCTGGACGGGCCGGAGCTGCCCGAGCGGATCGTGGTGCGGCGGCCGCCGCGGCCCGGGTGCGGGGACTACGCGACCAATGTGGCGCTCAGACTCGCCGGGCCCGCGGGACAGCCGCCGCGGCAGATCGCGGAGATACTGAGCCGGCACCTCGCGGCGGCCCCCGGGATCGCCCGGGTGGAGATCGCCGAGCCCGGCTTCCTCAACATCACGCTCGACGCGGTGTCGCACGCCGGCATCGTCCGGTCGGTGCGCGAGAGCGGCCCGGCGTACGGGCAGGGGGACGGCCTGCGGGACGTACGGGTCACCGTGGTCCCCGCCGACCCCGGGGAGGCGCGGGCGGCCGTGTTCGCGGAGGCCGCCGGCCGGCTGCTGCGGGCCGCCGGCGCCCGGCCGGGCGCCCCGGAACCGGTCGTGCCGCAGGGCGTGGCGGTTCCGCTCGACGAATTGCTGAGCACCCTCGGCCCGGACGCCGCCCGCTGGGCCCTGCTGCGCCCGCCGCCCGGTGACGTGCCGCAGCCGGATCCGGCGGTCCACCTCCCGCAGCGCGCGAGCAACCCGCTGTTCCGGGTCCGCTACGCCCACGCCCGCACCCGGGCCCTCACCCGTAATGCCCACGACCTGGGCATCGAACCGGCGACCGGCGAGCACGCCGCGTACCGGCATCCCGCCGAGACCGATCTTCTCGGCCTGATCGCGGACTTCCCCCGCGTCGTCGACGCCGCCGCCCGGCACCGCGCCCCCGACCGGGTCGCGCGGCACGCGGAGCGCACGGCCGACGCCTTCTTCCGCTTCCACGACGAGTGCCCGGTGCTGCCCAAGGGCGAGGAGAAACCCTCGGCCGTTCACGGCGCCCGGCTCGCGCTCGCCGAAGCCGCCGGGACCGTGCTCGCCAACGGCCTGTCCCTGCTCGGCATCAGTGCCCCCGATCATCTGTGAGAGTGCCAAGAACATGAGCCGTTCCGCCCACCCCGCCGGGCCCCGCTACGCCGACGTCCTCCAAGAGGGCCACTACGCGGCGCCGCCCACCGACCTCAACAGCCTCGACCCCCGCGTCTGGGCCAGCACCGTCACCCGTAACGCCGGAGGCGCCGCCGAGGTCGGCGGCCTGGACGTACGTCTGCTCGCCGAGGAGTACGGCACCCCGGCCTACGTCCTGGACGAGGCCGACTTCCGGGCCCGCTGCCGCGCCTGGCGCGAGGCCTTCGGCGCGGACGCCGACGTCTTCTACGCGGGCAAGGCGTTCCTGTCCCGTGCCGTCGTGCGCTGGCTGCACGAGGAGGGTCTCAACCTCGACGTGTGCACCGGCGGCGAGCTCGCGGTGGCCCTGTCGGCGGGGATGCCGGCCGAGCGGATCGCGCTGCACGGCAACAACAAGAGCACCGAGGAGATCGAGCGGGCCGTCACCGCCGGGGTGGGGCGGATCGTGCTGGACTCCTTCCAGGAGATCGTGCGGGTCGCCGACATCGCGCGCCGGCACGGCACCCGCCAGCGGGTGCAGATCCGGGTCACCGTGGGCGTCGAGGCGCACACCCACGAGTTCATCGCGACCGCCCACGAGGACCAGAAGTTCGGCTTCTCCCTCAGCGGCGGGGACGCCGCCGAGGCGGTCCGCCGGGTGCTCACCCTGCCCTCCCTCGAACTGATCGGCATCCACTCCCACATCGGTTCGCAGATCTTCGACACCTCCGGTTTCGAGGTCGCCGCCCACCGTGTGGTCGGCCTGCTCAGGCAGGTCCGTGACGAACACGGCGTCGAACTGCCCGAGATCGACCTCGGCGGCGGCCTGGGTATCGCGTACACCCCCGACGACGACCCGCGCGAGCCGCACGAGATCGCCAAGGCGCTCGCCGAGATCGTCACCCGTGAGAGTGCCGCCGCCGGTCTCACCGCCCCCCGGCTGTCCGTGGAGCCGGGCCGCGCGATCGTCGGCCCGACCGCCTTCACGCTCTACGAGGTCGGCACGATCAAGCCGCTCGACGGCCTGCGCACCTACGTCAGTGTGGACGGCGGCATGTCCGACAACATCCGCACCGCGCTCTACGACGCCGAGTACAGCGTCGCCCTGGTCTCGCGGACCTCCGACGCCGAGCCGATGCTCAGCCGGGTGGTGGGCAAGCACTGCGAGTCGGGCGACATCGTCGTGCGGGACGCCTTCCTGCCGGCCGACCTGGCCGCCGGTGATCTGATCGCCGTCCCGGCCACCGGGGCCTACTGCCGTTCGATGGCCAGCAACTACAACCACGCGCTGCGACCGCCGGTGGTCGCCGTCTCCGAGGGCGAGGCGCGGGTGATCGTCCGGCGCGAGACGGAGGAAGATCTCCTGCGTCTCGACGTCGGCTGAAGTGAATTCTCAAAAATAACCGGGGTGGTCTCATTTGCCGGACAGGGCGTGGAAACTTCCGTCCGGTGAGTGAGACTGGTCCCATCCACAAGCTGTAAACCGAAACGAGGTCGGATGATGCGTACGCGTCCGCTGAAGGTGGCGCTGCTGGGCTGCGGTGTGGTGGGCTCAGAGGTGGCGCGCATCATGACGACGCACGCGCACGACCTCACGGCGCGCATCGGTGCCCCCGTCGAGCTCGCCGGTATCGCCGTACGGCGCCCCAACCGCGTCCGCGAGGGCGTACCGGCCGAGCTGCTCACCACGGACGCGACGGCCCTGGTCAAACGCGGGGACATCGACGTCGTGATCGAGGTCATCGGCGGTATCGAGCCGGCCCGAGGTCTGATCACCACCGCCTTCGAGCACGGCGCCTCCGTGGTCTCCGCCAACAAGGCGCTGCTGGCCGCCGAGGGCGCCGCGCTGCACGCCGCCGCCGTCGAGCACGGCGCGGACCTCTACTACGAGGCCGCCGTCGCCGGCGCGATCCCGCTGATCCGCCCGCTGCGCGAGTCGCTGGCCGGCGACAAGATCAACCGTGTGATGGGCATCGTCAACGGCACCACCAACTTCATCCTCGACCGGATGGACGGCAGCGGAGCGGGTTATTCCGAGGCGCTGGACGAGGCCACCGCCCTCGGTTACGCCGAGGCCGACCCGACCGCCGACGTCGAGGGCTTCGACGCCGCCGCCAAGGCCGCGATCCTGGCCGGTATCGCCTTCCACACCCGGGTGACCATCGACGACGTGCACCGCGAGGGCATCACCGAGGTCACCGCCGCCGACATCGCCTCCGCCAAGCAGATGGGCTGCACCGTCAAGCTGCTGGCGATCTGCGAGCGGGCCGCCGACGGGCAGTCCGTCACCGCCCGCGTGCATCCCGCGATGATCCCGCTGACGCACCCGCTGGCCAGCGTCCGCGAGGCGTACAACGCGGTCTTCGTCGAGGCCGACGCCGCCGGCAAGCTCATGTTCTACGGTCCCGGGGCGGGTGGCTCACCCACCGCCTCCGCTGTCCTCGGTGACCTGGTGGCGGCCTGCCGCAACAAGCTCGCGGCCACCACCGGACCCGGCGAGTCCGCCTACGCGCAGCTGCCGGTGAACCCGATGGGCGATGTGGTCACCCGCTACCACATCAGCCTCGACGTGGCGGACAAACCGGGTGTACTCGCCCAGGTCGCCACCGTGTTCGCGGAACATCATGTGTCCATCGACACCGTCCGCCAGCAGGGCAAGGACGGCGACGCGGCTCTCGTCGTCGTCACCCACCGCGCGCCCGACGCCGCGCTCGCGGCAACCGTCGAGGCTCTGCGCAAGCTCGACACCGTACGTGGCGTCGCAAGCATCATGCGCGTCGAAGGGGAGTAAACCGACATGAACGCAGTGACCGACCGCCCCCGGATGTCCGGCACTCACCAGTGGCGCGGCATCATCGAGGAGTACCGGGACCGCCTCCCGGTGACCGAGCGGACCCCCGTGGTCACGCTGCTGGAGGGTGGCACCCCGCTGGTCCCGGCCCAGCTGCTCAGCGAGCAGACCGGCTGCGACGTCTACCTCAAGGTCGAGGGCGCCAACCCCACCGGCTCCTTCAAGGACCGGGGCATGACCATGGCCATCACCCGGGCCAAGGAGGAGGGCGCGCAGGCCGTCATCTGCGCTTCCACCGGCAACACCTCCGCCTCGGCCGCCGCCTACGCGGTACGGGCCGGCATGGTCTGCGCCGTCCTGGTCCCGCAGGGCAAGATCGCGCTGGGCAAGATGGGCCAGGCGCTGGTGCACGGCGCCCGTATCCTCCAGGTCGACGGCAACTTCGACGACTGCCTGGACCTGGCGCGCGGCCTCAGCGACAAGTACCCGGTGGCGCTGGTCAATTCGGTCAATCCGGTCCGTATCGAGGGCCAGAAGACCGCCGCGTTCGAGATCGTGGACGCGCTCGGCGACGCCCCCGACATCCATGTTCTGCCGGTCGGCAACGCGGGCAACATCACCGCGTACTGGAAGGGTTACCGCGAATACGCCACGGACGGCGTGTCCACCCGAAACCCGCGCATGTGGGGCTTCCAGGCGGCCGGTTCGGCCCCGATCGTCAACGGCGCGCCGGTCCGCAGCCCGCAGACCATCGCCACCGCGATCCGGATCGGCAACCCCGCGTCGTGGCAGTTCGCCGAGGAGGCCCGCGACGAGTCGGGCGGCCTGATCGAAGCGGTGACCGACCGTCAGATCCTGTCCGCGTACCGACTGCTGGCGGCCCGTGAGGGCGTCTTCGTCGAGCCGGCCTCGGCCGCCAGTGTCGCCGGTCTGCTCAAGGCCGCGCAGGAGGGTCGTGTCGACCCCGGCCAGCGGATCGTCTGCACGGTGACCGGAAACGGCCTCAAGGACCCCGACTGGGCCGTGGCGGGCGCGCCGCAGCCCGTCACCGTCCCGGTGGACGCGGACGCCGCCGCGGAGAAGCTGGGCCTCACCGGCTGAGGCCCCTCGCGCATCCTCGCCGGACGGGCTCGCCGAAGCCCGTCCGGCGACCGGGCCGGGGGCGGGGCCGGGGGCGGGGCCGGGCCTTCCGGGACCGGCGGTGCGGGCCGGCCACGCCGGGGGCGCACACCACCGGAGGCGACACGCATCACGCGCTGTTCGTGCGCCCTATGTCGCAACAGAACCTTCCTTCGATAGGCTGGCCCCACCGGTGTAACGCTGACGCGCGTGCGCCGATCCGGCCCATGCCACCGGCATAGGCGCCCGAAGTCCTCCCCGCCGCAAGGCAACGATGCCAAGGCAGCAAATCCAAGGCATCCGAGGCAGAACCGCCCTGAAGTACAAGGAGAGTCATCGAACGATGGCCGGACCCGCCTTCCGTGCCGCCGCCGTCCGCGTGCGCGTCCCCGCGACCAGCGCCAACCTCGGACCCGGCTTCGACGCCTTCGGCCTGGCCCTGGGGCTCTACGACGACGTCGTGGTCCGGGTGGCCGATTCCGGGCTGCACGTCGACATCGCGGGTGAGGGCGCCGACACCCTCTCCCGGAACGAGAAGCACCTGGTCGTACGCTCCCTGCGCACCGCGTTCGACGTGCTCGGCGGCCAGCCGCGCGGCCTGGAGGTCGTCTGCGCCAACCGCATCCCGCACGGCCGCGGCCTGGGGTCCTCGTCGGCCGCCATCTGCGCGGGCATCATGGCCGCCCGCGCGGTGACCATAGGCGGCCAGGAACGCCTCAACGACGCCGCGCTGCTGGAGCTCGCCAACGAGATCGAGGGCCACCCGGACAACGTCGCCGCCTGTCTGCTCGGCGGCTTCACCCTGGCCTGGACCGAGGGCGGCACCGCCCACGCGGTGCGGATGGACCCCTCGGAGGCGGTCGTACCGGTGGTCTTCGTACCGTCCAGGGCCGTGCTGACCGAGACCGCCCGCGGCCTGCTGCCGCGCACCGTGCCGCACGTCGACGCCGCGGTGAACGCCGGCCGGGCCGCGCTGCTGGTGGAAGCCCTCACCCGGCGCCCCGAGCTGCTGCTTCCCGCCACCGAGGACCGGCTGCACCAGGAGTACCGCGCCCCGGCCATGCCCGACAGTGTGGCCCTGGTGCACCGCCTGCGCGCCGAGGGTGTCCCGGCGGTCATCTCGGGTGCGGGACCCACCGTGCTGGCGCTCACCGAGGACGGCGCCGCCGACAAGGTCTCCCAGCTCGCGGGTGACGGCTGGGCGGCCAATCGTCTGGCCCTGGACGGGGCCGGGGCGAGCGTTCTGCCGCTCGCAGCAGGGCAGTGAGACCGGCGGTGACACGATTGCCGGTCGTTGAGAGGGGGAATGTTTGTTGGATCCGGTAGTGTTAATCTCAAGCCTGCACTCGACGCCATTGCGGCGCGGTGCTCCGTGTCCCGTCTCGGGACCGCCTTTCTTCCGGGAGCCTCCCACACCGCATAGGCAGCCTGCCTGAGCAGTGCCGAGCACGCTCCGGAGCCGGCGCGAGCGACACACCATCTGAGTGATCTCTCAGCGCCACCACCACGTATGTCATTTTCTGCCGCCATCAGGCGGACCACCGCCCCGGATCAGGTCAGGGACAAGGACCGGATCCGGACAGCACAACCGGTCGCCGAGCCAGACAGGCCGACGTCCGCTCCAGGGAAGGACCCTTCGTGAGCGACACCACCGATCTGATGGGCGTACGCGTGGAAGGCAATGCCGCCGCGCCCGACTCTTCCGCGCCTGCCACCGGTGCTGCTGCCCCCAAGCGACGCCGCTCCGGCACCGGCCTTGAGGGCATGGTCCTGGCCGAGCTGCAGCAGCTCGCTTCCAGTCTCGGGATCAAGGGCACCGCGCGGCTCCGCAAGGGGCAGCTGATCGAGACCATCAAGGCCGCGCAGTCCGGCGGGTCCGCGCCCGCCGCCAAGGCCGCCTCGGCCGCCGCGACCGCCTCCCAGGGGGGAGCCGCCGCAGAGAAGCCCAAGCGCCGCGCCACGTCGCGGGCCCGCACCGGTGAGGGTGCGGCCGCCGAGAAGGCGACCGAGCAGCCGAAGCAGATCGAGATCCCGGGCCAGCCCGCCGGCGAGCAGCCCAAGGCCGCCGCCGACAAGGCCTCCGCCCAGGCGCCCGCCGCCGACAAGCCCGCCGCCGACAAGGCCTCCGAGACGGCCCCCGCCGCCGTGGCCGCCGTCGACACCGCCGAGGGCAAGCAGGCCCAGGGCGGCGAGGCAAGGTCCGGTGACGACCGCGAGGGCCGCCGGGACCGCCAGCGCGGCGGCGACCGTCCCGAGCGCGAGGGCCGCCGGGACCGTCAGCGCGACCGCCGCAACAAGAGCGACGACGGCGCGGGCGCCGGCCAGCAGCAGCGCGGCGACCGCCAGCAGGACCGCCAGCAGGACCGTCAGCAGGACCGCCAGGACCGTCAGCAGGGCCAGCAGGACCGCCCGCAGACCCAGGGTCAGGGCCAGGGCGGCCAGGGTCAGGGCCAGAGCCAGCAGGGCGGCCAGGGCGGCCCCCAGGGCGGCCCGGACGACTACGACGACGGTGACGGCAGCGGCCGCCGCCGCCGCGGGCGCTACCGCGACCGCCGGGGCCGGGGCAGCAACCGCCGCGAGGAGCAGTTCGGCAACGAGCCGCAGGTCAACGAGGACGACGTCCTGATCCCCGTCGCGGGCATCCTCGACATCCTCGACAACTACGCGTTCATCCGGACCTCGGGCTACCTGCCCGGTCCCAACGACGTGTACGTCTCCCTCGCCCAGGTCCGCAAGAACGGCCTGCGCAAGGGCGACCACGTCACCGGCGCGGTCCGTCAGCCCAAGGACGGCGAGCGCCGCGAGAAGTTCAACGCGCTGGTCCGCCTGGACTCGGCCAACGGCATGGCGGCCGACTCCGGTCGCAGCCGTCCGGAGTTCGGCAAGCTCACCCCGCTGTACCCGCAGGAGCGGCTGCGGCTGGAGAACGAGCCGAACCAGCTCATCCCCCGGGTCATCGACCTCGTCGCCCCGATCGGCAAGGGCCAGCGCGGTCTGATCGTGGCTCCGCCGCGTACCGGCAAGACGATCATCATGCAGTCGATCGCCAACGCCATCACGCACAACAACCCCGAGTGCCACCTGATGGTCGTCCTGGTCGACGAGCGTCCGGAAGAGGTCACCGACATGCAGCGGTCGGTGAAGGGCGAGGTCATCTCCTCGACCTTCGACCGTCCCGCCGAGGACCACACCACCGTCGCCGAGCTCGCCATCGAGCGCGCCAAGCGGCTGGTCGAACTCGGTCATGACGTGGTCGTCCTGCTGGACTCCATCACCCGTCTGGGCCGTGCGTACAACCTCGCCGCGCCCGCCTCCGGCCGCATCCTGTCCGGTGGTGTCGACTCGACCGCGCTCTACCCGCCGAAGCGCTTCTTCGGTGCCGCGCGCAACATCGAGGACGGCGGCTCGCTGACCATCCTGGCCACCGCGCTGGTCGAGACCGGCTCGCGCATGGACGAGGTGATCTTCGAGGAGTTCAAGGGCACCGGCAACATGGAGCTCCGCCTCGACCGCAAGCTCTCCGACAAGCGGATCTTCCCGGCCGTGGACGTCGACGCGTCCGCGACCCGCAAGGAGGAGATCCTGCTCAACAGCGAGGAGCTCGCCATCGTCTGGAAGCTGCGCCGGGTGCTGCACGCACTCGACTCGCAGCAGGCGATCGAACTGCTTCTCGACAAGATGAAGCAGACCAAGTCGAACGCCGAGTTCCTGATGCAGATCGCCAAGACGACCCCCGGTCAGAACAACGACTGACGGTGCCGTAGGCAGGCGCGGGCAGGCGTACGCCTGCCGCACGACAGAGGGCCATTCCGCCGACGGCGGGGTGGTCCTTTGTTGCATATCCGGACAGACCGGGAACCGATGGTGTCCGCCGAACGTCTGATAATTCGTACAACAGGTGCTGATCGCCACAACTGGGGGTACCCGAACAGTCGGAGGACAGGAGCCCATGACGCAGCCCGCACCGCACGCCACCCGCCGCAAGGCGCTGCGTGTGGCCGCCTGGGCGGCCGCACTCTCCCTCCTGCTGGCCGTCGCCGGAGCCGGCTACCTCTACTTCAGGCTCAACGCGAACATCAAGGGCGTCGACATCAACGGCGCCCTCGGCGGCGACCGCCCGACGAACTTCGACAACGGCTCGATGGACATCCTGGTCCTGGGCTCCGACTCCCGGTCCGGCAGCAACAGGAAGGCCGGCGGCGGCACGGACGACGGCACCGCCCGCTCGGACACGGCGATGATCGTCCACATCCGCAAGGGCCACCGCAAGGCCACCGTGGTCAGCATCCCCCGCGACACCCTCGTCGACCGGCCCTCCTGCGCCGGGCCCCACGGCACCCCGTCCGCCGCCGCGACCGGCGTGATGTTCAACTCCGCGTACGCCGTCGGCGGCCCCGCCTGCGCCGTCAAGACCGTCGAGTCGATGACCGGCATCCGGATGGACCACTACGTCGAGGTCGACTTCACCGGCTTCCAGCACCTCATCGACGCCCTGGGCGGCGTCCGGGTCACCACCTCGCGGGCCATCGAGGACAACGACAGCCATCTGCACCTCACGGCCGGCACCCACACCCTCGACGGCCGACAGGCCCTCGGCCTGGTCCGCACCCGGCACGGCGTCGGCGACGGCAGCGACCTCGGCCGGATAGTGCTCCAGCAGGCCTTCGTCAAGGCGCTCATGGCCCGCGCCGACCGGCTGAACCTGTTCACCAGCCCCACCCGGCTCTACACGGTCGCCGACACCGCCACCGGCGCGATCACCACCGACTCCGAGCTGGCCTCGGTCGCCGACCTCGTCGGTCTCGCGCAGAGCATGAAGCACATCGGTTCCCGGGACGTCTCCCTGATCACGATGCCGGTCCGCTACGACCCCGCCGACCCCAACCGGGTCCTGCCGCTCACCGCGCAGGCCGACCGGGTCTGGGCCGCCCTCCAGGACGACAGGACCGTCCCCCGCGGCGCCACCGAGGGCTCCGCCGGTGACAAGGCGGACACCCGGGGTGTCGTGAAGAGCTCCTCGTAGACCCCCGGACGGAGCCCCGGAATAACCACTGCGGGAACCTCGTTTTGGGAGATACGGCCAGTCCTGGCAGACTGGTACGTCGGCCCCGGTTCACGTGACGCAAATCCGCAGCACGACCCGGGACCCTCCCGAGAAACCAGGAGATTCCCTTGAAGCGCGACGTTCACCCGGAATACGTGGAGACCCAGGTCACCTGCACCTGCGGCGCCTCGTTCACCACCCGCAGCACCGAGAAGAGCGGCGTGATCCGCGCCGACGTCTGCTCGGCCTGCCACCCGTTCTACACGGGCAAGCAGAAGATCCTCGACACCGGTGGCCGGGTGGCCCGCTTCGAGGCCCGCTTCGGCAAGAAGACCGCCGCCCAGAAGTAGCGACCCGCAAGCGCCGGTCCTCGGCTGCCCGGATTCATGCCGGTCGGCCGGACCGGCGCTTTGTCGTCCCGGTCCGGTCCGGTCACACCACATTTCAGCAGCAGTAAGCAGGGGATCCAGATGTTCGAGGCGGTCGAGGAACTCATCGGCGAGCATGCCGACCTCGAAATCAGGCTTGCCGACCCGTCGGTCCACGCCGACCAGGCCAACGCGCGCAAGCTCAACAAGCGCTATGCCGAGCTGACCCCCATCGTCGGCACCTACCGGGCCTGGAAGTCGACCGGCGAGGACATCGACACCGCCCGGGAGTTCATCGCCGACGAGCCCGACTTCGCCGCCGAGGTCAAGGAACTGGAGAAGCAGCGCGAGGAGCTGACCGAAAGGCTCCGCCTGCTGCTCGTTCCCCGCGACCCCAGCGACGACAAGGACGTGATCCTGGAGGTCAAGGCGGGCGAGGGCGGCGAGGAGTCCGCGCTGTTCGCCGGCGACCTGCTGCGGATGTACCTGCGCTACGCCGAGCGCGTCGGCTGGAAGACCGAGATCCTCGAAGCCAACGAGTCCGACCTCGGCGGCTACAAGGACGTCCAGGTCGCGGTGAAGACCAAGGGCGGCAACGGCGCCACCGAGCCCGGCCAGGGCGTCTGGGCGCGGCTGAAGTACGAGGGCGGGGTGCACCGCGTGCAGCGGGTGCCTGCCACCGAGTCGCAGGGCCGCATCCACACCTCCGCCGCCGGTGTCCTGGTCACGCCCGAGGCCGAGGAGGTCGAGGTCGAGATCGGCCCCAACGACCTGCGGATCGACGTCTACCGCTCCTCCGGCCCCGGCGGCCAGTCGGTCAACACCACCGACTCCGCCGTGCGCATCACCCACCTGCCGAGCGGCATCGTCGTCTCCTGCCAGAACGAGAAGAGCCAGCTCCAGAACAAGGA
Organism: Streptomyces sp. RLA131; assembly: GCF_056270125.1. NCBI lineage: Bacteria > Bacillati > Actinomycetota > Actinomycetes > Kitasatosporales > Streptomycetaceae > Streptomyces > Streptomyces sp. RLA131. The sequence goes on from NZ_JBWDOQ010000002.1 coordinate 5,768,787, forward strand.
GTCGGCGATGCGCATCCTGCGCTCGCGGCTGCTGGCCGCCGCCCAGGAGGAGGCCGAACGCGAGGCCTCCGACGCCCGGCGCAGCCAGGTGCGGACCGTGGACCGCTCCGAGCGCATCCGGACGTACAACTACGCCGAGAACCGCATCTCGGACCACCGCGTCGGATTCAAGGCGTACAACTTGGACCAGGTCCTCGACGGGGACCTCGACGCCGTCATCCAGGCGTGCGTCGACGCCGACTCGGCCGCGAAGCTGGCCGCCGCCCAGTAACCGGTCCGGGCCACCGGAACAGGCCACAGGAGAGGACAGACGTGAACCTGCTGCTCGCCGAGGTCGCGCAGGCGACCCAGCGGCTGGCCGACGCCGGCGTGCCGTCCCCGCGTTTCGACGCGGAGGAACTGGCCGCGTACGTGCACGGGGTCAAGCGCGGTGAGCTGCACACCGTCCCCGACCCCGAGTTCGACGCCCGCTACTGGGAGGCCGTGGCCCGCCGGGAGGCCCGCGAACCCCTCCAGCACATCACCGGCCGCGCCTTCTTCCGCTATCTGGAGCTCCAGGTCGGGCCGGGGGTCTTCGTACCGCGCCCCGAGACCGAGAGCGTGGTGGGCTGGGCGATAGACGCGGTCCGTGCCATGGACGTCGCCGAGCCGCGGATCGTCGACCTGTGCACGGGCTCGGGCGCCATCGCGCTGGCCCTGGCCCAGGAGGTGCCGCGCAGCCGCGTGCACGCCGTCGAGCTGTCCGAGGAGGCCCTGGTGTGGGCCCGTAAGAACACCGAGGGCAGCAAGGTCGACCTGCGCCAGGGGAACGCGCTGACCAGCTTCCCCGACCTCAACGGCCAGGTCGACCTGGTGGTCTCCAACCCTCCGTACATCCCGCTCACCGAGTGGGAGCATGTCGCCCCCGAGGCCCGGGACCACGACCCCGAGCTGGCGCTGTTCTCCGGCGAGGACGGCCTCGACACCATCCGCGGCATCGAGCGCACCGCCCACCGCCTCCTCCGCCCCGGCGGTGTCGTCGTCATCGAGCACGCCGACACCCAGGGCGGCCAGGTCCCCTGGATCTTCAAGGAGGACGCGGGCTGGGCCGACGCCGCGGACCACCCCGACCTGAACAACCGTCCCAGGTTCACCACGGCCCGCAAGGCCACGCCGTGAGTACGGCGCATCACCAGGAGGTCAGCTAATGGCACGGCGTTACGACTGCTCGGATGCGACGGACCGCGCGGCGGGCCTGCGTGAGGCCGCCTCCGCCGTACGCCGCGGCGAACTCGTCGTGCTGCCCACCGACACCCTCTACGGGATCGGGGCCGACGCGTTCAACAGCGAGGCCGTCGGCGACCTGCTGGAGGCCAAGGGGCGCGGCCGCAACATGCCCTCGCCGGTGCTCGTGGGCTCCCCGAACACCCTGCACGGCCTGGTCACCGACTTCTCCGAGCAGGCATGGGAGCTGGTCGACGCCTTCTGGCCGGGCGCGCTCACCCTGGTCGCCAGGCACCAGCCGTCGCTGCAGTGGGACCTGGGCGACACCCGGGGCACCGTCGCCGTCCGGATGCCGCTGCACCCCGTCGCCATCGAGCTGCTGACCGAGACCGGCCCGATGGCCGTCTCCAGCGCCAATCTGACCGGCCACGCGTCCCCGCAGGACTGCGACGCCGCGCAGGAGATGCTCGGCGACTCGGTGGCCATCTACCTCGACGGCGGTCCCACGCCCGCCGCCGTGCCGTCGTCGATCGTCGACGTCACCGGCAAGGTGCCGGTGCTGCTGCGGGCCGGCGCGCTCAGCGCCGACCAGCTCCGGGAGGTCGTGCCAGACCTGGAGGTCAGCAGTTGATACCCGGCCTGCCGGGTGGTCCGCGGGAGCGTGAGGACGTCTTCCGCATCCTCCACGTCTGCACCGGCAACGTCTGCCGCTCGCCCATGGCCGAGCGGCTGACCCGCCATGAGCTCACCCGGCGGCTCGGCGACGGCGCCGCCGGGATACTCGTCGAGAGCGCGGGCACCTGGGGCCACGAGGGCTCCCCGATGGAGGCGCACGCCGCGACCGTCCTCGCCGAGTACGCCGCCGACGCCTCCGGCTTCACCGGCCGCGAACTCCTCGACGAGCACGTCATCGACGCCGACCTGGTCCTCACCGCCACCCGCGACCACCGGGCCCAGGTCATCTCCATGGGGCACGCGGCGGGCCTGCGCACCTTCACCCTCAAGGAGTTCACCCGCCTGGTCCGGGCCATCGACCCGGCCACCCTGCCCGACGACGGGGGCGTGACCGCGCGCGCCCGCTCGCTGGTCCGCGCCGCCGCCGCGCTGCGGGGCTGGCTGCTGGCCCCCAGCCCCGACGCCGACGAGGTCTACGACCCGTACGGCGCCCCGCTGACGTTCTTCCGGTCGATCGGCGAGGAGATACACACCGCCCTCGACCCGGTGGTCACCGCCCTCACCGGCGTCCCCGCCCCGACGGCGTAACGGTTCTTCCTCCGCCCCCACCGCACCGGGCGGTCCGCCCGGATCGGTGCCACAGTGGTGGGGGAGATCCGCCCGGCGACCCCGCGGCGGACGCCCGCAGTGACACACCCCAGTGACACCCGGAGCGCCGAGTCATGCTGCCGACCGCGGAACACACCACAGGGCACACCACCAGGCACACCACAGCGCACACCACGGGGCAGACGCCCTGGTCCGACTTCGCGGCGCTGCGCGCGCAGGATCCGGAGCTCGCCGACGTCCTGCTCGGCGAGGTGCAGCGGCAGAGCAACTGCCTCCAGCTGATCGCCGGCGAGAACTTCACCTCCCCGGCGGTGCTCGCGGCGCTGGGCTCGCCGCTGGCCAACAAGTACGCCGAGGGGTATCCGGGCGCCCGCCACCACGCCGGCTGCGAGCTGGTCGACCTCGCCGAGCGCCTGGCCGTGGAACGGGCCGTACGCCTCTTCGCCACCGCCCATGCGAACGTGCAGCCCTACTCCGGCTCCTCGGCCGTCCTGGCGGCCTACGCGGCCCTTCTGGTGCCCGGTGACACCATCCTGGCGATGGCCCTGGCGTCCGGCGGGCACCTCACGCACGGCTCGGAGTCCAACTTCTCCGGCCGCTGGTTCCACATCGTCGGCTACGGCGTGGAGCGCGGCACCGACCTCATCGACCACGACGAGGTCCGCGCCCTCGCCCACCAGCACCTTCCCAAGGCGATCGTCTGCGGCTCCATCGCCTACCCCCGGCACATCGACTACGCCGTCTTCCGCGAGATCGCCGACGAGGTGGGCGCGTACCTCATCGTCGACGCCGCGCACACCCTCGGCCTGGTGGCCGGCGGCGCGGCCCCCAGCCCGGTGCCGTACGCGGACGTGGTGTGCGCCACCACCCACAAGACGCTGCGCGGCCCGCGCGGGGGCATCATCCTGTGCGGCGCGGACCTGGCGCAGCGCGTCGACCGCGCGGTCTTCCCCTTCTCGCAGGGCGGCCCGCACATGCACTCCGTCGCGGCCAAGGCGGCCGCCCTCGCGGAGGCGGCGACCCCGGCCTTCGCCGGATACGCCCACCAGGTGGTCGCCAACGCCCGCGCCCTGGCGGACGCGCTGGCCGGACAGGGGCTGGAGATCTCCACCGGCGGCACCGACACCCATCTGATCACCGCCGACGTCTCCCCGCTGGGCGCCACCGGCGCCCAGGCCCGGGGCCGCTGTGCGGCGGCCGGCATCGTCCTGGACAAGTACGCCCTCCCGTACGACACCGAGCCCTGTTCGGTCGGCTCCGGCATCCGCCTGGGCACCGCGGCGGTCACCACCCAGGGCATGGGCACCGCCGAGATGTCGCAGGTCGCGGAGCTGATCGCGCGTGCCGTACGCGAGGAGCGCGGCATTCCGGGGCGGGTCGCGGACCTGGTCGGCGGCTTCCCGCCGTACCCCGGACGGTGACGGCCGTGTGACATGTGCAACCCTGGGCACCCGCTGTGAGTCACTTCATGTGTTCACTGTCGCCACCCGGACGCGAATAGGGTGTGCCCGTGCGCGAGTACCTCCTGACCCTTTGCGTGGCAGCCGCCGTCACCTATCTCCTCACGGGACCGGTGCGGAAGTTCGCCATCGCCGCCGGTGCCATGCCGGAAATCCGTGACCGTGACGTCCACCGGGAACCCACCCCCCGGCTGGGCGGTATCGCCATGTTCGGCGGCCTGTGCGCGGGCCTGCTGGTCGCCGCCCATCTGGAGAACCTGCGGAGCGTCTTCGAGCTGTCCAACGAGCCGCGGGCGCTGCTGTCCGGCGCCGGCCTGATCTGGCTGCTCGGTGTGCTCGACGACAAGTGGGGTGTCGACGCCCTCATCAAGCTCGGCGCGCAGATGGTCGCCGCCGGCGTGATGGTCCTCCAGGGCCTGACGATCCTGTGGCTGCCGGTCCCCGGTGTCGGCACCGTCTCCCTGACCCAGATGCAGGGCACCCTGCTCACCGTCGCGCTGGTGGTCATCACCATCAACGCCGTCAACTTCGTCGACGGGCTGGACGGCCTGGCCTCCGGCATGGTGTGCATCGCCTCGCTGGCGTTCTTCATGTACGCGTACCGCATGTGGTACGGCTACGGCGTCGACCAGGCGGCCCCCGCCACGCTCTTCAGCGCCGTCCTGATCGGTATGTGCCTGGGCTTCCTCCCGCACAACCTGCACCCCGCCCGGATCTTCATGGGCGACTCCGGCTCGATGCTGATCGGCCTGGTCCTGGCCTCCGCGGCGATCTCCATCACCGGCCAGGTCGACCCCGACGCCATCACCGACATGACGGGTTCGGCGCGGGCCACCACGCACTTCATGGTGCCGGTCTACATGCCGCTGCTGCTGCCGCTGAGCATCATCGCGATCCCGGCCGCCGACCTGGTGCTGGCGATCGTCCGCCGTACCTGGAACGGCAAGTCGCCCTTCTCCGCCGACCGGGGCCATCTGCACCACCGGCTGCTCGACATCGGCCACTCGCACAGCCGGGCCGTGCTGATCATGTACTTCTGGTCGGCCCTGATCGCGTTCAGCGCGGTCGCCTTCTCGGTCAACTCCTCCAGCCTGTGGATCGTCCTGACCCTGATGGGTCTCAGCGCCGCCGGCCTGGTCGCGCTGCTCTTCCCCCGCTTCCGCCCGCACGCCCCCCGCTGGGCCGAGTCCTTCGTGCCGCCCCGCTACCGGCGTTCCCGCCGCGAGGCCCGGGCCGCGGCGGCCGCGCTGGTCGCCTCCGGCCAGGTCCCCGGCGTCCACGGCGCCACCGCGGTGGGCGACCGGGCGCTGCTGGCCGGCCGGGCCGAGCGCGAACCGGCGGAGAGCCGCCGTTAGCCCGCTCAGGTGAGCGCGTTACTCCTCCTGTGTGACCGCACCCACACGAACTGAGTAAAGACCTCATCAAATAGTTTGTGATACCGTTCACGAGAACCCGGAAACAAGCCGAAAGACCCTGGTGCGACGGTCTTCCGGCGTGAGGCGTGTCCTCCGCCCCGGGCTACGCTCGTCCTCACAGACGACTGAACGTTCTCCCCAACACCTCGCCGGAGGAGCTGCCGCCATGCAGTCCAACGACGTCCGAACCATCCTGAACTGCGCGATTCCCACCGCCGCCGCGGGTGTGGTCGCGACCGCGATCAGTGCCGCGGTCGCGGGCGGCAAGGGTGCGATCGGCGCCGCCTTCGGTGCGGTGCTCGTGATCGCCTTCATGACCACGGGCTTCGTCGTGCTCCAGCGCACCGCGCGCTCCCTGCCGCATCTGTTCCAGGCCATGGGCCTGATGCTCTACACGACGCAGATGCTGGTTCTCGCGGTGGTCCTGCTGGTCTTCCGGGACACCACACTGTTCAACACCAAGGCCTTCGCCTTCACCCTGCTCGCCGCCACCATCGTGTGGATCGCGGCACAGGCGCGGGTCCATCTCAAGGCCAAGATCCTGTACGTGGAGCCGGAATCGTCCGGGTCCAGGTCATGAACACAGGGGCCGGTGTGAGCGGGCCTGCGCTCGTTTGCTATCGTCCGGTCTCAACTGCGGCAGAGCTGGCGCGGGCGGTAGTCATGCCTGCGCGGGCCTCAGGCTCAGCGCCCAGCCGCCGCCCCCATATCTGCAAGACCAGTCCAGTGCCGTTCCGTGGCTGTGTGCCGCGCCGACACATCGAGGTTGCCGTACCTATGTGCCACGCTGAAGGAGCTCATGGTGAGTGATGTAACGACGCTCGCCTCCGAGACTGATTGCCACTTGCTCACCGGATGCGGCTTCCCGGCTCCTGGCCTGCACTCGTTCGTGTTCGAGCCGCTGTTCACCGTCGGTGGCTTCGAGTTCAACAAGCCGATGCTGCTGGCCTTCGTGGGTACCTTCGCGATCGTCGCCTTCTTCTGGGCCGCCTTCGCCAAGCCCAAGCTGGTCCCGGGCAAGGTGCAGATGATCGGTGAGGCGGGCTACGACTTCGTCCGCCGCGGCATCGTCTACGAGACGATCGGCAAGGCCAAGGGGGAGAAGTACGTCCCGCTCATGGTCTCGCTCTTCTTCTTCGTCTGGATCATGAACGTGTGGTCCGTGATCCCGCTCGCCCAGTTCCCGGTGACGTCGCTGATCGCCTACCCGCTGGCCCTGGCGCTCATCGTCTACGTGCTGTGGGTCAGCCTGACCTTCAAGAAGCACGGCTTCGTGGGCGGCTGGAAGAACATCACCGGCTACGACAGGTCGCTCGGCCCGATCCTGCCGCTGATCGTCGTGCTGGAGTTCTTCTCGAACCTGCTCATCCGGCCCTTCACCCACGCGGTCCGGCTCTTCGCGAACATGTTCGCGGGCCACATGCTGCTGCTGATGTTCACGCTCGCCAGCTGGTACCTGCTGAACGGCTACGGCATCGCCTTCGCCGGCGCGTCCTTCGTGATGACCATCGTGATGACCGCCTTCGAGCTCTTCATCCAGGCCGTCCAGGCGTACGTCTTCGTCCTCCTGGCCTGCTCCTACGTCCAGGGCGCACTCGCCGAGCACCACTGAGCAGCACGCCCGCCCCAGCCCCCAGTCGTCCGGTGGCCCACCCCCACCGGTCCGTGAAAGAGAAGGAAGAATCAGCATGGCTGCCACTGAGACCCTCGCCGCCGTCACCGGCAACCTCGGCTCGATCGGTTACGGCCTCGCCGCCATCGGCCCCGGCGTCGGCGTCGGCATCATCTTCGGTAACGGCACCCAGGCGCTGGCCCGTCAGCCCGAGGCTGCCGGCCTGATCCGCGCCAACCAGATCATGGGTTTCGCCTTCTGTGAGGCGCTCGCCCTCATCGGCATCGTCATGGGCTTCGTCTTCAAGGCGTAAGACGAAGCACTCGACCAACCCCCTTAACGGAAGGCACTGATGTGACTGCCCTGGTAACGATCGCGGTGGAGGAGATGGAGAATCCCCTCATCCCGGCGATCCCGGAGCTCATCATCGGCCTGATCGCCTTCGCCGTCGTCTTCTTCTTCCTCGCCAAGAAGCTCCTCCCGAACATCAACAAGGTTCTGGACGAGCGACGCGAGGCGATCGAGGGTGGCATCGAGAAGGCCGAGGCCGTCCAGGCCGAGGCCGAGCAGACCCTTGCCAAGTACAAGGAGCAGCTCGCCGAGGCCCGCCACGAGGCGAACCGTCTCCGTCAGGAGGCGCAGGAGCAGGGCGCCGCGCTCATCGCGGAGATGCGTGCGGAGGGCCAGCGCCAGCGCGAGGACATCGTCGCCGCGGGCCACGCCCAGATCGAGGCCGACCGCAAGGCCGCCGCGCAGTCGCTGCGCCAGGACGTGGGCCAGCTGGCCACCGACCTGGCCGGCAAGCTGGTCGGCGAGTCCCTGGACGACGTCGCGCGGCAGAGCCGGGTGATCGACCGGTTCCTCGACGGACTCGACGACACCGCGGCGAAGGCCGAGGCGGCTCGATGACCCTGCACGGAGCGAGCCGCGAGGCGCTGGCCGCCGCGCGCGAGCAGCTGGACGCGCTGACGGACAACACGTCCGTCGACGCGGCGACGCTCGCCGGCGAGCTGGCCGCCGTCACGGCGCTGCTCGACCGCGAGGGATCGCTGCGGCGGGCCCTGACCGACCCGGCGAAGCCCGGCGAGGCCAAGGCCGGTCTGGCCGGCACGGTGCTCGGCGGACAGGTCGGCGGCGAGACCGTCGACCTGGTGTCGGGGCTGGTCCGCTCCCGGTGGTCGCGCTCGCGTGACCTGGCGGACGCGCTGGAGGAGCTGTCGTACGGCGCCGACCTGGTCGCCGCGCAGCGCACGGACGCGCTCGACGAGGTCGAGGACGAGCTGTTCCGGTTCGGCCGGATCGTCACCGGCAGCTCCGAGCTGCGGGCGGCCCTGTCCGACAAGGCGGCGTCCAACACGGCCAAGGCCGAGCTGCTCCGATCGCTGCTGGGCGGCCGGGCCAACCCGGTGACCGAGCGGATCGTGGTCCGCCTGGTGACGCAGCCGCGTGGACGTAGCCTGGAGACAGGGATCGACGCCCTGTCCCGGCTGGCCGCCGCCCGTCGCAACCGGATGGTCGCGGTCGTGGTGTCGGCGGTTCCGCTCAGCGACCGGCAGAAGCAGCGTCTCGGCGCCGCGCTTGCCAGGCTGTACGGCCGGCAGGTGCACCTGAACCTCGACGTGGACCCCGCGGTCCTCGGCGGGATCACCGTTCGGGTGGGCGACGAGGTCATCAACGGGACCATCGCGGACCGTCTCGACGAGGCGGCCCGGCGCATGGCCGGCTGACACAGCCACTGACTCAAAGAGCCCAGTTTTTTCAGATAGAGCGCAGCCAGCGGCCCGAGTTGGGCCGTAGCACAGAATTTCTGGGGGGAGCCCCAGACCCCCCGGACTTCGGGCCCAACAAGGAGAGCAGGGAACCCAGATGGCGGAGCTTACGATCCGGCCGGAGGAGATCCGGGACGCGCTGGAGAACTTTGTCCAGTCGTACAAGCCGGACGCCGCCTCACGCGAGGAGGTCGGCACGGTCAGCGAGGCCGGAGACGGCATCGCGAAGGTCGAGGGCCTTCCCTCGGCCATGGCGAACGAGCTGCTGAGGTTCGAGGACGGCACCCTCGGTCTCGCCCTCAACCTCGAAGAGCGTGAGATCGGCGCGATCGTCCTCGGCGAGTTCAACGGCATCGAGGAGGGCCAGCCGGTCACCCGCACCGGTGAGGTCCTGTCCGTCGCTGTCGGCGAGGGCTACCTGGGCCGGGTCGTCGACCCGCTCGGCAACCCGATCGACGGCCTCGGCGAGATCGAGACCGACAGCCGCCGCGCGCTGGAGCTCCAGGCTCCCGGCGTCATGGCCCGTAAGTCGGTGCACGAGCCGATGCAGACCGGTCTCAAGGCCGTCGACGCCATGACCCCGATCGGCCGTGGCCAGCGTCAGCTGATCATCGGCGACCGCCAGACCGGCAAGACCGCCCTGGCCGTCGACACGATCATCAACCAGCGCGACAACTGGCGTTCCGGCGACCCGAAGAAGCAGGTCCGCTGCATCTACGTCGCCGTCGGCCAGAAGGGCTCCACCATCGCGTCCGTGCGCGGTGCCCTGGAGGAGGCCGGCGCCCTGGAGTACACGACGATCGTCGCGGCTCCGGCGTCCGACCCGGCCGGCTTCAAGTACCTCGCCCCGTACACCGGTTCGGCCATCGGCCAGCACTGGATGTACCAGGGCAAGCACGTCCTGATCGTCTTCGACGACCTGAGCAAGCAGGCCGACGCCTACCGCGCCGTGTCCCTGCTGCTGCGCCGCCCGCCGGGCCGTGAGGCCTACCCGGGCGACGTCTTCTACCTGCACTCCCGCCTGCTGGAGCGCTGCGCGAAGCTCTCCGACGAGCTGGGTGCCGGTTCCATGACCGGTCTGCCGATCGTGGAGACCAAGGCCAACGACGTGTCGGCGTTCATCCCGACCAACGTCATCTCCATCACCGACGGCCAGTGCTTCCTGGAGTCCGACCTGTTCAACGCGGGCCAGCGCCCGGCGCTGAACGTCGGCATCTCGGTCTCCCGCGTCGGCGGCTCGGCACAGCACAAGGCCATGCGGCAGGTGTCCGGCCGGCTGCGCGTGGACCTCGCCCAGTACCGTGAGCTGGAGGCCTTCTCCGCCTTCGGTTCCGACCTGGACGCGGCGTCCAAGTCCCAGCTGGAGCGCGGCAAGCGCATGGTCGAGCTGCTCAAGCAGGGCCAGTACGCGCCGTACCCGGTCGAGGACCAGGTCGTCTCCGTCTGGGCCGGCACCAACGGCAAGATGGACGACGTACCCGTCCAGGACATCCGCCGCTTCGAGCGTGAGCTGCTGGACTACCTGCACCGCGATCGCAAGTCGCTGATGACGGGCATCGTCGAGGGCGGCAAGATGGGCGACGAGACGATCCAGGCGCTGGGCGAGGCAGTCGACACCTTCAAGAAGCAGTTCGAGACCTCGGACGGCAAGCTGCTGGGTGAGGGCTGAGCATGGGCGCACAGCTTCGCGTATACAAGCGTCGCATCAAGTCCATCACCGCCACCAAGAAGATCACCAAGGCGATGGAGATGATCGCCGCCTCGCGCATCGTCAAGGCCCAGCGCCAGGTGCAGGCGTCGACCCCGTACGCGACCGAACTCACCCGCGCGGTGACCGCGGTGGCCATCGGGTCCAACACCAAGCACCCGCTGACCACCGAGGCCGAGAACCCGAGCCGGGTCGCGGTCCTGCTCGTCACGAGCGACCGCGGTCTGGCAGGCGGCTACTCCTCCAACGCCATCAAGGCCGCGGACCGGCTCACCGAGCGCCTGCGCGCGGAGGGCAAGGAGGTCGACTCGTACATCGTCGGCCGCAAGGGTGTCGCCTACTACGGCTTCCGTGAGCGCCCCGTCGTGGAGTCGTGGACCGGGTTCACCGACAAGCCGTCCTACGCGGACGCCAAGTCGGTGGCCGGACCGCTGATCGAGGCCGTACAGAAGGACACCGCTGAGGGCGGCGTGGACGAGCTGCACATCGTCTTCACGGAGTTCGTGTCGATGATGACGCAGACGCCGGTGCAGAACCGGCTGCTGCCGCTCAGCCTCGACGAAGCGGCCAAGGAACAGGAGTCGAAGGGGGAGATCCTTCCCCTCTACGACTTCGAGCCGTCGGCGGAAGGCGTCCTGGACGCGCTGCTGCCTCGCTACGTCGAGAGCCGGATCTACAACGCTCTGCTGCAGGCCGCCGCTTCCGAGCACGCCGCCCGCCGCCGCGCGATGAAGTCGGCGACCGACAACGCCGGGGACCTCGTCAAGAGCCTGTCCCGGCGTGCCAACGCGGCCCGCCAGGCCGAAATCACCCAGGAAATCAGCGAGATCGTCGGTGGCGCGAGCGCCCTGGCCGACGCGACCGCGGGGAGTGACTGACACCAATGACCACCACTGTTGAAACCGCCACGGCCGCCGGCCGCGTAGCGCGCGTCATCGGCCCGGTCGTCGACGTGGAGTTCCCCGTCGACGCGATGCCGGAGATCTACAACGCGCTGACCGTCCAGGTCGCCGACCCGGCCGAGAACGGCAAGCTCAAGACGCTGACCCTCGAAGTCGCCCAGCACCTGGGCGACGGCGTGATCCGTTCCATCTCCATGCAGCCCACCGACGGTCTGGTCCGCCAGGCCCCGGTGACCGACACGGGCGCGGGCATCTCCGTCCCCGTCGGTGACGTCACCAAGGGCAAGGTGTTCAACACCCTCGGCGAGATCCTGAACGTGGACCCGTCCACGGTCGAGGTCACCGAGCGCTGGCCGATCCACCGCAAGGCCCCGGCCTTCGACCAGCTCGAGTCCAAGACCGAGATGTTCGAGACCGGCCTGAAGGTCGTCGACCTGCTGACCCCGTACGTCAAGGGCGGCAAGATCGGTCTGTTCGGTGGTGCGGGCGTCGGCAAGACCGTCCTCATCCAGGAAATGATCATGCGTGTGGCCAAGCTGCACGAGGGCGTTTCCGTGTTCGCCGGCGTCGGCGAGCGCACCCGTGAGGGCAACGACCTGCTCGCCGAGATGGAGGAGTCCGGCGTTCTGGACAAGACCGCGCTGGTCTTCGGCCAGATGGACGAGCCCCCGGGCACCCGTCTGCGGGTCGCGCTGGCCGGTCTGACCATGGCGGAGTACTTCCGCGATGTGCAGAAGCAGGACGTGCTGTTCTTCATCGACAACATCTTCCGCTTCACCCAGGCCGGTTCCGAGGTCTCCACGCTGCTCGGCCGCATGCCGTCCGCGGTGGGCTACCAGCCCAACCTCGCGGACGAGATGGGTCAGCTCCAGGAGCGCATCACCTCGACCCGTGGTCACTCGATCACCTCGATGCAGGCGATCTACGTCCCCGCGGACGACCTGACCGACCCGGCTCCGGCCACCACCTTCGCGCACCTCGACGCGACGACGGTGCTGTCCCGGCCGATCTCGGAGAAGGGCATCTACCCGGCGGTCGACCCGCTGGACTCGACGTCCCGGATCCTGGACCCGCGCTACATCGCGCAGGACCACTACGACTGCGCCATGCGCGTCAAGGGCATCCTGCAGAAGTACAAGGACCTCCAGGACATCATCGCGATCCTCGGTATCGACGAGCTGGGCGAGGAGGACAAGCTCACCGTCCACCGTGCCCGCCGGATCGAGCGCTTCCTGTCGCAGAACACCCACGCGGCGAAGCAGTTCACCGGTGTCGACGGCTCCGACGTCTCCCTGGAGGAGTCGATCACCGCGTTCAACGCCATCGCCGACGGTAAGTACGACCACTTCCCCGAGCAGGCGTTCTTCATGTGCGGTGGCATCGAGGACCTGGAGCGCAACGCGAAGGAACTGGGCGTCGGCTGACGCTGACCGCTCATCGCGGCAGGGGGACGGACGCCCTGCGTCCGTCCCCCTGCCGCACCCCCGTTATCCTGTGTTTCACGCACCCGCCGGAAGGCGGTGGGTGCCGACCCGAGGAGCCATCTTGGCTGAGCTGCACGTCGAGCTGGTCGCCGCGGACCGCAGTGTCTGGTCCGGCGAGGCCACCCTGGTCGTCGCACGCACCGAGTCGGGCGACATCGGCGTCATGCCGGGCCACCAGCCGCTGCTCGGTGTGCTGCAGTCCGGCCCGGTGACCATCCGTACGAGTGACGGCGGCACGGTCGTGGCGGCAGTGCACGGCGGCTTCCTGTCGTTCGCCGACAACAAGCTGTCGGTCCTGGCCGAGATCGCCGAGCTCGCCGAGGAGATCGACGTCGCGCGGGCGGAGCGGGCACTGGAGCGCGCCAAGTCCGACGCCGACGCACTGAGCGAGCGCCGCGCCGAGGTACGCCTCCTGGCCGCCACGGGCACGCGCTGACAACCAGCCGGAAGCCGCGGAAAGCCTTTCGAGGCCTTCCGCGGCTGCGGCGCATCCGGCACGGGTGCCGGAGAGTATTCCTATTCGTGACGTCGAGCGTTGAGCGAGGAGGTCGGTGGGCGTGATCCTCGCTTTTCAGCTGTGCGGAGTGATTGTCGCCGCGGCGCTGCTGGGACTGTTCGTCTTCGGGCTGCGCAGGCGGCTCATCCAGCGGTCCGGTGGCACCTTCGACTGCAGCCTGCGTCTGGTCGGAGCGCCCGCCGCGGCGGACGCCGAGCCGTCGGGCAAGGGCTGGATCTACGGCGTCGCCCGCTACAGCGGCGACCGTGTGGAGTGGTTCCGGGTCTTCTCCTACGCCCCCCGGCCGCGCCGGGCCCTGGAACGTTCCGCCATCGAGGTGCTGCACCGCCGTGAGCCGCGCGGGCAGGAGGAGCTGGCGCTGCTGTCGGACTCCGTCGTCCTGGCCTGCGAGCACAAGGGCCTGCGGCTGGAACTGGCGATGAGCGACGACGCCCTGACCGGGTTCCTGGCCTGGCTTGAAGCCGCCCCTCCCGGCCAGCGGGTCAACGTGGCCTGAACGCAGTGGCCTAGCGGTTCTCGCCGGGCACCCACAGCACGTCACCGACGGCCCTGTTGGCGATCCGGGCCAGGATGAACAGCAGGTCGGAGAGCCGGTTGAGGTAGGTCGCCGTCAGGGGGTTCATCACCTCCGCGTGCACCTCCATGGCCGCCCAGGTGGACCGCTCGGCACGCCGCACCACCGTGCAGGCCTGGTGCAGCAGGGCCGCGCCAGGGGTGCCACCGGGCAGGATGAAGCTGCGCAGCTTCTCCAGCTCCTCCAGGAACCGGTCGCAGTCGCCCTCCAGCTTGTCCACGTACCCCTGCTCGACCCGCAGCGGCGGATACTTCGGGTCGGGCACCACCGGCGTCGCCAGGTCGGCCCCCACGTCGAAGAGATCGTTCTGTACGCGGGTGAGCACCGCCGTGACGTCGGGGGACAGCCCGCCCAGCGCGATGGCGACCCCGATGGCCGCGTTGGCCTCGTTGGCGTCGGCGTAGGCGGCGATACGCGGGTCGGTCTTGGCGGTGCGGCTCATGTCGCCCAGGGCCGTGGTGCCGTCGTCGCCGGTACGGGTGTAGATGCGCGTGAGATTGACCATGGGCCGAGCCTAGTGCGGTGGCCGCACGGGTTCACCAGGCCCGTGGGGTGGCTGGATGTGTCCTCGGATCGTGGGTCGGGCTGATATTCGGCCCGACCCGCGCACCGGTCAGGCGCCGGCCCTCACGAAAACCCTGGTGCCCACCGTCACCGAAGCGGCGGCGAAGACGACCGCGACCAGCGCGCCGATGCCGACGGTGCCGCTCCCGTAGTCCCCGACGAAGGAGGCGCGGACCGCGTCGACGAGGTAGCGGAACGGCACGAGGTGGGAGACGGCGTCCAGCCAGCCGGGGGCGAGGGCCATCGGGAGCAGGAGTCCGGAGAGCAGCATCGCGGGCATGTTGACCGCGTTGATGACGGGGGCGAACTCCTGCGGGGTGTTCACGCGCATGGCCAGCGCGTACGACAGCGAGGCGAGCGAGACGGTCAGCACGGCGACGAAGACGAAGCCCAGGGCGACACCGGCGACCGGCGCGCGGAGCCCGAGGGGCAGGGCGGCCAGGACCAGCACGAGCGACTGGACCAGCAGCAGGAGTACGTCCTTGAGGGCCCGCCCGAGCAGCAGGGCGAGCCGCGAGACCGGGGTCACCCGCATACGTTCCACGATGCCGTGCTGTTTCTCGACAAGGATCCCGAAACCGGCGAACGCCGCACTGAACAGGCCGAGTTGGATCATCAGCCCGGGGACCAGGGTCTGCCAGGAGCTGCCGGCGGTGCCGAGTTTCAGCCCCGTCAGCAGGGGGCCGAAGAAGACCAGGTAGAGCAGGGGCATGAGCAGGCCGAAGACCACACCCAGGCGGGAGCGCAGGGTCTGGCGCAGGTAGCGGCGGAAGACGAGCGCGGTGTCGGTGAGCAGCTGGGACAAGGCGGGCTCCTGGTGGGCGGCTGGTGAGACGCTGGTGAGTCGGCTGGTGGGACGGCGTCAGATGGCGACGGGGGCGGAGTCCCGGGGGGCGCCGGTGCGTCCGGTGACGGCCAGGAAGGCGTCCTGGAGCGTGGCGCCGGGGGAGCCCGCGTACTCGGTCTTGAGGGCGGCGGCCGTGCCCTCGGCGGCGATCCGGCCGTGGTCGACGATCACCAGGCGGTCGGCGAGCGCGTCGGCCTCGTCCAGGTAGTGCGTGGTGAGGAAGACGGTGGTGCCGCGCTCGGCGCGGATCCGCCGGACCAGGTCCCACAGGTCGGCCCGGCTGCCGGGGTCCAGGCCGGTGGTGGGCTCGTCCAGGAACAGGATCCCGGGCCGGTGGGTCAGGGCCATGGCGATGTCCAGGCGCCGCCGCTGCCCGCCGGACAGGGCGCCGCACTTGCGGTCGAGCAGGCCGTCCAGGCCCAGGTCGCCGGCCAGTTCTTCGGCGCGGGCCGCGGCCACGGCCCCGGGGAGCCGGTACAGCCGGCCCTGGGTGACCAGTTCCTCCCGCAGGGAGACCGCGGGGTCGACGCCGCTGGACTGGGCGACGTAGCCGATCCGTTCGCGTACCCCTTCCGGATCGCCGGCGAGGTCGCGTCCGGCGACGGTGGCCGTGCCGCCGGTCGGGGCGAGGAGCGTGGTGAGCATGCGCAGGGTGGTGGTCTTGCCGGCGCCGTTGGGGCCCAGGAAGCCGAGGATCTCGCCGCGCCCCACGGTGAGGTCGATGCCGCGTACGGCTTCGACGGCGCCGCGTTTGGTGTGGAAGGTCCGGGCGAGTCCGCGGGTGCTGATCACCGGGTCCGGATGGGGGAGTGCCGTGGTCGAGGAGGTCGTTGTCATGGCCCCAGAAAATCAGAGTGATAGCAAATTTGCAATGACTCCAAAAATTAAGTGATGCCAGCGAAGCTAGGATGGGGCCATGGACGCGACATCGGGCGCCGAGGGGCTGCGGGAGCGCAAGAAGCGGCAGACCAGGCAGTACATCTCCGACGTGGCCACCGGACTCTTCGTCGAGCGGGGCTTCGACGAGGTGACCGTCGCCGAGATCGCCGAGTGCGCGGACGTATCGGTCAACACCGTCTACAACTACTTCCCGGACAAGGTCGACCTCTTCTTCGACCGGCACGACGCGGTCGAGGAACGGCTGTCCGTCATCGTGCGCGGCCGCGCCCCGGGGGAGTCGGCCGCGCGGGCCGTCCTGCGCACCCTGCGCGAGGAGCTGACCTCGATCTCGCCCGCGCTCGGCCTGATGCCGGGCTATGCCAGGTTCCTGCGGGTCTGTCATGGCTCGCCCGCGCTGATGGCCGGACTCTGGCGCATGCAGAACCTCGCCGAGGACGCCCTGGCCCGCACCCTCCGCTCCGAGACCGCCGCGCGGGACGGCGACCCGCTGCCCGAACTGGTCGCCGGTCAGATCGCCTGGGTGCAGAACTCCGTGATGCGCGCGATCGGCCGCGCCATGGCCGACGGCGGCGAGCCGGACGGCGTGTCCCGGGCAGTCCTGGTCAAACTGGACGCCATGGGGGACCTGCTGAGCGACGCGGTCCTCAACTATGCGACGAAGGACACAGGGTGACCCGCCTCTCTTAGTGCTGCGCCCGCCTGTGAACCGACGTTAAGGTCCCCGCAACAGCGTCGAGAAGAAGGTGTGTGCCGTGGCGAAGAAGCTCGCCGTCATCGGAGCCGGCCTCATGGGCTCCGGTATCGCTCAGGTGTCGGCCCAGGCGGGGTACGAGGTGGTGCTCCGCGACGTCACGGACGAGGCGCTGGACCGGGGACTGGGCGGTATCCAGGCCTCCTACGACAAGTTCGTCACCAAGGGCAGGCTGTCGGCCGAGGACGCGGCGGCGGCGCTGGGCCGGATCACCACCACCACCGATCTGGACGCCGTGGCCGAGGCGGACATCGTCGTCGAGGCCGTCTTCGAGAAGATCGAGGTCAAGCAGGAGATCTTCCGGGCGCTGGACAAGATCGCCAAGCAGGACGCGGTGCTGGCCTCCAACACCTCCGCCATCCCGATCACCAAGATCGCGGCCGTGACGGAGCGCCCGGAGCGCGTGGTCGGCACGCACTTCTTCTCCCCGGTCCCGCTGATGCAGCTCTGCGAGCTGGTCCGCGGCTACAAGACCAGCGACGAGACCCTGGCCCGCGCCAAGGCCTTCGCCGAGGAGATCGGCAAGACCACGATCACCGTCAACCGTGACGTGGCGGGCTTTGTCACCACCCGCCTGATCTCGGCGCTGGTCGTCGAGGCGGCCAGACTCTACGAGTCCGGGGTGGCCTCCGCCGAGGACATCGACATCGCCTGCAAGCTGGGCTTCGGCCATGCGATGGGGCCGCTGGCCACCGCCGACATGACCGGTGTCGACATCCTGGTGCACGCCACCGGCAACATCTACACCGAGACCCAGGACGAGAAGTTCGCCCCGCCGGAGATCATGCGGCGGATGGTGGACGCGGGCGCCCACGGCCGGAAGACCGGCGAAGGCTTCTACAGCTACTGAGGCCACCGAGGCCACCGAGGAGATTCACCCGCACGGGTGAATTGGGTATCGGTTCGCTCACAGACGGCAACCTCTTAGTACGACGGACCGTCAGTTACGTAGTACTACGGCACATTCTCACGGGGCCCAGGGGACCCGCGGGATCCACGGGATACACGCGACAGGGGAGCGGAGCGGATATGCACATCAGGGGCGACCACGCCGAGCTGGTCGTCGGGGGCCGCCTCGACGTCCGCAGCGCGGCGGACGCCCGGACGGTCCTGCACCGCGCCGTCGACTCCGGCGAAGGGGACCTGGTGCTCGACCTGAGCGAGCTGGACTCGTGGGACGCCACGGGACTCGGTGTGATCATGGGGGCGCACCGCAGGGCCGGCCGGGCCGACCGGCGGCTGGTGCTGCGGTGCGTGCCGCCGCAGCTGCAGCGGCTGCTGGTCGCCACCCGGCTGCACCGCATCCTTTTCATCGAGGGGGGCATCGTGGTGGGATCGGCCCAGGGCTGACCAAGCTGGCCAAATCCGTACGCAAGGGCGGCCTGCCGCCCCTGGCGTTCATTCATACTGTGTGAAGGTCTAGGGTTCGGATCTGACCGGGCCCGGTCCAATGGCGGACGCGCGGTGGCCCTCGACACGGCCCTGCTCGCAACGCACCTGGGGGGCGGAGACATATGGACCACATGGACCCACACAACGGCGTGCCCGGCGAAGAGCCCGAGGACGAGAGGCCCGAGGGCACCGAGGCCGACGACAGCACCGTCGTCCTGCCGCACGCCCAGCGCCAGCCGCTGCTGCCGCCCGCCCAGGAACCGAGCGGCGCCGCGGCGGCGCGGATCGTACGGCTGGTCGCGGGCGACTACCTGCTGACCCTCAACCCGGTGGACGGCAGCGAGATCACCGGCTGCCCGCCGCAGGAGCGGCCCGTACCCGTGCGGCGCACCCCGCGGGAGCGTGCCGCCCGCCAGGCCACCGTCCGGCCCCCCGTGCCCCCCGGGCCGCGCGGGCCCGAGCTGCCCCTGCTGGAGCGCGAGGAGGAACGCGAACGGCTGGCCCGGCTGCTCGCCCGCGGCCGCTCCGTCCGGGTCGCCGGCCCCTCCGGCGCCGGCCGCAGTGTGCTGCTCGACGCCGTCGCCGCCGCCTGCTCCGAACTGGCCCCCGACGGGGTCATCCGGCTCTCCGGATACCGCCGCACCCCCAGCGACCTGCTCCAGGAGCTGTTCGCCGCCGTCTACGAGGCCGAGGGCCACCGGCCGGACCGGGCCCTGCTGCTCGACCTGCTGCGTGACGTGGGCGCGGTCGTGGTCGTGGACGACCTGGAGTTCGGCGGCGCCGCCCTGGAGGATCTGCTCGGCTCGGCGCCCGAGTGCGCCTTCCTGATGTCGGCGACCCCGGATGTCGCGCCCCCGGCCGCCGATTCGGCGGTCGAGGAGATCTTCCTGCCCGGCCTGACCCGGATCGCCTGCCTGGAGCTGCTGGAGCACGCGGTGGAACGGCCGCTCCAGGACGAGGAGGCCGCCTGGGCCGCGGACCTGTGGTTCGAGTCCGAGGGGCTGCCGCTGCGCTTCGTCCAGGCCGGCGCCCTGCTGCGGCGGCGCGACGAACAGGGCGTGCTGTCGGTCGCCGGTGACGAGCCGGTCTGGTCCTCCGGCTCCGGCCAGGACCGTGACCGTGACCACGACCTGGAGCTGGACCTCGGGACCACCGTGCCGCTGGACGCGCTGCGCGACGGCGTCCCGTCGGCGCCCGCCGGGCACATACCCCTGCCCTCGCTGGCCGAGAGCGCGGCCCCGGCCGAACTGCTCGCCTCCTGGCTCGGGGAGTCCGCGCGCGAGTCCCTGCGGTTCGCGGTCGCCCTGGGCGGCGAGATACCGCACCAGGCCCACCTGCCCGCCCTCGTCGGCGACACCCACGGCGACGCCGCCCTCGGCGAGCTGGTCGCCGTCGGCCTCGCCACCCCGGTCGCCGCGCACTACCGGCTCGCGGCCGGTGTACGGCAGCAACTGGCCCTGGCCGACGTCCCGGGCGGCCCCGGCCGCCCCGGTGGATCCGGCACCGACCGGGCGCACACCGCCGCCCAGCACTACGCCTGGTGGGCCGGGCACCGCTCCGTCTCCCCGGACCGGGTCGCCGCCGAGGCGGAGGCGATCCTCGCCGCACTGGCCGCGTGCCGCGACGGCGGGCACGCCAGCGCCGCCGTGCTGCTGGCCCGTACGGCCGCCCCGGTCTTCGCTGCCGCGCTCCACTGGAGCGCCTGGGAGCGGACGCTCCGGCTGGGCCAGGAGGCCGCCCGGCAAGCCGGTGAGGTCGCCGAAGAGGCTTACTTCCACCACGAGTTGGGCGTCCTCGCGCTCTGCACGGGCAGCCTCGACCGGGCCCGCAGCGAGCTGGAGGCCTCGATAGCCCTGCGGGGCGCTCTCGCGGACCGGCAGGGCACCACCGTGGGGCGCCGCACCCTGGCCCTGGTGGTGGACCGCTCCGGCGGCCCCGCCCCGGCCACCACGCCCGCCGGTGTGGAGGCGCCCACCGTCGGCACGGACTCCTCCGCGCTGCCCGGTGAGGCTCCGGCCACCGTCATCAGCAAGCGTCTCGCGCTGGGCGCGGCTCCCGGCTCCCGTACGGGCGGACCGCCCCAGCACGCCCGCCGCCGTCACCTCGCCGCGGCCGGCGCGGGCGCCCTGCTGGCGGCCGTGCTGGGCACCATCGTCACCCTGGGGACCACCTCCAACGGCGACGACACCAACACCCCGATGAACATCAAGCCGGTGGAGTCCGCCCAGCAGGACGAGGCCGACAACGACCTCCCCGCCGTCTCCGACCCGCCGGACGCCACCGCCAGTCCCGGCACGGCCGGTTCCGGCGCCTCCGCGGGGGCCACGTCGCCCGGGGCGACCGAGGGAGTGCTCTATCCCGGTGCCACCGGCACCTCCGGCAGCCCTTCGGCCACCGGCACGCAGAAGGCGACGAGCCGGCCGACGAAGACCCGTTCCTCGTCGACCCCGCGCCCGTCGTCCACGCACTCCGCCAGCCCGGCCCCGACGGGGTCGTCTTCGCCCTCCCCGTCGGCCAGCGTGTCACCGTCGGTCTCGTCGACCTCGCAGTCGCCGTCCACCTCCGACAGCGCCAGCGGAGCGGTGTCCACCAGCCCGGTGGGCTCCACCGTCGGTGACACGGGGGACGCCGGCGCCGCCGAGGGCCCGATCGCCTGAGCCGGACCGCTCGGCCGGACCACTCGGTCGGACGACAAGCTCCGGCTCAGAACAGCCGGAGCTTGTCGTCCTGGATGCCGCGCATCGCGTCGTAGTCGAGGACGACACAGCCGATGCCCCGGTCCGTGGCCAGTACGCGGGCCTGCGGCTTGATCTCCTGGGCCGCGAAGACGCCCTTGACCGGGGCGATCCGGGTGTCGCGGTTGAGCAGCTCCAGATAGCGGGTGAGCTGTTCGACGCCGTCGATCTCGCCGCGGCGCTTGATCTCGACGGCGACGGTGGTGCCGTCGCCGTCGCGGCAGAGGATGTCCACCGGGCCGATCGGGGTCGGGTACTCACGCCGGATCAGGGTCCAGCCCTCCCCGAGTACCTCCATCCGGTCCGCGAGCAGCTCCTGAAGGTGCGCTTCCACACCGTCCTTGATCAGGCCGGGGTCGACGCCCAGTTCGTGCGACGAGTCGTGCTGCACCTCCTCGATGGAGATGATCAGCTGTTCGCCGGCCTTGTTGGTGACGGTCCACAGACGGCCGTCCTCGCTCTCCTTCAGGGAGCACGGCGGCGACATCCAGTTGAGCGGCTTGTAGGCCCGGTCGTCGGCGTGGATGGACACCGATCCGTCGGCCTTGACGAGCAGCAGCCTGGTGGCCGAGGGGAGATGGGCGGAGAGCCGGCCCGCGTAGTCGACGGAGCAGCGGGCGATGACGAGACGCATGGTCGGCAACGCTACTCGAAGGCGCCCCCGGCACGCGATTCGCGGTCCGGACCGGCCGCACGCGGCGGTGGTCAAGAGTCGGTCAGGTTGTTGGAATGTGGCCGGTTGTGCGCCTCTGCTCCTGGTGCGGCCGGACCCTCACAGCCTACGGTTGTGAGTGGAAGCCGTCGTGCGGGAGAACACAGAGCGGCTTTCTCCGTTGTCCGTCTGACTCCTCGGACACGGGGGGTCACGAGAGGAGTACTCATGTCGCTCGACGTCTCACCGGCCCTCCTCGAACAGGCCGAGCGAGGCGAGGTCGACGAGCAGGAATTCGTCGACTGCGTCCGGACCTCCCTGCCCTACGCGTGGGAGATGGTCAGCTCTCTGGTGGCACAGCTCAAGGTGGACGGCGGTACGTTCGCCGACAACCAGACGCCGCCGCCGGACGAGCAAGCGCGTGGACAGCTGCTCCGCGCTCTGGCGAGTGACGCTATCCGGGGGGCCCTGCAACGGCATTTCGGGGTTCGGCTGGCCTTTCAGAACTGCCATCGGGTGGCGGTTTTTCCGCTCGACCCGGCGGTGGACGGAAGCTACGCCAAGTTCACCTCCGTACGGTCTCAACTGCTGAACCAGTCACCGGAGTTCAGGGACTGCTGAACCACCGCACCACAGCTCGGTGAACTGCTCCCGCGATTGGTTCAGCGCTGTGAAGTACCTGATCCGGCCAATTGCGGGAGCACTTCACTGCCCAGCGCCGCCACGTTCGCCTCGGTGGCCGCGAGATCACCGGAGCCCTCCACCAGCAGGGCGAAGCGCGTGATGCCGGTGCGCTCGGCGGTGGCGGAGAGCCGGTCCGCGCACAGCGCGGGCGGTCCCACCGGGTGCATGCCGCAGAGGAGTTCGGTGTAGGCGAACGGATCGCGCATCGCGCGCTCGCGGCCGTCGACGGTCACATGGGCCCCCAGGCCGCGCTGCAGCCAGCCGGGCATGGCCTTGAGCAGGGTCTCGGCCGCGTCCTGACGGCTGTCCGCGATCTGCGCGACTCCCGCCGATACATGTTCGGTCCCCGCCGACGCCACCATTTCGGGTGAAAGGCCCGCGCCGAGCGCCTCCGCCTGCCACATTGCGACCATGTCCGCCTTCTCCTCGTCGCCGCAGTGCATGCCCAGCAGCATCGGCAGCCCGCGGTGCGCGGCGAGCCGGACACCGGCGGGCGAGGTGCAGGCCACCACGACCTGCGGCCGGGACGGGCCGGCCGGTTCGTCGAACTCGTCCGGGCGCGGCACGACCGGCACTTCGCGGAACCGGAAGCGCGGACCGCGGCCCTCCACGCGGGCCTCGCCCAGCCACCGCAGCAGCAGGTCCAGCGACTCAGGGAACCCCGACTCGTACGCCGCCAGGCCCGCGCCGAAGACCTCCAGATCCACCCAGGGGCCGCCGCGGCCCACGCCGAGGGTGAAGCGGCCCCCGGAGGCGATGTGCAGCAGGGCCGCCTGTTCGCCCAGCGCCACCGGGTGCGCGGTGGGCAGCACGCTGACGGCTGTCCCGACCCCGATCCGGCTGGTGCGGCCGAGCAGCAGCGCGGCCAGCGTCACCGCGGAGGGGCACACGCCGTACGGGACGAAGTGGTGTTCGGCCAGCCACACCGTGTCCAGCCCGGCAGCCTCCGCGGCCTCGGCCGAGCGCACGGCCCGGTGCAGCGCCTCCGCCTGGCCCTGGCCCGGGAACTGGGCCGCGAGAACGAACGTACCGACGCGCATCGCGCTTCACACCCTCCGGTTGGCTCTGCCGGCATAAACGACTGACACGTGCCAAAGGCACGGTCGAACACCGTGATTTCATGATTTTGTACGGGCGAATCGGACAAATTAGGCAATGGTGGCGACGGGCGCCTACCCGGGCCCTGCGGCGGTACGCGCCCGCTGTCCTACGCTGGACACACCCGCGCTCCCGACCAGTCCGTGAGGTGTCCCCGTGTCCCCGCGCCGAAACCGCCAGCAGCGAGGCGGCGGCAAGCCCGCCCCCGCCGAGCGCCCCGGAGGCCTCGACGGCGGCCCCGGTTACGGTGCCGGACGCACCGAGACCTGGCAGGGGCAGGAGTGGTCGGTCCGCCCGGTGGCCGGCAGTACCGCCGGCAAGCACTACCGCTGCCCCGGCTGCGACCAGGAGATCCCGCCCGGCGTCGGCCATCTGGTGGCCTGGCCCGAGTTCGGCGGCGTGGACGACCGCCGCCACTGGCACCGCTCCTGCTGGAACGCCAGGGACCGCCGCACCACGAAGGTGCAGCGGTCCCGTAACGCGCCCAGGTACTGAGCCGGCTACGACCAGGTCGTCAGACGTCGCGCCTGGCCAGCACCGCGTACGCGCCGGCCAGCGCCACGGCCGTCACCACCGCCAGCGTCACCAGCTGCGGTACGCCGTTGACCTCGTCGGCCCCGGTCATGCTGACCCGGTAGAGGGCGGCCAGCCCGACCGGGGTGGAGTACGTGACGAGCTTCTCCTGCACATGCTCAAGGCCCGGGGCCTGCATGAAGATCGCGATGATCAGCGGCAGCAGCACCAGGCCCATCATGGTCGTGATCGCCCCGGCCGAGTGCCGCAGCAGGGTCCCGACCGCGAGCGCCAGCAGCGCGAGCAGCGCGACGTACAGTCCGGCGCCGACGGTGGCGCCCAGCCACTCGTAGCCGCTCGCCGTGGTGACGCCGTCCCGGATCGTGGCCCCGCTCCCGATGTCGCAGCACTCCCGGGTCGCGTTCCGGCCGCTCAGCGCGGCCCAGTTGACCAGCGCGGTCACCGAACAGGCCAGCGTCGTCAGCGCGAAGCTCAGCCCGAAGAGGACCATCGCCTTCGCGGTGAGCACCCGCCACCGCTGCGGGCACGCGGTGAACGTCGTACGGATCATTCCCGTCCCGTACTCGGAGGTGATCACCAGCACCCCGAGGGTGATCGTCGCGAGCTGTCCCAGCATCAGCCCGTACAGACCGGGGCTGAGCACCGGGTCGCTGTAGTAGCCGGTGCCGGCGGCCGTGATCGCCCACAGCATCAGCATGTTGATGCCGAGCACCAGCACCACCATGATTCCCAGCGTCCAGATGGTGGACCGCACCGTCCGGATCTTGGTCCACTCCGACCGCAGGGCGTGCGTGAGGCCGGTCGTCTCGACCGGGACCGGCGAGGCGAACCCCGGTGCGTACGGCCCCGAGGGGGCGGTTTCGACGGGCGTGATCATCGGGCGTCCTCGGGTGTGGTGGTGGCGGGGGCCACGGGCACGGCATACGGCTGCGGCTGTGCGTGCGCCTGCGGCTGTGCCTGCGCGTGCGCCTGCGGCTGTGCCTGCGCGTGCGCCTGCGGCGGGCCGGGCGGCAGCGGGGGCTGCGGCTGGGGCGGAGACTGAGGCGGAGACTGAGGCGGAGACTGAGGCGGGCCCCAGCCGGGCGGCACCGCCTGGTGCAGACCCCACCGCTGGTCCTGCGTCGAGCGGTAGTCCACCGCACCGCTCGTCATCCGCATGTACGCCTCCTCCAGCGAGGCCTGGTGCGGCGACAGTTCCCACAGCCGTACGTCCGCCTCGTGCGCCAGATCGCTGATCCGCGGCAGCTCCAGCCCCGACACGCGCAGCGCCCCGTCCGGCTCCGGCAGCACCTGCCCGCCGGCCTCCGACAGCGCCTTCGTCAGCTTCTCGCGCTGCCCGGCCACGTCCGGCGTACGGACCGTCGCGTATCCCGCCGAGTTGTGCGCGATGAAGTCCTTGACGCTCATGTCCGCCAGCAACTGCCCCCGCCCGATGACGATCAGATGGTCGGCGGTCAGCGCCATCTCGCTCATCAGATGGCTCGACACGAAGACCGTACGGCCCTCCGAGGCCAGCCTGCGCATCAGGTTGCGTACCCAGTGGATGCCCTCCGGGTCCAGCCCGTTCACCGGCTCGTCGAAGAGCAGCACCTCCGGATCGCCGAGCAACGCGCCCGCGATGCCCAGGCGCTGCCCCATCCCCAGGGAGAAGCCGTTGGATCTGCGGTGGGCCACCTGCCGCAGGCCCACCACGTCCAGCACCTCGTCCACCCGCCGCGCCGGTATGCCCGACAGCTGGGCCACGCACAGCAGATGCTGCCGCGCGCTCCGCCCGCCGTGCACCGCCTTGGCGTCCAGCAGGGCCCCCACCCTGCGCGGCGCGTTCGGCAGCTGACGGTACGGAAGTCCTCCGACGGTCACCCGGCCCTGCGTCGGAGTGTCCAGCCCGAGGATCATCCGCATCGTCGTCGACTTCCCGGAGCCGTTCGGCCCCAGGAAGCCCGTGACCGTTCCCGGCCGCACCTGGAAAGACAGGTTGTACACGGCCGTCTTCGCGCCGTAGCGCTTGGTGAGGCCCTGTGCCTCGATCAATGTCCCGCCCCTCGCTCGCCACCCACACTGCGTTTCAGGGTTAGGAGGCTACGGGGCGCTTTCCGGTTCCGTCACGGACAGCTGTCAGGCGTCCCGCTTCCTGAGCACGACGTAACCGCCGATCAGGGAGGCGGCCACCCACAGCAGCATGATGCCGAGCCCGCCCCAGGGCCCGTACGGGCGCTCGTCGTTGACCGAGACCACCTGGAGGATCTTGGAACCGGCCTGGTCCGGGAAGTAGCGGGCGACGTTCTTCGCCCCGGGGACGTTGGCGAGGATGGTGGAGATCAGGAAGAAGAACGGCATGAGGATGCCCAGGGAGAGCATCGGGCTGCGCAGCATCATGGCGACACCGGCGGAGAACAGCACCATCAGCGCCATGTAGAGGCCGCCGCCGAAGACGGCACGCAGCACACCGGTGTCGCTGATGGAGGTGCTGTGGTCGCCGAGGACGGCCTGACCGACGAAGAAGGTCAGGAAGCTGGTGGCCATGCCCACGATGAGGGCCAGCACACCGGTGACGACGATCTTGGACACATAGAAGGTGCCGCGCTGCGGCACGGCCGCCAGCGAGGTGCGGATCATGCCGGTGCTGTACTCGCTGGAGACCACCAGGACACCGAAGACGATCAGCGCGAGCTGGCCCAGCCACAGTCCGGAGAAGCTGGTGGAGGTCGGGTCGAACCGCAGCCGGTCGGACGCGTCGAGGTTCTTCCACTGGGTGGCGGTGAGCAGGCAGATCAGGCCGCTGACGACGATGGTGACGATCAGCGCTGACGCCAGGGTCCAGACGGTGGAGCGGACGGACCGGACCTTGGTCCATTCCGACTGGAGGACTGCGATCGGTGCCGCCATGTCAGGACTTCCCCTTCTTCTGCTGCCAGTCGGCGCCCCAGGCGGGCGCGGGCCGCTGCTCCTGCTGCTGGTCCGCGGGCGGGCCGCCGGTCGCCGGCATGCCCGCGTGGTACTCGACCGACTCGGCGGTCAGGCCCATGAAGGCCTCCTCCAGGGAGGCGCGCTGCGGGCTGAGTTCGTGCAGCACAAGCCGGTTCTGCGCGGCGAGTTCACCGATCTTCGCCGGATCGGCGTCCTGGACCTCCATCGACCCGTCGCCGACCGTCACCGGGGTCAGCCCGGCCGCCGCCAGCACGTCCTTCAACTGCTCGGGCTGCGGGGTGCGTACACGGACGTAGGACCGCGAGTTCTGCTCGATGAAGTCGGCCATCGAGGTGTCCGCGAGGAGCCTGCCCCGGCCGATGACGATCAGGTGCTCGGCGGTCAGGGCCATCTCGCTCATGAGGTGCGAGGAGACGAAGACGGTGCGGCCCTGGGAGGCGAGGTTCTTCATCAGATTGCGGATCCAGTGGATGCCCTCGGGGTCCAGGCCGTTGACGGGCTCGTCGAACATCAGGATCTTCGGGTCGCCCAGGAGCGCGCCGGCGATGCCCAGACGCTGGCCCATGCCGAGCGAGAAGCCCTTGCTGCGCTGCTTGGCGACGGCGGTCAGGCCGACCGTCTCCAGGACCTCGTCCACGCGCGCGCGGGGAATCCGGTTGGCCTGGGCCAGACAGAGGAGGTGGTTGTAGGCGGTGCGGCCGCCGTGCATGGCCTTGGCGTCCAGCAGCGCACCGATATAGGTGAAGGGGTCACTGAGTTGGGCGTAGTGCCTGCCGTCGATGGTGACGTCGCCCGAGGTGGGATTGTCCAGACCCAGGATCATGCGCATGGTGGTGGACTTGCCGGCCCCGTTGGGCCCCAGGAAGCCGGTGACGACACCCGGCCGGACAGAGAAGGAGAGATGGTCTACGGCGGTTTTGCTCCCGTACCGCTTGGTCAGCGCCTGAAGCTCGATCATGCGGTCCACGCTATGCGTCCCGCGCCCCGGTTGCACCCGGAAATACCGGTTCCGGATGGCTGCTCGGCGGCCCCCGTGAACGCCGGGGCCCCCGCCCGAGGAGTGGTGGGCGGGGGCTCCGGCGGCTGAGAGTCCGTCAGCGCCGAGGGGATGCGTCGGCGCTGGTGGATGGGTCAGCGCTGGGCGGGGACGCCACGGGTCACGGGCTCGTCGTCCGGGACGGTGGCGGCGGCGACGGCGGCACCGGTCAGCGTGGCGAGCATCTCGCGGACGTTGGTCAGCTGGGCGTTGATGCTGTCGCGGCGGTTGGTCAGGGCCGCGAGCTCGCGCTCGGACTCGCTGCGGATGCGGTCGGCCTTGGCGTTGGCGTCGGCGACGATGTCCTCGGCCTGGCGCTGGGCGGTCTCGACCGTCTGGCGGGCGCGGCGCTCGGCGTCGGTGCGGAGCTTCTCGGCCTCCAGGCGGAGCTGCTCGGCGCGGTGCTCGATCTCGGCGAGGCGCTTCTCGGCCTTGGCCTGACGGGAAGCCAGGTCACGCTCGGACTGCTCGCGGCGCTTGGCGAGGTTGGTCTCGAAGTCGGCGGCGGCCTGGGCGGCCTTGGCGCGGGTCTCCTCGAAGAGGGCGTCGGCCTCCTCACGCTTGGCCTGGGCGTCCTTCGTCGCGTCGTTGCGCAGCTGCGAGGCGTCGCCCTTGGCCTTCTCGACGATCCGTACGCCCTCGTCCTCGGCCTTGGACTTGCGCTCGGAGGCGAAGGACTCGGCGTCGTTACGGACCTGGTTGGCGGCCGACTCGGCCAGCTCACGGTGCTGCTCGGCGGCGCGACGGGCCTCCTCGCGCAGGTCCTTCGCCTCCTCCTCGGCGAGGCGGAGGATCTTCTCGACACGGGCACCGAGACCGGCGTACGACGGCTCGGCGTCGTTGACCTGGGCCTGGGCGTTCTGCGTTTCGAGGTGCAGCTCCTCGATGCGCTTCTCCAGCGCGTTGATCCTGGCCAGTGCGCTGTCACGGTCGGCGACCAGTTTCGTGATGCGGTCGTCCACCTGGCCGCGGTCGTACCCGCGCCTTACGAGCTCGAACCCGAAGGGGGAGGAAGTGTCGCTCATGGGGTTCCTGTCAATTCAGACCGGTGGTGGGGTGTTAGGGGGAATCCTAGGGGCCGCAAGGGCGCGGCATCGAGTCAATGTCCATTAGCTGTGCAGAATGTGCGCTCAATCGAGTGGCGCGTCGTCCGAGCGTTTGCCGCTCGATCGGGTGGCGCCCGCGCCGGCTCCCGCCGTCACCGCGCTCTTGCTGTCGGCCGGTGCCTGGAACGACTCCAGGGCCTCCAGCACGTCCTGTACGCGGGAGATCTCGGCG
Source organism: Streptomyces sp. RLA131 (assembly GCF_056270125.1). Classification (NCBI taxonomy): domain Bacteria; kingdom Bacillati; phylum Actinomycetota; class Actinomycetes; order Kitasatosporales; family Streptomycetaceae; genus Streptomyces; species Streptomyces sp. RLA131. The sequence continues at coordinate 5,798,114 of NZ_JBWDOQ010000002.1, forward strand.
TTGATGTCCTGACGGCGGCGTACCAGCACCTCCAGCTCGCGTTTGCCCTCCGTTACGATGCGCTCCGCCTCGGCGCGCGCCTCCGCCTTGACCCGCTCCGCCTCGCGCTCGGTGTCGGCCTTCTTCTGCTCGGCACCCTTGAGCAGTTCCTCGGCCTTGCGCACCGCGGCGATCCGGACCCTGCTCGCCTCGGTTCCGGCGGTGGACCGGGTCTCCTCGGCCTCCGCCTTCGCCTGCTCGATCTCCCTGCGGGCCTTGGCCTCGGCCATGTCCAGCTGTTCGGTCGCGGCCTCGACCAGCTTGTCGACCCGCTCACCGGCCGACTTCATCTGGGCGGCGGCCTCCTTGCGGGCCCGGTCGTGCAGTTCCTCGACCTCGGCCTCGACGCGGGCGCGCAGCTCCTCCGTGCGCTCCCTGATGGCCGTGGAGTCCTGGCGGGCCTCGCGCAGCAGCGTGTCCGCGTCGGTACGGGCCCGCTCGACCATGCCGTTGCTCTCGGCGGTGGCCCCGCTGACGATTCGTTCGGCCTCCTTGCGCGCCGCGCCGACCATGGTGTCGGACTGCTCCTCGGCGGCCGCGCCGATCCGCACCGCCTCCTCGCGCGCCTTCGTGATGAGCTCGTCGGCCTGCTGCGCGGCCTCGCTGCGACGGCGGTTGGCGTCCTCGCGGGCCTGGTCGCGCACCGCCTGGGACTCCTCGCGGGCGGCCTCGGCGTCGCGTTCGGCGGTGTCGAGGGCGTCCTTGGCCAGGATGCCGAGGCGCTCGGCCTCCGCGCGGGCCTTGGCGATGAGCTGGTCGGCCTGCTGCGCGGCGTCGGTACGGCGCCGGTTGGCCTCGTCACGCGCCTGGTCGAGATTGCGCTGCGCCTGCTCGCGGGCGGCGCCCAGGGCGTCCTCGGCGGCCCTGCGGCGCTCGTCGGCGTCCCGCTCGGCGGTGTCCAGGGCGTCCTTGGCCAGGATGCCCAGACGTTCGGCGTCCCGCTGGGCCTTGGCGACGGTCTCGTCGGCCCGGACCGCGGCGTCGGCGCGCAGCCGGTCGGACTCCTCGATCGCCTCGGTGACCGTGCGGTCGGCCAGCGCCCGGGCGGCCTCGGCCTCCGCGCCGGCCTCCCGGCGGATGCGCGAGGCGTCGTCGGAGGCGCGCTCGCGCTCGGCGTTGGCGTCGGCGTGCAGCCGGTCGGCGGCCTGCTGGGCCTCGGCCTTGACGCGCTCGGCGGCGTGCTCGGCGGCGTTGCGCAGCCCGGCGATGTCCTGCTCGGCCTGCTCGTACAGCCCGGCGACGGAGTCGCGTACCTGCTGCGCGGTCTGCTCGGCGGTGCCGATCAGCTCGGCGGCATGCCGCTCCGCCTCGGCGACCAGCCGCTCGGCCTCGGCCTGCGCCTCGTCGACCCGCTTACGGGCCGAGGCCAGCAGCTCCTCGCTCTGCTGACGGGCCCGGGCCCGCTCCTGCTCCGCCTCCGCGCGCGCCGATCCGAGCATCTCCTCGGCCTCGCGGCGGCGGCGCAGCGCCTCCTCACGGGCGGCGGCCAGCGCCTCGGCGGCCTCGGCCTCGATCCGCTCGGCGGCGGTCGCGGCCTCGGCACGCACCCGGTTGGCGGTCTCCTGGGCCTCGGCCCGCAGCTGCTCGGCCTCGGTGGCCGCGTCGGTGCGCAGCCGTACGGCGTTCTGCTCGGCCTCGGCGCGGGTCTGCGAGGCGTCGGCGGCGGCCTCGTCCCGCAGCCGTACGGTGTCCTGCTCGGCGTGCTCCTGCAGGACCCGGACCCGCTCGGCGGCCTCGGCCCGTACCTGGGCGGCCTCCTCGGCGGCCTCGGAGCGCAGCCGCTCGGCCTCGGCGCGGGCGTCGCGCAGGGCCTCCTCGGCGGCGGCGATGCGCAGTTCGGCCTCGCTGCGCTGGCGGTTGAGGTCGGCGGCGGCCTCGTCCCGCAGCCGCTGGGCCGCCTCGACGGCCTCCTCGCGCAGCTGCAGCCCCGCGAACTCCGCGTCCTCCTTGACCTGGACGGCGTTCTGCTCGGCCTCGTTCCTGACCTGGTCGGCCTCGGTACGGGCCCGCTCCAGGGTCTCGTCGGCCTGGCGGCGCAGATTGGCGGCCCGCTCGATGGCCTCGGTACGGACCCGCTCGGACTCGGCGGTGGCGGCCTGGCGCTGCTCGTCGTTGTCGGCCTTGGCCTTGGTCAGCAGCTCCTCGGCGGTACGGGCCGCCTCCTCGATCTGCTGGACGGCCTCGCGGCGGGCCTCGCCCCGGATCCGCTCGCCCTCGGCGACCGCCTCGGCGCGCAGCTGCTCCGCCTCGCCGCGCAGCCGGCGCGCCTCCTCCTGGAGCTCGACGGTCTTGGCGCGGTACTCCTTGGTGTCGTCCTGCGCCGCCCCGCGCAGCTGCTCGGCGGACTCCTCCGCCTGGCCGCGCAGCCGTTCCGCCTCCGCCTCGGCCTCGCGCTTGATCCGCTCGGCCTCCTCGCTGGCGGCGCGGGTGGTGGCCTTGGCGTCCTCGGTGGCCTTGTCCAGGACCTCCTCGGCCTGCCGGGCGGCCTTGGCCAGCGCGGCGGCGGCGTCCTCGGCGAAGGCGGCCTTGGCGGTCTCGGAGGCCTCGGAGAGCATCCGCTCGGCCTTGGCGGCGGCGTCGGCCTTGACCTGCTCGGCCTCGGCCCTGGCGGCCTCGGACTCCTTGGTGGCCTCGGTGACCAGGCGGGCGATCTCGGCGCGGGCGGTGCGGGTGCGCTGCTCGTTGTCGGCGTCCACGGTGGCCAGCCGCTTGGCCGCGTTGGCGGCGGCCTCCTCGCGCAGCCGGTCGGCCTCGGCCTTCGCCTCGCGCAGCGTCTCCTCGGCCTCGCGCTTGCGCTCGTCGGCGGTGCGGGTCAGCTCGGCGGCCTGCTGGCGGGCCTGGTCGGCCTCGCCGATCGTGGAGCTGCGCAGCTGCTCGGCCTGGCTGGTGGCCTCCTGGGCCTGGGTGCCGGCCGCGTTCAGCAGCCGCTCGGCGTCGGTGCGGGCCCGGCGCAGCAGCTGCTCGGCCTCGGCCCGTGCGGATCCGGTCTCGGACTCCAGGCGCTCACGGGCGCCCTCCGCGATGCGTGTCGCCTCGGCCCGGGCGGCGGCCAGCCCGGCCTCCGCCTCGGCCCGGGACTCGTCCATGAGCCGCCGTGCCTGCGCCTCGCTGCGGGCCCGCAGCTGTTCGGCCCAGGCCACGTTCTCGTTGACGTGCTGCTCGACGCTGGCCCGGCGCTCGGCCAGCTCCTCGTCCAGGCGACGGCGGCGCGCGACGGCCTCGGCGTGCCACTCGGCCGCCAGCTGCGCCTGCCGCTCGGCCTGCTCCTGCAGCAGCCGCTGGGTGGCCGCACGGGCCTCGCGCAGCTCGCGTTCGGCGTCGGCGCGCAGCTGGTTCGCCTGGATCTCGGCGTTGCGCAGCAGCTGGTCGGCCTGGTGGCCCAGGTTGTCGTAGGCAGGACGGGACGCGAGGTTGCGGCGCGCCTCGTGCAGCTTGGCGCGCAGCACCTCCACCTGGTAGCCGAGGTCGTCTGCGTGTTGCAGCACCTTGTCCCGCTCGGTCCGAAGCCGTTCCATCTCGGCCTCGAACTGCGAGAGGTGGTCGCCCTCAACCTCGTAGCGGTCGTAGCCCCGCACTCCGCGGTCCCATCCGTCCGTCCTGGTGTACCCACCCGCCAACCGAGTGAGATTCCCCGGGGCCCTGTTTGTGGCAGGGCCTTACGGAGAATTGTGTCTGATCCACGCCGAAGCGCGGGCCGGTACCCCAACCGGCCCACCCCGGGGTCGCTCGGTCACTCTACCGGGGTGAATGGGCCTGGGTCAGTGGTCCTTGACGGACGTGACGAGCTCGGTGAGTACCCCGTGACAGTCCTTGGGGTGCAGAAACGTGATCCGGGACCCCATCGAACCGGTGCGCGGTTCGTCGTAGAGAACCCGAACACCCTTGCTTTTGATGTCGGCGGCCTCCCCGTCGACGTCGGCCGTGCCGAAGGCGATGTGGTGCACCCCCTCGCCGTTCTTGGCCAGCCACTTCGCGACGGTGGAGTCCTCGCGGGTCGGTTCCAGCAGCTGGAGGTAGGAGGCACCGCCGTCGTCGGTGTTATTGATCTTGAGCATGGCCTCGCGTACCCCCTGTTCCTCGTTGACCTCGGAGTGGAACACCTCGAAGCCGTAGGTGGCACGGTAGAACTCGACGGTGGTGTCGAGGTCGAAACAGGCGATACCGATGTGGTCGATTCGAGTCAGCATGAGTCCAGTGCACCGCTCCGGCGCATGGTCACGCAACGTGCGCGCCATCACACCCTCCGCCGGGTGACCGCCGGACTACCGCTCAGTACATTGGCTGCACCCTCGTAAAACGTTCGTTAACTCTCCCTCTGTGCAAAGGGGCCGCGTCATGACCAGCCAGGACAGCCAGGCAGCACGGACCTCCGTGATCGTCGCGGGTGCGCGCACCCCCATGGGCCGTCTGCTCGGCTCCCTCAAGAACTTCTCCGGGGCCGACCTCGGCGGCTTCGCCATCAAGGCCGCCCTGGAGCGGGCCGGCATCGGCGGCGACCAGGTGCAGTACGTGATCATGGGCCAGGTGCTGCAGGCCGGCGCCGGCCAGATCCCCGCCCGCCAGGCCGCCGTCAAGGCCGGTATCCCGATGAACGTCCCGGCGCTCACCGTCAACAAGGTCTGCCTGTCCGGCCTCGACGCCATCGCGCTGGCCGACCAGCTGATCCGCGCCGGCGAGTTCGACGTGGTGGTCGCCGGCGGCCAGGAGTCCATGACCAACGCCCCGCACCTGCTCCCCAAGTCCCGTGAGGGCTACAAGTACGGGGCCGTGGAAGTGCTGGACGCGATGGCGTACGACGGCCTGACCGACGCCTTCGAGAACATCGCCATGGGCGAGTCCACCGAGAAGCACAACACCCGGCTGGGCATCGGGCGCGCCGAGCAGGACGAGATCGCGGCGCTGTCCCACCAGCGGGCCGCCGCCGCGCAGAAGAACGGCGTCTTCGAGGCCGAGATCACCCCGGTCGAGATCCCGCAGCGCAAGGGCGAGCCCGTCGTCTTCAGCAAGGACGAGGGCATCCGCGCCGAGACCACGGCGGAGTCCCTGGGCCGGCTGCGCCCCGCCTTCACCAAGGACGGCACGATCACCGCCGGCACCTCCTCGCAGATCTCCGACGGCGCGGCCGCCGTGGTCGTGATGAGCAAGGCCAGGGCCGAGGAACTGGGCCTGGGGTGGATCGCCGAGATCGGCGCCCACGGCAATGTCGCCGGCCCGGACAACTCGCTGCAGTCCCAGCCCTCCAACGCCATCGCCCACGCCCTGAAGAAGGACGGCCTGGACGTCTCCGACCTGGATCTGATCGAGATCAACGAGGCGTTCGCCGCGGTCGCCGTCCAGTCCATGAAGGACCTGGGGGTAACACCTGAAAAGGTGAACGTGAACGGCGGTGCGATCGCCCTCGGTCACCCGATCGGTATGTCGGGCGCCCGGCTGGTGCTGCACCTCGCCCTGGAGCTCGGGCGGCGTGGCGGAGGCGTCGGTGCGGCGGCCTTGTGCGGTGGCGGCGGTCAGGGCGATGCTCTGATCATCCGCGTCCCCGGCAAGTGACCGCGCGCGTGACCCACCCGTACCGAACGGAGCAGTGATGGTGGACGTCCCCACCCTGGTCGAGCAGGCACGGCAGGGCCGCCCCCGCGCCGTGGCCCGGCTCATCTCCCTCGTGGAGGGGGCGTCCCCGCAGCTCCGCGACGTCATGGCCGCCCTCGCCCCGCTCACCGGCGGCGCCTACGTGGTCGGCCTGACGGGATCACCCGGTGTCGGCAAGTCCACCTCGACCTCGGCCCTGGTCACCGCCTACCGCCGGGCCGGCAAACGGGTCGGGGTGCTCGCCGTCGACCCCTCCTCGCCGTTCTCCGGCGGCGCGCTGCTCGGTGACCGGGTCCGGATGTCCGACCACGCCTCCGACCCCGGCGTGTACATCCGTTCCATGGCCACCCGCGGCCATCTGGGCGGCCTCGCCTGGGCCGCCCCGCAGGCCATCCGGGTCCTCGACGCCGCCGGCTGCGAGGTGATCCTCGTCGAGACGGTCGGCGTGGGCCAGTCCGAGGTCGAGATCGCCGCCCAGGCCGACACCTCGGTGGTCCTGCTGGCCCCCGGCATGGGCGACGGCATCCAGGCCGCCAAGGCCGGCATCCTGGAGATCGGCGACCTCTACATCGTCAACAAGGCCGACCGCGACGGCGCCGACGCCACCGCCCGCGAGCTCAACCACATGCTCGCCCTCGGCGAGTCCCGCACTCCCGGCGACTGGCGGCCCCCCATCGTCAAGACCGTCGCCGCCCGCGGCGAGGGCATCGACGAGGTGGTCGCCTCCCTGGAGAAGCACCGGGCCTGGATGGAGGAGCACGGCGTCCTGGCCGACCGGCGGCGCCGCCGCGCCGCCCTGGAGGTCGAGCACATCGCCGTCACCACCCTGCGCGAACGCATCGGCGACCTGCACGGCGACCGCCGCCTCGACGCCCTCGCCGATCGCATCGTCGCCGGTGACCTGGACCCGTACCGGGCCGCCGACGAACTGGTGGCCGGACTCACCGACCGCGCCTGACGGGTCCTGGCGGGGCCTGACCGGGCCTGTCGGGTCCTGGCGGGGTGGCGGGTCAGGCGCGGTCGCCGTGGACCACCCCGCGGCCGTTGGTGGCGACGTAGACCCGGCCGAAGACGCGGGGGTCGCCGGTGATGGCGGCGCCGGTCCAGCCGAACTGGTGCCGGTCGTCGTTGATACGCAGCCAGGTGGCACCGGCGTCGTCGGAGCGGAAGAGGCCGCGGACGCCGCTGATCCGGGCGGACACGAAGACGGCGGGATGGCGCCGGCCGGCGGCGGCCCGGCCGAAGCCCACGGCGTCGGCCTCGTCGACGCCGGCCAGCCGGGCGAAGGTGTCACCGCCGTCCGTGGAGCGCCACAGGCCGTACGCGGCGCCGGTCCTGCCGCCGGCGAACCACAGATGGCCGGGGTGGCCGGGGACGGCGGCGAAGCGGACGTTGCCGTCGGTGGGCAGGCCGGTGGCGGCGCAGGCCCTGAAGGTGGCCCCGCCGTCGGTGGAGCGGTGGAAGGTGCCGGCGGACACCGCGTAGGCGTAGAAGACCCCCGGCGTGGTCTTGTCGGCCTCGACCCGGGCGCCCGCGGGGACGCCGCCGCTGGCCGCCCAGACGCCGCCGGCGAGGTGGTGCACGGCGGCCCCGGCGGGGCTCCACACGGTGTGCCCGCCGTCGGCGCCGAGGGCGACGGTGCCGCCGCCCGAGGTGCCCTGCGGCTCGGGTCCCGCGGTGGCCCAGGTGCGGCCGTTGTCGGTGGAGGAGGCGAAGCGTACGCCGGCCTCGGAGTTGCCCACCCGCACGACGCGGTCGCCGTCCAGGCCCGCGTAGTCCAGGGAGGTGGTGGAACCGGCGACCGGGTCCAGGAACATCTGCGGGACCACGGCGAGGTCCGCGTGCCGGAAGCCGCCGATGTCGCCGAGCCCGGAGAGCAGATGGGCGCCGGTGGGCGGGCTGATGACATCGGCGACGGAGGTCTCCTCGATGCCCCGGGCCACCGGCTCGATGGCCACGAGGCCGCCGGAGTCCCAGTCGGTGAGGTTCCCGGTGCCGTACAGCGTGGCGCCGGTGCCGTACATCATGCGGTCGGAGTCGAAGGGGTCGATCTCCAGGGTCTCGGTCATCCAGCCGAGTTTCGGGGAGAGTTCGGGGTACTGGTCCCGCTCGCCCCGGCCCCAGGTCAGCCACGGGCTCGTGGAGACGTCGATCGTGTAGTGGTTGACGCGGTCGGGGTAACCGTCCCACTCCCACAGCGACTTCCAGGTCGCGCCGGCGTCGGTGCTGCGGTACACGAGCGTGTCCGGCCACCAGCTGCTGTAGCCGGTGACCATCACGGTGTCCGGGTTCTGCCGGTCCACGGTGAGGCCGCTGAAGCCGAAGGCGGCGCCGGCCACCGGGCTGACGTCGGTCCAGTCGCCGGAGGCGGTGTCGAGCTTCCACAGCGCGCCCCGGGCGCCGCCGTACGGGCCCGCGACGTCGCTGTAGGCGACGTACAGGCTGCCGGAGGACTCCTCCAGGACCGCCTTGTGCGGGATCAGCCCGGTGGGCTGGCCGTCGACCCGGGCCCAGGTGGAGCCGCCGTCGGTGGTGCGGTAGACGCTGTTGTCCTTGTCGGCGACGCCGACGTAGAACGTCGGGGTGGCCCTGCCCGCGGTGCCGCTGCCCTTGTCGAACAGGACCCAGACCAGGCCCATCGGGTCGCTCTGGTAGCCGCTGGTGTCGGTCGGGTCGTCGGCGTACAGGCCGGGGTCGGGGAAGGCGGTGACCTGGCTCCAGCTCTGGCCGCGGTCGCTGCTGCGCCACAGGCCCTTCCCGCTGGGGGCGCCGAGGAGCAGGATCCTGTTGCGGTTGGGGTCGACGGCCAGCCGCTCGCCCATGCCCCGGCCGGGCATGTTGCCGCCGAGCTTGAAGGGCAGGTCGGTGCGCTGCCAGGTCCGGCCGTAGTCGGCGGAGCGCAGCACGGCGCCGTTGCCGGGGTCCGCGTCGGTGGTGTACGAGCCCGCGGCCAGGTATACGCGGCGCGGTTCCACCGGGTCGCTGGCGATGCTGACGATGCCGGTCAGGCCCCAGTCGTCCCAGCCGATCCAGTCGGTGAGGGGGATCCAGCGCCTGCTCCTGCTGTCCTGCCGGTACGCGCCGCCGATGTCGGTGCGTACGTAGACCAGTCCCGGCTCGGTGCGGTTGAAGATCACGCCGGGTATGAAGCCGCCGCCGTCGATCCTGGCGTTGCCCCAGGTGTACGCCTGGCAGACGGGCGCCCCGGCGCCGGCGCGGGTGTGCTCGACCGCGCGCGGCGCGACCGGGGACGGGGCCGCGGGGTGTCCCGAGGCGGCCCCTGCCGCCCGTGCGGACGGTGTCCCGGTGCCGACGGCCGCCGCGGCGACGGCGGTGGCGGCGCCGGCGCGCAGCACGCCGCGGCGGGCGTATCCGCGGGCGGCGGAGGAGTCCTGGGCGTCCTGCTGGATGTCTTCTGGCATGGCTCGTAGCACCTTCGCTCCGGTGGGGGCGCTCGCGTGGACCACGGCTCGGCGCGAGCGGTGCGACGATAGAATCGAAGCGCTTCGAAGAAAAGACCTCCGACAGCTTCTTCTGCGCCCGTTGTTCGGGGAGAGAGCTGCCGGAGGCAATCGAAGCGCTTCGCCAGGGGCCGTCAGCCGCGCCCGCGCACCGCCCGCAGGTGCTCCGCCACCGGTGTCAGGGACCGCTGCAGGGCCGTCAGGTCCTCGCCGGTGAGCAGGTCGATGAAGTGCTCCCGGACCGCGGCCACATGGTGCGGGGCGACCTTCTGCATGGTGTCCCAGCCGGCGTCGGTGAGGACGGCGTACAGGCCCCGGCGGTCGGACTCGCAGTTCTCGCGGCGGACGAGGCCGCCGGTCTCCATCCGGGAGATCTGGTGCGAGAGGCGGGACTTGGACTGCAGGGTGGCACGGGCGAGGTCGGACATGCGCAGGCGCCGGTCGGGCGCCTCGGAGAGGTTGACCAGGATCTCGTAGTCGTTGTACGTCAGTCCGAAGGGCTGGAGGTCGCGTTCGAGCTGGTGGGTCAGGAGCTTGCTGACCTCCAGATGGGTGCGCCAGGCACGTTGCTGCTCAGGGGTGAGCCAGATGGTGCCGTTCGGGGTCTCCGTCGTCGTCTCCGTCTGCATGCTGTGAGTATACCAAGAAAGTTGAAAACCGGACTATCTGGGGTACCCCTTGCGTGTTCGGGCGGTCACAGACCGAAGCGGCGCTGGAGGTCGCCGAGCTGACCGGGAAGCCTCGGCGCGCCGGGCTGCTGGGCGTGGCCGCCGCCGGGAACGCCCTGCTCGTGCGGGGTGGCCCCGGTCGGCAGCTCGGGCATCAGGACCTCCGTCGACTGCAGCAGCACCTGGCCGGCCCCGACGAACTCGAACTGGTGCTCCTCCCCCGAGGTGCCGCCGATGCCGGTCAGCGCCCGGATGCCGCCGAGCACCCCCCGCATATAGCTGTGGTCGTAGTGGTGACAGGGCGACGGGCAGTCCGCCCAGCCCACCAGGGCCTGCGGGTCGACCCGGACCGGCGGCTCCACGAAGTGCACGGCGCCGTTCGAGGCGGCGACGAACTTGCCGGTGCCGATGAGGGTCAGGAACCCCGGGATGATCGACTGCTTGAGCGACAGACCGGGCTGGAAGGCCAGCAGGTTCCCCGACCGGATGGTCAGATTGCCGTTGTCGAGGTCGTAGGAGTTGACGTCGAAGGCGCGGTCGGCGAGCAGCAGCTTGCCCTGCCCCTCGGCGACCACCCAGTCGGCGGCGTGCAGCGGGGAGTGGAAGTTGGTGCGGACCAGGCCGTCGAGCGCGCCGTGGCCGATCCCGTTGAAGGTGATCTGCCCGTAGTAGGCGATCATCTTGCCCTTCTGCAGGAACCACTGGCCCTTGAGGTCCACGCAGAACGCGTACGGATTGACGTTGTCGTCGACCGGCAGCGTGTACGGGTCATGGGCGACGGGCCCTCCCGGGCCGGGGAACGGGGACGTCATCGGGCCTCTCCTCGTGGTGCCGCACCCGGCCGCGCGGCCGTGGTGCCGTCCGGCCGCCGGCGGCCGGTGTGTTGTTCCCGCGCGGGCGGACGCCGCGTCACAGCTTCTCCTCCGACGCCTGCACGTACACCGTGCCCTGGCCGGACAGCTCCAGCTGGAAGGCCTCGCCGGAGCCGCGCCCCACCATGTCGCGCCAGCCCAGCGCCGTGGACAGCTTGTTGCGTACGTCGCCGCGGTGGGCGACATACGCCTGGGGGTCGACATGGACCGGCCGCTGCGGGGTGATCGGCAGCTCGATGACGCCGCCGTGGGCCATCACGGCGACCGCGCCCTGCCCCTGCAGGGTGGTGGTGAACAGCCCCTGCCCGGTCACCTGGCCCCGGATGACGCCCATGACGCCGCCCTGGGAGCCCATGAACATGGTGCTCTGCCGCAGGGTGCCCTCGAAGGCCAGCAGCCGGTCCGCCTCGACGTACAGGGTGTCGCCGCGCAGGTCGATGGTGTGGACGTGGTGGCCGCCGTGCCCGAACATCACCGAGCCGCGCCCCTCCACCGTCATCAGCGGGGTGGCCTCGCCGGCCACCCGCCGCCCGATCATGGAGGCGACGCCGCCCTGCCCGCCCTGCATGTTGGGGGTGAAGGTGACCTCGCCCCGGTACGCGAGCATGGCTCCGCGCTGGCTGAACAGCCGCTGCCCCGGGACGACCTGGGCCTCGACCATCTTGGAGTTGATCCGGGTGAAGGCCATGGCTAGAACTGCCCCCCGACCGTGTTGCGCTCGCTGGGCTGGACGTAGACCAGGCCCTCGCCCTCGAAGCGGATCTGGAAGGACTCGCCGCCGCTCTCACCGATCAGCGCCCGCCAGCTCACTCCCGTCTGGAGGTTCTGCCGGAGGTTGCCGGTGTGGGCGACGTACGCGCCCGGGTCGACGTTCAGCGGCGTGCCGGAGGTGACCCGCAGCACGATGGCCGGCCCGTCGGAGGTGATGGCGGCCTGGCCGACACCCTCGACGGTCGTGGTGAACAGCCCGTTGCCCTGGGAGGCGCCGCGCAGACCCGTGAAAGTGGTGCCGGTGCGCAGGGTGGCCTCGGTGGCCAGCAGGTTGCTCGCCTCGACGTACAGCTTCTCACCGCCGAGCCGGACCAGGTTGATCTCGCTCGCGCGGTCGGCGAAGAAGCAGGTGCCGTGCCCCTTCACCTCCATGACCTCCATCGACTCACCGGTGAGCCGGCGGGTCACCATGCCGCGCAGGCCCTCACCGCCCCCGGACATCTTCTTGAACGCCATCTGGCCGTCGTACGCGACCATCGCGCCGTTCTTCGCCTTCACGGCATCGCCGGTCATGTCCACGGCGAGCACTTTGCTGCCCTGCAGTCGGAATCGCGCCACGGGTCAGACCGTACCCTGAGCCGGGGCCACGGCCGAGGGCGCTTCGCCCGCCGCCACCTCGACCTCCAGCAGCGAGGCGCCGCGCCGCTCGGCCTCGAAGGCCTCCACACCGCCGCGCAGCCCGAACAGCCGCTTGGAGACCAGGATGTAGAGGACGGCCAGGATGTTGAGGACCAGGGTCGCGATCTTGATCCAGCTGACCTTCTCGGTCAGCTCGTAGATCTCCAGCGGAAGGAACGCGGCGGTCGCGACGACCGTCAGGTACTCCGCCCAGCGCTTGGTCATCCACAGGCCGACGGCCTCGACGATCTCGATCAGCGCGTAGAGCAGCAGCGCGACGGCGACGATCAGCAGCGTCGAGTGCTTGTACTCGAAGGTCTTGCGGATGGTGTCGACGACGGGGGAGTGGTCGACGTCGTAGTGGAAGTGCCGGGCGACCGGCCGGAAGACCGTGAGGTTCTCCTCGAAGAACCGGTGCACCGCGTCCTGCCGGTTGCTGAACCGCCACACCGCCCAGGCGGCCAGCACGATGAAGATCCCGCGCAGCGCCCGCTCCACGGCCAGGAAGCGCAGGATGAACAGGTCGCGCAGCGCCCGCCCGCGCGGCACCTCGGGCGCGTGGTCGGCCGGGCCGGAGCCGTGCGGCTCGCCGAGGGCGAAGTCGCCGCAGCGCAGGCAGCGCCAGGCGTCGCCGAGCGCGGTCGCCGCGTGCAGCCGTTCCCGCAGGTGGTCCTCGTCCGGGGCGTAGGTGACATGTCCCTTACGGGAGCAGGTCCGGCGGTCCCAGTCGAACGTCATCGCTTTCCATCCCCGTCGCCGGTGTGTGCTGTGGAGGGGGACGCTACCGGGCGTACCGGCGGTTGCCGACCCCCGGTGCGGCGGCCCGCGGTCCGGCGGGCGATAATGGGCACACCTTGTGAACGCGTGCACAAGCTGTGCGGGCCGGCACCGGCCCCGAGCCCCGACCCCGAAGGTGATCCGTGGACATCAACACAGCATCGGCGCTGCGCCGGCTCCGCCTGGTCTCCGCCCCCGAGGCGGTGTCCTTCCTGCTGCTCCTGGTCTGCTCGGTGCTCAAGCGCACCACGGACTTCAACGCGGTCCCGGCCATGGGCATGATCCACGGCATCCTCTTCATCCTCTACGTACTCTTCTGGGCCGACGCCTGGAAGCGGGCGAAGTGGCCGCTCCGCCGGGCCGCGCTCTACCTCGTGCTGTCCGTCCTGCCCACCGGCGGCTTCTTCGCCGAGCGCAAGCTGAGCCGTGAGACGCAGGACAGCGTGATCGCCTCCCGCGCCCGTGCGGAAGCGGCCGAAGCAGGTGCCAAGGCATGATCGTCTCCTTCTCCGTCACCCCGCTCGGCGTCGGCGAGGAGGTCGGCGAGTACGTGGCCGACGCCGTCCGGGTGGTCCGTGAGTCCGGGCTGCCGAACCGCACCGACGCGATGTTCACCTCCGTCGAGGGCGAGTGGGACGAGGTCATGGACGTCGTCAGGCGCGCGGTCGCGGCGGTCGAGGCACGCGCCCCGAGGGTCTCGCTGGTGCTCAAGGCCGACATCCGCCAGGGCGTGACGGACGGCCTGACGGCCAAGGTCGACACGATCGAGCGGCACCTGTCGGCCGGCGGGTCCTAGGCGTTCGAGGATCGCGCGGCCGAAGGCCCGGCGATCCGTTGGACGGGCCCGTGGGGGCCCGGGGCCTTTACGCCGTGCCCGCGCCGGCCAGGGCGGTGCCCAGCGGCGTGCGCTCGTACAGCACCTGGTGCCCGTGACGGCGCGAGGTGAGCAGGCCCGCGACGCGCAGCGCGGTCAGGTGGGCGGAGACCGAGGACGCGGCCAGGCCGAGCCGGCCGGCCAGGGCACTGGTGGAGGCCGGTTCGTCGAGGCCGCCGAGGACGGCGGCGCGGTTGCGGCCCAGCAGGCCGACCAGCGCGTCCGAAGGCGTCCGCGGGGTCTGCCGCAGCCCGCCGACACCGCGCGCCGGGTAGATCACCGTCGGCTGCCAGGGCTCGGCGAAACCGCTGACCGCGTCCGGCCAGGCGAAGGCGCTGGGCAGCAGCAGCACCCCCCGGCCGTCGAGCCGCTGTTCCTCCAGGATGCCGTCCCGGGTGCGCAGGGTCAGCGTGCCGTCCGCCCAGACCAGTTCGGGGTGCAGGCCGGTGAACAGCCCACCCAGCCCGTCGTTGGCCAACTGCCGTGAACGGTAGGCGATATCGGCCTCCAGCAGGGACCGCAGCCGGGGCCAGTCCGGGGCCACCAGCGCCAGCCAGGCCCGTTCGGTGGCATCGGCCAGCCGCTGGACGGCCGCCGCCGGATCCGCCAGCAGCTCCCGGCCCAGGGCCGACCGCGCGGCACCCGGCGTCCCGGCCAGGGACCTGGCCATCTCCGCCCGGGCCAGCGCCGGGTCGGTGCCGCGCAGCAGCGCCAGCTCGTCCTCGAAGGAGGGCGCCGGAGCGGCCGGGGGGCGGCCCAGGAAGTCCGGGGTGTAGCCCGGCTGCGGCATGAACAGCCACAGCGGCGCCAGATCCAGCCCCGCCACCGCATCCCGCATCCGCCGCAGCCACGGCTGGTGGTAGCCGTGCCGCTCGGGGCGCCGCAGGGTGCGTACCGCCTCGTGCGTCTCGCACAGCGGCGACAGCGCGAACCGGCAGCGCAGCAGGTCGTCGGTGCCGAAACGCAGATGCAGCGGCACGGCCGGCCCGCCCCCTCCCGTCCTGGATTCGTCTCAGGCCGAAAGACTACGGCGCGCGGACGGCGTGCCCCACGCTGCTGCCATGCCAACCAAAGCCCGCTCGGGTGCGATTCCGGCTGCCGAGCCCAGTGCCGGCTACCGGTCGGTGTTCGCCGTCCGCGAGTTCCGCTTCGTCTTCGCGGCGGACGTGGTGTCCATGCTGGGCCGCGTCGTCTGCGAACTCGCCCTGTCCGTCCTGGTCTACCGGCTGACCGGGTCACCGCTGCTGAGCGCGCTGACCTGGGCGCTGGGCATGCTGCCGTACGTGGTGGGCGGGACGCTGCTGTCGTCGGTCGCCGACCGGTATCCGCCCCGCCGGGTGCTCGTGGGGTGCGACCTGGTCTGCGCGGTCTGCGCGGCGGGGATGGTGGTGCCGAGCGCACCGATCGCCGTGCTGCTGGTGCTGCGCTGCGCGACGGCCGTCGTCGGGCCGGTGTTCGGCGGCACCCGGGCGGCCACGCTCAGCGACATCCTGGGCGAGGGCGACCGCTTCGTCCTGGGCCGGTCGCTGCTCCGGCTGGTCGCGCAGAGCGCGCAACTCGCCGGGTTCGCGGCGGGCGGGCTGCTGCTCGCCGTCGTCTCCCCGCGCTCGGTCCTCGTGCTCACCGCGGTCGCCTTCCTCGGCTCCGCGCTGCTGCTGCTCACCGGTACGCGGGCCCGCCCGGCCCGTACGGGGGCCGGGGCGCGGCTCACCACCTCGGCCGGTATCGGGCGCCTGCTCGGCGACCGGCGGATCCGCGCCCTGCTCCTGCTGTACTGGGTTCCGCCGATGTTCGTCGTCTGGTCCGAGGCGCTGATGACGCCGTACGCCGACTCGCTCGGCCTCGGTCCGGCCGGTCTCGGCCTGCTCATGACCGGTATGCCCGTCGGGGCCGTCACCGGCGAGCTCCTCGTCGGTTCACTGCTCGGCCCCGCCGCCCGCGCCCGGCTCATCGTCCCCGTCGCGGTGGTGTCCATGCTGCCGCCGCTGGGCTACCTGCTGCACCCCACCCTCGGCTGGGCCCTGCTGGTCCAGTTCCTGACCGGCTGGGGCATCACGTACAGCCTGGGGCTGGACCGGTGGTTCGTCCGCGCCGTGCCGGAGGAGGTGCGGGGGCAGGCGATGACCCTGATGACGGCCGGCCTGATGACGACGCAGGGGCTGGGGATGGCGCTGGCGGGTGTGGCGGCGGAGTTCGCGCCGGTGCATGTGGTGGTGGCGGGGGCCGGGGTGGTGGGCTGTGTCTGTGTGCTGGGTGTGGTGCGGGAACTGAGGGCGACCCGGGCTGACAGCGGCTGACGCGGAGTGACACCGGCTGACGCGGGAGCCGTGGCTGACGCGGGAGCCGCGGGATGAAGCGGGATGACGTGCGCCGGCGGTGGCGCGTCCCGTGGGGCTCGGGGGACGCGCCACCGCCGGCGCTGGTCGGCCGTGAGGGCCTGCCGGGTCAGCTGACGTTGACACCGGTCCAGGCGGCGGCGACGGCGGCGTACTCGGTGGAGGAGCTGCCGTACAGGTCCGCGGCGGCCTTCAGGCTGCCGGTGCGGGCGCTCGCGTAGTTGGTGGTGGAGGTGAAGTACACGCTCAGCGCGCGGTACCAGATCGCGGCGGCCTTGGCGCGGCCGATGCCGGTGACGGTGGTGCCGCTGTACGTCGGGCTGGAGTAGCTGACGCCGTTGATGGTCTTGGAGCCGCTGCCCTCGGACAGCAGGTAGAAGAAGTGGTTGGCCACGCCCGACGAGTAGTGGACGTCGAGGTTCTTCACCGTCGAGGACCAGTAGTCGGCGGAGCCGCCGTCCTTGGAGGGCTTGTCCATGTAGCGCAGCGGGGTGCCGTCGCCGTTGATGTCGATCTCTTCGCCGATGAGGTAGTCCGGGGTGTCGGCGGAGAGGTTCTCGTAGAACTCGACCATGGTGCCGAAGATGTCGGAGGTTGCCTCGTTGAGGCCGCCGGACTCACCGGTGTAGTTCAGGCCCGCGGTGTTGGAGGTGACGCCGTGGGAGATCTCGTGGCCCGCGACGTCGAGCGAGGTGAGCGGGGAGGCGTTGCCCGACCCGTCGCCGTAGGTCATGCAGAAGCAGCTGTCGTCCCAGAAGGCGTTGACGTAGCTGCTGCCGTAGTGGGTGCGCGACAGCGAGCCGACACCGTTGTTCTTGATGCCGCTGCGGCTGAAGGTGTTGAGGTAGTAGTCCCAGGTGGCCGCGGCGCCGAACTGGGCGTCCACACCGGCCGACTGGCGGCTGGAGGTGCTGCCGGTGCCCCAGGCGTTGTCGGTGTCGGTGAAGGTGGTGCCCGTCGAACTGGTGGCCTTGTTGTTCAGGTCCGTGGTGTAGATGCCGCCGCGGCTGGCGTCCTTGAGCGAGTAGGTGGTGCCGCTCAGGGTGGTGGTGAGGGGGACGGACCCGACCCGGACGCCGTTGCCGGTGCCGGTGGCGGTCTCGATGCCCTCGTACTTCTCGATGACGGCGCCGGTCGAGGCGTCGGTGATGACGTTGACCTTGCTCGGCGTGCCGTCGGCCTGGGTGCCGGTGACCACCGTGCGGTAGGCCAGGCGGGGGGTGCCGGAGACGGCCCAGACGACCTTCTCGGGCTTGCCCGCCGTACCGACCGACTTCAGCGGCTCCTCGCCCTTGGCCAGGGCGGTCTTGAGCAGCTTCTTGACGGTGCCGGTGGCGGCCGCCCTGGTGTCGGCCGCGGAGACGGCCGGGGTGAGGGTGGCCGGCTTGACGGCCTTGGAGGTGGCGCGGCTCACGGACTTGGTGGCGCCGCTCTTGGTCTCGTGCACGACGAGGTCGCCGCCGAGCACCGGCAGGCCCGCGTAGGTGCGGTCGTAGCGCAGGTGGCGGGTGCCGTCCGCGTCCACGACGACGTCCTTGACCGTGAGCTTCTCCTTGGCGCCGAGGCCGAGGGAGTCCGCGATCTGCGGTGCCTGGGCGGTGCCGTAGGCGATGGCCTTCACCTGGGAGCCGGCGATCGAGGCGGCGAAGGACGGGGCCGGGGCCGCGCTGGCCGAGAAGGACTGCAGACCGGAGGCTATGAGCGCGGCTGCTGCCGCCGCGGTGCCGAGAACGAGCTTGTTCCGCAAGGTGATGCTCCTCGTCAGAGGTTGGTGTGGGGGGATGCGCGGATAAATCCGCGCTGGCCAGGAGCTTGGCATCGTTCAACGGGTAAATGACAGGTCCACTACAGGCAATGGCCGGTTAGGTGGGTGCCGGACCGCCCTTAGCCGCGGCTTACTCCGGACAAAGCAGGGCCAGAGGGTGATCAACCGGTCGGAGGACTAGGGGAAACCCTCCCCCTACAGGGGTGGTTTTCGGACGGACTCCGGTCTTGGGGTGGCTGAAACACGCCCGAAATACTCGCCTTCGGCCCGGCGCTTAAGATCATCTGTTCGGGTCCGGTCCGTTCACTGAGACATGGCTGCCCTCAATGTGACCGGCGGGTAGGCTCTGGCCGTGCCGAAGCCGCTGAGTCTGCCTTTCGACCCGATCGCGCGCGCCGACGAGACCTGGGAGCGCCGCTGGGGCCGGGTGCCCTCGATGGCCGCGATCACCTCGATCATGCGTGCGCAGCAGATCCTGCTCGGCCAGGTCGACGCCGTCGTCAGGCCGTACGGCCTCACCTTCGCCCGCTACGAGGCGCTGGTGCTGCTCACCTTCAGCAAGGCCGGCGAGCTGCCGATGTCCAAGATCGGTGAGCGGCTGATGGTGCACCCCACCTCCGTCACCAACACCGTCGACCGGCTGGTCCTGGCCGGTCTGGTCGCCAAGCGGCCCAACCCCAACGACGGGCGCGGCACGCTCGCCTCCATCACCGACAAGGGACGCGAGGTCTGCGACGCCGCGACCCAGGACCTGATGGCGATGGATTTCGGCCTCGGCACGTACGACGCCGAGGAGTGCGGGGAGATCTTCGCCCTGCTGAGGCCGCTGCGGATAGCCGCTGGCGACTTCGAGGAGGGCGCGTAAAGCGCCGGAATCGCGCCGGTTAGGCTCACTGCCATGAAGCAGAGTGTTCTGACCCGGTACCGCGCGCTCGCGTACACCACCGGCGTACTGCTGATCCTGCTGACCATCGGTGTGATCGCCAAGTACGTCCTGAAGATCGACGGCGCGGCGGGTTTCACCCAGGTCGTCGCCATCGCCCACGGCTGGCTCTACGTCGTGTACCTGGTCCTCGCCTTCGACCTCGGGACCAAGGCGAAGTGGCCCTTCGGCAAGCTGCTGTGGGTGCTGCTGGCCGGGACCGTTCCGACGGCCGCCTTCTTCGTCGAGCGCAAGGTGTCGCGCGAGGTGGAGCCGCTGATCGCGGCCGCCGCCGGTGACGCGGAGCCCGTCAAGGCCTGACCCGCCGGTCAACCGCCCGCCGCGGGTCTCACCCGTGCGGTGGGCGGTTTGCCATCGACATTTACTAGGACGTCCTAGTAAATTCGTTCGTATGGACGCCGATGCGATCGACGAGGCCCGCCAGCGCTGGCAGGCCCGCTACGACGCCTCCCGCAAGCGGGACGCGGACTTCAGCACGCTCTCCGGGGATCCCGTCGAGCCGGTGTACGGACCGCCCCCGGGCGTCGACGTGCCCGGATTCGAGCGGATCGGCTGGCCCGGGGAGTACCCCTTCACCCGTGGCCTCCACCCCACCGGCTACCGCGGCCGGACCTGGACCATCCGCCAGTTCGCCGGCTTCGGCAACGCCGAGCAGACCAACGAGCGCTACAAGATGATCCTCCAGGCCGGCGGCGGCGGCCTGTCCGTCGCCTTCGACATGCCCACCCTCATGGGCCGGGACTCCGACGACCCCCGCTCCCTCGGCGAGGTCGGGCACTGCGGCGTCGCCATCGACTCGGCCGCCGACATGGAGGTCCTCTTCCGGGACATCCCCCTCGGCGAGGTCACCACCTCCATGACGATCTCCGGGCCCGCCGTCCCGGTCTTCTGCATGTACCTGGTCGCAGCCGAGCGCCAGGGCGTCGACCCGGCCGTGCTCAACGGCACCCTCCAGACCGACATCTTCAAGGAGTACATCGCGCAGAAGGAGTGGCTCTTCGCGCCCGAGCCGCATCTGCGCCTGATCGGCGACCTCATGGAGCACTGCGCGCGTTCCATCCCGGCGTACAAGCCCCTGTCGGTCTCCGGCTACCACATCCGCGAGGCCGGTTCCACGGCCGCGCAGGAGCTCGCCTACACGCTCGCCGACGGCTTCGGCTACGTCGAACTGGGGCTCTCGCGCGGGCTGGACGTGGACACCTTCGCGCCGGGGCTGTCCTTCTTCTTCGACGCGCATCTGGACTTCTTCGAGGAGATCGCCAAGTTCCGTGCCGCGCGCCGGATCTGGGCGCGCTGGATGCGTGATGTGTACGGCGCGAACAGCGACAAGGCGCAGTGGCTGCGCTTCCACACCCAGACCGCCGGCGTGTCGCTGACCGCCCAGCAGCCGTACAACAACGTCGTACGGACCGCGGTGGAGGCCCTCGCGGCCGTGCTCGGCGGCACCAACTCCCTGCACACCAACGCCCTCGACGAGACCCTGGCGCTGCCCAGCGAGCAGGCCGCCGAGATCGCCCTGCGCACCCAGCAGGTCCTGATGGAGGAGACCGGCGTCACCAATGTCGCCGATCCGCTCGGCGGTTCCTGGTTCGTCGAGGCGCTGACCGACCGCATCGAGGCCGACGCGGAGCGGATCTTCGACCGGATCAAGGAGATGGGCGCACGGGCCGTTCCCGACGGCCGGCACCCCATCGGGCCGATGACCTCCGGCATCCTGCGCGGTATCGAGGACGGCTGGTTCACCGGCGAGATCGCCGAGGCCGCCTTCGCCTACCAGCGGGGCCTGGAGAAGAAGGAGAAGCGGGTCGTCGGTGTCAACGTCCACCACGGCTCGGTCACCGGGGACCTGGAGATCATGCGGGTCAGCCACGAGGTCGAGCGCGAGCAGGTCCGCGCCCTCGGCAGCCGCCGGACGGACCGCGACGAGACGGCCGTCCGGTCGGCCCTGGACGCCATGCTGGCCGCCGCCCGGGGCGGTACGAACATGATCGGACCGATGCTGGACGCAGCGCGGGCCGAGGCCACGCTGGGCGAGATCTGCGGCGTGCTCCGCGAGGAGTGGGGCGGGTACACCGAGCCGGCGCGGTTCTGACCCCGGGGCGGGGCGGGCGGTTGAGGCCTCGCGGGCGGTCGCGGGCGCTGTCCGCCGGTGGGGCCGGGCCGGACCGGGGCCCGGTGGGCCCTCAGGGCGAGGCCAGGCCGCCGAGCAGCAGGCCTGTGAAGCGCGCGGCCCAGTCGGGGGTGACCGGTTCGCCGGTCACCAGGACGCGGTGGACGACGGCCCCGGCGATGACGTCGAAGATGAGGTCGATCTGGGGTGACGGGTTGTCGCCGGGCGCGTCCGGGGGGATCTCGCCGCGCTGTTGGGCGCGCAGGCGGCCCTCGACGACCAGCCGCTTCTGCCGGTCGACGATGGACGAGCGGATCCGCAGCCGCAGCGCGGCGTCGGCGGTGGACTCCGAGACCACGGCCATCAGCGCGGTCTTGGCCTCGGGCAGTTCCAGCAGGGCGGCGAACTGCAGCACCACGCCCTCGATGTCGGCGTACAGGCTGCCCCGGTCGGGGAGCCGCAGCTCGTCGAAGAGGACGGCGACGGCGTCGACGACGAGGTCGTTCCGGTTGGTCCAGCGCCGGTACAGCGTGGTCTTGGCCACCCCGGCCCGCGCGGCGACGTCGCTCATGGTGAGCCCGCCCCAGCCCAGTTCCACCAGGGCGGCACGGGTTGCCTCCAGGATCGCCGCGTCGGCCGAAGCGCGGCGCGGGCGGCCGGTGGGTTTTCCTGTGGCGCGGGTAGACATGGTTCCGGAGCCTATCCCGGCGCCCGCCGTGTTACGCTACGGCGCGTAGCGTAAAGGGGCGATTGTCCGAGGACCGTGTCGAGGGGGGAGGATTGGTCCATGCAGCCACGGAACATGTCCATGAGCGGCGTGGTCGACCTCGCCGCGGTGAAGGCGGCCAGTGAGGCCAAGGCGAAGGCCGAACAGGCCCGCGCGGAAGCCGCTCGTAACGGCGGCGGGACCGCCGCACCCGCTTCTTCCCTTGTGTTCGACGTCAGTGAGGCGACCCTGGAGAGCGATGTACTCCAGCGCTCCAACGAGGTGCCGGTCGTCATCAACTTCGAGGCCGACCAGGCCCCGGTCAGTATCGAACTCGGCGACGCCCTGGCCCGGCTGGCGGGCGAGTACGGCGGCCGGTTCGTCCTGGGCCGGGTCGATGTCTATGCGAACCAGCTGCTCGTCCAGCAGTTCAGGCTCCAGGGCATCCCGGCGGTCTTCGCGGTGCTGGCCGGTCAGGTGATGCCGCTCTTCGAGGACGTCGCGCCGGAGGACCAGATCCGCCAGGTGCTGGACCAGCTGATCGCGGTGGGGGAGCAGCGGTTCGGGATCCAGGGCGCCCCCGTCGAGGGAGCCGTGGCCGACGAGGCCCCGGCCGTCGAGCCCGAGCGGCCGGCGACCCCCCAGGAGCTCGCGCTGTCGGCGGCGCACGACGCGCTGGACCAGGGCGATCTGGGTGGCGCGATTCAGGCGTACAAGAACGTACTGTCCGACGACCCCGCCAACACGGAGGCGAAGCTCGGATTGGCCCAGGCCGAGCTGCTGAGCCGGGTGCAGGACGCAGACCCGCAGGCCGTGCGCAAGGCGGCGGCGGACGCCCCGGCCGATGTCGCGGCGCAGCTGGCCGCGGCCGACCTGGATCTGGCCGGCGGTCATGTGGAGGACGCGTTCGGGAGGCTGGTGGACACGGTGCGCAGGACGGCGGGCGACGACCGGGACGCCGCCCGGGTGCGTCTGCTGGAGCTCTTCGAGGTCATCGGGACGGACGACCCGCGGGTGACCGCGGCCCGGGCGGCGCTGGCACGCGTACTGTTCTGACCCCGTCACACAGGGTGACCGGACTCGAAAAAGTGTTCGCTCACGAGGTGATGACTCGGCCGCGCTTTACCAAATCTTGATGAAGCGCGGCCTCTGTTACTCGTGGTAGGAGAACGGCGCCCTTTCGTCCGTTTCCATCATTCTTTATCCAACTTTCACGGACCCCACTCAACTACCCAGTGTGAGTGAGTTGGTTGCGTCCTGCCGTCGCGGGTTATCGCTCCGTTACCCGCTAGTAACGAAGCCCCTTGTGCGACGGCCGGGAATGGACCACGATCGGCCAAGCTCGGTCCGTCACCGCAGCCCGGCACCCGGTCGGTGCTGAGGAGGACGGGTCCCCACCGGGCCGGGTACGCGGCCACCGCCGCGTCCCGTGGACAGGGGGGTCTCTGCCGACCGGCGGGGCCTGTCCAGCAGGTTGCGCGAGAGCGTGGCCGAGCGGTTGTCGCTCGGGGGTGATCGCCGATGCTACGGACACTGCCGTCCGCCCTCCCGTGGGATGGCCGCCCGTCGATGGCGCTCCCCTTCCCGAGGACGTAGCTCTTCTCCCATTTCAGGCCCGGATCCCGATCTCGGCCGGAGATGTACGTCCGAGAAGGAGGAAATTTCATGGAGTCGCTCGTTCGCGGCGGTACCAGATGGAAGCGGTTCGCCGTCGTCATGGTCCCGTCCGTCGCAGCCACCGCGGCGATTGGTGTTGCCCTGGGCCAGGGTGCGCTCGCCGCGTCGTTCAGTGTGTCCGGACAGCAGTTCAAGGTTTCGGCCGAGAAGCTGACCGGTGAGGGCTTCGTCCAGTACGGGGCACTCGACACCCAGCACGGCGGCAAGGTTGTCCCGGTCGCGGTCGCGGGGTTCAACAGCGCCACGATCCAGAGCCTTTGCCAGTCCGTGGTCGTGCCGGTCCCGGTCTTCGGCGATGTGACGCTGAAGCTGGGCGCGGGTAGCGGTGACTCGCCTGTCGAGGCGAAGAACCTCTACATCGACATGGACCAGCTCAACGCGGACGCCACGTTCACCAACATCAACATTGGTGTCGCGGCGGCCGACAGCACGAAGGGTCCCGGCATCCACACCGGCGACGCAGCCCTCCCGGGCTCCTTCGCGCAGGAGGCCGACAAGGCCGTTCTGACCGACGTGAAGCAGACCGCCTGGGCGACCAGCGCGGGCACCTTCAAGCTCAGCGGGCTGAGCATGACGGTCAAGAAGGGCTCCGGCTCAGGTTACGAGTGCTTCTAAGCACTGACTGAGGGGGGTGAGGGGCGCGGGACGCCCCTCACCTTTCCCATCCACACCCTCTTTCTTTGAAAGCCAGTCCCAGGGAGCTGTTTTCCATGAGCGCCGAGACAAACGGCCGGGTCGGCTATTGGCGGTTCCGCTTCCACGCGTGGCGCGGGCAGCGGCCGTTCTGGGCGGGCCTGCTCACGATCCTCGCCGGGGGGCCCATCGCGTACTTCCCGTACGCACATCTCAACCTCGGCGGGCTCACGGTGGCCATGGCCACCACGGCCGGAGCCGGTTCGCTGATCATCGGCGTACTGCTGGTGACGCTGGGGCTGACCATGTGGTTCCAGGCTGTGGCGCGGGTCTTCGCGGGTGTCGCGACGATCATGCTCTCGCTGGTCTCCCTGGTCGTCTCCAACATCGGCGGCTTCCTCATGGGCTTCCTGCTCGGCCTGATCGGCGGAGCCCTCGCCGTCGCCTGGGCCCCCGCGGGCCCGGCGGCCGACCCCGGCGCACAGCCGGCCGAACTGCCGGACGGCGGCGACACCGACGGCGGCGACACGGACAACGGCGGCCAGGGCGAGTACGGCCGGTCCCCCGAGGACGGGCAGCACTTCGAGCACGAGCACGACCATGAGCACGGGCACGGTCACGACCACGCCGTAGAAGCGAACGGGAGGCACAGTGCGGGGTGACGAAGGGCAGCAGGCCGACGTGGCCGTGAGCGGCGGCTCACGGGTCAGAACGGGGCCGCGGCACGCGGCCCCGAGGAAGTCGCTGCTGACCAAGTTGCAGGTGCCCGCGGGCAAGGCGATAGCCATCGCCGCCATGCCGACCGCCGTTTTCATGGGCATGGGCCTCATGCCGAAACTGGCCTCCGCCGACACGCTGCCGAAGAACCCGTTCTCGGGCACCTCGTGCTCCGACACCACGGAAGAGGCCTCGGAGTCGGCCACCCCGTCGACGAGTTCGAGTCCCTCGTCGTCGAAGTCGTCGACGTCATCGTCATCGTCGTCGTCCTCGGGCGACACCAAGGCGACCGCCACGCCCACCCCGTCGGCGACCAAGTCGGCGGAGTCGGATTCGTCCTCGTCCTCCGGGGAGTCGAAGGAGACGACGGCCACACCGTCCGCGTCGGCCAGCGCCTCGGCGTCGGCCAGTGCGAGCGCCACCACCAACCCGCTGGACCCGCTGGGCGTCGGCGACGCCCTCAAGGACCTGCTGGGCCTGAGCAGCACCGAGTCGTCCACCACCACGACGACGAGTACTACGACGACGACCTCGGACGACGCGTCGGCCGACGCCGGTGCGACCGCCACCGCCACGGCCACCCCGAAGGCGAGCTCCACCAAGGACGCGGCCACCGAGACGGTCGAGAAGTCGGTCAAGGAAGCCGTGGTGAAGGCGACCACCGCCGCCGACGCCACCACGTCGTCGGCGACCGCCTCCCCGAGCGCCTCGGCGTCGTCCAGCAAGAGCGCGTACCCCTGCCCCACCCGCGACGCCGAGGCCCTGGCCGACGCGGAGTACGAGGAGACCTCCTCGCTGCTCCCCGACACGGCCTGGACCCTCAAGTCGGACCTGCTCACCCTCACGGGCCTTGACTACAAGGGCATCGTCGAGGTGAAGACGCACAACGGCACGGTCAAGAAGGTCCTCAAGTTCACCGCGACCGGGGTGGACATCAAGAACCTGCACCAGATCGTGGACGGCCCGGGGAGTACGACGTCCCATGTGAAGGGGGCCGACGGTTCCACGTCGACCATCAAGGACGGCACGGTGACCATGTACACCGAGTCGCTCAAGGGCAACCTCTTCGGCCTCATCCCGATCACCTTCACGCCCGACAGCCCGCCCCCGATCAATGTGCCGGTGGCCTTCTTCACCGACGTCACGGTCGTGCAGGCCGGCCAGTTCGGCGGCACGCTGACCATCCCCGGCATGCACGTGTACAACGAGAGCTAGATCCCCAGACCTTTCCGGGAGCCGCACACAACGGTGGGGGGCACGCGAGCAGGACCGCGTGCCCCCCACCGGTGTGTCACGTCCCGCGCGCGGCCCACACGTCCCGCGCGGGGCTCAGAAGACCGACTCCGCCTCCTCCATCCGGTCGTCCGGCACCCGCTTGAGCGCGGTCACCGCGTCCGCCAGCGGCACCATGTCGATCGTCGTGCCGTGCAGTGCCGCCATGTGCCCGAAGGCGCCCTTGTGGGCGCCCTCGACGGCATGCCAGCCGAAGCGGGTCGCCAGGATCCGGTCGTACGCGGTGGGAACGCCGCCGCGCTGCACATGGCCGAGGATGACGGGCCTGGCCTCCTTGCCGAGGCGGTGCTCCAGCTCGGCGGCCAGGCGGGTGCCGATCCCGATGAAGCGCTCGTGGCCGTACTGGTCGATCGCGCCCTTCGCGTACGGCATGGTGCCGTCGGCCGGGTGGGCGCCCTCGGCGACACAGATGACGGCGAACTTCTTGCCGCGCGCGAACCGCTCCTCGACCATGGTGACCAGGTCGGCGGGGTCGAAGGGCCGCTCGGGCAGGCAGATGCCGTGGGCGCCGCCGGCCATCCCGGACTCCAGGGCGATCCAGCCGGCGTGCCGGCCCATGACCTCGACCACCATCACCCGCTGATGGGACTCGGCGGTGGTCTTGAGACGGTCGATGGCCTCGGTGGCGACCGTGACGGCGGTGTCGAAACCGAAGGTGCGGTCGGTGGAGGAGATGTCGTTGTCGATGGTCTTCGGTACGCCGACCACCGGCATCCCGGCGTCGGCGAGCATCCGGGCGGCGGTGAGCGTGCCCTCGCCGCCGATGGGGATCAGCACGTCCAGGCGGTAGCCGGCGCAGATCCGCCGCCAGTTGTCGGCGGCCTCGTGCAGCCGGGACCGCTCCAGGCGGGCCGAGCCCAGGATGGTGCCGCCACGGGCGAGGATGCCGCTGACCGAGTCCAGGTCCAGGGGGCGGAAACGACCTTCGAGGAGCCCCTTGAAGCCGTCCTCGAAGCCGATGACCTCGTCGTGGTGCTCGGTCACGGCGCGGTGCACGACGGAACGGATCACAGCGTTGAGCCCGGGGCAGTCGCCGCCGGCGGTGAGAACTCCGATGCGCATGGCGGTAGGTCTCCTTGATTGTCCGTACACGCACCGTTAACCCTATATGTGCCCTCTCGTGCGAGGCTGCCGCAGACGCATCCGCGGTCCCCGGCGAGCCCGGGCCCGCGGCAGTGCGCACCCCCGGGACCCGGCGGGCGCTTTATGCGGGCCTGACGCTATTGTCAAGAGGGATCGGCGGACTGCCGGGCCGGAGACGCGACCGGGCGGCCCCCGGGCCCTGAGCCGCTTTTCCAGTGATTTCCCATTTCCAGCGATCGGAGACAGTGCGTGACGCGCAGCGTGTACGTGACCGGTATCGGCCGCGGTGACGGCCGGCAGGTCGTCGAGCTGGGGGTCATGGAACTCCTCACCCGGCAGGTGGACCGGGTCGGTGTCTTCCGGCCACTGCTGCACGATGTGCCCGACCGCATGTTCGACCTGCTGCGCAGCCGCTACCGGCTCTCCCAGGATCCGCGGACCGCCTACGGCACGCGGTACGAGGAGGCCGCCGCCCTCCAGGCCGAGCAGGGCCGCGACGCGTTGATATCCGTCCTGGTCGACCGCTTCCACACCGTGGCCCACGACTACGAGGCGGTACTCGTCCTCGGCTCCGACTTCGAGGAGACCAACCTCCCCGGAGAGCTGGGCATCAACGCCCGCCTGGCCAACGAGTTCGGCGCCTCCGTCCTGCCCGTGGTCGGCGGCCGCGACCAGAGCGCCGAGTCGGTCGCCGCCGAGGTCCGCAACGCCCACCTGGCCTACCTCAACCTCGGCTGCGACATCGTCGCCGTCATCGCCAACCGCGTCCCGCGCGACGCCGTCGCGGAGACCAACGAACGGCTGAGCCGCCGGCTGCCCGTGCCCGCGTACGTACTGCCCGACGAACCGGCGCTGTCCGCCCCCACCGTCTCCCAGATCGCCCACGCGCTGGAGGCCGAGGTACTGCTCGGCGACCACTCCGGGCTCTCGCGCGACGTGATGGACTTCGTCTTCGGCGGCGCCATGCTGCCGACCTTCATCAAGGCCCTCACCCCCGGCTGCATGGTGATCACCCCCGGCGACCGCGCCGACCTGATCATCGGCTCGCTGGCCGCCCACTCCGCCGGCGCACCCCCCATCGCGGGCATCCTGCTCACCCTCGACGAGCGCCCCGGCCCCGAGATCATCGCGCTGGCCACCCGGCTCGCCCCCGGCACACCCGTCATCTGCGTACCGGCCGGCAGCTTCCACACCGCCACCGAACTGTCCACCATGGAGGGCAAACTCGGCGCCGCCACCCCGCGCAAGGCCGAGACCGCGCTCGGCCTCTTCGAGCGGCACGTCGACACCGCCGAACTGCTCCAGCGGCTCTCCGTCGTGCGCAGCGAGCGCGTCACCCCGATGATGTTCGAACACGAACTCATCGAGCGGGCCCGCTCCGCCCGCCAGCGCGTCGTCCTCCCCGAGGGCGCCGAGGAACGCATCCTGCGCGCCGCCGAGGTGCTGCTGCGCCGCGACGTCTGCGACCTGATCCTCCTCGGCGACCAGGACGCGGTGCGCAAGCGCGCCGCCGAAATGGGCATCGACCTCGACGTACCCGCCTGCGAGGTCGTCGACCCGCAGACCTCGCCGCTGCGCGAGAGCTTCGCCGAGCTGTACGCCAACGTCCGCGCCCACAAGGGCGTCTCGTACGAGCTGGCCTACGACGTCGTCGCCGACGTCTCGTACTTCGGCACACTGATGGTGCAACAGGGCCTGGCCGACGGCATGGTGTCCGGCGCCGTGCACTCCACGGCGGCCACCATCCGCCCCGCCTTCGAGATCATCAAGACCTCCCCGGGCGCCTCGATCGTGTCGTCGGTGTTCTTCATGTGCCTCGCCGACAAGGTCCTGGTCTACGGGGACTGCGCCGTCAACCCGGACCCGGACGCCGAGCAACTGGCCGACATCGCCATCCAGTCGGCCGCCACCGCCGCCCAGTTCGGCGTCGAGCCCAGGGTCGCGATGCTCTCGTACTCCACCGGGACCTCCGGCTCCGGCGCGGACGTCGACAAGGTGCGGCGCGCCACGGAACTCGTACGCCGGCTGCGGCCCGATCTGCTGGTCGAGGGCCCCATCCAGTACGACGCGGCGGTGGACGCCCATGTGGCCGCCACCAAACTGCCGGAGTCGCGGGTCGCGGGCAACGCGACGGTGCTGATCTTCCCGGACCTCAACACCGGCAACAACACCTACAAGGCCGTCCAGCGCTCGGCGGGCGCCGTCGCCGTCGGCCCGGTGCTGCAGGGCCTGCGCAAGCCGGTCAACGACCTGTCGCGCGGCGCGCTGGTCTCCGACATCGTCAACACGGTGGCGATCACCGCCATCCAGGCCCAGGGGGAGTCCGACCAGTGACCGCCAGCCGTGTGCTCGTCATCAACTCCGGCTCGTCGTCGGTGAAGTACCAGCTCATCGACATGGCCGACGGCCGCCGTCTGGCCTCCGGACTGGCCGAGCGGATCGGCGAGCAGGGCGGCGCTCCCGACCACGGTGCCGCGCTCAAGCACGTCGCCGACGAACTGGCCGGCCAGGGCCTCGGCCTGGACTCGCCGGAGCTGGCGGCGGTCGGCCACCGGGTCGTGCACGGCGGTACCCGTTTCACCGAGCCGACACTGGTCACCGACGAGGTGCTGGCCGCCGTCGAGGCGCTCGTACCGCTGGCGCCGCTGCACAACCCGGCCAACATCACCGGGATCAGGGTCGTCCGCGAGCTGCGCCCCGACCTGCCGCAGGTCGCCGTCTTCGACACCGCCTTCCACTCCACGATGCCCGAGGCCGCCTACCGCTACGCGCTGGACCGGGCCACCGCCGACGCCCACCGGATCCGCCGCTACGGCTTCCACGGCACCTCGCACTCCTACGTCTCGCGCGCCACCGCCGAGCTGCTGGGCCGGGACCCCGCCGACGTCAACGTGATCGTGCTGCACCTGGGCAACGGGGCCTCCGCCTCGGCCGTGCGCGGCGGGGTGTGCGTGGACACCTCGATGGGGCTGACCCCGCTGGAGGGCCTGGTGATGGGCACCCGGTCGGGCGACCTGGACCCGGCCGTACTGCTGCACCTGCAACGGACGGCGGGGATGACGCCGGACGAGGTGGACACCCTGCTCAACAAGCGCAGCGGCCTGCTGGGGCTGTGCGGGGACAACGACATGCGGGAGATCGGCCGCCGGATGGCGGAGGGCGACGAGCGGGCGCAACTGGCCTTCGACATCTACATCCACCGGCTGCGCAAGTACGTGGGCGCCTACGCGGCCGTACTGGGCCGGGTCGACGCCGTCACCTTCACCGCCGGGGTCGGCGAGAACTCCGCCGCGGTGCGCGAGGCGGCGCTGCGGGACCTGGCTCTGCTGGGAATCAAGGTGGATGCGGTACGCAATGCCGTAAGGGGCAGTGCGGCGCGGCTGATCTCGGCTGAGGACAGCCGGGTGGCGGTGGCGGTCGTACCGACCGACGAGGAAATGGAGATCGCGCGGGAGGCGTACTCGCTGGTCACCCTCTAATCTATGGCCCGCCGTCCGCACCGAGAACCAGCACGCCCGCACAGGAATTATTCCGGAGCGGAACAAACCCGATAGGATCGTCTTCATGCGCCGAGCGAAAATCGTCTGCACCCTGGGTCCCGCCGTTGATTCCTACGACCAGCTGAAGGCACTGGTCGAGGCCGGCATGAATGTGGCCCGTTTCAACTTCAGCCACGGCAGCCACGCCGAGCACGAGGAGCGCTACCACCGGGTGCGCAAGGTCTCCGAGGAGACCGGGCGTGCGATCGGCGTACTGGCCGACCTGCAGGGCCCCAAGATCCGTCTCCAGACCTTCGCGGACGGACCTGTCGAGCTCGTCGCGGGCGACGAGTTCACCATCACCACCGAGGACGTCCCCGGTGACAAGACCATCTGCGGTACCACCTACAAGGGCCTGCCCGGCGACGTCAGCGCCGGCGACCCGGTCCTGATCAACGACGGCAACGTCGCGCTGCGCGTCATCGAGATCGAGGGCCCGCGCGTGCGCTGCCTGGTGGTCGAGGGCGGCGTCATCTCCGACCACAAGGGCATCAACCTGCCCGGCGCCGCCGTCAACGTCCCCGCGCTGTCCGAGAAGGACATCGACGACCTGCGCTTCGCGCTGAACATGGGCGCCGACATGGTCGCCCTGTCCTTCGTGCGCGACGCCAAGGACGTCCGCGACGTCCACCGCGTGATGGACGAGGTGGGCCGCCGGGTCCCGGTCATCGCCAAGGTGGAGAAGCCGCAGGCGGTCGACAACATGGAGGACGTCGTCGCGGCCTTCGACGCGGTCATGGTCGCCCGTGGCGACCTCGCCGTGGAGTACCCGCTGGAGAAGGTGCCGGTCGTCCAGAAGCGCCTGATCGAGCTCTGCCGCCGCAACGCCAAGCCGGTGATCGTCGCGACCCAGATGATGGAGTCGATGATCACCAACTCGCGCCCCACGCGCGCCGAGGCCTCCGACGTCGCCAACGCCATCCTGGACGGCGCGGACGCGGTCATGCTCTCCGCGGAGTCGTCGGTCGGCAAGTACCCGATCGAGACCGTCAAGACCATGTCCCGGATCGTCGAGGCCGCCGAGGTCGAGCTGCTCAAGCAGGGCCTGTGGCCGCTGAACGGGCGCAAGCCCCGTACGCAGTCCGGTGCCGTGGCCCGCGCCGCCGCCGAGCTGTGCGACTACCTGGACGGCAAGGCCCTGGTCGCCTTCACCCAGTCCGGCGACACCGCCCGCCGCCTGGCCCGCTACCGCGTCCCGCAGCCGGTCATCGCCTTCACCACCTCCGAGTCGACCCGCAGCCAGCTCGCGCTGACCTGGGGCGTCTCCACCGTCGTCGTCCCGCATGTGGAGACCACCGACGAGATGGTGCGCATCTGCGAGGCCGAGATGCTCAAGCTCAGCGAGTTCGGCGAGGGCGACACCGTGATCATCACGGCCGGTTCGCCGCCCGGCGTCCCCGGCACCACCAACATGGTCCGGGTCATCCACCTCGGCGAAGGTGTCTGATATCCGGCATCTGATACGCGATATCTGATATGCGGTATCTGGTATCTGGTATCTGACGTACGTCATGTCGCAGCGCAGGGCGCCGACCCCACCGGGGGCCGGCGCCCTGCGCCGTTCGTTCACCCGGTGTAGCCCGCCAGGGCCCTGGTGAAGTCGTACGTGCCCTGGCTGATCCCGCTGCACGAGTCGGCGTCGCTGCCGGAGCCGCACGCGCGGTCGCGGTTGACCGACCAGAAGCTCACCCGGGCCAGGTGATGGCTCCTGGCGTAGCCGAGCATCGAACGGAAGTCCGCCAGGGTGATCCTCTCGCCGTCCACATCGGTGATGCCGTTCATCGACGAGAACCCGACCTTGCGGTATGCGGCGTCGGAGGACAGGCCGTAGGCGGCGGCCACGTCGTTCTTGAGGCCGTTGACGGCCGACTTGGTGGCGGCGGCCATGTCGATGGCGCCCTGGTCGTAGTCGAAGGGCATCACGGCCCAGGCGTCGGGGTCGAGGCCCTTGGCCGCGCCGCGCCGGATGAGGTCCTGGCCGTCGGCGTCGGGACCGGAGGTCGTGGTGCCGACGGTGATGTAGGTCCGGAGGCCGGGATTGGCGGCCTTGACGGTCTTGAGGGCGTCGACGACCCGCTGCCGCACCGTCGCGCTCTCGAACTCGGTGGACTCGATGTCGATGTCGATGGAGGTGAGCCCGAGGGCGTCGATGGTCTTCTGGTACGCGCCCGCCAGCTTCGCCGCCGACGAACACCGCTCGCCGAGCTTGTCGCCGCTCCAGCCGCCGAAGGAGACGGTGACGTCGCCTCCGGCGGCGCGTATCGCGTTGATGGTCCGCTGGTCCGTGCCGCCCGTCAGGGCGCGGCTGCCGTCCCACGCGGGGTTGCAAGTGCCGTCGGCGAGGACGAAGGCCATGGTGAACTGCTTGACGCCGGTCGCCGACATCACCGACGTGGCGGACGGCGGGTCGCCCCAGCCGAGGTAGAGGTAGGGCGCGGCCAGCCCGCTCGGCAGCGCGGCGGCCCGGTGGGGTGCGGCCTGGGCGGTGGCCGTGAGGGCGGTGACGGCGGCCGGGCCCGCCGCGGCGGTGACGGCGGCGACCCCGGTGACGGCGAGGCGGCGGAAAGCGGTGGGCATGATGAATTCCCTCACGGAGTCAGGTAGTTGTGGGTGACGACGAGCATCGACTGGAGCTGGACGCTCGTGGAGTAGTAGTCCGAGGAGCTCGGCGCGGTGGCGAGCATCTGCCGCCACAGCGCGTCCAGCCAGGCCTGGCCGCCGCTGTCGTTCATCGCCGCAACCCCGAACGGCGCGAAGAACGCCGGCTCGCCCGGGTCCCCGTAGGCCGTGCCGCCGAGGGTGTAGCCGGACACGATCCGGGCCGGGTCGCCGCCGGTCCTCGACCTGGCCCAGCGGCTCAGCGCGCGGGCGGCCGTCGTGGACTTCGGGTCGCCGTACAGGGCGGCGTCGGTGCCCAGCCGCCAGGGGTCGCGGCAGGCGTTCCAGTTGTAGTCGCCGTCGTGCGGGTCCTCCAGCACCTCGCCGGAGGCGGGCCGGGGGCTGGTGGTGGTGTCCACCACGAAGTCCGGCAGCAGGCCGGTGCCCGGGGCGTACCGGGCCTGAAGGTCGGCGGTGACCTGCTGGGTCCTGTTCAGCACGGTGTCCCAGGTGCTGTCCCCGGTGGCCTTGCGGAACGCCCTGAAGTGGTCCGGCATCCAGTCCGAGGTCCGGCTGACGAGGTCGTAGCTCCCGGACGACCAGTCCCCGAGTTCGAGCAGGTGCGTGGTGGCGTTCAGTTCGCTCACCTTGACGGCGTTGATCCGCCGCACGGCCAGTGCCCGGTAGTCGTACGTGCCGGCGCTGCCCCACTGGCGGTCGGCCAGCAGCAGGCCGTAGGCGGTGTCCAGGTCACCGTCGGTCGCGGAGTCCGAACCGTTCACGCTGGTGCAGGCGGTGTTCTGCTCGGCGGCCTGGAGGCCGGGGTTGTTGACGGAGGGGTGGGCGAGGACGAAGGCGAGGATGCCGTCGAAGATCTTCTTCGCGTCGGGGTCGGCCCCGGCCATCGTCGCGGTCACCACCAGGCCGTAGCCCTGGGCCTCGGCGACATAGGGGTGGTCGGCGTCGGGGGAGAGGACCTCGTACCAGTCGCTGCGGCAGTTGTGCTTGACGAAGTACGACTTCCACTTCGCGTAGTAGCCCGCCACCTGGGCGTCGAGCGCGGCCTGCTCCCCGGTGGGGGTCAGGGTGCCGGCGGCGTAGCCGACGCGGTGGCTGCCGAAGGGGGTGGTCGGCGCGGCGGTGGTGGCGGCGTCGCTGGGTACGCCGGTGGTCAGGAGCAGGCCTGCGGCGAGGAGGCCGCCGCGGATCAGGGCATGACGTCTCATCAGGCCTCCGTATGCCTGAGTGGGGGAGGGACGGTGCGCTGAGAAACGCTAACGACGCGGCATGCTCGCGACAAGGTGTTGGTTAGGAAAGTTTACTGTTCTTCATTGGGGCCACCTCGGCCCGGCTCGCCCCACCTCGGCCCGGCTCGCCCCGCACGCCCGTACCCCGCTGATCGCCGCCGAAGGCGCTCAGCGGGCGCCGGGCGCCCAGCGGTAGCAGAGCTCGGGCCGGCCCACCTGGCCGTACTGGGGGCTGCGGACGGCCCGGCCGGTGTCGACGAGGTGCTCCAGATACCGCCGGGCGGTGATCCGGGAGACGCCGACCGCCGCCGCCGCGGCGTTCGCGGAGATCCCCTCGCCCTCCTGCGACGCCCGCCGCAGAGCGGCCGTGACGGCCTCCAGGGTGGGCACGCTCAGGCCCTTGGGCAGCACCGACTCGGGGCTGCGCAGCGAGGCCAGCGCACGGTCGACCTCGTCCTGGCCGGAGGCCTCGCCGCCGGCCAGTTCGCTGCGGTAACGGGCCCACCGCTCCAGGCGGTCCCGCAGCGAGGGGAAGGTGAAGGGCTTCAGCAGGTACTGGACGACGCCCACGGAGACGGCCTGCCGCACCACGCCCAGGTCCCGTGCCGACGTGACGGCGACGATGTCGGCGGTGTGCCCGGCCGCGCGCAGCTTGCGGACGACCTGGAGGCCGTGGCCGTCGGGGAGGTTGAGGTCGAGCAGGATCAGGTCGACGGGCCCCTTCTCCAGGAAGCGCAGGGCCGCCCCGCCGGAGTGCACGACGGCGGCCACCTCGAATCCGGTCAGACGCTCGACGTACATCCGGTGCGCGTCGGCCGCGACCGGGTCGTCCTCGACGACCAGAACCCTGATCCCGGCGCTGCTCATGCACGGACCTCCTGGCCTTGCGGATGCAGGGGCAACCGTACGGTGAACTCCGCGCCGCCGCCCGCCGCGCGGTCCAGCCCCACGCTGCCGCCGGCCCGGCGGGCCGCCTGCTCGACCAGCGCGAGCCCGAGCCCGTGGCCCTCGCTCTTGGTGGTCCAGCCGCGCCGGAAGACCTCACGGATGGTGGCGGGGTCCACCCCGCGCCCCGAGTCGGCCACCCGGAGCAGCAGTTCACCGGCGTCGACCCGGGCGGTGACGTCCACCCGGGGCCGGCCGCCGCCGGCCGAGGCACCCTCGACAGCCGCGTCGATGGCGTTGTCGATCAGGTTGCCCAGCACCGTGACCAGGTCGCGGGCCGCCAGTTCGGGCGGCAGGACGCCGTCGTCGATCGAGCTGTCCTCGGT
The DNA here is from genome assembly GCF_056270125.1 of Streptomyces sp. RLA131. NCBI lineage: Bacteria > Bacillati > Actinomycetota > Actinomycetes > Kitasatosporales > Streptomycetaceae > Streptomyces > Streptomyces sp. RLA131. Next base: position 5,833,698 of record NZ_JBWDOQ010000002.1, read on the forward strand.
GACCGTCAGCTCGACGCCCCGTTCGCTGGCCTCCGCCGCCTTGCCGAGCAGCAGCGCGGCGAGCACCGGCTCGCCGACGGCCGCGACGACCTGGTCGGTCAGAGCCTGGGCCAGCTCCAGTTCGGCGGTGGCGAACTCGACCGCCTCGTCCGCCCGCCCCAGCTCGATCAGCGAGACCACGGTGTGCAGCCGGTTGGACGCCTCGTGCGCCTGCGAGCGCAGCGCCTCGGCGAAGCCGCGTACCGAGTCCAGCTCACCGGTCAGCGCCTGGAGATCCGTGTGGTCGCGCAGGGTCACCACCGTGCCGCGCCGCTCGCCGCCGCGCACCGGCGAGGTGTTGACCACCACGACCCGCTCGGCGGTCAGATGGACCTCGTCCACCCGTGGCTCGGCCGCCAGCAGCGCCCCGGTCAGCGAGGTGGGCAGTCCCAGCTGGTCCACGTACCGGCCGACCACGTCCCCCGGCAGGGCGAGCAGTTCGCGGGCGGCGTCGTTGCACAGCGCGACCCGGCGGTCGGCGTCCAGCAGTACGAGGCCCTCGCGCACCGCGTGCAGGGTCGCCTGGTGGTAGTCGTACATCCGGCTCAGCTCGCCCGCGGCCATGCCGTGGGTGTGGCGCCGCAGCCGGCGGTTGGCGACGTAGGTGCCCAGGCCGCTGACCACCAGGGCGGCCAGCGCCACCCCGAGCAGGACGGTGAGCTGCCCGCGGACCTGGTGGCTGATCGCCTCGACCGTTATCCCGACGCTCACCAGCCCGACGATCCGTGTGCCGTCCCGCACCGGTGTCACCACCCGCACCGACGGCCCGAGGGTGCCGGTGTACGTCTCGGTGAAGGTCTCGCCGCGCTGCGCGCGCCCGATGTGCCCGAGGAAGTGCTTGCCGATCAGGGTCCGGTCCGGGTGGGTCCAGCGGATCCCGTCCGGATCCATGATCGTGACGAAGGCCACCCCGGTGTCATCGCGGACCTTCTCGGCGTACGGCTGCAGGGTCGCGCTGGGGTCCCGCGAGCGCGCGGCGGCGGCCACGGCGGGCGAGTCGGCGACCGACACGGCGGCGGCCGTCACCCGGTCGGTGGCGGCCTGCACGGCCCGGCTGTCGGCGTTGACGTACGCGAGGATCGCGCAGCCCGCGACCACGGCGGCCACGATCACGACCTGCATCGCGAAGAGCTGCCCTGCCAGGCTGCGCGGGCGTGAGGGGGTACTGCGGGAGAACGGCACGCGCGGCATGGGACCAGTGTGCACGTATCGGCGCGAACTCAATGAACGCAAACGTGACCTGCCTCACGCGGGGAGCGCATAGTCGCCGGGACCCCCATACATCAGTGGCGTTGGGACGACGCCCGATGACCGAGGAGACAAAGGTGTCAGCCGAGGCAGTTCAGGGCCGCAGGGACCGAACCCATTACCTCTACATCGCCGTGATCGTGGCGGTGCTCGCCGGTATCGCGCTCGGCCTCGCCGCGCCCGGTGTCGCCAAGGAACTCAAGCCGCTCGGCACCGGCTTCGTGTCACTGATCAAGATGATGATCTCGCCGATCATCTTCTGCACGATCGTGCTCGGTGTCGGCTCGATCCGCAGTGCCGCCAAGGTCGGCAAGCTCGGCGGCCTCGCACTCGGCTACTTCACCGTGATGTCGTTCGTCGCGCTCGCCATCGGCCTGGTCGTCGGCAACATCCTGCACCCCGGGTCCGGCCTCCACCTGGACGCGGCCGCGAAGGCCGTCGGCCACACCCAGGCGGCCACCATCACCGAGGGCCCCGTCGATTTCGTGCTCGGCATCATCCCGACCACCCTGGTGTCGGCCTTCACCGAGGGCCAGGTGCTGCAGACACTGCTGGTCGCACTGCTGGTCGGCTTCGCCCTGCAGGCCATGGGTTCCGCCGGTGAGCCGGTGCTGCGCGGTGTCGGGCACATCCAGAAGCTGGTCTTCCGCGTCCTGTCCATGATCATGTGGGCCGCCCCGGTCGGCGCCTTCGGTGCCATGGCCGCCGTGGTCGGCGAGACCGGCGTCGACGCGCTCAAGGCCCTCGCGACGATCATGCTGGGCTTCTACGTCACCTGTGTGCTCTTCGTCGTACTGGTGCTCGGCACCCTGCTGCGGCTGGTGGCCAAGGTCAACCTCTTCCAGCTGCTGAAGTACCTCGGCCGGGAGTTCCTGCTGATCCTGTCCACCTCGTCCTCGGACTCGGCCCTGCCGCGCCTGATCGCCAAGATGGAGCACCTCGGCGTCAGCCGCCCGGTCGTCGGCATCACCGTGCCGACCGGCTACTCCTTCAACCTCGACGGCACCATGATCTACCTGACCATGGCCTCGCTGTTCATCGCCGACGCGATGGGCCAGCCGCTGGCGCTGGGCAGCCAGATCACGCTGCTGCTGTTCATGATGATCGCCTCCAAGGGCGCGGCCGGGGTCTCCGGCTCCGGGGTCGCCGTCCTGGCCAGCGGCCTCCAGTCGCACCGCCCCGCGCTGGTCGACGGGGTCGGCTTCATCATCGGCATCGACCGCTTCATGAGCGAGGCCCGGGCGCTCACCAACTTCGCGGGCAACGCCGTCGCCACGGTCCTGATCGGTACCTGGACCAAGGAGTTCGACGGCGAGCGGGCCCGCCGGGTCTTCGCCGGTGAGCTGCCCTTCGACGAGACCACGCTGCTGGACGACCCGGCCCCGGCCCCGGCCCCGGACGCGATCCCGGCCCCGGCCAAGGAGCCCGCGGCGGTCTGACCAACCGCCGCCGCACGGTCCGTACGGTCCCGCCGGGAGCCCCCTCCGCCCGGCCGGACCGTACGGACCCACTTGTTTCCACCCCGCGGAGTCCCCGCGGCGTCCTCGCGGAGCACCCGCGGAGTCCTCGCGGAAGTCCCGGGTGGGGTTACGGCCGCGCCGGCCCTTGACAGCGGTCCCGAACGCGTTCAGCATCCCCCATGCTCACGCCAATGGGAGCGCTCCCACCCCTGGAGGACCCACATGCGCAGAACAGCCTTAAGACTCCGGCTCAGAGCCCTGGCCGCCGGTCTGCTCGCCGCGGCGCTGGCGGCGAGCGGCCTGCTGGTGGCCTCGGGCACGGCCCACGCCGCCGCCGGTGACGGTCCGTGGTCCACCTCCGGCGGCCAGATCGTCGACGCGGCCGGGAGTCCGGTGCGGATGACCGGCATCAACTGGTTCGGGCTGGAGACCGCGAACTACTCGCCGCACGGCCTGTGGAGCCGCAACTACCAGGACATGCTGGACCAGGTGAAGTCGCTGGGCTACAACACCCTGCGGCTGCCGTACTCCAACCAGCTCTTCGACTCCGGCTCGACCCCCAACAGCATCGACTACGCCAAGAACCCCGACCTCCAGGGCCTGAGCGGCCTCCAGATCATGGACAAGATCGTCGGCTACGCGGGACAGATCGGGCTGCATGTCCTCCTCGACCAGCACCGTCCCGACTCGGGCGCCCAGTCCGAGCTCTGGTACACCTCCGCCTACAGCGAGTCCCGCTGGATCAGTGACTGGGTGATGCTCGCCAACCACTTCAAGGGCAACCAGGCCGTCGTCGGCGCCGACCTCCACAACGAGCCGCACGGGCAGGCCACCTGGGGCACCGGGGTGCAGGCCACGGACTGGCGGCTGGCCGCCGAGCGGGCGGGTGACGCGGTCCTGGCCGCCAATCCCGACTGGCTGATCATCGTCGAGGGGATCGACTGCTACAGCGGTGACTGCTACTGGTGGGGCGGCAACCTCCAGGGCGCCGACAGCGCGCCCGTACGGCTCAGCAAGCCCAACAAGCTGGTCTACTCGGCCCACGACTACGCCACCTCGGTCTATCCGCAGTCCTGGTTCGACGCCTCCGACTTCCCGGCCAACCTCCCCGCGATCTGGGACCGGAACTGGGGTCATCTGAAGAAGTCCGGGACCGCCCCTGTCCTGCTCGGCGAGTTCGGCAGCACGCTCACCGCGGCCAAGGACCAGCAGTGGCTGGCCAAGCTCATGGAGTACCTGGGCAAGGGCACCGGCGGCTTCGACTTCACCTACTGGTCGCTGAACCCCAACTCCGGTGACACCGGCGGCATCCTCAAGGACGACTGGGTCACCGTCGACACCGTCAAGCAGGCCTACCTGCAGCCCTATCTGCTCCCCGTCACGGGTACCGGCAGTGGCGGTGGGGGCACAACGCCGCCGGCGACGGTCTCCTGCCATGTGTCGTACGGGCTCACCGGCAGCTGGACCGGTGGCTTCCAGGCCGACGTCACCGTCAAGAACACCGGCGGTACGGCCATCTCCGGCTGGACGCTGGGCTTCTCGTTCCCCGGTGACCAGAAGATCGCCAGCAGCTGGAACGCGACGGTCGGCCAGTCCGGGCAGGCCGTCACCGCCAAGGACGTCGGCTGGAACGGCACCATCGCCGCGAACGGCGGGACGGCCGGCTTCGGCTTCACCGCCTCCTACAGCGGGACCAACGCCGTCCCCGCCTCCTTCACCGTCAACGGCACCGCCTGCGTCTGAGCGGGTTCCGGTGCCGCCGGGAACCTGATCGCGACAAGGTCTTACCGCCGGTAACTCCTCCGTGGCACAGTATCCCCTGCCATGCCATTGTCATGGCTCTTTCATGCTCAAGGGTGCGGATGAAGGGATGGTCCTCATGGGCTTCACGGAGATACGGGGCAGGCGCCGCAGGCGTGCCGGGGGTGCCGGTCTGGTGGCCGCCGTGCTGGCGGCGCTGGGTCTGCTGGCGGCGAACGTGGCTCCGGCCGCGGCCGCCGCCGGCGGCACCCTGCGCGATGTGGTGCTGATCGGCAACAGCTCGGCCGGTACGGTCTCGCTGCTGGACGGCCACACGTTCAAGAACCTCGGCTCGGTCAATGTCGCCCCCGACAAGCAGGCGATCTTCGACGGCTGGGACATCTTCCGCAAGACCATCCACTCCGTCGTCGTGGACCAGGCCAAGGGTGAGAAGCTCGTCGACGACGCCCATCTGTCCCCCGACGGCCGCACGGTCTACGTCTCCCGGGGCACCCTCGGTGACGCCGCCGCCTTCGACGTGGCCACCGGCAAGGAGCTGTGGCGCACCGACATCGAGGGCTACAAGGCGGACCATGCCGCCCTCTCCCCGGACGGCACCCGCTTCATGGTCTCGGCCATCGCCGCCTCGAAGGTGAAGTCCATCGACACCGCCACCGGTCAGGTGGTCGGCGAGTTCGCCACCGGCACCTATCCGCACGAGAACATGTACTCCGCCGACGGCAAGCACATCTACAACATGAGCATCGGCACGACCTCCTTCCCCAAGGCGCTCAACTTCCTCAAGGGCACCAAGGCCGTCACCGTGGTGGACTCCTCCACCCTCAAGGTGGTCAGGACCTACACCTTCGACTACGGCGTGCGCCCGGCCGTCATCACGCCGGACGAGACGACCATGTACGCCCAGCTGTCGTATCTCAACGGCTTCGTCGAGTACGACCTCACCACCGGAAAGACCCTGCGTACCGTCGAGATGCCCTTCAGTGACAAGGCGGCCGCCCTCGCTCCCGACGACTACCCGCAGAACTCCGCCCACCACGGGATGGCTTTCAACGGGGCGAGGACCAAGCTCTGCGACGTCGGCACGATCGACGACTACACCGCCATCGTCTCGCGCCCGGCGCTGTCCACCGACGGCTTCGTCAACTACCCCACCGACGCCCTGCCGTACTGGGCCACCACCAGCGTCGACGGCGACTACTGCCTGGTGACCCTGAGCAATCTCGACCAGGTCTCGGTCGTCGACTACCGCACGGCCAAGGAGGTCGCCCGGATCGATGTCGGTGACTTCCCGCAGCGTGAGCGCCTCGGAAAGGTCGACGAGGCCGCCCTCGGTGGCCTGACGGCTCCGTAACGGTCCCGCGGGTGCGGTGCGCCGGGTGGTGGCGGGGGCCGCCGCCCGGCGCATCCGCGCGTTCCGGGGTGGACAGTCAGTCTGCGCGCAGATAGTCTGTGCGTAGATTAACTACCGGGAGGCAGCAGCCCATGTGGTCCTACGAGCACAGCACGGCCATCGACTCCGACTCCGCCGGCTCCGGCGCCCGCGTCACCCCCGACGCGATCTGGCGGCTGTGGGCCGACGTGGAGAACTGGGGCACCTGGAACGCGGACATCGAGGAGGTCGTGATCAGCGGACCGTTCGCGCCCGGCGCCGCGATCACCATGACCCCGGCCGGTGAGGACCCGGTGGAGCTGCGGGTCGCGGAGCTGGCCGAGGGGGAGATGTTCGTGGACGAGGCCCGCTTCGGGGACCTGGTGCTGCGCACGACGCACCGGGTGGACGAGGCCCGGGTGACCTACCGGATGGAGATCACGGGCCCCGGGGCGGACGAGGCGGGCCCGCGGATCGGGCCCGCGATCACGGCGGACTGGCCGGAGACGATGGCCGCGCTGGTCGCGCTCGCGGCGGCCCGAGGCTGATGCCGCTCAGCCCCGGGGAGAGCCCCGGATTCCTGCTCTGGCACGCCACGCTGCGCTGGCAGCGCGATGTGGCGGCGGCGCTGGGCCCGCTCGGGCTGACGCATGTGCAGTTCGTGCTGCTGGCCTGCACCTGGTGGCTCAACGAACAGGGCGACCACCCCAACCAGCTCACCGTGGCCCGGCAGGCGGGCACGGACGTGAAGATGACCTCGCAGGTGCTGCGCGCGCTGGAGGGCAAGGGGCTCGTCGAGCGCGCGGTGGACCCGGCGGACACCCGCGCCAGGCGGCTGCGCGTCACCGGCGCCGGCGCCGAACTGGCCCCCAGGGCCATCGAGGCCGTGGAGCGGGTCGACGCGCGGTTCTTCGGGCCGGTACGGGTCGAGGACGCGGTGGCGCTGCTGGCGACCCTGGCCGGGGGCGGTCAGCCCAGGGACTTGGCGTAGCAGCGGGTCAGCGGCTCGTCGACGTACTTGCCGTACGGCTCGGTGCGCAGGTAACCGCTGCTCTCGTACAGGGCGATGGCCTCGGGCTGGCGGATGCCGGTCGTCAGGCGCAGGGTGTCGTGGCCGAGGGACCGGGCCAGCTCCTCCAGGGCGCCGAGCAGGGCGCGGGCGATGCCGCGGCCCCGGTAGGCGGGCACCACGTACATCCGCTTGACCTCGCCCAGGCCGGGGCCGGCGGGCTGGACGGCGCCGCAGCCGACGGCCAGGCCGTCGACCGCGGCGGTGAGGAAGCGGGCCCCGGGGCGCACCTGGGAGCGGCCCTCGGGACCGTAACGGTCGACGAGTTCCTGGTAGGCGGCGTCGATCAGCTTGGCCAGGGACTCGTCGGCGGTCGTGCGCTCCTCGATCAGCATCCGTCCAGCCTAGGCCGTGTTTTAGAAGTAGCGCCGGCCGCCCGGAGGGCGGGTCCCGCGGCGTCTGGTGCGGTGCATCGCAAGGCGGAGAACTGTCCTCGTAGTGGGCTACTCGGACAATTCGACAACGCAGCGAGGTGCCGTGCCTGGGGGTACCACCCAGCCGCCAGGCTGGGGGAGCGTCGCGGGACAGGCGGGACTTCTAAAACACGGCCTAGGGCCGGGGCCTAGGCCGGGCGGAGCCAGACCGTGGCCAGCGGGGGGAGGGTGAGCTGGATGCTGTGCCGGCGGCCGTGCCAGGGGTGGGACTCGGCCTTGAGCGGGTCCGGGTTGATGACGCCGCTGCCGCCGTACCGGCCGGCGTCGGTGTTGAGGACCTCACGCCAGGCGTCGGTGCCGGCGGCCGGGTCGGGGATGCCGAGCCGGTAGCCGTGGCGGACGACGGGCGAGAAGTTGCTGACGGCGATCAGCGGGCCGCCGTCGGCGTCGTAGCGCACGAAGGAGAAGGCGTTGTCCTCGGCGGCGTCGCCCTCGATCCAGGAGAAGCCCTCGGGCGAGGTGTCCAGCTGCCACAGGGCGGGCGTGCCGCCGTAGACCTGGTTCAGGTCGCGCACCAGGTCGCGTACGCCCCGGTGGTCGGCGGCGGCGGAGTACGTGGGGTCCAGCAGCCACCAGTCGGGGCCGTGGTCGTGGGACCACTCGGCGCCCTGGGCGAACTCCTGCCCCATGAACAGGAGTTGCTTGCCGGGGTGGGCCCACATCCAGCCCAGGTAGGCGCGGTGGGTGGCGCGCTGCTGCCACCAGTCGCCGGGCATCTTGCCGACCAGGGCGCCCTTGCCGTGCACGACCTCGTCGTGGGAGATGGGCAGGACGTAGTTCTCGCTGTACGCGTAGACCATCGAGAAGGTCATCTCGTGGTGGTGGTACCGGCGGTGGACGGGTTCGTGCTGCACGTACTCCAGGGAGTCGTGCATCCAGCCCATGTTCCACTTCAGGCCGAAGCCGAGGCCGCCGAAGCCGGTGGGGCCGACCAGATGGGTGGGGCGGGTGACGCCGTCCCAGGCGGTGGACTCCTCGGCGATGGTGACCACGCCGGGGCAGCGGCGGTAGACGGTGGCGTTCATCTCCTGGAGGAAGGCCACCGCGTCCAGGTCCTCCCGGCCGCCGTGCACGTTGGGCGTCCAGTCGCCCGCCTCGCGCGAGTAGTCCAGGTAGAGCATCGAGGCGACGGCGTCCACCCGCAGCCCGTCGATGTGGAACTCCTCGCACCAGTAGACGGCGTTGGCGACCAGGAAGTTACGGACCTCGGTGCGGCCGAAGTCGAACTCCAGCGTCCCCCAGTCCGGGTGCTCGCCGCGGGTGGCGTGCTCGTAGCAGTGGGCTCCGTCGAAGTTGGCCAGCGCCCAGTCGTCCTTGGGGAAGTGGGCCGGCACCCAGTCCATGATCACGCCGATACCGGCCCGGTGGAGGGCGTCGACCAGGTACTTGAAGTCGTCCGGGGTGCCCATCCGCGAGGTGGGGGCGTAGTAGGACGTGACCTGGTAGCCCCAGGAGCCGCCGAAGGGGTGCTCGGCGACCGGCATCAGCTCGACATGCGTGAAGCCCAGGTCCTTGATGTACGCGGGCAGCTGCTCGGCCAGTTCGCGGTACGACAGGCCGGGCCGCCAGGAGCTGAGGTGCAGCTCGTAGACGGAGAACGGGGCCTGGTGGACGGGGGTGCGGCCGCGCCCGGCGAGCCATGCGTCGTCCTGCCAGACGTGGTGCGAGGCGCTGACGATGGACGCGGTGGCCGGCGGCACCTCGGTGCGGCGGGCCATCGGGTCGGCCTTGAGCCGCCGTTCGCCGGCCGGGGTGGTGATCTCGAACTTGTAGTGGGCGCCCTCGCCGACCTCGGGCAGGAACAGCTCCCACACCCCCGAGCCGCCGAGCGAGCGCATGGGGAAGCCGGTGCCGTCCCAGTAGTTGAAGTCGCCGACCACGCGGACCCCGCGGGCGTTGGGCGCCCACACCGTGAAGCGGGTGCCGGTGACGCCCTCGTGGGTCATGGGCTCGGCACCGAGGGCCTGCCAGAGCTGCTCGTGGCGGCCCTCACCGATCAGATGCAGGTCCAGCTCGCCGAGGGCGGGCAGGAAACCGTAGGGGTCGTGCAGCCGGTGCTCGCCGTCGTCGTACGTGACCAGCAGCCGGTAGTCGGCCGGGACCGCGTCCAGCGGGAGCACCGCGGCGAACAGCCCGTCGCCCTCGTCGGCCAGTCCGGCCCGCGTCCCCGCCCCGGGGACGGTCACCGCGACGCCCAGGGCGTACGGGCGCAGCGCCCGGAAGAGCACCCCGCCGGGCACCGGGTGGGCACCCAGGACGCCGTGCGGGTCGTGGTGGGAGCCGTCCAGCAGCCGCTGCCGGTCCCCGGGGTCGAGCGGGGGCGCGGGCAGCGCCCCGCCGGCCCGTGCCCCGGCGGCGGGCGCCTGAACCGGAACCGGAACCTCAGCCGGAACCTCGGCGGAGGCCGGTGCCGGGCCCTGTGCCGGGGCCTGGCCGGGGGCCGGGGCCTGGGCGGGGGCCTGGCCGGGGGCCGGGGCCTGGGCGGGGGCCTGCGCCGCCCGGGGCCGGGCCGACAGGGGGGTCGCAGCCGGTCGCGGGGCCGTGCCCGAGGCGGGCGGGCGGTCCGACCCGGCGGGGTCGTAGCCGCGGGCCGCGGCTTCCGGCTGGGATCCGGCGCCGGGTGGCAGGCGATCGGTCACGGGGTGGTCCTCCCTGAACTTCCTGACGGGGCTTGCGCGAGGCGTTGGACGGCGGACATGGGGATGGACAGCCAGGCGGGGCGGTGCCGGGCCTCGTAGAGCACCTCGTAGACCGCCTTGTCGGTCTCGAAGGCCCGTATGACGACCGGTTCGTCGCGCGGGTCGGCGCCGGTGACCTGCGCGTAACCGGTGCAGAACGCGGCCCGGTTGCGCTCGGCCCAGGCGGCCGCGCCGGAGTCGTCGGGGTCGCGGTGCCGGGCGGCGTAGTCGAAGGAACGCAGCATGCCGGCGACGTCCTGCACCGGTGGCGCGGGGCGGCGGCGTTCGGCCAGCGGCCGGGCCGGCTCGCCCTCGAAGTCGATGAGCACCCAGCCTCCCCCGGAGTCCTCCGGGCCTGGGGGCACCCCCGGGCCCGGGGTGTGCAGCGCCTGGCCCAGGTGCAGGTCGCCGTGGATGCGCTGGGCCGCCAGCACGGTGCCCCGGTCACCCAGTTCGGCCAGGTCGTGGAAGGCGGTGCGCAGCGCGGTACGGAAGGGCCGCAGGGCCGGGACCGCGAGCGCGGCCGCGTCCAGCCGCTCGGCCATGGCCGCCGTCAGTACGGAGATCTGGGGGCGGCGCAGTACGGCGGTGGGCAGGGCGCGGGCCAGCGCCAGGTGCACCTCGGCGGTGGCCCGGCCCAGGGCGTGCGCCTCGCCGGTGAAGCCGGTCCCGGTGTCGACCGCCCGCAGGGCCAGGTCCCAGGCGTCCGTGGCGCCGGGCAGGTACCGTTGCAGTACCCCCAGCGTGGCGGGTTCCTCGTACGTCCCCACGGCCTCGAACCATGCCGCCGGGGCCGCCACCCGCCGTGAGCCGGCCCGGCCCAGCGCCTGCGACAGTTCCAGGTCGGGGTTGAGGCCGGGGGCCACCCGCCGGAAGAGCTTCAGGATGAACGTATCTCCGTAGATGACGGAGGTGTTGGACTGCTCGGCGGTGGACAGCCGGGGGGCCAGCCCGCCGGGGATCCTGACCGAGGGTTCGCAGCCGAAGCGCAGTTCCCCGATCCGTCCGGGTGCCCGCAGCCGTTCCAGCAGCACCCCGGCCAGCCGGGGGTCGTACAGCGCCTCGTGGACGGTGAGTCCGTCCAGCGGGCCGCCGACCGCGTGACCGATCAACGCCGGTGCGAGCGCGGGCGGGAGGAGCGGCCGGGTGCCCAGGAGGAGTTGGTAGCACTCGGGGCGCCGGTCGCTCTGGTGGACGTCGAGCAGCAGATGCAGCATTCCCGGGGTGCCGATGCGTCCGTCGCCGGGCAGCAGTTCGGTCGCGGAGACCAGGCCGAACCCGGTGATGGGCCGGCCCTTCCCCGCGAACCACCGCTGCCGTGGCAGCCATTCGCGCAGCAGCGGGGTGAGCGAACCCAGCAGCCCGTCCTCGGCGCCGCCCGGAACAGGGGTGTAGGTGGGGGAGGAGTGAAGCCACGAGGTGTCCGACATGACGTCCTTTCCTCGGAAGCCGGGGGCCGGGCCTGCTGATCCCCTCAGTTGAAGGGCCGAGCGGTGGGGGACGTCCGACGAGGGAACCGTGTCGGACGAAAGCCATCCGAGCAGGTGGTGCAATTGGCGTACGCCGCAGGCGTACCCAGACCCTGCCCCGGCAGCCCCGGGCAAAACAGCCCGAAGCCGCCGGGTCGGGGTGACCGGTCCGGCGGCCGCGCTAGGCCGCGTCGCGGCGCAGCCGGAACCAGTAGAAGCCGTGTCCCGCCATGGTCAGCAGATACGGCAACTCCCCGATGGCCGGGAAGCGTACGCCGCCGATCAGCTCGACCGGATGCCGGCCGCTGAAGGCCGCCAGGTCCAGTTCGGTCGGCTGGGCGAAGCGCGAGAAGTTGTTCACGCACAGCACCAGGTCGTCACCCTGCCCCTCGACCGAGGGGGCCTCCCGCAGGAACGCGAGCACGGCCGGGTTGGTGGACGGCAGTTCGGTGTAGGACCCCAGTCCGAAGGCAGGATTCTGCTTGCGGATCTCGACCATTCTGCGGGTCCAGTGCAGCAGCGAGGACGGACTCGACATCTGGGCTTCCACATTGGTGACTTGGTAGCCGTAGACCGGGTCCATGATCGTCGGCAGGTACAGCCGCCCGGGGTCGCAGGAGGAGAATCCGGCGTTGCGGTCCGGAGTCCACTGCATGGGGGTCCGTACCGCGTCGCGGTCACCGAGCCAGATGTTGTCGCCCATGCCGATCTCGTCACCGTAGTAGAGGATCGGGGATCCGGGCAGCGACAGCAGCAGTGCCGTGAACAGCTCGATCTGGTTGCGGTCGTTGTCCAGCAGGGGGGCGAGCCGGCGCCGGATGCCGATGTTGGCCCGCATCCGCGGGTCCTTGGCGTACTCGGCGTACATGTAGTCCCGCTCCTCGTCCGTGACCATTTCGAGCGTGAGCTCGTCGTGGTTGCGGAGGAAGATGCCCCACTGGCAGCCGTCCGGCTTCTCCGGTGTCTTGGCGAGGATCTCCGAGACCGGGTAGCGCGACTCCCGCCGTACCGCCATGAAGATGCGCGGCATGACCGGGAAGTGGAAGGCCATGTGGCACTCGTCGCCGCCCTTGCGGAAGTCGCCGAAGTAGTCGACGACGTCCTCCGGCCACTGGTTGGCCTCGGCCAGCAGCACCGTGTCCGGGTAGTGCGCGTCGATCTCCTCGCGCACCTGCTTCAGGAAGGAGTGGGTACGCGGCAGGTTCTCGCAGTTGGTGCCCTCCTCCTGGTACAGGTAGGGCACGGCGTCCAGCCGGAAGCCGTCGATGCCCAGGTCCAGCCAGAACCGCAGCGCGGCGACGATCTCCTCCTGCACGCGGGGGTTCTCGTAGTTCAGGTCCGGCTGGTGGGAGAAGAACCGGTGCCAGTAGTACTGCTTGCGCACCGGGTCGAAGGTCCAGTTGGAGGTCTCGGTGTCGACGAAGATGATCCGGGCGTCCTGGTACTTCTTGTCGTCGTCCGCCCAGACGTAGTAGTCGCCGTACGGGCCCTGCGGATCCGACCGGGACTGCTGGAACCACTCGTGCTGGTCGCTCGTGTGGTTCATGACGAAGTCGATGATCACCCGCATTCCGCGCTGGTGCGCGGCGTCCACGAACTCCACGAAGTCGGCGAGGTCGCCGAACTCCGGGAGTACCGCGGTGTAGTCGGAGACGTCATAGCCCCCGTCGCGCAGCGGTGAGGCGAAGAAGGGCGGGAGCCAGAGGCAGTCCACTCCGAGCCATTGGAGGTAGTCGAGCTTTGCGGTGATGCCCTTCAGGTCCCCGACGCCGTCGCCGTTGCTGTCCTGGAAGGACCGTACGAGCACCTCGTAGAAGACGGCCCGTTTGAACCAGTCGGGGTCGCGGTCCTTGGCGGGGGTGTCCTCGAAGGTGTCGGGGACGGGTTCGTTGACGATCAAGTGGGTGACCCTCCTGTCGCGGGAGTAGGTCGCAGGGAGAAGACATGCGCGGGCGCGGGCCCTCGGCCCGGTTCCAGGCGCACATAGTTGTCCCTGCCCCAGTGGTAGGTCTCACCGGTGAGCTCGTCGCGCACCGGGAAGGACTCGTGCCAGGCGAGGCCGAGGTCCGGCATGTTCAACGACACGGTGGCCTCCTGGGTGTGGTGAGGGTCCAGGTTGACGACCACCAGTACGACGTCGTTGCCGTTCCGTTTCGAAAACGCCAGCACCGCATCGTTGTTCACGTGGTGGAAGCGCAGGTGCCGCAGCTGCTGAAGCGCCGGGTGACGGCGGCGCAGCCGGTTGAGAGTCGTGATGAGCGGGACCAGGGACTGCCCCGAGGCCTCGGCCGCGGCCCAGTCGCGCGGCCTGAGTTCGTACTTCTCCGAGTGTAGGTACTCCTCGCTGCCCTCGCGCACCGCGACGCTCTCGCAGAGCTCGAATCCCGCGTACACGCCCCAGGTCGGCACCAGGGTCGCGGCGAGCACGGCCCGGACCTCGAAGGCGGTGCGTCCGCCGTGCTGCAGATAGGCGTGGAGGATGTCCGGGGTGTTGACGAAGAAGTTCGGCCGCATGTAGCTCGCGGCCTCGCCGGACAGCTCGGTGAGGTACTCGGTGAGTTCTTCCTTGGTGTTGCGCCAGGTGAAGTACGTGTACGACTGCTGGAAGCCGATCTGCCCGAGCGTGCGCATCATCGCGGGCCGGGTGAAGGCCTCGGCCAGGAAGATCACGTCGGGGTCGGTGCGGTTGATGTCGCCGATGACCTTCTCCCAGAACACCACCGGCTTGGTGTGCGGGTTGTCGACCCGGAAGATCCGCACCCCGTGGTGCATCCAGTGCCGCAGGACCCGCTCGGTCTCCTTCACCAGGCCGCCCAGGTCGGCGTCGAAGGCGACCGGGTAGATGTCCTGGTACTTCTTCGGCGGGTTCTCGGCGTACGCGATCGAGCCGTCGGCACGGTGGGTGAACCACTCCGGATGCTTGGCGACCCAGGGATGGTCCGGCGAGCACTGCAGCGCGAAGTCCAGGGCGACCTCCATCCGCAGCTCGCGGGCGCGTTCCACGAAGAAGTCGAAGTCCTCGATGGTGCCCAGGTCCGGGTGGACGGCGTCGTGCCCGCCCTCCGGGGAGCCGATCGCCCAGGGCGAGCCCACGTCGTGCGGCCCGGGGGTCAGGGAGTTGTCCGGTCCCTTGCGGAACGCTGAGCCGATCGGGTGGACGGGTGGCAGATACACCACGTCGAAGCCCATCGCGGCGATCGCGGGCAGCCGTTCGGCCGCCGTGCGGAAGGTGCCGGACCGCGGCGGCTCGATGCCGCGCGGATCGACCACCGCGCCCTCCGAGCGCGGGAAGAACTCGTACCAGGACCCGAACAGCGCCCGCCGGCGCTCCACCTGGAGCACGACCGGCCGGGCGGTGCTGACGAGCTCGCGCAGCGGGTGGCGCGCCAGGATCGCGGTGACCTCCGGCGCGGTGGCCGCGGCGTGGCGCGCCGAGGGCGTGCGCGTCTCGTCCCGCAGGGCGTCCACGGTGGCCAGCACCACGGCCCGGCCCTTCTTCTTGGGCACCTCGGTGGCGGCGCGTTCGTACAGTTCGGCGCCCTCGGCGAGCATCAGTTCGGTGTCGATGCCGGCCGGGATCTTGATGCCCGCGTTGTGCCGCCAGGTCTCCAGCGGATCGCTCCACGCCTCGACGGTGTACGTCCAGCGGCCCTCGGAGGTCGGGGTGACATCGGCGCCCCAGCGGTCGGTGCCCGGCGCCAGTTCCCGCATCGGTGTCCACGGGCCGCTGCGGCCCGACGGATCACGCAGGACGACATTGGCGGCCACCGCGTCGTGGCCTTCTCGGAAGACCGTCGCGGTCACCTGGAAGGTCTCGCCGACCACCGCTTTCGCGGGGCGCCGCCCGCAGTCCACGAGCGGGCGGAGGTCCAGGACGGGGATACGGCCGATCATTGCCTCACCTGGTTGCGCTGGTAGTCGGTCGGAGGATGCAGCTGGGGGTGTCTCTTGGGGTGTCTCGGGGGGTGGTGCGGGGGGTGGAAGCCGGCGATGTGCCTTCGACCTTTTTACTTGGTTTTGCCCCGCGGTGTCGTGGTGGGTACTGGCGGGCATGGCCGCTCCTGTCCGCGTTCACTCGGGTGGGCTGATACGAGTTGTCTGGGACGAGAGATGTACGCGTGCGCTGCGCTGCGCCGCACAAAGGGGAGCCTGCCCATTGGATGACGGGTGGATGCCCCCGCGATAGGGGTACCGGCGCGTAAGTTCGGCCGGGACCATGGTGCGCCGGCGGTGTGCGCGCGAGTGCGCACGGCGGTGTGCACGGGTCAGTCCGTGACCTGGAGCAGGCGGTTGGGGGTGGCGTGCCCCGTCCCGGTGACGGCACCCCTGGCGGCGGCGCGGACCAGGGCCCGGCCGACCCGGGCCGGGGTCGCGGCCGGGTGGCCGGACAGGTACAGCGCGGCCGCGCCCGCGACGTGCGGGGCGGCCATGGAGGTTCCGGACCGTACGGCGTGGGCGGTGTCGCCGGTGCGGGAGGCGGAGACGATGTCCACGCCGGGAGCGTAGAGGTCGACGCGCGCCCCCCAGTTGGAGAACGACGCCTGGGCGTCGTGGCTGTCGCCGGCCGCGACGGTCAGGGCCTGTTCGACCCGGGCGGGTGAATAGAGCGAGGCCGGGAGGCTGTCGTTGCCGGCCGCGACGGTGAAGGTGACGCCGGAGGTGATGGCACCGCGGACGGCCGCGTCGAGCTGGGCGTTGGCGGGGCCGTCGAGCGAGAGATTGGCCACCGCCGGCCGGCGCGCGTGCCGGGTGACCCAGTCGATGCCGGCGATCACCCGGGCCGTGGTGCCGTCGCCGGCCGCGTCCAGCACCCGGACCGCGACGATCTCCGCCCGGCCGGCGACGCCGTAATCGCCGCCCGCGACGGTGCCGGCGACATGGGTGCCGTGGCCGTTGTCGTCCTCGGCGACGGCGTCGTGGCCGACGAAGTCCCAGCCGTTGGAGGCCCGGCCGCCGAACTCGTGGTGGCTGATCCGCACCCCGGTGTCCAGGACGTACACATGCACCCCCGCCCCGCCCCGGCCGGACCGGCGGTACGTATGGTCCAGGGGCGGCGCCGGCTGGTCGACCCGGTCCAGGCCCCAGGAGAGCGGGGCCGTCCGGGACCGGACCAGGGACGGGTCCAGGGGCGGGTGCAGGGACGGGTCCAGGGACGGGTCCAGGGACGGGTGCAGGGACGGGTCCAGGGACGGGTCCAGGGACGGGTGCAGGGACGGGTGCAGGGACGGGTCCAGGGACGGGTCCAGGGACCGGTTCCGGGGCTGGTTCCGGGACGTGGACCGGTCGAGGGAGAGTCTGCTGTCCTGGGTGACCGAGGCCACCGCCGGGTCGGCGGCCAGCCGTTGGGCCTGCCGCTCGCCGATCCGCAGCGCGTAGCCGTTGAGCGCCGTGCCGTAGGTGTGCTCGACCCGGCCCCCGTACTCCTGCGCGAGCCGCCGGCCGGCCGCCGACGCGGCCCGGATCCCGGAGCCCGGCTTGAGGGTCACGATGTAGCTGCTGCCCACGGAGCCGGGCCTTCCGGCGCCGAGTACATGTCCGGCGGCGGGGGCCGTACGCGCGGGCGCCGTACGTACGGGCGGGGCGCCGGTCGCCGCGGTCGTCACCGTCAACGTCACCGCCGCCGTCACCGCGGCGGTGACGGCGGCGGCCGGACGCGAGCGTGCGAACGGCATGACGTAAGCCCCCTCCGGTGGTCTCACAGGATCGTCACAGGAGAGGATTTCGTGATGTACAGCCCGCACACAAGGGGCCCACGGGGGTGGAATCGGTCAAACCGTCCCCGTGGGCCGCACGCCTCACTGGTAGGTGATGTCCGAGGATGTGTAGTTGCAGTACGTTCCGTCGGCATCCGTGCCGTTCGTGGTGGGTTCGGCGCCGGTGCTGTTCCCGATGTACTTCTGACAGGGGATCATCTTCTTGCTGCTGTCACCGATGATCGTGATGGCGCGCAGGGCCACCGAGTCGCCGTAGTTGGTGTTGATGCCGGCGATCCTGCTGCCCTTCCAGGTCAGTTCGACGGTGTTGAGGATGATGCTCCGCTTGTACTGCTTGGAGCAGTTGCCGCACGAGCGGACGAAGGTCCCGAAGGTCTGCGCCGCGAACTTGGAGATGACCAGCTTGCCGGCCCCGTTGAACTGGAAGACCTTGTCCGAGGCCTCCTTCGCGCCGCCGCCGTAGACGGTGTGGACGGTCGAGGACGAGGAGCCCAGGAAGGTGGCCGCGTCCTCGCCGACGTCCTCCCACCACACGTTCTGCAGGGTGCAACTGCCCAGGCAGTGCACCCCGTCGGCGGCCGGGGAGCCGATGATGACGTTCTTCAGCGTCGCCCCGTCGGCGAGTTCGAAGATCGGGCCCTGGTCCTCGTCCTGGTTGTCGGTGCCCAGGTCGCCGGTGCCGTAGTAGCGGGCGTAGCCGTAGTCCTTGGTGCCGGAGACCGAGATGGTGGAGCCGGTGCCGACCGAGCTGGTCGCCGTCGGCCAGGTGGCGGCCTCGGCGGTGGACAGGGTCGTTCCGGTCACCAGCGCGGTGACGGTGAGCGCGAGCGCCGAGACGACCCCGGCGAGTGCGCGAATGCCTGATCTGTGCATGTCGTCCCTACCTCCAGTGGGGGGATGGATGGACGGTTACCGCGAGGGGACGGTGCTCAGGGGGTGGTGACGACCGGACGCGGCGCGGTGGCCATGCCGTTGCCGATGAAGAAGCTCGGGTGCGGTGGCTGGTTGTAGGCGGTGTTCTGCCATGCCAGCGCGGTCCGGTACTGGGAGTCGTGCAGCAGGGTCGTGATGCGGGTGGATGTCTCGTACGGCGTGGAGTAGATACGAAGTGCCGTGTTGTCGGTCGTCGGCCAGACGACCTCCTCGCGCCAGTCGCCGAGGATGTCGCCGGACAGCGAGGGAGTCGCCTTGGTGCTGTTGTTGGAGTGCACGCCCGAACCGGTCAGCAGCCGGGTGTCGGAGCTGGTGCCGTACTTGTCGATGTGCGTGCCGTCCAGCAGCTCACGGGTGGTGTCGCCGTCCCACCAGGACAGGAAGTTGACCGAGGACGGTTCGCGGCCCTTGGTGGCGCCGGCCTCGTCGCGGATGTAGCTGTCGGAGGCGGACCAGACCTCGGCGCCGTCGTTGCCGGCGTAGATGTCGCCCGCGACGCCCCGGCCGTTGTCGCAGCCGCAGGAGGCGAGCTGCCACAGGATCTGGCCGTTGGCGGGGTCGATGTAGAGCTCGGCGGGCTGGCTGGTGCTCTCGGAGACCTTGAAGTACTCCAGGCCGGGGTTGGACGGGTCCAGGTCGCCCAGGTGCTGGGCGTCGCCGTGTCCGGTCTTCGTCGTCCACAGGCCGTTGCCGTTGTCGTCCACGGCCATCGCGCCGTACACGATCTCGTCCTTGCCGTCGGAGTCGACGTCCCCGATCGACAGGCTGTGCGAGCCCTGGCCGTCGTAGCCCTTGCCGCTGTTGGTCGAACTGTTGGTGTCGAAGGTCCAGCGGCGGGTGAAGGCGCCGTTGCGCCAGTCCCAGGCGGCGACGACGGTGCGGGTGTAGTAGCCGCGCGCCATGATCAGCGAGGGTCGCGCGCCGTCCAGGTACGCCGTACCGGCCAGGAAGCGGTCGACCCGGTTGCCGTAGGAGTCGCCCCAGGAGGAGACGGTGCCGCGGGCCGGTACGTAGTCCACCGTGCCCATCGCCGCGCCGGTCCGCCCGTTGAACATCGTCAGGTACTCGGGGCCGGACAGTACGTAGCCGCTGCTGTTGCGGTAGTCCGCCGAGGCGCTGCCGATCGTGGTGCCGACGCCGTCGACCGTCGCGTCGGCGGTCTTCACGGCGACCTCGGCCTGGCCGTCGCCGTCGTAGTCGTACACCTGGAACTGGGTGTAGTGCGCGCCCGAGCGGATGTTGCGGCCCAGGTCGATACGCCACAGCCGGGTGCCGTCCAGTTTGATGCCGTCGATGATCGTGTCGCCGGTGTAGCCGGACTGCGAGTTGTCCTTGGCGTTGGTGGGCTGCCACTTCAGGACGAAGTCCAGGGCGCCGTCGCCGTCCAGGTCGCCGATGCTCGCGTCGTTGGCCTCGTAGGTGTACGCGACGCCGTCGGGGGTGGTGCCGCCGGCCGGGGGCGTGATGGGCACGTCCTTGTAGCCGGTGCGGAACCCCGGTGCGGAACTGGACGGCGTGCTCCGAGTCGGACTGCTCCACCCCGTCCACCACGGCGCGCACGGTGTAGTCGGCCTGCGCCGGCGCACCCGAGTGGAACCAGTTCGTCGAACCGGTGACGAGGGAGGAGTTCACCTTCGTACCGGCCCGGTAGACATTGAAGGACACCGTGTCCGGGTCGGTGGCCAGCCAGCGCCAGCTCACCAGGTTGCCCGCGTCGGTGTGCACGCTTACTACGCCGCGGTCCAGAGCCTCCATCTGACGGGCCGTCGCCGCAGGTGCGGCAGGGGCCAGGGCGATCAGTCCGCCGGCCGCCAACACTGCCGCGAAAATGGCTCTGAGCAGCGGAATCACATACACACGGGGGGAACGGGAGCCCGGCGCCGGCACGTGCGGGTGCGGTCGTTGCATGGCACCTCCTGTGGGGGAAAGGCCTTACCACTCTGGCTGTTGCCGCCGTGTTACGGAAGGTTGCCGCTCCATTATTTTTGTCGCGTACTTGCCAGACGGTGGCTCCTGCCCCGGTGCTTCGGCCCGCCACTCGCTTCCGCCCCCGCGGCCGACACCCGGCCCGCCGGTTGGGCGGATGTACGCGAATCGGGCCGGGTGCCGCCGCTAGCTTGGGAAGCGTGAAGGCTATTCGTCGATTCACCGTGCGAACTGTCCTGCCCGAACCTCTACGACCGCTGCAGGAACTGGCGCAGAATCTGCGCTGGTCCTGGCACCCCGAGACCCGTGAACTCTTCCAGGCCGTCGACCCCGACGGGTGGCCCGCCGCCGCCGGGGACCCGGTACGGCTGCTCGGCGCCGTCTCCAAGGAACGGCTGAACGCCCTCGCCCGGGACCGGCGTTTCCTGCGCCGCCTGGCCGCCGCGTCGGAGGACCTGAGCGACTACCTCACCAACCCGCGCTGGTACCAGGGCGCCGACGGGGCCGACGACGGGGCCGACGGCGGGGCCGATGGCCCCGACGGCGCCCCGGCCGGACTCCCCTCCGCCATCGCCTACTTCTCGCCCGAGTTCGGGATCACCGCCGCCCTGCCGCAGTACTCCGGCGGGCTCGGCATCCTGGCCGGGGACCACCTCAAGGCCGCCAGCGACCTGGGCGCGCCCCTGATCGGCGTCGGCCTGCTCTACCGCCACGGATACTTCCGCCAGTCGCTGTCCCGGGAGGGCTGGCAGCAGGAGCAGTACCCGGTCCTGGACCCCAACGAGCTGCCGCTCACCCTGCTCCGCGAGGACGACGGCACCCCGTCCTGCGTCATGCTCGCCCTGCCCGGCGGACGCGCGCTGCGCGCGCACATCTGGAAGGCCCAGGTGGGACGGGTACCGCTGCTCCTCCTCGACTCCGACGTCGAGGAGAACCACCCCAACGAACGGGACGTCACCGACCGCCTCTACGGCGGCGGCAGCGAGCACCGGCTGCTCCAGGAGATGCTGCTCGGCATCGGCGGGGTGCGCGCCGTACGTACCTACTGCCGGCTCACCGGACACCCCGCGCCCGAGGTCTTCCACACCAACGAGGGCCACGCCGGATTCCTCGGCCTTGAGCGCATAAGGGAACTGAGCCGGGCCGACGCCCCCGACGGCCTCGGCGACTTCGACTCCGCCCTGGAGGCGGTGCGGGCCGGCACCGTGTTCACCACGCATACGCCGGTGCCCGCCGGCATCGACCGCTTCGACCGCGAGCTGGTCGCCCGGCACCTCGGCGACGGCGGCGAACTGGCGGGCGTCGATGTCCAGCGGGTGCTGGAGCTGGGCATGGAGACGTACTCCGGCGGCGACCCGAACGTCTTCAACATGGCCGTCATGGGGCTGCGGCTCGCCCAGCGGGCCAACGGTGTCTCCACGCTGCACGGCGCCGTCAGCCGGCGGATGTTCGCCGGCCTCTGGCCGGGCTTCGACGCCGAGGAGGTGCCGATCACCTCCATCACCAACGGCGTCCACGCCCCGACCTGGGTCGCGCCCGAGGTGTTCCGGCTCGGCGCCCGCCAGATCGGCACCCAGCGGGCCGAGGACGCCATGATGATCGGGATGTCCGACCGCTGGGAGTCCGTCGCCGACATTCCCGACGCCACGGTCTGGGAGCTGCGCCGGGTGCTGCGCGAGCAGCTGGTGGAGGACGTACGGCGCCGGGTGCGGGCGTCCTGGCGGCAGCGGGGCGCGGGACTGGCCGAACTGGGCTGGGTCGACGGCGTCCTGGATCCCGATGTCCTGACCATCGGCTTCGCCCGCCGGGTCCCCTCCTACAAGCGCCTCACGCTGATGCTCCGCGACCAGGACCGGCTGATGGACCTGCTGCTGCACCCCGAGCGGCCGGTCCAGATCGTCGTCGCCGGCAAGGCGCACCCCGCCGACGACGGCGGCAAGCGGCTCGTCCAGGAGCTGGTCCGGTTCGCCGACGACCCGCGGGTGCGGCACCGGATCGTCTTCCTGCCCGACTACGACATGGCCATGGCCCAGCACCTGTATCCCGGGTGCGACGTCTGGCTCAACAACCCGCTCCGGCCGCTGGAGGCCTGCGGCACCTCGGGGATGAAGGCCGCCCTCAACGGCTGCCTCAACCTGTCGGTGCTGGACGGCTGGTGGGACGAGTGGTTCGACGGCAACAACGGCTGGGCCATCCCCACCGCCGACGGCTTCGGCGCGGACGACGACCCCGACCGGCGTGACGACATCGAGGCCACCGCCCTCTACGAGCTGATCGAGGGCCAGGTCGCGCCCCGCTTCTACGACCTGGGCAAACAGGGGCTGCCCCAGCGCTGGATCGAGATGGTCCGGCACACCCTCACCACCCTCGGCCCGAAGGTGCTGGCGGGCCGCATGGTCCGGGAGTACGTCGCCCGGCTGTACGCCCCGGCGGCGCGGTCCCACCGGGCCGTCACCGGGGACACCGCGAGGGAGCTCGCCGGGTGGAAGCGGCGGCTGCGCGAGCAGTGGCCCCGGGTGACCGTCGACCACGTCGAGGCGGGCGCCGTCGGCGGCTCGCCGGAGCTGGGCTCGACGCTCACCCTGCGGGTCCAGGTCGCCCTGGGCGAGCTGGAACCGGGTGAC
The DNA here is from genome assembly GCF_056270125.1 of Streptomyces sp. RLA131. Taxonomy (NCBI): domain Bacteria; kingdom Bacillati; phylum Actinomycetota; class Actinomycetes; order Kitasatosporales; family Streptomycetaceae; genus Streptomyces; species Streptomyces sp. RLA131. Next base: position 5,856,422 of record NZ_JBWDOQ010000002.1, read on the forward strand.
GTCGACGTCCAGGCCGTCTCCGGACGGGTCGACGAGTCGGACCGGATCGCCGACCCGTCGGTGATCTCCCTCAAGCCGGTCGGCCGGCCCGGTCTGGACGGCCGCTGGCTCTACGAGGGCCCGCTGACGCTGGACCGTACGGGACCGTTCGGCTACACCGTCCGGGTCCTGCCGACGCACCGGTTGCTCGCCTCCCCGGCCGAGCCCGGCCTGATCGCCGTCCCGGCCCCGTCGGAGGGCATGACGGCCGGGATACTGCGCTGACCGTGCCGGCGGCCCGCGGACAGCTGTCCGCGGGCCGCCGGCGTACGGCTCACCGCACGGCGTCGGCGCCGGGCGCGTGACCCACCGGGGCCGCGACATGCGCGGCGGCCGCGGTGCCGGCGAGGGTGCAGGGCCTGCCGTTCAGGGTGAAGCCCCCCGGTGCGGGGTTGGCGCCGGTGTAGGCGCCGTTGAACCCGATGCCGGTGGAACCGCCGGTGGGCAGCGCGGCGTTCCAGCCGGCGTCCTTGACGGTGACCGCGCTGCCGCTCTGGCTCCAGGTGCCGTTCCAGCCCTGGGTGACCTTCTGGTTGCCGGTGAAGGAGAAGCCGAGCTGCCAGCCGTTGAGCGCGGGGCCCTTGTTGGTGATCGTGACGGTGGCCGTGAATCCGCTGCCCCAGTCGGTGTTCACCCCGTAGGCGACCGTGCAGGCGGCTGCCGGGGCCGTGGCGGTGGTCACCCGCACCGGGGCCGACGCCGGGGAGCTGCGGCCGGCGGTGTCCTTGGCCACCACGCGGAAGGTGTAGGCGGTGGCCGGGCTCAGCCCGGTGACGGTGGCGCTGGTGGCGGGGGCGTCGACCGTGGCGACCGGGGAGGTGCCGGCGGGGTCGCCGGAGTACACCTGGTAGCCCGCCACCGGGGACGACCCGGCGCCGGACGCGGTCCAGGCCAGGGTGACCCGGTCAGAACCGACCGAGGAGGCCACCGGGGTACCCGGAGCGGTGGGCGGCTTCGCCTCGGCGGACCCGGCGGGCAGGACGTACTCGGTGACGGAGTACGCCGGGAAGGTGGCCGTGAAGCCGCCGTCGGTCAGCGGCTGGTCGGCCGGGTGCGCGATCGAGGTGACGTCGTCCTGGCCGTAGCGGTAGACCTGCGCCGAGCCGTTCGGCGCGGTGCTGCCGGTCACGGACACCGGGGCGGTCAGGTCACCGGTGGTCTTGTTGACGACCATCACGGTCAGCGCGTGGTCGCTGCTGCGCTCGGCCGCGTAGACGGAGAGCTTGTCCTGGTCCGCGCTGCCCGCCCGGACGGAGGTGTCGCCGAAGGACCCGCCGTTGCCGTCGTAGTTGCGGAACATGCGGAACGCGTAGGCGCCGGGCTCGGTGGACGTGGGCGGATCCCACAGGGTGGCCAGGTCGAGGCCCTCCCGTCCGAAGATGCCGAGCACGTCGGCCTCCGCGAGGGCCCCGTCGATGTGGTCCAGCGCGCCCCAGTTGTACTCGGTGATCGCGAGCTTGGTGCCCGGGTAGTTCTCGTCGACCAGGGAACGCAGCCGGGGGATGAACTGGACGGGCTGGTTGATCCAGCTCTCGTCCACGTACGTGGGGTCCCACAGCTGCCGCGTGGAACGCAGCCGCAGGGCCTGGGTCGCGGCGTCCTCGCCACCGCTGAACACCCCGGACTGCTGGGGGTAGATGTGCTCGTCGAAGTAGTCCAGGACGCGGGTGCCGTGGGCCTGCTCGTAGGCCTTCATCTGCTGGAGGTACCAGGGCGCGAACTGCGCTCCGCCGTGGGCCGCCCGGTCCGGGGGGTCGGACCAGCAGTCGCCGCCGGTCTCGTTGCAGGTCTTCTGGTCGAGGCCGGAGTAGACCAGGGAGTTGAAGCCCCAGCCGACCGGGCCCAGGGTCTGCGCCTTCGGGTCGGCGGCCTTGATCGCCGCGGCGGTGGCGTAGGTGCGCTCGCGCATCTCGTCGTAGCCGGTACCGGCGGGGTGCACGTCCCGGTGGGTGCTCCACCACAGGTCGGGCTCGTTGTCGAGGTCGTAGTAGCGCACCCCGCCGTCGTCCGCGGAGCCGTAGGCGCCGTCCAGGTACCGCACCCAGTCCTTGGTGAACTCCGGGCCGGCGGCGACGCTGGTGTCGGCCGGGTCGTTGCCGGTGACCTTGGTGCCGTCGGTCTTCACGCCGTTGCCGCAGTCCGGACGCCACTGGGCGTCGCTGCCCTGCTGGGGCCCGTACTTGGCGATACCGAAGCCGCAGGCGGCGTCGCGGGCCGCCGTCGTCGAGCCGATCATCGGCACGGTCAGCAGGCTGTCGCTGCCGGTGCGGATGTTCTGCTCCACGAACTTGTCGGCTTCCGAACCGTCCGGCAGGGCGGCGGTGCCGTTGTCGTAGTACAGGTTCTCGAAGTACCAGTCCGCGCCCGCGTTGTAGGCGTCGAGCTTGTAGTTGTAACGGGTCGTGGCGTTCCCGCCCCAGCGCCTGACCGGCAGCCGCAGCTCCTCGGCCAGCGACTCGTCGGCGAAGTTGATCCCGTAGATGTCCGGGTCGATGGCCCGGCGCCCGGTGGTGGCGTCGACGCTGAGCGCGGGGCCCGCCGCGGCGGCGGACGGCGCGCCCGCGTCCGGTAAGGCGCGCGCCTGGACGGGATCGGCCAGACCGGTCCCGGCCACCAGCAGCGCCGCGGCTGCCAGCGCGGCTTTCGCGGTCATGCGCATGGTCTTCTCCTCAACGGCCACGCGACACGGCTCGGCCACGCCACGCCCGCGCGGCGGCGTACGAGCGTACGGGCGCCCGGGACCATGGCACCGGACGGGCGGCGCCCTACGGCCTGACGGTGGGGGGAAAGTACCTGACATCATGGGAGCGCTCCCATGGCGTTCACATGTTCAGCGACCCCGGCAGCACTGTCAACCTCCCGGACCAAAGGTCCGGTGAGCCATCAGCCACGGGCGCACCCGGGGCCCTGGTCCTGGACGAGGGCGAGCTCCGCCCAGACCGTCTTGCCCGACGGGTGGCGGGGCTCGGTGCCCCAGCGGTCGGCGAGCGCGTTGACCAGCAGCAGGCCCCGGCCCGACGCGGCGGAGGGCGCGGGGAGGGAGGCCGCCCGCACGGGTGGCCGTTCACCGCGCGAATCTGCGACCTCGATACGCAGGGTGGCGGGCGCGGTGGGCCCCACGGCGGTGACCAGATGCAGCCGCAGCCGGAAGTCCCGACCCGGCAGGCGGCCGTGCAGTGCGGCGTTCGCCGCCAGCTCGGCGACCAGCAGAGCCGCCGTCTGCGACGCCTCGGCCGCGGGCGGCCAGCCCCACGCCTCCAGTTGGCGGGTCGCCGCCAGCCGCGCCAGGTGCGCGCCGCATCTGGTCGAGCTGAACTGCTGGGTGAAGGTGGGCGGAGTCCGGCGGACCAGGGGGATTTCGGACGTCATGTCACTGAGCGTGGCCGGTCCGGCGTACCCTGGCCAGGACGGCGGCCGGTACGGAGGGTATGTGTCCGGGTGCGGAGCGTCACGCGTACTGGTCGGCTGCCGTAACGGGGCGCGGCGGGGCGCTGTTTGCTCTACGGCGTGCGGAGGGACGGGCCACGATGACGGCGGAGCTGGAGCGGCGGCCCGAGCCGCCGGAGGAGATCGACGGCTCGGCAGACCTGTTCCGGGCCGTCGGCAGGCAGATCAAGCTGCTCCGGGAGCGGACGGGCCTGACCCAGCGGGAGTTGGGAGACCGGCTCGGCTACGGCGAGGAGCACATCTCGTCCGTGGAGCGCGGGCGTCGCACCCCGCAGCCGGAACTGCTCCACGCGGCGGACGAGTTGCTGGGCGCCGGCGGGCTGCTGGCCGCCGCCAACGAGGACGTCGTCCGGGCCAGGGCCCGCACCCGGGTCCGGCACCCCTCCTGGTTCCGGGACTACGCCCGGCTGGAGGCCGATGCCGTCGAGCTGCACGACTACAGCAATCACGACATTCCCGGGCTGCTCCAGACCGAGGGCAGGGCACGGGCCTTGTACGCGATGCGCAAGCCGCTGCTGGACGAGGAGACCATCGCGCAACGGGTGGCCTCGCGGCTGGCACGTCAGGACATCCTGACCCGCTGGCCTGCTCCGATGGTGACCTGCGTCATCGAGGAGGCTGTGCTGCGACGACCCATCGGCGGGTGGGAGGTGCACAGGGGACAACTGCAACAGCTGCTCGGACTGGGTCAGTTGCGCAGTGTGGAGCTCCAGGTGATGCCGATGAACAGGGTCGAACATGCCGGGATGGGCGGCCCGTTCATCCTGCTCACCCCGAAAGGACGTCCACAGGTGGGCTATGTGGAGGTTCAGAACGTCAGCCGTCTGGCAACGGAATCCGAGGAAGTTCGTATCCTGGCGGCGCGGTACGGCAGTATCAGAGCGCAGGCGCTCACTCCGCAGGAGTCCTTGACCTTGCTTGAGAAGATGCTGGGAGAACAATGAGCACCGACGAATCCGTGCCCGTCGCCTGGTTCAGGAGCAGCTACAGCGGCAACGAGGGCGGGGCGTGTATAGAGGTCGCCGCCGCCACGGGCGTGGTGCACGTGCGTGATTCCAAGGACCGGCATGGTCCTCGGCTGGCGTTCTCGCCGGAGGCGTGGGCGGGGTTCGTCGCCTTTGCCGGCGGCCGCAGCCCTCGTGCGTGACCGCCGAGGGCACCTGCGGGGCGCTGTTTCGGCGGTCGCCGAGCCACATCAATCCTGAGTGAGTTCCAGTCCGAGCAGGACGAAGCTGTGGTGCTCCCGCCCGTGGGGAGAACGCACGGTGGCGACCAGGAGTTGAGCTGCTACCTCCCGGCCCGCATAGGCTTTCAGCAGGCCGGTCACCTCCTGGTCCACCCGGGCTGTGATCATACGGTGGTCCGGAGTCTCGACCTCTACCGTTCTCCGGGCCTTGCTGCCGCCCACCACGGTGCCGATCAACCGGGTCTCGCTCTCCTCGATGCGCGCTGCCCGCAGTGCCTCCCGGCAGCGGCGGGCGCTCTCCACGCCCAGGGCCGAGATGCGGGTGCCACTGTGCGGCGAGCGCCAGGTCAGCCGCACGTCGGCACCTGAGTCGGCCAGCACGCCGGTCAGGTCTGCCAGGCGGTTGAAAGCACGGCTCCCGAACGGAAGAGCTGTCTCGATCACAGCGTCCTCGGCTCCGGTTCCGGAGCCGGCCCGATCGGTGATGTCCAGGACTGCGCACACGGCTTTGTCGAGCAGCGTCTCCACTGGACCCAGGCCCGGCAAGGCGGCCTCAGCCTCTGGCTGAGCCTCCTCCAGGACCATTCCGTACGATGAGGGGAATACTGCCGCCGAATAGAGGCGCGTCGCCCGCTGGATCTCCTTCGGAACAGGCCCCGAGTCGTGAGTCGGCCGCCGGTCGTCCAGGGCGTGCGCGATGGCGGACACGGCGTCCTGCAACGCTGTCAACCAGCGACCGAGGACAGCCGACTCGATCCGGTGTTCCCGCACGGGAGGACCGTCCAGGGTGAGCTGAAGGCATCGACGCGGCGCGCTGACGTAGTCCGCTCCGGCATCCGAGCCTATGGCCCTGAGTAGTCGCTCATGCTGGGCAGCGGCCAGTTCGGCTGTGGAGCGTACGGGCTCGTGGCCGGGAGCTTTGGCGCGACGTTCCCGCATCCAGCCGCGGAGCGCATCTTTGTCGGTCGGGTCGGGCAGGTTCTGCGATGTGCTCACAGCAGTACCTCCACATATCCGCGCCGTGTGCCTGCCGGGACGTTGTTCGTCCCCTCCCGGCAGCGCTGCCAGATCTCGTCGTAGATCCCGAGCCGCCGGAACACCTCATGGTCTCCCTTCGCCATAGCTCCAGTAACACCAAGGTCCCGGAAAGTCATGGTCTCAGGCAAGCGAAGCACATAAGCGTCGATCCACATGTCGTTGAGCACACACCAGTCGCGGGTGCCGAGGTTGTCGAGCTGGTCGGCGGTGTCCGGATCTGCGTCCACTCTGTCGTAGGCATCTGGTGGGATCAGATAGGTCACGTCGATGTCGCCGGGGTCCGCTTTGGCGCTGACGAAGCTGCCCGCGAGCCAGAGCCGTCCGATCGCCCCGGTGGCGAGTTCCACGAGTGAGCGATGGACTTCCAACTGGCTGTACAGGTCCTGGCGTGAGGTCGACTGCCCGAATCGGTCAGCGCTGACCAGCCGGTCCTCGACTTCGTCCCACGTCATGGGGAAACGTCCGGGCGGAAGGTATCCCGTCACCGGGTCGAAGGCGGGCAGGGCGGGCATGGGACTCCCCCTGTGCGTGACTGCCCGATTACCCTATGGCACGCTGTCCGGGTGGGGTGAGAGAGCGCGTGATTCACCCGGCAGAGGGACCGTGAGGGCGTCCGGTGAATCCCACACGGCCAAGGTTCGCCGGGAAGGTTTGTACACAATGCGTCGAGGAGCCGCTTGCGTTCGGCGCCGAGGTCTGCGACGGACCAGCACAGGACGGTGCTGCCGCCGAAGGGGGCTGTGCCTGGGCGATGCCTGGTGGAAGTCGAACTCCATCCCGCCGAGGCCGGGCCATGCGTAGACATTGGAGCCGTTCACATCGAGCTGGACCTCGCCTCGAAGATGGCGGGCCATCAGCGGGCGGCGGCTTCGGGATCTGCGACGAGGGTGGACACGGTATCGCGGCCGCAGCCCTCGGGGCTGAGGGCCGCCCCCCTCGGCGGGGGTCAGCCGCGGGGGGTGCCCGGGTTGCCGTCGCGGCGGGCTCGGCGGCCGGCTGCGCCGCCGCGGCCGGCGGTGGAGGCGGCGCGGCCGCGGGTGTGGCCGACGCCGTCGGCGGGTGCGGTGCGGCGGGGGCGGCGGCGCTTGGCGGGGGCCGCGGCGGCCGGGGCCGGGACCGTGCCGGGGGCCTCGATGACGGTGACGGCGGTGCCGGGTGCGGGAGCGTCGCTCCCGCACCGGGGACAGGTTGTGAATCGGGGCGGAGCGGGAGAGGCCGTGCTGTGACGCTTGGTCTGGCTGCCCGGCGGTTTCTCACCGCCTGAGTGGTGCGCGTTGCCGGGTGCACATCGGTTGATGTTGATAAGGAGTATAGTCCTTAGGCCTGTACTCCTAAGAGGATGAGGAAGATGCAGCGTCGCACCCATCCGGGCAAGCCGTCCCACGTATTCGACCGCGGTGCCGAGTGGGACGGGCTCATGGCTTTCGTGAGCCGGCCCCTGCCGCGTGCCATGCTCGGGGTGGTCAGTGGCAGACGGCGCATGGGCAAGACCTATCTGCTGCGCGCCCTAGTCGAGAGGCATGGGGGCTTCTACTTCGGAGCCACGGCGGCGACGGAGGCGGAGTCCCTTCGTCAGTTCGCTGCGGCCCTTGCCCATCACGTGGGGTCCCCGGTGCCGTTCTCCTTCGCCACCTGGGACGACGCGATCACCTACCTGTTCGAGCTCGCCGTGCCCCGACACGGGGAAGCGCCGCTGCTGGCGGTCATCGACGAGTTTCCGTATCTGGTGAAAACGGCTCCGGAACTCCCGTCTCTGATTCAACGGGAGATCGACCGCTTCCAGGTTGTGGACAGCCGGATGCGGCTGCTCCTGTGCGGATCGGCGATGTCCGTCATGGGCGGTTTGCTGGCGAGCTCCGCGCCCTTGCGCGGACGGGCCCAACTGGAACTCGTTGTACGGCCTTTCGGATATCGGGCGGCCGCCGCTTTCTGGGAGGTCGCTGACAGCCCGGCGCTCGCGGCTCGGCTCCATGCCGTGGTCGGCGGCACGCCGGCGTACCGCCGGCAATTCCTGTCGGACGACGTTCCCGCCGGTCTGGAGGAGTTCGACGACTGGATCTGCCGTACGGTCCTGTCCCCCTTCAGTCCCCTGTTCCGGGAGGCGCGGTATCTGCTCGCCGAAGAGGCGGACATCCGTGACACCGCCCTCTACCACTCTGTCCTTGCCGCCGTGGCTCAGGGCAACACCACCCGAGGGGGGATCGCGGGGTATATCGGGCGTAAGTCGGTGGACATCTCGCATCCGCTCCATGTGCTGGAGGACAGCCACCTGTTGGCTCGGGAGGCCGACATCTTTCGGGCCGGCAAGTCGCAGTACCGCATCACCGAGCCACTGATCAATTTCTACGAGGCCGTGATGCGGCCCTCCTGGGCCCGTCTGGAGAGCGGCCAGGCGGCCGAGGTGTGGGCCCAGTCCGCGGAGCGCTTCGCGGCCCAGGTAGCCGGGCCGCACTTCGAGACGGTGTGCCGTGAGTACATGCTCGGGCCCGGGCGGTCTCTGCTCAGCTCGGCCCTGGGCGACGTCGGCTGCGGTGTGGTGACGGATCCTGTGGCACGACGGCAGATTCAGGTGGATGTAGCCGTGCTCGAACCCGGGTCGGGGGGGAGAAAGCCGACGGTCCATCTTCTCGGCGAGGCGAAGTGGGGCACGGTCATGGGACTGAGCCATCTGGAGCGGCTTGCCCGGGCGAGGGAGATCCTCGCCGGCCGCGGCCTGGACACCAGCCAGTGCGGGCTTGCCTGCTTCAGTGCCGCAGGCTTCAGTGACGCCTTGCGCGCCGAAGCGGCCCGTGGCGAGGACGGCGTGCTGCTCATCGGTCTCGACGAACTCTATGGCCGGGCAGTGCCCGTCCCGCCCCGGGGTTAGGGCCGGCATCCAGAGGCTCTGGCCGGTCTGACGCGCACCACACGGGGTGCGGGAGCGTCGCTCCCGCACCCCGCGCCGGTGAGTGGCGGGCCCTTACGGGAGCTTCACCAGCGTGTAGTCGTCGCAGTATCCGGCCGCGGAGCCGGAGTTCTTGTAGCAGTAGACGTCGGCCGAGGTGGTGGATCCGCCCGTGGTGAAGAAGATGGGCTGCTGGGTGTAGCTCGTGGTCGAGGCCCGCAGGTAGGTCTCGGTGCCGCCGAAGCTCTTCACGCCGACCGCGACCTCCTCACCGGCGGTGGCCACCTTGGCCCAGGCGGCCAGCAGGTAGCTGCCGCTGGAGGTGAGGCCGCTGACCGTCTGGATGCCGCCGCTGGCGCTGACCCCCGTCTGCAGGGAGTACGTGCCGGTGCGGGCGTTCGACGCGACCACGCCGGCCGCCGTGCCGGCGCTCTGGACCCAGAGCCTTCCCCGCCCTACCTCGTCACGGTCGGCGAGGTACTGGGGGTCCTGTCCGCGCCGGAACCGGGGCCGCTCGGGATGGGCGCCGTACTGCGCCTTGGCATCGCCGGGGCCGAGTCGAACGTCGCCGTCGGCGTCAGCCGGCTCGGCGGGGCGGTCACCTGGATCGGCCGCGTCCGCGAGGACGACCTGGGCGAAGTGATCCTGCGCGAGCTGCGGGCCGAGGGCGTCACCACCCTCGCCGTCCTCGACCCCGCCCCCACCTCGCTGCTGCTCAAGGAACGGCGTACGGCGACACACAGCCGGGTCACCTACTACCGCACCGGCACCGCGGGCGGCCGGCTCAGCCCGCAGGACATCCCCGTGCCCGCCCACGTCCATACCCGGCCCCTCGCGCGGCCGGCCCAATCGCTGGGCAGCGAGGGCGCCCGGCCCTGGGCCGTGGGCGTCCACGGAGACCGGCCGTGCGCCGAGGCCGTCGGCGAGGACATCGCCGCGCTGATCGCCGGTATCGGCGTTCTCGGTCCCCGCCAGGACCGAGAACGCTCAGACAGGGGCTTAAGTGTTCAGGAGGTCTCGACGAAGCGGACGGACCATGCGTAGCCGCTCAGGTTGTCCTGCGGGACCCGCCGGACCTCTCTGACCTGGCAACCGTCGTGGGCGTACTTACTGGCGAAGCGGTCGAGGCGCTGGGCCTCGGAGAGATCCTCCATGGACAGTGGTGCTCCGACGACGAGGTCTTCGTGAAGAACCCCTTCCGCCGTGGAACCGTCCGCGCTGGCCGGGCAACGATGCGTTCTGGGTAGGGCTACGTCACCAGTGTCCATCCGATGCGGCTGCTTCATGACACGGACGGTGCGCGAGAGGGAGACGGGCCACGATGCGCGCGCCGTGCGGGTGGGGCTCGGCGGTGAGGGTGCCGTCGTGGTGGGCGGCGATGTCGCGGGCGATGGCCAGGCCGAGGCCGGCACCGCCGAGGTCGCGGCTGCGGGCGTCGTCCAGGCGGGTGAAGCGCTCGAAGACCCGGTCGCGGTCGGCCTCGGGAATGCCGGGTCCGTCGTCGCCCACCTCCAGCACGGCGGTGCGGTCGGCGGGGTCCGCGCTCAGGGTCAGCGTGATGTTCCGGTCGGCGTGGCGCTGGGCGTTGTCGAGCAGATTGGTGAGGAGCCGGGTGAGCCAGCCGCGGTTGCCGTCGACGGTGATGCCGGGCCGTAGCGTGGCATCGATCCGGAGCCGGTCGCCCGGACGGGCGTCGATCACCGTACGGCAGAGATCTGCCAGGTCCAGCGGCTGCCTCGGGACGGGCTCGGCCGCGTCCAGACGGGCGAGGAGCAGCAGGTCGGCGGCGAGATCCTGGAGCCGGACGGTGTCCTCCAGCGCGTCGCTGACCAGATCCGGCCACAGCGCCGGGTCCGGATGCGCCAGGGCGACCTCCAGCTGCGTACGAAGGACGGTGATCGGGCTGCGCAGTTCGTGCGAGGCGTCGGCGATGAACCGGCGCTGGCGGACGACCGCGTCCTCCAGGCGGTCGAGGGTGGCGTTCATGGTGCGGGCGAGGCGGGCGATCTCGTCCTGGGCGGCCGGGACCGGGACCCGGCGGTGCAGGGCGTGCCCGGTGATCTCGGCGACCTCGGACCGGATGGCCTCCACGGGACGCAGCGCCCGGCCGGTCACCCACCAGGTGACCAGGGCGACCGTGGCCAGCAGCAGCGGCATGCCGATGCCGAGCGCGGCCCCGGTGATCTCGTCGGCCGCGTCCGCGTCCCGCAGCGAGGTGCCCGCGTAGACGGTGACCTCGCCGCTGGGGGTCCGGGCGCTGACGGCGACGATCCGCTGACGGTGTCCGTCGTCGAACGGTTCGCCGGAGCGGGTGGTGCGCGTTGTGCCGTCACGGGGGCTGAGGCGGGCGATGGCCGGGCGGCCGGTGAGGTTCTGGCTCGCGGCCACCACGTGGCCGTCGGCGTCGACCACCTGGATGAAGTCGGCGCCGTGCGCGAGCGGCAGCAGCTCCGGGAGCTTGCCCTGGGCGGCCAGCCCGGCCACGGTGTCCGCCTGCTGGGTGGCGGCCTCGTCGGCGTTGCGCTGGAGGTCGATGTGGAGGATCGCGAACAGCGCGAAGGAGGCCGCCGCCAGCGCGACCGCGACGACCGCCGTCGCCCCGACCGTCGCCCGCGCCCGCACCGACCCCGGCCACAGGCGCCGTACGCTCCGCAAGCGCCGCAGCGCGGCGAGGTGACCGGAACGGTTCACCGGGTCCGTCCGGTGGCCGGTTCCGTCCTCGATCGCCGGTCGGGCTGATTCTTCGGCCGCACTAGCCACCGTCGGCCGCCAGACGGTAGCCGGCGCCGCGTACGGTCTCCAGGGCGGAGCGCCCGAAAGGGGTGTCGATCTTGCGGCGGACGGCGCTGACGTGCACTTCCACCAGGTTGAGGTCCGCCTCGAAGGCGGAGTCCCAGACGTGGTGGAGGATCTCGCGCTTCGGCACCACCTCGCCGGCGCGCCGGGCCAGGTACTCCAGGATGGCGAATTCCCGTGTGGTGAGCCGTATGTCGCTGCCGTCGCGTACGCAGGTGCGGCGGGCCGGGTCGATCACCAGGTCGCCGAGTTCGAGGGTCGCCGGGAGCCGGTGGCCGGTTCGGCGGTGCAGCGCGCGGAGCCGGGCGACCAGGACGACATACGAGAACGGCTTGGACAGGAAGTCGTCGGCACCGGTGTCCAGCGCCTCGGCCTCGTCGTACTCGCCGTCCTTGGCGGTGAGCATCAGGATCGGCGTCTCGCTGCCGGCCGCGCGCAGCCTGGCGCAGACCCGGTAGCCGTTGAGACCCGGCAGCATGATGTCGAGCACGATCACGTCATAGCTGTGCTCCAGGGCGAGCCACAGCCCCTGGTTCCCGTCATGGGCGACATCGACGGTGAATCCCTCGGCCGTGAGGCCCCGCTGCAGGGCGGCGGTGAGCCGCTTCTCGTCCTCGACCACCAGTACGCGCACGATGTACAGCCTCGCACGTCGTCCGGGCGGTACCTGAAGAGGCCTTCAGCTGCCTTCAGCCTGGCTTCAGCAACCGCGTTGCAAGCTCTCGGCAGCAGCCGGCACCAGGTCGGCCGACGCCATCAGGAGCCCGCGCATGTCCCAGTCCGTCCCGCCCGAGCAGCCAGAGCAGCCCGAGTCCACGCCGGTCACGCCGGCCAAGCCGACCAGGTCGTTGCGGCAGCGACTGCCCCGGATGAGCCGACGCCGTGGAGCGGCCCTCGGCGCCGCGGTCGTCCTGGTGGGCGGCGCGGCGGTCGGCGTCGCCGCGACCGTCCACCACGACCAGGGCCACGGCCGCGTCACGGCGAGGCGCGGTGGCGAGGACGGCGGGCAGCGCACCCGGGGTGACGCGCGAGGCCAGGACGGCGGCCGTGGGAACGACGGGTCCGGGCTCCGCCGGAGCCCGCGGACGGCCCCGAGTGCTCCGAGCACCCCGAGTGCTCCGAGCACCGGTAGTACTCTCGCGCCCGCGCCGCTGCCTTCGGTCTCGGCCGCCAAGGCGATCGAGGCGGCCACGGGCGCGGTCTCCGGCGGCAAGCCGGACTCGCTGCGCGCGGTCGCAGAGCAGGGCGGCGGAACCGCCTGGGAGGTCGAGGTGCTGGGTACCGACGGCGTCCGGCACCTGGTGACCGTCGACGGCGCGAGCGGCACCGTGACCGGCAACACCGTCGAGTCCGCCGCGAGCTAGTAGGTGCGGTGACCGCGAACGTTCACCGGGTTGCGCAGCCGACGGTTGCGGGGACCGGCACGTCTTCCTCCGACCGCTCCGGGTTGCAGCCGCCGCTCCGCGGCCGGACCGCCGCCGGGCCCGGCCGCCCCCCTCGGCGGGGGTCAGCCGCGGGGGGTGCCCGGGTTGCCGTCGCGGCGGGCTCGGCGGCCGGCTGCGCCGCCGCGGCCGGCGGTGGAGGCGGCGCGGCCGCGGGTGTGGCCGACGCCGTCGGCGGGTGCGGTGCGGCGGGGGCGGCGGCGCTTGGCGGGGGCCGCGGCGGCCGGGGCCGGGACCGTGCCGGGGGCCTCGATGACGGTGACGGCGGTGCCGGAGGGCCGGCGGGCGCCGGTGAGCTTGACCAGTTCGGGGTCGCCGGGGCGGACCCGGGCGGTCTGCGGGCGGATGCCGGCGGCCGTCATCAGGCGGGCCGTCTCGCGCCGCTGCTCGGGCAGTACCAGGGTGACCACGGCGCCGGACTCGCCGGCGCGGGCGGTGCGGCCGCCCCGGTGCAGGTAGTCCTTGGGCTCGGTGGGCGGGTCGACGTTGACGACCAGGTCGAGGCCTTCGATGTGGATGCCCCGGGCCGCGACGTTGGTGGCGACCAGTGCGGTGGCCCGGCCCTCACGGAAGTGGTCCAGCGCCCGGTCCCGCTGGGGCTGCGACTTGCCGCCGTGCAGCGCCACGGCCCGTACGCCCTGCCCGAGCAGGTGCTTGACCAGCCGGTCGGCACCCCGCTTGGTGTCGACGAACATGATCACGCGGCCGTCCCGGTTGGCGATCTCCGCGGTGGTGGCGCGCTTGGTGCCGTCGTCGACGTGCAGCACGTGGTGGCTCATGGTCGTGACCGTGGCCGTCCCCGGGTCGACGGAGTGTGTGACGGGGTCGGTCAGGAAACGTTTGACGAGCTTGTCGACCTGACGGTCCAGGGTCGCCGAGAACAGCATCCGCTGGCCGTTGGGGTCGACCTGGTCGAGCAGCCGGGTGACCTGGGGGAGGAAGCCCATGTCGGCCATCTGGTCGGCTTCGTCGAGGACTGCGATGGTGACCTTGTCCAGCGCCACCGCCCGCCGGTCGATGAGGTCGAACAGCCGCCCGGGGGTGGCGACCAGGATCTCCACGCCCTTCTTGAGGGCGTCGATCTGGCGGTTGATCGAGGTGCCGCCGAAGACGACGGCGCTACGCAGTCCGACCGCGTCGGCGTACGGGGTGAGCGCCTCGTTGACCTGGGTGGCCAGCTCCCGGGTGGGGACCAGCACCAGGACCAGCGGCCGCTTGGGCTCGGCGCGGCGGCCCGCCGTACGGCTGATCATCGCGAGGCCGAAGGCCAGGGTCTTGCCGGAACCGGTGCGGCCGCGTCCCAGCACGTCCCGTCCGGCCAGCGAGTCCGGGAGGGTGGCGGACTGGATCGGGAACGGTTCGGTGACCCCGTTCTCGGTCAGGGCGGACACCAGCGCCGGGTCGAGGGGCAGGTCGGAGAACGTGAGCATGTGATGGGCCTTCCGGGAGCGCGGCAGGGGGATCTGAGCCGGCGCCTCCGTAAGGAGTGAGGAACCGGCGCTTTGCCGGCTGTTCCCGGCACGACGGCCGAAGCCGACGCAGCGACCCATGGTGACGTCTGCCGCGCGCGGCGACGGTGCCGTGCGGTGGCGCGATGGGCGCTGAAAGGAGGGCGGCCCGCACCGCCAGGGTGCGGGCCGCCCGGTGCTGAGCGGGGTGGCTCAGATGGGGCGGATGTTCTCCGCCTGCGGGCCCTTCTGGCCCTGCGTGACGTCGAACTCGACCTTCTGGCCCTCAAGCAGCTCACGGAAGCCCTGAGCGGCGATGTTGGAGTAGTGGGCGAAGACGTCGGCGCCGCCGCCGTCCTGCTCGATGAAGCCGAAGCCCTTTTCCGAGTTGAACCACTTCACGGTTCCGGTCGCCATATCTGTCTCCTAACGGGATGGGTTCCCAAACACCGGACATGGCCGGAAAAACAAAAGTGCGCCGAGATCGCTAACGATCTGGCGCGCACAAAGTTCATGGGTACCACACGAGCAACGTGGACCACCCTAACAGAGGTGGCCCACGTCGCTCTGTGATCTACGTCGCTCTCACCTGCTGAATCAGCTGGTGGTGACCGCGGTGTCGTCGATGACGAAGCTGGTCTGGAGCGAGGAGTCCTCGACGCCGCTGAACTTCAGGGTGACGGTGGTGCCGGCGAAGGCGGACAGGCTGAACGACTTGGCGACGTAGCCGGTCGCCTTGTTCAGGTTGGAGTAGGTGGCCAGGGTGGTGGAGCCGGCGGTGACCGTCAGCTTGTCGTACGCGGTGCTGGTGCTGGTCTCCGCGGTGTCGACGTGGAGGTAGAAGGTGAAGGTGGTGCCGGTGCAGCCGCTGGGGATGGTCACCGACTGGGACAGCGTGTCGGTGTGGGTCGAGCCGTAGCCGTCCAGCCAGGCCTTGTACGAGCCGGTACGGGCGGCCTGGCTGGTGGAGCTGGTGATGACGCCGCTGCTGGCGGTCCAGGTGGTGGCGCCGGACTCGAAGCCCGCGTTGCCGAGCAGCTGCGTGGAGGTGCAGGTGCCGCCGCCGCCGGAGGAGCTGACCGTCCAGGTGAAGGCCGCGGTGCCCGTGGCGCTCGCGCTGTCGGTGACCGTGACGGTGGTGCTGTAGGTGCCCGCCGTGGTCGGGGTGCCGGTGATGGCGCCGGTGGAGCTGCTGATCGACAGGCCGGTGGGCAGGCCGCTGGCGCTGTAGGTGAGCGAGCCGCTGTTGGTGCTGCTGGCCGCGATCTGCAGGCTGACGGCGGTGCCGACGGTGGAGCTCTGGCTGCCCGGGTTGGTGACCGTCACGCCGGTCGTCGGGACGGTGATGTGGCTGCCGACGTTGATGCCGGCGAAGGCGTTGCCGACCCCCGCGTACTGGGCCGAGCTGGTGCCGTACAGCGCGCCGGCGGCGCTCAGGGCGGCGGTGCGGGCACCCGCGTAGGTGGTGCTGGACGACATGTACGTCGTCAGCGCCTTGTACCAGATCTGCAGGGCCGCGGCCCGGCCGATACCGGCGACGGCCACGCCGTCGGAGGTGGTGCTGGTGTACGAGGTGCCGTTGATGACCTTGGTGCCGCTGCCCTCGGAGAGCAGGTAGAACATGTGGTTCGCCGGGCCCGAGGAGTAGTGGACGTCCAGGTTGCCGACGCCGGAGTACCAGGAGTCGGCGGAGCCGCCGTCCTTGGAGGGCTTGTCCATGTAGCGCAGCGGGGTGCCGTCGCCGTTGATGTCGATCTTCTCGCCGATGAGGTAGTCGCCGACGTCGCTGCTGTTGTTGGCGTAGAACTCGACGCCGGTGCCGAAGATGTCGGAGGTGGCCTCGTTGAGGCCGCCGGACTCACCGGTGTAGTTCAGGCCCGCGGTGTTGGAGGTGACGCCGTGGCTCATCTCGTGGCCCGCGACGTCGAGCGAGGTCAGCGCGTGGGTGCTGCTGGTGCCGTCGCCGTAGGTCATGCAGAAGCAGGTGTCGTCCCAGAACGCGTTGACGTACGCGGTGCTGTAGTGGACGCGGGAGTAGGCGGCGACGCCGTCGTTCTTGATGCCGCTGCGCCCGAAGGTGTTCTTGTAGAAGTCCCAGGTCATCTGGGCGCCGTAGGCGGCGTCCGCGCCGGCGGTCTGGGTGTTGGAGCCGGAGCCGGTGCCCCAGACGTCGTCGGAGTCCGTCATCAGGGTGCCGGTGCCCGACGTGGCGTTGCTCAGCGAGTACGTCTTGTGGCCGCCGCGCGTGGTGTCGTACAGCTGGTACGTCGACCCGGACAGCGTGGTGTTGAGGGTGACGGTGCCGCTGTACTGGGTGTTGCCGGTACCGGTCTTGATGCCCTGGTACTGGTAGAGCTTCTTGCCGGTGGTGGCGTCGGTGACGACGTGCAGCTGACTGGGCGTGCCGTCGTCCTGCAGGCCGCCGATGACGGTCTCCCAGGCGAGCTTGGGAGTGCCGCTGCCGGCCCAGATCACCTTGCGGGCGCTGTCGGTGGTGGCCTTGCCGGCGTCGAGGGCCTTCGCGGCCGCGAGCGCCTTGGACTCCGCCGAGGACTTGGCGTACGACGCGGTGGTGGAGGCGACCTTGATGGTGTGCTTGTTGTTGAAGGTCGTGCCCACGGTGCCGAGGGCGTCACCGGCCGGCGGGGTGTGGACGATCAGGTCGCCGCCGAGGACGGGCAGACCGGCGTAGGTCCGCTCGTAGCGGGTGTGCAGGGTGCCGTCCTGGTCCTTGGTGACGTCCCTGACGACCAGCTTCTCCTTGGCGCCCAGGCCGAGCGTCCTGGCGGTGGCGGAGATCTTCTTGTCCGCGCTCTTGATGAGCGCGGCGTGCTGCGCGGGGGAGAGCTTGGCCTCAAGCCCTCCGGTCCGAAGGGCGCTCGCGTGGGGGGCGGGCTTTGCGGTGGCCGGAGTCGACTGTATGCCGACGGCCAGGAATGCGGCGGTGGCGACCAAAGCGCCGGCTGCGGCCGCCTTGCGGGGGGATCGTCTCACTCGTACTCCTACTGCGACGGACGCCGATCGGCGTCCGGTGACAGACCGGGCAGACGGGGTGTGCTGACCGGGGAAGAGCTGAGCAGTGCGGGGCCGTTGCTTTGCCAGGACTGTGCCGAGGCTGTGCCGGTCCTGTGCATTTAACTGTCTGCAGGCTGCCACTCTTTACCCGTACATGTCATCGAGATGACTGCGACTTGAGGGTTATCCCTCGACACCCTTTATCGGCTTTACCTGCTTTTACCTGCGCTGTCCGGCCGTCGGACGGCGCCCGGCGGACGGTCGCCGTGCCAGGAATTCCACAGCGCCGCGTAGGCACCGCCCGCCGCCACCAGCTCCTCGTGAGTGCCCAGTTCGGTGAGCCGGCCGCCCTCCATCACGGCCACCCGGTCCGCGTCGTGGGCGGTGTGCAGCCGGTGCGCGATGGCGATCACCGTACGTCCCTCCAGCACGGTGGCCAGCGCGCGTTCGGTGTGGCGGGCGGTACGGGGGTCCAGCAGAGCCGTCGCCTCGTCGAGGACGATCGTGTGCGGGTCGGCCAGGACGACACGGGCGAGGGCGAGTTGCTGCGCCTGCGAGCCGTCGAGGCGGGGCGCCGCGCCGAGGTCGGTGGCCCAGTCGGCGCCCACGGCGGTCAGCGCGGCCGCCAGCTGGTCGTCGCTCGCCGACGGCGCGGCGATGAGCAGGTTGTCCCGGAGCGAGCCGAGGAAGACATGATGCTCCTGGGTCACCAGGACGACGTGCCGCCGCAGTTGCTCGGCATCCAGTTCGGAGATGGGCACGCCGCCGACCGTCACGGACCCCGACAGCGGCGCGTCGATGCCGGCCAGCAGCCTGCTGAGGGTGGACTTCCCCGCGCCGGACGGCCCGACGACGGCCAGCCGTTCGCCGGGCCGGATCGTCAGGTCGATGCCGTGCAGGACCTCGGCCCCGCCGTCGTACGCGTACCGGGCGCCCGTGATGTCGATCCGGTCCCCGTCCGGCACCGGGACCGCCGCCGGAGCGGACCGCGGAGCGGTGGCGAGGCCCTCGACGCGGGCGAAGGACGCGCCGCTGCTCTGCAGTTGCTCGATCCACATCAGGGCCTGGTCCAGCGGTTCGGCGACCTGCCGCAGATACAGCGCGGCGGCGGCCACCGAGCCCAGGGACGTGATCCCGTGGGCGTGCAGTACGGCGCCGGCCAGCAGCACGCCGACCACGGGCACCAGGTACGAGATCTCCACGGCGGGGAAGAACACCGTGCGCAGGGCGAGCGTCGCGAACCGCGTCCGCCGGCTCTCCTCGATCGTCCGCCCGCTCACCGCCAGCCGCCGTTCCTGGAGGCCGAACGCCTCGACCGTCCGCGCTCCGGAAGCCGTGGCCGCGAGGATCTCGGCGACCTCCGAATTGGTCGCGCCCTCCGCCAGATACGCGTCCCGGGCCCGCCGCAGATACCAGCGCAGCGCGTACCGGATGCCGATGAGGCCGAGCAGCCCGCACCCGCCCAGCACCGGGTCGATCACGAAGACCGCGCCGAAGAGGAACAGGCACTGGACCACCGCGATGAACATCTGCGGGCCGACGTCGCGCAGGGTGGCCGCGAGCGACGCGATATCGCCGGTGCCCCGGGCCGTCAGATCGCCGCTTCCGGCCCGCTCCACCACCGAGGCCGGCAGGGCCAGCGCCCGGTCGACGAACTGCTCGCGCAGCCGGGCCAGCGCACGTTCGCCGAAGCGGTGCCCGGCGTAGCCCGCCCAGCGCGACAGCAGCAGCTGGACGAGGGCGAAGACCACGATGACCAGCGCCAGCCGGTCCACCGCGCGGACGCCGGAGCCCGCCCGGACCTCGTCGATGATGCGGCCGAGCAGCCAGGGCCCGGCCAGCCCGGACGCGGCGGCGGCCGCGTTGAGGGCGAGGACGGCGGCGAAGGCGCGGCCGTCGGCACGGACCAGGCCGAGCACGGCACGGCGGACCTCGGCCGGTCCGGCGACGGGGAGCTGGGCGGTCATCGGACGGTCTCCTCCTCCTCGGCTGCGAATTCGGTGCCGATTTTGACGGTGCCGATTTTGGCGGTGCCGATTTTCTCGGTGTCGGTGTCGGTGTCGGTGTCGGTGTCGAAGTCCGCGTCCCGGGCGACGAGCGCCCGGTATCCCGGCTCGGCGTACAGCAGTTCGCGGTGCGTACCCACCGCGGCGGCCCGGCCCTCCACCAGGTAGTACACGGCGTCCGCCTGCTCAAGCAGCAGCGGCGAGGTGCCGGTGACCAGCGTCGTACGGCCGCCGCGGAACGTACGCAGCCGGGCCGCGACGGCTGCCTCGGTGTGCGCGTCCAGGGCGGAGGTGGGCTCGGCCGCGAGCAGCACCTCCGGGTCGGCCAGCAGCGCCCGGGCCAGGCGTACCCGCTGCCGCTGGCCGCCGGACAGGTTGCGGCCCTGCGCGTCGACGGGGGAGTCCAGCCCGTCCGGCAGGCCCTGGACGATGTCGTCGGCCACGGCGGCGTGCAGGGCCCGCGCGACGGCGGAGTCGGTGTGCTCCCGGGCGCCGCAGACCATGTCGCGCAGGGTGCCCGCGAACAGATCGGCCTCGTTGTCCGCGACCAGGACGCGGGCCCGCACCCGGGCCACCGGCACGTCGTCCAGCCGCACCCCGCCCCAAGTCGCGTCCGACCCCGAGAACCGGCCCAGCCGGTCCACGACGGCGGCCGCGTCGGCGGGCCGGTCGCTGACCAGGGCGGTGAACCGGCCCGGGGCCGCCGTCACCCCGGACCGCGGGTCGTGCAGCGCGGACGGCCCGGCGGGCGCCTCCCGGGTGCCGGTGTCGGCGGCGGGCTCCAGCGCCAGGAAACGTACGACCCGGCGGGCCGCCACCAGGCTGCGGCTGATCTGGTAGGCGCCCTCGACGAAGAACGCCACCGGGGCCACCAGCACCGCGACATACCCGTACACCGACACCAGCTCGCCCACGCTGATGCTGCCCTGTGCGGCCAGCCGCGCGGCCAGCCACGTCACGACGGCCAGGAACAGCGTCGGCAGCCCGCTGCCCAGCGCCTGCACCCAGCTGGTCACCGCGCCGACCCGGTACCCCTGCTCCCGCAGCCCGCTCGACGCACTCCGGAAGCGGTCCGCGTACAGCTCCTTGCCGCCCAGCCCGTTGAGCACGCGCAGGCCCTCCGCCAGGTCGCCGATCCGGGCCGTCAGCCCGCTCTGCCGTTCGCGGTAGGCACCCTCGGCGCTCTGCAGCCGCCCCAGCAGCGGGCCGAGCAGGAGCGCCATCACCGGCATGCCCAGCAGGACGACGGCGGCCAGCGGCCCGGAAATGGACATCAGCACACCGGCCACCACCAGGTACGCGACGACCGAGCCGACGCCCGGCCCGGCGATGGTCAGGGAGTTGGAGATGGTCTGCACATCGCTGACGCCGACCGTCACCACCTCCCCGGCCTGCACCTGACGTGGCAGAGCCGCCCCCAGCCGCACCGCCTGCCGGATCACCACCTTGACGACCCGGAACCGGGCGTCCATCCGCAGCCGTGTCATCGTCCGGTGCCGCATGATGCTCACCCAGGCGTTGAACACCCCCGTGACCAGCAGCGCCGACGTCCAGCCGATCACGGCCGTCATGTTCCCCGGCGCCAGGCCGTCGTCGATCGCCCGGGACATGAAGTACGGCGGCGCGGTCAGCACCACCATCCACACCGTGCCGTACACCGCCCCGCCCACCGCCCGGTGCGGCTGGCTGGTGAGCAGCCACCACAGGAAGCGTCCCGGCCCCCGGCCCGGCGGCGGCGTGCCGGGGTCGGCGTAGGCGTCGATCGGGCGCATGGGTTTCCGCGTCATACGAGGCTGTCCCGCCAGGCCTGGTGCAGCCCGGCGAACCGCCCGTCCCGTGCCACGAGATCATCCGGTGTGCCGTCCTCGACGACCCGTCCGGCGTCCATCACCAGCACCCGGTCGGCGATCTCGACGGTGGAGAGCCGGTGCGCGATGATCACCGCGGTACGTCCGGCCAGCACGGTACGCATCGCCCGCTGCACCGCCCGTTCACCGGGCACGTCCAGGGACGAGGTCGCCTCGTCGAGGATGAGCACGGCCGGATCGGCCAGCAGCGCCCGCGCGAAGGCCACCAACTGCCGCTGCCCGGCCGAGATCCGGCCGCCGCGCTTGCGTACGTCGGTGTCGTAGCCGTCGGGCAGGGCGGCGACGAAGTCGTGGGCGCCGATGGCCTTCGCGGCGCTCTCGATCTCGGCGCGGGTCGCGTCGGGCCGGCCGATCGCGATGTTCTCGGCGACGGTGCCGGAGAACAGGAACGCCTCCTGCGTCACCATCACCGTGCCGCGCCGTAGTTCGGGCAGCGCCAGCTCGCGCAGGTCGACACCGTCGAGCAGCACCCTGCCGTCGGTGGGGTCGTAGAACCGGGCCAGCAGCTTGGCCAGCGTCGAC
The DNA here is from genome assembly GCF_056270125.1 of Streptomyces sp. RLA131. Lineage (NCBI taxonomy): Bacteria > Bacillati > Actinomycetota > Actinomycetes > Kitasatosporales > Streptomycetaceae > Streptomyces > Streptomyces sp. RLA131. Next base: position 5,878,113 of record NZ_JBWDOQ010000002.1, read on the forward strand.
TTCCCCGCCCCGGTCGCCCCGACCACGGCCACCGTCTGGCCGGCCGGCAGCCGCAGGTCCAGGCGCGGCAGCACCTCGCCGCCGGTCCGGTAGGCGAAGCGCACCCCCTCGAACACCACCTCACGGCCGGGCATCCCCTCCCGGCGCGCCGGGAGTTCGCGGGGCGTCACCGGCTCCGGCACCGACGGCGTCTGTGCCAGCAGTCCCGCGATCTTGTCCAGCGAGGCCGCCGCCGACTGGTAGGAGTTCAGGAACATCCCGAGCGGGTCGATGGGCGCGTACAGCCTGCGCAGATACAGCACGAAGGCCGCCAGGACACCCAGCGCCAGGGTGCCCTCCGCCACCCGGTAGGCACCCCACAGCACGACCAGCGCCACCGAGGTGTTGGCCAGCAGCCACGAGGACATGGCGAACCGGCCCATCTCCAGGATCGCGTCCCCGTTCGCCCGGCGGTGCGTGGCGTTGAGCGCGCCGAACGCCTCGTCGTTGGCCTTCTCACGGCGGAACGCCTGCACCGGCCGGATGCCGTTCATCGTCTCGGTGAACTGCACGATCACGGCGGCGATCGCCGCCGACCGCCTCGCGTACACCTGGTGCGACCGCCGCCGGAAGGCACGCACGGTCAGCACCAGCGGCACCGCCGTCACCAGCGCGAACAGCCCCAGACCCCAGTCGAGGTACAGCAGCACGAGGGAGATGTAGACCACCGAGAGGCCGACGTTGAGCAGCTCCTGCAGCCCGTCGGTGAGCAGCTCCCTGATCGACTCCACGTCGGAGGTGGCCCGCGCGATGATCCGGCCCGAGGTGTAGCGCTCGTGGAAGTCCAGGCCCAGGGACTGCGCGTGCCGGAAGATCCGGCCCCGCAGGTCCAGCAGGATGTCCTGGCTGATCCGGGCGGCCGCCCGGACGAACACACGCTGAAGCACCGCGCCCAGCACGGCACAGCCGAGGTAGGCCACGGCCACGGCGATCAGCGGCCCGTTGTCGTCGTGCCGCAGCGCCGGGATCGCGTGGTCGATGGCGTACGCCACGATCAGCGGGCCCGCCTGCACACAGGCCTGCTGCACCACCAGCAGGACCGCGGCCACCCAGATCCGGGGCCGGTGCGGGGCCATCAGGCCCCGCAGCAGGCGGCGCGAAGCGCCGTCCGGCGTGGGCAGTTCGGCCTCCGCCGCCGGGGGCGGTTCCGCCGAGGCGGGCGGCTCCGCCGCCTGCTCAGCGGGTTGTTCGGTGATCGAGGTCATCGGCCGGGGCTCCTCTCGTTGCACGAGGCTGGGGGTAGGTCGGCCGCCCGAGGCGAGCGAAGCGGGGTGGGGGTCATGCCGCGCCTGCTGTCCGGCCGGACATCAGGTGGCGGTACCGCGCGCTGCGGCCCAGCAGTTCGTGGTGGGTGCCGACGGCGGCGATCCGGCCGTCGTCGAGCAGGGCGACCCGGTCGGCCAGCATCACCGTCGAGGGCCGGTGGGCGACCACCAGGGCGGTGGTGGTGGCGAGCACCTTGCGCAGGGCGGCCTCCGCCAGGGCCTCGGTGTGCACGTCGAGCGCGGAGAGCGGATCGTCGAGCACCAGGAAGCGGGGGCGGCCCACCACGGCCCGGGCCAGGGCGAGCCGCTGGCGCTGCCCGCCGGACAGGCTCAGCCCCTGCTCGCCGACCTGGGTGTCCACCCCCTGCGGCAGGTTCCGGACGAATCCGCACTGGGCGATGTCGAGCGCCCGCGTCAGTTCCGCCTCGCCGGCGCCGGGCGCGCCCATCAGGACGTTGTCCCGCACGCTCGCCGAGAACAGCGTGGGCTCCTCGAACGCCGTGGACACCAGCGCGCGCAGCGCGGCCCGGGTCAGCCGCGTGGTGTCCACCCCGTCCAGCGTCAGGCGGCCCCCGGTCGCCTCGTACAGCCGGGGGATCAGCGCGGTCAGCGAGGTCTTGCCGGAGCCCGTCGCCCCGACCAGGGCCAGCGTCTCGCCGGTACGGATGTGCAGGCTGACGCCGGTCAGCAGATCCGGGGTGCCCTCCGGCGCGTCCGGGTACCGGAAACGTACGTCCTCGAACCTGATGCCGTCCGCGGTCCCCGCGGGCACTTCCGCCGGCCCGTGCCCGTGCCCCTGTTCGTGCCCGTGCTCGTGCTCCTGCGGGAGCGGGGTGTCGAGGACCTCGTAGACCCGGTCGGCGGAGGTCGCCGCCTCGTTGCTGATCGACAGCAGCCAGCCCAGGGACTCCACCGGCCAGCGCAGCGCCAGCGCCGTCGTCAGGAACGCCACCAGCGTGCCGGTCGACAGCCGCCCGTCGGCGACCTGCACCGAGCCGACCACCAGGGCCGCGCCCAGTGCCACGTCGGGCAGCCCGACGATGAGCATCCACAGGTCCGACAGCAGCCGCCCCTTCAGCAGTTCGGTGCCGCGCAGCGCCCGCGACTGCTCGCGGAAGGCCACCGCCTGGCTGCGGTGCCGGCCGAACGCCTTGATGATGCGGATACCGAGCACCGACTCCTCGACCAGCGTCGTCAGGTCGCCGATCTGGTCCTGCGCGCGGCGCGCCGCCAGCGAGTACCGCGACTCGAAGTACGAGCACAGCACCACCAGCGGCACGGCCGGGGCCAGCAGCATCAGCCCCAGTGACCAGCGCTGGGAGAGCAGGATCCCGAAGCCCACCACGATGGTGGTGGAGTTGACCACCAGGAACACCAGCGGGAAGGCCAGGAACATCCGGCAGATCTGCAGGTCGTTGGTCCCGCGTGACAGCAGCTGGCCCGACCCCCACCGGTCGTGGAAGGCCACCGGCAGCCGTTGCAGATGCCGGAACAGATCGCCCCGCATCCTCGCCTCCAGGGCGGCCAGCGGCCGGGCGATCAGCCACCGCCGCAGCCCGAACAGCGCCGCCTCCAGCAGCCCCAGCGCCAGCACCACCCCGCCGCCGAGCCACACCCCCGACGGGTCGTGGTCCGCCACCGGCCCGTCCACGATCCACTTCAGCACCAGCGGGATCAGCAGCGCCAGGCAGGACGCCACCACCGCCACTCCCGCCGACCCGAAGAGTCTCGCCCTGATGGGCCGTACGTAGGGCCACAGCCGCACCAGCGAACGCACGGCTGACCGGGAACGAGGGGACGCGGACTCGGTTTGGTCGGTTGGCTCGGGCATTTAACCGAGACTACGGGTGACCACTGACAATGCTCACCTGGATTTCCGGCCGTCCGGTGGTGCGCGGGCGCAGGCCGGGCTCAGGCCGGGCTCAGGCCGAGCGGATCTGGTGGACCTGTACCGACCGCGCGCCGACCGTCACCGTCCCGCCCGCCGCGTACCGGGTCCCGGGGGCCGTGGACTGGTCCTCCAGGGCGGTGTCGAGGACGAGTTCGTACTCCTCGGCCCAGGGGAGTCCGGGCAGGGTGAAGTCCGTGGGGAGATGGCCGGCGTGCAGGACGACGAGGAAGCTCTCGTCGATGATCTCGCGGCCCAGGGCGTCGCGCTGGGGGATGTCGAAGCCGGAGAGGTACATGCCGAGGGTCGCGGAGGGGGAGTGCCAGTCGGCGTCGGTCATCTCCTCGCCGGCGGCGGTGAACCAGGCCAGGTCGCGCAGCCCGCCGTCGGACCGGGCGCGGCCGGAGAAGAAGGCGCGGCGGCGCAGTACGGGGTGGTCGCGGCGCAGGGCGATGAGCCGGGCGACGAGGTCGTGCAGGGAGCGCCACCGCGGCTGGTCGAGCAGTGACCAGTCGATCCAGCTGATCTCGTTGTCCTGGCAGTAGGCGTTGTTGTTGCCGCCCTGGGTGCGGCCCATCTCGTCACCGGCGACGAGCATGGGGACGCCGGTGGAGAGCAGCAGGGTGGACAGCAGGTTCCGGAGCTGGCGGCGGCGCAGCCCGTTGACGTCCCGGTCGTCGGTCTCGCCTTCCGCGCCGCAGTTCCAGGCGCGGTTGTCGTTGGTGCCGTCGCGGTTGTCCTCGCCGTTGGCGGCGTTGTGCTTGTGCTCGTAGCTGACCAGGTCGCGGAGGGTGAATCCGTCGTGCGCGGTGATGAAGTTGACCGAGGCGTAGGGGCGCCGGCCGCCCCAGGCGTAGAGGTCGCTGGAGCCGGAGAGGCGGTAGCCGAGGTCGCGTACGTCATGCCGGGCGCCGCGCCAGAAGTCGCGGACGGTGTCGCGGTAGCGGTCGTTCCACTCGGTCCACAGGGGCGGGAAGGCGCCGACCTGATAGCCGCCGGAGCCCACGTCCCAGGGCTCGGCGATCAGCTTGACGCGGCGCAGGACCGGGTCCTGGGCGATGACGGCGAGAAAGGGGGAGAGCATGTCGACGTCGTGCATGGAGCGGGCGAGGGCGGCGGCCAGGTCGAAGCGGAAGCCGTCGACGCCCATCTCGGTGACCCAGTAGCGCAGCGAGTCGGTGATCAGGCGCAGGACGTGCGGCTGGACGACGTGGAGGGTGTTGCCGCAGCCGGTGTAGTCGGCGTACCGCCTCGCGTCGTCGGCCAGGCGGTAGTAGCCGCGGTTGTCGACGCCGCGCAGCGAGAGGGTGGGGCCGAACTCGCTCCCCTCGGCGGTGTGGTTGTAGACGACGTCGAGGATGACCTCTATGCCGGCCGCGTGCAGGGCGCGGACCATGCCGCGGAACTCGTTGACCTGCTGGCCGCGGGTGCCGGAGGCGGAGTACGCGGCATGCGGCGCGAAGTAGCCGACCGAGTTGTAGCCCCAGTAGTTGCGCAGGCCCCGGCGGAGCAGGTGGTCCTCGTGGGCGAACTGGTGGACCGGCAGCAGCTCGACGGCGGTGACGCCGAGGTTCACCAGGTGCTCGACGGAGGCCGGGTGGGCGAGACCGGCGTACGTGCCGCGCAGCCGCTCCGGAATGCCGGGGTGGCGCATGGTGAAGCCGCGGACGTGCAGCTCGTAGATGACGGAGTCGGCCCAGGGGGTCTTGGGGCGGCGGTCGTGCGTCCACTCGTCGGGCCAGCCCACCCCGTCCGCGACCACGACGCCCTTGGGGACGTACGGTGCCGAGTCGCGGTTGTCCCGGACGGTGTCGGCGATGTCGTGCTCGGGCCAGTCCCGTACGTGCCCGTAGACCTCGGGCGGCAGGGTGAAGTCGCCGTCGACGGCCCGGGCGTACGGGTCCAGGAGCAGCTTGGCGGGGTTCCAGCGGGCGCCGGTCCACGGGTCCCAGCGGCCGTCGACCCGGTAGCCGTAGCGGGTGCCGGGCAGGACGCCGGGGACGAAGCCGTGCCAGATCTCGTGGGTCAGCTCGGTCAGTTCGAGCCGCTCCTCGCGTCCCGCCTGGTCGAACAGGCACAGCTCGACGGCCTCGGCGCCGCCGGCCCACAGGGAGAAGTTGGTGCCGGGGCGGCCGTCGGGGCCGGGGTGGAACCGGGCGCCGAGCGGCTGCGGGCTGCCGGGCCACACGGGGCGCTCGGGTACCGGGCCGGGTACCGGGCCGGGTACCGGGCCGGCGGCGCGGCCCGTGTCCGTGCCCGGGTCGGCCGTCGGGCCCGTGCCCGGGTCGGCCGCGGGGCCGGGAGCCGTGCGGGGCTCCGGCACCGGTGGCTGCGGCGGGGCGGTGATGGGTCCGGCCCGGTGGCCGTTGGGCCGCGGGGCGGCCTCGACCTCCTTGTGCTCGCGCGTCCCTGACACGTGCCCTCCTGCGGCTCCGCCGGCAGCCGGTCCGCGACGTCCCTGTCGCGGGCGGTGCCGTCCTCCACCTCTACCCACCTTTACTTCCCGTTCAGACGTCAGTAGTCACCCGTGTGCCGTCCTGTGCGTGCGGCACGTTTCCCCCGGCCCCGTACGGTCGTTGAGCGGAGTGTGACGAAAGCGGTGAGGCGCGCGCTGCGCGCGTGCGCGGGTGCGGGGCTGGCCCTGGTGGTGGCCGGCTGTGGTTTCGGCGGCGGCGAGGGTGGTGCGACGGACGAGGAGAGCCCCCCGGCGGTGTCCGCGGCGCGGATCCTGATCACGCCGCAGGACGGCGCGAAAGGGGTGCGCCCGGACGCGCCGTTCGGCGTGGAGGTGGACGACGGGACGCTGACCTCGGTACGGGTGGCGGACGCGGACGGCCGGCAGGTCGGTGGCCGGATCTCGGCCGGCGGGCAGCTCTGGCGGCCCTTCCCGGCCGGCCGGCGCCTCGCGCTGTCGGCGAAGTACACCGTGGACGCCGAGGCGGTGGACGAGTCGGGCCGGCGGGCCGCCAAACACGCGGTGTTCACCACGCTGGTGCCGCGCAACACCCTGGTCGGCTACTTCACGCCCGAGGACGGCTCCACGGTCGGCACCGGCATGATCGTGTCCCTGACCTTCAACCGTCCGGTGACCGACCGCGCGGCCGTCGAGCGCGCGATCTCGGTCGGCTCCCGGCCGGCGGTCGTCGTCGCCCCGCACTGGTTCGGCAACTCCCGCCTGGACTTCCGTCCCGAGCACTACTGGGCGCCGGGCACCCGGGTCACGCTGCGGCTGCGGCTGCGGGACGTGGAGGGGGCGCCCGGGGTGTACGGGACGCAGTCCAAGGACGTCGGCTTCACCGTCGGCCGGGACCAGAGCGACCTGGTCGACGCGGACGCGCACACCATGACCGTACGCCGTGGCGGCCAGGTGCTGCGGACCCTGCCCATCTCGGCGGGCAGCCCGTCCAACCCCACCTACAACGGGAAGATGGTCATCTCCGAGAAGCTGAAACTGACCCGGATGAACGGCGACACCGTCGGCTTCGGCGGCGAGTACGACATCCCCGACGTCCCGCACGCCATGCGGCTCACCCGTTCCGGGACGTTCGTGCACGGCAGTTACTGGGCGGGGCGGTCGGTCTTCGGCCGGGAGAACACCAGCCACGGCTGCGTGGGGCTGTTCGACGTGAAGGGCGGCCAGGACGACACCCCCGCCGGGTGGCTGTTCCAGCACTCCCTGGTCGGCGACGTGGTGGAGGTCGTCAACTCCCATGACCGGCAGGTCGCTCCGGACAACGGGCTGGGCGGCTGGAATCTGTCCTGGCGGGAGTGGATCACGCACTGATCGGAATGGGACGGAACGGTGACACGGCCGCCGTCCGTACTCTCAGCTTCATGTGGTTATCTGACCCCAGCGTTGGCCTGGTATGGGGAGACAACAATTGAAGCCGATACGTACGGCGCCGGGAACCAGACGGACCACTCTGGCACTGCTCATCGGAACGATGATGCTGGTGGCCACGGCGTGCGGGGGCAGCGACAGCGGCAGCGGCAGTGACGGAGACAGCGGGGGCAACGGGGGCAAGGCATCGGCCCAGGGGGGCGCGTCGGCCACGCCCAGCCCGAAGGCACAGGTCACCGTCGTGCCGAAGAACGGCGCCGACGGGGTGAAGACCTCCGGTGTGCTGAAGGTCAGCGCCGACAAGGGCACGCTCACCTCGGTGGTGGTCAAGGACAGCAAGGGCAACAAGGTCGACGGCGAGATAGCCGACGGCGGTGCCGGCTGGGAGCCCAGCGGCACCCTGGCCGCAGGCACCAAGTACTCCGTCGCGGCGACCGCCAAGGACGGGGCCGGCCGTACGACGACCAAGCACTCGTCCTTCACCACGGTGACGCCGAAGGGCACCTTCGTCGGCTACTACACGCCGGAGAACGGCCAGACCGTGGGCACCGGCATGGAGGTCTCGCTCAACTTCAACCGGGCGATCACCGACAAGAAGGCCATCGAGAAGGCCGTCAAGGTCACCGCCAGCACCGGAGTCGAGGTCGTCGGCCACTGGTACGGCAACCAGCGCATCGACTTCCGCCCCGAGAAGTACTGGGCGGCCGGCACCAAGGTCACCCTCAGCCTGCGTCTCAACGGTGTCGAGGGCGCGTCCGGCATCTACGGCACCCAGTCCAAGGACGTGAAGTTCACGGTCGGCCGCAGCCAGGTCAGCATCGTGGACGCCTCGACCCACATGATGAAGGTGTACCGCTCCGGGAAGCTCCTCAAGACCATCCCGATCACCAGCGGCGCCCCCGGCAAGACCACCTACAACGGCAAGATGGTCATCACCGAGAAGTTCAAGACCAAGCGGATGAACGGTGACACCGTCGGCTTCGAGGGCGAGTACGACATCCCCGACGTGCCGCACGCCATGCGGCTGACCACCTCCGGCACCTTCATCCACGGCAACTACTGGGCCGCCGGTGTCTTCGGCAACTCCAACGTCAGCCACGGCTGCGTCGGCCTGCGCGACGTGAAGGGCGCGGGCGACTCCAGCACCCCGGCGGCCTGGTTCTACGCCAACTCGATCATCGGCGACGTCGTCCAGGTCAAGCACAGCAACGACAAGACGGTGCAGTGGTACAACGGCCTCAACGGCTGGAACATGGACTGGTCCGACTGGACCAAGAGTTCCTGACGTGGTGGTTCCCGTGACCCGCGTCGCAGCGTAAACGCCCGTTCACGACTACCCTCGTCGGCCATGACAGTGAACCTTGAGGTCGACGAGGGCGTCGGCACGATCCGCCTGGACCGTCCGCCGATGAATGCCCTGGACATCGCCACCCAGGACGGGCTCCGCGCGGCCGCGGAGGAGGCCGGCCGCCGCGACGACGTACGCGCCGTCATCGTCTGGGGCGGCGAGAAGGTGTTCGCGGCCGGCGCGGACATCAAGGAAATGCAGGACATGGACTACGAGGCCATGGCGGTGCGCGGCAAGGCCCTGCAGGACTCGTTCACGGCCGTCGCCCGCATCCCCAAGCCCGTGGTGGCCGCCGTCACCGGCTACGCCCTCGGCGGCGGCTGTGAGCTGGCGCTCTGCGCCGACATCCGGATCGCCGCCGAGAACGCCAAGCTGGGCCAGCCCGAGATCCTGCTCGGCCTCATCCCCGGCGCGGGCGGTACGCAGCGTCTCGCCCGCCTCGTCGGGCCCTCCCGGGCCAAGGACCTGATCTTCACCGGCCGTCAGGTGCGGGCCGACGAGGCCCTGGCCATCGGCCTGGTGGACAAGATGGTCCCCGCCGGGCAGGTCTACGCCGAGGCCCGCGCCTGGGCCGAGCGCCTGGCCCGCGGCCCCGCGGTCGCCCTGCGGGCGGCAAAGGAGGCGGTGGACGCCGGCCTGGAGACCGACCTGGAGACCGGCCTCGCCATCGAACGCGGCCTGTTCGCAGGCCTGTTCGCGACACAGGACCGTACGACCGGCATGCGCAGCTTCGTCGAGGAAGGTCCGGGCAAGGCCAAGTTCCGCTGACGCTGCGGGCGTTCCGTCCTCAATCGCCGCGCCGGAGCGTGGCGTACGGCGGCCTTAAGTCAGCCTTAAACGGGACTTAAGGCCGCCCGCGCCACGCACCACCTCCGCGATCAACTCGCACCGCATCGCCCCAGTTCACCCGGGTTGTCCAGGGCTCATCAGTGCCCTGGGCATATGCCGCGGGAGATACTCGGAGGCAAAGGTTCCGTTGGGTGAATTCCGCCGATCCGCCCCGAACCACCGCCCGTACGGCCATCATGAAGGCATGGCGGGGCAGGGAGCATCGGAGCGATCACAGCGGGTGACATTACCCGCTGCGGAATGGGCGCCCACGGCGACGGACGCGATGGACGGCGTCGCCTCGGCAAACCTTGATCTGGTAGGTGACCCCTCGGTCGAAGAGGTACGTCTCACCTCCCGGCCCGAGTCCGCGGGCACCGCCCGCCGGCTCGCCCTGACCGTCCTGCGGTCCTGGGCCCTGCCCCAGCTCGACGACGTGGTCGAACTCCTCGTCTCCGAGCTCGTCGGCAACGCCGTACGCCACACCGGCGCCCGCACCTTCGGGCTTCGCATGCTGCGCCGCCGCGGCTGGGTCCGCGTCGAGGTCCGCGACCCCTCCCGCGCGCTGCCCTGCCTCATGCCGGTCCGCGAGCTCGACGCCGGCGGGCGCGGCCTCTTCCTCGTCGACAAGCTGTCCGACCGCTGGGGTGTCAACCTCCAGCCCTGCGGCAAGACCACCTGGTTCGAACTGCGCGTCGCCGACCGCTGAAACCGAAAAGGCCCCCGGCATCGTTGTGCGACGCCGTGGGGGCCTCTTCTGTTGGCCGCGGGCCAGGGGGGTGGGGCCGCGACTGGTTCCACTGTACGCGCCCGGCCACCCCCCTCCTAGTCAACCGAAGGTGATCCTGGCCACTAGCCTTGCAAACGGTGGTGAAACCGCTCGCTTACCCACGTGTCGTGACCGCGCCAAGTACGGTGGCCGGCAGTGCCGACCAGTCCGCCGTGATGATGCTGGCGTGATCCGCCGCGAGCAGCGACAGGCGGGCCAGGGCCTCCGCCTCGGTGGGGGCGGTGGAGGAGATGGCGGGGGAGACGCCGGCCGCGCCGGTCATGATGAGCAGATAGTGGCGGCTGTCGTACCAGGCCGTGTCGTAGCCGTTGTTGACGTAGGTCGCCGCGTCGCCGTCGAAGACCACGAACCACGGGCGGTCGGTCGTGTCGCTGTACCGCGTGCGCGGGTCCCCGGCGGCGGCGTCGAGGACGGCGGGGAACATCTGGGCCTTGGAGATGTTCCCGGCGGCCTTGAGGTCGCGCAGGTAGTCGGCGTACTCCTTGTCCGTCCAGTACGAGTCGAAGGGGTTGGACTTCTCGAACGTGCCGGGGATGACCTCGAACATCACCTTGCCGGCGAGCGCGTCCCGGCTCGGCCAGGCGTCGGCCTGGGCGGCGTCGTCGAGGGTGGCGTACGTGGAGCCGAGCAGATCGGCGGGCTTGAGGACGCTGTTGCCGAGCTTGGCGGAGATCAGCGCGTCCAACTCGTCGGGACCGAGGCCGCCGTTGTTGTTGTAACCGTTCTTCATCTCGATCTTGAAGACGATCGGCCGGTGGTCCGGGTGGAGCTGCTGCCACGCCGCGATGTTGTCCAGGCAGCTGCCGAAGTCCTGGTTGCGGCTCTTGCTGTACAGCTCCGACGGCTCGTCGGCGGCCTCGCAGTTGTTGTCGTTGCCCAGCGGGTTGCTGTGGCTCACCCGCCACCGCTTGCTGATGCTGTCCGTCCAGATGTCCACCTCCAGCAGCGACGCCCCGGAGTCCAGGGCGTTGGCGAAGTAGGTGTAGGTGCTCTTCTGGTAGGCGTTGTGCACGCCCACCGTCGCCGCCCCCGACAGCTTGGGGGCCGCGGCCTGGGCCGTCCCGGCGGGAACGACGAGCAGGGTCGCCGCGAACGCCGCGAACACCCCTGAGAACCACCGTGCGGAACGCATCCGCATCCCCTTCCGCTCCAGTCGCATCGGTCAACTGCGTGGGAGCGTAGGGGGTTTGGGTTACCTGTGGGTAGACCCCGGGAGACGTCTTATCCGTGGTTTCTCAGGCCGTCGAAGTGGATGGTGAGCCAGCGCGCCCGGACGGCCGGGGGCCGGTCGGTGGGGGCGGTGAAGAGCAGCAGGGCGAAGTCCTCGGCGGTGGCGTCCGGGCGCAGGACGCCCGCGTCGCGTCCCGCGTCGACGAGCTCGGCCACCGCGGCGTAGGCGCGCTCCTCCAGCGGTCCGTACGAGGTGGCTCCCAGGGTGCGGGCGGCGGTCTTGACGGCGTGGTCCTCGGCGGCCCGGTCGGTCAGCCGGGTGACCAGGCTCCTGATCTCCTCCAGGGCGGGGGCGCCGTCGACGACCCGGGCGGCGGTGGCCTCGATGTCGGCGACCATGGCCTCGCCGTGCTCCTGGACGACCGCGCCCACCAGCTCGGCCTTGGTGGGGAAGTTCCGGTACAGGGTGCCCACGGCGACGCCGGCCGCCGCCGCGATGGCGTCCATGCCGACCTCCGGGCCGTGCAGGGTCACCTGTTCACGGGCGGCGGCCATGATCTTCTGCCGGTTGCGTACCGCGTCGGCACGGAGCTGCCGGGGTTGCCGGGGCTGGGTCATGGCGGGACCTCTCATCGGTTGCTTCAAGATGAATCATAGTTCATGATAAAGATGAGCGATGGTTCATCTTGTCTGCCGCCCGTGCCGCCCGTGCCGTCCGTGCTGCCCGCGCCGTCTGCGCGGCTCTCCGTACGGTCCGTCCTGCCTCCTGCCCCGAAGGAATGCCCGTGTCCGGCTCAGCCCCGATCCTCAGCCGCCTGTTCCGCCCCGCCGCCCTGGGCGGAATCCCCGCCGGGGAACGCCTGGAGCGCATGCGGCGCTCACCGAACTTCGTCGACGGAGCCGCCGTCAACCCGATACCCGCCCGGATGATGGCGGCCGGCGACGTCATCCCCTATCTGCGCTCAACCCTGCGCTCAACCCTGCGCCGGGCCGACCGGCCCCGCCGTGCCCCCGTCCTGCCGGTCCCCGTCGTGCGACCGGCGACCGGTGACCCGGCGTCAGGGCTCCGCCTGACCTGGATGGGGCACGCCACCGTGCTCGCCGAAATCGACGGCGCGCGCGTGCTGTTCGACCCGGTGTGGGGTGAGCGCTGCTCCCCGTTCCCGTTCGCCGGCCCGCGTCGGCTGCACCCCAACCCGCTGCCCCTGGGCGAACTCGGCCCGGTCGACGCGGTCGTGATCTCGCACGACCACTACGACCACCTGGACATGCCCACCATCCGCCAACTGGCCGACACCGGGGCCCTGTTCGCCGTACCCCTGGGGGTCGGCGCGCATCTGGAGCGCTGGGGCGTCCCGGCCGGACGGATCACCGAACTCGACTGGCACGAGTCGGTGCGAGTGGCCGGCCTGACCCTGACCGCGACCCCCGCCCGCCACTTCTGCGGCCGGGCCGTACGCGGGCACACCCTCTGGGCCTCGTGGGTCGTCACCGGCCCCGAACACCGCGTCTTCCACAGCGGCGACACCGGCTACTTCCCCGGTTTCGCCGAGATCGGCGCGGCGTACGGCCCGTTCGACGCCACCATGATGCAGATCGGCGCGTACAGCGAGTTCTGGCCGGACATCCACATGTTCCCCGAGGAGGGCGTCCAGGCCCATCTGGACCTCTCGGCGGGCAAGCCCCACGGCGCGCTGCTGCCCATCCACTGGGGCACCTTCAACCTCGCCCCGCACGCCTGGGACGAGCCCGCCGAACTCACCCTGGCCGCAGGCGACCGGGCCGGCGTCACCGTCGCCGTCCCCCTGCCGGGCCAGTCCTTCGAGCCCGCCGCCGACATCCCCCGGCACCCGTGGTGGCGCACCCTCACCTCCGCGGACCCGGTGAGCGTCCCCGCCCCCGCCGGGCCCGCCGGGCGCTTCGATACTGCGGATATGTTGTGATTCTGTCACAGCTATTTCCGGTAAACGCAACCGGAAACTGAGAATCGATCTCACCTCTAATTCATTGTCATCTCAGGGGATTTGGCTTCCGTCGGTGATTCCGGCGCGTATTGTTTTACATGTCGAAGCCGAAAGGGCCCAGACGGAAAACAAGACCGAATCACCCGTACAAGGAGAAGACCATGGCCTTCAACAAGATCGTCCCCGTCACCAAGCCGGCCGCCAAGCACCACAAGAAGCACGCCCCGGTCAAGCCGGTCGTGAAGAAGGTCGCCAAGAAGATCGAGCGCAAGCGCCCGATCGGCGGCTGACGCCCGGTCAGCATCCACCACCGGGCACGAGGGCGGGCGCGCGGTCAGTGTGCCGCGCCGCCCGCCCCGCCGCCGGAGAACACACATGCAGAAAAGCCGCATCGCCCTGATGCTTTACGTGGTCGCCCTCGCTCAGACAACTCTCATTCCAGTCGCTTCCGCGGCGGATGTCACATACAACAACGTCGTGCCCGGCCGCACGATCCGCTTCTACATCGACCACTCGTCGATCTCGACCTTCCTCCTGGAGGTCGGTGGAAACCTGCTGCTCTGCGCCCCGCTCGGAATCCTGCTCCCGCTCTTCTCCCGCCGCCTTGACGGCGTGCGTCAGGTCACCCTCGTGACCGGAGCGGTGATGCTCGTCGTCGAGACCGTCCAGGGCCTGCTGCTGACCGGCCGCAGCTTCGACGTGGACGACCTCATCCTCAACACGGCGGGGGCCACGCTCGCGTACCTGCTGTACGCGGCCGTCAGACGATACGGCTGGCGAAGGCCGCGAAGGCCGACCACGCTTGCGGTGTGAAGGTCAGCGTCCCCACGGCCGGGTCCTTCGAATCACGGACATGCACGGCGGCGGGATGGGCGGCGACCTCGACGCAGGCGCCGCCCTCGTCACCGCTGTAGGTCGACTTGCGCCAGGCGTAGGCGACTTCGACGCAGGCGCCGCCCTCGTCGCTGCTGTGGCTGGACTTGAACCACTCCAGTGCGTCGTTCATCGCTCTCCTAGCAGCCGGTTCAACAGCCCCCTGGTGTCCTCGGGGTTGAGGGCCTGCGACCGCAGCATCGCATATTTCTGACCCAGGATGCTGACCTCGTCGGGGTCGGAGGTGAGCTGGCTGCCGCGCTGTGCCTCGGTGTAGACAAAGAGCAGATGGTCGGGGGTCTCCAGGAGAACGAAGGGGCCGTTGAGACCGGCATGGCTCTGGCGTCCGAACGGCATCACCTGGAGCGAGAGCCCCGGCAGGGTGGCGCATTCCCGCAGGTGGCGGAGCTGTTCCGCGTACACCTCCGGGCCGCCGAGGTGGTCCATGAGGATGGCCTGCGAGATGACGAAGCTGGCGGTCCTGGGCACCTTGCGGTGAAGGATGCCCTGCCGTGCGAGCCGGGCCGCGACCTGCTGCTCGATCTCGTCCTCGCTGAGGACGGGGACCCGGCTCCGGAACGTCGCGCGGGCGTAGGCCTCGGTCTGGAGCAGCCCTGGGAGGACCTGGTTCTCGTACCAGGAAAGGGCGATGGCCTCCCGTTCCAGGTCGATGAACTCCATCGCCCACACCGGGAATCTGTCGATCTCCGGCATGTTGTCGACGGCGACCTCCAAAGCGCGTTTGGTGTCCAGCAGTTCGTCCAGCTGCTCGGCCAGATCGCGCTTGAGGGGCCGCCGTCCCTGCTCGATGGACGCGACCAACTGCTCCGACACGCGCAGCCGCTCCGCCAGCTCACGCTGCGTAAGTCCGGCCGCCCGGCGGAAGTTACCCATTTGGGCGCCGACGACCCCGATGCTGGAGCCGAGCCTCTTCTTCGGTTTCTGCGAGGGGTGCATACGCGCTGAACTCCCCACCCCGACTCGTACCGGACCCCGAACGCACCCGTACGTCCCATCCGTACGGGCTGACGCACTGCTTCATCCTAGTGACAGAGAGCGACCCTTGATGCATGACCGGCGAATGTGAGTACTTCTACCCCCGCACCCGCAGGGCCGTCCCCGCTGCCCGCGAGTTCACCCGGCGCGCGCTGAAGGACTGGGGTGTCGCGGACCGGGTGGACGACATCATGGTCTGCGTCAGCGAGCTGGCCACGAACGCCGTGCTGCACGGCGTCCCGCCCGGCCGGGGCTTCCGCCTCCACCTGCGCCTGGACGCGTACGGTCTGCTGCGGATCGAGCTGCACGACAGTGGTTCCGGCGAGCCGCGCATCCCTGCGGCTGCAGACGACGAGTCCGGCCGGGGCCTGATCCTGGTCGAGGCGCTCTCCGACAAGTGGGGGGTCGGTCCGCGCCACCCGGGCAAGATCGTCTGGTGCGAGTTCGCCCTTTAGGTGGCGGCTCGCGCGGCCAGTCCGTGAGTCCATCGCCAGGGCCGGTATACCACCCATCCCGACCGGCGATGCCCGTGGACCTTGTCCATGGTTGTGGGCACTTCCTACGCTCCGAGCATTCCAGTCGGGCCTTTTGCCTCCGGGCCCCGGCACAGGCTCAAAGGAGAGTCCCCACGATGACCGCAAGACCGGCCACCGCGGCCACCGCCGGCCAGCACCGCACCCGTACGATCCGAGTCGCGGGCGCTCTCTGTGCCGCAGCCATGCTGACGCTCACAGCGGCGGCCTGCGACAAGTCCAGCTCCGACGCAGGCAGCGCCGGCACCGGTTCGTCCTCCTCGTCCGCCTGCGGAACCGTTCCGACGGCGAAGTTCACGGACCCGGCCGGCCTGGTCAAGGCGCTCGGCTCGGAGTACACGGCCGCGTACAGCGGCTACTCCGGGACCGTCCAGAAGAGCGCCTGGGCCAACTGGGAGGGCAAGCAGTCCGGGACGATCACCGTCGGGATCTCGGAATCGCAGCTGAGCAACCCGTACCAGACGCTGATCAACACGGCGCTGCAGAAGTACCTCAAGGCGCAGGGCTACAAGGTCGTCGACCTGGTGTCGACGAACGAGGTCACCAACCAGATCTCGCAGTTCAACCAGCTGATCACCGACAAGGTCGACCTGATCATCTACCAGCCGCTGGCGTCGGGCTTCGAGTCGGTGGTCGACAAGGCCGCCAAGGCCGGCATCCCCTCCATATCGGTGCTGAACAACGTGACGGACGCCAACACCGTCAACGTCGTCCCGAACGCCTTCGCCGCCGGTGAGGCGCAGGGCGCGGCGGTGGCCAAGGCCATGGGCGGCAAGGGCACCATCCTCGGCGTGCACGGGATCAAGGGCGTGCCGATCGACACGGACACCTTCAAGGGGGCGAAGGCGGCCCTGGCGAAGTGCTCGGGCATCACGCTGGACGACTCGATCTACACCGACTTCTCGCCCACCACCGCGCAGACCAAGGTCCAGCAGTACCTGGCGGCCAACCCGACCAAGACCGTCGGCGGCGTCCTGGAGGGCGGCCCGATGACCACCGGGATCATCTCCGCCTTCCAGAAGTCCAACGTCACCGTGCCCACCGTCTCCGACAACGGCCTGACCAAGGGCGGCGTGGCGTACTGGACCGCCAACAAGGCCAAGTACCAGGGCGTCGGCCTGTTCAACCCGGCCGACGGACTGGCCAAGGCCGTGGTCCAGGTCGCGAAGCACATGCTCGACGGTGACGGGGTCAAGGTCTCGGACATCGTCATCAACCCGCCGCTGGTCACGAGCGACAACCTGTCGAAGTTCTCCAAGTCGGCCTTCAAGACCGGCGACGCCTCCACGATCACCGTGGGCGATGTGGGCCAGACGTTCGCGGAGACCGGCTACATCGACGGGTTCTTCGGTTCATAGCCCGTCAGGCCGTCGAGCTGTCACACGAACGGAGAGCAGTACGTTGAGCGAGCAGAGCCAGGTGACGCTGGAAGTCACCGGCCTCGCGAAGTCGTTCGGGGCGACCAGGGCCTTGCGGTCCTGTTCGCTCCGGCTTCTCGCGGGTGAGGTGCACGCCCTGATGGGCGAGAACGGATCCGGGAAGAGCACCCTGGTCAAGATCCTGACCGGAGTCCACACCCCGGACACCGGCGGCCTCCAGGTCGGTGGCCACGCGGTCCGCTTCACCGGGCCGGCGGCGGCGATCAGCGCCGGTGTGATGGCCGTCTACCAGGAGGTCCTGGTCGTCGGGCCGCGCTCGGTACTGGAGAACATCTGGCTCGGGGCCGACGGGGTGTTCCGGCGCAGGGTGTCCGAGGCCGACAAGCGCGCGAAGGCCGCCGCCGTACTGGGCGAACTGCTGGAGCGGGTACCGGACCTGGACACCCCCGTGGAACATCTGTCGCTCAGCGACCGGCAGGCCTGCGGCATCGCCCGCGCCCTCGTACGGGAGCCCGGGGTGCTGATCCTCGACGAGGCCACCAGTGCCCTGGACGTGGCCACCCGGGACCGGCTGTTCGCCGCCGTCGCCCGCCGCAAGGCGGCCGGCATGTCGGTGCTGTTCGTCTCCCACCGGATGGACGAGGTCGACGCGATCTCCGACCGGGTCTCCGTGCTGCGCTCCGGCGAGTCCGTCGCCACCCTGGACGCCGCCGAGGCCACCACGGCGGAACTCGTACGGCTCATGACCGGTGCCGAGCACCTCACCGTCACCCCGGACGGCGGCAGCCTCGCCCACCGTTGCGGACCGCCCGCCGACGCGCCCGTACTGCTGAGGGTCCGCGGGCTGCGCCTGCGGCCGGACGCGGAACCGGTCGACTTCGAACTGCGGGCCGGTGAACTCGTCGGCCTGGCAGGACTGGAGGGCCACGGGCAGGACGCCTTCATCAAGGCCCTGTGGGAGGGCCCGTCCGGCGAGGGCTCCGTACAGCGGACGACGCAGGACGGAGCCGAGACCGAGATCCGGTCCTCGCAGCGCGCCGCGGCGGCCGGCATCGGCTACGTACCGCGTGACCGCCGGGCCGAGGCACTCTTCGGCACGCTGTCCATCCGGGAGAACTTCGCCGCCGCGACACCCGCCCGCGACGCCCGCTTCGGACTGCTGTCCCGCCGATCCGCACTGGCCCGCTTCTCGGACTACCGGGCGAGCCTGAAGGTCCGTATGGGCAGGGAGTCCGACCCGATCACCACCCTGTCCGGCGGCAACCAGCAGAAGGTCGTCATCGCCCGCTGGCTGGCCCGAGACCCCCAGGTGCTGCTGCTGAACGACCCCACCCGGGGCGTCGACATCGGTGCCAAGCGCGACATCTACGCCCTGCTGGACGAGCTGACCGGCAAGGGCGTGGCCGTCGTCATGCTCTCCACCGAGGTCGACGAGCACATCGAGCTGATGGACCGCGTCCTCGTCTTCCGCGAGGGCTCGCACTCCACGACGCTGCCCCGCACCGGACTGACCCGGCAGTCGCTGGTGGCCGCGTTCTTCGGCCGCACCGTCGAAGAGCGGACGGGCGCCGACCTCGGCCCTGGCCCCGGTGTCGGTGCCGGCGCTGCCGCAGGCGCCGGCCGCGTGTCCGCTGTTCCCGACCCGGCTGCCTCGGATGGTGCCTCATGACCGCGTTCGCCTCGTTCAGGGACCTGCTCGGCAAGCGCCCCTACGCCTTCGCGGGGCTGCTCACGCTGCTCCTGCTGCTCGTCGACACCGCCATCCAGCCGGCCTTCATCGCCTTCGACAACTGGGCCGCCGTTCTCGCCTCCTTCGCGCCGCTGGCCATCGCGGCCATGGCCAGCACCCCGGCGATCCTGTCCGGGGGCGGCGGCATCGACATCTCGATCGGCCCGCTGCTGACCCTGGTCGACATCGTCATCGTCGCCAACCTCCTTCCCAGCGGCCTCACTTCACCGCTGGTCGTGGTCCCGGTCTGCCTGGCGATCGGCCTGGTCATCGGCGCGCTCAACGGCTTCATGGTGGCGGTGCTGCGCTTCCAGCCGGTCGTCGCCACGCTGTGCGCCAACATCATCATCGGCGGCCTGGCCACCCAGGTGCAGGGCGACTCGGTGCCCTCCGGCAGCACGTCCTGGACCAAGGCCCTGGCCGGGTCGGTCGGTCCGGTCCCCGGCGCGGTGTTCACCATCGGGGCCCCGCTGCTGATCTGGTGGCTGCTGTCCCGTACGCCCTTCATCAAGGCGCTGTACGCCGTCGGCGGCGACGACGCCACGGCCTACTCCGCCGGGGTCAACGTCCCGCTGGTCCGTATCGCGGCCTACGCCCTGGGCGGCGTGTACGCCGGTATCGCGGGCATCGCCCTGATGTCGCTGATCAGCGAGGGCGCGGCCAGCATGGCCACGCAGTACACCCTGCTCGCCATCGCCGCCGTCGCCCTGGGCGGCACCTCCCTGGCCGGCGGGCGCGGCTCGCTGGTCGGCTCGCTGCTCGGCGCGGCCAGCATCTACCTGATCAACAACCTGCTCAACGAGGTGAAAGTGTCCACGCTGTGGTCCACCGCGATCTACGGCGTGATGCTGCTCTTCGCCGTGGTCGTCGGAGCCGTCCTGACCAACGCCCACCGGAGGGCCGCCGCATGACCACCGCCACCGTCACCGACACCGCGGGGGCCACCGCGCCCGGCCGGGTGCCCTTCGTCGCCCGGCTCGGCGAATGGCAGCGCCGGATCCCGCTGCTGCAGATCCTCGCCCTGGTCGTGCTCTACGGCTACGGCCTCGCCACCATCGACGGCTTCGGCTCCCAGCGGGTGCTGTACGCCATCCTCATCAACGCCTCCCTGCTGGGCCTGGCAGGTGCAGGGCAGACCATCGTCGTCCTGGTCGGCGGCATCGACTTCTCCATCGCGGCCTTCATCTCGGCGGGCAACGTCATCATCGCCGAACTGTGCGGTACCGAGCACTGGTCGCTGGGGGCGGCCGTGGCGGTGGCCCTGGCGGTCGGGGTCGCCGGCGGATTCGTCAACGGCCTGGTCTCGTACCGCTTCAAGGTCGAGCCGCTGATCGTCACCCTGGGCGTCAGCGCCCTGCTGTCCGGGCTGATCCTCAAGTGGATCAACGGTGCCGCCACCGGCGTCGCCCCCGCCTGGCTCGGCAAGCTCACCGCCGCCAACGGCACGACCCTGGGTGTCACCATCCCGCCGGTGATCGTCATCTGGGCCGTGGTCGCCCTGGCCATCGGCCTGGTGCTCACCCGCACCCGGGCCGGCCGCAGCCTCTACCTGACCGGCGTCAACCAGCGGGCCGCGGGGCTCGCCCTCGTCCGCGTCAGCCGCACCTGGATCTGCGCGTACGTGGCCAGCGCCGTGCTCGCCACCTGCGTCGGTATCCTCCTGGCCGGCTACTCCGGCTCGGGCAACGTCACCATCGGCGACCCGTACCTGTTCCAGTCGCTGGCCGCCGTCATCGTCGGCGGCACCATGTTCGGCGGGCGCGGCGACTACTGGCGTACCGTCCTCGGCGCCCTCGTGCTGTCCGTCGTCGCCCTGCTGCTGAGTGCCAACCAGCTCTCCTCGGCCTCCCAGGACATGATCACCGGCACGCTGATCCTCGCCGTCGTCGGCATGTACGGACGGGAGCGGCGGCTGCGCGACCGGATCTGACTCCGGCCGTCGGCACGCGATCTTGGCCACCCCGCCCCGGTGCGTTAGCGTTCGTCCGGGTACCGGAGCGGGGGAGGGATGCCTGGTGGCTCGTCGACGTAACGCGTCCTGCGCGGGGGCGCTGGTACTGCTGTTCGGGGCCGTCATGACCGGCTGTCTGCTGGCGGTGCCGGTGGTGCTGCCCGACCTGCTGTCGGTCCAGAACCCTCCGCAGAAACTGACCCGGTTCACCGACCACCTCGTGGTCTGGACCGTCGCGGCCGTGACGGCGGCCGTGCTCGCGGCCCTCGCGAGCCGGCGCCGCCCGTTCGTGTGGTGGGTGGTGCTCGCCCGTACCGTCCTGCTGCTCGCCCTCGCCTCGGTCGCCGCCCGGTGGGCCGAGTCCCAGGCGCACTCCATCCCGGCCTGGAACGTCCGCGCCCTCGCCGAGAGCGGCGCGGCCGGGGTGACCGCGCTGCTCTTCCACCGTGCCGTCGCGTGGTGGGACGCGGCCCGGGGCCGCCGAAGCGGCCGCCGGCCGGCCGGCCCCGACCGGCGGACCCGCCCGGGACGGCGCCCGGCGGCGGGCGAGATCTGGCTCGCCATGGTGCCCTTCAGCGAGTCGAAGGGGGAGGCCAGGCACTACTGCGTCGTCATGAAGGCCCGCTTCGGCCACGCCGACGTCCTGCAGATCACCACCAAGGACAAGGAAGGCCGCCGTGACCACATCCGGATGCCCAACGACGGCTGGGACGAGGTCTCCGGACGTGAACACTGGGTCGAGATCGGCGTCCCGCCCCGCAGGGTGCGCTACCGGAAGTTCCTGAAGTCCCGGCGCCAGGGGCTCTGTCCGGACCAGGTCTGGGCGCAGCTCCAGGCCCGTCGTCCGGCGGTGCCGCAGCCCTCCGGCATACGCGGGCGCCTCACGCCGTAGCCCGGCGCCGCCCGCGCGGTGCTGACCGTCGTTCGGCCCAACCGAGAGTGCGATCCCGGCGAATCCACATAATCTCGTACTGTCTGGGTCATTTGTTCGCCTGATCGTACTGACGATTCCGGGCGGCCACCACGAAGGGACAGCACCTCATGTCAGCTCGCCGAATTCTCGCCGGTACGGCTCTCGGACTCGCAACCCTGTGTACGGCCGCGACCGCCGCCCCGGCGGTCGCGGCCGCCGCCGCTCCGGTGCCGGTGACGGCGCTGAACTGCGACGGCGACACCGGTAAGTGCACGGCCAACCTCAAGTTCGGTGACGGCAAGTGGACCGCGGTGTGGGGAGTGAGTGTCTCGCACCAGGACAAGGCCGCCGCGGTCCCGGCCGCGGCTCTGGCGGCGGCTCCGGTGCCGGTGACGGCGCTGAACTGTGACGGCGACACGGGCAAGTGCACGGCCAACCTCAAGTTCGGTGACGGCAAGTGGATCGCCGTGTGGGCCGCCACCATCTCGCACCAGGACAAGGCCGCCGCGGTCTCGGCCGCCGCTGTGGCGGCGGCTCCGGTGCCGACGACGGCGCTGAACTGTGACGGCGACACGGGTAAGTGCACGGCCAATCTCAAGTTCGGTGACGGCAAGTGGATCGCCGTGTGGGCCGCCACCATCTCCCACCAGGGCTGATCCCGGCCGACCGGTTCACGACCGGTTCAGTACACGTCGCGGACGTAGCGTCTGTCGCCGGCGAGCTGTTTGACGTACGCGGCGGCCTCGGACTCCTCCAGGCCGCCGTGGGCGACGACGATGTCGCGCAGCGCCCGGTCGACGTCCTTGGCCATCCGGGACGCGTCGCCGCACACATAGAAGTGGGCGCCGTCCTGGAGCCAGGACCACAGTTGGGGGCCGTGTTCGCGGATGCGGTCCTGGACGTAGACCTTGGCCCGCTGGTCCCGGGAGAACGCGGTGTCCAGGCGGGTGAGGGTGCCGTCGGCGAGCAGGGCGGTGAGCTCCTGCTCGTAGTAGAAGTCCGTGGCACGGTGCTGTTCGCCGAAGAAGAGCCAGTTGGGACCGTGGTGGCCGCAGGCGCGGCGCTCGTCGAGGAAGCCCACGAAGGGGGCGACGCCGGTACCCGGGCCGACCATGATCATGGGGGTGGCGGGGTCGGCCGGGGGCCGGAAGTACGGCGCGGGCTGGACGAGGACCGGCACCGCCGTGCCGGGGGCGGAGTCGGCCAGGAAGGGCGAGCAGACGCCGTGGCGGGGGCGGCCGTCGAGGTTCTCGTAACGGACGACGGACACCGTCAGCGAGACCAGGCGGGGATCGGTGAGCGGACTGGACGATATGGAGTACAGCCGCGGCTGGAGACGGCCCAGCACACCGGCCCACTCCTGCGCGTCCGCGCGGACCGGGTGCTCGGTGACGACGTCCACGGCCTGCCGGCCGAAGGACCACTTCGCCAGCCCGTCCTTGTTGTCGGCGCGCAGCAGCTTCTTCAACTCGCGCGGGTCGTGGCTGCGTTCGCCGAGAAAACGCAGCAGGCCGGGGGTGATCCTGGTGATGTCCAGCTGCCGGTGCAGGGCTTCGGCGAACGGGACCGTGCCGACCCCCGCCACCTCCACGGGCGTTGCCGCGTGGAGGCCGGTCACCGCCAGCCATTCGGCCACCAGCGCCGGGCTGTTGACCGGGCGTACGCCGAGCGCGTCGCCCGCCTGGTAGGACAGCGGGGTCTCGCTGTCGGAGGTGTCGAAGGTGAAGCGGCGGACCTCCTTGCCGCCTCCCGGCAGGCTCAGCAGCCGGTTGCCGGTCAGGCGGGCGGTGACGGGAACCCGCTTCCTCGGAGCCTGGGAAGGGGCGGGGGCGGGGGCGGGCGCCGGTACGGGCGCCGGTACGGGGGCGGGTGCGGGCGCCGTCGCAAGGGCGGGCGCTGGCGCTGGTGAGGGCGCTCCGGTCAGGGCGGTCAGGATCTGGTCGAGCCAGGCCTGCGCGGACGGCTCGTAGTCCGGTTCGCAGTCGGTGCGCGGAGCCAGCCGCAGCGCGCCCAGCTCGTCCATGCGCTGGTCCAGCCGACGGCCGTGGCCGCAGAAGTCGTCGTACGAGGAGTCGCCGAAGGCCAGCACCGCGTACCGGACGCCGTCCAGGCGCGGGGCGTCCGGCGCGGTGAGGGCGTCCCAGAAGGCGGAGCCGTTGTCGGGGGCGTCGCCGTCGCCGAAGGTGCTGGTGACCAGCAGCAGGTCGGTGGCGGCCGGCAGCGCCCCCGGCCGGGCGTCGTCCATGCCGACCAGCCTCGCCCGGTGGCCGCCCGCCGTGAGCCGATCGGTGGTGGCCGCCGCGAACTCCTCGGCGTTACCGGTCTGCGAGGCCCACAGCACGACCACCTCCCGCACCTCCCGGCCGGGCGTCCGGCCGGCGGGCTCCGCCGCCGGCGGCGTGGTCCGCGAGTACATTCCGGCCAGCACCCCGTTGACCCAGAGCGCGTGCTCGGGGCTGAAGGGCGCCCCCGGCGGCAGCACCGGCACCCCGGGAGCGCCCGATTCCAGCCCGGCCAGGAAGCCCACCAGGTACTGGCGCTCGTGCTCGGCCAGCACGGGGGGCGGCGCGGCCGGCAACCCGAAGACGCCGGCCGTTCCGGCCGGTCCGGCCACGGACGGCCGCACGGGGGCCGCGGGGACGGCCGGGAGCGCGGGGGCCGCCTCGGGCGTCAGGGCCGCCGGGGCCGTCGGGGCCGCCTCGGGCGTCAGGGGCCGAACGGGCTGCTGCGGCGCCGCCACCCGGCTCAGCGACACCGCGCACACCTTGAACTCGGGCTGGAAGGAGACCGGGTCCACCGCGTCGTTCGTCACCGCGTTGACGCTGAGGTACTCGCCGAACAGGTCGTTCCAGTGGAAGGGCGCGAAGCAGCACCCCGGCCGGACCCGGTCCGTCACCACCGCCGGCAGCACCGCCCGCCCCCGCCGCGAGGCGATCTCCACCGAATCGCCCTCCGCGATGCCCAGCGCGGCCGCGTCCTGCGGATGCAGCTCCACGAACGGCCCGGGATTGAGCTTGTTGAGCTTGGCGACCCGGCCCGTCTTGGTGAGGGTGTGCCACTGGTGCTGCAACCGCCCGGTGTTGAGGACGTACGGGAAGTCGTCGTCCGGCATCTCGGCGGCCGGCATGTGCGGCCGGGCATGGAACACCGCCCGCCCGCTCGCCGTCGGGAAGACCGGGCCGCCGTTCCCGTTCCCGTCGCCGCTCCCGTTCCCCTCGGCGTTCACGTAACGGACGGGGTTGCGGTCCGGGCCGTCCGCGCGGGCCGCCGGCCACTGCACCGGTGTCCCGCGCAGCCGCTCGTAGCTCACCCCGCGCAGGTCCCAGCCGGTCTTCGGGTTCCAGGCGCCCCTGAGCTCCTCGAAGACCTGCTCCGCGCTGTCGTACGTGAACCCCTTCTCGTACCCCATCGCGCAGGCCACCTCCGCGATGATCCGCCAGTCCGCCATCGCCTCCCCGGGCGGCTCCACGGCCTGCCGGGCGAGGGTGAGATTGCGCTCGCTGTTGATCAGTACGCCCTCGGCCTCGGTCCACAGGGCGCCGGGCAGCACGATGTCGGCGTACGCGTTGGTCTCGGTCTCGGCGAAGACGTCCTGCGTGACGACGAACTCGGCCGCCTCCAGGCCCTCGATGACGGTCCGGCGGTTGGCGACCGAGGCCACCGGATTGGTGCAGATGATCCAGCAGGCCCTGATGTGGCCGTCCGCCAGCCGCTGGAACATCTCCACGGTGCCCTGCCCGACCCCGTCCGCCCGGATCGTGCCAGGGGGCAGCCCCCACAACTCCTCGGTGAACGCCCGCTCCTCGTCCACCAGCACCGACCGCTGGCCGGGCAGCCCCGGACCCATGTAACCCATCTCCCGGCCGCCCATGGCGTTGGGCTGCCCGGTCAGCGAGAACGGGCCGCTGCCGGGGCGGCAGATCGCGCCGGTCGCGAGGTGCAGGTTGACCAGCGCGTTGGTGTTCCAGGTGCCGTGCGTGGACTGGTTGAGGCCCATCGTCCAGCAGCTCATCCACTCGCCGGCCCGCCCGGCCTCGCCGATCAGCCGGGCGGCCTCGCGGATGTCGTCCTCCGGGATGCCGGTGATCGCGGCGACGGCGGCCGGCGCGTACTGCGCCAGGAACTCCGGCATCGCCTCCCAGCCCTCGGTGTGCTCCGCGATGAAGTCGGCGTCGGTGTGCCCGTTCTCGTACAGCAGGTGCAGCAGGCCGTTGAGCAGCGCCAGATCCGTACCCGGCCGGATCTGGAGGAACAGGTCGGCCTTGTCCGCGGTGGCGTTGCGCCGCGGATCGACGACGATCAGCCTGGCGCCGGCCTTCACCCGCTCCATGAGCCGAAGGAAGAGAACCGGGTGGCAGTCGGCCATGTTGGAGCCGATGACGAGGAAGACATCCGCCTTCTCGAAGTCCTGGTACGAGCCCGGCGGCCCGTCCGCCCCCAGCGACAGCTTGTAGCCGGTGCCCGCGCTGGCCATGCACAGCCGCGAGTTGGACTCGATCTGGTTGGTGCGGACGAAGCCCTTGGCCAGCTTGTTCACCAGGTACTGCGCTTCGAGGCTCATCTGCCCGGACACGTAGAACGCGACCGCGTCCGGCCCGTGCTCGTCGACGATCGCCCGCAGCCGCCGCGCCGTCTCCGCGATCGCCGTGGCCGCCGGCGCGGGCCCGGCCTCCTCGTCCCGCCTGGCCCGCACCAGCGCCGTGGTCAGCCGCCCGGGCGCGGCGAGCATGTCGGCCGTGGTGGCGCCCTTGGTGCACAGCCGCCCGAAGTTCGCCGGATGCGCCTTGTCGCCCGAGGCCTTCAGCACCGTACGCCGGCCGTCGGGCCCCATCCCGATGTCCAGGACCATCCCGCAGCCCACACCGCAGTACGAGCACACCGTCCGCACCTGCGTCGTGGTCGTGGTCCCGCTGCTGGTCACGCACGGCTCCCCTCGAGATGGCTCCATCCCGTCGACCGTACGAAATGCCCGTTACGCAGGCGTCACGCGAGCCGATCACCGCCGATTACACCCTCCGCACACCCACCCCGCCCCAGCCGTGAGACGGCCCCCGCCGTGCGATCCGGCCGGCCGGATCGCACGCGGCCGTCGCCAAGGCCCCGCCGCCGGCGCCCGGGAACCGCGTCAGCGGTCGGCGCTGCCGGGCGGGACGACCCATTCGGTGGGCTGGCCTGTGAGGGTGGCGATCATGTCGAAGTCGCCGTCGTAGTGGAGGACGGTCAGCCGGTTGAGCTCTGCGGTGGCGGCGATGAGCAGGTCAGGCAGGGAGAGGGCGCGGTGGAAGCCCGCGGTGAGTGCATGGCGCTGGACCTCCAGCGCGCGGGTGAAGGTGTCCTCGCTGCTGGGCAGGTAGTCGAAGGCGTGGAGCCAGGTGCTGATCCGTGTTGCCTCCGTGCTGTCCCTGGCCGAGTGGATCATTTCGTACTCGGTGGGTTGGCACACGGCGAGGAGGTAGCGCTCGTGGAGCGGTTTGAGCACTTCCTTGACGTTCGGTTTCGTCCAGCGTGCGAGGGCGGACTTGTCGATCAGGTACCGGTCCTGCATCAGGCGGCCCGGCCGCCGGCGTGCTTGAGGGATCCGTCGGCGTTGCGGGGTCCGGTGCTCTCGACGATCTCGCTGAAGTCGAGTTCGCCGGCGTCCATGGCGTCGAAGAACTCCTGGCGCAGATGGCGCTTGACGGCGTCCTCCATGGCGAGGCGTACGGCCTTGGCCTTCGTCTTGGTGCCGAAGATGCGCATGGCCTCGGCAACCATCTTCTCGTCGAGGTCGATGACGGTCCTGGCCATGTCGGCAGCCCTTCCTGAAGCATCTTGTCAAGGAAAACGATACCATTCATCAGCTTGAATCGATATCGTTATGGGCTCGGGCCCAGTGATCTTGAGCGTCGCCCGAGCGGCCGGTGTCGAAGAGCCTGTGCCATGGGCAGGCCCGTCCCGGTGGTGCTGCCGGGACGGGCCTGGGGGAGAGGGCTGCGTTTCTCAGTCGAGTTGGACAGCCTTGGGGGTGTCACCGGTGGCTGAGGCGTCGGCGGGGGGCAGGGCGGTGGGATAGATACGCACGTTGCTGATCGAGGCGTTGGCGTATTCGATGTAGCCGCCGCCGCTGACGGTGCGGCCGATCTGCAGGGGGCCGGTGGCGTTCCAGGGGGTGTAGGTCCAGTCCTGGGTGCCGGTGAGTTTGCCGTTGACGTAGAGGCGTAGTTCCTGGGCGGTGGCGTCATAGACGCCTACCAGATGCGTCCACTGACCGGTGGTGGGCTTGGTGCCGTAAGCGGCCCGCCAGGGATCGCCGGCGACATCGGCGCTACGGCGTCCGAAGGCCCAGGCCTGGAGGGTGGAGGAGTAGTACAGCTGGAGTCCGGGGCCGTAGTTGGCGGCGCCGGGTTGTGAGATGAAGGTGCTGTTGACGCTCAGGGAGTGAGTTTGACCCACGCGGAGACGGTGTAGCTCTTGGAGGTGTCGACGGCGGGTCCGGTGGCGGCGCCGTAGCCGGTGGTGCCGGTCAGGCTCAGGACCTTGCCGTGGGCGGCGTCGGTGGCCCAGCTGTATGCGCCGGACAGGGTGGCGCCCAGGGTGCCTGTGCTGTCCGCGGTGGTGGTGCCGGTGCCCTCGGCGAGTTTCCACCAGTGGGTGGCGGTGTCGGTCACGGACCCCAGGGATACCGGTGGGGCGAACCCGTAGGCGGGCGTGCCGAGGATGGTGCCCAGCCGGTACGGATATTCGATGAGCTGGCCGTAGGTGTCGACGGTGTACAGGTCGGGGATGCCGTCCGGTCCGCCGGGGTTGGTCGCGCCGGCCGTGACGGGGCTGTTGACGTCACCGGGCGAGGCGATGAGGGGGTAGCTCCCCGGGGGCAGGGTGAGCCCGAGACTGCTGTGCACGGTGGGGTGGAGCAGAGGAGGCAGTCCTGTTGAGCTGTCCGGGGCGATCTTGTAGCTGTACAGGGCACCGGTGGTGTTGTCGCGGGACCACAGGACGGGGGAGCCGTTCAGGGTGCCGGCGGCGATCAGGGTCTGGCCGGACCAGTCACCGTCGCCGAGGAGCAGCGGGAAACTCAGGCCGGGGCCGCCGGTGGACTGATAGAACCAGAGTTTGTTGTTCTCGACGGTGATGATGGCGGGGTACTGGCCGGATCCGTAGTTCTGCGCGATGAGTTGGGTGATGTTCCAGGGCGTCGACGAGTCGTATCCGGCGTCGCCGCAGCGGCTGTCCGGCACGTTACCTGTCACGTCGCAGCGGGGCTTGGCCAGCACGTTCGGGGACCGCTTGCCGAGGAACCCCGGGTAGGTGGAGTAGGTGCCCCCTCCGTCTGCCGGGTCGAGGTCGTTCTTGACCAGGTAGAGCTGTCCGGCTCCCTCGTCCGACTTCCTGTAGGCGAAGAGGTCGTCGAAATCCTGTCCGTGCAGATTGCCGCGGTGGGCGATGAGGTAGTTGTTCCAGCCGGTTCCGTCGGGGGATTCGTCCTTGGTGGAGACGATGGCCGGACCGGTGACCGGCGGGGGCGTAGTGGTGATGGGGCCGCTCTGAGCGGGGGCGGCGGACTGGGCGGGGTCGGTGTTGCCGGGGATCAGTTCCAGGTCGCCGGTCTTGGTGGTGGCGAGCAGGTCGGGGACTCCGTCGCCGGAGATGTCACCTGGGGTGACGGTGGTGGCGGGGTTCCAGGGGACGGAGTAGGTGTAGGCGGTGGGGCTGGTGGAGATGTTGCCGGCCTTGTCGACGCCAGCTACGTACAGGGTGTGGACGCCCCAGTTGGTGATCGGCACGGTCAGCGTGGCGGTGGACCGGCCCTGGCTGTCGGTGCCGGTGACGTCGGCGGCTGTGCCATCGGCGGCGGTGGGCTGGGAGTCCAGGCGCCACAGGAAGTGGTCCATGCCGCTGGACCTGCAGGGGCCGGGGTCGCAGGTGGTGTCGGAGGCCGGGTTGTCCACGGCGGCGACGGTGAAGTCGGCTGTCTTGCCCACTCCGGCGTAGACCGCCTTGTCGGCGGGGCCGGAGCCGACCGGCGGGAAGGACGGGTTGGTGGTCACGTCCGGGGTCTGGGGGGCGGTGAAGTCGGTGGTGAACCAGCAGTGGTCCGACTTCGCGGAGGTCAGATTGAGGGTCGAGTTGTCCTCGGCGTAGACGTCCCAGCCGTACTGGTGGCCGTCCTTGAGGGTGAAGCCGATGTTCATGACTGCATCGGTGTCAGTCTTGAGGAACGCGCTGTCCGGCGTGGACATGGCGGCGCCGTTGCCGTCGCCATCGGGGTCGACGGTGCGGTCCCAGACGTAGTAGTGGGCCTTGACCAGTTCGCCGGACATCTCGGTGGTCACGGTGGAGTGCAGCTGGATGTTGCTGCCGGCGTCGGAGTAGGTCGTCGCACCGATCCAGCCCACGCCGCTGGTGGTGCAGGCCGCGGCGGCACCGGTGGCGGCGGGGGTGGTGTGCAGGCTGGTGGGCACGGCGGGCGGGATGTCGAATTTGGTGGTGAGGGTCAGGGTGGTGGACATCCGCAGGTAGTCGTCGTTGCTGCTGGAGGTCGACTCGTTGCCGTAGAGGCCGAAGGTCCAGGTGTTGGTGCCCGCGCCGAAGGTGCCGTCCGCGTCATAGCCGTCGCCCGCGGCGTCGGCGATCTTCTGGGCTCCGTCGGTGACGTGGAAGGTGGCGGTGCTGTCGCTGCAGGAGCTGCCGGAGTTGGAGCCGCTGGGCACCGTGTCGGTCACTGGCGGGAAGGCGGTGTCGTGGGTACCGGGCCTGGAGAGCCAGTCGGTGCTGGAGCTGATCGCGTTGACGGTGTGCAGGGTGAGCGGCTGGTTCTGGCTGCAGTCCCAACTCGCCGCGTAGGTCGTGGAGATCTTCACATAGGCGTCGTAGACCACGAACGACGAGTGCAGGCCGCCGGTGTTCACGGCCCAGTAGGACCGCTCGAGGCCGGTGCCGCAGACGCCGCCCCAGCGTTGGTAGCCCGCGCCTTGGCCGTAGGTCTGCGCCTTGTCGTACTGCGGGGAGTTGTCGCAGGTGGAGCTGGAGTAGACCTCGGTGAAGTGGCCCGCTGTGCTGGAGACAGGGTTGGTGTAGGGGTCGATGAACACCGGGTAGGTGGTGTCCGGGCCGGTGAGCAGCCCGGCGTCCGGGGTGAGGGTGAGGGCGTCGCTGGTGGCGGTCATGGCTACCGGTGCGACGGCGGCGTCGGTGCCGGGGCCGTCCACGGAGGACGCCTGGACGGCGGTGGCGACCGGGCCGGTGGTGGGTGCCTCTGCGCTGGGCGCCTGGAGCAGCGCCGGCGGGGTGCTCGGGGCGCTGGAGTCCCACATCAGGGGCTCGGGACTGGTGTAGGCCAGGGAGCCGCCGGTGGCGGTGGCGTTCATGCCGCCGGTCGGGGTGGTGGCCAGAGCCAGGTCCTCGGTGTCGGCAGCCAGTGTGAGCTTCTTCAGCTCTGGGTCGGCCGCGGCGGCTGCGTTGTGGACGATGAGTACGTCGCTGAAGCCGCCCTGGTCGGTGACCGATACCGACAGGTCGACGCCGGGCAGCACGGACGCGTACAGGGCGGTGTCGCCGCTGACGGTCGGGGCCGGCAGCGTGAACGGCAGCGTGAGGGCAATGCTGGGGCCGTCCGCATGGGTCAGGGTGACCAGCGGGCCGCTGCCGCCACCGGACAGGGTGACCGCGTTGGGTGTGGCCTCGGGCGTATAGCCGCCGTTGCCGTCCGCGACGAGTGTGGGATCGACCGGGGTCCAGGCGTCGTCCTTGCGCACCCGGACCGGGAGCACGCTGGTGGTGCTCTCGAACGTGCCGTCCGGCAGCGCGTCGGTGGTGGAGGTCTCACTGGTGAGCGAGTCCACAGGGACGGTCTGGCCGGTGGATACGGCCAGCGTCTGAGCGGCCGTCAGCGGATCGGCGGGTGTCGCCTCGGCGGCGGGGGCGGGTTGGGCCGGAAGGGCGACCAGCAGACCGGCCAGGGCGGCCAGAAGCGCGGCTCGATGCGTCAATCTGCCCCAACTGCGACGAGTTCGGGTAGCTGAGGGCATCGAGGGAATTTCGTTCCCAACGATCACCGATCGGTGGGCCGGATCAGGGCGTCCGGCGCGTTTGGAGCGATCAGTGCCTCTGCGGATGAACGAGGACAGTACGAAATGACACCCCTTCGTACGACGGACATGGCAGACCTGAGATCTGCGATCATCCGCGCCCGACGAGGCAGGCCTACCGGGCGCGCTTGCGCCCGGACCGGCGTGCGGCGGTGATGTTCGCTCCCCCCGCACCGAACGTACACAGAGAGCACCAAGTTGACGCACGGTATTGATATGTAAATAGTAAAGAGCGTTGAGGTTAGTCAACTTCACTCATAGCGTCCCCCCTCGATCACTCTGATCGGGTGATCAATGATGCGACGGTCCGTCAGGGACCCGCGTTACGGGGGGATTTGGCAGTGAGCGACCGACGATTCCGGCATGCCGCCGTGCGCCGCCGCATCTGGGGAAGAGCGCTGACCGTCGCCACTGCGGCAACCGCGACGCTGGCGCTTCTGACCACCGCTGCCGTCGCCCAGGGCGTCGGGCCCTACCACTTCAAGGGCACCGTGTGGAATCCCAAGGCTCTGCCGGTCACCCCGGCGGTGGGCAGTCACGCCCTCCGTCAGCCGGTCGCGGTCCACCCGCACGGTCAGGCCCTGAAGCCCTATCGGGCCGCCGCTCCGGTGTGGCCGCACGCGGGCTCCAGCACGTTGTCCCTGACGCGGGCCGTCGCCGACTCCACCGGCTCCGCGAGCGCTCGGGTGGTGCCGGTCGCGGGTCCCGTCAAGGCGAGTGGTCTGCCGGTGTGGGTGGCCCCCGCAACGGCCGCCGGGCACAAGGCGCATACCGCGAGCGTGGCTTCCGGACCCGCTGCCGTACGGGTCCAGGTCGCCTCACACGCCAAGAGCCTGCGCGCCGGAGCCGACGGCATACTGCTGGGCCTGACGCCGACCGGCGGCGGCCGGGTGAAGGTGGTCATCGACTACTCGTCCCTGGCGAAGGCCTACGGCGGTGGCTTCGGCTCGCGTCTGCGGCTGGTCCAGGTCCCGGCCTGTGCACTGAGCACCCCGCAGCTGGCTTCCTGCCAAACCCGCACGCCGATCGCCTTCACCAACCGCGCCGGCGCGGCCCAGCTGACGGCGAACCTCACCCTGAGGTCAGCCCCCTCACCCCTTCTGAGCAGGCCCGCCGTGCCGTCCGCCATGGCGGCGGCGTCGTCGGACACCACAGCGCTGGCGGTGGTCTCGGGCAGCGGCGGTTCCCAGGGCGATTACGCGGCGACCTCGCTCAACCCCTCCGGGACCTGGCAGACCTCCGGGACCGGCGGGTACACCTACTCCTACCCGATCGATGTCCCGGCGGGGGTGGGCGGCAGCGCGCCGTCGGTGGGGCTCTCCTACGACTCGCAGTCCGTGGACGGGGAGACCTCGGCGCGTAACTCCCAGGCGTCCTGGATCGGTGACGGCTGGAGCTACCAGCCAGGGTTCGTGGAGCGGTCGTACCGCTCCTGCGGTTCGTTGCTGGACTCCGACGGGGACAAGATCCTCAAGGGTTCCGGTGACGAATGCTGGGGCGGCGACAACGCCACCGTGTCCTTCGGCTCGCACTCCGGTGTCCTGGTGCCGACGCTGACCACCTCCGGAGTGCCCGGCGAGATCAGGGAGTTCAAGCTCCAGGGCGATGACGGCACCATCGTGCAGGAGCTGTCCGGTGCCGCCAACGGCCTGCACGACGGCGTGTACTACCGGGTCCTGACCACCGACGGCACCGCCGCCTACTTCGGCGCCGACCACTCCCCGACCGGTCCCGGCACCTCCGGCCTGGCATCGTCGGACTCCGGGGACGACTCCACGCACGCCGCGTGGGGCGTGCCGGTGCTCCACCCGCGCTCCTCCGACCCCTGCTACACCTCCGACAAGGGCAAGGCCTCGCGCTGCGACAAGGCGGAGGGCTGGCGCTGGAATCTCGACTTCGTGGTCTCGCCGACCGGTTTCGTGCAGCGCTACGACTACTCCACCGAGGCGGCCTACTACGACCTGGGCGGCGGCCAGGCCGCCACCGGCGACTCGGGCACCCTGACCTCGTACACCCGTGGCGGCACGCTGACCGCCATCTCGTACGGTTACACACTCGCCGACGAACAGGCCGGGCGTACGCCTTCCGCCCAGGTCGCCTTCACCTCCAGCCAGCGCTGCCAGACCACGTCCTGGTTCACGGACTGCTCCGCCTCGAATCTGGACGACAACACGGCCCCGCACTGGCCGGACGTCCCCTACGACCTGCATTGCGACTCCTCCGACGGCACCAAGGTCCCGGACGGGGCCACTTCGGTGCCCACCGACGTGTGCATCGTCTCCTCGCCCACCTTCTGGTCCACCACCCGCCTGGACAGCATCACCACCAAGGTTCACGTCAAGGACGCGAGCACTGACAAGCTGGTCGCGGTCGACAGCTACGACTTCGGGCAGACCTACTCCGACGCCGGCGGCACGGTCGACCCGGTCACCGGTACCACCGTCGACCCGAAGGACGCCGGTTCGCTGCAGGCCGTGATGTGGTTGCAGTCGATCAAGCACACCGGCAAGGACACGTACGGCAACGGCAACAGCGACATCGCCCTGAACCAGGTGTCCTTCACCGGCACGGAGATCGACAACCGGGTCAACGACGATTCGCCGTCCGCGCCTCCGCTGTACCGGCCCCGGATCTCCTCGGTCCAGACCGAGACCGGTGAGTCCATCGCGGTCGACTACAACCAGAACCCCTGCGCGGGCAAGACGCTGACCATCGCGTCCGCGGACTCCAACACCGCGTCCTGCTACCCGGTGTACTGGACGGTGCCCGGCGCCTCCAAGCCCATAGCGGACTGGTTCAACAAGACCACCGTCCACACCGTCGCCGTCTCCGACCTGACCATCGCGAGCCAGTACGACCCCAACGCCTCCAAGATCCCCGCCGGTTCGGAGACCCAGCTCTCCACCTACTCCTACGCCGGCGCCGCCTGGCACCGCGACGACTCGGCACAGACGGACGACCAGTACCGCACCTGGGACCAGTTCCGCGGCTTCCGCACCGTCACCGTCCAGACCGGCCAGGCACCCGAGCCGGTCACCCAGCAGACCACCACCTACCTCCAGGGCATGGACGGCGACTACCAGGCCGACGGCTCCCGCCGCTCGGTCAGCCTCGTCGCCAAGGTCGGCGGAAGCACCGTCGAGACCGTCACCGATGTTGACCAACTCGCCGGCACCGCACTGGAGTCCGATACCTACACCGCCGCCGGCGGCACCATCAACGCCGAGACGGTCAACGGTCCGTTCACCTTCAGCACCACCGTGGGCGCCGGCCAGATCCCCTGGACCGACTGGACCCAGGAGGACAACCCCGGCGACACCAAGCCGGCCCTGTCCACCCTGCCCGACCTCACCGCCCACCGCATCAGGTCCAGCCAGTCGCACGGCTACGCGCTGCTCGCCAACGGCACCTGGCGTCATACCCGCACCGACACCGCCTACGACGACCAGGGTCGCATCTCCACAGTCGACGCCCACGGCGACGTATCCGTAGCCGCGCAGGAGAAGTGCACCACCACCGGCTACGCGGCCCCCTCGGCGACCAACGCGATGCTGCTCGGCTACCCCGACCAGGTGACCACCGTCTCCGGTCCGTGCGGCACCGCGACGTCCGCGAGCACCCTGCTGTCCGACAAGAAGATCTACTACGACGGCGACGGCTCCCTCACCAGCCTCGGCACCTTCGGACAACTGGACCAGAGTGCCCAGCCGCTCACCACCCCGGCCGCCGCCCAGGTCAGCGCCATCCGCATCGCCACCGGCTTCGCCGCCGACGGCACCGAGAACTGGCGTACCACCAGCGGCATCGTGTATGACGGCGCCGGACGCGTCACCGACGCCCTCGACGCCGCCGGCCAGAACACCCACACCGACTTCTCCCCGAAGTGGAGCACCGCCGGCGGAAACACCAACGCCACCGGCATCGTCTCCACCAACCCCAAGAGCTGGACGGTCACCTCCACCCTCGACCCGTTGCGCGGGCTCACCACCGAGAACGTCGACACCAACAACCGCGTCACCGACATCACCTACGACGCCCTCGGCCGCCGCACCGCCGTCTGGCTGCCCGGACGCGACCGTAAGACGCAGAGCGCGGACATGACGTTCGCCTACTCCATCAACCCCGGCGCCATTCCGGCGCCGGGCGGCACGATCACCCAGCCGGGCGCGCCCTCCACTGTCACCTCCAAGACACTTCGTGAGGACGGCACGTACTCCACCTCGGTCAGCATCTATGACGGGATGCTCCAGCCGAGGCAGACGCAGACCACCGCGGCGGGCGACTCAAGTACGGGTCGGATCATCTCCGACAGCTTCTACGACTCCCACGGCTGGCTCGCCGCCTCCTACGCCCCGTACTCCGAGCCCACCAGCGATCCGTCCACCACGCTGTACGCGGCCAACGAGAACGAGATCCCGGCCGAGACCACCACCGCGTACGACGGCCAGGGGCGCCCCACCACGGGGACCCTGTGGCACCAGGCCGTCAAGCAGTGGAGCACCGCCACCGCCTACAAGGGCGCCGACGAGACCGACAGCACCCCGCCCGCCGGCGGCCCCGCCACCGCTGCCTTCACCAACGCCCTCGGGCAGACCACCAGCACGGTGGTGAAGAACACCGGCGCCACCGTCACCCTCAAGGGCGGCAGCGTGATCCCGTCCGGGACCTCGCTCACCTCCGACAGCGTCCGGCTGACCATGCAGGCCGACGGCAACCTGGTGCTCACGGCGCTGTCGTCGGGCAAGTCCGTCTGGTCCAGCGGGACCAGCGGAAACGCTGGCGCCTACGCCCAGTTCGGCACCGACGGCAACCTGGTCGTGTACACCACCGCCGGCGTCTCGAAGTGGACCAGCGGCCTGATCGCTGTCACCGGTGCGACCCTTCAGGTGCGCAACGACTCCACCCTGGCCGTCGTCGGCAGTGACGGCAGCACGGTGCTGTGGAAGCAGGGCACGGCGGGCGCCGTCCCCGCCGCCGATTCCACCACCCGCTACACCTACAGCCCGGCCGGGCAGGTCTCCACGATCAGCGACACCGCCGGCAACACCTGGTCGTACACCTACGACCTGCTGGGCCAGAAGAAATCCCAGACCGACCCCAACACCGGTACCAGCACCTTCGACAAGTACGACGTCCTGGGCAATCTGCAGCAGGTCACCGACCCGCGCGGGCAGGTGCTGTCCTACGCGTACGACTGGGACAACCGCCTCACCGCCGAGTACAGCGGCGCGTGGTCCGCCACCCCGGACCCGGCCACGCAGCTCATCTCCCGGCTCTACGACACGCTGGCCAAGGGCTACCCCACATCCTCCACCCGCTACGTCGGCGGAGCCAGCGGCAGCGCCTACACCGAGGCCGTGACCGGGTACAACACCGCCTACCAGCCGCTCGGCAGCACTCTGACCATCCCGGCCGCCGACGGATTCCCCGCCGCAGGGCAGACCACCGCACCCACCAGCGGCACCGTCACCTACACCACAACGGCCGACTACACCCCCACGATCGGGCTGCTGTCCAGCGCCCACTACAAGGCCGACGGCAACCTCCCCGCCGAAACCGTGAACTACGGCTACACCCAGAACGGCAACCTGGACGGCTTCGGCGGCGCCATCAGCCTGTCCAACCTCCCGTCCTACCTGGACACCACCGCCCACGACCCGTTCGGCCGGGTCCTGCAGGCCAACTACGGGCCCACGGGCAAGGAACTGGCCACCTTCGCCCAGTACGACGCGACCACCGGCCGCACCACCCAGACATCCAGCATGCTCCAGACGTCGACCACCGCCCTGGACGTCGTCAACTACCGCTACAACCAGGCCGGCGAGGTCACCGCCACCGACGACCTGCAGAACAACACCACCCACGACACCCAGTGCTTCACCTATGACTCCTTCCAGCGCCTGACCGCCGCCTGGACGGACACCGCAGGCATCACCACACCCACCGCAGCCACCCCCGGAGCTGTCGGCGGCTGCACCACCGCCTCGGCGCAGACCACCACCTCACCGGTCAAGACCACCACGGTCGGCGGCCCCGCCCCCTACTGGCAGACCTACACCTACGACCTGCTCGGCGACCGCACGGGCATGGTCAACCACGACACCACCGGCAACGCA
Organism: Streptomyces sp. RLA131; assembly: GCF_056270125.1. Classification (NCBI taxonomy): domain Bacteria; kingdom Bacillati; phylum Actinomycetota; class Actinomycetes; order Kitasatosporales; family Streptomycetaceae; genus Streptomyces; species Streptomyces sp. RLA131. The sequence goes on from NZ_JBWDOQ010000002.1 coordinate 5,915,803, forward strand.
CTCGCCGACACCACCCAGGCCACCGCCTACCCCGGCACCGACGGCACCGCGAAGGCCACCCTCCCCGACCAGGCGGGCGCCACCACCACCGGCAACCCCGGCACCGGCACCGCGACCCAGACCCCGGTGTACGCGGACGCCAGCGGCAAGAACGCCGGCAACACGCTGAGCCGGTCGACGACCACCACGGGCCCGCTGGCCACCGGGTTCACGATCACCGGCGGCGGCAAACTGTGCGTCGAGGACGCCGCCAACTCCACCACCGCCGGCGCCAAGGTCCAGATCAACACCTGCGGCACCGGCACCGGCCAGAAATGGACCATCGGCACCGACGGCACCGTCAAGGCGGCCGGCCTGTGCCTGGACACCGCCAGTAACGCCACCACCGCCGGCACCTTGGTGATCGTCGACACCTGCTCCACCGACGCCACCCAGAAATGGCGGGTCACCACCACCGGCACCCTGGTCAACGCCGCCAAGACCACCCTGTGCCTGACCGACCCCGCGGCCAGCGCCACCAAGGCCACCCAGCTCACCCTGGCCACCTGCGGCAGCACGGGCCAGACCTGGACCACCATCACCGCCGGCGCCCTGCCCCCGGGCCAGACCCAGACCCTCACCTACGACGCCGAGGGCCGTACCGCCACCGTCTCCACACCGTCCGGCACCACCACCAACACCAGCAAGTACCTCTACGACGCCGACGGCAACCTGCTGGAGCAGACCGCCGCCACCGGCAGCACCGACAAGACCCGCGTCCTCTACCTCTTTGGCGGCACCGAACAGATCACCCAGGACGTCGCCGCCAAGACCTGCACCGCCCTGCGCAACTACACCGGCCCCGGCGGCACCACCATCACCCGCTCCAGCTCCGGCACCGTCACCTACCAGGTCGCCAACGCCCAGGGCACCGCCACCACCGCCGTCGACGCCTCCACCCTCGCCGTCACCCGCCGCTTCTACGACCCCTACGGCAACCCCCGCGGCACCAAACCCACCACCTGGGTCGCCGCCGACGAGAACCACGGCTTCCTCGGCAAACCCACCGACCCCACCACCGGCCTCAACCTCCTCGGCGCCCGCAACTACGACGCCACCCTCGGCCGCTTCCTCACCCCAGACCCCCTCTTCGAGGCCGGCGACCCCAACCAGATGGGCGGCTACACCTACGCCGCCGACAACCCCGCCAGCGGATCCGACCCCACGGGCCTGGACCCGGCAGGGTCGGAGACCGAGTGCGAGTACACCGGCAACTGCGGGACCAGCCGATCCGCCGGTGGCGTCGCCGGTACCGGTACTGGCACCTCCAGCGGCGGAACCACCGCTGCACCCAGCCCCTCGGCGTCCTCCTCCGCCTCCACAGGCACCGCCACACCCAGCTCGACCCAGACCCCTACCCCCACCCTCGGCGAAACCCCGTGCCAGCCCGCCGACTTCGGCACCAGCCGCTGCGAAAGTTACGGCGGAGACGGCACAATCCCCTTCCTCCTCGGAGTCGCGCTTGCGGGGTCTGTAGCAGCTGGCGTCTACGCATGCGTTGTAACCGGAGTCGCGGACTGTGTCTTCGGCGTCGTTGCCGGTTCAGCGGACGCCGATGCCGGCGGAAGCATGCTCCTCGGAGTCCGGGTGATCATCGGTTTCGGCGGTGGTCTGCTTCGGGTAGGCGAAGAGGCCGCCGACAGTGCCGCCGCCGATTCCAGCGCTCTCGCCAAGGCCGACAGGTCGTCGTCGGGCCACGACCCCGCCGCCAACGACGCGCAGGCGGAGACCAGGGCAGCAGACGACTCGGCTGCAAGGCCCAGTAAACCGGCCGTAGGAACCAGCGGCACCAAGGCCGTGTGCAGTTTCTCTCCCGAGACTCCCGTCCTGATGGACAAGGGCAAGACCAAGCCGATCGGTCAGATCGAGACCGGCGACAAGGTCGAGTCCGCTGACCCCAAGACCGGCAAGCACCAGGGCGCGCGCACCGTCACCGCCACCTGGGTCCACCATGACAACGACCTGATCGACCTGACCATCCGCACCCCAGACGGCCACAACGCCACTCTCCACACCACCTCCAAACATCCCTTCTGGGACCGGACCACCCGCACGTGGGTCCCCGCAGGAAAGCTCAAGAACGGCCACGCGCTCACTACCGAGACCGACCGCGACGCGTATGTCGTTGCTGTCCACAAGACCCCTGGCACCGCCAACCGCTACAACCTCACGGTCGCCCAACTCCACACGTACTATGTGCTGGCCGGGACCACGCCGGTCCTGGTGCACAACACGTGCGGTGAAGAGGGTGACTATCTCTATCGTGGGCTTCCTAAGGGGATGTCGGATGAGCATCCCGCATATCAGGACGCCCTCCAGGGGCGCGCAGTGCCCAAGGGAGGTCATTCCGACCCGGCACTTCACGCGGGAGGGAATACCGACAGTGAATTCACTTCATGGACTCATGATTACGAAGGTGTAGCGCTGGATGCTGCCGAAGAATTCGGTGTCGAGCACGGACTCGTTCTCAGGATTCCGCGTTCGAGCATTCCTGAAGATATAGACTTCCAGATCCACGATACTGATCGTGAAACATACGAGGAGATGGAGCACTCACTGCTCGGGACAACAGAAGGTGCTGAAATCAGCATTGGAAGAGGACCCTGGACCCGCCCTGGCCGGTAGTTCCTGGCGTGTTTAACAGTCTCGCCGGGGTCAAGACTGGACTTTGACCCCGGCAGGTGTGACCTGGAGGTGGTCGTTGTGAACAGGCAGGAGCTTGCTGATCTCCTTGTAGGCGGAAGTCAGGTATTCACGCTGTGCCGATCTGCCTTGATCGGTGGTGCAGAGTTCAAGGTGTGGAGTGAGGCCACGTCGACTCCGAGCCTAGTTTCTATCTACTCTCGTCGAATGAGAACTATTGGTAGAACTGGGCAGCCGTCAATTGGGCTAGAGGATGCTGTGGTCGATTTGAGAGCACGCGTGGAGGCGGAACTTTCTCTCGGGTATGTAGATAATCGGCCTGAGGGTGGTTACTACTTTCAGCTTTTCCTGACTACTGACCTGACACAGGTTGTTGCGTGTCTAGGTGTGCGGTCCTCTAAGGGTGAATGTCAGGCAATTGATTCCGTTTAACGGGTCCTGAATTGCGGCTCTATGGGATATTTCATTCGAGGTGAACACGTATAAGGGTAGGTGCTCTCTTTGTTGTCGGTCCATCTTTGATGGATTTCATAGTGATCTACGCGATTGATCGCGCTCGGTTGACTGTTTGGGGTCGTGAACTTCGAAAGGTCTGGCGTGTTATACGCTTGGCTCGGCTTTTCGGGGGTGACGGTGTTGTGATGCTTGCCGAATGTGCGCGTAAATACACTTATTCTGTAGACGGTGGGGGAAATTCGTGAAATTGTCCAGGTTCTCCTTGGGGACCGCGCTCGCGGTTCTGGCGGGGGTGACCGGCGGCATCGCGCCGGTTGCGAGTGCCGCGGGTGCGGATGCCGCTGTACCGTTGCCGTTCGCGCACTTCGCGGACATGGTGGTGGACGCGGCGCACGGTCATGTGTTCATCAGCGGCGGCTCCGGCAGCGACAGTCTGCTCGTCACCGATCTGGACGGGAACACGGTCACCACCATCCCCTCGGAGCCCGGGGCGACGGCCTTGGCCCTGTCCGGTGACGGTGGCACGTTGTACGCGGCGCTCACGGACGGCGACGCGATATCGGTGATCGACACCGGCACGCTGGAGGAGACCGTTCGCGACGACACCGGCGTCGGGACGCATCCGGCCTCGCTGGCGGTCGCCGGGGGGCGGGTGTGGTTCGGCTACGGGACGGCCGGGGCCGGGGGCATCGGCTCGTTGGATGCCACCGGGGCCGGGGCCGGGGCCGGGGGCGATGTGGTGGCGCTGGACCAGGATCCCGCCGGTACGTGGGCGACGACGCCAGGACAGGCTGGCTCGTCCGGGATCCTGGTGGCCGGCGCGCAGGGTGCGGATGCCGCTGACTTCGCGGTGTTCGACGTGTCGTCAGGGGTGGCCGAGCGTACGGCGTCCTCGACGCTGGCCATGACCGGCCTGGCGGAGTTCGCAGTCACGGCGGACGGCAAGGATGTTCTGATCGGGCGTTCTGGCCAGGATCTGATGACGAGCGATTACCGCACCTCCGACCTCGCACCGGATCCTGATGGCGAGGGCAGGTGGTTCTACCCCACGGCCGTGGGCGTCGCTCCCGACGGCGTTGTGGCCGTGAGCTACAGTGCCCATCAATTGGCGATCTACCGGGGCGACAGCGGGTCGCCGATGAACTGGTTCATCGGTCCGGACTTCTCCTACTTCGCGGACCATGGCGTGGCGTGGGATCCCGATGGCAGCAGGCTGTTCGTCGTGACGATCGACAACGACTCGGGCAAGCCGACACTGCGGGTCGTCAAGGGCCCGGAAGTGGCGCTCACTGACGTCTGGGCCTTCGCGACGTCGAAGAGCGAGGTCAAGCCGGGTGAGGCGATCACGGGCCGGCTCCGCATCGTGACGGAGGGCGCCCCGTTCGTCAGTACGGTCGCGCATGTCACGCGGATCGACCCGGCCCACCCGGACGGCATCGCGCTGCCGGACCCGGTCTACACCGCCGTGTCCGGCAGGGCCGGATCCTTCAGCTTCTCGGACACCCCGCCTGCGGAGGGCGAGTTCACCTACCGGATCGACTACACCGGCGACACCTCCCACCAGCCGGCCGGCGGCAGCATCGACGCCACCGTCACCAAGGGTGTCCCCGCCATCAGACTCACCGCTCCGGCCAAGAGCCGCCGCGCGGCAGCGCTCACGATCCCCGGGCGGCTGACCACGGGGCCGTTCGCCGCGGGTGAGGTCGTCCACGTCACCAGGACCGACCTGGCCCATCCCAAGGGCACGGCACTGAAGGACGTCCCGCTGTCCGCCGACGGTACGTTCACGATCGCGGACACCCCGGCCGTCGGGGCCACCAACACCTACGCCGTGACCTACCCCGGGGACAGCGCCCACAAGTCCGCCTCCGGCTCGGCCACCGTCCAGGTCTCCCGCGCCGCCACGACTCTGAAGGTGTCCACCAACGCCAAGACGTACGCCTACCACGCCCGGGCCACCGTCACCGCCCACCTCGGCACGACCCACAACAGCCGCACCGTCGCGATCTACGCCCAGCGCAGCGGCAGCGCCAAGAAGACGCTGGTGAAGTCCGGCAAGGTCGACGCCCACGGCAACCTCGTCATCCACTACAAGCTCACCCACAGCACCACCTTCAGCGCCGCCTTCACCGGGGACTACCGCTACGCGCCGGCGACCGCCACGGTCTCGGTCGGGGTCCACGCCAAGGTCACCGACAAAATGCGGCTGTACGACCACAGCACCCGCATCGGCGGCCACCTCTACCGCGTCTACATCCGCGACGTCGACCCGGCCCCGCAGTTCACGGCGACGGTCGCCCCCGATCACGCCGGTCAGTGCGTGTACGTCACGCTGCAGCGCCTCCGCTCCGACGGGCACTGGCACACCGTCAGCAGCTCCACCTGCCAGGCATTCGGCGGCTCAGGCAGCGGGGTCGTGGACAACCTCCCCTGGAAGAACATGCCCAACGGGGCCCGTTACCGGATCAGGGCGCACTACGTGCATGACAGCAGTGACCCGGGCAACCTGAACACCTACGGCGCCTGGCAGTACCTCACCATCGTGCAGCACGCCTCCTGACCGACCGGCCCGACGCGCGAGGCCCCGCCATACGCCGGCGCTGGGGAAACCCACGCCCTGGCGGCGGCCGGCTCAGTTCGTGCGGGAGGTGCCCTGGCTCTCACACTGGCCTTTGGCGTCTCCGGTTCGGCGGGGAAGGGCGTGTTGGTGGGGTGGGGGGGGGGGGGGGGGGCGGTGCTCGGAGCGACGGCCGGAGTGTGGCGTCTGGTGCGGGTGCTGCTTCGGTTCGACGCGCAGGGCCGCAAAGGCCGCTGACTACTGAACTTGATCGGGTGATGTCGGGTCGTTCGGCTGAGAGTTGAGCCCCCTGCGCTGTACTGCTGTGACAGTGAGGTACGCGCAGGGTGGCGGCTTGACCGACGCCGAGAGGGAAGCCCGGGAGCGAGTGCGGCTGGATGCTGTGGCTCGGTTCGAAGCCGGGGACAGGAACAAATTCATCGCCGCCACTCTGCGGGTGTCTGAAAGATCGGTGGAACGGTGGCGGCGGCAGTGGCGTGAGGGTGGGTCGGCTGGTGTCGCCTCGAAGGGGTCGCCCGGTAGGCCGAGGCTCAGCGGTGCCCAGGTCGCCAGGCTGGAGCGGGAGTTGGAGCGTGGACCGCTCGCACACGGCTGGGCTGACCAGCGATGGACCCTGGCGCGGGTCAAGAAACTGATCGGTCGGCTCTTCCGCATCTCGTACACGGTGGAGGGCACGTGGCGACTGCTCAAGCGTCACGGCTGGTCGTGGCAGCAGCCCGCGCGCCGCGCGATCGAGCGTGACGATGACGCGGTGGAGCTGTGGAAGAGAGAGGTCTGGCCGCGGGTAAGAGCACCGCGGCGGCTCCGAGCGCGAACCACGAACCCCGAGGCCGGACGTCCAATCCCGTGGGCTTTCCCGGGGACTTACGGGGACTTTCACGGCTGCCCCAAAGATCGCCGCGTAAGCAGGGAAGGCCCTGACAGTTCCGAAGGGTACGAAGGAGCAGGCCGGGGCCGTTCCCGTCAGCACTCGATGACGTGACCGCGAGTCCGCGGCGGGGGTCTCCAGGGACTGTCGGCGCACAACCGGAGTCCACGTTCACGTGTGCGCCGACAGGGACTCTCATGGGGGCTTGCCGCCGGCGTTCGGGGCGAGCGGGGCACCGGTTGTGGTCCGGACCGGGTCATAGGTCGTCGGGCAGTAGGCGGAATGCCTTGTGCGGGGTGAGGGGGCGCACGGCGCGGAAATCGCGGCGGTCGAGTGTCAGCACGGAATTGGTCCGGTATTCGGCGGCCAGTGCGATGTTCACGGCGTCAGCGAAGTCAAGATCCAGGTCGGCATAGTGCCGTTGGACGGTCTGTGCTGCCTCGAGGATCTCTGTGGTGGTCTGCGGGACCTGGAAGCGCATACGGCGGACCTGGTCGAGGATGAACGCGATGATCGTGGTCCGGGCGGCGGCCCCGAACCTCGCCTTGGCCAGATGGTCGAGTTCCGCGAGCACCAGGGGAGAGACGATCACTGTTCCGGCTTCGCGCAGCACGCCCTGGCAAGCGGTGGCTTCGGGAGCTTTCCGGTCGGAAGCGGCGATGATGCCTGAGGTGTCGGCGATCACGATCACCGGTCGGCAGCCCCTTCGGCGACCGCTGTGGTGACTTCTTCGCTCGTCGCCGGCTCGCCGCTGCCTTCGAAGGTGGGCCAGTCGAAGGCCTCGTCCCAGACCCGGTTGGCCATGGCTGCCAGGTGGATGCCTTCCCGGATGATCTCGGCCTCAGAGATGCCGCGACGGCTCGCGGCTTCCTTGATGAGGGCAAGGTCCTCGGGATCAGCGTAGACGTTGGTCCGTTTCATTGACATGTACCAACGCTAACGTATGTACCGGAAGATGCCGTCTGCGATCGGGGTGACGCACTGGCACCCGTGGTTGACGAGCGGCTGGTCGGCGGGAGGGTTCAGCGCGCCGGGGCACCGATGACGGTGGCCGTCTGGGCCGTCCGGTGCTTTCCCCCCGGAGGTGCGCGAAGTGGGTCAAAGGTCCTGAACACCCTGGTCAGACGCCCATCTGCCGGGGATTTCCCGAGGACTTTCCGGGGGACTTCTCGCCGAGCAAGCAGGGAAGGCCCTGACGGCTCCGAAAGAATCGAAGGAGCAGGTCAGGGCCGGTTCCCCTAGCACTCGATGACGTTGACCGCGAGGCCGCCGCGGGCGGTCTCCTTGTACTTGACCTTCATGTCGGCGCCGGTCTCCTTCATGGTCTTGATGACCTTGTCGAGGGAGACGTGGTGCCGTCCGTCGCCGCGCATCGCCATCCGGGCGGCGGTGACGGCCTTGACGGCGGCCATGCCGTTGCGTTCGATGCAGGGGATCTGGACGAGGCCGCCGACGGGGTCGCAGGTGAGGCCGAGGTTGTGCTCCATGCCGATCTCGGCTGCGTTCTCGACCTTTTCCGGGGAGCCGCCGAGTACCTCGGCGAGGCCGCCGGCGGCCATGGAGCAGGCGGAGCCGACCTCGCCCTGGCAGCCGACCTCGGCGCCGGAGATGGAGGCGTTCTCCTTGAAGAGCATGCCGATCGCGCCGGCGGCGAGCAGGAAGCGGACCACGCCCTCGTCGTCGGCGCCGGGGACGAAGTTGACGTAGTAGTGGAGGACCGCCGGGATGATGCCGGCGGCGCCGTTGGTGGGGGCGGTGACGACCCGGCCGCCGGCGGCGTTCTCCTCGTTGACGGCCATGGCGTAGAGCGTGGTCCACTCCATGGCGTGGGCGAGGGCGTCACCCTCGGTGCGGAGCTGGCGGGCGGTGTTGGCGGCGCGGCGGCGGACCTTGAGGCCGCCGGGGAGGATGCCCTCGCGGGACATGCCGCGGGCGACGCAGGACCGCATGACGCGCCAGATCTCCAGGAGGCCCTCGTGGATCTCGGCCTCGGTGCGCCAGGACTTCTCGTTCTCCAGCATGAGGCCGGAGATGGACAGCCCGGTCTCCCGGGACAGCCGGAGCAGCTCGTCGCCGGTGCGGAAGGGGTACTTCAGCACGGTGTCGTCGAGCTTGATGCGGTCCTCGCCGACCGCGTCCTCGTCGACGACGAAGCCGCCGCCCACGGAGTAGTACGTCTTCTCCAGCACGGGCGCGCCGGACGCGTCGTACGCGAAGAGGGTCATGCCGTTGGCGTGGTACGGCAGGGAGCGGCGGCGGTGCAGGACCAGGTCGGTGTCGGCGGCGAAGGGGATCTCGTGGGTGCCGAGCAGGTTGAGCCGGCCGGAGGTGCGGATGCGCTCGACCTCGGCGTCGGCGTTCTCGACGTCGACGGTGCGCGGGGAGGCGCCTTCGAGGCCGAGGAGGACGGCCTTGGGGGTGCCGTGGCCGTGGCCGGTGGCGCCGAGGGAGCCGAAGAGTTCGGCTCGGACGGCGGCCGTACGGGCGAGCAGGCCTTCGTTCCTGAGCCGGCGGGAGAACATACGGGCGGCGCGCATCGGGCCCACGGTGTGGGAGCTGGACGGGCCTATGCCGATCGAGAAGAGGTCGAAGACCGAGATGGCCACGGGGTGACTCCCTGGGGTGGGGTTGGTGGGGGCGCGCGGCCGTCGGGACGGCGGACGGGCGCCCCCACCGGGACGTACGTGTTACTTGTTCAGGCCGGGGTAGAGCGGGTGCTTGGCTGCCAGCGCCGAGACCCGGGCGCCCAGCGCCTTGGACGTGTCGGCGTCGAAGCCGGGCTTGAGCGTGGCGGCGATGATGTCGGCGACCTCGCGGAAGTCCTCGGCGCCGAAGCCGCGGGTGGCCAGTGCCGGGGTGCCGATGCGCAGACCCGAGGTGACCATGGGCGGCCGGGGGTCGTTGGGGATCGCGTTGCGGTTGACGGTGATGCCGACCTCGTGGAGGCGGTCCTCGGCCTGCTGCCCGTCCAGTTCGCTGTCGCGCAGGTCGACCAGGACGAGGTGGACGTCGGTGCCGCCGGACAGCACCGAGACGCCGGCCTCGGCCAGGTCGGGCTGGACCAGGCGGTCGGCGAGGATCTTCGCGCCTTCGAGGGTACGGACCTGGCGGTCCTTGAAGTCCTCGCTCGCGGCGACCTTGAAGGCGACGGCCTTGGCCGCGATGACGTGCTCCAGCGGGCCGCCCTGCTGGCCGGGGAAGACCGCGGAGTTGATCTTCTTGGCGAGCTCGGCCCTGGACAGGATGACGCCGCCGCGCGGGCCGCCCAGGGTCTTGTGGGTCGTGGTGGTGACCACGTCCGCGTACGGGACCGGGGAGGGGTGGAGCCCCGCCGCGACCAGGCCCGCGAAGTGCGCCATGTCGACCATCAGATAGGCGCCGACCTCGTCGGCGATCCGGCGGAAGGCGGCGAAGTCGAGCTGGCGCGGGTAGGCGGACCAGCCGGCGACGATCAGCTTGGGGCTGTTCTCCTTGGCGAGGCGCTCGACCTCGTCCATGTCGACCAGACCGGTCTCGGCGTCCACGTGGTACGGGACCACGTTGTAGAGCTTGCCGGAGAAGTTGATCTTCATGCCGTGGGTGAGGTGCCCGCCGTGGGCCAGGCTCAGGCCGAGGATCGTGTCGCCGGGGGAGAGCAGCGCGAACATCGCGGCCGCGTTGGCCTGCGCGCCCGAGTGCGGCTGTACGTTGGCGTGCTCGGCGCCGAAGAGCGCCTTGACGCGGTCGATGGCGAGCTGCTCGACGACGTCGACGTGCTCGCAGCCGCCGTAGTAGCGGCGGCCGGGGTAGCCCTCGGCGTACTTGTTGGTGAGGACCGAGCCCTGGGCCTGGAGGACCGCCACGGGGGCGAAGTTCTCGGAGGCGATCATCTCGAGGGTGGACTGCTGGCGGTGGAGCTCGGCGTCGACGGCGGCGGCGACGTCGGGGTCGAGCTCGTGCAGGGAACTGTTGAGGAGAGACATCATCATCCCGAGGGGCTGAGGGTCAGAAAGGCCAGGAGGGCCAGGAGGATCAGTTGCCGGTGAAGGCGGCGTACTCGTCGGCGGAGAGCAGGTCGCCCGGCTCCTCGCCCACCTTCACCTTGAACAGCCAACCGCCCTCGAACGGGGCGGAGTTCACCAGTGCCGGGTCGTCCACGACGTCCTGGTTGACCTCGGTGACCTCTCCGGTGACCGGCGCGTACAGGTCGCTGACCGACTTGGTCGACTCCAGCTCGCCGCAGGTGTCGCCCGCGGTGACCGTGGAGCCGACCTCCGGGAGCTGGACGTACACGACGTCACCGAGCGCGTCGGCGGCGTGCGAGGTGATGCCCACGGTGGAGACGCCCGCCTCGGCGGCGGAGACCCACTCGTGCTCCTTGCTGTAGCGCAGCTGCTGGGGGTTGCTCATGTCCTGATTCTCCTGGATGCGGTGAGGTGCTGGTGAAAAGGGTCAGCGGGTGCGCTTGTAGAAGGGCAGGGCCACGACCTCGTACGGTTCGTGGCTGCCCCGGATGTCCACGGCGATACCCGACGCGGAGGCGGCAGCGGGAGCGGCGTACGCGGCGTCCACGTACGCCATCGCGATCGGCCGGCCCAGGGTCGGGGACGGGGCGCCGGAGGTGACCTCGCCGACCACCGCGCCGCCCGCCACCACCGGGTAGCCCGCGCGGGGGACCCGGCGGCCCTCGGCGACCAGGCCGACCAGCGAGCGGACCGGCCGGTCCGCGGCCGCCAGCAGCGCCTCGCGGCCCACGAAGTCACCCGGCTTGCCGAACTTCACGACCCGGCCCAGCCCGGCGTCGAAGGGGGTGAGCGCGGTGCTCAGCTCGTGCCCGTACAGCGGCATCCCGGCCTCCAGGCGCAGGGTGTCCCGGCAGGACAGCCCGCACGGGACCAGGCCCGCGGGGGCGCCCGCGTCGGTGATCGCCTGCCAGAGCTTCTCCGCGTCGGCGGGGGCCACGAACAGTTCGAAGCCGTCCTCGCCGGTGTAGCCGGTGCGGGCGATCAGCGCCGGGACGCCGGCGACGGTGCCGGGCAGCCCGGCGTAGTACTTCAGGCCGTCCAGGTCGGCGTCGGTCAGCGACTTCACGATGCCCGGCGACTGAGGCCCCTGGACGGCGATCAGCGCGTACGCGTCCCGGTCGTCCCGTACCTCCGCCGTGAAACCGGCGGCCCGTTCGGTGACGGCGTCGAGCACGACCTGGGCGTTGGAGGCATTGGCGACGATCATGAACTCGGTGTCGCCCAGCCGGTAGACGATCAGGTCGTCCAGGATGCCGCCGTCCTCCCGGCAGATCATCGTGTAGCGGGCCCGGCCGACGGCGACCGCGGAGATGTGGCCGACCAGCGCGAAGTCCAGCGCCTCGGCCGCCTGCGGGCCGGTGACGGTGATCTCGCCCATGTGGGAGAGGTCGAAGAGCCCGGCCCGGGTCCGTACCGCGTGGTGCTCGTCGCGCTCGCTGCCGTAGCGCAGCGGCATGTCCCAGCCGGCGAAGTCGGTCATGGTGGCGCCGAGCGCGCGGTGCAGCGCGTCGAGCGCGGTACGGCGCGGAAGGGCGACGTCGGTCATGGGGCTCCCAATGCAGGCGTGGCGAGGACTCCTCCCCATCTGTCATCGGAACCTGAGAGGTTCACCGTGAGCCCTGCGGCCACGGTTTGCACCTTGGGTGGGGCGGAGTCCGGTGCCGGATGCCGCCCGCTTTTCAGATGTGCCTCGTCCGCGCGGTAACGGTGCCTGAGAGATTCAAGGGAGGACTTGCTCCTTCGGCGCCCTTCCGGTTGACCCGGACGGAGCTCTCCCGCGCGGCCTCGAACGGCCTGTATGAGATTGAGCCGCCATCATTGCACGGGCTCCGGGTCTTGTCGCGATCGTGTCCCGGCCCCGTCCCGGCCCGGTCCCGATCCCGGTCGGGCGATAGGGGATCCGTTGGTCTTCCCATTACCATTTCTTGAAACTCTGGGACCGGGGGAGGGCGATCGCTGTGCTGGTGCGATCCGGCGGTGCGTACGCGGTACGGACGCTGTCCGGAACCGGGACAAGAGCCGGAGCCGGCGCCCGGCCGCGGCCGCTGACCGACCTGCGGGAGCGGGCCGTGCACACCCTCAACTACCCCGCCGGTGACGTGCTGGTCGTCTCCGGCCTGCCCGGCGGCGGCAAGAGCACCCTGATGCGGCGCGCCACGGGTGCCCGGCTGGTCGACTCCCAGGAGGTACGGCTGCGCTGGGCGGCCCGGATGCCGGCCCGCCTGCCCTACGCCCTGTACCGGCCGCTGGTGCGGATCGCGCACTACGCCGGGATGCGGCGGGCGCTGCGCTCCGGCGAGAGCGTCGTCGTCCACGACTGCGGGACGCTGCCGTGGGTACGGAACTGGCTCGCCCGGCAGGCCGCCGGGCGCGGCCGGGGCCTGCATCTGCTGCTGCTCGACGTGACCGAGGAGGCCGCCCGCGACGGGCAGCGCTCGCGTGGCCGACGGGTGTCCGCGTACGCGATGGCCCGGCACCGCAGGGCGTCACGGCGGCTGCTGGCGGCGGCCGAGGCCGGGAGGCTGCCGGGCGCGTGCGAATCGACGGTGCTGCTGGACCGCGCGGCGGCCCGGGCGCTCGGTGCCATCACGTTCGACGGCTGAGCGGCCCGGGCCGCGGCGGTACGGCGGTACGGCGGTGGAGCGGCCGGTGATCAGTTGGCGCCCGCACCGCCGCCCTGCGGGAGCTGCGCCACGGCGGGGGCGCCGGCGACCTGCTGGTCCGCCGGAGCGGCCTGGTCCGCCGGGGCGGCCGGAGCAGCCGGGGCGGCCTGGTCGGCCGGGGCGGCCGGGGTCGCCGGAGCAGCCTGGTCCGCCGGGGCGGCCTGGTCCGCCGGAGCAGCCGGGGTGGTCTGGTCGGCCGGGGACGCGCCGTTCTCGAGCCCGATCGGCAGCGGGAAGGGCAGCAGCCCGGCGAGCAGGGCGTTCAGGATGGCCGGCACCGAGGTCACCAGGGCGGTCAGGTCCGCGAGGATCTTGGGGATCAGGGCCGTGATCTTGGCGAAGTCCTTGTTGCCGATCGCCGCGACGAGCGCGGTGACATCCGTGGTCAGCGTCTTGAGCTGGTCGTTGACCTTGGTCATCGCGTCATCGATCGGCGTGGCGTGGCCCTCGCCCTGGGTGCCGGCGGCTGCCTTGGCGGCGGCCGCCGCCATGCCCAGCGAGCTGGAGAGCTGCTCGGTCGCCGCCGTCAGGTTGCGCTGCATCTCCTGGAGGCGGGCACTGTCCGGCTGGTCGGCCTGGGCCTCCTGGCTCAGCTTCGCGCCGGCCGAGAGGGTGTCGGCCAGCTTGGCGAGGACATCCGTGACCGGGCCGGCGGCGGGCGTCTGGGCCGGGTCGGAGACCACGGCGGAGGCGTGGGTACGGGACGGAGCGTGGGCGGTCGCGCCTGCGGCACCGGTGACGCCCAGGACGAGCGATCCGCTGAGCGCGGCGGCTATGGCGGCGGCGGCGAGCTTGCTGGTACGCATGTCCGTGTTTCTCCCAAAAGGTAGGGGTTGATGCCTTCCTGCTCCATCCTGAGAAGATGACGTGACTCTCCGCAACTCGACAGTCACCATACGTGTCCGTCGAGGCCGCTCGGCTTACCCGATAGGGTTTCCATATGGAGATCCCGGCGCAGCGCATACCGGACGGAATCGCCCCGGCGGTGGCCTACGGCGGCTGGCCCGCCAATGAACTCGAAGAGGTCCTCTCCGCCGCCATGGGCGACCCCGGCGCGACCGCCCGGGTCCTGGAGGTCCTCGGCCGCTCCCAGGTGTGGGTGCCGCTGCCCGCGGGCGGCGGCCCGGACAGCCGTGACCTCGACCTGGCCACCGTCGAGCTCGACGGTGTCGTCTACGTACCGGTCTTCAGCTCCGAGCAGCAGTTCCTGCAGGCGGCCAACGGACTGTCCTTCGCGGTCGCCCCGGTACGGGAGTTCGCCCGCGGGCTGCCCCCCAAGGTGGGCATCGTCCTCAACCCCGGTGGCGCGGTGGGCATCCCGCTGCCCCCGGCCGCGGTGATGGAGCTGTGCCGTACCGACCGGGCGCCCGGTTCCCCGTCCGGTGCCCGGGTGCGGCTGTGGGAGCCGGGATGGGACGAGGAACCGGTGGAGTTCCTGGCCGTGGCGGCGGGGGAGTTCGCCGTCACGCCGGTCGTGCTGAGCGCCCGCCGGGCCCTGGCGAGCGTCGAGGGGGACCCGCCCGCGCTCTTCGTCGGCGTGGAGCTCGACCGCTGGCAGGAGGAGGACCGCACCGCCGCGATGACCGCGCTCGGGCGCTCGCTCGGTGCGGTGCCCGTGCCCTGGCCGGTCAACCTGGTACTTCTCGACATCGCCCAGGACCCGGTCGGCGACTGGATGCTGGAGCACGTACGCCCCTTCTTCACGCGAGACTGAGGGCGAATAACCTGGTTTGATGAGCGAAGACAGGGCTTGAGTTCGACAGAAGGGGCGGGCCACGTGAGCGCGGGCGTGGGAGGGGGCGGCGGCGGTCTGGAGCATGCGCTCCGGCAAGTGACCCCCGGCAGATACGACTCCTACGAAGACCTCCTGAGGGCACTGGCCGAAAGCCGGCTCTGGATGCTGCTGTGGCACGGCGCCCCCGGTTCCTCCGAGGCGCAGTACGGCAACATGGAGGTCGCCGGCTACGGCTACGCGCCCTGTGTGACCTCGCCGCAGGAGCTGTCCGCCTGCGGCTGGGGCAGGGCCCACGAGGTGGTCACCGGGCGGGAGATCGCCGCGTCCCTCTTCCCGGACCGCTGGGGCCTGTGGCTGAATCCGCACGCCCCCGGCGGCGGTGTCGGCATTCCCTGGCTCGACCTGCGGCGGGTCGCCGCCGGCCTCGACCGCCTTCCCGCCGGGCCCCTGACCATCAGTGAGCCCGCCGTCCAGATCCCGCAGTACTACGCCCTGCTGGTCCAGCACGCCCACCGCACCCCCGCCGTGCGGGCGCTGCGGCGGGCCTGGGTGCAGCCCGCCCTCGGCGAGCCGTATCTCGCGATCGGCCTCGACATGTACGACACGGGTCCGGCCGCCGTCGAGGCCGTCCGCGTCATGATGCAGCAGTCCATCGGCGGCGTACCGCCGGGCCTGCCCGTCTCCACCGTCGCCATGGCCGACGAGTACGACCCCGTCGCGATGTGGATGCGGGTGCGGGCGCAGCCCTTCTACGACCGTGACGCCCACGCCGGTGCCCCCGACGCGGGCCAGTCCGGACGGACAGGGCAGGCGGGACAGGTCTGGGGCTGGGGCAGCCCCACGGCGCCGCGCTGACAGCGCGGGTCGGCGCGGGTCGGCTCAAGTCGCCGTAGGTCGGGGCAGGTCAGCGCAGCGCCGCGCCGATCAGGCCGAGCGGTGGGCTGCCCAGCCCCAGCAGGGCCCCGTGGAACCGCTCCAGGGAGAAGCCGGCGCCCCACTCCCGCCGGGCCCGGTCGCGCAGGCGCAGGATCTCCAGCTTGCCCCAGGTGTAGCGGCCGTAGCCCGCGTCGAACGTCCCGCGCCGGGCCTCCGAGGCGGCCCCGGCCCGCGCCAGGTGGGCGTCGCGCATGAACAGCGCGGTCGCGTCGTCCAGGGACAGGGCCCCGGTGTGCAGCCCGATGGCGCAGGTCAGCCGGGTCACCCGGACGAGCGCCTCAAGGGCCACACCGATGGCGAAGCGCGGGTCGCGGGCCCGGAACCCCTCCTCCAGGCAGACCTCCTCGACGTAGTGGGCCCAGCCCTCGCAGAAGGACAGCGAGTGCAGGACCCGCCGTACGTCGGTGGGAGCGTGCCGCAGGGCCCGCCCGTGGGCGAAGTGCCCGGGGGCGACCTCGTGCACCGTGATCGCCGGCAGGCTGGTGCGGCTGAAGACCGAGAGCCACTCCTCGCGCTCGTCCTCCGGCCAGTCGGGCTCGGGCGGGGTGACGTGGTACCAGGAGACGGTGTCGGGTTCGCCGGGCGCGGCCCAGGTCATCATCGCCGTGGACCAGCGGCGCGAGGGCGGGGCCGGCCCGACCAGGCAGTCGCCGTCGAGCCAGGGCACCAGCTTCCGGTCGCGGGTGAACTCGATCACCTCCTCGGTGAGCCGGGCGGCCTCGGGGATCACCCCGTCCGCGTCCGGGTGGTCCGCGAGGAGTTCCGGAACGAGTTCACCGACACCGCGGCGGGGGTCGAGCCGGGCGCAGGACTCGGTCAGCAGCCCGGTCAGCCGGTCGCGTTCGCGGGCTGCCTCGTCGGCGAGCGCGGACAGGTCGACGGGCATGCCCTCCTGACTGCCCATCAGCGCGGCCAGCGCGGCCCCGCCCAGCCGCGGGTCCGGGTCGCCGGTCTCGGCGGCCCGGGCGATGTGGGCCACCAGCCGGCCGTGCGCGGCCAGCGCCGGGCCGGCCTCGGGCTCGCGGTCCGCGTCCAGCCCGGCGGCCAGCCCCCGTACCGCCCCGAGCAGCGCGCCCGCCACCGGTGCGCTGACCCGGTCCAGCGAGGCGATGGCGGCGTCGACGGCGTCGGGCCACTGGAGCAGATGCCTGAGCCGGGCCTCGTCGCGCTGCTCGCGGGGCGCGTACTCGCGGTCGTAGGAGGTCAGTTCGAGGTTGGACAGATGGGGATAGGGATCGCGGCGGTGCAGCTCCAGGTCGCCGTACTGGGTCTTGAGGGTGTCCTCGAAGACGGACAGATGGGCCTCGTCGTGCGGGTCGGGACGGGCGCCGCCGGCGAGCCGGGCGTGGGCGAGCGCCGCGAGCCCCCGGCGGACGCCGTCGGGGGAGAGGTCCTGCACCCGGCCGTCGTAGTCGTGCAGTCCCGCCATCTCCCGGACCAGGGGAACCATGAGGTCGCACACCGCGCGGAGCCGATCATCCATGGCACCGAACCGTAGCGATTCGGGGCCCGCACGGCGATCCGCCGGCTCCGGGTCGACGCGCGTAACAGTGCGGTAATAACGGACGATGGCGCACCACATCACGGTTGCGCATCCATTCGCTGTGAGGCCTGGTGCGTGATCGCGCGGGCCATGGAGACTCACGCCCCAGAGGCGCTTCACAGAATTACTTTGTCGCCTTGACGATTCCACCAGGCACAACCACAGAGCTCCGCCCGACAGTGCCGGCCCACTCCGTCGACCCGGACGGGCCGACCAGGCGAGCCGGCCACCGCCGGCAGGGGGATGCACGAGGAGACATGACAGCACCGCTGCACGACACCGCCGAGACGTCGCTGGCCGACGTCACCGCCGATGTTCCGGCCAAGGAGATCGTGGGCCGCTCACCCGGCCGGATCGCCTGGACCCGGCTCAAGCGCGACAAGGTCGCCCTGGCCGGTGGCGTGGTGGTGGTGCTGCTGGTCCTCGTGGCGGTCTTCGCCCCCCTGATCGTGAGCGCGCTGGGCCACCCGCCGAACGACTTCCACGAGTCGAAGATCGACCCGCTGTTCGGCACGCCGACCTCCAAGTGGGGCGGTATGAGCGGCGACTACCTGCTGGGAGTGGAGCCGGTCAACGGCCGGGACGTCTTCAGCCGGATCGTCTACGGCGCCCGGGTCTCCCTGCTGGTGGCGTTCCTCTCGGCCATCGTCGCGGTCGCGATCGGCACCGTCTTCGGCATCGTGGCCGGGTACTTCGGCGGCTGGGTCGACACCCTCATCAGCCGGGTCATGGACCTGCTGCTCGCCTTCCCGCAGCTGCTCTTCATCATCGCGCTGGTCTCCGTCATGCCGAACACCCTGCTGGGCTTCAGCGGGTCCGGTGTCCGGATGGGCGTACTCATCGTGGTCATCGGCTTCTTCGGCTGGCCGTACATCGGCCGTATCGTGCGCGGGCAGACCCTGAGCCTGAGGGAGCGCGAGTACGTGGAGGCGGCCCGCAGCCTGGGGGCCGGCCGTACGTACATCCTCTTCCGTGAGCTGCTGCCGAACCTGGTCGCGCCGATCACCGTCTACGCGACGTTGATGATCCCGACCAACGTCCTCACCGAGGCGGCGCTGAGCTTCCTGGGGGTGGGTGTCAAGCCGCCCACCTCGTCGTGGGGGCAGATGCTCAACAAGGCTGTCAGTTTCTACGACACGGACCCGATCTTCATGATCATCCCGGGTCTGGCGATCTTCATCACCGTGCTGGCCTTCAATCTCTTCGGCGACGGCGTGCGCGATGCGCTGGACCCGAAGGGCAATCGCTAGCAGCACCACGGCACCACCCGCCCCTGCCGTTTCGTCAGGAGGCTCTTCACCGATTACGGAGGTTGCGAGAAAGTGACATTCCCACGCTCATCGAGGCGCAGACTGGCTGCGGGTACGGTCTTCACCGTCGCGGCTCTGCTGTCCACCGCCGCTTGTGGCGGCAGTGACTCCGGCGGCGGCACCGCGAAGGCGCCCGGTTTCAACGCGGCCGTGAACAAGGTGGCGAGCGCGTCCGACAAGGCCGGCGGCACCCTGAAGTTCATCGGTACCCAGGATGCGGACTCCTGGGACCCCCAGCGCGGGTACTACGGCTTCGTGTGGGACTTCGACCGTTACTTCGCGCGCCAGCTGATCACGTACGCACCGCAGGCGGGCACCAAGAGCACCACGCTCGTACCGGACATGGCCACCTCCACGGCCAAGATCACGGACGGCGGCAAGACCTACACGTACACCCTCAAGGACGGCATCAAGTGGGAGGACGGCACGGCCGTCACCTCCAAGGACGTCAAGTACGGCATCGAGCGCATCTGGGCGCAGGACGTCATCTCCGGCGGCCCGGTCTACCTGCAGCAGGTGCTGGACCCCAAGGGTGAGTACAAGGGCCCGTACAAGGACACCTCCGCCGACAAGCTCGGTCTGAAGGCGGTCGACACCCCGGACGACAAGACCATCGTCTTCCACCTGCCGAAGCCCAACAGCGACTTCGAGCAGATGCTGGCGATGCCGACGGGCACCCCGGTCAAGGCGTCCAAGGACACCGCGGCCAAGTACGGGCTCAAGCCGTTCTCCAACGGCCCGTACAAGTTCCAGTCCTACACCCCGAACAAGTCGCTGGTGCTGGTGCGGAACAAGTACTGGAAGGCCTCCACGGACACCGTCCGCAAGGCGCTCCCGGACAAGATCACGGTCACGCTCACCACCAACGCCGACGACATGGACAAGCGTCTGATCAACGGCGACTACGACCTGGACATCAACGCCACCGGCGTCGGCCAGGCCGCCCGGTCCGAGGTGCTGACCAAGAACAAGGCCAACGCGGACAACCCCAACACCGGCTTCATCCGGTACGCGGTCTTCCCGACCACGGTCAAGCCGCTGGACAACATCCACTGCCGCAAGGCGGTCATCTACGGCGCCGACCACAAGTCGCTGCAGACCGCCCGCGGCGGCCCGCAGGCCGGTGGCGCCGTCGCCCCGAACATGCTGCCCCTGGCCATCAAGGGCGCTGACGGCAGCTACGACCCGTACGACGTCCTCAAGGACACCTCGGGCAACGTGACCAAGGCCAAGGAAGAGCTCAAGGCCTGCGGCAAGCCGAACGGCTTCAAGACCACGATCGCGGTCCGCAACAACAAGCCGATCGAGGTCGCCACCGCCGAGTCGCTCCAGGCCTCGCTGAAGAAGGTCGGCATCGTCGTCGACATCGACGAGTTCGACGGCGCCCAGACCTCCGGCATCATCGGCAGCCCGAAGACCGTCAAGTCCAAGGGCTACGGCATCATCATCATGGGCTGGGGCGCCGACTTCCCGACCGGTCAGGGCTTCCTGCAGCCGCTGGTCGACAGCCGGTTCACCCTGCAGAGCGGCAACAACAACTTCGCCGAGATCAACGACAAGTCGATCGACGGGCTGTTCGACAAGGCCCTGGTGGAGACCGACGCCAACAAGGCCGGCGAGTACTACAAGCAGATCAACGAGAAGGTGTCGGAAGGCGCGTACTACCTGCCCTTCACCTTCGAGAAGAACATCATCTGGCGCAGCTCCCGCCTGACGAACGTCTACACGGCCGACTCGTACAACGGCCGCTACGACTACAGCGCCCTCGGCGTCGTGCAGTAGTCGAGTAACACCCGACACCCTCCGAAGGGCAGGTGACGGCCGCGTGCGGCGGCCCGGGGATCCTCGCAAGGGGTTCCCGGGCCGCCCGCCGGGCCAAGCGCAGTGCTTGCATATCTCATCCGGCGTTTGTTCGCCGTCATCGTCATGCTGCTGGTCATCACACTGGTGACCTTCGGGATCTTCTTCCTGATCCCCAAGTGGGTCGGCGTCGACCCTGCCACCTATTTCATAGGCAAGCAGGCCGACCCCGCCTCCCTGGAGGGCATCCGCCAGAAGATGGGCCTGGACGACCCGATCCTGGTCCAGTTCTGGAAGTTCGTCGAAGGCCTGTTCGCGGGCCGCGACTACGCCAACGGCACGGACGTCACGCACTGCGCGGCGCCCTGCTTCGGCTACTCCTTCCGCAACGAGCAGGAGATCTGGCCGGTTCTGCTGGACCGCCTCCCGGTCACCCTGGCGCTGGCCGGCGGAGCCTGTGTGCTCTGGCTGTTCGGCGGCATCACCACCGGTGTGGTCTCCGCGCTCAAGCGCGGCAGCGTGCTGGACCGTACGTCGATGGGCGTGGCCCTGGCCGCTGTCTCGCTTCCCATCTACTTCACCGCGCTCCTGTCGCTCGCGATCTTCGTCTACGGACTCAAGTGGTTCGACGGGCAGTACACACCCTTCACGGAGGATCCGGCCGGCTGGTTCGGCGGCATGATCCTGCCCTGGGTGACACTGGCCTTCCTCTACGCGGCCATGTACGCCCGGCTCACCCGGGCCACCATGCTCGAAGTCCTGGGCGAGGACTACATCCGTACCGCCCGCGCCAAGGGCCTGAGCGAGCCGGTGGTCATCGGCAAGCACGCCATGCGCTCCACGATGACCCCCATCCTGACCATCCTCGGTATGGACCTCGGCGCCCTCATCGGCGGCGCCATCCTCACCGAGACCGCGTTCAACCTGCCGGGTCTCGGCCAGGCGGCCGTCAAGGCCATCGGTGACAAGGACTTCCCGCTGATCCTCGGCGTCACCCTGATCGCGGCGTTCGCGGTCGCCCTGGCCAACCTCGTCGTGGACCTTCTGTACGCGGTGATCGACCCCCGAGTGAGGCTCACATGACGGACCTCCCCATCAGCCAGAGCGGCACCGTCGTCAACGAGCCGGTCGCCGGATCGCCCGCGCCGACGGCGTTCCTGGAGGTCCGTGACCTCAAGGTGCACTTCCCGACCGACGACGGCCTGGTCAAGTCCGTCGACGGGGTCTCCTTCCAGCTGGAGAAGGGCAGGACCCTCGGCATCGTCGGCGAGTCCGGCTCCGGCAAGTCCGTCACCTCGCTGGCCGTCATGGGCCTGCACCGGGTGGGCCAGTACGGACGCAGCAAGGCCCGGATGTCCGGCGAGATCTGGCTGGACGGCAAGGAACTGCTGTCCGCCGATCCCGACGAGGTCCGGCGGCTGCGCGGCCGCGAGATGGCGATGATCTTCCAGGATCCGCTGTCGGCCCTCCACCCGTACTTCACCATCGGCGCGCAGATCGTCGAGGCGTACCGCACCCACCACCCGAAGGCCTCGAAGAAGGACGCCCGCAAGCGGACCGTCGAACTCCTCGACCGGGTCGGCATCCCGCAGCCGGACAAGCGGGTGGACGACTACCCGCACCAGTTCTCCGGCGGTATGCGCCAGCGCGTGATGATCGCGATGTCGCTGGTCAACAACCCCGAACTGCTGATCGCCGACGAGCCGACCACCGCGCTGGACGTCACCGTCCAGGCGCAGATCCTGGACCTGATCCGGGACCTGCAGAAGGAGTTCGGCTCCGCCGTCATCATCATCACCCACGACCTGGGCGTCGTCGCCGAACTCGCCGACGACATCCTGGTGATGTACGGCGGCCGCTGCATCGAGCGCGGCCCGGCCGAGAAGGTCTTCTACGAACCGCAGCACCCCTACACCTGGGGCCTGCTGGGTTCGATGCCCCGCCTGGACCGGGAACGCACCGAGCGGCTGAACCCCGTCAAGGGCTCCCCGCCCAGCCTCATCAACATCCCGTCCGGCTGCGCCTTCCACCCGCGCTGCCCGTACGCGGAACTGACCGGCGGGGCGAGCGAGACCGTCGTACCCGAACTGCGCGAGGTCGGCGAACGGCACCACGCCGCCTGCCACCTGAGCACGGCGGACCGGGAGCGCATCTGGACCGAAGAGATTGCGCCCAAGCTGTGAAAGGCCAGGAGATGACGATCCCCCAGCAGACGACCGCCGAGGGGGCAGAGCCGCTGCTCAGGGTGAGCGGCCTGGTCAAGCACTTCCCGATCACCAAAGGGCTGCTGCGCCGCCAGGCCGGCGCGGTCAGGGCGGTCGACGGCATCGACTTCGAGGTCCGGCCCGGCGAGACCCTCGGTGTGGTCGGTGAGTCCGGCTGCGGCAAGTCGACCATGGGGCGGCTGATCACCCGGCTGCTCGAACCGACCGGCGGGAAGATCGAGTTCGAGGGCCGGGACATCACGCACCTGGGCACGGCGGGCATGCGCCCGCTGCGCCGCGACGTCCAGATGATCTTCCAGGACCCGTACTCCTCGCTGAACCCCCGGCACACGGTCGGCTCGATCGTCGGCGCGCCGTTCAAGCTGCAGAAGGTGCAGACCGAGAACGGGGTGAAGAAGGAGGTCCAGAACCTGCTGGAGCTCGTCGGCCTCAACCCCGAGCACTACAACCGCTACCCGCACGAGTTCTCCGGCGGGCAGCGGCAGCGCATCGGCATCGCCAGGGCCCTGGCCCTCAAGCCCAAGCTGGTCGTCGCCGACGAGCCGGTCTCGGCGCTGGACGTCTCCATCCAGGCCCAGGTCGTCAACCTCCTCGACGACCTGCAGAGCGAGCTCGGGCTCACGTATGTGATCATCGCGCACGACCTGTCGGTCATCCGGCACGTGTCCGACCGCATCGCCGTGATGTACCTCGGCAAGATCGTCGAGATCGCCGACCGCGAGACCCTCTACCGCAAGCCGATGCACCCGTACACCAACGCGCTGCTGTCGGCGGTGCCGGTACCCGACCCCAAGCGGCGCGCCAAGCGCGAGCGGATCCTGCTGACCGGTGACGTGCCGTCGCCGATCGCCCCGCCGCCGGGCTGCCGCTTCCACACCCGGTGCTGGAAGGCGACCGAGGTCTGCCGGACCACCGAGCCGCCGCTGGTCGCCCTGGCGACCGGGCACCAGGTGGCCTGCCACCACCCGGAGAACGCCCCGGACGGTGTCCCGGACAGCGCCCCGGACAGCGCCCCGGACGGTGACCCGCGGAACGCCGCCGGGAACGCCGCCGGGAACGCCGCCGGGAACGCCGCCGGGAACGCCGCCGGGAACGCCCCGGAGTAGCGGTCGGGCCCGTTCGGGTAGAACGGTGCAGTGCACACCGACCTGTTCAGCCACTCCGTTCAGCACGCCCTGGATATCGTCGGGATCTTCGTCTTCGCGATCTCCGGGGCGCTGCTCGCCGTCCGCAAGAACTTCGACGTGTTCGGGATGGCCGTGCTGGCCGAGATCACGGCGCTGGGCGGCGGGCTGATCCGGGACCTGATCATCGGGGCGGTGCCACCGGCCGCCTTCACCGACCAGGGGTACTTCCTCACACCGCTGATCGCCACCGTGGTGGTGTTCTTCCTCCACCCCCAGGTGGAACGGATCAACACCACCATCAACGTCTTCGACGCGGCCGGCCTCGGCCTCTTCTGCGTCATCGGCACCACCAAGGCGTACGCCTACGGGCTCAACCTCACCGCCTCCGCCACCCTCGGCCTCGCCACGGCAGTGGGCGGCGGTGTGCTGCGCGACGTACTGGGCAACGAGGTGCCGTCGCTGCTGCGGTGGGACCGTGACCTCTACGCGGTGCCGGCCATCGTCGGCGCGACCATGGTCGCGGTCCTCATCCGGTTCGACGCGCTGACCCCGACTACCGGCGTCACCGCCGTGATCTGCGCCTTCCTGGTGCGGCTGCTGGCCATGCGGTTCCACTGGCGGGCGCCGAGGGCCTGGCACCGCAGCAGCACGGTGGTGGAGGAGGCCTGAGAGCCCGTGTCCGGGCCCCGGGGCCGGACCTGGACTCCGGCCTCAGGACTGCGGGGGCGGTCCGAAGCCGGCGCCGGGCGGCGGGACCGGCGGCGCGGAGTGCCCATGGTCGTAGTCGTAGTCGTAGTCGTGGCCGTGGCTTTGGCTGTGGCTTTGGCCGTATCCGGCCGGGGGCTGCTGGGGCGGGGGCGGCGGCTGCCAGCCGGGGGAGGGCGCCGGGACGTGCGGCGGCGCCACCGGCTGTTCCGGCGCCGACCGGCCGCGGCGGGCCATCAGCGGGATCACCAGGACCGGGCCGGCGACCTCCAGCACGGTCTCCAGACGGCCGAAGAACGCCGCCTTCGGCGAGGTGCCGCCGAGTTCCAGGAGCGTGCCGGTCCTCAGGTACGCCACGAGTGCGGCCGCCCCGATCACCAGCATGAACACCGACACCGCGATGGTGAAGCCGCGGGCCGCCACCGAGCGGGTACCGGCCAGCACCGCGGCCGCCGCGCAGACCAGGGCCTGCAGCGTCCACAGCCAGGCGGGACCCGCGCCGAGCCCGGCGGTGATCATGTCCTCGCCGGTGAGGGACCGAAGCCACAGCGTGCCGCCGGCCTCCGTGGCCAGGTGGAGGTTCCAGCCCACCCCGAACGCGGCGAACGCCGCCAGCAGCACCGCCGAGGTGAGCGCCGCACCCCGGCCCGGCCGGGCCGGACACACCCGGGCCGGACCGCGCCCGGCCAGCAGCAGGACCACGCAGACCGCCAGGAAGAACAGCGACTGGACGGCGTCGAGGCCGCTCCAGGCGGCCGCCGAGGAGCCGCCGCGGTCCGGCCGGTACCAGGGCGTCCACGCGGTGCTGCGCAGTGCCGACCACACCACCGGCACCCGCAGGGTGATCGCGATCCACACGGTGGCGGCCAGCGCCCCGCCCGCCGTACGGGCCCCGGCCAGCGCCATCAGACCGGCCACGACCAGGGCCGTGCCGATCGCGAGGTCGTTGACGGTGCTCATCGGCATCCCGGCCACGTCCCCGGCCACGGCCCTGGCCGAGACGCCTGCCGAGATCCGGGTTGTACCGGTCCACAGCGACCAGGAGTCATGGAGACCCAGCTGCCGCAGGTCGTGAAGGACCGCCGCCCAGGCCCCCAGGGCGATCCACAGCGCGAGCAGGCCGAGAACGACCGCGGGCCCGCGCCTCAGCACCCGAATCTGCCGCATCCGGACTCAAATCCCCTCGTGTCCGTGCCCCGTACGCGGCCCTGCCGGGCCTGTGTGGCGGCGGACACGCTATCAGCGGCGCAGCCGCCCCGGACCCGGTCCGGCCGCCGCCCTGTCCGGCCCGGTCCGCCGGGCACCCCCTAGAATCGTGCACATCATGGCCTACCTCGACCACGCCGCCACCACTCCGATGCTGCCGGAGGCGGTGCGGGCGATGACCGACCTGCTCGCAGTCACGGGCAACGCCTCCTCCCTCCACGGCTCCGGCCGTCGTGCCCGCCGGCAGGTCGAGGAGTCCCGGGAATCCCTGGCCGCCGCGCTCGGGGCCCGGCCCAGTGAGGTCGTCTTCACCGGCGGCGGCACCGAGTCCGACAACCTCGCCGTCAAGGGCCTGTTCTGGGCCCGCCGGGACGCCGACCCGCGCCGCACCCGGGTGCTGGTCAGCCCCGTCGAGCACCACGCGGTGCTCGACGCCGTCGAGTGGCTCGCCGAGCACGAGGGCGCCCGGGTCGAATGGCTCCCCGTCGACGCGTACGGCCGGGTCCACCCCGAGGCGCTGCGGGAGGCCGTCGCCCGCGACCCGGGCGATGTCGCCCTGGCCACCGTGATGTGGGCCAACAACGAGGTCGGCACCATCATGCCGATAGCTGAACTGAGCGCGGTGGCACGAGAGTTCGGCATCCCGCTGCATTCCGACGCGGTGCAGGCCTTCGGTCAGGTGGAGGTCGACTTCACGGCCTCCGGGCTCGACGCGATGACCGTCACCGGGCACAAGGTCGGCGGCCCGTACGGGGTCGGGGCGCTGCTGCTGCGCCGCGAGATCGCCCCGGTGCCGCAGCTGCACGGCGGCGGCCAGGAACGGCACGTACGGTCCGGCACGCTCGACGTACCGGCGGTCGCCGCGTTCGCCGTGGCCGGCGCGCTGGCCGCCGAGCGGCGCGCCGGCTTCGCCCGGGAGGTCGGCGCCCTGCGGGACGATCTGGTCGCCAGGGTCCGGGCGGCGGTGCCCGACGCGATCCTCAACGGTGATCCGGCGCCCGGCGGCCGGCTCCCGGCCAACGCGCACTTCTCCTTCCCCGGCTGCGAGGGCGACTCCCTGCTGCTGCTGCTCGACGCCCAGGGCATCGAGTGCTCCACCGGCTCCGCCTGTACCGCCGGGGTGCCCCAGCCCAGCCATGTGCTGCTCGCTCAGGGCTCCGACCCCGACCTGGCCCGCGGCTCCCTGCGCTTCTCGCTCGGCCACACCAGCACCCGGGCCGACGTCGACGCCCTCGCGGTGGCGATCGGCCCGGTGGCCGACCGCGCCCGCAGCGCGGGCCTGATGTAGCGGGCCTGATACATCAGATCTCATACATCGGATCTCATACATCAGATCTCATACATCGGGTCTGCCACATCAGGTCTCATACATCGGGTCTGACACAGCGGCCCCGACACGGCGCTCCGGGGAGGCCATTACCCTGGTAGGGCTATGACTGACTTCCCCGGCGCACCCACCACCCCGAACGACGGCCGTCGCCTCCGCGTGCTCGCCGCGATGAGCGGCGGTGTGGACTCCGCCGTCGCCGCCGCCCGCGCCGCCGACGCCGGCCACGACGTGACCGGCGTCCACCTCGCCCTGTCCGCGAACCCCAAGTCCTTCCGTACCGGCGCCCGTGGCTGCTGCACCATCGAGGACAGCCACGACGCCCGCCGGGCCGCGGACGTGATCGGTATCCCCTTCTACGTATGGGATCTCGCCGACCGCTTCCGGGAGGACGTGGTCGAGGACTTCTTCGCCGAGTACGCGGCCGGGCGCACGCCCAACCCCTGCCTGCGCTGCAACGAGAAGATCAAGTTCGCCGCCCTGCTCGACAAGGCGCTCGCCCTCGGCTTCGACGCCGTCTGCACCGGGCACTACGCGACGGTCGTGGTCAACCCCGACGGCACCCGCGAGCTGCACCGGGCCTCGGACGCGGCCAAGGACCAGTCGTACGTCCTGGGGGTCCTCGACGAACGCCAGCTGGCGCACGCGCTGTTCCCGCTGGGCGACACGCTCACCACGAAGGACGAGATCCGCGCCGAGGCGGCACGGCGCCGGCTGTCCGTGGCGAAGAAGCCCGACAGCCACGACATCTGCTTCATCGCGGACGGCGACACCCAGGGCTTCCTGGCCACCCGGCTGGGCACCGCCGACGGCGACATCCTCGACGAGGACGGTACGAAGCTCGGCACCCACACCGGCGCCTACGGGTACACCGTCGGCCAGCGCAAGGGCCTACGGCTGGGCGTGCCCGCCGCGGACGGCAAGCCCCGCTAC
Source organism: Streptomyces sp. RLA131 (assembly GCF_056270125.1). Taxonomy (NCBI): domain Bacteria; kingdom Bacillati; phylum Actinomycetota; class Actinomycetes; order Kitasatosporales; family Streptomycetaceae; genus Streptomyces; species Streptomyces sp. RLA131. The sequence goes on from NZ_JBWDOQ010000002.1 coordinate 5,943,901, forward strand.
GTGCTGGACATCTCCCCGGTGGACAACACGGTCACCGTCGGTCCGGCCGACGCCCTCGACGTCGTCGGGCTGACCGCCGTCCGCCCCCGCTGGTGCGGCACCGCTCCGGCGGCCGGGACGGCCGCGCGGTACACCGCCCAGTTGCGCGCCCACGGCGCCGATGTGCCGGTCACCGCCGAGCTCGCCGAGGACGGCGGACTGCGGGTCCGCTTCACCGCCGAACCGGTGCGCGGGGTCGCGCCCGGCCAGGCCGTGGTGCTGTACGACGGCACCCGGGTCGTCGGCTCGGCGACGATCGCCACCACGCAGCGCCGGACGGCCGCCGTCACCGGCTAGCCGTAGGCTCGCGGCCATGAACATCTGCGTCTTCCTGTCCGCCGCCGACCTGGACGCCCGCTACACCGAACCCGCCCGTGAGTTCGCCGAGCTGATCGGCAGGGGCGGCCACACCCTGGTGTGGGGCGGCTCGGACGTCGGCCTGATGAAACTGATGGCCGACGGGGTCCAGCGGCACGGCGGCCGGCTGGTCGGGGTCTCCGTCGGATTCCTGGCCGCCAAGGCCCGGAAGAACGCCGACGAGATGGTGATCGCCGCCGATCTGGCCGAACGCAAGGCGGAGTTGCTGGCCCGCGCCGACGCCTTCGTGATCATGGTCGGTGGGACGGGCACGCTCGACGAGGCGACCGAGATCCTGGAGCTGAAGAAGCACGGGCTGCACGCCAAGCCGGTCGTCCTGCTCAACACGGCCGGCTTCTACGACGGGCTCAAGCAGCAGTTCCAGCGGATGGAGGACGAGGGCTTCCTGCCGCTGCCGCTCACCGAACTCGTCCTGTTCGCGCAGGACGGCGTGTCGGCGCTGGCGTACCTGGAGGAGGCCGCCGGCGTCCGGTGACCGGGTGCGAGGATGGGACCATGGCGACTCATCTGATCACCGGGGCCGGTTCCGGCATCGGCGCCGCCCTCGCGCGGCGCCTCGCCGAGCGGGGCGACGAACTGTGGCTGCTGGCCCGCGACGCGGGCCGCGCCAGGGAACTGGCGGCGGCCTTCCCCGGCGCCCGTACGCTGGTCGGCGACCTGGCCGAGCCGGAGCGGCTGTCGTGGGCGCTGTCCCACCAGGAACTGCCCGAACGGCTGGACTCGCTCCAGCACGTCGCCGGAATCGTGGAACTCGGTCCGGTCGGGGACACCACGCCCAGGACCTGGAACCAGACCCTGGCCGCCAATCTCGTCTCCCCGGCCGAGCTGACCCGCCTGCTGCTGCCCCAACTGCGCCTGGCGCGCGGCCATGTGGTCTTCGTCAACTCCGGCGCCGGCCTCAACGCGCACGCCGAGTGGGGCGCGTACGCCGCCAGCAAGCACGGCCTCAAGGCCCTGGCCGACGCCCTGCGGCAGGAGGAGCACGGCAACGGGGTGCGCGTCACGACCGTCTACCCGGGCCGCACCGCGACCCCCATGCAGGCCAAGGTGCACAGCCAGGAGGGCAAGGAGTACGACCCCTCGCGCTGGATCGCCCCGGAGTCGGTGGCCACGGCCGTCCTCACCGCGATCGACCTGCCCCGCGACGCGGAGATCAACGACCTGACGGTCCGGCCGGGAAGCTAGCGCCGCGATCACCGCACCGCCCGGGTCTCGTACGCTTCGTGCGTGAGTACGGAAGAGTTTGTGCTGCCCGAAGGGGCGGCCACGGGGATCGGGTCCATGCCGGGCGGCGACGCCCGCGAGGCGGCGCGTACGGCGACGGGGGCACTGGACGCGCTGCCGTTCCTGCCGGAACTGCCCGCCCGGGGGCCCGGCGCGGACATGCTGGGGCGCACCCTGGGCATGCTGGTCGAGCTGTACGCCCGGGTGGAGCCCAGCGGCTGGCGGTTCGGGGACCGGCCGGGCCGCGACACCCGGCGGGCCCGGGCCTGGCTGGGCGAGGACCTGGACGCGCTGGAGGAGTTCACGCAGGGGTACGACGGTGTGCTCAAGCTCCAGGCCGTCGGGCCCTGGACCCTGGCGGCCGGCGTCGAGCTGCGCAACGGCGAGGCCGCGCTGTCCGACCCCGGGGCCTGTCGGGACCTCACGGAGTCGCTGGCCGAGGGGCTGCGGCTGCACGTCGCCGACGTACGCCGCCGGATCCCCGGCGCCCGGCCGGTGCTCCAGCTCGACGAGCCGTCGCTGACGGCGGTGCTGCTCGGGCAGGTGAGGTCCGCCAGCGGCTACCGCACCCACCGCGCGGTCGACCGCCAGGTCGTCGAGGGCGCCCTGCGCGACATCATCGGGGCCGTCGGGGCGCCGGTGATCGCCCACTCCTGCGCGCCGGACGTACCGTTCGCGCTGCTGCGCCGCTCCGGGGTCGCCGGGATCTCCTTCGACTTCGACCTGCTCACGGAGCGTGACTGGGACGCCTTCGGGGAGGCCGTCGAGGCGGGCACCGCACTCCTGGCCGGTGTCGTGCCGGGCACGGACGCCCCGTTGTCAGACCCTGCCGGTAGCGTCAGTGGTGTTCGGACGCTGTGGCGCAGGCTGGGGCTGGCACCGGGCGCTCTGGGGCGCTCCGTTGCCGTGACCCCGTCCTGTGGTCTGGCGGGGGCCTCACCGGCCTATGCCCGTGCCGCGCTGGCGCACTGCGCGAAGGCGGCGCGGTCGCTCGTCGACAACCCGGAGTGAGGAAGGACGGGGAAGTGGAGAATCCTGCCGAGGTACCCGCCGAGGTATCCGCCGAGGTACGTGAGCAGCACGGCCGGCTGGCCGAAGAGGTCGAGGAGCACCGCTTCCGCTACTACGTCAACGACGCGCCGGTCGTCAGCGACGCCGACTTCGACCGGCTGCTGCGGCGCCTGGAGGCCCTGGAGGAGCAGTATCCGGAGCTGCGCACCCCGGATTCCCCGACCCAGAAGGTCGCCGGTGCCTACGCCACCGAGTTCACGTCGGTGCGGCACCGCGAGCGCCTGCTCTCGCTCGACAACGCCTTCGACGACGAGGAGCTGGACGCCTGGGCCGAGCGCGTCGCCGCCGAACTCGACGCCATCCCGTACCACTTCCTGTGCGAGCTGAAGGTGGACGGCCTCGCGGTCAACCTCACGTACGAGCACGGCCGGCTGACCCGGGCCGCCACCCGTGGCGACGGCCGCACCGGCGAGGACATCACGCCCAACGTCCGGACCATCGCCGAGATCCCCGACCGGCTGTCGGGCGAGCGGATCCCGGAGCTGGTCGAGATCCGCGGCGAGGTCTACTTCCCGATGGAGCAGTTCCAGGAGCTCAACGCCCGGCTGGTCGAGGCCGGTGACAAGCCCTTCGCCAACCCGCGCAACGCCGCCGCCGGATCGCTGCGCCAGAAGGACCCCCGGGTCACCGCGAGCCGCCCGCTGCACATGGTGGTGCACGGCATCGGCGCCCGGGAGGGCTTCGACATCCAGCGGCTGTCGCACGCCTACGACCTGCTGCGCGAGTGGGGCCTGCCGACCACCACCCACGCCCGGGTGGTCGGCACGGTCGCCGGCGTCAAGGAGGTCATCGCCTACTACGGCGAGCACCGCCACGACGTCGAGCACGAGATCGACGGCATCGTGGTCAAGGTCGACGAGGTCCCGCTCCAGGGCCGGCTCGGCTCCACCGCCCGCGCCCCCCGCTGGGCCATCGCCTGGAAGTACGCCCCGGAGGAGGTCAACACCCGGCTGGTCGACATCCGGGTCGGCGTGGGCCGCACCGGCCGCGTCACGCCGTACGCCGTGGTCGAGCCGGTCAAGGTCGCCGGTTCCGAGGTCGAGTTCGCCACCCTGCACAACCAGGACGTCGTCAAGGCCAAGGGCGTGCTCATCGGCGACACGGTGGTGCTGCGCAAGGCGGGCGACGTCATCCCCGAGATCCTCGGCCCGGTGGCCGATCTGCGGGACGGCACCGAGCGCGAGTTCGTGATGCCCTCCGAGTGCCCGGAGTGCGGCACCGGCCTGCGGCCCATGAAGGAGGGGGACATCGACCTGAGATGCCCCAACGCCCGCTCCTGCCCCGCCCAGTTGCGTGAACGTCTCTTCTACCTGGCCGGCCGCCGCTGCCTCGACATCGAGAGCTTCGGCTATGTCGCCGCCGCCGCCCTCACCAGGCCGCTGGAGCCGTCCGAGCCGCCGCTGCGCGACGAGGGCGACCTGTTCGACCTCAAGGCCGAGGACCTGCTGCCGATCCGGGCGTACGTACTCGACCAGGACAGCGGCCTGCCCAAGCGGGACCCGGAGACCGGCGAACCGAAGATCGCCACGGTCTTCGCCAACCAGAAGGGCGAGCCGAAGAAGAACACCCTCGCCATGCTGGACAACATCGCCGCCGCCAGACAGCGCCCGCTCGCCCGGATCATCGCCGGGCTGTCGATCCGTCACGTCGGGCCGGTCGCCGCCGAGGCCCTGGCCCGCGAGTTCCGCGACCTCGACCGAATCAAGGACGCGAGCGAGGAGGAGCTGGCGGCCGTCGAGGGAGTCGGACCGACCATCGCGGCCTCGCTCATCCAGTGGTTCGCCGAGGACTGGCACCTGGAGATCATCGAGAAGTGGCGCCGGGCCGGGGTGACCTTCACCGAGGAGGGCTCGCAGGAGGGGCCGCGTCCGCTCGAAGGGCTCACCGTGGTGGTCACCGGCACCCTGGCCACCCACACCCGGGACGGCGCCAAGGAGGCGCTGGGCAGCCGCGGGGCCAAGGTCACCGGATCGGTCTCCAAGAAGACCGGTTTCGTGGTCGTCGGCGACAACCCCGGCTCCAAGTACGACAAGGCCGTCCAGCTCAAGGTGCCGGTGCTCGACGAGGACGGCTTCGCCGTCCTGCTCGAACAGGGCGCCGACGCGGCCCGGGCGGTGGCCGTCAACCCGGCGGAGCCCGACTCACCCCCGCTCGAATGACGGCCCGTCATCACCCGTTCGGCCGATAACGGAAGCTTCCGGGCGGGTGTGTCCCATTCGGGCAACAGCAGCCGATCGGTGCCCGTGACAGCCTTATCCGGCCTACTGTTGAGAAGCGCGTCTGCGTTCCCCCGGGCAGAAGGCGTGGTGGATCAACCGGCACATGGCTGCGAGAGGGCTGGGCATGGAACCGACGGAGCGCGCCGGACCGGCGCGGCGGCTGAGCCAGCCGGCCGCCACGCCGTCGCTGCCCCCGGCAGCACTCAGGTACGCGGTGGTCGGCGCCGCCGCCGTGGCACTCGGCGCCGGCGTCGCCCGGATACGGCTGGACGGCGACGCGCTCTTCCCCGGCTCCACCGCGGGCTGGTCCTTCGCCGTCCTGACCGGCGTGATCGTCGGCCATCTCGTCGCCATGGGCCGCGACCGGTGGTGGGGCGGCACCGGCTCCGGCGCCGCCCTCACGCTGGCCATGCTGCTCCTGTACGGCTGGGTGCCGGCCGTCCTGGTCAGCCTCGCCGTCGTCGTGCTCGTCGGCTGCGCCCGCCGCCACCGCTGGCGGCAGGCCCTGCTGCACGGAGCCGTCGACATCCTGGGCATCGGCTCGGCCTCCCTCGGGCTGGCCGCCTTCGCCGTCCATCCGTCAGTCGAACAGCCCTGGTATCCCGCCACATGGGGGATGGCCGCCGTCCCCGCGGTCGTCATCTGCGCCCTCGCCTACCTCGCTGCGACCCGCGCCCTGCTGTGGTACGCCATCGTGCCGCGCGACGGCGGCCTGCCCACCGTCGCCCGGACGGCCCTGATCCGGCAGGGCCTGGTCGGTGTCGCCCTGCTGGGCATCTCGCCGCTGATCATCGTGGTCGCCGTCCAGCTCCCGGTCCTGCTGCCGCTCTTCGCGGTGCCGCTGATCGCCCTGGACTCCACGCTCTGGATCGCCCGCGCCCGCGCCGAGGAGCAGCTGCGGGACCCGCTGACCGGTCTGCCCAACCGCCAGTGGCTGCTGGAACGCGCCTGGACGGCGATCGACGACGCGGAGCGGGGCGGCGAGCGCACCGCCCTGGTCCTGATCGACCTGGACAAGTTCCGGTCCGTCAACGACACACTCGGCCACATGGCGGGCGACCGGCTGCTGCTCCAGATCGCCGACCGCCTGCGGCTCGCCCTGCCCCGGGGCGCCGAGGCCGCCAGGCTCGGCGGCGACGAGTTCGCGGTGCTGCTGCCCACCTGCGACTCACCGACCAGGGCCCAGCGCATCGCCCGCTCGCTGGTGGGCGCGCTGAGCTCGCCGTTAAGTCTCGACGGACTCACCCTGGTGCTGGAGGCCAGCGCCGGGGTCGCCGTCTACCCCGATCACGCCTCCGACGCGGAGGGCCTGCTGCGGCGCGCCGACGTCGCCATGTACCAGGCGAAACGCGACCGCAGCGGCGTGGAGGTCTACGAGGCCAAGCGGGACGGCAACACCCCCGACCGCCTCGGCCTGCTGGGCGACCTTCGGCGCGCCCTGGACGCCGGCGACGTCGAGCTGCACTACCAGCCGAAGGTCCGGTTCGACGGGCAGGTGGCCGGGCTTGAGGCGCTGGTGCGCTGGGTGCACCCCGAGCGGGGCCGGGTCAGCCCCGAGGACTTCATCGCCATCGCCGAGACGTCCGGGCTGATGCCCCGGCTCACCGAGTACGTGCTGGAGAAGGCCCTCGGCCAGATCGCCCGCTGGCGGGCGATGGGTCTGGAGGTCCCGGTCGCGGTGAACGTCTCCCCGCGTGACGTGCACTCGCCCGGTTTCGCCGGGGCGGTCGCCGCCCGGCTCGCCCGGCACGGCGTCCCGCCCGGGTCGCTGCAGCTGGAGATAACGGAACACGTACTGCTGGAGGACCCGCAGCGGGCCGCCGACACCCTCGCCGGTCTCACCGGCCACGGTGTGAAGATGTCGCTGGACGACTTCGGTACCGGCTACTCCTCGCTGGTGCATCTGCGGCGGCTGCCGGTCAGCGAGCTCAAGATCGACCGGTCGTTCGTGGCCAGGCTGGTGGTCGACACGGAGGACGCGGAGATCGTGCGCTGCACGGTCGACCTCGCGCACTCGCTCGGCCTGCTGGTCGTCGCCGAGGGCGTCGAGGACGACGAGACCTGGGAACGCCTGCGTGACCTGGGCTGCGACGCCATCCAGGGCTGGCTCGTCGCCGCCGCGATGCCTCCGGACGAGGCGACGGCGTGGCTCCGGCTGCGCGGCCGTACCGGATGGCACCGCCCCGCCGAGCTCGAAGCCGCGCGGGCGTCGGCCGCGGCCACGGCCGTGGCTGCCGCCACAGCGACCGCCGCGGCGGCGGCCACGGCAGCCGTGACGGCTCCCGCGCCCGCGGCGCGGGCCGTGCCGGACGCCGGCTGAGCCGCCCTCCCGGGCCCCGCCGGCCGGTGCCTCGCGACGGCCCTCGCGACGGCCCCGCGACGGCCCGCCGCCGACCGTTTCGCCCCGGGGGCGGCCGCCCCCATAGGATTGGGCCGGAAACCACCGAACTCACTCCCAGAGGATCGCTGCATGCCTGGCATCACGCGCGAGGAGGTCGCCCACCTCGGCCGGCTGTCGCGTCTTGAGCTGAAGGACGAAGAGCTCGACCACTTCGCCTCGCAGCTGGACGAGATCATCGGCGCGGTCGCCCGCGTCTCCGAGGTGGCCGGCGAGGACGTACCACCGACCTCCCACCCGCTGCCGCTGACCAATGTCATGCGCCGTGACGAGGTCAGGCCCGGCCTGACCTCGGCCGAGGCCCTGTCCGGCGCCCCGGCCCAGGAGCAGCAGCGCTTCAAGGTGCCGCAGATCCTGGGGGAGGACTGATCATCATGACGGAACTGACCAGGCTCAACGCAGCCGAGACCGCCGCGGTCGTCGCCAAGGGCGAGGCCTCCGCCGTCGAGGTCGCCCAGGCGCACCTGGACCGCATCGACGCGGTCGACGAGAAGGTGCACGCCTTCCTGCACGTCGACACCGAGGGTGCGCTGAAGGCGGCCCGGGCCGTCGACGACAGGCGCGCCGCGGGCGAGACGCTCGGCCCGCTGGCCGGCGTCCCCCTCGCACTGAAGGACATCTTCACCACCAAGGGCGTTCCGACGACCGTCGGCAGCAGGATCCTCGAAGGCTGGATCCCGCCGTACGACGCGACGCTCACCACCCGCCTGCGCCGGGCCGGCATCGTGATCCTCGGCAAGACCAACATGGACGAGTTCGCCATGGGGTCCTCCACCGAGAACAGCGCCTACGGCCCGACCGGCAACCCCTGGGACCTCACCCGGATCCCCGGCGGTTCCGGCGGCGGCAGCGCGGCAGCGCTCGCCTCCTTCCAGGCGCCGCTGGCGATCGGCACGGACACCGGCGGCTCGATCCGCCAGCCCGCCGCCGTCACCGGCACGGTCGGCGTCAAGCCGACGTACGGCGCGGTGTCGCGCTACGGCATGGTGGCGTTCAGCTCGTCCCTGGACCAGGGCGGGCCCTGCGCCCGTACGGTCCTGGACGCGGCCCTGCTCCACGAGGCCATCGCCGGCCACGATCCGCTGGACTCGACCTCTGTCGACGCTCCCGTACCGCCGGTCGTCGAGGCCGCGCGCAACGGCAACGTCAAGGGGCTGCGGGTCGGCGTCGTCAAGGAGTTCGGCGGCGAGGGCTACCAGTCCGGTGTCGTCGAGCGCTTCAACGACGCGGTCGAGCTGCTGCGCGAGCTGGGCGCCGAGATCGTCGAGCTGTCCTGCCCGTCGTTCACGTACGCGCTGGCCGCGTACTACCTGATCGCGCCGTCCGAGGCATCCTCGAACCTGGCCCGCTTCGACGGCCTGCGCTACGGCCTGCGGGTCGGCGACGACGGCACCCGCTCCGCCGAGGAGGTCACCGCGCTGACCCGCGAGGCCGGTTTCGGCCCCGAGGTCAAGCGCCGGATCATGCTCGGCACGTACGCGCTCAGCTCCGGATACTACGACGCGTACTACGGCAGCGCCCAGAAGGTCCGCACCCTGATCACGCGGGACTTCGAGCGCTCCTTCGGCCAGGTCGACGTGATCATCTCGCCGACCACGCCGACCACCGCCTTCCCCATCGGGGAGCGGGCGGACGACCCGATGGCGATGTACCTCGCCGACCTGTGCACCATCCCGGCCAACCTGGCGGGCAACTCGGCCATGTCCGTACCCTGCGGCCTCGCGCCGGAGGACGGGCTCCCGGTCGGGCTGCAGATCATCGCGCCCGCCCTGGCCGACGACCGGCTCTACCGTGTCGGTGCCGCCGTGGAGGCGGGCTTCACCGCACGCTGGGGACACCCGTTGCTGGAGGAGGCTCCGACGCTGTGAGCAAGCTGGAGAAGGCCAAGGGCTTCAAGAAGTCCAGGCCTGGCACCTATCTGTCCATCGGTACGACCCTCTTCGGCGCCGTCAGCGTCATCAAGCAGGTGAAGCGGGGCCGGTCCGAGAGCGACAAGCTGCTTCTGCTGGACGCGGTCATCAGTGCCGCGGCGATCGCCACCGGCGTGGCCCTGCTGGTGCGTGAGCTGCGCCGGCTGGGTGACGACGACGTGCTGGCCGGTTGATAGGGATGACTGAGGAATGACTGTGACTGACGACCTGGTGTCGTACGAGGACGCCCTCGCGGTGTACGACCCGGTGATGGGCCTTGAGGTCCACGTCGAACTCGGCACCGCGACCAAGATGTTCTGCGGGTGTTCGACGACGCTGGGTGCCGAGCCCAACAGCCAGGTCTGCCCTGTCTGTCTGGGCATGCCCGGCGCGCTGCCGGTGGTCAACGCGATCGGCGTGGAGTCGGCCATCAAGATCGGCCTCGCGCTCAACTGCGAGATCGCGCAGTGGTGCCGCTTCGCCCGGAAGAACTACTTCTACCCGGACATGCCGAAGAACTTCCAGACCTCGCAGTACGACGAGCCGATCGCCTTCAACGGCTATCTGGACGTCTCGCTGGAGGACGGCGAGGTCTTCCGGGTGCAGATCGAGCGCGCCCACATGGAGGAGGACACCGGCAAGTCCACCCACGTGGGTGGTGCCACCGGCCGTATCCACGGCGCCTCGCACTCCCTCCTGGACTACAACCGGGCCGGCATCCCGCTGATCGAGATCGTCACCAAGCCGATCGAGGGCGCGGGCGCCCGCGCCCCCGAGGTCGCCAAGGCGTACGTCGCCGAACTGCGCGAGCTCATCAAGGCGCTCGGTGTCTCCGAGGCCCGGATGGAGATGGGCCAGATGCGCTGCGACGTCAACCTGTCGCTGCGTCCGCACGGCCGGGAGAAGTTCGGCACCCGCAGCGAGACCAAGAACGTCAACTCGCTGCGCAGTGTCGAGCGCGCCGCGCGCTTCGAGATCCAGCGGCACGCGGCCGTGCTCAACGGCGGCGGCACGATCATCCAGGAGACCCGGCACTTCCACGAGGAGGACGGCTCCACCACCGCCGGCCGCATCAAGGAGGAGGCCGAGGACTACCGGTACTTCCCCGAGCCGGACCTGGTCCCGATCGCGCCGGCGCGCGAGTGGGTCGAGGAACTGCGCGGCGCACTGCCCGAGCTGCCGAGCGTCCGGCGCAAGCGCCTGCAGGAGGGCTGGGGCATCTCCGACCACGAGATGCAGTCGGTCCTCAACGCCGGGGCGATCGATCTGATCGTCGCCACCGTCGACGCGGGCGCCGACGCGGCCTCCGCCCGCAAGTGGTGGATGGGCGAGCTGGCCCGCCGCTCCAACGAGGACGCCGTGGAGCTCGCGGAGCTGCCGATCACCCCGGCGCAGGTCGCCCGGGTCTCGGCGCTGGTCGCGGCCGGTGACCTCAACGACAAGCTGGCCCGCCAGGTCATCGAGGGCGTACTCGCCGGCGAGGGCGACCCGGACACGGTCGTCGAGAAGCGCGGCCTGAAGGTCGTCTCGGACGAGGGGGCGCTCGGCGCCGCCGTCGACGAGGCCATCGCGGCCAACGCGGCGATCGCCGACAAGATCCGCGGGGGCAACCTCGCGGCGGCCGGCGCGCTCATCGGCGCGGTCATGAAGATCACCCGGGGCCAGGCCGACGCCAAGCGCGTCCGTGAGCTGGTGCTGGAGAAGCTGGGCGTGCAGGGCTGACACCTGCCCGCGTGCGGGCATGCGCGTCGGCTCGCGTCGGCTCGCGACGGCTCGCGACGGCTCGCGACGGCACGAGGCGGTCCTCCCGGTCGGGAGGGCCGCCTCCTGTCATGAGCAGCCCGATTTGACCCTGTCTGGGAATTCCGTTAGCGAGCTGTGACCATTCCCACGTAGCCCCCTGTGGATCTTTTCGGCCTGAAACAGTGGCCTGCGTATCTGTTGTGTTCTTTGAGGGTGATTCCCCTGAAAGATCCAGCTTCGTCCAGGGGAAGAGCAGAGGGAATGGCCGCACTCGCACGCTGGTGTCTGAACCGTCGTCTCGTAGTCCTCGCACTGTGGCTCGCCGCCCTCGTCGGCCTGAGCACGGCGGCCGCCCTCGCCGGCTCCGCCTACACCAACGACTACGAGATACCGGGCACGGAGTCGGGTCAGGCCACCGCCCTGCTCACCCAGGCCTTCCCCGGCCGCTCCGGCGACAGCGACACCATCGTCTGGCACACGGCCAAGGGCACGGTACGCGCCACCGACGTCCAGGAGCGCCTGACCAAGGCCCTGGACAAGGTCGCCGCACTGCCCGGCGTGGCCTCCGTCACCAGCCCGTACGGGACCGACGGCGCCGCCCGGATCAGCGACGACGGCCACACCGCCTACGCGACCGTGACCTTCGGCCGGCAGGCGCAGGACATCGGCACCGGCGAGGCGCAGGCGGTCGTCGACGCGGCGAAACAGGCCGCGAGCGACAACGTCGAGGTCGAGCTCGGGGGCAGCGCGATCGCCCTGACGGAGCCCACCACGACACACCTCAGCGAGCTGGTCGGGGTCGCCGTCGCGGCCGTCGTGCTGCTGCTGGCCTTCGGGTCGCTCTTCGCGATGTTCCTGCCGATCATCACCGCGCTGGTCAGCGTCGGCACCGCCTACATGGGCATCGTGCTGCTCGGCCACGTCATGACGGTCGCCGACTTCGCGCCGATGCTCGGCATGCTGATCGGCCTGGGCGTCGGCATCGACTACGCGCTCTTCATCGTCACCCGGCACCGCAGAGGCCTCAAGCAGGGCCTGCCGGTGCGCGAGGCCGCCGAGAAGGCGGTCAGCACCACCGGCAGGGCGGTGGTCTTCGCGGGCGGCACGGTCTGCGTGGCGCTGCTGGGGATGCTGATCCTGCGGCTGAGTTTCCTCAACGGCGTCGCCGTCGCCGCCTCACTGACCGTGCTGCTGACGGTGGCCGCCTCGGTGACCCTGCTGCCCGCGCTGCTGGGCATGATCGGGATGAAGGCACTCAGCCGGCGCGAACGGGCCCGGCTCAGCGAGCACGGCCCGCAGCCCACCCTGCCCACCGGGTTGGCCGCCCGCTGGTCGGCCTTCGTCGAACGCCACCCCCGGCTGCTCGGCACGGCCGCCGCCGCCGTGATGCTGGTGCTGGCGCTGCCCACGCTCTCCCTGCACCTCGGCTCCTCCGATCAGGGCAACAACGCGTCGACGACCACCACCCGCAAGGCGTACGACCTGCTGTCCGACGGATTCGGCCCCGGCTTCAACGGGCCGCTCCAGCTGGTCGCCCAGACCGGCAACGCCGCCGACAAGGTCGCCCTGGAGCAGCTGACCGCCACCCTGCGGCACACCGAGGGGGTCGCCGAGGTCGGCGTGCAGTCCGCCGGGCACGGCAGCGAGATCGAGGTCGTCACGGTCGTCCCCGCCACCTCCCCGCAGTCACAGGCCACCGACGACCTCGTGCGGCACCTGCGCGACGACGTCATCCCCGCCGCCGAGGACGGCACCTCGCTGCGGGTCCGTGTCGGCGGGGTGACGGCCAGCTACGGCGACTTCGCCTCGGTGGTCATCGGCAAGCTGCCGCTCTTCATCGGTTCGGTGGTGGCCCTGGGCTGCCTGCTGCTGCTCCTGGCCTTCCGCAGCATCGGCATCCCGCTCAAGGCCGCCGTCATGAACATCGCGGCCGTCGCCTCCTCCTTCGGCATCGTCGTCGCGATCTTCCAGTGGGGCTGGGGGAGCGAGCTGCTGGGCCTGGGCAGCGCCGGGCCGATCGAGCCCTTCCTGCCGGTCATCATGGTCTCCGTGCTCTTCGGGCTCTCCATGGACTACCAGGTCTTCCTGGTCAGCCGCATGTACGAGGAGTGGCAGGAGACCCACGACAACCGCCGGGCGGTCCGGGTCGGCCTGGCCGAGACCAGCCGGGTGATCAACTCGGCGGCCGTCATCATGATCTCGGTGTTCCTCGCCTTCGTCCTGAGCGGCGACCGCACGATCGCGATGTTCGGCATCGGGCTCGCGGCGGCCGTCGCCCTGGACGCCTTCATCCTGCGCACCCTCCTGGTACCGGCCCTGATGCACATGATGGGCAGCTGGAACTGGTGGCTCCCGGCCTGGCTGGAGCGCCGCCTTCCGCGCCTGAGCATCGAAGGCCCGGCGCCGGCGGCCGTCCCGGCCACGGATTCCGCGGAAACGCTCAGAGAACTCTCAGAATCCGCACCTACGGTGAGCGCCCATGGAGACCACGAAGACCGCTGAGGCGGCCGAAAGCGCCACCGGTACCGAAATCGACGCCACGGCGGCCGAGGTCGAGACGGACAAGGATCTTCTCGTCGAAGGCGAGAACGACACCGCGGACAACGAGCACGAAGACAGCGACGCGGACGACGAGCACTACGCGCACAAGGACACGGCCGGCGCCGCGCCCGCCGCCAAGGCGCCGGTCCTGGCCGGTGCCGCCGCCGTGATCGCGGCGGGCCTGGGCCTGTCCTCGCTGACCGGCACCTGGATCGCCGACCTGATGGCCGAGCGGCAGAACATCATCGCCCAGGCCGCGGGCACGGCCACCACCACCAACCAGCAGATCGCGATGCTCTACGGCACGCCCTGGCACACCACCGCCCTGTTCAACGGCCTGTTCGCGTTCGCCGCGATCCTGGTCGGCGGCATCGTGCTGCTCACCGCCAGGACCTCCGCCCCCTGGGTGCGCGCCCTGGCCTGGGGCGCCCTCGCCCTCGGCGTGATCGGCCTGTTCATCGCCGGTGTGATGTGGTTCGACGTGTTCACCGACATCCCGCATGTGGCCGAGACGGCCACGACCTCCAGCAGCACCGGCTGACCCCGGCCGGCCCCGGCCGCCCCGGGCGACGGCCTGAGGCGTGAGGCACCGGGCATAAGGCACCTGAGGCGTCGCCTAAGGCCCCGGGGCCCCGGAGTCGGGGCAGTTGCCCGATGCGGCGCACCCCCCTTGGAGACGAGTCTTGTCGTAACGCGACAGACACGTCTCCAAGGGAGCACACCATGTACGAGTACGAACTCGCCCAGCTGAAGTCCGCCGAACTCCGCCGCCAGGCGCAGCAGTGGCGCCGGGCGAACGCCGCCACCGACGCCGCCCGGCTCGTCAGTGAGACCGAGGGGCGGGTGGTCGGGCGCGGGCGCGGTGGTCTACGGCATGCCCTGCGGGCCCTACGTCCGCACAGCGCCTCGTGACCACGGCGGCGGACGGAGAATCCGGTACCGCGGTGTCGGACCCGCGTGCGATGCTCGGGACCGTGCAGACCCAGTCCGTCAGCCCCGTCTTCGTCGGCCGCAGCCGCGAGTTGACCCGCCTCACCTCAGCGCTCGCCCGCGCACACGCGGGCGAGCCGCAGGCGTTGCTGGTGGGCGGTGAGGCGGGGGTCGGCAAGAGCCGTCTGCTGGAGGAGTTCCTCGGCGCGGCCGGCGCCACCGAGTTCGTGGCGGCGGTCGGCGGCTGCATCGAGATCGGCGCGGAAGGCCTGCCCTTCGCCCCGGTGTCGACCGTGCTGCGCTCACTGCACCGCGCCCTCGGCGAGGAACTGCCCGCCGCGGCGGCCGGCCAGGAGGGCGAACTGGCCCGGCTGCTGCCCGAGCTCGGCACCCCCGACGCGGTCCGTGACTCGCACGACGAGCACGGCCGGGCCCGGCTCTTCGAGCTCACCGCCCGCCTGCTGGAGCGGCTCGCCGAGACCCGCACCCTGGTCATCGTCCTGGAGGACCTGCACTGGGCGGACCGCTCCACCCGCGAGCTGCTGGCCTACCTCTTCCGTTCGCTCGGCCGGGGCCGGCTGCTCGTCCTGGCCACCTACCGCTCCGACGACATCCACCGCCGGCACCCGCTGCGCCCCTTCCTCGCCGAGCTCGACCGGATGCGCACCGTCGACCGGATCGAGCTGCGCCGCTTCAACCGGGACGAGGTGCGCGAACAGGTCGCCGGGATCCTCGCCGGTGAGCCCGTCCAGACGCTCGTGGACACCGTCTTCAGCCGCTCCGACGGCAACCCCTTCTTCGTCGAGGAGCTGGCCTGCAGCATCAGCCAGGGCTGCCGCAGCGGCCTGAGCGACAGCCTCCGCGACCTGCTGCTGGTCCGGGTGGAGATGCTGCCCGACGCCGCGCAGCGGGTGGCCCGGGTGGTCGCCGAGGGCGGCTCCACCGTGGAGTACGCCCTGCTCGCGGCAGTCGCCGGCCTCGCCGAGGACGAACTGATCGAGGCACTGCGGGCCGCCGTCGGCGCCAACATCCTGCTGCCCACCGACGACGGGGACGGGTACCGCTTCCGCCACTCCCTGGTCCGCGAGGCCGTCGGTGACGATCTGCTGCCCGGCGAGCGCGGCCGGATAGCCCGCCGCTACGCCGAGGCACTGGAGGCCGACCCCTCGCTCATCCGCGGTGACGAGTTCCCCGCCAGACTGGCCAGCTACTGGTATCACGCCCATGACGCCGCCAAGGCCCTGCCCGCCGTGCTGCGTGCCTCGGTCGCCGCCCGGTGCCGGCATGCCTACGCCGAGCAACGGCACATGCTGGAACGGGCGTTGGAGCTGTGGGACAGCGTCGACGACGAGGTCAGGAAGGGGTTCTTCCTGGCCGACTACGGCGAGATCCACCGGACCTGGTGCGCCTGCGACCCGCACACGACACCGCTGCGGTATCTGGATCTGCTGTGCGAGATCACGGTCGCCGCGACGTACAGCGGCGATCAGGCGGCGGCGTACGAGATCGCCAAGCGGGCTCTGCGGCTGCTGGAGGACGGCCAGGAGCCCCTGCGCGCCGCCTGGTTCTGGATACGCAGCTCCCAGCTCAAGCGGGCGCTGGCGCGCGGCGACGGCTGGGCGGAGATCGCCCGGGCGCAGGAACTGGTGCGCGGGCTGCCGCCGTCCGCCGTGCACGCCGAGGTGCTGGAGATCGCCGCGGGCTGGGGCATGAACTACAACCCCGGCCCGGACAGCATCGGCACCGCCGAACGGGCCATCGAGGTGGCCCGGTTGGTGGGCGCCGAGGACATCGAGATGTACGCGAGGATGACCCTGGGCATCCTGATGGTCGACTCCGGCTCGGTGGAGGACGGCCTGGCCGAGCTGACCGCCGTCCACGAGCGGGCACGCACCTTCGACGACCACGGCAAACTGTTCGTCAATGTGTCCGCGAACCTCGCGGCCGCCCTGGAGGGTGTGGGACGGTCGGCGGAGGCGGTGAAGGTGGCCCGCGCCGGGGCGGAGGCGGCCGTGCGCGGCGGACTGCGCGACCCCGCCGCGTTCGCCCTCGCCAACCAGGCCGAGTCGCTGCTCGCCCTGGGTCAGTGGGACGAGGCCGGCCGACTGGCGGCCCGCGGCCGGTCCGACACCAAACACGCCCTCTACCTCGGCTGGGCGGCCACCACCACCGCCCAGCTCGCCGTGCTGCGCGGCGACTTCGATACCGCCGTCACCGAACTGGACGCGGCCCGCAGCCGGTTCGGCTCCGACGACCACCAGCCGCAGAACGCCATCCCGCTGCGCCATGTGGCCGCCGCCGTCGCCGCCGGACGCGGCCGCTTCGCCGAGGCCCGCGCCGAGGTCGAGGCCGCACTCGACGAGGGCTTCGCCCCCGGCATGCACCGCTACGCGTGGCCGCTGCTGCACACCGCCGCCGCCGTCGAGGCCGACGCCGCCGGACTGCCCGCCACCGAACCCGGCCGCGCCGGGGTGATCGCCCGGATCCGCAAGGCCGCCGCCCGGCTCCCCACCCTCGCCCCCGTCTGGGCCGCCCACGCCCTGCTGGTCGAAGCCGAACTCGCCCGCGCGCAGGGCCACGTCGACCCCGCCCTCTGGTCGGCCGCGCAGGCCGCGTTCGCCGTCCTCGACCGGCCCTACCAGCTCGCCCGGATCCGTCTGCGGCACGCCGAGGCACTGGTCGCCTCGGGGGAGCGCGAGGACCGCGAGTGCGCCGCGGACCTCCTGTTCGCCGCCCACGCCACGGCCGACCGCCTCGGCGCCCTGCCCCTGCGTGACGCCGCCGCCCAACTCGCGCAGCGCGCCCGCCTCTCCCTGCGGGCGGCACCCGCGGCGGTCGCGGTCCCCGTCGAACCCTTCGGCCTCACCACCCGCGAACGCGAGGTGCTGCGCCGGGTCGCCGCCGGCTACACCAACCGCAGGATCGCCGAGGAGCTGTTCATCTCACCCAAGACCGCGAGCGTCCATGTCTCCAACATCCTCGCCAAGCTGGCCGTCTCCAGCCGTGGTGAGGCCGCGGCCCTGGCGCACCGGCTCAGGCTGTTCGCGGACGCCGTATGACCACCGCGCCCGAGCCGAGGTCTGCCGGACCGCGGCCCGGGTCGCTGTCCCCGGCCTTGTCCCGGTGCAGCTCAAGGCGGTTGTGCTGGTCCTCGGTGTGCTGACGGCCCGGTGCGAACAGTTCATCGACGAGGCCGAACATCGCGTCCCCCCGGCGGCACGGCTTCGCGCCGGCGTACGTCAGCGCACCGACAGCCGCAGGATCCGGTCGTCACCGCTGCGGGGATCGCCCCGGCCGTCGGTGTTGCTGGTGGTGAGCAGCAGACCGCCGTCCTGGTCGGCGACGACCGTACGCAGCCTGCCGTAACGGCCGGTGAAAAAGGCGCGCGGGGCGCCCGCCCCCTTCGCCCGCAGCGGGATCCGCCACAGCCGCGCGCCCTTGAGCGAGGCCATCCAGATCGAGCCCCGGGCGTACGCGATACCGCTCGGCGAGGCGTCGTCGGTGTGCCACACGGCGACCGGGTCGGCATACCCCTTCCGGTGACCGACGCCCTCGACGACCGGCCAGCCGTAGTTCCGGCCCGGCTTGACCAGGTTGAGCTCGTCCCAGGTGTCCTGGCCGAACTCCGCCGCCCACAGCCGCCCCCGGGCGTCCCACGCCAGGCCCTGCACATTGCGGTGGCCGTACGAGTAGACCACCGACCCCGGGAAGGGGTTGCCCTCGGCGGGTTCGCCGTCGGGCGTCATACGGAGGATCTTGCCGCCCAGGGACGCGCGGTCCTGCGCCTTCCCGCGGTCGCCGCTCTCCCCGGTGCCGGCGTAGAGCATCCCGTCCGGGCCGAAGGCGATCCGCCCGCCGTTGTGGATCGCCCCGTGCGGGATGCCCCGCAGGACGGTGTCGGGCGCCCCGAGCTGCTCGCCCGAGGGCCGGTCCTCGTCGTACAGGAGGCGGGCCACGCGGTTGTCGGACACCGTGCTGAAGTACACGTACACCAGGTGGTCACCGGCGAAGTCCGGCGACAGGGTCAGCCCCAGCAGCCCGCCCTCACCCCCGGCGGACACCCCGGGCACCGTGCCGACGGTGGTCCTGCGGCCGGTCTTCGCGGCGACCCTGACGATCTTCCCGCTGTCGCGCGAGGCCACCAGCAGATCGCCCTCGGGAAGCAGCGCCACGCCCCACGGGGTGTTGAGCCCGGTCGTGACCGTCGCCGTCACCTCGGCCTTGCCCCGGGCCGGCGCCGCGGAGTCCGAGGCGTCCGGGTCCGGCGCCGTACCTCCCGTCCCCGTCCCCGCCGCCGTCGCCGACCGTGACGCCGGTCCTGAGGAGGCGTCCGGCAGGACCGGGCTCCTGGTGCCGGACGAGCACCCCGCCACCGGCAACGCGGCGACGGCGAGCACGACAGCGAGCACGACGGTGGCACTGCCGCTTCGGCTTCGGCTTCGCACGACGTTCCCTCCCCGGACGGTCGATGCCTCCAGCACACCACATCCGGCCGGTGGCCGCCCGGAAGACCGCGACCGGACCCGGAGCCCGGTCACCCCGGTCACGCCGGTCGCCTCAGTCCCAGGACCCCCGGGCGGCGGGGAGTGCGGCGATCTCCGCGAAGTCGGCCGCGGCCAGGCGGACTCCGGCGGCGGCCGCGTTCTCCGCGGTCCAGCGGGCCTGTTTGGCGCCGGGGACCGCGACGACCTGCCGCCCCTGCGCGAGGACCCAGGCCAGGGCGACCTGCGCGGGCGTCGCGCCGTGCCGTTCGGCGACCCTGCGCAGGCCGGCGACGATCGGCTGGTTGGCGGCCATCATCTCGGCGGTGAAACGCGGATGCCGGGCCCGTACGTCATCGGGCTCGAACCCCTGCCCCGGCGTCAACGTACCGGTGAGGTAGCCGTTGCCGAGCGGCATGGCCGCCAGGAAACCGACGCCGCGCGCGGCGCACCACGGGAGCAGGTCGTCCAGGGCGTCGGGCGACCACACCGACAGCTCGGCCTGCACGCAGCTGACCGGGAAGACCTGCTGGATCCGCCGCAGCTGCCGAAGCGTTTCGTCGTGCGTGCGCCCCGCGGACGCGCGCCGCCACCCCTGCGCGGAACCCGCGTTGCGCGGGCCTCTGCGGTTCTCGGGCCACCGCCCGGCGCGCGCCCCGACCGCGCACAGCCCCAGCGCGCGCACCTTGCCCGCCGCCACCAGTTCCGCCATCGCGCCCCAGGTCTCCTCGACCGGGATCTCCGGGTCGGCGCGGTGCAGTTGGTACAGGTCGATGACATCGGTCTGGAGCCGCCGCAGCGAGGCGTCACAGGCCCTTCTGACGTACCCCGGGCGCCCGTTGGCGACGATGTGCTGCTCACCGACGAGCAATCCGACCTTCGTCGACACGAAGACGTCCCGGCGCCGCTCCTTGAGCACCCGCCCCACCAGCAGCTCATTGGTGAAGGGCCCGTACATGTCAGCGGTGTCGAGCAGCGACGTGCCGGCGTCCAGCGCGGTGCGCACAGCGCGCAGCGAGGTCTCGCCGTCCTGCCGCGAAGCGCTGTACGCCCAGTTCATCGGCATGCACCCGAGCCCCACGGCGCCCACGTCAAGAGCCGCCGCGCCGATCGTCCTGCGCTCCACCTTGGCTGACCTCCCTCGGCCGCCCACTGTGCCATAGCGTGCCGACCATGACCGACCAAGCACCCCGGCCCGCCCCCACCGTGTGGCTGCCCATCCCTCCCGCCGAGATCGAGGGACTGCCCGAAGGCCCCGAATACGTCTTCTGGAACGGCGAACCGGACTTCCCGGCCGATCCGGCCCGCGCCGAGTTCTACGCCGTGCCCTACATGCAGCCGGCCGAGGTGACCGCCCGCCCGCTACCGCGGATGACGCGGCTGCGCGTCGTCCAGACCCTCAGCGCCGGCGTCGACCATGTCACCCCCCACCTGCCGCGACTCCCGGCCGGCGTACGGCTGTGCAACGCCAGGGGAGTGCACGAGGCGAGCACCGCCGAGCTGACCCTCGCGCTCGTCCTCGCCTCGCTGCGCGGCATCCCCCGCTTCGTGCACGGCCAGGACGCGCAGGAGTGGCACTCCGGCTTCTATCCGGCACTCGCCGACCGCACCGTGATGATCATCGGCTACGGAGCGATCGGCGCCGCCATCGAGGACCGGCTCGCGCCCTTCGAGTGCGGGCGGATCATCCGGGTCGCGCGCTCCGCGCGCGCCTCCGCGCGCGGGCCGGTGCACGCCCTGACCGAACTGCCGGGGTTGCTGCCCGCCGCCGACGTGGTGATCCTGTCCACGCCGCTCACCGACACCACCCGCCACCTGGCCGGGCCGGAGTTCCTGGCCCGCCTCAAGGACGGCGCCCTGCTGGTGAACATGGCCCGGGGACCCGTCGTCGACACCAGGGCGCTGCTGGCCGAACTGGAGTCCGGCCGGATCCGGGCCGCGCTCGACGTCACCGACCCCGAGCCGCTGCCGGCCGGGCATCCGCTGTGGCACGCCCCCGGCGTCCTCATCAGCCCCCATGTCGGCGGATCCACCTCGGCGTTCTGGCCCCGGGCCAAGCGGCTGCTGGCCTCCCAGCTCCGGCGGTTCGTGGCCGGCCAGGAACCGGACAACGTCGTCACGACCACCTGAACTCCGCTCCGTCACGCCGTGAACGCACCAGGTGACAACCGCCCCTGCCTGTAGTCACGCTGTGTAGAGGAACTATGTCCCTGAGTGACGGTACTGGTGTATCGTCCCGATCGGGGTATGCGCCTCGCGGGGCTCCGAGGACCGCGAACGGGCGCAGGAACACACAGGACTTGATGGGGGGCGACGGGCGTGCACTGCCAATGGAGAAAGAACCCGACGCGGGACCTCAGCGGGCTGCCACCGCGACGCCGGACCGCGCCGTGAGTGCCACCGGGGCACTGCTCGCCGGACCGCCCGTGCAGGGCGCCGGCCGGGCCGGCCTGCTGCCCCAGCTGCTGGTCGCGGTGTTCTGCGGAGGATACGCGACCGGCGCCGCCTTCGGCTGGGGCTCGCCCGAGCTCGCCCTGGTCATGGGCGACTTCGGCCTCTCGGCCGCCGCGCTCGCCGCCACCGTCTCCTGCGTGGTGTACGCCCGGCACGGCTCGGGCCGGCGGCACCGCCCCGCCTGGGCCCTGTTCGCCGTCTCCTCCTCCATGGTCGGGCTCGGCAACGGCGTCTGGGGCTGGTACGAGGTGGTGCTGCGCGCGCCGGTGCCGCGCACCTCCATCGCCGACTTCTGCTTCCTGCTCTTCGCCCCGCCCGCCATCGTCGGCCTGCTGCTGCTGGCCAAGCGCCCCGTCACCCGGGCCGGCTGGGTCTGCCTGGCCCTGGACGCCTGGCTGATCGGCGGCTCGCTGCTCACCCTGTCCTGGAGCCTGGCACTGGCCCACGCCGCCCAGTGGGAGGGCCGCAGCACCGCCCGCATCGCGCTCTCGCTCGCCTACCCGCTGCTGGACATCATGCTGGTCAGCATGGTGCTGGCACTGCACTTCCGGCGCACCTCGGCCAATCGCGCGGCCGTCAACACCGCCATCGCGGCGCTCGCCCTCACCGTGCTGTGCGACGCGCTGTTCACCTCACCCCTGCTGCGCGAGCACTACCGCTCCGGCCAGATCCTGGACGCGGGCTGGTTCGCCGGCAGCATGCTCCTCGCGTACGCCCCCTGGGTGGCCCGGCGCGAGCCCGACCGGCCCCGGCCCGCCCCGGGCCCGGCCCCCGCTCCCGCCCGCCGGGTCACCGGATCGCTGTCCGCCCTCACCCCGTACCTGGCAGCGGCCGTCAGTGTGCTGGGCATCCTCTACAACGCCATCGACGGCCACCGGATCGACCGCGTGGTGCTGCTCACCGGCTGCTTCGTGGTGCTCGCGCTCGTCGTACGCCAGGGCATCATGCTGCTGGACAACATCTGCCTCACCCAGGAGCTGGCCCAGAAGGAGAACCACTTCCGCTCCCTGGTGCAGGGCTCCAGCGACGTCATCATGATCGCCGCCCCGACCGGCGTCCTGCGCTACGTCAGCCCCGCCGCCCAGGGCGTCTACGGGCGGGACGCCGAGGACATGGTCGGCACCGAACTGGCCTCGCACATCCACCCCGAGGACCTGGGCCGGGTGCTGCACGAGGTGCGCCGCTTCCTGGCCGCCCACCCCGTCGACGAGCCCTGCACCCGGATCGAGTGCCGGATCCGCTCGGGCCGCGGCGGCTGGCTGCACGTCGAGTCCACCGTCAACCGCTACCAGGGCGGTCTGATCTTCAACAGCCGCGACGTCACCGAACGCGTACGTCTGCAGGCGCAGCTCCAGCACAGCGCCTCGCACGACGCGCTCACCGACCTGCCCAACCGGGCGCTGTTCACCGAACGCACCCGCCAGGCGCTCAGCGGCCGCCGGGCCGGGGACGGCGAGGCGGGCGGCGTCGCGGTGCTCTTCATCGACCTGGACGGCTTCAAGGCGGTGAACGACACGGTCGGCCACCAGGCCGGCGACGAACTGCTCGTCCAGGCCGCCCGCCGGCTCCACGAGTCCGTCCGGTCGGGCGACACCGCGGCCCGCCTGGGCGGCGACGAGTTCGCCGCCCTCATCTCCGGCTCCAGCACCGACCCCGGCAAGCGCGAGCAGCAGGTGCGCGAGATCGCCGACCGGCTGCGCGGCTGCCTCTCCGAGCCCTACCGCCTCGACGGCGCGGGCGCCGAGGTCCGCGTCGCCGCCAGCATCGGCGTCGCCTTCGCCGAACCCGGCATGGCCCCCGGCGAGCTGCTGCGCAACGCCGATCTGGCGATGTACCGCGCCAAACAGGCCGGCAAGGGACGCGTCGAGCTCTACGCGCCGCACATGCAGGCGGACCACCGGCGCGAGGTGGTGCGCAGGACCGAACTGGCCGGGCGGCTGCGCACCGCGCTCCAGGACGGCGAGTTCACCCTGCTCCACCAGCCCGTCGTGGAACTGCGCAGCGGCCTGGTCACCGCCGTGGAGGCACAGGCCCGCTGGCGCTCCGCCCAGGGCATCCTGTTCACCCCCGCCGAGTTCCTGCGCGTCGCCGAGGACTCCGACCGCACCAGCGAACTGAGCCGCTGGGTGCTCGCCGAAGCCGTCGGGCAGGCCGCGCTGCGCCAGGACCGCGGCCACGCCGTCCCGGTGGCCGTACGGGTCTCCGCGCACCGCCTGATGGACCGCGACTCCGCCGCCAAGGACATCGAGGCCCTGCTGACCCGCCACGAACTGCCGCCGGGCGGCCTGGTGCTGGAACTCACCGACCAGGACCCCCGGATCTCGCTCAGCGAACTGGAGCGCCGGCTGAGCGCGCTGCGCAGACTCGGCGTACGGATCGCCCTGGACGGCTTCGGAGCCGGCTTCGCCGCCCTGACCGCGCTGCGCAGGCTGCCGGTGGACGTGGTCCGGCTCGACCGCTCCTTCACCGACGGCGTGGTCGAGTCCCCGAGGGTCCACAAGATCACCGCTGGTCTGCTGAGGATCGCCGGCGAGCTCGGCATCCGCACCGTCGCCGACGGGGTGGACCGGCCGGAACAGGTCGCCGCGCTGCGCTCCATGGGCTGCACGCACGGCCAGGGCATGGCCTTCTCCGGTCCGCTCGACGAGCACCGGCTGCGCTCCGCGCTGTCCCGCGGCTGCTACCCCGTACCCAGGGAGGTGATGGCGCTGACCAGCGCGGCTCTCGCGGCGCACGGCAACCGTGTGACCGAGGAGCTACGCTCAAATAGTGAGACCGCAGTCCCGCCCGCTTGACACTCCGCACAGGCCAGGAGGAAGGTCAGTGCCATGCGCACCCGAATCCTCGTACTTGGAAAGCGCGTCGGCTGACCCGAGGTCCCTCACCACCTCGTGGAACGCACCGACGCGCTCCCCTCGCTTGCCTTCCGGCACGAGGGGTTTTTTGTTGCCCGGGACTTAGACAAACCACCCTCAAATCTTCGCCAGAGAAGAGATCGCAGATGACCGAGCAGGCCACCGGGGCCCACCACCCGCAGCCGCGGGCCCGCGGCGCCGCGCCGCAGACCGCCTCCGCCCCCGAGCGCGTCACCGGCGCCCAGTCCCTCATCCGCTCCCTGGAGGCGGTCGGCGCCGACACGGTGTTCGGTATCCCGGGCGGTGCGATCCTTCCCGCGTACGACCCGCTGATGGACTCCACCAAGGTCCGTCACGTCCTGGTCCGGCACGAGCAGGGCGCCGGCCACGCGGCCACCGGGTACGCCCAGGCCACCGGCAGGGTCGGCGTCTGCATGGCCACCTCCGGCCCCGGCGCCACCAACCTGGTGACCCCGATCGCCGACGCCCACATGGACTCGGTGCCGCTGGTCGCGATCACCGGCCAGGTCCCCTCCAAGGCGATCGGCACGGACGCCTTCCAGGAGGCGGACATCTGCGGCATCACCATGCCGATCACCAAGCACAACTTCCTGGTGACCGACCCGGACGACATCCCGCGCACCATCGCCGAGGCGTTCCACATCGCCTCCACCGGACGCCCCGGCCCGGTCGTGGTCGACATCGCCAAGGACGCGCTGCAGAACCAGACCACCTTCTCCTGGCCCCCGCAGACCGACCTCCCGGGCTACCGCCCGGTCACCAAGCCGCACGCCAAGCAGATCCGCGAGGCCGCCCGGCTGATCAACGAGGCCAAACGCCCGGTGCTGTACGTCGGCGGCGGCGTCCTGAAGGCCCGCGCCACCACCGAGCTGCGGATCCTCGCCGAGATCACCGGCGCCCCGGTCACCACCACCCTGATGGCGTTGGGCGCCTTCCCCGACAGCCACCCGCAGCACATCGGCATGCCCGGCATGCACGGCCAGGTCTCCGCCGTCGCCGCCCTTCAGCGGGCCGACCTGATCGTGGCGCTCGGCGCCCGCTTCGACGACCGCGTCACCGGCAAGCTGGACAGCTTCGCCCCGTACGCCAAGGTCGTGCACGCCGACATCGACCCGGCTGAGATCGGCAAGAACCGCGCCGCCGACGTGCCGATCGTCGGCGACGCCCGCGAGGTGCTGGCCGACCTGATCGTCGCCGTCCAGGCCGAGCAGGAGGCCGGCCACAAGGGCGAGGCCGCCAAGACCGGATACGCGGACTGGTGGAAGCAGCTCAACAGCTGGCGCGACACCTACCCGCTGGGCTACGACCTCCCCGAGGACGGCAGCCTGTCCCCGCAGCAGGTCATCCAGCGGATCGGCGAGCTGGCCCCGGAGGGCACCCTGTTCGCGGCCGGCGTGGGCCAGCACCAGATGTGGGCCAGCCAGTTCATCAGGTACGAGAAGCCCAACACCTGGTTCAACTCCGGCGGCGCCGGCACCATGGGCTACGCCGTCCCCGCGGCGATGGGCGCCAAGACCGGTATGCCCGACGCGACCGTCTGGGCCATCGACGGCGACGGCTGCTTCCAGATGACCAACCAGGAACTGGTCACCTGCGCGCTGAACAACATCCCGATCAAGGTCGCCATCATCAACAACGGCGCCCTCGGCATGATCCGCCAGTGGCAGTCGCTCTTCTACAACCAGCGCTACTCCAACTCCGTCCTGCACGCCGGTGACACCAACGCCGGCCAGAGCTCCCACCACGGTGCCAGCGCCGCGCCGAACGCCGGCACCCGCATCCCGGACTTCGTCAAGCTGTCCGAGGCCATGGGCTGCGTGGGACTGCGCTGCGAGGACCCCGCCGACCTGGACGCGGTCATCGCCAAGGCCAACTCGATCAACGACCGCCCGGTGGTCGTCGACTTCATCGTCCACGAGGACGCCATGGTGTGGCCGATGGTCGCCGCCGGCACCTCCAACGACGAGATCATGGCGGCCCGCGACGCGCGTCCCGACTTCGGCGACGCGGCCGACGACTGAGCCCACGACCGAGCAGAGGAACGACACCCGACATGTCCAAGCACACCCTCTCCGTCCTGGTCGAGAACAAGCCCGGTGTCCTCGCCCGGATCACGGCCCTGTTCTCCCGGCGCGGATTCAACATCGACTCCCTGGCGGTCGGCACCACCGAGCACCCCGAGATCTCGCGCATCACCATCGTGGTGAACGTGATCGAGGCACTGCCGCTGGAGCAGGTCACCAAGCAGCTCAACAAGCTCGTCAACGTCCTGAAGATCGTCGAACTGGAACCCGGTGCGGCCGTTCAGCGGGAACTCGTTCTGGTGAAGGTGCGGGCCGACAACGAGTCCCGCTCCCAGATCGTGGAGATCGTCCAGCTGTTCCGCGCCAAGACCGTGGACGTCTCGCCGGAGGCCGTCACCATCGAGGCCACCGGCAGCGCCGACAAGCTGGAAGCCATGCTCAAGATGCTGGAGCCCTTCGGTATCAAGGAACTCGTCCAGTCCGGCACCATCGCCATAGGGCGCGGCGCCCGATCCATCACCGACCGCTCGCTGCGCGCGCTCGACCGGTCCGCGTAAGCCCGCGACCGCATAGCGAGACCCCGAAACCTTCATCCGCCCACCGGACGTAACCTGTGGGCAACCCGCCAGATCCAAGGAGAGACCCCAAAGTGGCCGAGCTGTTCTACGACGACGACGCCGACCTTTCGATCATCCAGGGCCGCAAGGTCGCGGTCATCGGCTACGGCAGCCAGGGCCACGCCCACGCGCTGTCGCTGCGCGACTCGGGCGTCGACGTCCGTGTCGGCCTGCAGGAGGGCTCGAAGTCCAAGGCCAAGGCCGAGGAGCAGGGCCTGCGCGTCGTCTCCGTCGCCGAGGCCGCGGCCGAGGCCGACGTCATCATGATCCTCACCCCGGACCCGATCCAGGCCCGTGTCTACGAGGAGTCCATCAAGGGCAACCTCAAGGACGGCGACGCGCTGTTCTTCGGCCACGGCCTGAACATCCGCTACGGCTTCATCAAGCCCCCGGCCGGCGTCGACGTCGCCCTGGTCGCCCCCAAGGGCCCGGGCCACCTGGTCCGCCGCCAGTACGAAGAGGGCCGCGGCGTCCCCTGCATCGCCGGTGTCGAGCAGGACGCGACCGGCAACGCCTTCGCGCTCGCGCTCTCTTACGCCAAGGGCATCGGCGGCACCCGCGCCGGCGTCATCAAGACCACCTTCACCGAGGAGACCGAGACCGACCTCTTCGGTGAGCAGGCCGTGCTCTGCGGCGGCACCGCCGCCCTGGTCAAGGCCGGTTTCGAGACCCTGACCGAGGCCGGCTACCAGCCGGAGATCGCGTACTTCGAGTGCCTCCACGAGCTCAAGCTCATCGTGGACCTCATGTACGAGGGCGGCCTGGAGAAGATGCGCTGGTCGATCTCCGAGACCGCCGAGTGGGGCGACTACATCACCGGCCCCCGCATCATCACGGACCAGACCAAGGCCGAGATGAAGAAGATCCTCGCCGAGATCCAGGACGGCACCTTCGCCAACAACTGGATCGCCGAGTACAACGCCGGCCTGCCCCGGTACAACGAGTACAAGAAGGCCGACGAGAACCACCTGCTGGAGACCACCGGCCGCAAGCTCCGCAAGCTGATGAGCTGGGTCGACGAGGAGGCGTGAGCCCCCACGCCGGGGCCCGGGGCACCGCCCCCCGGCCCCGGCGGTCCGCGCCCCCCGGACGCCACGGCACAAGCGAGGCTTTGTCCAGGGCGTACACCCTTACGAGGGTGATCCTTCCAGGAAGGCGCAGGACGCCGTCCGGCGCGCCGATACACTCCATCAACAAGCGCGTCAGGCTCACAGCGTCGTGCGTCTTCCACGCGGCATGCCATCCCTCTCCACCGCCTTCGGCCGTCGGGACGCGGCCGTCGGCCAGGGACTAGTGAGGACTCACGTGAGCAACCCCGTCGTACTCATCGCTGAAGAGCTGTCGCCTGCGACCGTCGACGCCCTTGGACCGGATTTCGAGATCCGGCACTGCAACGGCGCCGACCGAGCCGAGCTTCTGTCCGCGATCACCGATGTCGACGCCATCCTGGTGCGCAGCGCCACCAAGGTCGACGCGGAGGCCATCGCCGCCGCACCGAAACTGAAGGTCGTCGCCCGCGCGGGCGTCGGTCTGGACAACGTCGACGTGGCCGCCGCCACCAAGGCCGGCGTGATGGTCGTGAACGCCCCGACCTCCAACATCGTCACCGCCGCCGAGCTGGCCTGCGGTCTGCTGATCTCCGTCGCCCGCAACATCGCGCCCGCCAACGCCGCGCTCAAGCAGGGCGAGTGGAAGCGCAACAAGTACACCGGCGTGGAGCTGGCCGAGAAGACCCTCGGCGTCGTCGGCCTCGGCCGGATCGGCGCGCTGGTCGCCCAGCGCATGTCGGGCTTCGGCATGACGATCGTCGCGTACGACCCCTACATCCAGCCCGCGCGCGCCGCGCAGATGGGCGTGAAGGTGGTCTCCCTCGACGAGCTGCTGGAGATCTCCGACTTCATCACCGTGCACCTCCCCAAGACCCCCGAGACGGTGGGGCTGATCGGCGAGGACGCGCTGCACAAGGTCAAGCCGTCGGTCCGGATCGTCAACGCCGCGCGCGGCGGGATCGTGGACGAGGAGGCGCTGGCGTCGGCCCTGAAGGAGGGCCGGGTCGCGGGCGCGGGCCTGGACGTCTACGCCAAGGAGCCGTGCACCGACTCCC
The DNA here is from genome assembly GCF_056270125.1 of Streptomyces sp. RLA131. Classification (NCBI taxonomy): domain Bacteria; kingdom Bacillati; phylum Actinomycetota; class Actinomycetes; order Kitasatosporales; family Streptomycetaceae; genus Streptomyces; species Streptomyces sp. RLA131. Next base: position 5,972,910 of record NZ_JBWDOQ010000002.1, read on the forward strand.
CGCTGTTCCAGTTCGACAACGTGGTGGCCACCCCGCACCTGGGCGCCTCCACCGACGAGGCGCAGGAGAAGGCCGGTATCGCCGTCGCCCGTTCGGTGCGGCTGGCCCTCGCGGGCGAACTGGTGCCGGACGCGGTCAACGTCCAGGGCGGCGTCATCGCCGAGGACGTCAAGCCGGGTCTGCCGCTCGCCGAGAAGCTGGGGCGGATCTTCACCGCGCTGGCCGGTGAGGTCGCGGCCCGCCTCGACGTCGAGGTCCGCGGCGAGATCACCCAGCACGACGTGAAGGTGCTGGAACTCTCCGCGCTCAAGGGCGTCTTCGAGGACGTCGTCGACGAGACGGTGAGTTACGTCAACGCCCCGCTCTTCGCGCAGGAGCGCGGCGTCGAGGTGCGGCTGACCACCTCCAGCGAGTCCCCGGACCACCGCAACCTGGTCACCGTGCGCGGCACGCTGGCCGACGGCCAGGAGATCGCGGTCTCCGGCACGCTGGCCGGTCCCAAGCACATCCAGAAGGTCGTGGCCGTCGGTGACGACGACGTGGACCTGGTCCTCGCCGACCACATGGCCTTCCTCCGCTACACCGACCGCCCCGGCGTGGTCGGCACCGTCGGCCGGATCCTCGGCGAGGCCGGCATCAACATCGCCGGCATGCAGGTGGCCCGCGCGGTGCCCGGCGGCGAGGCGCTCGTGGCGCTGACCATCGACTCCGCGGTCCCGGCGCAGGTCCTCACCGACATCGCCGAGGAGATCGGGGCGAGCTCCGCCCGCGCGGTCAACCTCGAAGCCTGACCCGACCGCCGACCGCCGACCGCCGACCGCCGACCGCCGACCGCCGACCGCCGACCGCCGACCGCGGACCGCCGGCCGGCGCGACCGGCCGCACAGCGCACACATCAGGCCCCGGGAGGATTCCCGGGGCCTGGTGCGCATGATCGGGGCCGGTTAGGGTTACCCGGTCGGTGATGAGGACGGTGGGGAGACCGGTACGCATGGGGGCGGGACGGACCGCGGAGCACGGCGTCACCACACTCGCACCGGACCGCACCCGGATCCGTAGCCGGACACGAATAGGCCTGAGCACGGTCGCCCTGACCCTGCTCTGCTTCGCCGTCATGCTCGGCGTCGGCCTCCAGCAGTGGTCCGACGCCCGCCTCGGCGGCTTCGACCTCGGCATCTTCGACCAGGCGATCCGCGAGTACGCGCACTTCCACCTGCCGCGCTCACCCATCAAGAACTTCCACCACGAGTTCCCGCCCGGCTTCTCCCTCCTCGGCGACCACTTCTCCCCGGTCCTGGTGCTCCTCGCGCCGCTGTACTGGCTCTGGGACGACCCCCGGATGCTGCTGGTCGCCCAGGCCGCGCTCTTCGCCGCCGGGGTGCCCCTGGTCCGCCGCATCACCGCCCGCTGCTTCGCCGACGCCGCCCCCGAGATCACCCGTACGGCCTCCGCCCTCGCAGCCCTGGTGTACGCGCTGGGCTGGCCGCTGTTCATGGCCTCCCGCGAGGGCTTCCACGAGGTGGCCTTCGCCGTGCCGCTGACCCTGCTGATGCTCGAACGCGGCCAGGCCCGCCGCTACGGCGGGGTGGGCGTCGCGGCCCTGCTGCTGGTGTGCACCAAGGAGGACCTGGGGCTGCTGGTGGCCGCGTACGGCACCGTACTGGCCGTACGCGGATACGGCCGGGAGGACGACCGGCGCGGGGTGTGCACCGGGCTGGCGCTGCTGGCCGCCGGTCCGGCCGCCAGCTGCGCGGCGATCCGCTGGCTGATCCCCGCCATGGGCGGCGAACCGGGGTACTACTGGAACTACGGACGGCTCGGCCCCGACATCGGCTCGGTCGCCGCCCGCCTGCTGACCGACCCGGTCACCTCGTTCTCGCTGGCCGCCGACAACTGGGCCAAGGTCTCCCTGCTGCTGTGGCTGTTCCTGCCGCTGCTGTTCCTGCCGCTGGGCTCCGGTACCGCGCTGTGCGCGCTGCCGCTGCTGGCGGAGCGGCTGTTCTCCGACAACCCCAGCCACTGGTCGATGTCCCACCACTACGACGCCTTCCTGTGGCCCCTGCTGCTGGTCGCCGCCGTCGAGTCGCTGGGCCGGATGTACCGGCTCGCCCCGGTCCGGGCCCGCCAGTGGGCCGCCGTCGCGGTCACCGCCTGCCTCGCCCTGGGCGTGGCCATGGGCGTGGCCCGGCTCGCCGACCCCGCCCACTGGACCCCGAACGCCTCCGAACGGGCACTGGCCGAGGCCGCCACGTACATCCCCGACGGCGTCACCGTCGAGGCCGACAACAGCATCGCCCCGCACCTGACCGCCCGTACCCGCACCGTCATCGCCGACGGCACCCCGCGCGGCGCCGACTACGTCCTGCTCCAGAGCGTGAAACGGACCTTCCCGTTCGGCTCCGCCGCCGAGGAGGGTGCCCGCGTGCCGCTGCTCCTGGCTCACGGTTACGAGAAGCTGTGGGCCCGTGACGGCGTCGTACTGCTGGTCCGCGCCGAGGACCGGGCCATCCCCGGCATGAGCCGGCCGGACGAGAACAGCACACCGGTCAAGGACGTGCCGTGACAGCCGCGCCGACCGGGCCCGGGCCCGCCGCGCCCGCGCGCGCCGCGCCCGCCGCGCCCGCCCGGATCAGACTCACGGCGGCCGGGGCCGCCCTGCTGACGGTCGCCACGGCGCTGGGCATCAGGGCAGGCTGGCACGGCGAGGCCGCCAAGTACGCCGGCGACGCGCTCTACACCGTGCTGCTCCACACCCTGGCCGTACTGGCGGTGCCCCGGGTCCGGCCCCGGACCGCGGCGGCCACCGCGCTGGCGGTCAGCTGGCTGATCGAGTTCCTCCAGCTCACGCCGGTCCCCGCGGAACTGTCCGGGCGCAGCACCCTGGCCCGCCTCGTCCTGGGTTCCACCTTCAACGCCCCCGACCTGCTCTGGTACGCGGTGGGCGCCGCCGCGGCCTGGCTCGCGCACACCGCGGCGCGCCGAGCGGGCAGGGCGGACCTCGACCTGTAGGTTCCACGACTTCGTGCGCACCGGCTGCCCAGGGCGGCCGCGTCGAGCGGGCCGCGGCCGTCGGGGGAGACGAGCCGGTGCGCGCGCGACGGGGGAGGACCCGGGGGCACACGGTCGGATGCGGGAGCAGGCCGGTGCTCGGGACGGGTCCGAGAGTGGTACGCGGTATGACGATGGAGCGGTTCGGGTCGGCGTGCCGCCGTGAGGCGCTCAGTCGCGGTAGGCGGTGACCGCGATCTGGACGAACGAGCGGATCAATGGATTCGTGTCGCTCTCGTTCCATGCCACCACCACACGGCTCGGCGGCATGTCGATCAGCGGCACCACGGTGAGCCCCTGTGCCGGCTCGTGGGCCAGGAGTGTCATGCCGACCGTGCCGTTCCAGAGAACGGCTTGCCGGCATTCCTGGACGGCGCGTACCACCGGCCCCTCGCGAGGTTCTCCGCCGTTCCAGTACGACTGCCAGACCGGATCGGTTCCCTCCGGGAACAGGAACCAGCGGTGGTCGGCCAAATCGGCCAGCTTCAGGCTGTTGCGGCAGGCCAGCGGATCGTCGGCGCGCAGCAGTGCTCCCACCGGGTCGGCGCGCAGCTCGCGCACGGTCAGGCCGGTCTCGTCGAACGGCCCGCGGGTCAGGGCGACGTCGACCAGCCGGGCGTGCAGCCCGCAGGTGGGATCGGTCAGGCCGGTCTCGCGGATGCGGACCCCGACGCGTGGGTGTCGCCGGTGGTACGCGTCGGCCAGCCGGGTTGCGTCCGGGTCGGTGCCGTCACCCAGGATGCCGACGGTGAGAGTCGCGGTGCCGGCCGCCGCGGCCACACGTGCGCGTCCCCGGTCTGCCTGGTCGAGAAGGGCGCGCGCTTCGTCGAGCAGTACCACCCCCACCGCAGTGAGCGCGACCCCGGCGGACGACCGGTCGAACAGCGTGGCGCCGATCTCGGTCTCCAGCTGCTTGATCGCCCGGCTCAGCGGCGGCTGACTCATGTGCAGCCGGGCGGCGGCCCGGCCGAAGTGGAGTTCCTCGGCGACCGCCACGAAATAGCGCAGCGTGCGTAGCTCCATGCCGCAACGATACCTTTACGGTATCGAGGTCACGGGATGGGTCTTGGACAGCCGCAGCTCCCCGGCAGTGCAATCGACGCATGAACGTCGCGTATTGGATCCTTGCCGGCCTGCTCGCCCTCTTCTACCTCTACGGGGGCGGAGTGAAGGTGGTCCGCAGCCGTGAGCAGCTCCGACCGATGATGGCCTGGGTGGACAGCACCCCGATGCCGGCCGTCCGGGCCATCGGGGTGATCGAAGTGCTCGGTGCGTTCGGGCTGATCCTGCCGCCGATGACCGGCATCGCGCCCTGGCTGGCCCTGGCTGCGGCGATTGGGTTCGTGGTCCTGCAGATCGCCGCGACCAGGGTTCACCTGAGCCGCGGAGACCGGCAGATCGCCCTCAACATCGGGCTCATTGTCGCGGGGGCCGTGACCATCTGGCCGGCGACAACATGGCTGTGACTTCAGGCATGACCAGTGACCTGCGAGTTCGCAATACGATCACGAGCCGGCGCTCTTGAGGCGGTGCCAGTAGATCTGTGCGCAGGCCAACGAGGCGAAGGCGCAGTCGAGTTCGCGTCGTCGTTCCCAGCGCACAGCGAGCCCTGTACTGCGGCGACGCCATGGGCACCCTGTGGTTTCGGTGACCCCGCCAGGCTCCGTACCGGCCTCCGCCGGACGGTACGGAGCAGCCGGTACCGGGACGCCGAGAGCCGGATTGCCGCGGACCGCGGAACCTGGAAGGGCTGTAGGGAGAACGGGCCCGGCGGGCCGGGACTCGGCCTCGCAGCGATGCGACCATCGAGGGGGCGCTGGCCATCGTGCGTGACCTTGCCCTCTTCCTTGCCGACGAACGTGGCAAGCCGGACTGGGCACTTGCCGACCTCCAAGACGTCGAAGCCTTCCTCGCTGGTCAGCCCAAGGGCCGACAGCGTCGACTGGTCGTGCTCGGACGATAAGGCAGCCCCCTCCGGCGCCGTCGAACAGATGGCGCCGGGCAGCCAGACCTCCGAGAAGACCGTCGCCGCGGCGACGAGACCCCTCGCCTCCGCCTCAGGTACCGATTCCGCGTACCTGAGGCGGAGGCAGCGCGGGCAATGGATCGGGACAGTGGGAGCGTGCTCGGCCGCACCGTGTCCGATGTGCGGCGGGACGTCATTGCCGATCGCTGCAGAAAGGCTGGCCCCGTCATGTTCGCCACGCAGAGGCGCGAGATCGCACCGCTCTCGTCGGACCGTTCCACGCTGAAAATGGTCGCGGGATGCCTCGGCGCCGGACTCGCGCTGGGTGTCACGACGAACTTGGCGCAGGGCTGGCTGCCGGGCGACTGGAATCAGATCGCCAACTCGGGGGCGGTCTGGTCGGCGGTCGCCTTCGTCGCCGGCGCGCTGCTGGCGCACCGGGGCGTGCGGGTGGCGGTGGCCGGAGGCCTGACCGCGGAGGTGGGCCTGGTCACCGGCTACTACGCGTTCGCCGAATTCGGCCGTGGCGGCATGGGCATGCTGACAACCGGGCTGGTGTGGCTGGTCATGGCGGTCGTGGCCGGACCGCTGTTCGGCGCCGCCGGGGCATGGTGGCGGTGCGGCAGCCTCCGGCGCCGTATCGTGGGGGGCGCCTCAGTGGCCGGAGCGATCGGCGCGATGCCGGCGGAAACCAGACGATGCCGCCCAGTTCGACCAGGTTGAAGAGACCCAGGGCGTCAAGCGGGTCGTCGCCGTCTCGGCGCTCGGCCGCGGTACCCCCATGGCCGAGCACGCCGGATACGTCACCGCCTCGCTCGCCATGGACGACCTGCTGGCCAGCAGCGGCATCGGTTACCGGGCGCTGACAATGCCCTCGTTCATGGAAAACCTGCTGCGCCAGACCGCGCTGCTCAAGAGCCAGGGGATGTTCACCTCGCCCATCACCGGAGAGCGCCGGATGCCCTTCTGCGCCGTCAGGGACATCGCCGAGGTTGCCGCCAACCTCCTGCTCGACGACACCTGGAGCGGCGTCGATGAGGTTCCCGTGCTGGGGGCGGAGGACCTGTCCTTCGACGACATGGCGCAGATCATGTCTGAGGTCCTGCAGCGCCCTGTCCGCTTCCAGCAGGTATCGGGCGCGGACTTCAAGGCCCGGATGATGCAGTTCGGCACGTCCGACGCCATGGCCCAGGGAGCGCTGGACATGGCGTTGGCCAAGGACGCCGGGATGGACAACGCGGTGGCACGCACCGTTCAGGCCAGCACACCCACCAACTTCCGCCAGTGGTGCCAGGACGTACTCAAGCCGGCCGTCCTCGCCTGAGCCCGACGGCGACGAAAGGCGAAACGAACCCATGACCGGACAGCACATGACCACAACCAGCACCGTGCTGAACGAGGACCAGATCCAGGACAAGCTCCAGGACAAGCTCCAGCACTTCGCCGACGGGTTCTGCTTCCAGCGGCGTTCTCCGATCCTGCACGCCCCGTCCGACCAGGGGCTCGACTACGAGGAGGTCACGTTCCCCTCCAGGGACGGAGTGCCGTTGGAGGGCTGGTTCATCCCGGCGTCCGGCTCGGACAAGCCGTCCACCACCTGGTCCCACGCCTGCTCCACATCGGCCTCGGGCACCACACCGGGGCGCCGGTAGCCGGCCAGGAACCGTACGTTCTCCAGCAGGACCGGAACCGCTCCGGACCAGATCTCGTACTCCCAGCCGTGCTGCCTGAACAGCTCACCCGGCCAGGCCAGGGCTTCCACGATCTCCGGGTCCTGCAGCCGGTCCGCCGGTTTGACGTTGACCACCCGCACTGTTCCCGAGCGCATGACCAGCAGGAAGTCAGGGACATGGTGCCGCACCCGGTCACCGATCCGAGCCGCCAGCCAGCACGGCTGGGCGAAGATCCCCTGCACCGCAGGATCAAAATCCGCCAGCAGCAGCCGGGCCAGCTCCAACCGGCTCTCATGGACCACGTGCCCGCCCGTCGTCGCGCACGAGTACTTCCCCGAGTGGTGGGCCATCCCATGTACCGACCGGACATCCCGCCACGGTTTCGACTCCGTGAAGTCCGCCAAACGCAGCCGTTGTACCGGCACCTCACGTACTGAAGCGTCCTCGTACCGGATCGACGCCGTTGGAACCGTGCGTGTACGACGGGTGTCGCCCGCTCTCCGTACTGCCATGCTGGGACGGTACGGAGCGCGAACGGCACGCACTCACGGAAGATCGAAAGAGACCGCTACTGAACGTAGACGCTGTCAACGGAATCGCGGATTTGCTAATCCACTGCTAACGAACTGCCCTCATTGCTAGCGGAGTTGCGGATCCTAGACGGATCCTACAAGGGCCTCAGAGGCGGGCGGCCTTGAGGCCCATGTGCAGCAGCAGCCGGTCCTCGCCGCTGTCCAGGTCGAGTCCGGTGAGCTGCTCGACCCGGGACAGCCGGTAGTACAGCGTCTGGCGGTGGATGCCCAGCTCGGACGCGGTACGCCCGGCCTGCCCCGCGCAGTCGAGGTAGACCTCGGCGGTACGGGCGAGCTCGGCGTGCTGGGGCTCCAGCAGAGGACGTACGGCGGGGTCGGGGGCGGTGGTGAGCGCGGCCAGCAGACGGTAGGGGCCCAGGGTGGACCAGTCGGCGACCGGACCGAGGGCGGGACGGGCACGGGAGGCGCGGGCGGCGGCCTGGGCCTCGTGCCAGGCGTCGGCCAGGCCCTCCAGACCCCGGCGCGGCGCGCCGACCCCGGCGCCCGCCCCCGCCGAGGCCTCCAGCAGCCGGCCGCCGGCGGTGTGCGCGGGGGACAGCACCTCGGGCGACCGCAGCCGGACCAGCGCCGCCAGCGCCGGCCCCTGCGGTACCAGGCACAGGGCCGCAGCCCCCGGCACCGTACGGATCCCCGGCGCCTCGCCCGCCGTCCAGGGCAGCACGCAGACCAGGGCGTGCCACGCCTGCGCGTCGCTGCCCAGCAGCGCGCGCAGCGGGTCGGCGGAGCCGCCGGCCAGCGCGCTGCCCAGCTCACGCCCCAGGTCGCCGCCCGCCCGCACCTCGTCGGCCAGCAGCGCGCCGATCCGCTCGGCCACCTCCATGGCGGCGGCCAGCTGCGCCCCGGTGTGCTCGGCGTCGTCCAGCAGCCATACGTAGCCGTGGACCACGCCCCCGTGGCGTACCGGCAGGCACAGGCGCGGCCGGTGCACCCCGGCGTCGGGCGCGGCGGGGATGCTGACGGGGGCGTCGGCGCGGGTGATGCCGAAGCGCTCGAACCAGGCGCGGACCTCGGCGGTGGAACGCCGGGTGAGGATCGACCGGGTCCGGACCGGGTCCGTGGACGCCTCGCTGAAGGCGGCCTCGCTGTCGTGGGCACCGAAGGCGATCAGCCGGAAGTCGCGGTCCTCCAGGGTCGCCGGGGCATGCAGAAGGGAGGAGACCTCGTCGACGAGTTCCTGATAGTCAGCGCGCACGTCGCCATTGTCTCTCAGACATCTGTATGAGGGACACAACCCGGATGCGTGACAGCTGTCGATGGTCCGGGGGAAGGAGACAACCATAGATTCACGGCGAATCCCGCCGCACCCAGGAGGAGCCCGTGCTGGGTCCCGTGTTGCTCGCCGCCTCGCGCAGCGACCGCATCCGACGCGTCGTCGCCGCCGCGCCGGTCACCCGTCCCGTGGTGAACCGTTTCGTCGCCGGTGACGAGCTGCGCCCCGCCATGGAGAGCGTGCGCGAGCTGACCGTCTCCGGCCTCGACGTCACCCTCGACCACCTCGGCGAGGACGTCACCGACAAGGCCACCGCGACCGCCACCCGCGACGCGTATCTGCGGCTGCTGGAAGCCCTGCGCGACGAGGGACTCGGCACCCGCGCCGAGGTCTCCGTCAAACTGTCGGCGTTCGGCCAGGCGCTGCCGGACGGCGGACATGACATCGCCCTGGAGAACGTCCGCCGGGTCGTGGAACTGGCCGGCGACGTCGGCACCACGGTCACCCTCGACATGGAGGACCACACCACGGCCGACTCCACCCTGGCGATCCTCGCCGAGCTGCGCGAGCGGCACCCCGCCACCGGCGCCGTGCTGCAGTCGTACCTCTTCCGCACCGAGGACGACGCCGCCCGCCTGGCCACCGAGGGCTCCCGGGTCCGCCTGGTGAAGGGCGCCTACAAGGAGCCCGCGAGCGTCGCCCACCAGAGCAAGAAGGACGTCGATCTGGCCTATGTGCGCTGCCTGCGGATCCTGATGGCCGGCGACGGCTATCCGATGATCGGCTCGCACGACCCGCGCCTGATCGCCATCACCCAGGAACTCGCCGGCCGCGGCGGCCGCAAGCAGGGCAGCTACGAGTTCCAGATGCTCTACGGCATCCGCACCGCCGAGCAGCGGCGCCTGGCCGAGGAGGGCGAGCGGGTCCGTATCTACGTTCCCTACGGAGCAGACTGGTACGGGTACTTCATGCGCCGCCTCGCCGAGCGCCCGGCCAACCTGGCCTTCTTCCTGCGGTCGTTCCTCCCCGCGCGCTGACCGCTCGCCGACCACTCGCCGGTCCCTCGCTGATCGCCGGCCGGTCCCTCGCCGATCACTCGCCGATCACACGCTGATTCCCCAAGGAGATCATCCCCATGGACGCTGTGACCCAGGTCCCCGCCCCGGTCAATGAGCCGATCCACTCCTACGCCCCCGGGAGCCAGGAGCGGGCCCGCCTGGAGGCGAAGCTGAAGGAGCTGGCCGGCAACCCCGTCGAGCTGCCCATGACCATCGGCGGCGAGCGCCGGATGGGCGGCGGCGAGCGCTTCGACGTCGTACAGCCGCACAACCACGGCTCGGTGCTGGGCACGTACGCCAACGCCACGCACGACGACGCGCGCGACGCGATCGACGCCGCCCTGGCCGCCGCCCCGGCCTGGCGCGCGCTGTCCTTCGACGACCGCGCCGCGATCATCCTGCGCGCCGCCGAACTGCTGGCCGGCCCCTGGCGCGAGACCATCGCCGCCTCCACCATGCTCGGCCAGTCCAAGACCGCCCAGCAGGCCGAGATCGACAGCCCCTGCGAACTGGTCGACTTCTGGCGCTTCAACGTCCACTTCGCCCGCGGGATCCTCGCCGAGCAGCCCCCGGCCAACTCCCCGGGCGTGTGGAACCGCAGCGACCACCGGCCGCTGGAGGGCTTCGTCTACGCGATCACGCCCTTCAACTTCACCGCCATCGCCGGCAACCTGCCCACCGCGCCCGCTCTGATGGGCAATGTCGTGGTCTGGAAGCCCTCCCCGACCCAGACCCACTCCGCCGTGCTGCTCATGCGGCTGCTGGAGGAGGCCGGGCTGCCCAGGGGCGTCATCAACCTGGTGACCGGTGACGGCGTTGCCGTCTCCGAGGTGGCCCTGGAACACCCGGAGCTGGCCGGCATCCACTTCACCGGCTCGACGCGCACCTTCCAGTACCTGTGGAAGACCGTCGGCAACAACATCGAGAAGTACCGCAACTACCCGCGGATCGTCGGCGAGACCGGCGGCAAGGACTTCGTCTTCGCCCACCCCTCCGCCGACCCGGGCATCCTCAGGACGGCCCTCACCCGTGGCTCCTTCGAGTACCAGGGCCAGAAGTGCTCGGCCTCCTCCCGCGCCTACATCCCGCGCTCCATCTGGGACAACGGCTTCAAGGAGCAGTTCGCCGCCGAGGTCGACGCCATCACCATGGGCGATGTCACCGACCTGTCCAACTTCATCGGCGCCCTCATCGACGAGCGCGCCTTCGCCAAGAACAAGGCCGCCATCGACCGCGCCAAGGCCGACCCGACGGTCGAGGTCGTGGCCGGCGGTACCTACGACGACAGCGTCGGCTGGTTCGTCCGGCCGACCGTGCTGGTCTCCACCGACCCGGAGAACGAGATCTTCCGCGAGGAGTACTTCGGCCCGGTCCTGGGTGTGTACGTCTACGACGACGAGCGGTACGAGGAGACGCTGACCCAGATGGAGTCGGTGTCCAAGTACGCCCTCACCGGCTCGGTCATCGCCCAGGACCGCGCCGCGGCCGCCGACGTGATGGACAAGCTGCGCTACGCCGCCGGCAACTTCTACATCAACGACAAGTCGACCGGCGCCGTGGTGGGTCAGCAGCCCTTCGGCGGCGGCCGCGCCTCGGGCACCAACGACAAGGCGGGTGCCGCCACCAACCTCACCCGCTGGACCTCGACCCGCTCCATCAAGGAGACCCTGGTCCCGCCGACCGACTACCGCTACCCGCACATGGGCTGAGCGCCGCCGCGCCGCCCGAAGCGCGACTGCCCCCGCACCCGGGAGACCGGGTGCGGGGGCAGTCGCGCTGTCGCTCTGCGCAGGCGCGCGTCTCAGATAGTAGGAAGTCCGACTAACTGTGGAGACAGATGCGCCGAGCTGTCCTAGCTTTGTAGAAGCCGAACGTCTCGCTCCACCAGCGATCGGCGGAAGAGAGCCGCGCCATCTGCTCCGGGTCACCCCCGCAGCGCGCTCCCCGCCCCGTTCTGTGGCGACCTGCCCACTCCTGATTCCCCTTGGAGTTGTTCACCATGGACGAGACCGCCCGTAAGAACGCCGCCGAAGCCCTCCAGCGCGCCCTGGACCGCCGCGACAACGGCGGCAGCACAGGGCACGAGGCACGCTGACGAACGGATATGCCATACGGTGTATGAGATACGACGTATGGCATATGTTGTATGGCGTATGTCGTACACCGTATGGCGTATGGCGTGTGACCGTGACGCTTACTTCGCCTTCCGGGCCACCGTGAAGTGGTCGACCCGCTCGCCGCTCTCCGCGAGCGCGGACACCGTGAGCGTCGTGGTGTGCCCGGACACGGCCGGCTGGACCTCGACGGCCAGGAACGAGTAGCCCGTGTAACGGACCCGGGACCACTCCACCGTCTCGGTGGCCTTCACCTGGCCCTTGGTCCAGTGGTAGGTGTCGACGCTGTCCCGGTCCGCGACATGCCCCTCGTAGCTGTCCGGCACCGGGAAGCTGTACAGGCTCCGGCCCGCGCCGCCGGCCGTGACGTAGACGATGCCGTCCCGCTCGGAGTGCACTGTCGTGCCGATCGGGGCCTGCTTGGAGACCGCGCCGCCCTTGATGGCGTCCGTGCGCTCGTACACATGGTTGTGGCCGTTGACCACCAGATCCACGCCGTGCTTCTCGAACAGCGGCACCCACGCCTCCCGCACCCCGCCCTCCGACGCGTGCGAACTGGTGGTCGAGTACGAGCAGTGGTGGAAGAACACCACGATGAAGTCGACCCCGCTGCGCTTGCGCAGCCGGCCCAGCTCCCGGTCCAGCCACGCCGTCTGGCTGCCGCCGCTGATGCCCAGGTTGGCCGGGATCTCGTAGGAGACGTCGTTCGCGTCGAGCGCGACCACGCCCACGTTGCCGTAGGTGAAGGAGTAGACGCCCGGCAGCTTCTCGGGGTCCGGGCCGTTGCCCGGCAGCGTCCAGCGGGCCTCCTGGCCGCCGTAGCCGTTCGGCGAGTACCAGGCCTCCATGTCGTGGTTGCCGACCGCGACCATCCAGGGCACCCGGGAGGCCACCGACTCGGTCTGCGCCAGGAACTGGTCCCACACGCGGGCGTCGTACGTGTCGTCGTTCTTGCCCTGGCCCGAGGAGTCGGCGTAGCAGATGTCGCCGGCGTGCAGATGGAACGACGGGTTCTGCGCGAGGATCAGGCTGTCGTTGGCGAGCGCGTGATAGCTGACGCCCTGGTCGCCGAAGGCGGTGAAGACAAAGCGCTCGTGGTGCGCCGGGGCGGTGGTGAAGGAGCCGACGGTCGCGAAGGCACTGGCGGACGCCGGGTCGAAGCCCTCGTGGCCGACGCCGTAGTAGTACGTCGTGCCCGGGTGCAGCCCGTCGAGGGCGGCGTGCAGGTAGTACTGGGTGACCGCGGGGAGCGCGGAACTGAGCGAGGCCGTGTGCAGTGGACGCACCTCCGCCTCGATCTTGTGGCCCAGCGCCCACGGCTTGAGCCCGACGCGCACGAAGGGCTTCTTCACCGCCAGCGGCACCTGCCAGGAGATGCGGAACTGGGTCTTGGGGTCGGCGCCGAACGCGAGGTGCCGGCCGAAGGGCGCGACCAGCGAGCCGTCCACCCGGCCGGTGGCGGGCGCCGCCAGCGGGCTGCCGGCGAGGGTGGTGTCCGCGTAGGCCGGATAGGCCGAGGAGCCCAGCAGTCCGGCCCCGGCCACCGTCCCGGCCACCGCGGCGCCGCCGCGGATCACCCGGCGGCGCGAGAACTTCGCCCGCAGGTATTCGTGCTGCTCGGCCATGCTCATGCGCTCGGCGAGGCTGTCGTCGATCCCCATGCGTGGTGTGTCCATGAGTGGAAAGTTCCCATCCCGCGTCAACCGTGCGAGGTCGTGCGGGTGAACGCCACCTGACCGGATGTTCAAGTGTCCGTCATGCGGACACGCGATGTCATTCAATGGGACGCGGAGTACTGTGCACGGCATGTCTCGCAGCATCAGTCTCGCAGTGATCCCCGGTGACGGCATCGGCCAGGAGGTCGTGGCCGAGGGACTCAAGGTCCTCGCCGCCGTCCTCCCGCAGGACGTCAAGCTGGAGACCAAGGAGTACGACTTCGGCGCCAAGCGGTACCACGCGACGGGGGAGACCCTCACCGACGCCGATCTGGCCGCGCTCAAGGCGCACGACGCGATCCTACTGGGCGCCATCGGCGACCCGTCGGTGCCGTCCGGTGTGCTGGAGCGGGGCTTCCTGCTCAAGCTGCGCTTCGCCTTCGACCACCACGTCAACCTGCGGCCCTCGAAGCTGCTCCCCGGTGTCGCCACTCCGCTGGCCGGCTCCCCGGAGATCGACTTCGTCGTCGTCCGCGAAGGCACCGAGGGCCCGTACACCGGCAACGGCGGCTCGATCCGCACCGGCACCCCGCACGAGGTCGCCACCGAGGTCAGCCTCAACACGGCCTTCGGCATCGAGCGCGTGGTCCGGGACGCGTATGCCCGCGCCCAGGCCCGCCCGCGCAGGAAGCTGACGCTCGTCCACAAGAACAACGTGCTGGTGCACGCCGGCCACCTGTGGACCAACATCTTCAACAAGGTCGGCGAGGAGTTCCCCGACGTCACGACGGACTACCTGCACGTGGACGCGGCGACGATCTTCCTCGTCACGCAGCCCGAGCGGTTCGACGTGATCGTCACCGACAATCTCTTCGGTGACATCATCACCGACCTCGCCGCCGCCGTCTCCGGTGGCATCGGCGTCGCCGCCAGCGGCAACATCAACCCCAGCGGTGACTTCCCCTCGATGTTCGAGCCGGTGCACGGCTCCGCCCCGGACATCGCGGGCCAGGGCAAGGCCGACCCGACCGCCACCGTCCTGTCGGTCGCCCTGCTGCTCCGGCACCTCGGCTACCCGGACGAGGCCGCGCGGATCGACGACGCCGTCGCCACGGACCTCGCCGAGCGCACCACCGCCCGTTCCACCTCCGAGGTCGGCGACGTCCTCGCCGCGCGAGTAGCCGGCTGACCGCCGGGTTGTTTCCGCCAGTCGGCCCGGACGGTCAGTGAACCGTATTCACGACTGACCCAGCACCTCTCGGGCCGCACGTGTATGTCCACGGCCCCACCGCTGCGATAATCGGCGGTGGGGCCGCAGTGCGAGGGGAAACTCGGACGTCCTAGCACCACCGGGAACGGGACGGCGAGTGCGGTCCGCCCTGACCCTGATGGCCTTCACGGCAAAGGACACCACAGATGACCACGACGCCAACGATCGAGCTCAAGCCGTCCTCGCACCCGCTGTCCGACGCGGAGCGCGAGGCGATCCTGGCCAGCCCCGGGTTCGGCCGGCACTTCACCGACCACATGGTGACGATCCGCTGGACCGAGGGCCGTGGGTGGCACGACGCCCAGCTCGTCCCCTACGCGCCGCTGTCCATCGACCCGGCGAACATGACCCTCCACTACGCGCAGACGATCTTCGAGGGTCTCAAGGCCTACCGTCAGCCCGACGGCTCCGTCGCCACCTTCCGGCCGGAGGCCAACGCCGCCCGCTTCCAGTCCTCCGCCCGGCGCCTGGCCATGCCCGAACTGCCGGCCGAGACCTTTATCGCGGCGGTGGACGCACTCGTCCAGCAGGACAGGGCTTGGGTGCCCGCGCACGGCGGCGAGCAGTCGCTCTACCTGCGCCCCTTCATGTTCGCGGCCGAGGTCGGCCTGGGGGTGAAGCCCGCCAACGAATACCTCTTCATCGTCATCGCCTCGCCCGCGGGGGCCTACTTCCCCGGCGGTGTGAAGCCCGTCTCGATCTGGCTGTCCGAGGACCGCGTCCGCGCCGTTCCCGGCGGCATGGGCGACGCCAAGACCGGCGGCAACTACGCCGCCTCCCTGCTCGCCCAGGCCGAGGCCGCCGCCAGGGGCTGCGACCAGGTCGCCTACCTCGACGCGGTCGAGCACAAGTGGGTCGAGGAACTCGGCGGCATGAACCTGTACTTCGTCTACGGCGACAGGATCGTCACCCCGACGCTGACCGGTTCCCTGCTCGCCGGTGTGACCCGCGACTCGCTGCTCACCGTCGCCGGTGACCTCGGCTACGCGTCGGAGGAGGCCCGGGTCTCCATCGACCAGTGGAAGGCCGACGGCGAGAACGGCACCCTCACCGAGGTCTTCGCCTGCGGCACCGCCGCCGTCATCACCCCGGTCGGCACCGTCAAGTGCGACGCGGGCGAGTGGGCGCACAGCGGCGGGCAGCCCGGCGAGGTGACGCTGAAGCTGCGCGAGGCGCTGCTCAACATCCAGCGCGGCACCGCCGCCGACACCCACGGCTGGATGCACCCGCTGGGCGACTGACCCCGCCCGGCGTCCCGCGCCCGCTGAACCGAAGGCCGTACCCGCACATCATGGGTGCGGCCTTCGGCATGCCGGGAGCGAACCCCCTCCGACAGTTAGAGCACTGTTCGAACTCCTCTCAATGTGGACCACGCTGACGCGAAGGTCAATACTTCCCATCACTGAATTGTTACGTTAGAGTGACGTTCAAATTCTTCGGTCATGGGAGGTGTGGCGTCATGCGGCTGACCCCGACGGAACGCGACCGGCTGCTGCTGTTCGGCGCCGCCGAGCTGGCCCGGGCGCGCCGGGCGCGCGGCCTGCGGCTCAACGTCCCGGAGGCGACGGCGCTGATCGCCGACACGGTCTGCGAGGCCGCCCGGGACGGCGCCCGGCTCGCCGAGGCGATCGAGGCGGCCCGCAGGGTGCTCGGCCCCGACGACGTACTGCCCGGCGTCGCCGATGTCGTCACCGAGGTGCATGTCGAGGCCGTGTTCGACGACGGCTCGAGGCTCGCCGTGGTCTGCGACCCGATCGGCGGCGGTTCCCTCGGGGCACTGGCCCCCGGTGCCGTGCTGCCCGGCCCGGCCCGGCCCGACCCCGTGGCCGCCGTTCTGGTGACCGTGCGGAACGCTGCGACGGTGCCGGTCAGCGTCACCTCGCACTTCCACTTCTTCGAGGCCAACCCCCGGCTGGACTTCGACCGTGCCGCCGCCTACGGCATGCGGCTGAACGTGCCCGCCGGCTCCTCGGTCCGCTTCGGGCCGGGGGACACGGCGCAGGTCGGCCTCCTGCCGATCGGGGGCGACCGGATCGCCATCGGCTTCGCCGGCCTCGTCGACGGCCCCCTCGACGCCCCCGGCGCGAAGGAGGAGGCGCTGCGCCGCGCGGCCGCCTGCGGCTATCTGGGAACGGAAGCGGGAGCCGGGCGATGAGCATCGATCCGTACGAGTACGCCGCCGTCCACGGCCCGCGTGCCGGTGACCGGGTCCGGCTCGGCGACTCGGGCCTGGTGGTCCGCGTCGAGTCCGACTCGCAGCGGCCCGGCGACGAGTTCCTGGCCGGCTTCGGCAAGACCGCGCGGGACGGACTGCACCTCAAGGCCGCCGCCGTCCGGGAGACCTGCGACGTCGTGATCAGCAACGTCCTGGTCATCGACACCGCCGTGGGCATCCGCAAGGTCTCCGTCGGAATCCGTGAGGGCCGGATCCACTCCATCGGGCGGGCCGGGAACCCGGACACCGTGGACGGCGTCGACGTCGTGGTCGGCACCGGCACCTCCATCGTGTCCGGGGAGGGCCTGATCGCCACCGCCGGGGCCGTGGACACCCATGTCCATCTGCTCTCGCCGCGCATCATGGAGGCCTCACTGGCCTCCGGCGTGACCACCGTCATCGGCCAGGAGTTCGGCCCGGTGTGGGGGGTCGGCGTCAACTCGCCGTGGGCGCTGCGCCACGCCTTCAACTCCTTCGACGCCTGGCCGGTCAACATCGGCTTCCTCGGCCGGGGATCGTCCTCCGACCCGGCCCCGCTGGTGGAGGCGCTGGCCGAGGGCGGCGCCTGCGGCTTCAAGGTGCACGAGGACATGGGCGCCCACACCCGCGCCCTGGACACCGCGCTGCGGGTCGCCGAGGAGCACGACGTCCAGGTCGCGCTGCACAGCGACGGGCTGAACGAGTGCCTGTCGGTCGAGGACACCCTGTCGGTGCTCGACGGCCGCACGATCCACGCCTTCCACATCGAGGGCTGCGGCGGCGGACATGTGCCCAACGTCCTGAAGATGGCCGGCGTGCCGAATGTCATCGGCTCGTCCACCAACCCCACCCTGCCCTTCGGCCGGGACGCGGTCGCCGAGCACTACGGCATGATCGTCTCCGTCCACGACCTCAAGCCCGACCTGCCCGGCGACGCCGCCATGGCCCGCGACCGGATCCGCGCCGGGACGATGGGCGCCGAGGACGTGCTGCACGACCTGGGCGCGATCGGTATCACCTCGTCGGACGCGCAGGGCATGGGCCGGGCCGGCGAGACCGTACGCCGCACCTTCGCGATGGCCGGGAAGATGAAGGCCGAGCTGGGACCGCTCCTCGGGCGCGGCGGCGAGCCCGGCGACGGGCCGGACGACGACAACGCCCGCGTCCTGCGCTACATCGCCAAGCTCACCATCAACCCGGCGATCGCCCACGGCCTGGCGCACGAGATCGGCTCCATCGAGGTCGGGAAGCTCGCCGACATCGTGCTGTGGCGGCCCGCGTACTTCGGGGCCAAACCGCAGATGGTGCTCAAGTCCGGCTTCCCCGCGTACGGCGTCACGGGCGATCCCAACGCCGCCACCGACACCTGCGAGCCGCTGGTCCTCGGGCCGCTGTTCGGGGCGCACGGCGCCACCGCCGCCGATCTGTCGGTGGCGTTCACCGCCCGCGCGGCCGTGGAGTGCGAGGACGACCGGATGCCCACCCGCCGCCGCCGGGTCGCCGTGCGCGGCACCCGGGGGATCGGCCCGGCCGACCTCGTCCTCAACTCCCGTACCGGTCAGGTCGATGTCGACGGCCGCACCGGCCTGGTGACGCTCGACGGCGCCCCGATGCGCTCCGAGCCCGCCGACAGCGTCAGCCTCAGCCGCCTCTACTTCCTGTGACGAGGACCCGCACCATGAGCGACCAGCGCCGCCCCGCCGACGACGGCTACTCGATGCCCGCCGAATGGGCCCCGCACGAGCGCACCTGGATGGCCTGGCCCTCCCCGAACACCACCTTCGAGGACGGCGCGGAGCTGGCCGGAGCCCGCGCCGCCTGGGGCGAGGTGGCCCGTACGATCGCCCGCTTCGAACCGGTGACGGTCGTGGCCCGCCCGCAGGACGCCACCGGCGCGCGCACCCTGCTGGGGGAGGGAGTCACCGTCGTCCAGGCCCCGCTCGACGACGCCTGGATGCGCGACATGGGTCCCACCTTCCTCACCGGTGACGGCGGACTGGCCGCCGCCGACTGGGTGTTCAACGGCTGGGGCGCCCAGGAGTGGGCGGCCTGGGGGCACGACTCCGCAATCGCCGCCCATGTCGCCGGTCAGGCCGGTGCCCGCCGCTACACCACGTCCTTCGTCAACGAGGGCGGCGGCATCCATGTCGACGGAGAGGGCACCGTGCTGCTCACCGAGACCGTCCAGCTCGACCCCGGCCGAAACCCCGGCTGGACCCGCGAGCGGGCCGAGGCCGAGGTGCACGCCTTCCTGGGCACGAGCGAGGCGATCTGGCTGCCCCGGGGACTGACCGCCGACTACGGGCGCTTCGGCACCCGGGGCCATGTCGACATCGTGGCCGCCTTCGTCCGTCCCGGGGTGGTCGTCGTCCACAGCCAGCGGGATCCGGGCCACCCCGACCACGCCGTGTCCCAGGAGGTCGCCGAGCTGCTCCGCGCCTCCACCGACGCCCGGGGACGAAGGCTCCAGGTCGTCGAACTGCCCGCGCCGGGGATCCGCGAGGCCGACGGCGAGCTGGTCGACTACTCGTATGTGAACCACTACCTGTGCAACGGCGCGGTCGTCCTCTGCGCCTTCGACGACCCGGCCGACCGGATCAACGCCGCAATCTTCGCCGAGCTCTTCCCGGACCGCGAGGTCGTCCTGGTGGACGCCCGGACGATATTCGCCCACGGCGGCGGCATACACTGCATCACCCAGCAGCAGCCCAGGGCCTGACCAGCACGGAGGACGCGGTGACCGACTCGGCTCCACGCCCCCGGCGGCGCCAGAAACAGCCCCGTGAGGACGTCATGGCGGCCGCCATGCAGACCATCGCCGAACACGGACTGTCCGAGCTGACCATCGCGGGCCTGGGCCGCCAGGTCGGTATGAGCAGCGGCCATGTCCTCTACTACTTCGGCAACAAGGACGAACTGCTGCTGCAGACCCTGGAGTGGAGCGAGGAGCAGCTCGGCCACGAGCGGCGCCGGGCCCTCGCCCGCCGGGCCGGCCCGCGCGAGCGGCTGGAGGCGGTCATCGACCTCTATCTGCCCGACGGCCGCCGGGACCCCCGCTGGGCGCTGTGGTCCGAGGTCTGGAACCGCACCACGGCGGCCGAGGAGGTGCTGCTGCGCCAGCTCGAACTCGAACTGGTCTGGCACCGCGACCTGGTGGCCCTGCTGGCCGAGGGCATCTCCCGGGGCGACTTCCGCACCGTGGATCCCGAGCGCTTCACGGTCCGGCTGCGGGCCCTGCTCGACGGCTTCGGGGTGCCCCTCGTCGTCGGACTGCCGGGCACCGACCGCGAGCAGGTCCTCGGTCATGTCCGGGAGTTCCTGGACGAGACGCTGCTGCCCCGGGCGTGACCGCATCGTGAGACCCGGTCCCGGGGGCAGGTGAAGCTGTGCCACACTGCGCTCGTGCTCTCGCTCGCCATGACGATTATTGGCAGGGCGCGCCGGTCCGCAGTGACCGCCCCGTAGACCAGGTACGGAGCGGTAACCGTGTCCCAGACCCGCGCGCAGACCTCTCGCACCCGCGAGAGGTTTTTTCGTTTTCCGGCCCACCCACGCCGGACAGCGGAGCGCGAGGGATGATGGGGGCAAGTGGAGCCCGGTCCTCCGGATAGTTTCCGGATTCGGATACCACTCACCCGACAGGAGTTGGAACAGACCATGACGGCCGAACTGGACGACAGCTTTCACGTCTTCGACACCACGCTGCGCGACGGCGCGCAGCGCGAGGGCATCAACCTCACCGTCGCCGACAAGCTGACGATCGCCCGGCACCTGGACGACTTCGGGGTGGGCTTCATCGAAGGCGGCTGGCCCGGCGCCAACCCCCGCGACACCGAGTTCTTCGCCCGCGCCGCGACCGAGCTCGAACTGCGGCACGCGCAGCTCGTGGCCTTCGGCGCCACCCGCCGGGCCGGTGGCAACGCCGCCGAGGACCAGCAGGTCAAGGCACTGCTCGACTCCGGCGCCCCGGTCGTCACGCTGGTCGCCAAGTCCCACGACCGGCACGTCGAACTCGCCCTGCGCACCACCCTCGAAGAGAACCTGGAGATGGTCCGCGACACCGTCTCCTACCTGCGTTCCCAGGGCCGCCGGGTCTTCGTCGACTGCGAGCACTTCTTCGACGGCTACCGCGCCAACCCCGAGTACGCCAAGGCCGTCGTCCGCGCCGCCCACGAGGCCGGAGCCGATGTCGTCGTGCTCTGCGACACCAACGGCGGCATGCTCCCCGCCCAGGTCCAGGCCGTGGTCGGCGTCGTCCTGGCCGACACCGGCGCCCGCCTGGGCATCCACGCCCAGGACGACACCGGCTGCGCCGTCGCCAACACCCTGGCCGCCGTCGACGCCGGAGCCACCCACGTCCAGTGCACCGCCAACGGCTACGGCGAGCGGGTCGGCAACTCCAACCTCTTCCCGGTCGTCGCCGCCCTGGAACTGAAGTACGGCAAGCGGGTCCTGCCGGCGGGGGCGCTCGCCGAGATGACCCGCATCTCGCACGCCATCGCCGAGGTCGTCAACCTCGCGCCCTCCACCCACCAGCCCTATGTGGGTGTTTCCGCCTTCGCCCACAAGGCCGGGCTGCACGCCTCCGCGATCAAGGTCGACCCCGACCTCTACCAGCACATCGACCCCGAGCAGGTCGGAAACACCATGCGCATGCTGGTCTCCGACATGGCCGGCCGCGCCTCCGTCGAGCTCAAGGGCAAGGAACTCGGCGTCGACCTCGGCGCCGACCGCCAGGCCATCGGCCGCGTCGTCGAGCGGGTCAAGGAGCGCGAACTCCAGGGGTACACCTACGAGGCCGCCGACGCCTCCTTCGAGCTGCTGCTGCGCGAGGAGGTCGAGGGCCGGCCCTACCGCTACTTCCGGGTCGAGTCCTGGCGCGCCATCGTCGAGGACCGCCCCGACGGCACCCACGCCAACGAGGCCACCGTCAAGGTCTGGGCCAAGGGCGAGCGCATCGTCGCCACCGCCGAGGGCAACGGCCCCGTCAACGCCCTCGACCGCGCGTTGCGGGTGGGCCTGGAAAGGATCTACCCGCAGCTCGCCAAGCTGGAGCTCGTCGACTACAAGGTCCGCATCCTCGAAGGCAAGCACGGCACCGAGTCCACCACCCGGGTCCTGATCACCACCTCCGACGGCAGCGCCGAATGGTCCACGGTCGGCGTCGCCGAGAACGTCATCGCCGCGTCCTGGCAGGCCCTGGACGACGCCTACGCCTACGGCCTCCTGCGCGCCGGCGTGGAGCCCGAACCGCAGGGCTAGGCACCGCCGCCGCGCTTGTCCTCCAACGCGGGACGGGCTGAAGTCAGCTCACCGGCTACCGCTGGGTGGGGGTACCCCCGGTCCGGCGATCGAGGACGAAAGGCCGCAGGCCGCTGTCACGGCAGGATCACCGACCGGGTGAGATGGCGCGGCCGGTCCGGATCGAGACCGTGCGCCTCGGCGACCGCCACCGCGAGCCGCTGCGCCCGCACCAGGTCGGCGAGCGGATCCAGGCCGCTCGCCTCCAGGCGACCGCCCGTGCGCGCGACCTCGGCGCCGAGTCCGTCCGGCACCTCGCCGAACACCCAGGCGACCCGCCCCGGCCTGGTGACCGAGATCGGCCCGTGCCGGTACTCCATGGCCGGATAGGCCTCGGTCCACGCGCCCGCCGCCTCGCGCATCTTCAGCGCGGCCTCCAGGGCCATGCCGTACGTCCAGCCGGTGCCGAGGAAGGTGAACTGCCCGGCGCCCGGCAGCCCTTCGGGCAGCGGCTCGGCGATCGCCCGCCGTGCCCCGGCGACGGCCGGCCCGAGGTCCTGGCCGAGATGCGCACGCAGCAGGGCGAGCACGGTGGTCGCGAAGCGCGTCTGCACCACCGACTTCTCGTCGGCGAAGTCCAGCACCACCAGGTCGTCGACGAGTCCGTCCGCCGCGACCGGGGTGTCCGGATCACCGACCAGGGCGGTGGTGCGGACCGTACCGGACACCTCGCGCAGCAGCTCCAGAACCTCGGTGGTGGTGCCCGAGCGGGTGATCGCCACGATCCGGTCGTAGGCCCGGCCGCGCGGGAACTCCGAGGCGGCGAAGGCGTCCGTCTCGCCCTGACCGGTGTGCCGCTCGCGCAGCGCGGCGTAGGCCTGGGCCATGAACCACGAGGTGCCGCAGCCGACGACCGCGACGCGCTCACCCGCGGCCGGCAACACCCCTGTGAGGCCGACCGCCAGGGCCGCGGCCCGCTCCCAGCACTCCGGCTGGGTGCTGATCTCTTCGGAGGTGATCGACATACCGGGAATCTCCCCGCCGCCCGGGCCGCTCAAGCCCCGCCCTCACCGTCCAGGACCCAGAACGCCAGATACCAGATATCAGACGCCGGATATCTGATACCAGATACCAGATACCAGATATCAGATACCGGGCGCCGTCAGTCGGCCAGCAGCTCCGGCAGCTTGCGCATGTCGTCGAAGACCACCGTGCCCGGTCCCTCCAGCCGTGCCGCCGGGGTGACCCCGCCCGCGTAGCCGAACGCGCGCATTCCGGCGGCGCGGGCCGCCAGCACCCCGGGGCGGCTGTCCTCGACCACGACGCAGGCGGCGGGCTCCACGCCCATGACGCGGGCGGCGTGCAGGAACAGGTCCGGGGCCGGCTTGCCCCGGGCCACCTGCGGGTTGTCCTGCGCGCTGAAGATCCGGCCCGCGAAGTGGTCGTACAGGCCGGTGCGGCCCAGGGTGTGGCGCATTTTGGCGTGCCCGCCGCTGGAGCCGACGCAGGTGGCCGGCCCCAGGGCGGCGACCCCGGCGAGTGCCTCGTGGATGCCGTCCACGACGGTGAGCCCCGCGTCCACGTACTCGGCGTGCAGGGCCCGGAACCGGGCCAGCCAGGGGCCGGCGGTGCCCGCGCCCAGGCGGGTGTCGACCTCGTCGGTCATGGCCTGCGCGTTGCGGCCGATGAAGCGCTCCACGATCTCGGCCTCGGTGAGCGGCCAGCCGAACTCCGGTCCCATGGCGGTCAGTACGCGTACGGCGATCCGCTCGCTGTCCACCAGCACGCCGTCGCAGTCGAAGATGACGAGCCTTATTCGTTCGCTCACCCGCGCATGCTCGCATACGTTTGCGCGGTGACTTCGCAGACCTCCCCACCGACCTCCCCGCCGCCCGGCATCCGGCCCGCGGGCCCCGCCGACGCGGCCGTGATCGCCCGGATCCACATCGCCTCGCGCGAGGGGACCATGCCCTACCTGCCGCCCAGCACGCGCGCCGAGGCCGACGTGCGGTACTGGGTGGAGGAGATCGTGTTCAAGGAGTGCCGGGTCTGGCTCGCCGAGCAGGACGGCGAGGTCCTGGGCTACGCGGCGCTCGAAGGCGATCTGCTCGACCAGCTCTACCTGCTGCCCGCCGTCCGCCGCCGGGGCATAGGCACCCTGCTCCTGGACGAGGTCAGGCGGCACAGCCCCGAAGGCCTGTCGCTGCACGTCTTCCGGCAGAACACCGACGCCCGCGCCTTCTACGAACGGCACGGCTTCACCGTCACCGCCACCGACGACGGCGGCGCCAACATGGAGAACCTGCCGCAGCTGACCTACCGCTGGACGCCGTCCTCCCGGACCTCCTCCCAGGCCTCCTCCCAGACCTGAACGAGCACCGGGTCACCGACCGCGATCGTGCCCGGCCGCAGCACCGCCGCCTTGGCGGCGAAGCTGACGTTGCCGTCGTACTCGGGCTCCCGCCGGTAGCCGGCGAGGGTGCGGATCGGTTCGGGGCCCGCCGTACGGCCGGTGGCCTGGTCGACCATCGGTACGGAGCAGCGCATGGCGCGCACCGAGTAGCCCAGGCCGGTGGTGCCGATGGTCATCCGGCGGAAGCGGTCCTCGGTGTGGGGCCCGGGCCAGCCGGCGACGACGATGTTGGCCCGGAAGCGGTCCATGGGCACCGGCTCGGCGCCCCGGTCGGCGATGCGCCGGTTGAGGGCTTCCAGTGAGGCCAGGGAGACCACCGACAGGGCGTGCGCGTCCGCGAAGTTGACCTTTCCGGGGAGTTCGCCCCAGCCGTCGCGGTCGAAGCCGGGACGGACCCGGACCAGCCGCGACGCGGCGCGCAGGATGCCGGAGAACCAGTCGGCGGCGTCGTCGCCCTGGTCCACGGCCTCGCCCACGGCCCGGCCGAAGAGGCTGACCTCCCGCCGCCGCCCGTCCTGCGCCACGTCCAGCTCCAGGGCGTCCGTCCCGGGCGCCGTCAGCCGCAGCCGCTTGCCCGCGTCCATCACCTGGGCGCGGAGGACCGCCATCCGCGGGTTGGTGCGCTGGCTGCGGAAGGAGCCGTCGGCGGCGTCGACGACCATGAAGGTCCGGTCGTGGGCGAGCCCGGTCGCGGTGACCTCGGCGCTGGTGGCGTCGACGCCGGCGCAGCCCTTGACGGGGTAGTACGTCAGGGAGTGCACGACGGCGCAGGGCGTGGCAGACATGGTAAAGACCGTATCGAAGCAGCGGTGACCAATGGCACACGTACCGACCAGTAACGTAGCCGTCGCCGCGGCATAAGGTGTCGGCCGTACCTCCCCACCCCCGAACCGACCTGGGAGATCGCATGCGTTCCGCGAAGGACTTCTTCCGACCGCTCGCAGTGGGGGCTCCGGACCCCGTACGGGAGGTCCCGTTCCGGCCGTCGCGGATGATCCACTTCTTCGATCCGGGCAACGAGAAGATGGCCGCGAAGGTCCCCTCGATCGTGCCGAAGGTGGACGTCCTGCTCGGCAACCTGGAGGACGCGATCCAGGCCGACCGCAAGGAGGCCGCACGGACCGGCCTGGTGGAGATCGCCAAGGCCACCGAGTTCGGCGAGACCCAGCTGTGGACGCGGATCAACAGCCTGGACTCCCCGTGGGCGCTGGACGACCTGCTGACCCTGGTCACCGAGATCGGGCACAAGCTGGACGTGGTGATGGTGCCCAAGGTCGAGGGCGCCGAGGACATCCACTACGTGGACCGGCTGCTGGCCCAGCTGGAGGCCAAGGCGGGCCTGAGCCGACCGATCCTGGTCCACGCGATCCTGGAGACCGCCACCGGTGTGGCCAACGTCGAGGAGATCGCCGGGGCCAGCCCGCGCATGCAGGGCATGTCGCTGGGCCCCGCCGACCTCGCCGCGAGCCGGCGGATGAAGACCACCCGCGTCGGCGGCGGGCACCCGGGCTACCTGGTCCGTGAGGACCCCAAGGACCCCGACATGCAGGTCGAGCTGCCCCGGCTGACCTACCAGCAGGATCTGTGGCACTACACGATCGCCCGCATGGTCGACGCCTGCGCCGCGCACGGCATCCTGCCGTACTACGGTCCCTTCGGGGACATCCGGGACACCGTCGCCTGCGAGGACCAGTTCCGCAACGCCTTCCTGCTGGGCTGCGTCGGGGCTTGGAGCCTGCACCCGGTGCAGATCGACATCGCCAAGAAGGTCTTCTCGCCGGCCCCCGCCGACGTGGCCTGGGCCCGCAGGGTGATCGACGCCATGGGCGACGGCACGGGCGCGGTGATGATCGACGGGAAGATGCAGGACGACGCCACCTTCAAGCAGTGCCAGGTCGTCGCCGAACTGGCCGACGCGCTGGCCGCCCGTGACCCCGAGCTGGCGCGGGCCTACGAAGCCGCCTACAAGGAGCTGAACCGATGACCGACGCCGTGCTGCGCCCCCGGCGCTCCGTGCTCTACATGCCCGGCGCCAACGAGCGGGCGCTGGAGAAGGCCAGGACCCTCCCCGCGGACGCGCTGATCCTGGACCTGGAGGACTCGGTCGCCCCCGACGCCAAGGCCGACGCCCGCAAGCGCGTCGCCGCCGCGGCGGCGTCGGGCGAGTACGGATACCGGGAGCTGACCATCCGGGTGAACTCGCCCGGCACCCCCTGGCACGACGACGACCTGCGGGCCGCCGCCGAGGCCGGCCCGGACGCGATCGTGGTCCCCAAGGTGGACTCGCCGCAGACCGTGCACGCCATCGAGCGTGCCCTGGAAGCCGCCGGGGCCCCGGACCGCACCGCGATCTGGGCGATGCTGGAGACCCCGCAGGCCATGCTGGACGCCCGCGCGATCGCCGCCGCCTCCGACCGGCTGACCGTCCTGGTGATGGGCACCAACGACCTCGCCAAGGAGCTGCACGCGGAGCACGTCCCGGGCCGGGCCCCGCTCCTGACGGGGCTGTCGCTCGCGCTGCTGGCCGCCCGCGCCACCGGCAAGGTCATCCTCGACGGTGTCTACAACGACGTCACCGATCTCGACGGCTTCGAGGCCGAGTGCGTCCAGGGCCGCCGGTTCGGCTTCGACGGCAAGACGCTCATCCACCCGAAGCAGGTGGAGATCTGCAACAAGGCCTTCGCCCCCTCGGAGGAGGAAGTCAACAAAGCGGCCCGCATCATCGCCGCCTTCGACGAGGCCGTCGAGCAGGGCCGCGGCGTCGTCACGGTCGACGGAAGGATGATCGAGAACCTCCATGTGGAGGATGCTCGCCGTGTCCTCGCACTTGGCGAGGCTGTTGCCGGGAGGTAACGCCGAGCAGTACGGACGATACAAAGAAACGGCCCCGCAGCTGTCGTGCGGGGCCGTTCTTCTGTTGGTTCTGTCCAGATGCTCCATGAACTGGGGCCGGAGTCTGTGCGGAATCGACGCCGATTTACCGGGGCCATCGCTCGTAAGGTCGATGGCATGACCGTTTTGGACGAAGTCCCGGCCGAGCCCGCCGAGGCGAACGACGCCCGTGGCAGGGTCGCAGAACTGCACGCCATCCGCGAGCAGGTCCGGCGCGGGCCCAGTGACCGCGCGACCGAGGCCCAGAAGGCCAAGGGCAAGCTGACGGCTCGCGAGCGCATCGACCTGCTGCTCGACGAGGGTTCGTTCAACGAGGTGGAGCCGCTGCGGCGGCACCGCGCCACCGGCTTCGGCCTGGAGGCGAAGAGGCCCTACACCGACGGCGTCATCACCGGCTGGGGCACCGTCCACGGCCGTACCGTCTTCGTCTACGCCCACGACTTCCGGATCTTCGGCGGCGCGCTGGGCGAGGCCCACGCCACCAAGATCCACAAGATCATGGACATGGCCATCTCGGCCGGTGCCCCCCTGGTCTCCCTCAACGACGGCGCCGGCGCCCGGATCCAGGAGGGCGTCTCCGCCCTCGCCGGCTACGGCGGCATCTTCCAGCGCAACACCCGCGCCTCCGGCGTCATCCCGCAGATCTCCGTGATGCTCGGCCCGTGCGCGGGCGGCGCGGCCTACAGCCCGGCGCTGACCGACTTCATCTTCATGGTCCGCGAGACCTCGCAGATGTTCATCACGGGCCCGGACGTCGTACAGGCCGTCACCGGCGAGAAGATCACCCAGAACGGCCTGGGCGGCGCCGACGTCCACTCCGAGGTCTCCGGCGTCTCGCACTTCGCCTACGACGACGAGCAGACCTGCATCGAGGAGGTCCGCTACCTGCTGTCGATGCTGCCGCAGAACAACCGCGAGAACCCGCCGCCCACCCCCACGTCCGACCCCGTCGACCGGCGCGGCGACGTGCTGCTGGATCTGGTTCCGGCCAACGGCAACCAGGCGTACGACATGCACAAGGTGATCGAGGAGCTCGTCGACGACGGCGACTTCCTGGAGATCCACGAGCGCTGGGCGACCAACATCATCGTCGCCCTCGCCCGCCTCGACGGCCAGGTGGTCGGCATCATCGCCAACCAGCCCCTCGTCCAGGCCGGTGTCCTGGACATCGAGGCCAGCGAGAAGGCCGCCCGCTTCGTGCAGATGTGCGACGCGTTCAACATCCCCCTCGTCACCCTTCTGGACGTCCCCGGCTTCCTCCCGGGCGTCGACCAGGAGCACGGTGGCATCATCCGGCACGGTGCCAAGCTGCTGTACGCGTACTGCAACGCCACCGTGCCGCGGATCTCGCTGATCCTGCGCAAGGCCTACGGAGGTGCGTACATCGTCATGGACAGCCAGTCCATCGGTGCCGACCTCACCTATGCCTGGCCCACCAACGAGATCGCGGTGATGGGCGCCGAAGGTGCCGCCAACGTCATCTTCCGCAAGCAGATCGCCGAGGCCGACGACCCCGACGCCGTGCGCACCGCCATGGTCAAGGAATACAAAAGCGAGCTCATGCACCCTTACTACGCAGCGGAGCGTGGCCTGGTGGATGACGTGATCGACCCGGCGGAGACCAGGCAGGTCCTCATCCGGTCGCTCGCGATGCTGCGCACGAAGCACGCCGACCTGCCGTCGCGCAAGCACGGTAACCCGCCCCAGTAAGGGAGAAACGACCACTGTGAGCACCCCTACTGCCGACAGCGCCCTCGTCCGCGTCGAGAAGGGTCTGGCCAGCGACGAAGAGCTGGCCGCCCTGACCGCCGTCCTGCTGGCCCGTGCCGGCGCCGCCTCGGGCGGCGACGGGGCCACGGCCACGGACTACGTCAAGCCCCGCTCCGTCGCCGGGTGGCGCCGCCTGGAGCGGCAGTCCGGCTTCGCCGCCCCGCACTCCTGGCGCAGCTGAGCGCGAACGTCCCTCACGGGAACACAGTGGGCCCGCACCGACCGGTGCGGGCCCACTGTGTTTGTGCTGCTGCGGCCGGTGCTGCGGCCGGTGCCGCGGCCGCTGTCGCGACCGCGGCGGCGAACCCTAGCGCAGGCGTGCCATCAGCGCGTGCTCGACCAGCGTGATGAGGGCGCTCTTGGCCTCGCCGCGGTGGCGCGCGTCGGTGATGATGATCGGCGCCTCGGGGCCGATCTGCAGGGCCTCGCGGACCTCTTCGGGCTTGTAGGGCTGCTGGCCGTCGAAGCCGTTGAGGGCGATGACGAACGGCAGACCGCTGTTCTCGAAGTAGTCGACCGCGGGGAAGCAGTCGGCGAGCCGGCGGGTGTCGACGAGCACGACCGCGCCGATCGCGCCGCGCACCAGGTCGTCCCACATGAACCAGAAGCGGTCCTGGCCCGGGGTGCCGAACAGGTAGAGGATCAGGTCCTGGTCGAGCGTGATACGGCCGAAGTCCATGGCCACGGTGGTCGTGGTCTTGTCCGGCGCGTGGGTCAGGTCGTCGATCCCGGCGGACGCCGATGTCATCACGGCCTCGGTGCGCAGCGGGTTGATCTCCGATACGGCACCGACGAACGTGGTTTTGCCCACGCCGAAGCCGCCCGCCACCACAATCTTCGCTGAGGTGGTTGAGCGAGCTGGACCGCTAGAGCTTGCGAAGTCCACTGAGCACCCTTTCGAGCAATGTCACGTCTGGCTGACCGCCCGCGGCTTCGTCGCCACCGGGCTGGTGGATCGCGACGAGGCCGGCCTCGGCCAGATCGGCTACGAGGATTCGGGCAACGCCGAGGGGGATGGAGAGGAGCGCGGAGATCTCCGCGACCGACTTGATCTCCCGGCAGAGGATGCAGATCCGCTGGTGCTCCGGCAACTGCCCCCGCAGTTGCGCCGGTTCGGCCGAGGTGCTGACCAGTGCCTCAAGGGCGAGCTGGTAGCGCGGCCGGGTACGGCCACCGGTCATCGCGTACGGACGGACCAATGGCTGTGAGTCCGAACCGACCGGTGTGGGGCGAGCCGCCCTCGGTGCGCGCGAGGACGGGGACTGCGGAGACTCGTACGGCTGATTCCTCGGCTGCCGGTGTTGTGGCTGGTTACCAGGAGCACCGTGCACGGGCTCCTGGCTCGGAGTCGAGGGGAAGTTGTACCGCTGGTAAGGCGGCTGCTGATACGGATTGCCGTACTGATCTCCGCCTGGGGGCGTTGCCACGGTTCCTCCTCCAGCTGGTCGACGCGTCCGATGCACCTTACGGCGCATCAGACGCGTCCGCATGCCTGTCCGTTAGTTGAGCAGGCTGCCCTGCAGTTCAGCGCGCAGATCGGGGGTGAGAACGGATCCCGCCCGGTCGACGAGCAGCGCCATCTCGTAGCCCACGAGGCCGATGTCGCACTCGGGGTGCGCGAGGACGGCCAGTGAGGAACCGTCGGATACGGCCATGAGGAAGAGGAATCCGCGTTCCATCTCCACCACGGTCTGGTTGACGCTGCCGCCCTCGAAGATGCGGGAGGCTCCCGCGGTCAGCGAGGTCAGTCCCGAGGCGACCGCGGCGAGCTGGTCCGCCCGGTCTCTCGGGAAACCCTCGGACATCGCCAGCAGCAGGCCGTCGGCAGAGACCACAACCGTGTGGGACACCCCGGGGGTGTTGTCCACGAAGTTGGTGATCAACCAGTTCAGGTTCTGTGCCGCCTGGCTCATCGGACTCAACTAACGCTCCTGGTGATTGGGGCCGAAGCCCTGGCCGTTCGTGTCAGTTCCCGCAGTGCGTCCCTGCTGGACACCGCGTCGCAGATTACTCAGCCGGCCGCGGATGTCCTCGGGTGCACGAGAGACCGAAGGGCCGCTCTGCGGAGTCTGCTGTGCGGTGCCCGGGACCAGGTTGGCCTTGGGGACCCGCCGGGGCAGGCCGGAGGGGGTGACCCCGCCGGCCTTGGGCTCGCGGGCCTGCTCGGCCCGCTGCCAGTTCTGGTCGTTGGCCGACCGCCACTCCGCGGGGTCGTCCTGCGACGGCCGCACCGGAGCGGCGCTCTGCGCCTGCTGTGGCTGGTTCTGTGCCGGAACCGCCGGCTGCTCGGGCTGCTGCCAACCACTGCGGTCACGACGCGGCAGGCCGGCGTCGGTCAGCGAGTTGGAAACACTGGAGCTGGGGCCCGGTCGTTCGAAGCCTACGCGCTCCGGAGCCTCAAAGGGGGCGATCCCGGAGGAAGCAGCGGATACGGGAGCGGAGCCGGGGGCCTGCTGCTGGTAGGGCAGCGGCTCCTGGTAGCCGAACCCGTTGCCGTTGCTCTCGTACGACGGCTGCTGCGGCTCGGTGTACCCCTGCACCGGCTGCGGCCAGTCGTCCTGGTACGTCTGCTCCGGGTAGAGCTGCTCGTCGTAGGACTGCTGCTGCGGCGGCTGCTCGGAGTAGGAGTGTTCGTCGTACCCCTGGGGGGCCACCTGCCCGTTGGACCCGTTGGACCCGTTGGACCCGTTGACCCCGCCGGCCCCGTTGAGCTCGCCGGCTCCGTTGACCCCGTTCAGGAGGCCGTTGCCCCCACCGACTCCGTTGGAGCCGTTGGAGCCGTTGGAATCGTAGCCGTTCGGAGCGTAGGCCTGCGGCTCGAAGCCCTGGTCGTACGACTGCTGCTGACCCCCGTAGCCGCCCTGCTCCGGGACCCTGTCCCCGGTGCCGGATTCCAGCTGCGCGCGGCGTTCCTCGCGCATGAGGGAGCGGCCGACGGGGTCGAGGGAGCGGGCGTCGTCGGGGATCTGGAGGGCGTCGTAGCGGGAGTCGTCGAAGCCGAGTTCGGCGGCGGTGGGCGCGTAGGCGGCGAACTGGTCGGTCTCGTGCTGGGGGAAGATGCGGGAGACGGTGAAGTCGTCCTCGGGGGAGACCTCCTCGCCGCCGCCTCCGTGGGTGATGGGTTCGGGGAGCATGACCAGGGAGGTGGTTCCGGCCTGCTCGCCGGAGGGGCGGAGCTGGACGCGGATGCCGTGGCGGTCGGCGAGGCGGCCGACCACGAACAGGCCCATGCGCTTGGAGATGGAGGCGTCGACGGTGGGCGGGTCGGCGAGTTTGTGGTTGATGTCGGCGAAGTCCTCGGCGGTCAGGCCGATGCCCTTGTCGTGGATCTCGACCATGACGCGGCCGTCGGGGAGCCGGGTGGCGGTGACGCGGACCTTGGTCTGGGGGGAGGAGAAGGTGGTGGCGTTCTCCAGGAGCTCGGCCAGGAGGTGGACGAGGTCGGTGACGGCGGTGCCGTGGATCTCGGTCTCGGGGATGCCGACGAGTTCGATGCGTTCGTAGGCCTCGACCTCGGAGGCGGCGGCGCGCAGGACGTCGACGAGGGGGACGGGCTGGTTCCAGCGGCGGCCGGGTTCCTCGCCGGCCAGGACCAGGAGGTTCTCGCCGTTGCGGCGCATGCGGGTGGCGAGGTGGTCCATCTTGAAGAGGTGTTCGAGCTGGTCGGGGTCGGCCTCGTTGTTCTCCAGCTCGGTGATGAGGGTGAGCTGGCGCTGGATGAGGCCCTGGTTGCGGCGGGAGAGGTTGGTGAAGATCGCGTTGACGTTGCCGCGGAGCAGGGCCTGTTCGGCGGCGAGGCGGACGGCTTCGCGGTGGACCTGGTCGAAGGCGCGGGCGACCTCGCCGATCTCGTCCGTGGAGTTGATCGGGATG
Source organism: Streptomyces sp. RLA131 (assembly GCF_056270125.1). Taxonomy (NCBI): domain Bacteria; kingdom Bacillati; phylum Actinomycetota; class Actinomycetes; order Kitasatosporales; family Streptomycetaceae; genus Streptomyces; species Streptomyces sp. RLA131. Next base: position 6,005,880 of record NZ_JBWDOQ010000002.1, read on the forward strand.
GCCTGGATGCGGGTGTCGACCCGGCCGGGCTCGGTGCGCGAGAGCTGGTCGACCAGGGCGGGCAGGCGCTGCTCGGCGACCTCGAAGGCGCCGTTGCGCAGGCGGCGCATGCTGTTGCTCATCGAGCGGGCCATCATCGCGGCCACGATGAACGCGATGATCAGCGCCACCAGCACCACCGCCGAGTTGACGATCGCGTCCGTGCGCGCGCTGGACGCGATGTCCTGCGAGTCGCTGTAGGCCTGGCCCGAGAGGTGCTGGGAGATGTTGCGGTAGGCGTCGAAGGCCAGCGTTGACGCGGCGAACCAGCTCTGCGCGGTGACGCCCTTGCTCTTGAGCGTGCTGGGCGAGGCACCGGAGGCGATGAGTTCGATCATCGTCGTGATGTTCGGCGGGGCCTTGAAGGCCACACCGGCCGCGGCCGCCTGCTCGGCGGCCTTGGTGGCCTGCTCCTTGCCCTTCTTGGTGGCCGCGGTCTGCTCGTCCTTCAGCCGCTGCAGGTCCTCGTCGGTGCCGCCGCCCTGGTACTCCTGGAGGGCGATCTGCTGGAGGTAGGCCCAGGAGGCGAAGGAGGTCAGCTGCGTGTCGAGTTCACCCTTGGCGAGCTTGCTGCGGTCCTCGACCAGCAGGTGCGTGCCGATGGACCGGCTCAGCGACTCCGAGGCCTGCGCGAGCACGATGGCGTAGAGCGTACGGCCGTAGGCGGCGATGTTGCCGGTGCCGAAGCCGAGTTCGTTGGCCAGCTCCATCAGCGGGTGCTGGACGGCGATGTAGCCCTCTTCGGTCTGCACCCCCGACAGCGCCTTGGTGAAGGCGACCGAGCGGAGCTTGGTCAGCTGCTTCTCGCCCGTGCGCACCGCCGTGACGCGACGCTGCAGACGCTCGGTGTCGGGCATGTCGGTGACGGCCTGGTCGAACCCGGCCTTGGCCGTGTCGGTGGCCGCGCGGGCCTGGGTGACCGTCTTGTTCTTGGTGTCGCCCTGGAGGAGGGGAACCACGGACACATCGCGCTCGTTGATCAGAGCGGTGCTGTACGTCATGGCCGTACGGACCACCTCGGCGGTACGCACCGCGTCGTCGGCCTGCTGCCAGGTCTGCACCGAGCTCTGCACCCGGAATCCGCCGAACACCAGGGCGACGAGCACCGGGATGAGGAGGATGGCGTTCAGGCGCGTGCCCACCCGCCAGTTGCGAATGGCAAAGCGACTGCCCGGCCCTGCCGGGGCCTCGGCCACCGGCTCGGACGGGGAGGGAGACGGGGCTCCCGGGGTGCTCGCGTATCGCGCAGGCGGTGTGAAATTGCCACGCGGGTGGTCCGCGGGACCCGGCTCTGCTCGCCTTGTGTTCCTCACTCGACCAACAACCTCTCGGCGACGGCACTGATGGGGCCGTTACTACTGTCGGGTTCAGCGAATTCCAGCACGTCATGGGGGTGCTCTACAAACGTTGTGCCGGGGGCTCTCCGAGCTGGAATCACGCCTGATAAAACGGGCATAAGGTTGAAGCGGTAGCAAATTGTCGGGCGATGAGTGCTCTATGAAACCGTCCGGGAGCAGCTTGTGTTCGCGGCCGGTTTGATTCTCTGTCGAAACGTTATGAACACAAGGACCGGCCGTGTCAGAAGACACAGCCGGTCCGTGCCGCAACTGGCAAACTGGAGTGCTTACTTGAGGCGAGCGAGCAGCGCGTGCTCCACGAGCGTGATCAAAGCGCTCTTCGCCTCGGCACGGTGCCGGGCGTCCGTGGTGATGATCGGGGCGTCGGGGCCGATCTGCAGGGCCTCGCGCACCTCCTCCGGACGGTAGGGCTGGTGCCCGTCGAAGCCGTTGAGGGCGATGACGAACGGCAGACCGCTGTTCTCGAAGTAGTCGACCGCGGGGAAGCAGTCGGCGAGCCGGCGGGTGTCGACGAGCACGACCGCGCCGATCGCGCCGCGCACCAGGTCGTCCCACATGAACCAGAAACGGTCCTGGCCCGGGGTACCGAACAGGTACAGGATCAGGTCGTCGTCGAGCGTGATACGGCCGAAGTCCATGGCCACGGTGGTCGTGGTCTTGTCCGCGACATGGCTCAGGTCGTCGATCCCGGCCGACGCGGAGGTCATCACGGCCTCCGTGCGCAACGGGCTGATCTCCGAGACCGCGCCGACGAACGTGGTCTTGCCCACGCCGAAGCCGCCCGCCACCACGATCTTGGCCGAGGTGGTGGAACGAGCGGCAGGCGGACTTCCGTACGCCGCCTGCTGCCCGGGCCTAGAGCTTGCGAAGTCCACTGAGCACCCTTTCGAGCAATGTCACATCGGGCTGTCCGCCGGCCTCACTGCTGCTCGGCTGGTGGATGGAGACCATTCCGGCCTCCGCCAGGTCGGCCACCAGGATCCGGGCCACGCCGAGCGGAATGGCCAGCAGCGCCGAGATCTCCGCGACCGACTTGAGCTCGCGGCACAGATGGCAGATGCGCTGGTGCTCGGGGAGCAGCCCCTGGTACGCACTCGGGTCGGCGGATGTGCTGACCAGCGCCTCGATGGCGAGCTGGTAGCGGGGCCGGGTGCGGCCACCGGTCATGGCGTACGGCCGCACCAGCGGCTGGTCGCCTTCCACCCCGTACGGCGCGTGGTGGGACGCGCCGTACGGGCCGGGCGAGGCGGGCGGCGGTGTCATGGGTCCTCCGGATCGAGCGGAAGCGGTCGCGAATCGTGGTGCGGTGCTTGGGCGGCCTACTCAGCCCATCAAGCTGCCTTGCAGTTCTGCGCGCAGGTCGGGGGTGAGCACGGCGCCCGCCCGGTCGACGAGCAGCGCCATCTCGTAGCCCACGAGGCCGATGTCGCACTCGGGATGCGCGAGAACGGCCAGCGAGGAGCCGTCGGACACCGACATCAGGAGGAGAAAGCCGCGTTCCATCTCCACGACGGTCTGGTTGACGCTGCCGCCCTCGAAGATGCGGGAGGCTCCCGCGGTCAACGAGGTCAGACCGGAGGCGACGGCTGCCAACTGATCGGCGCGGTCCCGGGGGAAGCCCTCGGACATCGCCAGCAGCAGGCCGTCGGCGGAGACCACGACCGTGTGGGACACCCCGGGGGTGTTGTCCACGAAGTTCGTGATCAACCAGTTCAGATTCTGTGCCGCCTGGCTCATGGTGCTCAACTAACGCTCCTGCTGGTGAGTGTTGCTGCCCCACTGGCTTTCGGGGGCTCGACCGCCGTTGCCAGTCCCGGGAGCGGGAGTGGCCTGACGGCCTTGCTGGATACCGCGCCGGAGGTTGGTCAGGCGTCCGCGCACGTCGTCGGGTGCCCGCGAGACCTGCGGACCGCCCTGGGGGGCCTGCGGTGCCGCGCCCCCGGGAACCAGATTGGCACGCGGTACGCGACGGGGAAGCCCGGACGGCGTGATTCCGCCGGCCGACGGCTCGCGTACCTGCTCGGCACGCTGCCAGACCTCGTCGTTGGGCGTCGGCCGCCAGGCCGGGGTCTCACGGCGCGGCGGCTGCGTGGGCTGGTAGGACTGCTGCTCGGCCTGCGCCTGCGCCGGGGCCTGCTGCTGGTGCTGCGGCGCCGAGGTACCGGGGCGCTGCGGCTGGTGCTGCGGGCGCGTGGGCTGCGCGGCGACCGGAGCCGGCGCCTGGGTCCGCTGAGCCTGCTGCGGGACCTGCTGCCGGCTGGGAGCCGGGGCGGCGGGCTGCTGGGCCGGGGCCCGGTGCTGGTTCGGCTGGCGGTCCCGCGCCGGGGCCGGCTGCTGCTGCTGGTGCGACTGCGCCTGCTGCTGAGCGGGAGCGGACGAGCCGTTGGCCGCGCTCTCCACGTGCACCTGCTGCATCCGCTCGGCCCGGCCGCTGCGGAACCAGTCCGACTCCAGGGCCTCGAAGATCGGGCTGCGCTCGTCCTCGCGCACCGGGGCCGGCGGCAGTGCCATCGGCTCGGCGACGGCCGGCAGCTGGGGCTCCGCGCCGCGGTTGGCCTGCGGCGCGGGGGCCGGAGCCGGAGCGGGGGCCTGCGGACGCGGCGGCTGGGGCCGCTGCGGCTGCTGGAACACGTCGCTGCGGGTGAACCCGCCCTGCTGGGGCTGGCTCTGCGGGGCGTTGCCGCCCCCGCCGAAGGCAGGGGGAGTGTGCGGGGTGTTGTCGAACTCCGCCCGGGGGGCCGCCGGGGCCGGGGGCTGCTGCGCCGGAACCGGCGCCGGCGGCGCGGCCGGACGCTGACCGCCGACCGGGCCGCGCTGCGGACCGGAGCCGTTCCCGCCGAAGGCGGGGGAGGTGTGCGGTACGTCGTTGAAGTCGGGGCGCTCGAACTGCTGGGTGGAGTCGACGTCCTCGTGTCCGCGCGCCCGGTCGGCCGGGGCCGACACCGGCTGCGGGGCGTTGCCGCCCTGCTGCGGCTGCTCGACCCAGCCCGGGTTCGTCCGCTGCGGGGGCTGGGCCTGGTGACGGCCGCCGCCCTGCGGCGCACCGCCGAAACCGGGGCCGCCCGGGCCGGAGTTCAGTGCCGGGCGCGGCTCGGAGGCCGGCACCTGGCCGCGCTGCGGCGGACGGCCCACCTGGCCGTTGCCCACGGCGGTGCCCTTGCCGAGACCGCCGAGGCCGCCGGGGCCGCCGGGCAGACCGGCGCCACCAGGGCCGCCGGGACCGCCGGGCATACCCGGCTGCTGGCCACGGCCGGCGGCGCCGGGCCTGGCCTTGCCGCCCTGGGTGACGTCCACCGGCAGCATGACCAGTGCCGTGGTGCCGCCGGAGTCGGAGGGACGGAGCTGGATCCGGATGCCGTGTCGCAGGGACAGGCGGCCGACCACGAACAGGCCCATGCGGCGGGAGACGGAGACGTCCACCGTCGGCGGGTTGGCGAGGCGCTCGTTGATGTCGGCCAGGTCCTCGGGGGACAGGCCGATGCCGGTGTCGTGGATCTCGATCAGTACGCGGCCGTCGGGCAGCGCGTGACCGGTGACCCGCACCTTGGTCTGCGGAGAGGAGAACGACGTGGCGTTCTCCAGCAGCTCGGCGAGCAGGTGGACGAGGTCGTTGACGATACGGCCGGTGACCTCGGCGGCGGGCACCGAGGTCAGCTCGATGCGCTCGTACTGCTCCACCTCGGAGGCCGCGGCACGCAGCACGTCGACCAGCGGGACCGGCCGCGTCCAGCGGCGGCCCGGCTCCTCGCCCGCGAGGACGAGGAGGTTTTCGCCGTTACGGCGCATACGGGTCGCGAGGTGGTCCAGCTTGAACAGCGAGGACAGCTGGTCCGGGTCGGCCTCACGGGACTCCAGTTCGGATATGAGGCTCAGCTGACGCTGGATCAGACCCTGGCTGCGGCGCGAGAGGTTGGTGAACATCGCGTTGACGTTGCCTCGCAGCAGCGCCTGCTCGGCGGCCAGTCGGACCGCCTCGCGGTGGACCTCGTCGAACGCGCGGGCCACCTGGCCGATCTCGTCACGGCTGGTGATACCGATCGACTCGACGGAGGTGTCCACGTCCTGCGGGTCGGACTCCGACAGGTGCTTGACCAGCTCGGGCAGCCGCTTCTGGGCGATGTCCAGCGCGCCTTCCTGCAGCCGGCGCAGCGAGCGGATCATGGAGCGGGCCACCACGAAGGCGCCGACGACCGAGATGCCCAGCACCAGCAGGATGATGGCGCCGTTGAGGTACTCCTCCTGCTCGGCCTCGTTCTGAAGCTCAAGTGCCTTCTGCGTCATGTCGTTCAGCAGCTGGGACTCGATCTTCTTCATGATGTCGAGCTTGGTCTGGGCGTTGTCGTCCCAGTCCAGGTAGGAGCCGTCGAGGCTCTTGATGCCGTCCTCGGTCGCGCGGACCCGGTCCTGCTCGTCGTTGACGGTCTTGAGCGTGGGGCTCTTGTCCGCGCTCAGCGGCTCCAGCAGCGCCTCGGCGGCGGCCTTGCCGTAGATCTGGCTGAACTGCTGGAGGGTGGTCTTCTCCGAGATGAACGCGTTGCGGTCGTAGCGCCAGTCGTTCGGCTGGAGGTTCTTGCTGTTGGCGAGAGCGGCGCTGATCATGGCGCGCTGGATGGAGTCGAACTCCTTGGCGGCGGAGAAGGTCGCAAGAGCACGGGTGCTCTTGATCATCTCCTCGCTGCCGGAGGCCTGCGCCATGTCCTCGGAGAGCTGCAGCAGCTGGGTGATCAGCTCGTTGTACTCGGTGACCGTCTGCGCGATGTAGTTCTCGTCGGTGTACGCGTTGTCGCGGATGGTCGTGAGGTCGCCGAGCTGCTTGTTGATCGCGACCAGCGAGGCGCTCACACCGGTGAGGTCCTGGGGGATGCCCTCGTTGCTCGCGGCGATGAAGGCGGTCTTGGCCCGCTCCGTCGCCTCGCGCTTGGCAACGACGGCGTCGTTCTTCTCGTTGCGGCTGGCGCTGTTGAGCGGACCGGCGGAGCTGTCGCGTTCCTCCTGGAGCGCGTTCGCGAGCTTGGTCGCGGTCTCCGTCAGGTCGGTCAGCGTCTGCACGTTGCCGAGCTGCGTGACGTTGTCCAGCGAACTCTGGATACGCAGCGCGCCGAGCGACGTCGCGGCGACCACCGGCAGCGCGAGCAGCGACACCAGCCGAGTGCTGATGCGCCAGTTGCGCATGGCGATGCGCGAGCCGTGCCTGGGGCCCGTGTTCGTGCCACGGACCGGGCCCGCGCTCGTCTGCGCGTCCTTGGTCCCGGCTTCCGCGGGCTCGTCCGGTCGGCGCGGTGTCGGACCGTGATCGGCCCCACCGAGCTGTCCCGGGTCGCTGCCGGCAGCGCCGCCATCCCTCTTGAAACGTCCCTGCACTAGCGTCGCAACCTCTGGACCAGGCGTCCCCCGCGCGGGCGGCGGGACGGTGTCGAGTTTGGCAGGCCCGCCCTCCCCGGCGGGTGCCCTGTTCGCCGCCGCGCTGCGCTCGAACGCGCCCCCTGCGCGCCGGTCGATTGATGCGGCGGTCCGGGGAATTGCAGCACAGTGCGCGAGGCGGCAACAAGGGCCGAGGCCCTTTCGTTGAGAATGAGCGGAATCTGTGACTCAGCGCAGCGGGCGGGTCACCCGTTGTCGGTCGCGGATTCGGGTATATCCCCTCATTTCCGACTCAATTCCCGCGAGTCGCAGGGGGTTCCGGAGGGTCTTCCGGGAGGTGGTCGTGGGTGGATAGTGATGTTTTGAGTCTGATGTCGGATTCGCTGACCTTGATCCACTGTCCGACTCGGGGTGTTTGTCCCGTAGTTCGTGAGCAAAATCACAGCGTGCTCGCCGTATCGCGCGCCGGAAGAGGGGAATGGACGCCACTAATCTGGCGCTTTACAGCATGTTGCAAGCCGTCAATCGGCGCGATAGTGCGCCCTGGAACACCCGAGGTCCGACCGGCCCATGAAGACGACCATGATCATCCGCCCGATAGCCAACCCGCGTCGCACCACCCTCGCGCACCTGAAGGACGCGGAACCGCTGGGCGCGCAGTCGCCGGCCGGTGAGGGGCGGAACACGGACGCCGGGGCCGGGGAGCTCCCCGCGCTGCCCCGGCAGACGGCCAACCCGCGCCGTACGGTCCTGGTCGACCTGCCCGTGGCCGCCGCGGCCGAATAGACGAGAGGCCGCGCCGCCCCCGGGATAACCTGGAGCATCAGTCTCCGGCACCCAGTGAGGGGCAGCAGCTTCCCGTGCGCATCGCCAGGTTCTCCATCGACGGCAATGTCGCCTTCGGCGCGGTCGAGGGCACGGACTCCGTGCCCGACGGCCTCGTCCTCGACATCATCAAGGGCGTCCCGTTCGCCGACTTCGAGCTCTCCGGGACGAAGGTCCCGCTGAGCAAGGTCAGGCTGCTGCCGCCCGTCCTGCCCAGCAAGGTCGTGGCCATCGGCCGCAACTACGCCGAGCACGCCGCCGAGCTGGGCCACGAGGTGCCCGCCTCGCCGTGGGCGTTCTTCAAGCCGTCCACCTCGGTGGTGGGCCCCGGCGACCCGATCGTGTACCCCACCTTCTCCAACGAGGTGCACCACGAGGCAGAGCTGGCGGTCGTCATCGGCCGGATGTGCCGCGAGGTGCCGCGCGAGCGGGTCAAGGACGTCATTCTCGGCTACACCTGCGCCAACGACGTCACCGCCCGCGACACCCAGCGGGCCGAGAAGCAGTGGGCCCGGGCCAAGGGCTTCGACTCCTCCTGCCCGCTCGGCCCGTGGATCGAGACCGGCCTGGACATCGCGGCCGCCTCCGACCTGGCGATCACCGCGACCGTCAACGGCGAGCTGCGCCAGGCAGGCCGCACCAGCCAGATGGTCCACTCCATCGAGGACCTGATCGTCACCATCACCGAGGCCATGACGCTGCTCCCCGGCGACGTCATCCTCACCGGCACCCCGGCCGGCGTCGGCCCGGTCGACGTCGGCGACGAGGTCGCCGTCACCATCGAAGGCATCGGCACTCTCACCAACAAGGTGATCAAGCGTGGCTAGCGCACCCTCATCGAACGTCCGCGTACGTTTCTGTCCCTCGCCGACCGGCAACCCCCACGTGGGCCTGGTCCGTACCGCCCTGTTCAACTGGGCCTTCGCCCGGCACCACCAGGGCACCCTGGTCTTCCGCATCGAGGACACCGACGCGGCGCGCGACTCCGAGGAGTCGTACCAGCAGCTGCTGGACTCCATGCGCTGGCTCGGCTTCGACTGGGACGAGGGCCCCGAGATCGGCGGCCCGCACGCGCCCTACCGCCAGTCGCAGCGGATGGACATCTACGCCGACGTCGCCCGCCGCCTCCAGGCGGCCGGCCACGCGTACCGCTGCTACTGCACCACCGAGGAGCTCGACGAGCGCCGCGACGCGGCCCGCGCGGCCGGCCGCCCCTCCGGCTACGACGGCCACTGCCGTGACCTCACCGCCGAGCGGATCGCCGGGTACGAGGCCGAGGGCCGCACCGCCATCGTCCGCTTCCGGATGCCCGACCACCCCATCACCTTCACCGACCTGGTGCGCGGCGAGCTGACCTTCACCCCGGACAACGTGCCCGACTACGGCATCGTCCGGGCCAACGGCGCCCCGCTCTACACCCTGGTCAACCCGGTCGACGACGCGCTCATGGAGATCACCCATGTGCTGCGCGGCGAGGACCTGCTGTCCTCCACCCCGCGCCAGATCGCGCTGTACGCGGCGCTGAGCGAACTGGGCATCGCCAGGACCGTCCCGGAGTTCGGCCACCTGCCGTACGTCATGGGCGAGGGCAACAAGAAGCTCTCCAAGCGCGACCCGCAGGCCTCCCTCAACGTCTACCGTGAGCGCGGCTTCCTGCCCCAGGGCCTGCTGAACTACCTGTCCCTGCTGGGCTGGTCCTTCTCCGCCGACCAGGACATCTTCACGATGGACGAGATGGTCGCCGCGTTCGACATCAAGGACGTCAACGCCAACCCGGCCCGCTTCGACCTCAAGAAGTGCGAGGCGATCAACGCCGACCACATCCGCCGGCTCGACGTCAAGGCCTTCATCGAGGCCTGCGACCCCTGGCTGCGGGCCCCGCACGCCAACTGGGCGCCCGAGGCGTACGACCAGGCGGCTTTCGAGGCCATCGCCCCGCACGCCCAGAGCCGGCTGACGGTGCTGTCCGACATCACCGCCAACGTCGACTTCCTCTTCCTCGACCAGCCGGTTCACGACGAGCCGTCCTGGCAGAAGGCGATGAAGGACGGCGCGGCCGCGGCCGCCCTGCTGGGTACCGCCCGCGCCGGCCTCGCCGCGGCCGACTGGAACGCCGAGGCCCTCAAGAACGCGGTGCTCGCCGCCGGTGAGAGCCACGGCCTCAAGCTCGGCAAGGCCCAGGCCCCGGTCCGGGTGGCCGTCACCGGCCGCACCGTCGGCCTGCCGCTCTTCGAGTCCCTGGAGATCCTGGGCCGCGACCGCACCCTGGCCCGGATCGACGCGGCGCTGGCGAAGCTCGGCGGCTGACCGCGTATGCCGGTCCGCGCCGTGCTCTGGGACCTCGACGACACGATCTTCGACTACACCGGGACGGAGCGGGCCGGCGCGCTCGCGCACTTCGAGGCCGAGGGCCTGCTCGCCGCGCACGGCGGTCCCGAGCGCGCCCTCGGCCTCTGGCGTGAGGTGATGGAGTTCCACTACGCCCGGTTCGTGTCCGGGGAACTGACCTTCGCCGGCCAGCGCCGCGCCCGCGCCCGGCACTTCCTGGGCCCGGCGGTGCCCGACGCCGAGGCCGACGCGTGGTTCGACCGCTACCGGGCGCACTTCGAAGCCGCCGGCCGGCCCGCCTTCCCCGATGTCGCGCCGGCCCTGGAGGCACTGGCCGCCGCCGGCTACCGGCACGGTGTCCTGTCGAACTCCAGCGCCGCCCAGCAGGAGCCCAGGCTGCGCATGCTCGGTCTGCGCGACCGCTTCGAGGTGCTGCTCTGCTCCGCCGAGCTGGGCTGGGCCAAGCCCGCGCCGGAGGCCTTCCTCGCCGGCTGCGACGCGCTCGCACTGCCGCCGCACCAGGTGGCGTACGTGGGTGACCGGGCCGACACGGACGCGCGCGGCGCGGACGCCGCCGGTCTGACCGGCATCTGGCTTGACCGGGGCCGCCCCGGCGCCGCGCCGGAAACGCCGGACCCGCACCCCGACCTGCGACGTATCACCGGGCTCGCCGAACTGCCCGCACTCCTGGCGGGCGATACCCGTTTTGGAGCCCCGTCTCCCATCGGGTAATGTTCTTCCTGCGCCGCCCGGGAGGGCCGAAAGGCCAGGCCGGAGAGCGTAACCAAACAAAACCCCCCATGTGGGGGTTGAGTTTTGGTGGGGTATGGTGTAATTGGCAGCACGACTGATTCTGGTTCAGTTAGTCTAGGTTCGAGTCCTGGTACCCCAGCGCATCAATTTCGCAGTGCAAGCCCCCGTTGTGTAGCGGCCTAGCACGCCGCCCTCTCAAGGCGGTAGCGCCGGTTCGAATCCGGTCGGGGGTACGGGATCTCTCCTCGCGGAGTGATCCGGCTGGGGCCCCCGTTGTGTAGCGGCCTAGCACGCCGCCCTCTCAAGGCGGTAGCGCCGGTTCGAATCCGGTCGGGGGTACTTGACAGGCCATGGGGTATGGTGTAATTGGCAGCACGAGTGATTCTGGTTCATTTAGTCTAGGTTCGAGTCCTGGTACCCCAGCGCAGTATCCGCAGTAGTACGACATGTGCTTGCCCCCGTTGTGTAGCGGCCTAGCACGCCGCCCTCTCAAGGCGGTAGCGCCGGTTCGAATCCGGTCGGGGGTACGTGAAGCGAAGGGCCCGGCGCCGATGGCGCCGGGCCCTTCGCGCTATCGACGGCCGTGTTCCTGGTTTTCCTGCTTTTCCTGATGTTCCTCGTGTTCATCGGGTTCCTCGTCGCCGAAGCGCCGGTTGGACTCCTCGGCCGCCGCCATCCGGCGCAGCGCGAGCAGTACGGGTTCCGACAGCACCGTCAGTGCCACGGCGGCCTCGACCTGACCCAGGGGAGTGCCGTACGCCTCGATCAAGTCGAGGTCGTGCACGGCCTGTCGGGCCGCCAGCCGGGCGTAGGGGAGCAAATGCCCGCGGGTCACGGGGTATCCGAACCTGTTCATGGCCGCGACGGCCGACACCAGCATCCGGTAGGAGGGCGAGAGCTCACCGACGGCGCGGGTGAAGGGCCAGCCCAACTCGTCCACGAGCCGCTCGACTTCACCCCGCGCGGCAACCGCCGCCGGATCCTCCCGCTCGTCGTCCCGCTCGTCCTCGCGCGTCTCCTGCGGGCCGTGCGGCAGCGCCCAGACCGCGGCCCCGACCCGGGTGTGCTGGTCCAGGGACTCGTCCTCCACCGCCGCCAGCACCTCGCGGGCGGTGGTCACCGGCACCCGGCCGATCTGGATCAGCGCGCGCACCAGGCGCAGCCGGCGCAGATGCCCCTCGTCGTACTCGGCCTGGGTGGCGGTGATCCGGCGGCCGGGCGGCAGCAGACCCTCGCGCAGGTAGTACTTGATCGTGGTGGTGGAGAGCCCGCTGCGCTCACTCAGCTCCGCCAGCCGCATGCTCTTGCACCCTTCCTTGGAGAGTGCAACGATCCAAGCATGGATAGTGCGGCTATCCAATGCTCGGGTCCGTATGTGTCAGCACAGCTCCGCACAGCTTCCGCACGTCTCCGCACGTCTCCGCATGTCTCCGCATGTCTGCGTACAGGGGGGATCCTCATGAGTGCCAAGCCGATTCCGGGCCGCTGGACCGCCGCCGCCGACAGTGATGTCGTGGTCTTCCTGATCGGAATGCGCATCAACCGCTTCTGGGCGGTGCACAACTGGCTCCCGGTCTTCCGTGCCATGCCGCGCATGCTGCGGGAGCTGTCGCAGGACAGCGACAGCGGGCTGCTCGCGCATCACCTGCTGACCGCCGACCCGCGCACGTACTACGTGGTCCAGTACTGGGAGTCCAAGGAGAAGCTGCTCGCCTTCGCCGCCGACCAGGACCGGCTGCACCACCCGGCCTGGGTGGCCTTCAACCGCTTCGCGCGGGCCAGCCGGGGGCGGGTCGGCATCTGGCACGAGACCTATGTGGTGCCCGCCGGCTCCTATGAGTCGATCTACTTCGACATGCCCGCCTACGGCCTCGCGGCGGCCACCGGGGTCATCCCGGTCGCCCAGCGCGGCGAGAGTGCCGAGGAACGTCTCGCGCGGGAGGCGTCGGTCTCCGAGCACTGACGAGGTTCACCGGCGCGCCGGTGACCTTCCGCGGCCACGGCCCTAGCCGTTGCGGCGCAGGGCCTCCGAGAGCCGTCCGGCGGCGTCGATGACGGCCTGGGCGTGCATGCGGCCCGGGTGGCGGGTGAGGCGCTCGATGGGGCCGGAGACGGAGACGGCGGCCACCACGCGGTTGGAGGGCCCGCGCACCGGCGCCGACACCGAGGCCACGCCCGGCTCGCGCTCGCCGATCGACTGGGCCCAGCCACGGCGGCGTACGCCCGACAGCGCCGTGGCGGTGAACCTGGCACCCTGGAGACCGCGGTGCAGCCGCTCGGGCTCCTCCCAGGCCATCAGTACCTGGGCGGCGGAGCCGGCCTTCATGGGCAGCGTGGAACCCACCGGGACGGTGTCCCGCAGCCCGGAGAGCCGTTCCGCGGCGGCCACGCAGATCCGCATGTCCCCCTGGCGGCGGTAGAGCTGCGCGCTCTCGCCGGTGACATCCCGCAGGTGCGTGAGCACCGGGCCGGCCGTGGCCAGCAGCCGGTCCTCACCGGCCGCGGCGGCCAGCTCGGAGAGCCGGGGGCCGAGGATGAAGCGGCCCTGCATGTCGCGCGCCACCATACGGTGGTGTTCAAGGGCGACCGCCAGGCGGTGCGCGGTGGGGCGGGCCAGCCCGGTGGCGCCGACGAGACCGGCCAGGGTGGCCGGGCCGGACTCCAGTGCGCTGAGCACCAGAGCCGCCTTGTCGAGAACGCCGACGCCACTACTGTTGTCCATGCAACGATACTCGCGTCTCACTCTGTGAAACGCAAGTTCAATTTTCCGGAGAAGGCGTCACGCTTGAAACACAACGCAATGGCGCCTCCGCCCCACAAGGGCCCCGCCCGGGGAATCCGGAGAACCAGTGCATCGGACGAGTTGGCCGGCAATGCGGCCGGTCGGAGGGAAAGCGATGGGTAGGACACTCGCGGAAAAGGTCTGGGACGATCATGTCGTCCGGCACGCCGAAGGCGAGCCCGACCTCCTCTACATCGACCTGCATCTGCTCCACGAGGTCACCAGCCCCCAGGCCTTCGACGGCCTGCGGATGAACGGCCGCCCGGTGCGCCGTCTGGACCTCACCATCGCCACCGAGGACCACAACACCCCGACCCTGGACATCGACAAGCCGATCGCGGACCCGGTCTCGCGCACCCAGCTGGAGACGCTGCGCAAGAACTGCGCCGAGTTCGGGGTCCGCCTGCACCCGCTGGGCGACGTCGAGCAGGGCGTGGTGCACGTCGTCGGCCCGCAGCTCGGCCTGACCCAGCCCGGCATGACGGTGGTCTGCGGCGACAGCCACACCTCCACCCACGGCGCTTTCGGCGCGCTGGCGTTCGGCATCGGCACCTCGCAGGTCGAGCACGTCCTGGCCACCCAGACGCTGCCGCTGGCGCCCTTCAGGACCATGGCCATCACCGTCGACGGCGAACTGCCCGACGGGGTCACCGCCAAGGACCTGATCCTGGCGATCATCACCCGGATCGGCACCGGCGGCGGCCAGGGTTACGTCATCGAGTACCGCGGCTCGGCCATCGAGAAGCTGTCGATGGAAGCCCGGATGACCATCTGCAACATGTCGATCGAGGCCGGCGCCCGGGCGGGCATGATCGCCCCGGACCGGACCACCTTCGACTACCTCCAGGGCCGCGACCACGCGCCCGAGGGCGAGGACTGGGACGCCGCCGTCGCGTACTGGAAGACCCTGAAGACCGACGAGGACGCCGTCTTCGACGCCGAGGTCGTCATCGACGCCGCATCCCTGTCCCCGTTCGTCACCTGGGGCACCAACCCGGGCCAGGGCGCCCCGCTGAGCGCCACCGTCCCGGACCCGGCCTCCTTCGAGGACCCGTCGGACCGCATGGCCGCCGAAAAGGCCCTGGAGTACATGGCCCTGGAGGCCGGTACGCCGCTGCGCGAGGTCAAGGTCGACACCGTCTTCCTGGGCTCCTGCACCAACGGCCGGATCGAGGACCTGCGCGCCGCCGCCGCCGTCGTCGAGGGCCGCAAGGTCGCGGACGGCGTGCGCATGCTGGTCGTGCCCGGCTCCGTACGCGTCGCCCTGCAGGCCGTCGAAGAAGGCCTGGACAAGGTGTTCAAGGCCGCCGGCGCCGAATGGCGTCACGCGGGCTGCTCGATGTGCCTGGGCATGAACCCGGACCAACTCGCCCCTGGCGAGCGCTCCGCGTCCACCTCCAACCGCAACTTCGAGGGACGGCAGGGCAAGGGCGGCCGCACCCACCTGGTCTCCCCGCAGGTCGCCGCCGCCACCGCCGTCACCGGCACCCTCTCCTCGCCCTCCGACCTGACTCCTGTGGAGGCCTGACCAGTCATGGAAGCGTTCACCACCCACACCGGCCGGGCCGTCCCGCTGCGCCGCAGCAACGCCGACACCGACCAGATCATCCCGGCCCACTGGCTGAAGAAGGTCACCCGCAACGGCTTCGAGGACGGCCTGTTCGAGGCCTGGCGCAAGGACCCGGCCTTCATCCTCAACCAGCCCGAGCGCGCCGGTGCCACCGTCCTGGTGGCCGGCCCCGACTTCGGCACCGGCTCCTCCCGCGAGCACGCCGTCTGGGCCCTGCAGAACTACGGCTTCAAGGCCGTGATCTCCTCCCGCTTCGCCGACATCTTCCGCGGCAACTCGCTGAAGAACGGCCTGCTCACCGTGATCCTCCCGCAGGCGACGGTCGAACAGCTGTGGAAGCTGACCGAGGCCGACCCCACCGCCGAGATCACCGTCGACCTGGAGGCACGCGAAGTTCGGGCCGACGGCATCACCGCGCCGTTCGAACTGGACGACAACGCCCGCTGGCGGCTGCTCAACGGCCTGGACGACATCAGCCTGACCCTGGGCAACGAGGCCGACATCGCCACGTTCGAGGCGAAGCGCCCCTCTTTCAAACCCCGGACGCTGAGCGCCTGACGCCCGTCTGACCTGGCAGAACCGCAGCGCCCCCGGCCGACCGGCCGGGGGCGCTGCGGTCTGTTCGGCCCGGTCCTGGGCGACAACTCGCCTCAGATGACACAATTGGCGCATGGAACGCGAACACCAACTCATGCTGTACGCGTCCCTCGCTGCCAGGTTGAAGCAGGCCCACACCCGGGTGGCGGGTCTGCAAGTGCCGGAGGAGACCCGGGTTCAGTTGAGCCGGAAACTCCTCGTCATCACCGCCGCGGCGAAGCACGATCTCGCAGGTGCGGCAAGGCGTCTGGATGCTCTGATGAAGGACCTCGATGAAGGCCGATTCCCCGATCAAGGCTCTTCCTGAGCGCCGAGTTCGTTGCGGCACAAGGGTGATTCGCCCGTTTCGTATTTGATTTGCGGTATATATCCGCCTAGCGTGCGAAAAAGCCCGAACCCAATCGCCGGGCAAAGTTCCGAAGGGGAAGACGTGAACAAGGCGCAGCTCGTTGAAGCGATTGCCGACAAGGTCGGCGGTCGGCAGAACGCGGCGGACGCGGTGGACGCGGTCCTGGACGCGATCGTCCGTGCGGTTGTCGCAGGGGACCGGGTCTCGGTCACCGGATTCGGCTCGTTCGAGAAGGTGGAGCGTCCCGCCCGCTACGCCCGCAATCCCCAGACCGGGGAGCGGGTCCGGGTCAAGAAGACCTCCGTACCGCGCTTCCGCGCCGGTCAGGGCTTCAAGGACCTGGTCAGCGGGACCAAGAAGCTTCCCCGCGGCGGCGAGGTCTCGGTGAAGAAGGCGCCCAAGGGCAGCCTGTCGGGCGGGGTGACCGCCAAGGCCACCACCAAGAAGGCCGCGGCGAAGAAGACCACCGCCAAGAAGGCCGCCGCGAAGAAGACCGCGGCCACCGCCAGGACCACGGCCGCCAAGAAGACCGCGGCGGCCAAGACGGACCACCGCCGCGACCAAGAAGGCCACCACGGCCAAGAAGGCCGCCGCCAAGAAGACCACGGCCAAGACCACCGCCCCGGCGAAGAAGGCGACCGCCAAGAAGGCCCCCGCCAAGTCGGCCGGGCGCAAGACGGCGACCAAACGCGCCGTCAGCCGCTGACCGTACCCGCAGGCCGCGACGGGCCGGGCCCCCACCAGGGAGCCCGGCCCGCGCCGCGTGCGCGGGCAGCCTCAGCCCTGGGGGTCGGGGAAGGTCTGCAGGGTCACGAACACCACGTGGCGGGCGTCACCGCTGCCCTCCGTACGGATCCGCACCCGCTGCCCGGCCCGGAGCAGCCGCAGCCCCCCGGCGTCAAAAGCCGCCGCGTCGAAGGGCAGCGGGGTGCCGTCGTCCAGCAGCACGCTGCCGGACCGGCTGTCGGGGTCGTACGTGTACGCGGTCGCCTGCATGCGCTTGAGCCTAGTGCCCGTTCCGGCGCCGGCCGCCGTGCGACGGCACGCGCGGCGGCTCCAGCCGGGCGGCCGAGGCGGTTGTGCGCGGCCCGGCGCCCAGGGCGAGCGCGACGCGCAGATCGGCCGGTGTGTCCACGTCCTGGCGTACGGAGTCCACACCGGTCAGGGTGATCTCCCGGGCCCCGGAGGCGAGGTGCCGGGCCCGGGAGCGGCCGGAGAAGGCGGGAGCCAACGGCGCCGAGGGCGGGGCGGCGAGGAGCGTGGTGCCGATGCCGGCGGCGTCGGCCAGGAAGGCCCGGAGCCCGCCGGCCGCCGCGTCGTCGAGCACGTGGCGCAGCTCCGCGGGGCGCAGGGCGGGGAGATCGGCGTTGAGCGCCGCCACCGCGGCACCCGGCCGCGCGGCCAGGACCGCGGCCGCCCCGTGCCGCAGCGCGGCGTTGAGGCCGGCCGACGGTTCGTCGGGCACGATCCGCGCCCCGAGGGCGGCCAGTTCCGTACCGGCCAACGGGTCGTCGGTGACAACCGTCACGTCCCGCACCGCCGAGCACGCCAGCGCCGCCGCCACCGTGTCCAGCGCGAAGGCCAGCGCCAGCCCGGCCCGCACCGGGCCCGGGGACACCGCGTCGGCCAGCCGGCTCTTGGCCACGGCGAGCGGCTTGAGCGGGACGACGAGGGACCATTCCACAGGTGGGGACACCGAACTATTGTGCTCGGGGCGCGCAGCCACCGCCGACCGGCATCCGCCCTGGCGTTACGGTTGGCCTACCGGCGACACTGGTCCGCCGCGCCGCCGCAGGCAACAAGGAGGAAGTTCTGGTGTCCCGCCGCAGAATCGGCTTCTGGTACCGGCTCGCAGCTGTCATCGCGAAACCACCGCTTCTTCTTCTCTTCAACCGGGACTGGCGCGGAATGGAGAACATTCCGGCCGACGGCGGATTCATCACCGCGGTGAACCACAACTCCGCCCTCGACCCCCTGTCGTACGCGCATTTCCAGTACAACACCGGACGCGTTCCCCGCCTGCTCGCGAAAGCCACTCTCTTCGACGTCTTCTTCGTCGGCATGATGCTGCGCGGCACCGGCCAGATCCCGGTGTTCCGCGAGTCCACCGACGCCGCCAACGCCTTCCGCGCCGCCGTGGACGCCGTCAACCGGGGCGAGTGCGTCGCCTTCTACCCCGAGGGCACCCTCACCCGGGATCCCGACCACTGGCCGATGGTCGGCAAGACCGGTGTCGCCCGGGTCGCCCTCGCCACGAAGGCCCCGGTCGTGCCCGTCGCGCAGTGGGGGGCGAACAAGGCCCTGCCGCCCTACGGCAAACCACATCTGTTCCCGCGCAAGACGCTTCTGGTGAGCGCCGGACCGCCGGTCGACCTGAGCCCGTACTACGGCACTGACCCGACGCCCGAGGTGCTGCGGGAAGTGACCGACGTCATCATGGCGGCCATCAGCGGGGAACTCGCCGGGCTGCGCGGCGAGCCCGCGCCCGCCGTACGCTTCGACCCGCGCAACCAGAAGGGGAACTCCACGTGACGACGCGCTGCGCGGTGTACGGAACCGGCTCCTGGGGCACCGCCTTCGCCATGGTGCTCGCCGACGCCGGCGCCGAGGTGACCATGTGGGGCCGCCGCCCCGAACTGGCGGAAGCGGTCAACGCCACCCACACCAACCCCGACTACCTGCCCGGCATCGAGCTGCCGACCGCGATCCGGGCCACCACCGACCCGGCCGAGGCCGCCCGCGGCGCGGAGTTCGTCATACTCGCCGTACCGTCGCAGACCCTGCGCGGCAACCTCGCGGAGTGGGCGCCGCTGCTGCCGTCCGACGCCGTCCTGGTGAGCCTGATGAAGGGCATCGAACTGGGCACCACCAAGCGGATGAGCGAGGTCATCGAGGAGGTCGCCAAGGCCGGACCCGAGCGCGTCGCCGTGCTGTCCGGGCCCAACCTCGCCAAGCCGATCGCCGCCCGCCAGCCCGCCGCCTCGGTGGTCGCCTGCGTCGACGAGGCGGTCGCCAAGCGGCTGCAGACCGCCTGCCACACCTCGTACTTCCGCCCGTACACCAACACCGACGTCGTGGGTGTCGAACTCGGCGGCGCGGTCAAGAACGTCATCGGGCTGGCTGTCGGCATCGCCGACGGCATGGGCCTGGGCGACAACACCAAGGGCTCCCTGATCACCCGAGGCCTGGCCGAGACCACCCGCCTGGGAGTGGCCATGGGCGCCGACCCGCTCACCTTCTCCGGCCTCGCGGGCCTGGGCGACCTGGTGACCACCTGCTCCTCGCCGCTGTCGCGCAACCACACCTTCGGCACCAACCTGGGGCGCGGGATGACCCTGGAGGAGACCATCGCGGTCACCCGGCAGACCGCCGAGGGCGTCAAGTCCTGCGAGTCCGTGGCCGATCTGGCCCGCCGGTACGGCATCGACATGCCGATCACCGAGACCGTCGTCGACATCGTCCACAACGGCAAGCAGCCCGCCGTGGCGGTGAAAGAGCTGATGTCCCGCTCCGCCAAGTCCGAACGCTGAGGCGGAGACGGTAAGGTCAGGACGACATGAGCAACCAGCCTTCTTCGAAAAGCAAGCCGCGCGTCGCGGTCGTCTTCGGCGGCCGCAGCTCCGAGCACGGCGTCTCCGTCGTGACCGCCGGTGCCATCCTGCGCGCCATCGACCGCACGAAATACGACGTGCTGCCCATCGGCATCACCACCGACGGCCGCTGGGCACTGACCGCCGACGACCCGGAGCGGATGGCGATCACCGACCGCCGTCACCCCAGCGTCGACCAGCTCGCCGAGGCCGAGGAAGGCTCCGTGCTGCTCCCGGTCGACCCCGGCAGCCGCGAGGTCGTCTACTGCGAACCCGGCTCCGTGCCCAAGGCCCTCGGCGACGTCGATGTCGTCTTCCCGATGCTCCACGGCCCGTACGGCGAGGACGGCACCCTCCAGGGCCTGCTGGACCTGTCCGGGACGCCGTACGTCGGCTCCGGCGTCCTGGCGTCGGCCGTCGGCATGGACAAGGAGTACATGAAGCGGGTCTTCACCTCCTTCGGTCTCCCGGTCGGCCCGTACACCGTCGTGCGCCCCCGCGAGTGGGAGAACGATCCGGCCGCCGCCCGCAAGAAGATCGTCGACCTGGCGGCCGTGCACGGCTGGCCGCTCTTCGTGAAGCCCGCCCGGGCCGGCTCCTCCTTCGGCATCAGCAAGGTCGACTCGCTCGCCGGCCTCGACGAGGCGATCGAGGAAGCCCGTCGCCACGACCCCAAGGTCGTCGTCGAGGCGCTGCTGCGCGGCCGCGAGATCGAATGCGGCGTCCTGGAGTTCGAGGACGGCCCGCGCGCGAGTGTGCCCGCCGAGATCCCGCCCGTCAGCGCCCACGCGTTCTACGACTTCGAGGCCAAGTACATCGACTCGGCCGAGGGCCTGGTCCCGGCGCCGCTGACCGCCGACCAGACGGCGGAGGTGCAGCGGCTGGCCGTGGCCGCCTTCGAGGCGGCGTCGTGCGAGGGACTGGTCCGGGCGGACTTCTTCCTGCTCGACTCCGGTGAGTTCGTCATCAACGAGATCAACACGATGCCCGGCTTCACCCCGATCTCGATGTACCCGCGCATGTGGCAGGAGTCGGGCGTCTCCTACCCGGAGTTGGTCGACCTGCTCCTCCAGGCGGCGCTGCGGCGCCCGACCGGCCTGCGCTGACGGCTCCGCCCGCGGGTCGTGGGCCGTCCCACGACCCCGGGGCGGGGACCGCGGCCGGGGCGGCGCTGCCGGCTACAGCTCGCCCGGCACGGACTTCCGGACCGCCGCCGCCAGATCGGTCAGCGGATTGACCTCGGGCGCGTACCGGGCCGGCACCGACACCTCCACGAACGCCACGCGCCCGGTGGTGGTGAACCGGTAGCCGTCCGCCGTCCGCTGGACGAGCCAGCTCACGCCGTTCACGTCGGCGGCGTCCGAGGTCGGGTCGTACGTCCTGCTGCCCGGCGTGAGTACCTCCGGCCGGGCCACCCCGCAGCGCAGTACCACCGTAGGATCGCCCCAGCCGGCGGTCAGCCGGGAAGCGGGCTCAAGGGTGTGCCGGGGGAGTCCGTCGACCTCGGCGGGCAGCGCGGCCGCGAGTCCGGCGCACAGCGCCCTGGTCTTCGCCGAGGGCGACGGCACCGCGACGCGGTCGTCGTCCCCGCCGGAGGCGTACACGTGGACCGCCGCCGCGGACAGGCACGCGACGGCGGACACGGACAGCACGAGAACGAGGCGACGGCGGGGGCGGCGGAATATCACCCGTCGAGTCTAGAGGGGCACCGGGAAGGACTCAGAGGTGGACGACCGGACAGGTCAGTGTGCGGGTGATCCCGTCCACCTGCTGTACCTTCGCGACCACCAGCCGGCCGAGATCGTCGACCGTGTCGGCCTCGGCACGCACGATCACGTCGTACGGGCCGGTGACGTCCTCGGCCTGGATGACACCGGGGATCCTGGAAATCACCTCCGCTACTGCCGAAGCCTTTCCGACCTCGGTCTGGATCAGAATGTACGCCTGTACCACGGAACCTCCAGGGCGGCTACGAGGATCATGTGGGAGGGACCGCAACGGTACCGCGTCGCCGGACGCCACGGGGAGACCCGCGCGGGCACGTCCGCGGGCGCGTTCGCGCCGCGGGGAGAATGACCAGGTGAAGGGGACAGACAGATGAAGGGGACCGTGGGCGAGTTGGGGGAGTTCGGGCTGATCAGGGAGTTGACCTCCCGGCTCACCTCCAGCCCCGCCGTACGGCTCGGACCCGGCGACGACGCGGCTGTGATCGCCGCGCCGGACCGCCGGGTGGTGGCCACGACGGACGCGCTGATCGAGGGACGGCACTTCCGCCGCGACTGGTCCACCGCCTACGACGTCGGCCGCAAGGCGGCGGCCCAGAACCTCGCGGACATCGCCGCGATGGGCGCCGTCCCGACCGCCGTGCTGCTGGCCCTGGTCGTCCCCGCCGACCTGCCGGTGACCTGGCCGGTCGAGCTGATGGACGGCATCCGCGACGAATGCCAGGTCGCGGGCGCCGCGGTGGCGGGCGGTGACGTCGTGCGCGGCGACACGATCATGGTCTCCATCACCGCCCTCGGTGATCTGCGCGACCGCGAGCCGGTCACCCGCTCCGGGGCCCGCCCCGGCGACATCATCGCCGTCACCGGCTGGCTCGGCTGGTCGGCGGCCGGGTTCGCCGTGCTGTCCCGGGGGTTCCGCTCCCCGCGCGCCTTCGTCGAGGCCCACCGCAGGCCCGAGCCGCCGTACCACGCCGGTCCGGCCGCCGCCGATCTGGGCGCGACCGCCATGACCGACGTCAGTGACGGACTCGTCGCCGACCTCGGGCACGTCGCCACCGCCAGCGGCGTACGGATCGACCTCAAGACCGCCGACATCGACGTACCGGCCCAGATGTCCGACATCGGGCAGGCCGTCGGGGTGGATCCGCTGCACTGGGTGCTCACCGGGGGAGAGGACCACGCGATCGTGGCCGCCTTCCCGAGGGACGCGAAACTGCCCGCGCGCTGGCGGGTCATCGGCGAGGTGCTGGCGGCCGTCCCCGGGCCGCCCCGGGTCACCGTGGACGGCGCACCCTGGGACAAGGCCGGCGGCTGGGACCACTTCGGGGCGCAGGAATGACGCCGGGGACGACACCCGCCCCCCCGCCGCGCGTCCTCACCGTCGCCGGATCGGACTCCGGTGGCGGAGCGGGCATCCAGGCCGACCTGAAGACCATGCTGGCCCTGGGCGTGCACGGGATGAGCGTCGTCACGGCGGTCACCGCGCAGAACTCGGTGGGCGTGCAGGGCGCCTGGGAGCTTCCGGCCGAGGCGGTACGCGCCCAGTTCCGCAGCGTCGTCGACGACATCGGCGTCGAGGCCGTCAAGACCGGCATGCTCTCGTCCCCCGAACTGGTGGCGGCCGTCGCCGACCTGCTGACGGGCGTCGCGGTGCCGGTCGTCGTCGACCCGGTCGGTGTCTCCAAGCACGGCGACCCGCTGCTCGCCGGCGAGGCCGTGGACACCGTACGTACCCGGCTGCTGCCACTGGCCACCGTCGCCACCCCGAACCTGGACGAAGTGACGCAACTCACCGGGGTCGTGGTCCGGGACGAGGCCGGTATGCGGGAGGCCGCCGCCGCGATCCTCGCGTACGGCCCGCACTGGGTGGTCGTCAAGGGCGGTCATCTCGACGGTGACGCCGTCGACCTGCTCTCCGACGGCACCCGGGAGCACTGGCTGCACGCCCCCCGGCACGACAACCGCCACACCCACGGCACCGGCTGCACCCTGGCCAGTGCCATCGCCTCGTACCTCGCCCGGGGACTGGCGGTGCCCGACGCCGTCCACGCCGCCAAGCACTACGTCACCGGGGCCATCGCCGCCGGCTTCCCGCTCGGCGCGGGCATCGGCCCGGTCGACCACGGGTGGGCGGGCATGGCAAAGGCCGGTTCACCCTGAGGTGAACCGGCCCGAGTAGCCGCAAGGCTGCGCTACGACGAATGCGTCAGCGCGCGACCTTGCCGGCCTTGATGCACGAGGTGCAGACATTGAGGCGCTTCGGCGTCCGACCGACCACAGCACGCACCGTCTGGATGTTGGGGTTCCAACGACGGCGAGTACGGCGGTGCGAGTGCGAGATGTTATTGCCGAAGCCCGGCCCCTTGCCGCAGACGTCGCAGTTGGCAGCCACGGGTCACTCCAAAGACTTCAGATGCACGTACGGTGAAATCCCTGCGGCGCCCGAACGCCATTGACTGATGACCGGAAGTTCCGAGGGATGGCCCGGGATGGTCCCGGGCAACCGAAGCAGCATACTACGACCGCTCCGATGCAACGAAACTACCATGGTCAGAGGGGTCTCCGCCCCGGACGGCCCAGCTCACCGGCCTCCCGCTACTGTGCGTGCAGCCCACAGCCCTTCCCCCGGCTTTCCTGGAGGCTCACGTGCCCGTGCCGCCCACGCTCGACGCCTTTGCCGTGCGCGCGTGGTGCCGGCTGGCGCTGCAGGCCCTGGAGCGGGCCCGCGAGGAGATCGACGCGATCAACGTCTATCCGGTCGCGGACGGTGACACCGGTACGAACCTCTATCTGACCGTCGAGTCCGCCGCCGAGGCGCTGGACGCCACCGCTGACGGGGCCGGCCTGCCGGAGACCCTGCGGGCGATGGCCCACGGTGCCCTCATCGGCGCCCGGGGCAACTCCGGCACGATCCTCGCCCAGTTGCTGCGCGGTATGACCGGCGTCCTCGCGGGCGGCGGCGGCCTGGGACCGGCGATGCGCGAGGCCGCGGACTCGGCGTACCAGGCGGTGGCGCACCCGGTGGAGGGCACCATGCTGACCGTCGCCTCCGCCGCGGCGGAGGCCGCCGCGTCCGCCGCGTCCGCCGCCGCGGAGGCCGGGGACGACCTCGCGGTGGCCCGCGCCGCGTACGGGGCCGCCCGCCGCGCGCTCGCCGCGACACCGGGGCAGCTCGC
The DNA here is from genome assembly GCF_056270125.1 of Streptomyces sp. RLA131. NCBI lineage: Bacteria > Bacillati > Actinomycetota > Actinomycetes > Kitasatosporales > Streptomycetaceae > Streptomyces > Streptomyces sp. RLA131. Next base: position 6,030,332 of record NZ_JBWDOQ010000002.1, read on the forward strand.
CGAACTCGGCCGCGCCGGTGTGGTGGACGCCGGCGGCCGGGGCCTGGTGGCCGTCCTCGGCGCCCTCGCGGACGCCCTGGACGGGCGCGAACCGGCCGGCACCGACGCCCTCGGACCGGTGGGGACGGTGGTCCCCTTCGGCTGCGGATCCGACGGCGACCCCCACATCGTGCCGGGCGGCCCGGCGTTCGAGGTGGTCTATCTGCTGGAGGCCGACGACACCGCCGTCCCGGCACTGCGCGGACGGCTGGACGCGCTCGGCGACTCGCTGGTGGTCGTCGGCGGCGACGGCCTGTGGAACGTCCACGTCCATGTCGACGACGCGGGCGCCGCCGTCGAGGCCGGCATCGAGGCCGGCCGCCCGTACCGGATCAAGGTCACCCACTTCGGCGACCAGATCCGCGCCGCCGACCGGGCCCCGCGCGGCGAACGCGTGCTGCGCGCCGTGGTGGCCGTGGTCCCCGGCGCCGGACTCGCCGCGCTGTGCGCCGAGGCCGGCGCGGTCGTGGTCGCCGACGGCGCCGAACTGCCCGAGGCCATCCGCCGCGCCCACGCCCGCGAGGTCGTCCTCCTGCCCAACGACGCCGACCTGCGCGAAGCCGCCGCCGCGGCCGCCGACCAGGCCCGCGCCGAGGGCGTGCGGGTCGCCCTGATCCCCACCCGCTCCGCCGTCCAGGGCATCGCCGCCCTCGCCGTCCACGAACCCGCCCGGCGCTTCGACGAGGACGTCGTCGCCATGACCTCGGCGGCCGGCGCCACCCGCTACGCCGAACTCGCCTTCGCCGAAAGCGAGTTCTGGACCTCCGCCGGCATCTGCCAGGCCGGCGACATACTCGGCCTCATCGACGGCGACGTCGCCGTCATCGGCGGCAGCCTCGTCGAGACCGGCACCGTCGTCCTGGACCGGATGCTCGCCGCCGGCGGCGAGATGGTCACCCTGGTGCTCGGCGCCGGTACCCCCGGCGACCTCACCGAGCGCCTGGAGTCCCATGTACGCGAGGGCTACCTCGCCGTCGACACCGTCGTCTACCGGGGCGGCGAGGCCGGCTGCCCGCTGCTGATCGGCGTCGAGTAGCCGGGCCGGCCGGCCCCCGGCCGGGCGGTGGCGGCCCGGCGCCGCGCGTTGTCGGCGCCGTACGCGAAGATGGAGCCGATGTCTGCTGCCCTTGACGAACCCTTGAAGAAGTCGCTCGGCGGCCGCACCGCGAAGGTGTTCGCCGACCACCTCGGCCTGCACACCGTCGGCGACCTGCTGCACCACTACCCGCGCCGCTACACCGAGCGCGGCGAGCTCACCCGGCTCGCCGACCTCCCGCTCGACGAACACGTCACCGTGGTCGCCCAGGTGGCCAAGGCGACCAGGAAGACCTTCAACGCGGGCCGCGGCGTCCGCCTCGAAGTCGTGGTCACCGACGGCAGCGGAACACTGACCCTGGTCTTCTTCGGCAAGGGCGTCCACAAACCCGAGCACGACCTGCTCCCCGGCCGGCGCGGCATGTTCGCCGGCAAGGTGTCGGTCTTCAACCACCGGCTCCAGCTCGCGCACCCCGAGTACAGGCTGCTGGACGCCGAGGAGACCGACGACGAGCAGGCGGTCGACTCCTTCGCCAGCCGGCTGATCCCGCTCTACCCGGCCTGCAAACAGGTCGCCTCGTGGAGCATCGCCCAGTCCGTCGCCGTGGTCCTCGACTCGCTGAACTCGGCCGGCTGGTCCGGGGTCGGGGAGCCGCTGCCGGCCGCGCTGCGCGAGGCGCGGGCCCTGGCGCCGCTGCCCGAGGCGCTGGAGAAGGTGCACCGACCGCGTACGAAGGCGGATCTGGAGGACGCCAGGGCCCGGCTGAAGTGGGACGAGGCATTCGTCCTGCAGGTCGCCCTCGCCCGGCGCCGGGCGGCCGACTCGGCGCTGCCGGCGGTGCCGCGGGTGCCCTCGCGGCAGGGCCTGCTCGCCGACTTCGACCAGCGGCTGCCGTTCACCCTCACCGAGGGCCAGCTCAAGGTCACCGCGGAGATCTTCGGCGACCTCGCCACGGACCACCCGATGCACCGCCTGCTGCAGGGCGAGGTCGGCTCGGGCAAGACGATGGTGGCGCTGCGCGCGATGCTGGCCGTGGTGGACGCCGGCGGCCAGGCGGCGATGCTGGCTCCGACCGAGGTACTGGCCCAGCAGCACCACCGGTCGATCACCGAGATGATGGGCGACCTGGCCCACGGCGGGATGCTGGGAGGCGCCGAGCACGGCACCAAGGTGACCCTGCTCACCGGCTCGATGGGCACCGCCGCGCGTCGCCGGGCGCTGCTGGACCTGGTGACCGGCGAGGCCGGCATCGTGGTCGGCACGCACGCGCTGATCGAGGACAAGGTGCAGTTCCACGACCTGGGCCTGGTCGTGGTGGACGAGCAGCACCGCTTCGGGGTGGAGCAGCGCGACGCGCTGCGGGCCAAGGCCGCGCAGCCCCCGCACCTGCTGGTCATGACGGCGACACCGATCCCGCGCACCGTCGCGATGACGGTCTTCGGGGATCTGGAGACCTCGGTCCTGGACCAGCTGCCGGCCGGGCGTTCGCCGATCGCCACCCATGTGGTCCCCGCCGCGGACAAGCCGCACTTCCTGGCCCGGGCGTGGGAGCGGGTGCGCGAGGAGGCCGAGGGCGGCCACCAGGCGTACGTGGTCTGCCCCCGGATCGGCGACGAGGAGCCGGACCCCAAGAAGAAGACCGCGCAGGACGAGGCGGAGCGGCGCCCCCCGCTGGCCGTGCTGGACGTCGCCGGGCAGCTGGCCGCCGGACCCCTGGCCGGGCTCCGGGTGGAGGTCCTGCACGGCAGGATGCAGCCGGACGCCAAGGACGACGTCATGCGGCGCTTCGCGGCCGGCGAGGTGGATGTGCTGGTCGCCACGACCGTCATCGAGGTCGGGGTCGATGTGCCGAACTCCACGGCCATGGTGATCATGGACGCGGACCGCTTCGGTGTCTCGCAGCTGCACCAGCTGCGCGGCCGTGTCGGCCGGGGCACCGCACCCGGCCTGTGCCTGCTGGTGAGCGAGATGCCCGAGGCCAGCCAGGCCCGCGCCCGCCTGGACGCGGTGGCGGCCACCCTGGACGGCTTCGCGCTGTCCCGGATCGACCTGGAGCAGCGCCGGGAGGGCGACGTGCTGGGCCAGGCCCAGTCCGGCACCCGGTCGAGCCTGCGCATGCTGACCGTGATCGAGGACGAGGAGGTGATCGCCGCCGCCCGCGAGGAGGCCACCGCCCTGGTCGCGGCGGACCCGGAGCTGGCCGACAGCCCCGACCTGCGCAGCGCGTTGGAGAGCCTGGTGGACGCCGACCGCGAGGAGTACCTGGACAAGGGCTGAGCCGTATCGTAGGGAGTCAGCCGCCCCCTCAGCACCCAGGACGTGACATGACCCGCGTGATCGCCGGAGCCGCCGGTGGCCGCCGCCTCGCCGTACCTCCGGGTACGGGGACCAGGCCGACCTCGGACCGGGCGAAGGAGGGCCTGTTCTCCACCTGGGAGTCGCTGCGCGGCACCCTGCACGGGGCCCGGGTGATGGACCTGTACGGCGGGTCGGGCGCCGTCGGCCTGGAGGCGCTCTCGCGCGGGGCGGAGCACGTCCTGCTGGTCGAGGCCGAGCCGCGGGCCGCGCGGGTCATCCGGGAGAACGTCGCGGCGCTGGGCCTGCCGGGCGCCGAGGTGCGGCCCGGCCGGGCCGAGAAGGTCGTCGCCGGACCGCCGCCCGCGAAGCCGTACGACCTGGTCTTCCTGGACCCGCCGTACGCCGTGGCGGACGACGAGCTGCGGGAGATCCTGCTCACACTCGCCACCGGGGGCTGGCTGGACGCGGACGCGGTCGTCACGGTGGAGAGAAGCACCAGGAGCACCCGGGACGGGGGCTTCCGCTGGCCCGCGGGTTTCGACGGCCTGCGGGCCCGCCGTTACGGCGAGGGAACGTTTTGGTACGGTCGCGCCGCCCAGGTCACCGACGCGTCATGACGGAGCCCGTCACGCGCACGCAGAGCGAGGAGTTCCCATTGCGCCGCGCAGTCTGTCCGGGGTCGTTCGACCCCATCACCAATGGACACCTCGACATCATCGCCCGCGCGTCCCGGCTGTACGACGTCGTCCATGTGACGGTGATGATCAACAAGGCCAAGCAGGGCATGTTCGGCGTCGACGAGCGGATCTCCCTCATCGAGGAGGTCACCGCGGAGTTCGGCAACGTACAGGTGGAGGCCTTCCACGGGCTGCTGGTCGACTTCTGCAAGGAGCGCGACATCCCGGCCATCGTCAAGGGCCTGCGCGCGGTCAGCGACTTCGACTACGAGCTGCAGATGGCCCAGATGAACAACGGCCTGTCGGGCGTGGAGACCCTCTTCATCCCCACCAGCCCGACGTACAGCTTCCTGTCGTCCTCTCTGGTCAAGGAAGTCGCCCAATGGGGCGGCGACATCTCGCACTTGGTGCCCCCCACCGTCCTGCGGGCCCTCAACCGCAAGCTCGGGCAGCGCTAGGCTCTGCCCTGTGGACGTCCAGAAGAAGCTCGATGAGATCGTGGCCGCCGTCGAGGCCGCCCGGTCGATGCCGATGTCGGCCTCCTGTGTGGTCAACCGCGCCGAGCTGCTCGCCATGCTCGGTGATGTGCGGGCCGCGCTCCCCGACTCCCTGTCCCAGGCCGAGGCGTTGCTCGGCGGGCGGGAGCAGATGGTCGGCGAGGCACGCGCCGAGGCCCAGCGGATCATCGAGTCCGCGCACGCCGAACGCGGCTCCATGATCTCGGACACCCGGATCGCCCAGCAGTCGCAGGAGGAGGCCGAGCGCATCGTCGCCGAGGCCCGCCGCGAGGCGGAGGAGATCCGTGCCGAGGCCGACGACTACGTCGACAGCAAGCTCGCCAACTTCGAGGTGGTCCTCACCAAGACCATCGGCTCCGTCGACCGGGGGCGCGAGAAGCTCCTCGGCCACGGCCCGGGGCTCGACGAACAGGGCTACGAGGACGAGGACGCCCCCCAGCGCTCCGCCGACCCCGAGACGCTGCGCCGCAACGCCGACGCCTATGTCGACACCAAGCTGGGCGCCTTCGAGGCGGTGCTCTCCAAGACCCTGGAGGCCGTCGGCCGCGGCCGTCTCAAGCTCACCGGCCACAACCCGGTCGACGAGCTGAGCGCGCTGTCCGTCGCCCACGACGTCTCCGCCGGGCAGAGCGACGCCGAGTACCTGGCCGGCCTCGCCGCCCCCGTCGCGGAGCAGGCCCAGCCGGTGGACTACCAGCAGTACGACCCCAACGCCGGGTACGGCTACCAGCAGCCGGGCCAGGCGGACCAGGCCAGCCACTACACGGCGGACCCGTACGCCGCCCAGCAGGCCGAGCAGACCCAGCAGCAGGGCTACGGCTACCAGGACCCCGGCTACGGCTACCAGCAGCAGCCCGATCCGTACGCCCAGCAGCACCAGCAGGCCCAGCACACCGAGCAGTACGGCTACCAGCAGCACGACCAGCAACAGCAGCAGCAACAGCAGCACCAGCAGGCGCAGCAGCAGCCCGCGCTGGACGAGACCAGCTTCTTCGACACCGGGATGATCGACCTCGACCGGCTCCGTGAGCTGGAACAGGGCCGCGGTTTGGGCTGAGCCCGGGGGACCGGTATCCTGATCCCTCAGCCGTGTAATCCCCCCGGCGCTTTGGCGTGCCCTGTCTCACGGAGCACGCCGCACCGAAACGAAAGCAGGAAGCCATCAACACCCGCCTGGACCACCGCGAGCCGCTCGTGTTCGACACGCATGAGCTGGGTCGTCGTCCTGGCGCGATGAAGAAGGTCTCCCGTACGCTTCCGGCGCCCAAGGATCTCGGCATCGAGGTGATCGGCGTCCGCGAGGGCGCGGACATCCGCATTGACCTCCGCCTGGAGTCGGTCATGGAGGGGGTACTCGTCACGGGTACCGCCCGTGCGACGCTCTCGGGGGAGTGCGTAAGGTGTCTGGAGCCGATCGAGCGTGAGCTCGAAGCGGAGTTCCAGGAGCTGTACTCCTACCCCGACGCCGACACCCGGACCGGTGGGCACCACAAGCCCGTCGACGCCGGTGACGACGCCGAGGAGGAGGACACACTCCACCTCGAGGGCGACCTGTTCGACCTCGAACCCGTGCTGCGTGACGCGGTGGTTCTCGAACTGCCGCTGCAGCCGGTGTGCCAGGACGACTGTCCGGGCCTGTGCTCCCAGTGCGGAGCCCGGCTCGCGGACGACCCGGACCACCACCACGAGGCCACCGACATCCGTTGGGCGGCCCTGCAGGAATTTCAGAAGAGCGGTGCCGACCAGGGCGCCGACGAGAACCAGGAGAAGTAGCCGTGGCTGTTCCGAAGCGGAAGATGTCGCGCAGCAACACGCGCCACCGCCGTTCGCAGTGGAAGGCTGCGCCCGTGAGCCTCGTGGCGTGCGAGCGTTGCCACGAGCCGAAGCAGCAGCACATCGCGTGCCCGAGCTGCGGAACCTACAACCGTCGTCAGGTCCTCGAGGTCTGATCGGCGGGTGACGGGCTCCATGTCAGAAACGGCAGCCTCGTCCCACACGCTTCTGGAAGGGCGGCTCGGGTACACACTTGAGCCCGCCCTTCTGGTGCGTGCGCTGACGCATCGCTCCTACGCATACGAGAACGGTGGCCTGCCCACCAACGAGCGCCTGGAGTTCCTCGGGGACTCCGTGCTCGGCCTGGTGGTCACCGACACCCTCTACCGAACCCATCCCGACCTCCCCGAGGGCACCCTCGCCAAACTCCGGGCCGCGGTCGTCAACTCCCGCGCCCTGGCGGAAGTCAGCCGTGGTCTCGACCTCGGCAGCTTCATCCGCCTGGGACGTGGCGAGGAAGGCACCGGCGGCCGGGACAAGGCGTCGATCCTCGCCGACACCCTTGAAGCGGTGATCGGCGCGGTCTACCTCGACCAGGGTCTCGGGGCCGCCTCCGAGCTGGTCCACCGGCTCTTCGACCCGCTCATCGAGAAGTCCTCCAACCTCGGCGCCGGCCTCGACTGGAAGACCAGCCTCCAGGAACTCACCGCGAGCGAGAGCCTCGGCGTTCCCGAGTACGTCGTCACCGAGACCGGCCCGGACCACGAGAAGACCTTCACGGCTGCCGCCCGCGTCGGTGGTGTCGAGTACGGCACCGGCACCGGCCGCAGCAAGAAGGAAGCCGAGCAGCAGGCCGCGGAAGCGGCCTGGCGATCCATCTCGGCCCAGGTGGTGGGCAGCCCGTCCGCCTCCGCCTAGGCGGAGGCCGGGCCGCCCCCACCGGGGCACCACCCGGCACCACACCCGAAGGGAACGGCGCGTGCCCGAGCTGCCCGAGGTCGAGGTCGTACGGCGAGGCCTCGCCCGCTGGGTGAGCGGCCGTACGGTCGCCGAGGCCGAGGTGCGGCATCCCCGCGCCGTACGACGCCACCTCGCCGGCGCGGAGGACTTCGCGGACCGCCTCAAGGGGGCCACCCTCGGCGAGGCCCACCGCCGGGGAAAGTACCTGTGGCTCCCGCTCCCGGAGGCCGGCACCGCGCTCGTCGCCCACCTGGGCATGAGCGGCCAGCTCCTGGTGCAGCCCCAGGACGCCCCGCCCGAGACCCATCTGCGCATCAGGGTCCGCTTCACCGACGACCTCGGCACCGAGCTGCGCTTCGTGGACCAGCGCACCTTCGGCGGGCTCTCCCTGCACACCACGACGCCCGACGGGACGCCCCTGCCGCTCGGCCACATCGCCCTCGACCCGCTCGACGACGCCTTCGACGAGGCCGCGTTCCACGCCGCGCTGCGCCGCCGCCGTACGACGGTCAAACGGGCGCTGCTCGACCAGTCGCTGATCAGCGGCGTCGGCAACATCTACGCCGACGAGGCGCTGTGGCGTACGAAGCTGCACTACGAGCGCCCGACCGCAACCCTCACCCGGCCCCTGGTCACCGAACTCCTGACCCACATCCGCGAGGTGATGGGCGACGCGCTGGCCGCCGGGGGCACCAGCTTCGACAGCCTGTACGTCAACGTCAACGGGGAGTCCGGGTACTTCGACCGCTCCCTGGACGCCTACGGCCGTGAGGGCGAGCCCTGCCGCCGCTGCGGTACGCAGATCCGCCGCAGGCCGTGGATGAACCGCTCCAGCTACTACTGCCCGCGCTGTCAGCGCCCGCCGCGCGCCCCGTCGTAACGCGGCCGGGCGGCGAGCACCCCGGGCACGCGCTGCCCGGCGGGCACGATCAGGGCCCTCAGCCGCTCGCCCCACCGGGTCGAGCCATGACTTCCCGACGCCTTCTCACGGGGGCCGGGCCGAGCCCGCCACCGCCGGGCCTGACGGCGCCGGGCCTGACGGCGCCGGGCCTGACGGCGCCGGGCCTGACGGCGCCGGGCCTGACGGCGCCGGGCCTGACGGCGCCGGGCCGGTGCCCGGCCCGGCGCCGGCTAGCTCAGTAGCCGAAGTCCTGCGTCCACCAGGGGCCGCCGTCGCCCTCGAAGACGCCGACGCCGAGGGTGCGGAAGTTGCAGTTGAGGATGTTCGCCCGGTGGCCGGGGCTGTTCATCCAGGCGTCCATCACCGCGGCCGCGTCGGCCTGGCCGCGGGCGATGTTCTCGCCGCCGAGGCCGGTGACACCGGCTGCCTCGGCGCGGTCCCAGGGGTCGTTGCCGTCCGGGTCGACGTGGTCGAAGAAGTCCCGCGCGGCCATGTCCTTGCTGAAGGCCTCGGCGAGCTCGGCGAGCTCGGCGTCGGCGGTCAGCGGGACACAGCCGATCTTGGCGCGTTCGGCGTTGACCAGCGTCAGCACCTGGACCGCCGTGCTCGCGTCGGGGTCCGCGGGCGCGGTGGCGGTGCTGGACGCGCTGGCGCTCGGCGTGGGTGACACCGGGACGCTGCTACTGCTGCTGCTCGGCGCGCTCGGGCGGGCCGTCGGCGCCGAGGAGCTGGCGGAGGGCGTGGGCGTGGCCACCGGGGCGCTGGAGCGGTCGTTGCCGCGGCTGGCGGGGGTGGAGGCGCGGTCGGTCGGGGTCGGCGAGGAGCTGCCCTGGACGCCGGTGTTCTCGGCCTGGCCGCCGGCCTGGACCTGACCTGCGTTACTGCCGGGGAAGGTGTACCCTCCCGAGCCGTTCGGCGTCGGGAGCAGTCCCGCCGACACCGCGATCGCCCCTACGGCCATCGCCGCGGACGTGGCCAGCAGTCCGGTCCTGACCGGGTGGTGACGGCGCCGCTTCATGGTCGAGCGGTCCGCCGCCGCCGCGCGCCGGCGGCGGCCTCCACCGCTCCGGGCGATCACGGGCGGTGGGGCAGAACGTGAATGGCGACCCATCCGGTGCTGTCCTTGCGTCGATGGGGATCACCCGAACGGGCGAGTCCTGTTGCGGCGCGACTGTATCGAAAACCAAGAGTGACTGTGGTGAACCTGTGAGAACTCGCGGGATAACGTGCGAGACATGAACAAGAATGTCCGTCTCACCGCCTGGGTCCGCGGAAAGGTCCAGGGAGTGGGTTTCCGCTGGTGGACACGGGCGTACGCCCTGGAGACAGGGGGGCTGGCCGGCTATGTGAGCAATCTCGCAGACGGCCGGGTCCAGATCGTCGCCGAAGGGGACCGCGAGCGGTGCGAGCGGCTCCTGCTGTGGCTGCGGGACGGGGACACGCCCGGGAGGGTGGACGGCGTCACCGAGATCTGGGGTCTCCCCAGGGGTGGCTACGAGGGCTTCGAGATCCGCTGAGCCGCCACCGTCCTCGCAGGTGGACGCGCGGAGCACGACCCCGCCGGGAATCTCATGAACCAAGCTCTGCGGGGAGGTTGCCTTTTGCGGAACGGCATGCAAGGCTGCGGTCATCGAGGACGATCTACAGCCTCGCGGCATGCGACCGGCGCATATGCGGCGCCGTGATTTCTTAGGCATGCGCGACGAGTGGGCTGTGATCGTGTTGACCCTCAAACCATTTGGTGAGACGCTGGAAGCCCCGCCCACCGAGGTTGTTATGGCTTGAAAAAGACAACTCCGGAGCTACAGGGCGCGGGCCAAAACCCCTCACTCACGACCCAGACCGCTCCCGGTTCGGTCACTCAGCGTGGAGGACCATCCATCATGGCAAAGGCGCTTCTCGGTTACGTCGGCGGCCCCGACCCGCGACTTCTCTCCGAGATGCGAAGGCTGCAGCAGCGCGTTCAGGACCTGGAGTCCGAGCTTGTACGAATCCAGGCCGAGAACGATGCGCTTGCTGCCGCGTCGCACGAAGAGTCGCTGCTCAGCAGCATCGACGTACACCACGCGGAGCCCGTTCTCGCTTGATCCCGCTTTTCGGCGGATCAGTGGCGACGTGCCCCCTTGGGAATGTGCAAGGGACGCTCCGGCGTCCCTTCGTCATGTCCACCCCTGCCGCGCACCTGCGCCTGGCGTCTCCTCTGGACCTCCCGTGACCTCCACCCCTACGGTCTGATGTGCCCTGCGCGTACTCCCGTGAAACGCCGGGGCGGTCACCAAAGCGGAGGGTGAGCGGAGGGTAGGGTTCAGCGGCGTGCACCTCAAGAGCCTGACCCTGCGCGGGTTCAAGTCGTTCGCCTCGGCGACGACCCTGCGCTTCGAACCGGGCATCACCTGCGTCGTGGGCCCCAACGGCTCCGGCAAGTCCAATGTCGTGGACGCGCTGTCCTGGGTGATGGGCGAGCAGGGCGCGAAGTCGCTGCGCGGCGGCAAGATGGAGGACGTCATCTTCGCCGGCACCACCGGGCGGCCCCCGCTGGGCCGGGCCGAGGTGTCACTGACCATCGACAACAGCGACGGCGTGCTGCCCATCGAGTACGCCGAGGTCACCATCACGCGGATCATGTTCCGCGGCGGCAGCAGCGAGTACCAGATCAACGGCGACACCTGCCGGCTGCTCGACATCCAGGAGCTGCTCTCCGACTCCGGCATCGGCCGCGAGATGCACGTCATCGTCGGCCAGGGCCAGCTCGACTCCGTACTGCACGCCGATCCGATGGGCCGCCGCGCCTTCATCGAGGAGGCCGCGGGCGTGCTGAAGCACCGCAAGCGCAAGGAGAAAGCGCTGCGCAAGCTGGACGCGATGCAGGCCAACCTCGCCCGTGTCCAGGATCTCACCGGTGAACTGCGGCGACAGCTCAAGCCACTGGGACGGCAGGCGCAAGTGGCCCGCCGGGCAGCGGTCATCCAGGCCGATCTGCGCGACGCGCGCCTCCGGCTCCTTGCCGACGATCTTGTCACACTGCGGGACGCGCTGCGCACCGAAGTCGCCGACGAGGCGGCCCTCAAGGAGCACCGGGACACCGTCGGAGCGCTGCTCGCCGAGGCCGTCCGGCGCGAGGCCCGGCTGGAGGAGCAGGTCCGCGCCCTCGCCCCCCGGCTCGCCGACGCCCAGGCCACCTGGTACGGACTGTCGCAGCTGGCGGAGCGGGTCCGGGGCACCATCGGCCTCGCCGAGCAGCGGGTACGCCATGCCACCGGCCAGCCGCCCGAGGAGCGCCGGGGCCGCGACCCCGAGGACATGGAACGCGAGGCCGCCCGCATCCGCGAACAGGAGGCCGAACTGACGGAGGCGCTGGACGCCGCCCGGCGCGCCCTGGACGACACGGTCGGCCACCGGGCCGAACTGGAGCGCCGGCTGGCCGACGAGGACAAGCGGCTCAAGGCCGCCGCCCGCGCCCTCGCGGACCGCCGCGAAGGGCTCGCCCGGCTGCACGGCCAGGTCAACGCGGCCCGTTCCAGGGCCTCGTCGGCCGAGGCCGAGATCGGCCGGCTGTCCGCCGCCCGCCACGAGGCCCGGGACCGCGCCGAGTCCGCCCAGGAGGAGTACGAACAGCTCAGGGCGGAGGTCGAGGACCTGGACGCCGACGACTCCGAGCTCGACAAACGCCTGGACGCCGCCCAGCACGCCCGGTCCGCCGCCGACGCGGCACACTCCGCCGCCCGGGACGCCGCCACCGCCGCCGAACGCGAACGCGCCGCCACCGCCGCGCGGCACGACGCCCTCGCGCTGGGCCTTCGCCGCAAGGACGGCACCGGCGCCCTGCTGGCGGCGGGGGAGCGGCTGTCGGGTCTGCTCGGGCCCGCGGCGGGGCTGCTGACGGTCACCGCGGGATCCGAGGTGCCGGTCGCCGCCGCGCTGGGCGCCGCCGCCGACGCGGTGGCGGTCTCCGGCCCCGGGGCCGCCGCCGAGGCGCTGCGCCTGCTGCGCAGGGACGACGCGGGCCGGGCCGCGCTGCTGGTGGCGGACGGCGCCACCGCCGCCGGGCCGGGGGAGAGCGACCCGCACGGCGGGGGCGCGGTCCCCGCACGCGAGGCCGTGGCGGACGGCCGGGCCGTTCCGGCCGCGGGTCCTGCCGCCGGTCCTGCCGCCGGTCCCGCCTCGGGCCCCGCCGCCGGTCCCCAGCCGGCGTCGGCGCCCGCGCCCACCGTGACCGCCGCCGTCCCGCACGCCCGTACCGAGGCCGCCGACCCCGGGCTCGTCCACGCCGCAGCCCTGGTCTCGGGCCCCGCCGAACTGCTGCCCGCGGTACGGCGGTTGCTCCGGGACCACGTCGTCGTACCCACCCTCGCCGACGCGGAGGCGCTCGTCGCCGCGCACCCGCACCTCACGGCCGTCACCGCCGAAGGCGACATCCTGGGCGCGCACTTCGCGCAGGGCGGCTCCGCCGGCGCGCCCAGCCTCCTCGAAGTGCGGGCCGCCGTGGACGAGGCCGCCGCGGAGCTGGAGCGGCTGGCCGGGGTCTGCGAGGCCCTGGCCCAGGAGCAGAGCGGGGCGAAGGAACGCCGGGCGGCGGCGGCCCTCGTGGTGGACGAGCTGACCGGGCGGCGGCGCGCGGTGGAGAAGCAGAAGTCGTCCGTGGCCCAGCAGCTCGGCCGGCTGGCCGGCCAGGCGCGGGCGGCCGCCGGCGAGGCGGACCGTGCCGCGGCCGCCGTCGGCCGGGCGCAGGAGGCGATGGCCGCCGCCACCGAGGAGTTCGAGGAGCTGTCGTACCGCCTGGGCGAGGCCGAGGAGGCGGCCGCGGGCTCCGAGGACGGGGAGGAGCCGGACACCTCCGCCCGTGACCGGCTGGCCGCCGACGGCGCCAACGCCCGGCAGACCGAGATGGAGGCCCGCCTCCAGGCGCGCACCCACGAGGAGCGGGTCAAGGGCCTTGCCGGCCGGGCCGACGGCCTGGACCGGGCGGCCCACGCGGAGCGCGAGACCCGGGCCCGCGCGGCCCGCCGCAGGGCCCGTCTGGAGTACGAGGCCACCGTGGCCTCCGCCGTGCTGGCCGGAGCGCGCGGGCTGCTCGCCCACGTCCAGGTCTCGGTCACCCGGGCGGAGCAGGAGCGGGCGGCGGCCGAGGGGGCCAGGGCCGGGCGCGAGGCGGAACTCGGCGAGGAGCGCCGGCGGGGCCGGGAGCTGAAGTCGGAACTGGACCGGCTCACCGACGACGTCCACAAGGGCGAGGTCCTCGGCGCCGAGAAGCGGACGCGGATCGAGCAGCTGGAGGCCAAGGCGCTGGAGGACCACGGCATCGAGCCGGCCGGTCTGGTCGGCGAGTACGGTCCCGGGCTGCCGGTCCCGCCGTCGCCGCCCGCCGAGGGCGAGACGCTGCCGGAGGACCCGGAGCACCCGCGCAACCGGCCGCGTCCCTACGACCGCGCCGAGCAGGAGAAGCGGCTGAGGGCCGCCGAGAAGGCGTACGCGCAGCTCGGCAAGGTCAATCCGCTGGCCCTGGAGGAGTTCGCGGCGCTGGAGGAGCGGCACCAGTTCCTCAGCGAGCAGCTGGAGGACCTGAAGAAGACCCGGACGGATCTGCTCCAGGTCGTCAAGGAGGTGGACGAGCGGGTCGAGCAGGTCTTCACGGCCGCGTTCCACGACACGGCCCGGCAGTTCGAGGGGGTCTTCTCACGGCTCTTCCCGGGCGGTGAGGGCCGGCTGATCCTCACCGACCCGGAGAACATGCTGACCACCGGCGTCGACGTGGAGGCCCGTCCGCCGGGCAAGAAGGTCAAGCGGCTGTCGCTGCTGTCGGGCGGCGAGCGCTCGCTGACCGCCGTGGCGATGCTGGTGTCGATCTTCAAGGCCCGGCCGAGCCCGTTCTACGTGATGGACGAGGTCGAGGCGGCCCTGGACGACACCAACCTGCAGCGGCTGATCCGGATCATGGAGGAGCTGCAGGAGAGTTCGCAGCTCATCGTGATCACCCATCAGAAGCGCACGATGGAGGTCGCCGACGCGCTGTACGGGGTCTCCATGCAGGGGGACGGCGTGTCGAAGGTCATCAGCCAGCGGCTCCGCTAGAGAACTTGGTGTTTACATTCAACTAATAAATCAGGCCGACGACCCAGTATGGGGTCCCAGGCCGGATTTGGGCGCCCGCGGGGAAGTTTTGACTTCAATACTTGAAGGAATAAGGTCTTCAGCGATGTAACAGCCTTCGGGTGGTGCCGGTCGCCGTATCGGCTGACACTCAAAGATCAAGCCCCCCACCGGAGGGCTCAGCGCTGAGCCCCAGGAGTAACCGTGAGCAGCACCACACCCCAGGTCGACGCCGGAGGCCGCCGGGCCCATCCGGACCACCTCGGCCACGTCATCTTCATCACCGCGGCCGCCGCCATGGGCGGCTTCCTCTTCGGCTACGACAGCTCCGTCATCAACGGCGCCGTCGAAGGCATCCGCGGCAAGTACGACGTCGGCCCCGCCGCCCTCGCGCAGGTCGTCGCCATCGCCCTCATCGGCTGCGCGATCGGCGCCGCCACCGCCGGCCGGATCGCCGACCGCATCGGCCGTATCCGCGTGATGCAGATCGCCTCGGTGCTGTTCACCATCAGCGCCGTCGGCTCGGCGCTGCCCTTCGCCCTCTGGGACCTGGCCATGTGGCGGGTCATCGGCGGCTTCGCCATCGGCATGGCCTCCGTCATCGGCCCCGCCTACATCGCCGAAGTGGCCCCGGCGGCGTACCGCGGCCGGCTCGGTTCCTTCCAGCAGGCGGCGATCGTCACCGGCATCGCCATCTCCCAGCTCGTCAACTGGGGCATCCTGCAGGCCGCCGACGGCGACCAGCGCGGCACGCTCGTCGGCGGTCTCGAAGCCTGGCAGGTCATGCTCGGGGTGATGGTGGTCCCGGCCGTCCTCTACGGACTGCTGTCCCTGGCCATCCCCGAGTCGCCCCGCTACCTGATCGCCGCCGGCCGCATCCAGGACGCCGAGGCGGTGCTGCGCGACGTCGAGGGCTCCTCGGTCGATCTCGACGCGCGCATCGCCGAGATCCGCGACCACCTGCGCCGCGAGCACAAGCCCTCCTTCAAGGACCTGCTCGGCAGCCGCTTCAGCTTCCTGCGCATCGTCTGGATCGGTATCGGCCTGTCGGTCTTCCAGCAGCTCGTCGGCATCAACGTGATCTTCTACTACTCGGCGACGCTGTGGCAGTCCGTCGGTATCGACCCGAGCAGCTCCTTCCTCTACTCCTTCACCACGTCGATCATCAACATCATCGGTACCGTGATCGCGATGGTCTTCGTCGACCGCATCGGCCGCAAGCCGCTGGCCCTCATCGGCTCCGCCGGTATGACCCTCTCCCTCGCCCTGGTGGCCTGGGCCTTCGCCCACAAGACCGGCACCGGCGACAACATCAGCCTCCCGAACACCGAGGGCACGGTGGCCCTCGTCGGGGCCCACACCTTCGTGCTGTTCTTCGCGCTGTCCTGGGGTGTCGTGGTCTGGGTCTTCCTCGGCGAGATGTTCCCCAACCGGATCCGCGCCGCCGCCCTCGGCGTCGCCGCCTCCGCGCAGTGGATCGCCAACTGGGTCATCACGGCCAGCTTCCCGAGCCTGGCCGAGTGGAACCTGTCGGGGACCTACGTCATCTACGCGGCCTTCGCGGCCCTGTCGATCCCCTTCGTCCTGAAGTTCGTCCCGGAGACGAAGGGCAAGACGCTGGAGGAGATGGGCTGACCCCACGGTCCCCGCTGCCCGCTCGCCCCTCCCGCCGGTCTCCGGAGGCCCGGGCCCCGGCCCGGGCCGCCCGGCTCAGGCCTCCAGGCGCGGCACGACCTGCTCGGCGAAGAGCCGCAGGCTCCGCCAGCCCTCGTCGACGGGCATGCCGCCGCACAGCGGATGCAGCACCAGGCTCGCCTGCTCCCCGCCCGCCCCGGCCAGTTCGACGCACTCCTGCGGGGTGAGGATCCGGTAGACGCCCTCACGCCGCAGTTCGGCCACGGTCCGCGAGGCGGAGCGCACCGCCGAGCGGATGCCCTCGTTCTGCCAGGACGCGTACGTCAGCGCCTCCCGCAGCAGATACCCGCCGTACTCGGCCCAGGCCCGCTCCGGGTCCTCCGCGATGTGCAGCAGCGGCACCCGGGCCGGCGGCATGAGGCACCATCCCTCGGTGCCGTACTCCCGGGTCCGCGCCAGGTAGTAGGCCTCCAGCTCGGGCAGGTGCGCGCTGGGGAAGAAGGGCAGCCCCAGCCGGGCCGCCCGGCGCGCCGCCGCGCGTGAGCTGCCGGCGACCAGCAGCAGCGGGTGCGGCCGGGTGCACGGCACCGGGGTGACCCGGACGGTGCGGCCGCGGAAGGTGAAGGGCTCGCCGGTCCAGGCGGCGAGCAGGGTCTCCAGGACCTCGTCCTGCGCCGCGCCGCGCCGCTTCCAGTCGGCGCCGAGCGCCGCGTACTCCTCCTCGCGGTAGCCGATCCCGGCCACGGTGACCAGCCGGCCGCCGCCGAGCAGGTCGAGGACGGCGATGTCCTCCGCCAGCCGCAGCGGGTCGTAGAGCGGCCCGATCAGCGCGGAGACGGTGACCGCGATCCGCCGGGTCGCCCCCAGCACGGCTCCGGCGAAGACCAGCGGGGAGGGCAGCCAGCCGTCGGGGGAGGCGTGGTGCTCCTCGGTCTGGACGGTCGCCACGCCGTGCTCGTCGGCGTACGCGGCCATCTCCACGGCGGACCGGTAGCGGTGGGAGCGGGCATCGGGGGTACCGGCTGGGTCGACGAGATTGAAACGTACGACGGTGACGGCCATGGGCCGAAAATAACTGACACTGCGTCAGATGAATAGGGGTACGGCGGACGGCGGCGCCCTGCCGCCGCCCGCCTGCCGCGTGACCGATACTGGGGGAGTTATGGAAACCGTCATCCTTGCCGTAGTCATCGCCCTGGTCGCGGTCGTCGCGGCCGGCGGCCTCTTCGTGGGCACCCGCCGCAAGAAGCGGCAGCTGCCCCCCGCGCCGCCGTCCGCCGCACCGACGATCACCGCCCCGCCCGCCGAACCGCACGTCGGTGAGGACGCCGAGGTCCCCCGGGACGAACCCCGGCGGACCATCGAGGAAGTCGAGCTGCCCGAGGCTCCGGCCGGCCCCGCGGCGCCGGTTCTGGAGCTCGAACAGCCCGAACCCACCGCCGGCCGGCTGGTCCGGCTGCGTTCCCGGCTGTCGCGCTCCCAGAACACGCTCGGGAAGGGACTGCTCGCGCTGCTGTCCCGCGAGCACCTCGACGAGGACACCTGGGAGGAGATCGAGGAGACCCTCCTGACCGCCGACGTCGGCGTGACGCCGACCCAGGAACTGGTCGAGCGGCTGCGTACCCGGGTGAAGGTGCTCGGCACCCGTACGCCCGCCGAGCTGCGCTCACTGCTGCGCGAGGAACTGCTCAACCTGCTCGGCACGGACTTCGACCGCGCCCTGCGGACCGACGGCCACGAGGAGCAGCCGGCCGTCGTCATGGTCGTCGGCGTCAACGGCACCGGCAAGACCACCACCACCGGCAAGCTCGCCCGTGTCCTGGTCGCCGACGGCCGCAGCGTCGTCCTCGGCGCCGCCGACACCTTCCGCGCCGCCGCCACCGAGCAGCTCCAGACCTGGGGCGACCGGGTCGGCGCCCGCACCGTCCGCGGCCCCGAGGGCGGCGACCCCGCCTCGGTGGCCTTCGACGCCGTCAAGGAGGGCATCGCCGAGGGCGCCGACGTCGTACTCATCGACACGGCCGGGCGGCTGCACACCAAGACCGGCCTCATGGACGAGCTCGGCAAGGTCAAGCGCGTCGTGGAGAAGCACGGGCCCGTCGACGAGATCCTCCTCGTCCTGGACGCCACCACCGGCCAGAACGGCCTCGTCCAGGCCCGTGTCTTCGCCGAGGTCGTCGACATCACCGGCATCGTCCTGACCAAGCTCGACGGAACCGCCAAGGGCGGCATCGTCATCGCGGTCCAGCGCGAGCTGGGCGTGCCGGTGAAGCTGGTGGGCCTGGGCGAGGGCGCGGACGACCTGGCGCCGTTCGAACCGGAGGCGTTCGTGGACGCCCTGATCGGCGAGGCGTAGCAGCCCCGCGCCCCCCGGGGTGACCGCCCTGGGCCCGTCCGACAAATGGCGCCGGCCGTGCGGAGGGCGGGTCCCGCCCGCCGGCCGTGCGGAGGCGGCTCCCGCCCGGCTGCCTAGGCGCGGCCGCGCTGGCAGACGTACGCCAGGGTGCCGAGCAGGAGGCGGGCCTCGGGGGGCTGGGGGGCCGTGTCGAAGGCGGGCGCGCGCAGCCAGCGGACGGGGCCCAGCCCCGCGAGGTCGGACGGCGGAGCGGTGACGTGGTCGCCGGGGCCGAGACAGCGCAGGTCCAGGTCGGCGTCGTCCCAGCCCATCCGGTAGAGCAGGTGCGGCAGCTCCGCGGCGGCGCCGGGGGCCACGAAGAACTGGGCCCGCCCGGTGGGCGTGGCGGCCACGGGGCCGAGCCGCAGCCCCATGCGTTCCAGCCGGACCAGGGCGCGGAGCCCGGGGCGTTCGGCCACCTCGATGATGTCGAAACAGCGCCCCACCGGCAGCAGCACCGACGCGCCGGGGGCCTGGTCCCACGCGGCCGTGACCTCCTCCAGCGTGGCGCCGGCCGGGACCACCCCGGCGAAGGGGAGCGGATGCGCGCCGGGGGCGACGCAGTGCGCGACACCGCAGGAGCACTCGCCGCCGCGCGAGGCGCGCGCGCCGGGCGTGACGTCCCAGCCGCACAACCCGGTGTACTCCGCGACCGTCGTGCACGCCGAGGCTCGTGTCCGGCGGCGCGCGCCCTGCCGCATGTACGGCATGTCGCGAATGGTCCGCATGCTGCCGATAGTGAAGCCCATGACACCCCCAACGGGTCGCGGTCGCAGATGGTTACGCCCGCGCCTGATCAGCCGACTCCCGTGTGATCGGCATGTGTCAAGTGAATCGCCTATGGCCACGGCGTAGTTCATTCGAAGGGGTGGCGAATGGTGGCGATTCGCCACCGGGGCTCGCCGGACGGGTGATCGTAGGATTACTTTCGGTTCATCAAGCCGCGCGAAATCGCTTCCGCCGACGGTTGTGCCGGGGGCAAGCGGGGGAGTCGCGGATGTGATCAAGCCCTATCGTTGGCAACGGCGTTGGGCGTCGGGCGACCCGGGGCGACCCGGAATGTCGGAATGGGGGCCTCTCGGTGGCCGGCACACAGGACAAGCAGCCCAACGCGCAGCTGAACTCGTGGTTCGTGCGCAGCGGCTGGTCCAAGGGCGAGCTGGCGCGCCAGGTCAACCGCCGGGCCCGGCAGATGGGCGCACTGCACGTCAGCACCGACACCTCGCGGGTGCGCCGCTGGCTGGACGGCGAGCAGCCGCGCGAGCCGATCCCGAGAATCCTCTCCGAGCTGTTCTCCGAGCGCTTCGGCTGTGTGGTGCCGGTCGAGGACCTGGGGCTGCGTTCGGTGCACCAGCCGACCGCCTCCTCGGGAGTGGACCTGCCGTGGGCCGGCCCGCAGACCGTGCAGCTGATCAACGAGTTCTCCCGCAGCGACCTGATGCTCGGCCGTCGCGGCTTCCTCGGGGCCTCGCTGGCGCTGGCGGCCGGCCCGGCCCTGGTCGAGCCGATGCAGCGCTGGCTGCTGCCGGCCCCGCCGGGCTTCCCCGACGCCGGGCTCCCCCTGCCCCGGGACCCCGGGACAAGCGGCCGGGTCTCGCGCCTTTCGGAGCCCGAGCTGGAGCTGCTGGAGGCCACCACGGTGATGTTCCGCCAGTGGGACAGCCAGTGCGGCGGCGGGCTGCGCCGCAAGGCCGTCGTCGGGCAGCTGCACGAGGTGACCGACCTGCTCCAGGAGCCGCACCCGCAGCGGGTCGCCAGGCGGCTGTACCGGGTCACCGCCGACCTCGCGGCGCTGGCCGGCTGGATGTCGTACGACATCGGGCTCCAGCCGACCGCCCAGAAGTACTTCGTGCTGGCCCTGCACGCCGCCAAGGAGGCCGACGACCGGCCGCTGGGCGCCTTCGTGCTGTCCAGCATGAGCCGCCAGATGATCCACCTGAACCGCCCGGACGACGCCCTGGAGCTCATCCACCTCGCGCAGTACGGCAGCCGGGACAGCGCCGGCGCCACCACCCAGGCGATGCTGTACGCGATGGAGGCCCGCGCCTACGCGGGCATGGGCCAGGTCAGCAAGTGCCACCGGGCGGTGCGGATGGCCGAGGACAGCTTCACCGACTCCCGCGCCGCCGAGGACCCGGACTGGATCAGCTTCTTCAACGAGGCCGAGCTCAACGCGGAGAACGCCCACTCCTACCGCGACCTGGCCTACGTGGCCGGCCGCAGCCCCACCTACGCCTCGCTCGCCCACCCCGTCATGGCGCGGGCCGTCGAGCTCTTCGGCGAGGACCCGGTGCACCAGCGGGCGTACGCCCTCAACCTGATCGGCATGGCCTCGGTGCACCTGCTGCAACGCGAGCCGGAGCAGGCCGCCGACCTGACGATCCAGGCCATCGGGGTCGCCCGGAAGATCCGCTCCGAGCGGGTCAACACCCGTATCCGCAAGACCTCCGACACCGCCCTGCGCGACTTCGGGGACGTGCCCGCCGTGGCCCAGCTCACCGAGCGGCTGGCGACCCATCTGCCGGAGGTCGCGGAGACCGCCTGAGCCCCGCGCCGCGCCGCTTCCCGGCGCGCGCACCGCCCCTCCGCGCCGGGAGCTCCTCCGGTCCGGCGAAGAACCCCGGCCGCGGCCGCCATCCCGATCAGCCCGACTCGGCTCCCCCACGCCAGGTCAACCGGATGGTGACCGCGGCCGGTCCACTGTGTCCCGGCCAGTGTGTCCGGGCCCCCGTACGGCCCGCGCCCGGCCGACGTATACAGCTCGCGGGGGCCGCCAGGGGGTCACAGACTAGTCACGGCGGCAACCGGTGGGATGGCGATTCACCCCTACGTAACATGCCCGACTTGTTCGTCACGGCGACGAAACATCGAGCGGCACTGACGGAAACCCGCATTAGGCAATCTCATGGCCAAAACCGGCCCACCGTACTCACCCCCCGCACGGGCCGTTCGGATGACGAGATGACGAGGAGACGCCGATGGCAGCAAGCCTCCTGACGCTTGCCGCGGATGCACCCAAGATCGATACCGGCAATACGGCGTTCATGCTGATCAGCGCCGCGCTGGTGCTGGTGATGACCCCCGGTCTCGCTTTCTTCTACGGCGGCATGGTCCGGGTCAAGAGCGCCCTGAACATGCTGATGATGAGCTTTGTGGCCATCGCCATTGTGACGGTGCTCTGGACCCTCTACGGATTCAGCATCGCGTTCGACAGCGGCAGCGGCCTCCTGGGCGGCTTCGACTGGCTCGGCATGCGCGGAATCGGCAATACCGAGGTGTGGGTCAACGGCGTACCGACCTATGTCTTCGCCGTCTTCCAGCTGATGTTCGCGATCATCACCCCGGCCCTGATCAGCGGCGCCCTCGCGGACCGCGTGAAGTTCGTCGCCTGGTCGATCTACATCACCCTGTGGGTCACGATCGTGTACTTCCCGGTCGCCCACTGGGTCTGGGCCTCCGACGGCTGGCTCTTCAAGTACGGCGTGATCGACTTCGCCGGTGGTACGGCGGTCCACATCAACGCCGGTGCGGCGGCCCTGGGCGCGATCCTCGTCATCCGTAAGCGCGTCGGCTTCAAGAAGGACCCGTTCCGTCCGCACAGCCTGCCGCTGGTCATGCTCGGCGCCGGTCTGCTGTGGTTCGGCTGGTTCGGCTTCAACGCCGGCTCGTGGGTCGCGGCCGACGGTGTCGCCGGTATCGCCTTCACCAACACCCAGGTCGCCACCGCCGCCGCCGTCCTCGGCTGGCTGGCGTACGAGAAGATCAAGCACGGCTCCTTCACCACCCTGGGCGCGGCCTCCGGCGCGGTCGCCGGTCTGGTCGCCATCACCCCCGCCTGCGGTTCGGTCAGCCCGCTCGGCGCCATCGCGGTCGGCGTCATCGCCGGTGTCGCCTGCGCCGCCGCGGTCGGCCTGAAGTACAAGTTCGGCTACGACGACTCGCTCGACGTCGTCGGCGTCCACATGGTCGGCGGCATCGTCGGCTCCCTGCTCATCGGCTTCTTCGCCACCGGCGGCGTCGGCCAGGACGTCAAGGGCCTGTTCTACGGCGGCGGCGCGGCCCAGCTCGGCAAGCAGGCCGTCGGTGTCACCGTGGTCCTGTTCTACTCGCTGATCGTCTCCGCCATCCTTGCCAAGGTCATCGACCTGGTGATCGGATTCACCGTCAGTGAGGACGACGAGGTCGCGGGTATCGACCAGGTCGAGCACGCCGAGACCGCGTACGACTTCGCGGGTGTCGGCGGCGCCGCCCGCGCGGTCGCCTCCGCCCTGGACAGCAGCGACAGCAAGAAGGTGGACGCGTGAAGCTCATCACGGCGGTTGTCAAGCCGCACCGGCTGGACGAGATCAAGGAGGCGCTGCAGGCCTTCGGCGTACAGGGCCTCACGGTCACCGAGGCCAGCGGCTACGGCCGCCAGCGCGGACACACCGAGGTCTACCGCGGTGCCGAGTACACCGTCGACCTCGTCCCGAAGATCCGCATCGAGGTGCTGGTCGAGGACACCGACGCCGAACAGCTGATCGAGGTCGTCGTCAAGGCCGCCCGCACCGGCAAGATCGGTGACGGCAAGGTCTGGTCGGTCCCGGTCGAGACCGCGGTCCGGGTCCGTACCGGCGAGCGCGGCCCCGACGCGCTGTGACACCCCGGGGCGCGGCCAGGGAATTCCCTGGCCGCGCCCCACACTTGTTGCTGAAGGTATGTAGAGCCTGCGTCTGGAGTCAGCGTGACGGAAAGCGTCGAAGCGAAAGCCAGCGACGAAAACGACCCCGCAGGCTACGCGGCGGCCCGGCTGCGCCTCCTGACCGAGGAGGGGCCCTCGGGTCCGCCACGCCGCAAGGCCCTGGCGGACCTCACCGACCGCTGGCTGGCCGCGCTGACCCACGGCGCCGCCGCCGAGGCCGGGGTGACCGGCTTCGCCCTGGTCGCCGTCGGCGGCTACGGCAGGGGCGAACTCTCCCCGCGCAGCGACCTGGACCTGCTGCTCCTGCACGACGGCTCCGAGAAGGCCGGCCCGGTCGCCTCGCTGGCCGACAAGGTCTGGTACCCCGTCTGGGACCTCGGACTGGCCCTGGACCACTCCGTACGCACCCCCGCCGAGGCCCGCGGAACAGCGGCCGAGGACCTCAAGGTCCAGCTCGGACTGCTGGACGCCCGGCACATCGCCGGCGACGCCGCCCTCACCGCGGGCCTGCGCACCGCGATCCTCGCCGACTGGCGCAACCAGGCCCCCAAGCGGCTGCCGGCGCTGCACGAGCTGTGCGTCGAGCGCGCCGAACGGCAGGGCGAACTGGCCTATCTCCTGGAACCCGACCTCAAGGAGGCCCGGGGCGGCCTGCGCGACGCCACGGCCCTGCGCGCCGTCGCCGCGTCCTGGCTCGCCGACGCCCCCCGCGAGGGCCTGGAGGACGCCCGTACGCGCCTGCTGGACGCCCGCGACGCCCTGCACCTGGTCACCGGCCGTGCCACCGACCGGCTCGCCCTCCAGGAGCAGGACCAGGTCGCCACCACGCTCGGCCTGCTGGACGCCGACGCCCTGCTGCGGCAGGTCTACGAAGCCGCCCGCACCGTCTCCTACGCCTCCGACGTCACCTGGCGCGAGGTCGGCCGGGTGCTGCGCTCCCGCCAGATGCGCCCCAAGCGCCGCGGACTGCTCGGACTGGGCCGCGGCGAGGCCGCCCCGACCCCCGCCGAGCGCACCCCGCTCGCCGACGGCGTCGTCGAACACGACGGCGAGGCCGTGCTGGCCCGCTCCGCCAGGCCCGACCGCGACCCCGTCCTGCCGCTGCGCGCCGCGGCCGCCGCCGCGCAGACCGGACTTCCGCTGTCCCTGCACACCGTACGGCGGCTCGCGCAGGCCGCCCGGCCGCTGCCCGTGCCGTGGCCCGCCGAGGCCCGTGAGCAGCTGCTCACCCTGCTGGGCGCCGGCGAGTCCACCGTCCCGGTCTGGGAGGCGCTGGAGGCCGAGGGCCTGATCACCCGGCTGCTGCCCGACTGGGAGCGGGTCCGCTGCCGCCCGCAGCGCAACGCCGTCCACATCTGGACCGTCGACCGGCACCTGGTGGAGTGCGCGGTGCGCGCCTCGGCGCTGACCCGCCGCGTCAGCCGCCCCGACCTGCTGCTGATCGGCGCCCTGCTGCACGACATCGGCAAGGGCTGGCCCGGCGACCACTCGGTGGCCGGCGAGGTCATCGCCCGTGACGTCGCGGCCCGGCTGGGCTTCGGCCGCGCCGACGTCGACACCCTGGCCCTGCTGGTCCGCCACCACCTGCTGCTCATCGACACCGCCACCCGGCGCGACCTCGACGACCCCGCCACCGTGCAGGTCGTCGCCGACGCCGTCCGCGACACCGAGACGCTGGAACTGCTGCACGCCCTCACCGAGGCCGACGCGCTGGCCACCGGCCCGGCCGCCTGGAGCACCTGGCGGGCCTCGCTCGTCACCGACCTGGCCAAGCGGGTCGCCGAGGTCCTGTCCAGCGGAGCCGTCCCCGAGCCCACCGCGCCCGAGCCCACCGCCGAGGAGGAGCGGCTCGCCGTGGAGGCCGCCCGCACCGGCGGCCCGGCGCTGGCCCTGCACGCGCACGCCGAGCCCGACCCCGAGTCCGACACCGACTCCGAGGACAGCCGGCAGGTCGGCGTCGAGCTGCTGCTCGCCGTCCCCGACCGCCCGGGACTGCTCGCCGCGGCCGCCGGTGTCCTCGCCCTGCACCGCCTCACCGTGCGGGCCGCCGACCTGCGCTCCGTGGACCCCCTGGGCGGCGCCGCCGTCACCCTGCTGCGCTGGCGTGTCGCCGCCGAGTACGGCTCGCTGCCCGAGGCGGCCCGGCTGCGGGCCGACCTCGACCGGGCCTTCGGCGGCACCCTCGACATCGGCTCCCGGCTCGCCGAACGCGAGTCGGCCTATCCGCGGCGCCGGGGTGTCACCGCGCCGCCGCCGCGCGTCACCGTCGCCACCGGCTCCTCGGACTCCGCCACCGTCATCGAGATCCGGGCCCAGGACGCCCCCGGCCTGCTGCACCGCATCGGCCGCGCCCTGGAACTCACCGGCGTCAGCGTCCGCTCCGCCCGCATCAGCACCCTGGGCGCCAACGCGGTCGACGCCTTCTACGTCACCGGCGCCGACGGCTCGCCGCTGCCCGACGTACGGGCGGCGGAGGTCGCGCGTGACGTCGAGGCGGCGCTCCGCTGACGCGGGGCCGCCGCCCCTGCCTGCCGGATCCGGCAGGCAGGGATGATTGTCCGGCCGGGGCGGATACCCTAGAGGACGATCCACCCTGCCCCCGCCCCCGACCCTGAGGACCGACGAGCGCCGTGTTCGATACTCTCTCCGACCGCTTGGCGAACACCTTCAAAACCCTCCGGGGCAAAGGGAGGCTCTCCGAGGCGGACATCGACGCCACGGCGCGTGAGATCCGTATCGCTCTGCTCGAAGCGGATGTCGCGCTTCCGGTTGTCCGCGCGTTCATCGCGAAGATCAAGGAACGGGCGGCCGGCGCCGAGGTCTCGCAGGCGCTGAACCCGGCCCAGCAGGTCATCAAGATCGTCAACGAGGAGCTGGTCGGCATCCTCGGCGGCGAGACCCGCCGTCTGCGCTTCGCCAAGCAGCCGCCGACCGTCATCATGCTCGCGGGTCTGCAGGGTGCCGGTAAGACCACCCTCGCCGGAAAGCTCGGCCTGTGGCTCAAGGGCCAGGGCCACACCCCGCTGCTGGTCGCCGCCGACCTCCAGCGGCCCAACGCCGTCAACCAGCTGTCGGTCGTCGCCGAGCGGGCCGGGGTCACGGTGTTCGCCCCGGAGCCGGGCAACGGCGTCGGCGACCCGGTGAAGGTCGCCAAGGACTCGATCGAGTACGCCAGGACCAAGCTGCACGACGTGGTCATCGTCGACACCGCAGGCCGGCTCGGCATCGACGCCGAGCTGATGCGGCAGGCCGCCGACATCCGCGACGCGGTCAGCCCGGACGAGATCCTCTTCGTCGTCGACGCGATGATCGGCCAGGACGCGGTCAACACCGCCGAGGCCTTCCGCGACGGCGTCGGCTTCGACGGCGTCGTGCTGTCCAAGCTGGACGGCGACGCCCGCGGCGGTGCCGCGCTGTCGATCGCGCATGTGACCGGCCGCCAGATCATGTTCGCCTCCAACGGCGAGAAGCTGGACGAGTTCGACGCCTTCCACCCGGACCGGATGGCCTCGCGCATCCTCGGCATGGGCGACATGCTCAGCCTGATCGAGAAGGCCGAGCAGACCTTCTCCCAGGCCGAGGCCCAGAAGATGGCCGAGAAGCTGGCGAAGGGCCCGAAGGAGTTCACCCTCGACGACTTCCTCCAGCAGATGGAGCAGGTCCGGAAGATGGGATCGATCTCCAAGCTGCTCGGCATGCTGCCCGGCATGGGACAGATCAAGGACCAGATCGCCAACCTCGACGAGCGGGACGTGGACCGCACGGCGGCGATCATCAAGTCGATGACCCCCGCCGAGCGCCAGGACCCGACGATCATCAACGGCTCCCGCCGGGCCCGGGTCGCCCGCGGCTCGGGCGTGGACGTCAGCGCGGTCAAGAGCCTGGTCGAGCGGTTCTTCGAGGCCCGCAAGATGATGTCCCGGATGGCCCAGGGCGGCGGGATCCCCGGCATGCCGGGCATCCCGGGCATGGGCGGCGGCGCCGGCCGGCAGAAGAAGCAGGTCAAGCAGGCCAAGGGCAAGCGCAAGTCGGGCAACCCGATGAAGCGCAAGGCCGATGAGCAGGCGGCTGCCGCCCGGCGCGAGCAGCAGGCCGGCGGAGCCTTCGGCCTCCCGGCCGGGCAGGAGAACTTCGAGCTGCCCAAGGAGTTCAAGGACCTCCTGCCTCCCCAGTAGCGGGCGTTCCCGGCCCGGGTGGGCGTGAACGACAATGGCGCAATGCGAGTTACGATCCGCGAGCCGCGCCCCGCAGACATTCCCGCGTACGCCGAGGCCGTCGTCCGCTCCGCCGAGCATGTCGGCCGGTGGAATCCGGTCGATCCCGACGGGCTGCCCGAACTGCTGCGGCAGCAGGGCGCGTCGCTGCGTACCTTCCTGGTCATCGACGGGGCCGGCGGCGGCGGCGTGGCTGGGGGCGGGGGCGTCGGCGGGGGCGTCGGTGGGGGCGACGTCGGCGTCGGCGGGATCGTCGGCAAGTGCAATGTCGCGAACATCGCCCGGGGCCGCTTCCGCAACGCCACGCTGGGCTACGACAGCTATCTGCCGTACGCCGGGACCGGCCGGATGACCGAGGGCATGCGGCTGGTCGTCGACCGCTGCTTCGCGGCGAGCCCGGACGGTCTGGGGCTGCACCGGCTGGAGATCAATGTGCAGCCGGAGAACGAGCGGTCCATCGCGCTGGCGAAGCGGCTCGGTTTCCGGCACGAGGGTTTCTCGCCGCGCTTCCTGTTCCTGAACGACGCCTGGCGGGACCACGAGCGCTTCGCGCTGACGGTGGAGGACTGGCCCGGACTCTGATCGCCGGCCCCGGTCGCCCCGGCCCCGGTCGCCCCGGGCCCGGCCCGGCGGGCCACGCTCCGGGGGCGACACCCCAGCTCTTGTCCGTATTGTTCTAATATGAGCAATTCTGTGCCGCCCCGGCAGAAGCCCGACGACCCGTGGCGTTCGGAGGGTGCGCCCAAGCCGCCCACGTCCCCGCGCCGACGGCTGGGCGGCTGGGGCTGGATGATCCTCACCGCGGTGGCGGTCTTCGTGGTCACGGATCTGGTGCTCTCCCTGCTCACCGGGGGCAGGACGCCGACGGTGTCGTACACCGAGTTCGACAGGCAGCTCGGCGCCGACAACATCTCGAAGATCTACTCCAAGGGCGACGCCATCGAGGGGCAGCTCAAGAAGGAGCAGCCCGTTCCCCCCGGTGACGGCGGCGGGAAGTACACCAAGTTCAAGACCCAGCGGCCGGTCTTCGCCGACGACGACCTGTGGGCCACGCTGGCCCGTAACAAGGTCACCGTCACCGCAGAGCCGGTGGTCAAGGAACGCAGCGTCATGTACAACCTGCTGATCTCGCTGGCGCCGATGGCGGTCCTCGTCCTGCTGTGGATCCTCATCGGCCGCCGGCTGAGCCGGGCCATGGCCGGCGGGGGAGGCCTGGGCGGCGGACTCGGCGGCTTCGGCCGCAAGGCACCGCCCAAACCCGTGGTCCGGGAGGAGGGCCGGCGCACCACCTTCGAGGACGTGGCCGGCATCGACGAGGTCGAAGCCGAGTTGAGCGAGGTCGTCGACTTCCTCAAGCGGCCCGACGCCTACCGCGCGCTGGGCGCCCGGATGCCGCGCGGAGTGCTGCTGGCCGGCCCGCCCGGCACCGGCAAGACGCTGCTGGCCCGCGCCGTGGCGGGAGAGGCCGACGTGCCGTTCTTCTCGGCCTCGGCGTCGGAGTTCATCGAGATGATCGTCGGTGTCGGCGCGGGACGGGTCCGGGAACTGTTCGCCGAGGCCCGCAAGGTCGCCCCGGCGATCATCTTCATCGACGAGATCGACACCATCGGCCGGGCCCGGGGTGCCGCCGGCGGCATCGGCGGCCACGACGAGCGCGAGCAGACGCTCAACCAGATCCTCACCGAGATGGACGGCTTCTCCGGCTCCGAGGGCGTCGTCGTCGTCGCCGCCACCAACCGTCCCGACGTCCTCGACCCCGCCCTGACCCGGCCGGGACGCTTCGACCGTACGGTCCACGTCAGCCCGCCCGACCGGCCCGGCCGTGAGGCGATCCTGCGCATCCACACCCGCGAGGTCCCCCTGGAGGACAACGTCGACCTCCTGCAGGTCGCCCGCACCACCCCCGGCATGACCGGCGCCGAACTCGCCAACCTCGCCAACGAGGCGGCGCTGCTCGCCGTCAAGCGAGGCAAGAGCGCCGTCGGGCAGTCCGAGCTCTCCGAGGCCCTGGAGAAGATCCAGCTCGGCGCGGAACGCCCGCTCGTCATGCCTCAGGAGGAGCGCCGCCGCACCGCCTACCACGAGTCCGGGCACGCACTGCTGGGCATGCTCCAGCCCGGCGCGGACCCGGTCCGCAAGATCACCATCGTGCCGCGCGGCCGGGCCCTCGGCGTCACCCTCTCCACCCCCGACGCGGACCGCTACGCCTACACGGAGGAGTACCTGCGCGGCCGCATCATCGGCGCACTGGGCGGTATGGCCGCCGAACACGTCGTCTTCGGCGTCATCACCACCGGCGCCGAGAACGACCTGGAGCAGGTCACCAAACTCGTCCGCGGCATGGTCGGCCGGTGGGGCATGAGCGAACGGGTGGGCCCGCTCAGCGCCATCCCGGGCGACGGGCAGCAGCCGTACGGGCTGTCCGCCGCGCCCGCGACGCTCGATGTCGTGGACGCGGAGATGCGGCGCATCGTGGACGAGTGCTACGGCACCGCCTGCCACCTGCTCGGCGCACACCGCGACCAGCTCGACGCGCTGTCGGCCGCGCTGCTGGAGGCGGAGACCCTGGAGGAGGCCGAGGCGTACGCGGCCGCGGGCATCACGCGCCTGGCCAAGACCGAGGGCTGACGGGCCGGGACCGGGGCCCGGGCGGGACCGGGGCCGGGGCCGGGGTCGTGCGAGGGCCGGGGGTCGGGGGTCGGGCGCCGGGGGCGAGGCCTTTGAGGGGGCCTTCCTACGTCCGGGCGATGAGATACCGGAAGACGTTCTCCATGCGCACGCCGCCGTCCGGACGGCGGTAGGGGTGCAGGGCCTCGGCGAGTTCCTTCTCGACCTGCTCCTGGTCGGTGGCGGCCACGGCGTCGTCGAAGAGCCCGGTGGAGAGCATCCCGCGCACCGCGCTGTCCATGTCGGCGTAGCCGAAGGGGCAGGAGACCCGGCCCGAGCCGTCCGGCCGCAGGCCTGCGGCCCGGGCGAGTTCCTCCAGGTCGTCACGGCCGCTGAGCCGCAGCCGGCCCGCCGGCCCCCGGGGCTCGGCGAGACGGGCGGCGACCCGGAGCACGCGGTGGGTGGCACAGCGTTCGGAGGGTCCCCAGCCGGCCAGGACCACGGGGGTGCCGCGTCCGCCGAGAGCGGCGGCCGCCGCGAGCGCCGGGGCCGGTAAACCGGCCCGGGTGGCCGGGTCGAGAGCGGTGACCAGGGTGAACGGTCCGGCCGAGGCGGGCAGCCGCTCGGGTCCGCCGAGCACCAAGCGGACGGCGTCCGGCCGGCCCCGGCCCGCCGCCGGGGCGCCGTATCGCGGCGGCCCGGGCGGCAGCAGCCGCTCCCGGGCCAGCTCCAGCCGCCGTTCGTCCGGTTCGCACCCGGTGACGCGGGCGCCCCGGGCCGCCGCCATGAGCAGCGCAAGACCCGAACCGCAGCCCAGGCCGAGCATCCTTGTGCCAGGGCCCACACCGAGCCGCTCGTACACGGCCTCGTACAGCGGGACGAGCATCCGTTCCTGGATCTCTGCCCAGTCCCGGGCCCCTTCCCGGGCTCGTTCCAGGGCCCCGGAGCGGGCCCGGGAACGGAAATGGACGCGTGCGCGTGCGAGGGTAGGTGTCATCGAGCCAGCCCCAATCCGCCGAGTCGTCGCTTTCCCCCGTGTGCGATGTCCCGAAAGCCAGACAACTCCCCTTCGGGCCCCGCGTCCAGGGGTTGGGGACGGTTCCTTGTGTGCGGACCGTGTGCGCTCCGGTACAGCGCGCCAGATCGCCGATTCACGTTTGACCACCCCGCCGCCGTACCATCTGCGCCATGGCAAAGGCTCCCGTACTCACCCCCCAGGCGGCCGACTTCCCGCGCTGGTACCAGGACCTGGTCAACAAGGCCGAGCTGGCCGACAACGGTCCGGTGCGCGGCACCATGGTCATCCGGCCCTACGGGTACTCCCTCTGGGAGCGGATGCAGCAGGAGATGGACGCGCGCATCAAGGAGGCCGGTGCGCAGAACGCCTACTTCCCGCTCTTCATCCCGCAGTCGTACCTGACCCGCGAGGCCGAGCACGTCGAGGGCTTCGCCCCCGAGCTCGCGGTGGTCACGCACGGCGGCGGCAAGGAACTGGACGAGCCGGTCGTCGTCCGCCCCACCTCCGAGACGATCATCAACGAGTACTTCTCCAAGTGGGTGCAGAGCTACCGCGACCTGCCACTGCTGATCAACCAGTGGGCGAACGTGGTCCGCTGGGAGATGCGGCCCCGGGTCTTCCTGCGCACGACGGAATTCCTCTGGCAGGAGGGCCACACCGCGCACGCCACCTACGAGGACGCCCGCGCCTACGCCGCCATGATCCACCGTGAGGTGTACGGCGACTTCATGACCAACGTCCTCGGCATCGACGTCGTCCTGGGCCGCAAGACCGCCCGGGAGCGTTTCGCCGGCGCGATCAACACCCTGACCCTCGAAGGGATGATGGGCGACGGCAAGGCCCTGCAGATGGGCACCAGCCATGAGCTGGGCACCAACTTCGCCAAGGCCTTCAACACCTCGTACCTGTCCGCCGAGGGCAAGCAGGAACTTGTCTGGCAGACCTCGTGGGGTGTCTCGACCCGCATGGTCGGCGGCCTGATCATGTCCCACGGCGACGACAGCGGCCTGCGCGTGCCGCCGAGGCTGGCACCCGTCCAGGTGGTCGTCCTGGCGATCAAGGGCGACGACACGGTCATCGCCAAGGTCCGTGAGATCGGCGCCGCGCTCAAGGCGGCCGGCCTCCGGGTCCAGGTCGACGACCGCACCGACACCCCGTTCGGACGCCGGGCGGTGGACTGGGAGCTCAAGGGCGTACCGGTGCGGGTCGAGGTCGGCCCGCGCGACCTGGAGAACGGCACCGCGATGCTGGCCCGCCGCATTCCGGGCGGCAAGGAACCGGTGGCCCTCGACGCGCTGGACGCCCTGCTCCCCAAGGTGCTGGAGGAGGACCAGGCCACCCTGCTGCGCCAGACGCGCGAGCGCCGTGAGGCCCGGACCGTCGATGTGACCGGTATCGGCGAGGCCGTCGAGGCCGCCGCCACCGGCTGGGGCCGCATCCCGTGGGCCGACCTGGGCCCGGAGGGCGAGGCCCGCCTCGCCGGGCAGGGCGTCTCCGTACGCTGCCTGGTCGCCGAGGACGGCTCGGTACCGGCCGCGGACGACGCGCCGGGCACCGTCGCGATCGTCGCACGGGCCTACTGACGGCCTCCGGTCGGACGATGACCGAAAAGCGGCGTAGGTAATCGGTAGTACGTCCCGGCTTATGGGCGGGTGCGCGGGTTCTCCCCTGTTCTCCGCACCCGCCCTCAGTCATGGGAATCACTCAGAACTGACCGTTGAGTGCAAATTATTTGGGATGCCCCGGAATCGGAACACCGGGCGGTCCCGGCTCGTTGTCACGACGTGAGCACGACACCACCAGTTCTCGCCGCCGAACTGGCAGTCGCGTGGGCCGACATTCAACGGCACCACCCCGAACTGCCGGATCTGGCCGCCCCAGAGTCCCTGATCGGAGAGTCCTCGTCCGCCTGCGGCGTCGAGCTCTCCTTCGAACGGCTGCTGCACGAGGCCGTGCACGGAGTCGCCGCCGCCCGCGGCATCCGTGACACCTCGCGCGCGGGCCGTTACCACAACCGACGCTTCCTGGCGATCGCCGACGAACTCGGCCTGGACCACTCCGAGGAGCCGCATCCCAGTAGCGGCTTCTCCCTGGTCCAGCTACGCCCGGACACCAAGAAGCGCTATCGAGCCACTATCGACAGGCTCCAGCGCGCCCTCAAGGCCCACACCGCGGCGACCACCGCCGACACCGCCCGCAGCTTCCGCGGCCCGGCGGCCCGGCACGGCTCGTCCGGGGGCGGCGTCCGGGTGAAAGCCGTGTGCGACTGCGGGCGCAACGTCCGGGTCGTACCGTCCGTGCTGGCGCAGGCACCGATCGTCTGCGGCGCGTGCGGCACCCCCTTCCGTATCCCGGAGGCGGCGGCGGTCGCCTGAACGGCCGGCCCTTCTGCCGTGCGGCGAGCACGTACGGGGCGTACGGCAGCGTGCCCGCCGTATGGCAGAATGGTCAGCTGAGCACTCGGCAGCCGTGCAGGACCCCTCTCTCCTTCGGCTGACGCGTCCATCGGACGCTCGGGAACCACAACCCCACGTGGTGCTCCGTCGCGTCCAAACACGTCAAGACCAGGAGACCCCACTCCAGTGGCAGTCAAGATCAAGCTGAAGCGTCTGGGCAAGATCCGTTCGCCTCACTACCGCATTGTCGTCGCCGACTCCCGTACCCGCCGTGACGGCCGGGCCATCGAGGAGATCGGCCTGTACCACCCGGTGCAGAACCCGTCGCGCATCGAGGTCGACTCGGAGCGCGCCCTGTACTGGCTGGGTGTCGGCGCGCAGCCGACCGAGCCCGTCATGGCGATCCTCAAGCTCACCGGTGACTGGCAGAAGCACAAGGGCCTGCCGGCCCCGGCGCCGCTGCTGACCGCCGAGCCCAAGGCCGACCACCGCGCCCTCTTCGAGGCCGTGACCGCCGGCGACGAGCCCAAGGGTGAGGCCATCACCCCCAAGGCCAAGAAGGCCGACAAGAAGGCCGATGACGCTGCCGAGGCTGCTGCCCCGGCCGAGTCGACCGAGGCCTGAGGGTGCTCGAAGAGGCGCTTGAGCATCTGGTCAAGGGCATCGTCGACAATCCCGACGAGGTGCAGGTCGCGTCCAAGACCCTGCGTCGTGGGCGGGTTCTCGAGGTCCGGGTGCACCCCGACGACCTCGGCAAGGTGATCGGCCGCAATGGCCGTACCGCCCGTGCCCTGCGCACCGTCGTTGGCGCACTCGGCGGCCGTGGTGTCCGCGTCGACCTGGTCGACGTGGACGAGGTCCGCTGAAGCAGTACGTAGCACCGGCACGGGCCGGGGAGGGCTGGATCAGCCGTCCCCGGCCCGTTTCCGTATCTTGTATCGCGCATTTCATATCTCGTATCTCGTATCTCGTATCCCGGATTCCGCAGAGCGCAGGAGAGCACGCAGTGCAGTTGGTAGTCGGACGGATCGGCCGCGCCCATGGCATCAAGGGCGAGGTCACGGTGGAGGTGCGCACCGACGAGCCCGAGCTGCGGCTCGGCCCGGGCGCCGTACTGGCCACGGACCCGGCCTCGGCCGGCCCGCTGACCATCGAGACGGGCCGGGTGCACAGCGGCCGGCTGCTGCTGCGCTTCGTGGGCGTCGCGGACCGCACCGCCGCCGAGGCGCTGCGCAACACCCTGCTGATCGCCGACGTGGACCCGCAGGAGCTGCCGGACGATCCGGAGGAGTTCTACGACCACCAGCTCATGGACCTCGACGTGGTGACCGTCGACGGCACCGAGGTCGGCCGGATCTCCGAGATCTCCCATCTGCCCTACCAGGACCTGCTGGTCGTGACCCGGCCCGACGGCAGCGAGGTCATGATCCCCTTCGTGGAGGCGATCGTCCCGGAGATCGACCTGGAGGAGCAGCGGGCCGTCATCAACCCGCCGCCGGGTCTGCTGGACGAGACCGGGGCACAGTGAGCGGCGCGGCCATGCGGATCGATGTCGTCACGATCTTCCCCGAGTACCTCGAACCGCTGAATGTCTCGCTCGTCGGCAAGGCCCGGCAGCGCGGGCAGCTCGACGTCCGCGTCCACGACCTGCGCGACTGGGCCCACGACAAGCACAACACCGTGGACGACACCCCGTACGGCGGCGGCCCCGGCATGGTGATGAAGCCCGAGCCGTGGGGTGAGGCGCTGGACTCGGTCCTGGCCTCGGCCGACCACGAGGCCGGCCACGAGGCCGACACCCGGCCCGTGCTGGTCGTGCCCACGCCCAGCGGGGTGCCCTTCACCCAGGAACTGGCCGTGGAACTGTCCGGGCGGCCCTGGCTGGTCTTCACCCCGGCCCGTTACGAGGGCATCGACCGCCGGGTCATCGACGCCTACGGCGAGCGGCTGGACGTGCGCGAGATCTCCATCGGCGACTATGTGCTGGCCGGCGGCGAGGCCCCGGTCCTGGTCATCGTCGAGGCGGTGGCCCGGCTGCTGCCCGGCGTCCTGGGCAACGCCGAGTCGCACCGCGACGACTCCTTCGCCCCCGGCGCCATGGCCGACCTGCTGGAGGGCCCGGTCTACACCAAGCCCCCGCTGTGGCGGGACCGTGAGGTGCCCGAGGTGCTGCTCAGCGGCCACCACGGCAAGGTCGCCCGCTGGCGCCGCGACGAGGCCTTCCGCCGCACCGCCGCCAACCGGCCCGACCTGATCGAGCGTTGCGACCCGGCCGGCCTCGACAAGCACGACCGCCGGCTGCTCGCCGAGCTCGGCTGGGTACAGCGCCCCGACGGCCGATTTGGGCGAGCGGCACAGCCCGTGGAAGAATAGGCCGCTGCTGTCCGTCCGGCGCGCGCCCCTGCCACAGGGGGAACGACGCCCGCCCGGTGGTGCGGCCCCCGTAGATCACTCCGAGAATGCCGCCGATGACCTGTGGCATCGGTGAAGAAAGCAGACAATCATGTCGCACCTGCTCGACTCCGTCGACTCCGCCTCGCTGCGCACCGACATCCCGGCGTTCCGCCCCGGCGACACCGTGAACGTCCACGTCCGCGTCATCGAGGGCAACCGCTCCCGTGTGCAGCAGTTCAAGGGTGTCGTCATCCGCCGTCAGGGCGCGGGCGTCCGCGAGACCTTCACGGTCCGCAAGGTCTCCTTCAGCGTCGGCGTCGAGCGCACCTTCCCGGTCAACAGCCCGATCTTCGAGAAGATCGAGGTCGTGACCCGCGGTGACGTCCGTCGCGCCAAGCTGTACTACCTCCGTGAGCTGCGCGGCAAGGCCGCGAAGATCAAGGAGAAGCGCGACAACTGAGTTCACAGCGGGGCCGGATAGGCTTTCCGCTCGATGGACACCGAGAACGACCCCCCGGAGCGCGACCGCAATGAGCGGTCGCGCTTCGGCGTACGTACACATCGGTACGCGCTGCTCTTCGTGGCGTGTGTCGCCGTTCTGTTCCTGGTCAACGCGTTTGTCGCGCAGCCCTTCGTGATCCCCAGCGGATCGATGGAGAACACGCTGCGCGTCGGTGACCGGGTACTGGTCGACAAGCTGGCCTACCGCTTCGGTGGTACGCCGCAGCGCGGGGATGTCGTGGTGTTCGACGGCGAGGGGTCGTTTGTGCAGGAGCCGGGCGGTTCCGACTACATCAAGCGGGTCATCGGCGTCGGCGGGGACCGGGTGACCTGTTGCGACAAGCTGGGCAGGATAACGGTGAACGGCCGGGCGGTGACCGAGACATACCTTTACCCCGGAGAGAGCCCGTCCCGGGTACCGTTCGACATCGAGGTGCCGGAGGGGAGGCTGTGGGTGATGGGCGACCACCGTGACGACTCGCGGGATTCGCGCGAT
Organism: Streptomyces sp. RLA131; assembly: GCF_056270125.1. NCBI lineage: Bacteria > Bacillati > Actinomycetota > Actinomycetes > Kitasatosporales > Streptomycetaceae > Streptomyces > Streptomyces sp. RLA131. Next base: position 6,066,958 of record NZ_JBWDOQ010000002.1, read on the forward strand.
CACCTCGGTGATCCCGGGGGTGGCACCGTGCCGGTGGGCAAGGTGATCGGCCGGGCCGAGTGGATCGTGTGGCCGTGGGGTCACTGGCGTTCCCTGGACCGTGTCCATGGGTAACAGGGGCAGGCCGCGCAACGGCGGCGGCAGGGGTGGCGGAGACCGGCTGTCCCAGTACGACACCTACATCGGCGATCCGCTGGAGGAGCCGGACGACCGCAGGCCCCGCAGGGGCGGCGGACGGGCCGACCGCCGCAAGCTGGCGCGCAAGGTCAAGCGCAAGCGGCGGCGCGGCGCGGCCAAGGAGGTGCCGATCCTCATCGTGGTCGCCCTGCTGATCGCGCTGGTGCTGAAGACGTTCCTGCTGCAGGCCTTCGTGATCCCGTCGGGTTCGATGGAGCAGACCATCCGGATCGGCGACCGGGTGCTGGTGGACAAGCTGACGCCGTGGTTCGGGTCCAAACCGCAGCGCGGTGACGTCGTGGTCTTCGGCGACCCGGGCGGCTGGCTGGACGGCGAGGAGACCACCACCACCGAGGATCCGGTGGTCATCAAGCAGGTCAAGGAGTTCTTCACCTTCATCGGACTGCTGCCCTCCGCCAAGGACGGGGACCTGATCAAGCGGGTCGTCGCGGTCGGTGGCGACACGGTGAAGTGCTGCGACTCCAACGGGAAGGTCACCGTCAACGGCACCCCTCTGGAGGAGCCGTACCTCAATCCGGGCAATCCGCCCTCGCAGATCAAATTCACGGTCAAGGTTCCGCAGGGCAGGCTGTGGGTGATGGGCGACCACCGTTCCAACTCCGCGGACTCGCGCTTCCACATGAACGACGACGGCAACGGCACCGTCCCCGAGAGCCTGGTGGTGGGCCGGGCCTTTGTGATCGCCTGGCCGATGGGCCATATGACGAGGCTGCGGGAGCCGACCACGTTCTCCTCGGTGGCGAGTCCGTCGAGCAGCGGTACGACGGCGTCCGGCGAGACCAATAGGGTGGCAGCAGCCAACAATCGGCAAGGATTGATCCAGCTCCCGACTCCTGCGGAACTCCCGCTCGTTATGGGAGTGGTGGGCCTGCGTCGCGTATGGGGCAGGCGGCAGCGTGGAGTGAGGAGTGGATGTGGGGGACCTGGTGGTCGGCGCACGGTCCGGACGCGAAGAACCCGAGGAGCGGGACTCCTCGGTGAACGACGCGACCGGCGGGAACGAGGCGGTGGCCGGCGACAAGGTCGGTTCCGCGGATACGGGTACGAGTACCGGAGGGTCCGGGCCCGGCTCCGGGGATTCCGCGTCTGACGCGGGTGACGGAAGCGGCGGCGACGGCAGGGGCGACGGCGGCGGTCAGGAGAAGCGCCCGTCGGAGAGGAAGCCTCGGTCCTTCTGGAAGGAACTGCCGCTGCTGATCGGCATCGCGCTGGTGCTGGCGCTGCTGATCAAGACCTTCCTGGTGCAGGCGTTCTCGATCCCGTCCGCGTCGATGGAGAACACCCTCCAGGAGGGCGACCGGGTCCTGGTCGACAAACTGACCCCGTGGTTCGGCTCCGAGCCGGAGCGCGGCGAGGTCGTCGTCTTCCACGACCCGGGCGGCTGGCTCGGCGAGACGGTCGAGCCCGACTCCAACCCGGTGGCCAAGGCATTCCAGAAGGCGCTGAGCTTCATCGGGCTGATGCCGTCCGCCGAGGAGAAGGACCTGATCAAGCGGGTCATCGCGGTCGGCGGCGACACCGTCGAGTGCAAGGGCACCGGCCCGGTCGAGGTCAACGGCAAGGCGCTCGACGAGCCGTACATCTACCCGGGGAACACGGCCTGCGGCGACAAGCCGTTCGGCCCGATCAAGGTGCCCAAGGGCCGTATCTGGGTGATGGGCGACCACCGCCAGGACTCCCTGGACTCGCGCTACCACCAGGACCTCAAGGGCAACGGCACGGTCTCGGCCGACGAGGTCGTCGGCCGCGCGATCGTGGTGGCCTGGCCGGTCAACCGCTGGGCCACGCTGCCGGTCCCGTCCACCTTCGACCAGTCGGGCATCAACGCCTCCGGCGCCACGCTGCCGGGCGCGGCCGGTGTCGCGGGCGCGGTGCCGCTGGTGATCTGGCGGCGGCGCCGGATGATCGCGAAGGTACGGCAGGGGCGCTGACCCAGGACCCTACCCCGGGGTAGGGTGCGGACCCATGAGCGGCGAGAGCACCACACGTACGGCTGCCCGGGGCGGCGCGCGTACGACTACGGGTAAGGCGGCGGGCCCGGCGGGCGGCCGGTCCGGACAGATCATCTCCGGGCTGGCCGTCGCGCTGGGCCTTGTGCTGTTCCTCGGCGGCTTCGTCTGGGGAGCGCTTCTCTACCGTCCGTACACCGTTCCGACCGGATCGATGGTTCCGACGGTCGAGGTGGGCGACAAGATCCTGGCGCAGCGGATCGACGGCTCCGAGGTCCGCCGGGGCGACATCGTGATCTTCACCGACTCGCTCTGGGGTGACGTCCCCATGGTCAAGCGGGTGGTCGGGACCGGCGGCGACAAGATCGCCTGTTGCGACAAGCAGGGCCGGATGACGGTCAACGGCAAGCCGGTCGAGGAGTCCTACCTGAAGGACACCGAGGGCCCCGCCTCGCCGACCGGCTTCAAGGCCACCGTGCCCAAGGGCGACCTCTTCCTGCTCGGCGACAACCGGGCGGTCTCCGAGGACTCCCGGGTGCGGCTGACCGACGCCGACAGCGGATCCGTACCGCGCTCCGCGGTGCAGGCCCGGGTCGACGCCACGGCATGGCCGCTCGGGCGGATGGGCATGATCGACAGGACCGGTGCGGACACCGCCTTCGCCGGACTGGGAGGCGGCGCGTCGCAGCAGGGGCCGCTGAAGTGGGTGGTGAGGGCGATCGTGGCGGGAATGGTACTGATCTTCGGCGGCGCGGCCTACGGGCCGGTCGCGGGGCTGGTGGCCCGGCGGCGGACACGCTAGGCATCCGCCGCCGCGCGGCCCGCGTCGTCCTGCTGGACGCCGACGACCGGATTCTGCTGCTGAACGGCTTCGAACCGGCCGACCCGGCGGTGCGCTGGTGGTTCACCCCGGGCGGCGGCGTCGAGAGCGGCGAGAGCCTGGAGGAGGCGGCCCGTCGCGAGCTCGCGGAGGAGACCGGAATCACATCCCTGCGGCTGGGCCCGGTGCTGTGGGAGCGTACGTGCTCCTTCGCCTTCGACGGCCGCAGCTGGGAGCAGGACGAGTGGTACTTCCTGGGGCGTACGGACACCACCGAGCTCGACCCGGCGGGCCAGACCGAGCTGGAGCGGCGCAGCGTCGCGGAGCTGCGTTGGTGGACCTGCGGGGAACTGCTCGCCGCGCGTGAGACGGTGTACCCGAGCAGGCTCGCCGGGCTGCTGCGCGCGCTGCTCGACGAAGGCCCCCCGGTGTCCCCGATTCACCTGGGGACAGAGCGTGACTGACGCACAATGGGGGGACGTACGGCTGAAGGGGAACATGCCATGAGCGCCGAGGACCTCGAAAAGTACGAGACCGAGATGGAGCTGAAGCTCTACCGGGAGTACCGCGACGTCGTCGGCCTGTTCAAATACGTGATCGAGACCGAGCGGCGTTTCTACCTCACCAATGACTACGAGATGCAGGTGCACTCGGTCCAGGGCGAGGTCTTCTTCGAGGTTTCGATGGCGGACGCGTGGGTGTGGGACATGTACCGGCCGGCGCGGTTCGTGAAGCAGGTGCGGGTGCTCACGTTCAAGGACGTGAACATCGAGGAGCTCAACAAGTCGGATCTCGACCTGCCGCAGGACGAGTCGGGCTTCAAGGGCTGAGCGCGGACACCGGGGGCGGGCCCGGGAGGGCCTCGATGGGCTCGCGCGGGCCCGGGTGGGCCTGGGCGGGTTCGGGTTATCCACAGGCACCGACGAAGATCATCTCGAGGGCGCGACCTCCGTCACAGTGAGTGACGGAGGTGGTGTACATGAACGCCCGGGCAGCTCTGGGACGGTACGGGGAGGATCTGGCGGCCCGATGGCTCGCCGACAGCGCCGGCATGACAGTGCTGGAGCGCAACTGGCGATGCCGCGAAGGCGAGATCGACATCGTCGCCGAGGACGGCGACGCGGTGGTCGTCTGCGAGGTCAAGTCCCGCATACAGGGTGACTACCAGCACCCCATGGACGCCCTGGGCCCCCGTAAGGCCGAGCGGCTGCGACGGCTCGCCGAGTGCTGGCTCACCGAGCGCTGGTTCGGACAGCACCATGTCCCGCCCCCGGGCGGGGTGCGGATCGACCTGGTCGGGGTGCTGGTACCGGAGCGCGGTGCCGCGCGCGTCGAGCATGTGCGGGGGGTGGCCTGATGGGCTTCGCCCGCACGGGTTCGGTGGCGCTGATCGGCGTGGAAGGCGTTGTCGTCGAGGTCCAGGCCGACCTGGAACCGGGCGTCGCGGCCTTCACCCTGGTCGGACTGCCGGACAAGAGCCTCACCGAGAGCCGCGACCGGGTCCGGGCCGCCATCGTCAACAGCGGCGAGGTCTGGCCCCAGAAGAAGCTCACCGTCGGCCTGAGTCCCGCCTCCGTCCCCAAGGGCGGAAGCGGCTTCGACCTCGCGGTGGCCTGCGCCGTCCTCGCCGCCAACGACCGTGTCGCCCCCAGGGACATCGCCGACCTGATGATGATCGGCGAGCTGGGCCTGGACGGCCGGGTGCGGCCGGTGCGCGGGGTGCTGCCGGCCGTCCTGGCCGCCGCGGAAGCCGGGTACCGCCATGTCGTCGTGCCCGACCGCACCGCCGCCGAGGCCGCCCTCGTCCCCGGTGTCTCGGTGCTCGGGGTGCGTACGCTGCGGCAGCTCGTCGCCCTGCTCAACGACGAACTGGCCCCCGAGGAGGACGAGGATCCCGCCGACGGCCGCCCCGACCCCATGCTGGCCGGGCTGGCGCTCCCGGGCGCGGGAATCGGCGCCGGCCTCGCCGACCAGGCCGCCGTTCCCGACCTGTCCGCCGTCGCCGGCCAGGGGGCCGCCCGGACGGCCCTGGAGGTCGCGGCGGCAGGCGGCCACCACCTGTATCTGAAGGGCCCGCCCGGGGCCGGCAAGACGATGCTCGCCGAGCGGCTGTCCGGGCTGCTTCCGCCGCTGACCCGGCAGGAGTCCCTGGAGGTCACCGCCGTCCACTCGGTCGCCGGCATGCTGCCGCCGGGCAAGCCGATGGTGGAGCTGCCGCCCTACTGCGCCCCGCACCACTCGGCGACGATGCAGTCCCTGGTCGGCGGGGGCAACGGCCTGCCCAGACCCGGCGCCGTGTCGCTGTCGCACAGGGGCGTGCTCTTCCTCGACGAGGCCCCGGAGTTCAACAGCCGGGCGCTGGAGGCACTGCGCCAGCCCCTGGAGTCCGGGCATGTGGTCATCGCCCGTTCGGCCGGCCTCGTGCGGCTGCCCGCCCGGTTCCTGCTGGTCCTGGCGGCCAACCCGTGCCCCTGCGGCCGGCACGGCTCGACCGGGGGCGGCTGCGACTGCACACCGAGCATGATCCGCCGCTACCAGGGACGGCTGTCCGGGCCGCTGCTCGACCGGGTGGACCTGCGGGTCGACGTGGAGCCGGTGAGCCGCAGCGAGCTGATCGGACACCTCGGGGAGTCGGAGTCCACCGCGACCGTCGCCGCCCGCGTCCGCCAGGCCCGCGACCGCGCCCTCGCCCGGTACGCCGGCAGCCCGTGGCGGACCAACAGCGAGGTGCCGGGACATGCGCTCAGAACCCGCTGGCCCGTGACCCCGGGCGCACTGCGGCCCGCCGAGCAGGACATGGAACGCGGGCTGCTCACCGCCCGCGGCCTCGACCGGGTGCTGCGGGTGGCCTGGACGGTGGCGGACCTCGCGGGCCGCGACCGCCCCGAGGGGACCGATCTGGTCCGCGCCCTGGAACTGCGTACCGGGGTCCGCCGGGGGCTGGCACTGGCGACGGGGGAGCGGCGATGACGGACGCACTGTTCGACCTGCGGGAGGAGCACGACACCTCCGGACCGCCCTCTCCGCAGGAGCGTCTCGCGCGGGCCGCGCTGACCCGGATCGCCGATCCCGGCGACGAGGTCGTCGGCCGCTGGCTGCGCGAGCGCGGCCCCCAGGAGGTCGTCCGGGCCCTGGTGGCGGGCGAGCGGCTGCCGGGGGCCGGTGAACGCCGGCTCGCCGGGTACCGGCTGCGCGGCCTGCAGGTGGACCCGCGGCGGGACCTGGCGGCGGCGGAGGCGCTGGGCGGACGCTTCGTCTGCCCCGGTGACCCCGAGTGGCCCGGCCAGCTGGACGACCTGGGCGACCAGCGCCCGTACGGCCTGTGGGTGCGGGGGAGGCCCTCCCTGCGGATGTGGGCGCTGCGCTCGGTCGCCCTGGTCGGCGCCCGGGCGTGCACGGACTACGGAGCGCACATGGCGGCCCGGATCGCCGCCGATCTGGCCGAGACCGGCTGGATCGTCGTCTCGGGGGCCGCGTACGGCATCGACGGGGCCGCGCACCGCGGCGCGCTGTCGGTGGCAGGCGCCACGGTGGGCGTCGTGGCCTGCGGCGTTGACGTCCCCTACCCGCCGGGCCACGCCGAACTGATCGGACGGATCGGCGAACAGGGTCTGCTGATCGGCGAGTTGCCGCCAGGATCGCATCCGACCCGCAGCCGGTTCGTCATGCGAAACCGGGTGATCGCGGCCCTGACCCGGGGCACCGTGGTGGTCGAGGCCCAGTACCGCAGCGGCTCCCTGATCACCGCCCGCCGGGCCGCCGAACTGGGCCGTTTCGTGATGGGCGTGCCCGGCCCCTGCACCTCGGCCCTGTCCCAGGGGGTGCACGAGCTGCTGCGCGGGGACGCGGTGCTGGTCACCGATGCCCGTGAGATCGCCGAGCTGGTCGGCAGTATCGGCGGCGATCTCGCGCCCGAGCGGCGCGGCCCGGTCCTCGCGCGCGACCTGCTGGCGCCCGACGCGGCCCGTGTGCTGGAGGCGGTCCCGGCCCAAGGGGGCGCGGGCGGCGTGGAGATCGCTCGCGCGGCGGGCGTGGGCGCCGACGACACGCTCGGCAGGCTCTACGAATTGCAGGCGCTCGGATTCGTCGAACGCGCCCACGACGGATGGAGGTTGGCCCGTACCAACCGGCCGGACCGGACCTTGGAAGGGCCTGAACCGCAATGAACACACCATCAGGTGACAGCACGGTTCTTGACCTGCGCCGGTCGGGTGACGAGTTCCCGGGGGTGCCGGCAGAACATGGCATTTCGCGACCGCGGCGCCACTACCACGCGCAACCCAGCCCCACCGCCACCTCGTCCCGGGCCGCGGCGCGGAAGGTCCCCGGCGCGGCCCCGTACCGCGTTCGTAGCAATCCGCGACCGCTCCGTCACGCTACGCTCAATGAGGCTCGATCCCTCACCCGCATCTTCTCCGTCCCCCACGGCACAGCAGAACGGCTCAGAACGACGCATGCCCCAGCACACCCCCGGGCCCGACCGCGCGATGGCGGCAGTCGCCGCCCGTCGCACCCCGCGGACGCCACGGCCCGCAGCGCCCACCTCGGTCGACGAGCTGTGGCGGACGTACAAGTCCACGGGGAACGCCCGGCTGCGGGAGCAGCTGATCCTGCACTACTCGCCGCTGGTGAAATACGTGGCGGGCCGGGTGAGCGTGGGCCTTCCCGCCAATGTCGAACAGGCCGACTTCGTCTCCTCCGGGGTCTTCGGGCTGATCGACGCCATCGAGAAGTTCGAGCCCGAGCGCTCCATCAAGTTCGAGACCTACGCGATCACCCGCATCCGCGGCGCCATGATCGACGAACTGCGGGCCCTGGACTGGATCCCGCGCTCGGTGCGGCAGAAGGCGCGGGCCGTCGAACGCGCCTACGCGACCCTTGAGGCCTCGCTGCGACGCACCCCGACCGAGCCCGAGGTCGCCGCCGAGATGGGCATCGGCCTGGAGGAACTGCACGGCGTGTTCAGTCAGCTCTCGCTGGCCAACGTCGTCGCTCTGGAAGATCTGCTGCACGCCGGCGGCGAAGGGGGCGACCGGCTCACCCTTGTCGACACCCTGGAGGACACCGGCGCGGACAACCCCGTCGAGGTCGCCGAGGACCGTGAGCTGCGCCGGCTGCTGGCCCGGGCGATCAACACGCTGCCCGAGCGCGAGAAGACCGTGGTCACCCTCTACTACTACGAGGGGCTGACGCTGGCGGAGATCGGTCAGGTGCTCGGCGTCACCGAGAGCCGCGTCAGCCAGATCCACACCAAGTCCGTGCTGCAGTTGAGGGCGAAGCTGGCGGACGTCGGCCGCTGAGCGCCGTACTGGGCGCACCGACTGCGGCCGACTTCACAGATTCCGTACAGTGGTGCCGTGCCCAAGATTCGAGCGGCCTCGGTGGCCGAGCACCGGTCGATGCAGCGCGACGCACTTCTGGACGCCGCCCGTTCCCTGCTGTCCGAGGGCGGCACCGATGCCCTGACCTTCCCGGCGCTCGCCGAGCGCACCGGGCTGGCGCGCTCGTCCGTCTACGAGTACTTCCGTTCGCGGGCGGCCGTGGTCGAGGAGCTGTGCGCGGTCGACTTCCCCGTCTGGGCGGCCGAGGTGGAGGCCGCGATGGCGGCGGCGGCCGACCCCGAGGCCAAGATCGAGGCCTATGTGCGCAGTCAGCTCACCCTGGTCGGCGACCGCCGGCACCGGGCGGTGGTGGCGATCTCCTCCGGCGAACTGGACGCGGGAGCGCGGGAGAAGATCCGCGCCGCCCACGGCGGTCTGGTCGCCATGGTCGTCGAGGCGCTGGGGTCCCTGGGGCACGCCGAGCCCCGGCTGAGCGCGATGCTGCTCCAGGGCGTCGTTGACGCGGCGGTGCGGCGGATCGAGCTGGGCGCGGCCGAGATCCCGGAGGTCATCGCCGAGGCGGCCGTGGCGATGGCGCTGCGCGGCGTACGCGGCTGAGGCCTCGGGCTCGGGCTCGTACAGCCCGCCCGGCCCGTCCGGCGACACCCACGGCCCGGGCACGGGCACTCCGAAGACCGGCAGCAGGCGGGACGGCCCGGAGCGCAGCATGCCCGGCGGGAGCAACGACAGCGGGTCCAGGTAGACCTGGCCGCGCAGCAGACCCCAGTGCAGACAGCGCCCCGCGCAGTGCGAGCGGACGCCGCCCTGGAGGACGCCGACCACCGTGCCGGCCGGGACCTCCTCGCCGACCGCCACCGAGGGCCGCACCGGCTCGTAGGTGATCCGCGGCGCACCGGGCACCGACAGCGCGATCACCACGACCCCGCGCCCGCCGACCGACCCCGCGAAGCTCACCCGGCCGGGGGCGGCGGCCCGTACCGGGGTGTCCGGCCCGGCCCGCAGATCGACGCCCCGGTGTCCGGCGCCCCAGGGGAGCAGGGGCGGGGCGAAGCCGCGCTCGACCACCGGGCGGCGCGCACCCGCGGCGGCGGCCACGGGCCAGGCGCGGCCGCCTTCGCCGGCAGCCGGTCCCGCAGCCGCGTGGGAAGCCGCGCCGGGGGCCGGGCCGGGGGCCGGGCCGACGCCCGCGCCGGGGCCCAGTACGGCGGCCAGGACCAGGAGAAACACCAGGTGCTGTGTCATGATCCGAGGGTCGCGCAGTACCGTCCCAACAGATGATCTTGCTCTGCGCCTGTGGATAACTCCGTGCGCCCCCTGATGGGTGTCGCCCCGGGCTCCGGCGGTCCCTTACACTTTCCATGGCGATCCGGGTCACCGGATCGACTTCGCACGCCCCGCCACACATGGTGTGGCCGCGCTCCTCGGTCCCGGACTTCGTCCGTGGCACGGCGCGTCGGGGCGTCAGGAACGTAACCGAGACCCCAAGGAGTACGGCTATGGCCGTCGTCACGATGCGGGAGCTGCTGGAAAGCGGCGTCCACTTCGGGCACCAGACCCGGCGCTGGAACCCGAAGATGAAGCGCTTCATCTTCACCGAGCGCAATGGCATCTACATCATCGACCTGCTCCAGTCGCTGTCGTACATCGACCGCGCCTACGAGTTCGTCAAGGAGACCGTCGCCCACGGCGGTTCCATCATGTTCGTCGGTACGAAGAAGCAGGCCCAGGAGGCCATCGCCGAGCAGGCCGGCCGCGTCGGCATGCCGTACGTCAACCAGCGCTGGCTGGGTGGCATGCTCACCAACTTCTCGACCGTCTACAAGCGCCTGCAGCGCCTGAAGGAGCTTGAGGAGATCGACTTCGAGGATGTGGCCGCCTCCGGCCTCACCAAGAAGGAGCTCCTGGTCCTCTCCCGCGAGAAGGACAAGCTGGAGAAGACCCTCGGTGGTATCCGTGAGATGCAGAAGGTGCCCAGCGCCGTCTGGATCGTGGACACCAAGAAGGAGCACATCGCCGTCGGTGAGGCGCGCAAGCTCCGGATCCCGGTCGTCGCGATCCTCGACACCAACTGCGACCCCGACGAGGTCGACTACAAGATCCCGGGCAACGACGATGCGATCCGCTCCGTCACGCTGCTCACCCGTGTGATCGCCGACGCCGTCGCCGAGGGCCTCATCTCCCGCTCGGGTGTCGCCACCGGTGCGGACAAGACCGAGGCCGAGCCGCTGGCCGCCTGGGAGCGCGAGCTCCTGGAGGGCGAGAAGGCCAAGTCGGACGACACCGCCGAGGCCCCCGCCGCCGAGGCTGCAGAGGCCCCCGCTGCAGAGGCCCCCGCCGCCGAAGCCCCCGCGGCCGAGGCCACCGAGGAGCCGGCCGCCGAGGCCGCTGCCGAGACCGAGGCGCCCGCCGCCGAGGCCCCGGCCGCCGAGGCCGAGCAGGCCTGAGCCTCAGCCTTTCCTCATCACGGCTGAAGACGGCGGGGGCCCATGGCCCCCGCCGTTCACCCGTAGAACCGCCGGATTCACCGGGATCCACCGGGATTCATCGGCATTCACCGACTTTCCGAGAAGAGACTCACAGACCATGGCGAACTTCACCGCCGCCGACGTCAAGAAGCTCCGCGAGCTGACGGCCGCCGGCATGATGGACTGCAAGAAGGCGCTCGAAGAGGCCGAGGGCGACCTGGAGAAGGCCGTCGAGGTCCTCCGCGTCAAGGGTCAGAAGGGCGTCACCAAGCGCGAAGGCCGCTCGGCCTCCAACGGTGCCGTCGTCTCCCTGATCGCCGCCGACAACTCCGAGGGCGTCCTCGTCGAGCTGAAGTGCGAGACCGACTTCGTCGCCAAGGGTGACAAGTTCGTCGTCGTCGCCGACGCGATCGCCGCGCACGTCGCCGCCACCAAGCCGGCCGGCATCGAGGCCCTGCTCGGCTCCGAGATCAAGGACGGCCAGACCGTCCAGGCGTTCGTCGACGAGGCCAACGCCACCCTCGGTGAGAAGATCGTCCTGGACCGCTTCGCGCAGTTCACCGACGGTTTCGTCGCCTCCTACCTGCACCGCACCAGCCCGGACCTGCCCCCGCAGGTCGGCGTTCTGGTCGAGCTGGACAAGCCCAACGCCGAGGTCGCCAAGGACGTCGCGCAGCACATCGCCGCCTTCGCCCCGACCTACCTCTCCCGCGAGGAGATCCCGGCCGACGTGCTGGAGAACGAGCGTCGCGTCGCCGAGGCCACCGCGCGCGAGGAGGGCAAGCCCGAGGCCGCCCTGTCCCGCATCGTCGACGGCCGCGTCACCGGCTTCGTCAAGGAGAACTCGGTCCTGGAGCAGGCGTTCGCCAAGGACAGCAAGAAGACCGTCGCCAAGGTCCTGGACGAGGCCGGCGTCACGCTGAAGCGCTTCGCCCGCTTCCGCGTCGGCGTCTGAGACGTCCATCCCGCGCACGGCACACCAGCCGTGACGCAGGCGATTGACCGACGACCCCGCTAGGGTCGTACGCAGTTGTGACGAGGAGGCCATTGCCGTACAGGGAACGATCACGGACCCGCGCGGCAATGGCCTTCTTCGTACGTGCACGAGGAGAACTCCATGTCTGACAGCACCCACCGCCGGTATATGCTCAAACTGTCGGGTGAGGCCTTCGCCGGCGGAGGCGGACTGGGCGTTGACCCCGACGTCGTGCACACGATGGCCCGGGAGATCGCCGCGGTCGTCCGGGACGGCTACGAGATCGCCATCGTCATCGGTGGCGGCAACTTCTTCCGCGGCGCCGAACTGCAGCAGCGCGGCATGGACCGCGCGCGCAGCGACTACATGGGCATGCTCGGCACCGTCATGAACTGCCTCGCCCTCCAGGACTTCCTGGAGAAGGAGGGCATCGAGACCCGCGTGCAGACCGCCATCACCATGGGCCAGGTCGCCGAGCCCTACATCCCGCTGCGCGCCGTGCGCCACCTGGAGAAGGGCCGCGTCGTCATCTTCGGCGCCGGTATGGGCATGCCGTACTTCTCCACCGACACCACCGCCGCGCAGCGCGCCCTGGAGATCCACGCCCAGGCGCTGCTCATGGGCAAGAACGGGGTCGACGGGGTCTACGACTCCGACCCCCGCAAGAACCCGGACGCGGTGATGTTCGACGCTCTGGAGTACGCCGATGTCATCTCCCGCGACCTGCGCGTCGCGGACCTGACGGCGATCACGCTGTGTCAGGACAACAAGCTTCCGATCCTCGTCTTCGAGCTCCTCACGGAGGGCAACATCGCGCGGGCCGTGAAGGGTGAGAAGATCGGCACGCTCGTCAACGACCAGGGCACCCGCGGCTAGACGCACGCCCGGGGCCGCCCGCCGGCTCGTTACGGGGATGGACAAGACGCTGCCGGTCGGACACCGTGCAGGAAAGACGCGCACAGGGGCGAGGCCGCCCCGCCTTCTGAAAACCAGGAGCACATGGTGATTGAAGAAACCCTCCTCGAAGCGGAGGAGAAGTTCGAGAAGGCCGTCGTGGTCGCCAAGGAGGACTTTGCCGCGATCCGTACCGGTCGTGCGCACCCGGCGATGTTCAACAAGATCGTGGCCGACTACTACGGCGCCCTGACCCCGATCAACCAGCTGGCCTCCTTCGCGGTGCCCGAGCCGCGGATGGCCGTGATCACCCCGTTCGACTCCAGCGCGCTGCGCAACATCGAGCAGGCGATCCGCGACTCCGACCTCGGCGTCAACCCGAGCAACGACGGCCGCATCATCCGCGTGGTCTTCCCGCAGCTGACGGAGGAGCGCCGCAAGGAGTACATCAAGGTCGCCCGCAGCAAGGCCGAGGACGCCCGGATCTCCATCCGCAGCGTGCGCCGCAAGGCCAAGGAGACCCTCGACAAGCTCGTCAAGGACGGCGAGAGCGGCGAGGACGAGGTGCGCCGCGCCGAGAAGGAACTCGACGACACCACGCACAAGTACGTCGCGCAGGTCGACGAACTGCTCAAGCACAAGGAAGCCGAGCTGCTCGAAGTCTGAGCCGCCCGCGCCACTCCTGCTCACCTCTCCCACCGGATCCGGAACGAAAACGCGAGGCGAATCTCCGTGAACGACTCTTCCTGGGGAGCTTCGCCACGCGCCGGCTCCTGGGGAGGCGAGAACGAAGGGGCTGCTCAGCTGAGCGGCCCCTTGTTCCGCGACGAGGCCCCCCAGCCCGCGGAGCGGCCCGCGACCCCCGAGCCGCCGTCGTCCGGGCCGGAACAGCCGGGCCGCGCCAAGAAGAACGCCGGCCGCAACCTGCGGGCGGCGATAGGGGTCGGTGTCGGCCTCGGAGCCGTGGTCATCGCCTCGCTCTTCGTCGTCAAGGCGGTGTTCGTCGGCGTCGTCGCCGCGGCTGTCGTCGTCGGCCTGTGGGAACTCACCTCCCGGCTCGCCGAGCGCAAGGAGATCCGCGCCCCCCTGGTGCCGCTCGCGGTGGGCGGCGCGGCCATGGTCGTCGCCGGCTATGCGCGCGGCGCCGAGGGCGCCTGGGTGGCCATGGCCTTCACCGCGCTCGCGGTACTGGTCTGGCGGATGACCGAGCCACCCGAGAACTACCTGCGGGACGTCACCGCCGGTGTTTTCGCGGCCTTCTACGTGCCGTTCCTGGCCACCTTCGTCTCCATGATGCTGGCCGCGGGGGACGGCGCCTGGCGGGTCTTCGTCTTCCTGATCCTCACAGTGATCAGCGACACCGGCGCGTACGCCGTCGGCTGGCGCTTCGGCACCCACCGGCTCGCCCCGCGGATCAGCCCCGGCAAGACCCGCGAGGGCCTGGTCGGTGCTGTGACCTTCGCCATGGCGGGGGGCGCGCTGTGCATGCAGTTCCTCATCGACGACGGCGTGTGGTGGCAGGGCCTGCTGCTGGGCCTGGCGGTCGCGGTCAGCGCCACCCTGGGCGACCTCGGCGAGTCCATGATCAAGCGCGATCTCGGCATCAAGGACATGGGCCACCTGCTCCCCGGCCACGGCGGAATCATGGACCGGCTCGACTCGCTGCTGCCCACGGCGCCGGTGGTGTGGCTGCTCCTGGTGGTCTTCGTGGGCACCGGCTGAGGTCTGCGACACTGGTACGACCATGCCTGCACCCGGAGAACTCACCTTTGTCACGCCGCGCGGCGCCAAGAAGCCGCCGCGGCACCTTGCCGACCTCACGCCCGCCGAGCGCCGCGAGGCGGTGGCGGAGCTCGGCGAGAAGCCGTTCCGCGCCAAGCAGCTGTCGCAGCACTACTTCGCGCGGTACGCGGACGACCCGGCCGCCTGGAGCGACATCCCGGCGGCCGCCAGGGGCAAGCTGGCCGGCGACCTGCTGCCGGAGCTGATGTCGGTGGTCCGGCACATCTCCTGCGACGAGGACACCACGCGCAAGACGCTGTGGAAGCTCTTCGACGGGACGCTGGTCGAGTCGGTGCTGATGCGCTACCCGGACCGGGTGACGATGTGCATCAGCTCGCAGGCGGGCTGCGGCATGAACTGCCCGTTCTGCGCGACGGGCCAGGCGGGCCTGACCCGCAATCTGTCCACCGCCGAGATCGTGCACCAGATCGTCGCCGGGATGCGCTCGCTGCGCGACGGCGAGATCCCCGGCGGCGCGGCCCGGCTGAGCAACATCGTCTTCATGGGCATGGGCGAGCCGCTGGCCAACTACAAGCGGGTCGTCGGCGCGATCCGCCGTCTCACGGACCCCGAGCCGGACGGGCTGGGGCTGTCGCAGCGCGGGATCACCGTCTCGACGGTCGGCCTTGTCCCGGCGATGCTCCGCTTCGCCGACGAGGGCTTCAAGTGCCGGCTCGCGGTGTCGCTGCACGCGCCCGACGACGAGCTGCGCGACACGCTGGTGCCGGTCAACACCCGCTGGAAGGTGCGCGAGGTGCTGGACGCCGCGTGGCACTACGCGGAGGTGTCCGGCCGCCGTATCTCCATCGAGTACGCGCTGATCAAGGACATCAACGACCAGGCCTGGCGGGCCGATCTGCTCGGCCGTCTGCTCAAGGGCCACCGGGTGCACGTGAACCTGATCCCGCTCAACCCGACCCCCGGGTCGAAGTGGACGGCGTCGCGGCCGGAGGACGAGCGGGCGTTCGTACGGGGCCTGGAGGCGCACGGCGTGCCGGTGACCGTGCGGGACACGCGGGGCCAGGAGATCGACGGTGCCTGCGGTCAGCTGGCGGCTTCCGAGGGCTGATCTGCGCTGCTACAGTGCGGATCGCGATCGAATGATCGTACAAGTGAACATTTCCGACAGGGGAGCGCGCACAGCGCTGAGAGTGCGGCCACGGGCCGCAGACCCTCGAACCTGATCCGGGTAATGCCGGCGAAGGGAGTCACAGACATGAGCAGCAATCGCTGGCGGACCGTCGACATCGTGGTGACCGCCGTCCTCGGCGCCGCGTTCGGCGTCATCTTCTGGGCCTGGAGCACGCTGTGGGAGGGCGCGGCCAACGCCATCCCGCTGCCCGGCCGGGCCGTGCTCTACGGCGTGTGGCTGGTCCCCGCGGTGCTGGGCCCACTGGTGATCCGCAAGCCGGGCGCGGGCATCTTCTGCGAGGTCGTGGCCGCCACCGTGGCGACCTTCTTCGGCTCGCCGTGGGGCCTGGTCACCCTGCTGTACGGAGTGCTGCAGGGCCTGGCCGGGGAGTTCGGCTTCGCGCTGAGCGCGTACCGCAGCTGGCGCTGGCCGACCGCGCTGGCCGGCGGGGCGCTCGCGGGCGCGGCGGCCGCACTGCTGGACATCGTGCTCTACTACCCGGACACCGGCGGCGGCTGGAAGGCCGCGTACGCCGCGCTGGTCGTCGTCAGCTCGGCCGTGATCGCCGGGCTCGGCAGCCTGGCGCTGACCAGGTCCCTCGCCCAGACCGGAGCGCTCGACCCGTTCCCGTCCGGGCGGGAGCGCGTCGCGGTCTGATGTCCTGCGTACGACTCCGGGGCTTCGGCCACCGGCACGCCGGGCGGCGCCGCTGGGCGCTGCGCGGCGTCGACCTGGACATCGCGCACGGCGAACGGGTCGCGCTGCTCGGCCCGTCGGGGGCCGGCAAGTCCACGCTGCTGGCCGCGCTCGCGGGGTTGCTGCCGCCGGAGTCCGGGGATCGCGAGGGCACGATCGAGGTCCGGGAGCGCGCGGGCATCGTCTTCCAGGACCCGCAGTCCCAGCTCGTCATGGCCCGGGCCGGTGACGACGTGGCCTTCGGGCTGGAGAACACCGGTACCGCGCCGGACCGCATCTGGCCGCTGGTCGACGACGCGCTGCGCAGGGTCGGGTTCCCGTACGGCAGGGACCGGTCGGTGGCCGCGCTCTCCGGTGGTGAGCAGCAACGGCTCGCGCTCGCCGGGGCGCTGGTGTCCCGGCCCGGGCTGCTGCTGCTCGACGAACCCACCGCCAACCTCGACCCCGGGGGCGCCCGCCTGGTGCGCGACGCCCTGGCCGGACTGACGGACACCACCATGATCGTCGTCGAGCACCGGGTGGCCGAACTCGTGCCGCTGCTCGACCGGGTCATCGTCCTGGAGCCCGGTGGCGGCGTCCGCGCCGACGGACCGCCGGAGCGGATCTTCGCCGACCACGGCGACGAACTGGCCGCCGACGGCGTCTGGGTGCCGGGCCGTCCCGTCGTGGTGTGCGCACCGCGCACGGCACCCGGCGAGGTACTGCTGCGCAAGGAGGCGATCGAGGTGCGGGCCGCCGAGGCGCTGGCCGTCACCGGGCCCAACGGCGCAGGCAAGACCACCCTGGCCCTCCAGCTCGGCGGCCTGCGCAAGCCGGTCGGCGGGCCGGTCACCGCGACGGCGGCCCTGGCCGGCGCCGACGCCGCGAAGCCGCCCCACAAGTGGCGGGCCCGGGCGCTGGCCGGACGGATCGGTTCGGTGTTCCAGAACCCGGCCCACCAGTTCGTGACGGCCAGGGTCCGGGACGAACTCGCCCTGGGCGGCGGCCAGGCGGGGCGGGTGGACGAGCTTCTCGTACGGCTGCGCCTGGACGCGCTCGCCGAGGCCAACCCTCATACGCTCTCCGGCGGCGAGCAGCGCCGCCTCAGCGTCGCGACCGCGCTGGCCGCCGCTCCCCGGCTGCTGATCCTGGACGAGCCGACCTTCGGCCAGGACCGGCGGACCTGGACCGAACTCGTCGCCCTGCTGGCAGGGTTGCGCGACGACGGCCACGGCATCGTCGCCGTCACCCATGACCCCGACTTCACCGTCGCGACCGGCGCCCGCGAACTGCCTCTGGCCGCCCGCCCGCTGGAGGCCGTCGGATGAACTCCGCCGCGCCGCTGGCCCGCCGTAACCCCGCCGCCAAGCTCCTGGCCGCCGCCGTCGTGACGCTGGCCCTGGTGGTCAGCCTCGATCCGGTCGCCCCCGCTGTCGCGCTCGCCGCGGAGCTGGCCGTCGTGCCGTTCTTCGGCATCCCGTACGGGGCGCTGGCGCGCCGCGCCTGGCCGCTGCTGGTCAGCGTGCTCGGGGCCGTGTTCACGCTGTTCCTCTTCGCGCAGGACCGGGAACACGTGGCCGCCTCCGCCCTGGCTCTGGCCCTGCGGCTGTTCGCCGTGGCGCTGCCGGGGATCATTGCCTTCGCGACCACCGATCCGACGGACCTCGCCGACGCCCTGGTGCAGAACGCCCGGGTGCCCGTGCGCTTCGCGATCGGCACGCTGGCGGCCTGGCGGCTGGTGCCGCTGCTGGGAGAGGAGTGGCGGCTGATCAACCTGGCCCGCCGCGCCCGCGGTGTCGACGCCGGCCGTGATCCGCTGGCCCGGCTGCGGCTCTTCGCCTCCGCCGCCTTCACGCTGCTCGTCGGTGCGATCCGGCGGGGCACCCGGCTGGCCCTGGCCATGGACGCCCGGGGGTTCGACTCCGGCGCTCCGCGCACGTTCGCCCGACGGCAGTCGTTCGGCGCTGCCGACGCCGCGCTGGTCGTGGGCGCGGTGTGCGTCGCGGCACTGTCGCTGGGGGTCAGCCTTGCGGCAGGGGCGTTCCGGCCGCTGCTGGGCTAGGCGTATCGGAGCTGGGCGTATCGGGGCTGGGCACATCGGAGCTGGGCGTTTCGTAGCTGGGCACATCGGGCCTGCGCGCATCGGGGCCGGGCAGCAGTTCCAGGCGCTTGATCATGCGCCGCAGGAGGTACAGCGGGATGATGCCGAAGACCCCGAAGGACATGTCGATCAGCGTCCACCAGTACGGGATGTGGCGGATCGGGACGCAGATCAGCGCCAGTGGGACGACCCCGACGCAGGCGATCATCGCGAACTCGACCACCCAGATGTTGCGCACGGGGTCACGGTGGACCCCGTAGAACGCGACGGCGATGACGAGGTGTGCGAACGCCAGCCAGTCCGTCCCGTACATGATGAACGGGTACTTCGCGTCCGTGGCGTCCAGGCCCTCACGGACCCGGCCGATCCACTCGCCGAGGGCGCCCGGCAGATGCATGCCGTCCACCCAGCGCACCTCGTGCACCAGGGGGAAGGCGGTCAGTCCGCTCAGCAGCAGGCAGACGACGAAGAGGGCAAGCCATGCGCGTACGCGCCGTTCGAGCGTGGCGCGTTCCTCGGAGGATCCGTGGAACTCCATGGCATGGACATTACGCCGGGCCCCCGGACGCTCGGCGTCCGGGGGCCCCGTACGTGGCTGGGTGCGTGCATCAGGCGTCGAGTGAGGTCATGACGTGTTTGATGCGGGTGTAGTCCTCGAAGCCGTAGGCGGAGAGGTCCTTGCCGTAGCCGGACTTCTTGAAGCCGCCGTGGGGCATTTCGGCGACGAGGGGGATGTGGGTGTTGATCCAGACGCAGCCGAAGTCGAGTTTTTTGGACAGGCGCATGGCGCGGCTGTGGTCTTTGGTCCAGACGGAGGAGGCCAGGGCGTAGTCGACGTCGTTGGCCCAGGTGAGGGCCTGGTCCTCGTCGGTGAATTTCTGGACGGTGATGACGGGGCCGAAGACCTCGTTCTGGATGATCTCGTCGTCCTGGTGGAGGCCGGAGACGACGGTGGGGGCGTAGAAGTAGCCCTGGTCGCCGACCTGGTGGCCGCCGGTCTCGATTTTGGCGTGGGTGGGGAGGCGGTCGATGAAGCCGGTGACCTGGGCGAGCTGGGCGGCGTTGTTGAGGGGGCCGTACAGGACGTCCTCGTCGTCGGCGGGGCCGGTTTTGGTGGCGGCGGCTGCTTTGGTCAGGGCGGTGAGGAATTCGTCGTGGATGGTGTCCTGGACCAGGACGCGGGTGGCGGCGGTGCAGTCCTGGCCGGCGTTGAAGTAGCCGGCGACGGTGATGTCCTCGACGGCTTTGGCGATGTCGGTGTCGGCGAAGACCAGGACGGGGGCTTTGCCGCCGAGTTCGAGGTGGACGCGTTTGACGTCTTTCGCGGCGGAGGTGGCGACCTGGGTGCCGGCGCGGACGGAGCCGGTGATGGAGGCCATGGCCGGGACGGGGTGTTCGATCATGGTGCGGCCGGTGTCGCGGTCGCCGCAGATGACGTTGAAGACGCCGGGGGGCAGGATGTCGCCGATGATTTCGGCGAGCAGGAGGGTGGAGGCGGGGGTGGTGTCGGAGGGTTTGAGGACGACGGTGTTGCCGGCGGCGATGGCGGGGGCGAACTTCCACACGGCCATCATCATGGGGTAGTTCCAGGGGGCGACCTGGGCGCAGACGCCGACGGGTTCGCGGCGGATGATGGAGGTCATGCCGTCCATGTACTCGCCTGCGGAGCGGCCTTCGAGGAGGCGGGCGGCGCCGGCGAAGAAGCGGATCTGGTCGACCATGGGCGGGATTTCCTCGCTCGCGGTCAGGGCGAGGGGTTTGCCGGTGTTCTGGCTCTCGGTGGCGACCAGTTCGTCGGCGCGTGTCTCGATGGCGTCGGCGATCTTCAGGAGGGCTTTCTGGCGTTCGGAGGGTGTGGTGTCGCGCCATGCGGGGAAGGCGGCGGCTGCGGCGGCCATGGCGGTGTCGACGTCGGCGGCTGCGGACAGCGGCGCGGTCGCGTAGACCTGGCCGGTGGCCGGGTTGACCACGTCGGTGGTCCGGCCGTCGGCGGCGTCGCGGAATTCT
This sequence comes from Streptomyces sp. RLA131, assembly GCF_056270125.1. Lineage (NCBI taxonomy): Bacteria > Bacillati > Actinomycetota > Actinomycetes > Kitasatosporales > Streptomycetaceae > Streptomyces > Streptomyces sp. RLA131. Next base: position 6,087,299 of record NZ_JBWDOQ010000002.1, read on the forward strand.
CCGTCGACGTAGTTGCGCAGAGTACGGAGCTCGCTCACTGCAACCTCTCCCTGTCCGGTGTACTGGTGTGAGGTCCAGCCTAGCTGTAACACTGCCGTATTCGACATACCTGGTGGCCCGAAACAATGGAATCCGTGAGATCTGAGCTCACGAACCACGAATTACATCGATCGGGGCTTGCGTGACGGCCGACCTCTCATGCAGAGTGGGGCCCGTGGCCACTCGCACCCCGGATCCCAGGAACGTTGCCAACGGCACGGCCCCGGCGATCGACTCCGTCTCCAAGGCGATCATCGAACAGTTGCAGGAGGACGGACGCCGTCCCTACGCAGCCATAGGGAAGGCCGTCGGCCTCTCCGAGGCTGCCGTCAGACAGCGCGTCCAGAAGCTGCTCGACCAGGGCGTCATGCAGATCGTCGCCGTCACCGACCCCCTCACCGTGGGGTTCCGGCGACAGGCGATGGTCGGCATCAACGTCGCGGGTGATGTCGAACCCGTCTCCGACGCGCTGGCCGAGATGGAGGAGGTCGAATACGTCGTCATCACCGCCGGCTCCTTCGATCTGCTGATCGAGGTCGTCTGCGAGGACGACGACCACCTCCTGGAGACCATCAACAAGCGGATCCGCACGCTGCCCGGCGTGCGCTCCACCGAGAGCTTCGTCTACATGAAGCTCCGGAAGCAGACCTACACCTGGGGAACCAGATAGCTATGAGCGCGGACCTCTCGAAGAGCGCGTACGACCACCTGTGGATGCACTTCACCCGCATGTCGTCGTACGAGAACGCCCCTGTGCCGACCATCGTGCGCGGCGAGGGCACGTACATCTACGACGACAAGGGCAAGCGTTACGTCGACGGCCTGTCCGGCCTGTTCGTCGTCAACGCCGGCCACGGCCGCCACGAGCTCGCCGAGACCGCCTACAAGCAGGCCCAGGAGCTGGCCTTCTTCCCGGTGTGGAGCTACGCCCACCCCAAGGCCGTCGAACTCGCCGAGCGGCTGGCGAACTACGCCCCCGGCGACCTCAACAAGGTCTTCTTCACCACGGGCGGCGGCGAGGCCGTCGAGACCGCGTGGAAGCTCGCCAAGCAGTACTGGAAGCTCCGCGGCCACCACACCAAGTACAAGGTCATCTCGCGGGCCGTCGCCTACCACGGCACCCCGCAGGGCGCCCTGTCGATCACCGGTCTGCCGGCCCTCAAGGCGCCCTTCGAGCCGCTGGTCCCCGGCGCGCACAAGGTGCCGAACACCAACATCTACCGCGCCCCGATCTACGGCGACGACCCCGAGGCCTTCGGCCGCTGGGCCGCCGACCAGATCGAGCAGGAGATCCTCTTCGAGGGTGCCGAGACCGTCGCCGCGGTCTTCCTGGAGCCGGTGCAGAACGCCGGCGGCTGCTTCCCGCCCCCGCCCGGCTACTTCCAGCGGGTCCGCGAGATCTGCGACAAGTACGACGTGCTGCTCGTCTCCGACGAGGTCATCTGCGCCTTCGGCCGGCTCGGCACGATGTTCGCCTGCGACAAGTTCGGCTACGTCCCGGACATGATCACCTGTGCCAAGGGCATGACCTCCGGCTACTCGCCGATCGGCGCCTGCATCATCTCCGACCGCATCGCGGAGCCGTTCTACAAGGGCGACAACACCTTCCTGCACGGCTACACCTTCGGCGGCCACCCGGTGTCGGCCGCGGTCGGCATCGCCAACCTCGACATCTTCGAGCGCGAGGGCCTCAACCAGCACGTGCTCGACAACGAGGGCGCCTTCTTCGACACCCTCAAGAAGCTCCACGACCTGCCGATAGTGGGCGACGTGCGCGGCAACGGCTTCTTCTACGGCATCGAACTGGTGAAGGACAAGGCCACCAAGGAGACCTTCACCGACGAGGAGACCGAGCGCGTCCTCTACGGCTTCCTGTCGAAGGCGCTCTACGACAACGGCCTGTACTGCCGCGCCGACGACCGCGGTGACCCGGTCGTGCAGCTCGCACCGCCGCTCATCTCCGACCAGGGCACCTTCGACGAGATCGAGGGCATCCTGCGCTCCGTCCTCACGGAGGCCTGGACCAAGCTCTGAGCGCCGACGCGCTCACAGACCGGTTCACGGGGCCGGGCACGCCGACGCGTGCCCGGCCCCGGCGCCGTTTCCCGGAGCGTCTGCCCAGTGACCCGGCTCCCCTCGCGTTCGTTCACCCGGTCAGGGGGATCGAGACGCGGAGGTAGCGAACGTGAGCGAGGCCCCACCGGACAACGACGTGCTGTGGGCCCGAGGTCTGCGGCACAGCTACGGCGGCTCGGCCGCGCTGCTCGGCATGTCGCTCGGCGTGCGCGAGGGGGAGATCCTCGGCGTGCTGGGCCCGCACGGCTCCGGGAAGACCACACTGCTGCGCTGCCTGGCCGGGAACCTGCTGCCGGAGCAGGGCGAGGTGTGGTTCAACAGCTCGCCCGTGCACAGCCTGCGCAGGGCGGCCCGCGAACGGCTGCGCCGCGAGCGCTTCGGCTGGATCGGCGCCGCCCCGCAGCTGCTGCCCGAGCTGACCGTCCGGGAGAACGCCGCCCTGCCGCTGATGCTGCGCGGCACACCGCACCGCGAGGCCGGGGCCGCCGCCCAGGAGTGGCTGGAGCGGCTCGACATCGGCGGCATCGCCGGTAGACGGCCCGCGCAGCTCCTGCCGGCCCAGTGCCAGCGGGTCGCCCTGGCCCGCGCCCTGGCCAACCGGCCCGCCGTGGTGTTCGCCGACGAACCGACCGCCCCGCTGCACCGGGCCGACCGCGTCCAGGCGCTGCGCATGCTGACCAGCGCGGCCCGCTCGCACGGCATCACCGTGGTGCTGGCCAGCGGCGACCCGGAAGTGGCCGCCGTGGCCGACCGGGTGATCACCATCGCCGACGGCCGCCCGGTGTCCGGCATGCCCCGGCAGGACCGGGAGGGCACCGCGTCGTGCTCAGCCTCAGCTTCCGTGTAGCGCGCGGCTCACGGCCCGCCGTGCCGCTGCGGCGGCTGCCGGCCGGGGCCGCCGCCGCCGGGACCGGCTTTCTCCTGCTGACCGCGGCCGGCCGGGCCTCGCTGCCGCTGCTGGCCTGGTGCACCGTGCCGTTCGCGGTCAGTGCGTACCTGGCCGTACTGACCGCCCGTGCCGAACCGCGGGTCCGCCCGGGGCGGCCGGAGGGACCGGGCGCGGCCTCGGCGGCCCTGCACTGCGCCCTGAGCTGTGCCCTGGGCAGCGCGGTCGCCCTCGCGGCCTACGACGGTACGCACCGGGCGGTGCCCTGGGCCGGGGCGCTCACCCTGCTGGCGCTGCTGCCCGCCGTGGCGGCCGTCGCCACCGCGGTGAGCCTGCGCGCCCCACGGCCGGGCCGGTCACCACGGGGGCCCGCGGTGGCGCCGGCCGGGCTGCCGTGGGGCGCCGCGCTGGTGGTGATCGGGGTCGCGGTGGAGTTCTCCGCGCGCCCCGGCGCCGGGCCCGCGGTGCCGCTGCCCGGGGGGCTCGGGCGGATCGGGCCCGCCCTGCTGGGCGGCTGGGCCCTCACCGCGGCGGGGCTGGTGCTGGCGGTGCCCGGCCTGGTGCACGGCTGCGGCCGGCTGCTGGCGGCCGGCCGGCCCGGGGCCCTGCGGCTCCTCGCCGGACGGGCCCTGCAGGAGGACGCCCGCCGGATCGGCCGGCCGGTGGGCGTGGTGTGCGCGGTGGCCTCCGCCCTCGTCGGCGTCGTGGCTCTGCACGGCTCGGCCGCGCTGCACGGTTCCGGGGGCCGCCCGGCCGGACCGCTCACCCTGCTCGGCGTGGTGCTCGTCACCGCCGGTGCCGTCGGGGCCCTCCTCTCCGCGGCGGTCGAGGCCGGGCACGCCCGCCGCCCCGTCACCGACGCCCTCACCGGCCTGGGCGCCCCCGCCTCGCTGTTGCGGGGCGCGGCCGCGCTGCGCGGCGTCGTCGTGATCGCGGCGGTCGTGCCGGTCACCTGGGCGGTGGCGGAACTGGCGGCCTCACCCCTGTAGGGCGGCCAGCAGGATCGGCACCGTGCGGGGGTTCCCGGTCTCGGACTTGGCGTCGGTCGAGTTGACCGAGAAGACCAGGGTCCGCCGGACCCGGCCGTCGGCGTCCAGGGTGGCCCCGATCCCCGCCGAGTAGCCGTAGCGCTCGCCGGTCTTCCCGTACGCCACGGTGCCGTCCGGGAGCACGGCGCGGGACATGCCCATGGTGTAGGCGGCGCCGTCGATGCCCTCCGGGACCTCCAGCATGTGCTGGAACTGGGCCTTCGGGACGACCCTCCCGCCGAACAGGGCGGTGGTGAAGCGCTCCAGGTCGGCGGCGCTGGAGATGATGTCGCCGGCGGCCCATCCGGCCGAGACGTTCCACTCGCTGACGTCGACCAGGCCGTCCGCGGTGGTCTGGTATCCGTGGTTGTGCGGGCCCAGGATCCGCGGGTCGTCGCCGGGGAAGTACGTGTCGCGCAGGCCGAGCGGGGTGAGGATGCGGCGCCGCACCTGGTGCTCGTACGAGGTGCCGGTCACCTTCTCGACGAGCAGCCCCAGCACGGTGTAGTTGATGTTCAGGTAGTCCTGCCGGGTTCCCGGCGCGAACTCCAGCGGCTTGGCGGCCGCCTCGGCGGCCATCGCCTGGGGCGTGTACGAGTCGAAGCGGTGCGCGTACTGGTCGGCGAAGGTGTCACCGGGACCGTCGGCGGGCTGGAGGCCACTGGTGTGGTTGAGCAGCTGGGCGACCGTGATCGGCGGGCGGTCGGCGGGGAGGAGGTCCGGCAGATAGTCCTGCACCGGCCGGTCCAGGGCCAACCGGTGCTCGGCCACGAGCTGGAGGACGACGGCCGCCGTGAACACCTTGGTCACGCTGCCCGCCCGGAAGCGGCCGTCGGTGATGGCGGTACGGCCCGAGGCGAGGTCGTGGACGCCGGAGACACCGCGCCAGGTGCCGTCCCGGCCGGCGACCCGGATCACGGCGGCGGTGGCGTCGTCCGCCGGGAGCCCGGCGATGGCCTGCTCCAGGGCCGCGGTGTCGAGCGCCGTGGCGGTGGCCGACGCCGCCTGCGCAGCGGCCGGCGCGGGGTCGGCGAAGGCGGGGGCGGCCGGTCCGGCGACGATGCCGAGGGCCAGGGTGGCGGCGATGACGCCGCGGCGGGTGGGGGAGTTCATCTCTGCGGCTCCAGAAGGGAGTTGGGCTGGTCGTCCGTCGTTTGTCCGGACGGCTCCCATCCTGGGGATCGCGGGCCCGACCCGGATCGCCGGAGCGAGTGGTCTTCGCGGCCCGCGACTCACTCCTGCGAGGGATCTCCGGCCGCGATCAGCCCGCTCTCGTACGCGCAGATCACCGCCTGGACCCGGTCGCGCAGGCCGAGTTTGGCCAGCACGCTGCTCACATGGGTCTTGACGGTGTGCTCGCTCACCGTCAGGTCCGCCGCGATCTCGGCGTTGGACAGGCCCCGGCCGAGCCGCAGCAGGGTCTCGCGCTCGCGGGCGGTCAGCCCGTCCAGCCGGTGTCCGTCGGAGGGGCGCCGCCCGCGCCGGGTGTAGTCGGCGATCAGCCGCCGCGCCACCGAGGGCGCGAGCAGCGACTCGCCCGCCGCCACGACCCTGACGGCGTGCACCAGGTCGTCGCGCCGTACGTCCTTGAGCAGGAAGCCGCTGGCGCCCGCGTGCAGCGCCTCGTGGACGTACTCGTCGGAGTCGAAGGTGGTCAGCATGACGGTCCGGGCCCGGGTGCGCCCGCAGATCGCGCGGCAGGCCTCGATGCCGTCCATGCCCGGCATCCGGATGTCGAGCAGCGCCACGTCGGGGGAGTGGCGCAGGGCCGCGTCCACGGCCGCCGGGCCGTCGCCCGCCTCCGCGACAACCTCGATGCCGGTCTGCGCGTCCAGGATCATCGCGAACCCGCTGCGCACCAGCTCCTGGTCGTCGGCCACCAGCACCCGGATCGTCAACTCCCCACCCCCTGCCGTGAGTCTAGGGTCGGGGCGAGCGGGATCGTCACCGTCAACTCGAAGCCCCGGCCGTCCGGACCCGGGCCGGTCCTGGCCCTGCCGCCGTGCGCGGCGGCGCGCTCGCGGACGCCGATCAGCCCGTGCCCCCGGTACGGGCCGCCGGGCCCGGCCTCCGGGCCTGCCGGTCCGCGCCCGTCGTCGGTGACGGTCACCGCCAGGGCGTCCGGGCCGTGGCCCAGCCGGACCGCGACCGTGCTCGCGCCGGAGTGCCGCACGGCGTTGGTCAGCGCCTCCTGGACGATGCGGAAGGCCGTGGCCTGTACGTCGGGCGGCAGCGGGCGCGCCCGGCCGGAGGTGTCGTACGAGACGCGCAGGCCACTGCCCGCCGCCACCCGCTCCACCAGCGCCGGCAGATCCGCCAGGCCGGGCTGCGGCTCGCGCGGGCCGTCGCCACCGTCGTCCTCGCGCAGCACGCCGAGGATGCGGCGCAGCTGGGTCATCGCCTCCCGTCCGGTCTCCGCGACGGCCTCGAACGCGGCCTCCGCCCGGTCGGGCGCCGTGCGCACCGCGATCGGCCCGGCCTCGGCCTGGACCACCATCAGGGCCACGGAGTGCGACAGGATGTCGTGCATCTCCCGGGCGATACGGGCGCGTTCACGGACCGCCGCCTGCTCGGCCTCGACCCGGTTGGCGCGCAGCCGGCTGCGGCCCAGCGCATAGGAGCCGAAGAAGCAGAAGAGCGTGAAGAGCAGCTCGCGCACCTCGCCGGTGTTGAGCCGCACCCCGACGACGATCAGCGGGACCGCCACCACGAACATCGTCAGCCGCCGGCGGGCCGGCGACAGCACCGCCACGGTGTACACGGCGATCAGCCCCGCGTACGGCAGCGGCTGCCCGGGGCCGTCCAGCACCGCCTTGTACAGGAACTGCGCCCCGGCGACGGCGGCCAGCACCGCGCAGGGCGCCCGCCGCCGCCACAGCAGGGGCAGGACCCCCAGGCTCGTCAGCCCGTACGCCGCCCAGCCCGCCGGGGGCAGTTCCGGCGCGCGCGGGATGACGAACGGCATGGTGACCGCGAGCTGCACCAGCAGCGCGATCCCGGCGTCCACGGTCCGGGGCCCGGCGGCCCGCGGCCGGCGTAAGAGGTGTGCCACGGCGACACAGTGTCAGACGGAAGTGATCAGCGCTGACGAAACGACGGTTGCCCGGGGTCACCTTCGGGGCCCAGGCTTGCGCGCATGGCTGATCTCTCTCGACGTACGGCGCTGGTGGGCGCGCTCGCCGCAGCTCTGACCGGCTGCGGGGTGCCGCCCGCCTACATCGAGGCGAACCGGCGGGCCGGGCGGGACCGGTCGGCGACCGAACGGCGGATCGACTTCGCGAACTGGCCGCTCTACATCGACGTGGACGACGACGACCCCAAGCGGCGCCCGACGCTGGAGGCCTTCGAGAAACGCACCGGCATCCACACCCGGTACACCGAGGAGATCAACGACAACAACGAGTTCTTCGGCAAGCTCGGCCCGACGCTGATGAACCGGCACGACCCGCAGCGCGACCTGATCGTGGTCAGCGACTGGATGTGTGCCCGCTATGTCCGGCTCGGCTGGGTGCAGGAGATGGACCGCGCCCGCCAGCCCAACGTCACCAGGTACCTCGACCCGCTGCTGCGCGACCCGGGATTCGACAAGGGCCGCAAGTACACGGTGCCGTGGCAGTGCGGGATCACCGGCATCGCCTACAACCGCAAGGCCCTGGGGCGGGAGATCCGGCATGTCGAGGACCTGTGGGCGGACGACCTGCGCGGCCAGGTCACCCTGCTGTCCGGGATGGACGAGGCCTTCGCGCTGCTCATGCAGGGCGACGGCGTCGACATCCGGCACTGGACCACCGACGACTTCCACCGGGTCATCGACCGGCTCCACGAGCTGCTGCGGAGCAACCACATCCGGCGCTTCACCGGCAACGACTACACCAAGGACCTCTCCTCCGGCGATGTGCTGGCCTGCCAGGCCTACTCCGGTGATGTGATCCAGCTCCAGGCGGACAACCCGGACATCGAGTTCGTCGTCCCCGAGGAGGGCGCCGAGCTGTGGGCCGACAGCCTCATGATCCCCAACCTCGCCGGCCACAAGCGCAACGCCGAGCGGCTCGTCGACTACTACTACGAGCCCGAGGTCGCCGCCGAGCTGGCCGCCTGGGTCAACTACGTCTGCCCGGTACCGGCCGCCCAGGACGTCCTGGCCTCCAGCAAGGACAAGGAGACGGCGGCCCTGGCCGAGGACCCCCTGATCTTCCCCGACGACGTCATGCGCAAGCGGCTGTTCATCGCCCGCGACATCACCCAGGCCGAGCGTCCCGAGCTGGAGAAGTCGTGGGAGAAGCTGGTGGGCCGCTGACCCCCGGACCGCCGAGCAACTCGCGCAGCACGCCGATGCGGTTGGTGGTGATGGCGTCCACCCCCAGCCGCTCCAGCCTGCGCATGGTCCGCCGGGTGTCCGCCGTCCACGCGCCGACCAGCAGCCCGTTGTCCCGTGCCCACGCCACCAGGGCCGGGGTGACCAGTCCGAAGTTCGGGTTGATCCAGCGCGGCCGTACCTCGGCCAGCAGCAGCGGAGGCAGCGGGGCGGCCGTCTTCCAGGTCAGCGAGATCTCCGCCCCCGGGTCCAGGTCCCGCACCGCCAGCATCGCCGCGGCCTCCCCGCAGTAGTACGTACGGTCCCGGGCCCCCGCCTCCCGTACGGCGGCCAGCACCGGGGCCACCGAGGCGGTCTCGGTGAGGTCGAGCAGCGCGCGGGCGCCCTCGGTGGCGGCCAGGGCCTGGTGGAGGCCGGGGAGCCCGGCCGGCAGCCGGTCGGCCGTGAGATCGGCGAGGGCGATGTCCCGGTGGCCCCACAGCCGCTTCAGGGTCGGGTCGTGCAGCAGCACCGGCACACCGTCGCCCGTCACGCGCACGTCCATCTCCACCGCGTCCGCCCCGGCGCGCACCGCGCTGCGCAGCGCGGGCAGCGTGTTCTCGCGGTGCCGGTACGGATCGCCGCGGTGGGCTACGGCCTGGACCACGAGGCCGTGTACGCGTCGATCTCGGCGGTGAGCCGCGCCTTGCCCGGGGCGTCCAGGAAGGAGGCCTCGACCGCGTTGGTGGCCAGGGCGGCCAGACCGGCCTCGTCCAGGTCCAGCAGGCGGGCGGCGACCGCGTACTCGGTGTTGAGGTCGGTGCCGAACATCGGCGGGTCGTCGCTGTTGATGGTGACCAGGCAGCCCGCCGCGACCATCTCCTTGAGCGGGTGCTCGTCCAGGGTGCGCACGGCGCGGGTGGCGATGTTGGACGTCGGGCACACCTCCAGCGGGATCCGGCGCTCGGCGAGGTGCGCCAGCAGCTCCGGGTCCCGGACCGCGCTGGTGCCGTGGCCGATCCGCTCGGCGCGCAGGTCGCGCAGCGCGTCCCAGATCGTCCCGGGGCCGGTGGTCTCGCCCGCGTGCGGCACGCTGCGCAGCCCGGCCGCGATGGCGCGGTCGAAGTAGGGCTTGAACTGCGGGCGGGGCACGCCGATTTCGGGTCCGCCCAGCCCGAAGGCGACCAGGCCTTCCGGCCGCAGGTCCACGGCCAGGCGGGTGGTCTCCTCGGCGGCGGCCGTCCCGGCCTCGCCGGGGATGTCGAAGCACCAGCGCAGCACGACGCCGAGCTCCGTCTCGGCGGCCTTGCGGGCGTCCTCTATCGCCTCCATGAAGGCGGTGTCCGGAATGCCGCGCCGGGTGGAGCTGTACGGGGTGACGGTCAGCTCGGCGTAACGGATGTTCTGCCGGGCCATGTCGCGGGCGACCTCGAAGGTCAGCAGCCGCACGTCCTCGGCGTCGCGGATCAGGTCGACGACGGACAGGTACACCTCGATGAAGTGCGCGAAGTCGCTGAAGGTGAAGTAGTCCGCCACCGCGGCGGGATCGGTGGGCACCTTGGAGTCGGGGTGCCGGGCCGCCAGTTCGGCGACGATCCGGGGCGAGGCCGAGCCGACGTGGTGGACGTGCAGCTCGGCCTTCGGCAGGCCCGCGATGAAGGCGCCGAGAGCGGTCGGGTTGTCCGGCATGGGGTGCTCCTCCTGCGGGTGCTGCGGTGGTTCGCTTGCTCGGCTCATCGTAAACGCGGAATTGATCGTGCTCGCCGTCGGACGCAGGCCATAGCATTGCCCGACGTAGCAGAGGAAGGCGCCGATGTCCGAGTCCGACGAGCCCGACAACCCCGCACCGCGCGACCCGTGGGCGCCCCCGGCCGAGCCGGCCGGTGTGCCGGCCGAATCCGCCGAATCCGCCGAACCCTCCGCGCCGTCCGCGCCGTCCGCGTCTTCCGTGCCGCCCGTGCCCGCGCCCGTGCCCGTGCCTGCCCCGCCCGCACCGCGCGACCCGTGGGCGCCCCCGGCCGAGCCGGCCGGATCGCTCGTCGAGCCCGCCGCCGTGCCCGCCGGTCCGCCGGCCGACGCCGTGCCTCCCGTGCCCCCGTTCCCGGGCGCCGGGGCGCCCTACCCGCCGCCGGTGCCCGCGCCGTACCCGCCCTACGGCATGCCCCCGCCCGGCGCCGAGGGCCACCCGGCATATCCGGGCCACCCGGGCCACCCGGGCTATCCGGGCCACCCCGGGTATCCGGTGCCGCCCTACGGCTACGACTACGGCTACGCCGGCTGGCCCCCGCCCTCCCCCCGCAACGGATTCGGCACCGCGGCGATGGTGCTCGGCATCATCGGCGCGGTCCTGGCCATCGCCTGCTTCGGGGCGGTCCTCGGGCTTCCCGTGGGCATCGCCGCCATAATCTTCGGCATCGTCGGCCTGCGCGTCGCCAACCGCGGCGAGGCCACCAATCGCTCGCAGGCGATGACCGGTCTCATCCTGGGCATCTTCGCCGTCGTCATCGCCGGGGCCATGCTGGCGCTCGTCGTCGGAGGGGCGATGACCGGCGTCTTCGACGACTGGGAGAGCGACGGGGGCTCCTCCATCAGCGCGGACGGCGGCGACTTCGACGAGCCCCTGGCCGAGGGCGACACCGCCACCTACGACGACGGCCTGGAGATCACGGTCTCCGCCGTCCGGTCCAGCTCGGCCCTGAAGGACCTCACCGACGGCGGCACCGCGCTGACCTTCACCGTCACCGTCGTCAACCACGGCGACTCGTCCACCTCCGCGCTGGAGGACGCCGAGATCACCGCCTACGCCGACGCGGCGGACGAGGACCCGCTCCAGGACCTGACCACCGGTTCCGGGCTCTCCGGCCGCCTGACCCCGGGCGAGACCGCGAGCACCACGGTCATCGTCGTCGTGCCCGACGGCGACGACGGTTCCGTGGAGCTGGAGATATCGCCCGCCTACGCCTACGACTACGTCTACTGGGAAGTGGCGGCCTAGCCGGGCGGCGGCACCTGGGGTGCCGTCTCAGCGCCGTACGGCCTCCAGCGCGAGCAGCGCGACATGCAGGGACAGACAGGACTCGACCTGATCCAGGTCGACCCCGAGGATGCGTTCCACGCGGTGCAGCCGGTCGTAGAACGAGGGCCGGGACAGATGGGCGGCGTCGGCGGCGGCCGACTTGTTGCGGCCGTGGTCCAGATAGACGCTGAGGATCCGGACGAGGTCGCTCCCGTGCTCGGCGTCGTGCGCGAGCAGGGGGCCGAGTTCGCGCTCGACGTAGGTCTGGAGCCGGGCGTCGTCGCGCAGCAGGTGCAGCAGCCCGCGCAGCCGTACGTCGGGGAGCCGGTAGTAGGTGCCGGACTTGCGGCCGCCGTGAAGTGCGGCGTCGGCGACCTGGGCGGCCTCCAGGAGCGTACGGCGCGCGTCGCGCAGCGAGCCGACGGAGGAGCCGGCCGCCATGACGAAGGCGGGGGAGCCGGCGACGGGCTCGGTGAGCCGGTCGAGGGCGGCCGCGAAGCCCTCCAGGGCGGCGTGCTCGTCGTCGGAGGGGCCCAGGGAGACCAGGACGCCCACCGCGCCGTCGTCCAGGGCGCCGGTCAGGGCGGTGAGGCCGCGTTCGCGGACCGCCAGGGCGGCGGTCTCGGTGAAGTCCCGCAGCCGGGCCTGGGCCTCCAGTGCGGCGGACGCCGGGCCGCCGCGGGGCCGGAGCATGACGCCGACCAGGCGCCGCCCCTCCAGGGGCACCCCGAGGGCCCGGGCGCGCAGCGCGACATCGGAGACGGTCAGCGCGTGCGTCAGGATCCCCGAGAGCAGGGTGCGGTGGGTCTGCCGTTCCAGGGACTCGCGGTCGCGTTCCAGCAGCCGGTTCAGGGCCAGCGTCGCCGCGCCGCGCTCCAGGAGCACCGTGTGGCGGTGCGGCCCCGAGGCGGACTCGTCGGTGCGCGGCGGCGGTCCCGGCTCTCCCACGACGATCAGGCGCCCCCAGTCGCGGCCCCGGGCGCCGACCGCGGTGACCAGCCAGCCGGTGCGGCGGTCGTAGCCGGTGCGGCCGACGGGGGAGACGCCGCGTGACCGCCGTTCCCAGCCGTCGAGCAGCGCCTGCGCGTCGCGGCCGGAGGCGTCGAAGGCCAGCACCTGGTGGGAGAGGTTCTCCAGCACCACGGGCGCGCCGGCCATCCGGGCCACCTCCCGTACGACCTCGTCGGGCTCGGCTCCCTCGACGGACAGCTCGTTGAAGGTCTGGTGGACGGCCTCGGAGGCCCGCAGCCGGCTGAGCTGGGCGTTCACCACATGGGCGTGGACCGCCTCGGTCACCGCCACGAAGCGGACCTCGGTGCGCAGCACCACCAGCGGCAGTCCGCGCCGCTCGGCGGCCCGGACCAGGGGGCGGGGGAGCGCGTCGGTGTAGCGCCGCCCCAGCTCGACGACGAGCCCGGCCGCGTCCACGTCGGCGAGGTCGTCGATGTAGCGGGCCAGCGCCTCGCGGTCCTCCGGCAGCATCACGCCCGTGGTCAGCACCAGCTCGCCGCCGTGCAGCATGCCGGCGATGTCGGCGAGCTCGCTGATGTGCACCCAGCGCACCGGCCGTTCCAGCCCCGCCGAACCGGCCACGACCTGCGGCGCGCCTCGCTTCAGCGCGTCGAGGTCGAGGACCTGGGCGACAGTGGGGAACAACGCGTGACCTCCGGTCGGGGCGTGTGCAGCACAGTGTAAAGCCGTTCTCGGCACGACTGGCGATGTGTCGGTTGCCGCGTTTCGCGGCCTGGGGCATCGTCCAAGGCGAAAGGCAAGCGAAAGACAGAATTCGTCGCGTAACCAAAAGGCAACAACGGAATCCCTTGTTGGGACCAGGCTACTCTGCCAGGATCAGCCACCAATCCGGTTTTTGGCCACGGGATCGCGCGGATGGCGGCATTTCTCTAGGAGAGCACCATGGAACAGTTCGCCGACGGGGCCCAGTACATCGCCGGAGAGCTGCGTGCGGGCACGTCCGGAGCCGACCACCGCGTCATCGACCCCGCCACCGGCCGGGCGGTGTACGAGTACCGGATGGCCGGCACCGCCGATGTGGACGCCGCCGTCGCCGCGGCCAGGGAGGCGCTGCCCGGCTGGGCCGGGGCCACCCCGGGCGCGCGCTCGGACGCGATGCACCGCTTCGCCGGTGTGCTGGCGGGCCAGGCGGAGGAGCTGGCCCGGGTCGAGTCGGTGCAGTGCGGCAAGCCGCTCCGGCTCACCACCGAGTTCGACGTGCCCGGCACCGTCGACAACACGGCCTTCTTCGCCGGTGCCGCCCGCCATCTGGAGGGGAAGGCGGCCGGTGAGTACTCCGGTGACCACACCTCGTACGTGCGCCGCGAGCCGATCGGTGTCGTCGGCTCGATCGCGCCCTGGAACTACCCGCTGCAGATGGCCGCCTGGAAGATCCTCCCGGCGATCGCGGCCGGCAACACCATCGTCCTCAAGCCGGCCGAGCTGACCCCGCTGACCTCGCTGATGTTCGCCCGGGCCGCCACCGAGGCGGGCATCCCGGCCGGTGTCGTCAACATCGTCAACGGCGCCGGACGGGTCGCGGGCGAGCACCTGGTCGGCCACCCGGACGTGGCCATGACCTCCTTCACCGGCTCCACCGGGGTCGGCAAGCGGGTCGCCGAGGTGGCCACCGCCACCGTCAAGCGGCTCCACCTGGAGCTCGGCGGCAAGGCGCCCTTCGTGGTCTTCGACGACGCCGACCTCGAAGCCGCCGTCCACGGCGCGGTCGCCGGCTCACTGATCAACACCGGCCAGGACTGCACGGCGGCGACCCGGGCCTATGTGCAGCGCCCGCTCTACGACGCCTTCGTGGCCGGGGTCGCGGACCTGATGGCCACCGTCCGCGTCGGTGACCCCTTCGACCCCGGGACCGATCTCGGCCCGCTCATCTCCCACGCCCAGCGCGACCGCGTCGCCGCCTTCGTGGAGCGAGCCCGCTCCTACGCCACCGTCGTCACCGGCGGCGCGGCCCCCGACTCCCCGGGCGCGTACTACCTGCCGACCCTGATCACCGGCGCCGCGCAGGGCAGCGAGATCGTCCAGTCCGAGATCTTCGGCCCGGTGCTGGTGGTCCTGCCCTTCGACACCGACGACGAGGGCCTGGCCCTGGCCAACGACACCCCCTACGGCCTGGCCGCCTCGGCCTGGACCCGCGACGTCTTCCGTGCGGGCCGTGCCACCCGGGAGATCCAGGCGGGCTGCGTCTGGATCAACGACCACATCCCGATCATCAGTGAGATGCCGCACGGCGGCGCCAAGGCCTCCGGCTACGGCAAGGACATGTCGGCGTACTCGTTCGAGGAGTACACCCAGGTCAAGCACGTCATGTACGACAACACAGCGGTGGCCCGCAAGGACTGGCACCGCACGGTCTTCGGCGACCGCTAACCCAGGAGGACCGCATCCCCATGGACCTGTACGAGGGCCTGTCCGAGCCAGTCCGCAAAGCGTGGGAACGCAGCCTCACCAACGGGCGGGCAGCACTGAGCCGGCGCCATCTGCTGGGCGCGGGCCTGGCCGTGGCCGGCGCCGGGGCGCTGAGCGCCTGCGGCATCCCCGCCGCCACCGGCACCAGCGGCGCCACCACCACCGACGACCGGTCCGACAAGGACAAGTCCCTGGTCTTCTCCAACTGGCAGCTCTACATCGACCAGAGCGACGACAAGAAGCACATCCCGACCCTTGAGGCCTTCGAGAAGCACTACGGCATCAAGGTCGACTACACCGACGACATCACCGACAACGTCGAGTTCTTCGCCAAGATCAAGCCGCAGCTCGCCGCCGGCCAGTCCACCGGCCGCGACCTGGTCGTGCTCACCGACTGGATGGCGGGCCGCATGATCCGCCTCGGCTGGGCCCAGACGCTGGACCCGGCCTATCTGCCTCATGCCTACAGCAACCTGGAGCAACGTTTCCGCAATCCCGACTGGGACCCCGGACGCGCCCACTCCTACCCCTGGGCCGGCATCGCCACCGTCATCGCGTACAACTCCAAGGTCCTCAAGGACAAGAAGGTCGGGAGCATCACCCAGCTCCTGGAGGACCCCGACCTCAAGGGCCGGGTCGCCATGCTCAGCGAGATGCGCGACACCATCGGCATGACGCTGCTCGACATGGGCAAGAAGCCGGAGTCCTTCACCGCCGACGACTTCGACGGCGCCCTGGCCAAGGTCCAGAAGGCCGTCGACAACAAGCAGATACGCCAGTT
The DNA here is from genome assembly GCF_056270125.1 of Streptomyces sp. RLA131. Taxonomy (NCBI): domain Bacteria; kingdom Bacillati; phylum Actinomycetota; class Actinomycetes; order Kitasatosporales; family Streptomycetaceae; genus Streptomyces; species Streptomyces sp. RLA131. Next base: position 6,102,857 of record NZ_JBWDOQ010000002.1, read on the forward strand.
CACCGGCAACGAGTACACCGACGGCCTCGCCTCCGGGAACATCGCCGCCTGCCTGGCCTGGGCCGGCGACCTGGTACAGCTCCAGGTCGACAACCCCGAGATCGAGTTCGTGGTCCCCAAGGCGGGCTACCTCACCTCGACCGACAACATGCTCGTCCCCGCCAAGGCCAAGCACCGCAGGAACGCGGAACTGCTCATGGACTGGTACTACCGGCCCCGGGTCGCCGCCGAACTGGCCGCCTGGGTCAACTACATCACCCCCTGCGCGGGTGTGAAGGAGGAGCTGCTCAAGATCGACAAGGACGTGGCCAACAACCCGCTGATCATCCCCGACGCGGCGATGGCGGCCGGCGCCCACGCCTTCCGGTCACTCAGCTCCAAGGAAGAAACCGCCTTCGAGGCCAAGTTCGCCAAGCTCATCGGCGCGTGAGAAGGATCTGACCACCATGACCCAGCAGACCACCGCCCCCGCCGAGCAGCAGAAGGCGGACGCCGCCTCCTCCGGCGGAGCCGTCACCCTCACCGGTATCAGCAAGGTCTGGGGCGACTTCACCGCCGTCCGGCCGCTGGACCTGACCATCCCCGAGGGCTCCTTCTTCGCCCTCCTCGGCGCGTCCGGCTGCGGCAAGACCACCACCCTGCGCATGATCGCGGGCCTGGAGGAACCCACCGCCGGCACCGTGCACATCGGGAACCTCGACGTCACCCAGCTCCCGCCGCACAAACGCCCGGTCAACACCGTCTTCCAGAACTACGCGCTCTTCCCGCACCTCGACATCTACGAGAACGTCGCCTTCGGCCTGCGCCGCCGCGGCATCAAGTCCGTCAAGAAGCAGGTCGAGGAGATGCTCGAACTGGTCGAGCTCGGCCACCTCGCCCGCCGCAAACCGCAGCAGCTCTCCGGCGGCCAGCAGCAGCGCGTCGCCGTCGCCCGCGCCCTGATCAACCACCCGCAGGTGCTGCTGCTCGACGAGCCGCTGGGCGCCCTCGACCTCAAGCTGCGCCGCCAGATGCAGCTGGAACTCAAGCGCATCCAGACCGAGGTCGGCATCACCTTCGTGCACGTCACGCACGACCAGGAGGAGGCCATGACGATGGCCGACACCATCGCGGTGATGAACGCCGGACGCATCGAGCAACTCGGCGCCCCCGCCGACCTGTACGAGAACCCCGGCTCGACCTTCGTCGCCAACTTCCTCGGCCAGTCCAACCTGATCGAGGCCACCGTCTCCGGCACCTCCGGCGACGACCTGCTGCTCAGCGTCGGCGACAGCCGCCTCACCCTGCCCCGCTCGCGCAGCGCCGCCACCGCCGGCACCGGCGACAAACTGCTGGCCGGCGTAAGGCCGGAGAAGATCTCCATCGCCCACGCCGACGACGCCGCGACCGTCCCCGACGGCCGCAACCGCATCACCGGGCGGATCACCGACGCCAGCTTCATCGGCGTCTCCACCCAGTTCGTGGTCAACAGCCCCTGGTGTCCCGAACTCGCGGTCTTCTCGCAGAACGTCGAACGCGACACCCGCCTGGTCCCGGGCACCGAGGTCGTCCTGCACTGGAACCCCGCCCACACCTTCGGCCTGGACGCCGCCCAGGACATCGACGCGGGGGAGGTCACCGAATAATGGCCGCGATATCCACCGCGCCGGCCGGAGCCCCGGCACAGACCCCACCGCTCCCGCCCGGCCGCGCCGCCCGCCGCCGCAAGCTCGTCCCGTACTGGCTGCTGCTCCCCGGCATCCTGTGGCTGCTGGTCTTCTTCGTCGCGCCGATGGTCTACCAGGCGTCCACGTCCGTGCAGACCGGCTCCCTGGAGACCGGCTACCGGGTCACCTGGCACTTCGCGACGTACTGGGACGCGTTCAAGGAGTACGACCTCTTCTACCTGCGGTCGTTGATCTACGCGGGCATCGCCACCGTGCTGTGCCTGGCGATCGGCTACCCGCTCGCCTACACCATCGCCTTCAAGGCCGGCCGCTGGCGCAACGTCCTGCTGGTGATGGTCATCGCGCCCTTCTTCACCAGCTTCCTGATCCGCACGCTGGCCTGGAAGACCATCCTCGCCGACGACGGCATCGTGGTCTCCGTCCTGGACAAGCTGCACATCCTGAACGCCACCGCCGCCATCGGCCTCACCTCGGGCGACCGGGTGCTGGCCACCCCGCTCGCGGTGGTCTGCGGTCTGACGTACAACTTCCTGCCCTTCATGATCCTTCCGCTGTACTCCTCGCTGGAGCGCATCGACCCCCGGCTCCACGAAGCGGCGGGCGATCTGTACGCCCGGCCCTTCACGACCTTCCGCAAGGTCACCTTCCCGATCTCGCTGCCGGGCGTCGTCGCCGGGACGCTGCTCACCTTCATCCCGGCCTCCGGCGACTACATCAACGCCGAACTGCTGGGCAGCCCCAGCGAGCAGATGATCGGCAACGTGATCCAGTCGAAGTTCCTGACGGTGCTCGACTACCCGACGGCCGCCGCGCTGTCCTTCCTGCTCATGGCCGTGATCCTGGTGATCGTGTCCGTCTACATCCGCAAGGCGGGGACGGAGGAACTGGTCTGATGACCGCTTCGAAATGGCTCAACTGGATTCGGCGCCACCTCGTCGTCTTCGCGGCCGCCGCCGCGCTGTTCTACATGACGATCCCCAACGTGATCGTCCTGATCTTCTCCTTCAACCAGCCCAAGGGACGCTTCAACTACTCCTGGAACCACTTCTCGCTCGACGCCTGGACCCATCCCTGCGATGTCGGCGACATGTGCACCTCGGTGTCCCTGTCCCTCCGGATCGCCGTCCTCGCCACCATCGGCGCCACGGTGCTGGGCACGATGGTCGCGTTCGCGCTCGCCCGCCACCGCTTCCGGGGCCGGGCCCCGGTCACCGGTCTGATCTGGCTGCCGATGGCGATGCCCGAGATCGTCATGGGCGCCTCGCTCGGCACGCTCTTCCTCAACATGCGCATCCAGTTCGGCTTCTGGACCATCCTCATCGCGCACATCATGTTCTGCCTGAGCTTCGTCGTCACGGCGGTCAAGGCACGCGTCATGAGCATGGACCCGAGGCTGGAGCAGGCCGCCCAGGACCTCTACGCCACCCCGACGCAGACCTTCCTGCGCGTCACCCTGCCGATCGCCGCCCCCGGCATCGCGGCCGGAGCGCTGCTGAGCTTCGCCATCTCCATCGACGACTTCATCATCACCCAGTTCAACGCCGGCCCCTCGACCGTGACCTTCCCGATGTTCGTCTGGGGCGCCGCGCAGAAGGGCCTCCCGGTCCAGGTGAACGTCATCGGCACGCTCATGTTCCTGGTGGCGGTGCTGTGCGTGGTCGTCGGGCAGCTGCTGAGCCGCAGGCGCAAGGTCCGTACGTAGCACCAGCACCAGCACCAGCAGGACCCAGTAAGACCCAGTAAGACCCAGTAAGACCCAGTAAGACGCAGAAGAAGGTGCCCCATGGATCCGGCCCGTTCGCTCGCCGAGGCGCAGCCGACACCGTTCTGGCTGGAGGACCCCGGCAAACCGCAGGCCGAGCCGGCGCTCGTGGGCGACGAGCACTGCGACCTGCTGGTGGTGGGCGGCGGTTACACCGGGCTGTGGACGGCGCTGATCGCCAAGGAGCGCGACCCCGCCAGGGACGTGGTCCTGATCGAGGGCAAGGAGACCGGCTGGGCCGCCTCGGGCCGCAACGGCGGGTTCTGCGCCGCCAGCCTCACCCACGGCCTGGCCAACGGACTCGCGCGCTGGCCGGGCGAGTTCGACAGGCTGGAGGAGCTGGGCAACCGCAACCTCGACGAGATCGAGGCGGCGGTCGCCCGCTACTCCCTGGACTGCGACTTCGAACGCACCGGTGAGATCGACGTCGCCACCGAGCCCTACCAGGCCGACGAGCTGCGCGCCGCGGCCGCGGAAGCCGCCGAGCACGGCGTCTCCCTCGAATACCTCGACCGCGACCAGGTCCGCGCCGAGGTCGACTCGCCCACCTTCGCCGGCGGCCTGTACGACCGCGACGGCGTCGCCATGCTGCACCCCGCCAAGCTCGCCTGGGGCCTCAAGCGGGCGGCCGTCGGCCTGGGGGTGCGGATCTACGAGCACACCCCCGCCACCGCCCTCGCCGCGAACGGCGGCGGCATGGCCGTGCGCACCCCGTACGGCCGGGTCTTCGCCCGCCGGGTCGCGCTCGGCACCAACGTCTTCCCGTCGCTGGTCAGGCGGGTACGCCCGTACGTCGTCCCGGTCTACGACTACGCGCTGATGACCGAGCCGCTCAGCCAGGACCAGCTCGCCTCGGTCGGCTGGAAGAACCGGCAGGGGCTGGGCGACTCCGCCAACCAGTTCCACTACTTCCGGCTCACCACCGACAACCGGATCCTGTGGGGCGGCTACGACGCCGTCTACCCCTACGGGGGACGGCTGTCCGCCGACCGCGACCAGCGCCCCGAGACCAACCTGACGCTGGCCCGGCACTTCTTCCGCTGCTTCCCGCAGCTGGAGGGCCTGCGGTTCAGCCACGCCTGGGGCGGCGCCATCGACACCTGCTCCCGTTTCTCCGCCTTCTTCGGCACCGCCCACGCCGGCCGGGTCGCCTATGCGGCGGGGTACACGGGCCTGGGGGTCGGGGCCACCCGCTTCGGCGCCGAGGTGATGCTCGACCTGCTGGCGGGGGAGCGTACCGAACGCACCGAGCTGGAGATGGTACGGACCAAGCCGCTGCCCTTCCCGCCGGAGCCGTTCGCGTGGGCCGGAATCGGTCTGACCAAGTGGTCCCTGGCCCGGGCCGACCGCCGCGCCGGACGGCGCAACCTGTGGCTGCGGACCATGGACCGGGTGGGCCTGGGCTTCGACAGCTGAACCGTGAGACCTGTGAGACCTGTGAGACCTGTGAGACCCGGGATCCGTGTCAATGCCGATCAGTCGCGCGAATCCGCGTAATGATCCGGGACCGGCCCCCTCTCCTCCGTGTGAGAGCAAACGATGGGACACGGATGATCGGAGGTACCGGCATGGTCGCAGCCGGTGCGAGGAGTGCGGTCGAGTGGCTGGTTTCCGTGGCACCCGATCCCGGGACGTGCCGGTGGGAGTGGGAGCGCAACCCCCTCGGGGTGACGCTGCTGCCCGCCGGCCGGCTCTGGGACGTGCTGATCCTCACGGGTGAGCTGGGCTATCCCACCCTGGACGTCCTCACCCGCATGCTGGACCGGCCGGGCCCGGTGCTCGCCGACTTCGGCGACTCCCGGATGGGCTTCTTCGTGCCGCCGGGCACCGCGGCCCGCTGGATCGGCACCGGGGTCCGCACGGCCGGGCCCGGGACCTGGATCGTCGTGCCGTACCCCGGCCGGGCCACCGGCGGCGTGCGCTGGCTGGTCCCGCCGGACGGCACCGGGCACCTCACGGACCCGGTGCTGCTGGAGCTGGCCATGCACGAGGCGGCGGCCACCCTCGCCGGTGATCGGAGCGCCCCGGGTCCCGCCCCCGACACACCGTAAAGGCATCGCGGACACCGCCGACACATTGGTGCTTGTCGGTCCTGGCGGGGCTGGCAAGACTGGCGGCAGGCTAAGAGAGGAAGGTCTGCCGTGACCGACAAGCACATCACGCACTGGATCGCCGGACAGACGTGGACCGGCACCGCCGAGCGCCGTGGCGACGTGTACGACCCGGCGACCGGCGCGGTGACCGGTCAGGTGGACTTCGCCTCCATCGCGGAGGTCGACCAGGCGGTCGGCGCCGCCGCCGCCGCGTTCAGGAGCTGGCGCGACGCGTCGATCGCCAAGCGCACCCAGGTGCTCTTCGCCTTCCGCGAGCTGCTCAACGGCAAGCGCGACGAACTCGCCTCGATCCTCGTCTCCGAGCACGGCAAGGTGCACTCCGACGCGCTCGGCGAGATCGCCCGCGGCATCGAGGTCGTGGAGTACGCCTGCGGCATCCCGCAGCTCATCAAGGGCGGCTTCACCGAGCAGGCCTCCACCGGCATCGACGTCTACTCGATCCGCCAGCCGCTCGGTGTCGTCGGCATCATCTCGCCGTTCAACTTCCCGGCCATGGTGCCGATGTGGTTCTTCCCCATCGCCATCGCCGCGGGCAACACGGTGGTCCTCAAGCCCTCCGAGAAGGACCCCTCCGCCGCCAACTTCCTCGCCGAGTTGTGGAAGCAGGCCGGGCTGCCGGACGGCGTCTTCAACGTCGTGCACGGTGACAAGGTCGCCGTCGACCGCATCCTGGAGCACCCGGACGTCAAGTCCGTCTCCTTCGTCGGCTCGACCCCGATCGCCCGTTACGTCTACGAGACGGGCACCAGGTACGGCAAGCGGGTCCAGGCGCTGGGCGGCGCCAAGAACCACATGCTGGTCCTGCCCGACGCCGATCTGGACCTGGCCGCCGACGCCGCCGTCAACGCCGGTTTCGGCGCGGCCGGCGAGCGCTGCATGGCCGTCTCGGTGCTGGTGGCCGTCGACCCGGTCGGCGACGAGCTGGTCGAGAAGATCAAGGAGCGGGTCGCCACCCTGAAGGTCGGCCCCGGCTGCAACGGCGACTCCGAGATGGGCCCGCTGGTCACCGGCGTCCACCGCGACAAGGTCACCTCCTACCTCGACGCGGGCGTCGCCGACGGCGCCGAGCTGGTCATCGACGGCCGTAAGCACCCCATTTCGGGTGAGGGCACCGCCGACGGCTTCTGGCTCGGCCCGACCCTCTTCGACAACGTCAAGCCCGGCCAGTCCATCTACAACGACGAGATCTTCGGCCCGGTGCTGTCCGTGGTCCGCGTCTCCTCCTACGACGAGGGCCTGGAGCTCATCAACTCCAACCCCTACGGCAACGGCACCGCGCTGTTCACCAACGACGGCGGCGCCGCCCGCCGCTTCCAGCACGAGGTCGAGGTCGGCATGGTCGGCATCAACGTCCCGATCCCGGTGCCGGTGGCCTACTACTCCTTCGGCGGCTGGAAGGCCTCGCTCTTCGGCGACAGCCACGCCTACGGCCCCGACGGCGTCCACTTCTTCACCCGTGGCAAGGCCGTCACCCAGCGCTGGCTGGACCCGAGCCACGGCGGCATCAACCTCGGGTTCCCGACCAACAGCTGACCCCGGTGAGCAGGGCGCCGCACAGCAGCCAGCTCCCCACCACGTCCAGCGGCCAGTGGTAGCCGCAGTACACCAGGGCGACGCCCACCGCGAGTACCAGCGGCACGGCGGCAGCGACCAGCAGCCGCCGTGCCGCCGCGCGTCGTACGAAGGGCAGCACCAGCAGGGCGGCGCCGCCGTACGCCAGGGTGGCCATGGCGGTGTGACCGGAGGGAAAGAGCCCCGGGTAGCCCGGGGCGAGGGTGAGGGAGCCCGGGCCGCCGCGGCCGACCGCGGCCTTGAGCGGGGTGACGACCAGCGGTATCACCGCCATCGGCAGCGTGTACGCGATCAGGCGCCGCAGGTGCCGTCCGCGCCGTTCCCGCCGTCCGCGCCACCAGGCGAAGGCCACGGCCGACGCCAGTACGGGCAGGGCCACCTGCGGATTGCCCAGGTCCGACAGGAACCGGCCCAGGTCCGAGCCGGCCGGCCGTACGGACGCCCCGGCGATCGCGCGGCGCAGCGGGGGGTCGAGGGCCAGCAGCGGGCCGCGTACCGCCTCCTGCCAGGTGAGAAGGGCGAAGAGCCCGGTCTGGAGCAGGGCCAGGAGCAGCGGAAAAGTCAGCCGCCCCGGAACAGGGGGGAGAGTTCCGGGGCGGCCAGAGCGATCGCCGCACCGTTCGTCCCGGGGGGTTTGGGACGAACGGCCGACCGATCGGCGAGGAGTGCCGAGGCTTGCGGCTTCGGCGTTGCTGTGCGCGAGTGCGCTGCTGCACCGGTGATGGGGAGTCACCGGCAAAGTGTCGCCTGCGGACTTCCGCAGACGGGGTGTTTCTTCCATCTGCCGAAACCGTACGTCACCAAAGTGACCCCCGGGAGGGTGTGCACCCTCCCGCCATCAGGCCCGCACACCTTCTTCACCGAGCCTGAGAATCACTCACAGTCACGGTCGGGGTCACAGGCGGCTGAAGGCCTGCTCGATGATGTCGAGGCCCTCTTCGAGCAGGTCCTCGCCGATCACCAGGGGCGGCAGGAAGCGCAGGACGTTGCCGTACGTACCCGCCGTCAGCACCACGAGCCCCTCGGCGTGGCAGGCCTTGGCGAGCGCGCCCGCGGCGGCCGCGTCCGGCGTCCTGGTGCCGGGCTCGACCAGCTCGATCGCGATCATCGCGCCACGGCCGCGTACCTCGCCGATGATGTCGAACTTCTCCCGCATCGCGGCCAGCCGGCCGAGCATGATCTCGCCGATCCGCCGCGCCTTCGCGGGCAGGTCCAGCTCCTTCATGGTCTCGATCGCGCCCAGCGCGCCCGCGCAGGCCACCGGGTTTCCGCCGTAGGTGCCGCCCAGGCCGCCGGGGTGCGCGGCGTCCATGATCTCGGCCCGCCCGGTGACCGCGGCCAGCGGCAGACCGCCCGCGATGCCCTTGGCGGTGGTGATCAGATCCGGGACGATGCCCTCGTCCTCACAGGCGAACCACTGGCCGGTGCGGCAGAAGCCGGTCTGGATCTCGTCCGCGACGAAGACGATGCCGTTCTCCTTCGCGAACTCCGCGATCCGGGGCAGGAAGCCCTTCGCCGGCTCGATGAAGCCGCCCTCGCCCGCGATGGGCTCGATCACGATCGCCGCCACATTGTGCGCGCCGATCTGCTTGTCGATCTGGTCGATCGCCTGTGCGGCGGCCTCCTCGGCGCAGTTCTCGGCGCCGGTGGGCCAGCGGTAGGGATAGGCCAGCGGCACCCGGTAGACCTCGGGCGCGAAGGGCCCGAAGCCCTCCTTGTACGGCATGTTCTTCGCGGTGAGCGCCATGGTGAGGTTCGTACGTCCGTGGTAGCCGTGGTCGAAGACCACCACCGCCGTGCGCTTGGTGTACGCGCGGGCGATCTTCACCGCGTTCTCCACCGCCTCGGCACCGGAGTTGAACAGCGCCGACTTCTTGGCGTGGTCACCCGGGGTCAGCTCGGCCAGCGCCTCGGCGACCTCCACGTACTCCTCGTACGGCGTCACCATGAAACAGGTGTGGGTGAAGTCCGCCAGCTGCGCGGACGCCCGGCGCACGACCGCCGCCGCGCTGTTGCCGACCGAGGTCACGGCGATGCCGGAGCCGAAGTCGATCAGCGAGTTGCCGTCCACGTCCTCCAGCACGCCGCCACCGGCGCGCGTGACGAACACCGGCAGCGTCACGCCGACGCCGTTCGCGACCGCCGCCGACTTGCGGGCCAGCAGCTCCTGCGACTTCGGACCGGGAATGGACGTGACGAGTCGGCGCTCCTGGGCCAGTTCGCTCATGGCGGTCGTACTCCTTCTTCGTGCCGTGGGCTTTTCCCGCAGGCTAAGCGGACGCCCTCCGGGCCCGCACACTCCGATAGGGCGCAGTGGTGACGCCGTCTTCGACGCGGCGGACAGGTCCACTACATTGAGTGTCGGCGCGTGAGGGCACGAATGCGAGGGGCAGCGGGCGAATGGACGTCGACGGCACGTACGAGTCGCGCGGGACCACACCACCACCCATGCCCGCGGGCCCACCGCCCCCCATGCTCCCCCGGCCCGCCGGCCCGCCCCCCAGGCCGCAGGCGGCACCCGCGAGCCCGATGGAGACCTGGCTGCGCACCCCCCGCCGCCGCCCCGCCCCCGGCATCTTCGCCTACGGCCACGACCCCCGCCCGCCCCGCGACCCCGACCGCCTCCCGGGCCGCCGCCTGGTGGGCGGAGCGCTCGGCACGCTGCTGCTCGGACTGCTCGTGTGGTCGCTGTGCTGGAACGGCTACATCACCTTCTGGACCAAGCCGGTGTTCTGGTTCACGCCCGACTCCTGGTACGTCGCGATGCCCAACGGGTCGCTGCCGCCCCCCGCCGCCTTCGACATCTACTACGTTCTGTTCACCGCGCTCCTCGCGTGGATCTTCGGCCGCCTCGGCAACTGGCCCGAGGTCATCCGCCGCTACCTCACCCCCCTCCTGCGCCGGGCCGTCACCGACCCCGCGCCGCACGAGAGCGCGGCCGCGCTGGAGGAGGACCCCGTCGAGTGGCCCGAGCTGCGGGCGGCCGGGCAGGGGGCCGCCGCCGACCGGCTCGCCGCCGAGATCCGGGCCGGGCGGCTCGGCGACGTCGACTACACGCGGCTGCGCCGCGCCTGGCGGGGCGTACCGGCGGAGGCCTTCACCGACGCCGTCCTGAGGCAGGGCGCCGCGGCCTTCGCCCACCCCTCCGGCGCCCGTGACCTGCCGGTCCGCAGCGCCCGGCACGACCTGCTCGCCTCCCAGGTGCGGATCGGCCTCGCCCTCGACGACGAACGCAACCCCTACCAGCACCGGGGCGCGGCCCTGGCCCTGGACCCGGGGCTGCTCGGGACCGGGCTGCTCGCCGTCGGCCCGGCCGGCTCCGGCAAGACCCGGCATGTCGTGCGGCCGGTCGCCGAGTCGCTCGGCCTGCAGGCCCTGTCCGGCACGGCTGCCGTCGTCACCGTCGCGGCGGCCGGTACGGACCTGGGTCCGGCCGACTCCTACGACGTGGTCATCGCGCTGGGCGACCCCACCTCCGCGTACGACCTCGACCTGTACGGCGGCACCAGCGACCCCGACGAGGCGGCGGCGATGCTCGCCGAGGCCCTCGTCGGCGGCGCCGACGGCCAGGCCGGCGAATCCGACTCCCGCCGCGCCGCCACCGCCCTCGGTCAGCTCCTCGGCCCCTACCGGGCCGCGTACGGCCGCTACCCCTCCGTCACCGAGCTGCGCGAACTGCTCGACGGCAGCCCCACCGGCTACGCCGCGCTGCGCGACGCGCTGGACGCGGCCGGTGCCCACGGCCAGGCCCGTGAACTGGACGCCCGCGAGCGGCAGTCCGGCCGCCCCGGCGACATCGGCACCCTGCTCGCCGATCGGATCGCCCTCCTGGACCGGCAGGCGTTCGCCGGGTTCTTCGACGTCACCGGGCGCACCCGTCCCTTCTCCCTGCGGACCCTGGAGCATCCCCTGCGGGTCCGTATCGACCTGCCCAACCGCGGCCACGCCGAGGCCTCCCGGATCCTCGCCCGGCTGGTCCTCGCCCACTTCACGGCCGCCGTCACCGGCCGGGCCGACCGCTCCCGCTTCGCCTGCCTGGTCCTCGACGACGCCGCCCACACCGTCTCGGCGGAGGCGGTGCGCGGCCTCCAGCGGCTCCGCTCCGCCAACGCCGGCGCCGTGCTGACGCTGCGCACCCTGGACGACGTCCCCGAGGCCCTGCGCACCGCGCTGCTGGGTGCCACCGGCTGCCTCATGGCCTTCTCCGGGATCACCACCTGGGACGGCAAGCGCTTCGCCGAGGCCTGGGGCACCACCTGGGTCGAGGCCCGCGACGTCACGCGCACGCCGGATCAGTCCGGCGGGCTGCTGCGCCGCCTCACCCGGGGCGTCCGCAAGCTCTTCACCGGCGAGGCGGTCACCACCGAGTCGGTCACCGTGCGCAAGGTCGAGCGGGAACGCTGGTCCGCCTCCGACCTGGCCCACGCGGTGCCCGCCGGGCACGCGGTGCTGTCGCTGACCATGACGGACGGCGAACACGCCCCGCCGGTCCTGGTGGACCTGCGGGGCTGACCGTGCCCGGGCGCGATCCGGCACGGACCGGCACCGCCAGAGGACCGACGCCTGTACGGTGAGGCAGAATCGAGCACAGATCCACTCCAACCTGGAGAAAAACGCCGTGCCGCCCACCCTCGCCTCACTGATCCGCACCCCGGCCCTGAAGCTGACCGTTCTCGCCGCGGGCGAGCGGCTGGACGCACCCGTGCGATGGGTCCACACCAGCGAACTGGACGACCCGGCGCCGTATCTCGAAGGCGGGGAGCTGCTGCTGACGACCGGGCTGAAGCTGGAGGTCGGCGATCCGGCGGCCCTGAGCGCGTACGTACGCCGGCTCGCGGACGCCGGGGTGGTGGGCCTGGGCTTCGGGGTGGGCGTCAGCCACGACGCCGTACCGCGGGCGCTGGTCGACGCGGCGGCCGAACACGGCCTGCCGCTCATCGAGGTGCCGAGACGGACCCCGTTCATCGCGATCAGCAAGGCGGTCTCGGCCGCGATCGCCGCCGAGACGTACCGGGAGGTGACCGCCGGGTTCGAGGCGCAGCGCGACCTGACCCGGGCAGCGCTGGCCCCGGACGGCACCACCGCCCTGCTCGGCCGGCTGGCGGCCCATCTGAACGGCTGGGCGGCGCTGTACGACGCCTCCGGCGCGGTGCTGGCGTCGGCGCCGGACTGGGCGGCCCGGCGGGCGGCCCGGCTCTCCGGGGAGATCGACCGGCTGCGGGACAAGCCGGCGCCGGCCAGCGCGGCGGTCGCCGGTATGGCCGGCACCGAGGACCGCGTCGAACTGCAGTCCCTCGGCACCGGGCGCCGGCCGCGCGGCTACCTCGCCGTCGGCACCGAGGAACGGCTCGGCACCCCGGCCCGCTACATCGTGCACGCCGCCGTCGCCCTGCTCACCCTCTCCCTGGAGCAGTCCCGCGTCCTCCAGGACACCGAGCAGCGGCTCGGCTCGGCGCTGCTGCGCATGCTGCTCGCGGGCGAGCCGGAGCATGCCAGGTCGGTGGCCGGGCGGATGTACGGCGACCTCCTCGACATGCCGGTACGGCTGCTGGTCGCCGAGGGGGACTCCGACGCGGTCACCCTCCTCGCCGAACGGGTCGACGCGGCGGCCGCCCGTGCCGCCGAGCCCGTCCTCGCCGTCCGCGACGGCGACCGTCTCACCGTCCTGGCCTGCGAGGCGGGGGCGGTCCTCCCGGCCTCGGCCGGTTTCGCCGAGGCCGACGACGCGCTGGCCGCCGGCCTGTCCGGCACCGCCCCCGGACCGGCCGGCGTCCCCGTCGCGCACGCCCAGGCCGAGCGCGCCCTCGCCGTCGCCCGGCGGCGCGGCCGCGCCCTCGTCGAGCACGACGAGGTCGGCGCCGGCTCCGTACTGCCCCTGCTCTCCGACGAGGCCGTCCACGCCTTCGCCGACGGCCTGCTGCACCCGCTGCGCGACCACGACGCCCACGCCCGGGGCGACCTCGTCGCCTCCCTGCACGCCTGGCTGTCCCGGCACGGCCAGTGGGACGCCGCGGCGGCCGACCTCGGCGTGCACCGCCACACGCTGCGCTACCGGATGCGCCGGGTCGAGGAGATCCTCGGCCGCTCCCTGGACGACCCGGACGTACGGATGGAGCTGTGGCTGGCCCTGAAGGCCTCCGGCTGACCGGACAGGCGCCGACGGGTAACCGGGCAGACACTCCGGAACGGAGCACACCGGCCGTCGCGTACTACGCCCTGGACAAACGCGACGCGGGCCGCCCCGCCCTACCGTGGTCGCATGAGCACCCCCACCGCCACCACAGGTTTCTGGCTCGCCGGCCGCAAGGCCACCGGCGATGAGAGCTTCGACGTCACGAACGCCTGGGACGGCCGCGTCGTCGGCACCGTCTCCGTGCCCACCGCCGAGCAGCTGGAGCAGGCCGTCGCGGCCGCGCATGCCGCCGAGGCGGCGTTCGCCGCGACGCCCGCGCATGTGCGGTCGGCGGCGCTGGACCACGTCGCGAAGCGGCTGGGGGAGCGTACGGAGGAGATCGCGCGGCTGATCAGCGCGGAGAACGGCAAGCCGGTGAAGTGGGCGCGCGGCGAGGTCGCGCGTGCGGTGTCGGTGTTCCGGTGGGCCTCGGAGGAGGCCCGGCGCTTCAACAGCGGTGAGGCGCAGCGGCTGGACACCGACGCGGGCGGGGTGGGGCGGCTGGCGCTGACCCGCCGGTTCCCGCGCGGCAGCGTGCTGGGCATCGCGCCGTTCAACTTCCCGCTGAACCTGGTCGCCCACAAGGTGGCGCCGGCGATCGCGGTCGGCGCGCCGATCATCCTGAAGCCGGCGCCGGCGACCCCGCTGTCCGCGCTCGTGCTCGGGGAGATCCTCGCGGAGACCGAGGGGCTGCCGGAGGGTGCGTGGAGCGTGCTGCCGGTTCCCAACGACCGGATGCCGGACCTCGTACAGGACAAGCGGCTGCCGGTGATCTCGTTCACCGGCTCCGACAAGGTCGGCTACCAGATCCTGGACTCGGTGCCGCGCAAGCACGTCACCCTGGAGCTGGGCGGGAACGCGGCGGCGGTCGTGCTCGCCGACTGGTCCTCCGAGGAGGACCTGGAGTGGGCGGCGTCCCGGATCGCCACCTTCGCCAACTACCAGGGCGGCCAGTCCTGCATCTCCGTCCAGCGCGTGATCGCCGACGCGAGCGTCTACGACCGCCTCGCCGAGAAGATCGTGGCCAAGGTCCGCGCCCAGGTCACCGGTGACCCGTCCGACGACGCGACCGACGTCGGCCCGCTGGTCGACGTCAACGCCGCGCGCCGCGTGGAGTCCTGGGTGGACGACGCGGTCGCCAAGGGCGCCAAGCTCCTCACCGGCGGCAGCCGCGACGGCGCGTCCTACGCCCCGACGGTGCTGGCCGGGCTGCCGGGCGACGCGATCGTGGCCACCGAGGAGGTCTTCGGCCCGGTGCTGTCGCTGCAGCGGGTGGACGGCACCGACGAGGCGTTCGCCGCGGTCAACGACTCCCGCTTCGGCCTGCAGAGCGGGGTGTTCACGCACGACCTGCAGACCGCCTTCCGCGCCCACCGCGAGCTGGAGGTCGGCGGTGTCATCATCGGCGACGCGCCCTCCTACCGCGCCGACCAGATGCCGTACGGCGGCGTCAAGGACTCCGGCATCGGCCGTGAGGGCGTGAAGTACGCGATGGACGACTACACCTACGAGCGGGTGCTGGTCCTGACCGGCCTCGCTCTCTGACGGACCACTCCTTCCAGCGGCCCGGGCGCATGTGCGGTGCTCCCGGGCCGCGCCCTTTCCTGACGCCCCCTGCCTCTGCATGACCACGTAAAGTGGCCCGACCCGATTCGGGGTTGAGGGAGGGAGAGGACGAAGGTGACAACCTACGCGGTGGTCTGCGCGGCGGATGCCGAGGCGACCGCAGGAGCCGTGGCCGAAGGAACGGCCGGCGGCTGGATATCGGGGGACGCGGGCGGCACGGCCGTGCTGTTCGACGCGCCGGAGACCGACGGCGGCGGCCTGGGCATCAAGGATCTGCTGCCGCCCGCCCGGGAGTTGGCGAAGCGGCTCGACGTGCCCGCCGTCGTCCTGGTCGGCACCCCGCAGGTCGCGTACGCGGTCTTCGTGCGGCCCGGCGACAAGGGCGACCAGAGCCTGGTGTGGGCGGCGGACTGGAAACCGCCCACCGATCCCGGGGAGTACGCCCAGCACCGCGAGGAGTGGGACGCCCAGGCCGCCACCTGCGCGCGGTGGTTCGGCCGTCCCGAGGCCGCCGCCGCGCTGGCCGAGGTGCGCAACGACCCGACGCCCGGTGAACCCGTCCCCGGCAGCGACGAGTTGCTGCGCGGGGTGTGCACCGCGCTGGGTGTGCCGTCGCAGGCGGTCGGCGCCTCGTCGCTCGCCTCCGCCGACGGCGTCGCGGAGGAGGGGGTGCCCCGGGACGCGGTCCGGGCCGAGGCGGCGCCGGCGGCCGCGGGCAGCGGCGGGACGGCGGCCGGGCCGAGGAGTTCGACGCTGCGGGCGCTGCGCGCGCTGGTGCTGTTCGCGGGCTTCTACCTGCTCGGGTTCGTGCTGCTGGCGGGGCTGGCGGGCATCGACGCGCTGCTGCTGTCCTGGCGGCTGAACGGTGTGACCGGCAAGGTGGTCTTCGTTTCGGTGGTGCTCGCGATCCCCATCGTCCAGGGCATGTTCATGCTGCGCACCCCCAAGGACGGGGGTCCGCCCGCGGTGCCGGTCACCGAACAGGGGCAGCCCGCGCTCTGGGCCGCCGTCAGGATGCTGGCCGAGCGCTACGGGACCCGCGCGCCCGACGAGATCCTGCTGGTCGGCGAGGTCAACGCGGCCGTGTCCGAGGAGTCCCGGCTGCTCGGCCTGATCGGCGGCCGGCGCCGTATGTACATCGGCGTACCGCTGCTCGCCGGGCTCACCGAGCGTCAGCTGTACGCCGTCCTCACCCATGAACTGGGCCACTACGGCAACAGCGACACCCGGCTGTCCGCCATCACCCTGCGCGGCCAGCGCAGGATCCTGCATACGATCGAGCACTTCCACGGGCGGGCCCGCGGCAAGCAGGACCAGGAGCGGAACCGCCAGGAGGAGAAGGCCGCCAAGGCCCTGGCCAAGGGCCGGAAGGCCAAGGAGGTGGACACGGCCGGCGCGGGCATCACCTACCGGGCCATGGCCGCGATCTACACCGCCTACGCCAAGCTCTACTTCCGCGCCTCGCACAGCGTCGGCCGCGGCCAGGAGCTCGCCGCCGACCTGGCCGCCGTGCGCATCGCGGGCCGCGACGCCACCGCCTCCGCGCTGCGCGAGCTGCCCGTCCTGGACGCCGCCTTCGGCCACTACATGCGGCAGTACGCGACCTTCGGCACCGCCGCCGGTCTCCTCCCGCCGCCCGGCGAGGTCTACGGCGGCCTGCGCCGCTTCCTGGCCGACCCCGGCCGCCGCGCCGAACTGGACCGGCTGCGCGCCCGGCTGCCCCGCGAGCAGCGGTCCCCGTACGACTCCCACCCGCCGATCGCCGAGCGGGTACGCGCCATCGAGGCACTGCCCGCCGACCCGCCCGCCGACGAGCCCGGCGCGGCGCCGCTCTCCGGCACCGACCGGCCGGCCCTGGAGGTGCTCCAGGACCTGGACCGGCTGCTGACCGAACTCGAAGATGCCACCCTTTCGGCCGAAGCCCTGGCCCTGGAGCGGGTCGAGTGGAGTGCGCTGGCCGGTCCCGCCGTACGCGTGCACCTGGAGGAGAACGCCGGCCCGCTGCGCACCGCGCTCACCGCCGCCGGCATCGAGCCGACCCCGGCCGCCCTGCTCGACGCGGCCGACGCCGGCGCGCTGCCCGCAGGACTGCGGCCGGAGGGCGTGGCCGCACTGGCCGGACTGGCCCTGAGCGACTCCGGCACCGGCCACTGGGAGCTCACCTGGGACCAGGGCGTACGCCTGGTCCTGCCCGGCACCGACGACGCCGACGAGGCGCTGTCCGCCGCCGCGCGGGCCGTGCTCGCCGACACCCCGGACACGGTGCCGCTGCGCGGACTGCTGGCCCCGGCCTGACCCCGCGTCCGGTCGGCCGCTCAGCCCCCGCGCCCGGTGTGCGGGGGCTGGCGGGCCTGCCGGATATGGGGTACCAACGGACAAGTAGCACCGCCCGGTAACCGGAGAGGTGGCTTCCCCTCATGTCCACACCCGCATCCGCACCCCGTCAGGACGCGCCGCGCCCCGACGCCCCCCGCCAGGTCTCGGAACGCGAGGCGCGCCAGGTCGCCGAGGCCGCCCGTGAGCAGGACTGGCGCCGGCCCAGCTTCGCCAAGGAGCTGTTCCTGGGCCGCTTCCGGCTCGACCTGATCCATCCGCACCCCACGCCCGCCCCCGACGACGTGCAGCGCGGCGAGGCATTCCTGGCCAAGCTCCGCGACTTCTGCGAGACGATCGACTCCGCGCGCATCGAGCGCGAGGCACGCATCCCCGACGAGGTGATCGACGGGCTCAAGGAGCTCGGCGCCCTCGGCATGAAGATCGACACCAAGTACGGCGGTCTCGGCCTCACCCAGGTGTACTACAACAAGGCGCTGGCCCTGGTCGGCTCCGCGAACCCGGCGCTGGGCGCGCTGCTGTCCGCGCATCAGTCCATCGGCGTACCGCAGCCCCTGAAGCTTTTCGGCACCACGGAGCAGAAGGAGGAGTTCCTGCCGCGCTGCGCACGCACCGACATCTCCGCCTTCCTGCTGACCGAGCCCGACGTCGGCTCCGACCCGGCCCGGCTGGCCACCACCGCGGTGCCGTCCGAGGACGGTGGTACGTACGTCCTGGACGGCGTGAAGCTGTGGACGACCAACGGCGTGGTCGCCGACCTCCTGGTCGTCATGGCCCGGGTGCCGAAGTCGGAGGGCCACAAGGGCGGCATCACGGCCTTCGTCGTCGAGACCAACGCCGAGGGCGTCACCGTCGAGAAGCGCAACGCCTTCATGGGCCTGCGTGGCCTGGAGAACGGCGTCACCCGCTTCCACCAGGTCCGGGTCCCCGCCCAGAACCGCATCGGCGCCGAGGGCGCCGGTCTGAAGATCGCCCTCACCACCCTCAACACCGGCCGGCTCTCGCTGCCCGCGATGTGCGTCGGCGCGGGCAAGTGGTGTCTGAAGATCGCCCGCGAGTGGTCGGCGGTACGGGAGCAGTGGGGCAAGCCGATCGCACAGCACGAGGCCGTCGGCTCCAAGATCGCCTTCATCGCCGCGACGACCTTCGCCCTCGAAGCGGTGGTCGACCTGTCCTCCCAGATGGCCGACGAGAACCGCAACGACATCCGTATCGAGGCCGCCCTCGCCAAGCTCTACGGCAGCGAGATGGCCTGGCTGATGGCGGACGAGCTGGTCCAGATCCGCGGCGGCCGGGGCTTCGAGACCGCCGAGTCGCTCGCCGCGCGCGGCGAACGGGCCGTCCCCGCCGAGCAGATGCTGCGCGACCTGCGCATCAACCGCATCTTCGAGGGCTCCACCGAGATCATGCATCTGCTGATCGCCCGCGAGGCCGTGGACGCCCACCTCTCCGTCGCCGGTGACCTCATCGACCCGGAGAAGTCCCTCGGTGACAAGGCCAGGGCCGGCGCCAGGGCCGGTGGCTTCTACGCCCGCTGGCTGCCCAAGCTCGTCGCGGGACCCGGCCGGGTCCCGGGCGCGTACGGGGAGTTCGGCGAACTCGCCGGGCATCTGCGCTTCGTCGAGCGCGGCTCCCGCAAGCTCGCCCGCGCGACCTTCATGGCCATGGCGCGCTGGCAGGGCCGGATGGAGACCAAGCAGGGCTTCCTCGGCCGGATCGTCGACATCGGAGCGGAGCTCTTCGCCATGAGCGCCGCCTGCGTACGCGCCGACATGCTCGGCACCCAGACCGCGCGGCAGCTCGCCGACGCCTTCTGCCGCCAGTCCCGGATCCGGGTCGACGAACTCTTCGGCCGGCTGTGGACCAACACCGACGACATCGACCGCCGGGTCGTCGACGGGGTCATGTCCGGCGCCTACACCTGGCTGGAGGAGGGCATCGTCGACCCCTCGGGCGAGGGACCGTGGATCGCCGACGCGACCCCGGGACCGTCGCGGTCCCCGAACCTCCACCGGCCGATCCGCTGACCTGCCCGCCACGGCCCCGGAGGCGGTGCCGCCGGGGCCGTGGCGAGCAGACACAATGGAGGGATGACGGACTCTCTCGCCGACCCGCATCTGCGGCTGCCCGGTCACACCCCGGCCGCCGGCCCCCGGGACATAGTCATCCTCGGCTCGACCGGATCGATCGGCACCCAGGCCATCGACGTCGTGCTGCGCAACCCGGACCGCTTCCGGGTGGTGGCCCTCTCGGCGGCCGGCGGCCGGGTGGCGCTCCTGGCCGAGCAGGCCCACCGGCTGGGCGTACGCGCCGTGTCGGTGGCCGACCGGGAGGCGGAAGGCCCGCTGCGCGAGGCGCTGACCCGGCTGTACGGTGCCGAGCCGCTGCCCGCGGTCCTCGCCGGGCCCGACGCGGCGGCCGAGCTGGCGGCCATGGAGTGCCACTCGGTGCTCAACGGCATCACCGGCTCGATCGGCCTGCGGCCCACCCTAGCCGCCCTGGAGGCCGGCCGGATCCTGGTCCTGGCCAACAAGGAGTCCCTGATCGTCGGCGGCCCGCTGGTGAAGGCGGTGGCCAGGCCCGGCCAGATCGTGCCGGTGGACTCCGAGCACTCCGCGCTCTTCCAGGCACTGATGGGCGGCACCCGCGCCGAGGTGCGCAAGCTGGTCGTCACCGCTTCGGGCGGGCCCTTCCGGGGGCGCACCAAGGAGGAGCTGGCCGGCGTCACGCCCGAGCAGGCCCTGGCGCACCCCACCTGGGACATGGGCCCGGTCGTCACGATCAACTCGGCGACGCTCGTCAACAAGGGCCTGGAGGTGATCGAGGCCCATCTGCTCTACGACATTCCCTTCGATCGGATTGAGGTAGTGGTCCATCCCCAGTCGTATATCCACTCGATGGTGGAGTTCACTGACGGTTCGACGCTGGCCCAGGCGGGGCCGCCCGACATGCGGATGCCGATCGCGCTGGGCATGGGCTGGCCCGAGCGGGTGCCCGACGCCGCCCCGGGCTGCGACTGGACCAAGGCCGCGACCTGGACCTTCTTCCCGCTCGACGACGAGGCCTTCCCCTCAGTGGCGCTGGCCCGCCATGTCGGTAGTCTCGGGGGCACCGCGCCCGCGGTGTTCAACGCGGCCAACGAGGAGTGCGTGGACGCCTTTCTCGCGGGCACCCTGCCGTTCACGGGGATCGTGGACACCGTGGCGAGCGTGGTGGCCGAGCACGAGTCCGGCGGGGGCACGTCCGGAGGCGGGACGGGAACCCCGCTCACCGTCGAGGACGTCCTCGAAGCGGAACGGTGGGCCCGGACCCGCGCACGGGAACTGGCCGACCAGGCACAGCAGACAGCACAGACAGCACAGACAGCAAAAACAGAACAAACCGCACAGGCGGAACAGGCGACCTCGGAGGCTGCAGGCGTATGACGGCACTCATGACGGCCCTCGGGATCGTCGTCTTCTTCTTCGGACTCCTCTTCTCCATCGCCTGGCACGAACTGGGCCATCTCTCGACCGCCAAGCTCTTCAAGATCCGGGTGCCGCAGTACATGGTCGGCTTCGGCCCCACCATCTGGTCCCGGCACCGGGGTGAGACCGAGTACGGCTTCAAGTGGGTCCCGCTCGGCGGCTACATCCGCATGATCGGCATGTTCCCGCCCGGGGACGACGGCCGCATCACGGCCCGCTCCACCTCGCCCTGGCGCAGCATGATCGAGGACGCCCGCGAGGCCTCGTACGAGGAGGTCAAGCCGGGCGACGAGGACCGCCTGTTCTACACGCGCAAGCCGTGGAAGCGCGTCATCGTGATGTTCGCCGGGCCCTTCATGAACCTGATCCTGGCGTTCGTGCTGTTCCTCATGGTCCTCATGGGCTTCGGCCAGACGACCCAGACCACCACCGTCGGGGAGGTCTCCGACTGCGTCATCTCGCAGTCCGACGAGGCCGCGCTCAAGGCGAAGAACCCCTGCGCCACCGACAAGTACGCCGAGTCGCCGGCCAAAAAGGCGGGCCTGAAGGCGGGCGACCGGATCCTCACCTTCAACGGCACGCCGGTCGACGACAGCCAGTGGTCCGTCCTCCAGCAGGAGATCCGCCGTACCACCGGCCCGGCCACCCTCACCGTGCTGCGCAAGGGGCGGACGCTCACCCTGCACGCCGACCTGATCGAGAACAAGGTCGCCAAGACCGACGGCAACGGCGGCTACGCCGACGGCCAGTACGTGACCGCCGGCTTCCTCGGCTTCACCCCCGCCACCGGCGTCGTACGGCTCGACCTCGGGCAGTCCGTCGAGCGGATGGGCGACATGGCCCGCAGCGGCGTGGAGTCACTGGCCGCGCTGCCGTCGAAGGTCCCCGACCTGTGGAACGCGGTCTTCAACGGCGCCGAGCGCAAGCAGGACTCCCCGGTCGGCATGATCGGCGCGGCCCGGATCGGCGGCGACGTCCTGGCCATGCACATCCCCGCCACCCAGCGCATCGCGTTCTTCCTCAGCCTCCTCGCGGGGATCAACCTCTCCCTCTTCCTGTTCAACATGCTCCCGCTGCTGCCGCTCGACGGCGGCCACATCGCGGGCGCGCTGTGGGAGTCGGTACGCCGCCATGTCGCCAGGGTCTTCCGGCGTCCCGACCCGGGCCCCTTCGACGTGGCCAAGCTGATGCCGGTCGCCTATGTCGTCGCCGGTATTTTCATCTGCTTCACGGCGCTCGTGATGGCCGCGGATCTCATCAATCCGGTGCGTTTGACGTAGGTACCCGGTCGGGGACGTGGGCCGGGTGCCGTAATCTCGGTAAGCGGAGCCCGCCCACGCCGCCGGGACCTCGATCCATACTTTTGGGGACTGCACGCACATGACCGCGATTTCGCTCGGGATCCCGTCCGTTCCGATCAAGCTCGCCGACCGGCGCCCAAGCCGCAAGATCCAGGTCGGCTCGGTGGCCGTCGGCGGCGACGCGCCGGTCTCCGTGCAGTCCATGACCACCACGGTGACCGCGGACATCGGCGCCACCCTCCAGCAGATCGCCGAGCTCACCGCCTCCGGCTGTCAGATCGTGCGCGTCGCCTGCCCCACGCAGGACGACGCCGACGCGCTCGCCACGATCGCGCGCAAGTCGCAGATCCCGGTGATCGCGGACATCCACTTCCAGCCGAAGTACGTCTTCGCCGCCATCGACGCGGGCTGCGCCGCGGTCCGGGTCAACCCGGGCAACATCAAGCAGTTCGACGACAAGGTGAAGGAGATCGCCCGCGCCGCCTCGGCGGCCGGCACCCCGATCCGGATCGGCGTCAACGCCGGGTCGCTCGACAAGCGGCTGCTGGAGAAGTACGGCAAGGCCACCCCCGAGGCGCTGGTGGAGTCGGCGCTGTGGGAGTGCTCGCTGTTCGAGGAGCACGGCTTCCGCGACATCAAGATCTCGGTCAAGCACAACGACCCGGTCGTGATGGTCAACGCCTACCGCCAGCTCGCCGCCAAGTGCGACTACCCGCTGCACCTGGGCGTGACCGAGGCGGGTCCGGCGTTCCAGGGCACCATCAAGTCCGCGGTGGCCTTCGGCGCGCTGCTGAGCGAGGGCATCGGTGACACGATCCGGGTCTCGCTTTCGGCGCCGCCGGCCGAGGAGGTCAAGGTCGGCATCCAGATCCTGGAGTCGCTCAACCTGCGGCAGCGGCGTCTGGAGATCGTCTCCTGCCCCTCCTGCGGGCGGGCGCAGGTCGATGTGTACAAGCTGGCCGACCAGGTCACCGCCGGTCTGGAGGGCATGGAGGTGCCGCTGCGGGTGGCGGTCATGGGCTGTGTCGTCAACGGTCCGGGCGAGGCCCGCGAGGCGGACCTCGGGGTCGCCTCCGGAAACGGCAAGGGACAGATCTTCGTCAAGGGCGAGGTCATCAAGACCGTCCCCGAGTCCAAGATCGTCGAGACCCTCATCGAGGAGGCCATGAAGCTGGCCGAGCAGATGGAGGCGGACGGCGTCATGTCCGGCGAGCCCTCGGTCAGCATCAGCTGACCGTCCCGGGCGGCGCGCTCCGCGCGACGGCGGGGTATCGTGCGGAGACCCTCCCCCGGAAGGGGGGACCCAGCTGCGGCCCGTACGGTGAGGCGCCCCATCGTGTTGACGACGACCACCACGAGAGTCCTGGAGCCCGGCGACCTCGAAGCCGCCCTCGACGTCCTCAACCGCGACCCGGTGGCCAACGCCTTCGTCGCCTCCCGGGTCAACGTCGCCGGACTCGACCCCTGGCGCCTCGGCGGCGAGATGTGGGGCTGGTACGCGGGCGGCCGGCTCACCTCGCTCTGCTACGCCGGGGCCAACCTGGTGCCGATCTGCGCCGGACCGGAGGCCGTACGGGCGTTCGCGGAACGCGCGCGCCGGACCGGCCGCCGCTGCTCGTCCATCGTCGGCCCGGTCGAACCCACCACCGCGCTGTGGTCGCTGCTGGAACCGAACTGGGGCCCCGCCCGCGAAGTGCGGGCCCGGCAGCCGCTGATGGTCACCCGCGCCCTGCCGGCCGAGGTCGCTCCCGACCCCCTCGTACGCCGGGTCGCGCGGGACGAGATCGACATCCTCATGCCGGCCTGCGTGGCGATGTTCACCGAGGAGGTCGGCGTCTCGCCGCTCGCCGGGGACGGCGGCCTGCTCTACCAGGCCCGGGTCGCCGAACTCGTCACCACCGGACGGTCCTTCGCCCGCATAGAGAACGGCCGGGTGGTCTTCAAGGCCGAGATCGGGGCGGTCACCCGGCACGCCTGCCAGATCCAGGGCGTCTGGGTGGCCCCCGAACACCGCGGCCGGCGGCTCTCCGAGAGCGGCATGTCGGCCGTCCTGCACTACGCGCTCCGCGATGTGGCGCCCATCGTCAGCCTCTACGTCAACGACTACAACTCCCCGGCCCGAGCCGCGTACCGGCGGGTGGGGTTCACCGAGGTCGGCGCATTCATGAGCGTGCTGTTCTAGTAGTGTCCCCGCCCATGGATGACGTGGTGGTCGGGCCGGTCGATCTCGCCGCGCGGGTCGACGAGGCGCTGGCCGTACAGGCGCTGGCCTTCGGACTGGGCGACGACGAGATCGCCATCCGCCGGCAGATCGTGCTGCGGCACCTCACCCACCCCGGCGTGCGCGCGCTCGGCGCCCTCGCCCCCGGCGACCGGCTGGTGGGCTTCGTCTACGGGATGCCCAACAGCCGCGACCACTGGTGGTCGACCGTCGTCGAGCCCTATCTGCGGCGCACCGGCACCGACGACTGGCTGGACGACTCGTTCACCATCACCGAGCTGCACGTCCACCCCCGTTACCAGGCCAGGGGCCTGGGCCGTGAGCTGATCACCACGATCACCGACTCCGCCGCCGAGCCCCGCAGCATCCTGTCCGCCATCGACGTGGAGAGCCGCGCCCGCCGCCTGTACCGGTCGCTCGGATACGCCGACCTGGCCCGCCCCGTGCACTTCCCCAGCGCTGCCAGCCCGTACGCCGTGATGGGCGCGGTACTTCCGCTGCGCCGCTGAGCGATATCCTCGGCATCTGTCCCTGTGTTCCTGTGTCACCGCCCCGCCCTGGAGATCTCACCATGGTCCTGCGCATGTCCCGTCTGATGCTCAAGACGCTGCGCGACGACCCGGCCGACGCCGAGACCGCGAGCCACAAGCTCCTGGTCCGCGCCGGTTATGTCCGTCGCACCTCCGCGGGGATGTGGACCTGGCTGCCGCTGGGCAAGCGGGTCCTGGAGAACGTCTCCCGCGTCATCCGCGAGGAGATGGACGCCATCGGCGCCCAGGAGGTGCTGCTGCCCGCGCTGCTGCCGCGTGAGCCCTACGAGGCCACGGGCCGCTGGTCGGAGTACGGCGACCTGCTGTTCCGCCTGAAGGACCGCAAGGGCGCCGACTATCTGCTCGGGCCGACCCACGAGGAGATCTTCACCCAGACGGTGAAGGACCAATGCACGTCCTACAAGGACCTGCCGGTGATGCTCTACCAGATCCAGACCAAGTTCCGTGACGAGGCCCGGCCGCGCTCGGGCGTGCTGCGCGGGCGCGAGTTCCAGATGAAGGACTCGTACTCCTTCGACACCACCGACGAGGGCCTGGCCGAGTCCTACCGCCTCCACCGCGAGGCCTACGTACGGATCTTCCAGCGGCTCGGCTTCGACTTCCGGGTCGTCTCGGCGATCTCGGGCGCCATGGGCGGCTCCGCGTCCGAGGAGTTCCTCGCCCCGGCGGCGGCCGGCGAGGACACCTTCGCCGACTGCCCGGCCTGCGACTTCGCGGCCAACACCGAGGCCGTCACGACCGCGCTGGTGCCGGTCGACGGCTCCGCGCACGGGCCCGTCGAGCTGCTGGACACCCCCGACACCCCGACCATCGAGACGCTCGCCGCCCACCTGGGCGTGCCCGCCTCGGCGACGCTGAAGAACCTGCTGGTCAAGGTCGACGGCGAGATCACCGCCGTCGGTGTCCCCGGCGACCGCGAGGTCGACCTCGGCAAGCTCACCGAACACCTCGCCCCGGCCGTCGTCGAGCTGGTCACCGCCGAGGACTTCGCCGGCCGCCCCGACCTGGTACGCGGCTACGTCGGCCCGCAGGGCCTGTCCGGCGTCCCCTACCTCGCCGACCCGCGCATCGCCCCCGGCACCGCCTGGGTCACCGGCGCCAACACCGTGGGCAAGCACGCCCGCAACGTCGTCGTCGGCCGTGACTTCGACGTCGACCGCTACCTGGACGTCGTCACCGTCCGGGCCGGCGACCCGTGCCCCCGCTGCGGCACCGGGCTGCGGCTGGACCGCGCGATCGAGATCGGCCACATCTTCCAGCTCGGCCGCAAGTACGCCGACGCCTTCGAACTCGACGTCCTCGGCCAGCAGGGCAAGCCGGTCCGGGTCACCATGGGCTCGTACGGCATCGGGGTGTCGCGCGCCGTCGCGGCCCTCGCCGAGCAGACCCACGACGAGCAGGGCCTGTGCTGGCCCCGCGAGGTCGCCCCGGCCGACATCCACATCGTGGCGGCCGGCAAGGCCGTCCAGACCGAACTGGCCCTGGAGATCGCCGAGAAGCTGCACGCGGCGGGTGTCCGGGTGCTGGTCGACGACCGCGCGGGCGTCTCGCCCGGCGTGAAGTTCACCGACGCCGAACTGATCGGTGTGCCCGCCATCCTCGTCGTCGGCCGACGGGCGGCGGAGGGCGTCGTCGAGCTCAAGGACCGCCGCACCGGCGAGCGCGAGGAACTGCCCGTCGACGAGGCCCTGGCCCGGCTCTCCAGCTGAGCCCGCAGGGCCCGCAGGGCTGAGCCCGCCGCGCCGGGGCCGTGGTGCCGGGCGCGGCGGCTCAGAGCCAGCCGGCGAACTCCAGCAGCAGCTCCGCCCCGTCGCGGTCGCCGACGGACAGGCCCCAGACGCCGGCCTCCACGGCCCGGAAGACCGTCCAGGCCCGGAGGCGGTCGCGGTCGACGTCGAGCGAGTCGGCGAGCTTGGAGATCCGGCGGCGGGCCGCCGACTCGGCGCCCGGCGCGGCGGCGAGCGTGTCGAGGCGGTCGCGGGTGAGCCAGGCGAGGTCGTAGGCGGGATCGCCGACCAGCGGCTTGGGGTCGATGGCCAGCCAGGGCGTACGGTCGCCGGCCAGGACGTTGCCGTGGTGGTAGTCGCCGTGCAGCAGCACCGGCTCCACCGGCTCGGCCAGCGCCCGTTCACGCGCCTCCAGCGCCTCGTCGACCAGGTGCCGCACCTCCGCCGCCCAGGGCTGCTCCCGGCGCTCCCGCAGGGTCGTGACGAGCGAGGCGGTGCGCTCGGCGACCGGCACGAAGGGATGCCCGTCCACGGGCGGCGCGACCCACAGCCGCCGGAGGATCGCGGCGGCCTCCAGCATGGCCCTGGGCTCGGGCAGGGAGCGCAGCGAGACCTCGCCCTGCAACCGTTCCAGCAGCAGCACACCCTCCGCCGGGTCGGCGTCGAGCAGCCGCACCGCGCCCCGGCCGTCCCAGTGGGCGAGGGCGGCGGACTCGTGCAGGGTCTCGGGGGTCACCATCCCGGCCTTCAGCACCGCGGGAGTGCCGTCGGCCCGCCGGACGAGCACGATCATGCTGATCTGGCCGCCCGGCGTGAACACCCGCTCCGGCCGCAGCTCCCACCGCTCCAGATAGCCCGCGACCCGGCCCGGGAGGGTGTCGAGCCAGGCGCGGCCCGGTTCGCCCTCCCAGGCGGTGATGGTGCGGACCAGCCGTTCCGGCGGTTGAAGCTGCGTCATGGTCGGGGTCGTCCCTCCGTCGGGCTCCGTCGGGCTCGGTCAGGCCGAGGCCGCTGCCGAGGCCGAAGGGGTCGCGTCCGCCGCCCGCTCGGCCAGCCCCGGGAAGGCTACGCTCTTCCCGCGCCAGCGCACCGCCCTTACGGCGGCCTCCCGCAGCCAGCCGGCGGCGTCGCCGCGCAGCTCGCCCTCGGCGGCCCGGACCAGGTCGGCGTAGACGGCGCAGACCCGCTCCTCCAGCTCGGCTCCCAGCCGTACGGCGGCCGCCGCGTCCGGCACCGGGAAGGGCAGCGCGTACGCCGGCTCCGCCGCGACCGGGGTGCCGCCCAGGCCCGTCACGGTGCGGCGCAGCGTGTCACGCCGGGCGCGGTGGGCGTCGTAGGCCGAACGGGCCTCGTTCTGACGGGACTCGGCGACCCGGGCGCCGAGCACGCCGTAGCCGTAGACCGCCGCGTGTTCGGCGGCCAGCGCCGCCTGGACGGCCGCGAGCGGCTTCTGCTCTGCCGTGTCCGACATGGCTCGGTCAGCCTTCCTTGAGCAGCAGGACATGACAGGCCCCGGCCGCGGCGGCCGAGGCCAGCAGACGGGCCAGCTCGGGCGGGGCGTCGAGCAGGGCGGTCGCCCGGGAGTCGGCCAGCGACTTCTCCGCCGAGGCGAGGGCCGCCAGGGCCGCCGCGGAGCCCTCCGGCGCGCCGGTGGCCGTGACCGCGGGCGGCGAGGCGCCGCCCTTCGCCCCGAACGCCCTGGCGTGCCGTGCGACCTCGGCCCGCAGCGGCGCCAGCCCGCCGGCCAGCTCCGGAAGGGCCGCGATGACGGCGTCGTAGTGCGCCAGCAGCGCCGCGCTGTCCCGGCCGGCCGCGGCCAGCAGCACCGCCCCGGCCGAGGCGGACGCCGAGGCCCCGCGGGTCGTCGCGCCCGCTTTCTGCCCCGCGTCGTCCGAACACCCGCCGAGCAGCGCGGCCACCGCCGGCAGAGCCAGTACGGCACGCCTGCGCGGGCGTGCCGGATTCGTTCCCGTGATCATCACAGGTGAGGGTACCCGGGCCGGGGCCGTCCCGGCTCGCGGAGCGACGCGGGGCTCGCCGGGGGTCGGGCGTGCCCGGGGCGGAGGGTGGCGAAACGTCCGAATCGCGATCGCGGTGCCGGAACCGATAGGCTCTGGGCCGACACACGACCTTCCACCACAACAGCACACGCGGCCGAGGAGTCACCCGGATGAGCACCACCCACAGCGAGAGGCTGCGCGGACTGCTTGAGCCCCTCGTCGCCGATACGGGACTGGATCTGGAAGAGGTCAGGGTGACGCAGGCCGGCAAGCGCCGGCAGTTGCTGGTGGTGGTGGATTCCGATGAGGGCGTGCAGCTGGACGCGGTCGCCGAGCTGAGCCGGGAGATCTCCCAGGCGCTCGACGCGTCCGACGCCATGGGTGACGGCGAGTATCTGCTCGAAGTCAGTTCCCCCGGTCTGGACCGCCCGCTCACCGAGCCGCGGCACTTCCGCCGCAACACCGGCCGGCTGGTCAGGTTCACCCTTGCCGCGGGGGGCGAGACCATCGCGCGGATCATGGCGGTGGACGACGAGGGAATCGATCTGGAGATCCCCGGGGTCAAGGGGCGCAAGCCCAAGCCCGGACGGATCGCCTTCCCGGAGATCACCCGGGCCCGCATCGAGATCGAGTTCAACCGCAAGGACGACAAGGAAGACGGCGCGGCGGACGCGGACGGCGACTCCGAAGCCGGAACCGATGGCAGCGACGAGAGCACTGAGGAGGCGTAGCCGTGGACATCGACATGAGTGCCCTGCGGGGTCTGGTCCGTGAGAAGGAGATCTCGTTCGACCTGCTGGTCGAGGCGATCGAGGCGGCTCTCCTCATCGCGTACCACCGTGAACCGGGCAGCAGCCGTAACGCCCGCGTGGAACTGGACCGCACCAACGGTCACGTCACGGTCTGGGCGAAGGAGGACGCGTCCGAGACGCCGGAGGGCGCGGAGCCGCGTGACTTCGACGACACGCCCACCGGTTTCGGGCGGATCGCGGCGACCACCGCCAAGCAGGTGATCCTCCAGCGGCTGCGCGACGCGGAGGACGAGATCACCTTCGGCGAGTTCGCGGGCCGTGAGGGCGACATCGTCACCGGTGTCGTCCAGCAGGGCAAGGACCCCAAGAACGTGCTGGTCGACATCGGCAGGCTGGAGGCGATCCTGCCGGTCCAGGAGCAGGTGCCGGGCGAGGAGTACAAGCACGGCATCCGCCTGCGCTCGTACGTCGTACGGGTGGCGAAGGGGGTGCGCGGTCCTTCGGTGACCCTGTCCCGTACGCACCCCAACCTGGTGAAGAAGCTCTTCGCGCTGGAGGTGCCGGAGATCGCCGACGGGTCGGTGGAGATCTCGGCCATCGCCCGCGAGGCCGGTCACCGCAGCAAGATCGCGGTGCGTTCGACCCGGTCCGGGCTGAACGCCAAGGGCGCCTGCATCGGCCCGATGGGCGCGCGGGTGCGGGCCGTGATGGCGGAGCTGCACGGTGAGAAGATCGACATCGTGGACTGGTCGGACGACCCGGCGGAGATGGTGGCCAACGCGCTGTCACCCGCCCGGGTGACCAAGGTCGAGGTCGTCGACCTCGGCGCCCGCTCCGCCCGGGTGACGGTGCCGGACTACCAGCTGTCGCTGGCGATCGGCAAGGAGGGGCAGAACGCCCGCCTGGCCGCCCGCCTCACCGGCTGGCGGATCGACATCCGTCCCGACATCGAGCAGACCGCCCCCTGATTTCCGGAACGTAACGGACGAACAACCGTGCGTCGAATAACCCGAAGGGGTGAGGTCGGCGCGGGGAGGTAGACTTAAGAGTGTCTGGCCGGACGCACAGCCCAGCATGCCCGGAGCGAACCTGCATCGGCTGCCGGGAGCGAGCGGCCAAGAACGACCTGCTGCGTGTGGTGGTGGTCGGGGACGAACTGGTCCCCGATGATCGCGGTACGCTGCACGGTCGGGGTGCCTATGTGCATCCCAGCACCGTCTGTCTCGACCTGGCGGTCCGCCGCCGGGCGTTCCCCCGGGCCCTCCGGGTCCAGGGAGCGCTTGATACCGCCGACTTGCGTCGGCACGTCGAGCAGGCAACACCGTAAGCAAGCAAGGACGCACGGGACACCGTGCGGTCAGGTACCCCGCGAGTTGGAAGTAGGTCGAGATTGCGATGAGCACTCGATGAGCACGCGATGAGTACGCCCATGAAGTAGCGACGGTCCGGCGGACGACCACCCCGGACCTCAGAAGGAGCGAAGTGGCTAAGGTCCGGGTATACGAACTCGCCAAGGAGTTCGGAGTTGAGAGCAAGGTCGTCATGGCCAAGCTCCAAGAACTTGGTGAATTCGTCCGTTCGGCGTCCTCGACGATCGAGGCGCCGGTTGTTCGCAAGCTGACTGACGCACTGCAGGGTCCCGGTGGCGGTTCCGCCTCCGGCAAGCCCTCTGCTGCCAAGCCCGGGGCTCCGCGCCCCGGCAGGCCGGGCGCCCCCACTCCGGGTGCCCCGGCACGTCCCGCCGCCCCCGGCCCCAGGCCGGCGGCCGGTCCCTCCCCCGTCACCCCGGCGGCCGGTTCGCGGCCCGCCGGTTCCGGTGCGCCGGCCCCCGGCCCGCGTCCGGGCCCCAAGCCCGCCCCGGCGGCTCCCGCCGCCCCGGTGGCTCCGGTGGCCCCCGCGGCCCCGACCAAGCCGGCCCCGGTCACCCCGGTGCCCCAGGCGGAGTTCTCCGCCCCGGCCCCGGCACAGCCGAGTGCCCCGTCCGGTCCGTCCACCCCGGCCGGCCCGTCGGGCTCCGGCGCGCCGCGCCCCGCCTCGGGTGCGACCCCGGGCCCGCGCCCCGCACGTCCGGCCCCGGCCGGCCAGCAGGGCGGCGACCGTCGCGAAGGCGGCCGTCCCGGCCAGGGCGCCCCGCGCCCCGGCGCCCGTCCGGCGGGTCCCCGTCCGGGCAACAACCCCTTCACGTCCTCCGGCTCCACCGGCATGCAGCGCCCCGGTGGCGCCCCGCGTCCCGGCGGCGGCCAGGGCGGTCCCGGTGACCGTGGCGAGCGTGCCCCGCGTCCCGGCGGCGGTCAGGGTGCTCCCGGCGGCATGCCGCGTCCCGGTGGCGGTGCCCGTCCCGGTGCCGGTGGTCCCGGTGGTGCCCCGCGTCCCGGTGGCCAGGGCGGCCCCGGCGGTCCCGGCGGCGCCCGTCCGTCCCCGGGCGGTATGCCTCGTCCGCAGTCCTCCGGCCCGCGTCCCAACCCGGGCATGATGCCGCAGCGTCCCGCTGCCGGCGGTGCCCCCGGTCGTCCCGGCGGCGGCCCCGGCAGCCGTCCCGGCGGTCCGGGCGCGCGTCCCGGCGGCGGCGGTGGCGGTGCAGGCCGTCCCGGTGGCGGCGGCGGCGGCTTCGCCGGTCGTCCCGGTGGCGGCGGCGGTGGCGGTCGTCCCGGTGGCGGCGGCGGCTTCGGCGGCCCCCGTCCGGGTGGCGGCGCCCCCGGCGGTGGCGGCGGCTTCGGCCCCCGTCCCGGCGGCTTCGGCGGCCGTCCCGGCGGCCCCAACGCCCGTGGCGGTACGCAGGGTGCCTTCGGCCGTGGCCCCGGTGGCCGTCCGGCCCGTGGCCGTAAGAGCAAGCGTCAGCGGCGCCAGGAGTACGAGGCCATGCAGGCCCCGTCCGTGGGCGGCGTGCTGCTGCCCCGCGGCAACGGCGCTGCCGTACGGCTGCGCCGTGGCTCCTCGCTGACCGACTTCGCCGAGAAGATCGGCGCCAACCCGGCGTCGCTCGTCCAGGTGATGCTGAACATCGGCGAGATGGTCACCGCGACGCAGTCGGTCTCCGACGACACGCTGCAGCTGCTCGCGACCGAGATGAACTACGTCCTGGAGATCGTCAGCCCGGAGGAGGAGGACCGCGAGCTGCTCGAGTCCTTCGACATCGAGTTCGGCGAGGACGAGGGCGGCGAGGAGATGCTCGTCTCCCGTCCGCCGGTCGTGACCGTCATGGGTCACGTCGACCACGGCAAGACCCGCCTCCTCGACGCGATCCGCAAGACCAACGTGGTCGCGGGCGAGGCCGGTGGCATCACCCAGCACATCGGTGCCTACCAGGTCGCGTCCGAGGTCAACGGTGAAGAGCGCAAGATCACCTTCATCGACACCCCGGGTCACGAGGCGTTCACCGCCATGCGTGCCCGTGGTGCCAAGTCCACCGACATCGCGATCCTCGTGGTCGCGGCGAACGACGGTGTGATGCCCCAGACGATCGAGGCGCTGAACCACGCCAAGGCGGCCGGTGTGCCGATCGTGGTCGCGGTCAACAAGATCGACGTCGAGGGCGCGGACCCGGTGAAGGTGCGCGGTCAGCTGACCGAGTTCGGCCTCGTGGCCGAGGAGTACGGCGGCGACACCATGTTCGTCGACATCTCCGCCAAGCAGGGTCTGCACATCGACAGCCTGCTGGAGGCCGTGGTCCTCACCGCGGACGCCTCGCTCGACCTCCGGGCCAACCCGGAGCAGGACGCACAGGGCATCGCGATCGAGGCCCACCTCGACCGCGGCCGCGGCGCCGTGGCCACCGTGCTCGTCCAGCGCGGCACGCTGCGCGTCGGCGACACGATGGTCGTCGGCGACGCCTACGGCCGGGTCCGGGCCATGCTCGACGACAACGGCAACAACGTCGACGAAGCGGGCCCCTCGACCCCGGTCCTGGTGCTCGGTCTGACCAACGTGCCGGGCGCCGGCGACAACTTCCTGGTTGTCGACGAGGACCGCACCGCCCGTCAGATCGCCGAGAAGCGTGCCGCCCGTGAGCGGAACGCGGCGTTCGCCCGCAAGGGTGTCCGGTTCTCCCTGGAGAACCTGGACGAGGCCCTCAAGGCCGGCGAGGTCCAGCAGCTCAACCTCATCATCAAGGGCGACGCGTCCGGTTCGGTGGAGGCTCTCGAGTCCTCGCTGCTCCAGCTCGACGCCGGCGACGAGGTGGACATCCGTATCCTGCACCGCGGTGTGGGTGCGGTCACCGAGTCCGACATCAACCTGGCGGCGGGCTCCGACGCCATCGTCATCGGCTTCAACGTGCGGGCCGAGGGCCGCGCCACGCAGATGGCCGAGCGCGAGGGTGTCGACATCCGCTACTACTCGGTGATCTACCAGGCCATCGAGGAGATCGAGGCGGCCCTCAAGGGCATGCTCAAGCCCGAGTACGAGGAGGTCGAGCTCGGCACCGCGGAGATCCGCGAGATCTTCCGGTCCAGCAAGCTCGGCAACATCGCCGGTGTCCTCATCCGCTCCGGCGAGGTCAAGCGCAACACCAAGGCGCGCCTGCTGCGTGACGGCAAGGTCGTCGCGGAGAGCCTCAACATCGAGGGTCTGCGCCGCTTCAAGGACGACGTCACCGAGATTCGTGAGGGTTACGAGGGCGGTATCAACCTCGGCAACTTCAACGACATCAAGATCGACGACGTCATCGCGACGTACGAGATGCGCGAGAAGCCGCGCGGCTGATCGGGCGTAGCACGCGACCGGGGCCGGTCGGCGGAGTAAAATCCGTCGATCGGCCCCGGCCGTTGCCCGTACTGTTGTGGTGACCGTTCACCACGTGCACCACGGATGCCCCACAGGGCGGCTTGCCCTGACGCATATGTATGTAGGGACCCTGTCCTTCGATCTGCTTCTCGGCGACGTACGGTCGCTGAAGGAGAAGCGCTCCGTCGTCCGGCCCATCGTCGCCGAGCTGCACCGCAAATTCGCGGTCAGCGTGGCCGAGGTCGACAGCCATGATCTGTACCGCAGGGCCGAGATCGGCCTCGCGGTGGTGTCCGGGGATCTCGGGCACATCAAGGACGTACTGGACCGGTGCGAGCGCTGGATGGCCGCCCGGCCCGAGGTGGATCTGCTGTCGGTACGGCAGCGGCTCCACGGCGACGACGACTGAAGACCGAGCAGAACCGCAGAGCCGAAGATCAGAGCCGAAGAGTAGAGAGAAGAGCACGCATGACCGACACCGCGCGGGCGCGCAAGCTGGCGGACCGCATCCGGGTCGTGGTCGCCGAGACCCTCCAGCGCCGGATCAAGGATCCGCGCCTGGGGTATGTCACGATCACCGACACCCGGGTCACCGGTGACCTCCGGGAGGCGACCGTCTTCTACACGGTCTTCGGCTCCGACGAGGAGCGGACGGCCTCGGCCGCGGCCCTGGAGAGCGCCAAGGGCGTCCTGCGCTCCGAGGTCGGCCGGCAGACCGGGGTGCGTTTCACCCCGTCCCTGACGTTTGTCGCCGACGCGATCCCGGAGAACGCGCGCACCATCGAGGATCTCCTCGCCAGGGCCCGCGCGTCCGACGAGGAGGTCCGCAAGACGGCCACCGACGCCACGTACGCCGGTGACGCGGACCCGTACCGCAAGCCGGAGGACGAGGACGAGGACGAGGACGGCGCCGACGCGGACGTTGACGCGGATGCCGACGTGGAGGCCGCCGACGGCACCGCCGCCGCCGACGGGGACGAGAAGGCGTGAAGGACGGCCTGGTCATCGTCGACAAGCCGGCCGGGCTGACCTCGCACGGCGTGGTGTCGCGCATGCGGCGCCTCGCCGGCACCCGGCGGGTCGGCCATGCCGGCACCCTCGACCCGATGGCGACCGGTGTCCTCGTTCTCGGCGTGGAGAAGGCCACCCGGCTGCTCGGCCATCTCGCGCTGACCCGCAAGGAGTACGTCGCCACGATCCGCCTCGGCCAGTCCACGGTGACCGACGACGCCGAGGGCGAGGTGACGGCCACCGCCTCGGCGGCCGGCGTCACCCGGGAGGCCGTGGACGCCGGCATCGCGGCCCTGACCGGGGACATCCTCCAGGTCCCCTCCAAGGTCAGCGCGATCAAGGTCAACGGCGTACGGTCCTACGCGCGGGTGCGGGGAGGCGAGGAGTTCGAGCTCGCCGCCCGGCCCGTGACGGTCTCCTCCTTCGTGGTGGACGATCTGCGCCGGGAGGGCGATGACGCCGATCTCGTCGATCTCGACGTCACCGTCACCTGCTCCTCCGGCACCTACATCCGCGCCCTGGCCCGTGATCTCGGCGCCGGCCTCGGGACCGGCGGCCACCTCACCGCCCTGCGGCGCACCCGGGTCGGTCCGTACGGCATCGGTGCCGCCCGCACCCTGGAGCAGCTTGAGGAGTCCCTCGACATCATGCCCATCGGGGAGGCCGCCGCGGCCGCCTTTCCCCGCTGGGACATCGACGCCGAGCAGGCGAAACTGCTGTCGTACGGCGTCCGTATCGCGACCGCCCCGGGCGTCGGTGACCGTCCGACGGCCGTCTTCGGCCCGGACGACCGCTTCCTGGCGCTGGTCGAGGACCGTGAGGGCGAGGCCAGGATCCTGGCCAACTTCGCCTGACGCGCCGTCTGACCCGCTGCCGGAGCGCCCGGACCGGGTACCGCGTCTGCGACCGTCCAGCGCGGGCCGCCCCCGGTGTTCCCGGGCGGCCCGCGCCGCACGATTCCCCTCCTCGGGACCTCTCTGTCCATCTCCGAAGATCAATTCACCCCATCGGACGGGCGCTCGGAGTGAACCGAGGGGTGCAAGGGGGCGCGTTCGTCCCGGGATCTGTTGGAACGATCAACGGACGTCTACGGTCGAAACGGGCACTGTGGCGGGGAGGTGCGCAGATGGCGGGGCGTGCCGCTGATGTCGACGATGCGCTGGTGCGCATCTGTGATCTGGCCGGACGGCCGCGCGGGACAGGTTTTCTCGCCGACGGCGCCGGCACCCTTCTCACCAGTCATGAGGCCGTCGACGGCCTCGCGCGGCTGGTGCTGCACGCCCACGGCGACCAGACGGTCCTGGTCGACGCCGCGCAGGCGGTCGTCGCCCTGCCCGAACTCGGCCTGGCCCTGGTGGCGACGGAGGGGCTGGCCGTGCCGCCGCTGCCGGTGGCCGCGACCGGCGGCCCCGCGCATCCGGAGGCGAGGGTGCGGCTGCGGGGGCGTACCTGGACGGACGCGGTGATCGTGGGCAGCACCCCGGTGACGTACACCGCGACCGACCGCTTCCATCTGCTCGACGAGGTGTACGAACTGGCCGCCGTCCCCCCGGCGTCGGCGGACGCCCCGCACCCGCACCCGCACCCGCACCCGCAGGCGTCCGGCACCCCGGTGCTGGACGCGGAGACCGGGGCGGTGCTGGCGGTGGTCGTCACGGCGCTGCAGGCGGGGCACCGGGCGCACGGCTTCGCGGTGCCGCTGCGGGGCCGGGAGGGGCCGCTGGGGGAGCTGCTGGCGCGCAACGCGGCGACCGTACCGGCGTACGGGCGGCATCTCAATCTCGCCGGCGCGCTGCAGCTCACGGCGACCTCGGTCGGCTCGGCGACGGGGCCGTACGAGGACCGGGAGCCGGTGGCCCGGCCGGGGACGGCGGCCGAGCTGCGGCGCTTCACCGAGGGCGGCGGGCCGGCCGACACCGCCGGACGGCCCCTGGTGCTCGGGCTCGTCGGGGATCCCGGCAGCGGCCGTACGACGGAGCTCACCGCGCTCGCCGCCGGCCGGGCGGTCGGCGCCCGGCCGGAGCTCACCGTATGGCTGCGCGGAGCCGAACTACGGCCGGGCGACGGCGGGTTGAAGGACGCGGTGGAACGCTCCCTGCGCACCGCCGCCCGCATCGTGCACGCCGCGACCGGCGGCACCGGCGGTAGTGGTGGCACCGGTGGCACCGGTGGCACCGGCGGTAGTGGTGGCACCGACGAACCCCGGTACGCCTCGCCCGACGCCGTCGCCGACCTGGCCCACGCGTCGGGACGGCCGCTGCTGGTGCTGCTCGACGGGCCCGAGGAGATGCCCCCGGTGCTGGCGCACGCCCTGCCCGAATGGACGGCGGGCACCGCCGGTTGGCTGCGGACGGCCGGTGTGCGGCTGGTGGTGGCCTGCCGCCCCGAGTACTGGGAGCAGGCCGGCCCGCTCTTCCCGGCCGGTCTGCTCTACGCCCCCGAGTACGGGGCCCCCGCGGCCCGCGCGCTGCCGCCCTGTGTGCTCCTGGGCGACCTGCCGCCGGAACAGGCCGAGGGCGCCCGCGTCCGCTACGGCATCCCGGAGGGGGCGCTGGCCCCGCAGGACGCCGCCCATCCGCTGACGCTGCGGCTGCTGTCGGAGGTACGGGCCGCACTGCCCGGCACGTCGCCCCCCGGTGCCCCGGACCGGGCCGAGGTCTTCTCGGCCTACCTGGACCTGGTCTGCCTGCGCGTCGCGGTACGGCTGGCGGCCTCCGGGCCGGCCCTGGGCAGGGGGACCGCGGTGCGGCGGCTGGCCGCCCGGGTGGCCGGACAGGTGCACGAGGCGGCCCGGCGGTGCCTGGGGCCGGGGCAGGGGGAGCTGGACCGGCCGTCCTTCGAGGAGCTCTTCCCCTGGGGACAGTCGCCGGCCGGGGGCTGGGGCGCGGGCTGGGCGTCGGCGGTGCTCACCGAAGGGCTGCTGGTGCCCGCCGGGTCCGGATACCGCTTCGCCCACGAGGAGTTCGCCGACTGGCTGCAGGGCCGCCATCTCGACCTGGACACCGCGCTGCACGCCCTGGTCCACCGCTGGTTCGCCGCCCCCGTGGTCCCCTCGCCCGGGGGCCCCGCCGAGGCCCCGGTCCGGCTGCCCTCCCGGCCGGCCCCGGCCGCCCGGCACGCCGCCGGCCCCCCGGTCCCGCCCGCCCCGCCGGTGGCCCCGGCGATGGCACCCCGCGCGCTTCCCGTGCCCCGGCACCGCATCGGCCCGGTGATCCAGTCCCTGCTGCTCACCGCCCGCCGTGACGGTCCCGCCGGCGCGGCCCGCCGGCTGCGGGAGCTGGCCGGCGTGCTCGACCAGGACGCCGCGCGGGCCACCCGGGGCGGTCCCCGGCGGGCCGACGCGGTGTGGTGGGCGGCGCATCTGCTGGGCGAGGTGCTGCTCCGGGTGCCGGACGCCACCGCGTACCGGGGTGTGCTGCGGTTCCTGGCCGAACGGATCACCGCGCGTTCCGTCGAGCACGGCGGCTTCCGCGGCCTGCCCCGGGGTGCCGGGCTGGCCGAGTTCGGCCCGTGGTTCTGGACGCGGCTGCGGCTGCCGCTCGCCGAACGGCTGGAACTGCTGCGGCTGTTGCTGCCCGCCGACGCCCCGCCGTCCCCCGGCCCGTCCGGCGAGCGCTTCCTCACCGCCGCCGGGGAGCTGCTGTCCGCCGAGCCGCGGGAGGCGATGCCCGTGGTGTGCGGATGGTTCGACGACGTGCGGCCGCTGCAGTCGGCGCCGCGCGGGGACGGGCCCCGCCCCACCGTGGCCGCCGCCGCCCAGGCCCTGCTGCACACGCACCGCCAGCGGGCCGTGGACGACCTCACCGAGGCCCTGGTGGCCGCCGCCCACCCCCGCGCCGACGAACTGCTGGCCGCGCTCGCCGAGGACGAGCCGTCGGCCCTCTGCCGGGCCGTGGACCGCTGGGCGCACGAGGGACGCCCGGAACGGCACGTCGCCGCCATCGCCTACGGGCTGCGCGCCGCCCCGCACATCACCTCCGCCGCCGACCGCGAACTGCTGCGCTACGCCGCCCTCGCGACGCTGGCCCGCCCCGCCGACTGCACCCTGCACGGCGGCGCCCTGGCCCTGCTCGTACGCGACCCGGCCACCCGCTCCCGCCATCTGCCCGCCGCCCTGGCCCACTTCGCCGCCGGCGACCCCCAGCTGCCGGCCGGGGCGCTGGCCGCCGCCCTGACCACCCACCCCGAGCCGGTGCTGGCGGCCCTCCAGGCCCGGCTGCGCGAACCCGGGGAGGGAGCCGGGGAGGTGCTGCGCGAACTGGCCGATGTCACCACCCCGGTACTCGCCCGCCGGGTCGCCGCCCTCGTACGCGACCACCTCGACCACCGGCCGGAAGGCGCCGCCCAGGTGGCCGCCTACCTCGACCGGCGCCTGGAACACGGGCCCGGCGCCCGGTCCGTGGTCTTCCCGCTGGCCGCCGGACTGCTGCGCGACCACCCCCCGGAGGTGCGGCGCGCCCTCGCGCCCGTCCTGGCCGCACCCGGCACCCACACCTCACGCCCGCTGCGCCAGGAGCTCCTGGACGCCCTCCTGGACCGCGAGCGCGACCCCGGCGTCCTCGACGCCCTGCTGCGCGCCGCCGCCGACGGCTGCGGCCGCCGCCCCGCCCCCATGACCCGCGACCTGGTCCACCGCGTCGGCCTGCTGTTCGGCCGTACGGCGGAGGGCGCCGCGTACTTCGACCGGCGTCTGGTGCAACTGGCCTTCGGATCACCGGGGTTCGCCCGGCAGGTGCGCTGCTGGCTGGCCTCCGGCGGCTGGGACGCGGTGATCGGACCCGGCGCCCGCCGCATGTTCGACCGTCTCCCCCCGGAGCCGGCCGGCGACGGACGGGACGACCAGCAGACGGACGCCCGGCCCGTTCCCGTCCAGCTGCGATCATGATGTCGCCGTGACCGCGCCACCCGCCGGCGCCACCGGAGCCACCGGGGCCGCGATCCCCGCTCCGGAACCGGCATGACCGTGCCGGTTCCCTGCGGCGCCCGGCGGCATGGCAGTCTTGGACCTGCAGAACGGATACGCGGAATCGTGCGAGGAGCGGACACAGTGCAGCGCTGGCGGGGCTTGGAGGACGTTCCCAGGGACTGGGGACGCAGCGTCGTCACCATCGGCTCCTACGACGGGGTCCACCGCGGCCATCAGCTGATCATCGGCCGGGCCGTCGGGCGCGCCCGTGAGCTGGGCGCGAAGTCGGTGGTCGTCACCTTCGACCCGCATCCGAGCGAGGTCGTGCGCCCCGGCTCCCACCCCCCGCTGCTGGCGGCCCACCACCGCCGCGCGGAGCTGATGGCGGACCTGGGTGTGGACGCGCTGCTCATCCTCCCCTTCACCTCGGAGTTCTCCCGGCTCTCGCCCGAAGACTTCATCCGGACCGTCCTGGTGGACGCGCTGCACGCCGAGCTCGTCGTCGAGGGCCCCAACTTCCGCTTCGGCCACAAGGCGGCCGGCGATGTCGGACTGCTCTCCGCCGTGGGCCGCACGCACGACTACGCGGTCGACGTCATCGATCTGTACGTCACCGGCGCGGCCGGTGGCGGCCTGCCCTTCTCCTCCACCCTGGCCCGCCGCCTGATCGCCGAGGGCGACGTCGAGGGCGCCATGGAGATCCTCGGCCGCCCCCACCGCGTCGAGGGTGTCGTCGTACGCGGTGCCCAGCGCGGCCGCGACCTCGGCTACCCGACGGCGAACGTCGAGACCCTCCCGCACACCGCCATCCCCGCCGACGGCGTCTACGCGGGCTGGCTGCACGTCGACGGCGAAGCGATGCCCGCCGCCATCTCGGTAGGCACCAACCCGACCTTCGACGGCACCGCCCGCACCGTCGAGGCCTACGCCATCGACCGCGTCGGCCTCGACCTGTACGGCCTCCATGTCGCCGTCGACTTCCTCACCTACCTGCGCGGTATGGAGAAGTTCGACACCATCGACGCCCTGCTGGAGCGGATGGCCGACGACGTCAAGCGGGCCCGCGACCTGGTCGACGCGCACGACACGGCCTGACCGGCCCGACGGCGACAGCAGGGGCCCGGCACCGCGGACGCGGTGCCGGGCCCCTGCTGTCGGTTGTCGCAGTGCCCGCGCCTAGACCGGCGGCGGGGCCGGGGGGTAGCCGTAGCCGGGCTGGGGCTGGGGCTGGGGCTCGGCCGGCGGCGGGGGCGGCGGGGGCTGCTGGTGCCAGCCGGGCGGGGGCTGCTGACCGTAGCCAGGCTGCTGTTGCTGGGGCTGCGGCTCCTGCGGGGCGGGCGGCTGCTGGCCCCAGCCCTGCTGCGGCTGCTGCGGATAGGGCTGCTGACCGTAGCCCGGCTGCTGCTGGGGGTGCCCCTGGGGGGACTGCTGCTGCTGTTGCTGCTGGGCGTACGGGTCGTACTGCTGCTGCCCGTACAGTCCTTGCGCCTGCTGCGCGCGCACCATGTCCTCGGCGACGAGCGCGGAGAGGTTGAAGTACGCCTCGCGGGTCCTGGGCCGCATCATGTCGAGGTCGACCTCGGCACCGGCGGCGAGGTGCTCGTCGAACGGGACGACGATGACGCCGCGGCAACGGGTCTCGAAGTGCGCCACGATGTCGTCGACCTTGATCATCTTGCCGGTCTCGCGGACCCCGGAGATGACGGTCAGGCTGCGCTGGACGAGGTCGGCGTAGCCGTGCGCGCCCAGCCAGTCGAGTGTGGTGCTGGCGCTGCTGGCACCGTCGACGGACGGGGTGGAGACGATGATGAGCTGGTCGGCGAGGTCCAGGACGCCGCGCATGGCGCTGTAGAGCAGACCGGTGCCCGAGTCGGTGAGGATGATCGGGTACTGGCGGCCGAGCAGGTCGATCGCGCGGCGGTAGTCCTCGTCGTTGAAGGTGGTGGAGACCGCCGGGTCCACGTCGTTGGCGATGATCTCCAGCCCGGAGGACGCCTGCGAGGTGAACCGGCGGATGTCCATGTAGCTCTGCAGATTGGGGAGGTTCTGCACCAGGTCACGGATGGTCGCGCCGGTCTCGCGGCGCACCCGGCGGCCCAGCGTGCCGGCGTCCGGGTTGGCGTCGATGGCGAGGATCTTGTCCTGGCGCTCGGACGCGAGGGTGGAGCCGAGCGCGGTGGTCGTGGTGGTCTTGCCGACACCGCCCTTGAGGCTGATGACCGCGATCCGGTAGCAGGACAGGACGGGCGTACGGATCAGCGCGAGCTTGCGCTCCCGCTCCTCCTGCTCCTTCTTCGCCCCCAGCTTGAACCGGCTGGGCTGCGCGTTGGCCCCGGGCTTACGGGCCTTGGGCTGGTTGCGCAGCAGCCGGTCGGAGGACAGCTCGACGGCCGCCGTGTAACCCAGCGGCGCCCCGGGGGCGGCACGAGGGCCGCCCTGCTCGGGCACGGTCGGCCAGCCGCCGCTGCGCGGGTCCACCGGCTGCGGGGGACCGGCGACGGGCTGAGGGGGCTGCGGAGCGGGCTGCTGGTACTGCGCGGGCGGCGGAACGGGCGCGCCGGGCTGCGGGTAGCCGTAACCGTAGCCCGGCTGTGCCTGCGGCTGCTGCTGCTGTGCCTGCGGCTGCGGCTGAACCGGGGGCTGCTGCTGCGGGTAGGGCTGCGGCTGTGCCTGCGGCGGCGGTTGCTGGCCCTGCGCCTGCGGCGGTACGGGCGCACCCTGCTGGGGGTAGCCGTAACCCGGCGGCGGAGGCGGGACGTTGGGCGCGGGCTGTGCCTGCGGCTGCGGTTGCGGCTGGCCCTGCTGCTGCGGCCAGGACGCCCCGGGCACGGGCGCGCCCGGCGGCGGGTAGCCGTAACCGGGTGGCGGCTGGGGCTGCTGATGCTGCGGCTGCCGCGGGGCTTGGGGCTGTGCCTGCGGCTGGGCGTACGCCTGCTGGTAACCCGGCGGCAGTGGCGGCATGCCGGCCTGCTCGGGCGGGGGCGGCGGCTGCTGACCCTGCGGCGGCGGTCCCCACGGGGCGCCCTGGGCCGGGACGCCGGGCGGCGGGTAGCCGTAACCGGGCGGCGGAGCAGGGGCGTTGGGGGCGACCGGGGGCATGCCCTGCGGCGGGCCGGCCTGCGGCGGCACGGGCGGGGCGACGGGCTCCGGCACCTCGGCGACCGGCTCCGGCACTGACGGCGGGACCGCCGCCGGGGCGGGCGCGGCGACGGGCGCGGCCGCCGGCTCGGGCTGCGGCGCCGCGGCGACAGCCGCGGGCTCGGGCTCGTCGTCGTCTGAACCCCACACGCCGGCCGCCGGGTCGGGCCTCGGCGCGACGGGTGCGACGGGCGCGGCCGGCTCAACAGGCGCCGGGACAGGGGCGGAAGCGGCAGCGGGGGCAGGGGTTGCGGGAGCCGGGGCGGCGGGCTCCTGCGACAGGTTCGGCCGGAGCATGGGGAACCCGGGCGCCGCGGCCGGCGGCGCGGCGGGAGCCACCTGCCCGGCGGGCTCCGAAGCCGACGGCGCCGAGGGCCCGGAAGGCGCCGGGGGCTCCGACTGCGCCGTGGGCACGGGGATGCCCCCGGCCAGCGGCTGCGGGCCGCCACCGACACCGCCGAGCGGCACCGGCTGGCCCAGCGGCGGCGGGGGAGCCGGCGTGGACGGGCCCGGCGGCGACGTCGATCCGGTGTCTCCGCCGCCTCCGCTCTGCTGCGTGTACCAAGCCGGAGGCGTGAAATCGATGCTGAATTCGCTCGTAAGCGGCTCTTCGCCCCGCTCGTCGTCGGGCACGTTCCCGTCCCGGTCGCTGCTCACTGTGCCTCCTGGTCAATCACTGCGTTCCCCGTCGCGAGCGGCATCACGGACGCGGGACCGTACCATCCGTGCTGCAGCCGCTCGTAGGACAGCCTAATCATGTGGAGCATCAATGGGGCAGGCCGGTGGGCACACCGCCCACCGGCCCGCTCCACGTACGACGAGGACCCGTCAGTCCATACGGCGCGGAGCGCCCAGCAGACCTGTCTCCGCGTCCGTGGGCTGCGTCATCACGAACTGCTGACGGTCCCGGGTGCACCACAGCATCACGTTGTCGCCGAGGGTGGGCAGCGCGGCCGCCACCTGACGCGGCAGCCGCAGCACCCGCGTGACGACCTCGGTCTCCTCGGGCGAGAGCCGTTGCAGACCCACCAGGTCGGCGCGGCCCAGCAGCCGGGGCGCGTCGGGCCCGAGGAAGGGCAGCAGCGTCAGCAGCGACTGCCACGGGCTCGGCGCCAGCAGGCTGCGCGGCGGCCGGGCGCCGCAGTCGCGCACCACGAGCACCGGGCTGGTCACCGACGGGCCCTGCGGGG
The DNA here is from genome assembly GCF_056270125.1 of Streptomyces sp. RLA131. Classification (NCBI taxonomy): domain Bacteria; kingdom Bacillati; phylum Actinomycetota; class Actinomycetes; order Kitasatosporales; family Streptomycetaceae; genus Streptomyces; species Streptomyces sp. RLA131. The sequence goes on from NZ_JBWDOQ010000002.1 coordinate 6,147,030, forward strand.
CGATCTGCCGTACCTCATGGACCGTCACCGACTGCTGGCCGCCGCCGGCCGCCTGCGCCATCGGCCCCCAGGCCGGCGGGCGCGCGGTCTCGACCGCGACCCGGGCGCCCACCGCGACCGTGCGCAGCGCGAGCAGTTGGGCGATCCACATGCTGCCGACCACCACCACGTCCAGCGGGGCGGGCCGGGCGATGCCGAGCACCGCGGGCTGGTTCTGCGGGTCGACGCCGATCACGACGCCGTCGTCACCCACCGGCACGGTCAGGCCGGCCAGCGCCCCGGCCGGGAGTACGTGCTGGTCGCGGCGCGGACCGCGCAGCCCGAAGCCGGGGCGCGGCCGGCGCGCCGGGGCCTGCGGTGTCTCCTCGGGTCCCTGGGTCGGCAGATGGGTGGGCCGGCCGTGGCCCTGACCGGCGCCGGGGGCCTGCTGCGGCCAGCCGCCGCCGGAGGGTACGAACGTGGGCACGGACATCAGCGCGTACCTCCGAGGGGGAGCGTGGCCAGCAGGCCGGGAAGCTGCTCGCGGTCCAGCCGTACGAGGCCCGCCCGCGCGGTGGCGGACCGGCGCTCCAGATCGCGGCGCGCGGCGACCAGTTCGTTCTCGCTGCGCGCGGCCAGGCGTACGTAGCCGGACAGGGCGGGGGAGTTGAGGGCGCCGCGGCCCGCGGTGAGCGCGAAGGTGGTCGCCATCACCGGGGTCGAGGTCAGCAGCGCCGCCAGATCGGCCAACTGCGCCGCGCCGGGGCCCATCTGGGGCCAGCTGCCGACCCAGTACGTGGTGTGCCAGCGGTCGTCGCAGCGCCAGGCCCGCACCGACTCCTGGGTGCGGCGCGCGGCCCGGCCGTTCTGCGAGGCGGCGTTGTTGGCACGGGGGTTGATGCAGGACGCGATGCCTACCGCGGTGATGATCTCCCGCTCGTCGAGCACGCTCGCCCGGAAGCCCAGCCCCGTCAGCCGGCTCGCCAGCTGGTCGGCGGCGCGCAGCAGCGCCCGCTGGGCCCCGCCGACACCGCCGCCGCGTGCCGCGACGGCCTCCGCGCACAGCTCCGGGTCCAGCTTGAGCGCGACCCAGGTCAGCCGCACGGCCGGGGTCTGCGCCTGGGCCTGCAACGGCGCGTAGGAACGGACCGACACGGCCTGCTCGGGCACGTGCGGCGCCGGGGCGGGCTGGGTGTACTGCACCAGCTGCACCGACTCCAGGTGGATGTCCTCCACGTCAAGTGCCGCGTGCAGCAGGTCCAGTGGCAGCTGGCGGGTGCCGCGCTGCGGGCGCAGCGGCTCGTCCGGGGCCTCGACCTGGACGACCGCCGTCAGGAAGGTGCTGTCGCCGACGAAGCCCACGGTCCGCTCGTCGCGGTCGGTGTAGGCGTAGGTGCGCAGCGCCGGATCGCACTCCACGGCCGGCACGAACGCCGGGTCGGTGCCCTGCGGCGGCGGCTCCGTGCCCTGCTTCTTGCGGCGGTTCATGGCCTGCACGGTGGCCATCCATTCCGGCATCGGGCGCTTGCGCCGGCGTCCGAGGCCGAAGACGAGCAGCGCGACCGCGAAGACGGCCGCGATCCCGAGCGCGATCGGGTGGATCACCCAGCCCACCAGCAGCAGTGCCGCCGCGAGCTCGATGAACACCAGCTGCTGCACCCGTACTCCGCCGACGCTGCCCGACCGCGTGCGCAGTCTGGGCGCCACCGGGCCGGTACGTGTCGCGGGCGGCGACGCCGGCCGCCCGTCCTGCTGCCCGTTGCCACGACGGGTCCTGGTAGCGGTGGACATCCCCCGGTTTGCTCCTTAGCTGGTTGGCTGTTCGCCGCACGAAGCCCTGCTCGGCTGGCGGACGCATCGGCGGTACCCGTACCGTACGGGTCGACCACCTCACGGCATAGTAGAGGGCCCTCCGGTGCAACCGCCGGGGCCGGACTCCTGGTTGGCCGGGGTGGATCCGACATACGGGATACGGGGAGACAAGGCAGCAATGACATCACGACGGGATGAGCTCAACGCGTACACCTTCGCCCGCAAGCGGACGGTCGCCGCCTTCCTGAAGCCGCTGCAGAACGGGACCGCCGAGGACGCGCCCCGCCCGATGAAGGCCGTCATGCCCGGACTTGTCGTCGGGGCGCTGATACTCGTGGGCTTCGGCGGCTACGGCCTGCTCAAGCCCAGCGCCCCCACCGGCTGGGACACCCCCGGCGCGAAGGTGCTGGTGGGCAGTGACTCGACCACCCGTTACGTGTACCTGGACTCGGGCAAGAAGGACAAGAACGGCAAGCAGATCAACCTGCTGCACCCGGTCCTGAACCTCGCCTCGGCCCGGCTGCTGCTGGACCCCGACAAGTACGAGGTGCTCAAGGTCGACGAGTCGGTGCTCGACGACCCCAAGATCCTGCACGGCCCCACCATCGGCATCCCGTACGCCCCCGACCGGCTGCCCGACAAGGACGAGGCGGCCAAGGCCAAGGTCTGGGCGCTGTGCGAGCAGCCCAGCGGCGGCAGCGGCAACAAGGCGCAGAAGATGGTCTTCGTCCTCGGCGGCGCCGACAAGCAGGACGTCGAGGACGGCAACAAGCTCCGGGCCGACCAGGCACTGTTCGTCCAGGCCCCCGGCGGCGGCTGGTACCTGGTGGACAACTCCGGCACCGCCTACCCGATCGGGAAGACCGGCGGCCAGGAACTGCCCGCCGACCAGAAGGACAAGCTGCGCCGCGCCCTGTTCGGCAACGCCTCGGAGCCGCAGAACGTCACCCAGGAGTTCATGGACACCCTCAACCCGGGTACCCCCATCGACTTCCCGGAGATCGACGGCGCCGGCGGCACCTCCAGCGCCTCCGGCCTGCCCGCCGCCCACAAGACCATCGGCACCGTCCTGCTCGCCGACGACGGCGCCGGCCAGCAGCAGTACGTGGTCCTCAAGGACCGGCTCGCCCCGATCTCGGACTTCACCGCCCGCCTGCTCCTCCAGGGCCCCAACGCCCAGGACGCGTACGGTGAGGGGTCGCCCAAGGCGATCGGCGTCAAGACCGCCGAGATCACCCCGGGCGAGCCCTTCGACGACAAGTCCTGGCCGCAGAAGGACCCCCACCAGGTCAACACCTCCGCCGGCCGCAAGGTCTCCTGCAACGTCTTCTCCGGCTCCGCCGACAGCAAGGGCCGGCCGGTCCTGACCGTCTGGGCCGGCAAGGACTACCCCGAGAAGGTCTCCGACGGCGGCACCAGCGCCTACGTCACCCCGGGCAGCGGCATCCTGCTGCGCCGGGTCTCCTCCCTCAAGACCAACATCGGCTCGGTCTTCCTCGTCACCGACACCGGCCTGCGCTACTCGGTGCCCTCCAACGGCGACAGCGACACCACCGCCGCCGACACCCAGTCCCAGGACGCCTCCCAGACCTCCGACAACGGCCCCCAGAAGCGCCTCGGATACGACGGCATCACCCCCGTACCGGTCCCGGGAGCCTGGGCCGGCCTGCTGGCGGCCGGGCCTACGCTGGACACCACGAGCGCCAAGCAGCCGCAGAACCAATGAAGTTGAACGGGCCGCGGCTCTGGACGGCCGATCCTGTGAAGAGTTGTTGTGGCTGTGTCACAACTGCGTTCCCCCGTTGGGTGTTGTCACAGGCAATCGCTAGAGTGGGTTAAGGCATCAGACGTAGATGCCGGCCGTATTCACTACGGACACGGGTTACGAGTCTCATGGGGGACGCTGGCTTATGGCTGGACAGCAGTACACGACGACCGAGGAGGAGATGGTTGCTTTCAGCAACAAGATCTCCACGGTCAACGGACAGATCCAGGGTGAGATCAGCCGCCTGCAGACGGTGATCGACACCATCACCTCCGGGTGGAAGGGCTCCGCCGCGACCGCGTACAACAACCTGCAGACGCAGGTGAACGAGGACGCGAGCAAGCTCAACCAGATCCTTGGTGAGATCAAGGACGCGATCGACACGACCACCAAGAACTACTCGGCCTCGGAAGAGGACCAGGCGGCGTCGATCAGCCAGGTCTCGGCAAGCGCCTCGCCCTTCGGATGATCCGGCCCGCGCCGTACGGCCGCCGTACGCGCGTACCGAATCGCCCGGGACGACCAGACCACACCAACTCCCCGAGGAGACACCATGTCCGGCCAGATCCTCGTTAATTTCACGACGATCTCGCAGGCCTCTTCCGACGTTCGGCAGACGGCCGGCAACATCCGTACCCAGCTCGACGACCTCGAAAGCGGCGTCAAGAAGATCGCCCAGAGCTGGGAAGGCTCGGCCCAGGAGGGCTACCAGGCCAAGCAGGCCGAGTGGGACAAGCGCGCGGCCTCGCTGCACGCCACCCTTGAGGCCATCGCCAAGGCCCTCGACACCGCGGCCCAGAACTACCAGAGCACCGAGCGCCAGAACGCCAGCATCTGGCAGTCCTGACCGAGCGGCCCTAGCGGCTCTCGCACAATCACTGAGGGTGGGCGCGCTGCTTCTGGTGCGCCCACCTTTCGCGTCCGTCACAAACAGGGGGAAACGTCCCGTGGGATCTCGCGCCGCACACCACGCCGCGGCAGCGCTGTGTGCCCTGAGTCTCGTCGGCCTGTCCGGCATCGCGACCGCCACACCCGCCGTCGCCGACGACGATCCGAGCATTCCGATCGCCGACAGCGCCTCGTGCAAGTTCGGCGGCGACGACATCAAGGGCACGCCCTGGTCCCTCCAGCGCATCCTCCTGGACGAGATGTGGGACAACTCCCGTGGCGAGGGAGTCAAGGTCGCCGTCATCGACACCGGTGTCGACAACGACAACAAGCAGCTCCAGCAGGCCATCGACCCCGACGTCCGCGGCAAGGACTTCATCTCCTCCGGCGGTGACGGCACCGACGACCCCGTAGGCCACGGCACCAAGGTGGCCGGCATCATCGCCGCCCGCTCCAAGTCCGGCACCGGCTTCGTCGGTATAGCCCCGCAGGCCACCATCATCCCCATCCGCCAGAACGACAACGAGGGCGGTGGCACCGCCGGCACCATGGCCAGCGCCATCCGCTTCGCGGTCAAGGCCGGAGCCGGGGTCATCAACATCTCCCAGGACACCTCCGCCGCCCTCAGCCCCGGATCGTCGCTGGAACTGGCCATCGACTACGCCCTCCAGAAGGACGTGGTCGTCGTCGCCGCGGCCGGCAACGACGGCGCCAGCGGCAAGGAGAAGGACACCTATCCCGCCTCCTTCCCCGGCGTCCTGGCCGTCGGCGCCTCGGACCGCAACAACGAGCGCGCCGCCTTCTCCCAGCCCGGCGGGTTCGTCGGCGTGGCCGCCCCCGGCGTGGACATGGTCTCCACCGTCCCCAAGGGCGGCCAGTGCATCGACAACGGCACCTCCTTCGCCGCCCCCTACGTCGCCGGTGTGGCCGCCCTCGTCCGCTCCAAGTACCCGGACTGGTCGCAGGAGCAGGTCGTCGCCCGCATCGAGCAGACCGCCGAACGCACCGAGCGCGGCCCCAACCACCTCATCGGATGGGGCGTCGTCGACCCCGTCGCCGCCCTCACGAGCGACGACGAACCCGGCGACAAGCCAACCAAGGACCCCCAGTCCACCCAGATCCAGAACGCCGGCAGCGCGATCGTCCCGGGCACCCTGACCATCGGCGAGACGACGGAGGAGCGCAACGCCCGCTACGGCATCTATGTCGTCGGCGGCGGAGTGCTCGTCATCGCCGTGGTCGTGGGTGCCGGGATCACCATGCGCGACTGGCGCCGTAAGCAGTCAATCAACACACACGGGGAGGCCCTGTAATGAGCACCGCCGACGAGTACAAAGTCGATCTCGATGCCCTGGACAAGGTCATGGTCAAGCTGAACGGCGTGCTCAAGTCCATGCAGGAGATCAAGGGCAAGACCGCGCACAGCACCTACCTGCCGGAAGGCGCGCTCGGCAAGGACTTCGACGAGCAGTCGGAGCTCCGCACGGCACACAGCACCATGAAGTCGTACTTCGAGGACGAGATCCTCGCCAAGCTCGAATCGCTCATCGACGACTTCAGCAAGAAGACAGCCAAGACCCGTGGCGCCTACGAGGACCGCGAGCACGACCACAAGGCAGCGCTGAACGGCACCGGCGCAGACCCGGGCAACCTGGCGTAACGGCGATGGGGCCGACGATCGGTGAGGAGAAGGCGACGTGACTATGGGGGATGACCGATGACGGAGAAGAAGCTGGTCGTGAAGAGCGACCAGACAAGCTACAAGATGGAACACACCACGCCCTTCTACCAGAGTGACCTCGACTCGCTGAAGAGCATGGTCGCCAACTCCAACCACGAGACCATCGAAGGCATCGCCGACAACTGGCAGTGGGTCGCCGAGCGCCTGACCGGCGGCTCGACCGGTGGCCTCAAGTCCGAGTTCGACGACGCCGTCAACGAGGTCCTCGAACACTGGTCCGGCTCCGCGGCCGACGGCTTCCGCGCCCGCGCGGAGCTCATCAGCACCAACATCGCCAACGCCTCGCCGTACGCGACGAACGTGAGCAACGCCATGCGCAACGCGGCGTCCTCGCTCAAGTACTACAAGGCACAGCTCGACTCGGTGAAGAAGCCGACCGCCACCGAGAGCGGCATGGACCGCGTCGGCAACGAGGCGTTGAGCGTCGTCACCCTCGGCGCAGCCGGCGGCCGCGACGACAGCAAGGCCAACGCCGAGCTTGCCGCGGGCAAGCCGACCGCCGACGTCCTCACCGGCAACAGCGGCGAGCTGTCCGAGGGCAAGGAGCGGCAGCTCCAGGGCGCGATCGTGATGGAGTACCTGGGTACTGCGTACCGCAACAACGCGAAGTCAATTGGGACGCCGCAGGCTGGTGTCGGTGAGAAGGACGAGATCCCTCCCACCGACAGCAGCACGCCGATCACCCCCGTCGTGCCGATCCCCACAGCGATGGGCGGTCCCAGTGCGACGAGCAGCAGCGTCAAGCTGCCGACCGCGAACAGTTCCGGAATGACGTCACCGAACACGGTCGCCTCGCCTCAGACCGACGGCATTTCCGGCGGAATCGGAAGTTCGAGCACGCCTAAGTCACCGACGTCCATCGCCGGGATCGGCAGCGGCGGCGGTTCCACTTCGATCGGTACCGGCCTGGACAGCTTCGGTACCGGTACTGCCGGAACCAGCATCGGCGGTGGCGGTGGCAGCCTCGGTGGCGGCGGTGGTGTCGGCTCTGTAGGCGGCGGCGTGGGCTCCACCAGCCTCGGTTCCATGGGTAGTGGTACGTCAGGGATGGCGGCCGCCGCCGGTGTCTCCGGTTCCACACTCGGCGCCGGTGCCACAGGCCGTACTTCGGGCACAGGTGCCGGTCGTACCGGCTCGGGTGCCGGCCGTATGGGCACCCCGGGCATGGGTGGTGCGGCAGGCGCAGGCAAGGGCGGCTCCGCCGGCGGCGTTACGGGCCGTGGTGCGCTGGCCCGTCAGAAGGGTGGTGTCGTCGGCGCCGCTAAGGGCAAGACCGGCACCGGGACGCAGGGAGGCTCCGGCCTTCACCGCAGCCGTGGTGGCACCCAGGCCGGTACGGGCACTGGCAAGAGCGGTCGGGGGATGGCAGGCGCCCCCGGTGCGCACGGCCGTGGCAAGGGTGACGAGGAGGGGCGCGAGGGACAGCGTCCGGACTACCTCATCGAGGATGAGGAGACCTGGACCACCGAGCGTAATGTGGCACCCCGGGTCATCGAGTAGGCAACTGCGTAACCAGTGATCGGCGGAACGGGAAGGGGCCCGCAGTCTTCGGGCTGCGGGCCCCACTCACGTAGGAGAGGTGTTACAGCATGAGCTTCACGCGGACGCTGCGTGCGGTGGGTGGCGCGGCAGTGGCGGGAGCCCTGCTCTTCGGGACTGCCCCGGTCGCTTCGGCGGACAGCATCAGAGACAGCCAGTGGCCACTCACGTCGTTCAGCGCCGACAAGGTCTGGAAGGTGTCGACGGGCAAGGGTGTCACGGTCGCTGTCATCGACAACGGCGTGAACGGTGACCATCAAGATCTCAAGGGCAACGTGCTGGCGGGTAAGAACTTCTCCACCGGCGCGCCCGCCGATCATGAGACCAAGAATGAGCACGGGACCGAGATGGCGTCCATCATTGCTGGTCACGGTCATGGAGCTGGAGGAGCGTCAGGAGTCATGGGCCTGGCTCCCGACGCAAAGATCCTTCCCATTAAGTACTGGGACTCCGACGGAACGTATCTCAGCACGACCTCCTGGGCAGAGCCTCTTCGCTACGCCGTTGATCACGGAGCGACCGTGATCAACATGTCCTTCATCGATCCGCAGATGTCGGATGACGAGAAGCAGGCTGTTGCGTATGCGGTGAAGCATGACGTCGTGCTTGTTGCAGGCGCAGGCAACAGCGGCGTGAGCACACGCGAATACCCCGCAGCTGCGGATGGGGTTATTGCTGTTGGCGCCGTGGGTCCTACCCTGAAAATCTGGGAGGACTCGAACTTCGGCCCCCATTTGCTTCTCGCAGCTCCTGGGCAGCAAATCAGGGTCGCTAGTGCTTCTGGCGGGTATGACGCATCCAAGGGGACCTCGGACGCAACCGCATACGTCTCCGCCGCCGCGGCCCTGCTTCGCTCTAAGTTCCCGGACCTGACTGCCGGGCAGATCGCCAACCGGCTGACGAAGACCGCCCTGATCCCGAGTGGGGCGAACGTCTCCAAGACGCCTGACGCGCACTACGGCTACGGCATCATCCGTCCGTATCGTGCCCTTACCGATGACATTCCGGCGGGCTCGAAGAACGGTCCGCTGACGATGCCGGATCTTTCCGCGGTGAGCGACTCGCCGAGTTCGGGGACGGCGGCGGACAACTCCGCGGCGGAGAGCAATGACACGAGCCCGACGGTGCTGGGTGTGCTGGGCTTCGGGTTGATCGTGGTGGTCGTCGTCGTGGTGATCGTGGTGGTCATCATGGTGGTGAGGAGCAAGAACAAGCGCCGCAACGGTCCGCCTCCGGGCGGCGGCGGTGCCGGCGGGTGGGGTGGCGGGGGCGGTCAGCCGTATCCGCCGCAGCAGACGGGGTATCCGCCGAACCAGCAGAACCCTTACGCCTCGCAGCAGCAGCCGCCGAACCAGTGGCCGGGACAGTGACGGAGTGACGGTTCGAGGCCCACGGTGTGCATGCCGTGGGCCTTCGACATGTCAGGGGAGCAGGAGCCAGTCCGTCGCGAGGGCGGCGGCGAGGCCGGCGACGAGCAGCCATGTGGCCAGGCGGGTGCGGCCGTTGCGGCTGAGCTGGATGACGATGCCGCACAGCACGAGGGCGAGTCCGTAGTCCCCGACCACCAGCACCGAGGTGCTGTTCGCGAGTCGCAGGACCAGGACGACGGCCATCAGGGCCATGAGGACGGAGGCCAGGATGACGCGTATGCGGCGGGCCTGCCGGGGAGTTGTGCCGGTTCGGCCTTCGGCCTCGTTCTCGGCCTCGGGATCGGCCTCAGGATCGTTCTCGGCCTCGTTCTCGGCCTCGGGATCCTGCTCGGACACGACGAGGGGGGACGGGGTGGTTTCGGAGCCGCTCATGTGCGGGATCGTAGCGTCCGTCCCGCGCGGTCAGGCCCCGGGTGGCCGCTCAGAGCAGCCGCATGGCCACGAGCAGGGCGGTGGCGACCGCCAGCAGTCCGTACGCGCCGAGCATGCGCCGCCGGGAGCGGGGCGGGTAGGCGCGGACGGCCAGGATGCCGCCGCTTAGGGCGGCGAGGCCGGCGGCGAAGCCCAGGGCGCGTCCGAGGGCGCTGAGTTCGGGGCTGTCGTCGAGGAGGTCGAGGACGGGGCCGGCGATGCCGCTTGCCGCCAGGGACAGGGCGAGGACGAGGGCGAGGCCCATGACGTTCCACCAGACCAGGGTCCAGCTGCGGTTCAGGCGATCGCTGTGGGTGTCGTCAGACATGCCTTGTATGGTAGCCAGGTCATCCATTGGTAAAGACGGGGACCGAGTATGGCATTTGATGTCGAGCCGGCCGATCTCGATGCGTTCGGGAAGCAGATCGGACGGGCTGCCGACGACATGCAGTCGGCCAAGAGCTACACGGAAGCGAATACCGAGATCAACTGGTACGACCTCGGGCTCAAGAGTCTGATCAGCGGCGCGAGCGGCGCGCACGACACCGTGGTGCAGAACGTCAAGGCGTCGCTGACGACCGCCGAGTCGATCCTGCGGGCCTCGGCCGGTGAGCTCGCGGCGTCGGCGCGGTACTACCGCGAGACCGACCAGGGCAATGCCGCCAACCTCGACGCCCAGTATCCGGCCAGTAAGCGCTGAGCGCTGAGGGGGAATGCGACTTGTCCGGCTTCACTGATGTGTCCGAGCCCGTCGATCTGCTGAAGAAGCCCAGCGACGAGCCCGAGGAGTTCTCGCAGGGGACGATCATAGACATCTTCAACGATGTCAGTGACCTGCTGAGTCCGGTCTGGTACGTCACGGAGGCGATCGACCTCGTCTTCGGCTTCAACCCGCTCGAAGAGGTCCTCGACTGGTTCTCCGGGGACTGGGAGAGCTTCGTCAGGTGCGCCGAGGTGTGGAGCAACCTCGGCAAGGCCACCGAGGCGATGGCGGCCAACATCAAGGCCGGCAACGCCGAGCTCGACGCCTCCTGGAACGGCAACGCAGGTGACTCGGCGTATGTCTACTTCGACGAGCTGGCGAAGAAGCTCGACGCCCAGAAGGCCTCGTACGACAAGCTCCACGAGGCGTACACGCAGATGGCGCACTCCGTCTATCTGACCGCCGAGGCCATCAACGGCTTCGTCGGCGGCATTCTCGACGGCCTGATCATCGTGGGCCTCGACCTGGCGGCCGGGACGCTGACCTCGTGGACCGGGGTGGGTGCCGCCGTCGGATACGGGCTGGCGGCCCTGGAGATCCTCAACATCCTGCGCGAGTGGGGCATGGCCACCAAGGCGTTCGTCGCCGCGCAGCAGATAGTGCAGGCGGGCGTCGGCACCATCGAGGGGCTCGCCACCGATCTCGCCGACGCGTTCAAGAGCTTCCCGGTGCCGAACGGCAGTTACGAGCACCCCAACGCGGCGATCGAGTAGACGCGAACGAAGGAGCAGCAGTGAACGACGACGACCGCCAGATCGGCGACACCGACCTCACCGGTATGACCGGCGGCGACCAGGTCCGCGCCCGCGCCCTGCGCAAGACACTGCAGAAGCTGGCCGGCAGCCAGCAGGCGGGCGGCCCATTGCAGGAGATGGCCCGCGAGGTGCTGGCCGGCCGGGTCGGGCTGCGCGAGGCCCTGCGGGTCGGGGCGTACGCCGAGGCGCTGGGGGAGAAGGTCGCCGAGGGGCGGCGGGCGTACGAGCAGCAGTCACCGGAGGAGCGCAGGAGCCAGGAGGAGGCGGCGCGCGCCTATCTGGCCGAGCAGCGCGAGGAGATCGAGCAGGAGCAGCGCGACGGCGGCAGGCAGGGCGGCGCCCGGCCCCGCCACCGCGGATAGCACAACACGCGAACAGACGAACGGGCGAACAAGACGAACGGGGATCGCATGTCCGACGAGTTCCGCATCAGCCATGCCGTCGTGGCCGAGCTCGGCAAGAGCTTCCAGACGCATGCGTACGACCTTGAGCGGTACGTCACCGCGTTCGAGGAGACCACCGGCGCCGACGCCCTCGGGGAGGGCGAAACCGCCGCCGCGTACCAGGAGTTGGCCGAGCAGACCCGGTACGCGATGGGCGAGCTGCACCGCCGGTTCGACACCGTCGGTGCCGCACTGGTGGCCACCGCCGGGAACAGCGCGGCCACGGACGACGCCGTGGCGCGGTTGCTCCCGCTCAGCCCCGGCACCCCGGCCTCCCGGCCCGGCGGCCAGGACCGCCGGCCCGGCGGCTAGGACCGCCGGCCCGGAGGCTAGGACCGCCGCTCAGAACAGCCCGTGCCACATCTGCTCGACCACGACCGTCCACCAGTTCTCGACGTCGCTCAGCGCCGTCGGGTCCAGGGCGGCCAGCTGCTGCTGGAACGCCGCGACCGCCGCGCCCGCCTCGGCCGGGCTCCTGCCCTCCATCTGCTCCCGGGTCTCGACCAGCAGCGACAGGCAGCGGTCGAAGGCGGAGACGGACTGGTTGACGAAGCGCCCGGTGCCGGAGCGCGGGTGCACGGCCCAGATCGAGCCGATCCAGCGCTCGGCGCCCCGGCACTGGACGGTGACCACGTACAGGCCGTCGGAGCCGATCCGGACATGGCCGGCGAGGTTGTCCAGGGCCTGCTCCGACGCCTCGGTGTCACGCTCGCGCAGATGCGTGGCGGCGTCCGTCAGCAGGCCGCCCGCCGGAGGCGTGTCGGGGTTGTCGGCGGCGAAGAAGAAGGGGATGTCGGCGGGGACACCGGCCCAGGTGAGGGTGGCCCGCGCGGATTCGGGGAGTTCGGTGCGGGCGAGGTCGTCGGCGTCGTAGCGGCGCACACCGCCACGGTCGCTGAACGTCCTGGCGAGCTGCCTGCCGAGCGCGAAGTCACGTACCGGCTGCGCCGGGGTGACGTCCTGCGGGACCGGGAGCCGGTGCGGGCGCGGCGGGGGCGTCTGCCCGGCGGCGCGGTGCATGGACTCGACGCTCTCGATGAGGGCGGCGATGCCCTCGGCGCGCTCCTCCGGCCGCATGCCGTAGTCCTGGGAGCAGGAGAAGGACGCGTTGGGGAAGGTGTTCATCACCAGCTCGCCGGTGTAGCCGCCGGGCAGCAGGCTGGGCCGCAGGTCGGTGTGGACGGCGACCACGTTGCCCGGCGGCACGCCCATGCGCTGCAGATCGGACCACACCTGGTACTCGGCGGGCGGCAGGCCTGGGGCGGAGGTGCGGAAGAGGGTGGTCTCCTCACCGTTCGCCGGGTCGACGTAGGAGAACACCGCGGTGTTGCCCGGCCCGATGACCGCGGGTGCCTGCGAGGCGTCCGCTCCGGCGCCGTGCTTCGCCTGGTACATGCGGATGACCTCCTCGACCGGTACGGACGGCCAGACGGTCAGTTCGCCGGTGCGCCGGTCGACGACCCCGGACGCGTTGCCGAAGTCGGCGGGCGGCCGGCGCTGCCCGGACACCGGGTCGACCTCGACGGGCGGCGGCACCGCCCACACCACCCATCCCAGGTCGAACTCCTGGATGCCGACCCGGCGGTGCTGCTCCTGCGGAGCGTGGCCGTTGAGCCAACGGTCGGCGGTCGCGAGCGCTTGCGCCTGGCTGATCACGAGGAAGGACTCCTTCGGGGAGGGCTGGGGCGGGTGTGCGTACGAGGCTATCGGTTACGCGGGCCGGTTACGTGGGCCGTCACGCGGGGACGGCGATCCGCAGGGCCTTGGCCCCGCGCTCGGTGGCGAGCAGCAGGATGCCGTCGGGGGAGAGGTCGGCACCGGTGAAGGGCACGTCGGAGATCACGGCGGTAACGACCTCCTCGGCGGCGCGGTCCCAGACCCGTACGTAGTCCGCGCCCCGGCTGAACGCCAGCGGCGCCGCGGCCCGCTCGTCGTCGTCCGGGCGGAGGATCGCGGCGGGGTCGACCGCGGCGAACGGGGCGGGGTCGGTCAGCCCGTGCACCACCACGGCCGCGTCGCCGACCGGCACCGCGCCCGGCGTGCTCCCGGGGACGACCAGGACGGCGACGGGCGACGGCTCCAGGCCCTCCTCGGACGGCGGCAGTGCGGCCGCCGTCACCGCGCTGACCCCCGGCACCCGCACGCTCCACAGCGTGCGCCACGGCAGGGCCAGCCCCAGCGCGTGCACGGCGTCGGCGTACTCGCGAAGTCCGTCCTCCACGAAGGCCGTCTCCAGCAGCGCCGCCCGCAGTACGTCGGGCGCCTCGGCGCGGGTCAGCAGCGGCGCGAGCCTGCGGTACGTACGGGCCGGGGCACCCAGCGCCTCCAGCGGCACGGCGTCCACCGCGGCGCGCAGCGCGACGGGGTCGGCGTAGGTGAACAGGCCCGGGTCGGTGAGCAGTTGGGGCAGCAGCCCGGCGGCCAGGGCATGCCCGGCGATGTAGTCGCGCACATACGGATCGGCGGCGGCCCAGTTCTGGCCCGGCACCTGCTCCAGCAGCGCCACCGCGATCTGCGCCTGGGCCGCCCGCCCGCCGTCGGGCAGGGCGGAACGCAGCTCGGCGGCCAGCGCGGGGTGCAGCAGCCGCAGCAGCGTACGGCTGCCGGCGCTGTCGTCTTCGGCGTCGTCGTCTCCGGCGCTGTCGCTGTCGCTCGCGGCTTCCTCCGGAGTGACGAAGGGCCCGGCCAGCGCCATCGCGCCGGCGATCACCTCGCCCATGTCCTGTCCGGCCACGGCACTGGCCAGCGGCGCCCACAGCTGCACCGGCAGCCCCGGCCCCTCGGCGAGCGCGAGCGGCAGCAGGATCTGCCGCAGCACCTCGGGTTCGGCGCCCAGCCGGCGCGCGTGCAGGTCGAGGGCGCCGCCGACACCGCGCGGCAGCCACCCCTCGTCCGCCGGGTCGAAGCCCTCCGGCTGCATCAGCAGCCCGTTCACCGCCAGTTGTACGGTCAGCCGGCTCGCTTCCGCGCCGCTCGCCTGCGCGCGGCGGGCGATGGCCTCCGCCAGGGCGTGCCGGATGCCCGGGTCCTCGGTGAACGGCAGCTCAGGGGCCCCGAATTGCGGGTTCAGCAGCGCCTCGGCCTGGAGCACCAGGCCCTCCGGGTCCGCCCACTGCGGCTCGTCCAGGTCGATGACCAGCACTGTCCCCGCCGGGAGTCCGGCGGCCAGCTCGGCGGCCAGGGGGCGCGGTACGTCCACGAGCAGCCGTACGGTCTCCGTCGCGGCCAGCGGCAGCAGCACCTCCCGTACGAGCCGGGCGGGTTCGTCCACCGTCCGGATCGGGCCGGCCCGGTCCACGTCCGGCACGACCACGGTCACCGGCTCGTCCAGGGCGGCCAGTTCGGCGTACACGTCCTCGGTACGCCGGGCCGACAGCCCGAGATGGTCCGCCAGCACCCACAGCAGCTGAGCCGCCGTCAGCCCCGCGGGGCTGGGCACGGCCGGCGCGGGCAGCTCGGGCGGAACGATCGTGGGATCGAGTGCCTCCAGCGCCATCTGCTTGCGGAACTCCGGGTCGCACAGCATCAGGAACCCGGTCAGCAGGCGGGACACCCCACTCCCCGAACTCCCCGTCAGCGCAACGCATCTGGGCGTACCCGGCCACTCCATCCGCCAGGCCGCCAGCGCGCGCAGCGCCTCGGTCCGGCCGCCGATGTGGGGGTGCGGTGCGTACTGGCCCGCCATGGCCTCTGCCGCCCTTCGCTCGGATCGTCGTCGTGTCGCGCTACGTACGGAACATACGGACGCTGATCCTATGGCCATGGTTTCAGGGTCCGAACGCCTGGCAGTATGGCGTGCACACGCGATTCCTGAGACGGGGGCACCATGAGTATCGAGCGCAACGAGCGTGAGGTCACCGATGACGACCTCATGGAGGACGCCCGCGATCCCGAACAGGCCGCACGCCTCCACAAGGCCCTGCGAACCCTCCGCGACAACCCCTCAATACCTCCACAACTCAAGCAGATGGCCCGTGAGGTCCTCAGCGGCCGCCTCACCATGACGGATGTCGCGAAGGGCGGGCCCTATCTCGATGCCCTCGGCGCCCGCATGACCGAGATCAAGCGCGCCGCCGAGAACCTCTCGCCCGAGGAGGAGGAGCGCAACCGCGAGGCCGCCGAGCGCTACCGCCGCGAGCAGGAGGAGACCGAGGCCCGCGAGCGCGCCGAGCGCGACGCACCCAGCCAGCAGCCCCCCTCGGGCCCGCGCCCGCGCAGCCGCCGGGGCCGGATCTAGGCAGCGTCGAAAGCTAGAACAGAGCTGTGACGTAAGCGGCTTGATGAAGTACGGGTGTTTCTCAGTAAGCTCTAAGCTCTTCGAGAGCTCTGCGGAGCGCACTGCCGACAGTGATCGCCGCATGAACGGGGGAAGTTGAGTGGGACAGGACGGGCTCAAGGCCGCAACAGACGTTCTTGACGCCGAGGGCACCAGCTTCACCGGCATGGGTCAGACCTTCGGCAGTGCGCTGGACCGCCTCAGGGACGGCCTGACCGCGCTGGAGGCGGGCGACACCCCGCCGTGGGGCGACGACGACATCGGTGAGAAGTTCGGTGTCGTCTACGAGGGCGTCCGCGACGGCATGTACCAGTCGATGGACTACCTTTCGACCCGGCTGGGCGACATCGGCAAAGCCCTCTCGGGCATGGGCAAGAACCACGACTCCAACGAGAACTTCACCAACGCGCTCATGGAGCAGGAGCAGTCGCACGCCGACGCCACGGGTCAGCTCATCAAGAGCCTGAACCCGCCCACCACAAGCGTCTGATCATCGGCAGCTGAACGACCAACACGGGGGAAGACCGCATGTCCATCATGCTGCCGGACTGGCTCGAATGGGTCCTCAACGAGGTCCTCGGCATGGACTGGCCGACGGCTGACGAGGACAAGCTCTTCGAATCGGCCGCGCTCTGGCGCCAGTTCGCTGCGGATGTGCAGCAGGTCCAGTACGCCGGTGTCACGTCGGCCGGCAATGTGATCTCGGAGAACTACGGCGACTCGATCGACGGCTTCAAGGGCGCCTGGGACAAGTTCTCCGGCAACGGCTCCGGCTACCTGGACGACGCCCAGACCGTCGCCCTCGTGGTGGCAGGCGTCCTGGACGCGGCCGGTGCCATCGTCATAGCCGGGAAAGCCGCCGTGATCGTCCAACTCGCGATCCTGGCGGCCGAGATCATCGCGGCACAAGCCGCCGCGCCCTTCACGTTCGGGCTGTCCGAACTAGCCGTCGCGGGCGCCACGGCCGCGGCGAGAGCGATCGTGCGGCGACTGCTGAAGGAGCTCAAGGAAGCGCTGATCGAGGCGATCGTGGAGGCGATGAAGGAGCCGGCGATCTCCGCCCTCCAGGCCATCATCACCGACCTGATCACCCAGTCCATGAACGTCAACTTCGGTGCCCAGAAGGGCATCGACGTCGGCCAGACCGTCAAGGCCGGCGCCGACGCGGGCTTGGAGCAGATCAAGAACACCCCGCAGACCATCGCCGAGGGTGTCCGCGACAACCTGGGCGGTCAGGCCGGTCACCACGCGCGGAACTCGATCGACAACCACCGCAACGGCGGTTCCGGCGACTCGGGTGACTCCGGTGACAGCTCGTCGTCGACGACGCCGGACAGCACGGGCTCCGGCAGCGCCAACCCCAGCACCACGGGCGACTCGGGCTCCACGACGACCAACGCCGGCGGCAACGGCGACCCGTCCTCCAGCACGACGACCCACGCCGGCCCCGGGACGACCACCGCGTCCGGCTCGCCCGGCAGCAGCAACAACAGCAACAGCAACGCGGGCTCGAACGGCAGCGACAACAGCAGCCCCGGCGGCGACGGCAACAGCGACACGAACGGCACCGGGAACAACAGCACCACGAGCCCGGACGGCACGCCATCGCATTCCCCCGTCCGGTCCCCGGCGGCCTCGACGCCGGACTCGACGTCGCCCAACACGACGACCCCGGATTCCACGTCCCCGATCACGACGCCGCCGGAGTCGACGTCGCCGAACACGACGCCGCCGGACACCACGACGCCGCCCAACACGACGACGCCGGACTCGACGTCCCCGAACACGACGCCGCCGGACACCACGACGCCGCCCAACACGACGCCGCCGGAGTCGACGTCGCCGAACACGACGCCGCCGGACACCACGACGCCGCCCAACACGACGACGCCGGACTCGACGTCCCCGAACACGACGCCGCCGGACACCACGACGCCGCCCAACACCACGACGCCGGACTCGACGCAGCCGAACACGACGCCATCGACGGCCGGAACGCCGGACAACTACACCCCGTCACCGTTCGATCCCCCCAGCCCGGATCCGACGCCCACGAATACCCCGGACTCCGGGCCGGACGCGACTCACGGCGATGCCTCCACGCCCAACCAGCCGTCGACGCCGTCTTCGACGCCGGCCCACGAGTCCACGCCGTCCTCGGACACGCACACGCCTGCCGCTTCGACGCCGCGCGCGACTCCGGCGGGGTCGCCGCTCACTGTGAACCCGACGTCGTACACGCCGACGCACTCGACGGACACGCCCTCGAACACGGTTCGCACGCAGGCCGACAGCTTCACCTCGCCCGATCTGAGCCAGCAGTACGTCCCGACCCATCAGTCCGGGGACACCGGGTCGACCGGCCAGCAGTCGCAGTCGACCAATTCGGGCATGCCGTCCAGCCCGAACCTGGCCAGTACCGGGACCGGCACCTCGACGCCCTCCAGGTCGACGCCGAGCGGCGGCAACACCACGCCGAGCGGCGGCAACTCCCCGGTCAGCAGCCCGAATCCCGTGGCGGCCACCCCGGCGCCGGCCTCGCCCTCCTCCTCGCCGACGGCGACACCGTCCCGGCCCGTGACGACCCCGAGCAGCACGCCGCCGCCGAGCACGGGCACGGGCACGGGTACGCCGACGAACACCAGCACGGGGACGCAGTCCAGCACCACCCCCAGCACCACCCCGGGGCGCAACGTTCCGTCGAACACGACGACCAGCACCCCGAGCAGCACCCCGGGCCGCACTGCGAGCACTCCGAGCACTCCGAGCAGCACCCCGGGCAGCACGCCGACCACCCCGAGCAGCACTCCCAGCAGCACCCCGGGCAGCACGCCGAGCACCGCGGGCAGTACCCCGGGCAGCACGCCGACCACCCCGAGCAGCACTCCCAGCAGCACCCCGGGCAGCACGCCGAGCACCCAGAGCAACACCGCGGGCAGCACGCCGAGCACCGCAGGCAGCACCCCCAGCAGTACCCCGGGCACCCCGGGCAGCACCCCGGGCACCCAGAGCAGCACCCCGGGCAGCACCCCGGGCACCGCAGGCAGCACGCCGAGCACCGCGGGCAGCACTCCCAGCAGTACCCCGGGCAGCACGCCGAGCACCGCGGGCAGTACTCCGAGCAGTACCCCGGGCAGCACGCCGGGCACCGCAGGCAGCACGCCGAGCAGCACGCCAAGCACTCCGAGCAGCACCCCGGGCAGTACCCCGGGCAGCACTCCGGGCACCCCCGGCAGTACTCCGGGCACCCCCGGCAGTACTCCGGGCAACACCCCCGGCAGTACCCCGCCCCGCCAGACGCCCGACCGACCGGTTGCCGAAAGCCCGGCTTCCCGCCCGCAGCAGCCGCCGCAGGGGCAGCAGGGAACCCCCCAGCAGCCGTCGCAGGGCAGCCAGCAGACGACCACGCCGCCGCCCCCGGTCCACGTCACCGTTGTCGCGTCGCAGGGCAACGGCCACCCCCAGCACCAGCCGAGCCCGCAGGGGCAGCCGCAGGGGCAACCGCAGGGCCGGCCGGCCTCGGACTCGCGTCCGTACGACCAGCCCGGCGGTGTCGAGGGGCCGCGCGCCGACGACCAGAACCATCTGGAAAACAGCGTTCCCCGCGACGAGAACGGCGACCCGGTCCGTCACCCCGACCCCAACGACGGGTCGTGGACCGAGAACATCAACGGCGCCGACCCCAACGAGCCGGGCCGCAACAACAACTGCGTCGACACCGCGCTGTCCACCGTCGACACCTACTCGGGCAATCCCACCGCCGCCGCGTCCCGCACCCCGGACGTCGACGCCGACGGCAACCCCTCCGACCGGGGCGAGACCGGCGGCCGGGACCGTATCGAGAACACCCTCGGTGCCAGGTTCTCCGACCTGGGCAACGGCCGTGACGCCTTCACGCGCCTGGAGTCCACCCTCCAGGACTCCGGCCACGGCTCGCAGGCCGTCATCATCACCTCCGACTCCAACGGCCGCGCCCACGCCTGGAACGCCGTCAACCACAACGGCCGCATAACCTACGTCGACGCCCAGACCGGCCAGCGTTCCAACACCCCGCTCCACAACGGCGACAACGGCGTCTTCGCCGTCCCCCTCGACCCCAACCGCCGCCCCGTAACGCCTGCTCCGACCGCCCCCGGCGCCGGCCGCCCGGCCGACAGCCGCCCCGAGACCACCGAGCGGCGCCCCGCGGCGGAGCCCGGGCACGGCAGTGATTCCGATGCCATGGACGTCGATGACGAGGGCGGCCACGCCCACGGCGACGATCACAACATGGACGATCACGACATGGACGGCGACGAGGACGACCACGAGGACGGCGACGAGGACGCCGAGCCGAACCACGTATCCGCCGCCGAGGAACCCGACTCGAAGCAGTACGGGATCGAGCCCGACGCCGCGCAGCAGAACCTCCGTGCCTCGCACGACGTGCACCGGGTCGATCTAAACCGGGTTCACGAGCGACTCGACGCATGGGCGAACGACGGTAGCCTGGCCAACCTCATGCGCGACTCCGTCGGTGACCCGGCCGGTCCGGACGGGGGCGTGAACGGGCCGATGGCGTTCACGCAGAGCGACCTCAACGACAAGCTGCAGGGCTTCAACAGCCTGTCGCAGGGAGAGCAGCTCGCGGCGCTGTCCTCGATGGGCCGGCTCAGCGCCGGTTTCCATGAGCAGCACGGTGTCGGCAAGAGCCCCGAGGACGTCGCCAAGCCGTACCGCGGGGCGAACGAGGCCGCCCCGGCTGCCGGCACCACGGACAGCGCGGCGAAGAACGCGGACGGCTCCCTGGGCGCGAAGGCGCACAAGAAATCCGGTGACAACTATCTCGGGGGCTTCAAACAACAGGCCATCAACGACTCGGAACACATCTGGGAACACGGTCCGGACTTCACCGAGCGGAACTACGCCGTCCTTGAGATGACGGGGCCCGACGGGGAGACTCACTACGTCGTGGACTCCTCCGTTCCGCCGGGTGAGAAGAACGTGTCCGGGCGCCACTCCGAGAAGCACCTGCTCGACTGGATGAAGCGGGTCAACGAGGGTAAGCCGGCGAGCGACCAGTACCAGCCGACGGGCCTCTACACCGAGCGTGAACCCTGCGGCCAGGGAGCGGGCCATGCCAGGTGTTCCGACCAGTTGAGGCAGAACCTGGCGACCAACGTCCCCGTGTACTACAGCACGACCTACCGGACCGACCCGCAGGACGTGGCGGACGGCAGGGCCCTCGACGCCGAGAAGCGGGACGACATCAAGGCGATTCCCTCACTCACGACCGCCGAGGTGAAGGCCGAGGTGACGCAGCGGTTGTCGGACCGTTACGGCGCCGACGCCGGTCGTACGCAGAAGATGGCCACCTCCCTCGTCGGGATGAGCGACGCGAACGCGAGGGAGGCACTCAAGAAGGCGATCGAGAGCGACTACACCAAGCTGAAGGCCGAGTCGCGGAGCGACAACGTGAAGTTGATGGGCCAGGAGATGACCGATCACCTCTCGGCTCTCGAAAGCACCTGGCAGAAGATGGGCAACCAGCTCATCTGATCCTCCCCGCCCCGCCCCGCCCCTCCCCCCCCCGCCGCCGCTCCCACCGCTCAGATCACCAGCGCGCCCCTGAACCGGCCGTGGCCGATCTGGCGGTCGGTGACGGCCAGATATCCGTGCCCTGATTTCTCGGCGGTGCCGATCGTCGTCGGAGGGATGGAGATCCACGATGCGACGCTTTCCGGATCGGTGACACCCTCCGAGTAGTCGTCGGCGTCGTCGAACAGATCATCCGGGTCGTCGGACATCAGGCTCTGCTCGAACGGCATCGGCTCCCCGATCCACTGAGGATCGCCGTAGGTGCGGTAGCCACGCCGGTCCTGCCCCTTCTCGGCCACCCACCAGATCTTCGCCCCGTCGTAGTCGTCGACGAGGTAGAAGTGCGCTTCGCGACACCGGGCGCTGAGCCGCTGGACCGCGTCGGCCCAGCGGTCGTTGAGGAAGTCGTTGCCGTAGACCAGACGCCAGCCGTCGAACTCGGGGCTGATGAAGACCCGGTAGCCGGTGGCCGTCCGTCCGTCGGAGTCCTGGTACCCGACCGAGTTCTCGCTCTCGACCGAAGCCGACACCCCCATGGCGACGGTGGCCGGCCGCGGGTCGTGGAGCCCCAGCGCCTCCACGATGTCCTCCGCCTTCGCATGGGGAACGGCGAGCCACCGCCCGATGGGCAGGTCATCGGGCTGCTCGTCGACCAGCTTGGCCGCCACCAGGCGCTCGACGGCCCGCACATCCTTCTCGTCCAGTACGTCGGCGCCACCGAGGTCCGCCAACGCCCGCAACGCCGACCGGCGCAGACGTCCCGGCCCCTGACGGCGGATCCGCTGCAGAGGTGGCAGCGCCTGCTCGCCCAGCCGTTCCAGCAGCAGCTTCGCGGCCCGGTAGCCCGCGACTCCGTCACCCTGCTCCGCGAGCGCCAGCACATGCTCAACGGCCGGTGCGCCGACGGCGATCAGCGCGTTCTCGGCGGCCCGCCTCCGCGCTCGGTCACGGGACCGCAGTTCCCCTGCGAGGGCCTCGATGTCGATGTCGTCGCTCATGGGGAAAACCCTAGTCGGCCGTACCGGAGCCTGTCCCGGAGCCAGTTTCGCGCAGGACCTCTCGTCGCCCACCGGTACCGTCTCCCTGAACCGCGCCGGAGGGATGACCGACCGAATGACCCACCAGGAAGCGGCACTCGACGACACCCCACCGCACGAGGCCGCGTCCCGGCTCCTCCAGTGGTGGCGGGACGAGGACGTCGCCGAGGCCCTGCGTCAGGAGGCCGGGCGCACCGACCCCGGCGCCCCGAAACGCGTCGGTGAGCACCTGGTACGCCGGCTCCGCGAGGCGGCCCCCGGTTTCCGGCACCCCGCCGGCTGGGCCGCCTCCGGTCCCGTCGGGGCGTACGCGGCGGCCGGGCCGGCCATGCACGCGGCGCAGGCCGGCCGGTTCGAGGCCGACGTGCTCGGCGACGGTGAGTCCATCGCCGACATCCCCCGCACCGCGCTGCTGGACGCCGCCCGCTGCGCCTTCGGCGGCGAGGGCCTGCCCGGTGGGAACGCGGCGGCCGACGCGAACTACCTTGCCCTGTACGGGGTCGACCCAGCGGCCCAGCCCGAATGGGCGCCTGGCTGCACCTGATGGCCACCGCGCGCGGCGACACCGGCCTCGCCTCGGCCATCGCCGGCAGCGGCATCGCACTGCCCTGGACCACACACTGGACCCTCTGGCGTCCGCCCGGCGGGTACGACCCCACGTATCTGCGGTACGAGGCCGTCAACGACCTTGTCGAGGTGCGCCGGCAGGGCCGTCCCGCCGTAGCGGTCATCGGTGACCGGGACGGTTCGGTACGTGTCCGCGACCCGCACACGGCGCGGCAACTCGCCGGGCCCTGGTACGAAGGCGACATTCCGGCCTCCGACCGAGCCGCCCTGACCTGGCCGGACGCCGAAGAACACGACGAGCCGGGCCCGGTCTCCACCGAGAACCTGGAGGACGCCGCCGGCTCGGCGGAGGGCCCCTCCGCCGGTTACGACTACTGGCTGGACGTAATGCTCCAGGTCGACGGTGTCGTCCTCCTGGCGGGGGAGGGCGGCCTGATCGCCCTCGTGCCCGGCGCCCCCGAGGACCCCGGCGCCCCCGAGGACCCCGACGGGTTCTCCGGCATCGAGCCCTGCCACCGCACGCTGCTCGCGGCCGCCTTCTCCGCCCCGGACGCGGTGCGGCACGCCACCACCCCGCCCCCGTCCCCGGCCGATCCGGCCCGCCTCCTCGGTCCGGGGGCCGTGCACCGCACCGCCCCCGAAGCCCTGCCGCCGGGTCTGACCGACGACAGCGCCCGCCGGGTCCTGACCGGCTCCGGGCTGCCCGAACCGGACGAGCAGGGGCTCGGTCTCCAGCCCCGCCGGGCGGAGTTCCTGAACGAAATCCCCTGGCCCCCCGACCTGCCCGCCCCGGACACCGCCGGACCGTTCTTCCGCATCGGCCAGTGGATGGGGGGCCTTCTCGTCCTCGACGGTGCCGCCGGCACGGTCCTGCGTATCCCCGCCGGCCCCGACGAACCCGGCCTTGAGGGCAGTCTGGTCGCGGCGGACCTGGAACGCTTCCTGACCATGACCGCCGAATGGATCGTCGGCCATCGCACCCTGGCCCGCATCGGAGGGCTGGAAGAGCCACGTGCGCTTACGCCAGGAGATCGAAGGGCGCCTGTTGGCTCATCGACCCGGTGGGCAGCGCCTCGAAGGCATGGACGTACGCCCTGTACAACGACTGACCCGCTGATGCGTTCGCACGCCCGGGCGGGGAGGATGGGGCGGCAGGGACGACGACGCCTACAGGGGATGCGCTGATGCTGATTCAGAAGGGCATGAACGTACCGGTGCCCGCGCCGGTGGTGCGGGTGGAGCTGGGCTGGGGCACGGGCCCCGGTGTGCCGGACGCGGACGCCTCGGCGCTGCTGCTGACGGGCGGGAAGGTGCGGTCGGACGCCGACTTCGTCTTCTACAACCAGCCGGGGCACGCCTCGGGCGCGGTACGGCACGAGGGCAAGACCCCGGCGGCGGGCGGGGCGGGCGTCACGGATGTGCTGACCGTGGACCTGGGCCGCCTGGAGCCCGCCGTGGAGACGGTGGTGCTGGCGGCTTCGGCGGACGGCGGCAGCTTCGGGCAGGTGCCGGGACTGCATGTGCGGGTCGTGGACGCGGGCAGCGGGGCGGAGATCGCGCGGTTCGACAGCGCGGACGCCACGGTGGAGACCGCGTTCGTGCTCGGGGAGCTGTACCGCCGGCAGGGCGCGTGGAAGTTCCGGGCGGTCGGGCAGGGGTACGAGAGCGGGCTGGCCGGGCTGGCGACCGACTTCGGCATCTCCGTCGAGGACGGGGGCGACAACGATGTACCGCCGCCGCCCTCCCCGGTCATGACGGCCCCGCCCGTGACCATGCCGCCGCCGATGCCGCCGTCCATGCCGGCGCCGATGCCCGCCGCCCCGCCCCAGCCGCCGCCCGCGCCGAACGCGCCGCCGGTCAGCCTCAGCAAGGTCACGCTGACCAAGCACGCCCCCGCCGTCTCCCTCACCAAGCAGGGCGGGACCTCCGGGGCGATGCGGGTCAACCTCAACTGGCAGATGGCCCGCCCGGCGTCCGGGGGCGGCACCGGCGGCTGGATGCGCAAGCTCGCCAAGGCGGGTGCGGCGCCCCCGCCGGTGACCGACCTCGACCTGTGCGCGCTGTGGGAGCTGAACAACGGCAGCAGGGGCATCGTCCAGGCCGTCGGCGGCAACTTCGGCAACCTGCACCAGGTCCCGTACATCCACCTGGACGGCGACGACCGTACGGGCGCGGTCAGCACCGGCGAGAACCTCACGGTCAATCTCGACCACGCCGCCGAGTTCCGCCGGATCCTGATCTTCGTCATCATCTACCAGGGCACCGGCAGCTTCGCCGGTCTGCACGCCACCGTCACCCTGCAGCCGCAGTACGGCGCGCCCGTCGACTTCGCGCTCGACGCGTGCGACGCGCCCTCGCGGGTCTGCGCCCTCGCCCTGATCACCAACCACGACGGCGAGTTGGTCGTGCAGCGCGAGTCCCGCTATCTGCCGCCGCAGCCCGGGGTCAGCATGCAGCAGGCGGCCGACCTGGCGTACGGCTGGGGTCTGGAGTGGCACCCGGCGCGCAAGTAGCGTGCGGATGTGGTGGACGCGGATGCGCGCGCGCCGCCCGACGTGCGAGCGTGGCGGGATGACTGCGGAATCGTTGCGGGAAGCGGCCAGGGGCTGGCGGGGGATGGGCAGGCAGCTGGAGGGGATCACGCACGATCTCGACCGGCGGGTCCGTCAGGTGCGGGAGACCCACTGGCACGGGCCGGCCGCGGAGGCCTTCGGCGGCGAGTGGCAGCGGCTGAAGGGGTCCGTGGACGAGGCGCTGCCGGTCTTCGAGCTCGCGGCGGCCGGGCTGGACGACGCGGCGGACCGGATGGACGACCAGGACCACCAGGACTACCAGTACCACGAGGACCACGAAGGCCAGCCCGCCGATCCCGCGCGGCAGGCGGCCGCTCCGGCGGTCGACGACACCCAGCTGGTCCTCCGGATAGCCTTCGCCGCCAACGCCCTGAGCCAGATAGGCGCCCAGCTCGGATCCACCTTCGGCGGCGCGGGCCGCAGGCCGCAGCGCGGCGCCCGTCAGGCGGCCCCCACCGGCCCGCTGCCCGCCCCCGAGGGCTCGCACCTCCCGAACGGCGTGATCGGCGTCCCCGTGGCCACCTCCGCCCCCCGGCGGGACCTGCCCGCCGGCGGCCTCGGCGTCGCCGCCGGCGCCCGCACCCCGGCCGCCCCGGCACCGGCGGCCCCGGCCCCGGCCCCGGCCCCGGCCGCCGCCCCGGCACCGGCCGCCCCCGCCCCCACCGACCACGGAGTCTTCGGCTGAACGCGGAAGCGGTGGCGCCCCCGGGCCAGGGCCCGGGAACGCCACCGCCTCACGCTCGCGTGACGGATCGTCAGTTCGTCGGCAGCCAGCCGGTCTGCACCAGCTGCGCCCCCTTCTTACGGGTCACGAACTGACCGCGGCCCTGCGGCAGCCGGGCGGCCTTGGTGCTGCCGACCAGCGGCCCTTCCTGCGGGTCACCGGACATGATGAGCGCCTGGGCGCCGAGTTCCTTCATCCGCTGCATGAACGGCTCGAACGAGGACCGGGACGCACCCTGCGAGCTGCGGGCCAGAATGACGCGCAGGCCCAGGTCGCGGGCGAACGGCAGGTATTCGAGCAGCGGATGGAGCGGGTTGCCGCTGCTGGTGGCCACCAGGTCGTAGTCGTCGACGATGATGAAGGCGTCCGGCAGGTCGTACCAGGAACGGTTGCGCAGCTGGTCCGGCGTGACGTCGGGGCCGGGCATACGGCGGCCCATCGATCCCGCGAGCCCCGTGATGACCTCCTGCAGTGACGGCGCCGCGGCGCAGTACTTGTACAGATGGCTGTCGGGGATCTCGCCGAGCAGCGCGCGCCGGTAGTCGGAGACCACGAACAGCGCCTTGTCGCTGGGGTAACGCTCCGCGATCTGCTTGGAGAGCAGCCGCAGCACCGACGACTTGCCCGACTCGCTCTCGCCGTAGACGATGAACAGCGGGTCGGTCTCGAAGTCGATGAACGAGGGCTGCAGCGTGGTCTCGTCGACACCGAAGGCGACACCGCGCTCCGGGAAGTCGCTGCCCTTGGGCAGCTCGCTGACGAGCAGCCGGGTCGGCAGCATCCGGACCGGCGGGGCCGGGGGGCCCTGCCAGTGCTCGGCGACGGTCGACACCAGGTGCGCCATGCCGTCGCCCAGCGAGTCGGTCTCGCTGACGCCGTCCAGCCGGGGCAGGCCGCCCAGGAAGTTGAGCTTCTCCGGCGACAGGCCGCGGCCGGGCACCCCGGCGGGGACGGCCTCGGCCTTCTTGCGGTCGAACTCGGACTCCATGGAGTCGCCCAGGCGCAGCTCGACGCGGTTGAGGAGCTGGTCGCGCAGGGCGGGCCGGACCTCGGTGTAGCGGGAGGCGCCGATCACCAGGTGGATACCGAAGCCGAGACCGCGGGCGGCGATGTCGAGTATCACCGCGTCGAGCATCTCGTAGTCGGTCTTGAAGGTGCCCCAGCCGTCGATGACCAGGAAGACGTCGCCCCACGCCTGGTCGGGGTAGGCCCCGGCGGCGCGCCGCTGGCGGTAGGTGTTGATGGAGTCGATGTGGTTGGCCCGGAAGAACTCCTCGCGGGCGTTGAGGATGCCGGTGACCTCGGCGACCGTACGGCGGATCTTCTCCGCGTCCAGCCGGGAGGCGACTCCGCCCACATGCGGCAGGCCCTCGAAGGCGAGCATGCCGCCGCCGCCGAAGTCCAGGCAGTAGAACTGCACTTCCACCGGGGTGTGGGTGAGCGCGAAGCCGGAGATCATCGTGCGCATCAGCGTCGACTTTCCGGACTGCGGACCGCCGACGACCAGGCCGTGACCGGCCGAGCCCGAGAAGTCCAGGTACATGACGTCCCGGCGCTGCTCGAAGGGCTTGTCGACGATCGCGACCGGTACCACCAGCTTGCCCAGCAGCGGGTACTCGGGCGCGTGCGCGCCGCGCTCCGGGGTGGCGGCCAGCGCGGGCAGCAGCTGGTTGACGGTGGGCGACTCGTCCAGCGGCGGCAGCCACACCTGGTGGGCCGGCGGGCCCTGGCCCTGCATGCGCTGGACGATGACGTCGAGCACCGTGTCGGCGAGCGCGTCGTCGGTCTGCGGGACCTCCGGCTCGTGGTCCTGCGTCTCCTCGATCATCCGCATCTCGACCGGCGCCGCCGTGAACGGCACCGGCAGCCGGTCCAGCCGGCCCCCCGTGCTGCGGCTGCCGCCACCGCCCGGACGGTACGCGCCGGAGACGTACGCGGCCTTGAACTGCACCATCGTCTCGGTGTCGTACTTCAGGATGCCCGAACCCGGCACGTTGGGCAGGTGGTAGGCGTCCGGCACGCCGATCGCGGTCCGCGACTCGGCCGCCGAGAAGGTGCGCAGACCCAGCCGGTAGGACAGGAAGGTGTCCAGGCCGCGCAGCTTGCCCTCCTCCAGGCGCTGCGAGGCGAGCAGCATGTGCACACCCATGGACCGGCCGATCCGGCCGATCTGGATGAACATCTCGATGAAGTCCGGCCGTGCGGTGAGCAGTTCGCTGAACTCGTCCAGCACCATCACCAGCGACGGCAGCGGTTCCAGCGCGGCACCGGCGGCACGGGCCTTCTCGTAGTCGGTGATGTTGGCGTAGTTGCCCGCCGTACGCAGCAGTTCCTGGCGGCGCTGCAGCTCACCGGTGATCGAGTCGCGCATCCGGTCGACCATGGTGAGGTCGTCGGAGAGGTTGGTGATGACGGCGGCGACGTGCGGCATCTCGGACATGCCGGCGAAGGTCGCGCCGCCCTTGAAGTCCGCGAGGATGAAGTTGAGGGTCTCCGAGGAGTGCGTCACCGCCAGCGCGAGCACCAGCGTACGGAGCACCTCGGACTTGCCGGAGCCGGTGGCGCCGACACACAGGCCGTGCGGGCCCATGCCCTCCTGCGAGGCCTCCTTGATGTCGAGCATGACGGGCTGGCCGTCCTTGTCGACACCGATCGGCACCCGCAGCCGCTCGTGCAGCGAACGCGGCCGCCAGGTACGGGAGACGTCCACCGCGGCGGGGTCGCCGATGCCCATCAGGTCGGTGAAGTCCAGATTGCCCAGCAGCGGGTCGTCGCCGTCCGCCGAACCCATCCGCAGCGGTGCCAGCTGACGGGCCAGGGCCTCGGCCTCGGCGACCGACAGCACGTCCGGAACGCCGGTGTAGACAGCGCCGTTCGCGGACTCCAGGCGCAGCCGGCCCGGGTACACCTCGACCGCCAGGCTGCTGCGCATCTCGTCCAGGTCGCCGGGGACGACCTCCATGATCGTGACGCCCTGCAGTCCCTCGGCGCCGGCGATGACCGAGTCCTCCGGCACCCCGCCGCCGTCGAGCACGACCACCAGGTGCGGCACGTCCAGCACCGGCGCGGCCGCGGTGTTGAAGCGGCCCCGGCCGTCCAGGATGTCGGCCAGCAGGTCCTCGACCTCGCCCAGGTCACCGACGACCAGCCGGCGCGTGCCCGCCCCGTCGTGCGTGGTGTCCTGCGCGTGCGGCAGCCACTTGATCCACTCCCACTCCGGGAGCGCGCCCGGGGCGGCGACCACCGCGACCATCAGGTCCTCGGGGGAGTGCAGGGCGACCAGCTGGGCGATCATCGCCCGCGAGGCGCCGTACACGGTCTCCGGGTCGCCGGAGAGCGTCAGGTGGTAGAAGGCGCGCAGCGACACCGCCAGCGGCAGGTTCTCGATCGAACCGTGCGAGGACAGGAACTGCTTCATCGCGTGCGCGGTCAGCGGCTCCAGCTCGTCCACCGGAGCGGTCTCGGGGGCCGCCAGGGGCGTCGCCAGCTGCTGCGGGCCCAGCCCCAGCCGGACCTGCGCGAAATCTCCATCGGTCGCCCGCCGTTCCCACACCCGGCGGCCCTCGGCCACCACCGACCACAACTGGTCGGGGCTGGGGTGCTGGAAGAACTGCGCGTCACGCTGCTTGCGCGCGGTACGCCGGATCTGACGGCGGGTCTGCGACAGGTACTTGAGGTAGTCGGTGCGTTCCTGGGCCATCTGCCCCGAAGGCCCCTGCCGGGCCTTGATGATCTGGGCGATGGCCATGGCCAGCGTCGAGGCGACCATCAGACCACCCATGATCTTCATGAACGGTTGCCCGCCGATGAAGAAGAACGCCGCCGAACTGCCCATACCCAGCATGGGCAGCAGGTTCATCAGGAGTCCCTGGTCCTCCTGGCGCGGCAGCTCCGGCGGCGGTTCGAGGCGTACCTCCTCGCCGCTGACATCGGGCGGCAGAGCCCGAGGCGGGCGCTTGACGATGACAACGCTCACCGAGGCACCAGTCCTTCACGCAGATCGCAGAGAATAGGACCGCCCCCGTTTATTGACGGTCCCCCCGGCCAATTCACTTGCCGTTGGCGCTGGCGACGATCCTACTGACAGGCGTCAACCCAAGGGCCGGGTGGGGCAAGTGAGAAACCAGCGGTACGCTAACGCACCGCCGCCACCTCGCTGCCCACGCAGCCGAAGGCGGCCAGGGCCCGCCCGGCGCACCACGGTCCGGACGGCCCGGGGCATACGACGCGATCGGCCGCAGAACGGGCGGAGCCTCAGGAAGCGTTCCACTTCCGGGAGTTCACCCCCGCCGGCGGACCACCGTGCCGGACGCCGCACCAGCCAACCACCACACCGGACGACGGGGGAACCTCCAGGTGAGCATGACCGCAGCGACCGGCTTCTGCAGGGTCACAGTCGCCGCGCCGGAAGCACGTATCGACGTCGCCCTGCCCGAGGACGTCGCACTCGTCGATCTCTACCCGGAGATCCTGCGCCTCTCCGGCCAGTCCCAGTCCGAAGGCGCCCCGACCGGCTATCACCTGGTGCGCCGCGACGGCACCGTCCTGGACGCCGGCCGCTCCCTCGCCGAGCAGCGCATCCTCGACGGCGACCTGCTGCTGCTGCGCCCGTTCGCCGAGTCACTGCCGTCGGCGGTCTACGACGACGTGTCCGACGCCATCGCCTCCGCGGTGAGCCGCGACCGCCGCCGTTGGAGCGACGAGCTGATGCGGGGCGCCGGCCTCACCGCCGGCGTACTGCTGCTGGTCATGATGGCGTTCGCGCTGTGGTTCGCCGACCCGGTCCGGCGCGACATGAACAGCCTCCAGGGCATCATCGCCGGCGCCACCGGCGTCCTGCTGGTCGCGCTGGCCGGCGTACGGGCCCGGGTCTACGACGACCGCGCCTCCTCGATCGCCCTGGGCCTGGCCGCCCTGCCGCACCTGCTGCTCGCCGGCTCCGGCGTCTTCCCCGTCGACCGGGGCGAGGGACCGGGGCGGCTGCACTTCCTGGTCGGCTGCGTCGTCGTACTGATCGCCTCGATCCTCCTGGTCGGCCTGCTGCCGCGCGGGGACGCGCCCTTCGTGGCCACCTCCTTCCTCGCCGTGACCGGCACCCTGGCCACCTTCGCCGCCGTCCTGACCGACGCCGCCGTCAGCGAGGTCGCCGCCGTCACCGCCGTCGCCGCGATCGCGGTGGTCGCCTGGCTGCCCTCGCTGTCCGCGCGCTTCGCCCGGCTGCCCATCGGCTTCCGCTCGCCCGACCAGATCGCCAAGGGCCGCGACTGGGGCAACGGCCCGGACCGCGGCAACCGCGCGATGCCCGAGGAGGAGTCCGTCGACTTCGACCGCATCGGCGCCCAGGCCCGACGCGGCCACGAACTGCTCCTCGGCCTGGTCGCCGGCTGCGCCGCCGTCGTGACGGCCTCCGCCGGCGTCGTCCTCGGCTTCTCCGACAACCACTGGGCGCAGGCCCTGGCGCTGGCCGCCGGTGTCGCCACCATGCTGCGGGCCCGGCTGTTCCACTACACCTCGCAGGTCGTGTGCCTGCTGGTGGCCGGCATCCTCACCATCATGGGGCTGATCCTCGGGCTGGCCCTGAACCCGCCCTCCGACGCGCTGCTCGCCTTCCTCCAGGGCGACGGCGCCCAGCTCGACATCCGGATCGTCTGGTTCGCCGGCAGCATCGCCATCGGTGCCGCGCTCCTCGTGGCCGTCGGCCTGATCGTCCCCAGCAAGGGGGTCTCCCCCTTCTGGGGACGTATCCTCGACGTCTTCGACGCCACCGTGCTGCTCTCGCTCATCCCGCTGGTGCTCGCGGTCCTGGACGTGTACTCCATGGCCCGCGGCATGACCAGCTAGCGCTGTTTTCCGGCGCGTCCGGCGACTGCGGACCTGCTCGGCCGCGGGCCGCGCAACGCGGTAAGGCATGCCGGTCACAGGTGGTAACCTGTGACCGGTCGCCTGTGCTCACGCACATGTGCGCCACCCCGCTTCCAGAGTCGTCGAAGTTCCCCTGTGACCTAGACCAGGGGCGCTCGGAAGCACCCAGACACCGAGGAGTCCGTATGCCGCTCGACATCGCGACGAAGAAGCAGATCATCGCCGAGTTCGGCCAGAAGGAGGGCGACACCGGCTCCCCCGAGGTCCAGGTCGCCATGCTTTCCCGCCGCATCTCGGACCTGACCGAGCACCTCAAGACCCACAAGCACGACCACCACTCCCGTCGTGGTCTGCTGATCCTGGTCGGCCAGCGCCGCCGTCTGCTGCAGTACCTGGCCAAGAAGGACATCCAGCGCTTCCGTGCCCTCGTGGAGCGCCTCGGCATCCGCCGCGGCGCGGCGGGTGCCCGCTAAGACGCCATGAAGGGAGCGGTTCCCCTCCGGGAGCCGCTCCCTTCGCGTACGTAAGGACACCGGCCCGGGCCCCGCACGACGCGTGACATGTGCGGAAGCTTTGTAGGCTGGTGGCACAACGCGACAACGCACAGGAGGAGCGTCCTCCTGCCGCCATACGAGCCGGTCCTCGGTAGTGGCCCCCGGGCAAGCATCCCGGAGGCTTCGATCGAAGACCGGCCCGGCAGGACGCCCCTCCAACCGACGGTCCCGCGGGAAACGCCCGCGAGGACACGAACGAGGAGAAACCCCATAGTGGAGAACGAGACCCACTACGCCGAAGCCGTGATCGACAACGGTACCTTCGGCACCCGCACGATCCGCTTCGAGACGGGCCGTCTGGCCCGTCAGGCCGCCGGCTCCGCCGTGGCCTACCTGGACGACGACACCATGGTGCTGTCGGCCACCACCGCATCCAAGAACCCCAAGGACCAGCTCGACTTCTTCCCCCTCACGGTGGACGTCGAGGAGCGCATGTACGCGGCCGGCCGGATCCCCGGTTCGTTCTTCCGCCGCGAGGGCCGCCCGTCCGAGGACGCGATCCTCACCTGTCGGCTGATCGACCGCCCGCTGCGCCCGTCCTTCAAGAAGGGCCTGCGCAACGAGATCCAGGTCGTCGCCACGATCATGGCGCTCAACCCGGACCACCTGTACGACGTGGTCGCGATCAACGCCGCGTCCGCCTCGACCCAGCTCGCGGGTCTGCCGTTCTCCGGCCCGATCGGCGGCGTCCGCGTCGCGCTGATCAACGGCCAGTGGGTGGCGTTCCCGACCCACTCCGAGCTGGAGAACGCGGTCTTCGACATGGTCGTCGCCGGCCGTGTGCTGGACGACGGCGATGTCGCGATCATGATGGTCGAGGCCGAGGCCACGACCAAGACGATCGCGCTCGTCGAGGGCGGCGCCGAGGCGCCGACCGAGGAGGTCGTGGCCGCCGGCCTCGACGCCTCCAAGCCGTTCATCAAGGTCCTGTGCCGCGCGCAGGCCGACCTCGCCGCCAAGGCCGCCAAGCCGACCGGCGAGTTCCCGGTCTTCCTGGACTACCAGGACGACGTCTTCGAGGCGCTGCAGTCCGCCGTCACCGACGAGCTCGCCCAGGCGCTGACCATCGCCGGCAAGCAGGCCCGCGAGGCCGAACTGGACCGCGTCAAGGCGCTCGCCGCCGAGAAGCTCCTCCCGCAGTTCGAGGGCCGCGAGAAGGAGATCTCCGCCGCGTACCGCTCGCTGACCAAGAAGCTGGTCCGTGAGCGCGTCATCAAGGACAAGGTCCGCATCGACGGCCGCGGCGTCACGGACATCCGTACGCTCGCCGCCGAGGTCGAGGCCATCCCGCGCGTGCACGGTTCCGCGCTGTTCGAGCGTGGCGAGACCCAGATCCTGGGCGTCACCACCCTCAACATGCTCCGCATGGAGCAGCAGCTCGACACCCTGGCGCCCGAGACCCGCAAGCGCTACATGCACAACTACAACTTCCCGCCGTACTCCGTCGGTGAGACCGGCCGCGTGGGCTCGCCCAAGCGCCGCGAGATCGGCCACGGCGCGCTCGCCGAGCGTGCCCTGCTGCCGGTGCTGCCGACCCGCGAGGAGTTCCCCTACGCGATCCGCCAGGTCTCCGAGGCGCTGGGCTCCAACGGCTCGACGTCCATGGGCTCGGTGTGCGCCTCCACCATGTCGCTGCTGAACGCCGGTGTGCCGCTCAAGGCCCCCGTCGCCGGTATCGCCATGGGCCTGATCTCCCAGGAGATCGACGGCCAGACGCACTACGTGGCGCTGACCGACATCCTCGGCGCCGAGGACGCGTTCGGCGACATGGACTTCAAGGTCGCCGGCACCAAGGGCTTCGTCACCGCCCTGCAGCTGGACACCAAGCTCGACGGCATCCCCGCGTCGGTCCTGGCCGCGGCCCTCAAGCAGGCCCGCGACGCCCGTCTGCACATCCTCGACGTGATGATGGAGGCCATCGACTCCCCGGACGAGATGTCCCCCAACGCGCCGCGCATCATCACCATCAAGATCCCGGTGGACAAGATCGGTGAGGTCATCGGCCCCAAGGGCAAGATGATCAACCAGATCCAGGAGGACACCGGCGCCGACATCACCATCGAGGACGACGGCACCATCTACATCGGTGCCGCCGACGGCCCGGCCGCCGAGGCCGCGCGCGCCACGATCAACGGCATCGCCAACCCGACGATGCCCGAGGTCGGCGAGCGTTACCTGGGCACGGTCGTCAAGACCACGACCTTCGGTGCCTTCGTCTCCCTGCTCCCGGGCAAGGACGGTCTGCTGCACATCTCGCAGATCCGCAAGCTGGCCGGCGGCAAGCGGGTCGAGAACGTCGAGGACGTCCTCGCCGTGGGCTCCAAGGTCCAGGTCGAGATCGCCGAGATCGACCAGCGCGGCAAGCTCTCGCTGATCCCGGTCGTCGAGGGTGAAGACGACAAGGACGCCGCTCAGGACGAGCAGAGCTCGTGACCTCACGCACCACCCGTGCGACGGCCCGCCCCTCCACCAAGGGGCGGGCCGTCCGCACGCAGACCCTGCTGCCCGGCACCGTCGACGGCATCGGCACCGTACGGCGCAGCGTGCTGCCCGGCGGCCTGCGCGTCATCACCGACACCCAGCCCACCATGCGCTCCGCGACCTTCGGCATCTGGGTCGGCGTCGGTTCCCGCGACGAGACCCCGACCCTCAACGGCGCCACCCACTACCTGGAGCACCTGCTCTTCAAGGGCACCAAGCGGCGCAGCGCCCTGGAGATCTCCTCGGTGATCGACGCCGTCGGCGGCGAGATGAACGCCTTCACCGCCAAGGAGTACACCTGCTACTACGCACGTGTCCTGGACCGCGACCTGCCGCTGGCCATCGACGTCGTCAGTGACATGCTCACCGGCTCGCTGATCCGCCAGGAGGACATCGACGCCGAGCGCGGCGTCGTCCTCGAAGAGATCGCCATGACCGAGGACGACCCCGGCGACCAGGTCCACGACCTGTTCGCCACCGCGATGCTCGGCGACTCCCCGCTGGGCCGCCCGGTCCTGGGCACCGTCGAGACCATCAACGCCCTCACCCGCGACCAGGTCGCCCGCTTCTACCGCAGGCACTACGACCCGACCCGGCTCGTGGTGGCCGCCGCCGGCAACATCGACCACGACACCGTCGTCCGCCAGGTCCACCAGGCCTTCGAGGACGCCGGGGCCCTGCGCGACCCCGACGCCGTGCCGGTGCCGCCGCGCACCGGCACCCGTACGCTGCGCGGCAACGGCCGCGTCGAGCTGGTGGACCGCCGTACCGAGCAGGCCCATGTGGTGCTCGGCATGCCCGGCCTGTCCCGGCACGACGACCGTCGCTGGGCGCTGGGCGTGCTCAACACCGCCCTCGGCGGCGGGATGAGCTCCCGGCTGTTCCAGGAGGTCCGCGAGAAGCGCGGACTGGCGTACAGCGTGTACTCGTACACCTCGTCCTTCGCCGACAGCGGCCTCTTCGGGATCTACGCGGGCTGCCAGCCCAAGCGGGTCCACGAGGTCCTCAAGATCTGCCGCGAGGAGCTCGACCAGGTCGTCGAGCACGGCCTGAGCGACGAGGAACTCAGCCGCGCCATCGGCCAGTTCTCCGGCTCCACGGTGCTGAGCCTGGAGGACTCCGGCGCGCTGATGAACCGGATCGGCAAGAGCGAGCTGTGCTGGGGCGAGCAGATGTCGGTGGACACCACCCTGGAACGGATCGCCGCCGTCACCCCGGAGGAGGTGCGGGCGGTCGCCCGCGATGTACTGGGACAGCGCCCCTCGCTGGCCGTCATCGGCCCGCTCAAGGACAAGCAGGCCGCGCGCCTGACCGAAGCGGTCGCCTGAAGGGTCCGGCCCGGCCGGCGACCGAGGACACAGCAGAAAGCGAGGACCCCGTGAGCACTCCGCTTCGCGTGGCGGTCATCGGAGCCCGTGGCCGTATGGGCTCCGAGGCGGTCAAGGCCGTCGAGGCCGCCCCCGACCTGGAACTGGCCGCCGCCATCGGCAGCGGCGACAAGCTGGAGGCGCTGACCGAGGCCGGCGCCCAGGTCGCGATCGAGCTGACCAACCCCGGCGCCGTCATGGGGAACCTCGACTTCTGCGTCCGGCACGGCATCCACGCCGTCGTCGGCACCACCGGCTGGACCGACGAGCGCCTGGCGACCCTGGAGGGCCTGCTCGCCGACGCACCCGGCACGGGGGTGCTCATCGCCCCCAACTTCGGCATCGGCGCCGTCCTGACCATGCGGTTCGCACAGCAGGCCGCCCGGTTCTACGAGTCCGTCGAGGTCGTCGAACTCCACCACCCGGACAAGGCCGACGCCCCCAGCGGCACCGCCGTACGCACCGCCCAGCTCATCGCGGGCGCCCGCCGCGCCGCCGGTCTCGGCGACCAGCCGGACGCCACCAGCACCGCACTGGACGGCGCCCGTGGCGCCGACGTCGACGGCGTCCCGGTGCACGCGGTACGGCTGCGCGGGCTCATCGCCCACCAGGAGGTCCTGTTCGGCGACGCCGGCGAGGTCCTCACCCTGCGCCACGACTCGATGAACCGCTCGTCCTTCATGCCGGGCGTGCTGCTGGGCGTACGGCGCGTCGTCTCCACGCCGGGGCTGACCTTCGGCCTCGAACACTTCATGGACCTGGACTGACAGGACTGAGCTGCATGCGCGCGAAAATCACGTACTTCGTCCTGGCGGCGGTCCTCGTCGTCTACTTCCTCCTGGTCGGCAGCCGGGGCGTCTGGCTCATCGAGGACGGCCGCGCGGTCACGGTGACCCTCGGCGTCGCCGTCCTGGTGCTGCCGCTGCTGGGCCTGTGGTTCCTCTGGCAGACCACGGCCTTCGCGCGCAACGCCGACCGGCTCGCCAAGGAACTGGAGGTCGAGGGCGGCCTGCCCGTCGACGAGCTGGTCCGCACCCCCTCCGGGCGGGTCGACCGCGACTCGGCGGACGCCGCCTTCGCCCGACGCCGGGCCGAGACCGAGGCCGCCCCCGACGACTGGCGGACCTGGTTCCGCCTCGCCGTCGCCTACTTCGACGCCCGCGACACCCCTCGCGCCCGTAAGGCCATGCAGCGCGCCATCGCCCTGCACGACGGCCGGACCGGTTCTCCCGGCCCGTCCGGCGACTGAGGGCACCGACGCGGTCACCGCACCAGCGCTAGCGCAGTGCGGCGGCCCACGCCTCTATGGCGTCGGCCGCCATGTCGAACGCCTCCGTACGGTGCCAGAAGTCCGCGTTGTGGTCGGTCAGCAGCGGCCGCAGCTGCGCTCCGCCGGCCCGCGTCACCACCAGGGCCTGTCCCATCACCGTCCTGGGCAGCCCCAGCACCTTCACCGGCTGCTGCGCCGTGCGCACCGAGCCGACCTGGTCCCACGGCAGTGTGACCGTGTAGAACAGCCCGACCTGCCGCAGCCCGCGGCCGCTCACCCAGAAGCCCACCCGCAGTATCCGCAGCGCGGTCACGATCATCGCCGCCGCGATCACCAGGCACGTCCCGGCTCCGCCGCCGTTGCCGGCGATGCCCATGATCCCGGCCGCCACCAGCAGGTACGCCACGAACACCAGCATCATCGCGGCCAGTGCCACCCGCAGCGGCCCCGGACGGTACGTACGCATCCAGGTGTCCCGTGCGGCATGGGGGAGGGCGTCGTCGTGGTCGCCGTCCGCGGCGAGAAAGGGCAGAGACACGGCTCAGGTCCTATCGGGGCAGGGGTCACTCTGACCGGGAGGCTATCCGGCAGCTGTGGCCAAGGCCACCACCGGCATCCCCGCGGTGGTGATTTGCGCCATGTGCGGCGATGTCGGCGTTGTCCGTGGCAGGCCCTAGGCTTGGCGCCGCCCCGAGCTTGTTCCAGAGGAAAGGACCTCCGGTGACCGACACCACCGCCGAGACCGCTGTGCACTTCCGCGGCGATGTGACCGTCGAGCTGGTCAAGAACAGCGCCGCGGACTCGGACGTGCTGTGGGCGGCACGTGTGTCCACGGCCGGAGAACAGTCCCTGGAGGAGCTGAGCAAGGACCCCGAGCGCTCGAAGGGTCTGATCAACTACCTGATGCGGGACCGCCACGGCAGCCCCTTCGAGCACAACTCGATGACCTTCTTCGTCAGCGCCCCGATCTTCGTCTTCCGTGAGTTCATGCGCCACCGTGCGGGCTGGTGTCTCGCCGGGGACACCGAAATCACCCTGGAGAGCGAGGCCGGCAGCCCGCGCACCCTGACGATCGAGGAGCTGTACCAGCACTGGCACTTCGGGGACGCGGACCGGCTCCCGGCCTCCGCCGGGGGCGTGACCTGGAACGCCGCGGCCGGAAAGTGGACGGGTCAGGTACGCCAGGAGGACGAGAACCACTATCTGGGGCTGTACGAGAGCCGGGAGGCCGCGGAGAGCGCGGTGGCCGAGTTCCGTGAGCGGCATCCCGGCACCCGTCTGCCGAAGCTGGAGTCCGTGCGTCGCAGCCGCGTCCGCTGCTACGACGAGGAGACCCTGCTGGCCCAGCGGGCGGCCATCGTCGACGTCATCGAATCGGGCGTCAAGCCGCTCATCAGGCTGACGACGGCGAAGGGCCGGGTACTCAGGTGCTCCGTGGACCATGCCGTCCTCACCCCGCAGGGATGGGCCAAGGCAGGAGAGCTGGCCGTCGGGGACGCCGTGCTGGGCGCGGGGACGGCCTCCGGTCCTTCCGGTGAAGTCGTGCCTCCCGGCCTGCACCGTGGCATCGGCGTCTGGACGTCCATGCGGCGTGACCGGCTGATCGCCGAGACCGACACCTGTCACATCTGTTCCGGGACGTTCCCGAGGGAGGCCCTCGCCCTGGATCACCGGGTCCCGGTGGCGGCGGATCTGAACCGTGCCCTCGACGAGAGCAACCTCGCCCCCGCGTGCGAGGACTGCCACACCAGGAAGAGCGCCGAGGAGCAGGCCCTCGCGCTGCGTGAGGGCAGTCTCGCCGTCGCCGTGCCGGAGACGATCGTCTCCATCGACGAGGACGGCGAGGAGATGACCTACGACCTCTCGGTGGAAGGCCCGTGGCACAACTTCCTCGCCAACGGGATCGTCGTACACAATTCGTACAACGAGGAGTCGGGCAGGTACCGGGAGCTCCAGCCGGTCTTCTACATCCCCGGCGAGGACCGCAAGCTGGTGCAGCAGGGCCGCCCCGGCAAGTACGAGTTCGTCGACGGCACACCCGAGCAGTACCGGGCGGTGTCCGAGGCCATGGAGAGCTCCTACCGGCAGTCCTACGCGGCGTACCAGGACATGCTGGCGGCGGGCGTGGCCCGTGAGGTGGCCCGGGCGACCCTGCCGGTCGGGCTGTTCTCGTCCATGTACGCGACCTGCAACTCCCGCTCACTGATGCATTTCCTGTCCCTGCGGACCCAGGACGAGCGGGCCACCGTTCCATCCTTCCCGCAGCGGGAGATCGCGATGGTCGCCGAGAAGATGGAAGAGCACTGGGCGAAGCTCATGCCCCTGACGCACGCCGCCTTCAACGCCAATGGCCGGGTCGCGCCGTAGCCGGAGACCACCCGGGCAGACCGTTGTCCGAAAAGTTCCGATTGCGTGCTTATGTAACCTTCATCTAAGCTGCAGAAACGGATTCCGGTGCTGCTTGAACCCCCGAGCAGGCAGCGCCGGAGTCCTCTTCGCAGGTCCCAGGGGCATCCCGGGGGAAGATGTCCCCACTCCTACCGAGTAGCGTTGGACCCATGGCTCCGACCTCCACTCCGCAGACCCCCTTCGGGCGGGTCCTGACCGCAATGGTCACACCGTTCACCGCGGACGGCGATCTCGACCTCGACGGCGCGCAGCGGCTCGCCGCCCACCTGGTGGCAGCGGGCAACGACGGCCTGGTCGTCAACGGCACCACCGGCGAGTCGCCCACCACCAGCGACGTGGAGAAAGACCAGCTCGTACGAGCCGTACTGGAGGCCGTCGGCGACCGCGCCTTCGTGGTGGCCGGAGTCGGAACCAACGACACCCGCCACAGCGTCGAGCTCGCCCGGCAGGCCGAGCGGGCCGGAGCCCACGGTCTGCTCACCGTGACGCCGTACTACAGCAAGCCCCCGCAGGAGGGCCTGTACCGGCACTTCACCACCATCGCCGACGCCACCGCCCTGCCGGTCATGCTCTACGACATCCCCGGCCGCAGCGGCGTCCCGATCGCGACCGAGACCCTGGTCAGGCTGGCCGAGCACCCCCGCATCGTCGCCAACAAGGACGCCAAGGGCGACCTCGGCGCCGCGAGCTGGGCCATAGGCCGCAGCGGCCTCGCCTGGTACTCCGGCGACGACATGCTCAACCTGCCGCTGCTCTCGATCGGCGCCGTCGGCTTCGTCTCCGTCGTCGGCCATGTCGTCTCACCCGAGCTGCGCGCCCTGCTGGAGGCGCACCTCGCGGGCGACGTGGTCAAGGCGGCCGAGATCCACCAGCAGCTGCTGCCCGTCTACACCGGGATGTTCCGCACCCAGGGCGTCATGACCACCAAGGCCGCCCTGGCTCTCCAGGGACTGCCCGCCGGCCCGCTGCGCCTGCCGCTGGTGGAACTCACCGACGACGAGACCGCACAGCTGAAGCAGGATCTGGCCGCCGGTGGGGTACAGCTCTAACAACAGACTTCACAATTGAATACAGAAAACCGAACGTAACCAGATGAATCGCACGATATCGCGCGCGCCATGTGCCCACGACGGGCATGTGGCGCGCGTGGCGAGGAGAAACTTTTGAGCCATCCGCACCCTGAGCTCGGCCCGCCCCCGCCTCTTTCCGAGGGGGGTCTCCGTATCACCCCGCTCGGCGGTCTCGGGGAGATCGGCCGCAACATGACCGTCTTCGAGTTCGGCGGGAAGCTGCTGATCGTCGACTGCGGCGTCCTCTTCCCCGAAGTGGACCAGCCCGGAATCGACCTCATCCTTCCGGACTTCACCTCGATCAGGGACCGTCTCGACGACGTCGTCGGCATCGTCCTGACCCACGGCCACGAGGACCACATCGGCGCCGTCCCCTTCCTGCTCCGCGAGAAGGCCGACATCCCGCTGATCGGCTCCAAGCTCACCCTCGCGTTCATCGAGGCCAAGCTCCAGGAGCACCGCATCCGGCCGTACACGCTGGAGGTCCTCGAAGGCCAGCGCGAGCGCATCGGCCCCTTCGACTGCGAGTTCGTCGCCGTCAACCACTCCATCCCGGACGCGCTGGCCGTAGCCATCCGCACCCCGGCCGGCATGGTCGTGCACACCGGCGACTTCAAGATGGACCAGCTGCCGCTGGACGGCCGCCTCACCGACCTGCCCGCCTTCGCGCGGCTCGGCGAGGAGGGCATCGACCTGCTGCTCTCGGACTCCACCAACGCCGAGGTCCCCGGCTTCGTCGGGGCCGAGCGGGATATCTCGTCCGTGCTCCGGCAGGTCTTCACCAGGGCCGACAAGCGCATCATCCTGGCCAGCTTCGCCAGCCACATCCACCGCATCCAGCAGGTGCTGGACGCGGCCCACGAGCGTGGCCGCAAGGTCGCCTTCGTCGGCCGCTCCATGGTCAGGAACATGGGCATCGCCCGCGACCTCGGCTATCTGAAGGTGCCGGCCGGCCTCATCGTCGACGTCAAGGTCCTCGACGACCTCCCGGACGACAAGGTCGTGCTGGTCTGCACCGGATCCCAGGGCGAGCCCATGGCCGCCCTGTCCCGGATGGCCAACCGTGACCACCAGATCCGCATCGTCGAGGGCGACACGGTGGT
This sequence comes from Streptomyces sp. RLA131, assembly GCF_056270125.1. Taxonomy (NCBI): domain Bacteria; kingdom Bacillati; phylum Actinomycetota; class Actinomycetes; order Kitasatosporales; family Streptomycetaceae; genus Streptomyces; species Streptomyces sp. RLA131. The sequence goes on from NZ_JBWDOQ010000002.1 coordinate 6,189,426, forward strand.
CCTGGCCTCCTCGCTGATCCCCGGCAACGAGACCGCGGTCTACCGCGTGATCAACGGCCTCACCCGGTGGGGCGCCACCGTCGTCCACAAGGGCAATGCCAAGGTCCACGTCTCGGGCCACGCCTCAGCCGGCGAACTGCTGTACTTCTACAACATCTGCAAGCCCAAGAACCTCATGCCGGTTCACGGTGAATGGCGTCACCTGCGCGCCAACGCCGAGCTGGGCCAGCTGACCGGTGTCCCGAAGAACCGCTGCGTCATCGCCGAGGACGGCGTCGTCGTCGACCTCGTCGGTGGAGTGGCCAAGGTCGTGGGCAAGGTCCAGGCCGGATACGTCTATGTCGACGGCCTCTCCGTCGGCGACGTCACCGAGACCTCCCTCAAGGACCGCCGCATCCTCGGCGAAGAGGGCATCGTCTCTGTCACCGTCGTCGTCGACAGCAGCTCCGGCAAGCTCATCGGCGGGCCCTTCATCCACGCCAGGGGCTCCGGAATCGAGGACGAGGCCTTCGCCGCCGTCCTCCCGAAGGTCGAGGAATCCCTGGCCAGGGCGGCTGCGGACGGCGTCGCCGAAG
>NZ_JBWDOQ010000002.1:6192500-8443225 GCF_056270125.1 Streptomyces sp. RLA131
CCGGGGGTGTCCGAATGGGGAAACCCGGCAGTCGTCATGGGCTGTCACCCATACCTGAACACATAGGGTATGTGGAGGGAACGCGGGGAAGTGAAACATCTCAGTACCCGCAGGAAGAGAAAACAACCGTGATTCCGGGAGTAGTGGCGAGCGAAACCGGATGAGGCCAAACCGTATGCGTGTGATACCCGGCAGGGGTTGCGTATACGGGGTTGTGGGATCGTACTTCGATGGTCTGCCGGCCGTCGGGCGAGTCAGAAACCGTATGGATAGGCGAAGGACATGCGAAAGGTCCGGCGTAGAGGGTAAGACCCCCGTAGCTGAAATCTGTACGGCTTGCTTGTACGACACCCAAGTAGCACGGGGCCCGAGAAATCCCGTGTGAATCTGGCGGGACCACCCGTTAAGCCTAAATATTCCCTGGTGACCGATAGCGGATAGTACCGTGAGGGAATGGTGAAAAGTACCGCGGGAGCGGAGTGAAATAGTACCTGAAACCGTGTGCCTACAAGCCGTGGGAGCGTCGCGCATCGAGTTTACTCGGTGCGTCGTGACTGCGTGCCTTTTGAAGAATGAGCCTGCGAGTTTGCGGTGTGTTGCGAGGTTAACCCGTGTGGGGAAGCCGTAGCGAAAGCGAGTCCGAATAGGGCGATTGAGTAGCGCGCCCAAGACCCGAAGCGGAGTGATCTAGCCATGGGCAGGTTGAAGCGTGGGTAAGACCGCGTGGAGGACCGAACCCACCAGGGTTGAAAACCTGGGGGATGACCTGTGGTTAGGGGTGAAAGGCCAATCAAACTCCGTGATAGCTGGTTCTCCCCGAAATGCATTTAGGTGCAGCGTCACGTGTTTCTTGCCGGAGGTAGAGCACTGGATAGGCGATGGGCCCTACCGGGTTACTGACCTTAGCCAAACTCCGAATGCCGGTAAGTGAGAGCGTGGCAGTGAGACTGTGGGGGATAAGCTCCATGGTCGAGAGGGAAACAGCCCAGAGCATCGACTAAGGCCCCTAAGCGTACGCTAAGTGGGAAAGGATGTGGAGTCGCAGAGACAACCAGGAGGTTGGCTTAGAAGCAGCCACCCTTGAAAGAGTGCGTAATAGCTCACTGGTCAAGTGATTCCGCGCCGACAATGTAGCGGGGCTCAAGCGTACCGCCGAAGTCGTGTCATTGCAGCATGTACTCCCAACGGAGGCTGTGATGGGTAGGGGAGCGTCGTGTGCCGGGTGAAGCCGCGCCGGAAGGCAGTGGTGGACGGTTCACGAGTGAGAATGCAGGCATGAGTAGCGATACACACGTGGGAAACGTGTGCGCCGATTGACTAAGGGTTCCTGGGTCAAGCTGATCTGCCCAGGGTAAGTCGGGACCTAAGGCGAGGCCGACAGGCGTAGTCGATGGACAACCGGTTGATATTCCGGTACCCGCTTTGAAACGCCCAGTATCGAACCAGGCGATGCTAAGTCCGTGAAGCCGCCCTGATCTCTTCGGAGTTGAGGGGAGTGGTGGAGCCGACGGACCAGACCTGTAGTAGGTAAGCGATGGGGTGACGCAGGAAGGTAGTCCAGCCCGGGCGGTGGTTGTCCCGGGGTAAGGGTGTAGGCCGTGTGATAGGCAAATCCGTCACACATTGAGGCTGAGACCTGATGCCGAGCCGATTGTGGTGAAGTGGATGATCCTATGCTGTCGAGAAAAGCCTCTAGCGAGTTTCATGGCGGCCCGTACCCTAAACCGACTCAGGTGGTCAGGTAGAGAATACCGAGGCGTTCGGGTGAACTATGGTTAAGGAACTCGGCAAAATGCCCCCGTAACTTCGGGAGAAGGGGGGCCATCACTGGTGATCCGATTTACTCGGTGAGCTGGGGGTGGCCGCAGAGACCAGCGAGAAGCGACTGTTTACTAAAAACACAGGTCCGTGCGAAGCCGTAAGGCGATGTATACGGACTGACGCCTGCCCGGTGCTGGAACGTTAAGGGGACCGGTTAGTCGCATTTCGGTGTGGCGAAGCTGAGAACTTAAGCGCCAGTAAACGGCGGTGGTAACTATAACCATCCTAAGGTAGCGAAATTCCTTGTCGGGTAAGTTCCGACCTGCACGAATGGCGTAACGACTTCTCGACTGTCTCAACCATAGGCCCGGTGAAATTGCACTACGAGTAAAGATGCTCGTTTCGCGCAGCAGGACGGAAAGACCCCGGGACCTTTACTATAGCTTGATATTGGTGTTCGGTTCGGCTTGTGTAGGATAGGTGGGAGACTGTGAAGTCATGGCGCCAGCCATGGTGGAGTCGTCGTTGAAATACCACTCTGGTCGTGCTGGATGTCTAACCTCGGTCCGTGATCCGGATCAGGGACAGTGTCTGGTGGGTAGTTTAACTGGGGCGGTTGCCTCCTAAAATGTAACGGAGGCGCCCAAAGGTTCCCTCAGCCTGGTTGGCAATCAGGTGTTGAGTGTAAGTGCACAAGGGAGCTTGACTGTGAGACTGACGGGTCGAGCAGGGACGAAAGTCGGGACTAGTGATCCGGCGGTGGCTTGTGGAAGCGCCGTCGCTCAACGGATAAAAGGTACCCCGGGGATAACAGGCTGATCTTCCCCAAGAGTCCATATCGACGGGATGGTTTGGCACCTCGATGTCGGCTCGTCGCATCCTGGGGCTGGAGTCGGTCCCAAGGGTTGGGCTGTTCGCCCATTAAAGCGGTACGCGAGCTGGGTTTAGAACGTCGTGAGACAGTTCGGTCCCTATCCGCTGTGCGCGTAGGAATATTGAGAAGGGCTGTCCCTAGTACGAGAGGACCGGGACGGACGAACCTCTGGTGTGCCAGTTGTCCTGCCAAGGGCATGGCTGGTTGGCTACGTTCGGGAGGGATAACCGCTGAAAGCATCTAAGCGGGAAGCCTGCTTCGAGATGAGTATTCCCACCAACTTGATTGGTTAAGGCTCCCAGTAGACGACTGGGTTGATAGGCCGGATGTGGAAGCCCTGTAAGGGGTGGAGCTGACCGGTACTAATAGGCCGAGGGCTTGTCCTCAGTTGCTCGCGTCCACTGTGTAGTTCTGAAGTAACGAACCGTGTTGTTTTCCGGTGGTCGTTAACTTCATAGTGTTTCGGTGGTCATAGCGTTAGGGAAACGCCCGGTTACATTTCGAACCCGGAAGCTAAGCCTTTCAGCGCCGATGGTACTGCAGGGGGGACCCTGTGGGAGAGTAGGACACCGCCGAACAATCTTTGATAGAGAGCCGTACCCCCGACTTCGGTCGGGGGTACGGCTCTTTGCGTTGTCATAACCCTATGTTCATACGCTGCTCAGGCTCCGATCATGCGGGCTGGGAATGCTGTCGCCGTCGGCTAATGGAGGTGCGGCATGCAGCAGGCCTTGGTCCAGGGCGCGGAAGTGGCAGCTCTGGAGACGGAGTTCTCAGCGGTGGCCGGCAATCGGCACTGCGTGGTTGTGGATTCGGGGACGGCGGCGCTGCGGCTCTCGCTGCTGGCCCTGGGGATCGGGGCCGGGGAAGAGGTCATCCTGCCGTCGTTCGCGCCCACATCGACGGCGGAGGCGGTCCGGCAGGTCGGGGCGATACCGGTGTTCGCCGACATCGACCCGCTGACGTTCTGCCTGGACCCGGACGCGGTGGCGGCGGCGATCACCCGGCTCACGGCGGCCGTGCTGCCGGTGCACCTCTTCGGGCACCCGGCGCCCGTGGACGCACTCACGGGCCTCGCGGAGCGGCACGGCCTGGCGATCGTGGAGGACGCGACGCAGGCGCAGGCCGCGGCCCTCGCGGGGCGCAGGGTGGGGACGTACGGCGTGATGAGCGTGTTCGCGGTCGAGAACGGTGCCGTGGTGACGACCGAGCACCCGGAACTGGCCCGCGCGGTGAAGGAACTGAGGGCATCCGGCCGCCACGAGGTGAGGATCTCGGACGAGGACGCGGCCGTGGGACGCCGTGAACTGGCCGGGCTCCCCGGGGCGGTGGCCCGGCAACGGGCGAACTGCCGTTATCTGGACTCGGCACTGACCGGGGTGGTCGTGCCGTATGTGGAGCCCGGGGCGCACCACGTCTACCACCGGTACACGGTGCGGGTGCCGGGCAACGGCCGGCCGGACCGTGACGCCTTCGCGCTGGCGCTGGCGGCGAAGGGGGTGCGGGCCCGGGTGAGCATTCCGACGCCCTTGCACCGGCTGGCGGTGAACCGGGCCAGGGTGGCCGGTGCGTATCTGCCCCGTACGGAGGCGGCGGCGGGGGAGACACTGTCGCTGCCGGTGCATCCAAACCTGAAGGAGCGCGAGTTGGAGCGGATGGCCTCGGTGTGCAACGTTCTGGGCGGGCTGCTCTGAGCGGCGGGCCCGATCATGGATTTTCACAGGCGGGCGTGAATGGGCTAAGATCTTTCACGTCGGCCAGGCCCCAATAGCTCAGTCGGCAGAGCGTCTCCATGGTAAGGAGAAGGTCTACGGTTCGATTCCGTATTGGGGCTCAGAACAGCGAAGGCCCCCGCCGGTCGGCGGGGGCCTTCGTCGTGTCCGGATGCGTACGGATGCGTACGGATCACTCCGGGATGCGCATCGCGAGGATCGCCATGTCGTCGGAGGGCGCGTCGGAGGCGAAGCGTTCGACGGCCCGCTGGATGCGGGCGGCCACAGCTCCGGCGTTGAGGCCGGTGCAGGTGGCGAGGACGTCGGCGAGGCCGTCGTCGCCGAGCATCCGGGTGCCTTCGCGGCGCTCGGTGACGCCGTCGGTGACACACAGCAGTACGTCGCCGGGGGAGAGCTCGATGGTCTGCTCGACCAGTTCCAGGTCCTCCAGCACGCCGAGCAGCGGCTGCGGGTCGGCGGCGGACTCCACGGTGCCGTCCTGACGGAGCCGCAGCGGCAGGGGGTGGCCGGCGCAGACCACCTTCAGGACGGCTCCGCCCTCGGGGCGGGGCCACAACTCGCCGTAGAGCAGGGTCAGGAAGCGGCTGCGGGCGCCCTCGTCGAGGATGGCGGCGTTGAGGCGCTCCAGGACGGACGGGCCGCTGAAACCCTCGCGGGCGAGCAGCCGCAGGGCGTGGCGGGCCAGACCGGTGACGGCGGCGGCTTCCGGGCCCGTGCCGCAGACGTCGCCGATGGCGAAGCCCCAGCAGCCGTCGCGGATCGGGAAGACGTCGTAGAAGTCGCCGCCGACCTCGTTGCCCTCGCCGGCGGCGCGGTAGACGACCTCGACCTCGACGCCGGGGATCGTGGGGAGGCCGGGCGGCAGCAGGCTGCGCTGGAGGGCCTGGCTGATGGCGGTGCGCTCGCTGTACAGCCGGGCGTTGTCCAGGGCCAGCGCGGCCCGCCGGGAGAGGTCCTCGGCCAGTTCCAGGATCTCCTGGCGGAAGCGCTCGTCCGATGGCTTGCCGAGGGTGAGCATGCCGATCACGCGGTTGCGGGCCACCAGCGGCAGGACGACCGTCTCGCCGCCGACCGCCGCCGCTGTGGCCAGCGCCGTCCCGGGCCCGGTGGCGGGCCGGCCGGGCTCGCCGAGGCCGAGGCTGCGCAGGGAGGCGCGCAGGGCCGTGGAGTGGGCGGCGTCGGCGGGGGCGGTCCACAGGCGGGCGCCGGGCGTCGGGTCGGGGGCCGGCGGGTGGACCTTGGAGAGCAGGGCCTTGATGCCGTCGATGCGGTCCTCGTCCTCGTGGAGCACGAAGGCGAGTTCGGGTTCGGCCTGTTCGGCGATGGTGTAGACGGCGCACCAACTGGCCAGCGTGGGCACGGTCATCTGGGCCATCAGCGCCAGTGTCTGGTCGCGTTCCAGCGTGCCGGCCAGCAGGTCGGAGGCCTCGACCAGGAAGGACAGCGAGCCGCGTCGCAGCCGCTCCAGTTCGGTCAGCCGGGCGCTCTCGACGGCCAGGGCGATCCGGTCGGCGGCGAACTGCAGCCGCAGCGCCTGCTCGTTGGAGTAGCGGCCCGGCGACTCGGCGGCGACGCCCAGGGACCCGGTGAGCCGTCCCTCGACCTTCAGCGGCACGGTGACGATGGACCGCATCCCGGTGCCCGCGAGCAGCGGTACGGCGCCGGGGACGGCGGTGAGGTCCTCGTGGACGGCGGGCATGCGCGCGCTGCCGTAGCGGCCGGTGCCGGCCTCGACGGGGACGCGGGCGAAGCGCTGGCGGGCCGAGGGCAGGCCGGTGGAGGCGCGGACCTCCAGTTCGGTCTCGTCGTCGGTGGCCAGCAGCAGGTACGCGGCGTCGCCGTCCAGCATGTCGCGGGCGCGTTCGACGGTTCGCTGGAGCAGGCCGTCCAGGTCGTCGGGGGCCGGGGAGCCGATGAAGGTCTCGAACGGGTCGGCGGCCTTGACGCCGCCCGCCGAGCCGTCGGCGGAGCCGGAGACATGGCCCCGGCCGGGGTTCTGCAGCACGGCCCGTTCGTCCTCGCGGACCAGCAGGCAGACGGTCGACGGCTCGCCGGAGGTGTCGCGGACCCGCAGGTGGGACCCGTAGACCGGCAGGATGCGGCCGTCGGCGCCGCGGACGCCGTAACTGCCCTCCCAGCGCGACAGCAGCAGCGCCTCGGCGATGCCGTGGCCGGTGCCGGGGGTCTGCGGCCAGGCGGCGAGGTCGCCGAGGGGCTTGCCGACGATGTCGCCGGCCGGGTGGCCGAAGAGCTCGGCCGCGTCGTCGTTCCAGCGGGTGATGACGCCGCCGCGGTCGACCTGGACGACGGCGACGCGGACCCGTTCATCGGTGAGCGGGAGGGCGGCGACGGGCAGGACGGGGCCGGCGGAGCGGGTGCCGGTGGGGCGCTGGGGAAGGTCGAGCTGGAACCAGACCTGTTTGGTCTCGGGGCTGTACTCGACACCCCAGCGGGTGGCCAGCGCCGAGCAGAGCAGCAGCCCGCGGCCGCCCTCGTGGTCGGGGTGGGCCTGGCGGTGGGCGTCCTGGAGGGGGAGGTCGCGCTCGGGGTAGTGGTCGCGGACCTCGACCCGCACGGCGTCCTCGTAGCGCAGGCACTCGACGTCGGCGGCGGTGCCGGCGTGGACGACGGCATTGGTGACCAGCTCGCTGGTGAGGACGACCGCGTCGTCCACCACATCGGAGAAGCCCCAGCCCTGCAGCGTGTCGCGGACGAACGCGCGCGCGGTGGCGACCGAGCGTCCGACCGGCTCGAAGGTGGCCGCTGCCCGCGCCGTGATCACAGATCTCCTCGTTTGTCGTGGGACGTGCGTGTCTGCGTCTGTGCCCGCGTCCGCGTCGGGTCGCTGTACCTGCACCGTCGGCCCCCATGAGGTGTGCGCCCGGTTCGTGGCGGGCAGCCGGATGCCAGGTTACTTACCCCCGCTGATCGCGCGTGCGCCGGTTGCGGGTGTTTCCGACCCGATCATGACGCCGGACCTGTGCGATGCTGCCGAACTGTTATGGCCGGGCACGGGCATGGTGAAACACTGGGCATGCCCACATACAGGCACATGCAGGTCGGTCAACCCCTCTGGGAGGGACACGGTGGAGTCTGGCGCATCGGCACGAGGCGGTGTGACAACCGCTTCGACGCGGAGCAGTTCCGCGCGGTCGAAGAACACACGGCCCCGGGCCAACGGGACCGTCGAGGTGGACACTGCCGCCCTGCACAGACTGCTCGCGGCCCTGGCGTCCATGCGGGACGGCAACTTCCGCAAGCGGCTGACGGTCTCCGGCGACGGGGTGATGGCGGAGGTCGCCGCGGTCTTCAACGAGGTCGCGGACCGCAACCAGCACCTCACCGGTGAACTGGCCCGGGTGCGCAGGGTCGTCGGCCGGGAGGGCAAGCTCACCGAGCGCCTGGAGATCGGGGCCTGCGAGGGTGCCTGGGCGGCGGCCATCGATGCCTCGAACGCCCTGGTGGAGGACCTGGTACGTCCCGTGTCCGAGGTCGGCAGGGTGCTGTCGGCGGTCGCCGAGGGCGATCTGGAACAGCGGATGGACCTGCGTTCGCAGGGTTCCGACGGCTCGGCGCACCCGTTGCGCGGGGAGTTCCTGAAGGTGGGGCGGACCACCAACGGGCTGGTCGACCAGCTGTCGGCGTTCACCGACGAGGTGACCCGGGTGGCCAGTGAGGTGGGCACCGAGGGCAAGCTCGGCGGCCAGGCGCGGGTGCGCGGAATGTCGGGTTCGTGGAAGGACCTGACGGATTCGGTCAACACGATGGCGTCCCGGCTCACCGCGCAGGTGCGTGACATTGCTCTCGTCACGACGGCGGTGGCCAAGGGCGACCTGTCCCGCAAGGTCACCGTGCATGTGGCCGGCGAGATGCTGGAGCTGAAGAACACCGTCAACACGATGGTGGACCAGCTGTCGTCGTTCGCCTCGGAAGTGACCCGGGTGGCCCGCGAGGTCGGCACCGAGGGCGAACTCGGCGGCCAGGCGCAGGTGCCCGGTGTGGCGGGTGTGTGGAAGGACCTGACGGACTCGGTCAACCTGATGGCCGGGAATCTGACGGCCCAGGTGCGGGACATCGCGCAGGTGACGACGGCGGTCGCCAACGGCGACCTGTCGCAGAAGATCACGATCGGCGCGCGCGGCGAGGTCGCGCAGCTCGCCGAGACCATCAACGCGATGACGGAGACGCTGCGTACGTTCGCCGACGAGGTGACCCGGGTGGCGGGCGAGGTCGGCGCCGAGGGCCAACTCGGCGGCCAGGCGCAGGTGCCGGGTGCGGCGGGCATCTGGAAGGACCTCACCGATTCGGTGAACACCGCGTTCCGCAACCTCACCGCCCAGGTGCGGGACATCGCGCAGGTGACGACGGCGGTCGCCAACGGCGACCTGTCGCAGAAGGTCACGGTGGACGTCTCCGGCGAGATGCTGGAGCTGAAGAACACCGTCAACACGATGGTCGACCAGCTCTCCGCCTTCGGCGCGGAGGTCACGCGGGTGGCCCGCGAGGTCGGCGTCGAGGGCGAACTCGGCGGCCAGGCGCAGGTGCCCGGCGCGGCGGGGACCTGGAAGGACCTGACGGACTCCGTCAACACCGCGTTCCGCAACCTCACCGGCCAGGTCCGCAACATCGCGCAGGTGACGACGGCGGTCGCCAACGGCGACCTGTCGCAGAACGTCACGGTGGACGTCTCCGGCGAGATGCTGGAGCTGAAGAACACCGTCAACCGGATGGTGGCCCAGCTCTCCTCCTTCGCCGCCCAGGTGACCCGGGTGGCGCGTGACGTGGGTACCGAGGGCCGGCTCGGCGGCCAGGCCCGGGTGGACGGCGTCAGCGGCGTCTGGAAGGACCTGACGGACTCCGTCAACTTCATGGCGGGCAACCTGACGTCCCAGGTCCGCCAGATCGCGCAGGTGACCACGGCGGTGGCGCGCGGTGACCTGTCGCAGAAGATCGAGGTCGACGCCCGGGGCGAGATCCTGGAGCTGAAGAACACCCTCAACACCATGGTCGACCAGCTGTCGGCCTTCGCCGACCAGGTGACCCGGGTCGCCCGCGACGTGGGCACCGAGGGCCGGCTCGGCGGCCAGGCGCAGGTGCCCGGTGTGGCCGGCGTGTGGCGGGACCTGACGGACTCGGTGAACGGCATGGCCGGCAACCTGACCGCCCAGGTCCGTAACATCGCGCAGGTCGCCACGGCGGTGGCGCGCGGTGACCTGTCGCAGAAGATCGACGTGGACGCCCGGGGCGAGATCCTGGAGCTGAAGAACACCCTCAACACCATGGTCGACCAGCTCTCCTCCTTCGCCGAGCAGGTGACCCGGGTGGCCCGCGAGGTGGGCACCGAGGGCATCCTCGGCGGCCAGGCCGAGGTCAAGGGCGTGTCGGGTACGTGGAAGGACCTCACCCAGTCCGTCAACTTCATGGCGACCAACCTGACCAGCCAGGTGCGTACGATCGCCGAGGTCACCACCGCCGTCGCGCAGGGCGACCTGTCGAAGAAGATCACTGTCGACGCGAAGGGCGAGATCCTGGCCCTGGTCACCACCGTCAACACGATGGTGGACCAGCTGTCGGCCTTCGGTGACGAGGTGACCCGGGTGGCCCGCGAGGTGGGCACCGAGGGCCAGTTGGGCGGTCAGGCCCGGGTCCGCGACGTGTCGGGCATCTGGAAGGACCTGACCGACAACGTCAATCTGATGGCCAACAACCTGACCGGTCAGGTGCGGTCGATCTCCTCGGTCGCCACCGCCGTCGCCAACGGCGACCTGACCAAGAAGATCACCGTCGAGGCGCGCGGCGAGGTCGCCCAGCTCGCGGAGACGATCAACACCATGGTCGACACCCTGTCGGCCTTCGGTGACGAGGTGACCCGGGTGGCCCGCGAGGTGGGCACCGACGGCATCCTCGGCGGCCAGGCCCGGGTGCCCGGGGTCGCGGGCACCTGGAAGGACCTCACCGAGTCGGTGAACTTCATGGCGTCCAACCTCACCGGCCAGGTCCGCAACATCGCCGAGGTCACCACGGCCGTGGCCCGGGGCGATCTGTCCAAGAAGATCGACGTGGACGCCCGGGGCGAGATCCTGGAGCTGAAGACCACCATCAACACGATGGTCGGCCAGCTGTCCGCCTTCGGTGACGAGGTCACCCGGGTGGCCCGCGAGGTGGGTACGGAAGGGCGGCTCGGCGGCCAGGCCCGGGTGCCGGGGGTCTCCGGCATCTGGAAGGACCTCACCGAGTCGGTGAACCTGATGGCCAACAACCTCACCCGGCAGGTCCGCAACATCGCCCAGGTCGCCACCGCGGTGACCCGCGGCGACCTCAACATCCGTACCGACGTCGACGCGGCCGGTGAGATCCTGGAACTCCAGGACTACATCAACACGATGATCGTCCGGCTGCGCGAGACCACCCTGGCCAACAAGGAACAGGACTGGCTCAAGGGCAACCTCGCCCGCATCTCCGGCCTCATGCAGGGCCGGCGCGAACTGGGCGACGTGGCCGGTCTCATCATGAGCGAGCTGACCCCCGTGGTCTCCGCGCAGCACGGCGCGTTCTTCCTCGCCGAGGAGATCGAGACCGAGGAGAGCACCGACGAGGGCGAGCGGTACGCGTACGAGCTGCGGCTCGTGGGCGCGTACGGCTTCTCCCGGCGGACCATGCCGACGGCCTTCCTGCCCGGTGAGGGACTGATCGGCACCGCCGCCGTGGAGAAGCGCACGATCCTGATGGAGAACGTCCCGCCGGGCTATCTCCGGATCGCCTCCGGGCTCGGCGAGGCGCCCCCGGCGCATGTCATCGTGCTGCCGGTGCTCTTCGAGGAGCGGGTGCTCGGGGTGATCGAACTGGCCTCCTTCCAGCCCTTCACGCAGATCCAGAAGGACTTCCTGGGCCAGATCACCGACATCATCGCGATCAGCGTCAACACCATCAGCGTCAACACCAAGACGGAGGGCCTGCTCAAGCAGTCCCAGGAGCTCACCGAGCAGCTGCGGGAGCGCAGCGCCGAGCTGGAGAGCCGGCAGCAGGCACTGGAGCTGTCCAACGCCGAGCTGGAGGAGAAGTCCGACCGGCTGGCCCGGCAGAACCGGGACATCGAGGTCAAGAACACCGAGATCGAGGACGCCCGGCAGGTCCTGGAGGAGCGCGCCGAACAGCTCGCGGTCTCGATGCGCTACAAGTCCGAGTTCCTGGCCAACATGTCGCACGAGCTGCGCACCCCGCTCAACTCGCTGCTGATCCTGGCCAAGCTGCTCGCCGACAACGCCGAGGGCAATCTGTCCCCGAAGCAGGTCGAGTTCGCCGAGACCATCCACGGCGCCGGATCCGACCTGCTCCAGCTGATCAACGACATCCTGGACCTGTCGAAGGTCGAGGCGGGCAAGATGGACGTCAGTCCGACCCGGATCGCGCTGGTGCAGCTGGTGGACTACGTGGAGGCGACCTTCCGGCCGCTGACCGCCGAGAAGGGCCTCGACTTCTCCGTACGGGTGTCGCCGGAGCTGCCGGTGACGCTGCACACCGACGAGCAGCGGCTGCTGCAGGTGCTGCGCAACCTGCTGTCCAACGCGGTGAAGTTCACCGACTCCGGGTCGGTGGAGCTGGTGATCCGCTCGGCCGGGGCCGAGGCGCCGCAGTCCATCCGCGAGCAGCTGCTGGAGTCCGGCTCGCTGCGCGACCCGGACCAGCCGCTGATCGCCTTCTCGGTCACCGACACCGGTATCGGCATCGCCGCCAGCAAGATGCGGGTGATCTTCGAGGCCTTCAAGCAGGCGGACGGCACGACCAGCCGCAAGTACGGGGGCACCGGTCTGGGGCTGTCCATCAGCCGTGAGATCGCGCGGCTGCTCGGCGGCGAGATCCACGCCGACAGCCAGCCCGGCCGGGGCTCGACGTTCACCCTCTACCTGCCGCTCAGCAGCGGCGAACAGCCCCCGCAGGGCTTCCCGGCGCTGCCGGCCGGAGCCGACACCGGCGCCGATGCCGGGATCGCCTCCGGCTACGACACGGTCGCCGGCCATCCCGCGTACGGGCCGCACACCGGGCACGCCCTGCCGCCCGGCGGCCGGGGCCGCAGCGCGGGCAGCAGCCTGGCCCGGCTGCGCCGCCGGTCCGCCGGATCGGGCACGCCGGCGCCGGTGCACACCCAGCCGTCGCAGCAGCAGCCGGTTCCCGACTCGTGGGTGGACCCGGTGCAGGGCGACGGCAGCTCGTACACCGGCTTCGCGGGCGGCTTCAGCGGCGAGAAGGTGCTGATCGTCGACGACGACATCCGCAATGTCTTCGCGCTCACCAGCGTCCTGGAGCAGCACGGTCTGACGGTGCTCTACGCGGAGAACGGGCGCGAGGGCATCGAGGTGCTGGAGCAGCACGACGATGTGGCGGTCGTCCTGATGGACATCATGATGCCGGAGATGGACGGCTACGAGACGACCACCGCGATCCGGCGGATGCCCCAGTTCGCCAACCTGCCGATCATCGCGCTCACCGCCAAGGCGATGAAGGGCGACCGGGAGAAGAGCATCGAGTCCGGGGCGTCGGACTACGTCGCCAAGCCGGTGGACACCGACCACCTGCTGGCGGTCATGGAACAGTGGATGCGGTCCCGTTGAACCTCCTGATTCATATGACACGCCGTGGTCGATCAGGTGTGAGAGGACGTGATTCGGGGAACCTTCTGGTCTCCGCTTGCGTTTCTGCTACGTGCACAGTGACATGGCGGTGACAGGGCGTGGCGGACGGCGGGGTGTGGCTACCATGACCGGCACAAGGGCGGGCGGCGTTCAGGAGTCGTCCGCGGGGGTGGCACCCGGTGCAGTACCGGGGCGAGGAGGGCGGGCCATGGTGCAGAAGGCCAAGATCCTCCTGGTCGACGACCGGCCGGAGAATCTGCTCGCGCTGGAGGCCATCCTCTCCGCGCTCGATCAGACCCTGGTGCGGGCGTCGTCCGGGGAGGAAGCGCTCAAGGCGCTGCTGACCGACGACTTCGCGGTGATCCTGCTCGATGTCCAGATGCCGGGGATGGACGGGTTCGAGACGGCGGCCCACATCAAGCGCCGGGAACGCACCCGGGACATCCCGATCATCTTCCTGACGGCCATCAACCACGGGCCGCACCACACCTTCCGCGGCTATGCGGCCGGGGCCGTCGACTACATCTCCAAGCCCTTCGACCCGTGGGTGCTCCGGGCCAAGGTGTCGGTCTTCGTCGAGCTCTACATGAAGAACTGCCAGCTCAGGGAGCAGGCGGCGCTGCTGCGGCTGCAGCTCGAACAGAACGGCGGCCCGCAGCAGCCCGGTCAGGCCGGTCGTGGCCCGCAGTCCGCCGGGCTGCTCGCGGAGCTGTCGGCCCGGCTGGCGGCGGTCGAGGAGCAGGCCGAGGCGCTGTCCAAGCAGCTCGACGAGTCCACGGACACCGCGGCGGTCGCGACCGCCGCGCATCTGGAGCGCAAGCTCACCGGGCTGCGCAGGGCGCTCGACGCGCTGGAGCCGGGTTCGGGTTCCGGCAGCGACATCAGGCCGCCGCAGCAGGACTGACACCCCGCGCACCGGCCGCCGCTGACGTGGCGTCGCCCCCGTCGGCCGTGCGATCACGGGGGCGCGACACGAACGGGGGTATCAATGGGCACGCGTGTCCCCTGCGGTCATCGGCGGTAACCTCAGCACCATGGCCTCTCGTACGTCCGGCACCGCCAGGAAGGCTGCCGCCAAGCCTGCGGCCAAACCCACGGCCAAGCCGGCGCCCAAGCCGGCGGCCCGGCCGGCCGGCAACGGCAGGAAGGCCCCGGCGAAGCGGCCCCCCGCCAAGAAGGCGGCGGCCAAGCCCGTTCCCCGGCCCGCGCCCTCGCCCACCAACGCCGTGTACCGGCTCGTGCGGGCCCTGTGGCTGGGGCTGGCGCACGCGGTCGGGGCGGTGTTCCGCGGGGTGGGACGTGGTGCGCGGGGGCTCGATCCGGCGCATCGCAAGGACGGCCTGGCGCTGTTGCTGCTCGGGCTGGCGCTGGTGGTCGCGGTGGGTACGTACTCCGATCTGCAGGGGCCGGTCGGCGACCTGGTGGAGATACTGGTCACCGGCACCTTCGGTCGGCTCGATCTGGTGGTGCCGGTGCTGATCGGGTCCGTCGTCTGGCGGCTCATGCGGCATCCCGAGCAGAACGACGCCAACGGACGCATCGTCATCGGGCTGTCCACGCTGGTGGTGGGCGTGCTGGGGCTGGTGCACATCGGCTGCGGCTCGCCAGGGCGCGGCCAGGGCGCGAAGGCCATCCGGGACGCGGGCGGCCTGATCGGCTGGGGGGCGTCGGCGCCACTGGAGTTCACGGTGGGCAGGCCGCTGGCGGTGGCGCTGCTGACGCTGCTGACGTTCTTCGGGCTGCTGGTGGTCACGGCCACCCCGATCACCGCCATCCCGCAGCGGCTGCGCGAGCTGGCCATGTGGCTGCGGCTGCTCGAAGCCCCCGACCCCGAGGGCGAGGACGTGACGCTCGGGGAGTTCTTCGAGGACGACGCGGCGGTCGAGCCCAGGCCGCGCCGGCAGCGTACGAAGCGCCCCCGCGACCCCCAGGCGTCCGACGCCGGGGAGTACGGGATGGACGCGGTGGACGTGGCGGCCGCGGCGGCCGCCGATCTGGACGGCGCGGTGATGTACGGGGTGCAGCCCTCGCCGCTGGTGGCCGGGCTCATCAACTCCCCGGTGCGGGGCGCCCGGGAGGAAGCCCCCGGAGCCGGCGCCGACGCCGGACGGGAAGCCGGACGCGCAGCCGATGGCGGAGCCGCAGCCGGGTCCCGGCCGGCGCGGGTCCCGGGGGTCGTGGCGGACCTGACGAAGCAGCCGGCCCCCTCCGAGGGCGCCCCGCTGCCGCCGCGTGCCGAGCAGTTGCAGCTCTCCGGCGACGTCACCTACTCCCTGCCGCCGCTGGACCTGCTGGAGCGGGGTGGCCCGGGCCGTACCCGTACCGCGGCCAACGACGCGGTCGCCGACCAACTGCGCGACGTGTTCTCCCAGTTCAAGGTCGACGCCCAGGTCACCGGCTTCACCCGGGGGCCGACGGTGACCCGCTACGTGGTCGAGCTCGGCCAGGCCGTCAAGGTCGAGCGGATCACGGCGCTGGCCAAGAACATCGCGTACGCCGTGGCCAGTCCGGACGTACGGATCATCAGCCCGATCCCCGGCAAGTCGGCGGTCGGCATCGAGATCCCCAACAGCGACCGCGAGCTGGTCATGCTGGGCGATGTGCTGCGCTCGGCGGACGCCCAGGGCATGGAGCACCCGATGACGGTGGCGTTCGGCAAGGACGTCGAGGGCGGCTACGTCCTGGACAGCCTGGCCAAGATGCCGCACATGCTCGTCGCCGGCGCAACCGGGGCGGGCAAGTCGTCCTGCATCAACTGCCTCATCACCTCGGTGCTGGCGCGGGCGACGCCGGACGAGGTCCGGATGGTGCTGGTCGACCCCAAGCGGGTCGAGCTGACCGCCTACGAGGGCATCCCGCACCTGATCACCCCGATCATCACCAACCCCAAGCGGGCCGCCGAGGCACTGCAGTGGGTGGTGCGCGAGATGGACCTGCGCTACGACGACCTGGCGGCGTACGGGTTCCGGCACATCGACGACTTCAACGCGGCGGTGAGGTCGGGCAAGGCCAGGACGCCCGAGGGCAGCGAGCGGGAGCTGACGCCGTATCCGTATCTGCTGGTGATCGTGGACGAGCTGGCGGACCTGATGATGGTGGCCCCGCGCGACGTGGAGGACGCCATCGTCCGCATCACCCAGCTGGCGCGAGCGGCCGGCATCCACCTGGTGCTGGCGACGCAGCGGCCCAGCGTCGATGTGGTGACCGGTCTGATCAAGGCGAACGTGCCCTCACGGCTGGCCTTCGCGACCTCCTCGCTCGCCGACAGCCGGGTCATCCTGGACCAGGCCGGAGCCGAGAAACTCATCGGAAAGGGTGACGGGCTGTTCCTGCCGATGGGCGCGAACAAGCCGACCCGGATGCAGGGCGCCTACGTCACGGAGGTGGAGATCGCCGCCGTCGTCGAGCACTGCAAGGCCCAGCTGACCCCCTCGTACCGCGAGGACGTGGTGGTGGGCGGCGGTCCGAAGAAGGAGATCGACGAGGAGATCGGCGACGACCTGGACCTGCTGTGCCAGGCGGCGGAGCTGGTGGTGTCCACGCAGTTCGGCTCCACCTCGATGCTCCAGCGCAAGTTGCGTGTGGGCTTCGCGAAAGCGGGCAGGTTGATGGACCTGATGGAATCGCGCGGGATCGTCGGTCCGAGTGAGGGATCGAAGGCCCGCGATGTACTGGTCAAGCCCGACGAGATGGACGGAATCCTCGCGGTGATCCGCGGCGAGGGCACCCTTTAGGCCATCAGGCCTCACTCGCGAAAGGGCGGGGGCAACCGTTTCTCCTGCCCGTACGTCAAGTTAGTGCAGGAGGAAGACGCATGCCCGCCCGTCGGAGGCCCGACCGGGCCCGCCGGACACCGGGGCGGCCCGGCAATCCTTCTGGCGGACAGAGAACGGCCGTCCGCTTGCCCGTCCTTTTCCGACCCCCCCTAGACTGAACTTCCAGCAGGTGGTTACACGCTCGAAAGGCGCCCCCGTGTCCATCGGCAACCCGCCATCCGACGACCGGCCCCCGGTCGCCGACGACCGGCCCCCGGTCGGTCACGCACTGGCTCAGGCCCGCCTCGCCGCCGGCCTGACCATCGACGAGGTCAGCAGCTCCACGCGTGTACGCGCGCCCATCGTGATCGCCATCGAGCAGGACGACTTCTCGCGCTGCGGTGGCGACGTGTACGCCCGTGGCCATATCCGTACCATCGCCCGGGCCGTCGGCGTCGATCCCGAGCCGCTGGTCGCCCAGTACGTCCAGGAGCACGGCGCCGCCCCGGCCCGCACGCCGGTGACTCCGCTCTACGAAGCCGAAAGGATCCGCTCCGAACCCCGCCGGCCCAACTGGACCGCGGCCATGGTGGCGGCGATCGTCGCCGTCGTCGGCTTCGTCGGCTTCACGCTCTTCAACGGCGGTACCGACGGTGAGCCGGTGGCCGGCAAGCCGTCGGTGGTCGCGACCACCAAGAGCGCCGCCGGTCCCTCCCACAAGGCCAGCACCCAGCCCAAGCCCGAGGCGTCGGACAGCGCCATCGCCGCCGCCCCGGCCGACAAGGTGACGGTGAAGATGAGCGCCCAGGACGGCACCAGCTGGGTCTCCGCCACCGACAGCAACGGCCGCTCCCTCTTCCAGGGCAACCTGGCAGCCGGACAGTCCAAGACCTTCACCGACGACAAGCAGATCAAGCTCGTGGTCGGCAACGCCGGCGCCGTCTCGCTCTTCGTCAACGGCAAATCGCTCGGTGCCGCCGGAGAGATGGGCCAGGTGGCACATCTCAGCTACACCCCCGGCGATCCCGAGGTGGGCTGACCCGCCCCGCGACGGGGTCCACCGGTCCGGGCCCGAGGGTCCGGGCCGGGGCCCCTGCCCGGACAAAGTACGCTGAGGTCATGCCCGAACCCCGTACCGTCGCTCTTGTCACGCTCGGCTGCGCCCGTAACGAGGTGGACTCCGAGGAACTCGCCGGCCGTCTGGCGGCGGACGGCTGGCAGCTCGTCGACGATGCCACCGACGCCGATGTCGCGGTCGTGAACACCTGCGGCTTCGTCGACGCCGCCAAGAAGGACTCCGTGGACGCCCTGCTGGAGGCCAACGACCTCAAGGGCCAGGGCCGCACCCGGGCCGTCGTCGCCGTGGGCTGCATGGCCGAGCGGTACGGCAAGGAGCTCGCCGACGCGCTGCCCGAGGCCGACGGGGTCCTGGGCTTCGACGACTACACGGACATCTCCGACCGGCTGCAGACCATCCTGGCCGGTGGCGTCCACGCCCCGCACACCCCCCGCGACCGCCGCAAGCTGCTGCCGATCAGCCCCGCGGAGCGGCAGGCCGCGGGCGGCGTGGCCCTGCCCGGGCACGCCCAGGCCCCCGACAGCGTCCCCGACAGCCGCCCGGACGACCTTCCGGACGGCCTGGCCCCCGCCTCCGGCCCCCGCGCGCCGCTGCGCCGCAGGCTGGACAGCAGCCCGGTCGCCTCGGTCAAGCTCGCCTCCGGCTGCGACCGCCGCTGCTCCTTCTGCGCCATCCCCTCCTTCCGGGGCTCCTTCATCTCCCGGCGGCCCTCGGACGTGCTGGGCGAGACCCGCTGGCTGGCCGAACAGGGCGTCAAGGAGGTCATGCTGGTCAGCGAGAACAACACCTCGTACGGCAAGGACCTCGGCGACATCCGGCTGCTGGAGACGCTGCTGCCCGAGCTGGCGGCCGTCGACGGCATCGAGCGGATCCGGGTCAGCTATCTGCAGCCCGCCGAGATGCGGCCCTCACTGATCGACGTCCTGACGTCCACGCCCAAGGTCATGCCGTACTTCGACCTGTCCTTCCAGCACTCCGCCCCCGGCGTGCTGCGGGCCATGCGCCGCTTCGGCGACACCGAGCGCTTCCTCGAACTGCTCGGCACGATCCGCGGCAAGGCCCCCGAGGCGGGCGTCCGCTCCAACTTCATCGTCGGCTTCCCCGGCGAGACCGAGGCGGACCTGGAGGAACTGGAGCGGTTCCTGTCGGCCGCCCGGCTCGACGCCATCGGCGTCTTCGGCTACTCCGACGAGGAGGGCACCGAGGCCGCCACGTACGACGGCAAGCTGGACGAGGACGTCGTCGCCCAGCGCCTGGCGCGGGTCTCGCGGCTGGCCGAGGAGCTGACCGCGCAGCGCGCCGAGGAACGCCTCGGCTCGACCGTCGAGGTGCTGGTGGAGAGCGTCGGCGGCGAGGACGGCGAGGACGGCGAAGCCGTCGGCCGGGCGGAGCACCAGGCGCCGGAGACCGACGGGCAGGTGCGGCTCACCTCGTACGAGGGCCTGCTGCCCGGGGCGATCGTCACCGCGAAGGTGGTGGACACCGAGGGCGTCGACCTGGTCGCCGAACCGCTGTGTCCGGAGCCGGAGGAGGCGGCCAGATGACCGGAGCACCCGCGCCCGCCGCAGGCAACCACCGCCCCGCGCCGGTCGCCCCCGCGGCCCCCCAGGTCGCGCTGTGGAACATCGCCAACATCCTGACGATGATGCGGCTCGCGCTGGTCCCCGGCTTCGTCCTGCTGCTCGTCCACGACGGCGGTACCGACCCCGTCTGGCGTTCCTTCGCGTGGGCGGCCTTCGCCGTCGCGATGATCACCGACCTCTTCGACGGCGAACTGGCCCGCCGCTACGGCCTGGTCACCGACTTCGGCAAGATCGCCGACCCGATCGCCGACAAGGCCATCATGGGCGCCGCCCTGATCGGCCTCTCGGCGCTGGGCGACCTGCCGTGGTGGGTGACGGTCGTCATCCTGGTGCGTGAGGTCGGCATCACGCTGCTGCGCTTCTGGGTGATCCGCTGGGGCGTCATCCCCGCCAACCGCGGCGGCAAGCTCAAGACGCTCACCCAGGGTGTCGCCGTCGGCATGTACATCCTGGTCCTCACCGGGCCGCTGGCCACGCTGCGGGCCGTCCTGATGGGCGCCGCCGTGATCCTGACCGTCTGGTCCGGCTACGACTACGTACGCCAGGCCCTGGTGCTGCGCCGGGCAGGGCTGGCCGCCCGCCGCGGGACCGGGGTGTGAGCGGGGCAGCCGCCGCCGGCGTGCTGCGGCTGCTGGCGGAACGCGGGCAGACCCTGGCCGTCGCCGAGTCGCTCACCGGCGGCCTGGTCGCCGCCGAGCTGACCGGGGTGCCCGGCGCCTCGCGGAGCTTCCGCGGCTCGGTCACGGCGTACGCCACCGATCTCAAGGCCCGGCTGCTGGGCGTGGACACCGCCCTGCTGGCCGAGCGGGGCGCCGTCGATCCGCGGGTCGCCCGCGCGATGGCCGAGGGTGTACGGACCGCCCTGGGCGCCGACTGGGGCCTGGCCACCACCGGGGTCGCCGGCCCCGACCCGCAGGACGGCAAGCCGGTGGGAACGGTGTACGTGGCCGTCGCGGGGCCCCGCGGAGTCGGCCGGGCCGACCAGTTGCCACCCGCCCCCGCGAGTGCGGGCCGGGAGGATATCAGGGCCGCGGCCCTGGGCGCCGCCCTGGCCCTGTTGGAGCACGCGCTTGTGTCAGGCTTGGGAACTCCTGGCGAATCGGCAAAGGCGACGGATAGGGAAGACGGTGGGGGGAAGGGATGTTTGCAGCCCTGAGTGAACACGTCATCGCTCCCCGCACGGCCGGTGCCCGAGGCGGTACGGTGGGGCGAGAAGGTTGCGATATCGCGGTCCGAGGAGGGAGCCACCGATGATTCTGCTCCGTCGCCTGCTTGGTGACGTGCTGCGTCGGCAGCGCCAGCGCCAGGGCCGCACCCTGCGAGAGGTCTCCTCGTCCGCCCGGGTGTCCCTGGGCTACTTGTCGGAGGTCGAACGAGGGCAGAAGGAGGCCTCCTCCGAACTGCTCTCAGCGATCTGCGACGCCTTGGACGTCCCGATGTCCGAGGTGATGCGGGAGGTCAGCGACGATCTGTCGCTTGCCGAGCTGGCGGAGTCGGCGGCTTCCGAGTCCGCTGCCGCGCCTGTACGGCCGCTGCTGGGCGCGGTCACGTCTGTAACGTCCGGTCGCCCGGACGAGCGGGTCACCATCAAGGCGCCGAAGGCGCCCGCCGAGGCCGTGGACGTCGTCGCGGCCTGAGCGAAGTGGGATTGACCCAGGAGCCCCGGTCGGCGACGCAGACCGGGGCTCCTGGGGTTTTCCGCGTTTGCGGTGGCGTGAGGGGGAAGGCGTAAATGGGGATGAACCAGACCGCCGAACCCAGCAGGAGGAAAGCAGTATGAGTGTCGTCACGAGCACGCTGTCCGAGGCCGACCGCAAGGTGACCGGCGAGGCGCTGCAGGGTGTCCTAGCGGATCTGATCGACCTCTCCCTGGTGGCCAAGCAGGTCCACTGGAACGTCATCGGCCCGCGCTTCAGGTCCGTCCACCTCCAGCTCGACGATGTGGTGATCACGGCCCGTACGTACGCCGACACGGTCGCCGAACGCGCGTCCGCCATCGGTGTGACGCCCGACGGGCGCGCCGGGACGGTGGCCCGCAACAGCGCCATCGACACCGTCACGGACGGCTGGGTCAAGGACTCGCAGGTCGTGGAGATCATGGTCGAGGCCCTCGGCCAGGTGATCAAGCGGGTGCGCGAGGGCATCGCCTCGACCGACAAGCCGGATCCCGTCTCGCAGGACATCCTGATCGGCCTGTCCGGCGATCTGGAGAAGCACCACTGGATGTTCCAGGCGGAGAACGTCTGAGCCGCGCGGCTCTGCGCACACAGCCCCCGGTCGGGTGACCGGGGGCTCTCGTCCGTCAACTTCGGGGGCTGAATTCTGCCCCGTTCGAGTGAAGGACGGGGCGGTCGTGGCCCGGAAGGTCTAGCGATCTTGCCGGGCGGGGATCGTACTCCGGTACGGGGAACTCCTGTGGGTTCCCCGCCGCAACCTCGGGGCTCCGAAGGAGGCGGCTATGTGCGTTCTCCGGAAGATCTGGGCCCGGCGGCCGGTCCGCTGGGCGATCGCGCTCCTCGCGGGCGCGCTGTGGTGGTGGGCCACCCTGCGGCTCGCCATGGCGCCGGACCGGGCAGGCCCGGTGGAGGGTCTGGTCGCGGCCGGCGGCTGGGGCCTGAGCCTCATCCCGCTGCACTCCGTGACCCGCTCCGGATCGTCAGGGTCATCGGTCGGGGGTGCGCGCGGGAGCGCGAGAGTCCCCGTGCCGGGACAGAGAGGGCACCGTACGTCCCTACCAGGGCATGGCGATGCCGCCGTTGGGGCGCAGGATCTGGCCGGTCATGAACGCTGAGTGGTCGGAGGCCAGATAGAGCACGGCGCCCGCCACGTCCTCCGGGTCGCCCACGCGGCCCAGAGGCGTGGCGCGCGCCATGGCCTGCTCGCTGCCCGATCCGGCGGTCATGGCGGTACGGACGAACCCGGGCGCGACGGTGTTGGCGCGCACCCCGTACGGCCCCAGTTCCGTCGCCAGTGTCCTGGTGAGCTGGACCACGGCGGCCTTGGAGACGCTGTAGCAGAGCAGGCCGCCCCGGCCGGTGTCCACGGCGCCGGACGCCATGGTGATGATCGAGCCCGAGCGCTGTTCCCGCATCGCGCGGGCCGCCTCGCGGGCCGCGTACAGCACTCCCTTGAAGTTCACCGCCAGGACGCGGTCCAGGTCGGCCTCGTCGGTCTCCAGCACGCTGCTGGAGTGCATGACCCCGGCGATGGCGGCCAGGATGTCGAGCCGGCCGTGACGCCCGACGGTCTCCGCGACGGCCGCCGCGGTGTCGGCGCTGTCGGTCACATCGAGTGCGCGGGCGTACCCGGCGCCGCCCCCGTCCTGCGTGATGAGCTCGGCCGTGCGGCGCGCGCCCGGCTCGTCGCGGTCCGCGCAGACGACGGTGGCTCCGGCGCCGGCCAGCAGCCGTGCCGCCGCCCGGCCGATTCCGCCGGCGGCTCCGGTGACGAGGGCGGTACGTCCGGCGAGTTCGGCGTTTCGGGTCAACCCGGTTCGTTCGGCCATGATCTGACGGTACGTCAACTTCGGTCGGGAGCGGGACCCCTCTGGCAGTACGGACACCAGTAGGTGACCCGTTCCTGCCCCGCCGGGCCCAGATCCCCGACCCGGATCGCGGTCCCGCAGCGCAGACACGGCCGGTTGGCGCGCCCGTACACCCAGTGCGTCCGCCCGCGCCGTGTGTCACCGGTGGTGATGTGCCCGGGGCGGGCCTTGTTGGCCTCCAGCAGGCGTTTGGCCAGGGCCACCATGCGCTCGGGGGAGGTCAGGCCGGATACCGGTGTCCACGGCGTGACCCCGCGCAGAAAGCACAGCTCCGACTTGTAGACGTTGCCCAGCCCGGCCAGATTGCGCTGGTCCAGCAGGGCTTCGCCGGTGGTCCGGTCCGGCTGGGCGGTGAGCCTGCGGAGCGCCTCCGCCGCGTCCCAGCCCGGCCCCAGCAGATCCGGGCCCAGATGGCCCACGGCGGCGTCCTCCCCGTCGGTGGCGATGAGCTCCAGGACGGGGAGCCGATAGCCCACGGCGATCCGGTCCGGTGTCGACAGTACCGCTCTGACCTGGTGTGACGGCCCCCCGCGCCAGCGTTCGCCGGGTGCGTACAGATGCCATGACCCGTCCATCATCAGATGTGAGTGCAGGGTGATCCCGCCCTCGATCCGGGTCAGCAGATGCTTGCCGCGCGGGACCACCGCCTCGACGTGGCGGCCGGACAGATCGGTGGTCGCCAGCTGCGGGACGCGCAGGTCGCACCGGGTGAGAGTCCGGCCCGCGAGGGCGGCGTCCAGGCGGTGTGCGGTCAGCCAGACCGTATCTCCTTCGGGCATACGGACATGGTCCCGCGAGCACCGGCCCAGGTGTGCGGAGCGCGGCGACGGCGGACGCCGGGTCCTCGGCGTATCGGCGGAAGGTACGGGCCTGCGCCGGCCTGCCCGGCGGTCGGACATGCGTGACCGGTTCCGTCGGTTCCACGGTGACCGTCGTCCGGCCGGCCACGGCGAGGTCCGCCCTCGGGGAAGCGGCGTTCGAGGCGGGCGGAGGGCATGTGCCGGGCAGGGACGCGGATTTCGGGCAGTGCCCCGTGACGCAGCCACAACGAGCCGTCGGCGCCGCTGACATGCGGACGTACGAACACAGGAGGCGTGCGGGGCGACCGCGAAGTACGCGCCCCACAGGTCCAGCCCGTCCCGCACCCGCGCCACACCCGCGCCCACACCTCCAGCCGCGCCCGCGTACGGCGGTGTGCCCGGCGGGCGGTGCGCGGTCCTGCCCGCCCCATGGGGCGGCCGGAGCGCGTCACCGCAGGTGACGGATCGCGTTGCCGCCGGAAAAGTCCGTGCACTCATCTAGGCCATACCAACTGGTCGGTATTACCCTCTGGGCACGCAGCCGCAAGGCACGACGTCCCCATTTCGCGCGCCCCGAGTGCCTTGCTCCGCCCCCGAATCCCCCGGGAGGAGAGCCGCATGCCACGGACCCAGTCCACCGACAGCGACCTCACCACGAGCAGCCCGTCGTCCCCGCCCGGTCCACTCGCGCGCCTGTGGCGCCGCGACCTGGCCCACTACCCCGGCACAGGCCCGCGCTACACGTATCTGGCGATCGTGGTCGTGACCACCGTCGTCCTCTACTACCAGCTGTACATCCAGTACGCCGTGGCGACCTCGGTCATGACGCACTTCGGCATGACCTACGCCTACTTCATCTGGGTGTCCGTCATCGGCAACGCCGTAGGGGCCTTCGCCTCCCTGGTGGCGGGCCTCGCCGACCGGTGGGGCCGGGCCAACCTGGTGGTCTACGGACTCCTGGTCACCGGAGTGCTGGTGCTGCTGGCCCTGCCCGCGGCCGGCGACAAGGCCACCTTCCTGGTCCTCTTCGCCGCCGTCAGCTTCGTCGAGGGCATCATCCTGGTCGCCACGCCCGCCCTGATCCGCGACTTCTCGCCGCAGCTCGGCCGGGCCACGGCGATGGGCTACTGGACGATGGGCCCGGTCGTCGGCAGCCTCGTCGTCACCACGGTCACCAGCAGTACGCTCACCACCTCCACCTGGCAGGACGAACTGCGCTACGCCGGTGCCACCGGGCTGGTCGTCTTCCTCGTCGCCCTGGTCGGGCTGCGCGAACTGTCGCCCCGGCTGCGCGACCAGATCATGGTCAGCCTGCGCGACCGGGCCCTGGTGGAGGCACGCGCCAAGGGCATCGACCCGGAACAGTCACCGCACGGCGCCTGGCGGCAGATGCTGCGCCTGGACGTGATCGGCTCGGCACTCGCGATCAGCCTCTTCCTGCTGCTGTACTTCTCGGCGGTGGGCAACTTCGTCGTGTACTTCGCCACCACCTTCGACTACAGCCAGCAGCGCACCAACGCCCTCGCCAACTGGTACTGGGCCGCCAACGCCGTCGCCCTGGTGGTCGCGGGACTGCTCTCGGACCGCCTGAGGGTGCGCAAACCGTTCATGGTGGCCGGCGCCGTCGGCTCCATCGTGGTCACCTCGCTCTTCGCGGTCACCGCCACACACCCGCACACCGGTTACTACACCTTCGCCTGGCTGTTCGTCGGGATCGGGGCGCTCGGCGGCATCACCTACGCGCCCTGGATGGCGAGCTTCACCGAGACCGTCGAGAAGCACAACCCGGCGGCCACCGCCACCGGGCTGGCGGTGTGGGGATGGATCATCCGCGTGGTCGTCGCGGGTTCCGCCGCCCTCATCCCGGTGGTCGTGACGGCCGCGACCCCGCTGGTGGAGCACGGCGCGGAGGTCACCACGGCCTCCGAACAGGCCGCCCCCGCGCTGGCCGTGGTCGACGCCCACCCCCAGCTCTTCGCGGAACTGGGCAAGTACAAGCCGGGCGCCGCGCCGGCGGAGCTGAGCGCCCGGGCGGTGAAGGAGGTGGGCCCGGCCGACCTGGCCGTCGTCCAGAAGGCCCAGCCGCAGCTGGCGGTGCTCAAGGCGCACGGGGCCGAGGTGAGCAGGGCCGCCGCCGACGGGCCCGGCCAGTGGCAGACATGGTGGTGGATCTGCGTGGGCGGACAGGTGGTGTTCCTGCCGTTCGTGTTCGTCATGACGGGACGCTGGAGCCCCCGGAAGGCCCGCGAGGACGCCGAGGCGCACGAGCGCAGAGTGGCGGAGGAACTGGCGGCGCTGGCCGTCACACCGGGCTGATCCACCGGGTCGCGCGGCCCCGGCCACGCTCGTCCTCAGTCGCCTCCTCAGTCGCCTCCTCAGTCGCCGTACGGGCCGGCTCCTCGGCCCGTACGGCGACTGAGGACGTACCCGCCCACCGGACGTGACGGACCGGCGCTAGGGCGTGTTGCGAAAGTAGCGCCGTCCGCCCGCAGGGCGGGCTCCGCGGCGTCTGGTGCGTGCGATCGCAAGGCGGAGGGTCGTCCTCGTACTGGACGTACTTGGATGATCCCGACAACGCGGCGAGCGTGCGTGCCAGGCGTCGTGGAGCAGGCGGGACTTTCGCAACACGGCCTAGGGCCAATGCCGTTGCCTTTGCTGTAGGCGTACTGTGCTTGGCAGTTCGTCCCGGGGGTGGTTCGGATGGCTGCGAGTGTGTCTGACTTATCGGGTCTCGGCCTGTTGACCTGGGTGTATCCGCCAGGCTTGGTGGACCGGGTGGTGACGGCGTGCGGCCGTGCCGAGCGACGTCAGCGGCTGCTTCCCGCGCGGCTGGTGGTGTACTTCGTGCTGGCGTTGGCCCTGTTCTCACCTGCCCCGTATCTGGAAGTGATGCGCCATCTCGTCGAGGGCTTGCGGGGCTCGGGGCTGCTGGGCAACTGGCGTGTTCCGGCGAAGTCCTCGCTGTTCAGGGCCCGGCAGCGGCTGGGCTCCGAGCCGCTGCGGGTGCTGTTCGCCACGACCGCGAAGCCGATGGCGACCGAGGCGACGCCCGGCGCGTTCTGGCGGGGCTTGCGGCTGCTCGCCGTCGACGGCACGTGCTGGGACGTCGCGGACAGTGAAGCCAACGAGACTGCCTTCGGACGTCCGGGCAGTGGCCGCGGGTCGGGCAGGAGCGCGTTTCCGCAAGTGCGGATGGCAGCTCTGGTGGAGATCGGCAGCCATGCGGTGCTGGACGCGGAACTGGCCGGCTGCCGCACCGGGGAAGTCACTCTGGTAGGCCGCCTGCCGCGTTCGACCGGCCCAGGTCAGCTGGTCCTGGCCGACCGTGGGTTCCTTGGCGTCCCGTTGTGGCAGGCGTTCACCGCCACCGGCGCCGACCTGCTGTGGCGGGTGCCCGCCAACCGCGTCCTGCCCGTCACCAAACAGTTCCGCGACGGGTCATGGCTCTCACACATCAGAGCGAGCGGCGGCCCGGCCCGCAAGGAGCCGGTTGTGGTCCGTGTCCTGGCCTACCGGCTCAAGGACCGGGCCGGTGAGGGTGAGACCGACGACTATCGCCTGGTCACCAGCCTGCTGGACGCCCGACGGTATCCTGCCCGGCAGCTGGCCGCGCTCTACCGCGAACGCTGGGAGATCGAGTCCGTCTTCGCCGAGATCAAAACCCATCAGCGTGGCGCACGCGTCGTGCTCAGCAGTAAAACACCCGACGGTGTTCACCAGCAGATCTGGGCACACCTGCTGGTCCACCACGCTCTGCGGGAACTCATGCTGAGAACGGCTGCCACCCGTGGCCTGGACCCTGACCGGGTCTCCTTCACCGAAACGCTGCGCTCTGCCCGGCGCAGCGTGACCGTCACGCCGGGCAGTTTTTCCCCCTGACCTCCTGGTCAGAGCACTGGTGATGCTCGAGCAGGACCTCCTGGAACGGCTCCTGCCCGTCAGACGCCTCCGCAGCCAGCCCCGCGTGGTGAAACGCAAGATGTCCAACTACCGCCTCAAGCGAACTGAACACCGTTCCTGGCCACAGCCGACCCGCACCGGACCTCAAGCGGTCCTCATCACAAGACCCCAGCCCGCAAGCCCGTAACGCAACGGCATTGGCCCTAGGCCCGCAGTCGCAGGCCGCGCGGGGTGGCGTGGAAGCCGGCCGCCTCCAGGGCCCGGCCCAGCGGGGAGGTCAGCGCGGACTCGCCGTTCGTGCGCTCCACGGTGAGGCGGCCGAGGGCGTCGTCCCGGACGGCCAGAGCCAGGGCCTCGGCGGCGGACCGGAGGCGCTCGGAGTCGTCGGGCCCCGGCCAGGCGAGCAGCGACTTGCCGCCGCGCTCGACGTACAGCACGAGCTCGCCGTCGACCAGGACGACGAGGGCGCCGGCCTTGCGGCCCGGCCGGTGTGTGACCCCGGCCGGCTGCTCGGGCCAGGGCAGGGCGGCGCCGTAGGCGTTGGCGGGATCGGCGGCGGCGAGGACGACGGTGTGCGTGCCCGGGCCGGTGCGGGTCTCGCGGGACGTGCTGAGTGCCCGGAGCCGGTCGACGGCGCCGTCCATGGCGAACTGGGCGGCGCCCAGCCCCTCCACGACATAGCCGCGCCGGGCCTGGCCGGTCTCCTCGAAGGCGGAGAGCACCCGGTACGCGGCGGAGAAGCCGCCCTCGACACCCTCGGCGGCGACCGCGCCACGGGTGACGACGCCGTGCCGGTCGAGCAGGACATGGGTCAGGGCGTGGGCCCGGACCGTGGGGTCCTGGTCGATCGCCGGGAGCAGCGACCAGCGCCCGGCGGTGGTGGGCGGCCCGGTACGGGACGCCGTGGCGCGCGGCGCCCGGCCGGCCGGCGGCCGGTAGCGGCCGCGCGGCACAGCGCGCTGCGCCCGGTGCGCGGTGGAACCGGCCGTGCGGCCGGAGCCGAGGAGGGCGCGCAGCGGGGCGAGCGTGTCGTTGGTGAGCCGCCCGGACCAGGCCAGATCCCAGACGGCGTCGGCCAGTTCGGGGTCGGTGGGAGCGTGGCCGCCGGCTCTGACGTGCTCGGCGATCTGACGGAAGAACAGGCCGTACCCCCCGCCCAGGGCGTCCAGCACGGCCTGGTGCAGGGGCGACAGCTCCAGCGGCTGCGGCGGCGCGAGCAGCAGCGGCGCGCTCTCGGCCGGATGGAGCGACATCCAGCCGTCCTTGCCCGGCAGGGCCCCCGCCCCGGCCCACACCACCTCGCCGGACGCGGTCAGTTCGTCGAGCATGGCGGGTGTGTAACCGGCGACGCGGGCCGGCAGGACCAGCTTCTCCAGCGCCGAGGCGGGCACGGCCGCGCCCTGCAACTGCTCCACGGCCCGTACCAGACCGTCGATGCCCCGCAGGCTGTGCGTGCCCACGTGCTGCCACTGCGGCAGGAACGTGGCCAGCGTCGTGGGCGGCACCGGCTCCAGCTCGTGCCGCAGCGCGGCCAGCGAGCGGCGCCGCAGCCGTCGCAGCACCCCGGCGTCGCACCACTCGTGGCCCGCCCCGCCGGGCCGGAACTCGCCCTGGACGACGCGGCCGGGCGCCGCCAGCCGGTGCAGGGTGCCGTCGGCCACCGCCGTGCCCAGGCCGAAGCGCCCGGCGGCCTCGGCGGAGGTGAAGGGGCCGTGGGTGCGTGCGTACCGGGCGAGCAGGTCGGCCAGCGGATCCTTGACCGGTTCGGTGAAGGCCTCCGGGACGCCGACCGGGAGCGCCGTGCCCAGCGCGTCCCGCAGCCGTCCGGCGTCCTCGACGGCCGCCCAGTGGTCCTCGCCCGCGATCCGCACCCGGATCGACCTGCGGGCCGCTTCCAGCTCACGCGCCCAGTCCGGCTCGGCGCCCCGGGCGGCGAGCTCGGCGCCGGTGAGCGGCCCCAGCATCCGCAGCAGGTCCGCGACGCCTTCCACGTCCTTGATCCGGCGGTCCTCGGTGAGCCACTGGAGCTCCCGTTCCAGCTCGGTCAGCACCTCGGCGTCCAGCAGCTCGCGCAGCTCGGCCCGGCCGAGCAGCTCGGCCAGCAGCCGGGAGTCCAGCGACAGGGCGGCGGCACGCCGCTCGGCCAGCGGCGAGTCGCCCTCGTAGAGGAACTGCGCGACATAACCGAAGAGCAGGGAGCGCGCGAAGGGTGACGGCTCGGGTGTCGTGACCTCGACCAGCCGCACCCGGCGGGCCTCGATGTCGCTCATCAGCTCGACCAGACCGGGCACGTCGAAGACATCCTGCAGGCACTCGCGGACAGCCTCCAGCACGATCGGGAACGAGCCGAACTCCGATGCGACCTGGAGCAGTTGGGCCGACCGCTGGCGCTGCTGCCACAGCGGGGTGCGCTTGCCGGGGCTGCGGCGCGGCAGCAGCAGGGCGCGGGCGGCGCACTCGCGGAAGCGCGACGCGAACAGTGCCGAACCGCCGACCTGGTCGGTGACCAGCTGCTCGACCTCGCCCTTGTCGAAGGCGATGTCGGCGGCCCCGACCGGTGACTGCTCGACGTCGGGCTCCGCCCCCCGGTGTGCCGGATCCGCGTCCAGCAGATCCATGCCCAGCATGTCGGCGTCGGGCAGCCGCAGCACGATGCCGTCGTCCGCGTGCATCACCTGGGCGTCGAAGCCGTACCGCTCGGCGAGCCGGGCGCCCAGGGCCAGCGCCCACGGGGCGTGCACCTGCGCGCCGAACGGGGAGTGGACGACGATCCGCCAGTCGCCCAGCTCGTCCCGGAAGCGCTCGACCACGATCGTGCGGTCGTCCGGCACATGGCCGCAGGCCCGGCGCTGCTCGTCCAGATAGGCCAGGACGTTGTCGACCGCCCAGGCGTCCAGCCCGGCCGCGGTCAGCCGCTCCCGGCTCTCCGCCGGGGCCAGCCGGCCCACCTCGCGCAGGAACGCGCCCACCGCGCGGCCGAGTTCGAGCGGGCGGCCCAGCTGGTCGCCCTTCCAGAACGGCAGCCTGCCCGGAACCCCGGGCGCGGGCGACACCAGCACCCGGTCACGGGTGATGTCCTCGATCCGCCACGAGGTCGTGCCCAGCGTGAAGACGTCGCCGACCCGGGACTCGTAGACCATCTCCTCGTCCAGCTCACCGACCCGGCCGCCGCCCTTCTTCGGGTCGGCCCCGGCCAGGAACACCCCGAACAGGCCCCGGTCCGGGATGGTGCCGCCGGAGGTGACCGCGAGCCGCTGGGCCCCCGGCCGGCCGCTCAGCGTGTTGGCCACCCGGTCCCAGACCAGGCGCGGGCGCAGCTCGGCGAAGGCGTCGGAGGGATAGCGCCCGGCGAGCATGTCCAGCACGGCGGTGTACGCGGAGTGCGGCAGCCCGGCGAAGGGCGCGGCGCGGCGCACGAGGGCCAGCAGCTCGTCGACGTCCCAGGTGTCGAGCGCCGTCATGGCGACCAGTTGCTGCGCCAGGACGTCCAGCGGGTTGGCCGGCACGCGCAGCGCCTCGATGGCACCCTCGCGCATCCGCTCGATGACCACCGCCGACTGCACCAGATCACCCCGGTACTTGGGGAAGACCACACCGGTGGAGACCGCGCCGACCTGGTGTCCGGCCCGGCCCACGCGTTGCAGTCCGGAGGCCACCGACGGCGGCGACTCCACCTGGACGACCAGATCGACCGCGCCCATGTCGATGCCCAGCTCCAGGCTGGAGGTGGCCACCACGGCGGGCAGCCGGCCCGCCTTGAGATCCTCCTCGACCAGGGCCCGCTGCTCCTTGGAGACCGAGCCGTGGTGCGCCCGGGCCAGCACGGGCGGGGCACCCTGCGCGGCCCCGGACTGGGCCATGATCTCGGCCGGCGGCGCGGACTGCGGCAGCGGCCCGCCGGTGGCCCGTTCGAGGGCGATCTCGTTGAGCCGGTTGCACAACCGCTCGGCCAGCCGGCGGGAGTTGGCGAAGACGATCGTGGACCGGTGTGCCTGCACCAGGTCGGCGATCCGCTCCTCGACATGGGGCCAGATCGACGGCCG
The DNA here is from genome assembly GCF_056270125.1 of Streptomyces sp. RLA131. NCBI lineage: Bacteria > Bacillati > Actinomycetota > Actinomycetes > Kitasatosporales > Streptomycetaceae > Streptomyces > Streptomyces sp. RLA131. The sequence continues at coordinate 6,224,202 of NZ_JBWDOQ010000002.1, forward strand.
CTCGTCCCCGGCCGCCGTCGGGCCGCTTTGGTCGGCCGCCGGGGAGCCGCCCAGCTCGCCCAGATCCTCCACGGGCACGACCACCGAGAGGTCGAACTCCTTCTGGGAGGGCGGCTGGACGATCGTCACCTTGCGCTGCGGCGACAGGAAGCGCGCCACCTCGTCCACCGGCCGCACCGTCGCCGACAGCCCGATCCGCCGTGCGGGCCGGTCCAGAAGTTCGTCCAGCCGCTCCAGGGACAGGGCCAGATGCGCGCCGCGCTTGGTGCCCGCGACCGCGTGCACCTCGTCGAGGATCACCGTCTCGACGCCGCGCAGCGCGTCCCGGGCCGCGGAGGTCAGCATCAGGAACAGCGACTCGGGCGTGGTGATCAGGATGTCCGGCGGCCTGGTCGCCAGCGCGCGCCGCTCCGCCGGCGGGGTGTCGCCCGAACGGATCCCGACCCGCACCTCGGGCTCCGGCAGCCCCAGGCGTACGGACTCGTGCCGCAGCCCGGTGAGCGGACTGCGCAGATTCCGCTCCACGTCGACCGCGAGCGCCTTCAGCGGCGACACGTACAGCACCCGGCAGCGCCGCTGGGCCTCGGCCGGTGGCGGGGTGGACGCCAGCCGGTCCAGGGCAGCGAGGAAGGCCGCCAGGGTCTTGCCCGAGCCGGTGGGGGCGACCACCAGCACGTCGGAATCCTCGGCGATCGCCCGCCATGCCCCGGCCTGGGCGGCCGTGGGCGCGCTGAACGCCCCCCTGAACCACGCGCGGGTCGCGGGGGAGAAGGCGTCCAGGGACGACGCCGGGTCCTCCTCCGGCGCGATCCGACTGCGTCGTTGCGACATGCCCTCCATCCTGCCTCGCCCCACTGACAATCGGCTCCCGACGGTTCCCGACGGCTCCCGACGGCTCCACGGCGGCTCCCCGGCGGTCCGGGCGGGCGGCCGCACAATGGACTCATGGCACCGCAGGAGCGCGCACGGCACTGGCAGCATCCGGGCCTGCCGGGCGTGGACCTGCTGCGGGCCCACTACGTCCGGCACACCTTCCCCCGCCATGCCCACGACGGATACGTGATCGCCACCGTGACCCGGGGCATCGAGGTGGTGGGTCTGCCCCACGGTGAGGAGCGGGCCGGAGCGGGCGGCGTCGTACTGATCAACCCCGAGACCCCGCACACCGCCCACGCCGGCACCGGCGAGGGCTGGAGCTACCAGGTGCTCTACCCGGACGTGGAAGTGATCGCCGAGGTCGCGCGGGAGATCTCGGCGATCCGGGGCACACCGTCCTTCGGCGCGTCGCTGCTCGACGACCCCCGGGCCGCCCGCCTCATCGCCGACGTCCACCGGGCCGCCGAGCACGACAACGCGCTCGCCGCCGACTCCGCGCTGCGCCTGGCCGCCGCCCGGCTGCTGGGCCGCTGGGGCACCGGACCGGCCTCCCGCCGCCCCGCGGGCGCGGGCGCGGTGGCCGCCGGCCGGGCCCGGGAGCTGCTGGCGGCCAGGATCAGCGCGCCGCCCACCCTGGAGCAGCTGGCCGCCGAGGTGGGCGCCGGACCTTTCGCGCTGCTGAGGGCGTTCCGGGCGGCATACGGGCTGCCCCCGCACGCCTGGCTGACCGGCGAGCGGGTGCGGGCGGCCCGCCGGATGCTGGAGGACGGCCTCCCGCCCGCCGAGACGGCACTGGCGGTGGGCTTCACCGACCAGCCGCACCTCAACCGGCACTTCACCCGGATCGTCGGCGTCCCGCCGGGCGCCTACCAGCGCGAGCGCAAGAACGTACAAGACCCGCCCGGCCACGCTCCCTAGGATCGACCCGTGACCGCACCACCAGCAGACACGGAGCAGCAGCCCTCGGCGGCCAGGCCGCGTTCCGCGGTGATCCGCGACGCACTCGGCGTCGGCGTCGCCGTCGGGTTGTCCGGCTTCGCCTTCGGGGTGACCTCGGCCGGCGCGGGGCTCGGCATCGCCCAGACCTGCGCACTGAGCCTCCTTGTCTTCACCGGCGCCTCGCAGTTCGCCCTCGTCGGCGCCCTGGGGGCCGGCGGCAGCCCGTTCGCGGCCGCCGCCGGGGCGTTCTTCCTCGGCGTGCGCAACGCCTTCTACGGGCTGCGCCTGTCGGAGCTGCTGCGGCTGCCGCGCGCGGTGCGCCCGCTGGCCGCGCAGTGGGTGATCGACGAGACCTCCGCGGTCGCCCTCGCCCAGCCGGACCGGCGCAGCGCGCGCCTGGGTTTCACCGTGACCGGCGCCAGCCTGTACGTGCTGTGGAATCTGACCACCCTGCTCGGCGCCCTGGGGGCGTCCGCGCTCGGCGACCCCGCCGCCTGGGGCCTGGACGCGGCCGGCCCCGCCGTCTTCCTGGCGCTGCTCGCGCCCATGGTGCGCGGACGCGACCAGCGGGCCGTGGCGGCGCTCGCCGTCGTCCTGGCACTGGTCTGCCTGCCGCTGCTCCCGGCCGGCGTACCGGTGCTGGTCGCCGCCCTGGCCGCGCCGCTCGTCCTGGCGGTGACGCGATGAGCACCTGGATCGCCATCGGTGTCACCGCCTTCGGCTGCTACGCGGTGAAGCTGCTCGGCCTGTCGGTGCCGGCCGGTTTCCTGGAGCGGCCGGTCGTCCGCAGGCTCGCCGCCCTGGTGCCCATCGCGCTGCTGGCCGCGCTCACCGCCATCCAGACCTTCGGCACCGACGACCGAACCCTCGCCCTGGACGCCCGGGGCGCGGGCCTCGCCGCGGCCGCCGTCGCCCTGCTGCTGCGCGCGCCCTTCCTGGTGGTGGTCGGGGCGGCGGTCGTCGTCACCGCCGCCGTACGGGCCCTCGCGGGCTGATCCGGCCCGGTCGGCCCGGCTAGTGCCCCTTCAGCCGCCCGTAGGCGCGCAGCGTGCGCAGCGCCTCGATCGTGACGATCGGCCGCGACTCCAGCCGGGTGCCCGGCGCCCACTCCCGCCAGGTGATGGGCCAGCCGCCGTCCGAGCCCTGCAACGCGGCCAGGAACGCCAGCGAACGCTCCAGCTCAGCGTCCGAGAACCAGCGCCGGCCCAGCGAATCGGGCGTGCGCGCGAAGTCGTACGGATAGTGATGCTCGCCCGGCGCGTAGCCGGGTGGCACGGTGTAGGTGTGGGCGCGGGCCGGATCGAGCACCACGAGCCGCTGCTCCCTGACGAGCCGGCCGAGACGGTCCGCCGCCGCCTGCGCCCGCGGGCGGTCCGGCGCCGAGTCGAGGAACGCCAGGGCGGCCATCGCCTCGTACGGATGGGTCCTGTCCAGGGAGTCCACGACCGACCAGCAGAAGTCCGTGGCCCGGAACAGCCATGCGTGCCACACCTCGTTGCGGTGCAGCATCCCGACCACGGGCCCGGTGGCGAGCAGATCGCCCGGCGGGTCGTCGGTGATCGGGATCCAGGGCGCCGCCGGGTAACCGCGCAGCGAGGGATGGACCGCCGGCAGCGCTCCCTCCGGGGTCGAGACGGCGGTGAGATAGCGGCACACGCGCTCCGCGCGCCGGCCGTTGCAACGGCCGATCTCGTCGAGCACGCGCAGCGCGTACGCGGTGTGCAGCGGCTGGCTCACGGGGCCGCGCAGATCGGGCTCCAGGGCGTGGCCGAACCCGTCGTCCTCGTTGCGGTACGCGTTGAGCGCGGTCTCCACCGGGTCCGGCGCACCCTGCAGGAAGAGATGGGCGAACCTGCGCTGTTCGATCACGCGGGCGGTGAGCCACACGAACTGCTCGGCGCGCGCTGACGGGTTAACTGGCATGTGCGCACAGTAGGGGGCCCTGCCGCGGCTGCCTACGCCTGTGCGTCCACGCGCCCCCCGCCGGCGGGATACTGGTGTTCATGAAGTTGACGGTCTTCTGGGAGCGGATGCGGGCGCACTTCGGTGAGCTGTACGCCGATTCCTTCGCGCGTGATCATGTGATGTCCGAACTGGGCGGGAGGACCGTGGTCCAGGCGCTGGAGGAGGGCTGGGAGGCCAGGGACGTGTGGCGCGCGGTGTGCGCGGCGGTTGACGTGCCCGCTTCGAAACGCTGATCCATGGGCGAGACTTGGCCCGTGGCAGCAGACGCAGGCACCCCAGGTACCCCGGATACCCAGAGGACTCCGGACGACGGCAAGGACCACGGCGCCGGCAGCAGCGGCGACGGCGGTGGCACCGGGGAGGCGCCCGGCGCCCTGGAGGCGTCCGGCGCGGGCGGCATGCCGAGGTGGCTGCCCCGCGCCATGGTGATGGCCCTCGCGCTTTTCGGTGCCTTCCAGTTGGCGAACTGGGCGTTCCACCAGGTCATCGGACTGCTGGTGAACATCCTGATCGCCTTCTTCGGCGCGCTGGCCATCGAGCCCGCCGTGGACTGGATGGCGGCCCGGGGGGTGCGCAGGGGGGCCGCCACCGGGCTGGTCTTCATCGGAGTGCTCGCCGCCGGCGGGCTGTTCGTGGTGCTGCTGGGCTCCCTGCTCGTCGACCAGATCACCATGATCGGCCGTAATCTGCCCGACTACGTCGACGATGTCGTGCTCTGGCTCAACAAGACCTTCGGCACCGACCTGTCCGTCGGCAAGCTCCAGGACAACGTCCTGCACTCGGACTGGCTGCGCAACTACGTGCAGAACCAGGCGAGCAACGTATGGGGGCTGTCCGGCGCGGTGCTGGGCGGCGTCTTCCAGCTGCTCACCATCGCCCTGTTCACCTTCTACCTGGCCGCCGACGGCCCCCGGCTGCGCCGCACCCTGTGCTCCGTACTGCCGCCGACGCGCCAGGCGGAGGTGCTGCGTGCCTGGGAGATCGCGGTGGCCAAGACCGGCGGCTATCTGTACTCCCGCCTGCTGATGGCGCTGATCTCGGCCGTCGCGCACTACGTCCTGCTGCAGGTGCTGGGCGTGCCGTACGCGCCCGCGCTGGCGCTGTGGGTGGGGGTGATCTCGCAGTTCATCCCGACCGTGGGCACCTATCTGGCGGGTGCGCTGCCGATGCTGATCGCGTTCACCGAGGACCCCTGGGACGCGGTGTGGGTGCTGGGCTTCGTCGTGGTCTACCAGCAGTTCGAGAACTACGTACTGCAGCCGAGGATCACCGCCAGGACGGTGGACATCCACCCCGCCGTCGCCTTCGGCTCGGTCGTCGCCGGCACGGCGCTGCTGGGCGCGGTCGGCGCGCTGGTCGCGATCCCGGCGACGGCCACGTTGCAGGGCTTCCTGGGCGCCTATGTGAAGCGGTACGCCGTGACCGACCCGCGCGCCCATGGGCCGCAGCGGCGCAGGCCGGGCGCCTCGCTGCTGGCCAGGATCCGGCGCCGGACGGGGCGTGGCTGAGCAGGCCGGGGAAGCTTTCCGCTGGTTTAGGATGGTTTCCTCCCTTTTTCGGGAGCCTCATGTCTCACTTGACACGTAATTCGAACATCCATTCTCATGGATGTGCCGGGCCCGGTTTCTCGCGGTTTTCCGCTGGTTATCCACAGCCCGGAGGGACGTCAGGGCGCATTGTCAGTGGCAGGCAGTAGCGTCATGGACGTGAAGCGATCGACTCAGACATCCCGGGTGGAACCCATGGCAGGAACCGACCGCGAGAAGGCGCTCGACGCCGCGCTCGCACAGATTGAACGGCAGTTCGGCAAGGGCGCGGTCATGCGCCTCGGCGAGCGTCCGAACGAGCCCATCGAGATCATCCCCACCGGGTCGACCGCTCTGGACGTGGCGCTCGGCGTCGGCGGCCTGCCCCGCGGCCGCGTGGTGGAGGTCTTCGGCCCGGAGTCCTCCGGAAAGACGACCCTGACCCTGCACGCCGTGGCGAACGCGCAGAAGGCCGGCGGCCAGGTGGCCTTCATCGACGCCGAGCACGCACTCGACCCCGAGTACGCCAAGAAGCTCGGCGTCGACATCGACAACCTGATCCTCTCCCAGCCGGACAACGGCGAGCAGGCACTGGAGATCGTGGACATGCTGGTCCGCTCCGGCGCCCTCGACCTCATCGTCATCGACTCCGTGGCGGCCCTGGTGCCGCGGGCCGAGATCGAGGGTGAGATGGGCGACTCGCACGTGGGTCTGCAGGCCCGCCTGATGAGCCAGGCGCTCCGGAAGATCACCAGCGCGCTCAACCAGTCCAAGACCACGGCGATCTTCATCAATCAGCTCCGCGAGAAGATCGGTGTGATGTTCGGCTCGCCGGAGACCACGACCGGTGGCCGCGCGCTGAAGTTCTACGCCTCCGTGCGTCTGGACATCCGCCGTATCGAGACCCTCAAGGACGGCACGGAGGCGGTCGGCAACCGCACCCGCGTCAAGGTCGTCAAGAACAAGGTCGCCCCGCCCTTCAAGCAGGCCGAGTTCGACATCCTCTACGGCCATGGCATCAGCAAGGAGGGCGGCCTGATCGACATGGGTGTCGATCACGGCTTCGTCCGCAAGGCCGGTGCCTGGTACACGTACGAGGGTGACCAGCTCGGTCAGGGCAAGGAGAACGCGCGCAACTTCCTCAAGGACAACCCCGACCTCGCCGACGAGATCGAGAAGAAGATCAAGGAGAAGCTGGGGATCGGCGTCAGGCCCGAGGCCCTGGGCGAGGAGCCCGGCACGGATGCCGCCACGTCGGCTCCCGCCGCCAAGACGGCAACGGAACCGGCGGCTCCGGCCTCCGCGCCCAAGGCCGTGAAGGCGACCAAGGCGACTGCGGCCAAGGCCTGAGCCCGTGGCCCGCGCACGCAGCCGGTACCCCGACCGCGGCGGCTCTTCCTCGTCGGGGGCCGAGAAGGAGCCGCCGCCGGCAGAACCCGCCGACCCGGAGGAACAGGCACGGGCCCTGTGCCTGCGCCTGCTCACGGGAACACCCCGGACCCGTAAGCAGCTCGCCGACGCCATGCGCCGGCGGGAGATCCCCGAGGAGGTCGCCGAGCATGTCCTGGAACGGTTCCAGGACGTGGGGCTCATCGACGACGAGGCGTTCGCCAACGCCTGGGTGGAATCGCGGCACCGGGGCCGGGGCCTGGCCCGGCGGGCGCTCGCCCAGGAACTGCGCACCAGGGGGGTGGACGCGGAACTGATCGGCCGCGCCGTCGAGCAGCTCGACCCCGAGCAGGAGGAGCAGGCCGCCCGCGCCCTGGTGGAACGCAAGCTCGCAGCCACCCGTGGCCTGGAGCGTGACCGGCGTATCCGCCGGCTGGCCGGAATGCTGGCCCGCAAGGGGTACCCCGAGGGCGTCGCGATGCGGGTGGTCCGCCGGGCCCTTGAGGAGGAAGGGGAGGACCCGGAGCTCCTGGAGGACTTCCTGCCGGAGTGAGAGTCACCGGACCGTGCGGTGACCGCTTCCTTGACCGTACCTGTGAGTCGACCTAGCCTCACAACGAGTGAGGGAAGCGTCCTCGGAGACACGGGAGTTGGTGCCATGGGCATCGCGCTGGGGACCGGATCCGCTATGTCCCTCATGACGCTGTCCGTGGTGGCGGCCGCGGTGGCCGCCGTGCTGCTGCACCGGTTGCACAACGAGCGGGAGCGGCTGAGAGCCGTCGCCGAACGCGAGGCCCGGGAGATCCGGGCCTCGGCCAGGGACGAGGTCCGCGAGCTCCGGGCCGATCTGGAGCGCCGTGAACAGCGGCTCACCGATCGCGAGGCCAGGATCGACGCCGAGTCCGGGCATCTGCACAACCGCAGAAAGGAACTGGCCGAGGAACGCGAGTCCCTGGAGCGCCGCCGCGCCGAGGCGCTCCGGATGGAGGACGAACGCCGCGCCGTCCTGGAGCGTGTGGCGTCCTACACCGCCGTCGAGGCACGGGGCGACCTCGTCCGCTCCGTGGAGCAGCAGGCGAAGCGCGAAGCGGCCGTCATCGTCCGCAACATCGAGCAGGCCGCCCGGGAACGGGGCGAGGAGCGGGCCCGGCGCATCGTCTCCACCGCGATCCAGCGGGTGGCCGGCGAGCAGACCGCCGAGTCCGCGGTGTCCGTCCTGCAACTGCCCGGGGACGACATGAAGGGCCGCATCATCGGCCGCGAGGGCCGCAACATCCGGACCTTCGAGGCCGTCACCGGGGTCAACCTGATCATCGACGACACGCCCGAAGCGGTGCTGCTGTCCTGCTTCGACCCGGTGCGCAGGGAGGTCGCCCGGCTGACCCTGGACGCGCTGGTCGCCGACGGCCGGATCCATCCGCACCGTATCGAGGAGGTCTACGAGCGCAGCGTCGCCGAGGTCGAGCAGCTCTGTGTGCGGCACGGCGAGGACGCGCTCACCGACACCGGCATCACCGACATGCACCCCGAACTCGTCGGCATGCTCGGCCGGTTGCGCTACCGCACCTCCTACGGGCAGAACGTGCTCGGCCATCTGCTGGAGTCCGCGCACATCGCCGGCATGATGGCCGCCGAACTGGGCGTGGAGCCCACCGCGGTCAAGCGCGGCACCCTGCTGCACGACATCGGCAAGGCCCTCACCCACGAGGTGGAGGGCAGCCACGCCCTGATCGGTGCCGACCTGGCCCGGCGGCACGGCGAGAGCGAGGACGTGGTGCACGCCATCGAGGCCCACCACAACGAGGTGGCCCCCCGCACCGTCGAGGCCGTGCTCACCCAGGCCGCCGACGCGATCTCCGGCGGCCGTCCGGGCGCCCGACGCGAGTCCCTGGAGGCCTACGTCCGCAGGCTCAAGCGACTGGAACAGATCGCCGCCACCCACGCCGGGGTGGCCAAGGTCTTCGCGATGCAGGCCGGCCGCGAGGTGCGGGTGATGGTCCGCCCCGAGGACGTGGACGACGTCCAGGCACAGGTCATCGCCCGTGACGTGGCCAAGCAGGTGGAGGAGGAGCTCACCTACCCCGGGCAGATCCGGATCACAGTGGTGCGGGAGTCGCGGGCTACGGAGTTCGCTCGCTGACCCGCTCCCCGGGGGGCGGGTCGGCGTCGGCCGGGTCCGGCACCGGCGGTCCGCCCCGGGCCAGATCGGCGTACGAGTAGAGCTCGGCCGGCCGACAGCCGGTCATCACCGTCACCAGGTGCCCGTCGGGCCGGATCAGCAGCACGCTGTGCGCGGTGGACCCCGGATAGGCCTCCGCGACCAGCAGTTCGGCCCGGGTCGGCAGCGCAGCCACGGCCTTGGCCAGCCGTGGCATCAGCCCCGCCGTCAGCCAGTGCCGGCTCTCCCACACCCCCGTGCCCGGCGCGATCAGCACGACCAGCAGATCGTGCCCGAGCCGGTCGTACAGCCGGGTCCGGGAGCCGTCCAGGGCGGTCACCTCGGCGTCCGTCACCGCCGCGCCCGGCGGCGTGGCGCACGAGGCGACCAGCGGCGAGGCGGAGCCGGGTCCCCCGGAGCCGCCGCGCGGCGCGGCCAGCGCCAGCGGCGACCCCGCGTACACCGGGGGTGCTCCCAGGGGGCCGCGCCCCAGGTGGCTGTCGGTCAGCAGTTCGGCGTAGCGGCGGGCGGGCCCGGACAGCACCGAACGCCGCATCGCGTGCCAGACCCCGTCGGCGCGCAGCAGCGGCAGCACCTGGTCGGTGGCCCGCAGCCGGGCGCCCACCGCCCCGCGCCGCTCGGCCTGGTAGCTGTCCAGCAGGGTGTCCGAGGCGCCGTGGTGCCAGGCCAGCGACAGTTTCCACGCGAGGTTGTCGGCGTCCCGCAGGCCCTCCTCCAGGCCCTGGGCGCCCAGCGCCCCCATCAGATGCGCCGCGTCCCCGGCCAGGAAGACCCGGCCGGCCCGCCAGCGCCGTGCCAGCCGCTGGTGCACCGGATACTCGGCAGAGCCCAGCAGTTCGTAGGGAGGCACCGTGCCGGAGTCGCTCCAGGCGGCCAGTGTGCCGCGGATCCGGGCCACCAGGTCGTCCGAGGTCAGGGGGCCGCCCCCGGCCGGCAGCAGCCAGTCCAGCCGCCAGACGCCGTCCGGCAGCGGACGTGCCGTCACCTCGCGCCCCAGGCCGGCGCCGGGCGGATCGCGGTGCAGCAACGCCTCTCCCGGGTACGGAAGTTCGACCCGCAGTGTGGCCACCGCGTGCCGGTCCACCGCCGTACGTCCGGGGAAGCGCACCCCCAGCAGTTTGCGGACGGTCGAGCGGGCCCCGTCGCACCCGGCCAGATAACTCCCGCGCCACCACGTGGCGTCCGAGCCGCGGGCGTGCACGGTCACCCCCGTGCCGTCCTGCTCCAGGGTGTCGAGCCGCGCGCCCGGCACGATCCGGATCAGGTCCTCGGCCGCGACCGCGGCGCGCAGTCCGCGTTCCAGACGGCTTTGCGCGATGTGGAGCGGGGGTGCCTCCGGGCCGCCGGGCCGGGGGAGTGCCCCGGCAGGGGTGTCGAACCCGATCCGTACGGCCTCCTGCCGGCGCCGTACCGTACGCCACGCGGTCCACGCCCGGCCGTCGTCATGGACACCCGGATACCCCAGCCGTGCCACCAGGCCGGCTGTCTGCGGCCCCAGTACGGCCGTTCGTTCGGCTCCGGGGAGCACCTTCCCGTCCGTCTCGTCCAGCATGATGCTCGGCACCCCGTGCCGTGCCAGGCCAAGCGCGAGGGCGAGCCCGACCGGGCCCGCCCCCGCGATGATCACCGGGTCCACTGAGCGGCTCCCGGAAGTTGTGCAGTCACCTTGTGTATGCAACCCACTGCGGCTGCTTGCGTCAAGTGACGTCCGCCGGTCGGCGCGGTGCGCCGGGGCGCGGGCTGACCCGTCGTCACTCCGCCGTGGCCACCGCCGCCTCGGCCTCCGGGGCCTCGGCCGGAGCGCCCTTGGGGCTGCGGCGGCTGCGGCGTTCGATCCAGGTGGCGAGCGCGGTGAGGGCGAGGCACATCGCGATGTAGATCGGTGCGATGATCATCACCATCGGGATGTACGGATAGCCCTGGTTGGTCTGGGCGATGAGCTTGCCGGTGTAGAGCAGTTCCTCGTAGGTGATGAGGAAGCCCAGCGAGGTGTCCTTGAGGGTGACCACCAGCTGGCTGATGATCGACGGCAGCATGGCCCGGACGGCCTGCGGGATCAGCACGGTCAGCATCAGCTGCGTCTTGCGCAGGCCGATCGCGTATCCGGCCTCGCTCTGCCCCTTGGGCACGGCCCTGACGCCGGCCCGGAAGATCTCGGCCTGCACGGCGCCGTTGTAGAGGGTGAGCCCAATGACCAGCGCCCACAGCGGGTTGCTGGTGAAGACGCCGACGTACAGCGCGAAGATCATGATGAGCAGCGGCATGCCGCGGAAGAACTCCACGACGGTGCCGGCGACCCAGCGCACCGGGGCGTGGTCGGAGAGCCGGCCGGCCGCGAGCGCGGCGCCGAGGACCAGGGAGAAGACGGCTGCCAGCGCGAAGGCCTTGAGCGTGGCGACGATGCCCTCGCCGATGCGCTGCTGGACGCCGGTGTACTGGAAGGCGTTCCAGAGGTAGCCCTCGAACTGGCCGGTCCGGTCCAGCCGGTACCAGATGAAGAACAGCAGGCCGAGGATGCCCGCGGCCGCCACCGCGCCGACGATCGTGTTGCGGAGCCTGGCCCGGGGGCCGGGGGTGTCGTACAGGACGCTCGCGCTCATCGGGCCACCGCCAGCCGGCGTTCGAGGAAGCGGAAGAGGGCGCTGATGGCGAAGGCGAGCAGGAGGTAGGCAGCGGCCACCCAGACGAAGATGGTCCAGATGTCGTAGCCCTGCTCGCTGAGGGTCTTCTGCACGCTGAACAGCTCGAAGACGCTGAAGCCACCGGCGATGGCGGAGTTCCTGGTGAGGGCGATCATCAGGCTCCCGATCGGCGGCAGGGCGGTGCGCGCGGCCTGCGGCAGCACGATCAGCCGCAGAGTCTGGGTGAAGGTCATGCCGATGCTGCGGGCGGCCTCGGCCTGGCCCAGCGGCACGGTGTTGATGCCGGAGCGGACCGCCTCGCAGACGAACGCCGAGGTGTAGGTGCTCAGCGCCAGGATGGCGAGCTGGAAGAAGCTCAGGGTGTTCAGGCCCAGCCGGGGCAGCGCCAGGACGACGACGAAGAACAGCAGCGTGAGCGGCGTGTTGCGGAAGAGCAGCACCCAGGCGGCGCCGAAGTAGCGCAGGGGCGGGACGGGCGAGACCCGGAAGGCGGCTATGACCACGCCCAGCAGGAGGGCGATCAGCCCGCTGAGCGCGGTCAGTTCGACGGTGCCCAGGAACCCTTCACGGAACAGAGCGAAATGGTCAAGCAGTACGTTCATCGATTCTCCGGCAGGGGCGCGCCGACGGCCGCTCGCGGCCGTCGGCGCATCGGGCACGGTCAGGGGGTGGGTCAGGACTCCAGCGGGGGAATCGACGCCGTGCTGCCCGACTTGCCCAGGGTGGCGTCGTACGCCTTCTGCCAGTCGCCGTTGTCCTCGTGGTTCTTCAGCGCTGTGTTGACGGCGTCCTGGAGCGCGGTGTCGCCCTTGGACAGGCCGATGCCGTACGGCTCCTCGGAGAACGGCTTGCCGAGGACCTTGAGGCGGTCCGGGTCCTTGCCGGCGAAGCCCTTGAGGATGGCGTCGTCGGTGGTCACCGCGTCGACCTGGCCGGAGGTCAGGTTCTCCACGCACAGCGAGTACGAGTTGTACTCGACGGGGTGCGCGCCGGGGACCAGCTTCTTGATACGCGGCAGCGAGGTCGAACCGGTGACCGAGCAGACCTTCTTGCCCTTCAGGTCGGCCTTGTCCTTGATCGAGCTGCCCTTCTTGACCAGCAGGTCCTGGCCGGCGATGAAGTACGGGCCACCGAAGGAGACCTTCTTCTTGCGCTCGTCATTGATGGTGTACGTGCCGACGTAGAGGTCGACCTGGCCACCGGCGATCGCGTCCTCACGGGCGCTGGAGTCGATGGTCTTGAACTTGATCTTGCTCTGGTCGAAGCCCAGGTCCGCCGCCACCATCTTGGCGATCTCGATGTCGAAGCCCGAGTACGTCTTGCTGGCCACGTCCTCGAAGCCCAGGTTCGGCTGGTCGGCCTTCACACCGATGGTGATGGAGCCGTTCCTGGTGATCCGGTCGAAGGTCTTCGAACCGCTCACCTTCACGCCGGACTTGGCCTTGTAGGTCGGCAGCGCGGCGGCCGTGTTGTCACCGCCCCCGGCGGACGGGGTGGCGGAGTCGCCGGGTGAACCGGACTTGCCGCAGGCCGTGGCGGACGCGGCGAGGGCCACGACGGCGAACGCGGCGGCGGCGGTCTTGCGGAGATTCATGGAGAGTCCCTTTGGTTGTCAGGTCGTCGTCAAGATCGTCTCAGTGATGGAGGATCTTCGACAGGAAGTCCTTGGCCCGGTCACTCCGGGGATTGCTGAAGAACTGATCGGGAGTCGCCTGTTCGACGATCCGCCCGTCCGCCATGAAGACGACCCGGTTGGCGGCGGACCGCGCGAAGCCCATCTCGTGGGTGACCACGATCATCGTCATGCCGTCCCTGGCGAGCTGCTGCATGACCTCCAGCACCTCGTTGATCATCTCAGGGTCGAGGGCCGAGGTGGGCTCGTCGAAGAGCATCACCTTGGGATCCATCGCCAATGCGCGCGCGATCGCCACACGCTGCTGCTGGCCACCGGACAACTGTGCCGGGTACTTGTCCGCCTGGTTGCCCACGCCCACCCGGTCGAGCAGGGTCCGGGCCTTGGTCTCGGCGGTCTTCTTCTCCGCCTTGCGCACTTTGAGCTGTCCGAGCGTGACGTTCTCCAGCACCGTCTTGTGCGCGAAGAGGTTGAACGACTGGAACACCATGCCGACGTCGGCGCGCAGCCGCGCCAGCTCCCTGCCCTCGGCGGGCAGCGGGCGGCCGTCGACGGTGATCCGGCCCGAGTCGATGGTCTCCAGGCGGTTGATGGCCCGGCACAGTGTGGACTTGCCGGACCCGGAGGGGCCGATGACGACCACGACCTCACCGCGGGCGATGGTCAGGTCGATGTCCTGAAGCACGTGCAGCGCACCGAAATGCTTGTTCACGTCCTCCAGCACGACCAGGTCGTCGGCCGCCGGGGGCGCGGCGTCCTCGGTCGGCGGGACTTCGGTCATCGCTGGGCGCTCCATCCGCGTCGGCTCAGGGGAGGTTCACTGCGAGCCTATGAATGATCGCCACGCTGGGTCACCACATCTGAGCGAAACCTGATGATTACGATCAGGTCACCATGTGCCACCCTGGGTGAGCGGGTTTCCCTGACGCGTACCGGCTGCGTAACAGTCACCCGAACGGCGCGGACCGCGCTTGACGCGCACGATGATCATCCGCCTGTATTCCGGGTAAGGGCATCATTTGCGGACATGGGGACAACAGGGGAAAGGAGGGATTCCGGTGCGACTACTGCTGGTGGAGGACGACGAACGGGTCGCCGCCGCGCTCTCGGCCGTGCTCGCCAAGCACGGCCTGTCGGTCACACACGCCCGAAACGGCGAGGAGGCGCTGCGGGCCCTGCTGCCCGACCACGGTCCCGCCTACGACGTCGTGCTGCTCGACCTCGGCCTGCCCGACCAGGACGGCTTCGAGGTGTGCAGCCGGATCCGCCGCCGCGCCTCCATTCCCGTGATCATGGTGACCGCCCGGGCCGATGTGCGCTCGCGCATACACGGCCTCAACCTCGGCGCCGACGACTACGTGGTCAAGCCGTACGACACCGGGGAACTGCTGGCCCGCATCCACGCCGTCTCCCGCCGTCACGCGCAGGACGACGCCGACGCCCTCCCGGCCGTCCAGGACCCCGTACTGCGCCCGCAGCCCGGCGAACTGCGGCTCGGCCTGGTCCGCGTGGAACTGCCCACCCGCAAGGTCACCGTCGAGGGCGAGGAGGTCGCGCTCACCCGCAAGGAGTTCGACCTCCTGGCGCTGCTGGCGCAGCGGCCCGGCGTGGTCTTCCGACGGGAGCAGATCATCAGCGAGGTCTGGCGGACCAGTTGGGAGGGGACCGGCCGCACCCTGGAGGTGCATGTGGCCTCGCTGCGCGCCAAGCTGCGGATGCCGGCCATGATCGAGACCGTACGCGGGGTCGGCTACCGCCTCGTGATCCCCTCGGTCCCGCCGGCCCCTTCCGCCCCGTCAGCCCCTTCAGCCCCTTCAGCTCCTTCTTAGGGCAGCCGTCTTGCGCTCACGCCTGCTCCCGCTGCTGATCGTCCTGATGGCCTCGGTCCTGCTCGCCCTCGGCTTCCCGCTCGCCGCCAGTCTGGCCGCCGCCCAGCAGCAGCGTGTCGTCGTCGACCGCATCGACGACACCACCCGCTTCGCCGCGCTCGCGCAGTACGTGACCGGCACCGCCGACGACGAACGGCGCAGCACCCTGCAGTCCGAACTGCGCCGTTACCAGCAGGTATACGGCATCCGCGTGGGCGTCTTCTACCGCAAGCGCACCCTGCCCTCGATGGCCGCCGCCCCCCAGGGCTGGCAGGTGCCCGCCGACGGCGAGGCGCACACCGCCTACACCCAGGCTCTCGCCGGCCGGCGCAGCCACGACCCCCCGCAGGTCTGGCCCTGGCAGCGGCGCACCATCGCCGTCGCGTCCCCCGTCGTGCGCGACGGCGACGTGATCGCCGTCGTCCTCACCGACTCGCCGACCGGCGCCCTGCGGTCGCGCATCCTGGCCGGCTGGCTGCTGCTCGTCGCCGGTGAACTCGCGGCCATGATCGTCGCCGTCATGGCCGCGTTCCGGCTGGCCGGCTGGGTGCTGCGGCCGGTCCGGATCCTCGACCGGGTCACCCACGACATCGCCACCGGCCGGATGAAGTCCCGGGTCGCCGCCGCCGGCGGGCCCCCGGAACTGCGCCGTCTCGCCCGCTCCTTCAACGAGATGGCGGACAACGTCGAGCAGGTACTCGACCAGCAGCGCGCCTTCGTCGCGGACGCCTCCCACCAACTGCGCAACCCGCTCTCCGCGCTGCTGCTGCGCATCGAGCTGCTCGGCCTGGAACTCCCCGACGGCCACGAGGAGATCGGCAAGGTGCGCGAGGAGGGCAAACGCCTCGCCTCCGTCCTCGACGACCTCCTCGGACTGGCCCTCGCCGAGCACGCCGAGGCCGACCTCGCCCTCACCGACATCGCCGCCCTCGCCGCCGAGCGCGCCGAGGCCTGGCACCCGGTGGCCGTCCGCGAGGGCGTCGCGCTGGAGTACCGGGGAGCGGCCGCCGTCACCGGCTGGGCGGACCCGGTCGCCCTGTCCAGCGCCCTGGACGCCGTGATCGACAACGCCCTGAAATTCACCCCGCGGGGTGAACGCGTCGGGGTTTCGACCGAAATCCGTGGCGAAAGCGTCGCCCTGACCGTCGCCGACGCCGGCCCCGGCCTCACCGAGGACGAGATCGCCCGCATCGGCGACCGCTTCTGGCGCTCCCCGCGCCACCAGAACATCGACGGCTCAGGCCTCGGCCTGTCCATCGCCCGGGTCCTCCTCGCCCAGGGCGGCGGCTCGATCGCCTACGCCCCCAATGACCCCCACGG
Organism: Streptomyces sp. RLA131; assembly: GCF_056270125.1. Taxonomy (NCBI): domain Bacteria; kingdom Bacillati; phylum Actinomycetota; class Actinomycetes; order Kitasatosporales; family Streptomycetaceae; genus Streptomyces; species Streptomyces sp. RLA131. Next base: position 6,240,539 of record NZ_JBWDOQ010000002.1, read on the forward strand.
CCTGCGCGTGACGCTGACGGTGCCGCGCACCGCGCCGTAGCGGGGGCCTCAGCCGCACTCGGACTGCTCGGGCGGCCGCTGGTCGTTGAGCTCCTTGTTCGTCAGCGGCTTCAGATGCCGGGCGTAGGACTTCTTCCAGGCACTGGAGGAGATCTCGTCCCGTATCGCCTCGCACACGGCGCTCTTCAGGGCCGGCTCGTCCTTGTGCAGGCCGACGCCGTACTGCTCCTCGCCGAACGGTACGTCCAGCAGCCGCAGCTGCTCGGGGTGCTGCGCCCGGTAGCCGGCCAGGATGATGTCGTCCGTGGAGACCGCGTCGACCTTCCCCGCCAGCAGCTGCGCCACGCACTGCCCGTAGGAGGGCCGCAGCTCGGTTCTTATCTTCGGGTACTCCGTGCGCAGCCGCTCGGCAGGCGTCGAGTCGGTGACCGTGCACACGTCGTGGTCGTACAGATCCTGCGTCCCGTGCACCGACTTCTCGTCGGACCGTACGAGGAAGTCCTGCCCGGCGGTGTAGTACGGCCCTGCGAAGTCCACCGACTGCTTGCGCTCCTCGGTGATGGAGTAGCTGGCCACTATCAGGTCGACCTGCCCCGAGCTGAGCCGGTACTCGCGGCTCTGGGTGTCGACCACCCGGAAGTGCACCTTGTCGAAGCCGAGCTTCTTGGCGATCGCCCAGGCCAGATCGATGTCGAAGCCCTCGAAGCCGCCCTTGGCGGTCTTCGAGCGCTCGCTGAGCCCCGGCTGGTCGCTCTTGACGCCGATGACCAGGTAGCCGCGCTGCCTGGCCGCCTGGTACGTAGCCGAACTCGACAGCGAGGGACCGTCCGGCGTGCGCATGCGGTCCACCGCGAACCAGCCCGCCGTCGCCAGCACGGCCAGGCCGACCGCTGCGGCGGTGAGCGGGATCCAGCGCCGCCGGCGGGGCGGCACGGCCGGTTCGGCCGGCCCGGGCTCCGCCTGCTCCGGCGTCGCGGGCGGCAGCGGCGGCGGGGTGATCTGGGTGGCCTGCGGGTCGTAGCCGCTCGGATACCCCGCGAGCGGACGCGGTGTCTCCTGGGCGACATGCTGGAGCAGTTGCTCGGCGCGCCCCGCCGTCAGCCGCGCCGCGGGATCCTTGACCAGCAGCCCGTCGATCAGCGGCCGCAACGGCCCGGCGTGCAGCATCGGCGGCGCCTCGGCGGTACGGACCGCCTCCAGCACCTCGTACGGCGTCGGGCCCCGGAAGGGCGCGCGGCCCTCGACGGTCTCGTACAGGGTCACACCCAGCGACCACAGATCCGCCGCGGGCGTCGCCTCACGGAGGGTCCGGGTCGCCGGGACGGCCAGTTCGGGGGCCAGGTACTGCGGGGTGCCCACCGTCTCGTGCACCCGGGTCACCTGGGCCGCGCCCTCGAAGGTCGCGATCCCGAAGTCCATCAGCACCGCCCGGCCGTCGCGCCGGAACAGGATGTTGTGCGGCTTCACGTCCCGGTGCAGCACTCCAGCCGCGTGCACCGCCCGCAGCCCGCGCAGCACCTCCAGGCCGATCCGTGCCGTGTGCAGCGCCGGCAGCCGCCCCTGCTCGCGCAACTGGTCCGCCAGCGAGTGCGGGTTGACCTGCTCCATCACGATCCAGACCTGGCCCTCGGCCTCGATCACGTCATGGACCGCGACCACATGCTCATGCCCGATCCGCGCGATCGCCTGCGCCTCCCGGCGGGCCCGTTCCACCCACTGCGCCTGCGTCTCCGGATCCATGGCGCCCCGGAACAGCAGCTCCTTGACCGCGACCTGCCGGCCCAGCCGGTTGTCGTACGCCTCCCAGACCACGCCCATGCCGCCGCGGCCGAGCTGGCGCTGCAACTCGTAGCGCCCATCGATGAGGGTGTGCGGCATTCCCCCAGAACTCATGCGTGTGCCCCCATCGGTACGTGGTCGGCAACAGGTTATGGGGCGCCGCGCGCGAAGAACATCGGCCCCCTGAACGGGAGATGATCACATGTCGGGGCGCACCACCGCGTACCGGACCCGGGGTCTTCCATTCCGTTACGGCTTGACCGACCTGTAATAGCGCACGGCGCCCTCGTGCAGTTCCAGCGGATCGGTGAACACCGCCGTGCGCAGATCCACCAGTTGCGCCGCGTGCACCTGCGCGCCGATGCTGTCCCTGCTGTCGATCACCGTGCGCGTGACGCGTTCCACCAGGCCCGCGTCGGCCCGGTCGGTGGTGATCAGCAGATTGGCCACCGCGATGGTCTTCACCGCGCGGGCCCGCGCGATGCCGGGGTACGCGTCGGCCGGCATCACCGCCTGCCGGTAGAAGTTCGGGTAGAGCCGGTGCAGTTCGTCCACCAGATCGCCCAGCTGCACCAGCTTGATGTCCGTCCTGTGCGCCAGATCCGTCACCGCCTCGGTCGGCAGCCCGCCCGACCAGAAGAAGGCGTCCAGCTTGCCCTGGCGCAGCAGCCCGGGGGCCTGGTCGATGCCCACGGTCTCGGCGGTCAGGTCCTTCGTCCGGTCCAGCCCCGCCGCGCGCAGCAGCCTGCGGGTGATCAGATTGACCCCCGAGCTCTTCTGTCCTATCCCCACCCGCTTGCCGCGCAGATCCGCCACCGAGTCGATCGACGACCCCGCGGGGACCACCAGCTGCATGTAGTCGTCGTACAGGCGGGCGCAGGCCCGCAGCCGCTTCGCGCCCGCGCCGTGGTAGTCGGCCACCGCGTCCGCAGCCGCGATCGCGAAGTCCGCCCGGCCGGTCGCGACCCGCCTCACGTTGTCCACCGAGCCCTGCGAACGGAGCAGATCGACCCGTACCCCCGGCAGATCCGAGTCCAGGTCCTTGCGCAGGAGCTTTCCGTACGTGTCGTAGACGCCGTTGCGCACGCCGGTCGAGAAGGACACCGGATCCCGCGGATACGACGGCCCGCCCGCGGGCAGCAGCCACCACAGCAGCAGCGCCAGCGCCGCGGCGACGGCGAAGGCCGCCTGAACAGCACGGCGCCTGCCGATGCGGGGGGTCTCCATGTATGACGATCCTGCCAGCCCGCGCAGGCGGGGGAAAGGCCTGACCGCCGGGGGAGCGGCCCGCGCGGCCTCCGCGCGCCTGCCCCGGCGGTGCCGCACAATGCGGACCAATCCATGGCACGTCCGGCATCGGATCACTTGTGAGAAGACCTGTCAGGGGAAAGGGACGGCCGCATGAGGGAACCGCTACGGATCGGCAGCCGGGAGGAGCCGGAGCGTGATCTGACCGAACTGCTCGGCGAGGTCGCCAAGGGCGACGAGAAGGCGTTCGGCCTGGTCTACGACGCGGTGGCCGGCCCGGTCCTGGGGCTGGTGTTCAGCGTGCTGCGCGATCCCGTCCAGTCCGAGGAAGTGGCCCAGGAGGTGCTGGTGGAGGTGTGGCGCACCGCGGCCCGGTACCAGCCGGAGAGGGGAAGACCGATGACCTGGATCATGACCCTCGCCCACTCCCGGGCCGTGGACCGGGTGCGGTCCATCCAGGCGACCGCGCAGCGCGACCACAAGGCCGCGCTGCTGGACCACACGCCGGCTTTCGACGAGGTGACCGAGGAGGTGGAGACCCGCTGGGAACGCGAACAGGTACGCCGCTGCATGCGCGGGCTGACCGAGCTGCAACGCCAGGCGGTGACCCTCGCCTACTACCGGGGGCTCACCTACCGTGAGGTCGCGGAGCTGCTCGGAACGCCCCTCGGCACTGTCAAGACCCGCCTGCGGGACGGCCTCATCCGGCTCCGCGACTGCCTGGGGGTGACCAGCGCATGACGATCGCGGAACTGCACACGCTGAGCGGCGCCTACGCCGTGCACGCCCTTCAGGGACCGGAGCGCGCCGCCTTCGAGCGCCACCTGGAGCAGTGCGCGTCCTGCGCACGCGAGGTCGCCGAGCTGGAGGCCACCGCCGAGCGGCTGGGGGTCGCCACCGCCCGTAGACCGGCACCGGAGATGAAGGCGCAGGTGCTCCGGCGCATCGCCGTCGTCCGTCAGGAGCCGCCGCACGTCTCCGCGCGGACCGGACGGGACGAGGAGTCCCCGGGCCGGGTGCGATCGGCGTCACGGTCCGTGGGGCGCTTCGCGCTGGCCGCGTGCCTGGCCGCCGCCGCGGCCTTCGGCGGCATCGCCGTGTGGCAGCACCAGGAGGCGCGGGACGCCCGGGCCCAGGCCCGGCAGGTCGAGCGGCGGACCGCGCAGTTGTCCCGGGTACTGGCGTCCCCGGACGCCGTCAGCAGCTCCGGGAAGCTCGTCGACGGCGCGACCGGCACCGTCGTGGTCTCCCGCAGCCTGAACCAGGCGGCGTTCTTCGCCGAGGGGATGCCCGAACTGCGCGGCGGCAAGGTCTACCAGCTGTGGTTCGACGACCACGGCACGATGCGGTCGGCGGGCCTGATGCCGGCCTCCGCGGCCGCCGGCTCCCCGGGCACGTCCACCCGTGCCGTCCTGCTGGACGGCACGGTCGACAAGGCCACCGGCATGGGCATCACCGTCGAGCCCGCCGGCGGCTCGAAGAAGCCCACGAGCGCGCCACTGGCCCTCATGGCCTTCCCCCAGTCGGCCTAGCGCGGTGACCGGGTTGCCGGACGGGCCGGGAAATCAGCGCCCCCGGACACCGCTGGGTGGGGGAGCAGCCCTGGTCCGGCGATGAGGACGAGCGCGCCCGAAGGCGGCCCCAACCCGGTGAACGCCTGCGGCCGCAGCACTGGACACAGCACAGCACACCCCCGGAGTACATCAGTGAAGGTCACCGTCGCCCTGTTCACCGCCGACCTGCGCGTGCACGACAACCCCGTGCTGCGCGCGGCGCTCGCCGCCGGTGAGGAGGTGGTGCCGCTGTTCGTCGTCGACCGGGACATCCGGCGGACCGGGTTCGCCGTCCCGAACCGGGCCGCCTTCCTGGCCGACAGCCTCGCCGCCCTGGACGCACGGCTGCGCGACCGGGGCGGCCGGCTGGTGATCCGTACCGGCGACGTCGCCGAGGAGACCCGCAAGGTGGCGGCCGAGACCGGCGCCGGGCAGGTGCACATCGCGGCCGGCGCCAGCGGCTACGCCACGGCCCGGGAGGAGCGGCTGCGGACCGCCCTGGCGGCCGACGGCCGCGAGCTGCACGTCCACGACACCGTGATCACCGTCGCGGCCCCCGGCGCCCTGACGCCCGTCGCGCGGGACCACTTCTCGGTGTTCACGCCCTACCACCGCCGCTGGGAGAGCGCTCCGGTGCGCGAGACGCTGGCCGCGCCCCGCTTGGTCCGGGTGCCCGGTCTGCGGTCCGACCCGCTGCCCGACGGCGGGACGCTGGCTCCGGGGCAGCCCTCACCGGCACTCCCGAAGGGCGGCGAGACGGCCGGGCGGGAGCTGATGCGGTCCTGGCTGGCCGGGCCGCTGGACGGATACGCGGACGGCCATGACGACCTGCCCGGCGACTCCACCTCCCGCCTCTCGCCCTATCTGCACTTCGGCTGCCTGTCCCCGGTCGAGCTGGTGCGGCGGGCCCGGGAACACGGCGGTGAGGGCGCCGAGGCGTTCGTCCGGCAACTGGCCTGGCGCGACTTCCACCTCCAGGTGCTCGCCGCCCGCCCCGAGGTCTTCCGGCACGACCTGCGCACGCGCCACGACCACTGGCGCCCGGACAACGACGACGCGCAGGCCTGGCGGGACGGCCGCACCGGCTACCCGGTGGTCGACGCCGCCATGCGGCAGCTGAGGCACGAGGGCTGGATGCACAACCGCGCCCGGCTGCTGACCGCCAGCTTCCTCACCAAGACCCTCTACGTGGACTGGCGGGTCGGTGCCGAGTACTTCCTGAGCCTGCTCGTGGACGGTGACGCCGCCAACAACCAGCTCAACTGGCAGTGGGTGGCGGGCACCGGCACCGACACCCGCCCCAACCGGGTCCTCAACCCCCTCACCCAGGCCAAGCGCTTCGACCCGCGAGGGGACTACGTACGCCGCTGGCTTCCCGAACTCGCCGGCGTCGACGGCCCAGCCGTGCACCAGCCCTGGCAGTTGCCGGGCCGGGTGCGGGACCGCCTGGACTACCCGGCACCCATCATCGACCTGGCCGACGGCCTGGCCCGCTTCCGCTCCGCTCGCGGTCTGGACTGACCGCCCGCGCGGAGCGAGGCGGCAGCGGGACGAAGCCGCTGGTGCGCGAGGCGTACTCGGCCCACCCCGGGCGGTCCGCCATGTGCCGCTCCAGCAGCGCCTTCCCGCTGCCGCCGGTCAGCAGGAAACTCATCGGCAGCGGGGACACCACCGCGACGGCCGCCGCCCGCCAATCCGCGCACGCCAGGAGATACAGCCCCCACCACACGCAGAAGTCGCCGAAGTAGTTCGGGTGCCGGGTCCAGCTCCACAGCCCCCGGTCCATGATCCGGCCCCGGTTGCCCGGATCCGCCTTGAAACGGGCCAGCTGAAAGTCCCCGATGCCCTCGAAGAGCACCCCGCTGCAGCTGGGTCGGGTTGCGCGAGTACCGGAAGGCACCGAGCACCTGCCGCTCCCTCTCCGTCGGGTCGGCCAGCATCCTCAGCGACCGGTCCGCGTGCACCGCCAGCACCACGGCGTCGAACACCTGTCCGTGTCGTCGTCGGTGACCACCTCGGCCCCGTCGGGGAAGCGCCGCACGGCCCGTACCGGGACGCCGGTGTGCACCGTCCCGAGTTGCTCGGCGGCCAGCTCCACATACGTCCGCGAGCCGCCGGTGACCGTACGCCAGGTCGGTGACCCGGTGACGGCCAGCATCCCGTGGTGCTCCAGGAACCGGAACAGATAGCGGGCCGGGTAGCGCAGCGCGGTCTCGGCCGGACAGGACCACACCGCCGACACCACCGGCGTCATGAAGTGGGACACGAAGTACGCCGAGAAACGTCCCCGGGTGAGGAACTCGCCCAGCGTCCGCGGGTTCGTCCCGTCCTCCTCCGGCGCCGCCAGCAGCCGGCGCGCCCGGCGGTGGAACGCCGGCACCTCCGCCAGCATGCGCAGATAGCGCCCGCGCGCCGCGTTGCGCGGTTGCGCGAACAGCCCCCTGGCCCCCAGCGCCCCCGCGTACTCCGGCCCGCACCCGTCGCACCGCACCGATATGCTCATCTCGGATTCCTGCGTGCGCACGCCGAGTTCGCGGAAGAGCCGCAACAACTGCGGATAGGTGCGCTCGTTGTGCACGATGAATCCGCTGTCGACCGGGATCACCCTCCCGTCGGGGCCCGGTATGTCATGCGTGTGCGCATGGCCACCCAGCCGGTCGTCAGCCTCGAACAGGGAGACCTCGTGGTCCCGCTGCAGGACGTACGCGGCCGTCAGCCCCGCCACTCCGCCGCCCACCACCGCCACTCGGCGCCGCACCATGCCGTTCCTTCCGCGCGCGTCGTCTTTCATGAGTGATCCGGAGCCGCCGCGGCTCCGGACTGGTACCGGGGGCGATCCCCTTCCTGATCGCCCCGAAGTTCATTCGTCCGAGAGATCGGCCAAGCCGCGGGGGCCGGTGGCCTCGGACAACCGGTGTGAGCAACGAACCGCGCGTCTCATCGCGCCAGCACCTGCCGCCCCTTGCAGCACGCGCGGTCCGGGGCGCCCTCGGCGCCCTGGACGGACTGCTGGCCGGGCTCGCAGCACTGGGATGCGCGGAGGCCGTTTCCGCCGCCGTCCGGCCCCAGGCGAGCCCGGTGGTCGCGGTGGGCGGGGCGGCCATCGACCGCACACCGGCCGTGGTGAAGGACTTCGCGGTACGGCGGTTCGGCACCGACGACAAGCTGGTGCTGCAACTCGGCATCCTGGCGGTGCTGGCGCTGTTCGCGGTCGGGCTCGGGCTACTGGCCCTGCGCCACCGGCGGACCGCCTCGGCGGGCGTCCTGGTGTTCGGCCTGGTCGGCTCGCTCGCCGCGGCGGGCCGGCCGGACGCGGGCGGGACGGACTGGGTGCCGTCGGTGGCCGGAGCCCTCGCCGGGGCGGGCACCCTGTACCTGCTCACCGGCCGGATGAGGGCCACCGCCGCAGGGACGGGCGGAGAACAACCCGGTCACGGCGCCGGCGCTGTCGCCGGTGCCACGCCCGGCACCGCGACGGACCGGGAGATGGACCGCCGGGGCTTCGCCCTGGCAGCCGGGGCCGTCGCGCTGGGTTCCACGGGTGCGGGCCTGCTGGGCCGCCGGCTGAACTCCGCCGCGAGCGCGGGGGCGGCCGCCTCCCGGGCCGCGATCACCCTGCCCGCACCCGGTTCGCCGGCCCCCGCGGTCCCGCGCGGCGCGGGGTTGCGGATTCCCGGACTGAGCGGCTTCATCACCCCCAACCGCACCTTCTACCGGGTCGACACCGCACTGGTCGTACCGGCCGTCGACGCCCGCGACTGGCGGCTGCGCATTCACGGTAAGGGCGTCACCCGCCCATTGACCCTCACCTACCAGGACCTTCTGGACAGTGACCTGATCGAGCGGGACATCACCTTGACCTGCGTCTCCAACCAGGTCGGCGGCCCCTATGCCGGCAACGCCCGCTGGCTGGGCGTCCCGTTGGCCCGGCTGCTGAAGCGGGCCGGAGTGCGGCCGCCCTCCCGGGGCGGGCCCGCCGACCAGCTGGTCGCCCGCTCGGTGGACGGCATGACCCTGGGAACCCCGGTCGAGACCGTCATGGACGGCCGGGACGCGATACTCGCCCTCGGTATGAACGGCGAGCCGCTGCCCTTCGCCCACGGCTTCCCGGTCCGGATGGTCGTCCCCGGCCTCTACGGCTACGTGTCGGCCTGCAAATGGCTCGCCGACCTGGAGCTGACCACGTTCGGCTCCTACGACGCGTACTGGGTCAAGCGTGGCTGGGCCCGCCGGGCACCGGTCAAGACCGGGTCCAGGATCGACACCCCCAAGCCCTTCGCCCGGCCCGAGGCGGGCACCGTCCCGGTCGCCGGGGTCGCCTGGGCGCAGCAGCGGGGCATCGACCGCGTCGAGGTGCGGGTCGACGGCGGAGCCTGGCAGACCGCCCGGCTCGCAGCCGAGGACAGCACCGACACCTGGCGTCAGTGGCTGTGGGAGTGGCCCGCCAGGCCGGGCGTGCACCGCCTGGAGGTCCGGGCCACGGACCGCGACGGATACATCCAGACCGACCGGCGCACCGGCACCGTCCCGGACGGCGCCACGGGTCTGCACTCGGTGGTGGTCACCGTCGCCGCCGGGTAACCCGGGTGGGACAGGCCGCCGGAGCAGTTCACGCAGCCGGGCAGTCCGGCACGACCGAGCAGGGAGAGCGCTCTTGACGGACCATCAGGCACTTGTCATGGACGGTGACGAGACCCGGCCCGGGGCCGTCGTGCTCTTCCTGCACGGCGGCCGGGCCGACAGCCCGGACGCCGTGCCTTTGTGGAGTCCGGCCGCGCTGCGCATGCGTCCCTTCGCCCGGGCGGTACGTGCCCGTACCGCCGGCCGCGGCATCGTCACCGGACGGGTCCGCTACCGCCACCGGGGCTGGAACGGCTCCCGGGCCGACGCCGCGCAGGACGCCTCCCGCGCCCTGGACGAGCTCACCCGGCGCTACGGCCAGGTGCCGCTGGTGCTGATCGGCCACTCCATGGGCGGCCGGGCGGCGCTGCGCGTCGGCGGCCGGTCCCAGGTGCGGGCTGTCATAGCCCTCGCGCCCTGGTGCCCCGAGGGCGAGCCGGCGGACCGGCTGGGCGACACCCCGACCGTCCTGATCCACTCGGACCTGGACCGGATCACCGACCCCCGGCTGTCCCTGGACTTCGCGCGGCGGGCCAGGGGCGCCGGTACGCCGGTGTGCCGGCTGGAGCTGGCCGGCAGCGACCACGCCATGCTCCGCCGAGCCCGTGACTGGCATGCCGTGACGGCCGGGCTGACCGCCGGGTTCCTGGGTGCGGGCGACCTTCCGGCTGAGGTCGGGGCGGCCCTGGCACTCGGCCCCGGGGCCATGGCCGGGCTGGAACTCCCGGTGCCGTAGGAGGAGGGTCGGCGCAGCGGCTCCAGGCCGGCGGGTACCCGCGGTGGCACCCCACCGGGGTGCGCGCTGCGCAGGCCGGAAGAGCCGTGATGGGCGAGGATCGGAAGGGATCGGAGAGGGATGGCGAGAGCCGGTCCAGGAGGCGGACAATGACGGACCACGTTGCCGACCGGCCGCTCCGCTGCCTGGTCACCGGCGCCACCGGGTACATCGGCGGCAGGCTGGTGCCCGAGCTGCTGGCCGCGGGACACGGGGTGCGCTGCCTCGCCCGCACCCCTGCCAAGCTGCGCGACCACCCGTGGTCGGGCCGGGTGGAGGTGGCCCGCGGCGATGTGACGGACGCCGGCTCGGTGGGCGCCGCCATGCGCGGGATGGATGTGGCGTACTACCTGGTCCACGGCCTGGGCGGGGGAGCGGGTTTCGAACAGGCGGACCGCGAGGCGGCGCGGATCTTCGCGCGGGAGGCCCGGGCGGCCGGCCTGCGCAGGATCGTCTATCTCGGCGCGCTGGCCCCCGGCGGCCTGGCGGAACGGGAGCTGTCACCCCATCTGCGCTCACGGGTCGAGGTCGGGCGCACCCTGCGCGAGTCGGGCGTCCCCACGGCCGAGCTGAGGGCCGCCGTCATCATCGGCTCCGGGTCCGCGTCCTTCGAGATGCTGCGGTACCTCACCGAGCGGCTGCCGGTCATGGTGACGCCCAAGTGGGTGCGCACGCGCATCCAGCCGATCGCCGTCCGTGATGTGCTGCGCCTTCTGGTGGCCTGCGCGGAGCTGCCGCCCGAGGTGAGCCGGGCCTTCGACATCGGGGGCCCGGAGGTGCTGACCTACCGCGACATGATGCAGCGCTACGCCGCCGTGGCCGGGCTGCGCAGGCGGGTGATCCTCCCGGTTCCGGTCCTCACCCCGGGCCTGTCCAGCCACTGGGTGGGGCTGGTGACACCGGTCCCCCGGTCCATCGCGCGCCCGCTGACGGAGTCGCTGCGCCATGAGGTGGTCTGCCGCGAGCACGACATCGCCCGCTGGGTACCGGACCCGAGCGGCGGCCTGGTCGGCTTCGACATGGCCCTGCGGCTGGCCCTGGAACGGGTCAGGGAGGCCAATGTCGTCACCCGCTGGTCGTCGGCCGCCGTGCCCGGTGCCCCCAGCGATCCACTGCCGACCGACCCGGACTGGGCCGGCGGCAGCCTGTACGCGGACACCCGTGAGCGCGTCGTCGACGCGCCGTCCGAGGTGCTGTGGCGGGTGATCGAGGGCATCGGCGGTGAGAACGGCTGGTACTCCTTCCCGCTCGCCTGGGCGGTGCGCGGCTGGCTGGACCGGCTGGTCGGCGGGGTCGGGCTGCGCAGGGGGCGCCGGGACGCGGCCCGGCTGCGGGCCGGTGACTCCCTGGACTTCTGGCGGGTCGAGGAGATCGTGCCGGGCAGGCTGCTGCGGCTGCGTGCCGAGATGCGGCTGCCGGGCCTGGCCTGGCTGGAGCTGACGGCCGGCCGGGACGAGCACGGGCGGACGGTCTACGGCCAGCGTGCCCTGTTCCATCCGCAGGGGCTGGCCGGGCACGCGTACTGGTGGAGCGTGTCGCCCTTCCACTCGCTCGTCTTCGGGGGGATGGCCCGCAACATCTCCTCCGCGGCCCATCAGCAGGCTGCGCAGGAGAGGCAGGTGGCGGCGGCCGGGCGGTGACTCAGTCGGACTGCGTGCGCAGCGCGGCGAGTTCGTCGTTCATGGCGGCCAGGAAGCGTACGACGACGGCCAGTTCCGGCTCGGTGAACTGCTCGCGGGCCGCGTCCGTGGTGCGGGCCAGCGGGCTGAAGTAGTCGCGCGCCACGGCCATCGCCCGTGGCGCGTAGTGCAGATGCACCACTCTGCGGTCGGCGCCGTCCCGGGTCCTGCGGATGTGGCCCGCGCGCTCCAGGCGGTCCACCACGGCGGTGACCGCGCCCGAGGTGAGGTTCAGCCGCTCGCGCAGCAGTCCCGGGGTCAGGGCCCCGCCGTGGCCGTCCCCGTCGAGGACCGCCACCAGGGCCTGGACGTCGGTGGGGTGGAGCTTCTGGGAGTTCGCGAACTCGTGCGCGATGCGGTTGAACTCGCTGTTCATCCGGCGCAGCAGGACAGCGAAGGCCTGCAGGTCGGTGGCCGGCACCGGGTCGTCCTCTGGTTCGCGCACACGTCCACTCTAATCTCTCTCGATCATTGAGATACTTTGTGATTAAGATTAAGTGCGCGCGCACACCGACACGACCGAGGAATCCGTTCGATGAGATCCATTCCCAGCAGCGTCCGCCGGCTCGTCCCGGTGCTTCTCGTCCTGGTCTGGCTCGGCGTCGGAGGCGCCACCGGCTCCTACGCCGGCAAGCTCGGCGAGGTCGCCACGAACGACCAGGCCGCCTTCCTGCCGGGCAACGCGGAGTCCACCGAGGTCGTCACGGCACGCGAGGCGTTCGACCGGGACGAGACACTGCCCGCGATCGTCGTCTGGACCGCCGGCCAGGGGAAGATCACCACCGCGCAGCAGCAGGCGGCCACCCGCGCGCTCGCCTCGCTCACCGGCACCTCCGGAGTCACCGGCGAGGTCTCACCGGCCGTCCGCTCCCAGGACGGGCGCGCCCTGCAGGGCGTCGTACCGCTGCGCACCGACCTCGGCGACCGGCTCGGCGACACCACCGACCGTGTCCTGGCCGCCGCGGGGAAGGTGGACGGTGCCACGGCCCGCCTCGCCGGCCCGGCCGCCACCCAGGCCGATCTGTCCAACGCCTTCGCGGGCATCGACGGCCTGCTGCTCATGGTGGCGCTCGGCGTGGTCCTGCTGATCCTGGTGCTGGTCTACCGGGGCGTTCTGCTGCCCCTGGTGATCATCATCGGCTCCGTCTTCTCCCTCGGCCTGGCCTGCGCGGTGGTCTACGTACTCGCCGGCCACGGCGTCGTGCGCGTCGACGGACAGGTCCAGGGCATCCTGTCGATCCTGGTCATCGGCGCGGCCACCGACTACGCCCTGCTGCTGTCGGCCCGCTTCCGCGAGGAACTCGCCGCGCGTGGCGACCGGTTCGCCGCCGCCCGTGCCGCCCTGCACCGCTCCTGGGGCGCCATCACCGCCAGCGCCGCCACCGTCGTCCTCGGCCTGCTCGCCCTGCTCGCCAGCGACCTGACCAACAACCGGGCGCTCGGCCCGGTCGGCGCCATCGGCATCGTCTGCGCCCTGGTCACCAGCCTCACCTTCCTCCCCGCCGCCCTGGCGCTGTTCGGCCGCGCCGTGTTCTGGCCCGCCCGGCCCCGGTGTGCGGCCGACCCCGGTGACCCGGGACTGTCCGGGCGCGGCATCTGGAGCCGGGTCGCCTCGCTGGTGGACCGTGCCCCGCGCCGCACCTGGGGCGTCTGCCTGGTGGTGCTGCTGGCCTGTGCCGCCTTCGCCCCGACGCTGCACTCGGGCGGCGTGCCGCTCGATGAGACCTTCGTCAACGACGCCCCCTCGGTCACCGCGCAGCAGGTCCTGAGCAAGCACTTCCCCGGCGGCTCCGGAAACCCCGCCGTCGTCATCGCCGACGCCGGCCGTACCTCGGAGGTCGTCAGCGCCGCCGAAAACACCTCGGGAGTCGCCTCGGCCGCCGCCGTCACCGCCTCCGGTGGCTCCGGCACCGCCGGTCGGGGCCCGGCGCTGGTCAAGGACGGCCGGGTCATGGTCGACGTCACGCTGGGGGACGCCGCCGACAGCGACGCCGCCAAGCGCACCGTTCAGCGGCTGCGCGGCGCGCTGCACGCCGTCCCCGGCGCGGACGCCATTGTCGGCGGCCACACCGCGCAGCAGTACGACACCCAGACCACCGTCGCCCGCGACCGCAGGATCGTCGTGCCGGTCGTGCTGGCCATCGTGCTGTTCATCCTGGTGCTGCTGCTGCGCTCCCTGCTGCTGCCGGTGCTCATGGTCGCCACCGTCGGGCTGAACTTCTTCGCCACGCTGGGGGTCTCCTCCCTGGTGTTCAGCCATGTGTTCGGCTTCTCCGGTACCGACGCGTCCGTGCCGCTGTACGGCTTCGTGTTCCTGGTCGCCCTCGGAGTCGACTACAACATCTTCCTGATGACCCGGGTCCGCGAGGAGACCCTGGGGCGCGGCACCCGCTTCGGCGTCCTCAAGGGGCTCACCGCGACCGGCGGTGTCATCACCTCGGCCGGAGTGGTGCTGGCGGCCACCTTCGCGGCCCTGGGGGTGATCCCGCTGGCCTTCCTCGCGCAGGTGGCGTTCATCGTCGCCTTCGGCGTGCTGCTGGACACCCTGGTCGTCCGCTCGCTGCTGCTGCCCGCGCTGGTCCGGCACATCGGGCCGGCCGTCTGGTGGCCCGCCCGGTTCAAGCCCTGACGGGGCCCCGAGGCCGCACCGGGGGCCGAGGGCTCGCGGCGTGACGGTCCGGCGGGAGCCCTTACCCTGGACGGGTGAGCGGGAGTGAGGCAGTCGGTTTGAAAACGTACGAGGTCCGCACCTACGGGTGCCAGATGAACGTCCACGACTCCGAGCGGCTGTCCGGCCTGCTGGAGGACGCGGGTTACGTCCGCGCGGCGAAGGGGGCCGACGGCACGGTCTCCGCCGACGTCGTCGTCTTCAACACCTGCGCGGTGCGTGAGAACGCCGACAACCGTCTCTACGGCAACCTCGGCCAGCTGGCGCCGCAGAAGGCCTCCCGCCCCGGCATGCAGATCGCCGTCGGCGGCTGCCTCGCCCAGAAGGACCGCGACACCATCGTCAAACGGGCCCCCTGGGTCGACGTCGTGTTCGGCACCCACAACATCGGCAAGCTGCCGGTGCTGCTGGAGCGGGCCCGGATCGCCGAAGAGGCGCAGGTCGAGATCGCCGAGTCGCTGGAGGCGTTCCCGTCCACGCTGCCGACCCGCCGTGAGTCCGCGTACGCCGCCTGGGTCTCGATCTCCGTGGGCTGCAACAACACCTGCACCTTCTGCATCGTTCCCGCGCTGCGCGGCAAGGAGAAGGACCGCCGCCCCGGCGACGTCCTCGCCGAGGTCGAGGCCCTGGTCGCCGAGGGTGTCTCCGAGATCACGCTGCTGGGCCAGAACGTCAACGCGTACGGCTCCGACATCGGCGACCGTGAGGCCTTCAGCAAGCTGCTGCGCGCATGCGGGCGGATCGAGGGGCTGGAGCGGGTCCGCTTCACCTCGCCGCATCCGCGCGACTTCACCGACGACGTGATCGCGGCGATGGCCGAGACGCGCAATGTGATGCACCAGCTCCACATGCCGCTGCAGTCCGGCTCGGACACCGTCCTGAAGGCGATGCGCCGCTCGTACCGGCAGGACCGTTACCTCGGCATCATCGAGAAGGTGCGCGCGGCCATGCCCGACGCCGCCATCTCCACCGACATCATCGTGGGCTTCCCCGGCGAGACCGAGGAGGACTTCGAGCAGACCATGCACGTCGTGCGCGAGGCGCGCTTCGCGCAGGCCTTCACCTTCCAGTACTCCAAGCGGCCCGGCACGCCGGCCGCCGACATGGACGGCCAGATCCCCAAGGCGGTCGTGCAGGCGCGCTACGAGCGGCTGGTGGCCCTCCAGGAGGAGATCTCCTGGCAGGAGAACAAGCGTCAGGTCGGCCGGACGCTGGAGGTTCTGGTCGCCGAGGGCGAGGGCCGCAAGGACGAGGCCACCCACCGCCTGTCCGGGCGCGCCCCGGACAACCGGCTGGTGCACTTCGAGAAGCCGGACGCGCCGGTGCGGCCGGGCGACGTGGTCACGGTGGAGATCACCTACGCCGCCCCGCACCACCTCCTGGCCGAGAAGCCCGCCCTCGCCGTGCGCCGCACCCGGGCCGGCGACTCGTGGGAGCTGCGCAACGCGGCCCCGGCCGCCAAGCCGGCCGGTGTCATGCTGGGCCTGCCCACCGTCGGCGCTCCCGCGCAGGCGGCCGCGGTGACCTCGGGCTGCGGCTGCGACTGACTGCTTCCGTACGGAACGTGATCGTTTCGGTACGGGACGAACGGCCGGGTCGAACGGCCAAATCGAGAAGGCCGGTCAGAAGGCCGGTCAAGAAAGCCGAACAAGGGGGAGGGCCGCATGGCCTACTGGGGGATGTTCGTCGAGGAGACCGTGGGCAGCGGGGAGAACAAGCGCTGGGAGGTCGAGCTGCTCGGCCACTTCACCGGCTCCCGCAAGGAGGCGCTGCGCGAGCTGGAGGAGACCGCGACCCGGTTCAAGCCCTCCAAGCCGTTCAGCGTGCGGCGCAGCTGGCTCTACCGCACCCAGGACGGATTTCTGCAGACCAACGAAGGCATGACCACCACCTACTACTGCCGCTTCACCGTGGCCGAGCTGGTCCGGGACAGCAAGAACCCCTCGGTCGGCAAGCAGGCCGACGAGCACCTCCAGGACAGCGTCCCCGAGGGGTACTGAGCCGGTAGGGTTCCGATCATGCTCGTCGCCGCCGCTGTCTGTCCCTGCCCGCCGCTGCTCGTGCCCGAGGTGGCGGCCGGCGCCGCGCCGGAACTGGACGGGCTGCGCGCGGCGTGCGCGGACGCGATCGGGGTGCTGGCGGCCTCCCGACCCGATCTGCTGGTCGTCGTCGGAGCGGGCGAGCGGGCCCACGTATGGGAGGGCGGCGGCGAGGCCTCGCTGCGCCCGTACGGAGTCGACCGCCGGCTGCGGCTGGGGACGGGCGGGGACGCGGTGCCGCTCGCGCCGTCCCTGGCGGTCGCGGCTTCCCTGCTGGAGCGTACGAGCGTGGCGGCCCCCCTGCACGCCGCCGCCGTGCCCGCGGACGCGCCGGGCGAGCGCATGCTGGGCCTGGGCCGCGGTCTGGCGGACATCGCGGACCGGGTGGCGTTGCTGGTGATGGGCGACGGAAGCGCCTGCCGCACCGTCAAGGCCCCCGGCTATCTGGACGAGCGCGCCGAACCGTACGACGCCGCCGTGTCGGCCGCGCTCGGCGCCGCCGACACCGCCGCGCTGGCCGCCCTCGACGCGGAGCTGTCCGCGCAGCTCAAGGTCGCCGGCCGGGCCCCCTGGCAGGTACTGGCGGGCGCCGCCGAGGGCACCGCCGTCCAGGGTGAACTGCTGTACGACCAGGCGCCCTACGGCGTCGGCTACTTCGTGGCGACCTGGTCCTGAGGCCCGGCGGGGGCAGGGAGCGTCAACGCTGCTTCCTGAGATGTCCGAGCGCGCCCCTGGCCTTGCCGACGCCTATGCCGATCTGGTAGCCGTACTTCCCCTTGGTGCGCATGTCGACGTTGCGGGCGGCCTTGTCGAGCCCCGACTCGATACGGTCCCCGTGCCGGTCGACGAAGTGACCCGCATGGGTCCTGACCTGGCCGGCTTTCGCCTTCAGCGTCTCCTTCAGCGTCATCGGTCCCCGCTCCGTCCCACGGAAAAACCGCACAATAGGCACATACCACCAAGACCCTACTCCGATGCGGGAAAGAGCGCCCTCGTGGTTTGGGAGACTGTGCGCGTGAACAACGTCGCACCCCGCGTGATCGCCGTCGTCGGTCCCACCGCGGCCGGCAAGTCCGACCTGGGCGTCGCCCTCGCCCGGGCTCTGAACGGCGAAGTGGTCAACGCCGACTCCATGCAGCTCTACCGCGGCATGGACATCGGCACCGCCAAGCTGAACGCCGGCGAACGGCAGGGAGTACCGCACCACCTCCTCGACATCTGGGACGTCACCGAGGCCGCCAGCGTGGCCGAGTACCAGCGCCTGGCCCGCGTCGAGATCGACCGGCTGCACGCCGCCGGCCGCACCCCGGTCCTGGTCGGCGGCTCGGGCCTGTACGTACGGGCCGCCATCGACGCCCTGGAGTTCCCCGGCACCGATCCGGACGTACGCGCCCGACTGGAGGCCGAGCTCGAAGCGCACGGTACCGGGCCGCTGCACGCCCGGCTGGCCGCCGTGGACCCGCAGGCCGCGCTGGCCATCCTGCCCAGCAACGGCCGCCGCATCGTCCGGGCGCTGGAGGTCGTCGAGATCACCGGGCGCCCCTTCACGGCCAATCTGCCCGGACCGGGGCAGGACACCGTCTACGACACCGTCCAGATCGGCGTCGACGTCCCGCGCCCCGAGCTCGACGAGCGCATCACGCTCCGTGTCGACCGGATGTGGGAGGCCGGGCTCGTCGCGGAGGTCGAGGAACTGGAGAACGCCGGTCTGCGCGAGGGCCGGACGGCCTCGCGCGCACTGGGTTACCAGCAGGTACTGGCCGCCCTCGCCGGCGAGTGCACCGACGCCGAGGCGCGCGCCGAGACCGTACGCGCCACCAAGCGCTTCGCGCGCCGCCAGGATTCGTGGTTCCGCCGTGACCAGCGGGTGCACTGGCTCACAGCTCGCGGAAAGGAACTCGGCGAACAGGCGCTGGCGTTGCTCGGCCACGCGGTCACAGCCTGATCACGTGATGGCATCGGGACGCCTCAGCGGCACTTGACCCCGCGATGCGCATGCCATCATCGAGCATCGGGTTACGGTGTCGGACTTTTGGGAGGGCGCGTGGCGATGGAGGCCGGCCCTCGCGACAGACCGCAACCGGACCAGGGGCAGGGGAGTTCCGGCGAACTGCCGGAACTGGTTGTCGACGGGCCCCTGGACGGGGAGCCCGATCCGGCCGACGGCGAAGGTGATGTCGGGCTGGAGGGCGAGGTCGAGGTCGAGGCCGAGGAGTCCTTCCGCGAACTGCGCCCGCCGCGCCGCCTGCGCATATGGCAGCTCGCCCCGATCATCGCGCTGGCTACCGTCGGCTCCCTGATGTTCGCCTTCCCCCTCGCCTTCGAGTTCGGCGACGGCGGCGCCGTCGTGGCCATGCTCGGCCTGCTGCTGTGCTGCTGCTCCGCCGGCTGGGGCATCATGGCCGCCCGCCGCGTCGGCACCACCTGGCCCGGGCTGCCCGCCCGTGGCTCGGGGCGCCGCCCCGACTGGCGCTTCGTGGTGCTCTACGTGGCCATCACCGTCCTCCTCGCCGTCCTCGCCTTCTGGCGGGTCGCCCGCCTGCGCTAGGTCCCCGTACGATCGTGACGTGACCACCGCACCGCAGGGCCTGCCCTTCCTCAAGGGCCACGGCACCGAGAACGACTTCGTGATCGTCCCCGACCCGGACGGGCTGACCGAGCTGTCGCCGGCCGTCGTGGCGCGGCTGTGCGACCGGCGGGCCGGCATCGGCGGCGACGGGCTGCTGCGGGTCGTCCGCTCGGCGGCGCACCCGGAGGCGGCCGGGATGGCCCACGAGGCCGAGTGGTTCATGGACTACCGCAACGCCGACGGCAGCGTCGCCGAGATGTGCGGCAACGGGGTGCGGGTCTTCGCCCGCTATCTGCGGCGCGCGGGCCTGGTACAGGCCGGGGACCTCACGATCGCGACCCGCGCCGGCGTGCGCCGCGTCCACATCGCGAAGGGCCGGCCCGGCGAAGAGGGCGACGTCACCGTCGGCATGGGCAGCGCGCTGCTTCCCGAGGGCGAGGTCACGGTCACCGTCGGGGACCACCACTGGCCCGCCCGCAACGTCAACATGGGCAATCCGCACGCCGTGGCCTTCGTCGCCGACCTCGCGGACGCCGGCGAGCTGACCGCCGCCCCGCTCACGGCCCCGGCGCAGGCCTACCCGAGCGGCGTCAATGTCGAGTTCGTGGTGGACCGCGGCCCGCGCCACGTGGCGATGCGGGTCCATGAGCGCGGCTCGGGCGAGACCCGGTCCTGCGGCACCGGGGCGTGCGCGGTGATGGTGGCCGCCGCCCGCAGGGACGGTGCCGACCCGGCGGTGACCGGCCGTCCGGTGACGTACACCGTGGATCTGCCGGGCGGTCGGCTGGTGATCACCGAACACGTCGACGGCACCGTCGAGATGACCGGCCCGGCGGTGATCGTGGCCGAGGGCGTGATCGACTCCGACTGGCTTGCCGGAGGCAGCTGAAACCGCACTCGTTCCCTCGAACGGGTGATGACGATCACTCTGGGCGAGAGCGTGGCAGCGGCACGTGGTGGGCTCGGTAGCATCAAGGACCGGCACGGATGTTTCCCGCCGCCGGTCGACGCTGCCGGAGGTGCCGAATGAGCGCAGACAACGCAGTGGACGCCGTGTCCAGTGGCGGTGGACGCAGCAGGCTCCTGCTGCGCGGCGCGGATCTGCGCAGGCTGGGCCGAGCCGCGCTGCTGGGGCCCGGCAGCGGCCGCGGCAGGGTGCCCGACGCCATCGAGCACATCGCCAAGGTGCACCGCGCCCTGCATCCCGGCACCGACATCGACATCCTGCGCAGGGCGTACGTACTCGCGGAGTCCTCGCACCGGGGCCAGATGCGCAAGAGCGGCGAGCCGTACATCACCCACCCGCTCGCCGTCACCCTCATCCTCGCCGAACTGGGCGCCGAGACCACCACGTTGACCGCCTCGCTGCTCCACGACACCGTCGAGGACACCGATGTGACCCTCGATCAGGTCCGTGAGGAGTTCGGCGAGGAGGTGCGTTATCTCGTCGACGGCGTCACCAAACTGGAGAAGGTCGAGTACGGCGCCGCCGCCGAGTCCGAGACCTTCCGCAAGATGCTGGTCGCCACCGGCAACGACGTACGCGTCATGTCGATCAAGCTCGCCGACCGGCTGCACAACATGCGCACGCTGGGTGTCATGCGCCCCGAGAAGCAGGCGCGCATCGCCAAGGTCACCGGCGACGTCCTGATCCCGCTCGCCGAGCGGCTCGGTGTGCAGGCGCTCAAGACCGAGCTCGAGGACCTGGTCTTCGCGATCCTGCACCCCGAGGACTACGACAGGACCCGCGAGTCCCTCATCGCGCACGCGGCGCTCCCGGATCCGCTGGAGGCCGTCGCGGAGGACGTGCGCGGCGTGCTGCGCGAGGCGGGTATCGCCGCCGAGGTCCTGGTCCGGCCCCGCCATGTGGTGTCGGTGCACCGGGTGCGGGTCAAACGCGGAGGCACCCAGCCCGGCAGCTGCGACTTCGGGCGCATCCTGGTGCTGGTCGGCGAGGACGCCGACTGCTACGCGGTCCTGGGCGAGCTGCACACCTGTTTCACCCCGGTGATCAAGGAGTTCAAGGACTTCATCGCCGCGCCGAAGTTCAACCTCTACCAGTCGCTGCACACCGCCATCGCCGACGGCAAGGGCCGGATCGCCGAAGTCCTGGTCCGCACGCGGCAGATGCACCAGGTCGCCGAGGCCGGCGTCATCGCCCTGGGCAATCCGTACGCCGTCGCCGACGCCCCGGTGGCCGCCGACGGCGAGCGACTGGACCCGACCCAGCCCGGCTGGCTCTCCCGGCTGCTGGACTGGCAGCGCGACGCCCCCGACTCCGACACCTTCTGGAGCGCGCTGCGCGAGGACCTCGCCCAGGACCGCGAGATCACCGTCTTCTCGGACGACGGCGGCACCGTGGGCCTGCCCGACGGCGCGACCTGTGTGGACGCCGCGTACGCGCTGCACGGCGAGGGCGCCCACGCCTGCGTCGGCAGCCGGGTCAACGGGCGGCTCGCCCCGCTGAGCACCGCCCTGCGCGACGGTGACACCCTGCACCTGCTGATGGGCGCGGAGGGCCCGGGCAGCGATGTGTACGGCCCCTCCCCGGGCTGGCTGGAGCACGCCCGTACCCCGGCCGCCCGGATCGCCATCACCCGCTGGCTCGACGCCCACCCGGCCGCCGAGCGGGAGGCCGAGCCGGCCGCTCCCGCCCTGCGCACCGCGGCCACCGTCACGGCCCGCGCCGCCGACCCCGTCGCCGAGACCGACCCGCCCGGTGCCTCGGTCCGGCTGGCCCGCTGCTGTACGCCGGTGCCGCCCGACGAGGTCACCGGCTTCGCCATCCGGGGCGGCACGGTCGCCGTGCACCGCAGTGAGTGCCCCACCGTGGACCGTATGACCGCCGCCGGCCGGGACCGGGTCGCCGTCCGTTGGCGGGGCGGCACCGCCGGCTCCGGCTACCGGGCCACCCTTCTCGCCGAGGCGCTGGGCCGCCCCCGGCTGCTGGCCGACCTCACCGAGGTCATCGCCTCCCAGGGCGTCGGCATCGTGTACGCGGCCGTGGAGCCCCCGCAGGAGCACCGGGTCCGCCACACCTACACCGTCGAGCTGCCCGACGCCGAGGCCCTGCCCGCCCTCATGCGGGCCATGCGGTCCGTCCCCGGGGTCTACGACGTCTACCGGGCGCAGCGCCAGGTCGCGGCGGCACACACGTAGACACAGGGGCCGGTGGGGGCGGGCACCATCCGTTCGGGTGGAACGTGGCCGCGCCACCACCCGCCGTGACCGGTTGGCTGATAGCCGTATCGCATGATCGGACCTTTCGCCCCCCTCGCCCGCCGCTCCGCCCTGACCGCTCTCGCCGTCGCCGCCCTGGCCGCCGCGGCCCTGCCCGGGGAGGGCGCCGCGGGGGTCGGCGACCGGCTCTACCCGGACCTCGGCAACGGCGGATACGACGTCTACGACTACGACATCTCCTTCGACTACCACGGCAACGACAGGCCGCTGGACGCCGTCACCCGGATCGACGCCCTCGCGAAGGACACCCTGACCCGCTTCGACCTCGACTTCGCGAGCGGCACCGTCCGCTCCGTCGAGGTCAACGGCCGCCCCGCCCGCTGGTCCACCGCCCGCGAGGAACTGGTGGTCACCCCGGAGATCCCGGTCCCCGAGGGCGACCGGCTGCTGATCACCGTCGTCCACAGCAGCGATCCCGGGGCCGGCAGGGACGGCGGCTGGATCCGCACCCCCGACGGGCTCGCCCTGGCCAACCAGGCCGACGCCGCCCACCGCGTCTTCCCCTGCAGCGACCACCCCTCCGACAAGGCCCGCTTCACGTTCCGGGTCACCGCCCCCAAGGACCTGACCGTCGTCGCCAACGGTCTGCCCGAGTCCGAGGCGCACCGCGGGGCCGTCACCACCTGGACGTACCGCACCAGCCACCTCATGGCCACCGAACTCGCCCAGGTGTCCATCGGCCGCTCCGCCGTGCTGCACCGCACCGGCCCGCACGGCCTGCCACTGCGCGACGTCATCGGCGCCGCCGACAAGGACCGCGCCGAGCTGGAGAAGCGGCTGGCCCTGACCGGCGGCCAGATCACGTGGATGGAGAAGCAGGTCGGCCCGTACCCCTTCGAGACGTACGGCATCCTCGGCGTCGACACCGCCACCGGATTCGAGCTGGAGACCCAGACCCTCTCCCTCTTCGAGCGCCGCGTGCTGCTCGCCGCCGAGTCCGACGTCGCCCCGATCATGGTCCACGAACTCGCGCACCAGTGGTTCGGTGACAGCGTCGCCCCCGCCGGCTGGTCCGACCTGTGGCTCAACGAGGGCCACGCCACCTGGTACCAGTGGCTCTACGCCGCCGAGAAGTACCGCCTGGACCTCGACGACCTGGCCCACCGGGTCTACCGCCTCGACCGCCAGATCCGCGACGCCGGAGGCCCGCCCGCCGCCCCCCTGCCCCCCGGCAAGGACGGCAAGCTCGGCATCTTCCGTCCCAACGTCTACCTCTCCGCCGGCCTCGCCCTGTACGCGCTGCGCACCGAGATCGGCCCCGACGCCTTCCGGCGACTGGAGCACGCCTGGGTCGCCCGGCACCGTGACGGCAACGCCTCGACCCGCGACTTCGTCGAGCTGACCGACGAGATCACCGGCCGCGACCTGACCGGCTTCCTCGACGGCTGGCTGTACGGCAGGAACACCCCGCCGATGCCGGGGCACAGCGACTGGAAGAGCGACGGACCGGCGGCCGCTCCCGCACCGGCTCCCGCACCGGCTCCCGCACCGGCTCCCGCACCGGCTCCCGCACCGGCTCCGGCACAGGCTCCGGCTCCCGCTCCCGTTGCCAGGAAACACACGTGACGTGCGGCAGGCCGCGTGGGACCATCGTCAGGGGGAATCCTCCGGGACCTCCGGACGTTCCTCCTAAGACACCTGTCGTCAGCGAGCAAAGGATCCAATGACCTCCTCCACTTCTTCCTCCTCTCCGGAAACCCGCCGCGCTCGGGCCGAGGCCCTGATGGAAGAGGACGCCGCCTGGAGCCACGAGATCGACGGGCTGCGCGACGGCGACCAGCTCGAACGCTCCGAGCGCGCCTCACTGCGCCGCGTCGCGGGACTTTCCACCGAGCTCGAAGACGTCACCGAGGTCGAATACCGTCAGCTCCGCCTGGAGCGGGTCGTCCTCGTCGGTGTCTGGACGGACGGCACAATGGGCGACGCGGAGAACTCGCTGGCAGAGCTGGCGGCGCTCGCGGAGACCGCGGGCGCCATGGTGCTCGACGGAGTCATCCAGCGCCGCGACAAGCCCGACCCGGCGACGTACATCGGCTCCGGCAAGGCGCAGGAGCTGCGGGACATCGTCCTGGAGTCCGGCGCCGACACCGTGGTCTGCGACGGTGAGCTCAGCCCCGGCCAGCTCATCCACCTCGAAGACGTCGTCAAGGTCAAGGTGGTGGACCGCACCGCGCTGATCCTCGACATCTTCGCCCAGCACGCCAAGAGCCGTGAGGGCAAGGCCCAGGTCTCGCTGGCGCAGATGCAGTACATGCTGCCGCGACTGCGCGGCTGGGGTCAGTCGCTGTCCCGGCAGATGGGTGGCGGTGGCTCCGGCTCCTCGGGCGGCGGTATGGCCACCCGTGGCCCCGGTGAGACCAAGATCGAGACCGACCGGCGGCGGATTCGCGAGAAGATGGCGAAGATGCGCCGGGAGATCGCGGAGATGAAGACCAGCCGCGACCTCAAGCGCCAGGAGCGCAAGCGCCACAAGGTGCCCTCCGTCGCCATCGCCGGCTACACCAACGCCGGCAAGTCCTCGCTGCTCAACCGGCTCACCGGTGCGGGCGTGCTGGTGGAGAACTCGCTGTTCGCCACCCTCGACCCGACCGTGCGCCGGGCCGAGACGCCCGGCGGGCGGCTCTACACACTGGCCGACACCGTCGGCTTCGTACGGCATCTGCCGCACCACCTCGTCGAGGCCTTCCGGTCGACGATGGAGGAGGTCGCGGACGCGGACCTGATCCTGCACGTGGTGGACGGCTCGCACCCGGTGCCGGAGGAGCAGCTCGCCGCGGTGCGTGAGGTGTTCCGCGACGTCGGTGCGCTCGACGTACCCGAGATCGTGGTGGTCAACAAGGCGGACGCCGCCGACCCGGTCGTCCTGCAGCGCCTGCTGCGCAACGAGAGGCACGCCATCGCGGTCTCCGCCCGCAGCGGCCTGGGCATCCAGGAGCTGCTGGAGCTGATCGACGAGGAACTGCCGCGCCCCGCGGTCGAGATCGAGGCGCTCGTGCCGTACACGCACGGCGCGCTGATCGCCCGGGCGCACGCCGACGGCGAGGTGCTCTCCGAGGAGCACACCGGCGACGGCACGCTCCTCAAGGCCCGCGTCCATGACGAACTGGCCGCCGATCTGGAGCCGTACGCGCTCGTCGCCCGGCGCTGATCACCGACAGGCACCGGAGCCGGCACCGGCACCGGCGCTCGTCCGGATACGGATGGCGAAGGGCCGCCCCGACGGGGGCGGCCCTTCGCCATATCCGTATCCGGACGTATCCGGCTACGAGGTGCGGATCCTGTCGAAGAGCGACTTGGCCTGCGACCCCAGGTGCGGACCCGCCAGCCAGGTGTGGCCGGTGGCCGGGCCGATCGAGGTGTTGCTGACCAGCGCCGTCGTGCCGTCCGGCTTCTTGGCGAACCAGCCGCCGCCCGAGGCCCCGGCGGTCATGCTGCAGCCGAGCCAGTTCATGGTCGGCGAGCCGGAGGTGAGCTTCAGCCGGACCGGGTCGGCGGTGCAGCTGTACTGCTGGTATCCGTAGCCGTCGAAGGGGGCAGCCGCGGGGTAGCCGTCCGCCTGGACGCTGTCGATGCCCTCGGCGGTCGGGGCGTCGAACCAGACCGGGACGGAGGCGCCGACGGTCTCCTCCAGGGACTTGCCGGAGTCCGGGTTCTTCACCTTCAGCACCGCGAAGTCGTACGGGTAGGCGGTGCTGGTCTTCGAGGACTCGCCGCCGCCGTCGATCCACTGCTGGGTGGTGCCCGCCTTGGTGGCCCACCAGGTGCCGTACGGGGCGAGCTGCTGCCTGCTGGCGGTCTTGAGCGCGGAGCCGGTCATGCCCTTGTCGTTGAAGGACGGCACGAAGACGACGTTGCGGTACCAGCCGCCCGAGGCGCCGGCGTGGACGCAGTGGCCCGCCGTCCACACCAGGTTGCTCTTGCCCGGGTGGGCGGGGTCGCTGACGACGGTGGCCGAGCAGACCGCCTGGCCCTCGGGCATGTCGAACAGCAGCTTGCCGGTCGCGGGGGAGGCGCTGTGATACGGCGTCGAGAGCTGCCTGGCCCGGACCGCGGCGGGCTGGGGGTCGGTGGTGCCGTCGTCGGCGTCCGAGACGTCGCTGTCGTCCTGGTCCTGGGACGGGGTCTTGCCGGCGTCGCGCAGCCGGTCGGCGTCCCACAGGTCCTTGACGATCGGGTTGATGAAGTCGGCCGCGTCACGCAGCCACTGCTCCTTGTCCCAGTTCTTCCAGCCGCCGTTCTTGAGGGCGTCCTTCCACTTGTCGAGGTCCTCGGCCGTGGTGGGAAGGGAGGTGGGGAGCTTGAAGCCGCCGGTGCCGGAGGTCGTCGCGGTCGCGGACGGACTCGGCTTGTCGTCGGCGTTGTCGCCCGACCGCCCGCAGGCGGTGACGGACACCGCGAGCAGCGCGGCGACTCCGGCCGCGGCGAGAACTGGCCGTATGGATGGCATGGGTCGATCCCCCTGTTGTGAACATGACGTCTCCCCGGTGACGGGGCAACGCCCCACTATGCCCGTGCCGTTGAGGACGGCTGAGGCCGGGTCTGTGGTTCCGTTGTGAGGATCTTGAGCGCAGGCAGTTGCCCGCGAGCGCGGCCGGTCGTTGGAGGTGGCGGGGAGCCGCCGCCGATGCCGAGGAGTGACTACGTGGCCGTGATTTCCAGCGTGCCGGAGCAACTGGCCGTACCCGCCGGTGACTTCGAGGAGAGCGGCGACACGGCGGGGCAGCGGATCCTGCGCCGCCAGTCACTGCGCGAGTCCGGGGCCCGCACCTACGCACGGTCGCTGCCGGTCGTCCCGGTCCGCGCCCGGGGCATGACGATCGAGGGAGCCGACGGCCGCCGCTACCTCGACTGCCTGTCCGGCGCGGGAACGCTGGCGCTGGGGCACAACCACCCCGTCGTCCTGGAGGCGATCCGCGAAGTCCTCGACTCCGGGGCCCCGTTGCACGTCCTCGATCTCGCCACCCCCGTCAAGGACGCCTTCACCACAGCCCTCTTCGAGACGCTGCCGCGCGAACTGGCCGAGCGGGGACGGGTGCAGTTCTGCGGACCGGCCGGCACGGACGCCGTCGAAGCCGCCATCAAACTCGTCCGTACCGCCACCGGCCGCTCCGGACTGCTCGCCTTCTCGGGTGCCTACCACGGCATGACCGCAGGCGCCCTCGCCGCCACCGGCGACACCGCCGTACGTGCCGCGGCCGGCGCCGCCGACGCGCCGGTGACCCGGCTGCCCTACCCCTACGACTACCGCTGCCCGTTCGGCGTCGGCGGCGACCGGGGCGCCGAACTGTCAGCACGGCTCACGGCGAACCTGCTCGACGACCCCAAGGGCGGCATCCAGCCCGCCGCCGGGATGATCCTCGAACCCGTACAGGGCGAGGGCGGCGTCATTCCGGCGCCGGACGACTGGCTGCGCCGGATGCGGGCGATCACCGCCCAGCGAGGCATCCCGCTCATCGCCGACGAGGTGCAGACCGGCGTCGGCCGCACCGGTGCCTTCTGGGCCGTCGAGCACAGCGGCATCGTGCCCGACGTCATGGTGCTGTCCAAGGCCGTCGGCGGCAGCCTCCCGCTCGCCGTCATCGTCTACCGCGAGGAGCTCGACACCTGGCGCCCCGGCGCCCACGCAGGCACCTTCCGCGGCAACCAGCTCGCCATGGCCGCCGGCGCGGCGACCCTGGCCTACGTACGACGGGAGGGCCTCGCCGAGCGCGCGGCGGTGCTCGGCGCCCGGATGCTGGCCCGGCTGCGTGGTCTCGCCGCCCACCACCCCTGCGTCGGCGATGCCCGGGGCCGCGGGCTGATGCTCGGCCTCGAACTCGTCGACCCGGCCGCGGAGCCCGACGACCGCGGCTCCCTCCCCGCGGCACCCCGCCTCGCCGCCGCCGTCCAGCAGGAAGCCCTGCGTCGCGGGCTCATCCTCGAACTCGGCGGCCGCCACTCCTGCGTCATCCGGCTCCTCCCCCCACTGACCATCACCGACGAACAGGCCGAAGCCGTCCTCGACCGCCTCGCGGACTCGCTGGCCGCCGCGGAACGGTACGCGCCGGGGAGCCCGTCATGACCGGCGCGGCGGCCGCCGGCCCCCGGGCAGCCGTATCCACCCGGCCCGCCCCGGCTCCCCCCGCCATGAACGGAGCGAAGCGATGACCGTGCTTCCGGGCACCGAGACCCCGGCCGTGTCACCCCGGACGGCACAGCCGCAGCGCGGCGTTCCCGGGGCCGACCCGCTGGAGCAACCCGACGCCTACGCGGCGGCGGACGCCGCCGGGGCCGAGAACCTGCTGCGGTGCTGGGTGCGCGAGACCGGGCTGACCGAACCGCCGGAGGGCACCCTCCTGGTGCCGCTCCCGGCCAGCGGAACCGCCCTGCGGATCCCGGTGCGGCACTGGTCCGCCGTGGGCCACCACCGCTTCGGCACCGCCCGGTTCGAGACCGGCGGCCCGCCCGTGGACGCCGTGACGGTGGCGGCGCTGATCGCCCGCGAAGCCGCGGCCGGAACCGACGCGGTGGCGTCCGACGGGGCCGACCTGGTGGGCCGGGTCGCCGACTCCGTACGCCGCACCGCCGTCTTCGTCGCCGAACGCCGTGCGGCGCCCGCGGCTCCGGCCGGCATCCACCCCTTTCTCGACGCCGAGCAGGCCCTGATCCTCGGTCACCCCCTCCACCCCACGCCCAAGGGGCGCGAAGGCCTCTCCGACGCCGAGGCCCGGCACTTCTCACCCGAGCTCCGCGGCTCCTTCCGGCTCCACTGGCTGGCCGTCGACCGTTCGGTCCTGGCCATGGACTCGGCCTGGACCGAACGCGGCCGCCCGGTCGCCGCCGACCAGCTCCTCGCGGGACTCGCCGGCCCCGGTCTCCGTCTCCCCGAGGGCACCGCACCCCTGCCGCTGCACCCCTGGCAGGCCAGGGACCTCCCGCACCGCCCCGAGGTACGGACCCTCCTCGACGCCGGGCTGCTCCACGACCTCGGCCCCGCCGGGGAACCCTGGCACCCCACCTCCTCCGTCCGCACCGTCTACCGCCCCGGCGCCACCGCGATGCTCAAGCTGTCCCTCGGCCTGCGCATCACCAACTCCCGCCGGGAGAACCTGCGCAAGGAACTGCGCCGGGGTGTGGAGGTGCACCGGCTGCTGCGCGGCGGCCTCGCCGAGCAGTGGCATGCCGCCTTTCCCGGCACCCCGGGCGCCCCCGGCTTCGACATCGTGCGCGATCCGGCCTGGCTCGCCGTGGACAGCCCGGGCAGCGGACGCGAGGCCGTCCAGGGCCTGGACGTCGTGCTGCGCCACAACCCCTTCGGTCCGGACGACGACATCGCCTGCGTCGCCGGCCTCACCTCCCCCCGTCCCTGGCCGGGCGCGCCCGGCACCGCCCTGCGCTCACACCTGGGCCGGCTCGTCGCCCGCATCGCCGCCCGTACCGGACGCCCCACCCCGGCCGTCGCCGCGGAGTGGTTCCTGCGCTACCTCGAAGTGGTCGTGCAGCCCATCCTCTGGCTGGACGGCGAGGCCGGCATCGCCCTGGAGGCGCACCAGCAGAACACACTGGTCCTCCTGGACGCCGAGGGCTGGCCCAGCGGCGGCCGCTACCGCGACAACCAGGGCTACTACTTCCGCGAGAGCCACCGCGAAGCGCTCGACCGCCGCCTCCCTGGTATCGGCACCGACAGCGACACCTTCGTCGCCGACACCGTCGCCGACGAACGGATCGCCTACTACGTCGGCATCAACAACGTCCTGGGCCTGATCGGCGCCTTCGGCAGCCAGCGGCTCGCCGACGAGCAGGTACTCGTCGCGGCGTTCCGCCGCTTCCTGTCCAGGGCCGCCGCCACCGGGCGCTCCGGTCTGCCCGCCCGGCTGCTGCAGACCCCCGGCCTGCGCTGCAAGGCCAACCTCCTCACCCGCCTGCACGGTATGGACGAACTCGTCGGCCCGGTCGACACCCAGTCCGTGTACGTCACCATTCCCAACCCCCTCGTATGAATCCCGCCTGTCCGAGGCGCCGGGCGCCTTCAGCGTCCCCAGAGAGGAGGCCGCCGCGATGACGACCGCCGACGCCGGCCCCGAGGACACCCTCGATCTCCAGCTGCCGCCCGAGGCCTTCGAGCTCTTCGCCGACGACCCGGCAGTGCGGCCCGGCCCGCCCGCCCTCGTCGAGGACCTTCTCGACGGGGTGGCCGACTGGAGCCCCACCGACACCGGAGTCGGCACCTTCCGGCTCGTCCCGGTGCAGCCCGACCGCGACCTCCGGCTGATCACCCACTGGATGAACGACCCGGCCGTGGCCGAATTCTGGGAACTCGACGGCCCGGCCGACGTCACCGGGCGACATCTGCGCGCCCAGCTCGACGGCGACGGCCGCAGCGTCCCCTGCCTCGGCGTCCTCGACGACACCCCCATGAGCTACTGGGAGATCTACCGGGCCGACCTCGACCCCGTCGCCCGCTACTACCCGGCCCGCCCCCACGACACCGGCGTCCACCTCCTCATCGGCGCCGTCGCCGACCGTGCCAGGGGCCTGGGCGCGGCGCTCCTGCGAACCGTCGCGGACCAGATCCTCGACCACCGTCCGGCCTGCGCCCGTGTCGTCGGCGAGCCGGACCTGCGCAACACCCCCTCCGTCGCGGCCTTCCTCGCCGCCGGCTTCCGCCTCTCCGCCGAAGTCGAGCTGCCCGCCAAGCGAGCGGCCGTCATGATCCGTGATCGCGTACTGCGTGACCTCCTCTGACTGGAGCCGAGAACGTGCTGCACCTTCCCCAGGAACTGGACCACGAGACCTGGCACCGCGTCGCCCGCCGCTTACTGGCCAAGCTGCTGGCCGAGTTCGCGTACGAAGAGGTGATCACCCCCGAGCCGGACCCCGAGGGCGGCCCCGACGCCTACCGCCTGCCGCTCACCGCCGGTATCACCTACCGCTTCCGCGCCCGCCGCGGCACCTACGGCAGCTGGCGCGTCGACCCCGCCTCCATCACCCCCACCTCGGACCCCTTCCACTTCGTCACCCACGCCCACGACACCGTGCTCTGCATCGACGGCGGCACCCTCGGCCACCTGCTGCGCGAACTGAGCGCCACCCTCGCCGCCGACGCCCGCCTGGAGCACACCGGCGCCACCGCCGCCCAGCTCGCCGACCTGGGCTACGCCGAACTCGAAGGCCACCAGACCGGCCACCCCTGGCTCGTGCTCAACAAAGGACGCCTGGGCTTCTCCGCCACCGACACCGCCCGCTGGGCCCCGGAGGCCCGCAACCCGCAACGCCTTCCCTGGATCGCCGCCCGCACCGGCCTGGCCACCTACCGGGGCACCGCGGGCCTGCGGGACCCGGCCAGGCTCTACGCCCGCGAACTCGACCCGCAGATCCACCAAGCCTTCGACGCCGAACTCACCAACCGCGGCCTCGACCCCGACGACTATCTCTATCTGCCCGTGCACCCCTGGCAGTGGGACGAAATCGTCGTACCACTCTTCACCCCCTCAATCGCGGACACAAGCATCATTCCACTCACCACTGACAACGACCTCCGGCTGCCCCAGCAGTCCGTCCGCACCTTCCTCAACACCACCCGCCCCGACCGCCTCACCGTCAAGCTCCCCCTCTCCATCCTCAACACCCTCGTCTGGCGCGGCCTCCCCACCGAGCGCACGCTCGCCGCCCCCGCCGTCACCGCCTGGGTGCACGGCCTCCGGGACGCCGACCCCTTCCTCCGCGACGAGACCCGCGTCGTCCTGCTCGGCGAGGTCGCCTCCGTCACCGTCGAGCACCCGGTCTACAACCGGCTTCCCTCCGTCCCCTACCAGTACAAGGAACTCCTCGGCGCGATCTGGCGCGAGCCCCTCGCCGGCCGGCTCGACCCCGGGGAACGGGCCCGCACCCTGGCCGCCCTGCTCCACACCGACCACGAAGGCCGGTCCTTCACCGCCGAACTGGTCGCCCGATCCGGCCTCGCCCCGCGCGTCTGGCTGCGGCGCCTCTTCGGAGCGCTGCTGCCTCCGCTGCTGCACTTCCTCTACCGGTACGGCACCGTCTTCTCCCCCCACGGGGAGAACGCCATCGTCGTCTTCGACGAGCACGACACCCCGGTCCGGCTCGCCGTCAAGGACTTCGTCGACGACATCAATGTCAGCGCCGAGGCGCTCCCCGAGCACGCCTCGATGCCCGACGACGTCCGCGCCGTGCTGCTCACCGAGGAACCGGCGTTCCTGACCCAGTTCATCCATTCCGGGCTCTTCATCGGAGTGTTCCGCTACCTCAGCCCGCTCTGCGAGGACCAACTCGGCGTACCCGAAGCCGAATTCTGGGCCCTGGTGCGCGAGGAGATCCTCCGCCACCACGAGCGCTTCCCCGAGCTGAAGGAGCGCTTCGCCGCCTACGACCTGCTGGTCCCGCGGATCGAGCGGCTCTGCCTCAACCGCAACCGGCTCCACCTCGACGGCTACCGCGACCGCCCCGAGCGTCCGCACGCCGCGGTCCACGGAACCGTCGAGAACCCCCTTCACGCTCGGTGACCGCGGTCGCGTTGTCGGTGGGGCCCCTTACTCTGGTGTGCCTATGACGAAGCCCGCCCTCTCCGAACTCCTCCATGCCGCCGTCACCGCGGTCGGCGGCATGGAGCGCCCCGGCCAGGTCACCATGGCCGAGGCCGTCGAAGCCGCTGTCGACGACGGCTCCCACCTGCTGGTCCAGGCCGGCACCGGCACCGGAAAGTCCCTCGGCTATCTGGTACCGGCGCTCGCGCACGGCGAACGCGTGGTCGTGGCCACCGCGACCATCGCCCTCCAGCGCCAGCTGGTCCAGCGGGACCTGCCGCGCACCGTCGAGGCCCTGCATCCGCTGCTGCGCCGCGAGCCGCAGTACGCGATGCTCAAGGGCCGGTCGAACTACCTGTGCCTGCACCGGCTCCATGAGGGCGTCCCCGAGGACGAGGGTGACGGTCTCTTCGACCCGTTCGAGGCAGCCGCGCCCAGCAGCAAGCTAGGCCAGGATCTGCTGCGGCTGCGCGACTGGTCGGACGAGACCGAGACCGGCGACCGCGACGACCTCACCCCCGGCGTGTCCGACCGCGCGTGGGCCCAGATCTCGGTCAGCTCCCGCGAGTGCCTGGGCGCCCAGCGCTGCGCGTACGGGGCCGAGTGCTTCGCGGAGGCCGCCCGCGAGCGCGCCAAGCTCGCCGACGTGGTCGTCACCAACCACGCCCTGCTCGCCATCGACGCCCTCGAAGGCGCCCCCGTCCTGCCTCCGCACGAGGTGCTGATCGTCGACGAGGCCCATGAGCTGGTCTCCCGGGTCACCGGGGTCGCCACCGGCGAGCTCACTCCCGGCCGGGTCAACCGGTCGGTGAAGCTGGCCGCCAAGCTGGTCAACGAGAAGGCGGCCGACGCGCTGCTCAGCGCCTCCGAGGGCTTCGAGAGGCTCATGGAGCTGGCCCTCCCCGGCCGTCTCGAAGAGATCCCCGAGGATCTGACCTACGCCCTCATGGCCCTGCGTGACGCCTGCCGTCTGGTGCTCACCTCGCTCGGCGAGACCCGCGACCGCTCCGTCCAGGACGAGGACGTCGTGCGCAAGCTCGCCAAGGCTTCCATCGAGAATGTCCACGAGGTCGCCGAGCGCATCGTCGAGGGCTCCGAGTACGACGTGCTCTGGTACGAGCGGCACGAGCGTTTCGGCGCGTCCCTGCGCGTCGCCCCGCTCAATGTCTCGGGGCTGCTGCGCGAGAAGCTCTTCAACGAGCGCTCCGTCGTCCTGACCTCCGCCACCCTGAGGATCGGCGGTGACTTCAACGGCGTCGCCGCCTCGCTCGGTCTGCCGCCCGAGGGCACCCAGGGCGCCGAAGGGGAAGAGGTCCTGGACTGGAAGGGCATCGATGTCGGCTCGCCCTTCGACTACCGCAAGCAGGGCATCCTCTACGTCGCCAGACACCTGTCCCAGCCGGGCCGGGACAGTGGCCGCGAGGACATGCTCGACGAGCTCACCGAGCTGATCGAAGCCGCCGGCGGGCGCACCCTCGGTCTCTTCTCGTCCATGCGCGGAGCCCAGGCCGCGGCCGAGGCACTGCGCGGCCGACTCGACCACCCGATCCTGCTCCAGGGCGAGGAGACGCTCGGCGAGCTGATCCGGCGCTTCGCCGACGACGCCCGGACCTGTCTGTTCGGCACCATCTCGCTCTGGCAGGGGGTGGACGTCCCCGGTGCCAGCTGCCAGCTGGTCGTCATGGACCGGATCCCCTTCCCGCGCCCCGACGATCCGCTGATGAGCGCCCGCCAGAAGGATGTCGAACAGCGGGGCGGCAACGGCTTCATGGCCGTGGCCGCCACCCATGCCGCCCTGCTCATGGCCCAGGGGGCGGGCCGGCTGATCCGGGCCACCGGTGACCGGGGCGTCGTCGCCGTTCTCGATCCCCGCCTGGCCAACGCCCGCTACGGCGGCTTCCTGCGCAACACGATGCCGGACCTCTGGTACACCACCGACCGCAACCAGGTGCGCAGGTCACTGGCGGCGATCGATGCGGCGGCGCTGGCCAAGGAGGCGTCCGCCCCGGAGGCGTGAGCGCATAGCGGGGCCCCGAGACCGGCGCAGTGGTCTCGGGGCCCAGTACTAGGGATGGGTCCGTGCTCAGACCCGGCGCAGGACCGCCACCACCTTG
Organism: Streptomyces sp. RLA131; assembly: GCF_056270125.1. Taxonomy (NCBI): domain Bacteria; kingdom Bacillati; phylum Actinomycetota; class Actinomycetes; order Kitasatosporales; family Streptomycetaceae; genus Streptomyces; species Streptomyces sp. RLA131. The sequence continues at coordinate 6,275,346 of NZ_JBWDOQ010000002.1, forward strand.
CCGAGGATGGTTGCCTCGTCGCCGGGGATCGGCTGGTACGCGGCATTGTGCGGCAGCAGCCACACATGGCCGTCCTCGCGCTTGAAACGCTTGACGGTGGCCTCACCGTCGAGCATCGCGGCCACGATGTCGCCGTTCTCGGCGACCGGCTGGCGGCGCACGGTCACCCAGTCCCCGTCCACGATGGCCGCCTCGGTCATCGAGTCACCGACGACCTTCAGCACGAAGAGCTCGCCGTCGCCGACCAGCTGACGCGGCAGCGGGAAGACGTCCTCGACCGATTCCTCGGCCAGGATCGGGCCACCGGCCGCGATTCGGCCGACCAGCGGCACATAGGACGCCGAGGGCTTGCCTGCGGTGTCCGTCGGCTGCGCCGCGGTCGCGTCGGAACCGCGCACTTCGTATGCGCGCGGCCGGTGTGGATCCCGGCGGAGGAATCCCTTCCGTTCCAGCGCCATCAACTGGTGGGCCACCGACGAGGTGCTGGACAGCCCCACCGCCTGGCCGATCTCGCGCATGGACGGCGGATAGCCGCGGCGCTGCACGGAATCCCGGATCACCTCGATGACCCGGCGCTGGCGGTCGGTCAGTCCGGAGCTGTCCGCCCTGATTCCCGGAGGTCGGCCGGGAAGCGAGCGTGCGGGCTTGGGCGTGTCGTCGTTCATCGCGTCCATCGGGCGTAGCCGGTCCTGGGAGCGGTCCTGGGCTGTCAGTGTGGCGCTGCTTGCGGTGGTGGTCACGGCGGCCCCTTTCGAGTGTTCTCCCTAGTACGACAACGGTAGTTGCTTTCGAAAGGTTGCGCCAAACACACGTTCGAGTGAATTTCCGCAGATCGGCTGACGTGATCAAGGTATTGGGTGTATAGCAAGAAGGGAGATCGCAAGTGGATTCGATTAATTACGGAATCTACATCGCTCCACCGTCATATGGCCACTGTGTGCGCGCTGTGACGTTGTGTATACCCAGTGTGTCACCCGTGCCCCCGTGTCGAGCGGGAGGCACGGCCTCGCGTAGGCTCCCACCGGTCGGTGCGCGGCGACACGCGGGTGTCCGGTAGTGGACACCTCGCACCGGTCCGCCACCAGATCTAGTGGTTGTGCAGGTGTCTGTCACCCACAACTAGTGTTCCGAGGTCTCTGCGGCTCAGAGAATCGCCTATGCTTGTGACAGCTTCGCGGGGCCCGGGAGGGCCTTGTGAGCCTTATCGTCGTGTGCTCACTGAGGGTGACAAGGAGGGGAGGGAAACATGCACTGTCCCTTCTGCAGGCACCCCGACAGCCGCGTCGTCGACAGCCGGACCACCGATGACGGCACATCGATCCGCCGTCGCCGGCAGTGTCCCGACTGCGGCCGCCGTTTCACGACCGTGGAAACGGCCTCGCTGATGGTCATCAAGCGCAGCGGGGTCACCGAACCCTTCAGCCGCAACAAGGTCATCGCGGGCGTGCGCAAGGCCTGTCAGGGACGTCCTGTCACCGAGGACGCGCTCGCCCAGCTGGGACAGCACGTCGAGGAGGCGGTGCGGGCCACCGGCAGCGCCGAGCTGTCGACCCACGACGTCGGGCTCGCCATACTCGGCCCGCTGAAGGATCTCGACCTCGTCGCCTACCTGCGATTCGCCTCGGTCTACCGCGCGTTCGACTCGCTGGAGGACTTCGAGGCCGCCATCTCCGAGCTGCGCGAGCGCGCGCGGCCGGAAGGGCCCGCCGGGGACATCGACGTCCCCGAGCCCGCCCACGCCGCCGACTGACCGGCGGCGGACCACAGACTTGCCGGGGACCCATGGCCTCATGGGCGTTCCGGCGGCAGACAACACCGTGTCGCGGGGAAGACCGCGGCGCTCCAGGGCGTTTTGCCTGTATTGGGAGGCGGCACATGACAGAGACGACGAGTGGCCCGGCACGAGGTTCCCGCGCGAAGGCCGGCAAGGCCGCGGCGGCGGGATCGGCGAGCAAGGGGCTGCGCATCGAGCGCATCCACACCACCCCGGGGACGCACCCCTACGACGAGGTGGTCTGGGAGCGGCGTGACGTCGTCATGACCAACTGGCGCGACGGCTCGATCAACTTCGAGCAGCGTGGCGTCGAGTTCCCCGACTCCTGGTCGGTGAACGCGGTCAACATCGTCACCAGCAAGTACTTCCGCGGTGCCGTCGGCTCCCCGCAGCGCGAGAACAGCCTCAGGCAGCTCATCGACCGCGTCGTGAAGACCTACCGCAAGGCCGGTGAGGACCACGGCTACTTCGCGTCCCCCGCCGACGCCGAGATCTTCGACCACGAGCTCACCTACGCCCTGCTCCACCAGGTGTTCAGCTTCAACTCGCCGGTCTGGTTCAACGTCGGCACCGCCCAGCCGCAGCAGGTCTCCGCCTGTTTCATCCTGTCCGTCGACGACTCCATGGAGTCGATCCTCGACTGGTACAAGGAAGAGGGCATGATCTTCAAGGGCGGCTCCGGCGCCGGCCTGAACCTCTCGCGTATCCGCTCCTCCAAGGAACTGCTCTCCTCCGGTGGCAACGCCTCGGGGCCGGTCTCCTTCATGCGCGGGGCCGACGCCTCCGCCGGCACCATCAAGTCCGGCGGCGCCACCCGCCGTGCCGCCAAGATGGTCGTCCTGGACGTGGACCACCCGGACGTCGAGGCCTTCATCGAGACCAAGGTGAAGGAAGAGGAGAAGGTCCGCGCGCTGCGCGACGCGGGCTTCGACATGGACCTGGGCGGCGACGACATCACGTCCGTCCAGTACCAGAACGCCAACAACTCGGTGCGCGTCAACGACGAGTTCATGCAGGCGTACGAGAAGGGCTCGCAGTTCGGGCTGCGGGCGCGCATGACGGGCGAGGTCATCGAGGAGGTCGACGCCAAGGGCCTGTTCCGCAAGCTGGCCGAGGCCGCGTGGGCCTGCGCCGACCCCGGCATTCAGTACGACGACACCATCAATCACTGGCACACCTCGCCGGAGACCGGCCGCATCACGGCGTCCAACCCGTGCAGCGAGTACATGCACCTGGACAACTCGTCCTGCAACCTCGCCTCGCTCAACCTGATGAAGTTCCTCGACGACGACGGCCACGGCAACCAGCGCTTCGACGCCGCGCGCTTCGCCAAGGTCGTCGAGCTGGTCATCACCGCGATGGACATCTCCATCTGCTTCGCCGACTTCCCCACCGAGAAGATCGGCGAGACCACCCGCGCCTTCCGCCAGCTCGGCATCGGCTACGCCAACCTCGGCGCCCTGCTGATGGCGACCGGCCACGCCTACGACTCCGACGGCGGCCGCTCCCTCGCCGGCGCCATCACCTCGCTGATGACCGGCACCTCCTACCGGCGCTCCGCCGAGCTCGCAGCCGTCGTCGGCGCGTACGACGGCTACGCCCGCAACGCGGACGCCCACAAGCGCGTCATGCGCCAGCACTCCGACGCCAACGGCACGGCCGAGCGCGCGGACGACCTGGACACCCCGGTCTGGGCCGCTGCCACCGAGGCCTGGCAGGACGTGCTGCGCCTCGGCGAGAAGAACGGTTTCCGTAACGCGCAGGCGTCCGTGCTGGCCCCCACCGGCACCATCGGCCTGATGATGGACTGCGACACCACGGGCGTCGAACCGGACCTGGCCCTGGTCAAGTTCAAGAAGCTCGTCGGCGGCGGCTCCATGCAGATCGTCAACGGCACCGTCCCGCAGGCGCTGACCCGCCTGGGCTACCAGCCCGAGCAGGTCGAGGCGATCGTCGCCCACATCGCCGACCACGGCAACGTGATCGACGCCCCCGGCCTCAAGCCCGAGCACTACGAGGTCTTCGACTGCGCCATGGGCGCCCGCGCGATCTCCGCGATGGGCCACGTGCGCATGATGGCCGCCGCGCAGCCCTTCCTGTCAGGCGCGATCTCCAAGACCGTGAACCTGCCGGAGTCGGCGACCGTGGAGGAGGTCGAGGAGGTCTACTACGAGGGCTGGAAGCTCGGCCTCAAGGCCCTGGCGATCTACCGCGACAACTGCAAGGTCGGCCAGCCCCTCTCCGCCAAGACGAAGGCGCCCGCCAAGGCCGAGGCACCCGCCCCGGCCGCCGCCGTCGAGAAGGTCGTCGAGTACCGCCCGGTGCGCAAGCGCCTCCCCAAGGGCCGCCCGGGCCTGACCACCTCCTTCACGGTGGGCGGCGCCGAGGGCTACATGACGGCCAACTCCTACCCGGACGACGGCCTCGGCGAGGTCTTCCTGAAGATGTCCAAGCAGGGCTCGACCCTCGCGGGCATGATGGACGCCTTCTCCATCGCCGTCTCCGTCGGCCTGCAGTACGGCGTCCCCCTGGAGACGTACGTCTCGAAGTTCACCAACATGCGCTTCGAGCCGGCCGGTCTGACCGACGACCCGGACGTGCGGATGGCCCAGTCGATCGTCGACTACATCTTCCGCCGCCTGGCGCTGGACTTCCTGCCCTTCGAGACCCGTTCCGCGCTCGGCATCCACTCCGCCGACGAGCGTCAGCGCCACCTCGACACCGGTTCGTACGAGGCCGCCGCCGAGGACGTCGACGTCGAGGGCCTGGCCCAGTCCGCCCCCCTCCAGGCCGAGGCGCCCAAGCCGGTCGTCGCGACGCCCAAGCCGGAGGTGGCCGCCATCCCGGCCCCCAAGGCCGCGCACAACTCCACGGAGCTTCTGGAGATCCAGCTCGGCCTCAACGCCGACGCCCCGCTGTGCTTCTCCTGCGGCACCAAGATGCGCCGGGCCGGCAGCTGCTACCTCTGTGAGGGCTGCGGCTCCACCAGCGGCTGCAGCTGACCGCTGAGCAGGGGAGAGGGCGCCGGCCGGTGAGGCCGGCGCCCTCTTTCCGTGTTTCTCCGCCCTCGTTGCGCTGTGGGCGATTCCGGTCCGGACCCGGGTCGGCCCGGGCAGGGTCGTCGGTATGAGGCTTCTGATGCTGGGCGGTACGGAGTTCGTGGGGCGGGCCGTCACGGAGACGGCGCTGACGCGCGGCTGGGAGGTGACGGTCTTTCATCGCGGACGTCACCGGCCGCCGGAGGGCGTCCGTGTCCTGCACGGCGACCGGGGTGCCGAGGGCGGTCTCGCGGCTCTGGAACAGGGCGAGTGGGATGTCGTGGTCGACACCTGGTCGGGCGCCCCGTCGGCGGTACGGGACGCGGCGCGGCTGCTGGCCGGCCGGGCCGGACGCCATGTGTATGTGTCCAGTCGGTCGGTGTACGCCTATCCGGCGCCCGCGGGGCTGCCGGAGGGCGGCCCACTGGTGGAGGGCTCGCCCGACGACACGGGTGAGGCGGAGTATCCGCGACTGAAACGGGGCGGCGAGCTGGCGGCGGTCGAGGCGTTCGGCGAACGTGCCCTACTGGTGCGTGCCGGGCTGATCATCGGACCGTACGAGAACATCGGGCGGCTGCCCTGGTGGCTCAACCGGATCGCGCGCGGCGGCCCGGTCCTCGCGCCGGGCCCGCGCGATCTGGCGCTGCAGTACATCGACGTACGCGATCTCGCCTGCTGGATCGCGGATGCGGCCGGGAGCGGACTGGGCGGTCCGTACAACCTGGTCTCGCGGCCCGGGCACGCGACCATGGGCGAACTGCTGAAGGCGTGCGTGAGCGCCACCGGCTCCGACGCCGAGCTGCGCTGGACCGACCCCGGACCCATCCTCGACGCGGGCATCGAGCCCTGGACGCAGCTGCCGGTCTGGCTGCCGCCGGGTGAGCTGTACGAAAGTCTGCATCAGGGCGATGTGTCGAAGGCGCTCGCCGCGGGGCTGCGCTGCCGACCCGTCGCCGAGACGGTCGCCGACACCTGGCAGTGGCTGCGACGCGAACGAGGGGGACAGGCGCCGCAGCGCTCCGACCGGCCCGCGCCCGGACTGGATCCACGGACCGAGGCGGAGTTGCTGCGGCGAGTGGGCTGACCGCTCAGTACGACTGGAGCTCGACGAGGGTGCCGTCCGGGGTGCGCAGATGCGCCGTGCGCAGGCCGGGGCCCCAGTCGGGCCGGTCCTGGGGATCGACGAGGAGTTCGGCGCCGTGCGCGGCGAGGCTGCGCGCGGCGCCGTCGACCTCGGCGACGCGGAACACGAGCATGGCGGCGTCCTGTGCCTCGGCCCGGGGCGGGAGCACGTGGGTGCCGATGGTCATCGCGATATTGCGGCGGGCGTAGAGAACCAGGACGGCCTCGCCGTTCAGATCCCAGTTTGCGTAACCCGCCTCGGGCAGGACCTTGACCGGTTCGATGGACAGCAGGTCGCGCAGCGCGGCCGTCCAGAAGCGGGCCGCGGACTCGAAATCCTCGACGAGCAGGCGTGAATGCAGGGCGTCCATGCGATGGATCGTATTCCTTTACCCGTAAGGGGAGTTGACGGGGTCGTCCGGGACGGAAGCGGTGCTGGTGGGACATAGGATGGCGCGGTGCTGGTGAAGTGGATTCGCTGCGGCGTCACAGACCGGGCGGGGTTCGAACGAGGGCAGCGGACGTGGGCGGGGCTGCTCGGTGAGCCGGGGTTCCGGGGGCAGGGGGGCGGATGGAGCCGGGGGCAGCCCGGTGTGGCCCACCTGTTCTCCTTCTGGGACACGCGGGCGTACCACGACGCCTTCATGTCCTCCGGGCACGACCGGCTGGCCGCGGCGCAGGACGGGACGTACGAGAGCCTGGGCGTGAAGCTCTTCGAACACCGGCTGGATGTGAAGGTCGGCTTCCGTGCGCGCTTCGCCGACACCGACCTGCTGCGGCTGGCGCACTGCAAGGTGCGCCCTGAGCGGGCCGATCACTTCACCCTGATGCAGGAGAAGGTGTGGAACCCGGCGATGGCGGGTTCGCCCGGAATGCTGCGCGGGATCTTCGCACAGGGCCCGGAATCCGACTTCCTGGTGCTCTCGATGTGGGATTCGGCGACCGAGCGCGCCAAATACCGCGACGGGCCGGTCGCGCGGCTGTCGGAGCGGGCGGATCTGGACGCGGATGTGCTGGCCGTGGCGGGTGATGTGGTGGATGTCGAACCGTCCTGGACGGTGTGACGGGTCCCCCTGACAATCCGGGGTAGCCGCGTGTCACATCCACGGTCGCTGCCACGTCCTCCCTCCTGGACCGGCGAGCGCCGAGAAGGGATGGGACGGTCATGACCATGCGTGACGAAACGCTGCTGGTGCACCGCGGCACCGCGGCACCGGGGCACCGCGGCACCGGGGCACCGCGGCACCGCGGCACCGGGGTTCCGGGTTCTGCGGTGGTGCGCGGACTGCTCGATTCCGGCCGCCCTGTACGGGTGCTCAGGTGCCGGCCGGAGCGGGTACCGGGGACGCCGGAGAAGGCGAAGTGTGGGCGGTCGGCGACCTCGCCACGGGTGCCGGGCTCACCGAGGCGCTGCGTGGCGTCGGCGTGGTGGTGAACTGCGCGAGCGACACCAAGGGCGCGGGCAGGACGGACGAGGCGGCCACCCGCCGTCTGATCGACGCGGTCCGGGCGGCCTCGTCGGTCCGGACGGCGCCCGTGGTCAACGTGGTCCATGTGTCGATCGTGGGCGTCGACCTGGTGCCCGTCGGCTACTACCGGGCGAAGCTCGCGGCGGAACGGCTGCTGGAGGGTCGGAGCTGCCGTACTCGCTGCTGAGAGCCACGCAGTTCCACGACCTGGTGCTGTCTGCCGCTCAGCGACTGGCCCTGCTGCCCGTGGTGCCGGTGCCCTCCGGGGTGCTGTTCCAGCCGGTCGAGGTGGGGGAGGTCGCGGACCGCCTGGTGGAGCTGGCGCTCGGGCAGCCGCTCGGCGGGCGGGCCCCGGACTTCGGCGGTCGGCAGGTGTGGAGCGCGGCGGAAGTGGTGCGGGCGGTCCTACGGGCCTCAGGGCGCCGCCGGCCGGTGGTGGTGTTGCCGGTGCCGGTGCCGGGCAGGGCGATGAAGGCGCTCCGGGCGGGAGGCCTGCTGGTGCGGCAGGGCCGGGGCTCAACAGGGCGGCAGGGCTTCGACGCGTTCCTGGCCGCCGCGCCGCTGTCGGACCGTACGTACGGAGCCGCGCAGGTCAGCCGGAAGGGCTGAGAAGCTTCGCGAGGGCCGCCGTGAGGTGTCCTGCCAGCTCGGCGTCGACCGGGGCATGGTGGCTCAGCAGCCGGTACCACATGGTGCCGAATGCGAAGTCGACGGCGAGGTCGAGAGCCACCCCGGAGTCGCTGAGGTCGCCCCGCTCCACGCCCCGGGCGAGGAGATCCCGCAGGGCCTGTCTGCGGGGACCGATGACGGTGCCCTGCAGCCGGGCCGACAGCGCGGGGTCGTGCTGGGACTCCGCCATCAGGCCGACGACGGCCTTGCCGGTGAGCCGGTGGGTGAGGGAGAAGGTCGCCTCCAGGAGGCTCTCGACATCGCGCAGGGTGTCCCCGGTGTCGGGGTCGAGCCGTCGGCTCTCACGCAGCCCCAGGTCGCGCAGGGCGTCCAGGAGCACGGCCTCCTTGGTGGGCCACCAGCGGTAGACCGTCTGCCTGCCGACGCCGGCGGTCTCGGCGATGGCCTTGATGGTCAGTGCCTGGAAGCCGTCGCGCTGGCACAGCTCCAGTGCCGCGTCGAGTACGGCGCGGCGTGCGGTCTCGCTGCGGGGCCTGCCGCGGGTGGCCGCTTCTGTCATGGGATCACTTTAGATCACCTCACCTCTTTACGAGACGCGATGCCTCGTTTATATTTAACGAGTCACCGTGTCCCGTAAGTGGGGTGCGAAGTGCGGAGGGAAGCAGGGGGAGAGTCATGAGTGAGCGGATCGTGGTGGTCGGGGGCACTTCGGGTATCGGGCTCGCCGTTGCCGAGCGGCAGTTGGAGGACGGGCGCGAGGTCGTCGTCACCGGTCGGGATCCCGGGCGGCTCGCAGCCGCACTGAAGAGGCTGGGTGAGGGTGCCTCGGGGGCCGCTGTCGACGCGCGCGACGAGAAGGCCACCCGTGCCTTCTTCGTCGGTCTCGGCCGAGTGGATCACACCGTCGTGGCCGTCACCGGGGCGACGGCGGCCGGGCCCTTCCGGTCGATATCCGCAGGGGCGCTGCGCGAGGCCGCCGAGGGCAAGCTCGTCGCCCAGACCATCGCCGGACAGGCCGCCCTGGAGGTACTGCGGCCCGGAGGGTCGCTGACTTTCGTCACGGCGGGGTCCGCGGGCGCCGCCATACCAGGCACCGCGGGACTCGCCGCCGTCAATGCCGCCGTCGAGGCGATGGTGCCGGTGCTGGCGGTGGAGCTCGCGCCGACGCGGGTCAACGCGGTCTCGCCGGGAATCATCGACACCCCCTGGTGGGACTGGCTGGACGAAGGCGCCCGGCAGCAGACCTTCGACTCCTACGCGGCATCGGCCCCGGCCGGCCGCGTAGGACGCCCGGAGGACATAGCCGACGCCATCGCGTATCTCGTCGGCGCCGGATTCACCACGGGCGTGGTGCTCTCCGTGGACGGTGGCGCGCGGCTGCGGCCGGCCGCCCTGTGAGCCTCCACGAGGTACGACGCACCGTTCTGGTCACGGGCTCCACCGACGGCCTCGGCCGATGGCTCGCGGTAAGGCTCGCAGTCGGGGGCTCCCGGGTGCTGCTCCACGGGCGCGATGCCGATCGGGCCGACCAGGTCCGTGCGGAGATCCGGGAGGCGGCCGGCGAGGACCGCGCCGAGGTGCTGCTCGCCGACTTCGCCGACCTGCGCGAGGTGGACCGGCTCGCCGACGAGGTCCTGGCCGGCTCACCCAGCCTGGACGTCCTGGTCAACAACGCGGGCATTGGTGCCGTCTCTCCCGACGGCCGCCGGGAGATCACCGCGGACGGGATCGAGTGCCGCCTCGCGGTCAACCATCTCGCCGGCTACCGGCTGACGCGCCGGCTCCTGCCGCTGCTGACCTCTTCGGCTCCTGCGCGGGTGATCAATGTCGCCTCCGTCGGTCAGCGGGCCGTCGACTTCGCAGATCCGATGCTCGAGCACGGCTACAGCGGCATGAGGGCCTACGCCCAGAGCAAGCTGGCGCAGATCATGTTCACCTTCGACCTCGCCGAAGAGCTGAGCGGCACGGGGGTGACCGTCAACGCCCTGCACCCGGCGACGTTCATGGACACCACCATGGTCCGGGAAGGGGGAGTCACGCCCTGGAGCACGGTCGAGGAAGGTGGCCTGGCCGCCCTGCGGCTGATCGACGGGCCTGCCCCCGGTAGCGGCGGCTTCTTCGACGGTGCCCGGAAGGCCAGGGCCGACGGTCAGGCGTACGACCCGGACGCTCGCCGGCGGCTCCGGGAGCTGTCGGACGGGCTGATCACCCGCGTCCTCGGCACGCAGAGGACATGACAAAGAGGGCAGGGGTGAGCCTTCGCCAGGTCGGCCACATACAGTGAAGTCATGGCACGACCCCGTCGCATTGTGCTCATCCGACACGGAGAGTCCCAGGGCAACGCCGACGACTCGATCTACGAGCGGGTGCCGGATCACGCTCTGCGCCTCACCAGTACCGGTGAGCGACAGGCGCGAGCAGCCGGTACCCAGCTCAGAGATCTCTTCGGCGACGAACGGGTGCAGGCATTCGTCTCGCCCTACCGGCGGACTCACGAAACCCTTCATCTGCTGGGGCTCGATCCGCGCCTCACCCGGGCCAAGGAGGAGCCGAGGCTGCGCGAGCAGGACTGGGGCAACTACCAGGACGCCGAGGATGTGCAGCGCCAGCGCAAGGCCCGTGACGCGTACGGGCACTTCTTCTACCGCTTCGCGCAGGGAGAGTCGGGGGCGGACGTCTACGACCGCGTCGGGGCCTTTCTGGAGACCCTGTACCGGGCCTTCGACAATGCCGACTTCCCGCCGAACGTGCTGATTGTGACCCACGGGTTGACCATGCGGTTGTTCTGCATGCGCTGGTTCCACTGGACGGTCGACGAGTTCGAGTGCCTGTCCAACCCCGACAACGGTGAGACGCGGATGCTGCTGCTCGGGGCCAACGGCAAGTACCGGCTCGACCGCCCTTTCGACCGCTGGCGTACGGCCGAGTTGCGCCTGTCCCGCTATCACGGCTGACCCGGCGGGTGAGTTTGAGCACAGGGTGATTGACCGCGATGGCGCCTGATGTCAGAGTTTCCGGCGCGATGACCCCTCAGCCCCGACATTCCGAACGCCTTACGCGTGCGCTCGCAAGCCTGCGCGGACTGGCCCTGGGCGATGCCCTCGGTTCCCAGTTCTTCGTACCCGCCAACTACCCGTCCCTGCAGAGCGGCACGCTGCCGGCCGGTGTGTGGCAGTGGACCGATGACACGGAGATGGCGTGCTCTGTGGTCACCGTCCTGGACAGCCGCGGGGCGATCGACCAGGACGCACTCGCCGCGTCCTTCGCGCAGCGCCATGACTTCGACCGGGGCTACGGCCCGGCAGTGAACCGGATGCTGCGGCTGATCCGCCAGGAGGGCGCCGACTGGCGCACGCTGGCGGCGCAGATGTTCAACGGGCAGGGCTCCTGGGGCAACGGTGCGGCCATGCGGGTCGCGCCGCTCGGTGCCTGGTACGCGGGCGAGCCGGAGGCGGCGGCCGAGCAGGCCGAGCAGTCGGCGTACACCACGCATCAGCACCGGGAGGCCGTGGCCGGAGCCATGGCCGTCGCGGCGGCGGCGGCACTGGTCGCCGCGACGGACGCTCCCAAGGACCCCGTGGCCCTCCTCGACGAGGTCATCGGACTCGTACCGCGCAGCGCCGTGCACGTCGGACTGCGGCGCGCCCGCGACATGCTCGACTACGCGGATGTGGCGACCGTCGCCGCCGTGCTCGGCTGCGGTCGCCGCACCAGCGCCCATGACACCGTGCCGTTCGCGCTCTGGTCCGCGGCGCGTCATCTCGGCGACTACGAGCAGGCGTTCTGGACCACCGCCCGCGCCGGCGGAGATGTGGACACCACCTGCGCCATCGTGGGCGGCATCGTCGCGGCCCGCCCGGACGGCGTTCCGCCCGCCCCGTGGCTGGAGCGGAGCGAACCCCTGCCTGCCTGGGTGCCCGCGGGCTGAGCTAAACCGGCTGCGAGTCCCCTCCCGTGTCACGAGCACGTCACAGGCCTGCGCCGGTCGCGCACCTGGAGCCGAGGCGGTGCCCGGCCCGGCGTAGCGTGACGGCACGCCGCCGGCTGATCTTGACCGGTGTGCGCCGACAGCCGTCGGTTCTGCCCATGCCCCGCGCCGTGGCGGACCCGGCCGGGAGGGGGACTCCATGTCCGATAGACCGTCCGATGCCGCGCCACCGAGGCGCGATCCGTACACACCGCCGAAAGCTCCCGCTGTGCCCGCCTATATGCGGGAGCGGTCATCGCCTCCGGCTTGGCCGGCGCCGTACGCGCCTCCTCCGCCCCCTCAGTGGATCATCGTCAGCCGGGCCAAGGACCCGGCCGCGATCCGTCCCGGGGTGCTGTGGGCGGTTCTGGCGACCGGTGTGCTGGCCGCGCTGCTGCTGGGCGACGGCTTCGGACTGAACCTGTTCTTCGTGGCCGTCCCGGCAGCCGTGGCCGCCTGGATCGCGGCGCGGGCGGCCGGGCGCAGGCCCCGGCCCTGGACGCTGCTGTGGGCCGTCGCGGGCATCGCCCTGCTCGCCGTCCCTGCCCTGCGCGACGCAGGATGGCCGGCCTTCCTCGCCGTCGTGTCCGCCCTCGCCCTCGGCTCGCTCGCCCTGCACGGCGGCCGCAAGTGGCCCGGTGTGCTGTGGGGCGTTGTCGGCATGTGGGGATCGGTTGTCTCCGGCGTCACCTGGGGGCTGCTGGGACTGCGCGAGCGCACCAGCGGCAATCGTGACCGCTGGTGGCCGGTGGTCAGGGCGACCGGGATCGCCGTGGTCCTGCTGGTGGTCTTCGGCGCGCTCTTCGCGGGGGCCGACGCGGCCTTCGCCGACCTGCTGAGCGATGTGGCCCCGGACGTCTCGCTCGGTGACAGCCCGCTGCGTGTGCTGTTCTTCGTCCTCGGCCTGATCGGCGCAGTGGCCGCCGCCCGCACCGCGGCCGCGCCGCGGCGCTGGGACCGGATCGAGGTCAAGCCCGGCCGCCCGCGCGGCCGCGTGGAGTGGATGCTGCCTCTGGTCGTCCTCGCCGCGCTCTTCGCCGCGTTCAACACCGTCCAGCTCACCGTTCTGTTCGGCGGCTACGAGAAGGTACTCGCCGAGACCGACCTGTCCTACGCGCAGTACGCCCGGCAGGGCTTCTGGCAGCTGCTGACCGTCACCCTGCTCACCGTCGCGGTGATCGCCCTGGCCCTTCGCTGGGCCCCGCGCGGTACTGATCGTGACCGGATCCTCGTGCGCTCCGTGCTCGGTACGATCTGCGTCCTCACCCTGATCGTGGTCACCTCGGCGCTGCGCCGCATGGAGCTGTACGTCGACGCCTACGGGCTGACCCGGCTGCGTATCTCGGTGGCGGGCGTGGAACTGTGGCTCGGCCTGGTCATCGTGCTGATCATGGCGGCCGGTCTTCTGGGCAACCGCTGGCTGCCGCGTGCCATCGTGGCCAGTGCGGCGGCCGGGGTGCTTGCCTTCGGACTCGCCTCGCCCGACGGACTGATCGCCGACCAGCAGGTCAGCCGCTTCCAGAGTGACAGCAAGATCGACCTGGAGTATCTGCGGGGACTGTCGGCCGACGCCGTGCCCGCGCTGGACCGGCTGCCCGAACCTCAGCGCTCCTGCGCGCTGGAGGAGATCGAGAACAGCCTGCGCGACAAGGAGCCCTGGTACGCCACCAGCTTCGGCGAGGCCCGTGCCCGGGCGATCCTGGCCGACCGGCCACTCGCGGACGGGAACCCGTGCCGGGGCGGTCTCCTCAGCCGTCTCCTCAGCCGCCCGGCGTACCGGCCGACCCGCTCAGCGCCTCCAGGTCGCTCCTGCGCACCCGGACCACGAAGACCGCCGTGAACAGGGCCAGCGCGACGAGCGCGACCGCCGCGACGAAGGCCGTCGATATGCCCTGGGCCAGGACTTCGTGACCCCATGGAGCCGGCAGCGTCCCGGTCCTGGCGAACTCGGCCTTCTGACCCGCGGTGGCGTGCGCGAGGAAGTCCGGCAGCTGCCTGCCGGCCTCGTCACGGCTGGCAGTGCCGAATACGGTGACGAGGATGGACAAGCCGAGGGAGCCGCCCACCTGCTGCGTCGCGTTGAGCAGGCCGGACGCGGCCCCCGCCTCGTGCTGTGCGACTCCGGAGACGGCGGTCAGGGTGAGGGTGACGAAGTTCAGGCCCATGCCGAAGCCGAACAGCAGCATCGGTCCGAGCACCCCGCCGGCGTACCCGCTGCCGGGGGTGATCTGCGCCTGCCAGGCCATGCCGGCCCCGGTGAACAGTGTGCCGGTGACCAGGAACGGCTTGGGGCCGAGCACCGGCAGGAACCGGGTGGACAGTCCCGCTCCGATGATGATCGCCACCGTGACGGGCAGGAAGGCGAATCCGGAGGCGATGGCGCTGTATCCGAGCACGTTCTGCACGAAGAGGACGATGAAGTAGAACATGCCGAACATCGCCGCGGAGAGGCTCAGCATGATCACATAACTGCCCGAGCGGTTGCGGTCCGCGAACATCCGCAGAGGGGTGATCGGTTCCCGGGCCCGCCGCTCGACCAGGACGAACGACACGAGCAACACCACGGCGGCGCCGAAGGCGCCCAGGGTCAGTCCGTCCCGCCAGCCCTTGTCGGCGGCGCGGATGAATCCGTAGACCATCGAGGCCATGCCACCGGTCGAGGTGATCGCGCCGGCGATGTCGAAACGCCCCGGATGCCGTTGCGACTCGTTGATGAAGATCGGCGAGAGGAAGGCGATGAGCAGGCCGATGGGTACGTTGACAAAGAAGACCCAGCGCCAGCTGAGCCAGTCGGTGAGCATGCCGCCCGCCAGCAGGCCGACCGCACCGCCGCCGGCGGAGACGGCGGCGAACACACCGAAGGCCCGGTTGCGCTCGGGGCCCTCGGGAAAGGTGCTGGTGATCAGCGCGAGGGAGGTGGGCGAGCAGATCGCGCCACCGACGCCCTGGAGGGAGCGGGCGGCGAGCAGCTGCCACGGCTCCTGGGCGAAGCCTCCGAGGAGGGAGGCGAGGGAGAACAGCACGATCCCGAAGACGAACACCCGGCGCCGGCCCAGGATGTCCCCGGCCCGTCCGCCGAGCAGCAGCAACCCGCCGAAGGTCAGCGTGTAGGCGTTGAGCACCCAGGACAGGTCGGTCGTCGAGAAGGAGAGCGCGCTCTGGATGTGCGGCAGGGCGATGTTGACGATGGTCGCGTCCAGCACCACCATCAGCTGACAGGCGGCGATGACAGCGAGGGCGATCCCCGGGCGCCCGTCCCGCCGCGCGGCACCTGGCCTTCGTGAAGTGGTGCTCAGTTGCGAAGTTGTCACGAGAGTCCCCCAACAGTGACTTTTAGTGAACGGCCGCGTTCACTGTGTACAAGCTATGGGACTCAGAGTAGTGAACGCAAGCGTTCACTAGAGTGATTTTTGGAGGTGCCATGGTCATGCGGCAGGAAGTCGGCGGACCCGTGAAGCCGGTGGTGCTGCGCCGCCGGGGGTCGGTGCTCGAACGGGCGATCCTCGATGCCGCGCTGGAGCAGCTCAGCACCGTCGGCTGGGCCGGACTGACCATGGAGGGGGTTGCCGCGGGGGCCCAGACCGGCAAGGCCGCCGTCTACCGCCGCTGGCCCTCCAAGCAGGTCCTGGTCGCGGACGCGCTCAAGGTCTCGATCCCGGAGGTGGGCGAGGTGCCCGACCTCGGCAGCCTGCGCGAGGACCTGCTCAGCCTGGCCCTGCGCATGCGCGACGCGATGTACTCGCCCGGCGGCCTCGCGCTGCGGTCGGTGCTCGACGAGTGCGACACCGACGCGGCCCATCTCTTCCACGAGATGATCATGAGACGGGTGGTCGAACCCGGCCAGCAGCTCATCAAGGACGTCGTACGGCGCGGCATCGAGCGCGGAGAGGTGCGTCCTGACGCCACGGCCGACATTGTCGCCGACGTCATCCCCGCCCTGATGATGTACCGGGCCAAGGTCTGCTTCCGTGAGATCGCCTGGGAGGACCTGGTCGAGACCGTCGACCAGGTGATGGTGCCGCTGCTGCGGCCCTGATCCGCCTCCCGCGCCCCGGCGGGCGAGGTTCACCCGATGTGCTTAGGGTCACGAGTACGGCGTTTTGCGCCTGCCGGCACAGCCTGCCGGGCAGGCGCCCGCGGTACTCGTGACCTGACGGAGGAACCCCATGCCGGAGCTGTTCATCGGCGGCCGCTGGACGGCCGCCGCCGACGGGGGCTCGCGCGAGATCCGCTGTCCCGCCGACGGCACCCTCGTCGCGACCGTGGACGAGGCCGGGGCCGAGGACGCGGCCGCCGCGATCGCAGCCGCGCGGGAGGCCTTCGACCACGGCCCCTGGCCCGCCACCCCGGCAGCGGAGCGAGGAGCGCTGCTGCTGCGCGTGGCCGCGCTCATCGAACGGGACAAGGGGGTGCTCGCCCGCGCCGAGTCCCTCGACACGGGCAAGCGGCTGGTGGAGTCCGAGTACGACATGGACGACATCGCCAACTGCTTCCGCTACTTCGGCAACCTGGTCGCCGCGGGCGGCACCGCCCGGGTGGTGGACACCGGCAACCCGGCGGTCGACAGCCGCGTCGTCCATGAGCCCGTCGGTGTCTGCGCCCTGATCACGCCCTGGAACTACCCGCTGCTGCAGACCTCCTGGAAGGTCGCCCCGGCCCTCGGCGCGGGCAACACCTTCGTGCTCAAGCCAAGCGAACTCACCCCGCACACCGCCGTCCACCTGATGCGGCTGCTCCAGGAGGCGGGACTGCCCGACGGCGCCGCCAACCTCGTTCTCGGCGCCGGCCCGACGGCCGGGGCGCCGCTGTCGCAGGACGAGCGGGTCGACATGGTCTCCTTCACCGGCGGCCTGGTCACCGGGCGGCGCATCATGGCCGCTGCCGCACCCACCGTGAAGAAGGTCGCCCTGGAACTCGGCGGCAAGAACCCCAACATCGTCTTCGCGGACGCGGACTTCGACACGGCGGTCGACTTCGCCCTGATGGGCGTCTTCCTGCACTCCGGTCAGGTCTGCTCGGCCGGCGCCCGGCTCCTGGTCCAGGACACGGTCGCCGACCGCTTTGCCGACGCGGTCGTCGAGGGCGCGCGCCGGATCCGGCTGGGCGGCCCCTTCGACGAGCAGGCCCGCACCGGGCCGTTGATCTCCGCCGCCCACCGGGACAAGGTCGAGGCCTACGTCGCCGCCGCGACCGCCGAGGGTGCCGTCCTGCGCTGCGGCGGTGCCAGGCCCGACGACCCCGCGCTGGCCAACGGCTTCTACTACCCGCCGACCGTCCTCGACGAGTGCCATGCCGGCATGTCCGCGGTGCGCGAGGAGTCCTTCGGCCCGGTCATGACCGTGGAGCGCTTCACCTCCGAGCAGGAGGCCCTGGCGCTCGCCAACGGCACGGTCTACGGCCTCGCGGGAGCCGTGTGGACCACGGACGAGGCCAGGGCCGCGCGTGTCGCGGCCGGGCTGCGGGCCGGCACGGTGTGGATCAACGACTTCCATCCCTATGTCCCCCAGGCCGAATGGGGTGGCATGAAGCAGTCGGGCTTCGGCCGTGAACTGGGGCCCGCCGGGCTGGCCGAGTACCAGGAGGCCAAACACATCTGGCGCAACACCGCCGCGGCGCCGCAGCGCTGGTTCGACTGACACAAGCCCCGGGAGAAACATGTGACCGCCACCGGCCCCGGCTCCGGGTCCGCCGGCGACTCGTCGGCCGTCACCGACGACGACGCCCTCGCCGACTTCGGATACAAGCCCGAACTCAAACGCACCCTGGGTAACTTCCACACCTTCGCCGCCGGCATCAGCTACATCTCCATCCTCACCGGCACCTTCCAGCTCTTCTATTTCGGCATCAGCAACGGTGGCCCCGCCTACTGGTGGTCCTGGCCGATGGTCTTCACCGGCCAGCTGATGGTCGCCCTCTGCTTCTGCGAACTCGCCGCCCGCTACCCGGTGGCGGGCTCGGTCTACAACTGGTCCAAGCGGCTCGGCGGCCCCCACGTCGGCTGGCTCGCTGGCTGGATGATGACCACCGCGACGGTCGTGTCACTGGCCGCCGTCGCCCTCGCCTACCAGCTGACGCTGCCCCAGATCTCCTCGACCTTCCAGTTCATCGGCGACGGCAGCGGCACCACGGACGCCGCCGCCAACGCCGTAGTGCTGGGCTCGGTCCTCATCATCTTCACCACCCTGGTCAACGCCTTCGGCGTCAAGCTGATGGCCCAGATCAACTCCGCGGGTGTCTTCATCGAGTTGGTGGCCGCGGTCGTCCTGATCATCCTGTTCGCCTTCCACATCCACCGCGGCCCGGGCGTCGTCCTGGACACCCAGGGGCACGGCGCGGGCCAGAACCTCGGTTACCTCGGGGCCTTCCTGACCGCCGCGCTGGCGTCGGCGTATGTCATGTACGGATTCGACACCGCGTCGTCGTTGGGCGAGGAGTCCCTGAACCCGGCCCGCAACGCCCCTCGTGCCATCCTGCGCGCGCTCATCGCCTCCTTCGTGCTCGGCGGCCTGATCCTGCTCCTCGCGCTGATGGCCACGCCCGACCTCAACGCGAAACAGCTCTCGGTGGACGGACTGCAGTACGTGGTGCTGTCGACCCTCGGTGACGCCATCGGCCAGGCCGTGCTGTGGTGCGTCGTCATCGCGGTCACCGTGTGTGCGCTGGCGGTCCACACCGCGGGTATCCGGCTGGCCTTCGCCATGGCACGCGACAACAACCTGCCCGGCGGCCCGCGGATGGCCCGGGTCAACCCGCGTACGCAGACGCCGATTCTGCCGGCCGTGCTGATCGGCCTGCTCGCCATCGCCATCCTGGTCGTCAACATCAACCAGCCGCAGATCTTCTCGGTGGTCACCAGTATCGCGATCATCATGATCTACATCGCGTATCTGCTGGTCACCCTGCCGATGCTGGTGCAGCGGCTGCGCGGCCGCTGGCACGGCGCGGGACCCGGCCGCTTCTCGCTCGGCAGCTTCGGTCTGCCGGTCAACCTCCTCGCCGTGCTGTGGGGCACCGCGATGACGATCAACCTGATGTGGCCCCGCGCCGCCGTCTACAACGCCTCGGGGCCGCAGCACTGGTACCTGCGCTGGGGTGCGGTGCTTTTCGTCGGCGTGGTCGCGGGCGGCGGCTTCGCCTACTACTGGCTGGTCCAGCGCCGCCGCACCGGCGTGGTCGCCGAACACCAGGCAGCCGCACCGGTGCGGACCGGGTGAGCAGCGGAGCGTAGGCTTTGCCCTGCCATGCCTTACCAAGCACCCACCCACAGCGTCGAGCGCTCCCTGCGCGCCACCCTCGGAGCCAAGGTCGTCGTCGGCATCGACGAAGTGGGACGTGGTGCCTGGGCCGGCCCGGTCACCGTGTGCGCCGCGGTCACCGGACTGCGTCGGCCGCCGGACGGACTCACCGACTCCAAGCTGCTGACCGAGAAGCGCCGCAACGAACTGGCGGCCGTCCTGGCCGGCTGGGTCACCGCACACGCCCTCGGTCATGCCTCTCCGGAGGAGATAGACCGGCTCGGGATGACGGCCGCGCTGCGACTGGCCGCCGTACGCGCCCTGGACGTACTGCCGGTGGTCCCCGACGCGGTCATCCTCGACGGCAAGCACGACTACCTGGGCGGCCCGTGGCGGGTCCGTACCGTCATCAAGGGTGACCAGTCGTGCGTGGCGGTCGCAGCCGCGTCCGTCATCGCCAAGGTGCACAGGGACGCCATGATGGCGGAACTGGGCGCCGACCATGCCCCGTTCCGCTTCGAGGACAACGCCGGGTACCCTTCGCCGGTGCACCGCGCCGCGCTGGAGGAGCTGGGTCCCACCCCGCACCACCGGTTGTCGTGGTCGTACCTCGACGGGCTGCCGCGCTGGCAGCACCTGAAGAAGGTAAGGGCCGGGGCACAGACGGATCCTGGGGAGCAGCTCGGTTTCGAATTCTGACCCGAGTTGTGACCTACCCGGCGCTGCGCCCGCAAGGCGCATTTGATAGACATCACCACATGCCTCTCCCCTCCGAGGAGCCTCAGATTCACGAGAGTGTCCCGGGTCCCCGCACAGCACCGGCCGCCGGCCGGTCCGCGTCGACCCCCCGCCCTGTTCCCGGCCCACGTCCCGCCGCACCCCGCCCCGCGCCGCCGCGTGGCGCTCCGGCCGCCAACGCCCGGCCCGGTCGCCCCGGCCCCGCCCGCGGGCCGGTCGCACCGCCCCAGCAGCAGCGACCGCCGCGTGACGGCGAGGCCAATGCCGGTGCCGCCGCGCAGATCCAGTTCATCCCGGCCCCTGCCGGCGGTGCCGTCGACGCCGCCGACGAAGCCGTCGACACGCTGCTCGACAGCGGTCGGCCGCCCGGCGACATCCTGGTGCTCACCACCGGCGAGCAGCACCCCTGGGCCGCCCATGAGCTGTCCTTCGGCGAGGCGTCCTACTGGGCGCAGCACGAGGCCGGCGACGACGTGTTCTACGCCGGCATCGACGCCGAGCGCGCCACGGGCCGCCCGGTGGTGATCCTTGCCGTCAACGGTGGCACGGACGAAGCAACCGCCTCGTCGCTTGCCACGGCAACGGCCCGGGCCGGCGCCCTGTTGATCGTGTGCGGAGACCCGCAGCGGATCAACGGGCAGCTCGGCGCGAACGCCTGAGTCGAGGGCTCAGCGGGCAGCAGCCCGGCGCAGCGCCTCGGGTGCCCCGTTGGGGCGCAGGGACGCTGCGCCGCCCGGCGCCTCCGACCAGGAGGTGGCACTCGGGGTGCGGCCGCTGCGGTTCTCGCCGATCACATGCCAGCCCTCGTCGGTCAGCGTGAGGTAGGAGCCGCAGCGGAGCCCGTACAGCGAACAGGCGTCACGCAGGCCCCACATCCACGCGCCGTCGGACTCCGTCCAGCCCGGCTCGCCGTCCCTGCACACGAGCAGCACGGCGATGCGGACCGGGCGGCGGCGCCGCAGATCGTCGGAGGTCACCCGGCGCAGGTGGGCCAGGATCGCGTTGCGACGTTCCCATCCGTCGGTGTGGCCCGCCCGCTGGGCGAACGAGGCGCTGGCGTCCAGCCGCCCGTCCGCTGAGAACACCGCGACCACGGCTGTGCCGGGAGCCGGAAGGTGCCGGCCGTACAGATCCTTGACGACCTCGCGCGGATTGCCGAGCAGAGGGATCCCGGCCGAGGTCCACTCGGCCGGTTCCAGCATGCGGGCCAGGCGGGAGGAGATTCCGGCGGTGCTCACCGGAGCGAAACCGATGGTCACGGTCCTCCCTTCGCGGACGGATGCGCCGACCTCCAGGCGCGCGGGCGCACGCCGGTCAGGGGCTCTGAGAGCCGGTCAGGGGATCCGTCTTCAATTCTGGCGCCACAGCGGAAAAGCGGCAACGGCCAGTTTGTCGACTCGACCCGGTATCACCCTTTCCGTCGCTTAGATCCTTGCGGACAAGTCGACTTGACGATGGATCAGCCCTGCAAGGCCAGGACCAGCGGAAACACCTGCGTTACACCGGATCGGCGCAGGAGACGCGCGACCACGGCGAGGGTCCAGCCGGTCTCCGTGAAGTCGTCGACCAGCAGCACCGGGCCGGGCGACGAGGCAAGCGCCCCGGCGAGCTCCGGCGGGACGGCGAAGGCGTCGTGGAGCAGCCGCAGCCGTTGTGCGCTGTTGGTCCGCGGTACCCGCACGGACGACGCGCCGTCCGTGTGAACCACCTGGCCCAGCAACGGCATCCGGCCGACCTCGGCGATCCTGGCGCCGAGCGAGCCGATCAGCGCGGGCCGGGTACGTGAGGCGATGGTGACCACCCCGACGGGTCGCTCCGGCGCGTCCGGCCCGCCGCCCGCCCAGCCGCCCGGGCCCTGGGCCCAGTCGGCGAGAACCCGCACCACGGCCTTCGTCACGTCGTCGGGCACCGGGCCGTCCGGGAATCCGTCGGCGAACATCGGACGCAGCTTGTTGCCCCAGCCGATGTCCGAGAGTCTGCCCAGGGCCCGTCCGGGTGCGGCCTGTTCCCCGGGAGGAATCCGGCCCTTCAGGGTGATGCCGGCCGCCTCCAGTCCCGAGGGCCACATCCGGCGCGGCTCCACCTCGACCCCGGGACGGCCCAGCGCGGCTCGTGCCGCGTCGAGCGAGGCGGGGGAGACCGCTGCCGTGAAGCGTGCTCCGGCACAGTTGTCGCAGCGGCCGCAGGGTGCGGCCTTCTCGTCGTCCAGCTGGCGGCGCAGGAACTCCATCCGGCAGCCACCAGTCGCGGCGTACTCCCGCATCGCCTGCTGTTCGGCCTGCCGCTGCCGGGCCACCCAGGCGTAGCGCTGGGTGTCGTATGTCCAGGGTTGGCCGGTGGAGGTCCAGCCACCCCGCACCCGGTGCACCGCACCGTCCACATCGAGGACCTTGAGCATGACCTCCAGCCGGTTCCGGCGCAGGTCGACCCGGGGCTCCAGGGCCGGCAGGGACAGCGGCCGGTCGGCGGCTGCCAGCACCTCCAGGGTGCGCCGGACCTGCTCCTCCGGCGGGAAGGCCAGCGAGGCGAAGTACTCCCAGATCTTCTCGTCCTCCGGGCCCGGAAGCAGCAGCACCTCCGCGTGGTCCACCCCGCGTCCGGCCCGGCCGACCTGCTGGTAGTACGCGATGGGGGAGGCCGGAGAGCCGAGGTGGACGACGAATCCGAGGTCGGGCTTGTCGAAGCCCATGCCCAGAGCCGAGGTCGCCACCAGGGCCTTGACCTCGTTGGCCAGCAGCGCTGCCTCCGCGGCCTTGCGGTCGGCGTCCTCGGTACGGCCCGAGTACGAGGCCACCTCGTGGCCCCGCTCCCGCAGGAAGGCGGTCACCTCCTCCGCGGCGGCCACTGTCAGGGTGTAGATGATGCCGGAGCCCGGAAGATCGCCGAGATGGTCGGCCAGCCAGGCCAGCCGGTGCGCGGCGTCCGGCAGCCGCAGCACACCGAGCGACAGGCTCTCGCGGTCCAGGGGGCCGCGCAGCAGAAGCGCTCCCTCGCTGTCCCCGGTGCCCAGCTGCTCGGCGACGTCCGCCGTCACCCGGGCGTTCGCGGTGGCGGTGGTCGCCAGCACCGGCACGCCGGGCGGCAGCTCGGCGAGCATGGTGCGGAGCCTGCGGTAGTCGGGCCGGAAGTCATGGCCCCAGTCCGAGATGCAGTGCGCCTCGTCCACCACGAGCAGACCGGTCGTGGACGAGAGCTTGGGCAGCACATGGTCACGGAAATCGGGGTTGTTGAGCCGTTCCGGGCTCACCAGGAGCACGTCCACCTCTCCCGCCGCGACCTCGGCCTGGACGGAATCCCATTCCTCCGGATTGGCCGAATTGATCGTGCGTGCCCGGATCCCGGCCCGGTCGGCCGCGTCGATCTGGTTGCGCATCAGCGCCAGCAGCGGCGAGACGATCACTGTGGGGCCGCTGCCACGCCGGCGCAGCAGCGCCGTGGCCACGAAGTAGACCGCGGACTTGCCCCAGCCGGTGCGCTGTACGACCAGGGCCCGCCCGCCCTGGGCCACCAGTGCCTCGACCGCTCGCCACTGGTCCTCGCGCAGCCGTGCCGCGCCGGTGGCGTCGCCGACAAGGCGGGCGAGGATACTGTCGGCCTCGTCGCGGAGTGCACCGCTGGTCGTTTCGGTCATGCGCCCATGGAACCCGATCGCACCGACAAAGCGCGAACGACGACTCCCGCGCCTGTGGATAACCGGCTCCTGCTCGTATGACGATATTCCCGGAGTTATCCACAGGATCGATGAGGCCCTGGCGCGGATCTCGTGGCTGCGTCACCTTCGGATCATGACTCACAACGAGATCCGGTCCGACGGCTCCCCCCGACCCGCCGACGAGCACAAGGTCACTCTGCGTACCCCGGCCGAGCTGGCGGACGCGCTGCCCTTCCTCCTCGGTTTCCATCCCACCGACAGCATCGTCATGCTGGCCCTGCACGGCAGCCATCGCCGCTTCGGCGGGCGGCTGCGACTCGGTATTCCCGCCGACCCGCAGGAATGGCCCGAGGTGGCCACCGAGCTCGCCGACTGCCTGGTGCGCGGCAGCGAGAGCCGGGGCGACCGCCCGGACTCCATCGTCGTGTTCCTCTGCTGCGATCCGGCCGAAGGGGAGCGGCCCGCACAGACCATGGAACGCCTGAGGCCGCTCGTCCAGCAGCTGAGGACCGCCTGCGGGGCCCTCGACGTGCCCGTCATCGAGGCGCTGTGCGTGTCGGTCGGCCGCTGGTGGTCCTACACCTGTCCGGGCGCGAACAGCTGCTGCCCACCCGACGGCACCGAGATCAGCCCCGGCGGAAACTCCGTCATGGCCGCGGCCGCCGCCTACGCGGGCATCCAGGTACGCGGCACGCTCAGGGAGATGGAGGCCCGGCTCGTTCCGCCCGCCGGCCCCTCGACCACGGCCCGGGAGCAGGCCCTCGACGCGGCCGCCGCGGCCCTGGTGCCCCGCATGCTCGGCGGGGACGACAACGCCGCCGACAGCGTACGCAGCGAGACCCTGGCGCTCGTCGAGGCCGCCCTGGACCGGTTCGGGGAGTCTCCGCCGGAGGACGAGGGGCCGCGCGGGGACTCGCACGACGACGCGCTGCTCGATGACGAGGAGGCCGCGGCGATCATCCTGGGCCTCCAGGACCGCACCACCCGTGACCACGCCGCCGAGTGGATGGAGCCCCCGTTCACCGAACCGGCACTGCGGCTGTGGCGCGCCCTGGCCAGGCGCTGCGTCCAGCCGTTCCAGGATCATGCCGCCGCCCCGCTCACCCTCGCCGGATGGGTGGCCTGGTCGGCCGGTGACGACACGGTCGCCCGGGTCGCCTTCGGCCGTGCCCTGCAGCTCGATCCGGACTACACGTTCGCCCGGCTGCTGCACGCCGCTCTCAACAACGGGCTCGACCCCGAGCCGCTGCGCGGGTGCCTGCGGGGGATGCGGCGACACCGTCTGGGGAGCCGGCGGGCGGTGTGCGCTACAACTCGCCGCGTGCCAGCCGGATCAGCCGGTCGAGCACCCGGCCACCACTCACCCGGAGCCCGTCGTGCTCGTACTCGTCGGTGACCCAGGTGCGCAGTCCCCGCACGGCGCGCGCGGTGGCGAGGGAGTCCGCCGTGTCGACGTACATGTCGTCGTGGTAGACGGCCGCGGCCACCGGCACCTCGTTGCGGGTCAGCTGCTCCGGGTCGTACAGATCGGGCCAGTCCTCGCGCCGCGCGAGATGCCGGGCCGTCTCGTGCAGCGGGACCAGGGCGGGATCGGTGGTGAACATCCAGGGGTAGATCATCTCGCCGGTGAGCAGCACGGGCCCGTCGCCCGCCAGCGCCTTGTCCACGTCGAACTGGGGGAATTCGCCGCGCACAGCTTCGGCCGCCCAGCCGGTGCCTTCGGGCGTCACCGAGCGCTGCCCGTAGGTCGACTCGTGCATCACGGCGTACAGCGGACCGCCCGTGAACGTCAGCTGTCCCTGTACCTCGGCGAGAAAGGAGTCCGACAGCAGCGGCTCGGGCGCTCCCGGTACGAAGGCGTCCTCCAGCAGGTAGTGCAGGGTGTGCGAGCCCGTTCCGGTGCCCAGGAGCAGGCCCAGCGACTGGAAGGCCTCGGCGCTGAGCAGTCCGCCGCCGGGCAGCGTCACCCGGTGCTCACGCAGATGCCGCGCCACCGCCCGGACCGTCGCGACATCCTCGGGGTAGCGGGCATAGTGCGCGGCCACCTTCCGCTCGACGCGGGGATAGGCGGCCCGGTAGACGTCGTGGGCACTGCTGCGGAGCCCCGCCAGGCCGCCGGTGACGAACACCTCGCGCAATCCGCCGGGCGCGAACGACAGATAGGTCAGTGCGCAAAAGCCGCCGTAGCTCTGCCCGAGCAGGCTCCACGTTCCGTCGTCGCCCAGGAGCTCACGGCGGATCAACTCGCAGTCGGCCACGATCGAGTCGGCGCGGAAGTGCCCCAGATACGCGGCCTGTTCGGCGCCGTCGCCGCGCGACGGCAGGGTCTGCCGGGTGGCGGGAGTGGAGCGGCCCGTGCCGCGCTGGTCCAGCAGCAGCACCCGGTAGTCGTCCAGGGCCCGGGTGAGCCAGCCGTCACGGCCCAGCGGACGGGGCGAGCGGCCGCCCGGACCGCCCTGGAGAAACAGCAGCCAGGGCAGTTCGTCCCGCGCGGCATCGCGATGCCTCCCGGCGGCCACGACCTCCCGTGCGTAGACCTGAATCCGCTCGCCGGCCGGGTCCGAGTGATCCAGTGGCACCGTGAAGGTGTGATCGGTGACGACGGTTCCGGGCTGGCGGTACATGGCCATGGCTGCTCTTTCCGGTGATGCGTTCCGACGATCCCGACGGCTTCCCGAGCAGGAACGGTAGACGGCCCGTGACCCCAGTGCCCACCCGGCCGTTCAGCTGGGTGGCGTCCACCGCGAAACAGCGGCCGAGGCCTGAGGAGTTGGCATGAGCCCGCTGAACACCCCGCAGAGGCCGTCCGCGCGCCCGGACCGGGGACCACAGCCTGTGCACGACGCGGTGATGTGCGTCGCGGCGCCGTCACTCGCGGTCTCCGCCGCGCACGGCCAGCTGCTCGGACAGGGCCTCGACGGTTTCTACCAGGACGGCCGCCGGGTGCTGGCACGCTGCGAGCTGCGGATCGCCGGCGCGACCCTGATCCCGGTTCAGGGAAGGCTGGTCGCTGCCGGCCGGGCCAGATTCGTGGCCGTGGTGCGAACCGGCACCGACGGCGGCCCGGATCCCGCCGTCACGGTGGAACGGCTGCGTACGGCCGGAGGTGCCGAGCGGATCACCGTGCGCAACACCGGGCCCAGAGCACTGCGGTTGCCACTGGAGGTGGCCCTGGGCACTGATCTCGCGGATCTCGCCGCCGTGGCCTCGGGCCGTTCCGGACCCGACGTGCCGGCCAGCGTCTGCGATTCGGGCCTGCGCTGGTCGCGGGCGGGGACGGCAGCCCGGATCACGGCCAGTCCCGCGCCGGAGAGCGCGCTGGCCTCGGCCGGCCTGCTGCGCTGGGACCTGGAGGTGCCGGCAGGCGCCTCACGGACCATCGAACTGCGCGTCCTCCTGGAGTCCGCGTCCGGCGCCTCCACCGGGCGCGGCGCGGGCCGGCGGGACGTCACGGTGCCCGTGCCCTGGTCCACCGCCGAGGTGGAATGCGACGACCGACGGGCCGGCGCGCTGCTGCGCACCGGTCTGGAGGACCTGGGCGCCCTGGTGCTGCGCGACCCGGCGCGGCCGTCCGACGTCCACCTCGCGGCCGCGGCCCCGTGGCGGCTCGGCCTCGCGCCGGCCGACGCCCTGTGGGCGGCCCGCATGCTGCTGCCGCTGGGCACCCGGCTCGCCGCGGGCACCCTGCGCACGCTGGCCCGCCGCCAGGACCCGGACACGGGCCGCATTCCGGGGCCGCTGCGGCACGCCGGCCCTCATCTGCCGCCGACCTGCTCGGGGGTGGAAACGACGCTGCTCTTCGTGACCGTTCTGGCCGAGGCCCGCCGCTGGGGGCTGCCGGAGCGAGAGACGCAAGCACTGCTGCCGGTCGCCGACCGCTGTCTGCGCTGGGTGCTCTCCGTCGCCGGGGAGGGCGGCTTCGTGGCGGATCCGGCTCCCGGCGGGCCGGCCCGCTGCGAAGTGCAGGCCCATGCCCACCGGGCGATGCTGCACGGCGCCGAACTGCTCGATGCCCACGACCGGCCGGGGGCCGGCGGCTGGCGGGAGAGGGCCGCCGAGCTGAGACGGACCTTCCGCGAGAGCTTCTGGCTCGACGACCGGGCGGGCGGCCGCCCCGCGGCGGCCCTCGCCCCGGACGGCAGACCGGCACCGCACCTGGGTTCGGCCGCCGCCCATCTGCTCGACACCGGCCTGGCCGGCGGCTGTGAGCCGGCCGAAGGCCTGCTGGACAAGGCGCAGACCGAGCAACTCGCCCGTCTGTTCGCAGACCCCGATCTGGACTCCGGCTGGGGTCTGCGCACCCTGTCGGCCAAGGCGCCCGGACACAGTCCCTTCGGGCACCGCGGCGGAGCCGTACGGGTCCACGAGACGGCACTGGCCGTCACCGGCCTGGCCGCCGCCGGATACGAGAAGGAGGCCACCGCGCTCCTGCGAGGCCTTCTGGACGCGGCCGAAGCCTTCGGCCACCACCTGCCGGAGATGTACGCGGGGGAGCAGCGGACGGCCGGCGGCGGGCCTGCCCCGCACCCCACCGCGGGCCGCCCCGCCGCCGTGGCCGGGGCGGCGGCGGTCCATCTGCTGCTGTCCCTGGCCGGGGTGCGCCCCGATACCCCGGAGGGGACGGTCGCCGTACGGCCCATGGGCAGCGCACCACTGGGTGCGGTGCGGCTCTCCGGGCTGCGGGTCGCCGGTGAGCCGTTCGCGCTGAGTATCAGCCGGCCCGGCGTGGTCGTGATCGAGGAGGCGGCCCCCGGGCTGCGGCTCGATGTCCGGCCACCCGCGGCGCCCCACGAGTGATCTCCTGCGGCAACCGGCTGCTTATCGTCAGGCAGACGACTAAGATCGCCGCCATGCCGCCCTACGACCCGTCAGCTTTCCCGCCCTTCGCCGTCACCGTCGACCTCGTCGTGCTCACGGTGCGCCAGCACGCGCTCTGCGCGCTGGCCGTGCGCCGCGGCGAGTCGCCCTACCAGGGCCGGTGGGCGCTGCCCGGCGGCTTCGTCCGCGCCGACGAGGACCTGGGCGAGGCGGCGGCCAGGGAGCTCGCAGAGGAGACCGGGCTGCGCGCGCAGAACGGAGCCCACCTGGAGCAGCTGGCCACCTACGGCGCCCCCCAGCGGGACCCCCGGATGCGCGTCGTCAGCGTCGCCCATCTGGTGCTCGCACCCGATCTCCCCGCACCCCGGGCCGGCGGTGACGCCCGTAGCGCCCGCTGGGCACCCGTCAGCGAGCTCCTCCACGAGGGCGGCACCCTCGCCTTCGACCACGCCCGCATCCTCGCCGACGGCGTCGAGCGAGCCCGCTCCAAGATCGAGTACTCCTCGCTCGCCACCGCCTTCTGTCCCACCGAGTTCACCGTGGGCGAGCTGCGCCGGGTCTACGAGGCCGTGTGGGGTGTCGCCCTGGACCCCCGCAACTTCCACCGCAAGGTCACCGGGACCCCCGGGTTCCTCGTCCCCACCGGCGGCACCACGACCCGTCAGGGCGGCAGGCCCGCGCAGCTGTTCAGGGCCGGTGGAGCCGCCCTGCTGAATCCGCCCATGTTGCGCCCGGAAGTGTAAAAAACGGGCTATTGCCGGAGCTATCGTGCAAAGGTGATCCAGGCCATCGGATTGACCAGCGTTTCCCGGGGCGACCGGCCGCCCGCCGTCGACGACCTCAGCTTTGAGGCCCGGCCGGGGGAGGTCACCGCCCTTCTCGGGGACAGCGGAGCCGGCAAGTCCGCCACCCTGCGGCTCATGCTCGAACTGGACGCGGGCCGTGGCGTCACCCTCTTCGACGGGCGCCCGCTGCACCGTCACCCGCAGCCCGCCCGCCAGGCGGGCGCGCTCCTCGGTGACGTCCCCGGGCACCCCGCACGCACCGTACGCGGCCATCTGCGCATGCTCGCGGCCGCCGCGGGCGTCCCGGCCGCCCGCGCGGAAGAGGTGCTGGAGGCCGTCGGCCTGACCGGCATGGCCGGCAGCCGGCTCGGCAGCCTCTCGCTCGGCATGGACCGCCGGCTCGGTCTGGCCGCCGCCCTGCTCGCCGAGCCCGCCGCGCTCCTCCTCGACGACCCGACCCGGGACCTCACTCCTCGCGACACCGACTGGCTGCACGGACTCCTCAGGGCCCGTGCGGCGCGGGGCGGCACTGTCATCGTCACCGGCCGCGACCCGAAGGGGCTCGCCAGGATCGCCGACCGCGTGATCACCCTCAACGAGGGCCGCCTCGTCGCCGACCAGCCCGTGGCCGAGTTCGGCCGCACCCGGCTGCGCCCCTACGTCGCCGTGCGTTCCCCGCACGCCCAGCGGCTGGCCGGCCTGCTCACCGACGAGGGCGCCGAGGTGGTCAGCGGTATCGGGAGCGGCAGCCGCATCGCCGTCTACGGCACCACGCCCGCCCAGGTCGGCGAGACGGCCTTCCGGCACGGCATCCTGCTGCACCGGCTCGCCGACGCCACCGCGGACTCCGGTCCGCCGCCCGCCCCCCTGGCCGGCGGCGACGGGTCGGGGGGCGCCCCGGCCGCCACCTCCGCCGCCCGGCCCGCCCGGGACGCGGTGCCCCGGCCCGGCCCGGCCCGGCCCCTGCGCTACGAACTGCGCCGGCTCACCGGCGTACGCGCCCCCTGGCTGATCGCCGCCGGGTCGCTGATCGCCTCGCTGCTGGGCACCCTCGCCCTGCTGGGTACCGGTCACCCCGGGTCCCTGCGGCTGGCCACCGGCTGGCCGCCGCTGCTGCCGTTGCCTCCCGTGGCGTTGTGTGCCGGACTGCTCGGGGCGCTCGCCTACGGCCAGGAGTTCCGCTATCCCGCCCTCACCCCCGACCGTGGGGCGGTCCCCCGTCAACTCCGGCTGCTCGCCGCCAAGCTCACCGTCAACGGCGCGGTCGCGCTGCTGCTGACGGTGCTGGCGGCCGGACTCGGCTCGGCGGCCGAACGGCTGGCCGGAGGCCCCGGCGATCTTCCGGCGCAGGCCGACCGCCCTGCCCTGCTGGCCGGTTGGGCCGCGCTCAGCGTCGGGTGCGCCTGGGCCGGAGTGCTGGCGGCGGGGGTGTTCCGTACGACGGCGCTCGGGATGGCCGGGGTGCTCGCCGTACCGCTGCTGGTCGCGCCCGCCCTGCGCAAGGCGGCCGCGGCACCGGGCGTCGACGCCGTACGGCTGGCCGCGGAACCGGTCCGGTACGCCTTCGGGTTGGCGCTCCTGGTCCTGCTGTGCGCCTATCTGGTAACGCTGTTGCGAGGTCGCGCGGGTTGACGCTGTCCAACTTGGTCCAACTTGAGCCAGTTTTGTCCAACTTGCAGTCAGATAACCCGAAGTGCTCCAGAACCCCGCAAGAAAGCCCATTTCCTTCCGATAAAGCGTCAATTATCAGGTGATGAGCGCTCACCCTTTCGTGTGCTTTTCAGCAAAGCCCTCAAGGCGTCCGGCGGCATCGCCGACAAAGGATGCGTGAGTACCCTTGCGCACACCATGATGACCGCGGCCCGCTCCGCCGACCCCAGCATCGTCGGCCCGGGCGAGCTAGACCGCTACCCGTACGGCGAAGCGCCAGCCGTCGACCGAACCAGCGTCTCCGGCATTCCCTCCTGGGACGCCGCCGAGTCCGAGCTGAGCCGGGTCGGCCGGCGGGCCGGCGGCAGCCGGGGCCGTGGACTGCACGGCCAACTCGTCCAGCAGCTCGGCCAGATGATCGTCTCCGGCGACCTCGGCGCCG
This sequence comes from Streptomyces sp. RLA131, assembly GCF_056270125.1. NCBI lineage: Bacteria > Bacillati > Actinomycetota > Actinomycetes > Kitasatosporales > Streptomycetaceae > Streptomyces > Streptomyces sp. RLA131. The sequence continues at coordinate 6,306,666 of NZ_JBWDOQ010000002.1, forward strand.
ACCGTCCGCTCGTCCCCGAGGAGATCGGCCAGCGTTTCGAGGTCTCCCGCACCGTGGTGCGCGAGTCCCTGCGCGTCCTGGAGGCCAAGGGGCTGGTCAGCGCCCGCCCCAACGTCGGGACCCGGGTCCGGCCGGTCAGCGACTGGAACCTGCTCGACCCCGACATCATCGAGTGGCGGGCCTTCGGGCCGCAGCGCGAGGACCAGCGCCGGGAGCTGTTCGAGCTGCGCTGGACCATCGAGCCGCTGGCCGCCCGGCTCGCCGCCGGTCACGGCCGCGAGGAGCTGCAGCAGCGGCTCGGCGACATGGCGGAGATCATGGGGCACGCCGCGGGCCAGGGTGACGCCCTCACCTTCTCGCGCGCGGACGCCGAGTTCCACGCGCTCGTCCTGCAGATCGCCGGCAACCGCATGCTGGAGCACCTCTCGGGCATCGTCTCCTCCGCCCTCCAGGTCTCCGGTGGGCCCGCGATCGGCTGCGAGCGGCCCGGCGAGCAGTCCGTGGGGCTCCACCTGCGGATCGTGGAGGCGCTGGCCTCCGGTGAGGGGGGCGAGGCCGAGGTCGCCATGCGTCAGCTGCTCGGTGTCCACGCCGAGGTCCCGGGCTCGGCCGAACACGTGGTGCCCGCTCCCCGCGAGCACTGACCGCGCCGACACCGACGAGGCCGGCGCCCCGTTCCCACCGCTCGCCCCTGCCGCCGCCGGACCCCCTTCTCCGGGCCGGCGGCGCAGCCGTCACCCGGGGATCCGTACGGAGTGCCCGGCTTTGACCGGTTGCTGCCGGAAGGGAGTGTGACTGGGGCCACGTGGAGCGGGCGTAACGCTCTGCCGTGCAGCGCGATGAGGTAAGAGGTGGCTGCCGCAGGAGGAATATCCGCGACGTACATGACGCTGAGTTTCTGAGCGGTTCCCACCGTAGTCGTTCCCATCGTTCCGAGAGGTTGTTCGTGTCGGCCAGCACATCCCGTACGCTCCCGCCGGAGATCGCCGAGTCCGAGTCTCTGATGGCGCTCATCGAGCGGGGTAAGGCCCAGGGGCAGATCGCCGGCGACGACGTGCGCCGCGCCTTCGAAGCGGACCAGATCCCGGCAACCCAGTGGAAGAACGTTCTGCGCAGCCTCAACCAGGTCCTCGACGAGGAGGGTGTGACGCTGATGGTGAGTGCCGCTGAGGCGCCCAAGCGCACCCGTAAGAGCGTCGCAGCCAAGAGCCCGGCGAAGCGTACTGCCACCAAGACCGTCGCCACCAAGGCCGCACCGGTGAAGAAGACCGTCGCTGCCAAGACCGCCGCGTCACCTGTGGCGGCCGTGGAGACCGAAGCCGTGGGGGAGGTGGCCGACGAGGCTGCGGCTCCCGCGAGGAAGACCGTCGCCAAGAAGGCGGCGGCGAAGAAGACCACCGCCAAGAAGACCGCGGCGAAGAAGACCACCGCGGCCAAGGGCAAGGGCGACGACGCCGCGGGCGGCGAGGCCGAGGGCGACGAACTGCTCGAGGACGCCGCCCCCGGCAAGGAAGAGGAAGGCCCCGACAAGCCGGAGGCCGAGAGCTTCGTCCTGTCCGACGACGACGAGGACGACGCCCCGGCGCAGCAGGTCGCCGCGGCCGGCGCCACCGCCGACCCGGTCAAGGACTACCTCAAGCAGATCGGCAAGGTCCCCCTCCTCAACGCCGAGCAGGAGGTCGAGCTCGCCAAGCGCATCGAGGCCGGCCTGTTCGCCGAGGACAAGCTGGCCGCGGCCGACAAGCTGGCCCCCAAGCTCAAGCGTGAGCTGGAGATCATCGCCGAGGACGGCCGCTGGGCCAAGAACCACCTCCTGGAGGCCAACCTCCGTCTGGTGGTCTCGCTGGCCAAGCGCTACACCGGTCGCGGCATGCTCTTCCTGGACCTGATCCAGGAGGGCAACCTGGGCCTGATCCGTGCGGTCGAGAAGTTCGACTACACCAAGGGCTTCAAGTTCTCCACGTACGCGACCTGGTGGATCCGTCAGGCCATCACCCGAGCCATGGCCGACCAGGCCCGCACCATCCGTATCCCGGTGCACATGGTCGAGGTCATCAACAAGCTGGCCCGCGTCCAGCGCCAGATGCTCCAGGACCTGGGCCGCGAGCCCACCCCGGAGGAGCTGGCCAAGGAACTCGACATGACCCCCGAGAAGGTCATCGAGGTCCAGAAGTACGGCCGCGAGCCCATCTCCCTGCACACCCCGCTCGGCGAGGACGGTGACAGCGAGTTCGGTGACCTCATCGAGGACTCCGAGGCGGTCGTCCCGGCCGACGCGGTGAGCTTCACCCTTCTGCAGGAGCAGCTGCACTCGGTGCTGGACACGCTCAGTGAGCGTGAGGCGGGCGTGGTCTCGATGCGCTTCGGCCTCACCGACGGCCAGCCGAAGACGCTGGACGAGATCGGCAAGGTCTACGGGGTCACCCGTGAGCGGATCCGCCAGATCGAGTCCAAGACCATGTCCAAACTGCGCCATCCGTCGCGCTCGCAGGTTCTGCGTGACTACCTGGACTGATCTCCGGGCTTCCCGATACGGGCCCGTACCCGCCGTTCACCGGCGGGTACGGGCCCGTATCGTCTTTCCGCTCGGGATGCGTACTTCGGCGGCCTGTATGACTCTGGGTACACAGGCATACTCGCAGGGTCGGATTCCCCGGTGTCAGGAGAGAGTGCATGCGTTACGCGTTCCGCGCACTGCTCGGCGGGCTGGTGGCGCTGCTGCCTGCCCTGGCTCTGCCGCCGGCGGCCCATGCCGGGGAGTCGGACGGATCCGTCATCGGCGGCATCCCGGTGTCGGCGGAGCAGTATCCCTGGGCGGTGGCGATCGCCAGCAGGACCCGGTTCGGCCCGACCCGGTCGGGCCAGTTCTGCGGCGGGGCGCTGGTCGGGCCCACGACCGTGGTCACCGCGGCGCACTGCTTCGGCGAGACGGCTCTCGGCGTGCCCTGGCAGCGGGTGCCCGACCTCCGCGTGATCGCGGGGCGTACGGATCTCCGCGGCGTGGAGGGCCATGAGATCGCGCTGAGCCGGGTCTGGGTGAACCCGGGCTACGACGCGGTGACCAACAGCGGGGATGTGGCGGTCGTCACACTTTCCGAGCCACTGGCGGCTGCCTCAGCGATCCGGATGGCCGGGACCGACGATCCGCAGGACTACCTGGCGGGCACCACGGCCCATGTGTACGGCTGGGGCGACATCACGGGATACGGCGCCTACTCGTCGGTGCTGCGGGCCGCGCCTGTCACGGTGCTGGCGGACGAGGTCTGTGAGCATGCCTACCCGGGCGCCGCCGACGGCGCGTACGGACGCGGGGACATGGTCTGCGCCGGGGATCAGACGGGCGCCCACGACGCCTGTCAGGGCGACAGTGGCGGCCCCCTGGTGGCCGGGGGCAGGCTGGTCGGTCTGGTCTCCTGGGGGGCGGGCTGCGCTGACCCCTCGCATCCGGGGGTCTACACCCGTGTGGCGGCCGTGGCCGGGCTGGTCGCGGCTCATTCCTGAGGCGATCGGCGTACGCGTGAGGGCGGCCTCCACCTGGGAGACCGCCCTCACGTACGTACCGAGCTCGTCGCAGGGGCTATTCGCCGGTGCCAGGGGCGTCAGTGATCGTCGTCGGCTGTCAGGGCAGCAGGGGAGTCGGTCAGTCGACCGGTCTCGTCCTGTATTTCCGCGGCGATCTTCTTCAGTTCAGGCTCGAACTTACGCCCGTGGTGAGCGCAGAAGAGCAGCTCGCCGCCGTTGATCAGAACGACGCGCAGGTAGGCCTGGGCGCCGCAACGGTCGCAGCGGTCTGCCGCGGTCAGCGGGCTTGCGGGGGTCAGAACAGTAGTCACGTCGCCTCTTCTCTAGCTCGACGAGCTGTCGTACCAGGGTCAACATCCAACCAGGCCGAAAACGTTCCCGCTCGTGGCTTTTCCTTGAAAACAGTTCTCGTATGTGTTGGATGCTACCGATTGGCGGCGAATAGGTCTCTGGTGCGCTCGTTGTCGTTTTTGGGTTGATCTGTCCAGCTTTGTCGCCCCGGCTGGCTTGCCGGTCGATGATGAGGACGTGCCCGGAGCCTAAATGGTTCATGCCTCCAGGGGAACGTGACATGTGTATCACTCGAAAGAGGGATCGAACGTGCGATCGATCGAGGGCTAGCATGGGGCCGGAAAACCGGGTCGTGGCGAACCCGCCGCGCCGGGCCTCGGTACCCTCTCACCGAAACGGCTGAAGAACTTCATCGAGGAGACGTCCGCGTGACCGCCGAAACATCCGTGCCGTCCACCGCGCTGCTGAGCGGCGCGGACCGCGACGGTTCCAACTACACCGCGCGGCACCTCCTGGTTCTCGAAGGTCTTGAGGCGGTCCGCAAGCGTCCCGGTATGTACATCGGCTCGACCGACAGTCGCGGCCTGATGCACTGCGTGTGGGAGATCATCGACAACTCGGTCGACGAGGCGCTGGGCGGGCACTGCGACCGCATCGAGGTCGTCCTGCGCGAGGACGGCTCCGTGGAGGTCCGTGACAACGGGCGGGGCATCCCGGTCGACATCGAGCCCAAGACCGGGCTGTCCGGCATCGAGGTCGTCATGACCAAGCTGCACGCCGGCGGCAAGTTCGGCGGTGGCTCCTACGCCGCCTCCGGCGGTCTGCACGGCGTCGGCGCCTCCGTGGTCAACGCGCTCTCCGCCCGGCTCGACGTGGAGGTGGACCGCAGCGGCCACACCCACGCCATCAGCTTCCGGCGTGGCGTCCCCGGCGCCTTCACCGGAAACGGCCCGGACGCCGCCTTCGACGCCGCCAGCGGCCTCGCCAGGACCAAGAAGGTCCCCCGGGCCCGCACCGGCACCCGCGTCCGCTACTGGGCCGACCGCCAGATCTTCCTCAAGGACGCCAAGCTCTCCCTGGACCACCTTCACCAGCGGGCCCGCCAGACCGCCTTCCTGGTGCCGGGCCTGACCATCGTCGTACGCGACGAGAGGGGACCGGCGGGGGAGGGAACGGGCGGCGCAGGCGCGGACGCCCCGCTCGAAGAGGTCTTCCGCTTCGACGGCGGCATCAGCGAGTTCTGCGACTACCTGGCCCAGGACAAGCCGATCTGCGACATCCAGCGGCTGACCGGCAGCGGCACCTTCAAGGAGACCGTCCCCGTCCTCGACGACCGGGGCCACATGACCCCCACCGAGGTCACCCGTGAGCTCGGCGTCGACATCGCCCTGCGCTGGGGCACCGGATACGACTCCCTGCTGCGCTCGTTCGTCAACATCATCGCCACCCCCAAGGGCGGCACCCACGTCCGCGGCTTCGAGAGTGCCGTCACCAAGACCGTCAACGAGGTGCTGCGCGCCGGCAAGCTGCTGCGCGTAGCCGAGGACGACATCGTCAAGGACGACGCGCTGGAGGGCCTGACGGCCGTTGTCACCGTCCGGCTCGCCGAGCCGCAGTTCGAGGGCCAGACCAAGGAGGTGCTCGGCACCTCGGCGGCCAACCGCATCGTCGCCGCCGTGGTCTCCCGCGAGCTCAAGGCCTTCCTGACCTCCACCAAGCGCGACGACAAGCAGCAGGCCCGCGCGGTCCTGGAGAAGACGGTCGCCGCCGCCCGTACGCGCATCGCCGCCCGGCAGCACAAGGAGGCGCAGCGCCGTAAGACCGCCCTGGAGTCCTCGTCGCTGCCCGCCAAGCTCGCGGACTGCCGCAGTGACGACGTGGACCGCAGCGAACTCTTCATCGTGGAGGGCGACTCGGCGCTCGGCACCGCCAAGCTCGCGCGCAATTCGGAGTTCCAGGCGCTCCTGCCGATCCGCGGAAAGATTCTGAACGTCCAGAAGTCGTCCGTCTCCGACATGTTGAAGAACGCCGAATGCGGCGCGATCATCCAGGTGATAGGAGCCGGTTCCGGCCGGACCTTCGATATCGACCAGGCGCGTTACGGGAAGGTCATCTTCCTTGCGGACGCCGATGTCGACGGCGCGCACATCCGTACTCTCCTGCTCACCTTGTTCCAGCGGTACATGCGGCCGATGATCGAGGAGGGACGGGTCTTCTCGGCGGTGCCGCCCCTGCACCGGATCGAGCTGACCAACCCCCGCAAGGGTCAGGACAAGTACATCTACACCTATTCCGACAACGAGCTGCGCCAGGCCCTGATGGACCTCCAGCGCCGGAACGTCCGCTACAAGGACGGCATCCAGCGTTACAAGGGCCTCGGTGAGATGGACGCCGACCAGCTCGCGGAGACCACGATGGATCCCCGCCACCGCAGTCTGCGGCGTATCAACATCGGTGATCTGGAGGCCGCGGAGAAGGCCTTCGACCTCCTCATGGGCAATGATGTCGCGCCCCGGAAGGAATTCATCACCAATTCCGCCGCGACGCTCGACCGTTCGCGTATCGACGCCTGAACAAGCCACGCGGGGCGGTTTCTCCACACCAGGGTGCGGAGAAACCGCCCCGCTCGTTCTTCACCCCGGGGGGTCACCTGATGGGGTGAACGTTTGGGGTTGATGTACCCAAATCTTCCCGATCTGTCCATGCTGGGGCGCACGGTCAACCGGCTCCGCAGCGAGGCCGGCAGAACGAGGAGAGTCTGTGAACGAGCACGACGGGGCCGAACCGGGGGCGCTCCAGATGGACGACCCCTGGGACGACGCCTCGGCCACCGGGGGATGGCCGCAGGACGACGCCGTCCTCCTGGCGCCACCGGGCGAGGCCGCCGCGCCCGCGGCCCGTGCGGGGCACCTGGACCGGACGGCGGTCTATCTGGAGGTCCAGCGCAGCGCCGCCTTCCAGGAAGTACGCGGCCGCTACCGGCGGTTCGTGTTCCCCGCGACGGCCGCGTTTCTCGCCTGGTACCTGCTCTACGTCGTCCTGGCGACGACGGCGCCCCGGCTGATGGCCCGGCCGGTGGCAGGCGGGCTCAATGTCGCGATGATGGCCGGACTGGCGCAGTTCGCCTCGACCTTCCTGCTCACCTGGGCCTATGCGCGGCATGCGCGGCTGCGCCGGGACCGGGCCGCGCTGGAACTGCGCTGGGACACCCAGGAGCGGATGCGGTGACGGGCAACCACCAGGGCCTGGCACTGGTCCTGTTCACGGTCTTCGTCTCCGTCACCCTGGCGATCACCGCGTGGGCGGGGCGACGGCGCAGCTCGTCCGTCGAGTTCTTCGCCGGCGGCAGGCTCTTCTCGCCGATGGAGAACGGTTTCGCCATCACCGGCGACTACATCTCGGCCGGATCGCTGCTCGGGGTCTCCGGGCTGGTCGCCCTGGTCGGCTACGACGGGGTGCTGTACTGCGTGGGCTTCCTCGTGGGCTTCCTCGTGGTGCTCATGCTGATCGCCGAACTGGTGCGCAACTGCGGGCGTTTCACCATCGCCGATGTGCTCGCGGTGCGGATGCGCCAGCGGCCGGTGCGGATCGCGGTCGGTACCTCCTCGGTCGTCGTCTCCGTCATCTACCTGGTCGCGCAGATGGTGGGCGCCGGGAGCCTGGTGGCGCTGCTGCTGGGTGGTCAGGGAGCGGCCGCGCGCACCTGGACGGTGATCGGTGTGGGCGGCCTGATGGTCTTCTACGTCTCCTTCGGCGGGATGCGCGCCACGACCTGGATCCAGATCGTCAAGGCCGTTCTGCTGATGGCCGGTTCGGTCACGCTCACCGTGCTCGTCCTGATGCGTTTCCACGGCGACCCGGGCGCCCTGCTGCGCTCGGCGGCGGCGGGCAGCGGCAGCGGCGCCCGGTTCCTCGTGCCGGGTCTGAAGTACGGCGGGACGTGGACCGCCCGGCTCGACTTCATGAGCCTGGGCCTGGCGCTGGTGCTGGGCACGGCAGGGCTGCCGCACATCCTGTCGCGCTTCTACACCGTGCCGACCGCCCGTTCGGCACGCCGGTCGGTGGTGTGGGCGATCGGCCTGATCGGCTCGTTCTACCTGATGACGATCGTGCTCGGCTTCGGCGCCGCCGCGCTGGTCGGCTCGGACGCGGTGCGCAGTTCCAACCCGGCGGGCAACACCGCTATCCCGCTGCTGGCCATGCATCTGGGCGGTGGAGCGGGGTCCACAGGCGGCACAATTCTGTTCGCGGTCGTCGGCGCGGTGGCCTTCGCCACCATCCTGGCGGTCGTCGCCGGGGTCACGCTGGCCTCCTCGGCCTCGGTCGCCCACGACCTGTACGCGACGGTGCGCGGGCGCGGCGGCAGGCGCCGTGGGACGAACGAGCCCAAGTCCGGGGAGTCCAAGGAATCCAAGGAGTCCAAGGAGTCCAGGGAGTCCAAGGAACGCGAGGAGGTGCGGGTGGCGCGGCTCGCGGCCTTCGGAATCGGCGCGGTGTCGATCGCGCTCAGCCTGTTCGCGCAGGGGCAGAACGTCGCCTTCCTGGTCGGGCTGGCCTTCGCGGTCGCGGCTTCCGCCAATCTCCCGGCGCTGGTCTACACGCTGTTCTGGCGGCGCTTCACCACCCGCGGCACGCTCTGGGCGGTCTACGGCGGCCTGGGCCCGGCGGTGTTGCTCGTCATCGTCTCGCCGGTGGTCTCCGGCAGTCCCGACGCGATCTTCCCCGGTGTCGACTTCCACGTTTTCCCGCTGCAGAACCCGGGCCTGGTCTCCATCCCGCTGGGATTCCTGGCCGGCTGGCTCGGCACGGTGCTGTCGCCGGAGCCGGCCGACGCCGGCAAGCACGCCGAGGCGGAGGTCCGTTCACTGACCGGAGCGGGCGCCGTATAACCGTTCGGCCGTCCGTTCCATGTGACGGAACGGACGCGTTGCCGTCGCCGCTCGCCGGCCCGATGCTGTCCCGACACCGGACAAGGGCGGGAGCCGACGGTCATGCAGTTGTCGTCACTCACAGCGTCGTTGCGCCGCCGGGACGGAGCACCGCCGGCAGTGCGGCACCTGCTGCGTGACGAGACCGGGGTGGCCGCGGTCCTGGTGCTGCTGGTGCTCGCGGTCGGCATCGCGCACCCCGGCTTCCTGACCCGGTCCAATCTCACCGGCACCGTCCACAACGCCGCCTATGTGGGGCTGATGGCCGCCGGGATGGTCTTCGCGCTCGCCATGCGGGAGGTCGATCTGTCCGTCGGCGGGGTGTACGCGCTCGGGGTGACCGTCGGCGCGGTCTGCGTCCGCGACGGCTGGTCGCCCTGGGCCGCGGCCCTCGCCGTACTCGCCATGTCGGCGGCCCTCGGCGCGGGCAACGCGGTCATCGCGACCTCGCTGGGCCTGCCCACCTTCATCACCACTCTCGCCACCGCCATGCTCTTCCGGGGTATCGCCCTCGCGCTCGCCGAGGGCAGACAGATCAGCGGCATGCCCCAGGACCACGCCTTCTTCCGGGTCGTCGGCGGGGACGTCGCCGGGCTGCCGACCGCCGTGTGGGTGCTGCTCTTCGCGACCGCCGCGCTGGCCGTGCTGCTCACCCGTACCCGGTTCGGTGCCCAGGTCCGGGCGGTCGGCTCCAATCCCGACGCGGCGCACTTCACCGGCCTGCCGATCGTGCGCACCCGGATCAAGGCGATGGCGCTGTCCGCGTCGATGGCCGGGCTGGCCTCGGTGCTGGCACTGGCCTTCTTCATCTCCGGCGACCCGACCATCGGCCAGGGGTACGAGCTGAGCGCCATCGCCGCCGCGATCATCGGCGGCACCCCGCTCGCGGGCGGGCGGGGCTCGGTGCCGGGGGCGGTGATCGGGGCGCTGATCCTGGCGGTGGTGGCGTCGGCCCTGGTGTTCTTCAGCGTCCCGATCAACTGGACGACCTTCGCGACCGGAGCGGTGATCCTCGCCGCCGTCGCGGCCGACAGCGCACTGCGCCGCCTGCGCGAGCGGCGCGCCACCTGACCGTCCCCGTCCACCTGGAGGGCACCATGGCTCAATCCGCACGGCCGGGCCCCACCCGGAGGTTCGTCCTGATGGCCGGAGCGGCCGTCCCGCTCGGGCTGGTCGCCGCCTGCGGCGACGACAACGCCCCGGACGGCGGGAACGGCACGCTCGACATGGGCATAGCCGTCGCCAACATCGGCCTCAACTTCGCCGTGGAGATGGTCAACGGCGCCAAGACCGCCGCCGGCCACCTGGGCGGCGTGAACCTCAAGGCGGTCGGCCCGGCGAGCACCGACGGGCCGGCCGAGGTGACGCTGTTCCAGAACCTCACGCACACCGCCAGGGACGGCATCATCCTGTTCAACCTGAACCCGCCGCTGTTCGTCCGGCCCGCCGCCACCGCCATCGACTCCGGCATCCCCGTCGTGGCCCTGGACACCGCCCCGCCGGCCGGCAGCAAGATCACCTTCTATGTCGGCAACGACAACTACGAACTCGGCGTCAGACTCGCCCAGGAGGCCGTCAGGCGCCTCCCCGCCGACCCCACCGGCACCGTCGTCGTCGGCGTGCCCAACCCCGGCACCCCGGTGCTCGACAGCCGGGCCAAGGGCATCAAGGACACTTTCGCTCAGAAGGCCCCCGGGGTGAAGGTGCTCGGCCCGTACCAGACCTACAGCGACCCGGCGGAGAACTTCGGCGCCTGGCAGAGCCAGGTGCACGCCCACCCCGGGGCGCTCGCCTTCCTCGGTGTCGGGGACGCCGACAGCTACAACCTCGGCAAGATCAAGGAGAAGGAGGGCGGCGACTACCTCGTCGCCGCCGCCGACGTCGACCCCAAGACCCTCGAATACGTCAGGAGCGGCGCGAACTTCTGCACCGTGTCACCCGAGCACTTCCTCAAGGGCTATGTCTGCACCGCCCTGTTCGTCGACGCGCTGAAGAAGGGCGGGGACCTGCCCAAGGGCTGGTTCAAGACCCCCAGCCTGGTCGTCGACAAGAGCAACGTGGACGAGGTGATCACCCGTCAGAAGAGCACCAAGGCGTCGTACGCGTTCTTCAGGAGCCGGATCGACCAGCTCCTCGCCAGCCCCGAGGACAGCATCAGACCGCTGAAGGACCAGCGCTGACATGGTTCCCGTGCTGGCCGCCCACGGCCTCGTCAAGACCTACGGCGGCGTGCTCGCCCTCGACGGCGCCGGCATCGCCCTGGCGCCGGGAGAGGTGCACGCCCTGGCCGGGGAGAACGGCGCGGGCAAGTCGACCCTCGTCAGGCTGCTGCTCGGTATCGAGCGGCCCGACGCGGGCGTCGTGCGGCTGGAGGGCGAACCGCTGCCCTTCGCCGGGACGCGCAGGGCAGCGGCCGCGGGGATCGCCGTCGTCGCGCAGGAGCTCAGTCTCTTCCCGGACCTGTCCGTCCTGGAGAACCTCTTCCCCTACGGGCCGCCCCGTCGCGCCGGCCTCACCAGCTGGTCCCGGGCCCGCGACCGGGCGGGTGCCGTCCTCGACGAACTCGGCCTGTCCGGTGTCCCCCTGCGCACGCCGCTGGGCCGCCTCGACCTCGCGGACCAGCAGCTCGTCGAGATCAGCCGGGCGCTGCTGGAACGCCCCCGCGTCCTGATCCTCGACGAACCCACCTCCGCGCTGCCCGTCGACGCCGTCGAACGGCTCTTCACGGTCGTCCGCCGTCTGGTGGGCCAGGGGCTGGCCGTGCTCTACATCTCGCACTTCCTCGAAGAGGTCCGCAGCCTCGCCGACCGGATCAGCGTGCTGCGCGACGGCCGCAACGTCATGGACGGCACCCCCGTCGCGCAGGTCGGGCTCGACGCCCTGGTCGGGGCGATGCTCGGCGACACCCCACGAACGGCTGCCGCGCCCGTGGCCACTCCCGCCCCCTCGCGGACGCGGCAGCTCGGCTCCACCCAGGTCGGCTCCACCCGACTCGGCTCCACCCAGGTCGGCTTCGTCCAGGTCAGTGTCGGCCGCCGGCTGCGCGAGGTGAGCTTCGAGGCACCCGCCGGGCGGATCACCGGTTTCGCCGGGCTCCAGGGCGCCGGACACCTCGCCGCTCTGGAGGTCGTGTGCGGCAGGGCGCGCCCCACCTCCGGCGTGGTGACGCTGCCCGGCGGGGAGCCCGCGCCACGGGACGTACGCCGGGCGGTCAGGGCCGGGGTGGCATTCGTACCCAGCGACCGCAAGCGCTACGGACTGATGCTGGACCGCACGGTCTGGGAGAACACCTCGGCCGTCTCCTGGCTGGCCCGCGGTGAGGGCTCGCCGTGGCTGGACCGGGGCCGCCACCTCGCCCGCGCCGCCGTGCACGCCGAGCGGCTGCGGCTGCACGGTCACGCCCGCAGCCCCGTGGCGTCGCTGTCCGGTGGCAACCAGCAGAAGGTCGTGTTCGCCAAGTGGCTGGACATCGAGCCGCGGGTGGTCGTCCTGGACGATCCGACGCGCGGCGTGGACATCGGGGCCCGGGCCGAGATGCACGGGATCGTACGGGAGCTCGGGGCGGCCGGGAAGGCCGTCCTGGTCGCCTCGACCGACCTGGCCGAACTGGTCGAGCTGTGCGACCGGGTGCTGGTCTTCCAGCGCGGACGGATCGTCGGGGAACTGTCCGGGCCACGGCTCACCGAACGGGACCTGAGCCTCGCCATGAACGCCGGCTTCGCCGGCACGGCCGACACTTGAGGAGTCCGCGCATGGGACGTCTGGACGGAAGGGTCGCGCTGATCACGGGCGGCGGGAGCGGCATCGGGCTCGCCACCGCCCGGCTGTTCGCGGCGGAGGGCGCGTGCGTGCACCTGGTGGGCATCGACGAAGCCGCGCTGCGCGACGCGGCCGTGTCGATCGGAGCCGGCCGCTGCGCGACGTCGGTCGCCGACGTCACCCGCGCCGGCGAGGTGGAGAACGCCGTCCGGGAGTGCCTTGACCGCTTCGGCCGGCTCGACGTCGTTTTCAGCAACGCCGGTGTCGGCGGCGGGGTCGCCGCCATCGAGGACTACCCGGAGGAGGTCTTCCGGCGCGTCCTGGACGTTCATGTGGTCGGTGCCTTCCTCGTCCTCAAGCACACCCTGCCCCACCTCGGACCGGGCGCCTCCGTGATCATCAACTCCAGTGTCGTCGGCCTCACCGCCGACCCGGGGATCAGCGGCTACGCCGTCGCCAAGCACGCGCAGGTGGGGCTGATGCGGGTGGCCGCGCGGGAGGCCGCCACCCGCGGGATCCGCGTCAACAGCATCCATCCCGGGCCCACCGACACCCCGTTCATGCACCGTCTGGAGACCGCCGCCACCGGCCAGCCGGCCGAACGCGCCGCCAAGGTCTTCAACGAGGCGATCCCGCTCGGCAGGCACGCCACACCGGAGGAGATTGCCCGCACGGTGCTGTACCTGGCCGGGGACGAGTCGAGTTTCACCACGGGTGCCACGATCGCTGTCGACGGCGGAATGAGCGTATGAGCGTATGAGCACGAGAACGACGACCGCGTTGCGCGCGCTGCTGGAGATCCTGGACGACGAGGGCGTCGACCGGGTCTTCGGCAATCCCGGCACCACCGAACTGCCCCTGCTCGACGCGCTCGCCGACCCGGCGGCCCCCGAATACGTCCTGGGGGTGCAGGAGGCCTCCGTCGTCGCGATGGCCGACGGCTACGCCCGTGCCACCCGCCGGCCCGCCTTCGTGAGTCTGCACGTCGCCGCCGGTACCGCCAACGGGCTCGTCGGCATGCTCAACGCCCGCCGCTCCCGTACGCCGTTGGTCATCGTCGCCGGCCAGCAGGACCAGCGGCACCTGCTCCAGGACCCGATGCTCGCCGGTGATCTCGTGGCGCTGGCGTCGGGGGCCGTCAAGCACGCCGTGCAGGTGCACCGCCCGCAGGATCTGCCGCTCGTGCTGCGCAGGGCCTTCGCGCTGGCCCAGCGGCCGCCCCAGGGGCCGGTGTTCGTGTCGGTCCCCATGGACGTCCTGATGGACGACACGCCGGTGGAGGTGCCGGTACGGTCCCGCATGGCGCCGGCGGGAACACCGGCCGGCCTCGACCGGGCGGCGGCGCTGCTCGCGGGGGCGCGGCGGCCCGCGATCGTGGCCGGGGACGGGATCGGCCGGGACGGAGCCGTGTGCGCGCTGGTCCGGGTCGCGGAGGCACTGGGCGCGGTGACGTACCACCAGCCGATGAACGACTGCCTCGACTTCCCCGGCGGCCACCCCCTGCACGCCGGGCCGCTGCCGCCGGTCAACGCCGGTATCCACCGGGAACTGGCCGCCTACGACGCCCTGCTGATCGCCGGGTGCCGGGCCTTCACCCCGCACCACTACAGCCCCGGCCCGCCCGTCCCCGGCCACCTCACCGTCGTCCAGCTCGACACCGATCCCGCCGAGCCCGGCCGCAACTTCCCGGTCAGCCTGGGCCTGACCGGGCCGCTGGAGCCCTCGCTGGCCGCGCTCGCCGGGCATCTGCGGCAGCAGGTCCCCGAGAGCGCCGCCCGGGAGCGCACGCGGGCCGCCGAGGCCCGCCACGCCGCCGCGCGGGCCGCCGCCGACCGCGAGGCTCTCGCCGCCTACGGCCGTGCCCCGCTCGACCCGCTCGCCGCCGCGCACGCGCTCGCCGCAGCGCTGCCCGCGCAGGCCGTGCTGGTCGAGGAGGCCATCACGGTCGGGGTCCACCTGCGCCGGGTCCTGCGCCGTGACAGCCCGGGCGGTTTCGTCCACACCGTCGGCGGCGGCCTGGGCTGGGGCATCGGCGCCGCCGTCGGGCACCGGCTGGGCGCCCCGGACCGGCCGGTGGTGGCGGTGCTGGGCGACGGCTGCGCCATGTTCGGCCTGCAGGGACTGTGGACGGCGGCGCGGCTGCGGGTGCCGGTGCTCTTCGTGGTGATGGCCAACGGCGAGTACCGCACCCTGAAGGACACCCTGGACGCCGGCGGCGGCCGCTCCACCGCCCTGAACCGCTACCCCGGGCTGGACCTGGGAGAGCTGGACTGGCGCGACGCCGCGCGCTTCTTCGGGATCCCGTCGCTGCGGGCCGGCACCACCGAGGAACTGGCGTCGGCCGTCGCGTCGGTGGCCGGCCTCGACGGGCCGCTGCTGGTCGAAGTGCCCTTGCGGGGGTACGGATGAGCGGCCAGGATGCGGGCATGAGCGGTGACCCCGGTCCTCCTGGTGCCCCCGGCCTTCCCGGCGCGTCCGACGTGCCCGGTCATCCGGGCGTGTCCGGTGTACGCGGTGAATCCGGCGTATCCGATATGCCCGGTGCCCGGTCCATGCTGGCGCGCGGCGCCGCGCTGCTCCAGGCCTTCGGGGCGGGCGAGGACGAGGTCGCCCTGGCCACCCTGGCCGCCCGGACCCGGCTGCCCAAGCCCACCGTGCACCGCCTCCTGGGCCAGCTCACCGACCTCGGCCTCGTCGAGCGCGCCGAAGGCGGCGGCTACCGGCTCGGCCTCGCCCTGTTCGAGCTGGGCCAGCGGGTACCGTACCGGCGGCTGCGCGAGCAGGCGTTACCGTACCTGGAGGAGATGTACGAGGCGACGCACGAGAATGTGCACCTGGCCGTCGCGGAGGGCACCGACTCGCTCTTCCTGGACAAACTCACCGGCCACCGCTCCATGCGCATCCCCACCCACGCCGGGGCCCGGCTGCCCGCCTACTGCACCGCCACCGGCAAGGCCCTGCTGGCCTACGGCCCCGAGCGCGGTCTGGCCGGCGTCCTCGACCAGGGGCTGCGGCGCCTCACCCCCCGCACCATCGTGCTGCCCCGGCTCCTGCACGAGGACCTGGTCCGCACCCGGGCCCGCGGCTACGCCGTCAACTGGGAGGAGGCCGAGGCCGGGGTCTCCGCCGTGGCCGCCCCGGTCTTCGGGACCGGCTCCGTGCCGGTCGCCGCGATCTCCGTCACCGGGGCCACCCGGGGGCTGCGGCTGGACCGGATCGCGCCCGTGGTGTGCGCGGCGGCCCGCGCACTGTCGCATCAGCTCGCGCGCGCCCAGGCGTAGCGGTGCTCGGGGCGGCCGGTGTCGCCGTACTTGAGGGTGAGGCTGATCCGGCCCGCGCGCTCCAGATACTTCAGATAGCGCTGCGCGGTGGAGCGGCTGATGCCGGCCCGCTCGGCGACCTCGTGCGCGGACAACGGCTGTCCGGCCTCGTTGAGGACCCGGCGGATGAGGTCGGCGGTGGGCGCCGAGTGGCCCTTGGGCAGCCCGGCGGCCGGTGAGGTCTCCGTCGTGCGCAGCGCGCCGAAGATCCGGTCGACCTGCTCCTGGCCGGCCTCGCCGCGGCCGCCGCCCACGCCGTCGAGGGTGCGGCGCAGCGCCGCGTAGCCGTCGAGCTTGGCGCGCAGGCCGCCGAAGCTGAAGGGCTTGACCAGATACTGCAGTGCCCCGTAGCGCATCGCGGTCTGTACGGTCGTCACGTCCCGGGCGGCCGTCACCATGATCACGTCGGCGGTGTGCCCGAGCTGCCGCATCCGCCGCACCAGGGTGAGCCCGGTCTCGTCCGGCAGGTAGTGGTCGAGCAGGACCAGGTCGACATGGACGCGCTCCAGGGTGGCCAGCGCCTGCGCGGTGGTGTGGGCGCGGGCGGTGACCCGGAAGCCGGGGACCTTGGCCACATAGGCCGCGTTGATCTCGGCGACGCGGAAGTCGTCGTCCACGACCAGGACATCGATCATCGTGACTCTCCCACTCGTGACTCTCCCGCCGCGGCCAGTTCGGGGACGGCCAGTGCCTCCGGCAGGACGACGGTGAAGACCGCGCCGCCGCCGGCCCGGGCGGTGACCCGGGCCATGCCGCCGTACCGCTGTGCCAGTCTGCGCACCAGCGCCAGCCCCAGACCGCGGCCGCGGTGCGCGGGGGGCGCCTTGGTGGACCAGCCCTCGGCGAAGATCTGCTCGCGCATGCCGGGCGGCACCCCCGGGCCGTTGTCGCTGACCCGCAGCACGGCGGTGGTGCCCTCCGCGATCAGCTCGACCTCCACGAACGAGGCCACGTCCAGGGCGTTGTCGATCAGATTGCCCAGAACGGTGACCAGGTCGCGCGGGTCCACCACCTGGTCGGGCAGCAGCGTGTCGGGGGAGATGCGCAGCGACGCGCCCCGCTCCGCCGCGATCGCCGACTTGCCGACCAGCAGGGCCGACAGCAGCGGGTCGTGGACCCGCTCGGCGATCTGCTCGGCGGAGGCGCGATGGCCGTCCGCGACCTCGTTGACGAAGTCCACGGCCTCGTCGTGCAGGCCGAGTTCGAGCAGCCCGAGCAGGGTGTGCAGACGGTTGGCGTGTTCGTGGTCCTGCGCGCGCAGCGCGTCGAGCAGTCCGTGCGTGGAGTCCAGCTCGCGGCCCAGCAGTTCGAGTTCGGTGCGGTCGCGCAGGGTGGCCACGGCCCCGCCGTCACCGGTCGGCATGCGGTTGGCGACCAGCACGCGGCCCCCGCTGACGGTGAGCAGATCGGTGCCGCAGGTCCGGCCGGTCAGTACGTCGGTGGTGCGGCCCGGCGGCAGCACGTCGTCCAGGGCGCGCCCGGTGGCGTCCGGGCCCAGCCCCAGCAGCCGCTGAGCCTCGTCGTTGAGCAGCCGGATCCGGCCGCCCGCGTCGAGGGCGACGACGCCTTCGCGGATGCCGTGCAGCATGGCCTCGCGCTCGTCGAGCAGGGCCGAGATGTCGGCGAAGGCCAGACCGTGGGTGCGCCGCTGGAGCCGCCGTGACACCCCGAGGGCGGCCACGATGCCGACGGCCAGCGCGGCGCCCGCGTACAGCAGCAGGCTGGGCACGGTGCCCAGCAGCCGCTCGCGCACGCTGTCGTAGGCGATTCCCACCGAGACCGCGCCGACGATCCGCCCGGCGGCGTCGCGCAGCGGCACCTTGGCGCGGGCGGAGCGGCCGAGGGTGCCGTTGTCGATCTGCATGATGTCCCGGCCGGACAGGGCGACGCTGGGGTCGGTGGAGACGTGCCGGCCGATCTCGGCGGTGTTGGTGTGCGACCAGCGCGTTCCCCGGGTGTCCATGACCACGACGTAGAGCGCGCCGGTGGCTCTGCGGATCCGCTCGGCCTCGTCCTGGACCGGGCCGTGCGGCGTGGGCCGCGTGCTCACCAGGTTGCGCGCGACGGCGGGCTCGGCGGCGGTGGTCTCGGCGATGGCCAGGGCCCGCCGCATCGCCTGATCGTCGAGCTGGGCGCCGAGCGGGGCCAGGAAGAGCCCGGTCGCCAGCATGATCACGCCGGTGGTGATCGCCAGCTGCACCAGCAGGACCTGGGCGAAGACACGGCGCGGCCATCGGATCCGCATGTGTCACCCCTGCCTTCCGACGCCGGTACTCCGCCGTGCCGCGGAATGAGCTGCTCCGTTTGCTTCCCTGTGAACGCAACGTAAACGCCTGTGAGGCCCTTGCCCACCCCTCGTGGCTCTTTCGTTGTGCGACAGCGAGCAAAACGAGCAGAACGACCGGCTGTGGGCAGAAGCCGGACTTGTGACCGCAAGACTGCCGCTGTGGTCCGGGCCACACCTAGCGTCCCGCTCCATGAACAGCCAAACGAGCAGCCCCGCGATCGAGCTGCGGGGAGCGAGCAAAGCGTTCCGGACCCCGTCCGGGGCGCTCCACACCGCCGTACGGGACCTGGACCTGACCGTCGGCCGCGGCGAGTTCGTCGCGGTGGTCGGCCCCACCGGATGCGGCAAGTCGACGACCCTGACCCTGGTCAGCGGCCTGGAGGAGCCCACCGAGGGCGAGGTGCTGGTGGCCGGGGAGCCGGTCCGCGGCATCGGCGACAAGGTCGGCTTCGTCTTCCAGCAGGACGCCGTCTTCCCCTGGCGCACCGTCCTGTCCAATGTGATGGCCGGGCCCCGCTTCCGCGGTGTGGCCAAGGCCGAGGCCAGGGAACGGGCCCGTGAGTGGCTGGCCCGGGTCGGCCTGTCCTCCTTCGAGGACCGCTACCCCCACCAGCTCTCCGGCGGCCAGCGCAAGCGCGTCGCGCTCGCGGCCACCTTCGTCAACGACCCCGAGATCCTGCTCATGGACGAGCCCTTCTCGGCGCTCGACGTGCAGACCCGGGCACTGATGTCGGACGAGCTGCTGGAGCTGTGGGCCGGCACCGGCGCCTCCGTCGTCTTCGTCACCCACGACCTGGAGGAGTCCATCGCGCTCGCCGACAAGGTCGTGGTCATGACGGCCGGCCCGGCGACCGTCAAGGAGGTCTTCGAGATCGACCTGCCCCGGCCGCGCAAGGTCGAGCAGGTCCGGCTGGAGCCCCGGTTCCTGGAGATCTACCGGGAGATCTGGTCCTCGCTCGGCGAGGAAGTCCGCATCACCCGTGAGAGGGGTGCCGCCAATGCCGCCTGAGACAACGTCGCCCGAAGGGGCGGTGGCCGCCCCGGCCGTCACCGCGCCCGTCACCAGGACCGAACGTACCCAGGCCAGGGCGCGGGCCGCCCGTAACCGCAGCTTCCTGGTCTACGGCAGCCGGGTCGCCCTGCTCCTGGCCGTCATCGGCCTGTGGGAGTGGCTGGCCAGGGCCGCGGTCATCGACCCCTTCAACTTCTCGATGCCGTCGAAGATCTGGGACCAGATCCACACCTGGGTGGTGGACGGCACCGCCCAGGGCTCCCTGTGGGAGCAGATCTGGTACACCCTCTACGAGGCGCTGCTCGGCTGGATCATCGGCGTGATCGGCGGCGTGCTGCTGGGGATCGCGCTGGGCCGGATCCGCTTCCTGGCCGACGTCCTGGGGCCCTATATCAAGGTGCTCAACGCGCTGCCGCGCATCGTGCTGGCCCCGATCTTCCTGATCTGGTTCGGCCTGGGACCGGCCTCGAAGGTCGCCTCGGCGGTCGTCCTGGTCTTCTTCCCGGTCTTCTTCAACGCCTTCCAGGGCGCCCGCGAGGTCGACCGCAACCTGGTCGCCAACTCCCGCATCCTGGGCGCCAGCAACCGCCAGGTCACCTTCCAGGTGGTCATCCCCTCGGCCACCTCGTGGATCTTCACCAGCCTGCATGTGAGCTTCGGCTTCGCGCTCATCGGCGCCATCGTCGGCGAGTACATCGGCGCCACCAAGGGCCTCGGCCTGCTGGTCGCCGCCTCCCAGGGCACCTTCAACGCGGCCGGTGTCTACGCCGCCATGGTGATCCTCGCGGTCGTCGCCCTGCTCGCCGAGGGGCTGCTCACCTTCCTGGAGAAGCGGCTCTTCCGCTGGAAGCCCGCCGACGCGGGCTCCGCCCGCTGACCCCTCCGTAACCCCACTTTTCACAAGGACGTGAACAAGATGCGCGCGATCACCAGAATCTCCGCGGCCGTCGTCACCGGCACGCTCGCCCTGACCACCCTCACCGCCTGCGGCGGCGACTCCTCCGCCTCCGGCTCCTCCGGCGGCAAGGCCGGCAAGGTCAAGATCATGGTGGGCGGCCTGGACAAGGTCATCTACCTTCCGGCGATGCTCACCCAGCGGCTCGGCTACTTCGAGGACGAGGGCGTCGACGTCCAGCTGCTGACCGAGCCGGCCGGTGTGCAGGCGGAGACCGCGCTCGTCTCCGGCGACGTCCAGGGCACCGTCGGCTTCTACGACCACACGCTGGACCTGCAGGTCAAGGGCAAGCAGGTCGAATCGGTCGTGCAGTTCTCGCAGGCCCCCGGCGAGGTCGAGATCGTCTCGAACAAGGCGGCCGGCGACATCAGCACGGCCAAGGACTTCAAGGGCAAGAAGCTCGGCGTGACGGGCATCGGCTCCTCCACCGACTTCCTGACCAAGTACCTCGCGGTCAACAGCGGTGTGCAGACCAGCCAGTTCACCCCGGTCGCCGTCGGCGCGGGCCAGACCTTCATCTCCGCGCTCCAGCAGGGCTCCATCGAGGGCGGTATGACCACCGACCCGACCGTCGCCACGATCCTGGACAAGAAGCTCGGCAAGGTGCTGATCGACATGCGCACGCCGGAGGGCTCCAAGGCCGCGCTCGGCGGGCTGTATCCGTCGTCCAGCCTCTACATGCAGACCGGGTGGGTGAACAGCCACAAGGACACCGTGCAGAAGCTGGCCAACGCCTTCGTCAAGACCCTCAAGTGGATGTCCACCCACAGCGCCGACGAGATCGCCGCGAAGATGCCGTCCGACTACGCGCAGGGCGGCGGCACGAAGCTCTACGCCCAGGCGATCAAGAGCACGCTGCCGATGTTCACCACCGACGGCGTCATGCCGGCGGACGGTCCGGCCACGGTGGAGCGGGTCCTGAAGTCCTTCAACCCGAACCTGAAGAACGCCAAGGTGGACCTGGACAAGACCTACACCACGGAGTTCGTCAAGAAGGCGGGCTGACGGCCCGCACGCCGGTCACGTCCATCCGGACCGGCGTCCCAGGAGCCGCCCCGCAGCTCTCCGGCCGGGGCGGCTCCGCCGCGCGCTCGACGACGTCCACCTCCCAGACCCGGCCGTCGGTGTGCGTCACGCGGGTGCCCTCGACACCGAGCGCGTCGGCCCGGTCCTCGCCGGTCAGCGCCCGCACCGCGAGGTCCGCCGCCTGGCCGGGCCGGTCGTACGAGGACCGGCCCCGGCAGCCGTCCAGGGCCACCCGCCCCTCGCGGGCCGCGTGCAGGATCTCCTTGGCCCGGTGCGGATCCACCCGCCCGTACGCGTAGCCGTGGGGCAGCACCAGCATCGTCGGCGCGAAGCGGTGGCCGCCCAGATGTGTGGTCTCCCAGACCTCGCCCGCCCCGCCCGCCGCCAGCTCGGCCGCGAGCGGCCTGCCGTACAGCGCACAGCAGCGGTCCCGCCTGCCATTGGTGCACACCAGGGCCAGCGGTTCGCCGTCGTAGGGCTCGCCCAGTTCCCGCGGCGCCGTCAGGTCCCAGCCGAGCAGTTCGGCCGGATCGTCCACCACGGCCGTCCGCACCCAGGACCGCCCCGCCAGGAACACCCTCCGGGGCTGCGGCTGGTGGTGGTCGGCGTGCCGCCCCGGCCGCCGGATCAGCCCCGGCCGCACACCGGCCGCCCCCGCCAGCCGTTCCAGCGCGCGCCCCACCCGGGGGTCCAGGTGGCTGGCGGTCAGGTCCCTGGCGCCCCAGGGACCTGGCTGCTCCACCAGCAGCCAGGTCCGGGCGGTGGCCGCGGTGGCGCCGACGGGTTCGCCCAGTCCGGCGGAGGCGATGGCGCACATGCTCATACGGGCGAGCCTAACGGCGGCCCCGCGCGTGGCTGATCACCCCCGCCGCGCCCCGGGCCGGGGTGCGGGCCCGACTTGGAGGAGGGCCCGCCGACGCCTGCTGCGGCGGGCCACCCCATGTCCTTCCGCTCCGGCGGCACCGACCCGGGGCGCGACGGCTGCCGCGCCCCGCTGCCCTGGTCCAAGACGGCGCCCCCGTCAGGCTTCGGCGCCCCCGTACGGCTCCGGCGGCCCGGCCGCGGCCGGCCGGCGCGGTGAACGCTCACGTCCACCGCGCTGCTGAGCGACCGCCGTACGGACCGTCACACCGGTCCGGCGACCACCGCGACCGGCTTGGTCAGCGCCACGCCCGAACCGTCGCGGCGCGGGTCTTTCGGCGGCAGGTCGGCCGGCAGGCCCGTGGCGCCGGCGGCGCGGGCCGGTGTCGGGCCGGCCCAGGCCAGGACCAGCCCGGTCTCGCCGCGCAGGAAGCGCTGGCACCGGACGCCACCGGTGGCCCGGCCCTTGCGCGGGTACTGCTCGAAGGGGGTGAGCTTGGCGGTGCCCTGCTCACCGTCGAGGGTGTCCTCGGAGCGGGCCACCGTCACCACGACGGCGTCCACGGCGGGGTCGACGGCGGTGAAGGAGATCACCTTGGCACCGTCGGCCAGCTTGATGCCGGCCATGCCGCCCGCCGGACGCCCCTGGGGACGGACCTGGGAGGCCGGGTACCGCAGCAGCTGGGCGTCGTCGGTGACGAAGACCAGGTCCTCCTCGCCGGTGCGCAGCTCGACCGCGCCGACCACCGTGTCGCCGTCCCTGAGGCCGATGACCTCCAGGTCGTCCTTGTTGGCCGGGTAGTCGGGCACGACCCGCTTGACCACGCCCTGCTCGGTGCCCAGGGCCAGACCCGGCGAGGACTCGTCCAGGGTGGTCAGGCACAGCACCCGCTCACCGGTCTCCAGCGACAGGAACTCCGAGAGAGGTGCGCCGCCCGCCAGGTTCGGCGCCCCGGCGGTGTCGGGCAGCTGCGGCAGATCGATCACCGTGAGCCGCAGCAGGCGCCCGGCACTGGTGACCGCGCCGATGTCGGCCCGGGCGGTGGTGGGGACGGCGGAGACGATCACATCGTGCTTGGAGCGCTTGCCGTCGCCCGCCTCGAAGGCCACCCCGTTCATCGTGCGGGCCAGCAGCCCGGTCGAGGACAGCAGCACCCGGCACGGGTCGTCGGCGACCTCCAGCGGTACGGCGGCCACCGGCGCGCCGGCCGACTCCAGCAGGACGGTGCGCCGCTCGGTGCCGTACTTCTTCGCGACGGCGGCCAGTTCGGCCGAGACCAGCTTGCGCAGCTCCGCGTCGGAGTCGAGGATCCGGGTCAGCTCCTCGATCTCGGCGTTGAGCCGCTCGCGTTCGGACTCCAGCTCGATGCGGTCGAAGCGGGTGAGCCGCCGCAGCGGGGTGTCCAGGATGTACTGCGTCTGGATCTCCGACAGCGAGAAGCGCTCCATGAGCCGCTCCTTGGCCGCCGCCGCGTTGTCGCTGGAGCGGATGATCGCGATGACCTCGTCGATGCCGACGAGCGCCACCAGCAGGCCCTCCACCAGGTGCAGCCGGTCCTGCCGCTTGCGGCGGCGGAACTCGCTGCGCCTGCGGACCACCTCGAAGCGGTGGTCGACGTAGACCTCCAGCATCTCCTTCAGGCCCAGCGTGAGCGGCTGACCGTCCACCAGCGCCACGTTGTTGATGCCGAAGGAGTCCTCCATCGGCGTCAGCTTGTAGAGCTGCTCCAGCACCGCCTCGGGGTTGAAGCCGTTCTTGATCTCGATGACCAGCCGCAGCCCGTGCGCGCGGTCGGTCAGGTCCTTCACATCGGCGATGCCCTGCAGCCGCTTGGACCCGACCAGGTCCTTGATCTTGGAGATGACCTTCTCCGGGCCGACCGTGAACGGCAGCTCGGTGACGATCAGTCCCTTGCGCCGGGGGGTCACGTCCTCCACCGACACCGTCGCGCGGATCTTGAAGGTGCCGCGGCCGTTCTCGTACGCGTCCCGGATCCCGCCGAGCCCGATGATCCGGCCGCCGGTGGGCAGATCGGGGCCGGGCACGAAGCGCATCAGGGCGTCCAGATCCGCGTTCGGATAGCGGATGAGGTGCCGGGCCGCGGCGATGACCTCGTTCAGGTTGTGCGGCGGCATGTTGGTCGCCATCCCGACCGCGATCCCGGAGGCGCCGTTGACCAGCAGATTGGGATACGCGGCCGGAAGGACCCCCGGCTCCTGCTCCTGGCCGTCGTAGTTGGGCGAGAAGTCGACCGTGTCCTCGTCGATGGACTCGACCATCAGCTGGGCGGCGCCCGACATCCGCGCCTCGGTGTACCGCATGGCGGCGGGCAGATCGTCCAGCGAACCGAAGTTGCCGTGACCGTCGACCAGGGGCAGCCGCATCGAGAACGGCTGGGCCATGCGCACCATGGCGTCGTAGATGGAGGCGTCACCGTGCGGGTGCAGTTTGCCCATCACCTCGCCGACCACACGGGCACATTTGACGTACCCGCGCTCGGGCCGCAGGCCCATCTCGTTCATCTGGTAGACGATGCGGCGGTGGACGGGCTTGAGCCCGTCGCGGGCGTCGGGCAGCGCACGCGAGTAGATGACCGAGTAGGCGTATTCGAGGAAGGAACCCTGCATCTCGTCGACGACGTCGATATCGAGGATGCGCTCCTCGAAATCGTCCGGTGGCGGGGTCTTCGTGGTGCGGCGGGCCATCTCGGCGCTGCTCCTTCGGCTGGACCTGGGCGGGTTGTGCGGGTCGAACAGCGACCGGTGTCGGGCGGCCGGCGTCAACCGATGCGGTCCATTGTGGACCGCCCCGCTGACACCGCCGACCACACCCCCGGTCCGGTTATGCCCTGAGCGGGAACTTCGCACCGGGTCGGCACGCTGCCTAGAGTGGCAGGAGCTCAGCACCACCCGCACAGTGAACCGCTCAGCACAACGCAGAGCGCGCGACCGGAAGGACAGCTTGCCCATGGGTCACACGGCCACGCCGGAGGCACAATCCGGCGGCCTCACCGCGACCGAGCACCGCCTGGCCAACGGCCTGCGCGTGGTGCTCTCGGAGGACCACCTCACCCCGGTCGCCGCGGTCTGCCTCTGGTACGACGTCGGTTCCCGGCACGAGGTCAAGGGCCGTACCGGACTCGCCCACCTCTTCGAGCACTTGATGTTCCAGGGCTCGGGCAGCGTCAAGGGCAACGGACACTTCGAGCTCGTCCAGGGTGCCGGCGGCTCGCTCAACGGCACCACGAGCTTCGAGCGCACCAACTACTTCGAGACCATGCCGGCCCACCAGTTGGAGCTCGCGCTCTGGCTGGAGGCCGACCGCATGGGCAGCCTGCTCGCCGCGCTCGACCAGGAGAGCCTGGACAACCAGCGCGACGTCGTCAAGAACGAGCGCCGCCAGCGCTACGACAACGTCCCCTACGGCACGGCCTTCGAGCGGCTGACCGCCCTGGCCTACCCCGACGGCCACCCGTACCACCACACGCCCATCGGCTCGATGGCCGACCTGGACGCGGCCTCGCTGGAGGACGCCCAGGCCTTCTTCCGTACGTACTACGCGCCCAACAACGCGGTGCTCGCGGTCGTCGGCGACATCGACCCGGAGCAGACGCTGGCCTGGGTCGAGAAGTACTTCGGTTCCATCCCGGGCCACGACGGCAAGCCCGCGCCTCGCGACGGGTCACTCCCCGGAGTGATCGGCGGGCAGCTGCGCGAGGTGCTGGAGGAGGACGTGCCGTCCCGGGCGCTGATGGCCGCGTACCGGCTGCCGCACGACGGCACCGAGGAGGCCGACGCCGCCGACCTGGCGCTGACCATCCTGGGCGGCGGAGAGTCCTCACGGCTCCACAACCGCCTGGTGCGGCGGGACCGCTCGGCCGTCGCGGCCGGCTTCGGCCTGCTGCGGCTCGCGGGGGCGCCCTCGCTGGGCTGGCTGGACGTGAAGACCTCCAGCGGTGTCGAGGTGCCCGCCATCGAGGCGGCGGTCGACGAGGAGCTGGCCCGCTTCGCGCAGGACGGCCCCACGCCGGAGGAAATGGAGCGTGCGCAGGCCCAGCTCGAACGCGAGTGGCTGGACCGGCTGGCCACCGTCGGCGGACGCGCGGACGAGCTGTGCCGCTTCGCCGTGCTCTTCGGCGACCCCCAACTGGCGCTCAGCGCCGTACAGCGGGTCCTGGCGATCACCCCGGAGCAGGTCCAGCAGGTCGCGGCGGCGACGCTGCGGCCCGACAACCGGGCGGTGCTCGTCTACGAGCCGACCGGTGGCGCCAACGACAACGATGAGGCCCAGGACGAGGAAGGCGCCGACCAGTGACCGACGTCGCACCCACCATGACGTTCCACCCGCAGCCGCAGGCCGGCGACCCCAGGCCCTGGGACTTCCCCGCCCCCGGCCGCGGAACCCTGCCCAACGGCCTGACCGTGCTGCGCAGCCACCGCCCCGGCCAGAAGGTCGTCGCCGTCGAGGTGCTGCTCGCGGCGCCGCTCGACGCCGAGCCCGAGGGCCTGGACGGCGTGGCCACCATCATGGCCCGCGCCTTCTCCGAGGGCACCGACAAGCACAGCGCCGAGGAGTTCGCCGCCGAGCTGGAGCGCTGCGGGGCCACGCTCGACGCCGCCGCCGACCACCCCGGCGTACGGGTCTCCCTGGAGGTCCCCGCCTCCCGGCTGGACAAGGCCCTGGGCCTGCTCTCCGACGCCCTGCGCGCGCCGGCCTTCCCCGACAGCGAGGTCGAGCGGCTGGTCAACAACCGCCTCGACGAGATCCCGCACGAGCTGGCCAACCCGGCCCGGCGCGCCGCCATGGCGCTGTCCAAGGAGCTGTTCGCCCCCGCGCTGCGCTGCTCCCGGCCGCGCCAGGGCACCGAGGAGACGGTCGCCCGGATCGACGCGGCGGCGGTGCGCTCCTTCTACGACACGCATGTGCGGCCCTCCACGTCGACCGTCGTGGTCGTCGGCGACCTCACCGGCATCGACCTCGACGCGCTGCTCACCGAGACGCTGGGGGAGTGGACCGGCAAGCCCGCCGAACGCCGGCCGCTGCCGCAGATCACCTCCGACGACCACGCCCGCGTCGTCGTCGTCGACCGCCCCGGCGCCGTCCAGACCCAGGTCCTCATCGGCCGCACCGGCTCCGACCGCCACGACCCGGTCTGGGCCGCACAGGTCCTCGGCACGTACTGCCTGGGCGGCACGCTCACCTCGCGGCTCGACCGCGTCCTGCGTGAGGAGAAGGGCTACACGTACGGCGTGCGGGCCTTCGGGCAGGTCCTGCTCTCCACCCCGGAGGGCACGGGTGCCTCGCTGATCGGCATCAGCGGTTCGGTGGCCACCGACGTCACCGCCCCGGCACTGGCCGACACCTGGCAGGTGCTGAGGACGCTCCGCGAGGACGGCCTCACCGACGAGGAGCGTGACGTCGCCGTCCAGAACCTCGTGGGTGTCGCGCCGCTGCGCTACGAGACGGCTTCCGCCGTCGCCGGCACGCTCGCCGACCAGGTCGAGCAGTACCTGCCCGACGACTACCAGGCCCAGCTGTACGCCCGCCTCGCGGCCACGGGCACGGTCGAGGCCACGGCGGCCGCGGTCAGCGCCTTCCCGCTGGACCGGCTCGTCGTCGTCCTCGTCGGGGACGCGGCGGCCATCGCCGAGCCCGTCAAGGCCCTCGGTATCGGCCCGGTGACGGTCTCCACGGCCCTCTGACGGGGCCCGCTCGTCCTCGGTCGCCGGACCGGCCGATCTTCGGCCGGTCCGGACCGAGGACGACCCGGCGGACCCGGCGGACCGACCCTGAGCCTGCCCACAACCGGGTCCCGCGGGGGTTATGTGGCATCGGGCACAATTGGGGCGTTTTATTTGGTGGGGGCCGGGGGGCGCGGTTAGCGTCGTCGCTCGTTGTCCGTAAGACAAGCCGCGTCCGGCGGCACCGGAGCAACGATCGCCGAGTCCCCGCAGGGCGTGAGCCTGGGGAGCCGGGGACCCACGTCGCGTAGTCCCCCTGGGGTGAATCGGGCGAGCCGCCCGTAGGAGACCTTCCTGCTCCGAACCCGTCAGCTAACCCGGTAGGCGAGAGGGAAGGAAAGGACTCCGCCTGCCATGGCGCTCACGTTCAGCATTCGCACGACCCTGGCCTGCGCCGCCGTGCTCGCGGCGACCACCACCGCCGGAGCCGCCGAGGCGGGAGCGGCCGGGACGGCGGCTCCCGGCACCGCGTTCAGCCGGTGCGCGGCCGTGACGGACACCCTGGTCACGCAGATCGCCGCGCAGGCGGACGCCCAGCACAAGGCGGCCGACGCGGCGCGCAAGAAGGCCGAGCAGGCCCGCGCCGAGCAGGCCCGCGAGAAGGCCAGGGCGAAGGCCAGGGCCCAGGCCGCGGCGAAGGAGCGGGCGAAGAGGTCGGCGGCGGCCGGGCAGCGCGCGGCCCGGTCGGTGCCGGGTGCCCGGGGGAGTCTGACGGGCTGGATGAAGCCGGTCGCCTCGTCGATATCCACGCCGTACCACGCCACGAGCAGCCTGTGGTCCTCCGGCTATCACACCGGTTCGGACTTCGCGGCCGCGACGGGCACCCCGGTGCACGCGATCGGTCCGGCCACCGTGGTGGAGGCGGGCTGGGGCGGCTCGTACGGCAACAACGTGATCCTGCGGATGTCCGACGGGATGTACGTGCTGTACGGCCATCTGTCCTCGATCGGCGTCTCCGTCGGCGAGACGGTGACCGCCGGCCGTCAGCTCGGTCTGTCCGGCGCCACCGGCAACGTCACCGGGCCGCATCTGCACCTTGAGGTGCGCACCAGCCAGAGCTACGGCTCCGACGTCGACCCCGTCGCGTATCTGCGCAAGCACGGCGTGGCGGTCTGACCGGGCGCGTCCCCCACCGCGTCCCCCCACGGCGTCCCCACGGCGTCTCCCACGGCGTTCCCCCGCGGCGAAGGCCCCGGCTCCCCCGGCCGGGGCCTTCGTGTGTCCAAAAATACTTGCTGAATTAGGGACTCCCGTCGGAATCCCGACTGTGCTGGAATAGAGTCGCCGAAGAAACACCGATCTTCGCGTTACGCGGGGATTAAACCGGACGGGGAATGAAGGGACCGGCGATGTGGGATCGGACGTGAACGGGACGGGCGGCGCAGGGCGTCGTATTTCCGCCCAAGCGGTGTGCACGGCGATCCGTGACGACATCATCAGCGGCTTCTATCCGCCGGGCGGCCGGCTGACCGAGGAGCTGCTGGCCAAGCGCTACGGCGTGTCACGGGTCCCGGTCCGTGAGGCGCTGCGCACGCTGGAGTCCGAGGGGTTCGTGCGCACCCGCAGACACGCCGGGGCCTCGGTCGCGGAGCCCACCGAGCAGGAGGCGGCGGACCTGCTGGAGATCCGCGGTCTGCTGGAGCCGCTGGGCGCGGCGCGTGCCGCGCAGCGGCGTACGGAGGCGCACATCAAGGTGCTGCGCGGTCTGGTGCGGCTCGGGCAGGAACGTTCCCTGCAGGGGCAGTTGTCCGATCTGCCCTCGTTGGACGGCTGGTTCCACGAGACGCTGGCGCAGGCCTCCGGCAGTCCCACCCTGGTGGCTCTGCTCACGCAGCTGCGGCACAAGATCGCGTGGGTGTACGCGGTGGACTCGCCGGGGCGCGCCGTGGAGTCCTGGGAGGAGCACGGGGCGATCGTGGACGCGGTGGCCCGCGGTGACTCCGAGCGGGCCCGCAAGCTGGCGACGGCGCACGTGGAGCGGTCGGCCGGGGTGCACCGGCTGCGGCGTTCGGCGCGGGGCGCGACCGTGCGGTGAGGAACTGGAAACACGGCGTACACACGACGGGCGGCCGCGTTTAACAGAAGTGCCGTATACAACTGAGAAGAATTGCGCCGGAGCTTGCCGGAGATATTCTGATGCGTAATTCCGCTGTGCCCTGCGCGGATTTCCGGGCCGAATGACGCCCGAAAGGCGAAGTGGCGGGGCTGCGAAATCCGGACGGATTTTCGCGGCCCCGCCACCATTCGCGGAAGGCCGGGTCAGACGGTCTCCGGCAGCTCGTCGAGCCCCTTGGTGACGAGCTCGGCCAGCTGGTCGAGCGCCGCCTCGGCGCCCTCGGCGTCGGAGGCCAGCACGATCTCCTCGCCGCCCTGCGCGCCGAGGCCGAGGACGGCCAGCATGGACGCGGCGTTGGCCGGGGTGCCGCCGGGCTTGGCGATCGTCACGGGCACGCCGAGGCCCGTCACCGAACGGACGAAGATCGAAGCGGGGCGTGCGTGCAGGCCCTCCGGCCAGCCGACGGTGACGTGGCGCTCAGCCATGGTGGTGTCCTCCGGGTCGTTCCAGGTTGTCTAGACCAGTCTCCCACGAGGCGCAGCCGCGCCGGAGACCGCTTCGTCATATCGTCGCACTGATCCGGTACGTCCCCTTACGCTTGGCCCATGACCACTCCGCCGCTCTCGCGGCCGTACCCGGTGCACTGGGAGGCGGACGTCGTGCTCCGCGACGGCGGCATCGCCCATGTGCGCCCGATCACCCCGGACGACGCGGAGCGGCTGGTCAGCTTCTACGAGCAGGTCTCCGACGAGTCCAAGTACTACCGATTCTTCGCCCCCTACCCCCGGCTGTCCGACCGCGACGTGCACCGCTTCACCCACCACGACTACGACGACCGGGTCGGCCTGGCCGCCACCGTCGGCGGTGAGTTCATCGCGACCGTCCGCTACGACCGTACGGAGGAGGGCCAGGCCGAGGTCGCCTTCCTGGTCCAGGACGCGCACCAGGGGCGGGGTGTGGCATCGGCCCTGATGGAGCATGTCGCGGCGGTGGCCCGGGAGCGGGGGATCCGCCGCTTCGTCGCCGAGGTGCTGCCCGCCAACCGCAAGATGATCAAGGTCTTCACGGACGCCGGCTACACCCAGCACCGCAGCTTCACCGACGGCGTCGTACGCCTCGAACTCGACCTGCAGCCCACCGACGCCTCGCTGGCCGTCATGCGGGCCCGTGAGCAGCGCGCCGAGGCCCGTTCCGTACAGCGGCTGCTGGCCCCCCAGTCCGTCGTCGTGATCGGCGCCGGCCGCCGCCCCGGCGGGGTCGGCCGCACCCTGCTGCGCAACATCGCCGCCGCCGGCTTCACGGGCCGGCTGCACGCCGTCAACCACTCCTTCCCCGACGACCAGGGCACCGTCGACGGCGCCCCCGCCTACCGCTCGATCACCGAGATCCCCGAGCCGGTCGACCTCGCCGTGATCGCCGTGCCCGCCGAACGGGTCCCCGAGGCCGTCGCCGACTGCGGCGAGCACGGCGTGCAGGGCCTGCTGGTGGTCACCTCCGGCTACGCCGAGTCCGGCAGCCTCGAAGGACGCGAACGGCAGCGCGCCCTCGTACGGCAGGCCCGCTCGTACGGCATGCGGGTGATCGGCCCCAACGCGCTGGGCATCCTCAACACCTCGCCCGTCGTACGGCTCAACGCCTCGCTCTCGCCCGAACTGCCCCCCACCGGGCGGCTCGGGCTGTTCACCCAGTCCGGGGCGATCGGCATCGCCGTGCTGAGCAGTCTGCACCGGCGCGGCGCCGGGCTGTCGTCCTTCGTCTCGGCGGGCAACCGCGCCGACGTCTCCGGCAACGACATCCTCCAGTACTGGCACGACGACCCGTCGACGGACGCCGTGCTGATGTACCTGGAGACCATCGGCAACCCGCGCAAGTTCAACCGCCTCGCCAAGCGCACCGCCGCCGCCAAGCCGGTGGTCGTGGTCAAGGGCGCCCTGCACTCCGGCGCCGTGCCGCCCGGCCAGCTGGTCGCGCCGGCCCGGATCCCCGACAGCACGGTCTCCGCGCTCTTCCGGCAGGCCGGCGTCATCCGCGTCGACACCGTCACCGAACTGGCCGACGTCGGTCTGCTGCTGTCCTCCCAGCCCCTTCCGGCCGGCGACCGGATCGCCATCATCGGCAACTCCGAGTCCCTCGCCCTGCTGACGTACGACGCCTGCCTGACCGCCGGGCTGGCCCCCGCCGCCCCGGCCGACCTGACCACCGCCGCGACGCCCGGGCACTTCCACGACGCCCTCGCCGCCGCCCTGGAGGACCCGGACCGCGACGCCGTCGTCATCACCGCCATCCCCCGGGTCGGCTCCGAGGACAGCCCCGACCCGGAGTCCGGCGACGACCCGGCACTCGCCGAGGCACTGCGCAGGGCGGTCGTCGACACCACCAAGCCGGTGGCCGTGGTCCACCTCGCCCTGGACGGCATGGCCAAGCGCCTGGCCGCACCCGGCGCGGGCGCGCGCATCCCCGCCTTTCCCTCCGCCGAACGGGCCGCCCGGGCCCTGGCCGAGGCGGCCGCCTACGCCAAGTGGCGCCGGGACTCCGCGCAGCCCGGCAGGGTGCCCGACTTCGAGGACACCGAGGAGGGCGCCGCCCGGCAGGACGTCGCCCGGCTCCTCTCCGGCACCGGCGAGGAGGCCATCACCCTGGACGACACGGCCGCAGCGGCTCTGCTCGCGCGCTACGGCATCGTCGTACGTACCGCCCTGCCCGCCCCCGACATCGACGCCGCCTGCGATGCCGCCGTCCGGCTCGGCTACCCCGTCGCCCTGAAGACCACCGCCCCCCACCTGCGGCACCGGGCCGACCTGGGCGGCGTACGTCTCGACCTCGCCGACGAGGACGACCTGCGGCGGTCCTACGACGAGCTCACCGCCCGCCTGGGCAAGCCCGAGGAACTGCGGCCGGTCGTCCAGCCGATGGCGCCGCGCGGCGTCGACACCGTCGTACGTGCCACCGTCGACCCGGCCGCCGGAGCGGTGCTGTCCTTCGGGCTCGCCGGGGCCCCGTCCGAGCTGCTCGGCGACATGGCCCACCGGCTCGTCCCCGCCACCGACCGGGACGCGGCCGAGCTGGTCCGCTCCATCAAGGCGGCGCCGCTGCTCTTCGGCTGGCGCGGCTCCGAGCCGGTGGACACCGCCGCCCTCGAACAGCTCCTGCTCCGGGTCTCCCTTCTCGCCGACGACCTCCCCGAGGTCGTGTCGGTGGACCTCGAACCGGTGGTCGTCGCCCCGCGGGGGCTCACGGTGCTCGGCGCGACCGTGCGGCTGGCGCGGCCGCCCGCCCGTACGGACCTGGGGCCGCGGGCCCTGTCTTCGTTCTGACCGGAGTGCTGACCGGAGTGCTGACCGGAGTGCTGACCGGCGTTCCGACCGGCGTTCCGACCGGCGTTCCGACGGGGGTCCCGACCGGCGTCCCGGCCCCGGGTCCCGGCCCGGGCTTGGGGAGAACGTTCCGCACGGCGGAAGGGGCCGGGTCCGGGGCGGAGCCCCCATGCCGCGCGCCGCACTAGGATGGTGCGCATGGCGAAGACCGGTACGACGACCCAGGGGCTGCGCGCGGCGATCGAGCGCAGCGGCTACTACCCGGCCCTCGTGGCCGAGGCCGTGGAGGCCGCGGTCGGAGGGGAGCCGGTCGCGTCGTACCTGGTGCACCAGGAGACCACGTTCGACGCCAACGAGGTCCGCCGCCATGTCACCGTCCTGGTACTGACCTCGACGCGCTTCATCGTGAGCCACACCGACGAGCAGGCCGCCGACGACACCTCCCCGTCGCCGTACGCCACCACCTCCACCGAGTCGGTCAAGCTCGCCCGGATCTCCTCGGTCGTGCTGAGCCGTGTCGTGGCCAACCCCGAGTCGTACACGCCGGGCACGCTGCCCCGCGAGGTCGTGCTGACCATCGGCTGGGGCGCCGTCAGCCGCCTCGACCTGGAGCCCGCGGCCTGCGGCGACCCGAACTGCGAGGCGGACCACGGCTACACCGGCTCCTCCACCGCGGACGACCTCAGCCTGCGGGTCAGCGAGGCCGGCGACGGCCCGGAGACCGTCCGGCAGGCCCTGGCCTTCGCGCAGGCGCTGTCCGAGGCGACCGCGGCGACCCCCGCGTCCGCCGGCTGATGGTCCAGCACGTACCGGCCTACGATCCCGCGCCGCTCGACCCCCGTACCGCCCCCGCCCCGCGCTACGGCAGCGCGTCCCTCAGCGACCTGCTGCCCGCCGTCAGCGCCGGGTTCGGCCTGACCGCCGCGCCGCCGACCGGGCTCGGCCTGGCCCCCGCCGACCGGGTGTGCGTGTTCCTGGTCGACGGCATGGGCTGGGAACTGCTGCGCGCGCACCCGGACGAGGCGCCGTTCCTCAACTCCCTGCTCGGCAGCTCGCTGGGCGCCACCGGGCAGCCGCTCACCGCGGGCTTCCCGTCCACCACCGCGACCTCGCTCGCCTCGGTGGGCACCGGCCTGCCGCCCGGCGCGCACGGGTTGGCCGGCTACACCGTGCGCGACCCGGCGAGCGGCGCCCTGATGAACCAGCTGCGCTGGCAGCCGTGGACGGACCCGTACGCCTGGCAGCCGCACCCGACCGTCTTCCAACTCGCCGACGCCGCCGGGATCGAGACCTGCCAGGTCACCTCCCCGGCCTTCCAGAACACCCCGCTCACCAGGATCGCGCTCAGCGGCGGCACCTTCCACGGCCGCCTCACCGGGGACGAGCGGATGGACCTGGCCGCCGACCGGCTCGGCGCCGCCGACCGCACGCTGGTCTACACGTACTACAGCGAACTCGACGCCATGGGCCACCGGCACGGCGTCGACTCCGACGCCTGGCGCGGCCAGCTGATGATGGCCGACCGGCTCGCGCAGCGCCTCGCCGAGCAGCTGCCGCCGCGCTCGGTGCTGTACGTCACCGCCGACCACGGCATGATCGACATCCCCTTCGACCCCGAGTCTCGGATCGACTTCGACGAGGACTGGGAGCTCGGCGCCGGTGTCGCCCTCCTGGGCGGCGAGGCCCGCGCCCGCCATGTCTACGCGGTACCGGGCGCCGCCGCCGACGTGTACACCGTCTGGAGCGAGGTGCTCGGCGAGCAGATGTGGGTCGCCACCCGCGACGAGGCGATCGCGGCCGGCTGGTTCGGCCGGCCCGGCGACGGCGTCGCCGACCGGGTCCGGGACCGTATCGGCGACGTGGTCGCCGTCGCCCGTGACGACATCGCGATCGTCGCCACCCGCACCGAACCGGGGGAGTCCTCCATGGTCGGCCTGCACGGCTCGATGGCCCCCGGGGAGCAGCTCGTGCCCCTGCTCGAAGTACGCTCCTGAGACCCACCGACCCCTGCCGACCCGACTCCCGCTGTCCGAAAGGCCGCCGCCCCCTCATGCCCGAGCTCGTGTTCTTCTCCGGAACCATGGACTGCGGAAAGAGCACCCTCGCTCTGCAGATCGAGCACAACCGCTCGGCCCGCGACCTCCAGGGAATGATCTTCACCCGCAACGACCGGGCCGGTGAGGGCGTCCTGTCCTCCCGCCTGGGCCTGGAGACCCGGGCCGTCGAGGCCACCGGCGACTTCGACTTCTACGCCTACCTCGTCGCGCACCTGTCCGGCGGCGCCCGGGCCGACTACGTCCTCGTCGACGAGGCCCAGTTCTTCGCCCCCGCGCAGATCGACCAGCTGGCCCGCATCGTCGACGACCTCCGCCTGGACGTCTTCGCCTTCGGCATCACCACCGACTTCCGCACCGAACTCTTCCCCGGCTCGCGGCGCCTGGTGGAGATGGCCGACCGTATCGAGGTCCTCCAGGTCGAGGCCCTGTGCTGGTGCGGCGCCCGCGCCACCCACAACGCCCGCACGGTGGGCGGGGTGATGGTCGTCGAGGGCCGGCAGGTCGTCGTCGGCGACGTCAACGGCCAGAGCGGCGAGGTCGGTTACGAGGTGCTGTGCCGCCGGCACCACATTCGCCGGATGACCGCGGAGACGGCCGGCGCCGGCGCGCTCTCCCCGGACGTGCTGCCGGTCGGCCAGTGAGCCGCGCCACCGCCCGCCGACGGAGCCGTCAACGGGGGGTGTGGATCACGGTGAAGACCGCGCCCTCCGGATCGGCCACCGTGGCCAGCCGCCCGTACGCCGAGTC
The DNA here is from genome assembly GCF_056270125.1 of Streptomyces sp. RLA131. Classification (NCBI taxonomy): domain Bacteria; kingdom Bacillati; phylum Actinomycetota; class Actinomycetes; order Kitasatosporales; family Streptomycetaceae; genus Streptomyces; species Streptomyces sp. RLA131. The sequence continues at coordinate 6,342,543 of NZ_JBWDOQ010000002.1, forward strand.
GTGCGGCGCCCGCAGCACCCGGCCGCCCAGCTCCACGGCCCGCCGGGCCGCCGCGTCGGTGTCGGCCACCGCGAAGTAGGCCATCCAGTGCGCACCGCGATCACGCGGCAGCGCCTGGCCCACACCGTGGATCCCGGCCACCGGCTGCCCCTCCAGACGCAGGGTCAGATAGTCGAGGTCGGCCGACACCACGGCCTCGGACTCGAAGCAGAACACCGCGGTGTAGAACTTCCCCACCATCGAGGACTCCCGGGTCACCAGCTCGTTCCAGGCCATCGAGCCCGGCTCGCCCAGTACCTCCGCGCCGGTGTAGCGCAGCGGCTGCCAGATCCCGAACACGGCGCCCAGCGGATCCGAGGCGATCGCCATCCGGCCGGCGTCCGAGGCGTCCAGCGGCCCGACCCCCACCGTGCCGCCGTAGTCCCTGATCCGCTCGGCGGTGGAGTCCGCGTCCGCGGTGCCGAAGTAGGTCGTCCAGGCGATCGGCATGTGGCGGTCCCGGGGCAGCTCGCCGATCCCGGCCACCGCACGGCCGTTCAGCGTGGCCCGTACGTACGGCCCGAAGGGTTGTGGCGTGGACTCGAATTCCCAGCCGAACAACTGGCTGTAGAAGTCCTGGATCGCCTCCAGGCCGTGGACCAGCAGACTGACCCAGCACGGTGCGCCCTGGGGGCGACGGGGCGGTACCTCGGTCATCGGTTCTCTCCCGGGGAGCAGCGCTCATGGCTGTGAGGTGTGTGGAGGAGGTGCCAGACTCGATGGTTCCACCACCGGGCGCCAGGTGCGCCCCGGCCGCGCCGCAAGGAACGGCTTCCCCCGGGAGAATGCCCGTTTTGATGTTTCGGGTCCGTTTCGTGATCGCGGTCGGACACGCACAATGCGCAGAAGGCTGTGGTCGGGGCGACCACAATGGGCGTATGCAGCCCATCATCACCGTGGCCGAACTGGCGCGCGAACTCCCCGATGTCGTCCTGCTGGACGTCCGTTACCGACTCGGCGGCCCGCCCGGCCGACCGGAGTACGAGGCCGGCCACATCCCCGGCGCGGTCTATGTGGACCTGGAGTCCGAACTCGCGGGCCCGCCAGGCCCGGACGGCAGGCATCCGCTCCCCGGTCCCGATGTCCTGACCGCCGCGATGCGCCGCGCGGGGGTCGGCGCCGGGCGCGAGGTCGTCACCTACGACGGCGGCCCCGGCTGGGCCGCGGCCCGCGCCTGGTGGCTGCTGCGCTGGGCCGGTCACGAACGCGTCCGGGTCCTGGACGGCGGTCTCCCCGCCTGGCTCGCCGCCGGCCACGACCTGGCCAAAGACAGCCCGGAGCCGGTCCCCGGCGACTTCACCGCGGCCCCGGGCGGGCTGCCGCTGCTGTCGGCGGACGACGCCGCCGCGCTGGCCCGGCGTGGTGTCCTGCTCGACGCGCGCGCCGGTGAGCGCTACCGCGGGGAGGTCGAGCCCATCGATCCTGTCGCGGGCCACATCCCCGGCGCGCTCAGTGCGCCCACCACGGACAACCTCGACCCCGACGGCCGTTTCCTCCCGCCCGGGGCGCTCGCCCGGCGCTTCGCGGACCTGGGTGTCGCGGCCGGTTCCGAGGTCGGGGTCTACTGCGGCTCCGGCGTCTCGGCCGCGCAGCAGATCCTCGCCCTGGCGGTGGCGGGCATCCCGGACGCGGCGCTTTACGTAGGCTCCTGGAGTGCCTGGTCCGCCGACCCGGCCCGGCCGGTGGCCACCGGCGAACACCCCGGCTGAGCCCGAGCGGGCCCAGGGGGTGTCGCCGCGCGTTACTCCTGTTTCTTGCGGCGGGAGCCGAAGACGATCTCGTCCCAGCTGGGCACCGTGGCCCTGCGGCCGGGGCGGACACCGTCCGCCTCGGCCTGGCGGTCCGTGGTGCCGACCAGCCGGTCGCGATGGCCGGCGACGGCCCGGGGCATGAGGACGTCGGCGTAGGCGGAACCGGCTCCCGCGCTGGCCGCCGGCGCGGCCGGGGCCTCCTCGGCGGCTTCGTCGTCGTCGGCGGGCTCGGTGACCGGCACCGCGTCCGGCACGGAGCCGGGGACCGGGGCGGGGGCCGGGACGACCATGTCGCCACGGAAGCTCGGCACGGCCTCCAGCAGGCTGGTGAGCGAGTCGCGCTCGTCCTCGGCCGCCGCCGGGGGCCCCGCGTCGAGCTGACGGTCCAGCGCGCGGTCCAGCGGCCGGTCGCGCGGCAGCCGCGCGATCCGGGGCACGAACGGGAAGCTCGGCTCCTTGGTGTCCGGCGCGGTCTCGCCGATCAGCGCGCGGGCCTCGTCGTCGACGGCCTGCACGAGGCGGCGCGGCGGGTCGTACGTCCAGCTCGCCGAGTGCGGCTCACCGGCGACCCGGTAGACCAGGAGCACTTCCCAGGTGCCGTCGTCACGCCGCCAGGAGTCCCACAGGACGGTGTCCTTCTCGGCGCCGCGCAGCAGCAGGCGCTCCGCCACCGCCTCACCGAGCTGCGGCCCGGTGCTCTCGCCCTGGCGCCGCACGGGTGTCTTGCGGGCCCGCTCGGCCATGAAGGCGCGCTCGGCGAGCACCGGCCCCTCGAAGCGGCGGACCCGCTCCACGGGGATGCCGGCCATCTGGGCGACCTCCTCGGCGGAGGCACCGGCTCGTATCCGCGCCTGGATGTCACGGGGCCGCAGATGACTCTCGACCTCGATCTCGATCTGCCCCAGGCGCGCACGGTCGTTGCGCACGGCGGCCCGCAGCCGCTCGTCGATGGGCAGCGTGTATTCCGTGCTGTCGGCAGCCTTGAGCACCAGACGTGTGCCGTCGTTGCTGACGGCCACGACACGCAGTTCGGGCACGGTTACCTCCCGGGTGGTGCCTGCCGACGTCACGTGCGTCGCTGCTCCCGATGGACGAGTCTGAACCTGCCCGGGTGCAGCCTGCCACAACCTTGCTGAGTTTTCCGGCGTGTCGGGCATGTGCCGTGACTCGCCGTTATGGCACGGTTACCTTTTGCAACTCTGCGTGACCAACCGAATCACCCAGTGTTACGAGCGCCGACTGAGGTCCCCTCGGACTGCCCGGGCGACCGGGGGGTTCCCGGAGCCAGGATTTGTCACAGTACTCCATTTGGGCCACGTGGGTGGGGTGCCGCGCCGCCGAACTTCTCCCGTTCCGGGGGAGTTGACCCGCGATCTTCACAGGTCCCCCGGAAGCGGGGCGACGTGACACCCCGACCGCGCTATTCGCCCAGTACGCGCCGCAGGTAGTCGTTGGCGAACAGCCGCTGCGGATCGAGCCGGTCGCGCAGCGCCGTGAACTCGCCGAAGCGCGGGTAGACCTTCGCGAGGTAGGCCGCGTCACGGGTGTGGATCTTCCCCCAGTGCGGGCGTCCCTGATGCGCGGTCATGATCCTCTCGACGTCCGTGAAGTACTCCTGATGGCGCGTGCCCCGGTACATGTGCACGGCGACGTAGGCGGTGTCCCGGGCCGAGGCCGTCGACAGCGCGATGTCGTCCGCCGGGGCGGTCCGCACCTCGACCGGGAAGCTGATCCGGAAGTCGGAGGCCTCCACCATCGCCTTGAGTTCGCGCAGCACGGTCACCGCGGCCCCCCTCGGCACCGCGTACTCCATCTCCACGAAGCGGACCCGGCGCGGGTGCGTGAAGACCTTGTACGGGATGTCGGTGTACGTACGCGCGGACAGCGCGCGGCTGCTGATCTGCGCGATCCCGGGGATGGCCGACGGCACCGCGCGGCCGACCGTGCAGGCCGCCTGGAAGACCCCGTTGGACAGCAACTCGTCGTCGATCCAGCCCCGTACGGCGGGGACCGGCGCGGCCGGGCCCTGACTGCGGTTGTTGCGCTTGGTGTTGCAGCTGTCGGTGTGCGGGAACCAGTAGAACTCGAAGTGCTCGTTCTCGGCCGCGAGCCGGTCGAACTCGCCGACGACCCGGTCGAAGGGCATCGGCTCCTCGCGGGCGTTCAGCAGGAACAGCGGCTCGACGGCGAAGGTGAGCGCGCTGATCACGCCCAGCGCGCCGATGCCGACCCGGGCCGCGGCGAAGACGTCGGGATGCTCCGTGGCCGAGCAGGTGAGCACCGAGCCGTCGGCCAGGACCAGTTCGAGTTCCTTGATCTGGGCGGCGATCGAGCCCGAGTCACGGCCGGTGCCGTGCGTTCCGGTGCTCGTGGCGCCGGCCACGGTCTGCTCCATGATGTCGCCCATATTGGTGAGCGACAGGCCCTCGGCGGCCAGTACGGCGTTCAGTTGCTTGAGCGGGACGCCGGCCTCCACCGTGATCGTCCCCGCCTCGCGGTCGATCCCCCGTATCGCGCTGAGCCGCTCCGGGCGGATCAGCACGCCGCCGGTGGCGGCGGCCGCGGTGAAGGAGTGCCCGGTCCCCACCGCCTTGGCGGTCAGCCCGTCCGCGGCGGCCTTGCGGACCTCCGCGGCCAGCTCGTCCACCGAGGCCGGGGAGACGGTCCGCCGCGGCCGGGCGACGACGTTGCCCGCCCAGTTACGCCACGCGGCCTCCCCGGCGGTCCCGCTCCTCGTGCTCCTCGTGCTCTGGGTACTGCTCATCACTGCGAGGCCCTTCCAGCTCCGGCGCCGGCCGCAGCCGGCGGTACCCCAGGAAGGCCACCACCGCGGCGAGCGCCGCTGCGGAGGCCGGTACCGCGAACGCCGCCCGGGCACCGGACGCGTCGGTGACCCAGCCGGCCAGCGAGGCGCCCAGCGCCACACCCACCGACAGTCCCGTGGTCACCCACGTCATGCCCTCGGTGAGTTTCGCGCGCGGTACCAACTGCTCGACCAGGCCCATGGCGGTGACCATCGTCGGTGCGATGGACAGGCCCGAGACGAACAGCGCCACGGCCAGGAACCACAAGTTTCCGACCAGTAGTGGCGGGATCATACTCACCGCCATGGCCGCTACGCCCAGCAGGAACCTGTGAGATGGCGGACGTTTGGGACGGAGCAGCCCGAAGATCAGTCCGGCCGCGCACGATCCGGCCGCGTACGTCGCCAGCACCAGGCTCGCGGCGGCCTTGAGCCCCAGCCCGTCGGCGAACGCCACCGTGGCGACGTCCACCGCGCCGAAGACCGCCCCGGTCGCCACGAAGGTCGCCACCAGCACCCGCAGACCCCGGGAGTCCAGCGCGGAACCGCCGCCGTCGCGCTCGCGCGGATGCGGGGGCGGCTCGGTGGAGCGCTGGGCGGTGAGCAGATACGTACCGGCGGCCAGGAAGACCGCGGCGAGCAGCGGCCCGGCCTCGGGGAACCAGACGGTGCACAGCCCGATGGACAGGATCGGGCCGAGCATGAAGCACACCTCGTCCACGACCGATTCGAGGGCGTACGCGGTGTGCAGCAGCTCCGGGGAGCCGCCGTGGATTAGCGCCCAGCGGGCCCGCACACTCGCCCCCAGGCTCGGGGCCGTCCCCGCGGCGACCGTGCACACGTACAGCGTCCAGTCCGGCGCCCCGGTCCGTACGCACACCAGCAGCGCCGCGACGGCGGCCACCGTGACCGCCGCCGCCGGGCGCAGCACGCGCCGCTGGCCGTGGCGGTCGACCAGACGGGAGACCTGCACGCCCAGCGGCGAGCCGGCCAGCGCGAGCGTCGCGGCCAGCGCCCCGGCGAGACCGTAGCGGCCGGTGACCTGGGAGATCATCGTCACGATGCCGATGCCCAGCATCGACAGCGGCATCCGTCCGACGAATCCGGCGGCGGAGAAGCCCTTCGTGCCGGGGGTCGCGAAGATCGCGCGATAGGGGCTGGGCAAGGGATCTCCACGGCATCGTCGCCGAAGGGCGGTAAGGAATGTAGCTGGCACATACAGCTTACGAAGCGCGGCAAGCGCTTTTCCCGCCCGGGTGCGGCCGGGGGCCGACACGCAAGGGTCACCGCCCGGCCGTCACCGCCGGGTGGCAGGATCGAGGACATGTCCGATCACCACGCAGCCGGTCCCTACGACGCCCTGCTCCTGCTGTCCTTCGGCGGCCCCGAAGGGCCCGACGACGTCGTGCCGTTCCTGGAGAACGTCACACGCGGCCGAGGCATCCCGCGGGAGCGACTGAAGGAGGTGGGGCAGCACTACTTCCTCTTCGGCGGCGTCAGCCCGATCAACGCGCAGAACCGCGAACTGCTCGACGCGCTGCGCAAGGACTTCTCCGAGCACGGCCTCGACCTGCCCGTCTACTGGGGCAACCGCAACTGGGCGCCCCTGGTGACCGACACCCTGCGGCAGATGACCGACGACGGCCACCGCCGCGTCCTCGTCCTCGCCACCAGTGCCTACGCCTCCTACTCCGGCTGCCGCCAGTACCGCGAGAACCTCGCCGACTCCCTCGCCGCACTGGAGGCCGAAGGCCGCCCCGTGCCGCGGGTGGACAAGCTGCGGCACTACTTCAACCACCCCGGCTTCGTGCGGCCGATGACGGACGCGGTGCTCACCGCGCTCGCCGCGCTGCCGGAGGGCGTACGGGACGGCGCGCGTCTCGCCTTCACCACCCACTCCGTCCCGACCGCGTCCGCCGACACCTCGGGCCCGCCGGAGCTGCACACGGACAACGGCGAGGGCGGCGCCTATGTCGCCCAGCACCTGGACACCGCCCGGGTGATCGCCGACGCCGTGCGCGAGGCCACCGGCGTCGACCACCCCTGGAAGCTGGTCTACCAGTCGCGCAGCGGCGCCCCCCACATCCCCTGGCTGGAGCCCGACATCTGCGACCACCTCGAGGAGCTGCACGCCGACGGCGCCCCGGCCGCCGTCATGGTGCCGATCGGCTTCGTCTCCGACCACATGGAGGTCAAGTACGACCTCGACACCGAGGCCGCCGCCAAGGCGGCCGAACTCGGCCTGCCGGTCGCCCGCGCCGCCACCGTCGGGGCCGATCCGCGGTTCGCGGCGGCCGTACGGGAACTGGTGCTGGAACGCGCCGCCGTCGAACAGGGGCTGGAGACCCGGCGCTGCGCACTGGGCTCGCTGGGCCCGAGCCACGACGTCTGCCCGGCCGGCTGCTGCCCCGCGCGCAGCCCGCGCCCCGCCGCGGCAGGTGCCGAATGATCACCACCGAGCTGACCGGCGAACTCCTGGCCATCGCCCTGGAGGCGGCCCGCCGGGCGGGCGCGCTGCTGCGCGACGGCAGACCCGCGGACCTGGGCGTCGCCGCGACCAAGAGCAGTCCGATCGACGTCGTCACCGAGATGGACATCGCCGCCGAGAAGCTGATCACCGGCTACATCCTCGGCCGCCGGCCGGACGACGGCCTGCTGGGCGAGGAGGGCGCCAGCGTCGAGGGCGTCAGCGGGGTGCGCTGGATCGTCGACCCGCTGGACGGCACCGTCAACTACCTCTACGGCCTGCCGTCGTGGTCCGTCAGCATCGCCGCCGAGGTCGACGGCGAGACCGTGGCCGGCGTCGTCGAGGCCCCGATGCGCGGCGAGACCTACCGGGCCGTGCTCGGCGGGGGTGCCCATGTCAACGCCGACCGGGCCCGGGTCCGCCCCGCGCCCGCCTTCGAGCAGGCCCTGGTCGGCACCGGATTCGGGTACCTCACCGACCGCCGCGCCGCCCAGGCCGAGATCGTCCGCGTCCTGCTGCCGAAGGTCCGCGACATCCGGCGGGCCGGCTCGGCCGCGATCGACCTGTGCGACGTGGGCTGCGGCCGGCTGGACGCGTACTACGAACGCGGGCTCAACCCGTGGGACTTCGCGGCCGGCGCGCTCTTCGCCCGTGAGGCCGGCGCCCTGACCGGCGGCCGCCCGGGCGACCCGCCCTCCGGCCGCCTCACCGTCGCCGCCCCGACCGGCCTCTTCGAGCCGCTCCAGCGCCTCCTGGACGACCTCGGCGCCTGGCACGACTGATCTACGGGCGTAGACGCGGGCACACGAACGCCCCGGCACCAGAAGGTGTCCGGGGCGGGTGGCCGGGGTGCTCCGTCAGGCGATCTTCGGAAGCACCTCGACGCCGTGCTCGGCGGCAAGGCGGCGCAGATCCTCGAGCTCGGCCTGCTCGACCTCGGCCAGGAAGTCGTCCCCCGACTCCCGGGCGAAGTGCAGGTCGGACTCAGTGCTGTGTATGCGCTGCAGGATTCCGGTGGTGAACGCGTCCATATGGCGCCCCCTCGTCGTCGTGGGTGACACAGGGTGTGTCCGAGGTGATGAAACTGTGGGGTGGTCCGTACCCCTCGGATCACGCGGCTCAGGCAGCGGCTCTGCCAAGAGACGATGACGGGACGCCTCAGGAGAGGCGCGATCGGGGGTTGCAGTCGTCCTCCCCAAGCCGGCCGGAGGGGAAACCTCAACCCGGCGAGAACTTCGGAGGAATCTCCTCCGCCTGCCCCTTACCGCTGTTTTACGGGGGTCCGGTGCAGGATGGAGGGACATTCAGCCTGCACACAGCTGACTTCGAAGTTCTGAAGAAGTGCTCAGGGAAGGAACAGCGCCTTGCGCGTACTGGTCGTCGAGGACGAGCAGCTGCTCGCCGATGCGGTAGCCACCGGACTGCGACGCGAGGCCATGGCCGTCGATGTCGTCTACGACGGAGGCGCCGCCCTGGAGCGGATCGGGGTCAACGACTACGACGTCGTGGTCCTGGACCGCGACCTTCCGGTGATCCACGGGGACGAGGTCTGCCGCAAGGTGGTGGAGCTCGGGCTGCCCGCCCGGGTGCTGATGCTGACCGCCGCCGGCGACGTCAGCGACCGCGTCGAGGGCCTGGAACTGGGCGCGGACGACTACCTGCCCAAGCCCTTCGCCTTCAGCGAGCTGACCGCCCGGGTCAGGGCGCTGGGCCGGCGTACGACGGCCCCGCTGCCGCCGGTGCTGGAGCGCTCGGGGATCCGGCTGGACCCCAACCGCCGGGAGGTGTTCCGGGACGGCAAGGAGGTGCACCTGGCGCCCAAGGAGTTCGCGGTGCTGGAGGTGCTGATGCGCAGCGAGGGTTCCGTGGTGTCGGCCGAGCAGCTGCTGGAGAAGGCCTGGGACGAGAACACCGATCCCTTCACCAACGTCGTGCGGGTCACGGTCATGACGCTGCGCCGCAAGCTCGGCGAGCCCGCCGTGATCGTCACCGTCCCCGGCTCCGGATACCGGATCTGATCCGCCGTGGCAGCCTCCGCGACCCCGCCCTCCCAGCCGTCGCCGTCGCCGGCCGCGTCGCCGTCCTCGGCCGCCGTACCGCCCAGGCCGACCTGGGACCCGCCGCCGTCGGTGCGGCAGGTCCCCCTGCTGCGGCCCACGATCCGGATACGGCTCACCGTGCTCTACGGGGGCATGTTCCTGATCGCGGGCGTCGTCCTGCTGTGGATCATCTACCTGATCGCGGCCGAGGCCCTCAGACAGGGCAGCGAGCTGCCCTTCCGGATCATCAGCGCCGAGTTCCAGGGCACCAGCGGCTCCTGCGACCTGCCCAGCGGCAACAGCGCGCTGTTCAACCAGGCGGTGGCCGCCTGTATGCAGCATCAGCGCGAGCTGGCGCTGAACACACTGCTCAGGCGGGCCCTGATGGCCCTCATCGGGCTGGCGGTACTGGCCTTCGCCGTCGGGTACCTCCTCGCCGGGCGAGTGCTGTCGCCGCTGGGGCGGATCACCCGCACCGCGCGTGCCGTCGCCGGTGCCGACCTGAAGCGCCGGATCGAGATGGAAGGCCCGGACGACGAGCTGAAGGAGCTGGCCGACACCTTCGACGAGATGCTCGAACGGCTGGACCGCTCCTTCGACGCGCAGCGCCGCTTCGTGTCCAACGCCTCGCACGAGCTGCGCACGCCGCTGGCCATCAACCGCACCCTGCTGGAGGTCCAGCTCTCCGATCCGGAGGCGTCCCTGGACCTCCAGCAGCTCGGCAGGACCCTGCTGGCCACCAACGAGCGCAGCGAGCAGCTCGTGGAGGGCCTGCTGCTGCTCGCGCGCAGCGACAACGAGCTCATGGACCGCAAGGCCGTGGACGTCGCCGAGGCGGCCTCCCAGGCCCTGGAACAGACCCGTGCGGAGGCCACCGCCAAGGGCGTGGAGCTGCGCAGCGCGCTGGAGCCCGCCGTGGTGCAGGGCAACGGGGTGCTGCTGGAGCGGATCGCGCTGAACCTGGTGCAGAACGCCGTGCGCTACAACGTCGCCGAGGACGGCTGGGTGGAGGTGACCAGCGGGGCCGAGGGCGGGCACGCGGTGCTGATTGTCTCCAACACCGGGCCGGTCGTCCCGGCGTACGAGATCGACAACCTCTTCGAGCCGTTCCGCCGGCTGCGCACCGAGCGCACCGGCAGCGACAAGGGCGTCGGGCTGGGCCTGTCGATCGCCCGTTCCGTGGCGCGGGCGCACGGCGGGTCGATCTCGGCGGTGCCGCGCGAGGGCGGCGGCCTGGTCATGAGGGTCGCGATCCCCATGTGATCCCCATGTGATCCGCAGTGATCCGCAGGTGGTCCCGCACGCGGTCAGCAGGTGGTCCCGCATGTGATCCATGTCGCACCGGAATCCGGCAGGGCCCGGGCCCTGTTCGCTTTGCGCGGAATTTTGGGGTCTGGGCACCCCTGAGGAGCCTTGTGGGCGATCACACATGCGATTTCCGCGGCGTGTACACTCCGTGATCAAGAAGATCGGAAAAAGTTCCGAAAAATCCATGTTTCCGCAGGTCATGATCACGGGAAGTACACGAGGTGGCGTGAGGAAGACGCGACAAGAGGACCGTTTCCGGCCGTGAGCGGCACCCGATGCGATCGCCTCGTCGGAGGTTCGGTTGGGTGTCGATTGAGTAACGGCACTTGATGTAAGGCAAAATCTCCGCTTCGGGTCGGGCACAAGACCGGCCTCCCACGCGTTACGTGCGCTGGAGACACCGCAGACACCCAGAGGGGGAGAGCGACACATGGCAACTGATTACGACACACCACGCAAGACCGACGATGACGTCAACGAGGACAGCATCGAGGAACTCAAGGCCAGGAGGAACGAGAAGTCCACGTCCGCAGTGGACGTCGACGAGTTCGACCAGGCCGAGTCCCTGGAACTGCCCGGGGCCGACCTGTCCGGCGAGGAACTGTCGGTCCGGGTACTGCCCCGGCAGGCCGACGAGTTCACCTGCATGAGCTGCTTCCTCGTCCATCACCGCAGCCAGCTGGCCATGGAGAAGAAGAACGGCGACCCGATCTGCCGCGACTGCGCGGCCTGAGGGGCATGGCAGGCGACGACGAGCGAGGCCGCGCGGCCTCGCTCGCGGGCGCGGCGGTCGGGGCCGGCCGCAGGGGCCTCAGCGGCCTCTCGGGCCTCGCCGAGCGGCTGATCGACGTGGCCCCGAGGATCCCCGTCCGCGACCTGCGGACGCTTCGGCGGCACTTCCCCGGCCTCGGCCCCGAGGAGATCGCCGACAAGCTGGTCAGCGGCGCCGTGCTGGGCACCGCGACCGTCGGCGCGGGCATCGGGGCGGCGGCGATGCTGCCCACACCGCCCGCGATGCCGGCGGAGCTGGCGGCGGAGACCTTCGCGGTCGCCGTCCTGGAGTACAAGCTCATCGCCGAGCTGCACGAGGTGTACGGGCTGCGCGTGCCCGGTTCCGTACGCCGGCGGGCGACCGTCTACCTCGCCGAGTGGACGGACCGGCGGGGCATCGACGTCACCAAGCCGTCCACCGTCGACATCGCGCTCGGCGGGAAGATGAAGAAGGAGCTGCGTCAGCAGCTCCTCAAGCGCAGTATGCGCAACCTCCCCAGCCTGACCCCGTTCATGGTGGGCGCGGCCATCGGTGCCGTCATGAACCGGCGGGACACCCGCAGACTCGCCGAGCGGGTCCGCAAGGACCTGCGGGCCGGGGCCGTCCCCTGGGACGAGCTGCCGCCGTCCGGCAGCCCCGCCGTGGCGCCGCCCGACGAGGCCGAGGCCCTCGACGAGGCACCCGGCGAGCCGCCCGCTATCGGACCCTGACCGCCTCCAGCGCGGCCACCAGCCGCTGCGGGGAGCGCGTGGACAGATAGGCGTACGGGGTCGGGTCGGCCGGGTCCGTGATCTCGACCTTCACCGCCGTGGGGACGTAGGCCCGCAGCAGCATGAACGCCCTCGCGTCCGCCTTGTGCCGGCGCCAGGCCAGCGCCTCGTCGGCGTCCAGCACGGTCGCCTCGCCCAGCGCCTCGACGGGGATCCGCGCGTCGCCCGCCACCAGCGAACCCGCGACCACGCGGATCCGCGCCGACCCGTACGAACTCACCGCCGCGGCGCCCAGCGCCCCACCGCCGACCAGGCCGGCCAGCATCGGCAGGGTGCCCAGCGGCAGCAGGATCAGCGCCAGCGAGACGCCCGCCCCGGCGGCCAGGAACCACCAGGAACGCGGCACGGTGAGTCGTTCGTCGTAAGGCTGCATGGCCTCAGCTTTTCACGCGTGCCCCGTCACGCGCGCCCGAGGCGGCCCCGCACCCGCTCCACGGCCCGTGACACCCGCAGCCCGGTGGCGACCTGCTTGGCCCAGTCGGTGGCGGCGGTGGGCAGCGCGGCGTCCAGGGCCGCCGCCTGACGGGCGCTGCCGCCCACCAGGTAGCGCGGCAGGGGCCGCCGCGCGGTGAGGGCCCGCAGCACGGCCAGAGCGACCGGACGGGGCCCCGGGAGGTCGCGGCGGAGCATCTCCCCGACCGCCTCGTACTGGTCGGCGTACGCGGACGCCTGCGCGTCCGGCAGCAACCCGGCGGACTGCTGCCAGATCCCGCTGGCGTACGACCCCGGTTCGACCAGCACCACCTTCACGCCGAAGGGCGCGGTCTCCATGCGCAGCGCGTCGGTCACCGCCTCCAGTCCCTGCTTGCTGGCGCAGTACCAGCCCATCATCGGCATGGAGACCCGCCCCGAGATCGACGAGATGTTGACGATCCGGCCCGAACGCCGCTCGCGCATCGCGGGCAGCACCAGCCGCGCGATCCGGGCCGGGGCGACCAGGTTGGTCTCCAGCTGCCGCCGCACCTGCTCGTCGTCCACGTCCTCGATCGCGCCGGGCTGGGCGAAACCCGCGTTGTTGACCACAGCCCAGGGCCCGCCGCCGGTCATCGTGGCGATCTCGGTGAACGCCTTCACCGTGGACGTCGCGTCGGCCACGTCCAGCAGGACGGTGCGCACCGCGGCGCCCGCCCGCTCCACCGCGGCGCGCAGCGCCCGCGCCTTGTCCTCGCTGCGCGCGGTGGCGATCACGTCGAATCCGCAGTGGGCCAGCTCCTGGGTCACCGCGAGGCCGATCCCGCTGCTGGCACCTGTGACGACGACGGACTTGAGAGTCATGGAATGACCAACGGACACCCGGCGGGAAAGGATCCCGCAGCGGGGTAGGGTCTCCCGCGTGAGTGCAGTGACCTCCCTCAGCCCGCCACCGGACGCGACCGCGCCGGTGCGGCATCCCGACGCCCCCGCGCCCGGTGAGCTCCTCGGGGCGCACTATGACCAGTGTTTCGGTTGTGGCGACTCCCAGACCCATGGACTGCACCTGGCGTCACGGGCCGGCGAAGGGGTCGAGGTCACCGCCGAGTTCACCGTCCGGCCCGCCCACCAGGGCGCGCCCGGCCTGGCCCACGGCGGGGTGCTGGCCACCGCGCTGGACGAGACGCTGGGCTCGCTCAGCTGGCTGCTGCACACCATCGCCGTCACCGGCCGCCTGGAGACCGACTTCGTACGCCCGGTACCGGTCGGCACCACCCTGCACCTGGCCGCCCGGGTCACCGCCGTCGCCGGACGCAAGATCTACGCCAGCGGCGTGGGCCGGATCGGCGGCCCCGACGGCCCGGTGGCGGTGCGCGCGGACGCCCTCTTCATCGAGGTCAAGCTCGAACACTTCACGGAGAACGGCCGAGCGGAAGAGGTCGCCGCCGCCATGGCCGACCCCGACCAGGTGCGGGTCGCCCGCGCCTTCGAGGTGAACCCGTGAGCGCGGACGGCGGGCGGCCCCCGCTCGACGTCCTGCTGCGCCGTCTCCACGACAGCGTCCCGGTTCCCTCGTACGGGCAGCCGGGGGACGCGGGCGCGGATCTGATCACCACCGAGGCCGCCGAACTCGCCCCCGGCGAGCGCGCGGTACTGCCCACCGGGGTGTCCATCGCGCTCCCCGACGGGTATGCGGCCTTCGTACATCCGCGCAGCGGACTCGCCGCCCGGTGCGGCGTCGCCATGGTGAATGCCCCGGGAACGATTGATGCCGGGTACCGTGGGGAGATCAAGGTGATCGTGGTCAACCTGGACCCGCGTGAGAGCGTGCGGTTCGAGCCGGGCGACCGGATCGCCCAGCTGGTCGTCCAGCAGGTCGAGCGGGTCCGCTTCCGGGAGGTGGCGGAGCTGCCAGGCTCTGCCAGGGGCACGGGGGGCTTCGGCTCCACCGGGGGACATCCCTCGGTTGTGGGCCGGTCGGCCACCCCTGAGACCAGCAATGGATACGCTTCGGTCATTGCAGACCGGGAAGGAAAGTGACGTGTTCCGTCGTCGTCGCAAGGAGCGCGCAGACGCCCTCGACGAGCTCGAGGCCGAGAGCCCTGACGAGCTGGCCGAAGACGCCGAGGAGTCGGACGACTCCATGGAGTCCCGTCGGTACAACCTTCCGCCCGCCCCCAGGCCCGACGGGCCCTGGGACCTGAGCGAGGTCAGGGACCCGGCCGAGGGCCGTGTCGACCTCGGCGGCCTCTTCGTACCCGGGGTCGAGGGCATGGAGCTGCGGGTCGAGGTGGCCGGTGATTCCATCGTCGCCGCGACCGTGGTGCTGAAGGACAGCGCCGTCCAGCTGCAGGCCTTCGCCGCCCCCAAGTCCGAGGGCATCTGGGGCGAGGTACGGGACGAGATCGCCGCCGGCATCACCAAGCAGGGCGGCATCGTCGACCTGGTCGAGGGACCGCTGGGCTGGGAGCTGCGGGCGCAGGTGCCCGTCCAGCTGCCGGACGGCACCAACGGCGTCCAGCTGGTGCGTTTCGTCGGTGTGGACGGCCCCCGCTGGTTCCTGCGCGGAGTCATCTCCGGCCAGGGTGCGGTCCAGCCGCAGGCCGCCGGACTGCTGGAGCAGGTCTTCCGGGACACCGTGGTGGTACGCGGCGATTCGCCGATGGCGCCCCGCGACCCGGTCGTCCTCAAGCTGCCGAACGACGCGCAGATGGTGCCCGAGGGCGTCGCCCAGGACGGCGACGGCCGGTTCTCGGACGGCATCGACCCGATGCGCCGTGGCCCGGAGATCACCGAGGTCCACTGACCGGCTGATCAGTCGTACGCCTCGGCCCCGGACCTGCGGACAGGTCCGGGGCCGAGGCGCGTCAGCGCCGGGGTACCCCGGGCGGGTGATCTCCTGGTGCGGCACGCGGCACGCGGCACGCGGCACGCAGAACGCGAAACAGGCACCGGACTAGCGGTAGTCCGTGATCTCCGGGGCGAAGACGGTCCCCAGCGGCTCGGGGCCGATGTACTGCTGGCAGCTGCAGGGGCGGGCCTCGAACTGCACGGGCTTGCGGTCGGCGTCCCACGCGGTGGGGGCCTCGACGACCTCATGGCACTTGCCCTGCTTGTCGTGCTTGGCCAGATGGTGGGTACAGCCGCAGACCGGCTCGGGCGGGCGGCCCGCCGCGTCGAGGGCGAGCTGTTTGCGCTCGGCTGCCTTGAGCAGCTCCAACTTCCGCTTGTGACGCGTCTTGAGCGCCCCGCGTACGCCTTCGGTGACCCGGCCCCCGGCGATCAGCACAACGGGAATCAGCCACCACATCCAGCCACCCATGCCGCAACCCCCATTCGACGGCTGTCCGTACCTTACCAACCCCCGGGGCCCTGGGAGCAGGGCCGGACGCCTCAGGCGTGCCCGCGGGCGGCCAGCATCGCGCACACGGCGTCCGCGCGCTGCCCCACCGTCAGGCCGCCGGTCGTGAGCCGCAGATCCGGCTCCTGCGGCTCCTGCGGCTCCTGCGGCTCCTGTGGCTCCTGTGGCTCCGGCTGCCCCTGTGGCTCGTCTGCCGCGACGTACACCTCGAAGTAGCCGGCGCCGCTCGCGCCGTGCCGGGCGCGCACCGCGCCCCGGCAGCCCGCGCAGGACGCGGCGACCGGGACGATCGCCAGGATGCCGTTGCGGGCGAGGATCTCGGCGACCAGGCCGATACGGCCGGTGCCGGTGCCGGGGTCCGCCGGGAGGAAGCGGCGGATCTCCTCGCCGTCCAGCACCTCCACCCGGCGGCCCGCGGCGCGCAGCCGCGCCGCCACGGCCCGCGCGAGGGTGGTCCTGCCGGCCCCCGGCGGCCCGGTGAGCCAGACGGTGGCGCTCATCGGCTCCCGCTCCCGTCCAGCAGTCCGGTGAAGAGGGCGGCCCACAGCGGGTGCACCGCGTCGGGCCCGAAGCCGGCGGCGGTCCTCAGGGCCGCCGCGCCCATCGAGGCGCGCAGCCGCTCGTCGCCGACGAGCCGGAGCATGGCGGCGGCCAGAGCGTCGATGTCCTCCGGCGGTACCAGGAGGCCGTCGACGCCGTCGGTGATGACGTCGGCGGGCCCGGTCGGGCAGTCGAAACTCACCACCGGCAGGGCGTGGCTCATCGCCTCGATCATCACCATGGGCAGGCCCTCGAAGCGCGAACTGAGCACGAACACGGAGGCCTTGGCCAGTTCGTCGTCGAAGCTGCGGCTGTGGCCCATGAGCAACACGTTGTTGTAGAGGTGGTGTTCCTCGATGTACTCGCGCAACTCGGCCTTCTTCTCGCCGGTGCCGTAGATCCGCAGCTGCCAGTCGGGGTGTTTGTCCGCCACCTGCCGGAAGGCGGGCAGCAGCAGGTCGAAGCCCTTCTGGGCGAAGAGCCGGCCGGCCGCCACCACGGTCCGGCTGCCGGGGGTGGCGGGCCGCTGGTCCAGGGAGTGGACGGCGTTGGGGATCCGCAGCACCCGGGAGCGGGGAAGGAGCGCCTGGTAGTCCTGCCGGTCGCGGTGGGTGAGGACCACGACGGCGTCGAAACGCGGGTAGTACCGGGCGATGGCGGCCCGTACGTCCTTGCGGTGCGTCGCCAGGTTCATGTGTTCCTGGGCGACCCGCACCACGCCGGAGGTCGCGTGGCGCGCGGCGAGGATGTTGAGGGCGGGGCGGGTGGTGACCAGGATGCCGTCGCGCAGCCGGGACAGGTAGCGGACGACCTCGGTCTCGACGTACCGGTTGAAGTAGCGGATGCCGAACTCGCCCTGCGGGATGTCCTTCGGCGGGCGCCGCTCCAGCCTGGGCCGCCGCCACGCCCGCAGCCGGCTCTCGCTGCGGTGCGGGGCGGCCGCGGCCTCCGGACGCTCGTCGACCAGTGCCGTGATCCGGATCCGGGGATCGACGGCGAACTGCGGCTCGTCCTTGCGCCGGATGACGCTGACCAGTTCCACGTCGTGCCCGGCCCCGGCCATGGCGTTGGCCTGGTTGACCACCGTACGGATCGTGCCGCCGGTGCCGTACGCGTGCAGCAGCAGATAGCGGACCTTCACGAGGCGGCCTCTTCCCGGCCTGCCGCGGGATCGGGGGCGCAGGCCACGGAGAGGTTGTTGTTGACCGTGTAGAAGGGGCGCAGCCGGGCGCGGATGCCGTCCCGGGTGGCGTACTGGGCCGGGAAGACCATGATGTTCTTCTTGCTCCGGATGTCGTCGAGGTGACGCCCGGCGCGCAACCGGCTCTCGGCCGTGCCGCGTGCCATGGCCAGATGCAGGTCCCACTTCTGCGGGCCGGACAGCCCGGCCGGCACCAGCTCGGCGACGGGGAAGGTCACCTCGAACCGCCGGGTGTCCGGGTCGGGTTCGGTGTCGTAGCGCAGCAGTACGTCCTCGCGGGCCCGCAGCACCAGCAGCAGCCGCCAGCGGGCGGGGCGGGCGGGGGGGGGGGGAGGTCGCCGTGGATGTGTCCGGTGAGCCGGATGTGTCCGTCGCGCGGCCAGATCCGCGCGATCTCTGCGTGGGCCCTCATATGCCGTAGCCCCAGGCCGTACAGATCTCCCTGAGGACGTCCGGCACGTCGTCCGGGCCGGGCAGCGGGCGGGCCTGCTGGACGCTGCCGCTGCGGATCTTGTCCGTCCAGTCGCCCAGGCCCTTCTGGAAGGAGTCCTCGGACTTGTGCTCCCAGTTCAGCATGCCCGGCTCGAACTCCAGGCCCAGGTGCTCGCACACGCGCCGCAGTTCGGCCTCGGGGTCGGCGGTGAGGTCCTCGTAGCGGACCGTGAGACCGGTCAGCCCCTTGCGGGCGCCCTCGACGGCCTTCATGTAGCGCAGGGCGTCGGCGGCGGCCTCCTCGCGGTCGCGCTTGGCGGGGTGGGCCTCGTACCAGGACTGTGCGATGGAGACCGGGTGACGCAGCAGGAAGACATAGCGGGCGTCGGGCCAGCAGGCGGAGATCCGTTGCCAGGCGAAGGCGTTGCTCGGGGTCTTCTCGACGATGTACGGCTTCTTGGCCCTGACCAGTTCGCGGTGCATGACCCGGTCCCAGAGCAGATGCTCCAGGTCTCCGCGCTCCAGGTCCAGGGCGGCCATCGACTGCTCGGCGAGCCTGGTGGAGTGGCCGACGGTCAGCCGGCGGATGTGCAGCTCGTGCGGGGCGTGCAGCTGGGAGTGCCCGTCGAGCAGCACGCGCAGCAACGTGGAGCCGGACCGTACGGGTGACATCACGAAGACCGGCCGTTGCAGCAGCCGGTCCACGCCGGGGTCGGCGGGCTCGCGGAAGGGCACCGCCTCGGGCCCGGACTTCGGCCCGGACTTCGGCCCGGACGTCGACCGGGTCTTCGGCGCGCCCTGTGGCATCGGTTTCGCCGCGGATTTCCCGGACGGGGCGGGCGCGGTGGCCCCGGCCGCGCGCTTCACCTCGAAACCAGTGGTTCTGCGCAGTGCTGTGTTGACGTTGCCGAGAAATCCCATGGATGGGGAGTTTGTTACGAGCGCATGAGGAAATATGGAGACGATCGTGAGGAATTCATTAATCCGCTTTGACCTGTCCGGCTTTGTTCGCGGGGGTGGTCCGGTGATCACGGCGGTGATCCTGTCCGCGCCGCCGGGTAGGCTTCAGGCATGAGTGGTGCCACCCGTTCGGACCGACCTGCCAGCCGCTTCCGCCGGATGCTGGACCGGCTGTCCTCCACCCAGGAGGAGCTGCACTCCGAGGAGCTGCAGGAGGACACCCTGGCGGCGGGCTGCACAAGGATCTGCGACTGCCACGACCGGCAGATCGTCAGCGTGACCGGTACACTACGCGCGGTCACCCTGCGGCCGCGTGCCGGTGTTCCGGCGCTGGAGGCGGAGCTCTTCGACGGCTCCGCCGCGCTGGACGTGGTGTGGCTGGGCCGGCGCAGCATCGTGGGCATAGAGCCGGGCCGCAGGATCATCGCGTCGGGGCGGATCTCCATGAACCGTGGCCGCCCGGTGCTGTTCAACCCCAAATACGAGTTGCGTCCGCTCGGACAGGAGTAGCCGGTGGTGTCGATCGACAAGCAGACGGACGAGTCGACGGAGGAGTCCAGGGCCGTCACCGAAGCGGCGCTCTTCGAGGCCTTCGGCGGTGTGCGCGGCATGGTGGAGACCACCGTGCCCGGTCTGGTCTTCGTCGCGATCTACACGGTCGATCGCGACATCCACATCTCCGCGATCGTCGCCCTCGGCCTGTCCCTGGTGCTGGGCCTGGCCAGACTGGCCCGCAAGGACACCCTCAAGCACGCCTTCAGCGGTGTCTTCGGGGTCGCCTTCGGCGCGGTCTTCGCGATGATGTCCGGCAACGCCAAGAACTTCTACCTGCCGGGCATGCTCTACACCCTCGGCCTCGCCGTCGCGTACTGCGTCTCGGCGCTGGCCGGCTTTCCGCTGCTGGGCCTCATCCTCGGCCCGGTCTTCAAGGAGAACCTCTCCTGGCGGGACCGCAACCCAGGCCGCCGGGTCGCCTACACCAAGGCCAGCTGGGCCTGGGGCATCATCCTGCTCGCCAAGTCCGCGATCCTCTTCCCGCTCTACCTGTGGGGCAACGCCACCCAGCTGGGCTGGGTCAAGGTCGCCCTCGGCATCCCGCCGTTCCTGCTGTGCGTCTACCTGACCTGGATCTTCCTGGCCAAGGCGCCGCCGCCGATCGACGTGATCGCCGAGATGGAGGCGGAGGAGGCGGCCGAGAAGGAGGCCGAGCGCATCCGCAAGGAAGCCGCGCAGAGCTGAGAGCAGTACGGACATGTGACGAAGGGCGGCCCGGAACCGTGACGGTTCCGGGCCGCCCTTCGTCGTGACGTGTCCGCGATCAGCTCTCGGCGGCCCCGGTCCGTACCGACAGCAGGTCCTCCAGCTGCTCCTCCCGGTGCGGAGCCGCCACGAACAGCAGCTCGTCACCGGCTTCCAGGGCGTCGTCCTTGGAGGGGGTGAGCACCCGGTGGCCGCGGATGATGGTGCACAACGAGGTGTCCTGCGGCCACTCCACGTCGCCGACCCGGGTGCCGACCAGGGCCGCCTCGGGCGGCAGCGTCAGCTCCACCAGGTTGGCGTCGCCCTGGCTGAAGCGCATCAGCCGGACCAGGTCGCCGACGCTGACGGCCTCCTCGACCAGGGCCGACATCAGACGCGGGGTGGAGACCGCGACGTCCACGCCCCAGGCCTCGTTGAACAGCCACTCGTTCTTGGGGTTGTTGACCCGGGCGACGACCCGGGGCACCCCGTACTCGGTCTTGGCCAGCAGCGAGACGACCAGATTCACCTTGTCGTCGCCGGTGGCGGCGATGACGACGTTGCAGCGCTGCAACGCGGCCTCGTCCAGCGAGGTGATCTCACAGGCGTCGGCCAGCAGCCACTCGGCCTGCGGGACCCGTTCCACCGAGATCGAGCTGGGGTTCTTGTCCACGAGGAGCACCTCGTGGCCGTTCTCCAGGAGTTCGCCCGCGATCGAACGTCCCACCGCGCCGGCTCCGGCGATAGCGACTCGCATCAGTGACCCTCCTCCGGGCCCTTGGCGAAGACCGCCTCGACCTGCTCGACCTCGTCGGTGCGCATCATGACATGCACCAGGTCGCCTTCCTGGAGCACCGTCTGTGAGGTCGGCAGCATCGCCTCGCCCAGCCGGGTGAGGAATGCCACACGCACTCCGGTCTCCTCCTGCAGTTTGCTGACCTTGTGGCCGATCCAGGCCGACGCGGTGTGCACCTCGGCGAGTTGCACACCACCGCTCGGGTCGCGCCACAGGGGCTCGGCCCCGGACGGCAGCAGCCTCCGGAGCATCTGGTCCGCGGTCCACCGCACGGTGGCCACGGTCGGGATGCCGAGGCGCTGGTAGACCTCGGCTCGTCGCGGGTCGTAGATACGGGCCGCGACGTTCTCGATGCCGAACATCTCGCGGGCCACCCGGGCGGCGATGATGTTGGAGTTGTCGCCGCTGCTGACCGCCGCGAAGGCTCCCGCCTCCTCGATTCCGGCCTCGCGCAGTGTGTCCTGGTCGAACCCGATGCCGGTCACCCGGCGCCCGCTGAACCCGGCGCCCAGGCGGCGGAACGCCGTCGGGTCCTGGTCGATCACGGCCACCGTATGACCTTGCTGTTCGAGGGAGTGCGCGAGAGTGGAACCCACTCGCCCGCATCCCATGATGACGACGTGCACGACCGTCCTTCCGGCTGTCAACTGTTCCGCTGAGCTCTTTACAGAGTCTCAGACCAGGGCCCAAGCTACACACGGAGGTAGTTCCGGGGGAGTCCCCGGTAAGTGCTCATCTTGACGAAGCCTTAACATCCAAGCGTGTCCAAACTGACCGACTTGCCGAAACGGATCCTGATCGGCCGGGCTTTGCGCAGCGACAAGCTTGGAGAAACGCTTCTCCCCAAGCGGCTCGCGCTCCCCGTCTTCGCCTCAGACCCACTGTCCTCCGTCGCGTACGCACCGGGTGAGGTCCTGCTGGTCCTGTCCATCGCCGGTGTGTCGGCCTACCGGTTCAGCCCCTGGATCGCGGTCGCCGTCGTCGTACTGATGTTCACCGTGGTGGCGTCGTACCGGCAGAACGTGCACGCGTATCCCTCCGGCGGCGGTGACTACGAGGTGGCGACCACCAACCTCGGGCCCCGCGCCGGACTGACCGTCGCCAGCGCCCTGCTCGTGGACTACGTCCTGACCGTCGCGGTCTCCGTGGCCTCGGGTGTGGAGAACCTCGGCTCGGCGGTGCCGTTCTTCGTCGAGCACAAGGTGCTGGGCGCGATCAGCATGATCGTGGTCCTGATGCTGATGAACCTGCGCGGGGTCCGGGAGTCGGGTACGGTCTTCGCCATCCCGACCTACGCCTTCGTCGTGGGCGTCTTCGCCATGATCGCCTGGGGCGTCTTCCGGATCGCCACCGGCGACGAGATGCGCGCCCCCACCGCCGGCTACACCATCCACGCCGAGCACACCGGGCTGGCCGGCTTCGCGCTGCTCTTCCTGCTGCTGCGGGCCTTCTCCTCCGGCTGTGCGGCCCTGACCGGTGTCGAGGCGATCAGCAACGGCGTACCGGCCTTCCGCAAGCCGAAGTCCAAGAACGCCGCCACGACGCTCGCCGCGATGGGCCTGCTCGCCGTCACCATGTTCTGCGGCATCATCGCCCTGGCCATGAACACCGGCGTCAGGATGGCCGAGAACCCGGCCACCGACCTGCTCCTGAACGGCAAGCCGGTCGGTGCCTCCTTCACCCAGGACCCGGTGATCGCCCAGGTCGCCGCCGCGGTCTTCGGCAGCGGCTCCATCCCGTTCGTCTTCCTGGCCGCCGTCACCGCACTGGTGCTCTTCCTGGCCGCCAACACCGCCTACAACGGCTTCCCGGTGCTCGGCTCCATCCTCGCCCAGGACCGCTACCTGCCGCGCCAGCTGCACACCCGCGGCGACCGGCTCGCCTTCAGCAACGGCATCGTGCTGCTGGCCGCCTTCGCCGCCGTGCTCGTCTACCTCTACGGCGCCGACTCGACCCGGCTGATCCAGCTCTACATCGTCGGCGTCTTCGTCTCCTTCACCCTCAGCCAGACCGGCATGGTCCGGCACTGGAACCGGCACCTGCGCGACGAGACCGACACCGCCAAGCGCCGCCGCATGATCCGCTCCCGCGCGATCAACACCTTCGGCGCCTTCTTCACCGGCCTGGTGCTGATCATCGTGCTCCTCACCAAGTTCACCCACGGCGCCTGGGTCGCGGTCCTGGGCATGGTCGGCTTCTACGCGATCATGACCGCCATCCGCCGCCACTACGACCGCGTCGCCGGCGAGCTCGCGGCGCAGGACGAGCCGGGCGAGGAGACCGTCCTGCCCTCCCGGGTGCACTCCATCGTGCTGGTCTCCAAGGTCCACAAGCCGACGCTGCGCGCGCTGTCGTACGCCAAGCTCATCCGCTCGGACACCCTGGAGGCGCTCAGCATCAACGTCGACCCCGCCGACACCAAGGCCCTCCAGGCCGAATGGCACCGGCGCGGCATCGACGTACCGCTGAAGGTCCTGGACTCGCCCTACCGCGAGATCACCCGGCCGATCGTCGAGTACGTCAAGAGCCTGCGGCGGGCCAGCCCGCGCGACGTCGTCTCCGTCTACATCCCGGAGTACGTGGTGGGCCACTGGTACGAGCACCTCCTGCACAACCAGAGCGCCCTGCGGCTCAAGGGCCGGCTGCTGTTCACGCCGGGCGTCATGGTCACCTCGGTGCCCTGGCAGCTGGAATCCTCCGAGCGCGCCAAACTGCGGCAGCGCAGGGGCGCCGAGTGGAGCGCCCCCGGGTCGGTGCGGCGCGGCGAGATCGGCCGGCCGGCCAGGCCCAAGGAGCCCAGCGCCAAGCAGTGACCGGGCGGAGCCGGCGGGACGTAGACTGGTGAGCTGTCGTCCCGCCGCTCACCCCATGCTTGGAGCCTGTTCCGTCATGCAGCACCGAACGAAGGACCAGGCTGACGTACTCGTCGGCGAGCGCTACGAGGTCGAGGTCGGCGCGGTGGCGCACGGCGGCCACTGCATCGCCAGGACCGTCCTTCCGGGACACGACCGGCCCCAGGTGCTCTTCGTCCGGCACGCGCTGCCCGGTGAGCGGGTGATCGCCGAGATCACCGAGGGCGGCCCCGACTCGCGCTTTCTGCGCGCCGACGCCGTCGAGGTCCTCCAGGCCTCCCCGGACCGGGTCGAGGCACCCTGCCCGTTCTCCGGCCCCGGCAGGTGCGGCGGCTGCGACTGGCAGCACGCGGCGCCGGGCGCCCAGCGGCGCTTCAAGGTGCAGGTCATCACCGAGCAGCTCCAGCGGCTGGCCGGGCTCACCCCCGAGGAAGCCGGCTGGGACGGCACCGTGGAGCCGGCCCCGGGCGACAAGGTCGCCAAGGGCGAGGTCCCGGCCTGGCGCACCCGCGTCCAGTACGCCGTCGACGCCGACGGGCACGCCGGACTGCGCCGCCACCGCTCGCACGAGGTCGAGCGCGTCGACCACTGCCTGATCGCCGCGCCCGGCGTGAGCGAGCTGGGCGTCGAGTCCCGTGAGTGGCCCGGCATCGCCTCGGTCGAGGCCATCGCCGCCACCGGTTCCTCCGACCGCCAGGTCATCATCACCCCGCGTCCGGGCGGCCGGCTGCCCCTCGTCGAGCTTGACCGGCCGGTCTCCGTCCTGCGCGTCGACGAGCAGGACGGCGTCCACCGCGTCCACGGCCGCGGTTTCGTCCGCGAGCGTGCCGTCGACCGCACCTGGCGGGTCGGCTCCGGCGGCTTCTGGCAGGTCCACCCGGCGGCACCGGACCTCCTGGTCGAGGCCGTCATGCAGGGGCTGATGCCGAAGAAGGGCCACACCGCCCTCGACCTGTACTGCGGCGTCGGCCTGTTCGCCGGCGCCCTGGCCGAACGGGTCGGCGAGACCGGCGCGGTGCTGGGCATCGAGTCCGGCAAGCGCGCCGTGGAGGACGCCCGCCACAACCTCGCCGACTTCGACCGCGTCCGGATCGAACACGGCAAGGTCGAATCCGTCCTCCCGCGCACCGGCATCACCGAGGTCGACCTGATCGTCCTCGACCCGCCCCGCACCGGCGCCGGCAAGACCATCGTCCGGCACCTGGCCTCGCTCGGCGCCCGTCGCATCGCCTACGTCGCCTGCGACCCGGCCGCCCTCGCCCGCGACCTCGCCTACTTCCGCGACGCCGGCTATGTGCCGCGCAGGATGCGGGCGTTCGACCTCTTCCCTATGACGCACCACGTGGAGTGCGTGGCGATCCTTGAGCCTGCGGCAAAGGCCGCCTGACCTGCGGTTTTAGCCGATGTGCATTATGTGCGTTGTGGGCGTTACGGGCGATATCTTGACGCGTATTCGACGCACGTGACGCACGTTTGACGCACGTTCTGATAGGTCGTCAGGTGACCTGAGGTACAGGTCAGGCGGCACTGAAGGCAGCTGCGTCGCGGGGGAGGCGGTCAGCGCAATGCTGGCCCCGCATCGGTGCCGGAACCTGGTCCTGGCCGACTGGAGAGGATTGTGGGGCCTGGTTCGCTGGTACCGCTTAGGCGACCGGGGTACCCACTTGCTGTGGAGGATCGAGCAGTGCAAGACCCGCAGGGTCGAAGGCGTCCCGCCCGGCGGCTGTGTATTGCATGCATCGAGGAGGACGGGCGCAGCAAGGTAGCCGGGACGGTCAAGGCTGAATCGCCCCGGGTTCGGCGTCGGGTGCTGGCTGGGAAGGGCGATCCGGAGTGCCACTCAGGATTCAAACTTGCGCACACGGCTCCGGAGGCCGTCAGCTTCCCGCGCGTTTTCGCAAAGACCCCCCGGCCGGCCAGCCGCGACGAGGTCCCCCTCAAGATCCGCATCGGACCCGTCCTGTCCGGCGACCTCGGCAAGCTGATGCTCGCCGTGGCCGCGTTCGAGGTCGGCAACGTCGCCGCGACCCTGCTGATCCTGCGCGCCTCCGACCTGCTCGCCCCCGACCACGGCACGAAGAGCGCGACCACGATCGCGCTCGCCCTCTACACCGCGTACAACGTGGCCGCCACGATCGCCTCGGTCCCGGCCGGGCGCCTGTCCGACCGGCTCGGTGCCCGCGGCCCGATCCTGGTGCTGGCCGGCGGCGTCGCGGCGTTCGCCGCCGCCTACAGCCTGTTCACCGTGGACACCACCGCGATCGCACTGCCGGCGGTGCCGTTCGTCTTGGCCGGGATCGGCATCGGCGCGGTGGAGACCGCCCAGCACTCCGCTGTCGCCGCCCTGGCCCCCAACGACCTGCGCGGCTCCGCGTTCGGCATGCTCGCCACCGTCCAGTCCCTCGGCAACCTCGCCGCCTCCACGGTGGCCGGTGTGCTGTGGAGCGCAGGCCGACGGCCGCGTTCGCCTATCTGACGGTGTGGATGGTCCTGGCGCTGGGCGGGCTACTGGTCGCGGCCCGCCCGTCGCTGTCGCGCACCGTGCAGGTCACCACGTCCTGACCCTCGGCGAGATGGGCGGCCGATCACACCGGTCAGCGAGTTCCTTCGGGAGCTACTGGCTTGTGGCAACACCCCGGCCTCCTGTCGCTCCTACGCCTATGACCTGCTGCGCTGGTTCCGGTTTCTGGCTGCGGCGGACATCGACTGGAGTCGCGCCAGGCACGTGGATGTACGCGACTTCGTACTGTGGCTGCGGACGTGCCACAACCCGGCGCGGGACCGGCGCCGCCGGGACGTACCTGCGCCGGGATCGTTGAACGCGCGCACCGGCAAGCCGTACCTGAAAGCTGGTTACGCCCCGGCGACGATCAACCATGCGGTGTCGGTGCTGGCGGCGTTCTACGACCATCACCTGCAGACCGGGCAGGGACCGCTGGTCTCGCCGGTGCCGCCGCAGTCTCGTGACGGGCGTCGGCTGGAGGCCCATCACAACCCGCTGGAGCCGTTCCGGCTGCACCGCCGGGGCGCCTACCGGCAAAAGCAGGTCGACCGTGAGCCCCGCGCGGTTCCCGTTGATGTCGTCGAGGACCTGTTCCACTCGGTGGGCTGTCACCGGGACCGGGCACTGCTCGCCATGTTCTTGTCCAGCGGCGCGCGGGCCGCCGAGATGCTGGGTATGACGATCAGCGACGTCCACCCGGGCGAGGGACGGATCTACGTGCAGACCAAGGGCCTGGGCGGAGCCAAGGAGGCGTGCCCCGCCTCCTTGGCTCCGCCTGGCTGGCGCTCTACCTCTGCGAACTGGCCCAGGACGGACACTAACCCGCCCCCGACGAGCCGGTGTGGTGGACCCTGCGCGGCCCGACGCGTCCGTTGACCTACACCGCGCTGCGGGCCGTGCTGAACCGGATCAACGCCCGGATCGGGGCGAACATCACGCTGCACGACCTGCGGCACACTCTGTGTCTGCGCCTGATCAACGACCCGGGCACCGCCCTGGCCGACACCCAGCAGGTGATGCGCCACCGGCGGATCACCACGACCAGTACCTACCTGCGGCCGAGGATCGACGAGGTCATGTCCAAGGTCCACGAGCACTACACGCGCCTCAAGCCGCCACCGCGGCCGCTGACCGGCTGGACCTACGATCCGGACGACCTCGCCGACGTGTTCGGCGGCAACTGATGGCCCGGCACGGCGGCACCGGGCGCACACCGGTCAGCCCCCGTGACCCCGCCCTGCTCGCGGACGCCCGGATACCCGGGCCGAGACCGTCCACCGGCATCAGCAACGAGCGGGCGGCTGCGCCGCGGGACGAGCTCGCGCTGCTGGCCAATTGCCTGCTCAGCGAGCCGACCGACCGCGATCTGTGGCGTCAGCAGCTGTCGCTGACCCGGGTGCTCGACTGGCTGGAGGGGTTCCCCGCCGACACCTGGCAGGACCGCTGGCTGCTGAGCGGTTCCGACGACCAGGGCTCGGCCTGGGGACCGCAGGGCCTGAGCGCCGGAACACGCTCGCGATTCACCACGGGTCTGGGCATTCTGATTGTCCTTCAGGTGGTCCGGCCCTCCTACGGGTGGCTGTTCGGCAGTCGGCTGCTGGGTGTCTACGACGCCTACCGGCGCCACAACCAGGCAGCCCTGTTCTCCGAGCTTCGGGAGCGTGCCAGCGGACGCGAGGGCTGCGACGAGCACGCGACCGACGCCCTGAACGTGCTGACTCGCATAAGCATCGTCACCGGCCAAGACCTGCTGGACCTATAGCTCGAGGACCTCACCGACTACGCCCAGACCCGTCGGGCGACCGGCTGTCGGCGTACGACCTAAGTCTTGATCCACCGATTCGATGTCTGTGGATAACTCTTCTTGAAACGAGGAAGCGCCTTGTGACCTGCGATGATGGGAGTTCTTCAGGCTTCCAGCACGCACAATCAGCAAGGCACTTCCGAGACGCGAGTTTCCCATACGCTGGCGGCGGTCTCCGTTCTGTTCGATGATCCGAATCTGATCGCGCAGGCCGGGCTGGTCCCGGTGCTGCGGCTGGCCGAGCGGTGCGGGCTGTCGCGGTTGGTGACAAAGAAGGTGAAGCTGGCCGGGGCGAAGAACGGGGCGGGTGCGGCGGCAGACGCCAAGGTCACCAGCATCGTCGCGGGTATGGCCGCGGGTGCGGACAGCATCGACGACCTGGCGATGTCGCGTCACGGGGCGATGCCGGTCGTGTTCGGCGGCATTCGCGCCCCGTCCACGCTGGGTACGTTCCTGCGTGCGTTCTCCCACGGACACGCTCTCCAACTCCACGCCGTGCACCGCAGGTTCCTTGCGGAACTGGCCGCGCACACCCCACTGCTGCCCGGCTCGGACACGATGGCGTTCATCGACGTCGACTCCACCCACAAACGCGTCTACGGCCGGACCAAGCAGGGCGCCGAGTACGGCCGGTTCAAGGGCATCCGCACCCTGCACCCCCTCCTCGCCACATTCTGCACCGCCAACTCCAGGCCTGTGATCGCCACGGTCCGGATGCGACGCGGCAAGGCAGCAGACTCCCGGGGCGCCCCGAAATTCGTGAGCGAGGCCCTGGCCACCGCCCGAGAGGCCGGCTGCTCCGGGACCCGCATCCTGCGGGCCGACTCGCAGTTCTACAACGCCGGGGTCATCTGAGCAAGGACGAGTGGCCACGTGTGAAGCCGTATCTGCCGAAGAATGGCAGGCGCGATGGTCGCTGGGTCAGCCATCGGCGGGTGGTCAACGGGATCCTGCACCGGGCGCGCACCGGTGTTCCGTGGCGGGATCTACCAGCGCGTTTCGGGCCGTGGAGCACGGTCTACAGTCGGCATCGGCGTTGGTGTGCCGACGGCACGTGGAACCGGATTCTGAGGGCCGTCCAGGCTTGCGCCGACGCCGAGGGGCGACTGGACTGGAGCCTGGCGAGCATCGACTCGACCTCCTGCCGGGCCCGTCAGCACACAGCCGGACCGTAAGGCCCCACCGCGAATCCCGGTAAAAGGGGGATCCCGAAGCAGCACCGTACCGATGAGGGGCTGGGGCGCTCGCGAGGCGGGCTGACCAGCAAGATTCACCTGGCATGTGAGGGCCGCCGTCGGCCACTGGTCCTCCTCGTCACTCCCGGACAGACTGGCGACTCAACCCAGTTCGAGGCCGTCATGGAGCGGATCAGCGTCCCCCGCCCTGCCGGCGGCAGGCCACGCACCCGTCCGGACCACGTGAGCGCCGATAAGGCCTACGGCGCCCGCAGGATCCGCGTCTACCTGCGCAAACGCGGAATCAGCCACACCATTCCCGAACCACGCGACCAGCGGGCCAACCGTCACAGACGCGGCAGCAAGGGCGGTCGGCCCACCGGCTTCGACAAGGAGATCTACAAGCGCCGCAATGAAGTCGAGCGCACGATCCATGGACTCAAAGGCTTCCGTGCGGTCGCCACTCGGTATGACAAGCGCGCCTGTGTATTCCACGGCACCGTCACCATCGCAGCGATCCGCCTGTGGCTCCGACCATGATCCGTCGCACAGAATCCAGGGCAGGTCCAGGGCCCGTCCGGCGGACAGGCCCTGGTCCGTCCGCGGTCCGGGGCGGTTTCCCGCGCGGGCTCGTGGAGCGTGGCCGGGACATTCCCGCTGGCCGAAGCCTTTCTTCCCCGCCGTGCCGGGAGCGGGCAGTCACGGGTCAACGCCCCGCGAGTCCCGGCGCAGCGGCGATGGGCGCGTCGTGGACCTCCACGGCCGCGTAGTCCGAGCCGTTGATGATGTTGCGGACGTAGGAGCTGACCCGCTCGCTGTAGAGCACCGAGGTCTTCTGGAACCAGAGCGGGATGATCGCCATGTCCTCCAGCGCGACGTCCTCCGCCGCCTGGTAGAAGCTCACGCCCTCGGCCTGGCTCCCGGCCCGGTCCCCCGCGGACACCAGCTCGTCGAAGGCCGGGTTGTCATAGAACTGCTGGTTGGCCGAGCCGCCCCGCCCGAGGATCGGGCGCAGGTAGCTCTCGGCCCAGGCGTAGTCCGGTGCCCAGGCCCGCCGGAACAGCCCGGTGTAGCCCTTCTCCTTCGCCTGGGCGAAGTAGCCGGCGAACGGCAGGTCCACCCGCAGCTCGCAGACGATGCCCAGGTGCTCCCGCAGCTGTTCGGCCACCAGAGCCAGCCACGGCTCGTGACCGCCCCCGATGTTGGAGTGCAGCGCGAGCGTGCCGCCCTGCCAGCCGCCGGCCTCCGCCAGCAGCTTCCGGGCCCGCTGCGGGTCGAAGTGGCAGTACGCGCCCGCGCCCTCCCGGTAACCGGGGAAGTTGGGGCTGAGCACGGTGCTCGCGGCCAGGTACTGGCCATCGTAGACCGTGTCGATGATCGCCTGGCGGTCGATGGCGAGCGAAAGCGCCTGGCGGAGGAACTTGTCCTGGAACTCCGGGCGGTAGAGCGGAACTCCGAGGTAGCTGAAGCTGTTGCTGGCCTGCTCGAAGATCAGGCCGGCGAACCGGGACCGGGCCTCGGAGTACCGCTCCGCCGGGATGTTGTCCATCATGTCGTGCTCCCCGGCCTCGAAGCCCGCGTAGCCGGCCTCCAGCGTCGGGTACATCCGGAACACCACCCGGTCCGTCCTCGCGGCGGGGCCGCCCCAGGCATCGAAACGGCTGAGCACGAGCCGGATCCCGCGCTGCCACTCCTCCAGCCGGTAGGGGCCGTTGCCGATCGGATGCGCCTGGAAGGCGGCGATGTCGTCGAAGGCGGCCCTGGGCAGCGGGGCGAAAGCGGAGTAGCAGAGCATGGCGGGGAAGCCCGAGTAGGGCTCGGTGAGGGTGACCTCGAAGCCGAGGTCATCGAGCTTCCGCAGGCCGGTCAGGCTCTCGCCCCCGTATCCGGCTATGCGGTGGAAGAAGCCGCGGTTGGTCTGTCCGTTGGCCTCGGCGGCGGCGAAGTTCCACGCGTCGATGAAGGAGCCGGACGTGACCGGTTCACCGTTGTGGAACTGGAAGCCCGGCCT
Organism: Streptomyces sp. RLA131; assembly: GCF_056270125.1. Classification (NCBI taxonomy): domain Bacteria; kingdom Bacillati; phylum Actinomycetota; class Actinomycetes; order Kitasatosporales; family Streptomycetaceae; genus Streptomyces; species Streptomyces sp. RLA131. Next base: position 6,373,777 of record NZ_JBWDOQ010000002.1, read on the forward strand.
GAGCGTCACCGCCCAGACCCGGTTGTCCTCGGAGACGGCCGACTCGGCGATCTGCGGCACCGGTGCCCCGGTGTCCCTGTCGGACTCGAAGAGGCCCTTGAAGAGCTGGCGGATGACGATGATCGCGTTCTGGTCGCCGCCCTCCGCGGGCGTGATGCCGGGCGGTTCGTAGTTGTAGACCCGCAGTTCGGTGGGCTCGACGGCCTCGGCGGGCCGCTGGGAAGGCATGGTCATGGGTCGGCTCCGCTCAGGCCACAGTGTAGGGGGCACCGACGATCCAGCCGCCGGGTCGGGGGGCGGGCAGGTCTCCGTCGACGATCTCGGCCTCGTCGCCGACCCGGATCACGCCCGGGGTGGCGACCCAGCAGTCCAGCGCGAAGCGCCCGTCGTACTTGCGGTGTATGTCGCGCAGCACGTCGAGGTCCTGCTCGCCGGTGTCCGGGTCGATGGTGGTGACGATGCAGCGGGCGCGGAGTTTGAGCATGCCGATCATCACCTCGCCGATCCGCAGAACCCGTCCTGGCCACTCCCGCTCGGCCAGCCCCGGCACACCGCCGAGCAGGATGTTGGGCCGCAACCGCCGGCCGTTGTGGCCGAGTTCGGCGATCGCCCCGTCCGTCGCGACGAGCAGGTTCAGAACGTCGAAGCGCTCCGGACCGGTGTAGCGGACCGGCTCGGCGTCCGGGCCCGCCACCGCGCGGACGGCCGCGGCGGTCTTCGGGTCGTCCCAGGGGTTGCCGTCGATCATGACCTGACCGTCCGGCCCGGTCGTGGCGGCCAGGCCCAGCAGACCGTGCCGGGTGCGGGCGGTCAGTGGGCCGAACGTCCCACGGATGTGGATCTGCCGGTCGCCCGGCACCCCGTCCCCGGTCAGCCCGACGCTGTCGAGCTGCTCCCCGCGCATCGACTTGACGGGGAAGCGCCACAGCTCCTTGACGTACATTCAGTTCTCTCCTTCGGCCGCGGAATCGGCTGCGGAGTCCACCGCCGCCGCTAAGGCCGGCTCCACCGCCGCCGGAGGCAGCTGCTTGAGCCTGCTCACCGGCGATACCGCCAGGGCGATCAGCACCGCCGCCGAACCAATCGCCGCCCAGGTCAGGGCGGACTTCGCGCCGATTCCCCCGGCCAGCAGGCCCGCGAACAGTCCGCCCAGCGAGCCGCCGCCGAAAAGCAGGGTCCGGAAGCAGGCGCTCATCCGGCCCATCATCGTCTGCGGAGTGCAGGTCTGACGCAGACTCACCATGACCACGCCGGCCACGCCCAGGCCTAGGTAGCTGACGAAGAAGGAGAGGATGAACATCGCGACCATCACCGGCCGCGGCCCGGCCGCGAACGGGAGCAGCAGCGGGCCCGCGAAGACGCCGCCCATCGAGAAAGCGTAGACCAGGCCCAGCGGGAACCGGTCGATCACCTTCCGGGACACGGTTGCCCCGATGAGTCCGCCCACCGAGGACGCCGCGAAGACGAGACCCAGCGTCGCCGCGTTCAGCTCCAGCTCCCTGGTGGCGTAGAGCAGGAACATCGTCCAGACCGTGACCAGGGAGAAGTTGCAGAATGGCGCGACCAGTGCCAGCGGCCGCAGAATCCGGTCGCCGAAGACGAACGCGACACCTTCGCGCAGCTCGGTCCACAGGTGGCGCTTGGTGCCCGCGGGCTGCGGGGCCGGTTCATCGGTGCGGATCAGCACCAGTGAGACGACCGAGACCAGGTAGGAGAAGGCGTCGACCAGCAGCGCCACCGGCGCGGTCAGCGCGCTGATCAGCACACCGGCGAGGCCGGGCCCGGCCACGTCGGCGGCCGAGGAGCTGATGCCCATCTTCGAGCTGGCCTCGACGTAGTGCTTGGGGTCCTTGACCAGGGTCGGCACGAACGACATCCAGCTCACGTCGAAGAGCACCGACGCGACGCCGATCGCACAGGCGATCACCAGCAGCGGCGCCATACTGAGGGCGTGCATCCAGTGCAGCACCGGGATCAGGGCGATCAGCACCAGCCGGGAGATGTTGGCCACCAGCATGATCGGGCGGCGACGCACCCGGTCGACCCACACGCCGAAGAGCAGGGCCAGGCCGAGGTACGGCACGAGCTGGAGGAACCGCAGCAGGCCGACCTGCTCGTCGCTGGCCCCGAAGGCGAGGATGGCCGTCAGCGGGAGGGCGAGGTTGGTGACCTGCGTGCCCAGCAGCGACAGCGACTCGCCCAGCCAGAATTTGAGGAAATCGTTGTTGTGCCACAGGGACGGGAGAGGCGGAGCCTCTTCCTCCACGAGTTGTTCGGCGCCTGTCACTGCTCTGCTCCCTGACGGTTCGAGGGTCGGCTGCCGGCGGACTGGCCGCCGCTGAGGTCCCGGGCGCGGGCGAGCGCCCGGCGGACGAGCCCCCCCATCGCGATGAGGCTGTCGCCGGTCCAGATCGAGTGGTGGGTTCCGGGCAGGGTGTGCTCGTCGAGGTCGGTGGCCACCCGGTCCCACCGCATGTACTCCGGCGGCGACTCCGCCGAGAGGATGTGCGTGACCCGGCCGTGGTACGGCTCGGCGACCTCGAAGGCGAAGAGCGCCTCGATATGCGCCCGGAACACCGCGTACCGGTCGCCGAGCAGGTCGGCGTCGAGCTCCTCGGGCAGGATGCCCGACTCCTCGACCGCCGCGAAGACCTCGCCGGAGTCCACGTCGTCCGGGCGGCCCGCGAACACCGCCGTCAGCCCGGCCGCCGCCTCCGCGGTGAGGTCGGCGATGCCCACGATGTCGTTCATGAACCGCCGCTGGATCTCCCGCTCCGGCGGCAGAGGGGCCACCCAGGGCAGCCCGGAGTCGACCAGTACGACCTGCGAGACCTCGCGCCCGGCGGCGGTCAGGCGCTGGGCCATGTCGAAGGCGATCACGCCGCCCATCGACCAGCCCAGCAGCTGGACCGGGCCCTCGGGCTGGAACTTCCGCAGGGCGTCCGCGTATTCGGCGGAGAGCGCGGGCAGCGAGCGGACGGGGGTCCGGTCGTCGTCGAATCCGGGGGCCTCGAAACCGTGGACCGGCTGCTCGGGGCCGAGCAGCCGGGCCAGGCCCGCGTAGGAGTACGCGGAGCCGGAGACCGCGTGAACGCAGAGGAGCGGCGGGAGCGAGCCGCCGGTCCGCAGGGGGACGATGCGGTCGAGGTCCTCAGGCACTGGCCTGCTCCTGTGTCTTCAGCCGTACCTTCTCGTCGACCACGGCGGCGATGCCGCTGACCGTGGTGGCGTCGTACAGCAGCCGGATACTGATCTTGATCTTGAAGCTCTTGTTGATCCGGCTGACCACCCGCATCGCCTGCAAGGAGTTGCCTCCGATCCCGAAGAAGCTGTCCTCGGCCCCGACCCGCTCCTGCGCGAGCACCTCCGCGAAGACCTCGGCGACGCGCTGCTCGGTGGGGGTGCGCGGCTCGACGAAGGTGTCGCCGCCCTCGTTCCCGACCGGGTCTGGAAGCGCCTTGCGGTTGATCTTCCAGCCGGAACTCATCGGGAACTCGTCCAGCTCGACCCAGGCGGTCGGCACCATGTACTCGGGCAGCGACTCCCTCAGGTGGCCGCGCAGGTCGTCGGGTCCGGGAGCGCCGCCTGCCGCCGGGTCTGCGGTGTAGTAGCCGACCAGCCGGTTCTCGCCCTGCCGGTCCGGGCGCATCAGCACCACCGCCCGCAGCACGCCCGGGTGCGACTGCAGGGCCGCCTCGATCTCGCCCAGTTCGATCCGCAGTCCGCGCAGTTTGACCTGGTTGTCGACCCTGCCGAGGAACTCCAGCTGGCCGCCGGCGTTCCAGCGGACGAGGTCGCCGCTGCGGTAGACCGTGCGGGAGGAGTCGAAGGGGTCGGGGACGAACTTCTCCGCCGTCATCTCCGGCTGGTTGAGGTAGCCGCGGGCCAGGCCGCCCTCCTCACCGCCGATCAGCAACTCGCCGCTGACGCCCTTGGGCACCAGGTTCCGCCACTGGTCGACGACGTGCACCTGCCGGTTGACCTCTGGCCGGCCGATCGGCGGGGAGGTCTGCCACTCGACCTGTTCGACCTTGTACTCGGTGCACGCGATGGCCGCCTCGGTCGGGCCGTAGAGGTTCACGAAGGTGCGCCCCGGCAGATTCCACCGGTTGACCAACTGGGGCGGGAGTACCTCGGCGCCGCCCATCACGTACTTCAGGTGCTCGTAGGGCTCGGCCTCCAGCACCGACAGCATGGCCGGCGGCAGGCCCGCGTAGGTGACCCGCTGTTCGCGGATCAGGGCGGTCAGCGCCTCCGGGGATTGGGCGTCCTCGGGGGCCACCGCCACCACCGTCGCCCCGGCGGCGAAGGCGGTCCACATCTCCCCCTGCGACATGTCGAAGTTGAGCGCCGGGAGTTGGAGCAGCCGGTCGGCAGGGCCGAAGTCGAAAGTGCGCCGGTACGCCTCGCAGAAGAAGGAGACCGCGCGGTGCGCGATCATCACGCCCTTCGGGGTGCCGGTGGAACCGGAGGTGTACAGGACGTAGGCCAGCGACTCCCGGGTGGCCCACTCCTCTAGCGGTTCGTCGGCGGGTACGGCCTCGATCGCGTCCCAGTCCGTGTCGGTCAGCACAGTGGTCCAGCCCGAGGACTCCGGCAGCCGGTCGGCCAGCGTCGAACGGGTCACCACCAGCGGTGCGGCGGTGTCACGGATCATGAAGTCCAGCCGGGCGGCCGGGGCCTTCGGGTCCATCATCGCGAACGCGCCACCGGCCTTGAGAACACCGAGCATGGCCACGTACGCGTCCAGGTCGCGGTCGATCACCACGGCCACGACCTGACCGGCCGACAGTCCCCGGGCGCGCAGATACCGCGCGAAGCGGTCCGCCCGCCGGTCGAACTCCGCGTACCGGAGCTCGGCCCCGCGGCACACCACGGCCACCGCGTCCGGACTGGCCGCCGCTACCCGGGCGAGCCCGACGTGCAGCGGCTCCTCGGGGTAGGCGACGACCTCGCCCTTGCTGATGCCGGCCAGCTCGGCCAGCTCGGGCGCGGTGAGCAGCGGCAGCTCCGACAGCCTGCGGCCCGGGTCCTCGGTCGCGGCGGCGAGCACCGTCTCGATGTGGCCGAGCATCGCCTCGATCCGCCACGCGTCGAACAGGTCCGAGCTGTACTCCACGGACGCCTTGAGCGAGTCGCCGGACTCGATGAAGTTGACCGACATATCGAAGCGGGCGCTGACCGAGGGCAGCAGCACATACTCGCTGGTGACGCCGGGGAAGAAGAGGTTGTCGCCGGAGGTCGCCCCGCCGAGCACCTGCACGGCCACCTGGAACAGCGGATTGCGGCCCGGCTCCCGCGGCGGCTGCACCCGGTCCACGATCTGCTGGAAGGGGACCTCCTGGTGCTCGTAGAGCTCCAGGTTGGCGTCGGCCGTGCGCTCCAGCAGCTTCGCGAAGGTGGGGTCGCCCGACAGGTCCGAGCGCAGCACCACCATGTTGATGAACAGGCCGACGACGTCCTCGAGTTCGGGCTCGGTCCGGCCCAGCATGGGGACCCCGACGGGGATGTCGTCCTGGCCCGAGTACCGGCCCAGGACCACGTTGAACGCGGCCGTGAGCACCATGAACAGGGAGACGCCGTGCTCCTGCGCCAGCCGGGTCGACCGGGCCAGCAGGCCGTCGGGGAGAGTCCTGATCACCGAGGCACCGCGATGGTTGGACGTCTGCGGCCGGGGCCGGTCGGCGGGCAGCTCCAGCACGGGCAGGCCGGCCAGCCTCCCCTCCCAGAACCGCAGCTCCTCCTCCAGTTCCTCGCCGTCGAGGCGCTCGCGCTGGGCGCCGGCGAAGGCCGTGTAGCCGGGGTCGTCCTTGGCGAAGGCCGGCTCACGGCCCTCGACCAGTGCCCCGTAGGCGGTGGAGATCTCGGCGTTGATCACGGCCGAGGACCAGCCGTCGGTGACGACGTGGTGGAAGCCCTGCACCAGCACATGGTCGTCCGCGGCCAGCTTGAGCAGCCGGAAGCGGTAGAGGGGCCCGGTCTCCAGGTCGAACGGCAGGTGCGTTTGCTCACGTATCTCCTGGTCGACTGCGGTCTCCCGGTCCACGGGCGCCAGCGCGGTGAGGTCCACCGGCGTCAGGCCGACCTCCTGCGGCGGCGGCGCGATCACCTGGAACGGCGTGCCGTCGGCGCTGTGCAGGGTCGCCCGCAGGGCCTCGTGCCGCCGCACGACCAGGGTCAGGCTGCGCCGCAGCAGGTCGACACGGAGCGGGCCGCGCAGTCGCCAGGCCAGCAGGATGTTGTACGTGGTCTCGCCCGGGGCGAGCTGGTCCAGGAACCAGAGCTGCTCCTGCCCGAAGGACAGAGGCGTCTGGACGGCGGACGTGGTCATGCTGCGGCGCTCCCTTTCGGTACGGCGTCCAGGACATGGCCGATCCGGCGCAGGCCCTCGTGGAGGATCTCCGGCTCACGTGCGAAGGCCAGCCGCACGCCGCGGACCGACCCCAGTGTCTCGGCGGGCATGATCAGTACGCCTCGGTCCAGCACCCGGCGGGCGAGGGACAGCGAGGACTCGCCGGTTGTCAGGTGCACCCAGGCGAAGGGGGTACCCTCCGGCGGCACCAGGCGCAGCTGCTCCGGGTACCGGGCGGCCCACTCGGTGAGGATGTGCAGGCCCTCGCCGGTGAGCCGGTGGTACTGCCGGGCCCACTCCTGCCAGCGCTGAAGCACGTCGACGGCCAGCGACTCGGACAGCACCGAGTTGGAAATCGAGGTCAGGTGCTTGTACTCCGCGCAGGCCGTGACCACCTCAGGCGGCCCGTACATCCAGCCGACCCGCAGGCCGGGGAAGCCGTACATCTTCGACAGGCTCGACACCGACACGAACCGGTCGCCGCGCAGCGCCGGCGAGGCGGCCAGGTCCAGCACGTACTCCTCGTCGACGACGATGTAGGCGTCGGTCCGCTCGGCCAGCGCGCTCAGCGCCTCGAACTCGCGGTACCGGATGCGGCGGCCCGTCGGGTTGCTCGGCGTGTTGAGCGTGATCAGCCGCAGGTTGGGGCCGGCCGCCGTCTCCAGCGCGTCGAGGTCGATGCTGAAGTCCTCGGCCAGGTCCAGCACCCGGACGTCGCAGCCGAGTTTGACCGGGACGTCCCAGGCCTGCTGCCAGCCGGGCCGGAACGCGATGACGCCGTCCCCGGGGCGCAGCAGTGTGCAGTAGAGGAGGTAGAGGGCCTCCTGTGCGCCGTGGGTGACGATCACCCGGTCCGTGGAGCCGAGATAGCGGTCGGCGACCAGCTCGATCAGCGCCGGGCTGCCCCGGTCGACGCCGTAGTTGAGTTCGAGATCGTCGGGCACGTGCAGCTGGCTCAGCGTGCCGCACTGGACGTGGCTGTCGCCCAGGTCGATGTCGTAGCGGCCGAGGGAGTCCTCGAACACCCACCGCCGCATCGGATAGCCCTGCTCCGCCGCGGGAGCACGGTCGATCGCTTGGGTCATGCCGGAACCTCACTGGCTGGTCGGGCCGGTCGGCGGATGCCGAGCCGGTCGCGGAACACCGGGGAAAATCCGCCGACGGACACCTGTTCCACCGGTCCGGCCATGGAAACCTCCCCGTTCCCGGCGACGGTGACCTCCAACTCGCCGCCCGGCATCCGCACCGTGACCCGGTCGTCGACCAGGTCCAGGGCGTGCGCGGCGCTGACCACCGCGCAGCCGCTGGCACCGGAGGCCAGGGTGTAGCCGGCGCCGCGCTCCCAGATCTCGATCCGGACGGTGGCGCGGTCCAGCACCTGGGCGAACTGGACGTTCGTGCGGCCCGGGAAGCGCGGGTGACCCGCGATCAGTTCGCCGAGTTCGTGGGCGAGTTCGCGGGTCGCCCGGTCCGTGAAGAGCACGGTGTGCGGGTTCCCGTTGTGCAGGGAGGTGACGGTCAGGGTCCGTCCGGCAACCTCCAGCGGCCAGCCCACCGCGGCGCCCTCCAGGTCGGTCACGCCGACGTCCGCGGCGTCGAAGGAGGGTCGCCCCATGCCGATCTGCACCACTGCGGCGGCCAGGTCGGGGGCCAGATCGCGGATCCGGACGGGCGAGTCTCCGGCCGTCGTGCGCACCTGGAACTCCGCCCCGGTGCGATCGTCCCCGGGCAGGCAGTCCCCCGGCAGGTAGCGCTCGGCGAGGTGCAGGGCGAACAGTCTGATGCCGTTGGCGCTCTTCCCGCAGGCGCTGCCGTCGGAGTTGAAGATCTGGAGCTCGATCGGGCGGCCGGGCTCGACCGGGGCCATCGGCCCGAACAGGACCCCGTCCGCGCCCACCCCGAAGTGCCGGTCGCAGAGCAGCCTCGCGGAGTCGCCGCTCGGAGTGAGCTCCACCTCGTTGGGGTCGATGATGAGGTAGTCGTTGCCCAGGGCGTGGTATTTGGCGAAATCAGGCACGGCACGGCCAATCGTCGGCGTTTGCGGCCGGGCCCGCAGAACAGGGTCCCGGGGCCGGCCGCGGACGGGCGTCACATCGTGGCTGTCTGGTCACCGGTGGCCAGCGCGGCAGCGTCGTGGTCGTCGCCGTACCACTTCTCCTTCCAGCGCGAGAACGCAACGATGAGGATGTCGCGGTGGCCGGCCTTGCCGTCCTTGGGCAGCACGTCCGTCACATCGTGGGAGATCGCCCGGTCGTCGAGCAGCACCGCCTGACCCGGGCTCACGGTCCCGTTCCAGAAGGGCTTCTCGGCGCCGTCGAGCCAGAGCCTGGTCTCACCGCCCTCGACGTTGTTCCGGACGAAGACCGAGATCATCACGAACTCGTGCCCGTCGTGGTGCACGCCCTCCGGGGTGAGCTGGCCGGGCTTCTCCGGCGTCGCCTTCGTCCGGTTCTGGTGGACGTTGATCTGCCAGTCCTCGCTGGTGTCGAGGCCGAGTTCCTCGACACCGATCCGGATCAGCGGAGTGAAGTCGACCTCGATCGGCTGGTAGGTGCGCCGGATGCCGCCGGCGACCGGGTTGAAGTGGGCGAAGGTGGTGTAGTCGCGGTGCGGCAGCAGCTCGAAGTGCCAGCCCTCGCCGTCCTTCCACGACAGCCGGTACTGGTCGAACCGCTTGTAGCGGGTCAGGTTCCCCATGTACGGGTCGAGCGGGCAGTTGTCGTAGCTGGCGATGATCTCGCCGCCGATCGGCGGGAGGTCGACCAGCGCGTATCCCTGATCGTTCAGCGGCATGGTCATACCTTCCGGTCGGCGTGGGCGGAGGCCCGCTGCAGGCGCTCGTCGAGATGACGGGCCGAGGAGTTCAGCCGCCAGAGAGTGCCGCGGGCGATGCCGTGGCGCATGTGGTCCGACGTGGCGGCGGGCAGCACGATGTTGTGGAACCAGCCTGCCGCGTGCACGGAGTCGATCGTCACGTGCAGCCGGTGGTAGATGATCCCGACGTCGGGCAGGCTGAGGCGCTCCCAGGCGCGGATCACGTTGGTGAAACGGTCCGGCACCAGCCACTCCGTCATTCCCAGGAAGCCGACGGCCTCGGGGTAGAGCGAGCGGTAGCGGCACAACAGCAGGGCGAGGTTCCCCGCGAGCAGGTCGCTGGCGGTCATCGCCGACTCCAGCTCGTCCTCGGTGATGTCGAAGACCTCGTAGATCTTGTTGAAGAGGTGGGTGTGCACCTCCTCGGGCTTGCCGTTGCCCATCTCGTCCCAGAAGTTGGACGCGATCTCCATCTTCTCCGGGCCCGAGGTTCCGACCTGCATCAGTGCCAGCAGGTCGTCGAAGCGGCCGTCGACCAGGGACTCCTGGATCACGTAGGTGCGCAGGTCGTCCGCCTGGGCGTGGTTGTTGATGAAGTCCACGTAGTACGGGTGCTTGAAGACGCGGTGCTTGCGGGCCATTCCCTTGATCCAGGACAGGAAGGGCCTGCCCTCGGCGGGCGCGGCCTCGATGGTGCCCGGCTTGATCCACCGGTCCTCCGCCTCCAGGGTGGCGTCCTCCAGCAGCCGGGTCACCTCGTGGATGATGACCGAGCCCTCCGCGTTGCGCGAGTGCGGAATGGTGGTGAGCATTCCGTATATGCGCGAGAGAAGAAGCTGCTGGTGATAGAAGGCGTCATGGTCGCCCGCCCAGGCGTCGTCATTCATCGCCATGACGGAGGCGACGATGCGCTCCCTTTCCTTCGCGAGTTCCCGATCCACCTCGGCAGCCGCCACCGGCAGCCGGGAGGAAATCTCGTCGACGAGATCCGCATAGGGTCTGCGGTTGGTCGGCATTGTTTCTTCGAGCACGATCATGTTTACTCTCCCCCTGCACCGCTCAACTTGCTGATGGACCGGCCTTCGAACCCTGTCGGCTCAACCGCATTTGACGCCGTCCCAGGTCATGCTCTGCGGGCAGACGACGGAGTGGACGCCGCCGGCACCGGCGACGGACACCGGCGCGGCGTTCCGGCCGGCGGCGGGGAGCGTCACGAGCGGGATGGAGAGAGCCGTTCCGATCACAACGGCGACCATTGAGAGCACGTGCACGAGGTACCCCTTCAAAGGCTGACGGAATCGACTGGAAGTCGAACGGGCAATTCCAGGGCCCGCGGCGGCCCCGTTTGTTCCGGGTTTCCCGATTCACTTACGGGACCCAGAGTCGCCCACGGAAAAACGCGGCACCAGTGGTTCCGCCTGTCCGACCCATGTCTGTCCGGATGCGGACAGTGATTTTACAAGTCAGGCGGCAACTGGGCCTCGGCAGCCGGAAGGAAGAGTTCCACGGTGCACCGGACGAGTTCGGAGCCGGTCCCGCACACGGTCAGGGCCCGCCCGAGGACTTCTGCCGCATACCCCTCGGCGGCTTCGACCGCGTCGGCGACCACGAACAGGATGAGGTCCGTCCCGGCGCCGGAGGCCTGCGCGTAGACGTGGACGAGGCCGGAGCCCGGCTGGGCCACGCGCCTGATCTCCTCGCACAGTGCGCTCGGCCCATCTTTCGTCCCCGCACGACCCCCGGTGATTCTGGAGCCTACGAAATACATGTCCACAACAGTGGCAACGAGTTTGACGATGTGCCAGCACGGCTGTTGCCAGAGTCCTCGGATCTTGACCGGACCGCGTCCGGTGCCGCCTCCCGGGGCGTCCTCGGCGGGTGACCCGGGGGGACGGATATGGACTCTCTTCCCAAGTCCGCAGCCGCGCCGCCGTGCGGCCGATCAAGCGCTGCCGCGCCGTCGGCCTGGCACGGTCACCCGCGTCAATGGGGGCTCCGCCGCGCCGGTGACGCACCAGCCCGACCTCGCCGTACCGCCGTGATCAGCACACTTACAAGATCAACCAGTCCCCTTGTCACCAAACTCGAAGGTGGCCGGATATTGCCTGGCCGCCACCGGCCTAGAATCATGTGCTCGTCAAGCGTTGATTGGCCTGGGGGGGAACACATGCTTGAGGCCTTTGGGGTGGATCCGGTCGCCGAAGCGGTATATCTGGCGATGTTACGACGTCCGGACGCGGCCCTGCACGAGTTGGCGGCACATCTGGAACTGGGCGAGGACACGGTCCGCTCAGCCTTCGACGAACTGGCCAGGCTGGCCCTGTTACGGCCGTCCTGGGAGGACCCGATGACACTGTGGCCGGTCACACCGGAACTCGGGCTGGAGGTCCTGCTGACCCGTCAGCAAGCCGAACTCCTGGCCCGGCAGCACCAGATCGAGCGCGGCCGGGCCGCGCTGGCCGTCGTCGTCGCCGAGACCGCGGGCGGCCGCCCGTCCAACGTCGCCGACATCGAGGAGATCACCGGGATAGACGCCATCCGCGAACGCCTGGAGAAGCTGACCGTCGGGACCCGCTTCGAGGTGCTGGCCTTCGTTCCGGGCGGCGCGCAGACAGAGGCCGCCCGCGATTCCAGCCGCCCGCTGGACCAGGCCCTGCTGGAACGTGGTGTCACCATGCGCACCGTCTACCTGGATTCCGTCCGCAACGACCCCGCGACCATCGACTACGCCCGCTGGCTCACCGAACAGGGCGGCTGGGTCCGCACTACCGCCACGCTACCGCTGCGCATGATCGTAGTCGACCGCGAGACCGCCGTCGTTCCGCTTAACCCGCAGGCTCCCGGCGCCGGCGCGGCGGTCTTGCACGGCAGCGGCGCGGTGGCCGCCATGTGCGCGCTCTTCGACCAGATCTGGGCCGGCGCCCGCCCCCTCGGCTCCGCTCGCCCGCGCGACGAACAGGGCCTCTCCGGCCAGGAGAAGGCCCTGATCCTGATGCTGGCCGAGGGGGAAACCGACGAGGCCGCGGCCCGCAAGCTCGGAGTCTCCGACCGCACCGTCCGCCGTCTTATCGCCGACCTCATGAGCAAACTCGGCGCCCGCAGCCGCTTCCAGGCCGGTTCTCTTGCCACCGAGCGCGGCTGGCTGTCCAGTTCCCCGCCGTAGAGGACGTGTCCAACCGATGCCACTGCGGGCAGGGCTCGGGGAGCGTTTGTCTGTTGTCTCTTGATCTCCGGTGCGAGGCCGCACGGTGAACAGGTGTCAAGCCCTGGGTCTTGTGGAGTGTCGGTTAGCTGGTTTTCAGGGGGTGGTCTGGGGTGCGGGTGATGCTGCGTGAAGGGCTTCGAACTCGGCCGGAGGGACATGCCCGAGCTCGCCGTGGAGCCTTCGCTGGTTGAACCAGTCGACGTACTCGGCGACGGCGATCTCGATGTCGTTGATGCCGGTCCAGGGGCCCGCGTTGCGGATCAGTTCGGCTTTAAACAGACTGTTGAATGCCTCGGCGAGGGCGTTGTCGTACGAATCGCCCCGGGATCCGACCGATGCCACGGCCGCGGCCTCGTCCAGGCGCTCGGTGTAGCGCAGGGCCCGGTATTGCACGCCACGATCGCTGTGGTGGATGAGTCCGGCCAGGTCGGCGGCGGCGTGGCGGCGTCTCCATATGCCCATCTCCAGGGCGTCCAGGGCCAGTTCGGTGTAGAGGCTGGTAGCGACCTGCCAGCCGACGACCATGCGCGAGAAGACGTCGATCACGAACGCCGCGTAGACCCGGCCCGAGTGCGTCTTGATGTAGGTGATGTCGGCCACTCGCAGCTGGTTGGGCGCATCCGCGGTGAAGTCCCGCTCGACGAGATCGCGAGGACGGTCGGTCTCCGGGGCGGGCCGGGTGGTGCGCGGGCTCTTGTCCCGGACCACCCCGCGCAGGCCGGCCGCCCGCATCAGGCGCTCGACGGTGCAGCGGGCCACCGGCCGGCCCGTGCGCCGCAGTGCGGCGTGGACCTTGCGGGCGCCGTAGACGCCGTAGTTGTCGGAGTGGACCACGCGGATCTCCTCGGTGAGCTCCCGGTCACGGGCCGCGCGGGCGGACTCGGGCCGGGTGTGGGCGGCGTAGTAGGTGCTCGATGCGATCTCGGCGTCCGTGCCTTTCAGGACGTCGCAGATCGGCTGGACGCCGAACTCCTCTTTGTGCTGGTCGATGTAGGCGACCTTCAGCGCAGTGGACGGTCCAGCTCCGCCGCGAAGAAAGTCGCCGACGACTTCAGGATCGCGTTGGCCCGGCGCAGTTCCTTGACCTCACGTTCCAGCTCCGCGATCCGCGCGGCCTCCGTGCTGGTGGTGCCGGCGCGCCGCCCGTCGTCGGTCTCGGCCCGCTTGACCCAGCCCCGCAGAGCCTCGGGGTGGACGTCGAGCTGGTCAGCGATGCGCTTGATCGCGCCGGCCCGGCCGACCGGGTCGGGCCCCTCCAACGGATGCGCGATGGCCTGCGCCTACTGCTACGTCCCCCGCCGCAAGGGCTACGCCAACCCCATCACGCTGTTCACCAACATCGAGGCGATCGTGGCCCATGTCCAGCGCCACGTACGGGTCCAGGGCCCCAAGACGGCACCCAACCAGTGCGACCCCCGGTCATGGGTCTACGACATCGGCGAGAACGGTGACTGCTCCGTCGATGCCCTGGTCTGCGACAACACCGCGGATCTCGTCGCCGCGTTCCGCGCCCTGCCGACGGCGAAGGCTTCCTTCGCGACCAAGTTCGTCAATCCGGACCTGCTCGCGTTCGACCCTCAGGGGCGTACCCGGGTGCGCTTCTCCCTCATGCCGGCCGACGATGCCCGGCTGCTGGACATCCGCACCAGTCCGGTCGCCGAGCGGATCGCCGCGGCAGCCGACTTCCTCGATGCCGGCTACGAGGTCCATTTCAATCTCTCGCCCGTCGTTCTGCGCCCGGGGTGGCAGCGGGACTGGGCCGACCTGCTCGCCCATCTCGACGACGTCCTGCCCGCCCGCGTGAAGGAGCAGGCAGCGGCCGAGATCATCATGCTCACCCACAATCAGTCGCTCCACGAGGTCAACCTCGGCTGGCACCCTCGCGCCGAGGACGTGCTGTGGCAACCGGACGCGCAGGAGACCAAGCGCTCACAGAACGGCGCCCTCAATGTTCGCTACACCCAGGAGATCAAGCAGCACTCCCTGACGCTGATGCGGCAGCTGCTGGCGGCGCACGCGCCGTGGCTGCGCATCAGGTACGCCTTTTGAAAGAGAGACCGCTCGCCTGCCGTGGTGGTCTGCCGGAACGCGCCGTGCCATGAAGGCCGGGACGGTGAAGAACGTAGCCCGTCGTGGGGGATGCCGTAGCGCCCCGGGAGGTGGCCGCGGGGCGTGAGGACGACGGCGCTCACGGTCAGCCTCCGTGCACGGTCAGGCGGTAGCCCTCGGGGCCGGTGAAGGAGAACATCGGCCCGAACGGGCTGTCCCGCAGGGGACCGACGTCCTGCGTGCCTGTCGCCACGAGCTGCTCGCGCAGCGCGCCGGCGTCCGTGGTGCGCAGCCACAGTGCTACGCCCAGGCCGGGGCGCGAGGCACCGTCCAGATCGGTGTCCGGGAGCGGCTCGCGGACGGCGAACGGGATCGGGCTGGTGGTGAAGACGACCGCGCCGGGCGGCGAGGCCGGTGCCCGGCACAGTCCGAGGCGCTCCTCGAAGAAGGCGGCCGCTGCGGGCACGTCCTTCACCTGCAGAGCGATGAAGTCGGGTCCTTGAACGGTGGCAGACACGGTTCCTCCGGAACTTTGATGTCAGGGCTTTGACATGTGCAACTGTAGGTATCGGATCCCACGCATGTCAAAATGCTGACATGGAAGACCGCGCACCTGTTCCGTTGCCCCATCCGGCGAAGGATGTCACCGAACATGTGGGATACCGCCTCAAACGCGCCTCGGCCGCCCTGCGCGGCGCCATGGACAAGGCGCTGCGCGAGCACGACCTCACCGTCCCGCAGTACTCCTGCCTCGAACTCCTCGACGAGCGTCCGGGTCTGTCCAACGCCGACCTGGCCCGCGGCACTTTCGTAACCCGGCAGTCGGCCAACGTCGTCCTTCACGGTCTCAAGGAGGCCGGCCTCATCACCCGGCCGGCCACCACGGACCACGGTCGAGCTCTACCCGTCCACCTCACCCCCGCCGGACAGAAACGGCTGCACGCGGCCCGCGGCGCCGTCTACGCCATCGAAGAGCGCATGATCAAAGCCATTCCTCCACGGCGCCTCGCCGCACTCCTGGCCGAACTCGACGCCATGACCGAGGCCCTCGCCGAGTGACCGGAGCGTGGGTCGTGCGCGGCTTGACGAGGAGGCGACCCGGCGCGTCGCCGAGGCGTTCACCGCCCACTTCGGCGACGACACGCACACGCCATCGACCGGCGGACCGCCGGCGAGGACATGAGTGGGCTACCTCAGACGTTCGGCGCGCCGTTCACGCACCGGGGCATCGGAGGCATCGACGCCGACCTGTACGCCGGGGCCGCCAGGAACGGCGCCGCAGCCCCGGCGCCTGCGGCGACCGGGGGCGGAGGCGGCCGCCGAGGCACGGCGCGGAGTCGAATCAATATCTGCGCCCGTGAGGTGAGAGTTTGATAGGCCGTACAGTGAGAGTTTATGTCGCATTGCGCGAAGCGGAATTCTGCTACCCACGCAGGCCGTGGCGGCATGCTACTGTCGATCTCAGTTGCAGTTGTGGTTCCCAAGACTTCAAGTGCCCCCACTCGGCTCCTGCCGGTGGGAGCACCTTTGTATTTCCGGTCATTTTCCGGGCGGGGTAATCATCGCGGCGACACGGCATCCGCGCGGTGCGGATGCCGATGTACTGCCCCAAAGGAGATATGACATGGCTGCTGGTACCGTGAAGTGGTTCAACGCGGAAAAGGGCTTCGGCTTCATCGAGCAGGACGGTGGCGGCGCTGACGTGTTCGCCCACTACTCGAACATCGCCGCTCAGGGCTTCCGTGAGCTGCTCGAAGGCCAGAAGGTGAACTTCGACATCGCTCAGGGCCAGAAGGGCCCGACGGCCGAGAACATCGTTCCGGCCTGACGCTGACGCGCACCTTGCAGCTGGGGCCCGCATCCTTCGGGGTGCGGGCCCCAGCTGCACACATATCCCGCAACTGATTACCCTGCGGGACGACGCGGAGGAGTCCGCGGTCTCACACCCGTGGCTTCTCCTGATTTTACGTCCCCGTCGTAATTTATTTCGGGGCCTGCGGTCCGTAGTCGTAATTCTCCGTGCCGGTCGTCGCGCGGGAATTCCCTCCGGCTGCACACATCCTCGCCCTCTCACGCCGAACCGCCCGACCCCTGGTCGGACCGTTTCTCCCCTTCTCCCTGTGAGGCCGCATGCGCTGCGTCATCGCCCGCTTCCCCTTCGAGCTCACCAAGAGCGGCGTGCTGGAATCGATGAAGGGCATCAAGCCTGAACCGGGCACCGGCGAATCCGTGATCATCGGCCGGCGCCACTACCCCGTCAAGCAGGTCGGCCAGGTCATCACCCGCCAGGACCGCCGTGACTTCAGCGCCGCCGAGGTCCTCCGGGCCATGGGACAGCTCGGCTTCACCTGCCGCGCTCTCCCCGCGGCCGCACCCGTACGCGTCCTCAGCTCGCTCCAGGGAGCTTCCGCGATGCTCGGCACCCCCGTATCCGTCTGACCGCGGAAACAGGCGCGAGCAGGCACCTGAACAGCAGTGTGGGCCCGACCGGCGCCGGTCGGGCCCACACCGCTGTGCGGCGGGTTCCCGTCGCAGTGATCGCTCAGCGGTCGGAGTAGCTGAAGTCGCCCACGGTCCAGGCGCTGACGTCCTCGATCGCGGCACGGTACATCCCGCCCGTCTCCGGGATCCCCACCGTGCCCTGCAGGATCCGGGCGACATGGAAGTGCAGATGCGTGGGCGGCCCGTTCTTCTTCGCGGGGGAATCGAAGACGGCGGAGAACTCTCCCAGGAGGTCCGAATCCGTCAGTACCTCCGACACCCTCTGCCTCCACACCGCTTCGGGAGCCAGCCGACCGGTGATGACAGCACCACCGGTGACCACGGTCAGGGACATCTGGTTGCTCTGCCCGGCTTCGACCAGGGCGGCGACGTCAACGAGCAGCTCGTCAGGCTTCGACATGAGACAGATTATATTCACCGGCCATCCAGCTGCTTGGGCGGCGGCGCCGTCGGGTGGGCCGGGCGCTCACGGTCTTGTCGCCGGAGCCCCGGCGGGTGACCGCGGTGGCGCGGCGCGTGCGAGGCGGTTGACCATGGGCCGGCCGCCCCCCCCGGTGCCGCCGTTCAGGTCAGGGGCGCGCATGCGCGGCGCCTGCCGACGCCACGGCCGGCTGTCGCCGGCATTCGAGGAAGGCGCGTGCCGTATCGCGTGCGCCGGCAACGGCCGTCGTGGAACGCACGGTTGTGGCGTTGACGGTCAGGGCCGGGATCGATCGTCAAGGCCGGCGCAGGCCCTCGTGCCTCGCCCGTCACCGGCCCGCCTGTCGGGAGTGTCACGGCCGGAAGCATGAGATGCCCGGCGGTGCCCGGTACCCGTCGGCGGTAACCGCGGCGCAGTCGGCGGCGTCACGGGAAGCGCGACGGGCTGCGGGGCCGGTGGGTCACTCCGAGCGCCGGACCTGAGCTTCGGGGCTGCTCCGATCATCCATAGTCCGGTCGAGGTGGGTTACCTCAACTTCGAGTGCGCGGAAATCTATGCCCGTCGGAGTAGACATTGGGTGCTGGTGTGGTTATGGTTTCTCTTGTAGCCGAGATCGAGCAGGGCCTGGCAGAGACGAACTGCCGGGCAGTTGTATCTGTAGTCGCAGTGCGCAGGACGGTGCGGTGGTGGAGTTCCGAAGCCAGGGTTGTCGCAGGACGGTGACGGGACTGATGACCGGACCGGGTGGCCCGCAGTAGTCAGGGGCCGCCGTGAGCAGTACCGCAGTTGAGGCAGTGGCAGTTCGGCAGTTGCGGTTGTTGTCGGTACCAGCAGTGCGGTGATCAGTGGTTCCTCGGTAAAGGCGTCGGCTGCGGGCGCGCGTGCCGGGAGGTTCGGCAGTGGGGTTCCAAGCCAGAGCAGACGCAGGACGGGCGACGGGGCTGGCTGCCGAAGAGTGGCGCTGCGCGAGGCCACCAGCAGTTCGCGGTATCAGCAGTACGCAGTACCCGTTTGGTAAGTGCTTGGTTCAGAGGGAAGAACGGAGGAGCTCAGCGCCATCAGGATCGTTCGGGCGGAAGTCTTGAGCCCGGTACCGCAGGACATCGACAGGTAGGTGGTCTCCGGTCACGCATCCGCTATCCCCGCATTCCCTGCCCTCTCCCGGGCGGGCCCGCGGAACAAACAGGCCGGCGCAGCACTGGGGCCGGCAGATGGTGTAGCAGTTCCTTCGGGGCCCTGGTGCGAGTACGGCGCCAGGGCCCCTCCACGCGTGTTCCACAGAGAGGTGAGATGACAGCGGACGATTTCTTCGGTCGTCTGGACGATGACGACTACCCCGCCTACACCATGGGTCGGGCCGCCGAGATGCTCGGCACCACCCCCAACTTCCTCCGCGCGATCGGTGAGGCCCGGCTGATCACCCCGCTCCGCTCGGAGGGCGGCCACCGCCGCTACTCCCGGTACCAGCTGCGCATCGCCGCCCGTGCCCGGGAACTCGTCGACCAAGGCACCCCCATCGAGGCTGCCTGTCGCATCGTCATTCTCGAAGACCAGCTCGAAGAAGCCCAGCGCCTCAACGCCGAACACCGCCGCACCGCCGGATCGGCCAACCCCTCGGCCGCGGCGTGAGATGAGTGTGCCCGCCGGGTATCGGCGGGCGCAGCACGCACGCTCCAGGTGCGCGGCGTGATCGTTCCTGTGGTGACGTGGTGTGCGTTCGGAGTTCCCCCTCGCCCACGCTTTCGGCGTGGGCGTTCTGCTGTGCTGTGCCGCGAGAACCAGGCCGGTCACCGCTGCCTTCCACATGGAGTGCGGGGCGTTCATCGACTGGACGTCAACCCGGCCCGACCTCTCCGCCTTGCCCGAGGGATCGCGCACGCCGCGTCCGATGACTGCCGTGTACAGCGGTAGTTGGTGGGACTGGTCCTGGGACGGCCGCCGTGGCCCCGGTCGGTGCCGGCGCTACCGGGTGAGGAGGGCGCTGACGGTTCGCCGCCGGCCGCCTTGCGGGTTACGTCGGTGGCGCGGGCGAGGCGGTTGACCAGGCCTGTGGCGGTCGCCCCGGTGATGATCGCCCTGTGCCCGGCCCGTGTCGCTGTCCGAGGTTGATTACCTCTCTGTCGAACGCGCAAAAATCTATGGTGGCTGGAGTAGACATTGGGCGCTGGTGTGGTTATGGTTTCTCTTGTAGCCGAGATCGAGCAGGGCCTGGCAGAGACGAACTGCCGGGCAGTTGTATCTGTAGTCGCAGTGCGCAGGACGGTGCGGTGGTGGAGTTCCGAAGCCAGGGCTGTCGCAGGACGGCGACGGGGCTGACGACCGGACCGGGTGGCCCGCAGTGATCAGGGGCCGCCGTGAGCAGTACCGCAGTCAGAGCAGTCAGAGCAGTGGTAGTACCGGTAAGTGCAGTTCGCAGTACCCAGCAGTGGAAGTCAGTGAGCAGCACCTCGGTGAAGGCGTCGGCTGCGGGCGCGCGCACCGGGAGGTTCGGCAGTGGGGTTCCAAGCCAGAGCAGACGCAGGACGGGCGACGGGGCTGGCTGTCGAAGAGTGGCGCTGTGGCAGGCCGCTGAGCAGTTCGCATCACCAGTAGTACGCAGTGCCCGTTCGGTAAGTGATTGTTCCCAGAGGGAAGAACGGAGGAGCGAGGCGCCATCAGGATCGCCCGGGCGGAAGTCTTGAGCCCGGGTACCGCAGGACATCGATAGTGAGGTGGTCTCCGGTCAAGCAACCGCGATCCCCGTACATCCGACAGCATCTCGGTCGGGTCTGCGGAAACAGAAGGCCGGCGCAGTATCAGGGCCGGCAGATGGTGTAGCAGTTCCTTCGGGGCCCTGGTGCGATATGGCACCAGGGCCCCTCCACGCGTTCCACAGACAGATGCGATGACCGCAGGCGCTTTGTTCGGGGGCGGACCTCAGGAAGCATCGGCGATGCTTGCGCGTAGGCGAGCGGAGATGCCCGTCCTGGAGCCCTGGTGGTTTTATGACCGGCCGATCTCCTCGGCTCCGGCGGGCCCCATCGGCGGCAGCAACAGGGCTGGGGTTCACACGGTGGTGGCATGGCCCATGCCGGCGATCCGGGCCTGGAGTTGGGGCCCCTCCGATCATGCTGTCCGGGTGAGGTCTCGTAGCATGACCGCATGGTTGCCAGTGACGCCCAGAAGTCCGAGGGAGGACGGGAAGCTGTGTCCCGCGACGCCGCCGAAGTCGAATGTAGTCAGGTCGCGTCAGCGCTTGGAGAATGCCGTGAAAACGGGCTGCCCTGCGGATCACAAGGTGCCGATGCGGGGGAGAAGGCTCACTCGATCGCGGCTCTGGTGGAGCGGGCGGCCGACCTGGCCGAACCGATCAAGCCGAGGTTGCGTGGCTGGCTCCATGCCGGAATGGTCCCTGCCGCACTGATCGCGGGCGTCGTACTCATCTGCCTGGCCCGTACTCCGCAGGCGGTCCTGGCCTGTGCCGTGTATTCGGTCACCGCCTGGCTGCTGTTCGCAACGAGCGCCATCTACCACCGCGGTACCTGGGGGCCGCTCGGCGAGGCTCTTCTGCGACGCCTCGACCATGCCAACATCTTCCTGATCATCGCCGGCACCTGCACCCCCCTGGCCGTGCTCCTCCTCCCGCCGGACCAGCGGTCCGTGCTGCTGTGGATCGTGTGGGCGGGTGCCTTGGCCGGTATCGCGTTCCGGGTCCTGTGGGTCGGAGCTCCGCGCTGGCTCTACACCCCGTGTTACCTGGCCCTGGGATGGGCACCGGTGCGCTACCTGCCTGACTTCCTGCACACCGGCGGAGTGGCCGTACTCGTCCTGATCGTTGCCGGCGGTCTCCTCTACAGCGCGGGTGCGGTGGTCTACGCCCTCCAGCGGCCCGACCCCTCACCCCGCTGGTTCGGCTTCCACGAGGTCTTCCACGCCCTGACCGTGGCGGCTTTCACCGCGCACTACACCGCCATCTCCCTGGCCACCAACTGACCGCGACTATGTGACTCTCTACTGGTCATCACGGGCATCGTGCCCGGCATCCGTCCCGCCTGTTGGTCATCGGTGTGGTGGTTCCGGTCGCCGGCTACGTCCTACTCGGACTGCGCCCGCGGCGGCGGCCAGGGGCCGGCCGAGCCGGCTACCGGAGCAGCCCTTGAGTCAGTGCCCAGGAGTGGCCGCCCCGTCCGTGACGGTGCAGAGGCGTCGGCGAGGTCGGCGCCGGTGTCGGCGTCGCGTTGGGAGTGGCCGGTGCCGTGCCAGTCCAGGCACATGACGGTGGCGTCGTCCTGCAGGTGGCCGTGGTGGGCGTCGGCGATCGCCGCGATGAGGGTGCGGGCGGCTTCGCGGGGGTGGAGTTCGCGGGTGTGGATGATCAGGTCGGACAGGTCGAGGCTGTGGGGGTTGCGTTCCAGCATGCCGTCGGTGAGCATGACCAGCCGGTCGCCGGGTTGCAGGTCCAGCGATTGGACGCGGTAGGTGTGGGGGATCTGGAAGCCGAACGGCAGATCGATTTCTGGAACGATTTCCTGGACGTGTCCGTGGCGCATGCGCAGTGGCCAGGGGTGGCCGGCGTTGATGAACTCGGTGCTGCCGTCGAGCAGGCTGATGCGCAGGAGCTGGCCGGTGGCGTAGCCCTGGCGGCCGTGTTCGCGCATGGCCTGGTCGGCCTGGCGGGCCTGTTCGGCGAGGTCGGCGCCGGCTCTGCGGGCCCGGCGCAGGGCGCCCACCAGGAGGGTGGCCAGTAGTGCGGCCTCGACGTCGTGGCCCATGGCGTCGGTGACGGAGAGCTGGACGGTGTCCCGGTCGATGACGTAGTCGAAGGTGTCGCCTCCGACGTGGTCGGCGGGTTCCAGCGCGCCGGCGACCGCGAACTGGGCGGCCTCGCAGGCCAGCGACGCCGGGAGCAGCCGGTGCTGGATCTCGGCGGCCAGGCTCAGCGGGGTGGTGCGGCGGCCCCACTGGTAGACGTCGGTGAAGGACCGGTTGGCGATGACGATGTATGCCAGGGCGTGCGCGGTCTCGCCGATCTCCCGCATCACCTGCGCGTCGGGCGTGGCGGGCAGGAACAGCTCCAGGAGCCCGATGGCGTCCCCGCGGTTGGTCACCGGGGCCACGATCCGCGCCACCGCCCCGGCGCCCATGTCCTCCACGCTCGGCCGCTGGGTGCGGATCACGTCGTCGTACACGGTGCCCCGCAACGAGATGCGCCGGGCCGGCTCATCGGTATCGACGCTGCCCGCCACCCCCAGCCGTACCACCGAACTGCCGGTGAAGTCGGTGATCAGGAACGACACCGACACGGCCCCGAGGTGCTCCTTGAGCATGCACGCGACCACATCGAGCGACTCCACGGGCGCCGCGCTCTCCGCCGCCGCCAGCGTCACCGCCAACGTCATCGCCCCGGCCCGGCGACTCCCGTCCTCGGGAAGACGAGGGGTCTGGCCACCGTCCCCGTCAGGCCCGCGTACGGTCACGGCGACTCCTCGCTGCTCGCTTGTGCTCAGGGTTTGGGCTCGGGTACTGGAGGGACCGTCGCCAGGCCCGGTCCGAGGCAGATGTCATTGCACCACAGAGCCCCTGAACGGATACGCCTGTTGGCGGACCGCTCCTCGGGCGTTCCGCCGCAGCCATGCGGAACGCCCGGGACGACTTCCCTCTCTCATCGCCTCCGGGTCGGAGGCGGCACCGCATCCCGCGACCACCGGCTCACCTGCCGTCCGAGCAGTGGTGTGACGGTCACAAGGACCAGAGGCGCGCACCGCCGGGTGCACCGACTCGGCGAGGCGGGACAGGCCGTCGGCCATGACGCTCGTTCGACGCGCTGAGCGCCTGACACGGTGGAGGCACGACCCGCAGAATGCCTCTGCCCCGGTGGTCCGGTGTTTCCCCCGGTGCGAACGCGATGACATCCTTTCGATGACCCACCACGTGGAATGCGTGGCGATCCTGGAGCCCGCGGCCAAGAGCGCCTGAGCTGCGCGCACTTCCCGCGCTCCAACTGGCGAGCCGGGCACCGATCCGAAGATCGGCGGCTGCGCAACACCACCCCCGGGAGCGGCGAGGACTCACGAAGGGGAAGCCCCGCGCGTCCGCACAGCCCTTAGCGGTGGGCGAGGCCGTCGATCATCAGGGCGACGGTGAAGTCGAACCGGCCGTGGCCCTCGCCGGCGGTGAGTTCGGCCGCGTAGCGGGTGGTGTGAGGGAAGGTCCCGGCAGGCAGCGCGGTCAGTCGGCGCTGGAGCTCGTCGGTGTCGAGGACCCAGTCCGCCTCGTCCTGGACCTTGCGCTGCTTCACGATGGAGATCTCCAGGCAGTAGGCGGCCACGTACAGCAACAGGGCGTCGATGGCCCAGGCGGCGGCCTGCGGGGCGACGCCGCCGGCGAGGAGGACGGCCAGCATTCCTTCGCTGACGCGCAGGGTCTCCAGGTCGGTGGGGGCCATCGCGAGCGCGGCGCGGGAGATTCCGGGGTATTTCAGGTACTGGTCGCGCATCTGGGTGCACACGCCGCGGATCTGCTCCCGCCAGGCCGCGGGGGCGGGTTCGGGTAGTACGAGCTCCGCGCACAGCCGCCCGATGAGCAGCTCGTCGAGGTCGGCCTTGTTGACCACGTGGGCGTAGAGCGAGGCGGGTCCGGTGTCGAGCGCGCCGGCCAGCCGTCGCATGGTCAGTGCCTCGTAGCCCTCCGTGGCGATGACGCCCAGCGCGGTGTCGATGACCTGCTCCACGGTGATCGGGGCCTTGCGGCGCCGCGGGCTGGGGGCAGCGGCTTCGACCTCGGGGTTCGGCGGCTGGTGGCGCGCCGCGCGTCGCTCTCTCGGGTTCACCCGACCACTATAACTTGACGCGAACACTGTTCGGGCATAGAACACTGTTCGTGAATATGAACATGGGCATGAATCTGAACCAGGACATGGACGTGACCGTGGTCGGAGCCGGGCCGGTCGGCCTCGTGCTCGCCGCGGAGCTGGCACTCTCCGGGGCGACGGTGCAGGTGCTGGAGCGACGGGCCGAGCCGGACCAGGCGATGAAGGCGCAGTTGATCAACATGCCGACGGCCGAGGCACTCGACCGCCGCGGCCTGCTGCCTGCCGCCGAGGCGGTGCAGCGGGAGATACTCGAGCGGATGGGATCGTTCGCCGGCGTGGCCGACGACCGGACGCCCGGTGAGGGCGGGCGAGCGCCCGACTCGCGGTTCACCGGCCACTTCGCGGGAATGATCCTCGACGCCGGCCTCGTGGACTGGTCCGATCCCGACCTCGCCGCGCACACCGCGGCCGACGGAGCGCGGTTGGTGCCGCAGCGTGAGCTGGAGGCGCTGCTCGCCGAGCACGTCGCGCGACTCGGCGTACCCGTGCGTCGCGGGGTGGAGGTCACCGCCCTGGAGGACACCGGCGACGGCGTGCTCGTCGGCACTACCGCCGGCACGGTGCGCACCGGGTGGCTGGTCGGGTGCGACGGCGGGCACAGCACCGTACGCCGCCTCGCGGGGATCGACTTCCCCGGCACCGACCCCGAACTCACCGGGTACCAGGCGGTCGTCGACATCGCCGACCCGTCGATGCTCGCGAACGGATGGACGTGGTCGGCCCGAGGGGCGTACCGCTACGGGCCACAGCCGGGACGGGTGGCCACCGTGGAGTTCGACGGCGCTCCCGCGGACCTCCCCCACGCTCGGCTTCTCCCCCACTCTCGGCTTCGCTCGAGCGGGGGGACCCCCATGCGCGGGGGAACCCCCATGGCGCCGGTCACCCTTGAGGAGCTGCAGGCCAGCCTGCGCCGGGTCTCGGGCACCGACGTCACGCTGACCGCGCTGCGCGCCACCCCGACCCGCTGGACCGACAACGCCCGCCAGGCCGCGACCTACCGGTCGGGGCGGGTGCTGCTGGCCGGTGACGCCGCGCACGTGCACCCGCCGTTCGGCGGTCAGGGGCTCAACCTCGGGGCCGGCGACGCGATGAACCTCGGGTGGAAGCTCGGTGCCGTGGTCGCCGGGTGGGCACCCGAAGGGCTGCTGGACACCTACGACGCCGAGCGTCGTCCCGTTGGCGCCTGGGTGCTGGACTGGACGCGGGCCCAGATCGGGGTGCTGCGCGGGGACGCCAAGTCGGCCGCGCTGCGGGGGATCGTGGCCGATCTGCTGAGCACTCGGGCGGGCACGACCTACGTGGTCAAGAAGATCTCGGGAGTCGACCAGCGCATCGAACTGCCCGGCGACCACCCGCTGGTCGGGCGCTACGTCCCCGACCTGTGGCTGACGGACGGCTCCCGACTGGCCGACCACGGTCACGGCGGCGGGTTCCTGCTGCTCGACCGCACCGCGGACGGCGCGTTCGCCCGCCTCGCCGCGACCTGGGCCGGGCGGGTGAGCAGCGTGACCGACGGCCACGTGACGCCGGCCACCCCGGCCGGGGTGTTGGTACGCCCGGACGGGGTGGTCGCCTGGGCCTGCGACACCACCGACAGCGACAGCGACACCGACAGCGACACCGACAGCGCCGCCGCCGGCCTCGAAGCCGTCCTGCACCGATGGGCCGGCGCGCCCTCGTCCGCACCCGAACACGAGCCGGTGGGCTGAACCGGGTGGGGCTACGCGGCCGCGTCAGGAGGGGTGGGCCGACGGCGGTTCCCCGGTCCGGGATTTCTCAGCGGGGTCGCCGCGGGTCCGTTCTCCGAGCTGACCCGGCGCTTCGACGACAGCGTCGGTGAAGCGGTGGAAGAGGAGCTGGAAGGCGTCGCGGACGCCTGGATCCGCAGGCTCTGAAGGCGCGGGCCGCGCGCCGCGGTCGTGCCGGAGCCCCGTTCCGCTGCGGAACGGGGCTCCGGCACGACGGGCGTCCGCAGGGCCTCAGACGTTCTCGCGTGTTCCGTTCGGCAGGGGGCCGGGCGCCGGCCCGGTGACCTCGACGGGCCGCTCCCCGGACGCCGCGGACGCGGACGCGGCGGACGCGGCGGACGCGGTCTCGCGTGCGAGGAACGAGCCCAGTTCCCCGATGGTGCTCATCAGGGGGGCGGGGAAGACGACGGTGGTGTTCTTGTCCACGCCGATCTCCACCAGGCTCTGCAGATTGCGCAGTTGGAGGGCGAGCGGGTGGTCCATCATGATGTCCGAGGCCTCACCGAGTGCCGCGGCGGCGAGTGACTCGCCCTGAGCGTTGATGATCTTCGCTCGCTTCTCGCGCTCGGCCTCCGCCTGACGGGCCATCGCGCGTTTCATACTGTCGGGCAACTGGATGTCCTTGAGCTCGACGAGGGTCACCTCGACGCCCCACTCCGCGGTCGTCACATCGAGAATCTCGCGGATGCCCAGATTGATGCGGTCCGTCTCCGACAGCGTCTCGTCCAGGGTGTGCTGACCCACGACCTTGCGCAGCGTGGTCTGGGCGATCTGGTTGATCGCCGTGTGGACGTTCTCGATCGCGATGACCGACTTCACCGCGTCGACCACCCGGAAGTAGGCGACGGCCGAGACATCGACGCTGACGTTGTCCCGGGTGATGATGCCCTGCGACTGGATCGGCATCGTGACGATCCGCAGCGACACCCGGTGCAGGACATCGACGAACGGAACGATGAACCGCAGACCGGGCGGGCGGGAACCCACCAGCCGGCCGAACCGGAACAGCACGCCCTGCTCGAACTGCTTGACGACCTTGACGGACATGGCGATCGTCACGACGGCCAGGACGGCCACCACGACCATCAGGAAAACGAGTACTCCCACGTGCTGCTCCTCGGGTAGGGCACGAGACCCCCGCGCCCCGCGAAGTGGCCCACGGCAGTGGGTCGGCGGGGCTCGCGGTCCGTACCGTGTTCCGAGCATGGCCCGTACACCCGCGGCGGCGGCAGGGGCCGAACGGTCCCCTGGTGCGGGCCGGGCGCTGCCGGACGCCGCGCGACGCGGTGGGCGACTGCGGCCGGGTCACCGGCCGGTGGTGGCGGCGGTTCGGGCCGCGGCGGCCAGATGGGCCGAGCCCCACTGCCGGGCGACCGCCTCGGCACGGGCGAACTGCCGCAGCGCCGCGGGCTCGTCGCCGAGCAGGCGGTACAGCTCACCCAGGGGATGGGCGAGCGGCCGCAGCACGTAGCAGGTACTGGCGGCGCCGGCGAGCTGGTCGCTGATCGGCAGCAGCAGCCGGGCCAGCTGCACCGCCGCGGCCCGGTCACGCAGCAGATAGGCCAGCTGCGCGCGGATGGAGAGATCCAGACCGTACAGGTGGTCGGGCAGGGGGGAGGGGGAGCCGTAGGAGATGGCGCGGGCCTGGTCGGTCTTGCCCTGGAGGGCCAGGACGAGGCCGAGGGTGTGACCGATTCCCGGGATGGAGATGTCGTACAGCGCCCAGAGCAGCGGCTCGATCTCCGCGAGGCGTCCCTGGCTGAGCCGGATCGTGATGAGCCCCAGGGCGTACATGTAGTCGCCCTGCGGGGACCCGGTGCCCCGCAGCCGGCGCCGCACATCGGCGTAGGCCACGTCCGCCGCCTCGAAACGGCCCTCCACATGGGCGAGCATGGCCAGGGCCGACAGGTTGGCGGCCTCCGCCTCCACCATCCGGTACCTGCGGGCGAGCGTGAGGCCTTCCTCGGCGTGCCGGCGGACTCCCGCGGCGTCGTTGCGGGCGCCGGCGACCATGCCGGCGGCGTGCTCGCACGCCCACCGGTACGCGGGTAGGTCATGTGCGTCCGTGAGTGTCCTGAGCTCGGCCACCAGGGGCTCCCGCCGGGCCGCCTGGAACTCGTGCGGCGTGGGCTTGGCCATCGTCGCCAGGGCGGAGGCGAGAAGCAGCGGGTCGCCGGCCGCGCGGGCGACGGCCAGCTGCCGCTCCGCGGCCTGTGTCACCCGCGCGCCGTCCACACCGTCCCTGCCGTTGAGTTCGTCCACGAGGGTCTGCAGCAGGCGGGCCAGGGTCACCCGGTCCAGGTCGGTGCGGGCGGTCAGCCGGTCGAGGGTGTCGACCGTGGCCGGGTCGAAGTACCCGAGGGGGCGGCTCTGCCACGGAGTCGGCTCGCTCCACGCGGCGAACGCCGTGGCCACCAGTTCGTCGCGCTCGGTCCGTTCGGCCGTCTCGACGGCGCGCCGGCGGGTGTCCCGCGCCGCCACGATCGCCCCGGCCCGGATCTGCGCCCGCATCAGCCGCCCGTACAGACCGACCGTCGTCCGGGCCCGCTCGTCGGGCCCGGTGGGCACCAGGGCGTATGCCTCGATGGCCTGTTGGATCAGTTCGACGGCGGTGTCGTAGGCGTACCGCCGCTCGGCCAGTTCGGCCGCGCGCAGCGAGTAGTCGACGGCCGGCGCGGCCGTCTCCGCCGTCCCCGACCGGGCGAAATGGTGTGCCAGAGCCGCCAGGTCGTCCGGTCTCCGCTCCCGCAGGACGTGCGCCAGCCGGGCGTGCAGGCGTCCGCGGCGCACCCCGACCAGATCGGTGTACAGGGTGTCGCGGACCAGGGCGTGGGCGAACCTGATCCGACCGGGTCCCGGCTCGGTCAGCAGCCCCGCCACGACCCCCGCCTCCAGCCCGTCGAGGACCTCCTGCTCGTCCGCTCCGGCGGCGTCGACGAGTACGCCCACCTCGCTCTCGCGGCCGACGACCGAAGCGAGCTGGAGCAGCGCCAGCGCCCCGGGGGAGAGCTGCCGCAGCCGCCTGCGCAGCACGTCCCGCACCCCCTGGGGGACTTCCGAGGTGGCCACCAGGGCACCTTCGCAGGCCAGCAGACGGGCGCTCTCCCGTACGTAGAAGGGGTTGCCGCCGGTCCGCTCGGCGAGCGCCGCCACCGTGCCCGCGTCGACCGGGGCCCCGCACACCGCGCCGACCAGCGTGCCCACGTCGCCGGGGGGAAGCCCGTCCAGAGCCAGCCGGTGCGGTGAGCGGCGTGCCAGCTCGGCAAGCGTCTCCGTCAGCCGGCCCTCGGCGTCGGCTTCGGCGTCGGCCGGGCGGTACGCCGCGACCGTCAGCACCGGAGCACCGGCCAGGTCCGCGGCGCGTGCCAGCAGCGCCATCGTCTCCCCGTCCGCGCGGTGCAGGTCGTCGATGATCACGGCCAGCGGAGCCCCGGCGGCCGCCGCCCGCAACCACGAGCCGAAGGCCCGGTGGAGCCGGAAACGGCCGGCGCCGGCGTCGTCGTCGCGCGGCGGACGGCCCTGCGGGTCGGCCAGCAGCGGGGCGAGGGGGCCCGGGTCGGAAGGGGGCGCCGTCCGGGCCAGTTCAGTGAGTGCCTCGACCCATGCCCAGGCGGGCGGCGCGCCGTCGGACTCGGGGCAGCGGCCCACCGCGACGGTCCAGCCCTCGGCCCGCAGCCGTCGGCCGAACTGGCCGAGCAGCGCCGACTTTCCGGCTCCCGCCTCACCGGTGACCAGGACGACGCCGCCGCCGTGCCGGGCGGCCCGCGCGGCCGCGTCCAGGGTCCGCAGCTCGGCCGCCCGGCCGACGAACAGTTCCTCAGCCCCTTCGGGCGGGGCGGCGGGGCGGTCCGGGCTGCCGCTGGGCACGGCGGGCACGGCGGGCACGGTGTCCGGCCGCGCGGAGGCCCGCGCACCCACGATCACCGGCGCGGGCCCCGGTACCGCCGCGCGCAGTACCTCCAGCCGCTGGGTGAGGACGGCCTGCTTCAGGTCGGTCAGGGCGGGACCGGGGTCCAGTCCGAGTTCGTCAGCGAGGACCGCGGCCGCCCTGCGCAGCGCGGCCAGGGCGTCGGCCCGGCGGCCGCACGCCCACAGGGCGAGGGCGAGCAGCCGCCAGGCCTCCTCCCGTAGCGGCTCCTCGCGGGCGAGCGCCTCGGCCGCCGGGACCGCCGGCCCGGGACGGCCAGTCCCCAGGGTCGCCGCTATGGCGAGTTCCCTTGCCACCAGGCGCAGTTCGCCCAGCCGGGCGACCTCCGCGCCGGCCCACCGCTCGTCGGCCCACTCGGCGTACGCGGGCCCCCGCCACCAGCCGAGTGCCTCCTCCAGCAGGCGCCTGGCCTCCCCGGGAGGTGCGTCACCGGCCCGCCGTACCGCGGCCTCGAACCGCCAGGCGTCCACCGCGTCGTCGGGCAGGTGCAGGGCGTACCCCGGAGGGCGGCGGACGAGGACCCCGGCGGGGCCGCGCGGCGGCCGGCCGGGCTCCAGAAGCCGGCGCAGATTGGAGACATAGACGTGCAGGGACGCCACGGCCTTGTCCGAGGCCTGGCCGCGCCACAGCTGGTCGATGATCCGGTCGACCGACACGATGTGGCCTCTGCCCGTCAGCAGCAGCGCCAGAACCGCCCGTTGCCGGGGCCTGCCGAGGCGGATCGGCGCACCGTCGATCCCGGCATCGAGCGGTCCCAGGACCCGCACACGCAGCATGACGCGCAAATGTACAGCGCCCCGGGCCGCCACCCGTTCCCGCCGTCCGCCATCCGCCGCCCGCTGTCCCGCTCCTGACGCGGGAGGTCCAAGCGCACGTCGGGCGGGTGCCGGGTCACGCGGCGGATCATCCGCGTATCGTCCGGCCGTACCGACCGGATGCCCGCGCCCGAGAGCCTGTGACCCCGGAGGGACACCGAGTGCAACCTTTGCCCTCGGATGTCCGTCTTCTGATGCAGAGGGCATTCGCGTGGCGAGCGGGGAGGCATCCATGGCCGGTAACGGTGGCGGGATACGACGCGGAGTGGGGCTGGGGGCGGCGGTCGTGGGGCTGCTGGTGCCGGCGGGGGTGATGGCGGGGGCGGGGAGCGCCGAGGCGGCCACGTGCACGACGGCGACCGGGCCGTACCAGAAGCAGGTGGAGAAGTTCCTCGGGCGGCCGGTGGACGGGCGGCAGTCCGCCGCCGACTGCCGGGCCACCCGCGCCTTCCAGACCAAGTACGGCATCAGCCCCGCCATCGGCTACGCGGGGCCCGTCACCTGGGGCGTGATGGACCTGATGAACAAGCAGAAGGCCGTGGGGAACAAGCCGAACAAGAACCACAAGTGCCCGACCGACAAGGGCCGGATCGCCTGTGTGAATCTCACTCTCCAGATCAGCTGGGTGCAGGACGGCGCGGATCTGGTCCTCGGGCCGCTGCCGATCCGCAGCGGGCGCAACGGCTACGAGACCAGGACCGGGCTGAAGAAGATCTACTGGCGGGACAGGCACCACGTCTCCTCGATCTACAACGTGGCCATGCCCTACAGCCAGTTCTTCGACGGCGGCCAGGCGTTCCACTCCATCTCCGGCAGCGTCTGGTCACCGCCCGGCTCGCACGGCTGTGTCAACATGCGCGGCGCCGACGCGGCCCGCTACTGGGACCTGCTCAAGACCGGTGACGACGTCTATGTGTACGGGCGCAAGCCCGGTACGTGACCGAGCCGGAGAGCCGGAGCCAGGCGGTGACCGGAATCTGAATTGGTATCTAGGATGCGTATTAGCTAGTCTGTCCCCGTGAGACTCACCAAGAGCACCGACATCGCGTTGCGCATCGCCATGCGCCTCGCCGTGCTCGACGACGAGGCCAATCCCACCACGCGGGAGGTCGCCGACGCGGTCGCCGTTCCGTACAACCACGCGGCGAAGGTGGTCAGCCGGCTCCAGCACCTGGGCGTCGTCGAGGCCCGGCGCGGCCGGGGTGGTGGCCTGGTGCTCACCCCGGCCGGGCGGAACGGTTCGCTGGGGCGGCTGGTCCGGGAGCTGGAGGGGGTGGGTGATGTCGTCGGCTGCGAGGACGAGCCGCCCTGCCCGCTGCGCGGCGCCTGTCTGCTGCGGGGCGCGCTGCGCACCGCGCAGGAGGCCTTCTACTCCGCCCTGGATCCGCTGACCGTCGGCGATCTCGTGGCGTCGCCCACCGGTCCGGTGCTGGTGGGCCTCTCGGCCCGGCCGGGGGGCTGAGCCGGGCCGCTCTCGCGGCGCGGGTGCCTTCCGCGCGTTTCTTCACACCCTTTAATACGCATATCAAATGCACATTTGGAGCCGTCGATGCTGACCCCCACGTCCGCCGAGACCGTCCGAGCGACCCTGCCCGCAGTGGGCGCCGCGATCGGCGACATCACGCCGCTGTTCTACGAGAAGCTGTTCGCCGCCCACCCCGAGCTGCTGCGCGACCTGTTCAACCGGGGCAACCAGGCCAACGGCAGCCAGCGCCAGGCACTGGCGGGCGCCTTCGCCGCCTTCGCCGCGGCCCTCGTCGACCACCCCGGCAGCCGCCCCGACGCCATGCTCGCCCGGATCGCGCACAAGCACGCGTCGATCGGCATCACCGCGCAGCAGTACGAGATCGTGCACCGCCACCTGTTCGCCGCCATCGCCGAGGTTTTGGGCGAGGCTGTCACCCCGCAGGTCGCGGCGGCCTGGGACGAGGTCTACTGGCTGATGGCCAACGCCCTCATCGCCATCGAGAAGGGCCTCTACCGGCGGACCGGGGTGCTCCTCGGCGACACCTGGCGGCAGCACCGGGTGATCGCCCGGTTCCAGGAGACCCAGGACGTCGCCACCTTCCTGGTCGCACCGGCGGGCGGCGGCGACGTACCGGCCTCGCGGCCCGGCCAGTACGTCTCCGTACAGGTCGAACTGCCGGACGGGGCACGGCAGATCCGCCAGTACAGCCTGTCCGGGCGGCCCGACGGCGCGCTGCAGTTCTCGGTCAAGCGGGTTCACGGCGACCCGGCCGGAGAGGTGTCCAACCACCTGCACGACCAGGTCGACCCGGGGGACGAACTGCTGGTCAGCGCCCCCTTCGGGGATGTGTCACTGGCCGACGGCGAGGGCCCGGTGCTCCTCGCCTCGGCCGGCATCGGCTGCACCCCGATGATCGGCATGCTGGCCCACCTCGCGGCCACCGCCGACCCCCGCCCGGTCATCGCCGTCCACGGCGACCGCGACGAGTTCAGCCACGCCTTCCGCGCCGACCTCAGCCGCTTCGTCCGTACCCTCCCCGACGCCACCGCGCACGTCTGGTACGAGCGCCCGGTGGGTGAACGTCCCGCCGAGCGCACCGGCACCGTCGACCTGGCCACCGTCCCCGTCCCCGCCGGGACCACCGCCTATCTGTGCGGCCCGCTGCCGTTCATGCGGGCCGTGCGCGGCCAGCTGCTCGACGCGGGGGTGCGCCCCGCCGACATCCACTACGAGGTGTTCGGCCCGGACTCCTGGTTCCCGGGAGCGGCGGCCGGCGAGAACTGAGCCGGCTACGGGGCGTCCGCGAGGGCGGCCAGTCTGGTCACGGTGTTCCAGTTGCGGGCGGTGGCGATCAGGCCGAGGCGTTTTTCCCACAGGGCCTGCGAGAGCCTGGTCTTCCGGATGCCCTCCGGGCAGTGCACATAGATCTCGCGCTCCCCGGCGCGGAAGTCGTCCGGCGCGAAAGCGGCTGGGTCCAGGTCCTTCAGCCGGCCGGCGTCGACCGGCCCGGACAGGAAGGTCACCAGGAAACGCGCCGGATCGATCACCGCCATGTCGTACGGATTCCGCTGGATGACTCCGCGCAGCGCCGACGCCTCCAGCACGATGCACGGAACGGTCAGCCCGAGGGCGCCGGCGATACGGTCACGCAGTTCCTCCGCGAGCCGCTCGGGGCCGACGGGATCGTGGTCGAAGAGCGCGTTGCCGCTCTGGAGGTGCGTGCGCACCGCCGTCGCCCCCATACCGTCGAGCAGCTCGCGCAGCGCGGCCATCGGCAGCCGGTTGCCGCGCCCGACGTTGATGCCGCGCAGCAGAGCCACGTACCTGGTCGTACTCGTGGTGTTGGTCGTCCCCATACCGGCACCGTAGCCCCGTACCGCCCGGGACGGGCGTCAATGACGAGCGCGCGATTGGTCCCTCCGGTGGTCGTCCGTTAGGAGGACCGGGGACTGGCGAAACGGTTCGCCGTCCGGGGGCGTCGATATCGTTCGCGGGCATGAGCCCGAAGAGCGAGCGTCCGAACGTCACCGAGCTGCGGCTGTCCGCCTTCAAGTCGCACCGCGGCGCGAGCTTCGCGCTCGGCCCGATCACCCTGCTCGCGGGGCCGAGCGGAACGGGCAAGTCGAGTGTCCTGGAGGCCCTGGCCGCCCTGGGCCGTCTCGCCGGCGGCGACGAACTGGGGGACGTGTTCGCGGTGGACGCCGGCGTCGTGCGCGGCGGCGTCGGGGCCTGCGTACCGCACGGGGCGCGGCCGGACGCCGAGGGGCGCCGGGGATTCAGGATCGGCTGTACGGCCGACGGCCCGGTGGGACCGGTGCGGCTCGACGTCGCCGTACAGACCGAACCCGAACTGCGCATCGTGGGCGAGCGGCTCACCGGCGCCGGCGAGACCCTGCTGACCACCGCGCTGCGCGACCCGGGACGGCGCCAGGTGCAGGCCGCCTGGCACACGGCCGGGGCGGTGCCGGTGACCAGGGCGCCGCTGCCGGACGACCGGCTCGCCACCGCCCTGCTGCCGCTGCGCGTGGCCGGGACCACGCAGGGGCAGCGGCTGGTGCTGGCCGCGGCCGAGCAGATGGTGGTGGCGCTGCGCGGGGTGTTCGCCGTCGAGCCGCAGCCGCACCGGATGCGGACGCCGGTGCGGGTCAAGGACGGCATGCTGCGCAAGGCCTGCGACAACCTGTCGGCGGTACTGCACCGCACCCAGGGTGAATGCCGGACCCGGCACGCCGCCCTGGTGCGCGCGATGCGGGAGGTGTGCAGCGGGCCGGTCGAAGGGCTGACCACGGTGAGCGTCGGTCCGCAGCGAGGGGGAGCGGGCGCGGCGGACGGTGTCCCCGGGCTCGTCGCGGGCGCGCTCCCCGGTGGCGTACTCGGTGGCCTGCCCGGCGGTGTGCACGGCGCCGGGGGTGTCCTGGCGGTCGTCGACCGGGGGGCGTCCGGACTGGTCCCGGTGGACCGGCTGGGCGACGGCGAACTGCGCTTCCTGGCGCTCGCCCTGGTGCTGCTCACCGGCCCCGACGTGCTGGAGGTCGACACCAGCGGAGAGCTGCTGCCCGCCTCCCAGGTGCTCACCGTGCTCGCCGACGGCCTCGACCTGGGGCTCGACCGTGCCCAGAGCCGTGAACTGCTCGGGCTGGCGGGTCAGGCGGCCCAGCGCGGGCACATCCGGCTGCTCGCCACCGTCCACGACCCCGCGGTCGCCGAGGGCCTGGGCGGGGTTTCGGTGGTCGGCTTCGGCCGCTCCCCGTCCCGGGTGCCCGCCCAGGGCGAAGCACGCCCGGTCGCCGCGATGCGGTAGACCTGAGCGGTGTGACCGACGACGGTGTGACCGACGACCTGGATCTGCCCACGCTGCAACGCAGACTGGCCGCGTTCGCGGCGGCCCGCCGCTGGCAGCCCTTCCACACGCCCAAGAACCTCGCCGTGGCGCTGAGCGTCGAGGCCTCCGAGCTGCTGGAGATCTTCCAGTGGCTGACCCCGGAGGAGGCCGCCGGGGTCATGGCCGACGACGGCACGG
This sequence comes from Streptomyces sp. RLA131, assembly GCF_056270125.1. Classification (NCBI taxonomy): domain Bacteria; kingdom Bacillati; phylum Actinomycetota; class Actinomycetes; order Kitasatosporales; family Streptomycetaceae; genus Streptomyces; species Streptomyces sp. RLA131. The sequence goes on from NZ_JBWDOQ010000002.1 coordinate 6,409,449, forward strand.
CGCACCGGGTCAAGGACGAGGTGGCGGACGTACTGGCGTATCTGCTGCAGTTCTGCGAGGTGCTGGCCATCGATCCGCTGGAGGCGCTGGCAGCCAAGATCGACCGCAACGAGCTGCGTTTTCCCGTCCCGGGGGAGGGCGGCTGACCCGGTTCGCCCGAGTTATCCACAGGCCGGCGGGAGGACCTTCCCTTCCTGAAGCTGATCCGTCACTCTGAGTGAGGAAATCGGTCACGGAGAGGAGCGGATCATGGACGCGGTACGACTCATCGGCAACACCCGGAGCGCGCTCGGGCAGATCAGCGGTGAGCAGGAGCTGCTTGCCGCGGCCTGGCAGGCCCGGGCCCTGGCGGAGGCGGTCATCAGCCGCCTCGGGCCGGAGGGGAATGGCTCGCCGGGGCCGCCACCGGCCCGCGTCGCCGGGCTCACCGGCGTCAGGGATCCGCTCCAGGCCCTGCGGGAGCTGGACGACCTGCTGTCGGAGCTGGCGGACGTGCTGGTGTCGGCCGCCTGCTCCACGGAGGACGAGACGGTCCACGGGCAGTGCGTCGAGGCGCTGGACGGCGCCGCCGACTGCCGTGAGCGGGTCCGCGCGCTGCTCAGCGAGGACGCGGTGGGGGCGGACCCGGCCGGTGCGACGCCTGAGCAGACGCGATGAGGCAGGCCAGGCGTGACGTGAGCCGGCGCGGCCGGGTGCCCGCCACCGCGGAGGGCGGCCCGGTCCCGCCCGAGCCGGCGACCACCAGATCCGCCTGGTTCACCAGATCCACCTGCTGCACCTGGCTCACCTGGTTCCGAGCGGTTCGTACTCGGTACGGGCACCCGCGGCGATCACCGCGGTGTTTCGCCGACGATCGCTTTCCGTCCGGTGCGGTGCAGGATGGGAGGCATGGATCTCCGCATCTTCACCGAGCCCCAGCAGGGGGCCACCTACGACACGCTCCTCACCGTGGCCAAGGCCACCAAGGAACTCGGCTTCGATGCCTTCTTCCGCTCGGACCACTACCTCAGGATGGGAGCAGGAGACGGCCTGCCCGGGCCCACCGACGCCTGGATCACCCTGGCCGGACTGGCCCGCGAGACCAGCCGAATACGGCTCGGCACACTGATGACGGCCGGCACCTTCCGGCTGCCCGGTGTGCTCGCCATCCAGGTCGCCCAGGTGGACCAGATGTCCGGCGGCCGGGTCGAGTTCGGTCTGGGTGCCGGCTGGCACGAGGAGGAGCACACCGCCTACGGCATCCCCTTCCCCAAGGAGAAGTTCGCCCGTCTGGAGGAGCAGTTGGCGATCATCACCGGCCTGTGGTCCACCCAGGTCGGCCGTACCTTCGACTTCGACGGCACCTACTACCAGCTCAAGAACTCGCCCGCGCTGCCCAAGCCGGCCCAGGCGAAGATCCCCGTCCTGATCGGCGGCCACGGCGCCAAGCGGACCCCGCGGCTCGCGGCGCGCTACGCCGACGAGTTCAACATTCCGTTCGCCTCGGTGGAGGACTCGGCCACCCAGTTCGACCGGGTCCGTGAGGCGGCCGACGCATACGGCCGCAAGGCCGGCGACATCGTCTACTCCAACGCGCTCGTGGCGTGCGTCGGCAAGGACGACGCGGAGGTCGCCCGCCGCGCCGCCGCCATCGGCCGTGAGGCCGGCGAGCTGCGGGCCAACGGACTGGCCGGCACCCCGGCGGAGGTCATCGACAAGATCGGCCGCTATGCGGAGCTGGGCGTCACCCGCTTCTATCTCCAGATTCTGGACCTCGACGACATCGATCACCTGGAACTGATTTCCTCGGAAGTCCAGTCGCACCTCGACTGAGCACGAACAGCAAGGAGCACCCGCGATGACCGCCCCTACGATTCCGCTCGCCGCGGCCCTCGCCGAGGGCCCCGTCGTTCTCGACGGCGGCCTGTCCAACCAGCTCGCCGACCAGGGCTGCGACCTGTCCGACGAGCTGTGGTCCGCCAGGCTGCTCGCCGACGCGCCGGAGCAGATCCAGGCCGCCCACGCGGCCTATGTGCGGGCGGGCGCGCGGGTGCTCATCACCTCCAGCTACCAGGCCACCTACGAGGGATTCGGCAAACGCGGCATCGGCCGCGAGGAGACCACCGAGCTCCTGCGGCGCAGCGTCGAGCTGGCCCGGCTGGCCGCCGGTGACCGGGGCACCGAGGAAGGCGTGTGGGTCGCGGCGTCCGTCGGCCCGTACGGGGCGATGCTCGCCGACGGCAGCGAGTACCGGGGCCGGTACGGACTGAGCGTGAAGGAGCTGGAAGCCTTCCACCGTCCCCGGATCGAGGCCCTGGCCGAGGCCCGTCCCGATGTGCTGGCCATCGAGACGATCCCCGACACCGACGAGGCCGAGGCGCTGCTCCGCGCCATCGACGGCATCGGCATCCCGGCCTGGCTCACCTACACCGTCGACGGCGACCGCACCCGGGCCGGCCAGCCGCTGGAGGAGGCCTTCACGCTGGCCGCCGCCTCCGACGACGTCATCGCCGTCGGGGTCAACTGCTGCATACCGCAGGACGCGGACCGGGCCGTGGCCATCGCCGCCGGGGCGTCCGGCAAGCCCGTCGTCGTCTACCCCAACAGCGGTGAGGCGTGGGACGCCACGGCCCGTGACTGGAAGGGCGGCTCCACCTTCGACCCGGCCCGGGTGGACCACTGGGAGCAGGCGGGCGCCAGGCTCATCGGCGGCTGCTGCCGCGTCGGCCCCGGGGAGATCGCCGAGCTGGCCGCCGTACTGGCCCGCCGGCCCTGACCCCACCCGCCCCGATCCTGCCGGCCTTGACCCCGTCCGGCGGAAAACCCATGGTCGGCGGCGGCGTCCACGCACAATACTCGGACGTGTGTTCCTGACGATCTCCACCACCGGCGACAGCGCCCTTCCCGCCACCGACCTCGGCTTCCTGCTGCACAAGCATCCGGACAGGGCCCAGGCCTTCTCCACCTCCTACGGCGACGCGCACGTCTTCTACCCCGAGGCGTCGGACGAGCGCTGCACCGCGGCCCTGCTGCTGGAGGTGGATCCGGTGGCGCTGGTCCGACGAGGCAAGGGCAAGGGCGGCAGGGGCCGGACGGCGGCGCCCGATGCGTCGCTGGCGCAGTATGTGAACGACCGGCCGTATGCCGCGTCGTCGCTGCTGGCGGTGGCGTTGCGGACGGTGTTCGCGAGCGCCCTGCGCGGCGTGTGCGCCACCCGGCCCGAGCGGGCGGCGGCCCCGATGCCGCTGCGGATCGAGGTGCCGGTGCTGCCCGCCCGGGGCGGCGCACCGCTGGTGCGGCGGCTGTTCGAGCCGCTGGGCTGGACGGTGCGGGCCGAGCCGATCGCGCTGGACCGGCGGTTCCCCGAGTGGGGCGACTCGCGTTATGTACAGCTGGTGCTGGAGGGCGAACTGCGGCTCGCCGAGGCCCTGCGGCACCTGTATGTCCTGCTGCCGGTGCTGGACGACGCCAAGCACTACTGGGTCGCGCCCGACGAGGTCGACAAGCTGCTGCGGATGGGCGACGGCTGGCTGCCGGACCACCCGGAGCAGAAGCTGATCACCAGCCGCTATCTGTCGCGGCGCTGGGCGCTGACCCGGCAGGCGCTGGAGCGGCTGGAGCTGGCCAGGCTCGCCGAGGCCGACGACACCGAGGCAGAGGAGATCGACAACGCGATCGACGAGGAGGCGGACACCGAGGAGAAGCCGGTACCGCTGGCCGTGCGGCGCCGGGAGGCGGTCCTGGAGGCGCTTCGCACCGCCGGGGCGAGCCGGGTGCTGGACCTCGGCTGCGGCCAGGGACAGCTGATCGGCGCGCTGCTGAAGGATGTGCGCTTCACCGAGATCGTCGGCGTCGACGTGTCGGTGCGGGCACTGGGCGAGGCGGCACGGCGGCTGCGCCTGGAGCGCATGGGGGAGCGGCAGTCGTCGCGCCTCACGCTGCTGCAGGGCTCGCTGGCCTACACCGACAGCCGCCTCAAGGGCTATGACGCGGCGGTGCTCAGCGAGGTCGTCGAGCACCTGGACCTGCCGCGGCTGCCCGCCCTGGAGTACGCGGTCTTCGGCTCGGCCCGCCCGGCGACCGTGATCGTGACCACGCCCAACGTCGAGTACAACGTGCGCTGGGAGACCCTGCCGGCCGGGCACGTCAGGCACGCCGACCACCGCTTCGAATGGACCCGCGAGGAGTTCCGCTCCTGGGCCCACGACGTCGCGCGGCGCCACGGATACGGCGTCCGGTTCGTCCCCGTCGGACCCGAGGACCCCGAGGTCGGACCCCCGACCCAGATGGCCGTGTTCGCCCTGGACACCACGACCGCGAAGGAGGCGGCGGCATGAACGCACGACCGGCGGGACGCACCCTTCCCGTCACCGACCTGTCCCTGGTGGTCCTGGTCGGCAGCACCGGCTCGGGCAAGTCCACCTTCGCCCGCAGGCACTTCAGGCCCACCGAGGTGATCTCCTCCGACTTCTGCCGGGGCCTGGTCGCCGACGACGAGAACGACCAGAGCGCCAGCGCCGACGCCTTCGACGTCCTGCACCACATCGCGGGCAAACGGCTGGCCGCCGGACGCCTCACCGTCGTCGACGCCACCAGCGTCCAGCCGGAGAGCCGCGGGCAGCTGGTCCGGCTGGCCCGCGAACACGACGTGCTGCCCATCGCCATCGTCCTGGACGTCCCCGAGCAGATCTGCGCGCAGCGCAACGCGACCCGCGCCGACCGGGCGGACCTCCCGCGCCATGTGATCCAGCGTCAGCAGCGCGAGCTGCGCCGTTCGCTCAAGCACCTGGAACGCGAGGGCTTCCGCAAGGTCTTCCACCTGCGCGGCGTCGAGGAGATCGAGGCCGCCGAAGTCGTCCTGGAGCGCCGCTACAACGACCTGCGGCACCTCACCGGCCCGTTCGACATCATCGGCGACATCCACGGCTGCGCCTCCGAACTGGAGAGCCTGCTCGCCCGGCTCGGCTACGCCGACGGCGTCCACCCCGACGGCCGCACCGCCGTCTTCGTCGGCGACCTCGTCGACCGGGGCCCGGACAGCCCCGACGTGCTGCGCCGGGTCATGGGCATGACCGCCGCCGGCACCGCGCTGTGCGTACCGGGCAACCACGAGAACAAGCTGGGCCGCTGGCTGCGCGGCAAGAAGGTCCAGCACACCCACGGCCTCGCGGAGACCATCGAGCAGCTGACCGCCGAGGAAGAAAAGGACCCGGCCTTCAAGGAGCGGGTGCGGGACTTCATCGAGGGCCTGGTCAGCCACTACGTCCTCGACGGCGGCAAACTGGTGGTCTGCCACGCCGGCCTGCCCGAGAAGTACCACGGCCGGACCTCGGGCCGGGTGCGCGGCTTCGCGCTCTACGGGGACACCACCGGCGAGACCGACGAGTACGGCCTGCCGGTCCGCTACCCGTGGGCCGAGGACTACCGGGGCCGCGCCGCCGTGGTTTACGGGCACACCCCGAACCCGTCGGCGACCTGGCTCAACAACACCATCTGCCTCGACACCGGCTGCGTCTTCGGCGGCCGGATGACCGCGCTGCGCTGGCCCGAGCGCGAACTGGTCGACGTACCCGCCGAGCAGGTCTGGTACGAGCCGGCCAAGCCGCTCGGCGGTGAGGCACCGGGCGGCCACGACGGCCGTCCGCTCGACCTCGCCGACGTCACGGGGCGGCGCGTGGTGGAGACCACCCACCACGGCCGGGTCGCCGTCCGCGAGGAGAACGCGGCTGCCGCGCTGGAGGTCATGAGCCGGTTCGCGGTCGACCCGAGGCTGCTCGCCTACCTCCCGCCGACCATGGCGCCCTGCGCCACCTCGCAGCTCGACGGCTACCTGGAGCACCCGCGCGAGGCCTTCGCCGCCTACCGTGAGGACGGTGTGCGCCAGGTCGTCTGCGAGGAGAAGCACATGGGCTCCCGGGCGGTCGCGCTGGTCTGCCGGGACGAGCGGACCGCCGCCGACCGCTTCGGCGTCACGGCCGACGGCGTCACCGGCGCCCTGCACACCCGCACCGGGCGGCCGTTCTTCGACGAACCGGCCGCCACCGAGCAGGTCCTGGAACGGCTGCGCGAGGCGATATCGGCCGCCGGGCTCTGGGACGAGCTGGAGACCGACTGGCTGCTGCTCGACGCCGAGCTGCTGCCCTGGTCGCTCAAGGCCACCGGGCTGCTGCGCCGGCAGTACGCCGCGGTGGGTGCCGCGTCCGGCGCGGTCTTTCCCGGCGCCATCGCCGCCCTCGAAGCGGCCGCCGCCCGGGGCGCCCAGGTGGAAGGACTGCTCGCCCGCCAGCGGGAGCGCTCCGCCGACGCCGCCGCCTTCACCGAGGCGTACCGCCGCTACTGCTGGACGACCGACGGCCTGGAGGGGGTGCGTCTGGCGCCCTTCCAGATCCTGGCCGTCCAAGGCCGCAGCCTCGCGGCGCTCCCGCACGACCGGCAGCTCGCCGTCATCGACCGCATGGTCGCGGCCGACCCCACCGGGCTGCTGCGGGAGACCCGGCGGGTCCTGGTCGACACCGGGGACGACGCCTCCGTGGCCGCCGGCACCGACTGGTGGCTGGAACTCACGGCGGCCGGCGGTGAGGGCATGGTGGTCAAGCCGCTCCAGGCCCTCGTACGCGGGGAGTCCGGGGCGCGGCTGGTACAGCCCGGCATCAAGTGCCGCGGCCGGGAGTATCTGCGGATCATCTACGGTCCCGAGTACACCCGGCCCGACCACCTCGTCCGGCTGCGTTCGCGGGCCCTGGGCCACAAGCGCTCGCTGGCGCTCCGCGAGTACGCGCTGGGACTGGAGGCGCTGGACCGGCTGGCCGCCGGTGAACCCCTGTGGCGGGTCCACGAAGCGGTCTTCGCGGTCCTCGCCCTGGAGTCGGAGCCCGTCGACCCCCGGCTGTGATCACATCTTCCGGCGCCGGGCGGGGCACTTGGCGCCGGAGGATGTGACATCCGCCCCTGCCGTACGATCCGACCGCTAATTCCCACCCGGAGTGGGAAGGTCATTCCCATGGGCTTCCACGTGGACTCCGAGGCCGGGCGGCTGCGCCGTGTCATCCTGCACCGGCCCGATCTCGAACTGAAGCGGCTGACGCCGTCGAACAAGGACGCGCTGCTCTTCGACGACGTGCTGTGGGTGCGCCGGGCGCGCGCCGAGCACGACGGTTTCGCGGACGTGCTGCGCGACCGGGGCGTGGAGGTCCACCTCTTCGGCGACCTGCTGCGCGAGACGCTGACCCTGCCGCCGGCGCGGGCGATGGTCCTGGACCGGGTCTTCGACGAGAAGGAGTACGGCCCGGTGGTCACCGACCACCTGCGGGCGGCCTTCGACGAGCTGTCCGCCCCCGACCTGGTGGAGGCGCTGGTCGGCGGCATGACCAAGCGCGAGTTCCTGGAGCGCTTCGCCGAGCCCACCTCGGTGCGCTTCCACGTCATGGAGCCCGACGACTTCCTGCTCAACCCGCTCCCCAACCACCTCTTCACCCGCGACACCTCCGCCTGGGTCTACGACGGCGTCAGCATCAACGCCATGCGCTGGCCCGCCCGCTGGCACGAGACCATCCACTACGAGGCGGTCTACCAGCACCATCCGCTCTTCGCGCCGGGCGGCTTCCACGTCTGGTCCGAGGGGCAGGCCGCCTATCCCTCGACCATCGAGGGCGGCGACGTGCTGGTCATCGGCAACGGCGCGGTGCTGATCGGGATGAGCGAGCGGACCACTCCGCAGGCCGTGGAGATGCTGGCCCAACGGCTGTTCGCGGCCGGCTCGGCCCGCAGCATCGTCGCCCTGGACATGCCGAAGCGCCGGGCGTTCATGCACCTGGACACGGTGATGACGATGATCGACGGCGGGACCTTCACCAAGTACGCCGGGCTCGGCATGCTGCGCTCGTACACCATCGAGCCGGGCGCCGGTGAGCGTGACCTCAAGGTCACCGACCATCCGCCGCTCAAGGTCACCGACCATCCGCCCGAGCACATGCACCGGGCCGTCGCGGCCGCCCTGGGCCTGGACGACATCCGGGTGCTGACCGCCACCCAGGACGTGCACGCGGCAGAACGCGAGCAGTGGGACGACGGCTGCAACGTGCTGGCCCTGGAACCGGGCGTGGTGCTGGCCTACGAGCGCAATGTCACCAGCAACACCTATCTGCGCAAGCGCGGCATCGAGGTGATAGAGATCCCCGGCAGCGAGCTGGGGCGGGGGCGCGGCGGCCCGCGCTGTATGAGCTGCCCGATCGAACGCGACGCCGTCTGAGCGGCGCCCGCGCGGCCACCCCCGGCTCCGTATAAGGATGCGAATCATCGTATAGACTTCCAGAGTCTTCATACGTACGACCGCGACCTAGGAGCCCCCATGGCCGTCGACCTCACGGGCCGCCACTTCCTCAAGGAGCTCGACTTCACCCCCGGGGAGTTCCGCCACCTGGTGGAGCTGGCCGCCGAGCTCAAGGCGGCCAAGCGCGCGGGCACCGAGGTCCAGCGGCTGAGGGGCAGGAACATCGCCCTGGTCTTCGAGAAGACCTCCACCCGAACCCGCTGCTCCTTCGAGGTCGCGGCGGCGGACCAGGGTGCCTCCACCACCTACCTGGACCCCGCCGGCTCGCAGATCGGCCACAAGGAGTCGGTCAAGGACACCGCACGCGTCCTAGGCCGGATGTTCGACGGAATCGAGTACCGGGGCAGCGGTCAGCAGATCGTCGAGGAGCTGGCCGCCCATGCGGGCGTGCCCGTCTGGAACGGCCTCACCGACGAGTGGCACCCCACCCAGATGCTGGCCGACGTGCTCACGATGACCGAGCACAGCGCGAAGCCGCTGGAGGAGATCGCGTACGCCTACCTCGGCGACGCCCGCTCCAACATGGGCAACTCGCTCCTGGTCACCGGTGCCCTCCTGGGCATGGACGTGCGGATCGTCGCCCCCCGGCGGCTCTGGCCGGACGACACCGTCGTCGCCGAGGCGCGCCGCCTGGCCGCGGACACCGGCGCCCGGGTCACGCTCACCGAGGACGTGGCCGAGGGGGTGCGCGGCGCGGACTTCGTCCACACCGACGTCTGGGTGTCGATGGGTGAACCCAAGGAGGTCTGGGACGAGCGGATCGAGCTGCTCGGCGGGTACGCCGTGACCGCGCGGGTCATGGAGGCCACCGGGAACCCGCAGGCGCGGTTCATGCACTGCCTGCCCGCCTACCACGACCTGGGCACCAAGGTCGGCCGGGAGATCCACGAGCAGTACGGGCTGACGTACCTGGAGGTCAGCGACGAGGTCTTCGAGTCGGAGCGGTCCGTCGTCTTCGACCAGGCCGAGAACCGGATGCACACCATCAAGGCGGTCCTGGTGGCAACCTTGGCCTGACCCCGGCCCCACTCCGGACCGATAATGCCGTATGCCGTATGCCGTATGCCGTATGCCGTATGCCGTATGCCGTATGCCGTATGCCGTATGCCGTATGCCGTATGCCGTATGCCGTATGGCGTATGACGCCATCGTGACGGCAGTCACAAAGCAGTGATAACTTGCTGCCCATGGGCCCTTGGCAGCACCTGCGGGTCGAACGTGCCGACGGGATCGTCACCGTCACCCTGGACCGGCCGGACCGACTCAACGCACTCACCTTCGGCGTCTACGAGGATCTGCGCGACCTGTTCACCACCCTGCCGCACGACGGGGACACCAAGGTCCTGGTCCTCGGCGGGGCCGGCCGCGGCTTCTGCTCCGGAGGTGACGTCGACGAGATCATCGGCGCCACCCTCCACATGGACGCGCGCCGGCTCCTCGACTTCAACCGGATGACCGGCCAGGTCGTACGGGCCGTCCGCGCGGCCCCCTTCCCCGTCATCGCCGCCGTCCACGGCGTCGCGGCGGGCGCGGGCGCGGTGCTGGCCCTCGCCGCCGACTTCCGGATCGTCGAGCGCGGCGCCCGGTTCGCCTTCCTCTTCACCCGCGTCGGCCTGGCCGGCGCCGACATGGGCGCCGCCTATCTGCTGCCCCGCGTCGTCGGCCTCGGCCACGCCACCCGGCTGCTGATGCTGGGCGACACCGTCGGCGCCGCCGAAGCCGAACGCATCGGCCTGGTCAGCGAGTTGACCGAGCCCGGTGAGGCCGACGCGGCCGCCGCCGCCCTCGCCGCACGCCTCGCCGCCGGCCCGTCCCTCGCCTACGCCCAGACCAAGGCCCTGCTCACCGCCGAACTCGACATGCCGCTCGCCGCCTCCGTCGAGATGGACGCCGCCACCCAGGCCCTCCTGATGACCAGCGACGACTACGCCGAGTTCCACGCCGCCTTCACCGGCAGGCGGCCGCCGGACTGGAAGGGCCACTGACCGCCGTGCGCATCGCCATCATCGGCGGCGGCCCCGGCGGCCTGTACGCGGCGGTCCTGCTCAAACGCCTCGACCCGGACCGCCGGATCACCCTGTGGGAACGCGGCGCCCCCCAGGACACCTTCGGCTTCGGCGTCGTGCTCTCCGACGAGACCCTCGGCACCATCGAGCACGCCGACCCCGCCGTGCACCGCGCCCTGGAAGCGGCCTTCACCCGCTGGGACGCCATCGACGTACACCACCGCGGCACCGTCACCACCTCCCGCGGGCACGGCTTCGCCGCCCTCGACCGGCGCCGCCTGCTGACCGTCCTGCACGACCGCTGCCGCGAACTGGGCGTCACCGTTCACACCCGTCACGCCGCCCCGGCCGCGAGTGAACTGGCCGCCGGACACGACCTGGTGATCGCCGCCGACGGCGCGGGCAGCGCCACCCGCCGGGCCCACGCCGACGTCTTCCGCCCCACCCTCACCGACCACCGCTGCCGCTACATCTGGCTCGCCACCGACCTCGTCCTCGACGCCTTCCGCTTCGAGACCGCCGAGACCCGGCACGGCGTCGTCCAGGCCCACGGCTATCCCTACCGCGGCGACGCCAGCACCTTCATCGTCGAGACCCACGAGGACGTGTGGCGCCGGGCCGGCCTGGACCGGCTCGACGAGGCCGGGTCCGTCGCCCGCTGCGAGAGGCTCTTCGCCCCCGCCCTGCGGGGCCACCGCCTGCGCGGAAACCGCTCCCGCTGGGCCGCGTTCACCACCGTCACCAACGAACGCTGGCGGCACGGCCGCATCGTCCTGCTCGGCGACGCCGCCCACACCGCCCACTTCTCCATCGGCTCCGGCACCAAACTCGCCATGGAGGACGCCCTCGCCCTCGCCGCCTGCCTGGCCGAACACCCCGCCGTACCCGAGGCGCTGGCCGCGTACGAAGCCGAACGCAGGCCCGTCGTGGAGAGCACCCAGCGCGCCGCCCGCGCCAGCCTGGAATGGTTCGAACGGCTCGGCCAGTACACGGACCAGCCGCAACGGCAGTTCGCCTTCAACCTGCTCACCCGCAGCCGCCGCGTCACCCACGGCAACCTGCGGCTGCGCGACGCGGAGTTCACCGGCGCCGTCGAGCACGACTTCGGCACCGACGAGCGCACCCCGCCCATGTTCACCCCCTTCCGGCTGCGCGGACTCACCCTGCGCAACCGTGTCGTCGTATCGCCCATGGACATCTACTCCGCCACCGACGGCACCCCCGGCGACCTCCACCTCGTCCACCTCGGCGCGCGGGCCCTGGGCGGCGCCGGCCTGGTCATGACCGAGATGGTCTGCGTCAGCCCGCAGGGCCGCATCACCCCCGGCTGCGCCGGCCTGTACACCGACGAGCACGAGGCCGCCTGGCGACGCGTCACCGACTTCGTCCACACACAGCCCGGCGCCGCCATCGGCCTCCAGCTCGGCCACAGCGGCCGCAAGGGCTCCACCCGCCTGATGTGGGACGGCATCGACCAGCCCCTCCCCGACGGCAACTGGACACCGGCGGCGCCCTCCCCGCTCCCGTACCGTCCCGGCGTCAGCCAGGTGCCGCACGCCCTGGACGCGGCCGGACTCGCCACCGTCCGCGAGCAGTTCGCCGCCGCCGCCCGCCGAGGCGCGCGCTGCGGCTTCGACCTGCTGGAACTGCACTGCGCGCACGGCTACCTGCTGTCGAGCTTCCTGTCCCCGCTCACCAACCACCGCACCGACGCCTACGGGGGCTCACCGCGGGGCCGGCTGCGCTTCCCCCTCGAAGTCCTCGACGCGGTACGGGAGGCCTGGCCCGCCGACCGCCCCGTCACCGTCCGGATCTCCGCCACCGACTGGGCCCCCGGCGGCACCACGGCCGACGACGCCGTCGCCATCGCCCGCGCCCTCACCGCCCACGGCGCCGACGCCATCGACGTCTCCACCGGCCAGGTCGTCCCCGACGAACGCCCCGCTTACGGCCGCTCGTACCAGACGCCCTTCGCCGACCGCATCCGCAACGAGCTGGGCGTTCCCGTCATCGCCGTCGGCGCGATCTCCTCGTGGGACGACATCAACTCCCTGATCCTGGCCGGACGGGCCGACCTGTGCGCCCTGGCCCGGCCGCATCTGTACGACCCGCACTGGACGCTCCACGCCGCCGCCGAACAGGGCTACGCGGGACCGGGAGCGCCCTGGCCGCTGCCCTACCGGGCCGGCAGCCGCCCCCCGCCGACGGGACGCACGGACGCGGTCGGACCGAGGCCGGCGCCGGGGCGCGGGGCTCGCTGACGACGCCGTACGCTACGCCCCGGTGCGGCGCACCAGCTCCGCCCCGGCCTCCCGCAGCCGCTCGTGGAGCAGGCGGAAGACCTGCTCCGCCCGCTCGCCGGGCCAGCCGGCCGGCAGGAGGGCGGGCGGCAGCCGGGGGTCGGCGTACGGGAGGCGGCGCCAGGCGTCCAGGGTGCGCAGATAGTCGCGGAACGCCTCGTCGGCCGGGGTGTCCGAGCGGGTGGACCACGACGTCCACAGCGGCTCGTACACCTCCAGGAACTCCTCGTACAGCGCGGCGACGCCGTCCAGGTCCCACCAGCGGCGTACGGCGGCGGCCGTCGGCTCGAAGCCCAGATGCGCGCCGCCGAACAGGTCGACGTACGGATCGAGGCCGAGCCGGCGCAGCGCGTGGCGGGCCTCGTCCTCCAGATGGGCCGGGGCGATCCAGACGCCGGGGGCGGCGGTGCCGAAGCCGAGCCGGCCGAGCCGGGAGCGCAGCAGGTGCCGCTTGTGGCGCTCGCTCTCGGGGACGGAGAAGACCGCGAGCACCCAGTCACCCCCCGGGGAGTGGCGGGGCAGCCCGTAGATGCGCCGGTCACCGTCCTCCAGTACCTGCCGGGCGTCCGGCGAGAGGGCGTAGGCCGCCGCACCGGCGACGCGTTCGGGCACCAGCAGCCCGCGCCGCTTCAGCCGGGAGACCGCGGAGCGGACGGACGGCGGGTCGACGTCCAGGGCGCCCATCAGCCGGACGAGTTCGGCGACCGGGACACAGCCCTCCCACACGGGCCGTCCATAGGCGCCGTAGAAGGTCACGATCAGCGAGCTCGGGGCATGGGATGGCTGCTCGGTCACGCGGTCACTCTAGATCGCGGAGCCGGAAACGCTGCAGCTTGCCCGTCGGGGTGCGCGGAAGGGCGTCGAGGAGGACGATCTCGCGCGGGCACTTGTAGGGGGCGATCTCCTCCTTGACGAAGGCCCGCAGCGCGGCCACCGCCCCCTCGTCCCGCGCGGCGCCCTCGCGCAGGACGACGAAGGCCCGCACCTGCTGGCCGCGTTGGGGGTCCGCGACGCCGATCACGGCCGCCTCGCGCACATCGGGATGGCGCAGCAGGGCCTCCTCGACCTCGGGTCCGGCGATGTTGTAGCCCGCCGAGATGATCATGTCGTCGGCGCGTGCGACATACCGGAAGTAGCCGTCGGGCTCCCGGACATAGATGTCGCCGGTCAGATTCCAGCCGTCCCGTACGTACTCGCGCTGCCGCTCGTCCGCCAGATACCGGCAGCCGGTGGGCCCGCGCACCGCGAGCAGTCCGGGCTCGCCGTCGGGGACCGGCCGCAGCGAGACCGCGTCCACCACCCGGGCCTGGAAGCCGGGCACCGGAAGGCCGGTGGTCCCGGGGCGTATCGCCTCGTCGGCCGCCGATATGAAGATGTGCAGCAGCTCGGTCGCGCCGATGCCGTTGATGATCCCCAGGCCGGTCGCGGCCTGCCAGGCCCGCCAGGTGTCGGCGGGCAGGTTCTCGCCGGCCGACACGCAGCGCCGCAGCGAGGAGACGTCATAGGCGACCGCCCCCAGCCGCAGCAGCCCCAGCATCGCCCGGTAGGCGGTGGGCGCGGTGAACAGCACGCTCACCCGGTGCCGCCCCACCGCCGCCAGCAGCTGCTCGGGACCGGACTGCTCCAGCAGCAGGGCCGAGGCGCCGGCCCGCAGCGGGAAGATCACCAGGCCGCCGAGGCCGAAGGTGAAGCCCAGGGGCGGGCTGCCGGCGAAGATGTCGTCGGCGTGCGGCCTCAGGACCGCGGCCGAGAAGGTGTCGGCGACGGCCAGCACATCGCGGTGGAAGTGCATACAGCCCTTGGGCCGCCCGGTGGTCCCCGAGGTGAAGGCGATCAGGGCGACGTCATCGGCGGAGGTCGGCACGGCCTCGAAGCCGTCCGGCCGGTCGGCGGCCATCCGCAGCAGGTCGTCCGGCGTGTCGCCGCCGTAGGTGGTGATGCGCAGCCCGGGAACCTCGGCCTTGACGAGGTCGTCGACCGATCGTATATCGCACATTGCATACCGTATGGAGGCGATCCCGCATACTGTCGCCAGTTCCTGCGCGCGCTGGGCGGCCAGTACGGTCACCGCGACCGCCCCCGCTTTCAGTACGGCGCACCAGCAGGCCACCAGCCAGGGCGTATTCGGCCCGCGCAGCAGCACCCGATTGCCCGGCACCACCCCGAGGTCGTCCACCAGGACATGCGCCAGCCGGTCGGTGGCGGAGCGCAGCCGCTCGTAGGACCAGACCTCGCCGTCGGGCGTGCGCAGACAGGGCGCCGCCGGCGGGCCGCCGGAGAGCAGCTCCGCCGCGCAGTTGAGCCGGTCGGGGTAGGCCGGTACGGGTGGACCGGTGAGCAGGCCGGGCCACTGGTCGCGCGGCGGGAGGTGGTCGCGCGCGAAGGTGTCCACGTGTGCGGATGGCAGCAGGTCCATGGCGGGTTCGCCCCTCGTCGGCACCTGGTGGCGAGCGGATTTCAGCGTAACGTGTTCGTGACGGCAGTCAACGGCCCGCGATATGGTCACCGAAAGGCCGCCGGGAGGCGGCCGGTTGGCTGCCGACAGGGAGGCGCCGGGGTGAGTTCGTTCGCGCTCGAACCCGAACAGGCGGCATGGTGCGCCCAGGTGCGCACCTGGGCCGCGGAACGGCTCCGGCCGCTCGCCGCCCGGGGCGAACCGGGGCGGGTCAACCGCCGGCTCCTCGCCGGCCTCGGTGAACTCGGCCTGCTGGCACGGCTCTTCGAGGCTCCGGGCACCAGGGCCCTCGACCTGTGCCTGCTGCGCGAGTCCCTGGCCCGCGAGTGCACCGAGGCCGAGACCGCCCTCGCCCTCCAGGGCCTCGGCGCCCATCCGCTGACCGGCTCACCGGAGTTGGCCGCCCGCTGGATCCCGCGCGTGGTGTCCGGCGAGGCCGTCGTCGCCTTCGCGCTCAGCGAGCCGGCGGCCGGCTCCGACGCGGCCGCCCTGCGCCTGGCCGCCGACCCGGACGGCACGCACGGCACGCACGACCCGGACGGCACGCACGGCTGGCGCCTCACCGGCGAGAAGTGCTGGATCTCCAACGCCCCCGACGCCGACCTCTACACCGTCTTCGCCCGTACCGGCCCCGGGCCCGGCGCGCGTGGCGTCACCGCCTTCGCCGTCCCCGCCGACCGCCCCGGACTGACCGGTGAGCGGCTCGACATGCTCTCCCCGCACCCCATCGGCCGGCTGCGCTTCGACGCCGTTCCGGTCACCGCGCGGGACCTGATCGGCGAACCCGGCCACGGCTTCCGGATCGCCATGCGGACGCTGAACCTGTTCCGCCCCAGCGTCGGCGCCTTCGCCGTCGGCATGGCCCAGGCCGCCGTCGACGCCGCCGTCGCCCACGCGATGTCGCGTACCGCCTTCGGCGGACCGCTGGCCGCCCTGCAGGCCGTCTCCCATCCGCTCGCCGAGGCGGCCACCCGCACCGAGGCCGCGCGGCTGCTGGTCTACGCGGCCGCCGCGGCGTACGACCGCGACAGCGAGGCTCCGGACATCGCCAGGCGCTCCGCCATGGCCAAGCTCTACGCCACCGAGACCGCCCAGTTCGCCGTCGACACCGCCGTGCAGATCCACGGCGCCCGCGCCCTGCAGCGGGGCCATCTCCTGGAACACCTCTACCGCGAGGTCCGCGCGCCCCGCATCTACGAGGGTGCCACCGAGGTCCAGCGCACCATCATCGCCAAGGAGCTGTTCGCCCCATGACCCTGACGCGCCTGAACCCGCCCGGACTCTCCCCGCCCACGGGCTTCTCCCACGCCGTGACGGCCACCGGCCGCACCCTGGTCCTGCTCGCCGGGCAGACCGCGCTCGACGCGTCCGGCGCGGTCGTCGGTGACACCCTCACCGCCCAGTTCGAGCACGCCCTCATCAATCTGCTCACCGCCCTGCAGGCCGCCGGCGGCGGTCCCGCCGACCTCGCCCGGGTGACCGTCCACACCACCGATGTCGCCGCCTACCGCGAGCACGCGCCCGAACTCGGCCGTCTGTGGCGGGCGTTGGCCGGACGCGACTACCCCGCGATGGCGGTCGTCGGCGTCGTACGGCTCTGGGACGATCAGGCCCTGGTCGAACTGGACGGGATCGCCGTGCTGCCGTGACGGCGGCCGGCCGGCCTCGCCGTCGCTTCCGGGTGGTTCAGCGGCCGGTTCCCGTCAGCGCGACGGTCGCCAGCCACAGGTCGCGGGCCTTCGTCCCGTCCAGGCCGGCCTTGCCCGGCTTGCGCACGGCGGGGTGGCCCTTGACACCGCCGAGGCCGTCCGGGCCGACGTAGGCGTTTGCGGGCACGTCCTGTGTCGCGGCGTACAGGGTGGGCAGTGCCCCGTGTGCGGGGTCGTTGAGCAGGAAGCTGAAGCGGTTGACGACGTTCGCCGACGAGTGCGCGGCCAGGGACGTCGTGGCGATGCCGGGGTGGGCGAGTACCGACCGGACCGGGCTGCCCGACGCCGTCAGCCGCCGCTGCAGTTCCAGGGAGAACAGCACGACCGCGAGCTTGGAGTCCCGGTAGGCGTTCATCCTGTGGTATCCCCGCGACCGCCAGTCGAAGTCGTGCGGATTCAGCTTGGACTGCCGGTGCAGCTGGCTGGTCACGCCGACGACGCGGTCGGCCAGGTGCGGCAGGAGCAGATTGGTCAGGACGAACGGACCGGTGTAGTTCGTCGCGGTCTGTACGTCGAAACCGTCCGCGGTCCGCGCCGCCGGGATGTCCATGACACCCGCGTTGTTGATGAGGATGTCCAGGTCGCCGGTCCACGACTGTGCGAAGTTCCGTACCGATCCCAGGTCGGCGACGTCCAGGCGCCGGACGTCGAAGTCGCCGGGCATCCCCGCGATCGCCCGGCGGCCCTTCTCCGTGTCGCGCACCCCCAGCACGACTCGGGCGCCGACGCGCCCGAACTCGCGGGCGGTGACCAGACCGATGCCGCTGCCGGCTCCGGTGATGAGCACGGTTTTGCCGGTCATGCCCGGCAGGTCGGCAGCTGTCCACTTGGCCATGGGGCCCCTCTCGTCCCGGTCGTCGAGGAACAACGCGCGCCGAAGCGCCTCGCGTTGTTCCTCGACGACCAGTGGACGGCACCCGGCGGCGCGGATGAAGGACCCGCTCAGCCACTGACTCGCAGTCCGTGGCTGAGACCGCTCGCGGCTGCGACGATGGTGGAGGCGCGGCGGCCTCGGCCGGCGTCCGAACCGCACGCGACCCCTGGGGGAAGTCCATGGAGCAGACGGTGGACCGCGCGTCGCTGGGTGCCTTCCTGCGTGCCCGGCGGGAGGCGCTGCAACCGGAGGACGTGGGACTGCGCCGCGGATCGCGCCGGCGCGCCCGCGGGCTGCGACGGGAGGAGGTGGCCGAACTGTGCGACATGTCCGCCGACTACTTCGCCCGCCTGGAACGTGGCAGCGGGCCGCGGCCCTCGCAGCGGATGGCGGCGGCCATCGCCCGTGGGCTGCGCCTCACCCCCGACGAGCGCGATCACCTGTTTCTGCTGTGCGGGCACCGCACACCGCGCTGGCGGCTGCGCGGCGAGCACGTCAACCCGGGACTGATGCGCATCCTGGACCGGCTGCGGGACACCCCGGCACAGGTCATGGGTCCCCTCGGCGAGACGTTGCTGCAGACACCTCCTGCCGTGGCCCTGCTCGGAGAGCAGACGCACTACACCGGGGAGGCCCGCAGCGCCCCCTACCGCTGGTTCACCGAGCCGGCCGCCCGCGGCCGGTACCTCCCCGACGACCACGGCCTCAACAGCCGTGTGAACGTCGCGCTCCTGCGGGCGGCGTCCACGCGGGAAGGGCCCCGGTCGCAGGCCGCCCGTCTGGTGGCGGGCCTGCGGCACCGGAGCCCGGAGTTCGCGTCCCTGTGGGACCGGCAGGAGGTCGGCCCGCGCTGGAGCGACGCCAAACGCTTCGTCCACCCGCAGGTCGGGCGCATCGACCTGTTCTGCCAGAGCCTGCGGGATCCCGACCAGTCGCAGTCCCTGCTCGTCTTCACCGCGACGCCCGGCACGGACAGCCACGACAAGCTGGCCCTGCTGAACGTCCTCGGCGCGGACAGCTTCCCCGTCGGCTGACGCCCGCGGCGCCCGCGTCTCGCCGCCCGCGCGCCGGTCAGATGTCGCGGAAGGTCTCGATGCGCGCGCCGATCGAGTTGAGCCGGTCGGCCAGATCCTCGTAACCCCGGTTGATGACATAGACGTTGCGCAGCACCGAGGTGCCCTCCGCCGCCAGCATCGCCAGCAGTACGACCACCGCGGGCCGCAGCGCCGGCGGGCACATCATCTCCGCCGACCGCCAGCGCGTCGGGCCCTCGACCAGCACCCGGTGCGGGTCGAGCAGCTTGACGTCGGCGCCGAGCCGGGTCAGTTCGGTGAGGTAGATCGCGCGGTTGTCGTAGACCCAGTCGTGGATGAGGGTGGAGCCCTGCGCCATGGCGGCGATGGCCGCGAAGAAGGGCACGTTGTCGATGTTGAGGCCCGGGAAGGGCATCGGGTGGATCTTGTCGATGGGGGAGCGGAGCTTGGACGGGCGGACGGTCAGATCGGTGAGCCGCGTACGGCCGTTGTCGGCCCGGTACTCCGGTGAGCGCTCGTGGTCCAGGCCCATCTCCTCCAGGACCGCCAGCTCGATCTCCAGGAACTCGATCGGCACCCGCCGGATCGTCAGCTCCGACTCGGTGACGACCGCCGCCGCCATCAGGCTCATCGCCTCGACCGGATCCTCCGACGGCGCGTAGTCCACGTCCCGGTCGATGCGCGGCACGCCGTGGACGGTGAGCGTGGTGGTGCCGATCCCCTCGACCTTCACGCCGAGCTGCTCCAGGTAGAAGCACAGGTCCTGGACCATGTAGTTGGAGCTGGCGTTGCGGATGACCGTGACCCCGTCGTGCCGGGCGGCGGCCAGCAGCGCGTTCTCGGTGACGGTGTCCCCGCGCTCGGTCAGCACGATCGGCCGGGTGGGGGAGGTGTTCCGGTGGACCTGGGCGTGGTAGACGCCGGTGGTGGCGGTGACTTCGAGACCGAAGTGCCGAAGCGCCGTCATATGCGGCTGGACGGTACGCGTACCGAGGTCGCAGCCGCCCGCGTACGGCAGCCGGAACCGGTCGGTCAGGTGCATCAGCGGACCCAGGAACATGATGACGCTGCGGGTGCGGCGGGCCGCCTCGGTGTCCATCGCCTCCAGGTCCAGCCGGGCCGGCGGCACGATCTCCAGGTCGTTGCCGTCGTTGATCCAGCGGGCCCGCACACCGATGCTGGCCAGCACTTCGAGGATCCGGTAGACCTCCTCGATCCTGGCGACCCGGCGCAGCGTCGTGCGCCCCGCGTTGAGCAGCGAGGCGCACAGCAGGGCGACGCAGGCGTTCTTGCTGGTCTTCACATCGATGCTGCCGGACAGCCGCCGGCCGCCGACGACCCGCAGATGCATGGGGCCCGCGTAGCCGAGGGAGACGATCTCGCTGTCGAGGGCCTCGCCGATCCGCGCGATCATCTCAAGGCTGATGTTCTGGTTGCCGCGTTCGATGCGGTTCACCGCGCTCTGGCTGGTGCCCAGTGCCTCGGCGAGTTGTGCCTGTGTCCAGCCCCGGTGCTGGCGGGCGTCACGGATGAGCCTGCCGATACGTGCGAGGTAGTCGTCTCCCATGGGGCGAGGCTATCTCACATATGAGATGCCGGCCCGCCAAGCCCCGCCAAGCCCCGCCGAGCCCCGCCGAGCCCCGCCGAGCCCCGCCGAGCCCCGCCGAGCCCCGCCGAGCCCCGCCGAGCCCCGCCGAGCCAAGGCAGCCAGGCAGCAGGCCCGCTAGGAATCCGGCAGCCCGCGCTCGAAGTCCAGCAGCTGCCGCTTGCGGGCCAGTCCGCCGCCGTAGCCCGTGAGGCTGCCGTCGGCGCCGACCACCCGGTGGCACGGCACGATGATGCCCACCGGGTTGCGCCCGTTGGCCAGCCCCACGGCCCGGGACGCGGCCGGCTGCCCCAGCACTGCGGCGAGCTGCCCGTACGAGACCACCGAGCCGTACGGGATCGCCCGCAGCGCCTCCCAGACGCGTTGCCGGAAGGGGGTGCCGCGCAGCGCCAGCGGGACGTCGAAGGTGGTCAGCCCGCCCGCGAAGTACGCCCCCAGCTGCTCGATGACGGCACCGAAGCCACGGCCCGCCGGGTCGCGCTCGCCGAAGCTCTCCTGCGGCGGGCGGTGGCGCTGCTCGGTCATGTAGAGCCCGGCCAGCGCGCCGTCCTCGGCGACCAGCGTCAGCGGGCCGACCGGGCTGTCGGTCACGGTGTACGTACGCATGTCAGATGTCCTTCGTCGGGAGGCGGTTGACGGGGTGGTCGCCGGTGGCCCACAGGTACTGGACGGCGTACGCGCGCCACGGGCGCCACGCGGCGGAGTGCCGGGTCAGCGCCGCCGGGGTGGCGGGCAGGCCCAGCGCGCGGGCGGCGTGCCGGACGCCGAGGTCGGTCGGCAGGAAGGCGTCGGGGTCGCCGAGCGCCCGCATGGCGACGGCCTCGACGGACCAGGGGCCCAGTCCGGGGAGCGCGGCGAGCTGCTGCCGGGCCCGGTCCCAGTCGGCGCCGACCCCGAGGTCGATACCGCCCGCCGCCAGCTCCGCGACCAGGCCGGTGAGGGTGGCGCGACGGGTGCCCGGCATGGCCAGTGCGGCCGGGTCGAGCGCGGCCAGGGCCTCCGGCGAGGGGAAGAGCCGGCTCAGCCCGCCCCCGCTGCCGGCCTCGGGGTCGTCCACCGGCTCACCGTGCGCCGCCACCAGCCGCCCGGCCAGGGTGCGTGCCGCCGCCGTCGACACCTGCTGCCCCAGCACCACCCGCACCGCGAACTCCGCCCCGTCCACCGTGCGCGGCACCCGCCGGCCCGGGGTCTTGTCCACGTAGGGGGCGAGCAGCGGGTCCTGCCGCAGCAGCTCGTCCACCGCCACCGGGTCGGCGTCCAGGTCCAGCAGCCACCGGCAGCGGCTGATCGCCAGCGACAGGTCCCGCCAGTCGGTGAGGGACAGCCGGCACGCGATGTGGTCCGCCGCGGGCCGCAGGCTCACCACGCCGTGCCCGCGCGGCAGCCGCAGCGTGCGGCGGTAGGCGCCGTCCCGCCACTCCTCCACCCCGGGCACCCCGGTCGCGGCCAGGTGCCCGAAGAGGTTGTCCGGGCAGAGCGGCGCCCGGTACGGCAGCCGCAGCGACAGCGACCCGGTGGCCGCCTGCCCGTCCGGGCGGATCCGGGACCGGGTCCGCAGCTCGCTCGGGGTCAGCGCGAAGACCTCGCGCACGGTGTCGTTGAAGGTCCTGATGCTGGTGAAACCGGCGGCGAAGGCCACGTCGGACATCGGCAGGGTGCTCGTCTCGATCAGCAGCCGCGCCGTCTGGGCCCGCTGCGCCCTCGCCAGGGCCAGCGGTCCGGCCCCCAGCTCCGCCAGCAGCTGCCGTTCGATCTGGCGGGTGCTGTAGCCCAGCCGGGCGGCCAGGCCCGGCACCCCCTCCCGGTCCACCACCCCGTCGGCGATCAGCCGCATGGCGCGCGCCACCAGGTCCGCCCGCTCGTTCCACTGCGGGGAGCCCGGGCTCGCGTCGGGCCGGCAGCGCTTGCAGGCCCGGAATCCGGCCTGCTGGGCGGCGGCCGCGCTCGGGTGGAAGGTCATGTTCTCGGGCTTGGGCGGCACGGCCGGGCAGCCGGGCCGGCAGTAGATCCGGGTCGTCAGCACAGCCGTGAAGAACCACCCGTCGAAGCGGGTGTCCTTGGCCTGTACGGCACGTACGCAGCGCTCGAAGTCTTCGTGCATGTCTTCCAGCATTGGCCCTGCGGGCGGTTGCGGCTAGCGAAAATCCGACATGGAGCTGACCGGCGACGTACGCGTCGGAAAACCGCGAGACCGTACCCGTCGCCACCTGATGGACTGTCGCCATGCCGACGACCCCCGCCACCCCGACGACCCCCGCCACCCCGACGACCCCCGCCACCCCGACGAACCCCCTCGGCCCGACGGCCCGGGCGGACCTCAGGGCCAGGGCCGAGCTCTTCCACTCCCTCCACACCGCGGGCCGCCCGCTGGTCCTGCCCAACGCCTGGGACGCCGCCGGCGCCCGGGTCGTCGAGGAGGCCGGGGCCGCCGCGATCGCCACCACCAGCTCCGGTGTCGCCTGGGCCCTGGGCGCCGCCGACGGCGGCCACGCCGACCGTGACGAGGTCCTGCGCGCCGTCGCCCGGATCACCGCCGCCGTCTCGGTCCCGGTCAGCGCCGACATCGAGGGCGGTTACGCCGACGACCCGGCCGGCGTCGCCGACACCGTCCGGGGCGTACTGGCCGCCGGCGCCGTCGGCGTCAACATCGAGGACTCCACCGGCCCGGCCCTGCGCACCCCCGCCGACGCCGCCGCCCGCATCGCGGCCGCCCGCGCCGCCGCCGACGCCGAGGGCGTGCCGCTGTTCGTCCACGCCCGGGTGGACACCTTCCTGCGGGGCCTCGGCGGTTTCGACGACACCGTGGCCCGCGCCACCGCCTACCTCGCCGCGGGGGCCTCCGGGATCTTCGTCCCCGGCGTCACCGACCCGGCGCTGATCGCCCGGCTCGCCGAGGCCGTGGACGCCCCGCTCGGCGTCCTCGCCGGCCCCGGCGCCCCGCCGGTCGCCGAACTGGCCGCCGCCGGCGCCGCCCGCGTCAGCGTCGGCGGCGCCCTCGCCGAGTCCGCCTACGCCCTGGTCCGGCGCGGCGCGCGCGAGTTGCTGGAGCAGGGGACGTACGACTCCTTCGGCGAGGCCATCGACTACGCCGAGTTCAACGACCTGATGCGCGGGGGCTCGGGCCCCGCCCGCCGGGGCGACCGGGCCGCAGCCGTGGGCGGGGACTCCCCGGCTGGGTAGAATCGGGTCTCATGCCGAACCCTGATGATCTGCTTGTCGACGTGGCCGCCCTGGTGGAGTCCGAGCAAAGCAATCAGATGTCCCTCACCGTGGTCGCCGACGGCACCGTCATCACCGGGCGCCTGGCGCCCGAGTCCGTGTGGCGGCAGCGGGTGGCCGAGGTCCTCAAGGACTCGGACCGGCTGGGCCGGTTCGCGGCCGTCTTCGCCGGCGACGGCGCGGCGTCCGGGCGCCCCACGCATCTGCACTTCCACGTCGCGAGAATCCTCCAGGGCAGTGTGGGGATCCCCGAGACCGGCGGGATGTACCGGGTCGCCATCGCGGACGTGAGCGCCTGGACCGTCGGGGACTTCAGCTACTCCGACAGCTACTCCGGCCGCTGAACCACGTCCGGCCGGTCCGGCGGGTCCGGCCGGTCCGGCGGGGCCCCGGCACCGCTCAGGTCGACTTCCGGCCGTCGAGCGTCTCGCGCAGGATGTCGGCGTGCCCGGCGTGCTGGGCGGTCTCGGCGATGACGTGCGTCAGCACCCGGCGCACGCTGCGCACCGCTCCCGGCTCGTTCCAGGGCGCCTCCGGCAGCGGGTGCGTCGCCGACAGGTCGGGTACGGAGGCGATGACCTCCTCGCTGCGGGCGGCGACCCGCTCGTAACGCGCGACGATCCCGGCCAGGGTCTCGCCGGGCAGCATCCGGAAGCCGTTGCGGTGGTCGATCGCCCACTGCGGGAACTCGCGTGCGGTGCCCGCCGCGAGGTCGTCCCAGGTGACACCGTCGGGCAGGTCGTGCCGCATGGCCGACGGGCCCTCGACGACGAAGCGCAGCCAGCTCTCCTCGATCGACGCGACATGCTTGATCAGCCCGCCCAGGCACAGGGCGCTGACCGTCGGATGCTCGCCGACCTGCTCGTCGCCGAGCCCGCGCACCGTGTCGGTCAGGGCGGATCGCGCGGTCGCGAGCGCGGCGAGCAGGTCGGCCCGCTCGGCGTCGGGAGTGGAGCGGGGAGCGGCCGTGCCCGCCTTCGTGCTCGCGGTCGTGGTCGTGGACGTGGACGTCATGGTGATCGGGCCCTTCCGGTTGTTCCCGTTGTCCGGCGTTGTCCGGCACGCAACGAAGGTCGCAGGGGAAGCGGTCAGGATGTGGCCGCTTCCGCGGGCAGCATGGAGTCATGCCGAAGACCTCAGCGCGCCTGCTCGCACTGCTCTCGTTGCTCCAGGCGCGCCGGGACTGGCCGGGGGCGCTGCTGGCCGAGCGGCTGGACATCAGCCCGCGCACCGTGCGCCGCGATGTCGACCGCCTGCGCGAGCTGGGCTATCCCGTAGTGGCCTTCAAGGGGCCCGACGGCGGGTACCGGCTCGACGCCGGCACGGAGCTGCCCCCGTTGCTGTTCGACGACGAGCAGGCCGTCGCTCTGGCCGTCGCACTCCGGATCGCCACCACCATCGGCGCCGGTATCGAGGAGGCCGCGGCCCGCGCGCTGACCACCGTCCGGCAGGTCATGCCCGCCCGGCTGCGGCACCGAATCGACACCCTGCGGGTCACCGCCGTCGAGCGGCCCGCGATCCGGCCGGAACCGCAGGTCGGCAGCGGCGTGCTCATGGCGCTCAGCGACGCCGTCCACGCCCGCGAGGTGCTGCGCTTCGACTACGCCCCCGCGTTCGCACCGGGAGCCACCGGCGACGACCGCGCCGCGCCCCCTCCGCGCCGGGTGCAGCCGCACCACCTCGTCACCTGGGGCGGGCGCTGGTACCTCGTCGCCTGGGACCTCGACCGTGAGGACTGGCGTACGTTCCGCGCGGACCGGATCACCCCGCGTATCCCTGCCGGGCCCCGTTTCACCCCGCGCGAACTGCCCGGCGGCGAGGTGGACGCCTTCGTGGCCGGCAGGTTCCGGGGCTCCGACGGCTCGGGCGACTGGCCCCGCCGCGGCGAGGTGATCCTCGATCTGCCCGCCGCCGTCGTGGCCGGCCACACCCGCGACGCAGTCGTCGAGGAACTCGGCCCCAACCGCTGCCGGCTGGTCCTGGGCTCGTGGTCGTGGCCCGCCCTGGCCGCCGCCATCGCGGGGTTCGACGCCGGTATCGAGGTCGTCGGGCCGGCCGAACTCAGGGACGCCTTCGGGCGGCTGGCCCGTCGCTGTGCCGCCGCCGTCGGGCACACGAGGGCGCAGGAGCGCGGACAAGGGCAGCTGTCCAGTCTCATCTGACCGTGGGCATTCTTTGCGATTCAGGTGGGGCTGAGAAGCCCGTCCGAGGTGCCGGTTTGGTGCCGGTGCCGGTGCCGGTGCGGGTGTAAGTGACGGCATGTCAGGTGGGTGTGTCGGGGCTGGTGGTGGTGTGTTCGGGGGTCAGGTCGCTGACGTGGGGTGGTGTGTGCGGGGGATGCCGTCCTTCCGGTTGGCACCGGACGGCATCGACGCCTGTGACCCAGGTCTCAGCGCGGCGGTGCAGCAGATGGGGCGGTGTTCACGTCGAGGAGGGGTGACAGGAAGGGAGGAGCGTATGGAGACGGATTTTCAGGCTTTCGTTGCCGCGAGGTCGACCGCGCTGTTCCGGGGTGCCTTCGTCCTGACGGGCAGCCGTGAGGCGGCGGAGGATCTGGTCCAGGAGACCTTGGAGCGGGCCTGCCGCAAGTGGCGCACGATCTCCGCCAAGGACGCCCCGGAGGCCTATGTGCGGCGGATCATGGTGAACCTGGCCAATGACCGCTGGCGCAGGTTCCGCCGTCTGGTCACGATCTCCGATCCGGAAAGCGGTGACAAAGCCGCCCCGGGGGACGATTTCGGGCAGGTCGACAGCAGGGACCAGTTGGTGCGCGCGCTGCAGCAACTGCCCATGCGGATGCGGACGGTCGTGGTGCTGCGGTACTTCCACGACCTCTCCGACATCGAGATAGCGGCCGACCTGGACATATCGCCGAGCACGGTGCGCTCCCAGCTCGCTCGCGGGATCGAGAAGCTCAGAGGCCAGATGCCCGTACTCTCCGCCCCTTCACCACGGCAGCACACGGAAGGAATCCGATGACCTCGTACGGCGACGCACGGGCTTCCGGCTGCACACCCTTCGAAGAGGAACTGATGAACGCCATGAACCGATTCGCGAACTCCGCCGAGGCCCCCGACTTCGACGCGCCCCGGATCCTGCGCCGCACCCGGCGCAGGCGCACCATCGGCATCGCCGCAGTGGCCGCCGCCCTCATCGCGGCGGGCGGGGGAACCGCCCTGGCCACCTCGGGCGCCGGCGGCAGCAGCAACTCGACCCCGGCGGCTACCAGCGCGGCCACCACCAGCGACGCCACCACCCTGCTGTTCGACGACCACGGCGTGACCATCCCGATCGACTTCGCGAACCTGGACCTGGTGCTCGCCAAGCAGGCGCTCCTGAAGACGCAGACGAAGCTCGGCACCGTCACCAAGAAGGCCGACAAGGGCTGCAAGCCCGGTGCGGTGGTGGGTGTGGACCCGCACACCCCGAAGATCGTCAAGTCCGGCGACACGGTCAACCTGACCCTGTGCGCCGGCTGACCAGGCCCTGAGCTGATACGACGCCCGCCCCTGCGTCAATCAGGGGCGGGCGCCCGTCACAGCATCACACCGGACCAGACCCCCGCACCGGAAATGGCTGGAGAGGGCCGGCCGGTGGGCACACGCTCTCAGGCGCGATCAGGTCCGGACATCACCCCGCTGCCCAGACGGTTCTTGCCGGCGAGTCCTCCGGCTCCTTCGTCAGTCACTGTCACCCGTGTGATCACGGACCGGTATCTGCTGGGGACGCGGCTGCGTCTGAGGCGGGCCGAGCTCCCGGACGTCGGTGGTCGTGAACTCAAGCCGCGGACGCGTCAGCATCCCCGTCCCCCTCCCGCTCGATCCGGCCCGGCGTCACCCAGGACGTCGGCGACAGCACCGCCGCTTGCGGATCCACCACGAGGTGCTGACACCACAGCAGGTGATAGGGCACCGGCAGCACCGGCACCGGATCTCCCACGGCCCGGGAACCGTTCAGGAGAACCTGCTCCACCCGCGAACACCCCATGCGGAGCCGCAGCCGTCTCCTCACGCGTTACCCGCGCGTGCCGGAACCCGGCCGGCCGGCGGGGATTCGCCGCGAACACCGCTTCCAGGGCGCCCACGCGCTCGTAGCCCCAGCCGGCCGACTCGCACGGTCGACCGGTCGGCCACCTGTCCAGCCCGTGAAGTCGCGCCGGCCGCGACAGGCAGGAAAGGACCGACGGGCGACCCATCTCGAACCGCTCCGGTCACATCACACTCGGCGGACCCTGCCCACGGGCACCATCCGGCCCGATCACCGTCACCCAGAAGTCCGCCGCCTCCATCCCGGTCTGCGCAGCCAAGTACCGACGCGGTACAGCTAAGCCACGAAAGGCCGGACGGCGGCGCCCGCGCAAGACTGAGACACGACAGCGTTTGCCCGGAGAAGAGTGAGACGTGGGCCCATTTGCCCGGTGAAGACCGAGACTGCCCAGCCTTCACGGAGACAGGACGGCAGCCCGGAGCATGACCGGGCGGCGGTGATGTACTAGAGTTATCTCGACATCGAGATATCTGCCGAGGCGTACCGCTGCCGCTCGCATCCCAGGTCCGGGTAAGGCTTACCTAACTTAGTCTGACCTCAGCGGATCGGCAAGGCCGCCGAAGCGGCAGCATTGCGGTGGTACGCGCGAATTCATGCAATGAAGGAGACTGTCGTGTCGGCGAACAGCTTCGACGCCCGCAGCACGCTGCAGGTGGGCGACGAGTCGTACGAGATCTTCCGGCTGGACAAGGTCGAGGGCTCCGAGCGCCTCCCTTACAGCCTGAAGGTGCTGCTGGAGAACCTGCTGCGCACCGAGGACGGCGCGAACATCACCGCCGACCACATCCGGGCGATCGGCGGCTGGGACTCGCAGGCGCAGCCGAGCCAGGAGATCCAGTTCACGCCGGCCCGCGTGATCATGCAGGACTTCACGGGTGTGCCCTGCGTCGTGGACCTCGCCACCATGCGCGAGGCCGTCAAGGAGCTGGGCGGCGACGCGTCGCGCATCAACCCGCTGGCCCCGGCCGAGCTGGTCATCGACCACTCGGTGATCGCCGACAAGTTCGGCACCGCGGACGCCTTCGCGCAGAACGTGGAGCTGGAGTACGGCCGCAACCGGGAGCGTTACCAGTTCCTGCGCTGGGGCCAGACCGCCTTCGACGAGTTCAAGGTCGTCCCGCCCGGCACCGGCATCGTCCACCAGGTCAACATCGAGCACCTGGCCCGCACCGTCATGGTCCGCAACGGCCAGGCGTACCCCGACACCCTCGTCGGCACCGACTCGCACACCACGATGGTCAACGGCCTGGGCGTGCTGGGCTGGGGCGTCGGCGGCATCGAGGCGGAGTCCGCGCTGCTGGGCCAGCCGGTGTCGATGCTGATCCCGCGCGTGGTCGGCTTCAAGCTGACCGGTGAGCTGCCGACCGGCACCACCGCCACCGACCTGGTCCTCACGATCACCGAGATGCTGCGCAAGCACGGCGTCGTCGGCAAGTTCGTCGAGTTCTACGGTGAGGGCGTCTCGGCGACCTCGCTGGCCAACCGCGCCACCATCGGCAACATGTCGCCGGAGTTCGGCTCGACCGCCGCGATCTTCCCGATCGACGCCGAGACGATCAAGTACCTGAAGCTCACCGGCCGTCCCGAGCAGCAGCTCGCGCTCGTCGAGGCGTACGCCAAGGAGCAGGGTCTGTGGCTGGACCCGGCCGCCGAGCCGGACTTCTCCGAGAAGCTGGAGCTCGACCTGTCCACGGTCGTCCCCTCCATCGCCGGCCCCAAGCGCCCGCAGGACCGTATCGTCCTGGCCAACGCCGCCGAGCAGTTCGCGGCCGACGTGCGCAACTACGTCGAGGACGACGACGAGGCCGGCAAGGAGTCCTTCCCCGCCTCCGATGCCCCCGCCGCCACCGACGGGGTGCCGACCCGCCCGACGCTGGTCACCGCCCCCGACGGGTCGACGTACGAGATCGACCACGGCGCCGTCACCGTCGCCGCGATCACCTCCTGCACCAACACCTCGAACCCGTACGTCATGGTGGCGGCCGCCCTGGTCGCCAAGAAGGCGGTCGAGAAGGGCCTGACCCGCAAGCCGTGGGTCAAGACCACCCTGGCCCCGGGCTCCAAGGTCGTCACCGACTACTTCGACAAGGCGGGCCTGACCCCGTACCTCGACAAGGTCGGCTTCAACCTGGTCGGTTACGGCTGCACCACCTGCATCGGCAACTCCGGCCCGCTGCCGGAGGAGGTCTCCAAGGCGGTCAACGAGCACGACCTGGCGGTCGCCGCGGTGCTGTCCGGCAACCGCAACTTCGAGGGCCGGATCAACCCCGACGTCAAGATGAACTACCTGGCGTCGCCGCCGCTGGTCGTCGCGTACGCCCTCGCGGGCTCGATGAAGGTGGACATCACCAAGGACGCCCTGGGCACCGACCAGGACGGCAAGCCGGTCTACCTCCAGGACCTCTGGCCGACCGAGGCCGAGGTCAACGACGTCGTGGCCAACGCCATCGGCGAGGACATGTTCAACAAGTCCTACCAGGACGTCTTCGCGGGTGACGCGCAGTGGCAGTCGCTGCCGATCCCGACCGGCGACACCTTCGAGTGGGACCCGCAGTCCACCTACGTGCGCAAGCCCCCCTACTTCGAGGGCATGCAGGCCGAGCCGTCCCCCGTCACCGACATCTCCGGTGCCCGGGTGCTGGCCAAGCTGGGCGACTCGGTCACCACCGACCACATCTCCCCGGCCGGCGCCATCAAGGCCGACACCCCGGCCGGCCAGTACCTCACCGAGCACGGCGTCGAGCGCCGTGACTTCAACAGCTACGGCTCCCGCCGCGGCAACCACGAGGTCATGATCCGCGGCACCTTCGCCAACATCCGGCTGCGCAACCAGGTCGCGCCCGGCACCGAGGGCGGCTTCACCCGCGACTTCACGCAGGAGGGGGCGCCGGTCTCCTTCATCTACGACGCCTCGCAGAACTACCAGGCCGCCGGCATCCCGCTGGTGATCCTGGCCGGCAAGGAGTACGGCTCCGGCTCGTCCCGCGACTGGGCGGCCAAGGGCACCTCGCTGCTCGGCGTCAAGGCCGTCATCGCCGAGTCCTACGAGCGCATCCACCGCTCGAACCTGATCGGCATGGGCGTGCTGCCCCTGCAGTTCCCCGAGGGCGCTTCGGCGCAGAGCCTCGGGCTGACGGGCGAGGAGACCTTCTCCTTCACCGGCGTCACCGTCCTGAACGACGGCACCACCCCCGGCACCGTCAAGGTCACCACCGACACCGGCGTGGACTTCGACGCGGTCGTCCGCATCGACACCCCCGGTGAGGCGGACTACTACCGCAACGGCGGCATCCTGCAGTACGTGCTGCGTTCGCTGATCCGCAAGTAGAAATCCGGCCGGACGCCGAACGGCGACGGGCCCGTGCCCCCCTTTTCGGGGGAACGGGCCCGTTCCTGTTTCCGCCGGGTCTCAACTAGGGAAAGCTGTCCGCCAAACGCGTGCATGACCTTGCTCAGCTCACAGGAACTGGACTATACCTTTCAGGTCCAGGCGAGGACCGAGCATGGGATCCCACGAATGAACCCTGATGTGAACCGCCGCGATCTGATCAAACGAGCGATGGCCGTCGGCCTGCTCGCCGCCCCCTCCGCGGCGCTGCTGAGCGCCTGCGCCACCTCCGGTGGAAGCGGCAGCGACGCTTCCACCGCGCCCGCGGGCGCGACCTCCGCCAAGAATCCTCTCGGGGTGAAGAAGGGCACCGCCCTCGAAGCGTTCATCTTCAAGGGCGGCTTCGGCGACGACTACGTCAAGAACGCCGAGAAGGACTACGCCGCCACCTATGGCGTCACCGTCAAGCACACCGGAACCCAGGCGCTCGGCCCCAAGCTGCAACCCCGCTTCGCCGGCGGCACCCCGCCCGACGTGATGGACAACTCCGGTGCCGACAACCTGGACACCGCGTCCCTGGCCGCCCAGGGACAGCTCGCCGACCTCACCCCGCTGCTCGACGCGGCGACCGTCGACGACCCGGCCAAGAAGGTCCGCGACATCCTGGTCGCCGGCACCGTCGAGCAGGGCCAGTACGGCACCAGCGCGGTCTACGCCCTCAACTACGCCTTCACCGTCTACGGCACCTGGTACTCCCAGAAGCTGCTCAAGGACAAGGGCTGGGAGTACCCGCAGACCTTCGACGACATGGTCAAGCTGGCCGGCACGATCAAGAGGGCGGGCATCGCCCCCTTCACGTACCCCGGCAAGTACCCGTACTACGTCCACTTCGATCTCTACGCCCAGATCGCCAAGGTCGGCGGCAAGGAGGCGATCGTCGCCATCGACAACCTGGAGGACGGCGCCTGGCAGGCCGACGCGGTCCTCCAGGTCGCCGAGTACTACGAGGAGCTGGCCGCCAAGGGGTACTTCCTCACCGGCTCCGAGGGTATGACCCACATCCAGGCACAGACCGCCTGGACCAAGGGCAAGGCCGCTTTCATCCCCAACGGCTCCTGGGTGGAGAACGAGGCCGCCCCGACCATGCCGAAGGACTTCGAGCTGGGCGTGGGCGGCACGATCGGCGCCGCGAGCTCCGACAAACTGCCCTTCGGCACCGTCCGGGCGGCGGCCGGTGAGCCCTTCATCGTGGCCAAGAAGGGCAAGAACCCCGAGGGCGGCATGGAGTTGCTGCGCATCATGCTCAGCAAGAAGCACGCCCAGGCCTTCACCAAGTCGCTCAAGTCGCTCACCTGTTACGCCGGAGCCGAGGAGGGGCTGAGTCTGACCCCGGGTCTGACGTCGGCGAGCGCCGCGCTGAAGGCGGCCGGTTCGAACGTGGTCAATCCCCGGCTGCAGGACTGGTATCCCACGCTCAGCAACGACACGATCGGAGGGGCGACCGGCCAGCTGCTCACCGGCCGGATCAAGGCGTCCGAGTGGGTCAAGCGGGCGCAGAGGGCCGCTGACGACACCAAGAAGGACTCGTCGATCAAGAAGTTCAAGCACTCCTGACGGGACGACAGCGCCATGCGGCACGGTAAGTACCGGTTCATCATCGGGTTTCTGGCGGCTCCCCTGGCGCTGTACGCCGTCTTCGTGATCTCGCCGTTCTTCCAGGCGTTCCAGATCTCGATGACGGACTGGAGCGGGCTGACCCCCGACATGAACTTCGTCGGCCTGGACAACTACGACAAACTGCTGCACAACGCCCTGTTCTGGCAAGCGCTGTGGCACAACGTCATCATTCTCCTGGTCGTGCCGGTCGTGACGCTGGGGCTCGGCCTGTTCTTCGCCTTCATGCTCAACGTGGGCGGCAGCCGCCGCAGACCGGGCAAGCGGGGCACGGGGGCCGTCAGCGGTGTCCGGGGCTCGGGCGTGTACAAGATCGTGTACTTCTTCCCGCAGGTGCTGTCGATCACGATCGTCGCCGTGCTGTGGCAGCAGATCTACAACCCCGACCCGGACGACGGGCTGCTCAACTCACTGCTCGGGGCGGTCGGTCTGGGCTCGCTCCAGCAGTCCTGGCTGGGCGACCCGGGCCTGGCCCTGATCTGCGTCATGGCCGTGATGGTCTGGTGCAGCGTGGGCTTCTACGTGGTGCTGTTCTCGGCCGGCATGTCCTCCATCCCGGGCGACATCTACGAGGCGGCGCTGCTGGACGGCGCGAGCCGGGGCGCGACCTTCTTCCGGATCACGCTGCCGCTGCTGTGGGACACCGTCCAGACCGGCTGGGTGTACATGGGCATCATCTGCATGGACGCCTTCGCCTTCGTCCAGATCATGTCGGTGCAGAACGGCGGTCCCGACAACGCCACCCAGGTGGTTCCGCTGCTGCTGTGGAAGACGGCGTTCCGGGAGAGCAGCCAGTACGGCCTCGCGGCGGCCATGGGGATCGCGATGCTGGTTGTGACCATGGTGTTCGCCGTCCTCACGCTGCGGTTCTCGCGGCGCGAGCGGGTCGAGTTCTAGGGAGCCTGCGATGACGACGGACACCGTACGGGTGGAGAACGCGGAGCCCCGGCAGCAGCGGGTGGCGGGCGCCAGGCGCAGGTGGCGCATCAGCGAGGGCGGGGTGCTCAACGTCTTCTCGCACGCCTTCCTGGTCCTGTGGGCGCTGATGGTGGGGGTGCCGCTGCTGTGGGCGGTGTGGAGCTCGTTCAAGACCGACGGGCAGATCCTGGGCTCACCGTGGTCGCTGCCGACCCATCCGCACTTCGAGAACTGGAGCCGGGCCTGGACCAAGGCCAACATCGGGCGGTACTTCCTCAACACCTTCGTGCTGGTCGGGTTCTCCACCACCGGCACCATGATCCTGGGGTCGATGGCGGCCTATGTGCTGGCCCGCTTCGAGTTCCCGGGCAACCGGTTCGTCTACTTCCTGTTCGTCGGCGGCATGGCCTTCCCGGTGATCATGGTCCTGGTGCCGCTGTTCTTCGTCCTGAAGAACATGCAGCTGCTGAACACCGTCCCGGGGCTGGTCCTGGTCTACATCGCCTACTCGCTCCCCTTCACGGTCTTCTTCCTGACCGCCTTCTTCCGGACCCTTCCGACCTCGGTCGCGGAGGCGGCGCTGATCGACGGGGCCTCGCACTCCCGGGCCTTCTTCCAGGTGATGCTGCCGATGGCCAGGCCGGGCCTGATCAGCGTCGGCATCTTCAACATCCTGGGCCAGTGGAACCAGTACCTGCTGCCGCTGGTGCTGAACCAGGGCGAGACCAGGCAGTGGGTGCTCACCCAGGGTCTGGCCGACCTCGCCGTCCAGCAGGGCTACAAGGGCGACTGGTCGGGCCTGTTCGCCGGGCTGACGATCGCGATGCTGCCGGTGCTGGTGGTGTACGCGGTGTTCCAGAGGCAGGTGCAGGCAGGGCTGACGGCAGGTGCGTTGAAGTAACGACCTGGTGCACCAGGTCGTAACCGGAAAGTCACTGTATGTGCACCCGTGGGGCGGCTGCGTGGCATCACGCGGCCGCCCTGTCCTTTTCGGCCGTTTCCGGTAACGGTGTGGTTCTGCCCCTTGACGGGACGCAAGCCCAAACGCTCAGCTTAGAGTTCACATGTTGTAGACGACGGGGTCTCACCGGTGCGACTCCGCCGCTGTATCGGCAGGAGTGGTTGTTCGTGGAGACTCCGGGATCGCAGTCATCGCTGCACCGGGCCAATCTGGAACGGGTGGTCCGTGCCGTACGGCTGTCGGGTTCGCTCACCCAGGCAGAGATCGCCCGGAGCACCGGACTGTCGGCCGCCACGGTCTCCAACATCGTGCGTGAGCTGCGGGACAACGGCACCGTCGAGGTCACCCCGACCTCCTCCGGGGGCCGCCGGGCCCGCAGCGTCACGCTGTCGGGAGACGCCGGAATCGTGGTGGGAGTCGATTTCGGCCACTCGCATCTGCGGGTCGCGATCGGCAATCTCGCCCACCAGGTGCTGGCCGAACAGTCCGAGCCGATCGACGTGGACGCCTCCGCCTCGGAGGGCTTCGACCGGGCGGAGCAACTGGTCGGGCGGCTGATCGAGTCCACCGGCGTCTGCGCCGACAAGGTGCTCGGCGTCGGTCTGGGCGTGCCCGGCCCGATCGACGTGGAGACCGGGGCGCTGGGCTCGACGGCGATCCTGCCGGGCTGGAGCGGGATCAACCCGCGCCAGGAACTGGCCGAACGGCTGCGGATGCCGGTCCAGGTCGACAACGACGCCAACCTCGGCGCACTGGGGGAGCTGGTCTGGGGCGGCGGCCGGGGGGTCAAGGACCTGGCGTACATCAAGGTCGCCAGCGGTGTCGGCGCCGGGCTGGTGATAGACGGCCGGATCTACCGCGGCCCCGGCGGCACGGCCGGGGAGATCGGGCACATCACCCTGGACGAGGCCGGCCCCGTCTGCCGCTGCGGCAACCGCGGCTGCCTGGAGACCTTCACCGCCGCCCGCTACGTCCTGGAACTGCTGCGCGGCAGCCACGGCGGCGATCTCACGATGGCCCGCATGGTGCAGCTGGCCCGGGAGGGCGACCCCGGCTGCCGCCGGGTGGTCGCCGACGTCGGCCGGCACATCGGCATGGGCGTCGCGAGCCTGTGCAATCTGCTCAACCCCAGCCGCGTCGTGCTCGGCGGTGACTTCGCCGAGGCCGGTGAGCTGGTGCTCTCCCCGATCAGGGAGTCCGTGGCCCGCTACGCCATCCCCAGCGCGGCCCGCCGGCTCTCCATCGTTCCCGGGGCCCTGGGGGCCCGTGCGGAGGTGCTCGGCGCGCTGGCGCTGGCCCTCAGCGAGGTGGGCGATTCGCACCTTTTGGATGGTACTGTCCCGGCAGTTGCGCCGGCCTTCACAGGGTGACTCCGCGTTCATCTAGATAACGAATCGCACCGTTGCCATCTCGTTAAGGATTTACTTCTTGACGACAACACTGCGGCCGAGTTGACTCACGTTCACCTCGGCCGCAGCGTTGCGGCCCTGTCAGGGAGGCAACCCCACATGAACGCAATGATGCGTCGAGTCGTGATCGGCACCGCCGCTGTCTCGATGGCCCTTTCCGTAGCCGCTTGCGGCAAGGCCGGCAGCAGCGACTCGGACACCAGCAGCAAGGACAAGAGCATCGGCCTGCTGCTCCCCGACAGCGTCACCGCGCGGTACGAGAAGTTCGACAAGCCGCTGTTCGAGGCGAAGGTCAAGGACCTCTGCACCGACTGCACCGTCCAGTACGCCAACGCGGCGGGCGACGCGGCCAAGCAGGCCCAGCAGGTCAGCAGCATGATCACCAAGGGTGTCAAGGTCCTCGTGATCAGCGCCCAGGACTCCGCCGCCATCAAGTCCTCCATCAAGTCCGCGGTCGACAAGGGCATCAAGGTCGTCGCGTACGACCGCCTCGCCCAGGGTCCGGTCTCCGCCTACGTCTCCTTCGACAACGTCAAGGTCGGCGAGCTCCAGGGTCAGGCTCTGCTCGACTCGCTGGGCTCCAAGGCCACCACGAAGTCCAAGGTCGTCATGATCAACGGTGACGACGCCGACCCGAACGCCGCGCAGTTCAAGAAGGGCGCCCACAACGTCCTCGACGGCAAGGTCGACATCGCCTACGAGCAGTCCGGCCTGTGGAAGGACACCGTCGCCACCCAGAAGATGACGGCGGCCATCACCCAGCTCGGCGCCAAGAAGATCGCGGGCGTCTACTCCGCCAACGACGGCATGGCCGGTGGCATCGCCACCGCCCTCAAGGGCGCCGGCATCAGCGGCATCCCGCTGACCGGCCAGGACGCGGAACTCGCGGGTATCCAGCGGATCGTCGCCGGCACCCAGTCCAGCACCGTCTACAAGGCCTTCAAGCCCGAGGCCGACGCCGCCGCCGAGCTCGCGGTCGACCTGCTCAACGGCAAGAGCATCAAGTCGCAGGCCACCACCACCCTGACCAGCGGCTCCGGTGACAAGGTCCCCTCGCAGCTGCTGACCCCGGTGTCGGTCACCAAGGCCAACATCAAGGACACGGTGATCGCCGACAAGCTCTACACCGTCGCCCAGATCTGCACCGCCGACTACGCCAAGGCCTGCAAGGCCGCCGGCCTGGAGTAACCACTCCCAGCGGCCCGCAACACCTGTCCGGGGCCCGCCCCACCTCACACCCCGCTGCGGGGCGGGCACCGGACGGCACCACCCCAGCCGCAGCCGTTGCCAACGGGCACCGGCTGCGCGCATGTTCATCTTGTAAACCTGTGCTTCGCGCACAACCCTCCGCGCCTGTCCTCAAGAAGCAAGCGCGGCATCCCCGCCGGTCAGGCGGCGAAGGAGATGGTTCACGTGTCCGCTACGCCCGTGCTGGCGTTGCGCGGGGTCTCCAAGCGATTCGGTGCGGTGCAGGCCCTCACCGATGTCGAACTGGAGGTCCACGCCGGAGAAGTAGTCGCCCTGGTCGGCGACAACGGCGCAGGAAAGTCCACTCTGGTCAAGACGATCGCCGGAGTCCACCCCATCGATGAGGGCGTCATCGAATGGGAGGGCAACCCGGTCAGCATCAACAGGCCCCACGACGCCCAGGGCCTCGGCGTCGCGACCGTGTACCAGGACCTCGCCCTGTGCGACAACCTCGATGTGGTCGGCAACCTCTACCTCGGACGTGAGCTGCTGCACCGCGGCGTCATCGACGAGGTCACGATGGAGAAGAACTCCCGCGAGCTGCTCAGCACGCTCTCCATCCGCATCCCGAGCGTACGTATCCCGATCGCCAGCCTCTCCGGTGGCCAGCGCCAGGTCGTCGCCATCGCCCGCGCGCTGATCGGTGACCCCAAGGTCGTCATCCTCGACGAGCCCACCGCCGCCCTCGGCGTCGAGCAGACCGCGCAGGTCCTCGACCTGGTCGAGCGGCTGCGCGAGCGTGACCTCGGCGTCATCCTCATCAGCCACAACATGGCCGACGTCAAGGCGGTGGCCGACACCGTCGCCGTCCTGCGCCTGGGCAAGAACAACGGCTCCTTCCCGGTGAAGGACACCAGCCACGAAGAGATCATCGCCGCGATCACCGGTGCCACGGACAACGCCGTGACCCGTCGTGCGGGGCGTCGCAGCACGGAGGCGGCAAAGTGAGCGACACGTCCAAGACCGTGAAGCCGGACCCGGGGCTGGAGAGCCAGCCGACCGTGGCCCCGGCCGACGATCCCACGGGCGCGCCCGTGTCCGTCGTCGACCCGCGGCTGCTGGTCCGCGAGGAGGGCCTCAAGGGGTACCTCACCGAGTTCAAGCGCAAGGTGAAGGGCGGCGAGCTGGGCTCGCTGCCGGTCTTCGTCGGCCTGATCGTCATCTGGACGATCTTCCAGCTCCAGAACGACCGGTTCCTCAGCGCCGCGAACCTGTCCAACATCAGCTACTTCCTGTCGGCCACCGGCATGCTCGCCATCGGCCTGGTGTTCGTGCTGCTGCTCGGGGAGATCGACCTGTCGGTCGGCTCGGTCAGCGGACTGGCCTCCACGCTCTTCGCCGTCTTCGTGGTCGACCACGGGGTGAACCCCTGGGTGGCCCTGCTGCTGACCGTCGTGACCGGCGCCCTCATCGGCGCGCTGCACGGCTGGTTCTTCGCCAGGATCGGCGTACCGGCCTTCGTCGTGACCCTGGCCGGCTTCCTCGGCTGGAACGGCCTGATGCTGTGGCTGCTCGGCGCGAGCGGCACCATCAACGTCCCGGACAACGGCCCGGTGCACCTGCTCGGCCAGAGCTCCTTCTTCATGGACCAGGCGGTCATCGGCGCCTACGTGCTGGCCGGACTCGGTGTCGTGTCCATGCTCGCGGGTTCGCTCATCGACCAGCGCCGGCGCCGCGAGGCCGGGGTGCCCTTCCGGCCCACCAGCGAGATCGCGCTGCGGGTCGGCGCGCTGGCCGTCGCGGCGTTCGTCTCCGCGTACGTGCTCAACCAGGCCTCCGGTGTGTCCAACGCCCTGGTGATCTTCCTCGCGGCGCTGGTGATCGTCGACTTCGTACTGCGGCGCACCACGTACGGCCGGAAGGTCTTCGCGGTCGGCGGCGGCATCGAGGCCGCCCGCCGGGCCGGTATCAACGTGCCGATGGTCCGGATCACCGTGTTCGCCATCTCCGGCGGTTTCGCCGCGGTCGGCGGTATGTTCTTCGCCGGCCAGACCCAGAGCGCCACCCTCAACGCCGGTGGCGGCAACACCCTGATGCTGGCCATCGCGGCCGCAGTCATCGGTGGCACCAGCCTCTTCGGCGGCCGGGGCAGTGTCTGGTCCGCCCTGCTGGGCATGCTGGTCATCCAGTCCATCCAGACCGGTCTGGACCTGCTCAACATGAACACCTCCATCCAGTACATGATCACCGGCGCGGTGCTGCTCGGCGCCGTGGTCATCGACTCGGTGTCGCGCAAGAGCCAGAAGGCTGCCGGCCGGGCGTAGTGCTCCGGCCCCGGTGGCTTACCCGTGCCCGGTGCAGGGAAGATCGTTCCCAGCACCGGGCACAGGTGTGTGCGGGGCCGGAAACGCGAACACATAGACTCGACGGACCGCAAGCGACAGCAACAAGGAGGCACGGGTGGCGCTGCTGACCCGTATCAAGGGACCGCGCGACCTCGACCGGCTGAGCCACGAGCAGCTGGTGGAGCTGGCGGAGGAGATCCGTACCTTCCTCGTCGACGAGGTCTCCAAGACCGGCGGACACCTGGGGCCCAACCTCGGTGTGGTCGAGCTGACCCTCGCCATGCACCGGGTCTTCGACTCGCCCCGGGACAAGGTGCTCTTCGACACCGGCCACCAGTCCTATGTGCACAAACTGCTCACCGGCCGCCAGGACTTCAGCCGCCTCAAGAGCAAGGGCGGGCTGTCCGGCTACCCCTCCCGCGCCGAGTCCGAGCACGACGTCATCGAGAACAGCCACGCCTCCACCGTGCTCGGCTGGGCCGACGGCCTGGCCAAGGCCAACCAACTGCTGGGCCGCCGCGACCACGTCGTGGCCGTCACCGGCGACGGGGCGCTGACCGGCGGCATGGCCTGGGAGGCGCTGAACAACATCGCCGCCGCCAGGGACCGGCCGCTGGTCATCGTCGTCAACGACAACGAGCGCTCCTACGCCCCCACCATCGGCGGCCTCGCCGACCACCTGGCGACGCTGCGCACCACCGACGGCTACGAGCAGTTCCTCTCCCGCACCAAGGACCTGCTGGAGCGCACCCCGCTCATCGGCAAGCCGCTGTACGAAACGCTGCACGGCGCCAAGAAGGGCCTGAAGGACTTCATCGCCCCGCAGGGCATGTTCGAGGACCTCGGCCTGAAGTACGTCGGCCCCATCGACGGCCACGACATCGAGGCCCTGGAGTCCGCCCTCCAGCGGGCCAAGCGCTTCGGCGGCCCGGTGATAGTGCACGTCCTGACCGAGAAGGGCCGCGGCTACAGCCCGGCCGAGCAGGACGAGGCCGACCGCTTCCACGGCATCGGCCCGATCCACCCCGACACCGGCCTGCCCGTCTCGGCCGGCGGCGCCGACTGGACCTCGGTCTTCGGCGAGGAGATGGTCAGACTCGGCCGGGAGCGCAAGGACATCGTGGCCATCACCGCGGCGATGCTGCAGCCGGTCGGCCTGGAGAAGTTCGCCGGGGCGTTCCCCGACCGGGTCTACGACGTGGGCATCGCCGAGCAGCACGCGGCGGTCTCGGCGGCCGGTCTGGCCACCGGCGGACTGCACCCGGTCGTGGCGGTGTACGCGACGTTCCTCAACCGCGCCTTCGACCAGGTGCTGATGGATGTCGCCCTGCACAAGTGCGGAGTTACCTTCGTCCTGGACCGGGCCGGCGTCACCGGCACCGACGGCGCCTCGCACAACGGCATGTGGGACCTGTCGATCCTCCAGGTCGTCCCCGGCCTGCGCATCGCCGCCCCGCGCGACGCCGACCAGGTCAGGGCCCAGCTGCGCGAGGCCGTCCAGGTCGACGACGCCCCCACCGTCGTCCGGTACTCCAAGGGCGCGGTCGGTCCGGCCGTCAAGGCCGTCGGCACGGTCGGCGGCATGGACGTACTGCGCGAGCCGGGCACGGCGGAGGGTGTGGACGGCGTGGACGGCGCGGAGGGCGCGGAGGGCGCGGAGGGCGCGGAGGGCAAACCCGACGTCCTGCTCGTCTCGGTCGGCGCCCTGGCCCCGATGTGCCTGGAGATCGCCACGCTGCTCGACGCCCAGGGCATCACCACCACCGTGGTCGACCCGCGCTGGGTCAAGCCGGTCGACGAGGCGCTGCCGGGCCTGGCCGCCCGCCACCGGGTCGTCGTCACCGTCGAGGACAACGGCCGCGTCGGCGGCGTCGGCTCCGCGATCTCGCAGGCCCTGCGCGACGCGGGCGTCGACATCCCGCTGCGCGACTTCGGCATCCCCCAGCGGTTCCTGGACCACGCCTCCCGCAAGGAGGTCATGGCCGAGATC
This sequence comes from Streptomyces sp. RLA131, assembly GCF_056270125.1. Taxonomy (NCBI): domain Bacteria; kingdom Bacillati; phylum Actinomycetota; class Actinomycetes; order Kitasatosporales; family Streptomycetaceae; genus Streptomyces; species Streptomyces sp. RLA131. The sequence continues at coordinate 6,450,820 of NZ_JBWDOQ010000002.1, forward strand.
GGGCTCACCGCCCCGGACATCGCCCGCCAGGTGACCGGCTTGGTGTCCAAGCTCGACAACCGCTACGGCGACGAGGCGGACCAGCCGGCCCGGATCGCCGGGGAGTGACCCCCGGCACGCAGCCGCGGTGACGCACCGCCGTGACGCACCGCCGTGACGACGCACCGCCGTGACGCGCCGCGAAGGGCCGGGCCGATCACCCGTCAAGGTGATCCGCCCGGCCCTTACGCACGTGTGGGCGCGCCGTGTCCGGGCACCCGCCCCGTCGGGTGCTGAGATGCGGGGGCGAACTGCGGAGGTGCACCGGTGGCCGGCAGGAACAGTTTCTTCAGGACCAAGTCGGTCGAGATGTCCATCGCGGACACCGAGGAGCCCGAGCACGCGCTCAGGAAGTCCCTGTCCGCGCTCGATCTGACGGTCTTCGGCGTCGGCGTCATCATCGGCACCGGCATCTTCGTCCTCACCGGGCAGGTGGCCAGGAACAACGCCGGACCGGCCACCGCCCTGGCCTTCGTGGTCTCCGGCATCGTGTGCGGGCTCGCCGCGCTGTGCTACGCGGAGTTCGCCTCCACCGTGCCGGTGGCCGGATCGGCGTACACCTTCTCCTTCGCGACCCTGGGCGAACTGCCCGCCTGGATCATCGGCTGGGACCTGATCCTCGAACTCGCCCTCGGCTGCGCGGTGGTGTCGGTCGGCTGGTCCGGCTACATCCGGTCCCTGATGGACAACGCCGGCTGGCATCTGCCGGTCTCGCTGGCCGGCAGCAACGACACCGGGACCCACTTCGACCTGCTGGCCTTCCTGCTGGTCCTGCTGCTGACCGGGATCCTGGTCGCCGGGGCCAAGCTGTCGGCCCGGGTCACCGCGGTGGTCGTCGCCATCAAGGTCGCGGTGGTGCTCATCGTCATCGTCGTGGGCAGTTTCTTCATCACCTCGTCCAACTACTCGCCCTTCGTCCCGCCCGCCGTGGAGTCCACGGGCGCCAACGCGACCCTGAAGGCGCCACTGATCGAGCTGATGTTCGGCTACACGCCCAGCAACTTCGGCGTGATGGGCATCTTCACGGCGGCGGCCGTGGTCTTCTTCGCGTTCATCGGATTCGACATCGTCGCGACCGCCGCCGAGGAGACCCGCAACCCCCAGCGGGACGTCCCCCGCGGCATCCTCGGCTCACTCGTCATCTGCACGGTGCTGTACGTGGCGGTGTCCGTGGTCGTCACCGGCATGGAGAAGTACAGCCGGCTGTCCGTGGACGCCCCGCTCGCCGACGCCTTCAAGGACACCGGACACCCCTTCTGGGCGGGCCTGATCAGCTTCGGCGCGGCCATCGGCCTCACCTCCGTCTGTATGATCCTGCTGCTCGGCCAGTCCCGGGTGTTCTTCGCCATGAGCCGCGACGGGCTGCTGCCCCGCTTCTTCTCCCGGGTACACCCGCACTTCCGCACCCCCTACCGCTCGACGATGCTGCTCGGCGGCCTCGTCGCGGTGGTCGCGGGCTTCACCAGCATCTCCGAACTGGCCGAACTGGTGAACATCGGGACACTCTTCGCCTTCGTGGTCGTCGCCATCGGCGTCGTCCTGCTGCGGCGCAGCCGCCCCGACCTGCCACGGTCCTTCCGCACCCCCCTCGTGCCGTGGGTGCCCGCGCTGTCGGTGCTGGCGACCCTGTGGCTGATGCTCAATCTGCCCGCCCAGACCTGGCTGCGGTTCGCGGTGTGGATGGTGCTGGGCTTCGTCGTCTACTTCGCGTACGGCCACCGGCACAGCCGGATGCGGAAGGCGGGCACCCACCGGGCCTGAGGTAGGTTGAGGCGCGTGCCGAGCCGCCTGCCGATCCCCGCGTCCCGGGCGTTCTGGCTGAGGCTCGGGCCGGCGCTCGTGCTGTGCGCCGCCGTGGTCCACCTGCCCTCCTTCGTACGGCCGGTATGGAACCCGGACGAGGGCTTCCTGGCCACCCAGGCCCGCATGCTGGCCGCCGGCGGCTCGCTGTACGGCAGCGTCGTCGACCGCAAACCGCCGCTGCTGCCCTGGCTGTACGAGGGCGCGTTCGCGCTCTTCGGCGACGGCTCGCTGTGGCCCCTGCGGGTCGCGGCGGTCCTGGCACACGTCGTCACCGCCGCACTGCTCGCCTCCCTCGCCCGCCGCCGCTGGGGCGACGCCTGGGGTGCCGCCGCCGGCCTGGGCTATCTGCTGCTCAGCGTCGGACTCGCCCCGGAGGACGCCCAGGCCGCCAACTTCGAGGTCTTCACCCTGCCGTGGACCGTGGCCGCCGTGTGGTATGCGGACCGCTCACAGTGGGGCCGGGCCGGGCTCGCGGTGGCCGGGGCCGCGCTCACCAAACAGACCGGGGCCGCCGTGCTGCTGCCGGTGGCCTGGATGCTGTGGCGGGCCTGGCGCGACCGGGAGGCCGTCAGCGCGGTGCTCGTCCGGCCCCGGGCACCCCTGCCCGACACCCGGGGAGCGGCCGGCTCCCGGGGAGCACCCGGCACGGTCGCCGTCCGGGCCGCGCCGCCGCGGGCCGTGGTGGCGGTCCCGGACGGCGCCAACGGCGCGGGGGCCTGGCTTCGGCTGGCGGCGGGGGTGCTGCTGCCGGTCGCCGCGGTGGCCCTGTCGGTCGGCGCGCACCGGTTCGTGTTCTGGACGGTGACCGGTTCGGGAACCTACCTGTCGGCCCAGGGCGCCTGGCTCACCGTGCTGGGGCGCGGCCTCGGCAACGCGGGCATCCTGGCGGCCGCCGGCGCGGGGCTGGTGCTGCCGGCCGCCTGGCTGACGCTCCGGCGCCGCCGGTTCGCCGGGACGGAACTGTGGGTCTGGCTGGGCGCGTCCGCCGTCGCCGTCGTCACCGGTTTCCAGTTCTACGGCCACTACTACCTCCAGCTCATGCCCCCGCTGGTCCTGCTGGGGGTCGCCGCCCTGCGCCGCCTCCCGCGGCTGCGCAGGGCCGCCACGGCCTGGACGGCGGTCGCCGCCGGCGCCTTCCTGGCCTGGGGCTTCACCGTGCCCAGCACCGAACTCGACCACGCCCGCGCGCTGGCCGCCGCCGTACGCGCCCACACCACGGCCGACGACACCCTCCTGGTCTGGGGCATGCACCCCGAGCACTACTGGCTCGCCCGCCGCACCCCCGCCACCCGCTTCCTCACCGCCGGGTTCCTCACCAACTTCAGCGGCGGCCACGGCGCCGCCCGGGTCGGCCAGGACTACGCCGTCCCCGGAGCCTGGCGTTCCTTCCGCCGCGACCTCGCCCGCCGCCCCGCCGACCTCATCGTCGACGACTCCCGGGGCGCCCCCTACGGCCCCGACCGCGTCCCCGCCCTCCGTGACCTGCTGGCCCGCCACTACCGCGCGGTCGCCACGGTCGACGGCGCCGTGCTCTACGCCCGCGTCGGGGCCTGAGCGCCTGTGTCCGCCGCCCGTCCGGGTCAGGCCCCGGCCGGGGGCCGGACCGCACGGGGTCCCGCGCACAGCGCTCCGTGCGCGCCGACCCGGGCCCGCAGTTCGCGGTCGGCCGTGATCACCAGGCAGCGCCGGTCGCCGGCCGAGGCCGCGAGCTCGGTGATCAGATCGTCGCCGCTGCCCGGAGCGGCCCGCACCCCGACCCCGGGCACGGAGCCGACACCGCGGGCGGCCCCCTCCACCACCAGCACGACGTCGAGCGGCGGCCGGGTCGCCCAGTCCGGCACCCCCGGCCCCGCGTCCAGCCCGCGCCCGGCGAGCGGCACCAGCGCGTCCCGCAACCGCTCGGTCGCCCCGCGCCGGTCACGCCACCAGCCGTCCGGCACGCTGCCGACGGTGTTGGCGGCGTCCACGACGATCAGGGGCGGTGCCAGGGGGATCAGGGGGTGCGTGTCCACGGACGCCACCCTGCCACGGCCGGCGTGCCGTCGCGATGGTACAAAGGCGCCGTACAGACGCACGGTCTTGATCGAGGTGACGGCCCATGACGAAGTCCGACGCGCCGAAGGCGCCCAAGCGGCGAGGGAGCCGGTGGCGCCCCTATGCGGGAACGGTCGTGGCTCTCGTGGTGGTGTTCGGTGGGTCGGCCGTGATCGGGGCCCATGTACGCGGCACCAAGGAGACCGAGGTGAAGGTCCCGACGGGCGCGGTGGGGACCGGTGAGCTGGGCCTGCCGGTGAAGCCGACGGTCCCGGTGACCCTGGCGGTGTACGAGGATCTGCGCAGCCCGGAGTCCAGGGCCTTCGCGCAGCACTACGACGCGGAGTTCACCAAGCTGCTGGCGACCGGTCAGGTTCAGATCGAATACCACCTGGTGACGGCGTCGGACACCGCCGCCGGCGGCCGGGGCGCCCTCGCGGCGGCGAACGCGGCGGCCTGCGCGCAGGACCAGGGCCGGTTCTCGGAGTACGTGGACCAGGTGTGGGCGGCGCAGCCGGCGGACGTGTCGGACGACGCGCTGGCCGGCGAGAAGCTGCTGAAGGACCTGGCGCGGAAGGCCGGGAAGATCGACGAGGCGAAGTTCGTCCCGTGCGTGCAGGGCGGGGACCACGACGGCTGGGTGCGGGCGTCGCAGAAGGCGTTCGCGGCCGCCGGGTTCACCAGGGCCCCGGTGCTCCAGGTCAACGGCGCGACGGCGACCGACCCGACCCCGGCGAAGCTGCGCACACTGGTCAAGCAGGCGGTGGCCGCGGCGGAGACCGACGCGCAGGCCGGGACCGGCACGGAGGCGGCGACCGACACGCAGTGACGGCGCGTCATCCGGCGTGTCGTATACGGCACGTCGTATATGGTGCGTCATATACGGCATATCGCACATCATATGCCGTATATCGTATGCCTCGTGCGGCGCATCCCTTTACCCGAAGAATCCCTCGCTCCGTCAACTTTGCGGAGAAATCGGGTATTGAAGGGCTATGACGTCTTATGTGTCAGCGCCGGTGTTCGACGAGGTCGAGCCGCCGCCCGGCTGTGACTGCGAGGGCTGTGCCCGTCGGCGGCTCGCCGCCTCGGCGGTCCGGCCGGCTCGCGGTGGCCGGCCGGCGCCGCTCGCCGTGCGGGCGGCGGTGGTCGCGGCGGCCGCGCTGGTGGCTCCGGCGCAGGCCGAGGCCGTCACCCCGGTGCGGCCCGCCGCCGTGCCCGCTGCCACCTCCCTGCGTCTGACGCGAGGTCAGATCCTGGACCGGGCGCGGATCTGGGTCGACGCGGCGGTTCCGTACAGCATGGACACCTACTGGCGGGACGGATACCGCCAGGACTGCTCGGGGTTCGTGTCGATGGCCTGGGGTCTGGGCGACAGCGCCTGGACGGGGAGCCTGACGGACTACGCGGAGCGGATCAGCCCGGAGGAGCTGATGCCGGGCGACATCCTGCTCTTCCAGAACCCCGAGGATCCGCAGGAGGGTTCGCACGTCACCCTCTTCGGGGGCTGGGCGGACGCCGAGCACGAGGAGTACATCGCCTACGAACAGGCCAGACCGCACGCGCGGATCATGACCACGCCCTTCGCCTACTGGTCGCACTCCGCGGACTACGTCCCGTACCGCTACCGCTATCTCCGGCCGCCGGCCACGGACGACGACTACCCCGGCGCCGACTCCTTCGGCGCGGGCTCCCGCAACGCGTACGTCACCCGCCTCGGCCGGATGCTGGCCGCGCGTGGCGGGAGACCGTACTACCGGCAGGGCCCGGGGCCGCGCTGGTCGGACGCGGACCGGCGGGCCATCGCCGCCTTCCAGAAGGCGCAGGGCTGGTCGGGCGCGGACGCCGACGGCATCCCGGGACCGGCCACCTGGCGTTATCTCGTACGCGGGCAGGGCACCGACATCGCGGAGCCCGTGCCCGTGCCCGCGTCTGCTTCTGCGTCGGCGGTGCTCGACACCGCCCGGGCCCCGGCCTACCCGGGGGCCGCCGCCTTCCGGCCGGGCCGGACCGGCGACGACATCGCCCGTCTGCGGCGGCGGTTGGCGGTCAGGGGCTTCGGCGGGCGGTACGACGGCTCGGGCCCCGGCCACCTCTGGGACGAGGCCGACCGGCGGGCCGTCGAGGCGTTCCAGCGCGCCCAGGGCTGGTCCGGCGACGAGGCGGACGGCCACCCCGGACCCGAGACCTGGAGGCGAGTCTTCTCGTGACCACCCACGCGGCCGTGGCCCTCGGCGCCCAGAGTGCACCCGGCGCACCCGGTGCCCCCGGCGTCTCCACCGCCGATCCGGCCGAACACCCCGGCCGGTCGATGCCGGGCTGGACGGCCGTCCTGGCCATCGTGGCCGCCGCCGGGGTTGCCGGCCGGCTGCTGTGGCGCGCAGCCGCCCTCCCGGTCCGGCTGGCCGGTCATGCCGTGCTGCCGGCGCCGCCGGGCCACGCCGCGCCGGGCCACGCCGCGGCCGGCGGCGCCGGGGTGTGGGGCGCGGTGGCGCTGCTGGCCGCCCTGGCCGCCTTCGCCGCCGGCGGGCTGGCCCGCGGCCGCCCCGGCTCGGTGTGGGTGCTGACCCGGCACGGCGCCTACCGGGGCACCGTCCGCCGCACCGGCCTGCTCTGGATCAGCCCGCTGCTGGCCCGGCGCCGGATGGATGTGAGCCTGCGGCACTGGCGCAGCAGCCCGATCGAGTGCACCGACGCCTCCGGCGCCCCGCTGCACGCCACCGTGCTGCTGGTCTGGCGGGTCCGGGACACCGCCAGGGCCTCCTTCGCCGTCGCCGACCCGGTGCGGTATCTGCGCGGGCAGGTCGAGGCGGCCGTGGCCCGTACGCTCTGCCGGCTGCCCGCCGACGACTTCCGGGGCCCCGGCCCCACGCTGCGGAACGCCGAACGCCTCGGTGACGAGCTGACGGCGCTGCTGGCCGCCGAGATGCGTCCGGTCGGGGTCGAGGTCTTCGCGGTCCGCCCGGTCCGGCTGGGTTACGCACCGGCGGTCGCCGCCGCCATGCACCGTTCCCAGCTGGCCGCGCTGGACGCCAGGCACCGCCGGGCGGTCCTCGACGACGTCCTGGCGGCCGTCACCGAGACCGTCCGCGGCCTCACCGACCGGGGTCTGGTCCAGCTCGACGACTACGAACGGAAGGCGCTGGTCAAGGACTTGACCGTGGCCTTCTACACTTCCCGTGGCCCGCTCGCCGAGCCGCCCCGACGCCCCGGAGTCGGCTGACGGATCATCAGTATCGTGCGGGCGCGGGCCATTCCGGCGGAAACCGGTAGGATGTGGCCCCGCCCGCACCGCTGCGTCCGCCCTGCGGCGGGACAAGGCGGAGGTGCTCCATGCGGTCGCGCAAGTACAGGCTCGTGGCCGTCGCGCTCTGCGCGGTCCTGGCCCTCGGTGCCTGTGCGGGTGACGGCGGGAGCCCGGCCGACGCCGACCGCGCCGCCTGCGGGGACACCACATGCGACGGCCGGATCCCCGGACCGACCACCATCACCGCCTGGTTCCACGAGTCCGGCGCCGAACGCGACACCCTCAGCAAGCAGGTCGGGGCCTTCAACGCCTCCCAGCGCGACGTCCGGGTCAGGCTGATCCCGCTCCCCGAGGGGGAGTACGCCGGGCAGGTCCGGTCGGCGGCCGCCACCGGCAACCTGCCCGACGTCCTGGACCTCGACGGCCCGGACCTCTACAACCACGCCTGGTCCGGCAGGCTCAAGCCGCTCGGCTCGTGCGTGCCGGCCGCCGTCAGGGCCGATCTGCTCGACAGCATCCGCGAGCACGGCACCTATGCCTGGCGCCTCTTCGGCGTCGGCACCTGTGACTCCGGCCCGGGCCTGTACGTACGCCGCTCCGCGCCGCGCAAGATCGGCGCCCGTGTCCCCACCGGCCCCGGCGACACCTGGACCGCCGAGGGGTTCACCGGCATCCTCGGCCGGCTCCGCTCGGCCGGCTACCGGCGCCCCCTCGATCTGCGTCTGCGGAACTCCCCGGCCGCGGCGGAGTGGAACACCTACGGATTCGCCCCGCCGTCCGGTCGGCCGGCGGCGACCTCATCGACCGCGACGACTACCGCACCGTGGACGGGATCATGAACGGCCGGGCCGCCGTCGAGGCCCTGACCACGACGCAGAACCGGGTCGGGGCGTCCCTGGTCGCCCCGCCCAGGGACACCGGGGCCTTCACCGCCGGCCACAGCCCCGTCACCCGTGCCGGGCACTGGCTCTACGACGCCTGCGACAAGGCCTTCCCCGGTGACATCACCATCGTGCCGCTCCCCGACTTCGGCCCGGGCACCGCGACCGGCACGGGCTCCTGGCAGTGGGGCGTCGTCACCTTCGACGCCACCGACGGCGACGCCGCCTGGCGCTTCCTGGCCTTTCTGCCGCGGCCCTCCCGGAGCGACCTGACGACCCGGGCCGACGGCGCCGTCCCGGCGACCAGGAGCGCTGTCGCCCTCTCCCCGCGCTACGCCCCCGGGGGACCGGAACACCTCTTCATCCAGCAGCTGGAGGGCGGCGCCGCCCGGCCCCGCCCGCAGACCCCGGCCTGCCCCGCGATCAGTGGGGCGTTCTCCGTCGCCTTCGCCCGGACCGTGCTGGACGGCCGGCCGGTCAGGCCCACGCCGGACGCGGCGGTGCGACGCGGTGTCGTCGAGGACCTGGCCGGCCACCAGTACTGTCCGACGGCCCCGCCCACCGGCACGGCCACGCCCGCGGCCGCGCCATGACGGCCGGCGCGGGCAGGCCCCCGCTCATATCCCGGCTGAGGGTCGGCAGGAAACTGCTGCTGCTGGTCATGCTGCCGCTGGGCGGACTGCTGCTGTTCACCGTGCTGTCCTTCCTCGACCAGCTCAGGACCGCCGACAGCCTGCGGGACTTCCGCACCGCGAGCCGGGTGTCCTTCGCCACGGCCGGGCTCGCCGACGCGCTGGCGGGTGAACGCACCGCCACCGTGCTGCTGCGGCTACGGCCCGGCGCCGACCGGCGGCGCGGCATGAACGCCGAACGCGCCGCCACCGACCGGGCGATGGAACGCGCCGGGCGCAGCGCCGCCGCGGGCACCGGGACCGGCCAGGACGTACGGGGGGATCTGGCCACCGCCCGCACCGGGTTGTGGGCGCTGCGGGTGCAGGTCTCGGCGGGGTCGCTGACCACGCGGCAGATCACCGACCAGTACAGCTCGCTGATCGGCGACCTCCTGGCGACCGTGGGCCGGCTCGACTCGGGCCGCCCGGCCGAGGCCGCGGGCCGGGCCGCCGACGCCTATCTGGCGATCCTGGCGGCGATCGAGGCCGCCGAGCACGAACGGGCCGACCTGGCCGTGGTGTTCGCGGCGCCCGCGGGCCGGCGGCCGGCCACCGCCAGTCCGTGGGAGAACCTGGAGGCCGCCGAGCTGGCCGCCTTCAAGCAGAACGCGGCCCAGCCGCTGGGTGCCGAACTGGAGGTCGTGCTCCACCGGCCGGCGGGCCGGCAGGTGAGCGGGCTCCGCGACGACCTCGCCGCCGATCCGGAACGGGCCGCCGGGCGTACGACGCCGACCCGGTGGCTCGACATGTCCGGGGACCGCGTCGACGGGCTGCGCGGTCTGGAACGCCGGGCCGCCGCGCAGCTGGAGGCCGCCGCGGGCCGGGACCTGGCCGCCAACCGGGCCCGGCGCGGACGTGATCTCGGGCTGTCCGCGGCGGTCCTGGTCGTGGTGATCGGCAGCGCGGTGGCCCTGGCCCGGTCCATCAGCCGGCCGCTGGCCGAGGTCTCCCGCAGCGCCCGTACGCTCTCCGGCGGCGACCTCACCGCCGAGGTGCGGTACACCGGGCACGACGAGATAGGCGATGTCGCCGAGGCCTTCCGCGAGCTGAGGGTCACCGCGGGACGGCTGGCCGGCGAGATCCGGGACATGAACACCGCGATCACCGGCAGCCGGCTCGGCCACCGCGCGGACGTCGCCGCCTTCGAGGGCAGCTGGGCCCAGCTGCTGGAGGGCATGAACGGCACCATGGCGGCCTTCGCCGGACTGCACGGGCAGCGCCGCCGGGCCGAACGCGGACTGGAGGACATCTTCAACCTCTCCCGCGACCTGCTCTCCATCAGCGGGCTCGACGGCTGCTTCACCCGCGTCAACCCCGCGTTCGAACGCACCCTGGGCTACAGCTGCCAGGAGCTGCTGGCCAGGCCGTACACCGACTTCGTCCACCCCGACGACCTGGAGCGCACCACCGAGGCGCTGGTCCGGCTCGCCGGGGGCGAGGAGATCGTCCGCTTCGAGAACCGCTGCCTGCGCCGGGACGGCACCGTCTGCCGGCTGGAGTGGAGCGCCCGCCCGGTCCTGGACGAGGGCCTCATCTACAGCGCCGCCCGCGACGTCACCGCCCGTCGCCGCACCGAACGCGAACTCGCCCGCTCCCGGGCCCGGGTGGTGGCCGCCGCCGACGAGGCCCGGCGGCGCATCGAACGCGACCTGCACGACGGGGTGCAGCAGCGGCTGGTCTGCCTCGGACTCGAACTGGACACCGCGCGAGGCATGGTGACGGACAATCAGTTGGAACTGCGGGCGCAGCTCGCGCACACCGCCAAGGGCCTGTCGGGCGCCCTGGAGGACCTCCTGGAGATCTCCCGGGGCATCCACCCCGGAATCCTGTCCCGGGGCGGCCTGGGCCCCGCCCTGCGCACCCTGGCCCGGCGTTCCGCGGTGCCGGTCGAGTTCGAGCAGGGCCCGTCGGCGGTACGGCTGCCGGACGGTGTCGAGGTGGCCGCGTACTACGTGGTCTCCGAGGCGCTGACCAACGCGGCCAAGCACGCGCGGGCCGGCCTGGTCCGGATCCGGCTGGAGACCGGTGGGGCGGAGCTCCGGCTGGTCGTCCACGACGACGGGGTGGGCGGCGCGGAACCCGGCCGGGGCTCCGGGCTGATCGGCCTCACCGACCGGGTCGAGGCGCTGGGCGGGACCATCCGGATCGACAGCCCGGCGGGCGGCGGCACCACCTTGGCGGTCACCCTGCCGGCCGCCACCCGGTGACCCTCCCCGCCGCCTTCCCCGCCGCCTTCCCCGCCGCCTTCCCCGACGCCCTCCCGGCCGCCGGAGACGGCTGACCGCCCGGGCAGCCCTCCCGGTCTCCGAGGGGGGAGCTCGGATTCCGTCAGGTGGGGCCGCCCCGGGCGGTCGGGCCGGACGGCGACGGGGTGGCGTCGAGCGTCCGATCAGGGTGGGCCGGACCGTCGCGCGGTCGCCCTGTGGTGTGAACCGGGACCAGAATGCTTGCGCGCCGCCTGGTTGTCGTCCCCGCCAGCCGCCGATTCCGCTTCCTGCCAGCCGGAAGACGCCAGGTCCGGCGGTCAGTATGCTGACCCGAAATGAACGAGAAGCAGCAGGCCGGCCGGGGGCGGGTCGTTCTGGCCGACGACGACATCCTGCTCCGCGAGGGCATAGCGAGCCTGTGCCGGCGCGCAGGCTTCGACGTGGCGGGGCAGGCCGGCGACGGCGAACGGCTGCTCGCGCTGGTCCGCGAGCAACAGCCCGATCTGGTCATCGTGGACATCCGGATGCCGCCCACCCACACCGGCGAGGGGCTCGACGCGGCCCGCACGATCCGTGACCGCTACCCGGCCCTGGGCATCCTCGTACTGTCGGCCTACGTGGAGGTCGAGGACGCCCTGGAACTCCTGGCCGGCGGCAGCCGGATCGGCTATCTGCTCAAGAGCCGGGTGACCGATGTCGCGGAGTTCATCGAGAGCCTGGACCGCATCCTGCGGGGCGGCTCGGTCGTCGACCCCACCCTGGTGGGCGAGTTGGTCACCGCCCACCGCCGGGGCGACCCGCTGGCGGTGCTGTCCGCCCGGGAGCGCGAGGTGCTGGCGCTGATGGCGGAGGGCCGCTCCAACGCCGGGATAGGGCGCCGTCTGTGGGTCACCGAGGGCACCGTCGAGAAGCATGTACGCAGCATCATGGGCAAACTGCGGCTGCGCGAGGACGAGGACGACCACCGCCGGGTGCTGGCGGTCGTGACGTTCCTGGAGTCCCGCTGAGCGCTACGAGCCGCGGACGCAGCCGCCGGCCGCACCCACCCTCACGGGCGGTGCGGCCGGCGACTGCGTACAGCGGTGAACCGCGATGACTACGCGGGGACGCTCGCCAGGCCCGGGGCCAGGAACGGCTTGCCGTTGACCCGCTGGGAGACGCCCTCACGGTCCAGGTACGGGGTGATGCCGCCCAGGTGGAAGGGCCAGCCGGCACCGGTGATCAGGCACAGGTCGATGTCCTGGGCCTCGGCGACCACGCCCTCCTGGAGCATCAGGCCGATCTCCTGCGCCACCGCGTCCAGGACGCGGGCGCGCACCTGCTCCTCGGACAGCACGCTGTCGCCCTGCACCAGCAGCGCCGCGACCTCCGGGTCCAGCTCCGGCTTGCCGGAGTCGTAGAGGTAGAAGCCCCGCTTGCCGGCCTCGACGACGGCGGCCAGGTTCTTCGAGACCGTGAAGCGCTCCGGGAAGGCCCGGTTGAGGGTCTCCGAGACGTGCAGGCCGATCGCCGGGCCGACCAGCTCCAGCAGCACCAGCGGCGACATCGGCAGGCCGAGCGGCTCGACGGCCTTCTCGGCGATGTCGACCGGGGTGCCCTCGTCGATGACGTTCTGGATCTCGCCCATGAAGCGGGTCAGGATGCGGTTGACGACGAACGCCGGGGCGTCCTTCACCAGCACCGCGGTCTTCTTCAGCTTCTTGGCCACACCGAAGGCGGTGGCCAGCGACGCGTCGTCGGTCCGCTCGCCGCGGACGATCTCCAGCAGCGGCAGGACCGCGACCGGGTTGAAGAAGTGGAAGCCGACGACCCGCTCCGGGTGCTCCAGCTTCGAGGCCATCTCCGAGACCGACAGCGACGAGGTGTTGGTCGCCAGGATCGTGGTCGGCGAGACGACCGCCTCGACCTCGGCGAACACCTGCTGCTTGACGCCGATCTCCTCGAAGACCGCCTCGATGACGAAGTCCGCGTCACCGAAGGCCGCGGCCTTGTCGAGCGAGCCGGACACCAGGGCCTTGAGGCGGTTCGCCTTGTCGGCGTTGACGCGGCCCTTGAGCAGCAGCTTGTCGATCTCGCCGTGGACATAGCCCACGCCCTTGTCGACGCGCTCCTGGTCGATGTCGGTGAGCACCACCGGCACTTCGAGGCGGCGCGCGAACAGCAGCGCCAGCTGCGAGGCCATCAGACCGGCGCCGACGACGCCCACCTTGCCGACCGGGCGGGCCAGCGACTTGTCCGGGGCCCCGGCCGGGCGCTTGCCGCGCTTCTGGACCAGGTTGAAGGCGTAGATGCCGCTGCGCAGCTCGCCGCCCATGATCAGGTCGGCCAGCGCCTTGTCCTCGGCGTCGTAACCGGCCTGCAGGTCACCGTTCTTGGCGGCCTCGATGATCTCCAGCGCCCGGTACGCGGCCGGGGCCGCCCCGTGCACCTTGGAGTCGGCGACCGAGCGCCCGCGCGCCACGGCCTGGTCCCAGGCCTCACCGCGGTCGATCTCGGGACGTACGATCTGGATCTCGCCCTTGAGGACGGCCGCGGTCCACAGCAGGGACTGCTCCAGGAAGTCCGCGCCCTCGAAGAGCGCGTCGGCGATGCCGAGTTCGTAGACCTGGCCGCCCTTGAGCTGGCGGTTCTGGTTGAGCGAGTTCTCGATGATCACCGAGACGGCGCGGTCGGCGCCGATCAGGTTCGGCAGCAGTGCGCAGCCGCCCCAGCCGGGGACCAGGCCGAGGAAGACCTCGGGCAGGGAGAAGGCCGGGATCGCCGAGGACACCGTGCGGTAGGCGCAGTGCAGGCCGACCTCGACGCCGCCGCCCATGGCCGCGCCGTTGTAGTACGCGAAGGTCGGGACCGCGAGGCCGCCGAGGCGCTTGAAGACCTCGTGGCCGCCCCTGCCGATGGCGAGGGCGTCCTCGTGCCTCTTCAGCAGCTCGACGCCCTTGAGGTCGGCGCCGACCGCGAAGATGAACGGCTTGCCGGTGATGCCGACGCCGGTGATGGTGCCCTCGGCGGCCTCCGCCTCGACCTGGTCGATCGCCGTGTCCAGGTTGGCCAGCGACTGCGGGCCGAAGGTCGTCGGCTTGGTGTGGTCCAGGCCGTTGTCCAGCGTGATGAGCGCGAAGCGCCCGGCACCGGGGAGGTCGATGTGGCGTACGTGCGCCTGCGTCACGACCTCGTCGGGGAACAGCTCGGCCGCTCCCTTGAGAAGCTCGGCGGTCGAAGTCACTTGCTGCCTCCGTCGAAGTGCGGGTTCTCCCAGATGACCGTTCCGCCCATGCCGAAGCCGACGCACATGCTGGTCAGGCCGTAGCGGACGTGCGGCTGCTCCTCGAACTGACGGGCCAGCTGGGTCATCAGCCGGACGCCGGACGAGGCGAGCGGGTGGCCGAACGCGATGGCGCCGCCGTACTGGTTGACGCGCTCGTCGTCGTCGGCGATGCCGTAGTGGTCGAGGAAGGCGAGCACCTGGACGGCGAACGCCTCGTTGAGCTCGAACAGGCCGATGTCACCGATCGTCAGACCGGCCTTGGCCAGCGCCTTCTCGGTCGCCGGGACCGGGCCGATGCCCATCACCTCGGGCTCGACGCCGACGAAGGCGTACGACACCAGGCGCATCTTGACCGGCAGGCCCAGCTCACGGGCCACGTCCTCGGCGGCCAGCAGGGAGGCGGTGGCACCGTCGTTGAGACCGGCCGCGTTGCCCGCGGTCACCCGGCCGTGCGGGCGGAACGGGGTCTTCAGGCCCGCCAGGCTCTCCAGCGTGGTGCCCGGACGCATCGGCTCGTCGGCCGTCGCCAGGCCCCAGCCGGTCTCGCCGGCGGCGGGGTCGGTGCGCCGCACCGAGACCGGCACCAGGTCCGGCTGGATCCGGCCGTTGGCGTAGGCCTTGGCGGCCTTCTCCTGGCTGCGGACCGCGTACTCGTCGGCGCGCTGCTTGGTGATCTCCGGGAAGCGGTCGTGCAGGTTCTCCGCGGTCATCCCCATGAACAGGGCGGACTCGTCGACCAGCTTCTCCGACACGAAGCGCGGGTTGGGGTCCACGCCCTCGCCCATCGGGTGACGGCCCATGTGCTCCACGCCGCCGGCCACGACCACGTCGTAGGCGCCCAGCGCGATACCGCCGGCCGTCGTCGTCACGGCGGTCATGGCGCCGGCGCACATCCGGTCGATGGAGTAGCCCGGCACGGTGACCGGCAGCCCGGCCAGGATGCCGGCGGTACGGCCCAGCGTCAGGCCCTGGTCACCGATCTGCGTGGTGGCCGCGATCGCCACCTCGTCGATCCGGTCGGCCGGCAGCTCCGGGTTGCGCCGCAGCAGCTCCCGGATGGCCTTGATGACCAGATCGTCGGCGCGGGTCTCGTGGTAGATGCCCTTCGGGCCCGCCTTGCCGAACGGGGTGCGGACGCCGTCGACGAAGACGACATCCCTAGCGGTACGAGGCACGTTGGCTCTCCTCCATATGCGGCGGCACTACGGCGCGCCTGCCGGTCTGGGCGGCGTCGCCGGATCCATGCTACTCGTGGGTAACGAGTGTGCCCAGTCCGGTGCGGGTGTGGGGCGTCACACCGTATCGGTGCCTACCCCCAACCGGGAGGCACCGTGTGGTTGCCGGTCGCGCGCAGCGTGATGCGTCCCGGGCCGCCGGTGCGGGCGTCCGGGTTGACGACGGCGACGGCGACCGTGTTGTCACCCCTGGCCCGCCAGAGCCCCGGGGGCACCGGGAAGGACTGCTGGGGGCCGAGGTCGCTGACGTAAATGCCCACCATCCAGCCGTTGACGTACAGCAGCGCCCGGTAGTGGCGGGAGCGTTCGCGGGAGACCACCAGGCTCAGCGGCACGTCCTGGCCGGCCGGGAGGGCCAGGCGCACCGGGGCGCGGTACCAGGAGACGCCGGGGGTGCGGTCGGGGTGCGGCAGGGTGACCGGGGCCCAGTCGGAGGCGTCGTACCCGGGGAGGTGGAAGCCGTGCCGCTCGCCGTACAGGCCACCCGAGTTGAGCGGACCGCGCACGGGGTCGGGCAGGCCGCCCCGGACACGCCAGCTCAGGGCGCCGCCCGGCCCCCGCAGGGCCGCCGAGGTGAGGCCGCGCGGCGTCTTGTGGCTGTCGTCCGCCCGGAAGTCCTGCTCGTGGCCCATGTTGACGGTCAGGACCGACAACACGTTGACGTTGCCGCCGGCGCCCCCGCGCCGGACGGCTCCCGCCGGGAAACGGAACGTCCGGGACGCGTCCCGGGTGCCGCCCAGGAAGCGGCCGTTGAGCCAGACCAGCCACTCGCCCGCCCGGCCGGTGCGGGCGGCCAGCCGGACGCCGGTGGCGGCGCCGCTGAAGTGCCCCCGGTACCAGACCGAGCCCGCGTGGTAGCCGTTGCGGTCGGCGGGCAGCGCGGACCCGGCGGCGGTGCGCCAGCCCGAGTCGTCGAACGAGGGTCGGGCCTCGGGCGCCTCGCGGCTGAACCGCCAGCCGGTGAGCGGCGGCAGGGTCACCGGGGCCGGCCCCGGCAGCCACCCGCCGGTGACCGGCCGGCCGTTCCAGGTCACCGAGGACGCCCGGCCGCCGTCGAGGACCTCGATCCGCGTCGTACGGTCCGTGTCGCCGGTCAGCCGCAGCGTGTCGCCGTCGTAGGCGGCCGTACGCACCAGCTCGGGCCCGCGCACCAGCACCGGGCCACGAGCGGTGTCCTGCCGCCAGAAGGTGTCCGCGGTGGCGTCGTCGGCGAGCAGGAGCAGCAGCGGGGTGCCGCCGGGCGGCTCGACCCGGACCCGGGCGAGCCCCCGGTGGGTGTAGTCGAGCCGCAGGTTCCCGTCGTCCCAGCGCTGCCGTACGTCGCCCGCCAGCACGGTGACCTCAGGCCGGGCCGCGTAGTGCAGCACCGTCCGTCCGGCCTGTCCCGGGCGGCCGTACAGCAGGGCGACGTCCGTGGTGTCCGTGTGCCGCCGACGGCCGCTGCCGGCGCTGCCGGCGCTGTCGCCGCTGTCGCCGCTGTCTCCGAGGACGCCGTGCGTCATGATCTCCGAGGTCGAGTACTCCAGCCGCTGGTGGTCCATGGTGTAGTCGGCGACCAGCAGCCGGGAGTCGCGGCCCGCGAGGGTCACCGGCACGTCGCGGTGGCCGCCCAGGGTGATCCGGGCGCTGTCGGCCGACCTGTCGTTGATGTCGCGGTGCCGGACGACCGTGAACACCGTCCCGGTGCGCGGATCGCGCCGGGAGCGCTCCAGCAGCGGGCCGGTGGTGCGCTCGCCCGCCGGTTCCGTCGCGGTCAGCGGCGCCACCGCCCGCACCAGGTAGCCGAGCCGCTTGTCGACCAGGTACTTGTCGGTGAGCTGCCGGTCCTCGCTGATCGGTGCCCCGTAGTCGTAGGAGCTGTAGACCGAGCCGGGGGTGGCGAGATAGCCCCACGAGGTGCCCCCGTAGGCCATGTAGAAGTTCTGCATGGTGGCGCCCGAGGCGATGTTGTTCTCGTACGCCGCCTTCTCGAAGTCCCCGTCCGTCAGCCGCCGGCACCGGTCGTAGCCCGGCCCGCCCCACGGGTCGAACGCGCCGCCCTGGAACTCCGGCAGGAACAGCGGCTCGCCCGGGTTGTGCGAGAACGCCATGTCGGGCAGCGGGCTCCACACGTCCGGGTGCGAGCAGTCGAACTCCTGCGGATAGCGGTCGTATCCGTCGATGTCGAGCTCGCGGGCGAAGATCCCCTTGTGGTTGCCGACCAGGGGCACATCGATCCCGTCGGCCTTCGCCTTCGCCACCAGGTGCCGGATGTAGGCGTGGCCGTCGGGTGTGTCGGTGTAGAGCTCGTTCTCCACCTGGTAGGCGATGACCGTGCCGCCGCCGTCCGTCAGCTGGTGCCGCGCGATCACCGCGTCGATCCGCGAGAGCCACGCGTCGGCCGCCGCCAGGTAGTCCGGCGCGGTGCTGCGGGCCCTGCCCTTCTGGGTGCTCAGCCAGCCGGGGAAGCCGCCGCCGTCGCTCTCGGCGTTGATGTACGGGCCGGGGCGGGCGATCACATAGATCCCCACCTCCGCCGCGATGTCCAGCAGCCGGTCGACGTCCCGGATCCCGGTGAAGTCGTGGACGCCCGGCGCGGGGGAGTGGAAGCCCCAGTCGAAGTAGACCGAGGTGGCGTTGAAGCCGCCCGCCTTCATCTTCTCCAGCACGTCCCGCCAGGCCGCCGGGCTCGGCAGCCGCCAGTACGAGAACTCACCGGACCAGAGGTAGAGCCGCCTGCCGTCGATGATGTACGAGTGGTCGTCGTAAGCGATCGAGTGCGCGGCAGCGGCCTTCGCCTCCGGGCCGGGCCCGGCCGCCGACGACACCGCAGCCAGGGACACCGCAGTCAGGGACACCGCCGCCAGCAGGGCCGCGGCCGCCGTTCCGGGAACCCGTCGTCGCATGGCCATGACCGCCTGCCCCTCTCACCGGGAATGCCCGGTGAGCGTAGGCATGGGTCTTTTGTCGCATCAACCCGACACGCAGGGCCGGGCAACCGGGTCAGCCGGCAGGCGCCTGCGCTGTGAGGGCGGTGGCCAGCAGCGGCGTGACCAGCTCCACCTGCCAGGGGCGGGCGCCCAGGCCCGACAGGACCGGGGCGACGGAGCCGGGTGTGACATCGGCCGGCGGGTCCCAGCAGACGCGGCGGACGGTGTCCGGGGTGATCAGGTTCTCCTGGGGAAGGTTCAGCTGCTCGGCCAGCGCCGAGACCGCGGCGCGCGCCGCGGAGAGCCGGGCGGCGGCGGCCGGGTCCTTGTCGGCCCAGGCCCGGGGCGGCGGCGGACCGGCGTAGGCGGGGCCGGGCTGGGGGAGTTCGCGCTCGGGGAGGGCGCGGGCCTGGTCGATCGCGGACTGCCACTGTTCGAGCTGACGGCGGCCCATGCGGTGGCCGAAGCCGGGCAGCGCGGCGAGGGCGTGCGAGTTCGCCGGCATGTCCAGCGCGGCGGCCACGATCGCGGCGTCGGTGAGCACCCGGCCCGGCGAGACGTCCCGTTCGCGGGCGACCCGGTCCCGTAGGTTCCACAGCTCGCGCACCACGCCGATCTGGCGGCGCCGTCGCACCTTGTGCATGCCGGACGTACGCCGCCACGGGTCGACGCGCGGTGCGGGCGGCGGCGCGGCGGCGATGGCGGCGAACTCCTGGAGTGCCCAGTCCAGCTTGCCCTGGGTGCGCAGTTCCTCCTCCAGGGCGTCACGCAGGTCCACCAGCAGCTCCACGTCGAGCGTGGCGTAGCGCAGCCACGGCTCGGGCAGCGGACGGGTGGACCAGTCGACGGCCGAGTGGCCCTTCTCCAGGGTGTAGCCGAGGACGCTCTCGACCATCGCGCCCAGGCCCACCCGGGCGAATCCGGCCAGCCGGCCGGCCAGCTCGGTGTCGAAGAGCCGGGCCGGCCGCATGCCGGTCTCCTCCAGGCAGGGCAGGTCCTGGGTGGCGGCGTGCAGCACCCATTCCGTCCCGTCCAGGGCTGCCCCCAGCGAGGACAGGTCGGGGCACCCCACGGGGTCGATCAGCGCGGTCCCTGCTCCGGCGCGGCGCAGCTGGACCAGGTAGGCCCGCTGTCCGTAGCGGTAACCGGATGCGCGCTCGGCGTCGACGGCGACAGGTCCGGAGCCCGTGGCGAAAGCCGCGACGATGTCGGCGAGCGCCTCCGGGCTGGCGGTCACCGGCGGGATTCCCTCGCGCGGGTCCAGCAGCGGGACCGGCGCCGGGCCTGCTTCTGTTGCGGTCTCTCTGGCGTCGGTCACGGGTAAAGGGTATCTGTGTACGGCAAGCGCCCGCCGACGGAACGTTCCGTCGGCGGGCGGCTCGGGGGTTTGTCACGTTCGGTGAACGGCGGACACGGGTTCGGTGGACGATCGGTTAACGGGGTCAGTGGATGATTCCGGTGCGCAGGGCGACGGCGACCATGCCGGCCCGGTCGCCCGTGCCGAGCTTGCGGGCGATGCGCGCCAGGTGGCTCTTCACGGTGAGTGCGGACAGGCCCATGGACACGCCGATCGCCTTGTTCGACTGGCCCTCCGCGACCAGCCGCAGCACCTCGACCTCGCGGCCCGACAGCTCGCGGTAGCCGCCGCCGTGTCCGGGGGCGCCGGGCGGGCGGCGCTGGATGCGCTGTCCGGCGGCACCGATCGGGGCGGCGCCGGGACGGCCGGGGAGCCCGAGGTTGTTGCGGGTGCCGGTGACGACGTAGCCCTTCACGCCGCCCGCCAGGGCGTTGCGTACGGCTCCGATGTCGTCGGCGGCGGAGAGGGCGAGGCCGTTCGGCCAGCCTGCTGCCCGGGTCTCGGCCAGCAGGGTGAGACCGGAGCCGTCGGGGAGGTGTACATCGGCCACACAGATGTCGCGCGGAGTGCCGACCCGGGGCCGAGCCTCCGCGATGGACGACGCCTCGATCACGTCACGTACGCCCAGGGCCCACAGGTGGCGGGTCACGGTCGAGCGGACGCGGGGATCGGCGACGACCACCATGGCGGTCGGCTTGTTCGGGCGGTAGGCGACCAGGCTTGTGGGGTGTTCGAGAAGAACCGACACCGGGCCTCCTGGGGAGTGGCTGGAAGGGTCACAGGTTCCTTCGGCAGCTCGCCCGCCCGGCTTTAGAGAAAGATCACGATTTGTTTAGTAACAATTCCGGCAATTCGGACAACTTGTCGATCGTTGTCGATCGAAGGTGTGACAGTCCCGGTCATCGCGCGTGAGGCGGTGGTGGGCGCGGTAAGCGACGCGGGATCCTGCGTACGAGATCCTGCATACGAGATTTTGTATACGAGATCCTGTGTACGGGATGTGTGTACGGGATGTGTGTACGGGATTGTGTATGCAGGATCCCGTATCCCATATTCTATATCCCGTATCCGGTAGTCGGGATCCCGCACGCACCCCGCATCCAGGCATCCCGGAGCCCGGACGCCCTGTATCCAGGGTTCAGCGCTGCGGGCCGCGCCGCTTCGGCAGCGGTACGACGGCCGTCGGGGCGGCACCGCCCGCGCCGGGACGCGGACCGGGACCCTCACCGGCCGGCGGCAGCCCGGCGCTCGTGCACAACAGGTCGCACCAGCCCGCCAGATGCGCGGCGACGTCCGGCACACCGGCGCTGCCCTCACGCGGTGTCCAGGAGGCCCGGATCTCCATCTGCGTGGAGTCCTCGCGCCCGGCGAGCCCCCCGAAGTAGTGCGAGGAACTGCGCGACACCGTGCCACTGGGCTCGCAGTACTCAGCTCCGTGCGCCTCCAGGGCGCCGGTCAGCCACGACCAGCTCACCTCGGGCAGCAGCGGGTCCGTGGCCATCTCGGCGTCCAGTTCGGCACGCACCAGCGTGACGAGACGGAAGGTGCCCTGCCAGGCCTCGGGCCCGGCCGGATCGTAGAGCAGCACCAGCCGCCCGTCGGCCAGGTCCTCGCCGTCCACCACCACCGTCGCCTCCAGGGCGTAGGCGTGCGGCGCGAGGCGCTTGGGCGGCGGGGTCGGGTCGATCTCGACCTCGTGCCGTACGCGAGCGCGCAGCAGCGCGTCAACCGCGTGCTGGAAGGGGAGAGGGGCGCTGTCCCCGTCCGAGAGGTGCCCATGAGCCGCTGCCATGCGGGGAAGACTAGGCGGAACAGGGCCCTCACAGGTGGACGACACCCGGGTGGGCGGGTCGCCCGGTTGGCGCATGCGAAGATTTGCCCGTGAGTGCGCACCAGCAGACCTCTGCTTCCCCCTTCATCCGCGCCTGCCGGCGCGAGTCCGTGCCGCACACCCCTGTGTGGTTCATGCGCCAGGCCGGGCGCTCGCTGCCCGAGTACCTCAAGGTGCGCGAGGGCATCCCCATGCTCGAATCGTGCATGCGGCCCGATCTCGTCACCGAGATCACGCTGCAGCCGGTGCGCCGCCACAAGGTCGACGCGGCCGTCTACTACAGCGACATCGTGGTGCCGCTCAAGGCCATCGGGCTCGACCTCGACATCAAGCCCGGCGTCGGACCGGTCGTCGCCGATCCGATCCGGACCCGGGCCGACCTCGACCGGCTGCGCCCCCTGGAACCGGACGACGTCGCGTACGTCACCGAGGCCGTCGGCATGCTCACCGCCGAGCTGGGCGCGACCCCGCTGATCGGTTTCGCGGGGGCCCCGTTCACCCTCGCGAGCTATCTGATCGAGGGCGGCCCCTCCCGGTCGTACGAGCGCACCAAGGCCATGATGTACGGCGAGCCCGAGCTGTGGGCCGACCTCGTCGACCGGCTCGCCGGCATCACAGCCGCCTTTTTGAAGGTCCAGATCGAGGCGGGCGCGAGCGCCGTCCAGCTCTTCGACTCCTGGGCGGGGGCGCTGGCCCCGCAGGAGTACCGGAACTTCGCGATGCCCGCCTCGGTCAAGGTCTTCGAAGCCGTGGCCGGCTATGGCGTCCCGCGCATCCACTTCGGGGTCGGCACCGGCGAACTGCTCGGTCTCATGGGCGAGGCCGGCGCGGACGTCGTCGGCGTCGACTGGCGCGTCCCCCTGGACGAGGCCGCCCGCCGGGTCCCCGGCAAGACCCTCCAGGGCAACCTGGACCCGGCGGTGCTCTTCGCCCCCACGGGCACCGTCGAGGCCAAGGCCCGCGAGGTCCTCGCCGCCGCGCGGGCCGTGCCCGGGCATGTCTTCAACCTCGGGCACGGCGTGCTCCCCTCGACGGACCCGGACGCGCTCACCCGGCTCGTGGACTTCGTCCACACCGAGACCCAGGTCTGAGCCTCACTGTCTGAGCCTCACTCCTCCCGGTCCGTCGACCCGGTCGCCGTCGACCGGTCCGTCGAGCCCACCGCCGCCGGCACTGTCACCGGCGGCGGGGGAGTGACGCCCGCCCGGTTCCCGGCCCCCTCCCGCGCCCGTTCCCGGGCCGGGAAGCGGCGCCGTACGGTGCGCCAGACCAGCCACAGCACCACCGCGAGCGCCGCGAACGGCAGCACCGCCGCCAGCACGATCAGGATCACCCGGAAGGTGGCGCAGAACGCGTTCCAGCCGGCGCCCAGTGCGTCGCCCACCGACGCCCACACCCCGTCGTCGTCCTTCTTCGGCGCCGCCTCCGGCTCGGTCAGCACCAGCGTGACCGTCGCCATGCTCGTACGGTCCTTCAGCGACTTCTGCTGCGCCTGCAGGGCCTCCAGGTCCGCCTCGCGGGTGCTGAGTTCACTCTCGATCGTGACCACGTCACCCACCTTGGTGGCCTTGCCCATCAGCGCCCGCAGCCGGGTCACGCTGGTCTGCTGGGACTTGATGCGGCTCTCCACGTCCACGACCTGGCTCGTGACGTCCTGCGCGTTCACCTTCCGGTCCGTCAGTTTCCCCAGGTCCGCCAGGTCGCCGAGCACCTGCTCGTACTCCTGCGGCGGCACCTTCAGCTGGATGCGGGAGTGCTCCCGCCCCTCGTCGTCCAGTGAGGTGCTCTCGTCGCCGACGTAACCGCCCGCCCCGTCGACCAGGGTGCGGGCCTTGGCGAGCGCGTCCTGGACGTTCTTGGCCTCGACGGTGAGGGTCGCGGTGCGGACGATGTACGACCGCGCCAGGTCCGCCGTTCTGCTGCCGCCCGTGGTGCCCGAGCCGCCGGACGTCTTGTTGTCGGTGCCCTCGGAGCCGCTGCCGGCCGCCGCGTCCTGCTTGGACCGGCTCCCGGCGCCGGAGTCACTCGAGGCGCCGTCGCCGCTCCCGCTCCCGCACCCCGCGACCGCGAGTGAGGCGGCGAGCAGCACGGTGGCCAGTGCCGCCAGTGGCCTGCGGCCGGTTCTGCTGAAATACCTGTTCATGGCATGTCCCCCCAGGGGCCGTTGGCCTGTTCTCACGCCTTGCGGCGATTCGACGTGGCGGCCCCCCGGCGGGTTTCCGGTCCGCGGTTCCGAAGCGATTACGGTCCGGACTCGTTTCGGGCCCGCAGTCTGAGACAGTGGAGGCATGAGCGAAAAGCACCACCCTCGCGGGCATGTGATCGTCATCGGCGGCGGGATCTCGGGACTCGCGGCGGCCCACTTCCTGCTGGAGGGCGGTGTGCGGCAGGTGACGGTGCTGGAGGCGTCGTCGCGGCTCGGCGGCAAGCTGTACGCGGACGAGATCGCCGGTGTGCCCGTCGACCTGGGCGCCGAGTCGATGCTGGCGCGGCGGCCCGAGGCGGTCGCGTTGGCGCGGGCGGTCGGACTGGGCGAGGAGATCGTGGCGCCGGCCACCGCGAGCGCGTCGCTGTGGTCGCGGGGACGGCTGCGCCGGATGCCCAGGGGCGGCGTGATGGGCGTGCCGGGGGACCTGGCACAGGTGGCCGCGTCGGGTGTGCTGTCGGCGGCGGGGCTGGCGCGGGCGCCGCTGGACCATGTGCTGCCCCGCACCCGGGTCGGCGAGGACGTCGCGGTCGGGGAGTTCGTGGCGGCCCGGCTGGGCCGCGAGGTCGTCGACCGGCTGGTGTGGCCGCTGCTGGGCGGGGTGTACGCGGGCGACGCTTACCAGATCTCGATGCGGGCCGCCGTGCCGCAGCTGTACGAGGCGGCACGGTCGGGGCGGTCGCTGATCGAGGGCGTACGTGACATCCAGCGCAGGGCGGCGGCCCGCAAGCAGGACGGGCCGGTGTTCGCCGGCATCCGGGGCGGCGTCGGCCGGCTCCCGGTCGCGGTCGCCGAGGCCTGCCGCAGGGCGGGGGCACGCATCGACACGGACGCGCCGGTGCGGGAGCTGCGGCGTACCGGGCAGGACGGCTGGCAGGTCGTCGTCGCGACGGCCGACGAGACCCGGGTACTGGACGCCGAGGCCGTGGTGCTGGCCGTCCCGGCGCCGGTCGCGGCACGGCTGCTGGCCGGCGAGTCCCCGGCGGCGGCCGGCGAGCTGGCGACCGTGGAGTACGCGAGTCTGGCGCTGGTCACGATGGCCTACCGCAGCCGCGACCTGGCCGCAGTCCCGCCGGGCAGCGGTTTCCTGGTGCCGCCCGTCGAGGGGCGGACGATCAAGGCCTCGACGTTCTCCAGCTGCAAGTGGCAGTGGAACGCCGACGCCGACCCCGACACCTTCGTGCTGCGCACCTCCATCGGACGCTACGGCGACGAGGCCGATCTCGCCTGGGACGACACCGATCTCGTACGGCTCTCCCGCGAGGACCTCGGCGAGGCCGTCGGGCTCACCGCCGCCCCCGTCGCGGCCCGCGTCACCCGCTGGGAGGGCGGACTGCCGCAGTACCCGGTCGGCCACCTCACCCGGGTCGCCCGGGTCCGCGAGCACGTCGGCAAGCTGCCGGGCCTGGCGGTGTGCGGCGCGGTGTACGACGGCGTCGGCATCCCGGCGTGCGTCGCCAGTGCCCGGGCGGCCGCCGACATCGTGCTGGGGACTGCGAGAATAGCGGCATGAGCGACTCGACTGCCCCCGCTGCGCCCGCCAAGGCCCCGAACGCCGGCAAGAAGGCCAAGGACCTCAACGAGGTCATCCGCTACACCCTCTGGTCGGTCTTCCGGCTCCGTGACGTCCTGCCCGACGACCGGACCGGCTACGCCGAGGAGGTCGAGGAGCTGTTCGAGCAGCTCGCCGCGAAGGACGTCACCGTGCGCGGCACGTACGACCTCTCGGGGATCCGCGCCGACGCCGACCTGATGATCTGGTGGCACGCCGAGACCTCCGACGAGCTCCAGGACGCCTACAACCGCTTCCGCCGCACCCGGCTCGGCCGCGCGCTGGAGCCGGTGTGGTCCAACATGGCGCTCCACCGTCCCGCCGAGTTCAACAAGAGCCACATCCCGGCCTTCCTCGCCGACGAGACTCCCCGCGACTACGTCTCGGTCTACCCCTTCGTCCGCTCCTACGACTGGTACCTCCTGCCTGACGAGGACCGCCGCCGCATGCTCGCCGATCACGGCAAGATGGCCCGCGGGTATCCCGATGTGCGGGCCAACACGGTGGCGTCGTTCTCGTTGGGCGACTACGAGTGGCTGCTGGCGTTCGAGGCGGACGAGCTGTACCGGATCGTGGATCTGATGCGTCATCTGCGGGCCTCGGAGGCGCGGTTGTACGTGCGCGAGGAGGTGCCGTTCTACACCGGGCGGCGCAAGGAGATCGCGGACCTGGTGGCCGGACTGGCCTGAGGCCCGGAGTCCGTACGGGCCGGGTACTGGCCGGGTACCGGGGCGAAGTACCGGGGCGAAGTACCGGAAAGGGCCGTGGCCCGCACCTGAGGTGCGGGCCACGGCCCTTTCCGGGTGGGACGGGACTGCTGCCGTCCGTCAGTTGCACTTCTTACCGCTGTTGATGCACTGCACGGCCTTGTTCATGAGCTGGTCGGACATGACGTTGATGAAGTCGTCATGGTCCGTGATGGCCTTGTGCTGCTGTGCCTCGAAGCCGTCGACCGCGTAGTTCGCTCCGGCCGGGACGGTGTAGACCAGGCGCATCGTGAGCTTCGGGATGGCCACGAAGGGGCTGGGGCACACACCGCTGGCGGCGTCGGGGTTGACCACGTGCGTACGGTGGTTGGCGCTGTCGGCGTTCTTGCCGTCCCAGCAGCTCTGGAAGGCGAAGGTCCGGACGACCTTGCTGCCGCTGGGGCACAGCGGGTACTTGTCGGTCAGCTGGATCTTGTCCTCGAAGCCGGTGCAGCTCCAGTGGGCGTTGGCGTTGGCCGTGCCGTTGGTGACCGCCTTGGCGTCACCGGTGATGATCCGCAGGAAGCGCGGCATCGCGGTGACCTTGCTGGCCGGGTTGCCCTGGTAGACGATGCTGGCGCTGTCGGGCACGATGATCGCGCCCACGTTGCCCTCCTTGCCGCCGCCGAGGTCGGAGTCGGCGTCCGCGCCGGCCTTGGTGAGGTCACGTACGACGGGCCAGTAGTACGCGGACTGGTCGCCGTTGGAGCAGCTGGTGCCCTGCGCGGCGAGGGAGTCGTTGGTGGAGGCGCCGCTGACGTCCTTGTTGCCGACGTAGTCGTGGACGTGCTCCGCGCCGTCGACGACACCGGGGGCGACGATGACGTTGTCGGAGTTGTGCTGGCCCTGCGCGTTGACGCCGCACTTGGAGGTGAAGGTGCCCACGGAGGCGCCGTTCCCGTTGACGGGCGTTCCCTGGACGTTCGCGGCGACCGTGGTGATGTCGACGAAGTCGGCGTCGACGGGACCGGCGACCCGGGTGACAGCGCCGTTCTGGCCCGTGCCGGCGCTCTGGCTGGCACCGGCACTGGCCTGCGCGCCGCCGTTGTTCCGGTTCTTGCGGCCGTTGCGCCGGCCGGCCTCGGTCTTCACCTGGGACGTGGAGGTGGCCGCCGGCTTGGAGTCGGAGCGCCAGTGGGCCGAGGCCGTACCGCTGACCAGGGCGAAGGTCCCGCCCGAGCCGACGAGCGCGAGCACCGCGATGAGTATGAGGTGCTTGCGGCTCAGTCGACGGCGGCGGCTCAGCTGTTGTCGGGGCATTGAAGGCTCATTTCGTTCACTGCGACTCGGGGGAGGAAGCCGCTGGGGGAAGGGAGAACGTCGGGGACGGGGTCACGACGACGGTGGGCGCGCCGGCGCTGGGCGTGGGGGCCACCTGCGCGGCGGTGTTGGTCGGGCTGGCGGTGGTGTCGCTCGCGATCTGGCCGAAGTTGACCAGTCCGGTCTCCTCCAGCACCGTGATGTGATCGAGAACGGTCGTGTTCGCCTGATCGGCCAGCTGTCTCACCATCGTGTTCTGCGTCGTGGCCCTGACCTGCGCGACCACCGAGAACACCTGTCCGTGGGCGAGCCGCACGATGTTGGCGAACTTCTGGTCGAAGTCCGCCCCCGAGGCAGCGGACAGCGTCGCTAGGAAGCCCTGCTGCTGCGGCGTCGGCTCGTTGGGAAGGGCGACCCCGAGTTGCGGCGCCATCTTGCGGGTCGTCGTGTCCAGGTCGGTGTGTCCGTCGATCAGATGCTTGCCCGCGCGCTTGACCGCAGCCGTGGTCCCCTTCTGCTGGGCCATCTGCCCGGCCGGGAACTCCCACAGGCCGGCGAGCCGGACCTTCGTGACGAAGGTGCGGTCCAGCGCGGTCATGGGGCCGTACTGGGTGGCCACGGTCTGGGCATTGATGTTGCTGCCGGAACCCACCACGCCGCTGCTGAACGCGGACATGACCGGGTACATCAGAGCAACAACGGTCACGGCCAGGGCCCCCACGACAAGGCCGGTTCCCGTGACGTTACGGGTGGTTCGCATCGCGCCTCCTGGTGCGGGGTGGCCCTTGAACGGGGGCGGCCTCGCACACGGCTTTCCAGATGCGACCGTACGTTAGTGCGTTTGATGTGATCAGGATGAGGAATCGTCATGTATTCGCGATTCCTGGGATTCCTGGTGCGGGAGGTTGGTACGTTGTTTGGTTCAGCGCTACTGCGAACGATATAAGCGCAGGTCAGCGCGGCTTCGTAAAGAATTGTGGCGCAATTGAACGCAGCCCGCCACCCATACGTATGAAGAGGTGCGGGGTGTGTTTGCGGGGCCCGGATCGGGCCCGCCACCAGGCGTTCAGCCGACGTCGCTCGGAGCGGCCCAGGGCGTCCTCGCACAGCAGCTGCCCCGCGAAGGTGAACGCGTCGCGGCGGTAGCCCCCGGCGGGCATCGGACGGCGGGCGGCGTACGCCACGAAGGCCGGACGGTAGCCGTCGCCGAGGATGCGCGGCAGCTCAGGGGCGACCCTGGCGACGACCTCGGCCCGCTTGGCGGCCAGCGCCCGGCTCTGTACGCGGATCCGCGCCCGGTCGAAACCCTCCGGCACCGGGGTACCGGCCACCAGGGCGGACAGCAGCGCGGTCTGGTGCAGGGCCAGCCCGGTACGGGCCCCGGGCCCCGCCGCGGCCGCAGCCGCAGCCGCAGCCGCAGCCGGGACGGGGGCGGGTACGGGTACGGGGGCGGCCGCCGTCCGCCGGGGAACGGGCCGCTTCCCGCCGGACTCCATCACGCGGCGGATCGTGGCCAGTTCGGCGGCCAGCTCACCGGCGGCCGGGAAGTCGTCGTCGCGCTCCAGCAGCACACCGGGCGGCCGCACCCGCTCGCGCAGGGCGGCCAGCAGTTCCAGCACGGGGGCGGACAGCGGATGCGCGTGCGTGTCGTGCCAGACGCCCTCGCGCTCCACGCCGCCCGCCACATGCACGTACGCGATGGCCTCCAGGGGGAGTTCGTCCAGGGCCGCGAGCGGGTCCTCGCCGCGGTTGACGCGGTTGGTGTGCAGATTCGCGACGTCGATGAGCAGCCGCACACCGGTGCGCTCGACGAGCTCGGCCAGGAACGCCCCCTCGCTCAGCTCCTCCTGACCGGCCGGCCAGGCCAGCAGCGCGGCGATGTTCTCCAGCGCGAGCGGCACCGGCAGCGCGTCCTGGGCGATCCTGACGTTCTCGCAGAGCACGGCCAGCGCGTCACGGGTCCGGGGCACCGGCAGCAGGTGGCCGGCCTCCAGCGCCGCCGAGCCGGTCAGCGGGCCGCCGGCGCGTACGTAGGCGATGTGCTCGGTGACCAGGGGTGCGCCCAGCGCCTCGGCCCGCTCGGCCAGGGCGGCCAGCCGGGCCGGGTCGGGGCGGTCGGCGCCGCCCAGGCCCAGCGAGACGCCGTGCGGGATCACGGTGGTGCCGCGGGCCAGCAACTGCCGCAACGGCTCCGGGAGATGGCCGGGGCAGATGTTCTCCGCGACCACCTCGACCCAGTCGACACCGGGCAGCGTCCCGATCGCCCCGGCGATCTCCGGCCGCCAGCCGATTCCCGTACCGAGCGTGTTGTCCATGCGGGGGTGATGGCCCCGGCGGGCCCGGCCGAACCCTGCCGGGGGCTGATTCAGAGCTTCACTTGAGCTTCGGGCGATCGGCGACGACCGTGCGGGAGGCCGGGTTGCGTCCCGCCGCGCGACCCGCGCATCCGGCGACCCGCGCATCGGGCGACCGCGCGATGCCGCGGGTGGGAGACGGCTGGGCTACCCAAGCGGCAGTGACCTCTCTACGGTGGCTTCCGCGGGGGCTGTGCGGCGGGCGCTGTTAGGGGGCACGGTGGAAGCTGAGTTGGCATCGCTGGCGGCGTCCGGGGCAACGACTCTGGTCGGGCTCATGGTGTCGGAGACCTGGACGCAGGCGCGGGACCGGGTCGCGCGGTTCTTCTCCAGGAGTGGTGACGGTGACGGTGGCGCGGTCGAGGGAGAGCTGCTGCTGTCCCGGCAGGAGTTGCTGGCCGCTCGTGAGTCCGGCGACGAACTGGCCGCAGCCGATGTGGAGGCCGGGTGGCGTGCCCGGTTGCGGCGCGCCCTGCGGGATGATCCCGGGGCGGCGGAAGAGCTGCGGCTGATGCTCGCGGAGCTGGCGCCGGGGCGGGGGAGCGAGCCGACGGTCTCCGTGCGCAACAGCATCAGCGGGGGCGTGCAGCACGGCCCGGTGTTCCAGGGGCAGAGCTTCTCCGGGCTCACCTTCACCACCCCCGGGACGGTCCCGCCCGAGCCGGGCACGGGGGCGCGGTGACGGGCGGGGGACCGAAGCGGCCGAGTCGCCGGCGCCGTCCCAGGGGTCGGGCTCGGCAAAATCATCCTCGTGCCCTGACCGGCGTGTGGTGGGCAGCCCACGGCAGGCTCGGGAGCCGCGGTACCGGGCGGAGCCCGAGCGGGACGCGACCGCGTTGCCGGCGGCGGCTCCTCGACCTTGCGGATCAGCCCACGGCGGAGCGCGCGACGCGGAACCCCACGTCGTCGACCTGGAAGCTCGGGTGGCTGCGGCGCCGCGCGGAGGCCCGGCAGCTCCAGTGCTCGTCGAACCAGCCGCCGCCACGCAGTACCCGGTAGCCGCCGTAGACCTCCGCGTCGTAGATGTCCCAGCACCAGTTCCACACGTTGCCGAGCATGTCGTGAAGGCCCCACGGGTTGGGGCGCTTACCGCCCACGTCGTGGATGCGCTCGCCTGAGTTGCCCCGGTACCAGGCGATCTCGTCGAGCGGGCCGTAACGCGGTCCGGCCGTACCGGCACGGCAGGCATGCTCCCACTCGGCTTCGGTCGGCAGCCGGTACCCGTCGGCGGACGCGTCCCACTCGACGCCTTCGCCGTCGGCATGGAGGTGGTAGACGGGTGCGAACCCGTCGCGTCGCGACAGCGCGTTGCAGAACCGGATGGTGTCCCACCAGGAAACGCCCTCGACGGGCAGCTCGTCGCCATCGGCGGCGCTCGGCCGCCGGCCGGTGATCTGTGCGTACAGCGCCTGGGTGGTCGGGAACGTCGCGAGTTGGTAGGGGGCGAGTTCGACCGACCAACTGCGCTGTGTCCGCCGGTCCGACAGCGTTATCCGCCCCGGCGGGATGGCGATCATGTCGTTTCCTGCGCGCGCGTCCATGAGCACGTGATCCTACGGGCACCCGTGCTGGAGGCGTGTCCGACGGCGACGCCCCGCCGTCACGGGTGGATACGGTCGACCCCTTCGACCGCGACAGTCAGCCCGGGGGCGATCTCGGTGAACCCGGCGTCGCGCACCACGGGCAGCCCGGAGCCGGGGGAGGTCAGCGCGGCCCACCGTCCGGGCGCCGCGGTACGGACGGCCAGCGGGAAGCCCGCGTCGCGCCAGGCGGCCCGGTCGGCGTCGGCCAGCGCCCACCAGGCGAGCTGGGCGCCGTGGCCGGCCTGCGCCATGGTCTTGCCGGCTGACATCTCCAGGTCCGGGGCGATCCACAGCACCGGCACATCGGGCTCCGGGGCGGGCGGCGGCTCCGGGTCGTCCAGGTCGGTGCCCGAGACCTGGAGCTTCGCCAGTTCCTTGGGCCACCCGTCCAACGGCACCGGCGGGAACACCCGCACCTCCGCGGCGTGTTCCTTGGCGGTGCCGGTGACCGTGATGCCCGGCAGCGCGGCGGCCCGCCGCCACTCCGCGCCCCGCGCGCGCCGTACGACCTTGCGGATGCGGGCGTCCTGCCAGTCGCGGACGGCCTCGGCCCACTCGCCGTCCTGCGCCGTCGCCCGCTCGTCGCAGAGCAGGGTCAGCACGGCACGGGCGGCGGTCTCCAGTGCGTCGGTACGGGCCGGGGGAGCGTCCCGCTCGATACGGACGACCAGGGGGAGGACGAACTGCCGGGTGCTGTCGCGGTCGGACTCCTCGGGGCGGAAGGGGCTGCTGTCGGAGGCCGCGTCGGGGCTGGTGTCGGTCACGGTTCGATTCTGTCAGCCGCCGGTCCGCCCCCGTCGCCCCATGGCCGGCCACCGCGGGCGGCGCGGCGGATGAATCGGATTCTGACAATCCGTTTGTGAAGGACGGTCGGACAACTTTCACCTTTCGTCTCACGGATGACTAATATCAGCGCACCAACCGCCGCTCTATGCGCGATTTGCGACACGCCGGCGGTTGCCCGGCGATGGGAGTGTCCTGCGCGTGCTTGTGTTCAAGATGGGCGGAAGAGGTGGTACGCGCAGCCTCCCGCTGCGGACCGTCCTGGTCGTCCTGGCCCTCGTGCCGAGTGTGGCGCTCGCCGGACTCTGGGCGCTGAGTACGTATCAACTGGGCAGTGAGTGGCGGGAGCAGGCCGCGCAGGGACGGCTCACGGCGAGCGTCGGCGGCAAGTCGGAGCAGCTGCTGAGCGCCCTGCAGAAGGAACGGCGGCTGACCGCCGAGGCGCTGGCCGATCCGGCGGCGTCCCGGGACGACCTGGCCACCCAGCGCGGGTGGACGGACCGGGCGGTCGCCGCGTTCGCCCCGCTGACCGGGCTGGACACCAGCAACGGCCAGCCGGGTCTCAAGGAGGCCCTGGCCTCCACCGTGAAGCGGCTCACCGGGCTGGCCGGGAAGCGCCACGCGGTGGACGACGGCGCGATCGGCCAGCAGAAGGCGTACGAGTTCTACACCGCCGCCGTCGTGGCCGACCTCGAAGTGGTCACCGCCCTCAGCGGCGGCGCGAACGGCCAGGTGTCGGCCGAGGCGCGGACCCTGGTCGAGCTCTACGGCGTGGCCGAGATGGTCTCCCGTGAGGACGCCGTGCTGGCCCGGGGCTGGAAGTCCGGCACCCTGCCCTTCGAGGCGTACGACCTGGCGGTCGACTCCATCGGCACCCAGGAGTACCTGCTGGAGTACCGGGTCGAGCCCTCGCTGACCGGTCACGAGGCCGAGCTGTACCGGAACCTGGCGGACAGCGCGCTCTGGAAGACCAAGCGCGACCTGGAGGAGGACCTCATCGGGGCCGTCACCGACGGCACCCAGGGCGGCCGGATCACCGTCCCCCTGAACCAGGCGCAGTGGCGGCTCACGATCGACCAGGCCGTCCCCGAACTGGAGACGGTCGTGCTGGCCCGCGTCGACAACGTCACCGTGCTCACCGGCACCGGCGTCGAACGGCTCCGGAACTACCTGATCGCCGTCAGCGTGCTGGGCCTGCTCACCGTCCTCGCGGTCATCGGGGCCAGCTGGCGGCTCACCACCGTGCTGCGCCGCCGCATCCTCACCCTGCGCGACGAGGCCGCCGAGCTCCAGGACCGGCTGCCCGACGTGGTCGCCCGGCTGGAGCGCGGCGAGGACGTCGACGCCGACGCCGAGGTCCGTCCGGTGGAGGCGGGCGGCGCCGGGGCCGACGACGAACTGGGCGAGCTGGCCCGGGCCCTGAACCTGGCCGCCCGCAGCGCGGTCGCCACCGCCGTACGCCAGGCCGAGCAGCACCGCGGCTTCGAGCGGCTGCTCCAGCGGATCGCCCGCCGCACCCAGCTGCTGATCGGCCTGCAGCTCAAGAAACTCGACCAGATGGAACGCCGGCACGAGGACCCCGCCGTCCTGGAGGGTCTGTTCGACCTGGATCACCTCACCGCCCGGCTCCGCCGCTACGAGGAGAACCTGGTCATCCTCGGCGGCGGGCAGCCGCAGCGCCGCTGGCGCAGGC
The DNA here is from genome assembly GCF_056270125.1 of Streptomyces sp. RLA131. Classification (NCBI taxonomy): domain Bacteria; kingdom Bacillati; phylum Actinomycetota; class Actinomycetes; order Kitasatosporales; family Streptomycetaceae; genus Streptomyces; species Streptomyces sp. RLA131. The sequence goes on from NZ_JBWDOQ010000002.1 coordinate 6,484,476, forward strand.
CGGTCCCGCTGCTGGACCTGCTGCGGGCCGCGCAGGGCGAGGTGCAGGACTACCAGCGGATCACCGTCGAGGTCGAGGGCCGCCCCTGGGTGTCGGAGTGGGCCGTCGGCGCGCTCACCCACATCCTGGCCGAGCTGATGGAGAACGCCGCCGCCTTCTCCAAGCCGCCCACCCCCGTCGACGTCCGGGCCGCCCGGGTCGGCCGCGGCATCGCCGTGGAGATCGAGGACCGCGGGCTCGGCATGACCCCCGAGCAGTACGCCGATGCCAACGCCCTGATGCTGGACCCGCCGCAGCTCGACGTGATGACCCGGGCCGACGACGCCCGCCTCGGCCTGTCCGTGGTCGCCCGGCTCTCCGCCGGCCTCGGCGTCCAGGTCGAGTTGCGCCCCTCGGCCTTCGGCGGCACCCGGGTGATCGTCCTGGTGCCCGAGCGGTACGTGGCCGAGGCCCCGGAACCGCTGGTCAAGCCGCGGGCCGGCCGGCGCGCCGAGCAGGGCGCCGGTACGCGCCGGCACTCCGGGCCGCGTCCTCCCAGCGCCGACGACGCCGACGCCGTGGCCCTGGCCCAGCAGGAGGGGCGGCTGCCGGTCAGGACCCGCGGGCGCGCCATGGCCGAGGTCGTTCCGGCCGCCGAGCCGCCGGCCGCAGCCGACCCGCTGCCGCAGCGGGTACGCCGGGCCGGGCTGGCCCCCGAGTTGAGGGAGCCGGACACCGAACCCGGCCCGGGGGACGAGGACTTCACGCCGCACCCCGAACCCCGGCGCTCCGGCGCCGCCATCGGGGCCTTCCAGCGCCAGTCCCGCAGGTCCCGGGCCGCGGACGGGCCGGCCAACGGCGCCCCCCAGCACCCGCACCCCAGTTCACCCACGACGGAAGACCGACGATGACGCAGCAGCTTCCCGGACAGCCGGCCACCCAGGCGGACCTCGACTGGCTTCTCGACGGTCTGGTCGACCAGGTGGCCGGAACCCGGCACGCGGTCGTGCTGTCGGACGACGGCCTGGTGATCAGCAAGTCCGCCACCATCGAGCGTGCCGACGCCGACCGGCTCGCCGCCGTCGCCACCGGTCAGCAGAGTCTGGCCCGGGGCGTCGGCCGGCTCTTCGGGGGCGGCCCGGTCCAGCAGGTGATCGTGGAGCTGGCCGAGCTGTGGCTGTTCGTCACGGCCGCCGGCCAGGGCACGCATCTCGCCGTGGTCGCCTCGCAGGAGGTCGACGCCGAGGTCATGGCCGTCGCGATGCACACCCTGGTGCAGCAGGTCGGCCGCAATCTGGGCACCCCGGTCCGTACGCCCGGCGCAGGGGGAGAGGAGTGACGCACTGGACCGAGGCCTTCGACGAGGACGACGAGAGCGTCGAGGAACCCCTGGTCCGCCCGTACACGATCACCCGGGGGCGTACCACCCCCGATCGTGACGATCTGACCCTGATCACCGTCGTCACCGCCGTCCCCCCGGACCCCGACGATCCGCTGGGCGGCGTGCTCGGCACCCGCGGGCTCCAGCCGGAGCACCGGACGGTGCTGGAGCTGTGCCAGGAACCCAGGGCGGTGGCCGAGATCGCCGCCGGGCTGGACCTGCCGGTGTCCGTGACCAAGATCCTGATCGGCGACCTCATCGGCACCGGCCGGGTACTCGCCCGTCCCCCGCTGTCCTTCCGGCCCGAAGGCGGCTCCATCGACATGACGATTCTCCAGGCGGTGCGTGATGGCCTCAGAAAGCTCTGAGCAGGCCCCTCAGGCGATGAAGATCCTGATCGCCGGAGGGTTCGGCGTCGGCAAGACCACCATGGTCGGTTCGATCAGCGAGGTCGCCCCGCTGCAGACCGAGGAGTATCTGACCCGCGCCAGCGTGGGCGTCGACGACCTCGACGGCATCCTCGACAAGTCGACCACCACCGTCGCCCTGGACTTCGGGCGGATATCCATCAGTGCCGAACTGGTCGTCTACCTCTTCGGCACCCCCGGCCAGGAACGTTTCTGGTTCATGTGGAACGACCTCGTGCACGGCGCCCTCGGTGCCGTCGTCCTGGTCGACACCCGCCGCCTGGACGTCAGTTTCGCCTCCATCGACTTCTTCGAGAGCCGCCGGATCCCGTTCGTGGTGGGCGTCAACTGCTTCCACGGCGTCCAGGACCGCAGCGAGGACGAGATCCGCGCGGCCCTCGACCTCGACCCGCAGGTACCGCTGGTGCTGTCCGACGTACGGGACCGCGCGGCCTGCCGTGACCTGCTGCTCACCCTGGTCGACCACCTGATGGCACCGGCGCCGGCGGCGGTCTGAGGGGCGATCACGCCGAACACGGTCACCGACATGTGCAGGGCGCCGCTCGCCGCGGCCGCGGTGAGGTCCGTACGAGCGGCCAGGCCACCTCGCGGTGGTCCTGGACGAGCGCCTGGGAGCCGATGTCGTCGATCTGCGGCCCGGCGGGCGGTCAGTTGGCCGACCAGCCGGCGCCCGGGCCGCCGAGGCCTTCCGGCTGTTCACCGGCCGTGAGCCGCACACCGACCTGATGCCTGGCCCGGCGGGACGACCTCCGACGCCGGCCCGCGGCCGCGCTTGTCCGGACCTCTGCCGAGCTGTGGCAGCCGCCGCCCACCCGACCGCCCCGGCCGCCCGGCGGACGCGCGACGCGGCACGGGCCCGCGCCGAGTTCCTGGACGTGGCGACCGCGGAGTTCGCCCGGCACGGCTGCACCGGAGCCGGGTGGACGAGATCGCCGCCCGGATACGCACCACCAAGCGGATGATCTACTACTACTTCCGCGACAAGGAAGCGCTCTTCACCGCCGTACCGGAACGCGCCCACACCGTGATCCGCAGCGTCGAGCAGCAGGCCGACGTCGACCACCTCGACCCGGTCCCGGCGATCCGGCGGCTCACCGGGCTCACCTTCGACCACCACGAGGCGCGGCGATCGACGTGCTCGGCCGGATCCTCCGGGCGGGCCGCGCGCAGGGCGTCTTCACCGCCGACGTCGATGCGGTCGACCTGCACGCCATGGTCAGTCGTCCCGGCGCCCTCCGCGACGGACGGGGGCCCGGACCGGCACATTGCCGGTCCGGGCCCCCGTCCCGCCGCCTTGCAGCTCGGTGGCCGCGGTCGTTCAGCGGGCTAGGCGACGCCGAAGGTCAGCACGAGCTGGGGGGCGTTGGCCGAGGACGCCTGCCGGGACCACAGCCAGAGCGCGTCGGTTCCGCTGCTGGTGAGGGCCAGGCCGTACGAACCGCCGAGTACGCCGCTGAGCTGGGAGGCGTCCAGCGCGATCGGGTAGGCGGTCGAGACGGTGGCGGCCCCGGTGAGGGTGCCGAGCACGGTGGACGACAGCGCCGGACGGGAGCTGTAGGTGGTGCCGGCCTCCGTCCAGCTGCCGGTGACCGGGACGACGCTGGTGGTGTCGGCCGAGCCGGCGGTCGGGTCGGTGGTGGTGGTCACCCGCAGCACCGCGCTCTTGAGCACCTGGCCGCTGGGGGCGGCCGGCAGCGTGAAGCGCAGATAGCTGAGGTACGCGGAGCTGCCGCGGACCGCCAGCGAGCTGGAGGTGCCGTAATTGGTGGACACCGCACCGGCGTTGACGTAGGTGTCCTCGGTCGGACTCAGGGTGGTGACGGTGTCGGCGGGGGCGCTGGCCAGGGTGTAGTGGCTGGTGACCTGGGTCGCGCTCAGGGCGCCGGGATAGACGGCGGTCTCGTCGATCTGGCCGGCGAAGAAGTTGCTGGAGGGCTGGTTGGGCCAGCCGTTGAGGTTGTCGCCGCCGACCCGCCAGTACCCGGTGTAGTTCTCGTTGGAGGTCTGGGAGTTGCTGCCGGTGAGGCTGCCGTCGACGTAGAGCTTCATCCCGCCGCTGCCCTGGGTGGCGACGACCTGGTGCCAGCCGCCGTCGTTGTAGGAGCCGCTGGTGGTGACGGTGTTGGTCGAGCCGGTGTAGACACCGAAGACCAGCCGTCCGTCATTGGTCATGTAGACGTGCTTGTCGTACTGGCTGCTGATGCCGCTGGTGCGGTTGCCGAAGCCGACGATCTTGCCGCCGGTGGTGGTGGTGGTCTTGAACCAGGTCTCCACGCTGAAGGTGGCCGGCCGGCTGTGGCTGCGGTCGCTGTAGACCCACTGGTCGGAGCCGTTGAAGCCGATCGCGGTGCTGGGACCGGTCACCGCCGCCGGGGTCTGCCGGTAGGAGGGGCCGCCGACGTAGTCGCCGTTGTCGTCGGAGCCGGAGGCGTCGGTGGCGAAGGTGCCGCCGCTCTCGTCGTAACGCCAGTACAGGTCGGCCCCGTCGGCGAGGACCTGGGCCGGGTAGCCGGCGCTGCTGCTCGCGACGGTGGCCGAGGCGGTGGCGGACAGGCCGCTGGTGTTGCTGCCGTCGCTCGCCGTCACACGGTAGCTGTGGGTCGAGCCCGGGGTCAGCCCGGTGTCGGTGAAGCTCAGCTGCGGCCGCACCCACGGCAGGGAGCTGCCGGTGGTCGTGTAGAGCGAGGTGGACCCGCCGTCGCGGTAGACCTTGTACGTCAGCAGGCTGTCGTCGTTGTCCAGGCCCGCCTGCCAGCTCAGCTTGACCTTGCCGGATTCCAGGCTGGTCGCGGTCGCCACCGGGGTGGACGGACTGCCGGTGTCCGGGCCGCTCGCGAAGCGGGTCAGGGCCTGCTGCGCGCCGCCGTCGACGGTGGTGAACTCACCGCCCACCCACAGGTAGTCGGTGCTGCCGACGGTGGAGACCGACATCACCCGCGGGCCGATCTGCTCACCGGTGCCGTCGTTGGTGTCCGGGAACCAGCCGAGCAGTGTCGGGTCGTTGACGGACTCCGCCAGCAGATGCCTGCGCCGGCCGTCCGGGTACTCGCCCATGCTGCTGCAGTCGTGCGCGTGCGAGCCGCTGTAGAGCACCGACTTGTAGACGGCCAGCGCCTGCGTGGCCCCCAGGCAGGTGTCGCGCCAGCGCTGCGCGTAGTCGCTCGCGTCGAAGGCCGTACGGCCGTCGAACACCCCGCCGCCGGTGCCCTCGTTGGCGGTGTACAGGCCGGTGGCGTCGGCGGTGATGTCCTTGACGACGGAGGTCGCGGGGAAGAAGCCCGCCGGGTACGCCTTCGTCAGCGCGCCGGTGGAGGCGCTGACCACGGCGAGGGCGTGCGAGTCGCTGCCGCCGATGGTGTTGAAGTCGCCGCCGATCATCACGCCCGACCCGTCCGGGGTGACCTGCACGGCCCGGCCGGAGGCGTCGCCCTCGGGATCCCACGAGGTCAGGGAGCCCGAGGTGGTCAGGGCCGCGAAGTTGTTCCGGGTCTGTCCGGCCACCGTACCGAAGTCGCCGCCCAGGTAGATGGTGTCGGCGGTCACGTCCAGGGCCCGTACGGTCGCCGAGACGGCCGGGTGGAAGGTGCTGCTGGGCGTGCAGGTGGCGATGTCGATCGCGGCGACGCTGTTGGCCGCGACCCCGTTGACGGCGCTGAAGTAGCCGCCCGCGTACAGCGTTTGCTGGTCGGGCGAGACCGCGAGGGCCCGTACGGTGGCCGTGCTGCCCGCACCGATGGTGAAGGACAGACTGCAGCTGGTCGGCGCCCCTGTCGAGGCGTTGAACGCGGCGAAGTTGACAGCGGACTGCTCGTTGCTGCCCGATGCCGAGCCGGGCGGCCGGATCGCGGAGAAGGTGCCGCCCGCGAAGACCACCCCTCCGGTCTGGGCCATCGCCCAGACGATTCCGTTGGTCTGCCAGGTCGACAGATCGTCGGCTGTGAGCGCGACCGGCGGGGTGAGCGCGTGTGCCGCCGGTGCGACAGCCGCTCCCACCCCCGCCAGTGCTCCCGCCGCGAGAACCGCGGCAGCCGGTATTGCCCCCACTCTTCGCATGAGCCCCCCAAGGCCACATTGCACTTAACCGGGCACATTCGCCCGTCGTGCACGCAGCGTAGGACCAGGTGGGGTGCTTTGGTGCAATCTTTGAGGAAACTGTGTGAACGCGTTCTTCACATGATGGTCGCGACATTCACACCTGACGGCCCGTCGGCCGCGCATGGTAACCGGACAGCCCGCCTTCCTGCTTGTGAATCTCTCAGGTGCCCCACGGACGAGCTAGGTAGGGCAGCCTCATGAACGGGAAAACGGTGGGTCACGAACTGGTGGCCCCGTGTGACTCAGGAGGTCCCGCGTGACGGTCGTCGAGCCCGGCACCAACGTCGGCAACGCTGCGGAACTCTTCCGCTCCAGCACCGCGCACAGCCCGTCCATCTTCGCCCTGGAGCGGGCCAGCGGCGGCAAGGTCAAGAGCGTCGACTTCTGCATCCCCTGCAACCCGTACTTCCCCACGCCGGGCATGTTCGACCAACTGGGCGGGAAGATACGGGACATCCTGACGTACTACCCCAGTGGCGCGGAAGCGATCATCGGTGAGCTCTCCGCCGTCCTGGGGCTCAATCCGCAGACCGTCGCCATGGGCAACGGCTCGACGGAACTGATCACCTGGATCGACCACCTCCTGGTCCGCGACAGCCTGGCCACCCCGATCCCCACCTTCGGGCGGTGGACCGACCAGCCCATGGAGACCGGCAAGCGCGTCGACATGTTCCTGCTGCCCGAGGCCAACGGCTTCGCGCTCGACCCGGCCGCGTTCATCTCCTTCGTACGGACCAGAGGCTCCCGTACGGCCGTGATCTGCAACCCCAACAACCCCGACGGGGGCTATCTGCACAAGCACACCGTGGTGCAGATGATGGACGAACTCGCCGACCTGGACCTGGTGGTGATCGACGAGTCCTTCCTGGACTTCGTGGACGCCGAGGCGTCCCCCAGCGTCGTACGGGAGGCCGCCGTCCGGCCCAACGTCATCGTGCTGAAGAGCCTGGGCAAGAACTTCGGTCTGCACGGCGTCCGCTTCGGCTACCTGGTCGCCAACCCCGCCCTGGCCGGCAAGATCCGCGGCGCGGTGCCGAAGTGGAACCTCAACTCCTTCGCGGAGATCGTCGTCTTCATGCTCAAGGAGTACCGCCAGGAGTACGCCGACAGCCTGCGCCGCCTCTCCCGCGACCGCCAGGCGATGTCCTGGCAGCTCGCGTCCCTGCCGGGCATGACCGTCTACGCCTCGCAGGGCAACTTCATCTTCGTCAAGCTCCCCGACGGCGTCGACGGCCGGGTGCTGCGCGACCGGCTCTTCGCCGAGCACGGCGTGGTGATCCGCGAGTGCGGCAACAAACTCGGCAGCAGCAGCAGCTTCGTCCGGCTGGTGGTGCGCTCCCAGGAGGACGTCCAGAAACTCCTCGTCGGACTCAGCAACGTCCTCTACGGCGGAAGCTGGTACGCCACCCAGGCCGCCGCTCAGCAGACCGGAGGGGATCAGCGCAGGTCCGCCGCCCACGCCGCCCCCGTCGAGCCGGCTCCCGACAAGCCCGCCCGCGCCGCCACCCCGGCGCTCATGCCGGTACAGCCGCTGGTCGCCGCCCAGCCCCTGGCGCCCCAGCTCGCCGGCCCGGGAGCCCTGCTGCCCGCCGGCTCCTTCCCCGCCGCCCAGCAGTGACGCCGGCCCAGCAGTGACGCCGGCCCCGCCGCGCCCCGGTCCGGCCGGCCCCGGCGGCGCGTGGCCCTGACCCGGTCGGTCTTCGGCTGCCGCTTACCGCTGTGCCCGCTGTGTCCATGCGGGTGTCCAGGTCCCGCTGCCGGGGCGGTCGGGCTGTGCGGAGCCGAGGTAGTCGCGGAGTGTGGTGAGTGCGGGGTGCGGGTTGTCGCGGCGCCAGATCAGTGAGTGCGGGTAGAGGGGCGTCGGGTCGGTCACCGGGATGCGGCGCAGGCCGTGGCCGGCGGGCCAGACGGTGGGGGTACCTCCCAGCGGTAGCTGGGGGAGGGTCTGCTCGCCCACGAAGGTGGCCAGGGCCGGGGTGTCGGCGATGGTGTCGAGGAGCGCGTCGGAGCCGAAGTTGGGGCCCGTCGCCTCGATGGTGAGGCCGAACTCGGCCACGAGGTCGTCGTAGTAGGCGGCCCACTCGGTACCGGGGACGATGCCGGGCATCCAGATCCGGTGCTCGGCGAGCTGGGCGACGGTCACCGACCGGGCGCCCGCCAGCGCGTGGGCGGGGCCGGTGAGGAGCTGGAGCGGCTCGTCGAGCACCCGGACGGACGCGATGTCCTCGGGAAGGGGCCGGCCGGGCGCGGCGACGGCGCGGAAGGACGCGTCGATCGCACCGGACCGGATGGCGGCGACGGCCGTCTCGATGTCGAACAGCATCATCACATCGAGGTCGATCTCGGGGTGTGCGCGGTGGAAACCGCGCATCAGGCCCGACTGCGCGCTGCGCGAGGCGAGCACGTCGACGCGCAGCGGACGGCTGCCGGCACGCACGGACGCGACCGCGCGCTCGGCGATGCGCAGCAGCTCGCGCGCGTGGGGCAGGAACGCCTGCCCGTCGATGGTGAGCTCGGCGCCGCGCGCGGTGCGGGTGAACAGCCGCACGCCGAGGTCGCGCTCCAGCGCGGCGATGCGCTTGGAGACGGCCTGCTGGGTGACCGCCAGCTCGGCGGCGGCCTCCTGGAACTGCCCCGCGTCGGCGGCGGCGACGAAGGTCCGGACGGTGTCGAGGTCCATGGCGATCCACCTTAGTGGACAACGTTTGGTTGTGACTCGCTGGCAATCGGTTGTTTGACCTGCGGTTGTGCTGCTGGTTTTGCTCCTGTCAGTCAACGTCGGTTTGTTCGGGTGGGACAGCAAGGGGTGCGCTGCGCATGGTGGGCAGGGGACGGTTGGGCCGGCGGTTCGGGTGGCTGTGGGGGGCGTACGGGGTCAGCACGTTCGGCACCTGGCTCGCGTTCGACGCGTTCGCTCTGATCGCGATCCTTGTGCTGCACGCCGGGCCGACCGAGGTGTCGGTGCTGGCAGCCGCGGGGTCCGCGGTGGGGGCGCTGGTCGCGGTGCCGCTCGGACCGTGGGTGGAGTTCCGCCGCAAGCGGCCGGTGATGGTCGCGATGGACCTGACCCGGTTCGCAGCACTGATGAGCGTCCCCGCCGCGTACGCACTCGGTCTGCTCGGTTTCGTCCAGCTCCTGGTCGTGTCCGTCGTCGTCGGTGCGGCCGACATCACCTTCAACGCGGCCAGTGGCGCGTATCTGAAGGCGCTCGTGCGGCCGGAGGACCTGCTTGTCGCAAACGGCCGATTCGAGTCCACGACCTGGACCGCGACCGTGCTCGGACCGCCGGTCGGCACGGCCGCGATCGGGCTGTTCGGCCCGGTGATGACCGTCGTGGCCAACGCGGTCAGCTATCTGCTCTCGGCCGCGGGGATTCGTGCGATAGGCGGCAGTGAGCCGCGCCCCGTGCGCACCGGTACGCACGGGGCGCGGCTCCGGCCCGGCGACCTGCTCGAAGGATGGCGGTACATCCTGACCCACCCGGCCCTGCGCCCCCTGTTCTTCAACACGGTCCTGGTCAGCGGTCTCATCATGGCGACCTCGCCGCTGCTCGCCGTCCTCATGCTCGGCGGCCTCGGGTTCGCCCCCTGGCAGTACGGCCTCGCGTTCGGCCTGCCCTGCGTCGGCGGCATCATCGGCTCACGGCTGGCCCGCCGACTCGTCGCACGGTTCGGACGGCACAAGGTCATGCTCACCGCCGGGGTACTGCGCGCGTGCTGGTCGCTCGGCCTGGCCTTCATCCGGCCCGGCGTGGCCGGGCTCGTGCTCGTCATCGCGGTCGAGTTCGGACTGATCACCTGCATGGGCGTGTTCAACCCGGTGTTCGCCACCTACCGGCTCAAGCAAGTCCCGACGGACCGGATCGCCCGCACCCTGTCGGCGTGGTCGGTCACCAGCAAGGCGACTGTCGCGGCCATGACCGGGCTGTGGGGCCTGCTGGCCGGCATCACCGGCCCCCGTACCGCGATCGCCCTAGCCGGTCTTCTCATTCTGACCACCCCCTTCCTGCTTCCCCGGCGCGACCACACGCCGCACCACGAGCGGGAGCCGGCCCATAGCCCGACGTGACACACCGCAATCCGCTGGGGCGGACGACGAAAGTCGCGTGACCCCACTGACGGCACCGGCAACACTGGCGCGACGACCATTGATCGAGAGGCTTTTCAGGCCGGCTGGAACCAGACCCGTGGTCACCTCGACGCCGCCCGGGCCCGCCTGACGGGCCTGCCGGACATCGATCTTTCAGCGACGTTGGAGTTCCTGGAGCACAACGAGCCGGGACTCGCCTTCGACTGCCTGGTCGATCTCGGTGACGACCTCGACCTTCCAGCGATGCGCTGGACAAGCCCCACCTCACGGCTGCCGACTTCCCGGTCAAAGTACTGGCGCGTCAAATCCTCCAGCACGAATCAGCGATTGAGCTGTTCACTGCCGGCTTGGAGGGCCGGCCGAGCGCCAACCCGCTCACTACGACGGCGACGGCGGACTTCTCCCAGTACGTCGTAACCTCTTCGTAGGGAAAGCGCCGCGGACTCATCGATAAAGCCGGATGTATCGGCCGCGTCGCGAATCGTCTGGGGCGGCTCCATCCGCTGGATGGAGCCGCCGCAGCGGTACTGAATTCCCTTCCCGCTGGGTCAGGCCCGTGACGAGGCCGCCGGTGCCGCCCCTTCCGGCTGTCTGTCCACGTGCTCAGGAGCCCGACATGGCGTCCCCGAACATGGGGTCGTCACCCGCGTTCCCGATGCCCACGGACGACGCACCGAAGCTCACCGCGCCGGTGGCCGTGACGCCTCCGGTGGAGCCGCGCAGGACCCACACGGCGCCGTCGTCGCTGTTCTCGCCGCCCGCGCCCACCGACAGATCGGCGCGGCCGTCCTTGTTGTGGTCGGCGAGGTGGACGGCGTCGCCGAACATGTCCGACGGCTCGTTGGCGCCCGGGACACCCGAGGTGCCCTGGTTGAAGGACTGGGCGCCGGTCCCCGTCAGGCCGGAGGCGCCCCCGCGCAGCACCCATACGTTGCCTGCGTGGGTCGCGGAGCCGATGCTCTCGAAGGCCGCGCCGACGGCGAGGTCCGGGTAGCCGTCACCGTTGACGTCGCCCGCGGCGAGTGTGCCACCGAAGGTGTCGTCGGACTCGTCCGCTCCCGGCACGCCCGCGGTGTCCTGGCTGAAGACGGCGCTGCGAGTGGTGTCGACGCCCGCCGCGCCGCCGTAGAACACGGTGGCGTAGCCGCCCTTCGCCGTCTGGTCCGTGACGGAGCCGAAGTCGGAGCCGACGACCAGGTCGTCGTGCCCGTCGCGGTCGAAGTCGGCCACGGTGAGCGCGCCCGCGTACCCCGAGCCCACCTCGGTCTGCAGCGTGGGTCCGGTCGAGGCACCCTGGTAGACGAAGTTGCCCGCGGAGGACCCCACCACCACGTCGTCCGCCCCGTCGTTGCCGAAGTCCCCGGCGGCCAGCTGGACGGCGCCCTTGGGGTACGCGCCGGACTCGATCTGCGCGTCGAAGCGCAGCTTCCCGGCCGCGCCGCCGGACTTCGTGAAGCCGCCCTTGAAGATCCACACGTCCTTGCCGGTGGAACCGACCGCCAGATCGGCCTTCCCGTCACCGGTGAAGTCGCCGACCGCGAGGGACTGGCCGAACCGGTCGTGGCCCGACGCGTTCGGGTCGCTGATCGTCGTGCCGCCCGACAGGCCGGCCGAGCCGCCCCACAGGATCGTGACCGAACCGCCGTCGGCATCGCCGCCGACGTCCTCCAGCGGTGTGCCTACGACGAGATCGCCGTAGCCGTCGTTGTTGAGGTCGCCGTGCGCGAGTTCGGTGCCGAAGCGGTCGGATGTCTCCGAGGTGCCCGGCACACCGGAGGAACTCTGCGATGTGGTCTTGTGGCGCGCGGCGCTGATGCCGCTCGACGAGCCGTAGTTGACGACCACAGCGCCCGCCTTCGCCTTCCCGCCCGCGACAGCGCCCGGGGCGCCGGTCGCCAGATCGCGGTAGCCGTCACCGTTGAAGTCGTCGGCGAGGCCGGACGCGGCGGCACTCGCGCCGCCGGGCAGGGTGATCAGCAGGCCACCGGCCAGGGCGGCCGCGACGGCGGTGGCGCCCAGGACGACGGGGCGCCGGGAGCGCTTGTGATGGGGCCGGGGCATGGGTTCCTCTCCAGACGGTACGTGCGGGCTCAGAGATGACTTCTGGTGAGCCTGAAGGGTTGCACGGGAAAGGGGAGGATTTTTGATGCCAACGACGGGGCGCACGGTAACGATCGGGGCACTTCCAGGGCATGAAGTGGGCCGTGCGGCTCGGGTGTTGTTGTGACGCGGAACCTGGGCCGCACTGCTTTGTCCAAGTGCGTCTTCACTGGCCGTCACCCGCGCCGTCCACGAGGTCCGGCCGCTCCTGGCGGCCCGTGGATTCGCCGCCCACGGGCCAACAAGCCCGGCCGCCGCGCCTTCGTCCCGGGCAAGAAGAAGATGAACACACCGCCGGTGGCGTCCGGCGCGTCGGCCGGGATGCGGGCCGGGCGGTTGTGCCGCTTGGACGCGCCCGGGCTCACGACGACCGTCCCGTCCGCGATCTCGATGCCCGCGTGAGTCCGCTGGACGGGTTCGGTCCTGCTGACGGCGGCGTAGCCTCAGGCTCTCCCGGCCATGGCCTCGCTCAGCCCTCGTCGGGGGTGAGCCGCAGCGAGATCGAGTTGATGCAGTAGCGCTGGTCGGTGGGGGTGGCGTAGCCCTCACCGGCGAAGACATGGCCGAGGTGCGATCCGCAGGTGGCACAGCGGACCTCGGTGCGGAGCATGCCGAGGGTGCGGTCCTCGATCAGCTCCACGGCCTTGGTGTCGGCGGGGTCGTAGAACGAGGGCCAGCCGCAGTGGGACTCGAACTTGGTGTCGGAACGGAAGAGCTCGGCACCGCAGGCGCGGCACGAGTACACGCCGGTGGTCTTGGCGTCGGTGTACTCGCCGGCGAAGGCACGCTCGGTGCCGGCCTCCCGGAGTACGGCGTACTCCTCGGGGGTCAGCTCGGCGCGCCACTCGCTCTCGCTCTTGTTCACTTCGTACGACATAGGTGTGCTCCTCAGCTCTCCAGGCGGGCGAGGATCTCCGGACCGAGGTCGGTCACGTCGCCCGCGCCCATGGTGAGAACAAGGTCACCGGGCTTGGTCATTCCAGCGATGGCTCCGGGGACGTCGGCCGGGTCGTGGACGGCGGTGACGTCGGCGCCCCGGGCGGTGGCGGCGTCGATGATGACGGCGCTGGTGATGCCGGGGATCGGGTCCTCACGGGCGGGATAGATGTCCAGGACCAGGGAGGCGTCGGCGAGGGTGAGGGCCTGGCCCATCTCGGTGCCCAGCTCCTGGGTCCGGCTGAACAGGTGCGGCTGGAAGACGACGAGGATGCGGCCGGGGCTGTCGGCGGTTGCCTCGCGCAGGGCCTGGAGGTCGGCGGTCATCTCGGTGGGGTGGTGGGCGTAGGAGTCGATGACCTGGACGCCGGCCGCGGTGCCCTTGAGCTGGAGGCGGCGCTTGACGCCGGTGTAGGAGCCGAGGGCCTGGGCCAGTTCGGCGGTGGGCACGCCGAGGGCGGTGCCGGCGGCGAGTGCGGCGACCGCGTTGTGGGCGTAGTGGCGGCCGGGGACGGAGACCGTGAAGACGTGCTCGGTGCCGTCCATGACCACGGTGACCTCGCTGGACATCCCGCGGGCGGTGATGTCGCGGATCCACACGTCGGAGGAGTCGGACTCGCCGACGGTGACGACCTTCAGGTCCTCGCGGCCGCGGACCCGGTCGGCCAGCTCGCGGGCGCCGGGGTGCTCGCCGACGACCAGGGTGCCGCCGGGGCGGATCCTGGTGGTGAAGATCTCGAAGGACTCGTAGATCTCGTCCATCGAGGCGTAGTTGGCGTGGTGGTCCAGCTCGACGTTGAGGACGACGGCGACCTCCGGGGCGTACTTCTGGAAGCTGCGGTCGCTCTCGTCGGCCTCGGCCACGAAGATCTCGCCGGTGCCGTGGTGGGCGTTGGAGCCGGGCACGTCGAGGTCGCCGCCGATGGCGTACGACGGGTCCAGGCCCAGGGCGCCGAGGCTGACGGCGAGCATCGAGGTGGTGGTGGTCTTGCCGTGGGTGCCGGCCACCGCGATCGGGCGGAAGCCGGTCATCAGGGCGGCGAGGGCGTCCGAGCGGTGGACCACCGGGACGCCGCGCTCACGGGCGGCGGCCAGCTCGGGGTTGTCGGCGCGGATGGCGCTGGAGACGACGACGCCGGTGGCGTCGGCGGCCAGGTGCCCGGCGGCGTGGCCGATGTGCACCGTCGCACCGAGCGCCCGCAGGGCCTGGGCGGTCCCGGAGTCCTTGGCGTCGCTGCCGGCGACGTGCGCGCCGCGCTGGGCGAGGATCTTGGCGATGCCCGACATTCCGGCGCCGCCGATGCCGATGAAGTGCGGTCGGTCCATGGCGGGAGGAATGGTCGGTGCGGGGGGGGTCATGCGCGCGTCTCCCGGGGTTGTGCCGGCCGGCTGGTGTGCTGCCCCGATTCTTCCACCTCGCGGCGGCCGCCCCGGACCCCGGGCGGCCGCCGTCCCCACGGCCCTGCTGGTTCCGCCGGCCCTGACGGTCCCGTTGCTCCTCAGTCCTCCACGTTGTGTGCGAAGAGCTTCAGCACCGGGACGCCCACCTTGTGCCGGGCGCGGGAGGTCCAGTCGCGGTGGAAGAACTCCTCGACGAGGTGGGGGGCGGTCAGCACGATGACCTCGTCGGCGTGGGTCTGCTCGACCACGGAGGTGAGCAGCTCGATGGGGTGGCTCTCGACGACCTCGCCGACCGCCTCGCTGCCGGAGTCGCGCAGCGCCTTGAGGGAGTGGCTGAGTGCCCGTTCGGCGGGGAGCAGGGCGTTGTCGCCCTCGGGCTGCTGCCTCTCGCGCACGGCCTTGTCGAGCTCGCCGAGGGCGACGTCGTCGATCGCCCGGAGCAGCCGGTCCTGGTCGCCGCGGGGCTGCATGAGGACGACGAAGGAGACGGGCTCGTCGCCGTGGAGCGTGGTGACGAGCTCCACATCGGCCGGAACCAGCGGCTTCTCGATCATGAGTACGGTCGTGAACACGAACGCGTCCTTCTTTCTCACGTTTCCTCACGGGATGCACGCAGTGTAAGTGTTCTCTCACACCGCCAAGCGGAACGGGATATTCCGCCAGATGTCAGTCACGCGTGTAACGCGTGAACAGGAAGCCGTCCTCCTCCAGGACCGAGGCCGGGGTGAACCGCTGCGGTTCGGCGAGCCCGGGACCCTCCATGATCCGCACGGCGTCGCCGGCGGTGACCAGGGGAGCGACGGTCAGGCAGAGCTCGTCCAGCACCCCGGCCGCCGCGAACTGGGCGAGCAGCCTCGGGCCGCCCTCGGCGAGCAGCCGGGTCAGGCCCCGGGCGGCGAGTTCGCGTACCGCCCGCGCCGGGTCCACGCCGGTGCCGTCACCGGCCACGACGACCTCGGCGCCGGACTTCACGGCGGCCGCGACCCGGTCGGCCGGCGCGTCGGCGCCGGTCAGCACGAGGGTGGGCCGGAGCGGTTCGGTGAACAGCGGCGCCGAGAAGTCCAGGTCCAGGCCGGCGGAGACCACCGCGATCACCGCGGCCGGGCCCTGGCCCGAGGCGGCCCGGCGGGCGGCGAACGCCTCCCGGGCCCGAGCCGGCCGGTAGCCCTCCTGCCGAACCGTTTCGGCGCCGACGACCACCGCGTCCGCCAGGGCACGCAGCACCCCGAACAGCCTCATGTCGCCCTCCGAGGACAACGCCTGCGACCTGCCGTCGTGCCGGGCCGCACCGTCCAGCGAGGACACCATGTTCGCCCGCAGCCACGCGGTGCCCGGCGGCAGCGCCGGGTAGGCGTACGCGTCCGCGAGGTCGTCCAGCGACTCCACAGCGATGGCGGGGGCGGGGAAGAGGCGGTACATGTCATGCAGTCTGGCACGGCTGTCCCGCCGGGCAGCGCCCCGCGCGGCACGTGGGGTGCGCCACACCGGCCCGGAGCGGTGCCCGCCAGGGACTACCCTGGGTGGCTGTGTCGTCCTCCGCCGCTGCGCAGACCCCAGTCCACCCGATAGCGCTCTCCGAACGGGAGCCGCGAGTCCCGGCGGACCGGCTGGTCGCCGAGATGGTGCCGCCGCCGCGCTTCGACTCCGTACGCTTCGACAACTACCTGCCGGACCCCTCGCAGCCCAGCCAGGCCGAGGCCGTCCGGGTCCTCGCCGGGTTCGCGGCGACCCTGGGCGGTGCCACCGAGGCCAGGAAGCGCCGGTTCCGCCGTGAGGCGCCGGCGCCCGCCGGACCCGGCGGGGTCTATCTCGACGGCGGCTACGGCGTCGGCAAGACCCACCTGCTGGCCTCCCTGTGGCACGCCGCCCCCGCCCCGCGCGAGCAGAAGGCCTTCGGCACCTTCGTGGAGCTGACCAACCTGGTCGGCGCCCTCGGCTTCCAGCAGGCCGTACAGGCCCTCAGCGGGCACCGGCTGGTCTGCATCGACGAGTTCGAGCTCGACGACCCGGGCGACACCGTCCTGGTCTCCAGCCTGCTCGGCAAGCTCGCCGCCGCCGGCGTGAAGCTCGCCGCCACCTCCAACACGCTGCCCGGAAAGCTCGGCGAGGGCCGCTTCGCCGCCTCCGACTTCATGCGCGAGATCCAGGGCCTGTCCGCCCGCTTCCGCTCGCTGCGCATCGACGGCCAGGACTACCGCCACCGCGGCCTGCCCGAGGCCCCGCCCCCGTACACCGGCGAGCAGGTCGCCGAGGCCGCCTCCCGGGCGGGCGTCTCCCTCGCGGGGGCCGCCTCGCTGGACGACTTCGGCGCACTCCTGGACCACCTCGCCCGGGTCCACCCCAGCCGCTACGGCGCGCTGTGCGACGGCGTCGACGCGGTCTTCCTCCAGGGCGTCAAGCCCGTCGCCGACCAGGCCACCGCCCTGCGCCTGGTCGTCCTCGCCGACCGGCTCTACGACCGCGAGGTGCCCGTCATGGCCTCCGGCGAGCCCTTCGACCGGATCTTCAGCGACGAGATGCTGGCCGGCGGCTACCGCAAGAAGTACTTCCGGGCCATCTCCCGCCTCACCGCCCTCGCCCGCGAAGCGCGGCGCCTGGCGCGGTAGCGCTGCGGCCGCGGTCGCCGGACGGGCCGAGACGCTCCGCGGTGCGGGGCGGGGCGATCCGTCGCACGATCGGACCGTGCCGAAGAAGAACAAGCAGCAACGCGAACGCGGACCGATGGACGTCACCGACCTGCGCAGCCTGCTGCGTGTGCCACCCGGTGGCGGCCGCCCCGTCAGCCTCTCGACGTACGACTCCTCGGCGCGCCCCGGCGGCCCGCCCGGCAAGGTGCACGCCAAGGCCGGGGTGGCCGGCACCGGCTCACGTCTGTCGGAGCTGCAGGAGCGGCTCTTCGCCCAGAGCGCGGCCGGTGACCGGCGCCGGCTGCTCCTCCTGCTGCAGGGCATGGACACCTCGGGCAAGGGCGGCACCGTCAAGCATGTGCTGAGCGGGCTGAACCCGGCCGGCTGCCGCTACCGCGCCTTCAGGCCGCCGACCGAGCAGGAGCGGGCCCACCACTACCTCTGGCGGGTCGAGCGGTCGCTGCCGCACGCCGGGGAGATCGGCGTCTTCGACCGCTCGCACTACGAGGACGTACTCGTGGCCCGCGTGCGCGGGCTGGTGCCGCCCTCCGTCTGGCAGCAGCGCTACGAGGAGATCAACGCCTTCGAGCGCCGGCTCACCGACGACGGCGTCACGATCGTCAAGGTCTTCCTGCACATCGGCCGCGACGAGCAGCGCGCGCGGCTGCTGGCCCGCCTGGACAATCCGCGCAAGCACTGGAAGTTCAGCCCGGACGACATCGACGACCGCGTCCTGTGGCCCGCCTACGAGGAGGCGTACGAAGCCGCCCTGGGGCTGTGCTCCACCAGGGCCGCGCCCTGGTACGTCGTCCCCGCCGACCGCAAGTGGTACCGCAACTGGGCGGTCGCGCGGCTGCTGCGCGAACACCTGGAGGTGCTGGACCCCCGGTATCCGCCGGCCACGTTCGACGTCGAGGAGTGCCGCGGACGCCTGCTGGAGACGTGATCCGGCACTCGGATCGCCCGGATCGCTCAGACCTCGGCCTTCAGCCGGAACAGGCGGTGCGCTGCGCCTCCTGCCATTCGCAGCGCGGGCACAGCGTGATGCCGGGGCGCGAGTCCGGGTATTCGGTGGGCTCGCCGCACAGCACGCAGGCGGCGCGGGGCTCGGCGGCGTCGGCGGAGGCGTTGTCGGCGTCGGCGGAGGCGTTGTCGGCGGGAGGGGTCATCCGACGAGCGTAGCGACGGCGACCGAGTGGCCGGGCAGCCGGAGCCTGTGCCCGTCCGGGGGGCCGCAGGGCTCCCAGGCCGCCACGACCTCGCACGGGCCGTCGAGCGGGACCACCGCCTCCTCGGGGGAGAGGTTGACGGCGATCCGGAACCGGCCCCGGCTCAGGCACAGGGTGTGCTCGCCGTGGACCGCCCGCACCGCCGCCAGATCGGGGTCGGTCAGCTCGGGCTCTGCGTGCCGCAGGGCGATCAGCCGCCGGTACCAGGCCAGCAGCGCGGCGTGCGGCTCGTGCTCCGGCTCGGTCCAGTCCAGGCAGGAGCGGCGCCGGGTGGCGGGATCCTGGGGGTCGGGGACCTCCTCGGCCTTCCAGCCGTGGGCGGCGAACTCGCGTCGCCGGCCACGGGTGATGGCGGCGGCCAGCTCCGGGTCGTGGTGGTCGGTGAAGAACTGCCAGGGGGTGCGGGCGCCCCACTCCTCACCCATGAAGAGCATCGGCGTGTACGGCGAGGCCAGCACCAGCGCGGCCGCCGCCGCGAGCAGCCCCGGCGCGGCGGTCGCGGCGAGCCGGTCGCCGGTCGCGCGGTTGCCGATCTGGTCGTGGGTCTGGGTGTACGCCAGGAAGCGGTGCGCGGACGTGACCGCCCGGTCCACCGGGCGGCCGTGGACCCGGCCCCGGAAGCCGGAGCGGGTGCCGTCGTGGAAGAAGACCCGGCTCAGTACCTTGGCCAGCCCCGCCAGGCCGGCCCGCGCGAAGTCCTCGTAGTAGCCGGTGTCCTCGCCGGTCACGCAGGTGTGCAGGGCGTGATGGAAGTCGTCGTTCCACTGCGCGTGCAGGCCGAGTCCGCCCGCCTCCCGGGGAGTGGTCGTGCGAGGGTCGTTCTGGTCGGACTCGGCGATCAGGAACAGCGGCCGGCCGAGCGCGCCGGACAGCGCGTCGACCGCCGTGGACAGCTCCTCCAGGAAGTGCAGGGCCCGGGTGTCGACCAGGGCGTGGACCGCGTCCAGCCGCAGCCCGTCCAGCCGGTAGTCCCGCAGCCAGGCCAGGGCGCTGCCGATGAGATACGCCCGTACCTCGTCCGAGCCGGGGGCGTCGAGATTGACCGCGTCGCCCCAGGGGGTGTGGTGGCGGTCGGTGAAGTACGGCCCGAAGGCGGGCAGGTGGTTGCCGGACGGCCCCAGATGGTTGTGCACCACGTCCAGCACCACGCCCAGACCGTGGGCGTGGGCGGCGTCCACCAGGCGCTTGAGGCCCTCGGGCCCGCCGTACGGCTCGTGCACCGCCCACAGCGACACACCCTCGTACCCCCACCCGTGGGTGCCGGGGAACGGGCAGAGCGGCATCAGCTCGATGTGGGTGACGCCCAGCGCGGCCAGATACGGCAGCCGTTCGGCGGCGGCGTCGAAGGTGCCCTCGACGGTGAAGGTGCCGACATGCAGCTCGTAGAGCACCGCGCCCGGCAGCGGCCTGCCCGGCCACTCCCGGTCCCGGCTCCAGACGAAGCGCTCGTGCTCCACCACCGCGCTCGGCCCGTCCGGCCCCTCCGGCTGGCGGCGGGAGCGGGGATCGGGCAGCGCCCGGCCGTTCCCGTCCAGCACGAAGGCGTAGCGCGTGCCGTCGGCGGCGGGCGCCTCCGTCACCCACCAGCCGGCCCGCCCCGGGTCGCGCTGCATGTCATGCGCGCGACCGTCGACCCGAACCTCCACGTCAGCGGCGCCCGGCGCCCACACCTCGAAGAGCATGCTTCCCATGCTGCGGTACGCCGGGCCCGCCGTCAGGCAATCACACGAGGTTGATCCGCTCCTGCGTCACCGGATAGCCCGCCTTCGCGAAGTGCGCGGCCATCGGCAGGTTGGCCTGGTCGGTGGCGGCCGCGATCCTCTCGGCGCCGTACGACACCAGGTCGTGGGTGCACTCCACCAGCAGGTCGTAGGCGTAACCGTGGCCTCGCAGACCGGGCAGCACCCCGATGAAGCCGACGCACGGGCCGTTGGGGTTCTGCGCCGGTATCTGGATCCCGGCGAGCTCGCCGCCGGGCGTGTACGCCAGCCGCCACCACTCACGCGGGGACGGGTACCAGCGCAGGATGTCCAGCTCCTCGCGGGCCGCGGCGTCGGCGCCCCCGTCGGCGACGGAGCGCCGGGTGTGCGCGTCCAGGCTGCCCTGCCCGACGCGCCTGAGGACGTCCAGGATCACCTCGTCGTCCGGCTCCGGCCGGAACTCCAGCCGTCCGGGCCGCCCGGGGATCCCGCACTCCGGCGTCCACTCGTACCGGTACCGCTCGACCAGCGGCTCCATCCCGGCCGCGGTCGCGGCATCGATCCGTGCCCGGGCGGCGGCCTCCACGGCCGGCCGGCCGCGCCAGCCGGGCGGCAGCAGCAGGTCGTACTCGGCCCGCAGCGGCGCGGTGCGCAGCAGCTGTACGGCGGCGTCGGCGTCGGTGAAGTCCAGCCAGTCGAGCGCGATCGGCGCGGTGTCCTGAGGCCCGGCCCACCAGGCGGCGCGGGCCACGACGGTGCCGCCGCGCAGGGCGATCCAGGACCACTCGGGGCGGTACTCGCCGCCCTCGTCGGCCAGGGCGAAGGCATGGCCGAGCAGGGCGCGGCCCACGAGGCCGGGGTCGGCGAGGGAGTTGAACAGAGGTGTCTCGCCCGCGACGAGCGGGCGGATGACCAGATCACGCATGGGTGTTGTGTTGTCCTTACGGGAGAGTGACGCGCTCCCGTGTCAGACCTGGGACGCCCGGCGGACGGGGCGGGAGCGCACTGCTGTGTTGGTGTACATCGCTCTCGCCTCCTTCCTGGTCCATGGGCGTCACCAGGACCCTAGCCGCCGGCCGGCGCCGCGCCAAACGGTTTTCGGGCGGTACCGGTGAAGGCCGCGGGCCGGTGTGCGAGCGAACGTAACAGGACCCTCTGACAAGGCCCTTGCCGCCGCTCACGCCTGTCACAATCACGGCGTGACCTCGTACGAGTTCGAGACCTCCGCGCGGCTGTCGGACGCCGAACGGGAGCGTGTGATCGGCGCGCTGCGGGAGGGCGCCGTCGAGGGGCGGTTGTCGCACGACACCTTCGTCCACCGGATGGGTCTGGCGCTGGCCGCCCGCGAGCGCGCCGAACTGCGTGCCCTCACCGCCGATCTGCCGCCCGTCGGCGGCCGGTTCTCGCAGCGGGTGCTGGGAGCGGTGGCGAGGGCGTCGGCCTTCTCCGTACGGCTGCGCGCGGCCTGGCGGTCCGAGAAGCTGCCGTCGTTGGTGCTGCCCGAGCCGGGTCCTTATCCGCTGCGGATCGGCCGTGACCTGGTCAACGAGCTGCGCCTGAGCGACAGTTCCGCATCGCGGAGACACGCGGAACTGCGCTTCGAGGCCGGCGGCTGGGTGCTGCGCGACCTGGCGTCGATGAACGGCACCTTCGTCAACGGCCGCCGGGTGATGGGTTCGGTCGCCGTCCGGGCCGGTGACCAGGTGACCTTCGGGGGGATGAGCTTCCGGCTCACCGTCGGTGCGGACCCCGCCCGGCGAGCGTGAGAAAGGCTCCGCTGCCAGGCGGCGTCCAGGTCACCGGTGCGGCAGCGGCGTTCGTGGCGCCGACGCCTCGATGAGGCCGCGGCCGTCCTCGACCCGCATGATCCGGCCGGGTTCGCGGGGGGTGTGCTCGGCGATCGTGTAGAAGCGGACCTCGTGTCCGTCCGGGTCGTGCAGCAGCGGGAGGATCCACCCCACCCGGGTCCGGATCACCTCGCCGTGGCTCTCGCCGAGGCCCTCCAGCCGGGCCGCCAGCGCCCGCATGGCGTCCTCGTCCGGCACGCCGATCGCGAAGTAGTCGAAGCCGGCGGCGGCCCGGGCCCGTGCCGGGTCCTGGCGCAGCCCGAGATGCGGGCCACCGGCCGGATGGTCGAGGGCGAGCCCGGTGAGGGTGCCGCGCTCCAGGAACTCGGCGACGCGGCGGTAGCCGAGTACGCGGCCGTACCAGGCCTCCGAGCGGGCCAGGTCGCGTACCGGCAGCTTGATGTGGTGAACCCCGGCAAGTCGGGGCAATTCGGCATTCATGCGTCCACCGTAACCAGCCGGGGGCGTGGTGGGTGTCCGGCCCGCCGCCGGGCGGGGTGAGGTGACGGCGGGCCGGACGGTTCGGGGTGGCGCGGGTGGTGCGGCCGGCGCACCGGCTTCGTGGTCCCGGCTCGTGGTCCCCGGCTCGTGGTCCCGGGCGTGGGCGGCCGGGTCAGACGGCCATGCAGGTGTAGGCGATCGTGCCGTCGGGTGGGCCGCCGCGGGCGACGAACCCGAAGTTGGTGGAGGCCCCGGCGGCCAGTGAGCCGTTCCAGTCGGCGTTCTCGGCCATGATGGCGGTGCCCGTCGAGGTGACCGTGCCGTTCCACAGGCTGTCGATCCCCTGCCCGGTCGGCAGCGTCCAGTGGACCATCCAGCCGAGCATCGGGATCGTCCCGGTGTTGGTGACGGTCACCTCGGCCTGGTAGCCGCCGCTCCAGGAGTTGGTGGTGCGGTAGGTGGCGGTGCAGGCCCCGCCGGGCGGCGTGGTGCCGCCGCTGCCCACGCCGACGCCGGTCTCCTCGCCGTTGCCGCCGTCGAAGACCACGTCGGAGCAGCTGTAGAAGGTCTCGGCGCTGTCGGAGCGCTGCCAGACGGTGTAGATGATGTGCCGTCCGGTCTTGCCGGAGGGCAGGTTACCGGTCCACTTGTACGCGCCGTCCACGGTGCCGACGGTCCCGGTCACCGGCGGGTGGTCGACGGTCAGGAAGGGGGTGTCCTCGATGTCGTCCCAGGTGAGCGGCTGAGTGGGGTCGAAGCCGTCCTTGGTGACGTACTGGTAGAACCAACCGGGGTGCGCGGCCCAGGCGTTGTACGAGAAGTTGAAGGACGCCCCCGAGGTGAGGTGGGTGAGCGGCCAGTCGTCGCGGTTGAGGTCGAAGCCGGCGAAGGTGGTGTTGCCGCCGCTGCACAGCTGCCCGTCCGGTACGAAGCCCCGGGTGCGGCCGGCGCCGTCGGAGCGCAGCACCGAGAACCAGTTGTAGAACGGCGTGGTGCCGCCGGTCGCGGCCGCCGCCGCGCAGGCGGCGTTCTTCGGCTTGATCTCACCGGTGGAGGTGAGCGCGTCCTTCCAGCACAGGAAGGTGCGGCTGCCGGGCGCCATCGGGGTGCCGTGCGCGGAGGCGGTGGATCCGTTGATGAAGACCAGGCTCATGGCCGACACCAGGGACAGGACGACGAGCAGGGCGGCTCTGCGGAATCCGCGGAGGCCGCGGAGGCCGCGGAGGCCGCGGATACCGCGCATGCCGCGGATGCCGTGGGGTCTGCGGGGGTGAGGTAATCGCTGATTCGTCACGTGAGGTCCCTTCACGTAGTGGGAGCGCTCCCATCTGTTACGTGAACGTACTGCGGACCACCCCGGCTGTAAACGCTTGCGGGCGGCCGTCAGCCGAGGACGAGCAGCCCCACCGGGTTGCGGTCCAGCAGCTCTTCGAGCCGGAGCTTGCCGGAGTACGTACGGTGCGTCAGGAGGTCGGTCCAGTTCCCGTCCGGCAGCGCCAGCGCGGTGTCGCGCCAGCCGCCCTCCCCGGCCAGGCGGTGCGAGAGCCTGGTGACCACGGTGAGCGCCCGGCCGCCGCGCAGGAAGGCCACGCAGTGCGCGGCGGCCGGCCCGGCGGCGGGCAGCGGTTCGTAGCCGGCGTCCGGGCCGAACCAGTCGGGGTGCTCACGGCGCAGCCGGAGGGCGGCGGTGGTCAGCAGCCCCTTCTCGGAGGGCTCGGCGGCGGGGGCGTACGGGGCGCGGTTGGCCGGGTCGACCAGCAGCAGCTGGCGGTCCTCGTCGCCCTGGTAGACGTCCGGCACGCCGGGCATGGTCAGGTGGACCAGGGCGGCGCCCAGGCGGTTGGCGCGTTCGGGGGCGTCGAGGGCGCGGGCGACGGAGGCGGTGGCGTGGGCGGCGGGCCCGGAGACCAGTTCGCGGGCGAACCGGGTCAGCTCCTCCTCGTACGCCGGGTCCTGCTCGGTCCAGCCGGTGCGCAGCCCCGCCTCTCGCTCGGACTTCAGCAGGGTGCCGGCGACGAGGTCGGCGGCGCCGGCGGAGCAGAAGACGACGGCGTACTGCCATGCCTGGTACTCCACATGCGCGGGCGGTACCGGGATGCCGGCGTGCGTGAAGTAGTCCCGCATGTGGCCGGACACCTCGTGCAGCCAGTCGGCCCAGGTGCCGGGGAGTTCGGACAGCGCGGCCAGCCGGGCGCGTACGTCGGCGCTGCGCTTGGTGTCGTGGGTGGACAGCACGGTGCCGGTGGACGGCCAGTCGCGCCGGCGGCGGGCGCAGAAGGCGTGGAACTCCTCCGGGGAGCACGAGGGGCGTGCGGGGTCGCGGCCCACCTCGTTGAGGCTGAGCAGCGGATACCAGCGGTAGAAGGCGGTGTCCTCCACGGACTTGGCGCGCAGCGCGGACGACACCTGTGCGAAGCGCACCGCGAAGTCGTCCTGGTCGGGGCCCCGGCCGAGGCGGCCCAGCGCGAGGTCCGCGACCGTCTCGGCCTCCGGTACGCGGGCCCCGGCGGCGGCCGCCTCCAGCATCGCCACCGCCCCGGGCGGCGCGGGCTCGCCGGGCACCACGTAGGGGCGGTAGACCGGGATCCGTACCAGGACCTGGCGGATCGCCTCGCGCAGTACCCGCGGTTCGGCTCCGCAGACCCGCTCGGCGGCCCGGGCCAGGCGGTCCACCTCGGCGGCCAGGTCGTGCGTGACCAGCCGGTACGCGGCCCGGCCGGCGGTGGGCGCCCATGCGCCGCCCTCGTCGGCGGGGGCGGCGGTGAACTCCTCGTAGCAGCGGGTGATCGCGCGCACGCCGTCCGGGTCGGTGAACAGGCCGTCGATCCGGTCGAGGGCGTCGTAGCCGGTGGTGCCGGCGCAGGCCCAGTCGGCGGGCAGTGGTTCGTCGCCGGTGAGGATTTTCTCGACCACCGTCCAGCGGCCGCCGGTGGCCCGGTCGAGGCGCCGCAGATAGCCGGCCGGGTCGGCCAGGCCGTCCGGGTGGTCGACCCGCAGGCCGTCGGCGACGCCCTCGCGCAGCAGGCGCAGCACGGTGGCATGGGTGGCCTCGAAGACCTCGTCGTGCTCGACCCGGATCCCGATCAGCTCCGAGATGGTGAAGAAGCGGCGGTAGTTGATCTCGCTGCGGGCCTCCCGCCACCAGGCGAGCCGGTACCACTGGGCGTCCAGCAGCTCGCGCAGCGGCAGTCCGGCGGTGCCGGGGCGGAGCGGGAAGGCGTGCTCGTAGTAGCGCAGGGTGTCCTCGCGCACCGTCAGTTCGCCGAGCACGTCCTCGGTCCGGCCGCCCAGGACGGGCAGCAGCAGCCGGCCGCCCTGCGCGTCCCAGTCGATGTCGAACCAGCGGGCGTACGGGGAGTCCGGGCCGTCGCGCAGCACCTCCCACAGCGGGCGGGCCAGGTACTCGGGGGCGGGCACCGCCATGTGGTTGGGCACGATGTCCAGGATCAGGCCGAGGCCGTGCGCCCGGGCCGTCCGGGACAGGGCGCGCAGCCCTTCCTCGCCGCCCAGTTCCTCCCGGATCCGGGTGTGGTCGACGACGTCGTACCCGTGCGTCGAGCCGGGCACCGCCTCCAGCACGGGGGAGAGGTGGAGGTGGGACACGCCCAGCTCGGCCAGCCGCGGCACCACGGCCTCGGCGGCGGCGAACGGGAAGCGGGGCTGCAACTGCAGCCGGTAGGTGGCCGTCGGCACGGCGGCGGGCGGGGTCATAGGGGACTGCCTACCCCGTGGGACGCCGCGATCATCACACCGCAGGGCTTCTTCCCCCACCCGCCCCTTCCCGAAACCGGGCTCGGCCCGGACCCGCCGGGGCGCCGGCCGTCACGCGGGCCGCCGCAGCACCACCATGCTCCGGTCCGCCAGCCGCAGCCGGTCGCCCTGGGTCACCTTGCGGCCGCTGCCCGGGGCCACGCCCTCCGGGCGCTCGGTGTCGACCACGACCTGCCACTCCTTGCCGTGGTTGACCGGCACCACGAATTCCAGCGGTTCGGCGGAGGCGTTGAACATCAGCAGGAAGGAGTCGTCGGCGATCCGCTCGCCGCGGTCGCCGGGCTCGGAGATCGCGCTGCCGTTGAGGAAGACCACCAGCGACTTGGCGTGGGCGTCGCGCCAGTCCTGCTGGGCCATCTCGTCACCCTCGGGGGTGAACCAGGCGATGTCGGAGAGCTCGTCGTGCGTGCCCTCCATGGGCCGCCCGTGGAAGAAGCGGCGGCGCCGGAAGACCGGGTGGTCGCGGCGCAGCCACACCATCTGGCGGGTGAATTCGTGCAGCCGCCCGGCCTCCTCGTCGCCCTCCTTGGGCCAGTGCACCCAGGCGATCTCGCTGTCCTGGCAGTAGGCGTTGTTGTTGCCCTGCTGGGTGCGGCCGAACTCGTCGCCGTGGGCGAGCATGGGCACGCCCTGCGACAGCATCAGCGTGGCGACGAAGTTGCGCATCTGCCGGCCGCGCAGCGCGAGTACGCCCTCGTCGTCCGTCTCGCCCTCGGCGCCGCAGTTCCAGGAGCGGTTGTGGCTCTCGCCGTCGCGGTTGTTCTCGCCGTTGGCCTCGTTGTGCTTGTCGTTGTACGACACCAGGTCGTGCAGGGTGAAACCGTCGTGGCAGGTCACGAAGTTGATCGAGGCCAGCGGCCGCCGGCCGTCGTCCTGGTACAGGTCGGAGGAGCCGGTCAGCCGGGAGCCGAACTCCGCGAGGGTGGCGTTCTCGCCGCGCCACAGGTCGCGCACGGTGTCGCGGAACTTGCCGTTCCACTCGGTCCACAGCGGCGGGAAGTTGCCCACCTGGTAGCCGCCCTCGCCGACGTCCCAGGGCTCGGCGATCAGCTTGACCTGGCTGACCACCGGATCCTGCTGCACCAGGTCGAAGAAGGACGACAGCCGGTCCACCTCGTGGAACTGCCGGGCCAGGGTGGCCGCGAGGTCGAAGCGGAAGCCGTCGACATGCATGTCGGTGACCCAGTAGCGCAGCGAGTCCATGATCATCTGAAGTACGTGCGGGCTGCGCATCAGCAGCGAGTTGCCGGTGCCGGTGGTGTCGGTGTAGTACCGCGGGTCGTCGGCCAGCCGGTAGTACGAGGCGTTGTCGATGCCCCGGAAGGACAGGGTGGGGCCCAGGTGGCTGCCCTCGGCGGTGTGGTTGTAGACCACGTCGAGGATGACCTCGATGCCGGCCCGGTGCAGGGCGCGCACCGCCGTCTTGAACTCCAGCACCTGCTGGCCCCGGTCGCCCATGGAGGCGTACGCGCCGTGCGGGGCGAAGAAGCCGATGGTGTTGTAGCCCCAGTAGTTGTTGAGCCCGGCGTCGACCAGCCGGTGGTCGTTCACGAACTGGTGGACGGGCATCAGTTCCAGCGTCGTGACGCCCAGTTCCACCAGATGCGAGATGACCGCCGGGTGCGCGAGGGCCGCGTACGTGCCCCGGATCTCCTCGGGCAGGTCGGGGTGGAGCATGGTGAGGCCCTTGACGTGGGCCTCGTACAGCACCGTGCGGTGGTAGTCGACCCGCGGAGGGCGGTCCTCGGCCCAGTCGAAGTACGGATTGACCACGACCGACGCCATGGTGTGCGGCGCGGAGTCCATGTCGTTGCGGCTCTCGGGCTCGCCGAAGCGGTAGCCGTAGACGGCCTCGTCCCAGTCGATCGAGCCGCTCATGGCCTTGGCGTACGGATCCAGCAGCAGCTTCGCCGAGTTGCAGCGGTGCCCCCGGGTCGGCTCGTGGGGGCCGTGGACCCGGAATCCGTAGCGCTGCCCGGGCATGATGCCGGGCAGATAGGCGTGCCGCACGAAGGCGTCCGCCTCGCGCAGTTCCACGGCGGTCTCCGAACCGTCGTCGTGCAGAAGGCACAGCTCGACTCGGTCCGCCACTTCGGAGAAGACGGCGAAATTGGTACCGGCGCCGTCATACGTGGCGCCCAATGGGTATGCCTGACCCGGCCAGACCTGCATGATGTCGACTCTTCCACTTCCCGGTCGGGCGCCGGTAGGCCGCACCCCCGGCCGCAACCTTGCCGAAGACGCATCTTCACGTACAAGGGGGCACTATCGCACGCAATTACCAAGATCTTCCCCAGTACGGGTGTGTCAATTCCCCTGGCTGACCCAAGAATCGGTTGCCCCGGAGCAACCTGTGTACTCCTGTCACCGTCGTAACGAGTGACCGCACGACACACAGGGGAGACACAGGTGACAGAGCAGGGGGAAGGCCGTCCGCCGGTGCAGACCAGCACCGCACGGACGGTACGGATCACGGGGCGCGGCATGCGGCGCGCCCTCATCGGCGGCGGCATCGCGCTCGCCGCCACGGCGGTGATGATCGCGATCACGCTGCCGCGGGACGCCTCGGGGGACGACCACTCCGGAACCGGCGCCAACGGCCCCGGCACCGCCGCGTCCGCGGCGACCGGGACACCCACGGCCGCGGCCACCGAGAACGACGCGCCGCAGGGCGAGGAGAAGACCGGACGCGGACCGCTGACCAAGGACGAGGTCGACCGGGCCCGGTCCATCGCGACGGCCCGTGACTCGCTGCGCGCCGCCGAATCCGTCGACGGGGCCGGCGGCGCCGAGTACGTCGACACCGACCTCGCCGATTCGGCCGAGCCGCAGGGCGACGACGCCCGCCGCGTCGAGGTGCTGTTCTACGACTACGGGCACGACCAGCTCGTCAAGAAGACCGTCAACCTCACCACCGGCAAGGTCGAGCAGACCGACACCGCGACCGGCATGCAGCCGCCGCCGTCGGCCGACGAGACCGTCAAGGCCGCCGAACTGCTCATCGCCGACCCGCTCGGCAAGGGCCTGCGGACCGACTTCAAGGCCGCCACCAAGGGCACCGAACTGACCACGGCCTCCCAGCTGACGCTGCGCGGCATCGCCTACAACACCGCGGAGCAGTCCGGGCCCGCCGGTCTCGCCAAGTGCGGCAAGCACCGGTGCGTACGGCTGTTCACCCAGGTGAAGAAGGGTCCCTGGATCGACACGACCAGTCTGGTCGTCGATCTCAGCGACCACACCGTGGGCCGAATCGCCTGACCGGCACAGCCAACCAGAGCAGCAGAGCGGAGATCTCAGCAACATGCGCACCTCAACCGTGCGTCGGGCCCTCGGTGCGGCCACGGCGCTCCTCCTCGTACCCGCGCTCACCTCGGCCGTGACGGCCCCGGCGGCACAGGCGGCGCCCACGGCGGCCGCCCCCGACTGCGGCAGTTCGGCGTCCGCCGTCAAGAAGACCCTGCCCAACGGCACCACCTGGACCATGTGCTGGCGCATGAGCGGCACCAAGGGGCTGGTCCTGGAGAAGATCGCCTACCAGCCGAAGAAGGAGGCCCAGCCGATCAAGGTCCTGGCCTCGGCCTCCCTGGCCCAGGTCAACGTGCCCTACGACTCGGGCAAGACCGAGTACAACGACCTGTCCGACATCGGCTTCGGCAACACCGCGGTCGACATCGGCTCCCAGGAGTGCCCCGGCGGCACCGTCAGCTCCGCGTACATCCCGCAGCAGGAACGCGACATCAAGGCGCTGTGCACCAACGTCCTGCCGCACGGTTACGCCTACCGCAGCGACATCTACGACAACACCGGCAACCAGAAGCGGTACACCAAGCAGGGTGACGACCTGGTGCTCTTCTCGGTGTCCCAGCTGGGCTGGTACGAGTACATCACCCAGTGGAACTTCTCCGACGACGGCGCCATCACCGCCAAGGTCGGCGCCACCGGCGACCTCTCACCCGGCGACTACAGCGGCACCGGCACCGGCTGGCCCATCGGAAAGGGCAACCACGACTACTCCACCTCGCACTACCACTCGGTCTTCTGGCGGCTGAACTTCGGCCTGGACGGCTCCACCCGGGCCAAGGTCCAGCAGTACGACACCAAGAAGGCGGGCCAGGGCACCGGTTCGGAGATCCTCAAGACCACCAGGACGAGCGTCACCAAGGAGCTCGCCGGCACCTCGGCGCTGCGCCGCTGGTGGCGGGTGGTCAGCTCCACCGGCAAGAACGCCGACAACCACCCCAGGTCGTGGGAGCTGGTCCAGCAGCACTCCGACCACTACGACGCGCACGCCTACACCTCCAAGGACGTGTACTTCACCCAGTACCGCGCCTGCGAGCAGTTCGCCAGCGGCAACAGCGACCCGGCCTGCGCCGGCAGGGGAACATCGGTGAACAAGTGGGTGAACGGTGAGAGCCTCAAGCACCCCGTGATGTGGGTCAACGTCGGCTTCCACCACATCCCGCGGGACGAGGACCAGACGCCCATGCCGGTCCACTGGCAGGGCTTCCAGCTGGTGCCCCGCGATGTCACGGCCATGAGTCCGCTGACCCCTGACGAGCTCTCGGGCAACAACGGCCAGGGTCACTGAATGCGCTAGGCATGTAGTGAAGTAGCGTCGTTACGGCTGCACCGCCCCCCGCCCCGCAGTACCCTTCCTTGATCGTGACGGGGGCGGGAAGGCGGGTGCAGTCGTGATGTCGGGAGGTCTGGTGCTCCCCGGAGGCGGTGACGAGGGGGACCAGGGCGGCGGCATCAACGACGGGACCACCGCATCGGTGTCCCTGGCGCTGCCGCTGGAGATCGGAGCCGAACTGGACTGGGGCGCCGCCGCCTGGGCCGAGGTGCGCACACGCGCCCGGCGCGCCGGGCGGGCCTACGTCTGGCTCAACCTCGTCGAACAGCGGCTCCGCGCCGTCGTCAACGCGGTCCTGCGTCCCATCTACGAACCCGTCCACGGCGAGGAGTGGGTGGTCGCCGCGGCCGGCCCGGCCGGCCACGAGTGGGTCCAGCGCGCCGCCGCCGTACGCGAGGTCAGCCGCCGCAAGGGCTTCCTGCTCGACCCGGCCGACGACAACGTCCTCAGCTTCCTGACCCTGCCGCAGCTGCGCGAACTCGTCGTCCAGCACTGGCCCTGCTTCGAGCCCTACCTCGACGAGCGCCGGGAACTGGAACTGGCGCTGGACGAGCTGGAGGTCGCCCGGCACGTCGTCTCGCGCAACCGCGCCCTGTCCCGCACCGTCCTGGACCAGGCCGAACGCGCCGCCGCCCGGCTGCTCGACATACTGGGCTCCGGCCCCGGCTACCCCTCCGCCGAACGCCTGCCGGTCGACGCCGTCGAGGAACTGGTCGCCGACCGCTACGCCGACGTCGTCGGTGTCTACCCCGACCGGGTACGGCTCCAGCGGCAGCTCCCGGCCGAGGACCTGTTCGGTGGCGCCCGCCGCCTCGACGCGGTGGGCATAGGCCTGAACCTGCTCGTGCAGAACTTCTCCGGACGCCGCCTGGTCCGGCTCGCCGAAGCCGGCTGCCGGGTGCGGCTGCTCTTCATCAACCCGGCCAGCAGCGCGGTACGCCGGCGGGAACGCGAACTCGGCCTCGGGCGCAGCGAGCTGAGCCGCTCGGTGGAGATGAACATCATGCACATGCGCCGGGTCCGGGCCCGGCTGCGCGACACCGCCGCCTTCGAGATCCGGGTCTTCGACGAGACCCCCCGCTTCACCGCCTACCTGGTCGACGGGGACGGCGCCGACGGGCTGGCCGTCGTCCAGTCGTATCTGCGCAAGGCGCGCGGCATGGAGGCGCCCGTGATGATCCTGCGCGGCGGCCGGCGGGACATCGTGCAGGACAAGGAGGACGAGGCGGACGGGCAGCACGGCCTCTTCGAGGTCTACCGCGAGGAGTTCGAAGGGGTCTGGACCGACTCCCGGCCGGTGTCCTGACTGTCAGTGCCCCGGGGGAGGATGGCAGAGCACACGGGGGAACCGCAGGAAGGACTTCGCCATGGGATGGCACCGGGAGCTGCTGGTCGGCTTCGACCTCGAAACCACGGGCACGGACCCGCTGGCCGCGCGTATCGTCACCGCCGCCGTCACCGAGGTCAGGGACGGGGAGCCGGTCGGCCACCGCGAGTGGCTCGTCGACCCGGCGGTACCGATCCCCGTCGAGGCCACCGCCGTTCACGGCATCAGCACCGCCCACGCGGTGGAGCACGGCAGCCCCGCCGCCCACGCCGTCGCGGAGATCGCCGACGCGCTCACCGGGTACTGGACCCGGGGCGTCCCGGTCGTCGTCTACAACGCCCCCTTCGACCTCAGCCTGCTCGCCGCCGAGCTGCGGCGCCACGGGCTGCCCTCGCTCGACTCCCGCCTCGACGGCGACGTCGGCCCCGTCGTCGACCCGCTCGTCATCGACCGCACCCTCGACCGCTACCGCCGGGGCAAGCGCACCCTGGAGGCGGCCTGCCGCTTCTACGGGGTCGTCCTGGACGACGCCCACGAGGCCGGCGCCGACGCCCTGGCGGCGGTCCGGGTCGCCATCGCGCTGGCCGAACGCTTCCCCGAGGCCGGCGCCGGTGAGCTGTGGGAGCTCCACCGCTCCCAGATCGGCTGGTACGCCGACTGGGCCGCGGGATTCCAGAAGTTCCTGGCCCGGCAGGGCGGCGCGCCCGCCGAGGAGATAGACACGCGCTGGCCGCTGCGGGTGCCGGTCTGACGGCGGTTCAGAAGGGGTACCACCGCACCGCCGGGTCGCCCTCCCTCAGCGAGGCCACCCGGCGGCGGAACTCGGCCAGGGCGGCGGGGCTGCCCGGGGCGTGCTGGGAGACCCAGGCGCAGCTGGCGGTCTCGCGGGCACCGCGCAGGACCGCGCAGCCGTCCCACTCCCGTACGTCCCAGCCGTAGGCCGCGGTGAAGGTGTCGTACGCGGCGGGGTCGAGCCCGTAGCGGTCCAGGCTCAGGGCCATCACCACGAGGTCGTGCTCGCGCAGGTCGTCGGAGAAGGTCTCCAGGTCGACCAGGACCGGCCCGTCGGGCCCGACGTGGACGTTGCGGGGCAGCGCGTCCCCGTGGACCGGCCCGGACGGCAGACGCGGCGTCAGGGCGGCGGCGGCCTGCGCGAAGCCGTCCCGCCGGGCCCGCAGGAAGTCCGCGTCGGCCGGGTCGACGGCGTCGCCGGCCAGCCGCAGCCAGCGTTCGACCCCGCCGAGCAGATCGCGCCGGGGGAGGGCGAAGTCCGGCTTCGGCAGCGCGTGCACCTGTCGCAGCAGCCCGGCCAGATCCGCGGCCCCGGCGGGCCGTACGGGGTCGGGCAGCCGCTGCCAGTACGTCACCGGGTGCCCGTCGACGAGCCGGGCCACCGGCTCCGCGGCCCGCACGGCCGGCAGGCCGAGCCCGGCCAGCCACTGGGCCGTCGCGACCTCGCGGGCGGCCCGTTCCAGCAGCTCCGCGTCCCGGCCGACCTTGGCGACGATGCCGCCGGGCAGCTCGAAGACCGCGTTCTCGCCCAGCGCGATCAGCTTCGCGGTGCCGCTGTCCCGTCCTTCGGCGGCGAGCACAGCCCGCGCCAGCTCCTCGGTGAACGCCATGGGCCAATGATCGCAGAGGCCGCGCCGGGCCTTCGCGCGAGCCGCCGGCCCCGCCGCCCGGCCTCACTGCCGGAAGTCCAGGGTGCGGGCCACCGCCTCGCTCACCACCGCCGCCGCCCCGCGCGCGGCGTAGGTGTCCCGCTGCCACCGTGCTCCGGTGCCACAGGTGAGCAGCCGCTCGATGCCGGCCCGGACCGTGTCGAGGTCGCCGGCCTCGTCCAGGGCGGCCCCGGCGTACTCCACGACCGCGTCGGCCACCTCGCGGGCCGACGCCGGGCGGTGGGTGAGCGGGTGCACCAGGGAGCCGTCCAGGCCGGACCGGCAGGCCCGCCAGGCGGCGAGCCGCAGCACCTGGACGGGGACCTCGGGGGCCGGGAGGCCGGCGGCCCAGTCGCGGGCGGCGGTCTCGACCAGGCCCCGGACGAGGGCGGCCAGCAGGACGCAGTCCTCCACGTCCGGGCAGACGTCACAGACCCGGACCTCCACCGTGGGGAACGCGGCCGACAGCCGGGCGTCGAAGTAGATCATGCCCTGGTCCAGCAGGGTCCCGGTGGCCAGCAGCGCGCTCACGGCCCGCCGGTACTCCGCCGCCGACCCGAAGAGCTCGGTCGGCCCGGCGGTGGGCCAGCGGCCGAAGACCTGGTAGCGGTAGCCGGCGTATCCGGTGTCGCGGCCCTGCCACAGCGGCGAGTTCGCGCTGAACGCGAGCAGCGCGGCCAGCCAGGGCCGGATCCGGTCGACGACGGCCACCCCCTCCTCGTCGGAGCGGACCTCGACATGGATGTGGCAGCCGCAGGTCAGCTGCTCCTGCGCGGTGAGCCCGAAGAGCTGGGCCATCCGGCGGTACCGGCCCTCGGGGGTCAGCCGCGGCGACACCGGCAGCGGCGAGGTGGCCAGCGCCGCCACCTCCGCGCCCTGCTTACGGGCCAACTCTGCCGCCAGTCCGCGCCAGGCGTGCAACTCGCCGCGCAACTGCTCCAGGGTCCCGCAGGGGTGGGTATTGATCTCCAATTGCTGCTGCTGCAATTCGGCCACGATCTCGCCGCCGTTCTGGCCTTCCAGAACGGCTCCGGCCACTGCGCGCGGTGTGAATCCGTCCGCGTCCACCAGCAGCAGTTCTTCCTCCACCCCAACCGTACGCAGCACAAACAGCGGATACCCCCTCCGCCGGAGGTTATATCCGCTGACCCACGAATGCCGCTGATCTCGTCACTCCGTACGACCCACGGGCGTGGGTAAAGGTTGCATGGAATGAATCTTGTTTCTTGGTGAACGGCCTTTCTAGCGTGGGGGAGAACCCCTTCTCACTCCACGGAAGTTGCCGATGTCCTACGACGTTCCCCCACTCGCCGAAGTGCGCCGCCGCACCGAGAAGAAGCGCGACGCATGGTGGACCGTGCTCCTGGTCGACCCGGTGGCGACGCCGCTGGTCCGCTGGACGGCGCGGTACACCCGGCTCACCCCGAACCAGATCACCTGGGCGGCACTGTTCCTGGGACTGGGCGCGGCGGCCTGCTTCGCCGTCGGTGAGTGGACCTGGCTGCTCGCCGGGGCCCTGCTGTACCACCTGAGCTTCATTCTCGACTGCATGGACGGCAAGCTCGCCCGTCTCAAGGGCAACGGCTCGGTCTTCGGCGCCTGGCTCGACTACGTCTTCGACCGGGTGCGGGTGCTGGCCTGCGCGATCGCCCTCATGGGCGGTCAGTACGTGCGCACCGACAACCCGGCGTACCTGTGGCTGGCGCTGGCGGTGACCTTCCTGGACATGCTGCGCTACGTCGACGCCCTGCAGATATTCAAGATCCGGCACGGCATGCGCAAGCAGATCAAGTCCCGGGTCCGGGAGATCCGGCGGGCGGCGGCCGAGCAGGGCCCGGGTCGTGCCGAGGAGGCGGAGCAGACCGAGCTGGCCTTCATGGAGGACCTGCTCCGCGACAACCCCGAAGCAGACATGGAGCAGGACCAGACGGTCGCCGCCGCCGCCGCGGAAGCGGACGCCGACGCGGGCCTGGACGCCGGCCTCGACGCCGGCCTCGACGCGGTCGCGGGGCTGACCGTCGTGCGCTCCAAGCCCGAAGTGGTGGACCTGCACCAGGAGTTCCGGCACCGCTTCCCCTGGTACGCGCGCTTCCGTACCTTCCTGCTGCGGCACCGGATCCGTACCCACCTGATCAGCGGCATCGAGTTCCAGATGGCGGTGTTCATCGTCGCCCCGGCCGTGAACCAGATCATGCCGGTCACCATCGGGGCCGGCGCGATGCTGCTGGTCTTCGAGCTGGCCATCATCTACAAGCTGCTGCTGTCCACCCGGGACTTCGGCCGCACCATGGCGTCGTTCGGCCCGGCCCCCACGCAGGAGGCCGAGCCGGTCGCGGTAGGGGCCGGTGACTCAGCCGCGCACGCCTGAGCGTTCCCCGGGCCGTGCCCCGGGGACGGCTGCCGGACGGACGGGCGGCGCCACGGCCTCGTCGTGCGTCATGTCCGGCAGCCAGCCCAGCCACCGGGGCAGGTACCAGTTGCGCTCCCCGAGCAGGTCCATCACGGCGGGGAGCAGGATGCCCCGGATGACGGTCGCGTCGATCAGCACGGCGGCGGCCAGGCCGATGCCCATCTGCTTCATGCTCTGCATGGACAGCGTCCCGAAGAGCGCGAACACCGCGACCATGATCACGGCGGCGCTGGTGACCACTCCGGCCGTGGTGGTGATGCCGTGTTCGATCGCGCCGCGGGTGGTGAGCCCGCGCATCCGCGCCTCACGGATCCGCGACACCACGAAGACGTGGTAGTCCATGCTCAGCCCGAAGAGGATCACGAACAGGAACAGCGGCAGCCACGACTCGATCGCGCCGACCCCCGTCGCGCCGACCAGGCCCGCGCCCCAGCCGTGCTGGAAGACCACGGTGAGCACCCCGTACGCGGCCCCCACCGACAGCAGGTTGAGCACGATCGAGGTGGCCGCGATCGTCAGCGACCGGAACGACAGCAGCATCAGGAGGAAGGCGAAGGCGACGACGAAGGCGAACACCGGCGGGGTGGAGGTGACCAGCTTGTCGTTGAAGTCCACCGACGCGGCCGTGGAGCCGGCGATCGGGGCCCGTACCCCGTCGACGCGGCCCAGCGTGGCGGGCCGTACCTGGTCGCGCAGGACGCGCAGGCTCTTCTCGGCACGCTTCTGGTCCGAGCCGCCGACCAGCGGCACGCTGATCTCGGCGACGCCGAGCCGGTTGTGGTACGTGACCCGCACCGGGCCCTTGCTGGCGCCCCGGGTGACGGCCTCGGTACGGAACCGGGCGATGGCCTGGCGTACCGGGGCCGACGTGATGTCGTCCGCCTTCACCACGACCCTGGCCGGGTCGGAACCGCCGGGGAAGGCCGCGTTGATGTGGTTGTACGCCTGGATGATCGGCAGGCTGTCGCCGAGGTTCTGGTTCAGTGCCAGGTTCTGGGTGTGCATACCGGCCGCCGGGAGGGCGATGGCGATCAGCAGTCCGCCCGCCAGCGTCACCGACAGCTTCGGCCGGCGCAGCACCCGGCTCAGCACGGCCCGCCAGAAGCGGCTCTCGCCGCCGGGGTGGCCACCGGCGGGCCTGCGGGCGTTCAGGAACGGGATGCGGCCCTTCTCGACCCGTGCGCCGAGCAGCGACAGCAGCGCCGGGAGCACGGTCACCGAGCCGAACATCGCGACCGCGACCACCATCATGGTGGCCAGGCCCATCGCCTTGAAGTCGCCGATCCCGGTGAACAGCATGCCCGACATCGCCACGATCACGGTGATCCCGGAGACCAGGACCGCCCGCCCCGAGGTCGCCGCCGCGATCCGCAGCGCGGTCTGCGCGTCGTGCCCGGCGGCCCGTTCCTCGCGCTCACGGCGCAGGTAGAACAGGCAGTAGTCGACACCGACGGCCAGCCCCACCAGCAGCATCACCGAGTTGGCGCTGTCGCTCATGTGCACCCAGTGGCTCACCACGGCCACCAGGCCGGTCGTCGCCAGGAACGCGCTCATCGCCAGCGCCACCGGCAGCAGGGCGGCGACCAGCGCGCCGAAGGCGATCAGCAGGATGCCCAGGGCCACCGGCAGCGCCGAGTACTCGGCCCGCTGGAAGTCGTTGCCGAAGGCGTCGTCGACGACCTTGTGGGAGCTGGCGTCGCCGAACTGCTCGATGCGCAGCGCCGGGTGCTTGTCCTGCACCGCGCGCACCGCGTCGAGTACCGGCTGCACCCGTTCCGGCGCGGTCTCCGCGTCGCCGCGCATGTCGAACCTGACCAGGGCCGACCTGCCGTCGGCCGATATGGTCCGGAGGTCGTAGGGCGACTGGACGCCGGTGACCCGGCCGGTGTCCTTCACCGCGGTGATCACGCCGGCCACGGCGCCGCGGAAGGCCGGGTCGGTGGCGGTGGCGGTGCCGTCCGCCGACTGGACGAGCACCATCTCCCCGGCCGGGCCGTCGTTCAGCCCGGCGTCGTCCAGGATCTTCATCGCCTGGCCGAACTCGCCGGGCACCTCCTCGCTGTCGCCGATGTCCACCCGCCCGGCCGCCGTTCCGACGGCCAGTGCCAGGACGACGAAGAGCAGCCACCCGCCCACCGCCAGCCATCGGTGCCGGGCACTCCATCCGCCCATCGCGGCTGCGATTCCCTGTGTGCTGCCGTGTGCGCTTGGCACGGTCGTCCCCCTCGGTGCGTCGTTTTTCCGATGCCTACGACGCTAGGGGCCGCGGGGTCCGCGGCCCATCCGGCTGGCGGGTGATCCGGGGTGCTGTCAGCTCCTCCCAGGGGGTGGGGGTATCCCCACCCCCCTGACGGCTGCGCGTTCGTGCGGTCGAACGGTCGCCGCGGCTCAGCGCTGGTGGAAGGCGATGCAGTCGGGGTTCGGTACGGGTACCGACGCACCGGTGTCCGTCAGTCGTCCCGATCGCGGGTCGACGCCGAAGAGATTCACCGAGCTGCTCGCCTCGTTCGCGACGAACAGCCACCTCCCACCGGGATGAAGGGCGAAGCTCCACGGCGTGAGTCCCGCGCAGGGCATGCGCTGCACCTCCGCGAGCAGGCCGGTTCTCCGGTGTGCCGAATAGACGACCAGCGTGTTCTCTCGGCGGTTCGAGGTGTAGACGAAGCGGCCGTCGCGGCTGATGGCCAGTTCGGCGGCGCTTGTGGTTCCGGTGTGGTCCGGCGCGTTCGTCGGCAGCGTCTGGCGGGGTGTCAGCGCCCCGTGCCCCGCGTCCCACCGCAGGACCTGGATGTCCGCGGTCAGCTCGTTCAGCAGGTAGACCGTCCGCCCGCCGGGGTGGAAGGCCAGGCGCCGGGGGCCCGACCCCGGTGCCGTGGCGTAGGAGCCGGGGCCGTCCGTGCCGGCGGAGAGCCGGTGCGTGGCCCGGTCGTAGTCGTAGACGAACACCCGGTCGGCGCCGAAGTCCGCGACCAGCGCGAATTTGCGGCTCGGGTCGACGACCACGTGGTGCGGGTGCGGACCCAGCTGTCGCGGACCGGGTCCGGAACCGGTGTCCTGCACGCGGGAGGCCACGGCGCCCAGCCCGCCGTCCGCGCCGATCGGCACGGTCACCGCGGTGCCGGCCGCGAAGTCGGCGACCAGCAGTGTGTCCGCGTCCGCGGTCACCCCGATGTGGGACAGCCCGCCGCTGCCGGTCGGGACGGTCTCCGTCCCGATCTCGCCGACCTGCCGAACGGCTCCGGAGGCATCGTCGATCCGGAACACGCGGATGAATCCGCCCTGCTCACCGCCGGCGACGTAGAGGACCGGGCGGGTCGGGTGCACCGCGACCCAGTTCGAGCTGACCTCCGCCACGGATCCGAGTGGTGTCATGGTCCCGCGGTCGGGGTCGAACCGCACCGCGTGGACCTGGCCCTGTCCCCAGGTCCCGATGTAGAGCAGGTCACCGGGGCGGGCCGGTGCCGCGTCGGCCGGCGCGGCGGACAGCAGCGGTACGGCTGTCGCGGCCGACGCCGTGAGGGCTGCCAGCACGGTTCTGCGGGAGGGGCGGATGTGCGCCGGGGTGTGCGGTGGGGTGTGCGGGGCTTCGTCCATCGAGGGCATCGAGGGGATGGTCCTTTCTCGCTCATGGGGGGTGCGGGTCAGCCCTTGGGCCGCGGGCGGCGGCGGGCCGCCAGGCCGAGGCGCTTGAGGGCGTACGAGTCGAGGGCGGTCAGCACGCCGTTGAGGGCGAGTGTCAGCGCGACGAGGACGATCAGGCCGGCGAACTCGGCGGCCGCGTCCAGGTTCTGGGCCGCGGTGAACAGTTCGTGCCCCACGCCCTCGGAGGAGGCGATGAACTCTCCGCCGATGACGCCGAGGATGGCGAGCGGCCCGCCCGTCTTGAGCGCGGCGAAGAACGGGGCGGCGAGCGTCGGGATCGTCACATAGCCCAGGACGTGGTGTTTGCGGCCGCCCATCACCTGGACGACCTCGATGAGTTCGCGTTCCCTCAGCCGCAGGCCGAGATAGATGTTGTAGAAGACCACGAAGGCGACACCGGTCATGGCTATCGTAATCTTCGACCAGGGGCCGATGCCGAAGAACAGCAGGAACAGCGGCGCGAGTGCGATCTTCGGGATGCCGTTGATGGCTGCGACGAGCGGTTCCAGCACCCGCCCCAGGAGCGGGAAGGAGCCCAGCACCAGGCCCATCACGGTCCCGGCGACGACGCCGAGACCGAAGCCGGCCAGGACTTCGACGGTGGTCACCTCGATGTCGTTCCATCCGGATGCCGAGCCGAGCATCCGGGTGAGGGCCTCGTCACGTCGGTGGGCTTGCTGACCGCGTACTCGGGCACGACGGGGCCGCTCATCACCTGCCACAGCACGAGGGGGACAGGCCGGTGCGCACCGAATCCGGCCTCGTCACCGGGGTGCCCGCCGCGGCGTCCGGTGTCACCGTCTTCAAGGGGCTTCCCTACGCGGCCTCGACCGCCGGCAAGAACCGGTGGCGCCCGCCGCAGCCGGCGCCGTCCTGGACGGGTGTCCGCGAGGCCGACACGTTCGGCGACTCACCGCCGCAGGCGTCGAGCACCCTGACCATGAGCGAGGACTGCCTCAACCTCAACATCTGGACCGGCGCCGGGAGCAGCGGCGAGCGGCGCCCGGTGTACGTGTGGCTCTACGGAGGCGGGTTCTCCGCCGGCAGCGGCTCGGACCCCAGCTTCGACGGCTCGGTCCTGGCCGGCAAGGGCGTGGTCGTGGTGACCATCAACTACCGTCTGGGCGCCCTGGGTTTTCTCGCCACCCCCGAGCTGGGCGAGGAGTCCCGCCAGGGCGTCTCGGGCAACTACGGCCTGCTCGACCAGATCGCGGTCCTCAAGTGGGTCCGGCGGAACATCGCCGCGTTCGGCGGCGATCCGCGCCTCGTCACGGTGGGCGGCCAGTCCGCCGGCGCCGGTTCCACGGACATGCTGTCCATGTCACCGCTCGCATCGGGTCTCTTCCAGCGCTCCATCGCCGAGAGCCAAGTGCGCTGTCCGAGCGATCCCGAACTGCGCTACCTCGGCGTGTCGCTCCGCACGATGGACACCGCCCTCCAGCAGGGTCCCGCCTGTGGTGCGACGAAGGGCGCGACCACGCTGACGGAGCTGCGCGCCCTGCCGTGGCAGGACTTCACGGACGGCGCCTCGCTCAAGGACGAGACGGTCGACACCAAGTCCGTC
The DNA here is from genome assembly GCF_056270125.1 of Streptomyces sp. RLA131. NCBI lineage: Bacteria > Bacillati > Actinomycetota > Actinomycetes > Kitasatosporales > Streptomycetaceae > Streptomyces > Streptomyces sp. RLA131. The sequence goes on from NZ_JBWDOQ010000002.1 coordinate 6,525,737, forward strand.
GCCAGGCCTCCGCTGTTCAGGCCCGTCGTCGACGGCTGGGTGCTGCCCGCCGGCTACATGAAGACCTACGACGCCCGTGCGCAGAACGACGTCTGGTACCTGGCCGGAAACAACCTGGACGAAAGCGGTGCCGTGCCCGGGACCGCCTTCGAGTACTGGCGCGAGTCGGGTTACCCGGACCGCCCCGGCGCCCCGCTCGTCCACGTCACCCTGGACGACTACGTGAGCGCCGCGCGGCAGAAGTTCGGCTCGATGGCCGACGAGTTCCTGGGGCTGTACCCGGCCGGTACGGACGACGAGGCGGCCCTCGCCAGCAACGACGCGGTCCGCGACAACTCCCGCGTCTCGACGTACCTGTGGGGCACCAAGTGGACCAAGGGCGCCGACCGTCCCGTGTACACCTACTTCTGGACGCACCGCCCGCCGGGCCCCGACCACGACCTCCGGGGCGCGTACCACGGCTCCGAGATCGTCTACTTCTTCGGCAACCTCAACCCGGCCACCCAGGGGTGGACCGACCAGGACCGTGAGATCGCCGGCACCATGTCCTCCTACCTGGCGAACTACATCGCCACCGGCAATCCGAACGGTCCTGGCCTGCCCAGGTGGGCCGCCTACAGTCCCGGCTCACCGACGGTGATGGAGGTCGGCGAGCACTACGGGCCGATGCGGGTGGCCTCCTCCGACAAGCTCGACTTCTGGAAGCGGTACTTCGCGACGCAGGACGCCTGGTAGGGCCTCCGGGCCGGCGACGGCACCCGCGCCGTCGCCGGCCCGATCACGTGGGTTGCGTGGGTTGCGTTTCCGCCACGACGAGCACCGTCTTGCCGAGGGTCGTACCGGCTTCCAGCGCCTGGTGCGCCCGGGCGGCCGCGGTCAGCGGAAGCGCGGCGGTGATGTCCACGGTGACCTTGCCGGCGGCCAGCAGGGCGAAGGCCGACCGGGTGTAGCCGGCGAGCAGGGCGGGTGCGCGGCGGGCCAGGTCGCCGATGTTGAAGCCGCTGACCGAGCGGTTGTGCTTCCACAGGTCCCGGACGGAGGTCGTCCAGTCCCCGTGGCGGCCGGCGTCGCCGAAGGGAACGACCCGGCCGAAGGGGGCGAGCACCGTGAGACTGGCCTCGCGCACCGGGCCGCCGACCGGGTCCAGGACGAGGTCGACGCCGCTGACGGAGCCGGCGAAGGCGTCGCGTACGAACACCTCGTCGTAGCCGAGGGACAGCGCGTAGCCGACCTTGTCCGGTGAGCCGACCGTGCCCAGGACTCGTCCGGCGCCCAGCGCCCGCGCGAGCTGGGCCGCGGCGGAGCCGACGCCGCCGGCCGCCGCGTGGATCAGCACCGTGTCCCCGCCGCGCAGCCGGCCGGCGCCCTCCAGCAGGCCGTACGCGGTGGGCAGGACGCAGGAGATGCCGCCCGCGACGTCCAGCGGGATGTCCCCGGCGTCGGTGCGCAGCGGATGGACGAAGACGGCGGGCGCGACGGCGTACTGCGCGTAGCCGCCGAAGGCGGGCAGGTACGCGGCCACCGCCTCGCCCTCGGTGAACCCGCTCACGCCCTCGCCGAGCGCCGCCACGTGTCCCGACACCTCCAGCCCCGGCACATCGGTGCCGCCGGGCCCGTCGGGCTCGCCGAACTCACCGCGCCGGTGCTGGACCTCGGCGAAGTTCACGCCCGCGTACGCCACCTCGACCAGCACCTGGCCGGGCCCCGGGGCGGGTACCGGGAGTTCCAGCTCGCGCAGGACGTCGGGGCTGCCGTTCGTATCGAATCCGATTGCTCGCATGCGAGTCGCCAACGGGGGCCCGCGGGGCGGTATTCCGGGCCGCGGGGATGCTTCACGCCGCGTTCATGATTGCCGGTAGCCCGCCAGGAAGCGGCCGATCCGGCTGATCGCCGCCTCCAGGTCGTCGGCCCGGGGGAGGGTCAGGATGCGGAAGTGGTCGGGGCGCGGCCAGTTGAAACCGGTGCCCTGGACGACCTGGATCTTCTCGCGCAGCAGCAGGTCCAGGACGAACTTCTCGTCGTCGTGGATCGGGTGGACCTTGGGGTCGAGCCGGGGGAAGGCGTACAGGGCGCCCTTGGGCTTGACGCAGGAGACGCCCGGGATCTCGTTGAGCTTCTCCCAGGCCATGTCACGCTGTTCGTGGAGCCTGCCGCCGGGCAGGACGAGGTCCTTGATGCTCTGGCGGCCGCTCAGGGCCGCCTGGATGGCGTACTGGGCCGGGACGTTGGCGCACAGCCGCATGGAGGCGAGGGTGACCAGGCCCTCCAGGTAGCTCTTGGCATGCTGCCTGGGCCCGGTGACAACCAGCCAGCCGCTGCGGAAGCCGGCCACCCGGTAGGCCTTGGACAGGCCGCTGAAGGTCAGGCAGAGGACGTCGGGGGCGACGGCCGCGGCGTGGTGGTGGACGGAGTCGTCGTAGAGGATCTTGTCGTAGACCTCGTCGGCGAAGACCAGCAGTCCGTGCCGCCGGGCGAGGTCGAGCATGCCCTCCAGCAGTTCCCGCGGATACACCGCGCCGGTGGGGTTGTTGGGGTTGATGATGACCATCGCCTTGGTGCGGTCGGTGATCTTCGAGGCGATGTCGTCGAGGTCGGGGAACCAGTCGGCGGACTCGTCGCAGATGTAGTGCACCGCGGTGCCGCCGGCGAGATTGGTGACGGCGGTCCACAGCGGGAAGTCCGGTGCCGGGACGAGGACTTCGTCCCCGTCGTCGATCAGGGCCTGGACGGCCATCTGGACCAGTTCGGAGACCCCGTTGCCCAGGAAGATGTCGTCCACGCCGACATCGGTCAGGCCCCGGTCCTGGTAGTGCGCGGCCACGGCCCGGCGGGCGGGCAGGATGCCGCGCGAGTCGCTGTAGCCGTGGGCCTGGGGAAGGCTGCGGATGATGTCCTGCAGGATCTCCTCGGGTGCCTCGAAGCCGAAGAGCGCGGGGTTGCCGGTGTTGAGGCGCAGCACGCTGTGGCCGGCCTCTTCGAGCGCGTTGGCGTGCTCGATCACCGGTCCGCGGATCTCGTACAGGACGTTGGCCAGTTTGGCGGACTGCTTGAACTCCATGCTTGGTTTTACCAAGTAAGAGCTTGGAAAGTCCAACCTTTTCGCTAGGGTGATCACATGCCGCGCCGAAGCTACGACCAGTACTGCCCGATCGCCCGGTCCCTGGACGTGGCCGGGGAGCGCTGGACCCTCCTCATCGTCCGCGAACTCCTGGCGGGCCCCCGCCGCTACACCGACCTGCACGCCGACCTGCCGGGCGTCAGCACCGACGTCCTCGCCGGACGGCTCAAGGACATGGAGCGCGAAGGGCTGGTGACCCGCCGCCGGCTGCCCCCGCCCGGGGCCGCCTACGTCTACGAACTCACCGGCCGCGGCCGCGAGTTGCAGCCCGTACTCGCGGCCCTCGCCGTCTGGGGCACCCCCGCGCTCGGCGAACCCCGCCCGACCGACGCCCTCCGGGAGCACTGGAACGCGACGGGCCCGGCGGTACCCTCGTCCCCGTGACCGTGTGACCCCGTGACCGTGTGACCCCGTGACCGTGCGACCCCGTGACCGTGCGACCCCGTGACCGTGCGACCGCCGTGGCCGTGCGACCGCCGTGGCGCGGGAGGCCGCCGACCCGCTCAGGCGCTGAGGAGTACGGGGCCGCGCACCGCCAGCGCGTCGTCGTAGCGGCGCAGCAGCAGCCGGGCCAGTTCGGGGGCGTCGCCGAGGACTTCGGCGAGTACGTCGGCGCCCGCCGCCCCGGCGCCCCGCGCGATGCGGCCGGGGAGGAAGCCCGGGGCGACGACGTACGGTGCCACGGCGATCCGCTCGACGCCCTCGGCGCGCAGCTCGCGCACCACGTCCTCGGTGCGGGCGAGACCGGCGGAGGCGAACGCGGGCCGGACCGCGCGCCAGCCGGTGCGCCGCCACTCCCGTGCGGTCCGGTCGATCGCCGCGATCGCCTCCGGGTCGGAGGAGCCCGCCGAGGCCAGCACGATCCCGGTCGACGCCCGGTCGCCGGGGCGCAGCCCGGCCTCGTACAGCCGCCGTTCCAGCGCGGCCACCAGCAGCGGGGAGGGGCCGAGGACGTCGGCCTGGCGGACGGTCAGCCGGGGGTGGGCGGCGGTCGCCTCGCGCAGCACGGCGGGGATGTCGGCCTTGGCGTGGAAGGCGCGGGTCAGCAGCAGGGGGAGGGCCACCACCTCGCGTTCCCCCTCCGCCGCCAGACGGCCGACGACCCGGGGGACTGCCGGCGCGTTGAAGTCGAGGAAGCCGGTGGCGACCCGAAGACCCGGCCGGGCCCCGCGTACGCGCTCGGTGAGCGCGCGCACCGTCGCGGCGTGCCGGGGATCACGGCTGCCGTGGGCGATGACGAGGAGTACCGGCCGGGTCATGGGTCAGCTCCGCACCAGCAGACCGCGGCTGCGCAGCACGGCACGCTCGATCGGGGCGAAGACCAGCAGTTCGATGCCGATACCGACGATCAGGATGAGCAGGATCGCGGCGAGAACGGTCGGCATGTCCGACAGCTCACGGCCCTGTTCCAGCAGCTGCCCCAGGCCGGTGCCCAGGTCGGGGGAGGTCGCGATCAGCTCGGCCGCCATCAGCGAGCGCCAGGAGAACGCCCAGCCCTGCTTCAGCCCGGCCAGGTACCCCGGCAGCGCGGCGGGCAGCAGCACATGCCGCACACCGTGCAGTCCGGTCGCGCCGATGACCCGGCCCGCCCGCAGGAACAGCGGCGGGATCTGGTCGACGCCGGCCACCAGGCCGTTGGCTATGGACGGCACCGCGCCGAGCAGCACCACCGCGTAGATGGTGGCGTCGGACAGGCCGAACCAGATGATCGCGGCCGGCACCCAGGCCACCGACGGCAGCGACTGGAGGCCGGACAGGATCGGGCCGATGGCGGCCCGCACCGGCTTGACCCGGGCGACCAGCAGCCCCAGCGGGGTGCCGATCGCGACCGAGGCCACGAAGCCCAGCGCGCCGCGCGACACACTGGTCCACACATAGCCGAGCAGGGTGCCGTCCAGCCACTTGTCCTTCAGGGCACGGGCCACGTCGGCCGGGCTCGGCAGGGTGTAGTGCGGCTTGACCTCGAAGTGGTACGCCAGCTGCCAGACGATCAGCACCAGCGCGATCGCGATGACCGGCGGCAGCGCCTTCTCACGCAGCTTGTTCAGCAGCGGCGGCCGCTGGACGACGCTGGTCTCCAGGGCGTCGAGCCCGGCCTCCAGCCCGTCCAGCGACGACTTGCCGTTCTCCGTGGGCCCCGCGGAGCCCACGGGCTCAGTGGGGCCTGTGGGGCCTGTGGAGTCAGTGGGATCTGTAGGTTCTGTGGGCTTCGCGGGCTTGATGTCAGTGCTGGCCATGGCGTCGGATCTCCCCCCGCAGCTGCTCGGTGATCTCTACGGACAGTTCGGCGACCGCGGCGTCCTCGATCCGGCGCGGCTGCGGGATGTCGACCGTCCACTCCCGGGCGATCCGGCCCGGACGGGAGGACAGCAGGATGACGCGCTGCGCGAGCCGCACCGCCTCGCGCACGTTGTGCGTCACGAAGAGCACGGACAGGTCCGTCTCGGTCCAGATGCGGGTCAGTTCCTCGTGCAGTACGTCACGGGTGATGGCGTCCAGCGCCGCGAACGGCTCGTCCATCAGCAGGAGTTGGCTGTCCTGGGCCAGCGCGCGGGCCAGCGCCACGCGCTGCCGCATACCGCCGGACAGTTCGTGCACCCGCTTGCCGTAGGCGCCGCGCAGCCGGACGAGTTCGAGCAGCCGCTCGGCCTCGTCGCGGCGCTCGGAGCCGGGGACGCCGCGCATGCGCAGCGCGAGTTCGATGTTCCTGCCCGCGGTGAGCCACGGGAACAGGGCGTGCTCCTGGAACATCAGGGCCGGGCGGCCGCCGGGGGTGTCGATACCCCCGGCGGACGGCCGGTCGAGTCCTGCGACCAGGTTGAGCAGGGTGGACTTGCCGCAGCCCGAGGCCCCCAGGAGGCAGACGAACTCGCCTGGGGCGACATCGATGGTGATGTCGTCCAGCACGTGCTGCTCCGCGCCGGGGCGGCCGAAGGACTTCGAGACATGCTCGATACGGGCGGCGTAGGAAGCCGTGTCGATCGGCTCGGCGGGCTGCTTGGTGAGTGCGGTGGCCATGGGCGTCACCTCCTGGAGGTCCTGGGCGTACGGGCGGGTGGGACTAGCTGCCGAGACCGGCGTCGCTGATCCCGGACTTGCCGTCGGCCTTCAGGATCTTGTTCAGGATCGAGAGGTCGTAGATGCCGCTGAGGTCGGGCTTGTCCAGCAGGCCGGCCTTGACCGCGTGATCGGCCTCGGTCTTGAGGGTGGAGGCCAGCGGGTCGTTGGTGAAGCTGATGCTCTTCCAGGCCGGGTCGATGACGTCGTCGGGCAGGGCCTTGCCGGACAGCGTCTCCAGCTCGGAGTTGGCGATCGCCTTGGCCTTGCCGGAGTTGGCGGTGATCCAGGCGTTGGTCTTCACCGAGCCCTCAAGCACGGCCTTGACCACGTCGGGGTGCGCCTTGAGGAAACTCTGCGAGACGATCACGTTCGTGATGACGAACTTGCCGCCGTCCCACAGGTCGCTCTCGTCGAGCAGCACCTTGCCGCCCTCGGCGACCAGCTTGGAGGCGGTCGGCTCGGGCACCCAGGCGCCGTCGATGGAGCCGGCCTTGTAGGCGTCCGGGGTGATCTTGTTGTCCGTGCGGACGACGGAGACATCACCCTTGCCGGTCGTGGCGTCGACCTTCCAGCCCTGGTCGGCGATCCAGTTGAGGAACGCCACGTCCTGGGTGTTGCCCAGCTGCGGGGTGGCTATCTTCTTGCCCTTGATGTCCTTGAGGGACTTGATCTTCTTCGGGTTGACGACGAGCTTGACGCCGCCCGAGGCCGAACCGGAGATGATCTTCAGGCTCTTGCCGCCGGACTTCACATAGCCGTTGATCGAGGGGGAGGGGCCGATCCACCCGATGTCGATCGACTTGGCGTTCAGCGCCTCGATCTCGGCAGGGCCCGCGTTGAAGACGGAGGTGGTGACCTTGGTGCTGCCGAGCTCCTGCCGGATGGGCCCGTTCTTGGCGAGACCCACCAGGGCCGTGCCGTGGGTGAGGTTGGCGAAGTAGCCGATCTTCACCTCACTGGCGGACAGCTTCTTGCTGCTGGTGCTGCCGCTGGCCGCGGCGGTGGTGTCGTCCTTCTTGTTGGAGCCGTAGCCGCAGGCGGCGAGGGCCACCAGCGGCAGAAGGGCGGCGCCGGCGATCAGGCGGCGGCGGATGGCGGTTCTCGGTGCGGGGCTGCGATCGGCAGTCACGGGAGGTGTTCCTCTCAAGGGCCCGTCCGCGCGCAGAGCTACGGCGCGGCCGGGTGGTGGCTGTCAGGTCTTCGGCGGTGCGATCTTCGGTGCGGTGAAACCAGGTGTCGGACGGTTACCGCGCACATCGCGCGACACCGCCCTGACCGCTGCCGAGACAGCCGCTGCCGATGCGGCCACCTACTTTGTCGAAGAAGGCGAAGGCGTCGACAGTCATCAGAAGTCCCACCCTTCGTCGTCCCCGTCCGCGGCGTCCGCGACGGGGTTCTGCTGGGCGGCGAAGGCCTCGCCGGCCATGCCGGCGGTCAGCGTGCTGCCGTCCGCCGGGTCGATCAGGATGAAGGAGCCGGTGAACCGGGAGTCCACGTACGAGTCCAGCGGAAGCGGCTCGGAGGTGCGCAGCACCACCGCGCCGATGTCGTTGACCGACAGCTCGCCGGGCCGGTCCTCGTGGGCCAGACCGTGGGTCAGGTCGATCCGGTACGGAAGCTCCTTGACGATCGCCTTGACCGTGCGGGTGCCGTGCTTGAGCAGGACCCGGGCGCCGACCTTGAGAGCCCGCTCGTGCAGATGGCAGACCGTCGCCTCCACGTCCTGGGTGGTCGCCGGGACGCCCGCCGTCGGCGCGATCAGGTCACCGCGCGAGATGTCGAGGTCGTCGGCGAGCAGCACGGTCACCGACTGCGGCGCCCACGCCACGTCCACCGGCTTGCCCAGCAGGTCGATCCCGGTCACGGTGCTGGTCAGCCCGGACGGCAGGACCGTCACCGGGTCGCCGACGCGCAGCACACCGGAGGCGATCTGGCCGGCGTAGCCCCGGTAGTCGGGGTGGGCGGCGGTCTGCGGGCGGATGACGTACTGCACGGGGAAGCGCGCCGGGTCGGCCGTCGGGTCGTCGCCGACCCGGACGGTCTCCAGGTGCTCCAGGATCGTCGGGCCGCCGTACCAGTCCATGTTGGCCGACGGGGTCACCACGTTGTCGCCGGCCAGCGCCGAGATCGGGACGGCGGTGATCTCCGGGACGCCCAGCGAGGCCGCGTACGCGGTGAACTCCTCGGCGATGGCGGCGAAGACCGGCTCGGCGTACGCGACCAGGTCCATCTTGTTGACGGCCAGCACCACGTGCGGGACGCGCAGCAGGGCGGCGACGGCGGCGTGCCGGCGGGTCTGCTCGACGACGCCGTTGCGGGCGTCGACCAGGACCACGGCCAGCTCGGCCGTGGAGGCGCCGGTGACCATGTTGCGCGTGTACTGCACATGCCCGGGGGTGTCGGCGAGGATGAACCGGCGCCGGGCGGTGGCGAAGTAGCGGTAGGCGACGTCGATGGTGATGCCCTGCTCGCGCTCGGCGCGCAGGCCGTCGGTGAGCAGCGCCAGGTCGGGCGCCTCCTGGCCGCGCCGGGCGGAGGCCAGCTCCACGGCTTCGAGCTGGTCGGTGAGCACGGACTTGGAGTCGTGCAGCAGCCGGCCGACGAGGGTGGACTTGCCGTCGTCCACCGATCCGGCGGTGGCGAAGCGCAGCAGCGAGGTGGCCGCGAGCTGTTCGGTCGTGGCGGTGATGGCGGTCATGGTTAGAAGTACCCCTCGCGCTTGCGGTCTTCCATGGCGGCCTCGGACATCTTGTCGTCGGCGCGCGTGGCCCCCCGCTCGGTCAGCCGGCTCGCGGCGATCTCGGTGATGACCTGCTCGATGGTGGCGGCGTCGGAGTCGACGGCGCCGGTGCAGGACATGTCGCCGACGGTGCGGTAGCGGATCAGCCGTCGCTCCACGGTCTCGCCGTCCCTGGGACCGCCCCAGTCGCCCGCGGTCAGCCACATGCCGTCACGGGCGAAGACGTCCCGCTGGTGCGCGTAGTAGATCTGCGGCAGTTCGATGCCCTCGCGGGAGATGTACTGCCACACGTCCAGCTCGGTCCAGTTGCTGAGCGGGAAGACCCGGACGTGCTCGCCCGCCGAGTGGCGGCCGTTGTAGAGCGACCACAGCTCGGGGCGCTGGCGGCGCGGGTCCCAGGCACCGAACTCGTCGCGCAGCGAGAACACCCGCTCCTTGGCGCGGGCCTTCTCCTCGTCGCGGCGGCCGCCGCCGAAGACGGCGTCGTACTTGCCCTCGGTGATGGCGTCCAGCAGCGGCACGGTCTGCAGCGGGTTGCGGGTGCCGTCGGGGCGCTCACGCAGCCGGCCGTCGTCGATGTAGTCCTGCACGGAGGCGACGTGCAGCCGCAGCGCGTGCCGCTCGGCGGTGCGGTCGCGGTACTCGATGACCTCGGGGAAGTTGTGCCCGGTGTCGACGTGCAGCAGTGCGAAGGGCACCGGCGCCGGCGCGAAGGCCTTCAGCGCCAGGTGCAGCATGACGATGGAGTCCTTGCCGCCGGAGAACAGGATCACCGGCCGCTCGAACTCCCCCGCCACCTCACGGAAGATGTGCACCGCCTCGGACTCCAGGGCGTCCAGGTGCGACAGGGTGTACGGGTTCCCGGTGGTTCCGGTCAGTGCCGCGACAGTGGTGTTCACGCCAGTCCCCTCTCGACGAGCAGTGCGGTGAGCACCGCGGCGGAGTCCTCGACGGTGTGGTCCTGGGTCTGCAGCCGCAGGTCGGGCGTCTCGGGTGCCTCGTACGGGTCGTCGACCCCGGTCAGTCCGGATATCTCGCCGGCGGCCTGCTTGGCGTACAGCCCCTTGACGTCGCGTACCGAGCAGACCTCGACCGGGGTGGCGACATGGACCTCCAGGTAGGCGGTCCCCTCGGCCTGGTGACGCTTGCGGACGGCCTCACGGCTGTCGGCGTAGGGCGCGATGACCGGGACGAGGACCTTGACGCCGTGCGAGGCCAGCAGTTCGGCGACGAAGCCGATGCGCTGCACGTTGGTGTGCCGGTCCTCGCGGCTGAAACCGAGGCCCGCGGAGAGGAACTCGCGGATCTCGTCGCCGTCCAGCACCTCGACCCGGTGTCCGTCACCGCGCAGCCGCTCCGCCAGCGCGAAGGCGATCGTGGTCTTGCCCGCGCTCGGCAGACCCGTGAGCCAGACGGTGGCTCCGGTGTCTGTCACGCTCATCTGCTTCTCCCGATAGGTCTGGTCAGTCGTCATCAGCCGTGCAGTCCGCACTCGGTCTTCGCCGTGCCCGCCCAGCGGCCGGCCCGCGCGTCCTCGCCCTCCAGCACCCGGCGGGTGCACGGGGCGCAGCCCACGGAGGCATACCCATCCATGAGCAAAGGATTGGTCAGGACTCCGTGCTCGGCGATGTACGTTGCCACGTCTTCCTGTGACCACTTGGCGATAGGGGAGATTTTCACCTTCTGCCGCTTTTCGTCCCAGCTCACGACGGGGGTTCCCGCCCGGGTCGGGGACTCGTCGCGACGCAGGCCGGTGGCCCAGGCGTCATAGGCCGTGAGGCCTTCCTCCAGCGGCTTGACCTTGCGCAGGGCGCAGCACAGATCGGGGTCGCGGTCGTGCAACCGGGGCCCGTGCTCGGCGTCCTGCTCGGCCACCGTGCGGCGGGGAGTGAGCGTGATGACATTCACATCCATGACGGCGGCGACCGCGTCCCGGGTGCCGATGGTCTCCGGGAAGTGGTAGCCGGTGTCGAGGAACACCACGTCCACCCCGGGGGCGACCCGGGAGGCGAGGTGCGCCACGACGGCGTCCTCCATGGACGAGGTCACGCAGAAACGCGGCCCGAAGGCCGCGACGGCCCAGCGCAGGATGTCCTGCGCGGACGCGTCCTCCAGGTCGCGGCCGGCCTGTTCGGCCAGCTCCCTCAGCCCGGCGGCGGTACGTGCCTGAGCCGTGGTCATGTGCCTACCCCTTCGTCGGCGTCGCGCCGCAGGCCCTTGGCCAGCAGCCCGAGGAACGAGAGGCGGAACGCGCGGTTGCACGCGCCGCATTCCCACGCGCCGTGGCCCTCCTCGGAAGGCCGCAGGTCCTCGTCCCCGCAGTAGGGGCAGTAGAAGGGCGCCGCACGCTCACTCACGGCGTCCCTCCGTTCGCTTCTCCGCCCGCGCGGCGCAGAGGTGCGGCTGTCGTCGTTGTCCGCGGCCCGGTGGCCGCGCGTGCGTCGCTCACGGCGTCCCTCCGTTCGCTTCTCCGCCCGCGCGGCGCAGAGGTGCGGCTGTCGTCGTTGTCCGCGGCCCGGTGGCCGCGCGTGCGTCGCTCACGGCGTCCCTCCGTTCGCTTCTCCGCCCGCGCGGCGCAGAGGTGCGGCTGTCGTCGTTGTCCGCGGCCCGGTGGCCGCGCGTGCGTCGCTCACGGCGTCCCTCCGTTCGCTTCTCCGCCCGCGCGGCGCAGAGGTGCGGCTGTCGTCGTTGTCCGCGGCCCGGTGGCCGCGCGTGCGTCGCTCACGAAAGCGCCTCCTCGGTGGCCCGTGCCGCCCACGTGGCGAAGCGTTCGCCGTTCTCGCGTTCGGACTGGAAGCGCTTGAGGATCCGCTCCACGTAGTCGGGGAGTTCGTCGGCGGTGACCTTCAGGCCGCGGACCTTGCGGCCGAGGCCGGCCTCCAGGCCCAGGGCGCCGCCCAGGTGCACCTGGTAGCCCTCGACCTGGTTGCCGTCGGCGTCCAGGACCAGCTGGCCCTTCAGGCCGATGTCGGCGACCTGGATACGGGCGCAGGCGTTGGGGCAGCCGTTGACGTTGATGGTGAGCGGCTCGTCGAACTCCGGCAGGCGGCGCTCCAGTTCGTCGATGAGCGAGGCGCCGCGCGCCTTGGTCTCGACGATGGCGAGCTTGCAGAACTCGATGCCGGTGCAGGCCATCGTGCCGCGCCGGAAGCTCGACGGGGTGACCGTGAGGTCCAGCGCCTCCAGGCCCGCGGCCAGGGATTCCACGCGCGACTCGTCGACGTCGAGCACGATCATCTTCTGCTCGGCGGTGGTGCGCAGCCGGCCCGAGCCGTGCTCCTCGGCCAGTTCGGCGATCTTGCTGAGTGTCGCGCCGTCGACCCGGCCCACGCGCGGGGCGAAGCCCACGTAGAAGCGGCCGTCCCGCTGGCGGTGGACGCCCACGTGGTCGCGCCACTGGGCGACCGGCTGGGCCGGGGCCGGGCCGTCGACCAGCTTGCGCTTGAGGTAGTCGTCCTCCAGGACCTGGCGGAACTTCTCCGCGCCCCAGTCGGCGACCAGGAACTTCAGCCGGGCGCGGGTGCGCAGCCGGCGGTAGCCGAAGTCACGGAAGATCGAGATGACGCCCTCGTGGACGTCCGCGACCTCCTCCAGCGGCACCCAGGCGCCGAGCCGGACGCCGAGCTTCGGGTTGGTGGACAGGCCGCCGCCGACCCATACGTCGAAGCCGGGACCGCGGTCCGGGTGGTCCACGCCGACGAAGGAGACGTCGTTGATCTCGTGCGCGACATCGAGCAGCGGCGAGCCGGAGACCGCCGTCTTGAACTTGCGGGGGAGGTTGGAGAAGGCCTTGTTGCCCACGATGCGGGCATGGATCTCATCGATGGCGGGCGTGCCGTCGATGATCTCGTCCTCGGCGATGCCGGCCACCGGCGAGCCGAGGATGACCCGCGGGGTGTCGCCGCAGGCCTCGGTGGTGGACAGCCCGACGGCCTCCAGCCGCCGCCAGATCTCCGGGACGTCCTCGATCCGGATCCAGTGCAGCTGGATGTTCTGCCGGTCGGTGATGTCGGCGGTGCCGCGCGCGAACTCCTGCGAGATCTCGCCGATGATCCGCAGCTGTTCGGTGGTCAGCCGGCCGCCGTCGATACGGACCCGCAGCATGAAGTACTTGTCGTCCAGCTCCTCCGGCTCCAGGATCGCGGTCTTGCCGCCGTCGATCCCGGGCTTGCGCTGGGTGTACAGGCCCCACCAGCGCATCCGGCCGCGCAGGTCGGCGCTGTCGATGGCGTCGAAGCCGCGGTGGGCGTAGATCGTCTCGATGCGTGTCCGCACATTGAGACCGTCGTCGTCCTTCTTGAACTGCTCGTTGGCGTTGAGAGGCGTGAGGTGCCCGACGCCCCACTGACCCTCGCCACGGTGGCGGCTCGCCTTGCGGCGGGCAGCGGCGGCTGCGGGCTTCTCAGGGGTGGTGGCCATGGCGATGCAGTCCTTCTGACAGGCTGGATTGGTCTGTGGTAGCGCTGAAGCACCCTATGGCCTGCGAAATCACGCGGCGAGGCACTCACGCGTCCGCGGCGGCGGGGGCGGTGACAGCGGCGGCAGCGATGCTTACCGGTGCGTTCAGCTCACCGGACAGATGGAACTGGACATACGACCGAGGTCGACGTGCAGCCGACCTACCAAGGCGATTCCAGTGCGCGACATGACGAAAGCGTGTCACGGGGGTCTCGGGGGAGTCCACCGGCTTCCAAGATGTGGACGCTCACATCTCGACTGCTGAGACGACGCGGCTTGTCACCCCGGGTCGCCGCCCCCGTGCGGCCGGCCGTCGCGATCACCACCCGCTCGTCGGCTTCTCCTCCTCTTCCGCCACCGCGGTGTCGAACACGCGGAAGCCGCGCTTCTGGTAGTTCCCCAGCGCGTGCGGCCCGTCCAGGCTGCAGGTGTGCACCCACACCCGCGCCGTGGTCTCCCGGTCGCCGGGCCAGCGGTCCGCGAGGTCCCAGGCGCGGGCGATCCCGTACGACAGCAGATGGCCGCCGATCCGCCGCCCCCGGAAGTCCGGCAGCAGCCCGAAGTAGGAGATCTCGACCTGTCCCTTCTCCTGCGGGTCCAGCTCGATGTACCCGGCCGGGGTGCCCTGCTCGTACGCGACCCAGGTCTCGGCACCGGGCCGGCCGAGGAAGGCCTGCCAGCGGTCGTACGTCCACGGCAGCCGGTCGGTCCACGCGCAGTCGGCGCCCACCGACGCGTACAGGAAGCGGCTGAACCGCGGGGACGGCCGCTCGGCCCGAACGATCCGCACCTGCGGCGGGGCCTGCGCGGCGGACGGTACGAGATCGGAGGGCGCGGTCTGTTCCAGGGACCAGGTGGTCACGGTGACGGTGTGGCTCATGGCCTCACCCAATCACGGGCCGGGGGGCTCCTCGCGGGCGAGGCGGACCGCCGGGGCACTGGAGTGGGGGAGGAGGTCCATGGGGCGGGAGGGACGCAGCAGATCCACCGAGACGGCGTCGGCGAAGCGGTAGGGGCGATGGGCGAGGATGCCCGCCAGGGTGCGGCGCAGCCGTGACAGCTCGGCCCGGACGGTGACCGCGCGGCTGGCGTCGCCGAAGAGGTCCCGGGCCAGTTCGGCAGCCGTCCGGCCGCCCCGGTGGACGGCCAGCACGAACAGCAGCTCGGCATGGCGCGGGCTGAGCTCGTGCGACCAGCCGCCGGCCGCCCCGGAGACGGTGACCGACCAGTCGTGCGGCCGGCTCACGTCCACCACCACCCGGCTCGGCGCGTCCGGCAGGTCCCCCGCCCCGGCCCGGATCAGCCAGCCGCCCGGCAGCGGCTCCAGGGTGCACAGCCCCAGCGAGGGCAGCCACACCGGCCCCGCCGCCGGCGCGGTGGGCAGCGCCACCCGCTCCAGCGCGGGCATACCGGTCACCGCCGCCGTCCAGCCGTTGAAGTCCACCACCACCGCCCGGCCGGTCACCCGCGCCAGCAGTGGCGCGGCCAGCGACCGCAGCCTTTCGACCGACGCCCAGTGCAGGGCGCGCAGCTCCCCCTCGGCGACCCGGGTCACCGCCGTGACCAGCGACAGCGACGCCGGGTGCACGGTGGCGGCGGGACCGCTGATGTTCACCGCCCCCAGCAGCCGCCCGTCGCGCGGGTCGTGCAGCGGGGCGGCGGCGCACGTCCAGCGGTGGTGGGCCCGTACGAAGTGCTCGGCGGAGTGCACCTGCACCGGCCGCCGGGTCACCAGGGCGGTGCCGATCGCGTTCGTACCGACTGTGGTCTCCGCCCAGGAGGCGCCCTCGGCGAACCCCAGCCGGTCCGCGCTGCGGCGGATCGCCCTGCTGCCGTCCCGCCACAGCACCCGGCCCTCGGCGTCCGAGACGACCATGATGTGCCAGGCCACGTCCGCCACCGACACCAGCCCGTCGCGCAGCGCCGGCAGCACCGCCTGCAGCGGCGAGGAGTGCCGGCGCTGCTCCAGCTCGTCCGCCGACAGCAGCCCGGTGTGGCTGCCGCTGTCGGGGTCCACCCCGTGGTCCACGGCCCGGGTCCAGGAGTCGCTGATCACCGGGCGCGGGCCGGTCGGGGCCGCCGCGCCGCTCAGCGCGGCGTGCCGCGCGTTCGCCAGCAGCTGCAGGGACCTCCGTCGCTCCTGGGCGGACAGCGGTCCCAGGTCGTTCTCTGGCTGGCTCATGGCGCTCCTGCGTGCTTCTACGCGCTGTGCTGCGCAGCTGTGCCGAGGTCGTGCTTCGTACCGCACTGCCCATGGTGCCGCCGCCCGCCGCCCGCCGAAGGGTCAACGGCCACATTCCGTTGCAACGGTCTGCAACGGTTGCGCATCGTCGTACGCCCGGCGGACAGTGACGCCGCGCCACGCCACTCACCAGGTGAGCGCACGAACCCCCGAGGAGGCCACCGCCCGTGTCGCCCGTCCCCCCGCGCGTTGTCGTGGTCGGCTGCCCGGACGACGAGCGCGCCAGCCGCGCCTCCCGGCTGGCGAGCGCCTTCCGCGTCCCGCACCTGCGCTTCGGCGACCACCCGGCCGCCGTGCCGGACGCGGCCCGCGGATATGTCATCGACGGCTTCCCCGACTCCGTCGAGGGGCTCCAGGAGCTGCTGTCCCTCCCCGCCGACCTGGTGATCCATCTGCGGCCGCCGCGCGGCCGCCAGGACACCGGGCCGGGCCGGGTCCTGGAGTACCACGAGGCCCGGGGCGCGCTGGCCGGCTTCCCGCCGGACGCCGACGACGAGGACATCATCATCGCCGTCGAGGCGGCGGCGCGGACCCGCGACCGCACCGGGCCGCGCGCACGGCTGCACCGCTGACGCGTCACGGCCGGGGTACCCGAGCCAGGGGTGGCGCCGAGTCGGCGCGGCGCCGCCCCTTTTCCTTCGTGGGCCGGTCAGACCGGCCGTGCCCGGTCCACGATCGCGCTCAGATCCAGGGTGTGGGGCAGCGTGCCGAACGACATCCCCCAGTCGCCGCCGAGGCGCGACGCGCAGAAGGCGTCGGCGATCTCCGGGGGGCTGAAACGGACCAGCAGCGACCCCTGGAGGATCAGCGCCATGCGCTCCACCACCCGGCGGGCGCGGGCCTCGATGCCGTCGAGGTCGGCGAGTTCGGTGAGCAGCGACTTGATCGCGCCGTCCAGCCGGTGGTCGGCGCCCCGGGCCAGGCCGATCTCGGTGAGGAACGCGTTCAGGGCCGACGGCTCGCGCCGCAACGCCCGCAGCACGTCGAGCGCCTGGACGTTGCCCGACCCCTCCCACACCGAGTTGAGCGGTGACTCACGGAACAGCCGGGGCATCCCCGACTCCTCCACGTAGCCGTTGCCGCCCAGGCACTCCAGGGCCTCGGCGGTCAGCGGCGGACAGCGCTTGGTGATCCAGAACTTCGCCACGGCCACCGCGATCCGCCGGAAGTCCCGCTCCTGCTCGGTGCCGGTGTCGTACGAGGCCGCCAGCCGCAGCACCGTCGTCGTCGCCGCCTCGGACTCCACGGCCAGGTCCGCCAGGACGTTGCGCATCAGCGGCTTGTCGATCAGCGGGCCGCCGAACGCCGACCGGTGGGCGGCGTGGTGGACGGCCCGGGCGACGGCCTGCCGCATGACGGCGGCCGAGCCGACGGCGCAGTCCAGCCGGGTGGCGGCGACCATCTCGATGATGGTGGCCACCCCGCGCCCCTCCTCACCGACCCGGCGGGCCCAGGTGCCGTCGAACTCCACCTCCGAGGAGGCGTTGGAGCGGTTGCCCAGCTTGTCCTTCAGCCGCTGGATCGCGAAGACGTTGCGGGTGCCGTCCGGCAGTACCCGGGGGAGCAGGAAGCACGTCAGGCCGCCGGGCGCCTGCGCCAGCACCAGGAAGCCGTCCGACATCGGCGCCGAGCAGAACCACTTGTGCCCGGTGAGCAGATACGTCCCCTCCTCCGCCAGCGGCTCGGCCCGGGTGGTGTTCGCCCGGACGTCCGAGCCGCCCTGCTTCTCGGTCATCCCCATCCCGAACAGGGCCCCCGGCTTCCCGCCCGGCGGCAGCAGCTCCGGCTCGTACGCCCACGAGGACAGCCGGGGCTCCCATTCGGCGGCCAGCGCCGGATCCGCCCGCAGCGCCGGCACCGCGGCGTGCGTCATCGACACCGGGCAGCCGTGGCCGGCCTCGGCCTGCGACCACACCAGGAACCCGGCCGCGCGCCGGAGGTGTCCGTCGGGACGCGACCAGGCGTCGGTCAGCCCGGCCGAGACGGCGTGGCCCAGCAGCCGGTGCCAGGACGGATGGAAGTCCACCTCGTCGACGCGGTTGCCGTAGCGGTCGTGCGTGCGCAGCACCGGGGAGTACGTGTTCGCCTCCTCGCCCCAGCGCTGCGCCTGCGCGGAACCGGCCGCGCGGCCCAGCTCGCCCAGCTCCTGCTCGATGCCCGGCAGTGTCGCGGCTGACGCGTGCCGGGCGATCCCCTCGGTGAGGGCGTCGTCGGCGGCGTAAACGTCGTACGCGACCAGCGGCGGAACCTGGTTGATCACGGTGTGAGTACGAGTCCCCATGCCCTATACCGTAAGGATGTGAGCGCAGCCGAAGAAACACCTGAGCGGCCACGGGGTCGTCTCCACCGGGCACGGGCCCTGTACCGGAACGTGTCGAAGCGCAAGGTGGCCTGGCTGCTGCTCAAGGACACCGTCAACTCCTGCGTGGAGTACCGCATTCTGGGCCTGGCGGCCGAGGCGGCCTTCTTCGTGCTGCTGTCCCTGCCGCCGCTGCTGCTGAGCATGGTCGGCGCGCTCGGCTATCTCGACGAGATCATCGGCACCGACACCGTCGACAGCATCCGCCGCAACATCCTGTCCGCGGCCGGCACCGTCATGTCGGAGCACGGGATGCGCCAGGTGGTCAGGCCGCTGGTGCAGCACGTCTTCAGCGGCGGCCGGCCCGACCTGATCTCCATCGGGTTCATCATCGCCCTGTGGTCGGGCTCGCGGGCCGTCAACGTCTTCGTCGACACCATCACCGTGATGTACGGCCTCGACGGCAAGCGCGGCATCGTCTCCACCCGGATGCTGGCCTTCCTGCTCTACGTCGTCGCCCTCCTGGTCGGCGCGGTGGTCATGCCGCTGCTGGTGGTCGGCCCCGACGTGGTGGTGGAGCTGCTGCCGTGGAGCGAGGTCGTCATCCGGGTGCTGTACTGGCCGGTCGTGCTCGTGCTGTCCATCACCCTGCTCACCACGCTCTACCACGTGTCGGTGCCGGTGCGGTCGCCCTGGCTGGAGGACCTGCCCGGGGCGCTCATCGCCCTGCTGATGTGGGTCCTGTGCAGCGTGGTGCTGCGGGTCTACCTCGACCGCACCGTCGAGGGGCCGTCGATCTACGGATCGCTGGCCGCCCCGATCGCCATCCTGCTGTGGATCTTCGTGTCCGCCTTCGCGGTCCTGGTCGGTGCCGCGGCCAACGCCGCCGTCGACCGGGTCTGGCCCTCCGTGGCCACCGCCGCCGCCCGTGCGGAGAACGCCCGGGTCCGTGAGCAGGCCGCGGCCGCCGTCCTGGCCGAGGCCGCCGCCCGCCGCGCCGCGGAGACCGCCGGCCCCGACGACGAGGTCGGCCCCGACGAGCCCCCGGCCGAGTTCCCCGAACGCTGGGCCGGTTTCCTGCCCCACGAGGACCTGCGGTCCCGGCTGCGCGGCAGGCGGCCGACCAAGCCCAAGTAGCCCCGGAGCCCCCGCTCCGTGGCGGCCACGCCAACGGCAGAACCCGGCGGCGGTCTCGATCGAGTCGGACACGCCGCCGGGTTCCTGCCCCTCAGGGGCGGATGCCGCTCCGTGCGGTCAGGCGCAGTTCTTGCCCTTGTTGATGCAGTTGGTGGCGCGCTGCATCAGCTGCTTGCTCATGACCTCGATGAAGTCGTCGTGGTCGGTGATGGCCTTGTGCTGCTGTGCCTGGAAGCCGTCGACCGCGTAGTTGGCGCCGGCCGGGACGGTGTAGGTGAGGCGCATCGTGAGCTTGGGGATGGCCACGAACGACTGCGGGCAGGCGCCGGTGGTGGCATCGGGGAAGACCACGTGCGTGCGGTGGTTGGCGCTGTCGGTGTTCTTGCCGTCCCAGCAGCTCTGGAAGGCGAAGGTCCGGACGACCTTGCTGCCGCTGGGGCACAGCGGGTACTTGTCGGTCAGCTGGACCTTGTTCTCGAAGCCGGTGCAGCTCCAGTGGGCGTTGGCGTTGGCCGTGCCGTTGGTGACCGCCTTGGCGTCACCGGTGATGATCCGCAGGAACTGGGGCATCGCGGTGACCTTGGAGACCGGGCTGCCCTTGTACGTGATGGTGGCGGAGTTGGGCACCAGGATCGCGCCCACGTTGCCCTCCTTGCCGCCGCCGAGGTCGGAGTCGGCGTCCGCGCCGACCTTGGTGAGGTCACGCACGACGGGCCAGTAGTACGCGGACTGGTCGCCGTTGGTGCAGCTGGTGCCCTGGGCGAGCAGCGAGTCGTTGGTGGAGGCGCCGCTGACGTCCTTGTTGCCGACGTAGTCGTGGACGTGCTCCGCGCCGTCGACGACACCGGGGGCGACGATGACGTTGTCGGAGTTGTGCTGGCCCGCCTTGTTCGTGCCGCAGCGGGTGGTGAACGTACCGGTGGACGCGCCGGCCTGGTTGCGGACCTTGCTGACGTTCGGCTTCACCGTCGTGATGTCCACGAAGTCGGCGTCCACGGGCCCGGCGGGCCGGTTCTGGCCGGCGGCCTGGTCGCCGCCCGTGCTGGCGGAGGCGGCGGCGGACGCGGGCGCCGAGGCGGCGGCCGACGCGGAGGCCGACGCCGAGGCCGAGCCCGCGGCGGCGGACAGGCTGCACGCGGCGAGCGAGTCCAGGCCGGTCGGCTTGGCGGCGTTGCGGCCGATCGCGATGGCGATGCGGTCGATCGTGGACACCCGCTTGTCCTTCAGCGGGCCCAGGATCGCGTTGTTGACGAAGTTGGCGCCGCCCTGCCCCTGAGTGGACACCAGTCTGGCGTTGGCCTCTTTGATCTGCGTTTCCAGCAGAGCGAGATTGCGGTCCACCTCGGCCTTGGCCTGGGAGGGGATCGCCGGCAGGGACGGTGCTACGGCCGGGCAGACAATCTGCTGCGTGGCCGCCTTGGTCGTCCCGCTCTGCGTCTGATTCTGGTTCTGACCCGCCATGGCAGTGCCCACCACGGCCGCGGCGACCACGGCGCCACCGACTGCGGCGACGATAACGACCCGTCGTTGGAACAGACCCGGTCCGGCGTGCGACATCTGATCTCCTTGTTGCTGACATGACTGCAGTCGCGCCCGTCCAGGCCCCTGCGACGGACAAGTGCGCTGACCCCCACTGCCCCGAGTACGGCTCCCTGGCTGGCCGCGTTCAATCAAACCTGTGAATTTCTTTCCGTTGTCCTCACCCGGCCGCCACGGCTCCCGCCCGGGCCGGCCGCGCCGGGCCCTGTCCGTACTGACAAGTCGGCGCTGCGGGTGACACAGTGGGGTGATGCGCCCCAGTCCTCCGCCGCACTCGCAAGATCCGGCGATCACCGCTTCCGAGGTGGCTGGTCTGCTGGCGGTGCTGTGGGGAAGAGCGCAGGTCAAGGTCCCGACCGGCGCCATCTCCCCGTCGCAGCTGCGGGCGCTGCTGGTGATAGAGCGGCTGGAGGGCAGCAACCTCAGAACCCTGGGCGAGGCCCTGGGGTCGGGTCCCCCCGCCACCAGCCGGCTCTGTGACCGGCTGGAGGCCGCCGGACTGCTGGAGCGCCGGCTCAGTACCGCCAGCCGACGCGAGGTCGAGCTGTATCTGAGCAGGCCGGGACGAGTGCTGCTGGACGAGGTGCGCGACCGTCAGGTGGACGAGGTGCGTCCGGTGCTGGAGGCGATGTCCCCCGAGGACTACGTACACCTGGTGAAGGGGCTGACCGCGTTCCGTGACGCGGCGGCCGCCGGGGTCGAGGGAGCGGCCGTGACCGCTCCGGACATGCCCGTGGCGCGCCCTGCCTGATGCCGCCGGAACGGATCCGGCCGTGATCGGCATACGAACCATACATGAGCTGATGGCAAATGTTGTCAGAAGACAACTGATCGCCTTAGTCTCGTCACGGACGCATCCGGCGGCCCACGGGCCAGGAGGCCCTGTGGCGAGAGGAGACACGCAGCCATGGGGACCGGCCCCGAATCCGCCCTCGTGACGGGCGGCGGCGATCCCCTGCGGCCAGGTCCACCGCGTCCGCGGACCGTGGACGCCCGTGGGGTGGCCCCCTCGTACCCGCTGTGGGACGGGGAACTGCCGACCGTGCTGCTCATCGAGGACGACCCGGCGGACGCGCTGCTCGTCGAGGAACTGGTGGCCGACAGCGGCGTGGCCATCCGGCTGCGCTGGGCCCGGTCGTTCGCCGACGCGATGAAGGCGCTCGACGCCGAGGTCCCCCACTGCATCCTGCTCGACCTGCACCTGCCCGACGCCCAGGGCCAGGACGCCCTCGAACGGCTGCTGGAACGGGCCGACGTCTCCGCGGTGGTGGTGCTGACCGGACTCGCCGAGGAACAGGCGGCGCTCTCGGCGGTCGCGGCCGGCGCCCAGGACTACCTGGTCAAGGGCCGGGTCGAACCCGGCCTGTTCGTACGGGCGATCCGCTACGCGATCCAGCGCAAGCTCACCGAGCGGGCCGCCTCGGCCCTCCAGGCCGGCCAGCTGCGGGCCCAGGAGAACGCCCGGCTGGAGCGCGGACTGCTGCCCACCCCGCTGCTCGTCGACAACGACGTGGACGTCTGCGCCCGCTACCGGCCCGGCCGGGCGCAGGCACTGCTCGGCGGCGACTTCTACGACGTCGTACAGACCCCCGACCGGGCCACCCACGCCCTGGTGGGCGACGTCTCCGGGCACGGCCCCGACGAGGCGGCCCTCGGCGTCTGCCTGCGGGTGGCCTGGCGGTCGTTCGTCCTGGCGGGCGCCCGCGGGCAGCACCTTCTCGAACTGCTGGAACGCATGCTGGTCGCCGAGCGGTCCGGGCCGGAGATCTTCGCCACCCTGACCTCACTGACCCGCCCCCGGGGAGGCGGACACGTCGAGCTGATGCGGGCGGGCCACCCCGGGGTGCTCGTGCGCTCTCCCGGGGGCGGGGTACGGCTGGAGGAGGTCGCCGGCGGCCCCGTGCTGGGGCTGCTGCCCGGCACGGCCTCCTGGCCCGTGACCAGGGTGCCGCTCGCCGAGGGCGGGGGAGTCCTGATGTTCACGGACGGACTGATCGAGGGACGGACCGGGGAAGGTCCGGAACGTCTGGGCGAACGAGGACTGCTCGACATCGCCCGGGAGCACGCCCACCACCCGCCCGCCGTCTTCGTCGACAGCCTGATCCGTGCCGCCCAGGCCCTGGCCGCGAGCAGCGGCGGACTGGCGGACGACGTGGCGGTCCTGCACCTCGAATGGAAAAGCAGCACGTGACATCGGAAGAGCGCCGGACGAACCCGCCGGCCCGACCCGTGATCCGGGGACTGACCGTACGGGCCTGGTTCCTGCTCGCCCTGGCGGCCCTGGGCACCGTGACCCTGGCCGCCGCCGGGCTGGGCGTGACCGTACAGCTGCGCACCACCAGGGCGACGGACCACCTGGTCGACGACATCGCCCCGGCCCGGACCGAGGCGTACCAGCTGGAGTCGGCGCTGCTGGACCAGGAGACCGGCGTCCGCGGCTACCTCCTGACCGGCGACCAGAACCTGCTGGAGCCGTACGAGCGCGGGCTCCCCGCCCAGAAGCGGTCACGGGCCCGGCTGACCCGGCTGCTCGACGGCTCCGCGGCCTCCCGCGCCGACCTGGCCGCCCTGGACGTGACCGTGAAGGCCTGGCACGGCGACTTCGCGTACCCCGCCGTCGCCACCGGGCCGGACTACGGCTCCGCGGTCTCCGTCACCCGGGGCAAGAAGGAGTTCGACCGCATCCGCGTGCGGCTCAACACCCTCCACCAGGACCTCCGGCAGGAGCAGACCGACGCCCGCGCCGTCGTGGCGCACTCACGTACCCGGCGCGACGAGGCGTTCCTGGCCGTCCTGGTGATCTTCCTGCTGACCGGCGCCGCCATCAGCGTTCTCCTGCAGTTCGCGGTCCTGCGCCCGCTGTCCGCGCTGCGCGGCGCGGCCCGGCGGGTGACCGACGGAGACCTGGAACACCACATCCGCGGAAGCGGCCCCTCCGATCTGCGGGCCGTCTCCCACGCGGTGGAGGACATGCGGCTGCGCGTGGTCAGCGAGCTGAGCACCTCCCGGCGCAACGAGGCCGAACTCGCCCGGCAGGCCGCCGAACTCGACGCCCAGGCCGTCGAACTGCGGCGCTCCAACGCCGAACTCGAACAGTTCGCCTACGTCGCCTCCCACGACCTCCAGGAGCCCCTGCGCAAGGTCGCCTCGTTCTGCCAGCTCCTGGAGAAGCGGTACGCGGACAAGCTCGACGACCGCGGACTCCAGTACATCGCCTTCGCGGTGGACGGCGCCAAGCGCATGCAGACCCTCATCAACGACCTGCTCACCTTCTCCCGGGTGGGCCGCGTCCAGGAGCACCACGGCCCCGTCGACCTGGACGCGACCGTGAACCGGGCGCTGCGCAACCTGGCCGCCGCCGCCGAGGAGAGCGGCGCGCGCGTCGAGCGGCCCGCCGGACTTCCCCGGGTGGCCGGCGATCCCACCCGGTTCGCGATGGTCTGGCAGAACCTGATCGGCAACGGCATCAAGTTCCGCCACGAGGACCGGGCGCCGCGGATCGGCATCGCCGTGGGACCCGACCCGGAGGCGGACGGCTTCTGGCGGTTCACGGTCACCGACAACGGCATCGGCATCCCCGCCGAGTTCGCCGAGAAGGTCTTCGTGGTCTTCCAGCGGCTGCACAGCCGTGACAGCTACGAGGGCACCGGGATAGGCCTCGCCCTGTGCCGGAAGATCATCGAACACAGCGGCGGACGCATCTGGGTCGACCCGGAACACACCGACGGCACCCGCCTGGCCTTCACCCTGCCCGTCCTGCCCGATCCGCCCGCCACCGGCGCGGCGGACTCCCGCGAAGACTAGGAAGCGCGACGTGAACACTGCACAGCCCCAGCCGGTCGAGGTACTCCTGGTCGAGGACGACGCGGGCGACGAACTGATGACCCGCGAGGCCTTCGAGGACAACCGGATCGGCAACACCCTGCACGTCGTACGCGACGGCCTGGAGGCCCTGGACTTCCTCTACCGCCGCGAGCCCTACACCGACGCCCCCCGCCCGGACCTGGTCCTGCTGGACCTCAACCTCCCCAAGTACGACGGCCGGCAGGTGCTGGAGCAGATCAAGTCCGACCCCGAGCTCAAGCACATCCCGGTCGTCGTCCTCACCACCTCCGCGGCCGAGGAGGACATCCTGCGGAGCTACAAACTCCACGCCAACGCCTATGTGACGAAACCGGTCGACCTCGACCAGTTCATCCTGGCCATCCGCCAGATCGACGACTTCTTCGTCACGGTGGTCAAACTGCCCCGCACCTGACGCCCCTGCGGTTTTTTCCACGAGCCCCGAGACCGATCAAAAAGGCAGAATCACGTTGACAGACTTTCTTGCCGTGGAGCGCGCTCTGCGCGGGGCGGCACCGCACGCGCTGCTCGACACGGTGCGCTCCGCCCTCGTCGAGCACTACGCGGCCGCGCACGTCGAACTGCTCATGGCCGACTACGGCCTCTCGGCCCTCCAGCCGGTCGTCGCCCCGAACGAGGACGTCACGTCACTGCCCGTCAACGACAGCCCCCAGGGCCGGGCGTTCGGCAGTCAGGAGCCGTACGGGCGTTCCGCCGCTCCCGGAGAGGCCGTGGACCTGCACCTGCCGGTGACCGTGCGCGGCGACCGGCTGGGCATCCTCAGCGTGCGCCTGCCCGAGCACAGATGCACGCCCCGGACCGTCGACGAACTCGGCGACCTCGCCGAACTCCTCGGCCACGAGATCCTGGTCGCCGACCGCGACACCGACCTCTACCTCCAGGCACGCCGGGTGGGACGCCTCACGCTCGCCGCCGAGATGCAGTGGCAGCTGCTGCCCGGCCGGGCCTGCGCCCGCCAGGAGTACGCGATCGGCGCCCAGCTGGAGCCGGCCTACTCCATCCGCGGCGACAACTTCGACTGGGCCGCGACGGACGACACCCTCACCCTCACCGTCACCAACGGCATGGGCGAGGGAATCCAGGCGTCGCTGCTGACCAACCTCGCGATCAACGCGCTGCGCAACGCGCGTCGCGCCGGAATCGGTATCGCCGACCAGGCGGCCCTGGCCGACCAGGCGCTCTACGCGCAGTACCGGGGCGCGGAGTACGTGTCGACCCTGCTGCTCGCCTTCGACATCCCCACCGGCCAGGTGCAGGTGGTGGACGCCGGATCCCCGCAGCTCTGGCGGCAGCGCGGCAGGACGGTGGAGCACATCTCCTTCGAGGCGCAGTTCCCGCTGGGCATGTTCGACGAGACGCCCTATGTCACCCAGGATTTCTCGGTGCTCCCCGGCGACCGGCTCGTCTTCGTCAGCGACGGCGTCTACGCGGCCGCCACCCGCGGCGGCGAGGCCTACGGCGAACGGGCGCTCGCGCGCTCCATCCAGGCGGCCGGCCTGCTGCCGGCCGCCACCGTGCCGAGGGCCGTCCTGCGGGAACTGCGGACCTTCCGCGACATCGACGTGGACGCCGAGGACGACGCGCTGGTCGTCTGTCTGGACTGGACCGGACGGCCCGGCACCGGCCAGGAGCACGTCAGGCGGTGAGCCGCACCGCGGTGCCGGAGGACCCGTCCGGCACCGGCTGCTCCATCCGCTCCACCAGAAGATCGTCCAGCCGGCGCTCGGCGGCGCGCAGCGCGTCCCGCACCGTGCGGGTCCCGGTGGACACGCACAGCGTGTAGCTGACGTCCTCCAGGCGGCGACGGCACTCCGGCGAGCCGTTCCGTGCCCGCAGGACCTCAAGGGCCCGGTACTCCTCCACGAGCTTGCGCAGCACCACGGGATGCGCCATCAACACCGTACGTACCTCCACCGTCGAAAGACCGTCCGTTCTCGTCAGGGTGTGCCGTGCCGCGCGGGTCGCGCGGCGCCGCGCGGGCCTACTCCGTGGTGAGCAGCCCGGCGCGCAGCTTGGCGAGGGTCCGGGACAGGATGCGCGACACGTGCATCTGCGAGACACCCAGCTCGGCCCCGATCTGGGACTGCGTCATCTCGCAGCCGAAGCGCAGCTCGACGATGCGGCGCTCCCGCTCGTCCAGCTTGCTCAGCAGCGGCGCCAGCGCGTGGAAGTTCTCGACGGCCTCCAGGGCCGGGTCCGGCGCGCCCAGCACATCGGCGAAGGTCCGGCCCTTGGGGTTGGCCTGGCCGTCCTCACCGGAGTCGGCGGGCAGGTCCAGGGAGCCCGCGGTGTAGCCGTTGGTGGCGACGATGCCCTCGGTGACCTCTTCCTCGGTCAGGTTCAGGTGGGCCGCCAGCTCCTTGACCGTGGGGTTGCGGTCCAGCTGGGAGGCCAGTTCCTCCTTGGCCTTGGCCAGTTCGACGCGCAGCTCCTGGAGCCGGCGGGGGACATGAACGGCCCAGCTGGTGTCACGGAAGAAGCGCTTGATCTCGCCCACGATGTAGGGGACGGCGAAGGAGGTGAACTCCACCTCGCGCGACAGGTCGAAGCGGTCGATCGCCTTGATGAGGCCGATCGTGCCGACCTGGATGATGTCCTCCATCTCGCCGCTGCCCCGGTTGCGGAAGCGGCTCGCGGCGAAGCGCACGAGGGAGAGGTTCATCTCGATCAGGGCGTTGCGCGCGTACTGGTATTCGTGCGTGCCCTCTTCGAGGACCTGGAGCCGGTCGAAGAACAGCCGCGAGACGCTGCGTGCGTCCTTGGGTGCCAGCTTGGCGGGGGCCTCGATCCAGGGAAGTTCACCCACTGTCTCCGGTGCCTGCGTGACGGAGACGGATACCGCTTCCGCCCGCACCGTGTCAGTGGTCTGCGTGAACGTCGCTGCCATGACGGACCCTCCCTGGTAGTCATCCCCTGTACGTTGCCCCGCCTTTCCCCGATCCCGGGTTTTATGCGG
The DNA here is from genome assembly GCF_056270125.1 of Streptomyces sp. RLA131. Taxonomy (NCBI): domain Bacteria; kingdom Bacillati; phylum Actinomycetota; class Actinomycetes; order Kitasatosporales; family Streptomycetaceae; genus Streptomyces; species Streptomyces sp. RLA131. The sequence goes on from NZ_JBWDOQ010000002.1 coordinate 6,553,150, forward strand.
ACGGCTTAGGTCACGAAGTCATAACGTCGTGATTCAGGGGTTCCTCCGGGGTTCGCAGACTTCGGCGACCGGCTTCTTTTGGCCGCGCCGTGGCCGGGTATGCGTAGATCGTTACTGACCACCGAGGACACCTGCTACGGGGTGAAGCCATGTACCACCCGGACGTGATCGACGAACACACCGACGGCGACGGCCACGGCGGCGGTGACCGCCTCCCCGAGAGCACCTGTCGCCCCGGCCGGTCGTTCGAGGCACGGGAGGCGGCCGCGCGCTTTCTCGCCAGGCTCCGTCCCGCGCCCTCCGCGGAGGCCGGCCAGAACCTGCTGCTCGTGGTGTCGGAACTCGTGACCAACGCCATCCGGCACGCCGGCGGCGCCACCGTCCTACGGCTGAGCGCCGACTCCCACAGCCTGCGCGTGACGGTCGAGGACCCCAGCCCCGCTCTGCCCCGGCAGCGCACCCCCGACCTGACCGGCCGCACCGGCGGCTTCGGCTGGCCCATGGTCCAGCACCTGACCCGATCGGTGAGCGTGCACCCCGGGCCGTACGGCGGCAAGGCCGTCCAGGCCGTGCTGGCACGCTGAGAGCCGGCGCCCCGAGCCGCCGGCGCTCACCGCTCCCGCAGCCACTGCCCCGCCGCTCGGGGCGAGTCGAACCGTACGACGCTCAGCGGCGCGAACCGCGGATCGTGAACGCGCCGCCCGATCTCCGCCCGCCGGGCGCCGTGCTGCGACCAGGCCCACCACGCGGGATGCTCCCGGCTGAACCAGCCGGACAGGGTCTCCACGTTCCCGCCGAAGATCCGCTCCCGCAGTACCGTCCTGCGCAGCGACCTGCGCAGGATCCGCGGCATGACCACGGTTCTCGGGTAGTCCAGCCACACCACGGTGTCGGCCCGCGTCCACAGCAGATCCCGGACTTCCGGATACCCGAACGAGTCGAACACCCATCCCGGCCCGTCCGCGATCCCGGCCACCCGCTCCCGGAACCCCGGCTCCGACGCCCACCCCGGCCCGGTGAATTTCAGCGCGTCCATCTCATGGAACGGCAGCCCGAGCCGTCCGGCGAGCGACCGCCCCAGGGTGGTCTTCCCCGCCCCGCTGATACCGGCCACGAGAACGCGTTTCACCCGCGCACCCTACGGGACGGCCCTCAGCGTCCCCCGGACGCCCGCAGTTCGAGCACCCGCACCCCGTACACCGGAAGCGGTACGGAGTCCGCGGGCTCGCCGTCGAGTCCGTACAGCGCGCCGCCGCCGGCCACCACGGGCACCACGGTGAGCTCCTCGCGGGCCTGGCTGACCAGCCAGACGAAGGTGCGCCCGTCCTCGTGCTCCAGGTGGTCCACGGCCACCCGCGGGTCCGCCACCGTGACCGGCCTGCGCACCCCGGCGAACGCGCCCAGCGCGTCGTACAGCGTGGCCGTGTCCTCCGGGTTGACCCGGGGGGTGACCGCGGCCATGTGCTCCACCGGGTAGGTGCACAGCACCGTGCGGCCTTCGCCGACGCGGCGCAGCAGCAGCGCGGGGCGGCCGCGGCCGTCGACCGCGAGCACCTCGGCGTCGGTCGGCACCACCGGAAGGAAGGCCCGGCTGCTCTCCGTGCCGGCGGTCCGGAACGACAGCCGGGCGCCCTCGGGCAGGTTGCCGAACGGACGGGTGAAGGTGAAGGTCACCTCGTCGTCCTCGATCGGGTTGACCAGCCCGTACTCCAGCTGGTGCTCCACGCCGAACATCTCGTCGAGGTGGGCGTACCAGGGGCCGCGCTGCTCGTCGTGGTAACCGGGGCAGTAGGAGACGTACACCGTGGCGCCGGCCCGGGCCCGGTCCTCCAGCTCGTACCAGGTGGGGGACAGCAGCTGCTTGGTGGAGGGCACCAGGTACAGCAGGGCCTCGCCGGGCAGCCCGTCGCTCTCCCGGGTGACGGCGGGCGCGAGGCCCGCGAGCCGCCCGGCGACCCATGACTGGCGTGCCGTGCGGTAGATGTGGTCGGCGTCCTCGGGACGGGTGAAGGGGTAGGCGGTGTCGAGGTAGGAGGAGACGACCAGCGCGGTGTCGGTGGCGGACCGCCGGGTGCCGCCGAAACCGATCCGCTCCAGCAGGGCCGAGAACTCCTTCAGTTCGCGCAGTTGCGGCTTGGCCCGGCCGTCGGAGTCGGTGAGACCGAAGTGCATCTCGAAGGCGTGGTGCGAGTACGGGGGCTGGTGGCGCAGGTTGTCGTAGTCGGTGTTGTTCCAGGCGATCCAGCCGGTGGCGCCGGCCAGCAGACTGTTGTGCAGGACCTGCCGGTAGTAGTGGGCGGCGTTGGCGCCGGAGACGAAGTCGGAGCTGACGCCGAACTCCTCCAGGACGACCGGCCGTCCGAAGGTGCCGGTGAGCTCGCAGACCCAGGCGGCGGCGTGGTGCTGGCGGACCGGGTCGTCCTCCATGCGGTAGACGTGCGGGCCGAGGAAGTCGCAGATCTCGGCGGTGTCGCGGACCGAGAAGCCGTTGTCGTGACCGGTGTTCTCACGGCCCCAGGCGCCCTCGCCGAGCGACAGCGGCTGGGTGCCGCCCGCCGCCCGTACGGCGTCGGCGATGATCTGCGCCCAGGAGGAGACGGCCTCGCGGTCCTGGGTCCGGTCGCCGTAGATGGGCATCTCGTTGGAGACCAGCCAGCCCGCGACCGCCGGGTGGTCCTTGAAGCGGCGCACCATCTGGCCGGCGAACCAGGCCTGACGGGCCACCATCCAGACGTCGGAGTACAGGTCGCGGCCGCCGCGCCAGGACGGATCCCAGTTCTCGCCGGACATGTGGCCGACGATGAAGGTCGGGATGGTGGTCATGCCCTGGGCGTGGTGCCGGTCGAGGAAGTCGGCGAACAGGGCGCACTTCTCCTCGTCCACGGTGTACGGGGTGGGCATGAAGTCCGGCCAGTAGTAGAAGGACCGGGTGCAGTTCAGCCCGTGGTCGCTCAGCGCGCGCAGTTCCTCCTCGACCACTTTCGGGTCGTAGGAGCGCCACATCAGCGGGCCTCCGGTGCGCGACCAGTAGTTGGCGCCGAGCCAGGTGACCGGGGTTCCGGCGGAGGTCAGCCGGACGGAGGTGCGCTGCATGGGCGGGGTCCCTCTTCTGGAGTGGCGGCGGGTGCGCGGCCGGGCGCGGGGGCGGCGGACACGGGAGGAACACACCGTGCGCCGGGGGCTCCCGGACGGCGGGGACGATGGAACCACTGCACCGGTTTAGTGTCAACCCGTCACGGCGCGCTTAACCGGTTTCGTAAACCCGTTTATCCGGTGCCCCGATGAGGAATCCCTGGTCATCGCCGAGATGCCTTGCCTTACAGGGCCCTGATGCCCCGTCGGCCGCGAGCTCCGGCCGGCCATGGGGCCACAAAACCGGTTCAGCTGAAAACGTCACCTCGACCGGCAGACTTCCAAAGATCGATTGAGATATTTGTTTTCGGACTGTTGACACGGCATTACGCGCACTCTAATTATTGGCCCACACCGACGGCGGTGACCGCCGATCGGCCGCACGGTCCGCCGCACCGCCCCGGCACCATCCCGGCGTCAGCACAGCGCCGGCACAGCGCCACCGCCGCACCACCGCCGCACCACCCGGCTTCGGTCCGCAGGGCCCCTCAGGCCTGCGCCGACATCGTTGTCACACCTCATCCGCCCACCGATCAGGGGATCAGATGAACGTCACGAGACCGGCCCGGCGACGCCTCCTCGCCCTCGGCGCGGTACTGGCCCTGGCTGCCTCCACCGCCACCGCGTGTGGCGGAGGTTCGTCCTCCGACGCGGCCGCCACCGGCATGGTCACCGTCACGGGCAGCACCGGGAACTTCACCCGGAACTTCAACCCGTTCTCGCCGAACGCCCAACCGGGCACGCACGGCATGGTCTACGAGCCGCTGTTCCTGTTCAACGCGGTCAAGACCGGCGACATCCAGCCCTGGCTCGGCAAGTCGTACACCTGGGCGGACAGCGGCAGGACGCTGCACATCAAGATCCGGACGGACGCGACCTGGAACGACGGGAAACCCTTCACCAACAAGGACGTCGCCTACACCTACCGGCTGTCGCTCGAGAACAAGGACTTCAACAGCTACGCCCTCCCCCTGACCTCGGTCACCACCGACGGTCCGGACGGCGTCACCCTGAAGTTCTCCCGGTCGGCCTACACCAAGGAGTACTTCATCCTCGGCAAGGCCGACCAGCTGCCGGAGCACGTCTGGTCGAAGATCCCCGACAGCAAGAAGAAGACGGCCCTCAACAGCACCCCGGTGGGGACCGGCGCCTGGACCGTCAAGTCGGTCGCCGCCTCCTCGATGGACCTGCGGGCGCGCAAGGACTACTACATCGAGGGCAAGCCCAGCATCAAGACGCTGCGCTTCCTGTCCTTCAGCGGCAACAACAGCTCCAACGCCGCCATCTCCTCCGGCAAGGTGGACTGGGCCGGCGCCTTCATTCCCAGTGTCGACAAGAACTACCTGGCCAAGGACAAGAAGTTCGAGCTGGTCAACATCCCGCTCGCCGTCACCTTCTTCGTGCCCAACATCAACAAGGGCCCCACCGCCGACGTGAACGTACGCAAGGCCGTCAGCGCCGCGCTCGACCGCGACTTCATGAGCAGGACCGTCTACAGCGGCCAGGCGGGCCCGACCAACCCGATGGCGCTCCTGTCGCCGAACTACCGGTCGGTCCTCGACCCGTCGCTGAGGAACGCCACCTTCGGGACCGGCCAGGCGAAGGTGGACGCGTACCTCAAGGCGTCCGGCTACACCAAGGGATCCGGTGGCATCTACGCCAAGGACGGCAAGAAGCTGTCCATCACGCTGGAGACGGTGGCCGGCTGGACGGACTACATCAGCATCGCCCAGATGGCCAAGCAGCAGCTGGCCAAGGCGGGCATCGAACTGACCGTACGGGCCGAGGCGTACGCGCAGTGGGTGGCCAACCAGTCCTCCGGCAAGTTCGACATGCTGCTCAGCAACTACGGCTACACGCCGGTGCCCTACGCCTACTACGACCAGCTGCTCGACAGCCGGATCGCCCCGAAGGACGGGCAGAGCGAGACCATCGGCAACTACGGCGGCTACTCCAGCCCCGAAGTGGACGCCGCCCTCGACGCCATCGCCTCGACCACGGACCTCGCCGAGCAGAAACCGTACTTCTACAAGATCCAGCAGGCGTTCATCAGGGACATGCCGCTCATCCCGCTGTTCAACGCGCAGAACGAGCAGGAGTTCAACGGCAACCACGTCACCGGATACCCCACCAAGGACAACCCCTACGCCGGCTCCGCCATATGGCTGTCCCCGGACAACGGCTGGGTCGCCGCCCGGCTCCGGCCGGTGACCGGCTCGAAGAAGTAACGCGGCGCCTGACACCCGCCCCTCGCCGCCTCCCCAGGCGGGGGGACGGGGCACGCGCCGGTCCCCGGCCGACCCGGCAAGGAGTACTCCGGCATGCGGTACCTACTGAGAAAACTCGGGTTCTACGCGATCGCCGCCTGGGTGGCGGTCACCCTCAACTTCGCGCTGCCCCGGCTGATCCCCGGCGACCCGGTGCAGCTGATCATGGCGCGCCAGAGCCAGCAGGGCCCGGTGCCGCCGGGCGAGAAGGCGGCGCTGGCGAAGATGCTGGGGCTCGGCCACGGCAACATCGCCGTCCAGTACTGGGACTACCTGGTGGCGATGGGCCGGCTGAGGTTCGGCCTGTCCGTCACCTTCTTCCCCACCCCGGTGGCGTCGGTGCTGCGCTCCTGCGTGCTGTGGACCCTGCTGCTGGTCGGCGTGTCCACCCTGATCAGCGTCGTGATCGGCATCACCATGGGCACGGTCGCCGGCTGGAAGCGCGGCACCTGGCTGGACTCGCTGGTGCCGTCCACCACCTTCCTGGCGGCCATCCCGTACTTCTGGCTGGCACTCCTGCTGCTGTACGTGCTGACGCAGGTGTGGCCGGTCTTCCCGCAGAACGGCGGCTACGAACCCGGTCTCACCATCGGTCTGAACGGGGCGTTCATCCACTCCGCGGTGCAGCACGCGATGCTGCCCGCGCTCACCATCGTCGCGAGCTCGGTGGGCGGCTGGCTGCTCGGGATGCGGAACATGATGGTCTCCACGCTGTCCGAGGACTACGTGTCCGCGGCCGAGGCCAAGGGACTGCGGTCCCGTACGGTCATGATCGGCTACGCGGCCCGCAACGCGGTGCTCCCGTCGGTGGCCGGATTCGCCATCTCCCTCGGGTTCGTGGTCAGCGGCTCGCTGGTCATGGAGATGGTCTTCTCCTACCCGGGCATCGGCTACACCCTGTTCCAGGCGGTCAGCAACAACGACTACCCGCTGATGCAGGCCGTCTTCCTTGTCATCACCTTCGCCGTGCTGTCGGCCAACTTCCTGGTCGACATGGTGTACGGCTTCGTCGACCCCCGTACGAGGCAGGCCCGATGACCACCGCCGACATCACCTCGACCCTCCCGCCCGGCACCGCCCCGCGGCCCTCCGGCGGCACGGACCGGTCCCGGACACGCGACGCGTGGCGGACCGTACGCCGCTCCCGCCGGCTCACCGCCGGCTTCGCGATCATCGCGGTGTTCGTCCTGGTGGCGGTCTTCGGCCCGTACCTCACCGGCGACCCGGACACCTTCAGCCAGGACCTGTCCCAGGGACCGTCCGGCGCCCACCTGCTGGGCACCACCCAGACCGGGCAGGACGTCCTCGCCCAGCTCGTCGCCAGTACCCGGGGTTCGCTGCTGGTCGGCGCGGGAGCCGCGCTGCTGGCTACGGCCGTGTCGATCGTGATCGGTATCGGCGGCGGCTTCCTCGGCGGCTGGGCCGACGAGGCGCTGTCGCTGCTCAGCAACGTGTTCCTGGTGATCCCCGCCCTTCCGCTGGTGATCGTGATCGCCTCGTACGTCAGGGGCAGCAGCCAGTTCGCGACGATCGGCGTCATCGCGCTGACCAGCTGGGCCGCCTCCGCGCGGGTGCTGCGGGCCCAGACACTGAGCCTGCGCAGCCGGGACTACGTCCTGGCCGCCCGGCTGTACGGGGAGCGGCGCTGGCGGATCGTGCTGGTGGAGATCCTGCCGAACGAAGTGGCCATCATCGTCTCGCAGTTCATCTTCGCGGTGATCTTCGCGATCCTCACGCAGGCGGGCCTGGCCTTCCTGGGCCTCGACGACCCGTCGGCCATGACCTGGGGCAACATGCTGTACTTCGCGCAGAACGCCGAGGCGCTGGCCGGCGGTTCCTGGTGGTGGTTCGTCCCGCCGGGCCTGTGCATCGCGGTGCTGGGCGCCGCCCTGTCGCTGATCAGCTTCGGCCTCGACGAGGTCCTCGACCCCCGGCTGCGCGTGCACCGCCCGCGCGGCGCGAGGAAAGGCAGGACCGCCCGATGATCGACACCGCCGCCGGCCCGGCCGCCGATCCCCCGGGCTCCACCGCCCAGGACATCGTGCTGCGCGCCGAGAACGTCCGGGTGGAGTACGACGGTGAGCGCCCCACGCGCGCCGTCCGCGGAGTCAGCTTCGAACTGCGGCGCGGCGAGGTGCTGGGCATCGCGGGGGAGAGCGGCTGCGGCAAGTCGACCCTGGCGTACGCCGTGACCCGGATGCTGAAGCCTCCGGCGCGGCTGACGGGCGGCAGCGTCGTCTTCCGGGACCGCGCGGGCCACGAGACCGATCTGCTGGCCCTGGAGGGCGAGGAACTGCGCACCTTCCGCTGGAACCGGTTGTCGATGGTGTTCCAGAGCGCCATGAACGCGCTCAACCCCGTCACCACCGTGGGCAGGCAGTTCGACGACATCTACCGCGCGCACCGGCCGGACATGACGAGGGCCGGACGCGCCGAACGGACGCGGGCCCTGCTGGAGATGGTCGGCATCGACGCGGCCCGGGCCAGGGGCTACCCGCACGAACTGTCCGGCGGCATGCGGCAGCGCGTGGTGATCGCCATGGCACTCGCCCTGGAGCCCGACGTCGTCATCATGGACGAGCCCACCACCGCGCTGGACGTCGTGGTGCAGCGGGAGATCCTCGACGAGATCGAGCGGCTGCGCGAGGAGCTCGGCTTCAGCGTCGTCTTCATCACCCACGACCTGGGCCTGCTGCAGGAGATCAGCGACCGCCTCGCGGTGATGTACGCGGGCGAGATCGTCGAGTACGCCCGGGCCGAACGGCTGACCGAAGCCGCCCACCCCTACACCCAGGGACTCCTGCGCTCCTTCCCCGACCTCGCCGGCGAGCGCCGGGAACTGCGCGGCATCCCCGGGTCACCGCCGGACCTGCGGGGCGAGCCGGCCGGGTGCGCCTTCGCCGACCGCTGCGAGTACGCCTTCGAGCCCTGCCGCACGCTCACCCCGCGGCTGCTCGGCCTCGGGCACCAGGCCGATCCCTGGCGGGCCGCCTGCCACCTGAACGATCCCGCCCACCGCACCGAAGGACGGCCGCAGTCATGAGCGCGCTCGAAGTCCGCGACCTGGTCGTCGAGTACGCCCAGTCGCACGGCAGGCCCTACCGGGCCGTGGAGAGTCTGTCCTTCTCCCTGGAGGCGGGCCGGACCCTGGCCCTGGTCGGCGAGAGCGGCAGCGGCAAGTCCACCGTGCTCAAGGCGCTGTCCCGGCTGGTCACCCCCGCCTCGGGCAGCATCGCGCTCGGCGGCCGGGAGAAGGTCCGGGCCAGGGAGTACCGGCGCGCGGTCCAGATGGTCTTCCAGGACCCCTTCGCCTCGCTCAACCCGGCCCACACCGTCGACCACCACCTGCGCCGCCCGCTGCTCGCCACCGGCCGCGCCACCGGCGGCGCCGCGGCCGACGCCGGGGTCGCCGGACTGCTGCGCCAGGTCAATCTCACCCCGGCCGCCGACGTCGCCCGCAAGCGACCGCACGAACTGTCCGGCGGCCAGCGGCAGCGGGTGGCCATCGCCCGCGCGCTGGCCCCCGACCCGGACGTACTGCTCGCCGACGAACCCGTGTCCATGCTGGACGTGTCGATCCGGCTGGAGATCCTCAACCTGCTCGACGACCTCAAGCGGCAGCGCAACCTGGCACTGCTCTACGTCACCCACGACCTGGCCACCGCCCGGCACTTCTCCTCCGAGATCATGGTGATGTACCGGGGCCAGGTCGTGGAACGCGGCCCCAGCGACGAGGTCATCCTCAACCCCCGCCACCCCTATACCCAGTTGCTGGCCGCCGCCGCGCCGAGGACCGGCGCCACCCGGGAGGAGATCCGCGCCGCCCGCCAGGTGCGCAAGGACTCCCGTGCCCGGCGCGACGCCGAACGGCGGGAAGTGGTGGTCGGGGAGGGGTGCCGGTTCCGTCCGCGCTGCCCGTTCGCCACCGACGACTGCGCCCGCCGGCCGCCCGAGGCACTCGTCGGCGGCGGCCATCGCGTCCTGTGCTGGCTGTACGCTGACGCCGAGGCCGAGGCCGAGACCGACGACGCCGGTGTCGAGCCCGCCCGGCGATCGAGGACGCGACCCGCCACCGGACGGACCCCGTGAGCGAACCCGGTCACCGCCCCGGAGCGGCTGCTCGGACGTACCGGATCAACGGCCGGTCCCAGGAGGGGAGACCCAGGTGAAGCGCCTGACCATGGCGGACATCGCCCGCCGGGCGGGTGTGACCAAGAGCGCGGTGTCCTTCGCCCTCAACGGCAAGCCGGGCGTGTCGGAGGCCACCCGCGGGCGGATCCTGGCCATCGCCGAGGAGCTGGGCTGGCAGCCCAGCAGCGCTGCCAGGGCCCTGTCCGACGGCCGTGCGGGCGCCTACGGACTGGTGGTCGACCGCCCCGCCCGGACGCTGGGCGTCGAGCCGTTCTTCATGCGGCTGATCTCCGGTATCCAGGCCGAACTGTCGGGAAGCGGCATCGCGTTGCTGTTCACCCTCGCCGAGGACTCCGCCGACCAGATCGCGGTGTACCGCGCGTGGTGGGCCAGCCGGCGGGTGGACGGGGTGTTCCTGGTGGACGTGGCCGTCGGCGATCCCCGGATCGCCGCGCTGGAGGAACTCGGACTGCCCGCCGTGGTGCTCGGCAACCCCGCCGGTGCCGGAAGCCTGCCGACGGTGTTCAGCGACGAGGCCGAGGGCGTCCGTACGGCGCTGGCACACCTGGCCGCGCTCGGACACCGCACGGTCGCCCGGGTGGCCGGGCCGAGCGCCCTGCTGCACACGCGGATACGCGCCGAGGCCTTCGACACCGTCACCGCGGAGTTCGGTATGCGCGGCCTCATCGTGGAGGCCGACTACACGGGCGAGCAGAGTGCCGCCGCCACCCGCGCCCTGCTGGAGAGCGAGGACCGGCCGACGGCCATCCTCTACGACAACGACGTGATGGCGGTCTCCGGGCTGAGCGCCGCCCGCCGGATGGGCGTCCGGGTGCCCGACGACGTCTCCATGGCGGCCTGGGACGACTCCGCGCTGTGCGAGCTGATCGAGCCCGGACTCACCGCGCTCCGGCACGACATCGCCGACTACGGCGCGCAGGCCGCCCACCAGTTGCGGGAGTTGGTGGCCGGCAACGAGATCGGCCATCTCCAGGTCGCCGGGCTGAAGCTGGTCGAGCGGGGCAGCACCGGCCCCGCCGCCCGGGGCCCCGCCCGACCCACGGGCTACCAGAGCAGGGGAAGGGTGGCGAGGTAGTCGTCGAGCAGGCCGGAGATGATCCGGTGGTCGTTGAGCGAGGGGTGCCAGTCGCAGCCGAGGCGGTCCAGGCCCGGATCGTCGTAGTACCAGTAGCGGACCCGGTCGTCGCCCCGCCGGTCGCGCTCCTGGACGACGCGTCGCGCGGTTCGGGCGAACGCGGTGGTGTTGGACAGGTAGGTGGCGCTGACCACGATGAACGTCCCGGGCCCGTACCGGGCGCGCAGCTTGTCGAGGAAGGCGTGGTAGGCGGTCTCGTAGGCGGCGGCCAGCTCGTCCTGCGTGGTCCAGCGCTCGCCCGGGTTGAGGGGGGTCGAGAAGTCGTTGATACCCAGGCCGATCACGACGACCCGGGGCCGCCAGGTGCGCGGCTTGCGCCAGACGTCGCCGTCGACGTTCAGCAGGGCCCGGTCGTAGTAGGTGCGGAAGTCGGTACCGGGGCTGCCGCCGTTGTAGTTGCGGACCATGCCCAGGCCGGAGTAGGCGTTGAGCTGGTAGTCGGCGTCGAGGCGTCGGGCGGTGAGGGCGCCGAAGGCGAGGTCGGCGTTGCTGTTCCGGCTGACTCCTCCGTTGGCCGAACAGTCACGCGTGCCGGAGGCGTTGCCGTAACCGGCGGTGAAGGAGTCGCCGATGAACTCCAGCTGCCTGCTCCGCGCCCGGGGGCCGGCGAGGACCGCGCCTCCGGGCGCCGCGACGAACCCGCCGAACCGGCCAGCGGCCCATGGGCTCTCCGTGCGTTTGACGAGCCGCACGCTGTGCCCGGTGTCGGGGAGGCTGTCGACCCAGTAGGTGGTCCGGCCCGGGGTCACCAGTGTGGCGGCGGTCGTTCCGTCGATCTGGAGGTCGTAGTCGTTGTCGGAGTCGTCGAGCACGATGCCGACACCGGTACCGCGGAACCGGCCTTCGAAGTAGACGCCGGGCCAGCTGTACCGCACGGACCCGGTGGCGGTCCGCCTGACCCGGCCCGCGGTGTGGAACCGGGCCCACGCGCCGGATGCCTGCGAAGGGGAGGCGACGGCGGTGACGACGCCCGCGGCGGCGGCCGTGACCAGTGTCCTTCGGGAGAAACGACGACGCGTCCGCATACGGCCATCCTTCGGTGGGGGGTGGTGGGAGCGCTCCCACCTCTATTGAAGGTGGCCGCCGCACACGTCTTCGTCAACCCCTCGCGAAGGGCCGGGACCGGCCGGACCGGCGCCGGCCGTGGTGTGTTCGCGCAGCGCGGCCCGGGTGAGGGTACTCGCGGTGTGCACGGCGCTGGAGATGGCGTCTTCGGGGTCCAGCCCGCACAGGTCGGTCAGGGTGAAGAGGGCTTCGGCGCTGACGACGACGGCGAGGTCGTTCTTCAGCTGGGCCAGGGCGGCGGCGCCGAGGGTGCCGGCCAGGGGGGCGAGCGCGTGGTCGATCAGGCCGAAGCGCAGCGCGGGGCGTGCGTTGGTGGCCGCCGGCCGGGTGATGGTGGCGGCGATCATGGCGCGGGTCGCGCCCTGGTAGGTCAGGACCAGGCGCAGCAGATGCTCGGTCGCGGCGGCGACGCGTTCGACCGGGTCGCGCGAGTCGGCGACCGCTTCGAGTGCCTGCTCCGGGGTGGGCCACTGCCCGCTCATGGCCTCCTGCAGCAGGCTGGCCAGGTCGGGGAAGTAGCGGTAGGCCGTGGCCTCGGACACCAGGGCGGCCTTGGCGACCTCGGGCATGGTCACCTCGCGGCCGGTGCGCATCAGATCGACCGCGGCCTGCAGGATCGCGGTCCGGGTGCGGAGTTTCTGGTTGCTGCGGCCGGTCGTGCTCTGCGGTGCCATCGGTTCGCCCTTCCCCTTGCTGTGTGAGGCGCTGTACGAGGCCACAATAGCGACCTGACTCCTACGATGAGAGACTACTTGCACGTTTTCGGGCAAGTGCCCCTGCGGTCAGGCCGGTTCACTCCCGCGCTCCGACCGGCGTGACCGGTCGTGACGCGCGACGCGCGACGCGTGACGCGCGACGCGCGATGTGCGATGCGCGGTGCCGGCCGGAGCTCTCCTCGCGGAAGAGCGCGAGGCAACCCCCTTCGTGAGAGTGGGCTTGCATGAACGAGCGCGGGCCGTCTATGCTCACAATAGTTGACTCTCGCAAAGAGAGTTGACCGCAAGCGGTGTGGGGCCCAGCACCCCGACATGCGCTCGCAGCACCACCACCGGTATCAACGACAAGGAAATCCGCCCCATGACTGTCTCCGCCCCCACCAGCACCACCCGCACCGTCAACGTCCGCGGTGGCCTGACCATCACGGTCCAGGAGTACGGTGACGCCGCCGCCGGCCACGGCACCGGTGTGCTGGTGCTGCACGGCGGCGCCGGGCCGCGCTCGGTCGCCGGATTCGCCGCCGCGCTCTCCCAGCACGCCTATGTGATCGTCCCGACCCACCCCGGCTTCGACGGCACACCCCGGCCCGACTCGACCGACTCCGTCGCCGACCTGGCCGTGGCCTACCTGGACCTGATCGACGAACTCAACCTGGACGCGGTCATGGTGGCCGGCAACTCGGTCGGCGGCTGGATCGCGGCCGAGATGGGGCTGCGCGACAACCGCGGCCGGATCAGCGCGCTGGTCCTGCTCGGCGCGACGGGCATCACGCCCGAGCCCCCGCTGGAGATCGCCAACCCCGCGACCCTCGGACCGGTCAGGACCGGCGAACTGGCCTTCCACAAGCCGGAACTGCGCCTCGACCCGGCGTCGTTGAGCGAGCAGCAGAAGGCCGCGATGGCCGCCAACCAGCGCACCCTGGCGGTCTACGCGGGCGACCCGTTCTGCCACGACCCGAAGCTGCGCGGCCGTCTGCACCGGGTCACCGTTCCGGTGCTGGTGCTCGCCGGTGAGCAGGACGGGATCGTCTCGCCGGCGTACGGACGCGCCCTGGCCGACGCCTTTCCCCGCGCCACCTTCCGGTCCGTCCCGGAGGCCGGGCACTTCCCGCAGATCGAGCAGCCGGCAGTGGTCCTCGGGGCCATCGGCGACTTCGTCGACACCGAGGTCAAGCCCGAAGGCTGACCGCGGCCGGCCGCCGCGCCCCGCTGAGCACCGCCTCCCCGGGGCGCGGACAACACGCCTCCGGGGGACGGATCATGACGGCGCCGGACCCCGCTGCCCGGCGCGGGGTCCTCGTACCGGCCGTCTGCTGCCCGAGCCCGCTGCTCTCCGTGCTCGGCACCACCACCACGGCGAACGTCGCGCTGCCCGCCATGGGGCGTCACCCCGAAGTCCCCGCGCCCTCTCCCACGCCGTGCCGACGCCCGGCTGTCGGCGCGCCCCGGCCTCCGGTCAGCCGGCGGCGAGGAGTTCGAGCGTGTCGATCACGCGGTTCGAGAAACCCCACTCGTTGTCGTACCAGGCGACCACCTTGATGTGGCGGCCGTCGACGCGGGTCAGAGCCGAGTCGAAGATCGACGAGGCCGGATTTCCCGTGATGTCGGACGACACGAGCGGATCGTCCGAGTACTCCAGTACGCCGGCGAGCGGCCCCTCCGCCGCGGCGCGGTACGCCGCCAGCACGTCCTCGCGCGTCACGTCGCGGGCGACGGTCGTGTTGAGTTCGACGATCGATCCCACCGGAACCGGCACGCGGATCGAGTCGCCCGACAGCCTGCCTTCGAGGTTCGGCAGCACGAGGCCGATCGCCTTGGCGGCGCCCGTCGTGGTCGGCACGATGTTGACAGCGGCCGCGCGGGCGCGGCGGGCGTCGCGGTGCGGACCGTCCTGGAGGTTCTGCTCCTGGGTGTAGGCGTGCACCGTCGTCATGAAGCCGTGCTCGATGCCGGCGAGATCATCGAGCACCGCGGCCAGCGGTGCGAGCGCGTTGGTCGTGCACGAGGCGTTCGAGACGATCGTGTGCGCGGCCGGGTCGTACGCGTCGGTGTTGACGCCGAACGCGAGCGTGACATCGGCGCCGTCCGCCGGCGCGCTGATGAGTACCCTTTTCGCGCCCGCGTCGAGGTGGGCGCGGGCGGCCGCGGCCGAGGTGAAGCGGCCGGTCGCCTCCAGCACGATGTCGACGCCGAGCGCGGCCCACGGCAGCCGCGCCGGTTCGCGCTCGGCGAGCACCGCGATGCGGCGGCCGTCGACGACGAGGGCGTCCCCGTCGACCTTCACCGGGCGACCGAGCCGGCCCGCCGTCGTGTCGTAGGCGAGCAGCCGGGCGAGGGTGGCGGGCTCCGTGAGGTCGTTGACGGCGACGACCTCCAGGTCGCTGCCGCGTTCGAGCAAGGCGCGCAGCACATTGCGTCCGATGCGGCCGAATCCGTTGATGGCGATGCGAGTCATGAGTGGTGGTCCCTTCGGGTTCACATCAGGTTCTCGCGCGGCATCAGCGGGTGACAGTGGCGGGATTGCCACGGTCCGAAAGGATCGCGCCACGGTCGCCACATGGTGGCGGTGGACTACTCACCCCGGGCGAAGGTGCGCCGGTACTCGCTCGGCGTGGTGCCGAGGATGCGCTGGAAGTGCAGCCGCAGATTCGCACCGGTGCCCAGACCGACGTCGGTGGCGATCTGCTCGACACTCCGCTGCGAACGCTCCAGCAGCTCGCGGGCCACGTCGATGCGGGCGCGCATGACCCACTGCATCGGTGTGTACCCCGTGTCCTCGGCGAAGCGTCGAGAGAACGTGCGCGGCGACACCGCCGCATGCCGGGCGAGCACTTCGAGGGTGAGGGGCTCACCGAGCCGGTGCAGCGCCCACTCCCGGGTGGCGGCGAACCGCTCGCCGAGCGGCTCGGGCACGCTGCGCGGCACGTACTGCGCCTGACCGCCGCTGCGGTAGGGGGCCGCCACCAGGCGCCGGGCCGCGTGGTTCGACGCGGACACCCCGAGATCGCCGCGCAGGATGTGCAGGCACAGGTCGATGCCCGAGGCGGCGCCCGCCGACGTCAGCACGCTGCCCTCGTCGACGAACAGAACGTTCTCGTCGACCCGGACGAGCGGATGCTTCGCCGCGAGTGCCCGCGTGTAATGCCAGTGCGTCGTGGCGCGCTTGCCGTCGAGCAGGCCCGTGGCAGCGAGCGCGAAGGCGCCCGTCGAGATGGCGGCGAGCCGCGCTCCCCGGTCATGGGCGGCGATCAGCGCGTCACCCACGGCCTGCGGAGGGTCGTCGCGGTCCGGAAACCGGTAGCCGGGGACGAAGACGATGTCAGCCCACTCAAGCGCCCGGAGGCCGTGGGCCACGTAGTACGACAGGCCGTCGCCGCCGGCCACAAGACCGGGCGCCGCGCCGCACACCCGCACTTCGTACGGCATACTCGCGCGGGTCGTGAACACCTGTGCGGGAATACCGACATCCAGAGGCTTCGCACCTTCGAGCACGAGGACCGCGACGTGATGCGGGGGCGGGGGTGGCACGGGGAAGAGGCTACCGGCAGACGGCTGCCGGTATGCCGGCCCGATTTGCCAGGACAACAACAACGCGCACGCCGACTGTGTCCGGAGCAATGGACCTCGTCCAAGAGGTCCGAGGGCCAGGTGCTGGCGGCCGACGTCGATCACGCCGTGATCGCGGTGTCGCTGGCGGCTAGCAGCAGCGGGCGTCGCTTCGGGCCGGACCGCTCGTCAACACCCGTGTGATGAGCCGGTCGTCGCTGGGGCTCGGCCCGGGGCCGGCTGTCGTTAATTCGGTGGCGCCGCGTTCCGGTGCGGGGCTATGGTCCCGTCTACCAGGAGGCGGCGGTGTGCCGCTCCCGGGAGAGTGTCGTCGGTTCGTCGAGGACGCAGGAGGTGAGGATCTGATGACTGTCACGGTGACGGGCGCTGCCCGCATTCAGGAGTTCATCGTTTCCACCTCTGTGGCCTCCGGCTGACACCACACACTTCCGCGCGCCGAGCGCGCGTTGCCGGGGCCACCCTTTGAAGGGTTTCCCCTTGTTCGACACTTCTTCCGCATCAGCTCCTCAGCACGCCCTGGCCCGGTATGGCTGGGACGAGGACCGGGATGCCGAATTCACTCCTTACGCGGACCGTGGCCTGGTGCCCGGCCGTGTCGTGCGGGTCGATCGTGGCCTGTGCGATGTCGTCACCCCGGACGGGACGGTGCGGGCGGACACCGGGCCGGTGACGCCCCGGGATCCGCTTCGGATCGTGTGCACCGGGGACTGGGCGGCGGTCGATCCGGCCGCGGGCGCCGGGCCGGTGGTACGGGCGCTGCTGGAGCGGCGTACGACATTTGTGCGCTCGACCTCGTCCAAGAGGTCCGAGGGCCAGGTGCTGGCGGCCAACGTCGATCACGCCGTGATCGCGGTGTCGCTGGCGGCCGAACTCGACCTGGGACGGCTGGAACGCTTCCTCTCCCTGGCCTGGACGAGCGGGGCGCAGCCGCTGGTCGTGCTCACCAAGGCCGACCTCGTCGAGGAAACCGAGCACCTGCTCGCGGACGCCGAGGGCGCGGCGCCCGGCGTGGCGGTGTTCGTGGTGAGCGCCGAGACGGGGGAGGGGATCGATGTGCTGGCGGCGGTGCTGGCCGGCACGACCTCCGTACTGCTCGGGGTGTCGGGGGCGGGCAAGTCGACGCTCACCAACGCTCTGACCGGCCGTCAGGTCCAGGAGGTGCAGGCGAACCGGGACAGTGACGGCAAGGGCCGGCACACCACGACAACCCGGGATCTGATCCCGCTGCCGGGGGACGGCGGCGGGGTGCTGATCGACACGCCGGGGCTGCGCGGGGTCGGCCTGTGGGAGGCCGAGGCCGGGCTCACCCAGGCCTTCTCGGACATCGAGGGGCTGGCCGCCGACTGCCGTTTCCACGACTGCTCGCACAGCGCCGAGCCGGGCTGCGCGGTGCTGGCCGCCCTGGAGGACGGGGCACTGGCGCACCGCCGGCTCGACAGCTACCGAAAGCTGTTGCGCGAGAACGCCTGGATCGCCTCACGCACGGACCACCGGATGCGGTCGGAGATGCGCCGTGAGTGGAAGATGCGCTCGGCGGCCGGGCGTGAGATGTACGAGCGCAAGCGCGGCGGAGGTCACCGCAAGGCGTACTGAGCAGGGCAGGGCAGGGCAGAGCAGTCAGGGGCCTCGGGGGCCTCAGTGGTGCCGGGTGGCAGGTGGTGTCACCCGGCACCGTTGTGCCGGTGGCGCCGCCGGAACGGCAGCGGGCTTCCCTCGTGCCAGAAGGTGTAGATGACGGTGCCGGCCCCGAGCGCCACGATCACGACGCCGAGAATCACCGAATAAACCATGAGCTGACCCCTCCTTCGACCCTATGAGTCGTTCACCACGCCTTCACGATCGATTTCAATACGTGACCTTCCCGGGGGTGTCCCCTCCCAACCGTCGCGGGGGGACATCAGCAGTTAACAACTGCCGCAAGGGTTACCCCGCTTATGGGCAGGGGTTCCGCTGCCTAGCGTTGAGGCCGTTCCCCCAAGTCCCCCCACTCCCTTCCGGAGGACGCCTTGACGTCTCGTACGAGACCACTCGCAGGTCTGCTGGCCGTTTCCCTCCCCGTCGTCGCCGCACTCGCCGCCGCCCCCGCCTTCGCGGCCCAGGCGGACAGCCGGGTCGCACTGCGCGGCGATGTCATATCCGCTGTGAGCCACTCGGCCGAGACCGGCACGGTCTCCTCGGGCAAGCAGGTGCCCGTCACGGTCAGCCTGACCCCGCGCGACCAGAAGGGACTCGACGCCTTCATCGCGAAGGTGGGCGACAAGAAGTCCCCGCAGTACAAGCACTACTTGACGGTCCCCCAGTTCGCCGCTCGCTACGGCGCGACCGCCACGACCATCGGCAAGGTCTCCCGGTATCTGCGTTCGCAGGGCCTGACCACCGGCAAGATCTCGAAGAACCACCTCACCATCGGCGCCAGCGGCACCGCCGCCCAGGTCGAGAAGGCCTTCGGCACCACCCTCGCCAAGTACCGCGAGAAGGGCAGCGATCACTCCTACTTCGCCAACACCTCCGCGCCCCGGCTGCCGGCCGGCATCGCCGCCTCCGTCTCCGACGTCTCGGGGCTGAACAACTACGCGAAGTACCACCACAACAGCCAGGCCAGGGTGACCCCGAAGGCCACCCCCAAGGTCGCCGCGGGCCTGAACCCGACCACGGCCAAGAAGGCCTACAACCTCACCTCCACCGTCTCGGCCGGTTACAACGGCAGCGGAGTGACGGTCGGCCTGCTGGAGTTCTCGGCCTTCAAGCAGTCCAACATCACGTACTACGACAACTACTACGGCATCAGCACCGGCACCCCCACCGTGCGCACCGCCGGCGGCGGCACCACCGACCTGTCCGGCCAGGGCGAGGTCGAACTCGACATCGAGGTCGTGCAGGCCATCGCGCCCGGCGCCACCATCAAGGTGTACGAGGCCCCGAACAGCGACGCCGGTGAGACCGCCGTGTACTCGGCGCTCGTCAGCGACGACGTGCCGGTGGTCTCCATCAGCTGGGGCATCTACGAGTCCGGCGAGACGGCCTCCAACCGCACCGCGCTGAACACCGACTTCCAGGAGGCCGCGGCCCAGGGCCAGTCCGTCTTCGCCGCTTCCGGCGACAGCGGCTCCGACGACGCCGGCACCGGCGGCAAGTCGGTCGACTTCCCGGCCTCCGACCCCTACGTCACCGGCACCGGCGGCACCACGCTGACCACCTCCTCCGGCACCTGGAGCAAGGAGACCGCCTGGTCCGGCTCCGGCGGCGGCGTGTCCTCGATCTTCGCCCGCCCCAGCTTCCAGACCTCCTCGGAGAACAGCAGCTCCTACCGCGGCGTCCCGGACGTGGCCGCCGACGCCAACCCCAGCTCCGGCTGGGCGGTCTACTCGGCCGGCGCCTGGGCCGAGTACGGCGGCACCAGCGCCGCGGCGCCCAACTGGGCGGCCTTCACCGCCATCCTCGATGACGAGGCCGACGCCACCGGCGGCTACGAGCTGGGCTACGCCAACTCCACCATCTACGCCCTGGCGACCTCCTCCAGCTACAGCTCGGCCTTCCACGACGTCACCAGCGGCAGCAACGGCGGCTACAGCGCCGCCACCGGCTACGACAAGGTGACCGGCTGGGGCTCGTACAACGGCGCGAACTTCATCGCCGCGGAGCTCTAGCCCGACCGCGGTACCCCACCCCAGGAGCAGCAGCCCCGGCCGGTTCACCGGCCGGGGCTGTCCGCGTGCGTGAGGGCCTCCCACGCCACGAACAGCTCGTCGGTCCCGGCGGCACCGGTGCCCCCATCTCGTACCGCGCGTGGAACTCCAACGCCGCCCGCAGCCGTTCGTGGATCTCGCCCCACAGGTCCAGGCCCTGGTGGAAGGCGGTCTCGGCGATGTGCGCGGTGGCCGCCAGCGAGTACCCCACATGCCGGAAGTCGCGGCAGGTCTCCTGGGCGATGCCGTCCGGGTACTCCCGCTGCCCGAACCAGTACGCGGCCGTCTCGTCCGGCGTACGGATCGAGCTGCCCGTCGGAGCGAGATGGACGTAGGCCCGCACCCGGTCGCGGAAGCGGCCGACCGCCTCGTCGAAGGCCCGCCGGTCGTGGCCGCGTCCTCCATCGTCAGGTCCCAGTTGCCGTTGAAGTCCGGGGGCCCCGGCGTGCGCGCGGTCCCGGGTGATGTACCACAGCAGCGCCTGTGTACAGGCGGCCGGCGCGTCCTCGCGCTCCTCGACGCGGCCGCCCCCCGGCCGGTTGTCCCCGGGGCACACGACCACGTCGCGGGAGTGCGGGGTGTAGCCGGCCGACCCGTAGCGGCCGGCTACGCATCGCCTCGAAGGCCGAGGTCCAGGGCTGCCGCCGGGCGCGGACCCGGCGGCGGGATGCGCGGCACCCGGCGCGGCGGGGTGTGCGGTGGAGCGCGCCGGGGCGGGGGCGGCGGTCGGCCGCGGTATGACAAGCAGCGGCGCGACGAGCGCTGCGCGGGCAAGGCGGGCGGGACGGACGGCACGCGGTCCGGGACGGACGGCACGCGGTCCGCGCATGGGACCCTCCGGGGGCGAGTTCGCCATCGCGGCGTCGCCCGGCCGCGGCCGCCCGCGCAGAATCTGATACGCCGTTCAGGCCGCGGGTAGGAATGGACCGTGGTCATTCCCGTACACGACATCAACCCGCTGCGCAGGACGCCCTGGATCACCTACGCCCTCATCGTCCTCAATGTCGCGGTCTTCCTGCGCACGCCGGGCGTGACCTCGTTCACCGGCGGGACCACCCTGGACGCCCTCTGCCACCAGCAGGCCTTCGTCGAGCACTGGGGCGCGGTGCCGCGCGAGATCGTCCAGGGCCGGATGCCGCGCCTGGTGCCCACCGGCGCCACCGCCGGCGGCGTCGCCGGGCCCGGCTGCCTGCTCGGCCCGCCCGGCTACAGCAAGTCGCCCGCCCTGTCGGTGCTGACCGCCATGTTCGTCCACGGCAGCTGGACCCATCTGCTCGGCAACATGCTCTTTCTGGCGATCTTCGGCAACAACATCGAGGACCGCCTCGGCCGCCTCCGCTACCTGCTGTTCTACCTGGTGTGCGGTTACGCGGCCGCCTACGGCTTCGCCCTCGCCGACCCCTCGTCCTCCGTGCCCCTGGTCGGCGCGTCCGGTGCCATCGCGGGCGTACTCGGCGCGTACCTCGTGCTCTACCCCCGCGCCCCGGTCTGGGGTCTGGTCCCCTTTCTCTTCTTCCTCCCCCTGCGGCTGCCCGCCTGGGTCGTCCTGGGCATGTGGTTCGTCCTCCAGGCCTTCTACTCCGCCGGTTACGGCACCTCGGAGGCGGGCACGGTCGCCTACCTGGCGCACGTCGCCGGGTTCGCCGTGGGCGCTCTCCTGGCCGTCCCGCTGCGCGCCGGCACGCCCCCGCCGCCCACCGTCAGACCGGTCCGCCGCGGGCGATGACGTCCGCGTACCAGCGGGCGCTGTCCTTGGGCGTACGCCGCTGGCTCGCGAAGTCCACGTGCACCATGCCGAAGCGCTTGCTGTAGCCGTACGCCCACTCGAAGTTGTCCAGCAGCGACCACAGGAAATAGCCCCGCACATCGGCGCCGTCAACGATCGCCCGGTGCACCGCCGCCAGATGCGACCGCAGGTACGCCACCCGTTCCGGGTCGTGCACCGCGCCCTCCGGATCGGCGTAGTCGTCATAGGCGGCGCCGTTCTCGGTGACGATCAGCGGTACGCCCGGCAGGTCGTCCCGCAGCCGCACCAGCACCTCGTACAGGCCGTGCGCGTCCACCGGCCACCCCATCGCCGTACGCGGGCCCGGGGCCGGCAGGAAGCGGACGTGCCCGCCGGCGGCCGGCCAGGGGGAGGGCGCCGGATGGCTGCCCGCCGCGACCACGGTGGGCGTGTAGTAGTTCAGCCCCAGCGAGTCCAGGGGCCGGGAGATCTCGGCGAGGTCCCCGTCGCGTACGAACGACCAGTCCGTCAGCGGCGCGGTGTCCGCCAGCAGATCCTGCGGATACCGACCGCGGAACACCGGGTCCAGGAACACCCGGTTCGCCAGCGCGTCGATCCGGCGGGCCGCGTCCCGGTCGGCGGCGGAGTCCGTGAGCGGCCGCACCGCCGCCGGGTTCAGCGTCAGCGACACCTCGGCGCCGGCCGGCAGCCGGTCCCTGAGCACCCCCGTCGCCAGCCCGTGCGCCAGGTTGAGGTGATGCGCGGCGCGCAGCGCGGCCACCGGATCCGTACGGCCCGGCGCGTGCACACCCTCGCCGTAGCCCAGGAACGCGGCACACCAGGGCTCGTTGAGCGTCGTCCAGGACGTCACGCGGTCACCCAGGGCGCCGGCCACCAGCCCCGCGTACTCCGCGAACCGCTCGGCGGTCTCCCGCTCCGGCCAGCCGCCCGCGTCCTCCAACTCCTGCGGCAGATCCCAGTGGTAGAGGGTGAGCACCGGACGGATGCCCCGGTCCAGCAACTCGTCGACGAGCCGCCGGTAGAAGTCGAGCCCCTTCTCCACCGCCGGACCGCGCCCGGTCGGCTGCACACGCGGCCACGACACCGAGAAGCGGTAGTCGGTCAGGCCCAGCTCCGCCATGAGCGCGACGTCCTGGGGCATCCGGTGGTAGTGGTCGGCCGCGGTGTCCCCGGTGTCGCCGTTGCGCACCTTGCCGGGGGTCCGGCTGAACGTGTCCCAGATCGACGGCGTGCGGCCGTCCTCGCTCGCCGCGCCCTCGATCTGGTACGCGGCCGTCGCCGCCCCCCAGCGGAATCCGGGCGGAAAACCGGGGGCGGCTCCGCGGGGGCGGGGCTCGGCCCGGGAAACGGTGGTCATGGGGCTCCTTGAGGTGTGGGGGAGACGTGGTGCGCGACGCCCGGCCGGTCAGCCCTTGACCGCGCCCTGCATGATGCCGCCGACGATCTGCCGGCCCAGCAGCCCGAAGACCAGCAGCACCGGGAGCGTGCCGAGCAGCGTGCCGGCCATGATCACCGACTGGTCGTGCACATAGCCGCCGCCGAGCTGGCGCAGGGCGACCTGGACGGTGGGCTGCTGCGAGGTCAGCGCGATGATCGGCCAGAAGAAGTCGTTCCAGGAGGCCATGAAGGTCAGCATGCCGAGCACCGCCATGCCGGGACGGGCGATCGGTACGACGATGCTCCAGAAGATCCGGGCGGTGGACGCGCCGTCGACGCGTCCCGCCTCGATCAGCTCGTCCGGCAGGGTCTGGAGGAGGTACTGGCGCATGAAGAACACCCCGAACGCCGACACCAGCCCGGGCAGGATGACCGACTGCAGCTGGTTCACCCAGTGCAGCTTCGCGATGAGCATGAAGAGCGGGATGACGCCGAGCTGCGGCGGGATCATCATCGTCCCGACGGTGAGCGCGAGCAGCGCGTTGCGGCCCCGGAAGCGCAGCTTGGCGAAGGCGAAGCCGGCGAGCGTCGAGCAGAGCACGGTGCCGACGGTCACCGAGCCGGAGACGATCAGGGAGTTGAGCAGGGCCCTGCCGATGTCGGCCTGCTGCAGGACCTGCTGGAAGTTGTGGACGAGGTTGCCGCCGGGCAGCAGCGCGGGCGGCGACTGGGCCAGCTCCGCGTTGGAACGGGTGGCGGCGACGATCGTCCAGTAGAAGGGGAAGGCGGAGAAGAGCGCGGCCACGATCAGGATCACATAGGCCAGCACACCCCCGTGGTGCTGGCGGCCGGCCCGGCGGCCGCGCAGCGCCCTTGGCAGGGTGACACGGGCTCGCGGGGCGGCGGCGGTGACGGGGCGTGGCGGGGCCGTGGTCATCGGGAGTCCTCCTTACTGCCGCGGTGCCGGGCGATCGCCGCGTTGACCAGGACCAGCAGCACGATGAGGACGAACATCACCCAGGCGATGGCGGCGGCCCGGCCGAGGTGGAAGAAGCCCCAGCCCTGCTCGTACATGTAGAGGCCGAGGGTCTGGTACTGGTGCGAGATGCCGCCGGAGACGCTGTTCTCCAGCAGCAGCGGCTCGCCGAAGAGCTGGGTGGCGCCGATCGTGGACACGACGACGGTGAAGAGCACGGTCGGCCGCAGCCCGGGCAGGGTGACGTGCAGGAACTGCTTGAAGCGGGAGGCTCCGTCCAGCTCGGCGGCCTCGTAGAGATCGCCGGGGATGGACTGCATCCCGGCGAGGTAGATGAGCGCGTTGTAGCCCGTCCACCGCCACGTCACGATGGTCGACACCGCGATCTGCGAACTCCAGGTGCCGGACTGCCAGTCCACGGGGTGGACCCCGACCAGGCTCAGCACCCAGTTGACGAGTCCGTAGTCCCGGCCGAAGAGCTGCGCGAAGACCAGGGTCGCGGCGGCCACGGAGGTCGCGTACGGCAGGAGCATCGTGACCCGGAAGAAGGTGCGGCCGCGCAGCCGGTAGTTGAGCAGATGGGCGAGGCCGAGGGCCATCAGCAGCTGGGGGACGGTGGAGATGACGCCGATGGTGAAGGTGTTGCGCAGCGCCGTCCAGAAGTAGTCGTCGGTCAGCAGGGCCGTGTAGTTGTCCAGGCCCCGCCACTCCATCTCGCCGGGGGTCTGCAACTCGACGCGGTAGAGGGAGACATACGCGGTGTAGAGCAGCGGGAACAGCCCGAACGCGGCGAACAGGGCGAAGAAGGGCGCGACATACGCGTAGGGCGAGAGGGCACTGAGGATGCGGCGCGGCGGGCGCGGCGCGGGGGCGGCGGCCGTGGCGGCGAGGGTCATGGCGGAGCCTTCGGTCGGGGCCTTCGGTCGGGCTTTCGGCCGTGACTTCCGGCCGGGCTTTCGGTCTTTCGGCCGGGCTTTCGGTCGTGACTTCCGGTCGGCGGGGTGCCGGGCCCGGCACCGGAGGGGGAGAGGGGAGGTGCCGGGCCCCGGCGGGCGGGCCGTGATCAGCCGAGGGCGTTCCTGACGCCCTTCTCGGCGTGCGACCAGGCGGTCGCCGACGACACGCCCTTGCGCTCGACCTCGCCGAGGGCGTTGGTGATCTGGGTGTTCACGTCGTTGTCGTGGACGCCGAGGATCTGCACCGGGGACTGCTCGGCCGCCTCACCGAAGATCCGGCCGATGGGCGCGTCGCTGAAGTACGCGTCCGTGACGTCCTTGACGGCGGCGATGGCCCCGGTGTTGGAGGGGAAACTGCCCTGCTTCTTGAAGAGCTTGGCCTGCTGCTCCTTCGCCGTCAGCCACTTGACGAGGGCGAAGGCCTCCTTGGCGTGCGCCGTGCCCTTCGGGATGGCCAGATACGAGCCGCCCCAGTTGCCGGCGCCGCCGGGCAGGGTCGCCACGTCCCACCTGCCCTTGCCGCTGTCGCCGGCCTGGCCCTTGATGTAGCCGAGCATCCACGCCGGGCAGGCGATGGTGGCGAAGCTGCCGCTGCTGAAGGCCTGGTTCCAGGCGGGCGTCCATTCGGCGAGCCTGGCGCTCAGACCGTCCTGCGCGGCCTGTACCGAGGTGTCCCAGGCGGTCTTCACCGCGGGGTTGGAGGCGTAGACCAGCTTGCCGGAGGCGTCGTAGTACCGCTCCTTCTGCTGGCCGTTGATGACGGAGTACAGGCTGGCGACGCTGTCCGTCCAGTAGCTTTTCGCCGCCGCCTTGGCCTTGTACTGCTTGCCGAGGGCGAGGTAGCCGTCCCAGGACGCCCACTTCTTCGCCAGCTCCTCACGGTCGGTGGGCAGCCCGGCCTTCTTGAACAGGTCGGTGCGGTAGCACATCGCCTCCGGGCCGACGTCCGTGCCGAGGCCGAGGGTGCGGCCGTCGGAGGTGGTGGCCGCCGACCACTTCGCCGGTGCGAAGTCGGACTTGAGGTTCTTGGCGCCGAGGCCGTTGAGGTCCTCGAACTTGTCCGCCTGCTGCTGCGTCACGGCGGCGATCCGGCCGACCTCGATGCCCTGGACGTCGGCGAGACCCCCGCCCCCGGCCAGCCGGGTCTGGAGGGCCTTCCAGTAGTCGGCCTCGTTCTCGGTGCTGCTCTCCTTGATGGTGACGCCGGGGTGGAGCTTCTCGTACTCCTTGTACAGCCCGGCCTCCTTGTAGCCGAACGTACCGAACAGGTCGACGGTGAGGGTGACCTTCCCCCCGTCGGCGCCGTTGGCGGAATCCCCGGACGAGCCGGATCCGCAGGCAGCGAGCAGGGCCCCGGCGAGCGCCACCGCCCCGAGTCGGGTGGCGGCACGTCTGGCGGCTCGGGCGATCGGCATGGAAGCCTCCCATGGCTTCAAGGATGGGCATGGAGCGAGTTCTTGAGAGCGCTCTCAAGCGATGCAGAGGAGATTGCCCGCCGCTGTGGCCGCCGTCAAGAGTCGAACGCGTAACGTTCCGGTCGGGGCGGCGGAACGGGGGGGGGGGGGGGCTCTTCCAGGGGGTGACGGGTTTTTTGTGCCAGTTTGATGGCGTATTAGCTTTGAGAGCGCTCTCAAGGCCACGGAGTCCGGTTCCCGTCGAAGCACCTCCTCCCGCAGCGGTGACATCAAACGGTCGGGAAGGAAGAGAAATGGGCAGAAGAAAGTCGCAAAAGTGCGTCCTCCGCCAACTCCCGTGAATTCCCAGGTGCGTTACGGGCGGGCTGATAGAAATACCACCTGGCGTGACGGGCCGGTCGATTGTGCGATTCGCCGTGCGCCGAATGCCGGATCGGTTTGACGGGTGTGACAGGGGTGGAGCGATGCCGGAAATAAGCGCGTCCGGCATCCGGTGCGCCCGGGGGCGACCGTGACGTCCGGGCCCGCGGCGCTGTCCGAGTCCGCGCCGGCCGACCACCCGGCACCGGGACTGCTCGGCCGGGCCCTGGCACGGTGCGGGCGGGACGGACGCTCGGGCGTACTGCGCGTGGTCGGAAGCCCCGGCGGGGTCTTCCACCTGACCCGCGGCGACGTGGTGGCGGTGGAGAGCCCCGGGGCGCCCGGGGTCGGCACGCTGCTGCTTCGCTCCGGCAGAGTCGGCGAGGACGAGTGGCTCGCGGCCCATGACGCGAACGGCGACGGGCGTTGGCCCGGATCCGCCCTCGTGGAACAGGGCTGCCTCGGGGTGGCCGAGCACGAGGTGCTCTGCCTGGTCGCCGCCCAGGACGCCGCCTTCGCGGTCATCGCGGGCCGGATGGACGACTGCGTCTTCCTGGGCGACGGCCCCGACGGGCCGCCGCCCTTCGCCGGCCGGGCGATCGCCCCTGAGCTGCTGCTGGGGGAGGCCCGGCGCCGGCTGGAGGCCCTGGCCTCGCTGCCGGCGCGGATCTCACCGGAGCGGGAGCGGGTGGTCGCGCTGCCCCGGGACGCGGACGCCGAGGACGCGCTCAGCGGGGGCCGCCGCGCCATCCTGCTCTGCGCCAACGGCCGCCGCAGCGCCCGGGACATCGCCTTCACCCTCGGGCGCGGTGTGTATTCGGTGACGGTCGAGGTCTCCCGGATGCTGTCCGAGGGGCTGGTGGAGATCGCCGCCCCCGAGCCCGTCACAGCCGCCCCGCCGGTGACGGCCCCCACTGTCGGGGTGGCCCCCGCGGCCCCGGCGGCCCCGGAGCCGCTGCCGCTGGGGCCGCGCTCCGGTCCACCGGAACAGCCGTCGCAGCCGTCGCAGCCGTCGCAGCCGGATCTGCCGGGCCGGCGGCCGGTCACGCCGGAAGGGCTGCCCCAGCGGTTGCCGGGAGCCAGCGGCATCCACGAGGCGCTGGCCCCGGTACGGCATCCGGGGAGCTGGAAGGGACTGCTGCGGCCGCGCGGGAAAAGGCGGCCGGACGAACCGGAACTGGAACCGGAACCGGATGTGGATCAGGAATCGAATCCGGCAGCGGAACCGGATCGGTGAGGGTGTTTCGCCATGCGGGAAACCATCGTGAAAGGAACTGGTGTGCATGAACCACAATGTGCCGGCCCGTGAGACGCCTTCGGCGGGAGACCGTGCGGCCGAATACGTGATCGGTGACGCCGCGCCGACAGCCGTACCCGGCGACGGGGGAATCGACGCGATCCCGGTCCGCTCCGGAGAACCGCCGCGGTGAGCCCGGACGGCCCGGACGGCCCGGACGGCCCCGACACTCCTGCCGGCCCCGTCGGCCCTTCGCCGGCGGACCCCACCCTTTCCCCCATCGATCTCGGGAGCCTCATGAGCACCACCGGAAAACGCACGCAGAATCTGTCGGACCGGGTGATGCTGCTGGTCAAGAGCCTGCGGCAGGAAGTACCCGAGTGCCTGGCCTCGGGCGTCGTCGACATGGCCACCGGCATGCTGCTGTCCTTCGACACCAATGACAGCCATCCCCCGGAGGTGCTGGACCTCCTGGCCGGGGCGACCCTTGACATCTTCCAGGGGCGCAACGTCACGATGATCGAGGATGTCTTCAAGGAGCGCCGCGGCATCAGCAGCGATCAGCACTACTTCCAGGAGATCCTGGTCAACAGCGACAACCTGACGCACCTGTTCGTCCGCAACAACCACAACGAGGACGTGGTCGCGGTCGTGGTCTGCCGGCGTTCGGTGAACGTCGGCATGCTCTTCGCCCAGACCCGTCGCGTGATCAAGGAGTACGGCGGGCTGTGAACGGCCCGGTCACGCGCTGGCGCGCCGCACCAGGCGCGTCGGCGTGATCACCGAGGAGAGCGGGCGGCCGGTGCCGTCCCCGGAGGGTTCCAGGCCGCGCAGCAGCAGGCGGACCATCAGCCGGCCCATGCCCTCGATGTCCTGGCGGACGGTGGTCAGTGGCGGATCGGTGGCCTCGGCGACGGTGGCCATGTCGTCGAAGCCGACGACGGCGACGTCTTCGGGTACGCGGCGGCCCCGCTCGCGCAGCACGCGCAGGGCGCCGGTGGCCATCAGGTCGGAGGCGACGAAGACCGCGTCCAGGTCGGGCGCGCGGTCCAGCAGCAGGGCCATCGCGCGCTCGCCGCCGGCGGCGGAGAAGTCCCCTTCGGCGACGAGGCGGGAGTCGGAGTCGAGCAGGATGTCGTGGTAGCCGTCGAGGCGGTCGACGGAGGCGGTCTGGTCCAGCGGGCCGGTGATGGTGGCGACGCGTTCGCGGCCGAGGGAGACCAGGTGGCGTACGGCGTCCCGGGCGCCGCCGCGGTTGTCGGAGTCGACGTAGAGGATGCTGCGGTCGCCCTCCGCGCCCGACCAGCCGGGGCGGCCGCCGAAGACGGTGGGCAGACCGATCCGGCGGATGATGCCGGGCAGTGGGTCGTCGGCGTGCAGGGAGAAGACCAGCGCGCCGTCGACATGGCCGCCGCCGAGGTAGCGGCCGAGCCGGTCGTAGTCCTCGGTGCCCTCGACCAGGAGCAGGACGAGCTGGGAGTCGTGGGCGGTGAGTTCACGGCTGATGCCCAGAAGCTGCTGGGCGAAGAAGGGGTCGGTGAAGACCCGGGTCTCCGGCTCGGCGACGATGACGGCGACGGCTTCGTTCCTGCGGGTCACCAGGGTGCGGGCGGCCTGGTTCGGTACATAGCCGAGTTCGGCGACCGCCTCCTGGACCCGTTCCACCAGGGGTGCCCGCACACCCGCGCCGCCGTTCACCACGCGGGAGGCGGTGGCCCGGGAGACCCCGGCCCGCTCGGCGACGGCTTCGAGCGTCGGGCGTGGCGCGGCGGTACGGTCGGTCACGTCGGGCTCCCCTCCGGATCTCCGGGACGAGGACAGCGTATCCCGTGGCCAGAGGGAGAGAGAGCGCTCTCACCCGTCTCGCCCGCCTTTCCCCCATCGGCCGCCGGATCAGCGCACGGCCAGGCCCTCGGTCAGCGCACCGGGAAGCCGAATCCGTAGCCGTGCTGCTTCAGCCAGGGCAGCAGTTCGCGCAGCGCGGCCACGGTCTGGGCGCGGTTGCCGCCGCCGTCGTGGAAGAGGATGGTCGGGCCGTTGGAGACCTCGTTCTTGACGGTGGCGACCAACGCGGCCGTGCCGGGGCGTTCGAAGTCCTTGGAGTCGACGTTCCAGCCGAGCGGCCGCATGCCCTGGGCGGCGGCCAACTGGCGGCTGTACGGGGTGAAGGCGCCGCCCGGGGCGCGGTAGTAGAGCGGCTTCACCCCGCCCGAGGCGGCGGTGATCTGCCGCGCGGCCCGCAGCACCTCCCGGGACTGGTAGCCGGTCGATCTGGTGGCCATGCCCGTGTTGTGCGAGACGGTGTGGTCGCAGAGCCGGTGCCCGGCCGCCACCACCTGCTTCACCAGCGCGGGATGGGCGGCGGCCTGCGGGCCGATCATGCAGAAGACCGCCTTCACCCCGTTGTCCTTGAGGACCTTGAGGATCCGCGGGGTCCAGACCGGGTCCGGGCCGTCGTCGATGGTGATGTTGACGGCGTGCGCGCCGTGGTCGGAGGCGTGGGCGATGTCCATGTTCACGCGCGGGGCGGGCAGTTGCGGGTCCGGGGTCGAGGTCTGACCGGGAATCGGACGGGCCGGGGAGGTCTTTCCCGCCCCGGCGTGCGCGGGGGCCTGCGTGGCGCGAGGGGTGCGCGGAGCGGTGGGCGTGGCGGCGTGATCCTCGCCGGCCTGCGCCGTCCACACCGATGCCAGGGTGGCCAGGCAGGCCACCGCCGTCATGGCCGCCACCACCGCGATCCGCTCGCGCCGGTGGGTCCCCCGTATGCCGCTGTTTCGTGCCATGTCGCCCGCTCCCGTGTGCTCTCCGTGCTGGTGTCGCTCAGGAGAGGACGGATGGGAACGCGGTATGGATCCTTCCGCGCGGCTCTGTTACCGAGCTCGCACAAACGGCCGGACGACGCAGTCGTGGGCCGTTGACCGTGGGGCCGTTGACCGTTTGCCGTTGGCGGTACGAGGGTCAGCTCGCCACCAACGCGCCCAGCCAGGCCCCCGCCACCAGCAGGCAGCCGAACAGCTCGACCAGCAACCCGAGACCGACCGCCCGCATCGCGGTGCGCGTCGAGGCCCACGCCCCGCCGTGGCTGCCCAGCCGGACCCGCTCGAAGGCGTACAGCCCGCCGACGAAACCGATGACCGCCCCGGCCACCGGCACCACGAAGAAGCCCCCGATGGCCGACGCCCCGGCCGTGAACAGCGCCTGCCGCGACACGCCCGCGTCCCGCATCGAGCGGGGCGGCAGCAGCAGTTCGAGCACGAGATTGAGCAGCAGCACCCCGGTCGCCGCGGCCAGCACGCCCCACGACAGCGTGGTGTGCTCGCTGCTCGCCCACCACAGCACGGCCGCCCAGCACGCCAGGGGACCCGGTACTCCCGGCACGAGCACGCCCAGCAGGCCGAGCAGCATCACGACGCCGACCAGGGCGAGCTGTGCGGTCCCCATGCGCCCACTGTGCCGGAAGGGCGACCACCGCGGCCCCTGGTTTTTCCCCCGC
Source organism: Streptomyces sp. RLA131 (assembly GCF_056270125.1). Taxonomy (NCBI): domain Bacteria; kingdom Bacillati; phylum Actinomycetota; class Actinomycetes; order Kitasatosporales; family Streptomycetaceae; genus Streptomyces; species Streptomyces sp. RLA131. The sequence goes on from NZ_JBWDOQ010000002.1 coordinate 6,584,431, forward strand.
CGTCAAGGCCCTCACCGGCCCTCACCGGCCCTCACCGGCCCTCACCGGCCGTCGCGGGCCACCCAGCCGAGCTCGTAGGCGTGCCAGCCGAGCTGGAGCCGGGTCGTGACCTCGGCGATCTCCATCAGCCGCTTCACCCGGCGCTGCACCGTACGCAGCCCCAGGTCCAGCTGCTTGGCCACGCTGGCGTCGGTCAGCCCGGCCAGCAGCAGCGACAGGATCTGCAGATCGACGCCGTCCGGGTCGCCCCGGTGCTCCTCCGCCGGCAGCCCGACGGCATCCAGGCGCAGCGGCACGGCGTCCCGCCACACCGCCTCGAACAGTCCCATCAGGGACTCCAGCAGCCCGCTCGCGTGCACCACGAGGGCCGCCGGGCCGACGGTGTTGCGGGCGATCGGCACCATCGCCAGCGAACGGTCCGCGACCACCAGCTTCGTCGGCACCCGCTCGATCACCCGCACCTGTTCGCCCCGGCCCAGCGCCGCCGTCAGCTCGGCCATGCCGGACGCCCCGGCGATGACCTCGCGTTCGACCACCACCCGGTACGCGACCCCGCGAGCCGACGCCTGTTCCTCGGCGACGTTCTCCACCCCCGTCACGGCCACCGGAACGCCGGTGACGAAGGCGCAGACCTCCTTCTCCGCGCCCAGCTGCAGCTGCGTGAAGCGGTTGGCGACCGCGCTCGCCCCGGTCACCACCTCCACCAGGTCGTGGACCTGCGACTCCTCCGCCTCCGCCCGGTACTCCTGGGCCAGCAGCGAGGCCGCCAGCTCCGCCTGCTCCAGGCCGTGCCGCCGCTGGGTCAGCAGTGCGGCCAGCGCGACCGCCGGGGGAGCCGCCACCCAGCGGCCCGAAGGGGCCGAGGAGGCCGTGGACTGGGCGACCAGGCCCTGCCGTTCGAGCAGCCGCAGCGCGCGTACGGTGACCTCCTCCGGCAGGCCGAGCCGGTGCGACAGATCACCCGCCTCGGCCGCGCCGAGCCCCACCAGGACGCGGTAGGCCGACTCCTGGTCCTCGTCCAGTCCAATGGCGCCGAGCACGGCCACCCCTTCCGGTGCTTGGGCGATCAAGAAATGGCGGAAATGAGCCATGGCGCAATCCCGCCGCCGACATCATCGCTGTTCGAACCCATGTCCTGGCAAGGTAGCTCTACCAAATCGTCCGACGTGCGGCCCGTGGAGGGGGCCGGCCGCCCGTCGGGCCATTGGCGTTTCCTGGTTTCCTCCCGCGTGTCGCGGTGGACAATAGGGGCATGAGCCAGCAGGGGGAGACCGGCCACCGTCAAGAGGACGAGTGGTGGGGGCAGTTGTACGGCGAGCGCGCGGAGCCGGCCGCTCCGGACCGGGGCGACACGGTCGACGACCGCTACGCCTCGGCTCTCGGCGCGATGGGCGCCGAAGGCGCCGGGAGCGGGCAAGCCGCCCGGAGCGGGCAGGGCACCCACCTGCCCCTGGACGCCCAGGATGCCGGGGGCGCCCAAGGTGCGAGCGGCACTCTGAGGGCGCAGGGCACGCACCCTGCGCAGGGCGCCCAGGACGCCCAGGACGCCCAGGACGTACAGGGCCCGCCCGTCGCGCACGACGCCGGGAATGCGCAGGGCGGTCAGGATTCGCACGTCGCGCAAGGCGTGAGCGACGCTGCCGGGACGCAGGGCCCGAGTGCCGCCCAGGGCGCGAGCGGCACCGTGGGGGCGCAGGGCGGCCGGGATGCCCAGGGGTCGCCGGTTGCCCACGGCACCTGGAGTTCGCAGGGTCCGCCCGCCGAGCCGGGCGCGCGGGATGCCTCGGGTGCGCAGGGCCTGCCTGTCGCGCAGGGCGCGAGTGACACCGGAAGTGCGCAGGGCGCGCACGTCGTCCAGGCCGAGCAGAACACCTCCGCCGCGCGGGATGCGCAGGGCGCCCACGATGTCCGGGATGCGCGGGGCTCGGGTGTCGCCCAGGGCGCGAGTGACACCGGAAGTGCGCAGGGCGCGCATCCTGCGCAGGGCGCGCACGCTGCCTGTGATGCCGTGCAGGGTGCGCCCGCCCACGACGCCTGGGATGCGCAGGGGCCGCACGGTGCGCAGGGCGGCCAGGGTGTGCCCGCCGCGCGGGGCGCGGAGAGCGTGCCGGGGCTGCGGCCCTGGCAGTATCAGGGGGCTCCGGCCGGGCCTACCGCGTCGGGTGACGGGCCGTGGGGCGGCGTTCCCGTGGAGCCACCGCCGCCGGCTCCGGGGCCCACTCCGGGGCTGCCGCCCGGGTGGGCGCCGGCCGAGACGGGCCCGGGGCGTCCGGCGGGAGCGGCCGGGGCCGGGTACGTCGGCGACGGGCCGCCCACGTACGAACCCGAGCCCTCCGCCTGGCCGCTGGCCGATCCCGGGCGCCTGGACGACCTCGTTCCCGACACCGTCCTCGACGGCGCGCAATACGGCGTGCTGACGGTGCGCAGCGCCTCCGTGCGCGGGGACTCGGCCCGCTACCGCGGCGAACCCCGGCGCGACGCGCTCCTGGCGGCCCGTTTCGGCGCCGGTGACGACGCCCTGCTGCTGCTGGCGGTCGCCGGCGGTCCGCGCGCCTCCGACGTGGCCCACCGCGCCGCGCAGGACGCGTGCCGGTGGATCGCCGGCGCGGTCGGCCGCAGCCACGGCCGCCTCGCCGAGGATCTGCGGGCCTCCCGCCGGGGCTCGCTCAAGTCGGGCCTGCACCGGCTCACCGACCGCTGCTACGGCCGCCTCCGTGCGCGGGCCGGCGAACTCGCCCTCGACCCCGCCCAGTACACCGCCTCCCTGCGCTGCCTGCTGCTCCCCGCCGACCCGGAGTGCCGGACCCGGCTCTTCTTCGGCGCGGGGGAGGGCGGCCTCTTCCGCATCCGGGCCGGCGAGTGGCAGGACCTGGAGCCGCTGCGCTCCGACGACGGCGAACCCGAGGACCGCATCCCGGGCCAGCCCGCCATACGCTTCCGCTTCCGCGCCTCCGTCGCCCAGCCCGGTGACACCCTGCTGCTCTGCAGCGGGGGCCTCGCCGAACCCCTTCGGGGCGAGCCGGGCCTCACCGCCCATCTGGTACGCCGCTGGGGCAGCGGACGGCCGCCCGGCCTGGCCGCGTTCCTGGGCGACACCCAGACCCGCGTCAAGGGCTACGCGGACGACCGTACGGCGGTCGCCGTCTGGGAGGGCTGAGCTTGTCGTTCAACCTCTGAGGCTTCGCGCATCGCTGATGCGGGATGGCGCTTCCTGGAGCCACGTGGTCTTCCCGGGCCGGGCAGTGCAGGTGCGGACGGAGGTTTCCGAAACCCTCGGCGGACGCGGGCTGGGGTGAGTCGTGCGGGCTCGGTCGGCCTCTCCCGGGGGCGGCGGCGATCGGTCGTGGCTCACGCGTGAGCCGGTGCTGGGTATGGGCGGCGATGACGAGCCACGTCCAGCGGTCACCAGCTTCGGGGGTACGGAGCTTGGGACGGGTCCAGCCGAGCGTCTGCTTGATCATGGGGAACGTGTGTTCCAGGTCGAACCCGCACAGGAACGCCTGCCGGCGCACGCTGCGCGTCGTTGCCGCCGGGCAGGCGGTCGGCCTGAAGGTGAATCAACGTGCTCTCGATGACGGGGAGTTCACCGGCGTGGTCGATCCATGCGGACCTTGCCGTCAGGCGGGGGCGGACGTGGTCCCAGACCATCGCGAGGGCGGTTCCGTACCGGCCGGTGACCATCCGGCGGACCTGGGCGGCGGTGACCTCGGCGACGTCGTCGCCCGGACCCAGGCGCACGGCGTCCAGCAGCTGGCACCAGGAGGCGTGACCGCGTCGGTGCTCGGCCACCAGGGTCAGGTCCACCGGCACCCTCACCGGCCTGTCCGCACACAGCAACCCGTCCACCAGCTCGTACCGTTCGTCCCCGCGCGCGGTCGGACAGTGTTCAGTCAGCTGGCGGAGCATCGGCGAGACTCACAGCGGGGCAGCCGAGTATCGCTGTCAGCACGCGACGTTGGCGCTTTGTCAGAGAGGCCAGGAAGACCGCCGCGTCGGCATTGGTCTGGTCACAGAGGGTGGCTGCTTCACGGACCTTTCCGTAGCTCAGGAGAGTCCGCGAGGAATAGGGCAGGGCCATCTTCCCGGCCCCGCCGTCCGAGACACCACGCCGTTGCACGATACGACCCGCGACCCGTGCACCGCGCTTCGTCACCTCCTGGGCCGCCGTGTCCATCAACGCGGCAAAGTCCTTCTGCCTGCCGGAGAAATAGCCAACGATCACGACGTCAGCACCCTCGACGGCCAAGGTCGGAGCCCGGTGCCGGGCCCGCACCAGCCCCACGCGGCGAACCGGTCGCCGGTCGCGCCTTCGATCCTGATGCATGACCTGCAGGCTGGACGCGCTGCCGCCTGCGGCGATACGAGTTATCCCTCCACGCGGTCCGCCTGTGTGCGCCGGCACGGGCGATCACGTTGGGCGACCCGGTGAAGGAGTTCCGTAACCCTGGGGCGGGTCGGCGGACGTCGTCCGGTGCCGTGCCGATCGCAGGGCGTCGGAAGGTCCTCGCAGCGGAGCCCCCGCCCGGCCGCCAGGCCGGGGGAGCGGTGGGCGCCCGGCCGGGGTCGGGACGCAGGCTCTGAAGCCGCCGGGGGCGGTGGCACCGGCCTCCGAGGCAAACGAGGCCCACCCCGTAACGCCCGGCAGGGGTGAAGGGTTTGCGGGGTATGACGAAACACGTGCGCCCCGGCGGACTCACCCGGCGCAGGCTGCTCGGTGGGCTCGCCACGCTGACGCCTGCCGCCGCCCTGACCGCGGGGGCCGGCTCCGCCTCCGCGGCGACCCCGGATCCCTATGCCGCCCTCGGCGCCGACGTGGTCACCGAGTTCCGTACGGCGTGGGACGCGTACCGCCAGGTGGCCTGGGGACGGGACGAGTTGCGGCCGGTGAGCGGACAGGGCTCGGACTTCTTCATCCCGGGCGGCACGCTGGGACTGACGATCGTGGAGTCGCTGGACACGCTGTACCTGATGGAGCTGGACAGCGAACTGGACACGGCCGTCTCCTGGGTCAGGAACGACCTCCGGCTGGACCAGCGGGCGCCGGTGCAGGTCTTCGAGGCCATCATCCGGCTCGTCGGGGGTCTGCTGTCGGGGTACGCGGCCACCAAGGAGTCCGTGCTCCTGGACCGGGCCCGCGAGCTCGCCGACCGGCTGCTGCCGGCCTTCCGGAAGTCGGCGACCGGGGCGCCCTACCGGTACGTCAACCTGGCCACCGGTGAGGTCGGCGGGGCCGAGGCGCCGCTCGCCGAGATCGGGACCTGCATCGCGGAGTTCGGGGAGCTGAGCCGGCTGACCGGGGACCACACGTACTACGACGCGGCCAAGAGGGCGTTGCGGGCGGTCTACGAGCGCCGCTCGCGGATCGATCTGGTGGGGACCACCCTCAATGTCGAGACGGGGGAGTGGGTCGGCCGGACGGCGACCCTCGATCCGCCGGTCGACTCGTTCTACGAGTATCTGTGGGACGGCTGGGAGCTGTTCGGGGACAGGGACCTGCGCGCCTGGTACGACCGGCTGACGGCGGCGGTCTTCGAGCGGCTGGCCGAACGGCGGGACGGGCGGCTGTGGTTCCGGCAGGCGGACATGCACACCGGGCGGCCGACCGGCCACTGCCAGTCGGAGCTGACCGCCTTCTACGCGGGGCTGCTCGCGCAGAGCGGCCGGCTGAGGGACGGGGAGCGCTGTCACGACGCGTGGGCGGGGGTGCTGGAGAAGTTCCGGCTGCCGCCGGAGTACCTGGACTACCGGACGATGCGCGCGCTGAGCCCGGCGTATCCGCTGCGCCCGGAGTACGTCGACTCGTGTCTGTTCCTGTGGCTGGCGACGGGCCGGGACCGCTACCGGGCGCGGGCCCGGGATATGTACGCCCGGCAGCGGCGGTACTGCAAGGTGGCCCGCGGGTACACCGTGGTCGACAACGTGACGACGCGTCCGATGCGGCTCGGTGACCTGACGCCGGGGTACTGGTACAGCGAGAACATGAAGTACTACTACCTGCTCTTCGCGAAGGCCGCCCGCTTCGACTACCGGGACAACTACCTGAGCACCGAGGGCAATGTGCTGCGGGGGCTCAGGTAGCGGTCACCACGGGCTCGTGACGGACCGGGAAGTTCACCGAGTTGGCGATGAAGCACACCCGGTGGGCGTCCTCGTGGAGCCGGGCGGCGGTGTCGGCCAGGGCGGCGTCGGCGATCTCGACGTGCGGGCGGAGCACGACCTCCGTGAAGTGGCCGCCGCCGTCCGGGGTCTGGGTCATGGTGCCCTCGGCCCGGTCGGTGTAGGCGGTGACGACGACCCCCGCGACGGCGCAGACATGCAGGTAGGACAGCATGTGGCACTGCGCGAGCGCGGCCAGCAGCAGTTGCTCGGGATTCCAGCGGGCGGCATCGCCGCGGAAGGCGGGGTCGGCGCTGCCGGCGATGGGCGGCACCCCGTCCGCAGTAATGTCATGAGCACGGTCGTAAGCGCGGTATCCGCTGGTGCCGGTACCGCGGTTGCCGGTCCAGGTGACGGTGGTGGCGTACGCGTGCGCCTTGGTGATGTCGGGCATGACTGGACAGCGTAGAGGCTGGGCATGCATCCCGCGAGAATGTTCGATGGGGGTACGACGGACACGGCCGGAGCGAAGCCGATGGAGCGTCAGCCTGCGGAGGCCGCTCAGGGGCGGCAGCTCCGCCGATTATTGCGCCACGCCGACCTTCCGGCGGTGGCGGAGGTGCGCAAGGTGCTGCGGGAGGCACTGCGCGGCTGGGGGGTGCCCGGACTGGCCGACACCGCCGAGCTGCTCACCAGTGAGCTGGTGACCAACGCGCTCCAGCACACCGAACACGGCGCCGAGCTGACCGCGACGCTCTCCGCCGAGGCGCACCGCTGCCACCGACTGCGCGTGGAGGTACGGGACTTCGTGTCCCGGCATCCGAAACTGCGGGCCCCGGGGGACCAGACGACGTCCGGGCGGGGACTGCTGCTGGTCCAGGCACTCGCCGACGCGTGGGGCGTGCACACGGAGGGCACCGGCAAGGTGGTGTGGTTCGAGCTGAGCATCGACGCGGCCTGAGAACGGGCGGCCGCCCGCGCGGCCCTGTTCTCGTACGACGAGAGCGGCGCGGTCGGCAAGGTCTCGGTGGACATCGCCTCGTGACGTCCGGTCGGTCGCCTGTTGCCTTCGCCGTAGTCGTACGAGAACGGGGCCGTGACCGGGGAACGCGCGGGCCCCGCCGACCAGATGGTCGCCGGGGCCCGTGGAACGGATTTCGCGGTGCCGGGATGTCAGCCGTACTGGCGCTCCAGGTCGGCCAGCTTGCGCTCCAGCGAGTCGAGCTTCGGCAGGGTCATGGTGTCGTCCTCCGCCGTGAGGTCGATGGTGGTGGAACCGGTGGTGCGCGGCGACTCACCGCGTACCGGCGACAGAGCCGGACGGGAGCGCATGGGGAGTTCGGCTGCGTCCGGCGAGGAGGTTTCTATAGCAGGCTCCGCGTTGGTCTGGCCGCTGCCGGAGGATCCGGCGGGCAGCTCGACCTGACGTCCTCCGCCACGGTTCCAGATGCGGTGCTGACGGCTTATCGCCTTGACCCGGGCGCGCTCCAGGCGCTCGTGGTCGCGGCGGCGTATCGCGTCCTGCTCCTTGCGGGCCTTGTCCTCGCGGACCTCCTCGACCGCCTCGTCCAGGGTGCGGACGTTCTCCAGCAGCATCAGCGACCAGGCGCCGTACGTCTCGCGGGGCGCGCGCAGCCAGCGGACCATGCGGATCTGCGGCAGCGGACGCGGGACGAGCCCCTGCTCGCGCAGGGCGGCCCGGCGGGTCTGCTTGAGGGCCCGGTCGAAGAGGACGGCAGCGGACAGCGACATGCCGGCGAAGAACTCCGGCGCGCCCGCGTGGCCGCCACCGCGCGGCGCGTGGACCCAGTTGAACCAGGCCGCGGCGCCGGCGAACAGCCAGACCAGCATGCGCGAACCCAGGGCCGCGTCGCCGTGGCTGGCCTCACGTACGGCGAGCACGGAGCAGAACATGGCCGCGCCGTCCAGGCCGAACGGCACCAGGTACTCCCAGCCGCCGGTCAGGCCGAGGTTCTGCTCGCCGAACCCGACCAGGCCGTGGAACGACAGCGCCGCGGCGACCGAGGCGCACGCGAAGAGCAGGACGTACGAGGCGCTGCCGTATATGGCTTCCTTCCTGCGGCGGCGATCCTCCGACCGCTCCCACGAGTCCCCTGAGTCCTCTGTACGGGTCTGGCGGTTCCGCAGGTAGAAGACCGCGACGGCAGCGGCGACCGCCAGGCCCACGGCGCCCGAGAGCGTCCAGTCCAGCGATATGTCTGTAAGTCTCATCGTGCGAAATCCTAGCGTCCGTACCGTCGCGCTCAGGCCGCGAGACGGCGTACGCGCGACATCTTGGCGAACGCCTCGGGCGCGTGAAGCGGTTTCGGGACAAGAGAACGCCAACGGAGGGGTGGCGTGGTGCGAGGCAGACAGAATACTCGAACTGAGGCTCTTGTTTAGAACAGTTGCGTTAGCTGTGTGTGAGATTTGTGTTCACACGGTCCGCGGACAGGTCGCGCAAGTCTCCTGACCCGGCAGTGTGTAGTAGAGGCAGCAGGAGATCCGGTCCCGCATCCGGTCCGGATCGTTGTCGCGGAAACCGGCGCGGCCGACGAACGGCAGGGTGGACCCCGGGAGCAGCAGGGAGAGTTCGGCGATCGCCCGCTCCTCCTCGCCGAGCAAGTGGCCGACGTACCAGAGCCCTTCGGTGATCTCGTCGGTGGCCATCCCCCACAGGGCGCGGGAACCGCGCCGGCTGCGGGGCCGGAACGCGTCCAGCAGGGGCGCCAGATGGCCGGCGACGGCGGTGCGCAGCGCGGCCCGCAGCCCTTCGGGGTCCGGGACGGCCGTGGCGTCCGGGAGGCCGGCGGCCGGATCGTCGGGCAGGCAGCTGAAGCCGCGCGGACGGACCGTCATCCGGCCCTCGGCGCGGTGGAAGGAGACGTCGTCGACGGTGAGGTGCGGCACCCGCCGGGCCAGGAACCAGGGGACCGTGAACAGCAGGCAGGCCGGCCAGGCGTAGCGGTGCAGCCCGAAACCCGCGATGACGTCGGGGCGGGCCCGGCTGCCGTGGTCGCGGAGGATCTGGGCGTCGTCCCAGGCGAGGAAGGAGTCGAGTCCGGCGCCCCCGTCGGCGAGTTGGCGGGCGGTGATCCATCCCTCGCCCGTCCGTGGCTCCTCCTCGGTCACCCGGAGATCGGGGAGGACGGCGGCGAGGCGGGTGTAGGCGCCGGCCAGTGGGGAGACGGAGGCGGCAAGGTGCATGGAGACCGTCCACGAGGGCATCGAGAGCGAGGTAAGGCTTACCTTATCCAGTAGAATATGCGTTTACTCACTCGGAGCTGCTCCATTGGAGTGGTCCAATAGAAACGGCGCGCCGCGCAGCGACCCGCGTGCCCCACATCCCTACGAAGGAGCCCCCCGTGGAGTACGGCCCCCGCGCCGCCCGGCGCCCCGCGCAAAGCGCCGCGCTGCCGCCGGGCGGGGCCGAGCAGGTGCGGGGCGGGCATCCCTGCGCGGAGCCGCCGGGCGTCCCCAGGCCGCGCCGTATGCCCGAGCGGCACTCCGTACGCGACCAGGTCCTCGCCGCCCTGCGCAGCGCCCTGGTCACCGGCGAACTGGAGCCCGGCGTCGTCTACTCCGCCCCCGCCCTGGCCGAGCGCTTCGGGGTCTCCGCCACCCCGGTGCGCGAGGCGATGCAGCTCCTCGCCAGCGAGGGCGCAGTCGAGGCCATGCCCAACCGGGGCTTCCTGGTCACCGAACGCAGCACGCGCGAGTGCGCCGAACTGGCCGAGGTCCGCGCCCTGATCGAGGTACCGGTGATGCTCCGGCTGGCCCGGACCGTGCCCGCCGACCACTGGGAGCCCCTGCGGCCGTACGCCGAGGCCACGGTGGCCGCCGCCGCGCTGGGCGACCGCGCCGGCTACGCGGAGGCCGACCGGGCCTTCCACCGTGCCGTCCTCGAACTCTCCGGCAACCGCCAGATCGTCGCCGTCGCGGACGAACTGCACCGCCGCGCCCAGTGGCCCGTGACCGCCCGCCGGACGGGCGCGGTGCGCGCCGAGCTGATCGCCGACGCCACCGAGCACGCCCGGCTGCTCGACGCCCTGCTCACCGGGGACCTGAGGACCGCCGAGTCCCTGGTGCGCAAGCACGTCGCCGGTTCCTGGGCCTCCTAGGCCTCCGGCCGCGCGTCCTCAGTCGCCGGACGGGCCGGTGTCCAGCGCGTCGGCCAGCCAGACGGGCACTCCTCCCAGCAGGTGGAACAGCCGGGCCGCCTCGGCGTGCAGGCGGGCCGCCGCGGCGGGGTCGGGGTCGACCCCTGCCAGCGACACCAGGGCCGGGGCAGCGCCGATCAGATAGCCCAGCTCGGTACGGATCCGCAAGGACTCGGCGAAACCGTGCCTGGCCTCGGCCAGTTCGCCGTCCCGGGCGGCGAGCCCGGCCAGATGACGCCAGGTGAACGAGGTCAGCAGGGCGTCGCCCCGTGCCACCGCCCCCGCGTGCGCCCTGCGGTACGCGGCCCGCGCGGCCGCCGGGTCGTCGGCCAGTTTCTCCGCCACCAGGCCCCGCCGGTAGTCCAGCAGCGGCCGCCCCGGCGCCCCGGGGGTCAGCAGCGCCGCACTGCGGCTCAGCGCGGCACTGGCCTCGTCGGCCCGGTCCCGTACGGCGAACTGTGTCGCCAGGCACGCCAGGTGCCCGCGTTCGCAGGCCGCCTCGCCGCGTTCGTCGTCGGTACGGGCCAGAGCCTCGGCGATGCGCAGCGCGTCCTCGGCCTCCTGCCAGCCGGTGAGGGTGAACAGGCACTGTTCGGCGAGCAGCGCGGCCCGGGCGAGGGCGGGGCCGAAAGCGCTCTGCGCGTACGGGGCGAGCAGCAGGGCCGCCTCCGTCCAGCAGCCGCGTGCGCGTAGCCGCGCTGTGCCGGGCGGCTCCTCCTGCGTCGTGTGCGGTGCCACCTGTGCCTCCGACATGGCGGTCTCCGCCACATGCCCTCCCAAGCGCGTCATCGAGCCGGTGGCGGAAGTTCAGCACGGCACGGGGTGCCGCGCCAAGAGGGCTGCGCGTGCGGAACGATCAACTCATGCGCAGGGCGAGGAAGAAGTCGAGTTTGTCCTCCAGCCGCGACAGGTCGCGGCCGGTGAGCTGTTCGATGCGACCGATCCGGTAGCGCAGGGTGTTGACGTGCAGATGGAGCCGGGTCGCGCAGCGGGTCCAGGACCCGTCGCACTCCAGGAAGGCCTCCAGGGTCGGGATCAGCTCGGCCCGGTGCCGCCGGTCGTAGACCCGCAGGGGGTCCAGCAGCCGGGCGGTGAAGGCCCGCCGTACGTCGTCCGGGACGAAGGGCAGCAGCAGCACGTGGGAGGCCAGCTCCTCGTGCCCGGCGACGCAGACGCGCCCGGCGCGCGCGGCGGCGACCCGGCGCGCGTGGCGGGCCTCTTCGAGGGCGCCGCGCAGCGCCTCGGCGGAATGGACGGTGGCACTGACACCGATGGTGAGGCGGCCATCGCCGTCGAGGCCACGGGTCAGAGGGGCCTGGAGGGCGGCCAGGAGGCCGCCGGCGGTCAGTTCGGTGCAGGCGGGGCCCTCGGGGACGCCCGGCGCGCCGGAGGGGCCCGTGTGGACCGCGTGGCCGATGTGGCCCGCCTGGCCGGCATGGCCTGCCTGCACCGTGTCGTTCGTGGCGCCGGTGGAGGAGAGCGGGACGAGGGCCATGGCCTCGTCCCCGCTGTGGGCCACCGCGATGCGGTCGGTGGGGTCCGGGCCGGCCGCGAAGGGATCGATGAGGGCCTCCTCCAGCAGCGCCTGGGCGACGGCGCCCCCGGACAGCTCGGTGCCGGTCCACTCGACGCGCGCGACGACGACCTGCCAGTGCGGCGCGGCGCCCAGCCCGGGCACCAGCACCGGCGCGGCCACCCGCAGCCGCGCCGCGACCTCGGTGGGCGGGGCACCGGCCTGCACCAGTTCCAGGACCTCCTGGGCGAGACGGCGCCGGACCGTGCGCGCCGCCTCCCGCCGGTCCCGTTCGACCGCGATGAGCTGGGTGACGCCCGCCAGCAGGTCGAGCCGTTCGGCCGGCCAGTCACCGGCGTCGGCCTCGACCGCCAGGAACCAGTCGGACAGCAGGGTGGCCCGGGGGTCGTCGTCGGGGTCGCCGCCGCGGATCGGGAACAGGGAGTACGTACGTCCGCCGGTGAAGGTGCGGTGCGGGGACGGGCGGGCCGTCCGGGCGGCCGCCAGGTGCTCGCCGGCCAGCTCGGCGCGGACCGCCGGGGCCAGCGGGTGCGGGCCCCCGGCGATCCTGCGGCCGGTGGTGGACAGCACCCAGGCGCGCAGGTCGAGGTCGCTGCCGAGCAGGTCGAGGACGGCGTCCGGGCCGCCGCCGGCCGGGCCGGAGGACATCAGGCGGCGGTGCCGGTCGACGACGGCGGCCAGGTCGCCGGCCCGCTCGGTGGAGACCTGCCGTACGACGTGCTCGGTGATGGACGCGAAGGCGACGTCCTCGGAGACGGAGAACAGCGGCAGCCGGTGCCGGGCGCAGGCCAGCACCAGGTCCTCGGGGACGGCGCCCAGCTCGGCCTCACCGGCGGCGAGACCGGCGACCCCGGCCGCTGCGAGAATACGGACAAAGCGTTCCGAGTCCTGCGCGGAGTGCCGCCAGGCGAGACCGGTGAGCACCAGTTCGCCGCCCGCCAGATAACGGCTCGGGTCGCGCAGGTCGGTGGTCATGACGCCACGGACCGTGCGGTCCAGCTCCTCCTCGCCGCCGAGCAGCCGGAGGCCCAGTGCGTCGGTGTCCAGCAGTGCGCGCAGCCGCATCGTGTGTCGCCTTGTCTCGAACGGGTCCCTGGCCTGGTGCAAGGGCTACCAGGGTCGCGCCCGCTTCGTTCCATCGGTGTTGCCGGGCGGATGCCGTGATGTTTCGTATCCCGTCCTTTCAGAGGAATCTACAAGACATGGGGCCTGGCCAGCCAAGTGCTTCATGCAATCGGTGACTGCGCCCGAACGGGCGCACGGCGGTGTACTGGGCCTGTCACGTGTGAACAGGACCCGGAGAGCCCCGAAGCCCCGCCCCGAGAGCCCCTGTCGAGATCCGAGGAAGAGAGCAGCGCCCATGGACTTCCTGCGTCCCGCCAGCTGGGAGGAGGCGCTCGCCGCGAAGGCGGAGCACCCCACCGCGGTTCCCATCGCGGGTGGCACCGACATCATGGTCGAGATCAACTTCGACCACCGCCGTCCGGACGTGCTCCTGGACCTGAACCGGATCGGTGAACTCCAGGAGTGGGAGACCGGCGAGGAGACCGTACGGCTGGGCGCCTCGGTGCCGTACACCCGGATCATGGAGCACCTGCGCAGCGAGCTGCCGGGCCTGGCTCTGGCCTCGCACACCGTGGCGTCCCCGCAGATCCGCAACCGCGGCGGCGTCGGCGGCAACCTGGGCACCGCCTCCCCGGCCGGTGACGCGCACCCCGCGCTGCTGGCGGCGGGCGCGGAGGTCGAGGCGGAGTCCGTACGCGGCACGCGCATGATCCCGATCGACGACTTCTACGTGGGCGTCAAGCGCAACGCGCTCGCCCCCGACGAGCTGATCCGGGCCGTGCACATCAGGAAGGCGGACGGCCCGCAGCAGTTCTCCAAGGTCGGCACGCGCAACGCCATGGTGATCGCGGTGTGCGCGTTCGGCCTGGCGCTGCACCCCGGGACCCGCACCGTCCGTACCGGCATCGGCTCGGCCGCCCCGACCCCGGTCCGCGCGAGGACCGCCGAGGAGTTCCTGGCCGCCGCGCTGGAGGAGGGCGGCTTCTGGGACAACGGCAGGATCATCCCGCCGGCCGTCGCCCGGCAGTTCGCCGAGCTGGTGTCCGGCTCCGCCAGCCCCATCGACGACGTGCGCGGCAGCGCCGCGTACCGCCGTCACGCGCTGGGTGTGATGGCCCGCCGCACCCTGGGCTGGACCTGGGACGAGTACCGTGGCAATGAGAGGAACGTACGATGCGCGTGACCTTCACCGTCAACGGCCGCCCGCAGCGGGCCGACGACGTCTGGGAGGGCGAGAGCCTTCTGTACGTGCTCCGCGAGCGCATGGGCCTGCCGGGCTCCAAGAACGCCTGTGAGCAGGGCGAGTGCGGCTCCTGCACGGTCCGCCTGGACGGCGTGCCGGTCTGCTCCTGCCTGGTCGCCGCGGGCCAGTGCCAGGACCGCGAGATCGTCACCGTCGAGGGCCTGGCCGACCTGGCCCGGGAGCGAGCCCGCGGTACGGGTGCCTGCGGCACCAAGGACAGCGGCAGTGGCACCAAGGGCGCCGGCACCGGCACCGAGGACACCGGCACCGGCCTCGACGAGGCCCGGCATTGGCAGGCCCGCCCCGCCGGCGAGGGCGTGGAGCTGTCGCCCGTCCAGCGGGCCTTCGTCGACGCCGGCGCCGTCCAGTGCGGCTTCTGCACCCCCGGCCTCCTCGTGGCCGCCGACGAGCTGCTGGAGCACAACGCCCGGCCCACCGACGCCGACATCCGGGAAGCCCTGTCGGGCAACCTGTGCCGCTGCACCGGCTACGAGAAGATCCTCGACGCCGTCCGCCTCGCCGCCGCCCGACAGGAGGCCTGAGCATGCCCGCCAGCGGCATCCCCACCCGCATCACCCAGGGCACCCACGGCGCCCAGGGCACCCGGACCAAGGGCGGCATCGGCGAGTCCACGCTGCGCCCCGACGGCACGCTGAAGGTCACCGGCGAGTTCGCGTACGCCTCGGACCTGTGGCACGAGGACATGCTGTGGGGCCACACCCTGCGCAGCCCGCACGCCCACGCCGAGATCGTCGCCATCGACATCTCGCAGGCGCTCGCCCAGCCCGGCGTACACGCCGTCCTGACCTACGAGGACCTGCCCACCGGGGTCAGGAACTACGGCCTGGAGATCCAGGACACCCCCGTCCTGGCCCACGGCCGGGTCCGCCACCACGGCGAGCCGGTGGCGCTGGTCGCCGCCGACCACCCGGAGACCGCCCGCCGCGCCGCCGCGAAGATCAGGGTCGAGTACCGGCCGCTGCCCGTCGTCACCGACGAGGCCTCCGCGACCGCGCCCGGCGCTCCGCTGCTCCACGAGGGCCGCGACGACCATCACGCGGCCCATTCCCCGCACCCCAACATCGTCCACCGTCAGCCGATCGTGCGGGGCGACGCCGACGCGGCCGCCGCGCGCGCCGACGTCGTCGTCACCGGCGAGTACGAGGTCGGCATCCAGGACCAGGCCTTCCTCGGCCCCGAGTCCGGCCTCGCCGTGCCCGCCGAGGACGGCGGCGTCGACCTGTACATCGCCACCCAGTGGCTGCACGCCGACCGGCGCCAGATCGCCCCCGTCCTGGGCCTGCCCGAGGACAAGGTACGGATGACGCTGTCGGGCGTCGGCGGGGCCTTCGGCGGCCGCGAGGACCTGTCGATGCAGATCCACGCCTGTCTGCTCGCCCTGCGCACCGGCAAGCCCGTCAAGATGGTGTACAACCGCTTCGAGTCCTTCTTCGGACACGTCCACCGCCACCCCGCCAGGCTCTGGTACGAGCACGGCGCCACCCGCGACGGCAGGCTCACCCACATGCGGTGCCGCATCGTCCTGGACGGCGGCGCCTACGCGTCCTCCTCCCCGGCCGTCGTCGGCAACGCGGCCTCGCTCAGCGCCGGCCCCTATGTCGTGGAGAACGTCGACATCGAGGCGATCGCCCTCTACACCAACAACCCGCCCTGCGGCGCCATGCGCGGCTTCGGCGCGGTCCAGGCCTGCTTCGCCTACGAGGCCCAGATGGACAAGGTCGCCGCCGAACTGGACATGGACCCGGTGGAGTTCCGCCGGATCAACGCCATGTCCCAGGGCACGGTCATGCCGACCGGGCAGCGCGTCGACTCCCCGGCCCCCGTCGCCGAACTGCTGCGCAGGGTCAAGGCGATGCCGATGCCGCCCGAGCAGCAGTGGCTCGCGGCCGGCCGGACCGCCGACGTACGCGCCCTGCCGGGCGGGCTGTCCAACACCACCCACGGCGAGGGCGTGGTGCGCGGCGTCGGTTACGCGGTCGGCATCAAGAACGTCGGTTTCTCCGAGGGGTTCGACGACTACTCCACGGCCCGGGTCCGGCTGGAGGTGATCGGCGGCGAGCCGGTGGCCACCGTCCACACCGCGATGGCCGAGGTCGGCCAGGGCGGCGTCACCGTCCACGCGCAGATCGCCCGCACCGAGCTCGGCGTCACCCAGGTCACCATCAACCCGGCCGACACCCGGGTGGGTTCGGCCGGCTCGACCTCCGCCTCCCGGCAGACGTACGTCACCGGCGGCGCCGTCAAGAACAGCTGCGAGGCGGTCCGCGAGCAGGTCCTGGAGATGGGCCGGGCCCGGTTCGGCACGTACCACCCGGCGTGGGCCACCGCCGAACTGCTGCTCGAAGGCGGCAAGGTGGTCACCGACGGCGGCGAGGTGCTGGCCGACCTGGCCGACGTGCTCGGCGACGAGGCGGTCGACATCGAGCTGGAGTGGCGGCACCGCCCCACCGAGCCCTTCGACCTGCGGACCGGACAGGGCTTCGGCCATGTCCAGTACTCCTTCGCCGCGCACCGGGCGGTCGTCGAGGTCGACACCGAACTCGGCCTGGTCAAGGTCATCGAGCTGGCCTGCGCCCAGGACGTCGGCAAGGCCCTGAACCCGCTGTCGGTCCTCGGCCAGATCCAGGGCGGCACCACCCAGGGCCTGGGCCTGGCCGTGATGGAGGAGATCCTCGTCGACCCGGTCACCGCCAAGGTACGCAACCCGTCCTTCACGGACTACCTGATCCCCACCATCCTGGACACCCCGCCCATCCCCGTCGACGTGCTCGAACTCGCCGACGACCACGCCCCGTACGGGCTGCGCGGCATCGGCGAGGCCCCGACCCTGTCCTCCACGCCCGCCGTCGTCGCCGCGATCCGGGCCGCGACCGGGCTGCCGCTCAAACGCGTCCCGGTACGCCCCGAACACCTCACCGGTACGTAGCCGTGGACCGCGCCGCCCGCGCCCGTCCGTGCCCGCTCCGCACGTCACGCAAGGGAGACACCCACGATGCTGGACATCGCTGACGAGCTGCGACGCTGGTGCGAGCAGGGGCGCCCGTTCGCGGTCGCGACCGTCGTCACGGTCGGCGGCAGCGCCCCCCGGCAGCCGGGGGCGGCGCTCGCCGTCGACGCCGGGGGTACGGCGGTCGGCAGCGTGTCCGGGGGGTGTGTCGAAGGCGCGGTCTACGACCTGTGCCAGGAGGTCCTGGAGACCGGCGAGGCCGTCCTGCACCGCTTCGGCTACTCCGACGACGACGCCTTCGCCGTCGGCCTGACCTGCGGCGGTGTCATCGACATCTTCGTCCAGCGGGTGTCGGGACAGCCGGAGTTCACCGCCGCCCTGGCCGCGGCCACCGCCGGGGAGACGGCGGCGGTGGCCAGGGTCGTGGAGGGCCCGGCCGCCCTCCTGGGGCGCGGGCTGCTGGTCCGCCCCGACGGCTCGTACCGGGGCACCCTCGGCGATCCAGCCCTGGACCGTACGGTCCGCGGCGAGGCCGGCGCGCTGCTCGAAGCGGGCCGCACCGCCACCGTCCGGATCGGCGCCGACGGCAGCCGCTGCGGCGAGCCCCTGACGCTGCTGGTCGAGTCCAGTGTGCCGCCGCCGCGCATGCTGGTCTTCGGCGCCATCGACTTCGCGGCCGCCGTCGTGCGCATCGGCGCCTTCCTCGGCTACCGGGTGACGCTGTGCGACGCCCGCCCGGTCTTCGCCACCGCCGCCCGATTCCCCGACGCCCACGAGGTCGTCGTCGACTGGCCGCACCGCTACCTGGACTCCACCGAGGTGGACGGCCGCACCGTGGTGTGCGTCCTGACCCACGACGCCAAGTTCGACATCCCCCTGCTGGAACGCGCGCTGCGCATGCCGCTCGCCTACGTGGGCGCCATGGGCTCGCGCCGCACCCATGAGGACCGGCTGCGCCGGCTGCGCGAGGCGGGGCTGGGCGAGCTCGAACTCGCCCGTCTGCGCTCACCGATCGGGCTCGACCTGGGCGCCCGCACCCCGGAGGAGACCGCCCTGTCCATCGGCGCCGAGATCGTCGCCAACCGGCGCGGCGGCACCGGTGTGCCCCTCACCGGCGCCCACACCCCCATCCACCACGACGCGGCCCCGCGCCGCGGGCGCAAGCGGGTCAGTCACGCGGCGTGAGGGGTCCCGGCAGTTGCTGCTCGGCCCAGATGACCTTGCCCTCGGGGGTGTACCGGGTGCCCCAGTGCTCGGCGAACTGGGCGACCAGGAAGAGCCCCCGGCCGCCCTCGTCGGTGGTGGCGGCGTACCGCAGGTAGGGGGTGGTGCTGCTGGAGTCGGAGACCTCGCAGACGAGGGTCCGGTCCAGCAGCAGCCGGACGCCGATCGGACCGGTGGCGTACCGGATCGCGTTGGTGACCAGCTCGCTGAGGATGAGCTCGGTGGTGAACGCCAGCTCGTCCAGGCCCCAGTCGGCCAGCCGGCGCGACACCAGGGACCGCGCCCGGCCCACGGCCGACGGGTCGGCGGGAACGTCCCACATCGCGATGTGGTCGGCGTCCAGCCGCCGTGTCCGGGCCACCAGCAGGGCGATGTCGTCGCCGGGACGGTCGGGGAGCAGGGCCTCCAGCACGGCGACGCAGGTGTCCTCGGGGGAGCGTCCGGGGTGGCCGGACAGAGCGGCACGGAGCATGCCGAGGCCGACGTCGATGTCGCGGTGCCGGGATTCGACCAGGCCGTCGGTGTACAGCACCAGGAGGCTGCCCTCGGGCAGGTCGAGTTCGGCCGTCTCGAAGGGCAGGCCGCCCACGCCGAGCGGCGGTCCGGCGGGCACGTCGGGGAACTCCACGCTGCCGTCGGGCCGCACGAGGGCGGCCAGCGGATGCCCGGCGCGGGACAGGGCGCAGTGCCCCGACACCGGATCGTAGATCGCATACAAACAGGTGGCGCCCGCGACGGTGAGCCCGGGCGGCGCCGCGCCGCCGCCGGTGTGCCCGGCGGCGGGAACACCGCCGTCCTCGTCTCCGGCCCCGTCGGCGGCGACGGCGGGACCCGCCTCGTCCTGGTCGAGCCGGCCGACCAGCTCGTCGAGGTGCCCGAGCAGCGCGTCGGGCGGCAGGTCGAGGGTCGAGAAGTTGTGCACGGCGGTGCGCAGCCGCCCCATGGTCGCGGCGGCCAGCAGCCCGTGCCCGACCACGTCGCCGACCACCAGCGCGACCCTGGCGCCCGGCAGCGGGATCACGTCGAACCAGTCCCCGCCGACCCCGGCCTGGGCCGGCAGATAGCGGTGGGCGACGTCCAGGGCGCTCTGGTCGGGCAGCCCGCGCGGCAGCAGGCTGCGTTGCAGGGTCACCGCCATGGCGTGCTCGCGGGTGTAGCGGCGGGCGTTGTCGATGCAGACGGCGGCCCGGGCGACCAGTTCCTCGGCCAGCGACAGGTCCTCCTCCTCGAAGGCCTCCGGCTTCTCCGACCGCCAGAAGTTCACCATCCCCAGCAGCATGCCCCGGGCCTGCAGCGGGACCGTCATCAGCGAGTGGATGCCGTAGTCCATGACCCGCCGGGTGCGCACCGGGTCCTGCCCGTGCCAGTTCGCGGCGGCGTGCAGCTCCGGTACGAGTACGGCGTTGCCGCTGTCGAAGGCGCGCCCCTGCGGGGTGCCCGGGGCCCAGGCGATCAGCCGGCCGCGCGGGTAGAGCGGGTGGTCGTCGCGGATGCCCCGCACGGCGACCCGGCGCAGGCGGGCCCCGTCGCCGGCCCGGGGCTCCTCGCCGCGCAGCACCGGCTCCAGCAGGCCGACGGTGACGAAGTCGGCGAGCCGGGGGACCGCGACCCGCGCCAGTTCCTCGGCGGTGGTCACCACGTCCAGCGTGGTGCCGATCTCCAGGCCGGCGTCGTACAGCAGCCGCAGCCGGGTCTGCGCCGTCTCGGCCCGGCCCGACACCACCCGCAGTTCGGTGGAGTCGCGCAGGGTGGCGACGCTGCCCGGCGGGCCGCCGTCGCGGTCCGTGGGCCGGTTGTTGACGGCCAGCAGCCGTCCGCCGACCATCAGCACCTCGTCGGTGGCGACCCGGCCGGACGCCAGCAGCTCGGTGGCCTGCGGATTCAGGCCCAGCGCGGTGACCGGGCGGCCCTCGGCGTCCGCGGGCAGTTCGAGCAGCCGCCGGGCCTCGTCGTTGGCGAGCAGCAGGCGGCGTTCGCCGTCGCCGTCCTCGCCGGCGACGATGAGCACGCCCTCGCGCACGGCGTGCAGCACCGCGTCGTGGTGCTCGTACATCCGGGTGATCTCCTGCGGGCCCAGGCCGCGGGTCTGGCGCAGCAGCCGGCTGCTGACCGCGGCGGTGCCCGCCGTGGCCAGCGCCAGACAGGCCGCCGCGGCGCCCAGCAGTACCGGGAGCTGGTGGTCCACGACGCCCCGCACCTTGCTGAGGGTGATCCCCGCCGAGACGATGCCGACGACCTTGCCGTGGGCGTCCAGGACGGGCACGGTGGCCTGCACCAGGGGGCCTATGGTGCCGTTGACCCGCTCGACGACGTAGTGGCCCCTGAGTACGGGCGCGATGTCGCCGACGAACTTCTTGCCGATCCGGTCCGGCTTGGGGTGGGTGTAGCGGATGCCGTCGGTGTCCGTCACGACGATGAAGTCGACCCCGGAGACCTTGCGGGCGGCCTCGGTGAGCGGCTGGAGCTGTGCCGAGGGGTCGGGGGAGGCCAGCGCCCGGCGGATCCCCGGTGAGTTGGCGAAGGTCTGGGCGACGGCCCGCGACCGGTTCTCGGCCTCCAGCTGCGTGTCGTGGTTCGCCTGCAGGACGAGCGCCGCCACCGCGCCCGCGCCGAGCAGCAGCACGACCACGACCTGTAGCACGAAGACCTGACCGGCGACGCTGCGTACCCGGCCCCACAGCCGGACCATACGCCCATGTCTACACTGCCCGGTGCGATGAGGCGACCGGTACGACCGCCCCGGCCTACGGTGGCGTCATGCACACGACCATCGACCGTCGTACGCTCAACCGGGCGCTGCTGCAAAGACAGCTCCTGATCAGCCGTTCCCCGATGAGCGCCCTGGCGGCGGTCGAACACCTGATCGGCATCCAGTCGCAGGCCCCCGACTCCGCGTACGTCGGGCTGTGGACCCGGCTCGACGGCTTCGCCTTCGACGACCTGGCGCGGCTGCTGGCGGACCGCGACGCGGTACGGCTGGTGCTGATGCGCGGCACGGTGCATCTGGTGAGCGCCCGGGACGCGGCCGTGCTGCGGCCCCTGCTCCAGCCCATGCTCGACCGTACGCTGGCCGTCAGCTCCTGGGCCCGGGGGATCAGGGGCGTGGACCGTGCCGAGGCGACGGCCTTCGGCCGGGCCCTGCTGGAGGAGCGCCCGCGCGACCCGGCCGAGCTGAGGGAACTCCTCGCCGACCGCTGGCCCGGCGCCGACCCCGCCTCGCTGGTCAACGCCCTGCGCAGCTGGCTGCCGCTCGTCCAGCTGCCGCCGCGCGGTCTGTGGGGGCGCGGCGGCCGGCCCGTCTACACCACCGCCGAGCACTGGACGGGTGCCCCGCTCGGCGAGCCCGATCCCGGCGCGGTCGTCCGGCGCTATCTGGCGGCCTTCGGACCGGCGTCGGTCGCCGACGCCCAGAAGTGGTCCGGAATGACCGGGCTGCGGTCCGTCTTCGCCGGCCTGGACCTGCGGACGTACCGGGACGAGAACGGCCGCATCCTGTACGACCTGCCGGACGCGCCCGCGCTGCCCGACCCCGGCACACCGGTCACGGCGCGCTTCGTCGCCGAGTTCGACAACCTGCTGCTCTCGCACGCCGACCGCTCACGCGTCCTGGCCGACGAGCACCGCCCCCGCGTGATGACCGTCAACGGCATCGTCCGCGGCACCGTTCTCGTCGACGGCTTCGTGGGCGGCACCTGGCGCGTCGAGCGCACCCGTGGCTCCGCCGTCCTGGCCGTGACGCCCTTCGCCCGGCTCTCCCGCGCCGACCGTGCGGCGCTCGACTCGCAGGGCGCTCTGCTGCTGCGGGCCACCGACCCGGACGCCGCGCACGCCGTCGCCTTCGCCTGAGGGCTCCCCGCCGCCGCGCCGCCGCCGCGCGGGCGGTGCTGCCCGGCGTCGTGGATCACTCATTCACCGTAACCGTGGAACAGACCTCTTCGATACCGCTCTCCACCGCTGTGACCTGCGCGTATTCGGCCCGAATCGATGGGTGCGCACGCTGTGTCACCGGCCGCTGGCGACCCGCCTGGCTTGCGGGCGGACGGGCCAGGGGGCTGGCTGGGGTCACGGCGCACACCGTAACCGGTCGGCCCCGCGGGACCGGCGGACCCCGTCAGTACTTCGAAGAGGAGCAGCGCACAATGATATCCCTCAAGCGTTACGCGGCCGCTGTCGCCACCGCGGCGGCGGTCGCCACGATGGGCATGGCCGCGACCCCGACCGCCACCGCAGCCACCATCGGGTCCAAGCCGGTGGCCGTCCGTCACACGGGCCCCATGACCTCGGGGTTCTGTGCGTCACTGACGACTCAGCTGAACATCCAGCTGCAGCTCGCCGCGGCGGCGCTGGCCGCGGTGCAGCCCAACATCGTGGCGGCCCAGGTCGCGGTGGCCGCGGCGCAGACGATCACCGCGCAGCTCCAGGCCCACTTCTGCCTGCCGCCCGTCAACGTGCTGGTGGCGACACAGCTGAACGCCGGCCTGCAGGACCTGCACTACACCCTGATCGATGCCGATCCCGATGTGATCGAGGCCGACTCCAGGCTGAACGTCCTGCTCAACGCCAGCGCCGGCATCGCCATCAACCTCTGACCGCGCGACCGCACCGGGCCACCGGCAGGTGAATTCGCGGGCGGGGATTGGATGGGGGGCGCGGTGAGCTGCTCGTGGCAGCTCGCCGCGCCCCCCGGCATAACCTGACGGATGGTCAGGAGTTGATCTGCGTCGTCACCAGCGACGAGAAGGTCGTCAGCCGGGTGTAGACGCCGGGGTAGCCGGCCTCGGCGCAGCCCTCACCCCAGGAGGTGATGCCCGCCAGGACGCCCCCGATGAGCAGCGGGCCACCGCTGTCGCCCTGGCAGGTGTCCACGCCGCCGGAGGTGTATCCGGCGCAGACCATGTCGGTGGCGACGAAGTCGGAGCCGTAGGCGCTCGTGCAGCTGGAGTCGGACACGGTCGGGACGGTGGCGGTCCGCAGCTGGTTGGACGAGCTGCCGCTCTCCGAGGTGGTGCCCCAGCCCAGTATCCGGGCGGTGGTGCCGGCCGCGTAGACGCCGGTCTGCGAGGACGACACATACGAGGCCGTGGTGTACGGCATCGAGGTGGACAGGGTGAGCACGGCCACGTCGTCGCCGTTGGTGGCGTCGGTGTAGTCGGGGTTGATCCAGATCTTGCCGACCTTGCTGACGGTGCCGTTCGTGCCGTTGAGATACGTACGGCCGCCGACCACCCGGACGCTGCTGGTGGTCTCGCCGACCATGCAGTGGGCGGCGGTGACGACCTTCGTGGCCGAGACCAGGGTGCCGCCGCAGAACTGGTTCTGCGAGGCGTCGGTGATCTGCATCATGAAGGGGTACGTGGTGGTCGTCGTGGTGGAACCGCCGACGATATCGGCGTGCGCATCGGCCTGGGCGGCGGGTGCGCCGGTCAGTAAGGCGAAAGCGGTCGCCGCGGTCGCGACGGCCGCGGCGACGGCCTTTCCCGCACGGGTGGAGCGAATCATCCGTACTCCTCAAAAGCTGCCGGTGGGGGGAGCGCGCGGCCCTGCGGGTGTGGGGGGAATGCGGTGGGAGCACCGTGCGCACGGCACGGCTGCCTACGGCGCCGTTGCCGTCAACTGCCGTGATTGAAGAGGAAGTTGTTCTTGGTGCGATCCTCAAGGTAAGAGCAGTCGCACCAAGGTCCCAATGAGGGAAGGCCCTTGTGGCGACCGGCTAGGGATAACCCTCGGTTACCCCTGCTCCGCCGCCTTGTGACGGGTCGTCAGGTCTGTCGATGGCGCCCCACCCGCGCCCCGCCGCCACGACCTGCCCCGCGCGATCAGCCGGCCGCGCGGCGCCGCGCGGCGAGACGGACGATGTCCACCCGCGAGCGGATTCCCAGCTTCCGGTAGACCCGGGTGAGTGTGGCCTCGACCGTCTTGACGCTGATGAAGAGCGTCGCCGCGATCTCCCGGTTCGTCGCGCCCTCCAGGACCAGCGCCGCGACCTGCCGCTCCATCGCGGCCAGCGTGCTGAAGTCCGGGATGCCCTGGCCGCCCTGGGACTCGGCCGTCGCGGCGCCGCGCTCCGCCGCCTCCGGTGCCGGGGCCCCGGCCGGAGCGGCGCCGACCAGGTGCAGCCAGGGCAGCGCCTTGGCGCGCTTGAAGATCCGCGCGGCGTCATGGAGGGCGGTGCGGGCGGCGGCCGGGTTGCGGCGTTCCCGCTCGACGCGCGAGAGCGCGAGCGAGGCCCGGCCCTCCTCCAGTCCGTAGCCCAGCACGCCCAGCCGCTGCCGGGCGGTGGTCAGCAGGGCGGCGGCGCCGTCCAGGTCCCCGCGCGCGGCCCGCACCAGACCCTCGGACCGGTCGAGGACGGCCAGGATGCTGGCCCGGCCCAGCCTGGTCGCCGCGACCCGGGTGGTGTCGATGACGTCCTGCGCCTCGTCCAGCTCGCCCACGTACACCAGCGCCTCGGCGAGGTCGCCGTGCCAGCGGTCACGCGAGGGGTCGGTCACCCCCATCTCCCGCTCCAGTTCGCGGACCCTGCGCAGGGTGCGTACCGCCCCGTGGTGATCCGCGCCGATCAGCTGGGCGTGGCCCAGCGCGTACAGGGCCCGGGAGAGGTAGGACATGTCGCCGTCGGCCTCGGCCCGCCGCACACCGTCCTGGGCGAGCGAGACGGCCCGTTCCACACTTCCGCCCGAGGCCTCGGCCAGCGCCGCGACCTGGAGCGCCGGGCACTCGCCGAGCCCGGTGTCCTCCATCAGCCGCAGGCCCTCGCGGGTCAGCTCCAGGGCCGCGCCGCAGCGGCCGGCCCGCAGCTCGTTCTCCGCGAGCCCCCGGGCGAAGGCGATCTCGCTCTCCACCGCGCCGCGCCGCCGGGCCTCGCCGAGCAGCCAGGTGATGGTCACCCTCGCCTCGTCGAGCTGGTCGCTCATCTGCAGATACCGGAACCTGATGTACTGCGGCCCGTTGTGGTCCACGGCGACCTGCGGGTCCTGCGGCTCGGCGGTGGCCAGCGCCAGGGTGGCGGCGGCGTTCGGGTGCCCGGAGAGCGCCTCGTTGAGCGCCTGGAAGCCCAGCGCCAGCAGCTCGGTCTTGCGGTCCCCGGCCTCGGCCGCCAGTACGGCGGCCCGGCCGGCCTCGGCGGCGGCCTCGGCCATGGCGCCGTCCACCAGCAGGGCGCGCCAGGCGAGTTCGTACCGTACGAGGGCCTGCAGGCCCGGGTCGTCGCCCGCGTCGGCCAGCGCCTGCGGATACGCCTCGTCCACATCGGAGAGGGCGTGCTCGACCGAGGCGATCACCACGATCCAGGCACGGACCCGGTCGGCGGGCCGCACCGAGCTGTCCAGCACCTCGCGCGCGACACTGCGGGCCAGGTCCGTCTCACCGGCCCGCAGCGCGTGGTCGGCGGCGTCGAGCCGGCGCAGGTTGACGGTGTCCACGGAGCCGTCCGGGGTGTGGCGGGCGGCCAGCAGCGCGAGCTGGGCGGCGACCGCCGGCGCGCCGCGGTCCGCGGCCACGGCCGCCGCCTCGGCGAGGCCGCCGGCGACCCGTTCGTCCTTGCCGGGGGTGGCCAGCGCCAGATGCCGGGCACGTTCGATGACGTCGGAGGCGGCGGCGCCGAGCGCGGCGTGCGCGGTGCGGCGGTGCTCGGGCAGCGCCTCGGCGTACAGGGCCGCGGATATCAGCGGGTGCGCGAACCGCACGACCCCGTCCTGGTCGGTCTCGACCAGTCCCAGGGCCGAGGCCACCGAGATCTCGGCCTCGGCGTTGCCCCGGCCCGCGCTGCGCAGCAGCGACAGGGTGGGGCGGGCGCCGGCGCTGGCGATCAGCAGGGTGCGGCGGGTGTCGGCGGAGAGCATGCCCAGCCGGTTGAGCACCAGCGTACGGAGCGAGGTGGGCACCGGCAGCGGCTCACCGGGCCGGGGCGGGGTCTTGCTCTCGGCCAGCGCCCGGCCCAGTTCCAGCGCGAAGAGCGGATTGCCGCCGCTGGTGCGGTGGATGTCCCGCACCACCGCCCGCGGCAGGTCGCTGTGGCCCCGTTCGGACAGCAGCTCGGAGACCTGGGCCCGCGACAGCGCGGGAATGCGCAGCGTCAGTGCCTGCGAGGGGAAGGCGCGGACATAGCGGTCGTGGTGGTCCTGCGGATCCCCGTCGGTACGCACCGCGCCGATCATCCGCACCGGCAGCCCGCTCACCCGGCGGGCCGCGAACGCCAGCAGCTCCGCGCTCGCCGGGTCCATCCACTGCAGGTCGTCCGCCACGATCAGTACCGGTCCCCGGGCGGCCAGCGCGCGCAGCACCGACAGCACGGCCAGCCGCAGCGCGAGGCCGTCACGCTGCTCCGAGGACTCGCTGCGGCCGGTGAGCGCCGATTCGAGCGCGGCCCGCTGCGGGGCGGGCAGGGTGTCGGCCACCTCGCCGGCGACCAGCCCGAGCAGATCGACCAGGGCGAGGAACGGCAGATGTGATTCCGATTCCGTCGCCGAACATCTCAACACCGTGGTTCCGTCCCCGGCGAATTCCGCGCCGAGCATACGCACAATGACGGACTTGCCGATACCGGCCGGTCCGTACAGCAGGACGCTGCCCCCCTGGGACAGCTGCCCCCGAGCCCGCGAAAGTACGTCGCTGCGCCCGATCACCTGGTCAGGACGGGTTCTGGCCGGCACGCCGAAGCCTTGCTCCACGGTCGCCGCTCCCTCCAGTGTCGTGTTCGGACAATGGTATGCAAAGGAACTCGTCGTGCGGACGACTACACAGTGCTGTGATGTGCGGCTCAGCTGTGATTTCTCCGTGAACGAGGGGAAACCGGACCCGGTACCGCCCGGTGAATGACGGCATAACCCCTGTCCGGCGGCAAGTCGGGAAATCAGCGGTATGGGGTGTGGAGACCGCCCCCGGAGGCCGTCCGGGTACCCGCTGGTCCGATCGGATGATCCCGTGTTCGGCTGCGTGTCGTGCACACCCTTTGGGTGGATATCTGTCAGATCGTCATTCCATATGACGGTATGAAAAGACCGTCCCGTCCGATCAAGGAGATCACGTGAACGCACGCTCGGGGACGATCGCCCTCGCTGCCCTGACCATCGGAGGTGCCGCGCTGCTCACCGCCGCGCCCGCCTTCGCCGCGCCCGGTGACAACGGCGTCGTGGACATCCGGGAGGTCGGGGCCGGCGCCGCGCCCGCCGCACCTGCCGTACCGGCCGCGCCCGTGGACCCGGCCGCTCCCGCCGCTCCCGGCGCGCCCGCAGCGCCCGTGGACCTGGCCGCGCCCGCCGCGCCCGCGGACCTGGCCGCGCCCGCCGCGCCCGCGGACCTGGCCGCGCCCGCCGCGCCCGCGGACCTGGCCGCGCCCGCCGTGCCGGGGCAGGCCGAGACCAGCGTCTGCAACTTCTACCTCGACGCCAGCGGCTTCGAGACGGTGACCCAGGCGGACTGGCAGATCACCTCGGACCCGGCGCAGCCCGGCGGCGCGACCCGCTCCGGCAGCATCGCGCTGACGGCGGGCGCCGGTGTCACGGCCGCCGTGGCGCCGCAGCTGCCGAACGGCACGTACAAGCTGACCTGGAACTTCCAGGGACAGGAACAGACCGGCAAGGAGAAGTCCTTCCGGATCGCCTGCCCCGGCGACTCCGGCGGGCCCGACCAGCCCGGCCTGAGCCAGCCTGCCTCGGCCGCCCAGGTCGCGGCGCTGTCACCGGCCTACGACGGCGGGAACTCCGGCGACGGCGGCGGCTGGGGCGACGACAACTCCGGCAAGGGCGGCTGGGGCAACGACAACTCCGGCGGTGGCGGCTGGGGCGACGACGACAGCTGGGGCGGCGACAACCGCGGCTGGGGCGGCCGGCGTCACCACCACCGGTACCACTACTGGCCGCAGAGCGGTCCGCACACCGGCGTCGGCGGTTCCGTCGCCGCCGCGAGCAGCGGTGAGATCGCCGCGGGCGGGGCCCTCGCCGCCGGCGCCGCCGCAGGCGGTGGCCTGCTGGTGATCCGCGCGGCACGCCGTCGCCGCAACCGGACAGCCTGACCGACCCGTGGTTGCCGCCGCCTCTTCCTCCCTTTCCGGCGGCGGCAACCCGGCCCGGTGGTGGCACCATTGCCGCTGAGCGGTCCGCGACGAGGAGGACGACACCATGGCGGCAACCAGCGCGACGGACGAATTCCGGGCGGCCCGGGACTTCCTGCTGCGTCATCGCGAGGACTACGCCACCGCCTACGCGGGCTTCGACTGGCCCCGCCCCACCCACTTCAACTGGGCGCTGGACTGGTTCGACGTGATCGCCGAGGGCAACGACCGGCCCGCGCTGTGGATCGTCGAGGAGGACGGCGACCGGACCCTGCTGAGCTTCGCCGAACTGTCCGCCCGCTCCGACCGCGTCGCCAACTGGCTGCGCGCGCGGGGCGTCGGTGCCGGCGACCGGATCATCGTCATGCTCGGCAACCAGGCCGAACTCTGGGAGACCGCGCTCGCCGCGATGAAACTGCGCGCCGTCGTCATCCCCGCCACGCCCCTGCTCGGCCCCGCCGACCTCGCCGACCGCGTCGAACGCGGCAGGGCCCGCCATGTGATCGTACGGACCGGCGACACCGCCAAGTTCGATGCCGTGCCCGGCGGTTACACCCGGATCGCGGTCGGCGGCGGGACCCCCGCCGGCGGTGGATGGCTGGCCTACGAGGACGCTTACGACAGCCCGCGCCCCTTCCGGCCCGAGGGGCCCACGGCGGCGGACGAGCCGCTGATGCTGTACTTCACCTCGGGCACCACGGCCAGGCCGAAACTGGTCGAGCACACCCATGTGTCGTACCCGGTGGGCCATCTGGCGACGATGTACTGGATCGGGCTCAGGCCCGGCGACGTCCACCTCAACATCTCCTCGCCGGGCTGGGCCAAGCACGCCTGGAGCAACCTCTTCGCGCCCTGGAACGCCGAGGCGACCGTCTTCATCCACAACTACACCCGCTTCGAACCCCACCGGCTCATGGCCGAGATGGACCGCGCGGGCGTCACCAGCTTCTGCGCCCCGCCCACCGTCTGGCGGATGCTCATCCAGGCCGACCTGAGCGCGCTGCGCACCCCGCCGCGCGAGGCGGTGGCGGCCGGGGAACCGCTCAACCCCGAGGTGATCGAGCACGTCCGCCGGGCCTGGGGACTGACCATCCGCGACGGCTTCGGCCAGACCGAGACCGCCGTCCAGGTCGCCAACTCCCCGGGCCAGCCCCTCAAGACGGGTTCCATGGGCCGCCCGACGCCCGGGTTCACCGTCGCGCTGCTCGACCCGAGGACCGGCGAGCCGGCCGACGAGGGCGAGATCAGCGTCGTACTCGCCGGGCCCGGCGGCCGTCCGGTCGGCGTCATGACCGGCTACGCCGGCGACCCCGACCGGACCGCGGAGGCCATGGCCGGCGGCTACTACCGCACCGGCGACATCGGGTCCCGCGACGCCGACGGCTACATCACCTACGTCGGCCGCTCCGACGACGTCTTCAAGGCCTCCGACTACAAGATCTCGCCCTTCGAGCTGGAGAGCGCCCTGCTCGAACACGAGGCCGTCGCCGAGGCCGCCGTCGTCCCCGCCCCCGACCCGCTGCGCCTGGCGGTGCCGAAGGCGTACGTCGTACTGGCCGAGGGCTGGAAGGCCGACGCCGACACCGCCCGCACGCTGTTCGCCCACTCCCGCGCCGTCCTGGCACCGTACAAGCGGTTGCGCAGGCTGGAGTTCGGCGAACTGCCCAAGACCGTATCCGGCAAGATCCGGCGGATCGAGCTGCGCGAGCGGACGGCCTCGGGCGACGTCACCGCGGAGTACCGCGAGGAGGACCTCAGCTCCTAGCGGCCAGGCACAGTACGTACTTGGAGGAGCCGTACTCCTCGTAGTACGAGGCGGTGGCCTCGGAGAAGGCGCCGCAGCCGGAGTCGCTCGTGGTGTTGTCGAGCTTGCCGACGATCTCGTACTGCGCGTCCGAGGAGGAGCAGTCGGTCACGGACATGCTCGGGTCGGCGAAGGTGCCGGAGTTGTGGACGCAGTCGCCGACGTCGGCGTACTCGGGGTCGTTGCGCACCCCGGTGACGATCAGTGAGACCAGCAGGACGATCGCCGCGACCGGTATCAGCAGGAGCAGGGCGGCCGGCCGGCGCAGGATCGGCTTTCCGGGATCCATGGGGATGCCGGGGGCGCCGGGCAGCGGCTCCGCGAGGCGGTTGATCTTCGCGCGGGCGCCCAGGTTGACCAGCATGGTGATCGGGTTGATCACCACCGAGAACATGCCCCACCAGCCCTGCCAGAGGCTCCTGGTGGTCATGCCGCGGTGGGTGGCGATGCCGCAGCGGCGGCAGAACGGACCCTTGAGGCTGAGCATGCGCATCACGATGATCAGGCCCTGGTGGCCCCGGATGGTCGCCTCGACGGCGGGCACCGAACCGCAGAAACGGCAGTTCGGGCCGTAACCCATGGCCGGCGCGGGCTGCTGCGCATAGCCGGGCGCGGGCGGTGCCGGCGGCGCGTAGTACGGGGCGGCGGCCGGGGCGTGACCCGGGGCGTGACCCGGGGCGTGGCCCGGGGCGTGGGCGTGGCCGGGGGTGTGGCCCGGGGCGGGGGCCCCTTGCGGCGGAATCGGCGGAACCGGCCGGGCGTAAGGGTTCTGCGGAACGGGTGGCTGAACGGGCGGTGTGGACACAGAAGTTCCCCGTTGTCGGTGGTGATGTTGAGCTGATCCGAAAACGGCACCCTAGTGCCTTCCGTCTCGCCGCCGCGCGCGGGGCCGGTTCAACCCACCTCACCGAGCGGGCCGGCCGCCTAGAACGGGCCGAACAGCCAGTTCCCCGGCGCCTCGGGATCGGTACCGATGAAGTACGCCCGGATGGCCGCCACCAGCTCGTCCGTGCGCAGCGTCCCGTCGCCGTCGGTGTCGATCCGCGCGAAGGCCGCGTCGACCACGGACGGCGGCGTGTTGAAGGCATGCTGCAGGACCTTGAACTCCTCCCGCCGCACCCAGCCGTCACCGTCGGTGTCACACAGCGCGGCGACGGCCTCGGCGGCCGGATGGAAGACCGGGTCGAAGCCGGGGCCCTCGATGAAGGCCTTGGTCATGCCGTGCTCGTACTCCTCGGAGGAGATCCTGCCGTCACGGTCGGTATCGGCGTACGCGGCCAGCTCCGCCCAGACGGCGTCCAGCCGCACCGCGACCGCCCTTCCTTTGGGCGAGGTGGGGGACTGCCCGAAACCGTGGATCAGCCGCGCGCCGACGTCCTGGAGGTCGGCGCGCTCGGCGTATCCGTTGTCGTCCGTGTCCAGGCGGCGGAAGGAAGTGGCGAGCTTGCGCTTCAGAAGGGCCGTAGACATCGCTGGGTTCCTGACGTAGTCGTAGTCCAGACGTATGGGACAGGGGATCGTCTCGATCCTCCCCCGGGCGCGTCGGACGCGCGACCGGAGTGACTACGAAGCGTGACGCCTAGGGATGTGCCCGCGGGTCGCTGCGGATCAGCGAATCCGCCGCGTCATTGACCGGCTGCGGGGTGCCGGTGAGATCCATGACGAACAGCGGTACACCCAGTTGGTCGGCGCGCATCCGGGCGTCGTGCGCATAGCCGGCCAGGGAGAAGAACGCGCCGGCGGTGTCCTCGTTGAGGCAGTTCAGCCAGAGGCACTCGATGTCGCGCAGCGCGGTCGGCTGGGTCGTCGGGTCGATCTGCGCCACGACGCCCTCGCCGCGCAGGTCCACCCCGTTGGCGACGCGGTCGGAGGCGATGCGCACCCCGCAGTAGCCGAGCCACTTCAGATACTGGGCGGCGGCGGTGAGCGCGTCCCGCGCGGTACGGATCGTCACCGGGTTGAAGGGGGCGCGCGGCGGGTGCGGGTCGGCCGGCGGGGGCAGGGCGGCGGGTCGCAGAGCGGGGTCCGGGATGTCCGTGCGCCCGCCGAGGGCCCGCCGGTCGACCGGGAGCCGGACCACGGCGCCGCACTCGCAGCCGAACTCCGGTTGCGGCCACTGGTCGTTGCGGCCGCAGTCCGGGCAGCGCATCCCCACCCAGGACTCGTCCCAGGAGCGGTGCCGGACCTGGACCGGCACGCCCCCGCGCAGCAGCGGCAGACACAGCGGGGCGCCGCAGGCGCAGGGGAATACGGGGGACGAGTACGCGTGCGGGCGGCGGCAGGCCGGACAGCGCACGGGCACACTCTCTGCCATGTTTCGGCTCTCCCGGTCACCGGTGGGGCGTCGTTCCCACCATGCTCCCCCATCCGGGGCCGGTTGTGCACGGCGGGAGGTCCGCTTCGTCGGCTCTTGTCGTGCGCAACTCCGCCTCGAAGCGGGCCGGTTCGCGGTCGGGCCGCCCCGGCCGGGGAGCCGGCGTCGGTCGGCGCCGAGCGCGGGGCGCCGGGTCGGAGGCCGTCGGCGGAGCTCACCCGGGAGCCGCTAATCCGTATGACGGAAACAAATTTCCGCGCAATGGAAGAATGGGGGAGTCGGGCGGTGGCTGTCCGGGGGGAGGCCCCGGGCCGGAGGCCGAGCGGTTAAGTTGATGATGTGCGATTGAGGCTGGAATTCACGACCGAGCCGTTCGACCTGGACGAGGCACCGGGCCATGCGCTGGTGGCCCGGGAGGTCGTCCGGGCGGCAGACCTGGAGGCCGTCGACGTCGGCCCCTTCGGCAACACCGCCGAGGGTTCGGTGGACCAGGTGGTGGCCGCCGTCGGCGACGTGCTGCGGCGCACCCTGGACGCCGGGGCCACCCGGATCTCGCTCCAGGTCAACGTCATCGGGAAGGACGATCGATGACCTCGGCCGCGGAACACCCCTTCACCGCCGCCATCAGACCGCTGGCCGACGCCCTGGGCGCGGAACTGGTCGCCCCCGCCGCCGCGCGCGCCGACGACGTCGTCCTGAGCTGGGAGGGCGAGACGGTGATCGCCGTACGCCTGCCCCGCCTCGCGGACTCCCTCGACCACATCCTGGCCGACCTGCGGCGCCGGCACGGCCGCGAGCTGTCGGAGCTGGACCGCAAGGAAAAGCAGTCGGTCGTGCGGCTGCTGGAGGAACGCGGGGCGTTCTCCGTCCGGCACGGCGTCGAGACGGTCGCCTCGGCCCTCGGGGTCAGCCGCTTCACCATCTACAACTACATGAACCGGGAGAACGCGGCCCGGGACGCACAGGCGCGGGCGGAGGGGGAGTAACAGGTGGCCGGCCGGAACCTCCGGGAAGCCGGCCGTCCCGCGATCTCCCCCATCCGCGGTCTTCCATCTCACGGCGATCATGGCTGGTACGCCCCGGGGCCGGCGCGAGCGCCTCACGGCAGGCTGAGCTCCTTACGGGCCCCCGCCACCCAGCGCAGCACGCCGTGGGCGTCGGTGCCCTCGGCCAGCTCTGTCGCCTCCTTGAGCAGCGCCGCCGCGTCATCGCGCCGCTCCTGCTGGGCGGCCAGATACGCCAGGCCGATCAGGTTCGCCGCAACCCCCGGCAGGAACCCCAGCTCCCGGCGGAGGCGAGTGGACTCCTCGAAGTGCGCACGGGCCTGGTCCAGGCGGCCGGCCATGTGGTCGGCGAAGCCCAGGTGCCGCAGCGCGTAGGACATCGTCAGCCGGTCGCCGGCCCGGGTGGCGAGGGCGAGGGCGCGTTCGAAGGCGGGCACGGCGGTCCCGGTGTCGTCGCGGACCACCTGGTGGAAGGTGCCGACCCAGAACACCGCCTCGCCCTCGCCCCGCACGTCGCCGAGCCGCCCGTACAGCTCCGCCGCACGCTCGAAGAGCTCCAGCTCCCGCGCGTCCTCGATCCGCTCCTCCAGGAAGCGGGCGTGGATCACCCGGCCGCGGGCCAGTGCGAGGTCCGCCTCGATGCCGTCGAGGCTCCGGTCGGCGGACGCCAGTGCACTGCTGTCGCCGCCGAACACGGCACGTTCGTAAAGGAGTTGAGCTTGCTCGATTCGCTCGTCGGCAGTCATGCCGCGATCGTATCGACCGCGCGCCGGAGCATTCGGCCGCGCCGTAACGGCGCATTGGGTCCTGCTCCTCCGGCGCGGCTGAGCGGCCCGTCCACGTGCGCGGATCGTCAGGCTGCAGGGCATGCGGTGCACTCCCGAGGCGGCCCGGCCGTGGATGGCGGCGAACCGACGGCCGGCAGCCCGCGCGGTGGGCCCGCGACGGCGGCGGAAGCCGGACCCGCACCTTCACCCCGGAGCTGCGACGCGCCGTAACCGGAAGTTTTCAACAAAGTGTTGACGCGATGTGCCGGGCCCTCCTAGCGTGCGGTTGTGACTTCCAGCGCTCCGCCGGGTCTGGCCCGGTTCAACACCGCCGCCCCGCAGGACGCGGCCCGGCTGCTGCACGAGGTGTGCGCCAGCCGGAGCTGGGGCGCCGCGGTGGCCGCCGGCCGCCCCTACGACAGCCCCGACGCGCTGCTGGCCGCCGGCGACGCCGCCACGGCGGGCCTGACCGCCGCCGACCTGGCCGAGGCCATGGCCGGCCACCCGCCGATCGGCCGCCCCCGGCCCGGCGACCCGGTCTCGGCGCGGGAGCAGAGCGGCGTACACGACTCCGTCCGCGAGGAACTGCTCGGACTCAACCTCGCGTACCAGGACCGGCACGGCCATGTCTTCCTGATCTGCGCCACCGGACGCACCGGCGACGAGATGCTGGCCGCCCTCAGGGAACGGATCGGCAACGACACCGCCACCGAACGCGAGATCGTCCGCACCGAACTGGGGAAGATCAACCGCATCCGGCTCGCCCGTCTCCTGGAGGAGATCCCGTCATGACCTCCGTGTCCACCCACATCCTGGACACCAGCACCGGCCGCCCCGCCGCCGGTGTCGCGGTCCGGCTGGCGGTACGCGACGGATCCGGCGCCGCCTGGACGGACCACGGCTCCTCCAGGACCGACGCCGACGGCCGCTGCAAGGACCTGTTGGAACCGCCGGAAGGCACCACACACGTACGGCTGCGCTTCGACGTCGAGCCGTACCTCACCCATGACCAGCAGCAGGCCGAAGACCAGCGGAACAGCGCCCGCGCAGGGGACGGCGGAGCCTTCTTCCCCGAGGTGACGGTGGTCTTCGCCGTCGCACCGGGCGAGCACTACCACGTACCGCTGCTGCTCAACCCGTTCGGCTACTCC
The DNA here is from genome assembly GCF_056270125.1 of Streptomyces sp. RLA131. Taxonomy (NCBI): domain Bacteria; kingdom Bacillati; phylum Actinomycetota; class Actinomycetes; order Kitasatosporales; family Streptomycetaceae; genus Streptomyces; species Streptomyces sp. RLA131. The sequence continues at coordinate 6,619,812 of NZ_JBWDOQ010000002.1, forward strand.
GTATACCGAGGGAGCTAGCACCCACATGCCCACCCATCTCGGCCAGAACCAGTACGGCAAGGCGGAGAACCGCGTCGTGCGGATCACCCGCGACGGCACGGTCCACCGCGTCAAGGACCTCAATGTCTCCGTCGCCCTCTCCGGCGACATGGACGAGGTCCACTACTCGGGCAGCAACGCCAACGTCCTGCCGACCGACACCACCAAGAACACCGTCTTCGCCTTCGCCAAGGAGCACGGCGTCGAGTCGGCGGAGGCCTTCGGCATCCACCTCGCCCGGCACTTCGTCACCAGCCAGGAGCCGATCACCCGGGCCCGGATCCGGATCGAGGAGTACGCCTGGGAGCGCGTCACCGAGGAGCACTCCTTCGTGCGCAAGGGCCAGGAGACCCGCACCACCGAGGTCACCTTCGACGGCCGGGACTGGCAGGTCGTCTCCGGGCTCAAGGACCTGGTGGTCATGAACACCACCGACTCCGAGTTCTGGGGGTTCGTCAAGGACCCGTACACCACGCTCCAGGAGGCCCACGACCGTATCCTCGCCACCGAGGTCACCGCCCGCTGGCGCTACAACTGGACCGGCGACGACCAGAGCGCCCCGCCGTGGGAGACCTCGTACGAGCAGATCCGCGAGCACCTGCTCCGCGCCTTCGCCGGCACCTACTCGCTCTCCCTCCAGCAGACCCTGTACGCCATGGGCTCACGGATCATCGAAAGCCGCCCCGAGGTGGACGAGGTCCGGCTCCAGCTGCCCAACAAGCACCACTTCCTGGCCGACCTCGCGCCGTTCGGCCTCACCAACGACAACGAGGTCTACTTCGCGGCCGACCGCCCGTACGGCCTCATCGAGGGCACCGTGCTGCGCGACGGCGCGCGGCCCCGTATCCCGGTCACGGACTGAAAGGCGCCCACGGTATGACAGAGCGCATCGTCATCGAGAACTGCGCGGTCGCGACGGTCGACGCGGCCGGCACCGAGTACGCGACCGGGCACGTGGTCGTCGCAGGCAACCGCATCGAGTCCGTCGGCGCGGGCCCCGCCCCGCGGACCGGGGGCGACGTCCGCAGGATCGACGGCACCGGCCATCTGCTGACCCCCGGCCTGGTCAACACCCACCACCACTTCTACCAGTGGATCACCCGGGGCCTGGCCACCGACCACAACCTCTTCGACTGGCTCGTCGCCCTCTACCCCACCTGGGCCCGCATCGACGAGCGGATGACCTACGCCGCCGCGCAGGGATCGCTCGCCATGATGGCGCGCGGCGGCGTCACCACCGCCATGGACCACCACTACGTCTTCCCACGCGGCTGCGGCGACCTGTCCGGCTCCATCATCCGGGCCGCCGCCGAGATCGGCGTGCGCTTCACCCTCGCCCGGGGCTCCATGGACCGCGGCACCTCCCAGGGCGGCCTCCCGCCGGACTTCGCCGTCGAGACCCTGGACGGCGCGCTCGCCGCCACCGAGGAGACCGTCGACCGGCACCACGACCCCTCCTTCGACGCGATGACGCAGATCGCGGTGGCACCCTGCTCACCGTTCTCGGTCTCCACCGAACTGCTGCGGCAGGGCGCCGAACTGGCCCGGCGCAAGGGCGTCCGCCTGCACACCCACGGCAGTGAGACCGTGGAGGAGGAACAGTTCTGCAAGGAGCTGTTCGGCATGGGTCCCACCGACTACTTCGAGTCCACCGGCTGGCTCGGCGAGGACGTGTGGATGGCCCACTGCGTCCATATGAACGACTCCGACATCGCCGCCTTCGCCCGGACCAGGACCGGCGTCGCCCACTGCCCCTCCTCCAACGCCCGCCTCGGCGCCGGCATCGCCCGCGTCCCCGACATGCTGGCCGCCGGCGTCCCCGTCGGCCTCGGCGTCGACGGCACCGCCTCCAACGAATCGGGCGAACTGCACACCGAACTGCGCAACGCCCTGCTCATCAACCGCCTCGGCGCCCACCGCGAGGCCGCGCTCACCGCCCGTCAGGCGCTGCGGCTCGGCACCTACGGCGGTGCGCAGGTGCTCGGCCGGGCCCGGGAGATCGGCTCCCTCGAACCCGGCAAGCTCGCCGACCTGGTGCTGTGGAAGCTCGACACCATCGCCCACGCCTCCATCGCCGACCCGGTCAGCGCCCTGGTTCTCGGCGCCGCCGCCCCGGTCACCCTCTCGCTGGTCAACGGCAGGCCCGTCGTCGAGTCCGGCCGCCTCACCACGGTCGACGAGGACGCCGTCGCCCGCTCCACCCGCGCCGAGGCCCGGCGCCTCGCCCGCATGGCGTGACACGACCGGGGAGACGATGACGGGATGAACGAATCGGGACGGGTGGAGGCGTTCAGCGACGGGGTGTTCGCGATCGCGATCACGTTGCTGATCCTGGAGATCAAGGTGCCCGCGGGGGAGGGCGACCGTCTGTGGGCGGCGCTCGGGGACCAGTGGCCCTCCTATGCCGCGTATGTCGTCAGCTTTCTCGTCATCGGGATCATGTGGGCCAACCACCACACGGTTTTCGGGTATGTCGCGCGGGTCGACCGGACGCTGCTCTTCCTCAACCTGCTGCTGTTGCTGGTGGTGGCCGCGCTGCCGTGGCCGACCGCGTTGCTGGCGGAGTATCTGAGGGAGGAACACGCGTCGCATGTCGCCGCGGCGCTGTACAGCGGGTTCATGGTGGCGCACGCGGTGACGTTCGGGCTGCTGTGGTGGTGGCTGACACGGACCGGGCATCTGTTCGACGCGCGGGTCGATGTGGAGGCTGCCAGGGCGACGCGGGGGCGGTTCGCGCTGGGGAACCTGGTCTATCCGGCGCTGGTGGGGCTGTCGTTCGTCTCGGCGCCGCTGACGCTCGCGCTGCACGGGGCGATGGCGGTGTACTACGGCTTCAACCAGTTGCCCGTCCCCACCAAGGCGGTGGCGGACGGCGAGGCGGCCCGGTGAAGCGCCCGGCCGGGCCGCTCGGCTCGCAGGGGCGGCGTCAGCCGGTCAGCTGCTCGTACGCGGGCAGCGTCAGGAAGTCGACGTAGGTCTCGTCGAGGGCGGTCCGCAGCAGCAGGTCGTGGGCCTGCTGCCAGGAGCCGGCCGCGAAGGCCTCCTCACCCGTCTCGGCGCGGATGGCGGTGAGTTCGGCGGCGGCGAGGCGGCGGACGAGGCCGGCGGTCGCCTTCTCGCCGTTGTCGGCGAAGACCACGCCCGCGTTGATCCACTGCCAGATCTGGGAACGGGAGATCTCGGCGGTGGCGGCGTCCTCCATGAGGTTGAAGATGGCGACGGCGCCCATGCCGCGCAGCCAGGCCTCGATGTAGCGGATGCCGACCTGGACGGCGTTGCGCAGGCCCTCGTACGTGGGCCTGGCGGTCAGGGAGTCGACGGCGAGCAGCTGCCCGGCGGTGACGTGGACGTCCTCGCGCAGCCGGTCCTTCTGGTGGGGGCGGTCGCCGAGGACGGCGTCGAAGCAGGCGCGGGCTACCGGGACCAGGTCGGGGTGGGCGACCCAGGAGCCGTCGAAGCCGTCGGCGGCCTCGCGGTCCTTGTCGGCCCTGACCTTCTCCAGGGCCACCGCGTTGACCTCGGCGTCGCGGCGGGAGGGGATGAAGGCCGCCATGCCGCCGATGGCGTGGGCGCCGCGCTTGTGGCAGCTGCGGACCAGCAGTTCGGTGTAGGCGCGCATGAAGGGGGCGGTCATCGTGATGGCGTTGCGGTCCGGGAGGACGAACCTCTCGCCCGCGTCACGGAAGTTCTTGACGATGGAGAACAGGTAGTCCCAGCGGCCGGCGTTCAACCCGCTCGCGTGGTCGCGGAGTTCGTGGAGGATCTCCTCCATCTCGAAGGCGGCCGTGATGGTCTCGATCAGGACGGTGGCGCGGACGCTGCCCTGCGGCACGCCCACATAGTCCTGGGCGAAGACGAACACGTCGTTCCACAGCCGGGCTTCGAGGTGCGACTCGGTCTTGGGGAGGTAGAAGTACGGGCCCTTGCCCCGGGCGAGCAGCCGCTGCGCGTTGTGGAAGAAGTACAGGCCGAAGTCGACCAGGCCGCCGGGGACGGGTTCGCCGTCTACGGTGAGGTGGCGCTCGTCCAGGTGCCAGCCGCGCGGCCGGGCCACCACGGTGGCCAGCTCGGCGTCGGGGCGCAGGGCGTAGAGCTTCCCCTCGGGGGAGGTGAAGTCGATGCGCCGCTCGTAGGCGTCGATCAGGTTGATCTGGCCGCCGATGACGTTGTGCCAGGTGGGGGCGGAGGCGTCCTCGAAGTCGGCGAGCCAGACGCGGGCGCCGGAGTTGAGGGCGTTGACGGTCATCTTGCGGTCGGTGGGGCCGGTGATCTCGACCCGGCGGTCGGCGAGGGCGGGCGGGCAGGGGGCGACCTGCCAGTCCGCCGCGCGGATCCCGGCGGTCTCCGGCAGGAAGTCCAGCGTGCCGGTGCGGGCGATCTCGTCGCGGCGCCGCGCGCGGCGGGCGAGCAGTTCGGCCCGGCGGGGGGCGAAGCGGCGGTGGAGTTCGCCGAGGAAGGCCAGTGCCTCGTCGGTCAGTACCTCCTCCGCGCGTTCGACGGAGGGTACGGTCTCGGCGACGACGGCAGACATGACGGTGTTCTCCTTGCCCGGCGGCCTAGGCACGAGGTGCCGAGGTTCGAGTGATTCTGCTGGGTGGAGCATAATTTCTGCATGGTGGAAGTTCAACGGTCCGCAGGAGGGTCGGTGAGCCGGTGCAGGTCCTCGGGGGTGTCGATATCGGCGGGCGCCGCGATGTCCCCGCACTCCACGAGCGTGATCTCCCGCTCGTGCCGCTGCAGATAGGAGCGTGCCCCCCGGTCGCCCACCGCACTCGCCGCCGCCCCCGCCCAGTGGTCCGCCCCCAGCAGGATCGGATGCCCCCGCCGCCCGTCGTACGCGGCTGCCGCCAGGCTCCCCGGCGACACGTACGCGGCCGCCACCCGGGCCACCGCCGCCGCCCCGATCCCCGGCTGGTCCACCAGGGCGACCACCACCGCCAGGGCGCCCGTCCCCGCCAGTGAGGCGAGCCCCGCGCGCAGCGACGAGCCCATGCCCTCGGCCCAGCCGGGATTGACGGTCACCACGCAGCCGCCGAGTTCGGCGCGGGCCCGTACCTCCTCGGCCGCCGCGCCCAGCACGATGTGCACCGGCCTGCAGCCGCCGTCGCGCAGGACGCGCGCCGCGGACTCCACCAGCGGGCGACCGGCGTACTCCAGCAGCGCCTTGGGCCGCCCGCCGAGCCGGCGCCCGCCCCCGGCCGCCAGCAGCAGCCCGGCGATGTGTTCGGTCATGCCCCCTGCATACCAGGGAACCCCGCCGGGACGGCCGTCCGGCCGCCGGGGCGGCGCCGGTCATCCGGCTGGATGTTGCCAAGTGGTTTCAAAATCAATGAAGTTGAACGGATTTCGCTTTCCGTATGGCGGGCCGCGCGCTCCGTCGCGTTTACTGTCCTCCCCGCGCTCCGCGAGGGAGCCGGACGGTTGCGCGAACGGCAGGGGGCATAGCTGTGGGGAATATCCCGTGGTGAAGGACCGGAGCGGAACGAGCTCCGCGTTGTACGGCGGGAGGAGCGTGGACCCGAGAGTCGAGGCACTGCGTGCCTCCGTTGCCCGGCTCAACCGGGAACTCGCCGGTTACCCGGCCGAGTGGCCCGACCGGAGCATCGCCGAGGAGGAACTCGCCGTCCTGGACGCCGAAACGGCCACCGGGGCCCCGGAGGCCGAGCGGCTGCGGCGCTCCCTCCTGGCGCTCGCCGGCGCGCTGGGCTCGGTGAGTGCGCTGGGGAGCGCGCTCACGGAGGTGCGGCGGTGCATCGAGCTGTTCGGGGGGCCGAAGCTGGGCGAGGACTGAGCCGGTGGTCCCGGGCCCTCAGGCCGTGCCGTTGCTCGCCAGTGCCCGCGACAACTGCCGGGCGACGTCCTGCAGCACCGGCACGATCTTGTCGGTGGCGGCCTCGGTGACCCGGCCGGCCGGCCCGGAGATGGAGATGGCGGCCGCCGTCGGGGAGTCCGGCACGGTGACCGCCAGACAGCGGACGCCTATCTCCTGCTCGTTGTCGTCGACGGCGTAGCCGAGGCCGCGGATGCGCTCCAGCTCCACCAGGAAGACGTCGGGCTCGGTGATCGTCTTCTCGGTCGCCGCCGGCATGCCGGTGCGGCCGAGCAGCGCCCGTACGTCCTCCGGCGGCACCTGGGCAAGGAGGGCCTTGCCGACGCCCGTGGAGTGCGGGAGGACGCGCCGGCCGACCTCGGTGAACATCCGCATGGAGTGGCGCGAGGGCACCTGGGCCACGTAGACGACCTCGTCGCCGTCGAGGAGGGCCATGTTGGCGGTCTCGCCGGTGGCCTCGACCAGCTCGGCGAGGTACGGCCGCGCCCAGGTGCCGAGCAACCGGGAGGAGCTCTCGCCGAGACGGATCAGGCGCGGACCCAGCGCGTAGCGGCGGTTGGCCTGCTGGCGTACGTAACCGCAGTCCACCAGGGTGCGCATGAGGCGGTGGATGGTGGGCAGCGGCAGGCCGCTGCTGCCGGACAGCTCGCTCAGGCCGACCTCGCCGCCCGCGTCGGCCATCCGCTCCAGCAGGTCGAAGGCGCGTTCAAGGGACTGCACGCCCCCGGTGCGGTCTGACGGCACATGCGTTCCTTTCCAGGCTTTCCCGGCGGATGGCGGATGCCGGGCAGCCTACCGGCCGCCGTGCGCACCGTGGTCTCCGCCGGGTGTGCTGCCGCGGAGAGCCGCGGCAGGTGTTGCGAAAAGCGTATTCCGCCTGGTGGAATCAGCCAAGAGGCGGCCCGCACCCGGCTCGGCGGCCCCTTGACGGGCCGTGCGACCGCATCCAAGATTTCTTCAACGAAATGTTGAAGTCAGGGTTCAGGAGGCCGTGCATGCCCGACGCAGTCGAGACCGTGCTGCGCTCGACCAGGGTCGTCACCCCCGAAGGGACCCGCCCGGCGACCGTCACCGTCACCGCCGGCACGATCACCGGCGTACTCCCGTACGAGGCATACGCCACGTACGAGGCGACCGCCGCCGGCGTACGGCTGGTGGACCTGGGCGACGACGCCCTGCTGCCCGGCCTGGTCGACACCCACGTCCACATCAACGACCCGGGCCGCACCGAGTGGGAGGGGTTCGCGACCGCCACCCGCGCCGCCGCGGCCGGCGGCGTCACCACGCTGATCGACATGCCCCTCAACAGCATTCCGCCGACCACCACCACCGCTCACCTGGACCTCAAGCGCGACACCGCGCGCGGCCGGGTCCACGTCGACGTCGGCTTCTGGGGCGGGGCCGTCCCCGGCAACGTCAAGGACCTCCGGCCACTGCACGACGCCGGGGTCTTCGGCTTCAAGTGCTTCCTCCTGCCCTCCGGCGTCGACGAGTTCCCGCACCTCGCCCCGGCCGAGCTGGCCGGAGCGATGACGGAGATCGCCCGCTTCGACGGCCTCCTCGTCGTGCACGCCGAGGACCCGCACCTCATCGACGGAGCCGCGCAGCCCGAGGGCCGCAAGTACGCCGACTTCCTCGCCTCCCGGCCCCGGGACGCCGAGAACACCGCGATCGACGGCCTGATCGCCCTCGCCGCACGACTGGACTGCCGGGTGCACGTCCTGCACCTGTCCTCCGCCGAGGCGCTCCCGCTGATCGCCGCCGCCAAACGCGAGGGCGTCCGCCTCAGCGTCGAGAGCTGCCCGCACTACCTCACCCTGACCGCCGAGGAAGTCCCGGACGGCGCGACCGAGTTCAAGTGCTGCCCGCCCATCCGCGAAGCCGTCAACCAGGACGCCCTGTGGCAGGGACTGGCCGACGGCACCATCGACTGCGTCGTCTCCGACCACTCGCCCTCCACCGCCGACCTCAAGCACTTCGACACCGGCGACTTCGGCCGGGCCTGGGGTGGCATCTCCTCCCTCCAGCTGGGCCTGCCCGCCATCTGGACCGAGGCCCGCCGCCGCGGCCACACCCTCGACGACGTGGTCCGCTGGATGGCCGCGGCCCCGGCGGCGCTCGCCGGGCTCACCGGGACCAAGGGCGCCATCGCGGCCGGCCACGACGCCGACTTCGCCGTCCTCGCCCCCGACGAGACCTTCACCGTCGACCCGGCCGCGCTGCACCACCGCAACCGGGTCACCGCCTACGCCGGCCGCACCCTGAGCGGCGTCGTACGCGCCACCTGGCTGCGCGGCCGGCAGATCGCCGACCACGGCGCCCCCACGACCGAACCCTCCGGCCGACTGATGGACAGGGAGACCAGGTGACCCCCACCGCCCGCTTCACCGGCGACGCCCAGCCGTACGCCGGAGGCGATCCGTACGCCGACTACCGCAGCGCGGAACTGCCCTTCACCGGCCTCGTCGACCTCGCCGACCGCCGGCTCGGAGCCGGGGTCGTCGCGGCCAACGACGAGTTCTTCGCCGAGCGCGAGAACCTGCTCCTCCCCGAGCGCGCGGAGTTCCGCAGCGAGCACTTCGGCCACAAGGGCCAGATCATGGACGGCTGGGAGACCCGCCGCCGCCGGGGCGCCGACGCCGGCACCCCGCACCCGGCCGACACCGACCACGACTGGGCGCTGATCCGGCTCGCCGCCCCCGGCGTCGTCCGGGGCGTCCTGGTCGACACCGCCCACTTCCGGGGCAACTACCCGCAGCAGATCGCCGTCGAGGGCACCTCGGCCCCGATGTCGGCATCCCCCGCGGAACTGCTGGCCGACGGCGTCGACTGGACCGAGCTGGTGCCCCGTACCGCCGTCGGCGGCCACGCCGCCAACGGCTTCGAGGTCACCGCCGCCCGCCGCTTCACCCACCTGCGGCTCAAGCAGTTCCCGGACGGCGGCATCGCCCGGCTGCGGGTCCATGGCGAGATCGTCCCCGACCCGGCGTGGCTCACCGCCCTGGGCACCTTCGACCTGGTCGCCCTGGAGAACGGCGGCACCGCCGAGGACGTCTCCGACCGCTTCTACTCCTCCCCGGTCAACCCGATCCTCCCCGGCAGGTCCCGCCGGATGGGCGACGGATGGGAGACCCGCCGCCGCCGCGACAAGGGCAACGACTGGGTCCGCTACCGGCTCGCCGAACAGGGCGTGATCCGCGCGGTCGAGATCGACACCGGCTACTACAAAGGGCAACTCCGCCGGCTGGGCCACCCTGTCGGGCCGCGACGGCGAGACCGGCGACTGGTTCGAGATCCTGCCCCGCACCCGCCTCCAGCCCGACACCGTCCACCGCTTCGTCGTCGACGCCCCCGCCGCCACCCACGTACGGATCGACACCTTCCCCGACGGCGGCATCGCCCGGCTGCGCCTGCACGGCTCACTGACCACCGAGGGCGCGGCCCGGCTCGCCGCACGCTGGCGGGAGCCGGGCGGAACCGGAGCAACGGGTCCGGTCGTTCCACCCGCATGAAAGGTCTGCTGCTGCGGCTCTCGGCGCTCGACCCCGACGCGGCCGCCGCGCTGCGGGTGATCGCCCACTACGAGGCGCTGCTCGGCGCCGGCCGGCTCGACGCCGAATCGCTCGTACGCTCCACCGCCGCCCTCGCGGAATGCCCGGCCGGCCTCGAACTGGACGGCAGGACCGTACGGTTCGGGCCTGCCGGGACCGCGCAGCCGCAAGCGGTCGCGGGGGAGCGGGCCGGCGGAGTGGAGTTCGCGCCGGGCGAGGAGGGCAGCCGGGGGCGGGTCTGGCTGGAGCGCGAGGGAGACCCCGGGCCCTTCGACGACCTCGTACTGGAGTGGATGGCCATCGCGGCCGGTGTGCTGGCCGGCCACGAGCAGGACACGCCGCCGCAGCGGCATGTGGCCGACCCGGCGCTCGTGGAGCTCGCGCTGTCGGAACGCGAGGCGGTCGAGGACCGGTCCCGGGCCCTGCGGCTGCTCGGCCTCGACCCGGGCCGCCCGCTGCGCGTGGTGGCGGTCGCCGGGCTCGCCGCCGTCGCCACGCTCGGCCGCCACGAGCTGCGGCCCGGCGTACGGGTGGCCAGCGTCGGCCCGCTCGCCGTGGCCCTGGTCCCCGGCACCGAGTCCTCCGCAGGCGACCTGCGGGCCGTGGTCGCCGCGCGGGGCGCCGAGGACGTACGGATCGGCGTCGGCGGCAGCGCCCCGGCCCTGGACGCCGGCACGTCATGGGCCCAGGCCCGGCTGGCCCTCCGGTTCGCCGTGGCCGGGGCACCGGGGGAGGCCGTCGTGGACCACGACGAACTCGGCGCGGTGGCCCTCCTCGCCGACATCCCGGTGGAACGGCTCCGCGCCCAGCCCGACGTACGGGCCCTCGCGGCCCTGGCCGGCACCCGGGGCGGCGAACCCGCCCTCACCGCCCTCGCAGCGTTCTGCCGTGCCGGCACGCTCCGCCAGGCCGCGGCCGACCTCCACCTCCACCACAGCTCCGTCGCCGCCCGCCTGGCCCAGGTCGAATCCGCCCTCGGCTGGCACCTCGCCGACCCCCGCGACCGCTTCCGCGCCCAACTCGCGCTGCACGCCATGCGGCTCGCCTCCGGCGAGTGAGGGTGCGCCCGGTTTGTCGCCGGGGGGTCGGTGCCGCCGTCGGGGCCCTCCCCCAGACTCCGTCCGGGGGTACCCCCACCTCAGCGCTCGAACGCCAGGCCAACAGTGTTCGGTGCCGTAAGCCGGTTCTCGTCGCTTGCGGGGGCACCCCGACGTCGTCCCTTCCCGGGCCGGTGGCTTCTTCTGTGACGAAGCACCGCTGAGCGTTGGCCGCGAGGAGACCTGGGAGGGGGCGTACCGGGGTGCTCCCCGCAAGCGACGAGCGAGGATCCCGGGTCCGACTCGAAAGTGCCCGCATCGCGAGCGCTGAGGAGAGCATCGCGGTGCGACACCGACCCCCCACCGCCGCTAACGAAGCGCTCGGGCCAGGACGGCCAGCGCTTCCGCGATCTCGCGCTGGGAGACCTCGGCGTGGGCGATCATGCCGGATCCGTGGAACGTCCCGGGGAAGAGATGCAGCTCGACGGCGACGCCGGCGGCGAGGAGGGTGCGGGCGTAGTCGATGCCCTCGTCGCGCAGGGGGTCGAACTGCATGACGGAGACGTACGCGGGCGGCAGCCCGGCGAGGTCGGCGGCGGTGGCGCGGGCGGGGGCCGCGTAGAGGGGGACGCCGTCCGTGCCCGGGGTGCCGGGGCCGAGGTAGGAGTCCCAGCTGATGACGGCGTTGGGGCGGTTCCACAGCGGGGTGTCGGTGAAGGCCCGCATGCTGGGGGTGTCCAGGCGGTCGTCGAGTTCGGGGATGCCGAGGTACTGGAAGCGGACCGCGGGGCCGCCTCGGTCGCGGGTGAGGAGGGCGAGCCCGGCGGCCAGGCCGCCGCCCGCGCTGGAGCCGAACAGGACCACGCGGTCCGGGTCCGCGCCGAGTTCGGCGGCGTTCTCGGCGACCCAGGACAGGCCGGCGTAGCAGTCCTCCAGCCCGGCGGGGTACGGGTGTTCGGGGGCGAGCCGGTAGTCGACGGAGATGACGAGCGCGCCCAGTTCGCGGCTGAGGAGCACGTTGTGGCCGTGGTCGAGGTCCGGGGTGCCGAGGATGAAGCCGCCGCCGTGGATGTCGTAGACCACCGGCAGGGGGCCGGGTGTGGCGGGCCGCTGCGGGCGGTAGCAGCGCAGGAGGATGTCGGGGGCGCCCTCGGGGCCGGGGACGTGGAGGTCGGTGACGTCGACGCCGTCGGTGTCCACGTCGGCGTTGAGGACGGTGATCATGCCGGCCATCTCGTCCCGGGCGGCGGTCAGGTCGGACACCGCCGCCGTGGGCATCATCGCGAGGGCCGCGGCCAGTTCGGGGTCGAACGGGTAAGTGGTCATGTGTCGTCCAGTCCTTTGATCGGACGCACTGCCGCGCCCTCGACGTCACCGTGTCACGGTACGTCGTCGCAGGTCACCCGACAGGTGTCGGGGAACGGGCCGCCCCCGCCCGACAGCCGTGCGGGGGCGGGGCGGGGGCGGGGGACGGACTCAGCCCAGGTCGGTGTGGACGGCCTTGGCGACCCGCTGGATGGTGGTGATCCCGTAGTCCATGGTCTTGTCGTCGTGCGTCAGGACGACAAGGCCGTAGTCGTGGCCGCCGCCGGTGAAGGCGCCGATGCTGTGCACCCGCCACTGGTGGGTGGCGCGGGAGAGCCAGCCGTTCTTGACGTGGACGGTGGCGGTGCTCGGGGCGCCGTAGGGGACGCCCCAGCGCTGGTCGGAGACGACCTTGTTCATCAGGCCCAGCTCGTAGCTGCGCGAGCTCTTGGTCAGGACGGTGCTGGAGGAGGTCAGCAGCCGGAGGAGCTTGACCTCGTCGTCGGCGGTGATCTGGGTGAGGCCCCAGTAGCCGTCCGCGCCGGGGGTGGTGTGGGTCATCTTCGCCAGGTCGAGGAAGTGCTGGACGCCCTTGACCTTGACCTGCTTCCACAGGGTGGTGGTGGCGTTGTTGTCCGACTTGGTGATCATGGCCGTGGCCAGCTTCTTCTCGGTCGCGGTCAGCGACCGGTCCGCTTCCTGGGCCTGACGCAGCAGCGCGGCGAGCACTGTGGCCTTCACCACACTGGCGGAGTCGTAGTGACTCGTGGAGCGGTAGGTGCAGGTGGTGCCGCTGGTGCGGTCGTAGAGGGCAATCGAAACGGTGCTGCTGCGGTTCTTCAGGGCTGCCGTGATGTCGGTGGTCAGCTTCTTGGCCAGACCCGAGGTCACTGAGGTGCACGTCACCTTCGGTGTGGCCGCGCTCGCGTCGCCGGCCGCGGCCACGGCGAGCAGGGAGCCGGCGGCCAAAGCGGCGAGCACAGGGGGTATTCGCATACAGAAGCCGTCCCGTTCAGTCATGTATTGGCCAGAGCCTATGAACGGGATACTTCACCAGATGGAACGGTTGTACGGCTACCCCTGACTGCCGAATTGGTCAGGGGAGGAGGGTCTTGCGGGAGACCGGGTGCAGGGCCTCCGCCCAGCGCTGGGGCATGGGGACGGGCCTGGGCAGCGGCGTGGGCCGGGGCGCGGCGGCCCGGGCGAGGCGGACCCGGCCGCCGATCTCGACCTCGCCGTCCCGGCCGGGCGCGGTGAGGATCTGCGAGCCGGGACCCTGCACGATGTTGAGCGCGCGGTCCAGGTGGTCGGTGAGCAGCAGGGCCGGACCCCCCGACGCCTCGCTCTCGGCGATCGTGTCGCCCTGCCCGGCGAAGCCGCGGGCCCTGACCCGGCCCGAGGTCTCGTCCTCCCAGGCCCAGGCGTACAGCGGGCCCTCGGCGGCCGTCGGCACGGGCAGCGCGTCCACCTCGGCCGGTGTGGCGTACTGCTGCAGGGTGCACGGCAGCGCCCACTCCGCGTGTCCGGCGATCCAGGTGAACTCCCCGTCGTGGCGTGCGAACACCTCGCCCGCCGGGGCGACCAGCACATCGAGGTCGAGCAGCCAGGCGGCTCCGACCAGGGCGTGCCCGGCGAAGGCCAGCGGACCGCCGGGGGCGTACAGGTCGACGACCCCGCGCTCGGGGTCGTCGACGAACGCGGTCCGGCCGTGGCCGAGCCGCGCCGCCAGCGCCTGCCGCTCGGCGGCCGTCCGTACGGCCGAGCCGTCACGCACCACGCCCAGCTCCTGGCCATGCCGGCCGTCGGGCCCGCAGAACACCCGGAGCACGTCGAGTACGACGGGTCGCGCGCGGGCCTCAAGTCGATCGGTCACCCCCGTATTGAAGCACCGGACGCCCGTCCGGCAAGAGCCTGTTCCCAGGATCGCCGCAGGTGATGTACGGCATGCGCCCCCCCGCGCCGACGCGCGCGTCTACGCACCGCCCCGGTGGCGTTGCGGTTTGTGCGCCGTTTCGGCGCTCGCGCACACGCTGTCGGTGGCAGCCGCTAGCTTGGGGTGAAGTGACCGTACAGGGAGAGGACGGCGATCGGCCGTGTACCGCTGGGAAATCACCCGGGCCGCGCTGGCCCAGCGGGTAGTCGCCGTCATCCGCAAGGACAGCTACGACCAGGCCGCGGCGGCGGCCGACCATCTGCTGTCGGCGGGGCTCACCACCATCGAGTTCTCGCTGACCACACCGTTCGCGCTCGAAGCGGTCACCACGCTCGTCCGTGAGGTCGGCGATGACGCGATCATCGGTGCCGGCACGGTCCTGGACGGTACGTCGGCCCGGATGGCGGTCGACGCGGGCGCCCGCTTCCTGGCCTCGCCGAGCCTGGACGAGGAGGTCATCCGCACCGGTCACCGCTACGGCGTGCCGGTCTTCCCTGGGGTCGGTACGCCGACCGAGATCGTCCGTGCCCTGGAGCTGGGCGCCGACGCGCTCAGGCTGTTCCCGGCCTCGGCGCACGGCCCCGGCTGGCTGGCGGAGGTGAGGGCTGCTCTTCCGCAGGCCGCGATGGTGCCCGCCGGCGGGATCACCGTCGACAGCGCCCCGGAGTGGATAGCGGCCGGGGCCGCCGCCTGCGGCATGGGGAGCGAGCTGACCGACGGCGACCGGGACGTGGTGGTCAAGCGGGTCGCCGATCTTCTCGGCCGTCTGGAGGAGGCCGCCGGCGGCGATCGTCCGCAAGACTGACGCGGGCGCCGGCCGGCCGCGTTACGGTGCGGGGATGGAAACGGTGGATCTGACGGTCTACGGCGACGAGTTCACTGCCGACCCATACCCGGTCTACGCCAAGCTGCGCGCGCAGGGCCCCGTGCACCATGTGCGCACCCCGGACGGGGGAGAGCTGTGGCTGGTCCTCGGCCATGAGGAGGTGCGGGGAGCGCTCACCGACCCCCGGCTGGTGAAGGACGCCAGGGTGATGGGCTGGGGGTCGCTGGAGGAGCAGCTGATCGGCCCGCATCTGCTGAGTGTCGACCCGCCCCAGCACACCCGGCTGCGCAAGCTGGTGGCGCGGGAGTTCACGATGCGCCGGGTCGAATCGCTGGGTCCGCGCGTCCAGGGCATCACCGACGGTCTGCTCGACACGATGCTGGCGAGCCCCGACGGCCGCGCCGATCTGGTGGACGCCCTGGCGTACCCGCTGCCGATCACCGTGATCTGCGAGCTGCTCGGCGTGCCCGATCTCGACCGGGCGGCCTTCCGCCACTGGTCGAACGAGGCGGTCGCGCCCAGCAGTCCCGAGGCGGAGAGCAAGGCGATCGAGGAACTGGCCGCGTATCTGGCCCAGTTGATCGAGGACAAGCGCCACTCGCCGGGTGACGACCTGCTGAGCGCGCTGATCCGCACCACCGCGGAGGACGGCGACCGGCTGTCCCCCCCGGAGCTGGGCGGGATGGCCTTCCTGCTGCTCATCGCCGGTCACGAGACCACCGTCAACCTCATCTCCAACGGGGTGCGTGCCCTGCTGGCCCATCCCGACCAGCTCGCCGCGCTCCGGGCCGACCCGGGGCTGCTCGACGGCGCGGTCGAGGAGATGCTCCGCTACGACGGTCCGGTGGAGACCTCCACGTTCCGCTTCACCGCCGAACCCGTGGAGATCGCCGGCACCGTCATCCCGGCCCGCGAGGCCGTCCTGGTGGTGATCGCCTCCGCCGACCGGGACCCCCGGCAGTTCGACGACCCCGACCGCTTCGACATCCGCCGTGACGCCCGGGGTCACCTCGCCTTCGGCCACGGCCTGCACTACTGCCTCGGTGCCCCGCTGGCCCGGATGGAGGGCCGGATCGTGCTCGGTTCGCTGCTGCGGCGCACCGCCACGCTGGAGCTCGACACCGAGCCGGCCGCGCTGAAGTGGCTCCCCGGGCTGCTGATGCGCGGGGTGCGCGAGCTGCCGGTGCGGTTCACTCCTGTCGGGTGATCGCCGTGTCCGGGGCGTGGTTGGATTCTCCGGTACGCCCGCACATCGCCTGACCTGCCGGAGGTCCCCGTGTCCGTCGTCGCCGTCCCGGGATCGAAGTCGATCACCAACCGGGCGCTGTTCCTCGCGGCCGCCGCCGACGGGACGACCACGCTGCGGCGTCCGCTGCTCTCCGATGACACCGAGGCCTTCGCCGAGGGCCTGCGCGGTCTCGGCTACGCCGTCGAACGCGGCGGCGCCGAGTGGCGGGTGACCGGCCGCCCGGCCGGCCCCGCCGTCTCCCCGGCGGAGGTCTACTGCCGCGACGGCGCCACCGTGGCCCGCTTCATGCCCGCCCTCGCCGCCGCCGGCCACGGCACCTTCCGCTTCGACGCCTCCGCCCAGATGCGCCGCCGCCCGGTCGCCCCGCTCACCGAGGCGCTGCGGTCCCTGGGGGTGGACATCCGGTACGAGGAGGCCGACGGCCATCTCCCGCTGACCGTCGTCACCGACGGCGTCAAGGGCGGTGAACTGGACCTCGACTCCAGTCTGTCCTCGCAGTTCCTGACCGCGCTGCTGCTCACCGGCCCGCTGACGGCCGAGGGGCTGCGGATCCGCGTCACGGGGCTGGTCTCGGCCCCGTACGTGGAGATCACCCTGGCGATGATGCGCCGCTTCGGCGCCGAGGTGGTCCGCGACGGCGACGTCCTGGCCGTCGCGCCCACCGGATACCGGGCCACGGCGTACGACATCGAGCCCGACGCCTCCACCGCCAGTTACTTCTTCGCCGCCGCCGCCCTCACCGGCCGTGAGATCACCGTTCCGGGCCTGGGTACCGGCGCCCTCCAGGGCGATCTGGGGTTCGTGGACGTCCTGCGCCGGATGGGCGCCCGTGTCGACATCCGCCCCGAGGGCACCACGGTCGCTGGCACCGGCCGGCTGTCCGGCGTCACCGTCAACATGCGGGACATCTCCGACACCATGCCCACCCTGGCCGCGATCGCGCCCTTCGCCGACGGGCCGGTCCGGATCGAGGACGTCTACAACACCCGCGTCAAGGAGTGCGACCGGCTCGAAGCCTGCGCCGGTAATCTGCGCCGCCAGGGTGTCCGGGTCGACACCGGCCACGACTGGATCGAGATCCACCCGGGCGCCCCGGCCGGCACCGAGATCGCCTGCCACGGCGACCACCGCATCGCCATGAGTTTCGCCGTCGCGGGGCTGCGGATTCCCGGTGGTGTCACCTTCGACGAGCCGGGGTGCGTGAAGAAGACCTTCCCCGGCTTCCACGAGGCCTTCGCGGAGCTGCGCCGCGACTGGGGGCTGTAAGCCGTGCAACCCATGTGAGCCGGGGCCCCGGGGCCGACGGCGGCCGGATTGGTCCAGTCCAATCCCTTGACGCGGTCGCATCAAGGGCAGCACTCTGTGGGTGCATTGGTCTGTACCAACCAGCCGACTCCGTCCCCACCGGAGGACTTCCGTGCGCCTCGCTCCCCGCAGACTCACCAGCCTCGCCGCCGCCTGTTCGGCCGCCGCCCTCGCGGTGGCCGCGCTGACAGCCGTCGTCGCCACCGGCCAGACCGCCAGCGCCGCCACCCTCGGCAGCAACTGGTACGCCGCCGCGCCCTACCTCATGCCGCTGGAGAACAACCCGCCCGACCCCGGCGCGGTCATGGACGCCACCGGCCTCAAGGCCTTCCAGCTGGCCTTCGTCCTCGCCCCCAACGGCGGTGGCTGCTCACCCACCTGGGACGGCACCTCCGCCGTCTCCTCCGACACCGCCGTGGCCGGCGTCGTCTCCGCGATACGCGCCAAGGGCGGCGACGTGTCCGTCTCGGTCGGCGGCTACGGCGGCACCAAACTCGGCCAGACCTGCGGCACTCCGGAGGCCACCGCGGCCGCGTACCAGCAGGTCGTCACCAAGTACGGCCTCAAGGCGATGGACTTCGACCTCGAAGAGCCGGAGTACGAGAACAGCACCGCCATCCACAACGAGATCGGCGCCGCCAAGATCCTCCAGGCGAACAACCCCGGGCTCTACATCTCCGTGACCACCGCCGGCACCGCCGACGGCACCGGCTGGTTCGGCAAGCAGATGCTCAACGAGGCCAAGTCGCAGGGCTTCACGCCCAACAACTTCTCCATCATGCCCTTCGACGGCGGCTTCGCCGGCGCGGCCGCCCAGACCGCCGCCCTGACCAACTTCAACTCCGTCCTCCAGTCCACCTTCGGCTGGAGCGCCGCCACCGCCTACGCCCATGAGGGCTTCTCCGGGATGAACGGCCGCAGTGACACCGGCGAGTACTTCTACCAGGCCGACTTCCAGACCGTCCTGGACTACGCCACCAGCCATGCCATGGCCCGCTTCACCTTCTGGTCCGTCAACCGCGACCGCCAGTGCTCCCCGCCCGACAACAACGGCACCACGTCGGGCACCTGCAGCAGCGTCACGCAGTCGGCGTACGACTTCACCAAGTACTCGGTGAGGTTCGCCGGCGCGACCCCGCCCACCGGCACGCCCACCGCGACCCCCACCCCGACCGGCGGCAGCTGCACGGCGGCGGCCTGGAGCAGCACCGCGATCTACACCGCGGGCAACGAGGTCTCCCACAACGGCCACAAGTGGAAGGCCAAGTGGTGGACCCAGAACGAGGAGCCCGGCACCACCGGTGAGTGGGGCGTCTGGCTGGACGAGGGCGCCTGCTGAGCCGGTGAGCCGCTGAGCCGCTACGCGCTGAGCCGCTGAGCCGTCCGCTACGCCGCCGTGCCGGCGGCGCCGTCGAGGACCTTGTCGAGGAAGAGGGCCAGGTTCGAGCGGGTACGGGCGATCCTCTCCTCCAGGGTGAGGGTCTCCTCGAACCGGCGCACCAGTACGGAGGTCTTTTTGCCCCGGACGTACAGGGAGCACGCCAGGTCGGCGCACATGTAGATGCCGACCGTGTTGCCCTGGCGTCCGGCGGCGCCGGCCCGGGGGGCCGTGAGCAGATCGACGCCCGACCCGGCGTGCGAGGTCACGCAGACCGAGCACAGGCTCGTCCTGATCAGGCTCCGGCGGGCGGCCGGCGCGCTGCGCAGGGTGAGACCCACCGGGGCGCCGCCGCGCCCGGTGACCAGGTATCCCCGGTCCGGGGCCCCGGGGTCGCGCCAGCCCAGGAAGTCCAGGTCGGCCCAGGGCAGCGCGTCCAGCCCCCGGGGCAGGCTCAGCCTGCGGGCCTCACCTTTGGAGCAGTTCGCGAATGATCCGCGGATCTCGTTCTCGTTGAGCGGGTCCATGGTGCCGGAAGCTAACACCGCCGGGATCGGCTGTCGCGGGAATTATCCCGCCGTGGCGCCGGCCGGCCGCTCCCGGGCCGCCGCGTCCAGTGCGGCGGCGCTGTCGGCGATCTCCGCGACGGGCACCGGCCGCCGTTCGCGCCGTGAGACCTCGCAGGCCTCGGCCACCAGCAGGGCGGAGAGGGCTTCGCGGCCGTCGCAGGGGTTGGCCAGCTCACCGGCCACGACCCGCAGGAACGCGGCGAGTTCGGCGCGGTAGGCGGGGCCGAAGCGGTCGAGGAACCCGGTCCAGGGGTCGGGGACCCCGGGGGCGGAGCCGGGTTCGACGGAGGTGACGGGGGTGCGCGGCCCGACGCCGACGGCGAGGGTGTCGGCGGTGCCGCAGAGCTCCAGCCGGATGTCGTAGCCGGCGCCGTTGTAGCGGGTGGAGGTGGCGGTGGCCAGCGCCCCGCCGTCCAGGGTCAGCAGTACCGCGGCCGTGTCGACGTCCCCGGCCTCGGCGAAGAAGGCGGCGCCGCCGTTCGCCCCGGCCGCGTAGACCTCGGTGATCTCGTGGCCGGTGACCCAGCGCAGGATGTCGAAGTCGTGGACCAGGCAGTCCCGGTAGAGCCCGCCGGAGAGCGGGATGAACTCGGCCGGCGGCGGGGCCATGTCGCAGGTGAGGGCACGGGCGGTGTGCAGCCGGCCGATGTGCCCGGCGCGTACGGCCTCGCGGGCGGCCCGGTAGCCGGGGTCGAAGCGGCGCTGGAACCCCATCTGGAGCACGGTCCCGGCGTCCTCGACCTCGCGCAGGGCGGCCATGGTGCCGGCCAGGTCGACGGCGACCGGCTTCTCGCAGAAGGCGGGCAGTCCGGCCCGCGCGGCCCGCCGGACGAGCCCGGCGTGCGCGGAGGTGGCGGAGGTGATGACGACGGCGTCCACCGCGCCGGGTGCGAAGGCCTCGTCCACGGAGCCGAGGGCCCGTGCCCCGGCCCCGAGCCGGCCGGCGGTCTCCGCGGCCCGCGCCGGGTCGGCGTCGGCGATCAGCAGCTCGCCGACATCGGGATGGTCGTGCAGGGTCGCGGCATGGAAGGTACCGATGCGGCCGACGCCGAGCTGTGCGATGCGCATGGAGTGGGACACCCTTCCGTGGAGGTGGCGGCGCGGGCGGGGGAGCGGGGGAGGCGGCTCCCCGCCCGCGCCGGGGGCGGGCCGTCTGTCACCAGGAGGCGTGCCGGATCACGCGGGGGCCGGGAGCGGTCTCACGGTCTCAGTCCCGGTACAGCGCGGGGCGCTCGATCATCTCGACCTCCACCCGGCGGCCCTCGGTCTGGGCGCGTACGCCGGCCTCGCACACGGCGGCGGCCGCGTAACCGTCCCAGATGCTCGGACCGGTGACCTCGCCGCGGCGGGTGGCGTCCACCCAGGCCTGCACCTCGCGGTCGTACGCCTCCTCGAAGCGCTCGACGAAGTCCGGGGCGATGGTGCCGCCCCAGCGGCCGGCGGTGTTGACGAGCAGGTCGTGGACGTCGCCCATGCGGGCCGTGCCGTTCTCGCACACCGCCTCGGCCTGCACCTGGTAGCCGAAGCCGCAGCTGACGTTGATCTCGACGTCGACCAGCGCGCCGCCGTCCGTCTCGAAGATCACGAACTGCGGGTCGTCCAGGCCCTCGGGGGCGTTCCCGGACGCCTTCGGGCGCAGCACCGTGACCGCGGTGATCTCCTGCTCCAGCAGCCAGCGCGTCACGTCCATCTCGTGCACGACGGAGTCGTTGATGAGCATGGCGCTGGTGAAGCCGGGCGGTACGGAGGCGTTGCGGTGCCGGTTGTGCAGCATCAGCGGACGGCCCAGTTCACCCGAGACCAGCAGGGCCTTGAGCTTCATGTACTCCCGGTCGTAGCGGCGCATGAAGCCGACCTGCACCCGGCGGTGGCCGAGCCGCTGCTCCGCCTCCAGTACCCGCAGCGCGGAGGCGGCGTCGGGGGTGAGCGGCTTCTCGCACAGCACCGGCAGGTCCGCCTCGAAGGCGGCCAGCAGCGCGGCCTCGTGGGCCGGGCCGGGCGAGGCGATGAGTACCGCGTCCACCTCCGGGTCGGCCATCGCCTGGGCCGGGTCGGTGTAGGCGGCACAGCCCTCGATGCCGTCGGCGACGGCCTTGACGCGCTCGGCGTCGATGTCGACCACGGCGGCGACCCGGGCGCCGCTGATCACGTCCGTGAGGCGGCGGACGTGGTCGGCGCCCATGCGACCGGTTCCGATGACGGCTACGCCGAGCGTTCCGTGGCTGGTCATGTGATTCCTCGTATCGGTGGTGCGGGTGCGGGTGCGGGTGTCCGGGTGGCCGTGCTGGGAGGGTGGCGCGCTACGCACCGCAGGAGCGCAGGAACTTGCGGGTGCGCTGGGCGATCGGCAGCGGCTGGTCCGGCGGGCACGGGTACATGTCCTGCTCGACGATGGCGAACAGGTCCACGCCCAGGTTCTGCGCGGCGGCCAGCACCGGTTCCAGGGCCGGTACGCCGCTGGGCGGTTCGCACATCACGCCGCGCCGGACCGCCGGGCCGAAGGGGACGCCGTTCGCCACGACGTCGGCCAGGATCTCCGGGTCGACCTGCTTGAGGTGCAGATAGCCGATCCGCTCGCCGTACGTCTCGATGAGCTTGACGCTGTCGCCGCCGCAGTAGGCGTAGTGGCCGGTGTCCAGGCAGAGGTTGACCAGGTCGGAGTCGGTCGCGTCGAGGAACTGCTCGACGTGGCTCTCGGTGTCGATGTGGGTGTCGGCGTGCGGGTGCACGACGATGTCCAGCCCGTAGGTGTCGCGGACCTGCCGGCCGAGCCGCTCCATGCCGGTGGCCAGGTTGTGCCACTGCTCGGCGGACAGTTCGGGGGTGTCGATGATCTCCGCGGTCTTGTCGTCACGCCAGAAGGACGGGATGACCACCAGGTGCCGGGCGCCCATGGCCTGGGTGAGCGCGGCGACCTCGCCGACGTGCTGCCAGGTGGCGTCCCAGACCGCCTCGCCCTTGTGCAGGGAGGTGAAGACGGTGCCGGCGGAGACGGTCAGCCCCCGGCTGGAGGTCTCCTCGGTGAGCCGGGCCGGGTCGGTCGGCAGGTAGCCGTACGGGCCGAGTTCGATCCAGGAGTACCCCGAGTCGGCGACCTCGTCGAGGAAGCGCTGCCAGGGGACCTGCTGCGGGTCGTCGGGGAACCACACGCCCCAGGAGTCGGGGGCCGAGCCGATCCGGATCCGGTCCAGAGCGGGTGAGGGGGCGGTCATGAGGAGGGCTCCTCTCGCCGGTCTTCGCTGACCGGGGCACAGGTGGATCAGTGGATCGGTCTCGGTGGTGCGCCGGGGACCGGGACGTCCGCGAAGCTCCACCGGTTGAAGCTTCGCGGTCCGCCGGGCGGCCGTCAATACTTAGTCCTGACATTCGGACGTCATGTCAGCGGTTGTCGTACTGTCAGGACGCCGTGCCGCCGGCCCTGCCGTCGGTCTCACTGCCGGTCCCGTCGGCGGTCCTGTCGCGGGTCCTGTCGCCAGTCCTGTCGCCAGTCCTGTCGTGGGTCCCGCTTCCGGCGGCGGGCTCCGCGATGTCCTCCAGCTCGGGCAGCTCCTCCACGTCCACCCCGCGCACCTGCGCCAGCTCGTGCTTGAGCGCGGCCAGCTCGGCGCCGCCTGCCATGTGGTTGGTCAGCTCCTCCAGGCTCACCTCGCTGCGGGCGGCGCTCAGTTCGAGGGTGCCGAGCCGCAGTACGGTGAAGTGGTCGCCGACCATGTAGGCGTGGTGCGGGTTGTGGGTGATGAAGATGACCCCCAGCCCCCGGTCGCGGGCGGCCGCGATGTACTTCAGCACCACCCCGGACTGCTTGACCCCGAGCGCGGCGGTGGGCTCGTCCAGGATCAGGACACGGGCGCCGAAGTAGACGGCGCGGGCGATGGCCACGGACTGGCGCTGACCGCCGGACAGGGTGCCGATGGGCTGGTCCAGGTCGTCCAGGACGATGCCCATGGCCCGCAGCTCCTGGTCGGCGGTCTTCTTCATGGCGGCGATGTCGAGCCGGCGCACCGGCCAGGGGCCGCGCGTCACCTCCGAGCCGAGGAAGAAGTTCCGCCACACCGGCATCAGCGGCACGGTGGCCAGGTCCTGGTAGACGGTGGCGATACCGAGGTCCAGGGCCTCCCGGGGGGTGTTCAGACGCACCGGCCCGCCGTCGATCCGGTACTCGCCCTCGGTGTGCTGGTGCAGCCCGGAGACGATCTTGATCAGGGTGGACTTGCCGGCCCCGTTGTCGCCCAGGACGCAGGTCACCCGGCCTGGCCGGACGTCCAGGTCCACGCCGTGCAGGGCGCGGATGTTCCCGTACGACTTGCCGACGGCCCTGAGGGAGACGACGGGGACGTCCGGCTGAGCCGCGGTGCTCGCTCCGGTCTTCGCTTCGGTCATGGCGTTCACCTCCTCGTCGCCTGGCGGCGGACCAACAGATTGACCAGCGTGGCGACCAGCAGCATCACGCCGAGGAAGAACTTGAACCAGTCGGGGTTCCAGTTCGCGTACACGATGCCCTGCGAGACCATGCCGAAGATGAAGGCACCGATCGCCGAGCCGATCGCCGAGCCGTAGCCGCCGGTGAGCAGGCAGCCGCCGATGACGGCCGCGATGATGTACAGGAACTCGTTGCCGACGCCCTCGCCGGACTGCACGGTGTTGAACGAGAACAGCAGGTGCATACCGGTGAACCAGGCGCCGAAGCCGACCGCCATGAACAGCGCGATCTTGGTGAAGGTCACCGGCACGCCGACCGCCCGCGCGCTGTCCTGGTTGCCGCCGACCGCGAACGTCCAGTTGCCGAACCGGGTCCGCAGCAGAATCCAGGTGGCCAGCGCGGCGAAGACCAGCCACCAGATCACGGTGATCTTCAGATCGACCCCGCCGATGCGGATCTCCGAGGCGAAGACCTTCTTGGCCTGGCCGAAGCCGTCCATGTCGGCAATGCCGTCGGTGGCGACATTGCCGGTGAAGATCTTGGTGACGGCGAGGTTGGCGCCCTGGAGCATCAGAAAGGTGGCCAGGGTGATCAGAAAGCTCGGCAGTCCGGTCCTGACCAGCATGTATCCGTTGAGCGCCCCGATGCCCAGGGAGACCGCCAGGGCGACGACCACGCCGACCCAGACGTTCATGCTCAGCTGGAAGGCGAAGATGCTGGCGGTCAGGGCCGAGGTGGTCACCGCGACGCCGGCGGAGAGGTCGAACTCGCCGCCGATCATCAGCAGCGCCACCGGCAGCGCCATGATGCCCATCACCGAGGCCTGGTAGAGCACCGTGGCCAGCGAGCCCGCCTCCCGGAAGGACGGCGCCACCGCGAAGAAGAACAGGTAGACGCCGACGGCCGCGATCAGCGCGCCGATCTCCGGGCGGCCCAGCAGCCGCCGCAGCAGGGAGCGCCCGGCTGTCCGGCCGTCCGCGTCGGGGGCGGGGGCCGGCGGCGAGGAACTCGCCGCCGGCGCGGCAGTGTGAGCCATGGTCACCGGGTACCCTTCGCGGCGAACTTCGCGACGGTGTCGACGTTGTCCTTGGTGACGAACGCCGGACCGGTCAGCACCGGCTGCACGCCGCCGCCGCTGTAGTTGCCGTTGAACTTGTACAGCCACAGGGAGTCGACCGCGAGGTAGCCCTGCAGGTAGGGCTGCTGGTCGACGGCGAAGTCGATGGTGCCCGCCTGGATGGCCTTGACCAGGTCCTTGTTGAGGTCGAAGGTCGCGACCTTCGCCTTGCTGCCCGCGTCCGACACCGATCCGACGGCGGTGAGCGCCGTCTGGGCGCCCAGCGTGACCACGTAGTCGACGGACGAGTCCTGCTTGAGCTTGGCGGTGACGGTCGACTTCACGGAGGGCTGGTCGGTGCCGTTGACGTAGAGGTTCTCGGTCTTGCCCTTGAACGTCTTCCTGACGCCGGCGCACCGGGCTTCGAGGGAGACGTTGCCCTGCTCGTGGATCACACAGAGGGCGTGCTTGGCCCCGAGCGTGTTGAGCTTCTCGCCGAACGCCTCGCCTGCGACGCTCTCGTCCTGGCCGAAGTACTCCAGCAGACCCTGGCTCTTCCAGTTGTCGAGGCCGGAGTTGAGGCCGACGACGGGGATGCCGGCCGCCTCCGCCTTCTTGACGGCGTCCTTCATCGCGTCGGGCTTGGCCAGGGTGACCGCGATGCCGTCGACCTTCTGGTCGATGGCGTTCTGGATCAGGTTGGCCTGGGTGGCGGCGTTGGGATCGCTGGAGTAGACCAGGTCGATGTTGTCCTTGGCGGCAGCGGCCTTGGCGCCCTTGCGCACCAGGTCCCAGAAGGTGTCGCCGGGGCCGGCGTGGGTGATCATCGCGATCTTGATACGGGCGGTGTCGGCCTTGCCCGCCGATCCGCCGCCCGAGGATGTCTCGGCCTGCTTGCCGCCGGAACTGCTGGAGCAGCCCGCGAACAGCAGGGCTGCGGCACATGCGGCGGAGACGGCGGTGATCCTGCGGGTTCTGGTACTGCGTTCCATCGGTCCTGCACCTCGCTGCGTTGAGAGGGGGGATCGGAAGTCGTACGTTGACGCGGCCGTTGCAGAACGGGAGCAAACTCCTCGGCCGGACGCCTGTCAAGATTTTGTAAGGACATCAATTCATCTCGACGTAACGACGCAATAACGTCAAGTGGCACACAGACTCTGAACGTTCGAATGTAAGGACATACTGTTGACAGCGCTCTCCTGGCGCGGCTAGACAGAGGGCGACACGGACAACAAGGAGCGCAACCCATGACCGAGCCGTACGACCTGATCACGATGGGCCGCATCGGGGTGGATATCTACCCGCTGCAGACCGGAGTGCCCCTGCCTCAGGTGGAGACTTTCGGGAAGTTCCTCGGCGGGTCCGCCACCAATGTGGCGGTGGCCGCCGCCCGGCTCGGCCGCTCCGCCGCCGTGATCAGCCGCACCGGCAACGATCCCTTCGGCGAGTACTGCCACCAGGCGCTCAAGGGCTTCGGCGTCGACGACCGCTGGGTCACCCCCGTCGACGCCTGGCCGACCCCGGTCACCTTCTGCGAGATCTTCCCGCCGGACGACTTCCCCCTCTACTTCTACCGGCTGCCCAAGGCCCCCGACCTGGAGATCCGCCCCGGGGAACTGGACCTGGACGCGATCCGCGCCGCCCGCATCTTCTGGATCACCGGCACCGGTCTGTGCGCGGAGCCCAGCCGCACCGCCACGCTCACCGCGCTCCGCGAGCGTGCCAGGAGCGGGATCACGGTCTTCGACCTCGACTGGCGGCCCATGTTCTGGAAGGACCCCGCCGAGGCCCGCCCGTTCTACGCCGAGGCCCTGAAACACGTCACCGTCGCCGTCGGCAACCTCGACGAGTGCGAGATCGCCACCGGAGTACGCGAACCCCGCGCCTGCGCCGAGGCACTGCTCGCGGCCGGCGTGGAACTGGCCGTGGTCAAGCAGGGCCCCAAGGGCGTACTCGCCGTGCACCGCGACGGCACCACCGCCGAGGTCCCGCCGGTCCCGGTCGAGGTGGTCAACGGCCTCGGCGCCGGCGACGCCTTCGGCGGCTCGCTCTGCCACGGCCTGCTCGCCGGCTGGGAGCCCGCGCGGATCATGCGGTACGCCAACGCGGCCGGCGCCCTGGTCGCCTCCCGGCTCGCCTGCTCCTCCGCGATGCCCACCGAGTCCGAGGTCGAGGACCTCCTGCGAGAAGAGAGCAACCGTTGAGCATCAGCATCTCCGACCTCGTGAGGGTGCGGACCCGGCACCCGGAGGCGATCGGCGAGGCGGCGGCCCGCCGCGTCCGCCGCCCCCTGATCGGCGACAGCGGCCGGCTGATGATCGTCGCCGCCGACCACCCGGCACGCGGCGCGCTCGCCGTCGGCGACCGCAAGTTCGCCATGGCCAACCGCGCCGACCTGCTGGAACGGCTCTGCGTGGCCCTCGCGCGGCCCGGCGTCGACGGGGTGCTCGCCACCGCCGACATCCTGGACGACCTGCTGCTGATCGGTGCCCTCGAAGGCAAGGTCGTCATGGGCTCGATGAACCGGGGCGGCCTGTCCGGCGCCGCCTTCGAGCTCGACGACCGCTTCACCGGCCACCGACCCCAGGACATAGCGCGCCTGAACTTCGACGCCGGCAAGCTGCTGATGCGGATCGACTACCAGGACCCCGGCTCGCTGACCACCATGCTCTCCACCGCCCGTGCCATCGACGACATGGCCGAACGGCGGCTCCCGGTCTTCGTCGAGCCGTTCATCTCCCGCCGTATCGACGGCAAGGTGGTGAACGACCTCAGCGCCGAAGCCGTCACCAAGTCCATCGCCATCGCCTCCGGCCTGGCCGGCACCTCCGCCTACACCTGGCTCAAGCTCCCCGTCACCGACGACGTCGACGAGATGGCCGGGGTCATGGAGACCTCGACCCTGCCGGCCGTCCTGCTGGGCGGCGAGGTCGGCAGGGAACAGGACGCCGCGTACGAGAAGTGGCGCAAGGCGCTGCGCCTGCCCACCGTCCAGGGGCTGGTCGTCGGCCGCTCGCTGCTCTACCCGGCGGAGGGCAGCGTCGAGACCGCCGTCGACACGGCCGTCGGACTGCTGTGACGGACCGGACGGAGAAAGGGGAGGCTCGGACCATGACCACCGGCACCGAAAACCACCTGGCGGCGGGCAGGGCCGCGGACGGCCCGTACGCCGTCGACATCGACCCCGAGCGGGCCGGCTGGGACCACTCGTCCCTGCGGGTCCTCGAACTGCGGCCCGGCGGGTGGCACGACTTCGCCACCGGCGACAGCGAGTGGATCGTCATCCCGCTCGCCGGCTCGTGCACCGTCGCCGTCGGCGGCGAGACCTTCCGGCTCACCGGCCGGGAGTCCGTCTTCACCGGCGTCAGCGACTTCGCGTACGTCCCCCGGGACGCGCACGTCTCCATCGCCAGCGAGGCCGGCGGCCGCTTCGCCCTGACCGGCGCCCGCTGCGAGCGGCGGCTGCCCGCCCGCTACGGTCCCGCGTCGTCGGTCCCCGTCGAACTGCGGGGGAGCGGCAGTTGCTCGCGCCAGGTCAACAACTTCGGCGCCGCCGGGGTCTTCGAGTGCGACAGGCTGATCGCGGTCGAGGTCGTCACCCCGGGCGGCAACTGGTCCTCCTTCCCGCCGCACAAGCACGACGAGGACCGGGAGGGCGAGTCGCGGCTGGAGGAGATCTACTACTTCGAGATCGCGCGGGCCCACGGCCGGGCGGGCCTGGGCTACCAGCGGGTCTCGCCGTCCGGCAACGGCCGGGGCACCGACGTCCTGGCCGAGGTCCGCGACGGCGACGTCGTCCTGATTCCCGACGGCTGGCACGGCCCGTCGATGGCCGTCCCCGGCCACGACATGTACTACCTCAACGTGATGGCGGGCCCGGGCGCCGAACGCGCCTGGCTGATCTGCGACCACCCCGACCACGCCTGGATCCGCGAGACCTGGCCCGACCTGCCCGTCGACCCCCGCCTGCCCCTCTACACCGCCCCCGAGAGGTCCTGATGAGCCGCAACTCCACCCGCCGCCTGACCGTCGCCCAGGCGCTGGTGCGGTTCCTGGCCGCCCAGCACACCGAACGGGACGGCATCCGCCACCGGCTGATCAGCGGCACCTGGGGCATCTTCGGCCACGGCAACGTCGCCGGGATCGGCCAGGCGCTCGTCGAGGCGCAGGACGTCATGCCCTACCACCAGGGCCGCAACGAGCAGTCCATGGTGCACGCCGCCGTCGGCTACGCCCGCCAGCTCAACCGGCTCTCCGCCCAGGCCGTGACGACCTCCATCGGCCCCGGCGCCACCAACCTCGTCACCGGCGCCGCGCTCGCCACCGTCAACCGGATCCCGGTCCTGCTCCTCCCCGGCGACTCCTTCGCCACCCGGGTCGCCGACCCCGTACTGCAGCAGCTGGAGCACCCGGTCTCCGGCGACATCTCGGTCAACGACGCGCTGCGGCCGGTGTCGAGGTACTTCGACCGCGTCGTACGCCCCGAGTCGCTGATCCCCGCCGCCCTGAACGCCATGCGGGTGCTGGCCGACCCCGCCGAGACCGGCGCGGTCACCCTGGCCATGCCGCAGGACGTCCAGGCCGAGGCCTTCGACTGGCCCGAGGAGTTCTTCGCCGAGCGGATCTGGCACGTACGGCGCCCGGCCGCCGACCCGGCGGCGCTCGCGGACGCCGCGGCGGCGGTGCGCCGGGCGCGCCGGCCGCTGATCGTCGCCGGTGGCGGCATCCACCACAGCGAGGCAGAGGACGCGCTGAAGGCCCTGGCCGACGCCACCGGCATCCCCGTCTCCTCCACCCAGGCCGGCAAGGGCTCGCTGCGCCACGACCACCCCGCCGACCTCGGCGGGATCGGCCACACCGGCACCGCCGTCTCCGACGACCTGGCCCGCACCGCCGACCTGGTCATCGGCGTCGGCACCCGCTACAGCGACTTCACCACCGCGTCCGCCACGCTCTTCCAGAACCCGGACGTGCGCTTCCTCAACCTCAACATCACCTCCTTCGACGCCCACAAGCTGTCCGCCCTCTCGCTGGTCGCCGACGCCCGCTCCGGCCTCGAAGCCCTCGCCGCGGCGCTGGCCGGCCACCGTGTCGACCCGGCGTACGAAGCCGAGTACGCGGCCGGCAAGCAGCGCTGGGGCCGGGTCGTCGAGGCCGCCTACGCCGCCCCCGACCAGGAGGCCCGCCCCACCCAGACCCAGCTGCTGGGCGCCCTGGACTCCGTCGTCGGCGAGGACGACGTGGTCATCAACGCCGCCGGCTCCCTCCCCGGTGACCTGCACAAGCTGTGGCGCGCCCGGGGCCCCCGCCAGTACCACCTGGAGTACGGCTACTCCTGCATGGGCTACGAGATCCCGGCCGGCATCGGCGTCCGGATGGCCGCCCCCACCACGCCGGTCTGGTCGCTGGTCGGCGACGGCACCTATCTGATGATGCCGACCGAGATCGTCACCGCCGTCCAGGAGGGCGTCAATGTCAACCTGGTCCTCATCCAGAACCACGGCTACGCCTCCATCGGCGGACTGTCCTCGCAGGTCGGCGGCGAGCGCTTCGGCACCGCCTACCGCTACCGGGCCGCCGACGGCACCTTCAGCGGCGAGCCGCTGCCGGTCGACCTGGCCGCCAACGCCGCCAGCCTCGGCATGGACGTGATCCGCGCCGCGACGGTGCGCGAGCTGCGCGAGGCGCTGGCGGCCGCCCGCGCCTCCGACCGTCCGACCTGCGTCTACGTCGAGACGGACCCGGCCGCGACCGCCCCCGCCGCCCAGGCCTGGTGGGACGTCCCCGTCGCCGAGGTCGCCGCCCGCCCGGCCGCGATCGAGGCCCGCAAGACATACGAACGCCACGTCGCCGACCGCCGCCACCACCTCTAGCGAGGGCCGTCCGGCGATCGAGGACAACCGTTTACCGGGCCACGACCGAGTGACCGAGGACACCGGCCATGTACACAAGGAGCAGTATGTTCGGACAATGTGATGTCTGAGTTCCATGACAGCGGCGCGGGCCGATACGCTCCCCCCGTGCCCAAGCCACAGTCCGCTCTCATCGACTTCGCCGTGGACCGCTCCAGCCCGGTGCCGCTCTACTACCAGCTCGCCCAACAGCTGGAAGGCGCGATCGAGCACGGCCGGCTCGCCCCGGGCAGCCTCCTGGGCAACGAGATCGAACTGGCCGGACGGCTGGGCCTGTCCCGGCCCACCGTCCGCCAGGCCATCCAGTCCCTGGTCGACAAGGGGCTGCTGGTCCGCCGCCGGGGCGTCGGCACCCAGGTCGTGCACAGCCAGGTCAAGCGCCCGCTGGAGCTGAGCAGCCTCTACGACGACCTCCAGGCCGCCGGCCAGAGCCCCGCCACCCAGGTGCGGCGCAACGAGACGGTGCCCGCCTCCGCCGAGGTCGCCGCCGCGCTCGCCGTCGCCGAGGGCAGCGACGTCGTGGTCCTGGAACGCCTGCGTTCCACCTACGGCGAGCCCATGGCGTACATGTGCAACTACCTCCCCACCGACCTCCTCGACCTCGCCACCGACAAGCTGGAGGCCACCGGGCTGTACCGGCTGCTGCGCGGCGCCGGTGTCACCCTGCACAGCGCCCAGCAGGCCATAGGCGCCCGCAGCGCCAGCGCCGAGGAGGGCGAACTGCTCGCCGAGCAGCCGGGCGCGGCCCTGCTGACCATGCGCCGGACCACCTACGACGACAAGGGCCGCGCGGTCGAGTACGGCACCCACATCTACCGGGCGTCGCGCTACGCCTTCGAGTTCCAGCTCCTCGTCCGCCCCTGAGAGACCGGACGGCGGAGCGCGACGCGGCGCCGGTGAGGCAGAATCGGCGGGGACACCCGCTTGCCATGCCCCCGACCGGAGAGACGGCCAGACCCGATGACCACATACCGCGACCGGTCGTACCGAGGCGCAGTCACCCGCTCGTCGAGCAGCAGCACGCTGCTGAGCACGGTGGGCCGCCGGGAGCGCCGCTCCCACCTGACCGCGCCACGGGTGCCCACGGTGGGCATCGACATCGGCGGCACGAAGGTGATGGCGGGGGTCGTCGACGCGGACGGCAACATCCTGGAGAAGCTGCGCACCGAGACCCCGGACAAGTCCAAGAGCCCCAAGGTGGTCGAGGACACCATCACCGAACTGGTGCTGGACCTGTCCGAACGGCATGACGTGCACGCGGTGGGCATCGGGGCGGCCGGCTGGGTGGACGCGGACCGCTCACGGGTGCTGTTCGCGCCCCACCTGTCCTGGCGGGACGAGCCGCTCAAGGACCGGCTGACCGAGCGGCTGCGGGTGCCGGTGATGGTCGACAACGACGCCAACACCGCCGCCTGGGCGGAGTGGCGCTTCGGGGCCGGCCGGGGCGAGAACGACCTGGTGATGATCACACTGGGCACCGGCATCGGCGGCGCGATCCTGGAGGACGGCCAGGTCAAGCGGGGCCGTTACGGAGTGGCCGGCGAGTTCGGCCATATGCAGGTCGTGCCGGGCGGACACCGCTGCCCCTGCGGCAACCGGGGCTGCTGGGAGCAGTACAGCAGCGGCAACGCGCTGGTCCGGGAGGCCCGGGAGCTGGCGCTGGCCGAGTCGCCGGTGGCGTACGGGATCATCGACCGGGTCGGCGGGAACGTCGGGGACATCACCGGCCCGCTGATCACCGAGCTGGCCCGCGAGGGCGACGCGATGTGCATCGAGCTGTTCCAGGACATCGGCCAGTGGCTGGGCGTGGGCATCGCCAATCTGGCGGCGGCCCTGGACCCGTCCTGCTTCGTCATCGGCGGCGGCGTCAGCGCCGCCGACGACCTGCTGATCGGCCCCGCCCGGGACGCCTTCCGGCGGCATCTCACCGGGCGCGGCTACCGGCCGGAGGCCCGTATCGCCAAGGCGCAGCTCGGCCCGGAGGCCGGGATGGTCGGGGCGGCCGACCTGGCCCGGCTGGTGGCCCGGCGCTTCCGACGCGCCAACCGGCGCCGGGTGGAACGCTATGAACGCCTCGCGGAGGTCTTCGGCAAGTGAGTACCGTACGGGCCACCTCCGTGCCCCCCAGGAAGCCGCCGCGCTGGGTCCAGTGGACGGTCGTGCCGCTGCTGATACTGGTGCCGATCGGCTATGTGCTGATCTCGGCCGCGCAGAGCCACGACGGCGGCGAGGTCAAGCGGCAGCAGGCCGCCGCGTACAAGATGACGTACTGGTGGCCGACCAGGGTGCAGCGGCGCATCTACGAGATCCCCGTCCCGCACGGGTCGCAGCAGGTCGGCTACCTGGAGACCAACTCCTGGGCCACCAGCACGCTCTACGTGAAGTTCAGCACCAGCCCGGGCGGCCTCGACACCTTCCTGGCCCAGGTGGGCACCAGCCGCGAGGCGCTCCGGGACGGCACCGTCACGCTCACCGCCAAGCAGCGGCGGACCTCGCACTGGACCTTCGGCGAGGGCCACGACTGGGCCGGGGTCACGATCAAGCAGCACGGCGACAAGCCGGACCACCGGATCACCGTCGACCTGGTGAACCCGGTCCGGCCGATGGTCTATGTGGCGTCCACGATGAACTTCTGAGACCGCTGCCCGGCGCTGGGGGCGGGACGGCCCGCTCGCGTCCGCTGCCGGCCGCTGTGGGCTGCTTGGATCAGTTAATGAGTGACGGAGAAGTGCGCCAGATCGGAATCCTGCTGTTTCCGGACGTCGAGGAGCTGGACGCGATCGGGCCGTGGGAGGTCCTGTCGTACTGGACGAGGAACTTCCCCGACGACGGCTGGAACGTGTTCTGCGTCTCCGGCAACGGCGGCCCCGTCACGTGCTCGAAGGGCTTGACCGTCCAGGCGCACCACTCGCTGGCCGACATGCCTGCGCTGGAGGTGCTGCTGCACCCGGGCGGCAGGGGGACCCGCCCCCAGCTCAAGGACGCCCAGCACCTGGACTGGGTTCGCGGCCAGAGCCGGACCGTGCCGCTGATGACAAGCGTGTGCACCGGCGCGCTGGTGTTCGCGGCAGCCGGGCTGCTGCGCGACCGTCCCGCCACCACGCACTGGGGCGCACTTGATCTGCTCGCGGAACTCGACCCCACGATCGACGTGCGCGAGGAAGAGCGGTTCGTTGACGACGGTGACGTGATCACCTCTGCCGGTGTCTCGGCCGGCATCGACATGGCTCTCCACCTGGTCGGTCGGCTGGCTTCGCCGGAGCGCGCGCGTGAGGTCCGCCGGGGCATCCAGTACGACCCCCGGCCCCCGGTGTGAGCCCCCGGTGTGAGCCCCCGGTCTGAGCCACCGGACAAAGCCACGCCGTCCGGCCCGCGTCCGTGGCAGAGTTATGGCATGGACCTGCCGCTCCACGTTCCTCGGATGGCCGCCGGTGACGATTTCGTGTT
This sequence comes from Streptomyces sp. RLA131, assembly GCF_056270125.1. Lineage (NCBI taxonomy): Bacteria > Bacillati > Actinomycetota > Actinomycetes > Kitasatosporales > Streptomycetaceae > Streptomyces > Streptomyces sp. RLA131. Next base: position 6,653,670 of record NZ_JBWDOQ010000002.1, read on the forward strand.
GCGCGCCTGGCAGCTCGGTGACCTGCCGCTGGTCCGTGAAGCGGCCGGCGACGACTACATTCCGCTCATCACGACCGTCCCGGCCGTCTACTCGGACGAGGCCGGGACGGCTTTCATCCGCCGCCAGTGGAAACGGGTGACCGACCGCACCGGCTATCCGTTCGTGATTGTCAGCGTGAAGGCCGACCGGCCTGTCGGGACGGTCGGCCTGTGGTTGCAGGAACGGGGCCAGGGCCGCGCCTCTCTCGGCTACTGGATCGTTGGATCCGCTCGCGGCCGAGGGGCCGCGGCCGCCGCGCTCGGCGCGGTATCCACCTGGGCACTGCGTGATCTGCGGATCCCTCGTCTCCAGTTGCTCGTCGAGCCGTGGAACACCGCTTCGCTCCGCACGGCCAAGCGTGCCGGTTTCCAGCGCGAGGGACTCCTGCGCGACTGGCAGCGGATCGGAGACGGACGACGGGACATGATCATGCATTCGAAGCTGGGCTCGGACGCCGACTGAGGTGCTCGCAGCCCTGTCCATGACGGACGGACCCCGTGCCCGCCTCGGCGGGCAGGCACGGGGCCGTTCGGATGGGGGCGCTCAGCGGGCGGTGAGGGTCCACAGGTGGTCGGCGGTGCCGTTGTCGGTCCACTGGAGGACCTGGGCGCCGGTCGCGGTGCTCATGCCGTTGACGCCGAGCAGGAGGCCGCTGTTGTAGTTGGCGATCTTGTAGTAGCCGTTGCCGTCCGGGATGAGCTGCCAGAGGTGGTCGGCGGTGCCGGTGTCGCCCCAGATGAGAGCGGTGCCTCCGTCACCGGTGCTCATGTTGGTGATGCCGAGCAGCAGGCCGCTCTTCTGATTGACGATCTTGTAGAGGCCCGAGCCCGCGGCAGCCAGGGTCCAGTTCTGGTCGGTGCCGGTGCTGGAGGTGGCCTGTACGACGGCGGTGCCCTGTGCGGTTCCGGCGCTCAGGGTGTCCAGGGCGAGGCCGCTGTTCTTGTTGGTGATCTGGTAGCGCCCCGCCAGCGAGGTGGACGTGCCGCTGGGAGTGACGACCAGGTGGTAGCCGTCGGAGGCGTTCATGGCGACGGGGACGGTGATGGAGCCGTTGCTGACCGTGTAGTCGGCGTCGGAGATGGTGATCGGGGCGGAGACGGCGGTGGTGCGGCCCTTGGAGGGGGTGTACTCCAGCTTGACGTGGACGGTGCTGCCGAAGGACGACAGGGAGCCGAGGCCGTTGACGGTGACCGCGTTGGAGCCGGTGCCGCCGCCGGCGATGACGCTGATCTTCTTGCCGTCGCCGCTGAGCGAGGCGGCGCCGTCGATGCCGGTCTGGGCGGGGGGCGTGGTGGTGAGCATGTTCCCGGACATGTCGCCGTACCACTTGTAGAGCCAGTAGGAGCCGTTGGGTGATCCGCCGGTGTCGGTCAGGGTGTCGCCCAGGGTGCCGTAGTGGTTCCAGAAGGCGAGTTCGGCGTCGTGGACGCCGGCCCGCTCGAACTTGGCGACGTAGCCGACCAGCGGTCCGGGCACACCCACCTCGGTGGGGGTGGCGTACTCCTCGATGGAGATGGGCCGCGGGCTGATGCCGAGGCTGCTCTCCAGGGAGCGGTATGCCGAGACATGGGCGGCGATGTCCTGGCTGCCCCCGAGTTCGTGCCAGGCGATGATGTCCGGGACGGTGCCGCTGGCCTTGGCGTCGGTGAGGAACTGGCTCATCGAGCTCTGGTTCCACCCGGCGTAGCTGGGGCCCTGGACGGGGGTGGTGGTGTCCTTGGTGCGCACCTCCTTGAACGTGCGCGCCCAACCCGCGTCGAAGGCCCCGGCGTTGGTGGTGTCCCAGGTCCAGTCGGGCTCGTTCCACAGCTCGTACGCGCTGATGTTGGTGGCGCCGGACGCCTTCACGGAGGCGACCTGGGTGTCGACGGCGGACAGCCAGTTGCTCCAGCTCACCCACTTGTAGGGGAAGTCGGGATACCAGTCGGGCATCCGGACGACCACCTTGGCCCCGGCGTTGGCAGCCTTGGAGGCGACGACCAGGGCGTCACCCGCCGGTGCCGGTTCGCCGTTGGGCAGCTGCGATCCGCCGGGTGCCATCTGGACGAAGGTGTTCGGCTTCAGCGGCTGGACGAGACTGTCGGCCGGGGTGGCGGCGGTGGCGAGCCCGTAGAGGCTGCCCGTGGCGACATGGGTGACGGACCGCAGGGTCTGGGCGGCGTTGACGACCAGGGTCGTCGACGAGGTGGGGGCGGCGTTGGCGGGTGCGCCGGTGAGGACGCCGGCGGTGGCTGCCAGGGCCGCGACCACAACGGCGGCGGTGCCGCGGCCATGGGGCCGGGTGCGGTGACGGGGGCTCAGGTGTGACATCAGCGGCTCTCCTGAGGATGGGGGCTTGGGTGCGGCGCAGTGGTGGGGGGAGCTGTGGCTGGGTACCGGTGGGCCGGTTGGTCGGAGACCGGACAGCCGTGAGCGTGGCGGCCTGTGCTGTGCGCGGGGCGGGGCCCGGGCGGGGCGCGTTCCCGCTCCGCCGGCGGTTCGGTGGCCGGCATGCCCGGTCAGTCCTTGACCGCGCCCGCGGTGACGCCGGCGGCGACGTAGCGCTGCGCGACGACGAGCAGGACGGTGGCGGGTACCGAGGCGACGACGGCGGTCGCCATGATGGCGTTCCACTCCTGGTTGTTGTTGCCGATGTAGTGGTAGATGCCGAGGGTGATCGGGCGCATTTCGCCGCCGCCGTCGAGGGTGTTGGCGAAGACGAAGTCGGACCAGGCCCACAGGAAGCTGAACAGGGAGACGGTGACGGCGGCGTTGCGGCTGACCGGCAGGACGACGGACCAGAAGGTGCGCCAGGTACCGGCGCCGTCGATGCGGGCGGCCGCGATGAGTTCGCCGGGTATGCCGGACATGAAGGCCGTGAAGATCATGACGGCGAAGGGGACGGCGATGGTGGAGTCCGCGATGATCAGTCCCCACCAGGAGTTCAGCATCCCGCCGCTGAGGAAGACGGCGTAGAAGCCCATGGCCATGACGATGCCCGGGATCATCTGGGCGACCAGCAGGACGAGACTGAGGATGCCGCCGCCGACCGGACGAAGCTTGGCCAGGGCGAAGCCGGCCGGGGCGGACAGGGCGAGGGTGACGACGACGGTGCCGACGCCGATCAGCAGGCTGGTGGCCAGATAGGGCAACTGGTCCCGCAGAACCGCGTGGTAGCCCTCGAAGGTGGGGTGGAGCGGGAGGAGGTCGGGCGGGCTCTTGCGCATGTCCTGCTGCGGGGTGAGGGACACGTTGACCATCCAGTACACCGGGAAGAGCATCAGTGCGGTGAGCAGGAGGGCGATGGCGGTACTGCCGGGCGAACGCCGGACCCGGTTGGTGTTCGAGGTCATGATTCCTGCCTCCTCTGGACGCGGATGTAGAGCAGTCCGAAGACGAGGGCGATGAGGATGAGGATGTTGCCGACGGCCGCGCCGGGACCGAACTTCGGGAGCAGCGAGCCGAATCCGAGCCGGTAGGACCAGGTGGCCAGGGTGTTCGAGGCGTCGCCGGGGCCGCCCTTGGTCATGATCCAGATCAGGTCGAAGACCTTGAGGGTGTAGATGAGGCCGAGCAGCACGGTGATGGCGGAGACCGGTCGCAGCAGCGGGAAGGTGATGTGTCGGAACTGCTGCAGGCGGCCGGCGCCGTCCAGCGCGGCGGCCTCGTAGAGCTCGGCGGGAATGTTCTGCAGGCCGCTGTAGAGGATCACCAGGTTGAACGGGATGCCGATCCAGATGTTGGCGATGATGACGGACGTCAGCGCCCAGTCGGGTGAGGTGAGCCAGTCGACCTGGCCGACGCCGGCCAGGTGCAGTGCGTAGTTGATCACCCCGGACTCGCTGTTGAACATCCACGACCAGGTCGACGCGGAAACGATGAGCGGCAGCAGCCAGGGGATCAGGAACAGCGCTCTGAGGGTGGCCGCGAGCGGGAAGCGGCGGTTGAAGAAGACCGCCAGGCCGAGGCCGGCCGTGTACTGGAACAGGATCGACGCGAGCGTGAACACCATGGTGTTGCGCAGCGCCGGGCCGAACGTGGGGTCGTCCAGAACGCGCGAGAAGTTGTCCCAGCCGGAGAAGGCCGCGTTGTTGTCCACGAACGACCGGACCGTGTAGTCGCGCAGACTCAGGTCGAGATTGCGGTAGAGCGGATAGACGTAGAAGGCGGTGAGATAGACGGCCAGCGGTGCGATGAACGTCCAGGCGGTCAGCCGGCTCTTACGCTGCTGGCGCCGCCGACGCGACTGCGCGTCGCGCCGGTCGGCACCGGTGTCCGCCGCTTGGCCGTCAGTGGTTCCGGACACGGCCTCGGACCGCTGAGCACGGTCAGCATGGGCAGTGGTCATGCGGGGACTCCTCAGTGGGACACGGGGTGGCGATGTCCGGACAGCACGTACGGCAGCCGCGGCGGCGTCAGCCGGTGTGGGCGGCCTGCTGCGCGGCGTCCAGGGCCGCCTGGGGGGTCTTGCCGCCGGACAGTCCTGCCTGTACCGCCGCCCACAACTGCTGCGAGATGACGGGGTACTTGACGCCCAGTCCGCCGCTGGTGCGGCCCCGGGCCGCCGCCACCGCTGTCACCCAGGGCTTCAGCTTCGCGTTCTGCGCGACCTGCTGGGCCTGCACTGCCGCGGTCGGGGCGATGTACGACAAGGTGGTGTCGGTGGCCAGCAGGTTCTTCGCGCTGGTCAGGCAGGTGACGATCTTCTTGCTCACGGCGTAGCGCGAGGTGTCCTTCTGCACGGGGACGGTGACGAACTCGCCGCCGGTGGGGACCGGGGCGGCGCCGCCGCTCCTGGCCGGGATGCTGATCACGCCGTACTTGAAGCCGGCCTTCTCGGCGTTGGCGAGCTGCCAGGTGCCGTTCTCGCCGAAGGCGTAGTCGCCGGTGGCGAACTCCTGCCAGCTGGTGGTCTGCGTGTTGTTCAGCACGTCGTGCGGCGCGAGGCCGTCGGCGACCCATCCCTTCCACAGCGACAGGGCGGCCACGCCCTGGGCGGCGTCGAGCTTGGTGAGGTCACCGCCCGCGCCCCAGAACCAGGGCAGGAACTGGAAGCTTCCCTCCTCGGTGCCGATCGCGGAGAAGGTGATGCCCTTCTTGCCGGCCGACTTGACCTTCTTCAGGGCGGCGGTGAGCGAGGCCCAGTCCTTGATCGAGGCGGGGTCGACGTGGGCGGCCGACAGCACGGACGCGTTGTAGTACAGCGCCAGGGTGTTCGCGCCGATCGGCACGCCGTAGGAGGCACCGTCCACCGTTCCGGCGCCGATGACGTTCTTCTGGATCGACGTGGTGTCCAGCCCGATGTCGCTGCTCTTGGTCAGGATCCCGGCCTCCACCAGGGTGGAGACCACGGGGTTGTCCACGAGCATCACGTCGGGCGCGTTGCCCTGCTGGGCGGCGAGCAGCGCCTTGTTGCCCAGGTCCGTGGTGTCGTACCCGGTCCGCTTGACCGTGACGCCGGCCTGGGTGCCGCACTTGGCCACCTGCTTGCCCCAGGCGGAGGACGCGTCGAACTGCGGGTAGGGGTCCCAGAAGGTGTACCGGGCGGACTTGCCGGAGGACGTGGTGCCGGTGCCGGAACCACCGCTGCAGGCGGTGACGGAGGCGAGGGCGCCGACGGCGACAGCGGCGGCGAGGAGGTTACGACGGGTGTGTCTCACGGGGATGACCTCGTTGTCATGAGTGCGATTCGTCCCGGAGGAGCCGGGGCGGGGTGACAGGGGGTGGCGCGATACCGACGGGTCGCGCCGGCTGATGGGTCGTTCAGGAAGTGGGCAGCCAGACGCGCATGCTGCCGCTGCGCCGGTTGGCCCAGTGCGAGTAGGGGATCGCGGTGAGTTCGACGGGCTCACCGGACGGCGGCGCGGTGTCGGGGCCGCCGCCGGTGGACCGGTAGGGCCACCAGTCGGCGGCCGGGAGGTGCCGGCGGTGGCCGGCGGCCACCACGGTGGTGACGCCGCCGAGCAGATCCGGTCGGTGCTTCACGCCGAGCGGGCGGGTGGTGTCGAGGACGATGTCGTCCAGTCCCCCGCCGGGGTGGTCCACCTGCTCCAGGCAGTACACCAGCGGGCCGCGCTCGATGGCCACGCAGCCGCGTACGGCATCCGCCCTGGGGTCGGCGGCGGTGAACCGGGGCTCCATGTCGAGTTCCAGGAAGACCTGCTCGCCCGGCGCCCACGGGCGCTCCAGGCGCAGCCAGCCCTCCGTGACGGGGGCGTCCGTCTGGTCGTAGGTCCGGTCGCCGCACCGGACCCGGTACGTACGGCACCACTGCGGAACGCGCAGTGACAGGGTCCAGGGCCGGTCCGCCGGGCTCTCCTCGACCGTCAGGGTGATCGCGCCGTGCCAGGGGTAGTCGGTGCGGGCGCTCACGGCGACGGGGGCGCCGTCGAGGTCACCGCGGTAGCGGCCGGTGACGTACTGGTGGATCTGCAGGCCCTGCCCGTCGGCGGAGGACAGGTAGTGCTCCAGGCCGGCCAGCAGCCGCATGGCGTTCGGGGGGCAGCACGCGCAGCGGAACCAGCGGGTGCGGCGGGCCGACTGGTCACCGCCGGGGTCCGTGTGCCCGTCGCGGACCTGGAGGGGGTTGACGTACAGCCAGCTCTCCCCGTCCAGGGAGACACCCGCCAGGAAGCCGTTGTACAGGGTGCGCTCGATCAGGTCGCTGTAGCGGGTCTGTCCGGTGAGCAGGGCCATGCGCCAGCTCCACTGGATCGAGGCGATGGCGGCGCAGGTCTCGCAGTAGGCGCGTTCGGTGGGCAGCTCGAACGGGTCGCCGAAGTCCTCCTTGTCGTGGTGGGCGCCGAGCCCGCCGGTGATATGGGTCTTGGTGGTGGTCATCGCCTGCCACAGCCGCTCGGTGGCCGCGCGCAGTCCTGCGTCGCCCGTCTCGGCGGCCAGGTCGGCCGCGGCCGCCAGCAGGTAGAGCTGGCGTACGGCGTGGCCCTCGACGTCGACCGCGTCGCGCAGCGGCACGCGGTCCTGGCAGTAGGCCTCGCCGCCGAGCAGGCCGTGGCCGAAACGGTCCACGAAGTAACCCGCCAGGTCCAGGTAGCGGCGTTCGCCGGTCTCCCGGTACAGCTCCACCAGTGCCGTCTCGACCTCGGGGTGGCCGTCGACGCCGTCGATGGGCTTGCCGCTGCCCGGCGGCCCGAAGACCGAGTCGATGTGGTCGGCGAAGCGGCGTGCCACGTCGAGGAGTTCGTCGCGTCCGGTGGCCCGGTGGTGGGCGACCGCCGCCTGGATCAGGTGTCCCGCGCAGTACAGCTCGTGGCCCCAGCGCAGGTCCCGGTAACGCTCGCCGCCCTTGACCAGCTGGAACCAGGTGTTGAGATAGCCGTCGGGCTGCTGGGCGGCGGCGACGAGGGCGATGACGCGTTCCACGTCGGAGGCCAGTGCGTCGTTCTCCGACGGGTCGTCCCCGGGCTGGGCGAGCTGCCAGGCGGCGGCCTCCAGCCACTTGTAGATGTCCGTGTCCACGAACGGGTACGCGCCCTGGAACTCGCCGTCGGCCGTGCCCGCCGCCAACCGCAGATTGTGCAGATTCCCTGCGGACTCCAGCAGTTCCGGCCCCTGGGGTATGGAGGTGCGCGCGTTGACCTCGCGGCGCGTGTGCCAGAAACCGGCGCGCACCTCCGCGGCGGCGGGCCGCAGCGTCGTGTGGGCACCCGGACCGGGACGGACCGGACCGGTGACGGGCGAGGTGGAGCGTGTGCGGGGCATGGCTCTCCGAAGAGGTCGGGGGTCGGCGACTCGACGAAGTCCCGGCGTGTCGGGCTGTCGGTGCGGCTACCCGTCGCTTCCTGCAGCCTGTTCGGCCACCTGTGCGACTCATTGAGCAAACGTTTTTCTGGTGGAAACGTAGATAGCCCCCAGGTGCCAGTCAAGACGTGCACCCGAGGTATTTTCTGTTTGTGGCCCGGGGCTGGTCAGCGCAGGGGAACGCTGTCAGGATGTAGCTCGCCACCATCACCAAGGAAAAGGATTGCTCGTGGCCCACGCTCCACGTACTCCCATCTCAGGCCGGGCGAAGCTCGCCGATGTCGCCACACTGGCCGGCGTCAGCGTGGGGACGGCCTCGAAGGCGCTGAACGGGAGCGGCAGGATGCGCCCCGAGACGCGGCAACGGGTCCTGGCCGCGGTGGAGACGCTCGGGTTCCGGCCCAACCAGCACGCGCAGAGCCTGCACACCGGCCGGAGCTGGACGGTCGGGCTGATGACCACCGACGGCATCGGCCGCTTCAGCACCCCCGTACTGCTCGGCGCCGAGGACGCGCTCGGAGCCGGGAAGATCTCCGTCCTGCTGTGCGACACCCGTGGCGACGCCATCCGGGAACAGCACCACCTGACCAACCTCATGGACCGTCGAGTGGACGGCATCATCGTCACCGGCCGCCGCACCGACGCCCGCCCTCCCCTGAAGGGGGTGGAGCCCATCCCCACGGTCTACGCCCTCTCCCCGTCCACGGACGAGGCCGACATCTCCGTGATCTCCGAGGATCGCAGCGGAGCCCGGCTGGCCGTCGAGCACCTGATCGCCACCGGCCGTACCCGGATCGCGCACGTCACCGGCCCGGCACACCACGCGGCCGCCCGGGACCGCGCCGGCCACACGGTCGAGCTGCTGGAGAGCTCCTCGCTGAGCCTGGCGACCGGGCGCGTCCACTTCGGCGAGTGGAGCGAGGCATGGGGACGCCGTGCCGCCGACGCGGTCCTGCGCACGGCGCCGGACACGGACGCCTTCTTCTGCGGCAACGACCAGATCGCGCGGGGCGTCGCGGACGCCCTGCGCGAGCGAGGCGTGAACGTCCCCGGACAGGTCGCGATCGTCGGCTACGACAACTGGGACACCATGGCCCTGGCCTCCCGCCCGCCCCTGACCACGATCGACATGGACCTCGGCGAGATCGGCCGGACGGCCGCCCTGCGACTGCTGGATGCCATCAACTCGGAGCCCGAGCCGGGCCTGCACACCGTTCCGTGCCGCCTGGTGGTCCGCGAATCCACCTGAGCCGTCGCCCGGCTCATCCGGCCGCGAGAGCGGTGGCACGAGAGCGTGCGGGCCGGTTCGACGACGTGCGCCCTCCGCGGGGCCGTGGTCCGGCCCTGGAGCATCGCCGCCGGGCTGGCCCTCGGCACCCCCCTCATCGCTTCCCCCCGCATCCGCCCGTACGTCACCACGGCCGGCATGCTGTGGCTCACCGTCAGCGCCGCCGCAGTCCAGGCCATCCACCACCACCGTCCCAGCGACGTACTGGGGGCCACAGTGCTGGCCTGCGCCTGCTACAGCCTCGCGGAGCGGCTGCTGCCCCCCGCCACCGCACCAGGCATCACGCGGCGCCCTCGTGCGCTGCCGGCCATCACCCTGGCACTGTCAGCAGCCGGCGCGCTCGTCGCCGGCGCACGGGACGACTCCGTCACGCAATCGCTGGTCTACGCGGCAGTGGCCTTCCTGTGCGGGGTCCTGTTCTGGATCACCGCAGCGGAGAGGCCCGCACCCACCGCATGCCGCACACGCCCCGCACCGAACTGATCACCCGCCCGGCTCCGGGCAGAAACCGCCGCATCCTGGCAAAGCGGCGGTCCGACACCACCGCCCGGTCGTAGACGCCGTCGACGCCCGAGCGGGCAGTTGGGTCAGCGGGCGGGCTGCGCCTCCTCCGTCTGCGGGCGCTCGAACTGGGTGCGGTAGAGCTCTTCGTACCGGCCTGCGGCGGCCAGCAGTTCGGTGTGGGTCCCGCGTTCGACGATCCGGCCCTGCTCGATGACCAGGATCAGGTCGGCGGCCCGTACGGTGGAGAGCCGGTGGGCGATCACCACGGCGGTACGGCCCTCCAGCGCCTCGCCAAGGGCCTCCTGGACGGCTGCCTCGGAGGTGGAGTCGAGATGGGCGGTCGCCTCGTCGAGGATGACGACCCGCTGGCGGGCCAGCAGCAGCCGGGCGATGGTCAGCCGCTGCCGCTCGCCGCCGGAGAGCCGGTAACCGCGTTCGCCCACGACGGTGTCGAGGCCGTCGGGCAGCGAGGCCACCAGCCCGTCGAGGCGGGACCGGCGCAGGGCGTCCCAGATGTCGTCCTCGGTGGCGTCGGGGCGGGCCAGGAGCAGGTTGGCGCGGACGGACTCATGGAAGAGGTGCCCGTCCTGGGTGACCATGCCGAGGGTCTCGCGGATCGAGTCGGCGGTCAGGTCGCGTACGTCGACCCCGTTCAGGCGTACGGAACCGGTGTCGGCGTCGTACAGCCGCGGCAGGAGCTGCGCGATCGTGGACTTGCCCGCGCCGGAGGAGCCGACCAGGGCGACCATCCGTCCGGGTTCGGCGCGGAAGGAGACGTCGTGCAGGACCTCGGTGCCGCCACGGGCGTCGAGGGTCGCGACGCTTTCCAGGGAGGCGAGGGAGACCTTGTCGGCGGAGGGGTAGCCGAAGGAGACCCCGTCGAACTCCACGGACACCGGACCGTCCGGCACCCGGCGGGCGTCCGGCTTCTCGGCGATCAGCGGTTTCAGGTCGAGGATCTCGAAGACCCGCTCGAAGCTCACCAGGGCGCTCATCACCTCGACCCGGGCGCCGGCCAGTGAGGTCAGCGGGGCGTAGAGGCGGGTGAGGAGCAGGGCGAGGGCGACGACGGCTCCCGGGTCGAGGCTGTCGCGCAGCGCGTAGTAGCCGCCGAGCCCGTAGACCAGGGCCAGTGCCAGGGAGGACACCAGCGTGAGCGCCGTGATGAACGCCGACTGGGCCATGGCGGTACGGATGCCGATGTCGCGCACCCGGCGGGCGCGGGCGGCGAATTCGGCGGACTCGTCGGCGGGGCGTCCGAAGAGCTTGACGAGCGTCGCGCCGGGGGCCGAGAAGCGCTCGGTCATCTGGGTGCCCATGGCGGCGTTGTGGTCGGCGGCCTCGCGCTGCAGCCTCGCCATCCGGGAACCCATCCGGCGGGCGGGGACAACGAATACCGGCAGCAGGACGAGGGCGAGCAGGGTGATCTGCCAGGAGATGCTGAGCATCACGGCGAGGGTCAGCAGCAGGGTGACGAGGTTGGAGACCACGCCGGACAGGGTGTTGCTGAAGGCCCGCTGGGCACCGATGACGTCGTTGTTGAGCCGGCTGACGAGCGCCCCGGTCCGGGTGCGGGTGAAGAAGGCGACCGGCATCTTCTGGACGTGGTCGAAGACCGCCGTACGCAGATCGAGAATCAGCCCCTCACCGAGAGTGGCCGACAGCCGGCGGGTGAGCAGTCCGAGCCCCGCCTCCGCGACGGCGATGACGGCGATGAGCAGCGCCAGCCGCGTGACCGTGCCGCTCTCCCGGCCCTGGACGATCGCGTCGACGACGCGGCCGGCGAGCACCGGAGTGGCCACCGCGAGCAGGGCGGTGACCACGCTGAGCAGCAGAAAGCGGTACATCTGGCGGCGGTGCGGCCGTGCGAAGGAGACGATGCGACGCAGGGTGACCCGGGAGATGGGCCTGCGCTCCTGTTGGGCGGTCATCACGCCGTGCATCGATGTCCACGCGGTGGCTTCCATGTCCATGGGGGTTCCTCCGGAATTCTGGCGTGCCGACGCTCGGTTCCCGTCGGCCGACGTGGCCCGGGGCGCACGCAGAACGTTAAAGCCTTAACCGGACTTGAGGTCAATGAATTTGTCCCGGACCCGGCGAGATCAGTACTTCGGCCGCCGCGCCCGTAAACCTCCCGGAAGAACGATCACGAAACGGGAGACCACCACCATGAAGCACGCCAAGCGCCTCGCCCTCGCCGGCGCCTGCCTGGCCACGGCCGGAGCGGCCCTCCTCGTGACGGCCACCTCGGGCCAGGCCGCCGCGACCGCGCATCCGCTCCCGCCACTGACCGGCATCCCCGCCGCGCTCCAGGTCCCGGACGGCAACCAGCGCGTCGCGGTCCTGGACGCCAAGGGTGTCCAGACCTACACCTGCGTCAACGGCGTGTGGACCTTCCTCGAGCCCGCGGCCACCCTCTGGGAGAAGGCCGACCGCGCCAAGCAGCCCGTGGCCCTCCACTCCCGTGGTCCCGTCTGGATATCCACCCGCGACGGCAGCGCCGTCAACGCCGCCGCCGCGGCCAGCGTCCCCCGCGACGGCGCCGTCCCCGAACTCCTCCTCAAGGCCACCGCCACCCGCGGCAAGGGCCTCTTCAACGATGTCTCCTACATCCAGCGCCTCCGCACCCGCGGCGGCCTCGCCCCCACCACCTCCTGCACCGGCACCGACCAGATCGGCGTGCCCTACTCCGCCACATACGCCTTCTACGCCCCGGCGAGCTGAGCCCGACCTCGGGGATCGGGTCCGGACGGTGGGTCGATGTCGCACAAATATGCTGGTGGGCGGCAACCTTTCGGCGCGCGGTGACTACTGACGAGTCAAGAAGATCGTTCGCTCCACCGTAAGGACCCATCCCCGTGGCATCCCGCACTCACCGCCGTTCGCTGCGCACCCGGCGTACCGCTCTGGTCGCCGCCGCAGCCGTGGCCGCCGCCGGACTCGGCGCGATCCCGTTCGTCATGCAGGCGAACGCCGCGACCGACCTCGCCCACCAGGTGCTGCCCGCCAAGGACGGCTGGGCGGCCAGCGGCACCGGCACGACCGGCGGCTCGACGGCCGACTCGGCGCATGTCTACACGGTGTCGACCAGGGCCCAGCTGGTAGCGGCGCTCGGCAGCTCCACGAACACCACCGCGAAGATCATCCAGGTCAAGGGCACGATCACCGCGAACACCGCCACCTGCGACAGCTACGCCTCCGGTACGGGTTACAGCCTGGCCTCCTACCTCAAGGCCTACGACCCGTCGACCTGGGGCCGTTCCAAGGTGCCGTCCGGCACCCAGGAGACCGCCCGCGCCGCCGCGCAGGCCAACCAGGCGAAGAGCGTCGTCTTCACCGTGCCGTCGAACACCACCATCGTGGGCGTCCCCGGCACCGGCGCCACGATCCTCGGCGGCAGCCTGCAGCTGAAGAACGCCGACAACATCATCGTCCGGAACCTGACCTTCAAAAGCCCCGAGGACTGCTTCCCGCAGTGGGACCCCACGGACGGCTCGACGGGCAACTGGAACTCCGCGTACGACGCCGTCACGCTGCGCACCACGACCCACGTCTGGGCCGACCACAACACCTTCACCGACGGCCCGGTGCTCGACAGCGCCAACAAGACCTACTTCGGCCGCGAGTACCAGGTCCACGACGGCCTGCTGGACGTCACCAAGAGCTCGGACCTGGTGACCATCGAGCGCAACCGGTTCACCAACCACGACAAGACCACGCTGATCGGCAGCAGCGACAGCGAACCCTCCGGCAAGCTGCGGGTCTCCATCCACCACAACGTCTATGCCGGGATCGTGCAGCGGGCTCCGCTGACCCGCGTCGGCCAGGTGCACATCTACAACAACTACTACGACACGACGAAGCTCAACGGCTACGCCCACAGCTACACCGTCAACTCCCGGGCCGGCGCGCAGATCGTGCTGGAGAACAACTACTGGAAGCTCTCCGCCGACCGCAAGGTCTCCCTGCTCGTCAACGGCGACGGCACCGGCGCCATCGCGGGCAGCGGCAACCTCGTCAACGGCACGGTCACCGACGTGGCCGCCGCCTACAACGCCGAGGCGAGCTCCTCCAAGAAGCTCAAGACCACCGTCAGCTGGGCCCCCCACCTGTACGCGGGCCGGGAGTCCTCCGCCAAGAACCTGCCGACCTCCCTGGCGACCACCACGGGCGCGGGCGTGCTCAACTCCGCCGGCACGGTCGGCTGACGCCTCGTCACGCCGCACGCCGTGGCACAGGACCTCGTACGGTCCTGTGCCACGGTCATGTTGTGGCTCGCTTTGTACTCCGCGCTTACGGTCCGGATCACACGGGCGTACAGACGCGGGGAGGCATCTGCCGCCGACCAGGCAGCCGGAGTTGCTGCCGGCGCTGCTGCGCGCCTGCGGGGTCGGGCTCCGTACCCGGAGACGCGACCGAGGCCTGGGGCCGGCCTGCTGACCGGACTCCAACCGCACGTCTTCCACGGCTACGTCAGCCTGGAGATGGCGGGAGGGTTCAGCCACAGCACCCCCGACGCGCAGGAGAGCTGGTCACGGATCCTGGACGCCCTCGACGCCCTGCTGCGGAACTGGGCCCGCACCCTGATGTGACCAACAGGCGGAGACAATGCAGACCAAGCACAACTGGATCACCACACCCGTCACCGCGGACCTCCTGCGCGGTGCCCTCGACCTGGAGCACACCGCGCACGGTGTGCTGCCGCGCCGGCTGCCCGCCCGGGCCCGCGCCCAGTGCGCCGGCCCGGTCGACCCCGCGAGGATCTCCGAACTCATCGGCTCCCTCGGAGTCCGCCCACCGCGCCGGGCGGGCTGAGCGAAGTACTCAGCGCCTACGCTCCGGTCGTTCAAGTCTCTCCAGGCCAAGGAAAAGCTGGCCCTCGGGCCGGATTACATTGACTCCGGCTACGTCCTGGTGGACGAGGTGGGGGAGGTCCGGAACATCAAGCAACTCCGTCGGCGGGCATATCGGATCATGGCGCTTCCGGGGCTACGTCAGGTGCGCCTGTACGACGCTCGGGCGTCCTGCTTCACCTACCTCGCCAATATGGGCGTGCCGGACCACCTGTTGGCTCGATGGGCGGGACACACGAACGTCCTGACCACCAAGAGGTGGTACGTCAAGCCGGGCGTGGAGGATCTTCGTGGAGCTGCCACAGTGTGGGGTGGGCTGCATGGGTCCGGGGACGACATACCGCGCGGTCGTGAGAGATTGTGAGATATGAGAGCGTGAGGCGGATGAGCGAGACGACGCAGCAGACCCTCCAATACCGCTTTGACGGGCCAGAAGACGCCCCGGTCCTCGTGCTGGGCCCCTCACTGGGTACCACCTGGCACATGTCGTAGAAACCGTCCACGGGCGTCCAGTTGGTCCAGGGCGAGCGTGTAAGTCCAGGTCAGGGCCTTGTGACGCGACAGCGTCTGCGGGGTTGGTGACACGCCTGTGATCGCTCGTGACACGTGAGGACCCCCCGTCGGCTTGCTCCGGAGGGGGCCCTGCGTAGACGGGGACCTGATACGACGACGCCCCGCCGGCTTGCTGCGGCGGGGCGTCGTCGTGCAGTTGGTCATGACAGATTGGGGCTTGCACTGGAGGCTCCGTTGTACTCCGGCTCGCCGCTCTCGAGTACGCGGAGGAGTGAGGCGGTGACGACGCGGGCGGCGCGGCCTAGTGGTAGCACGCGGCATGGGAATTCTCCGCGGCGAACGAGGTCGTAGCTCTTCGATCTCGAGAAGCCGAACGCCTCGGCGGCGTCCTTGACGCTCGCCGTTCCACTCCACCTCGGGCCCCGCCGGACGAACTGCGTCAGACGGGTTCCGTCATCTCCTCCATGAGCTCGGGCAGTCTGCGCAGCCTGGATAGCGTCTGGTTCAGGAGGCGCACGGTCCTATCGGCCTGGTGTCGGCCGATGGGTTGGGCGACAGACGCCGCCCGGCTCTGGTCGGCGAGGTAGCCGAGGAGTTCGCCGACTTCGGCGGAGGCCGCGTGCAGGCCACGGATTCGCTCCTCGACCCGGGTCACCAGTGTCTCAAGGGTTAGCGGTTCCTCGGGCGAGGGCATGGGGCTATCGGCTTCGTCAGTCTCATCGGTGGCGGGCGCTTCGGACTGGGCCGAGACTGCAGGGGCGGGCGGCGCCGCGGTGGGTTGCACAGGGGCTGATGTCACGAGTGAGGGCGTTGGTGTCATGGGTGAGAGCGCGGGCAGTGTAGGCGAAGGGAGGGGGGTGGGCACCGTCGCCGTGGTGAGCAATGGTGGTGCAGAATGCACTGTCTTGCGGGGCCGGGTACCGGTGTCCTTGGGGAATTCGCTGTCGAACCAGAGCGGTGTCATCTCCCGCCCCACCATCTCCTTGCCGGAGCTGCTGACGCGCCAGGGCCGTCGGTCTCCGTCGTCCATGGCTGCGGCCAGCGACTTCAGTACGCCGACTGCCATCATCCGGCTCTTTTCGTGCCGCAGGGCCTGCAGGCAGTTCATGACGGTCCTGCGAGATCGGCGAATCCGTTCCCCTGCGTCGCCGATCGCCTCCTGGCCGTCGAGTGAGCCTCGGTCGGCCTCGATGATGCCGAAGGAAGCCAGCCAGTGCGCCGCCCGATAGGACACCAGTTCGTCGAATGCGTCGTCATCGGTGTCCGCTGCAGCGAGCAGATCTGGCAGCCTGCGTCCGGAGAGGACGATTCCCTCCCGGGACCGGGTCGAGAAGACCTGACCCACGCGTGGGTTCCATGGTGCCGGGTAGCTCTCGGAGGTCAGTGCGGACCACGTGCGGGCCCGCTGGTTGATTTCCCCCGACTTGAGCTGAGATGGTGGGTTTTCGCTGAGCGCCCGCCGCAGTAGATGACGTTTCCGCGGATCCACCGGAAACAGTTCCTGCAGCAACCTCATGGAGCGCAGGTCTCGCAGCTCGGAGACCGTCATGTCCGCCGACGCGCCCGAGAGTTCACGGATCGGCGCGAGCCCGGAAAGGACCTCTGCCGTTTTTTCGTCCATAACCTGTTGCGCCACGTACATCCCGAGAACGCTCCGCCCCAGCGCGCGCGAGCGGTCGAGGGCGTCGAACTCCAGCGGCGGGTGGACGTGATCGCGCCGGTTGTTCATCTGCACGATGCGGTAGAGCCGCTGCGGAGTGGGGGTGCCGATCACCAGATGCGCGTCCACCACGGCGATGGCCGCGGCGCGTCGCGCCCGTGAGCCGTTTGTCGGATCCAGTTCACCGTCGCCCGTCTCCGCGAACTCCCTGTTGAGTACGGCGGAGAATTTAGGGAGCCAGTCACGAGGGTCGCAGATGATCTCGTCCCCCTCTCGCTCCAGTTTCTCCGCCGGGACACCGGCCAGCACTTCACTGGATGTCAAACGAAAGATCGACTGCCGCTTCTGTGTGCGATTATTGCCTCGAACTGCCATCCACCCCCAATAGGCGTCCGGGTAAAGAGGGTTGCCGTCAGATCCCCTCTCCGGGTTCTTCTCGATCCTCACCTGCTGGGGAACGTACATCCCGGGGTCTTGTTGCCCGTTGAGGACGAGGTCTTCCTCAAGGTCGTAAGGGCGGACGCGGTCTCGCCTCTTCAGTTCGTCCGCCGCGTCCTCGGCGTTCATGATCAACATGCGCCGGTTGGCCACGACGCTTTCGAGTGCGGCGAAACACTTCTTGCGTCCATCGTCGTCGACACCCATCCATGGCCGGACCGAAGCCAAGGTCCTCTCGGTCTCCCGGCCGACCGTCGGATCCGCGACGGAGCGCCAGATTGAGCTGATCCGTTCGTTGTGTCCCCACTGCACACCGCCGACGCCGTGCATCCGGACGACGGCGACGACCATGTCACCGGCGTCTGTGCGGATACGCCGGACCGCGCTTGTCTTGAGCGTGCGCACACCGTGGGCGTCGGGCTCACTCAGCGTGTCATCGGGATCAACGATGAAGGGGGCGACGTTCTCCAGTGCACCACGGGGCAGATTCACCCCCTCGGTCGCCAGCACGGCCTTGATCCATGCCTCTTGATTCTCACGGGATACCGGAATCGGAAACGGTCCATCGACATTGACCTCGCTCATGCTCTACCTCACATCACTCGGATTCTCGGAAACGTTCCATGGCCCACTGGGCGCAGCTGGCCGCCCACCGGTAAGCCGGGTTGCCTGTCGCGAGCGCGACCACCGAGAAGAACACCTGCAGGATTCGCAGCCGGTTCACAATCCGTTCGCGGCGCGCCAACTTGACCTCAGCTTTGGCCATTTCCCGCTCCTTTCGTCGGATCTCCTCGGTGGATTCGTCGAGAGGACGGTCGGATTCCGGGGAAGATGGCATGGCTGAGGCCCTTCGGGAGTCGCGGCCGTACGTCGACCCATCGGCCAACAGACGTCCCGCATCGGCACACTAGGAACAGGAAGCATCTTGGCATCAGGAAGCTGAGGAGCGACATGCTTATCCGGTACATACTCGCTTCGAGTGAAGAGGCGTACTATTGTTCCTATTGAGAGACGGCGAGCTCACGCTCTAATGGTGCGGTTAGCAAAAACAAGTTGCCGGTCGGCATGCCGCGCGCGGAGGTGCCGAACTCGCGAATGATGGGCTTCGAACAAATAAGCTGGATTGACGAATTGGCGATTCAGCGCTAAGGAGCCCGGTGTGCCAGCTAAGTCGCTTATTGCAGGTGAATCTGATGGCGACGAGCATGACCAGTACGCCCCCTCCCCGAGTGCGGGCCGCCGTGCAAGTCGAGCAGCAGGTCCAGACCGTGCACCCGCCATCTCTCGACGAGGCCCAGCCGCGTGAGAGCTTCAAGGATCTGGTGCAGGCAATACGTCGACGTCGTCCCGCACCAACGCGACGGCCGCACCATCCGGTAACGGACGTGATCAAACCCCGGACGGACAGACCACCCCTGTCGTACCGTCACACCACAGACCAGCGCCAACCCGCCCGGGAGCTCCAATGCCGTCCATCTATCTCGCCGGAAAGATCGGCCCAGGCGACTGGCGTTACGACCTGATCGGCTACCGGCTCCGCGGAGCCTGGGAGGTCGACGATGACCACCCCTCCGAGCCGTGGCCCGTCCTGAAGCGAGCGTTCTTGGCCTCTTCGACTACGTTGGCCCGTACTTCGTCAGCGACGACCACGGCTGTGGACACGGCCCCAATACCCACGGTTGCGGCAACGACGGTGCTGTTCCCTGTTTCACCTACGAAAACCTGCCCAAGAGGAATCAGGTACGGGAACTCTGCCTCTCGGCCATCGACACAGCAGACATCGTGTTCGCCTGGCTCGACGACCTCACTGCCTACGGCACGCTCGTCGAGATCGGCTACGCCAAGGGGCGCGGCAAGACCATTGTCATCGCAGCGCCCGAGACACCCCAGACCTTCGGATGGTTGTCGGAGGCCAGCGAAGTTGGTATCGGGATCGTGGACAGCGCCATCAACGATCTGTGGTTCGCCTTCTCTTGCGCCTCCAGCACCATCGTCGCCGCGACTCCCCTTGAAGCCCTCAAGGAGGTTGTGCGCTTATCCCCCAACCTTGAGTCCCCTATTGAGCAGGCGTTCTGGGGAGCCTACGTGCAACAGACGCCACGTGAGTTGAACGGCCTGGAGGCTCAGCACCCAGTCTTCGGCGGTCGGTACCGCATCGACTTCGCTCTGCCCAAACAGAAGATCGGCATCGAAATCGACGGGTACGCATGGCACTCCAGTCCCGAAGCCTTCACCCGAGACCGGGCCAGGCAGCGCGAACTCGAACTCGACGGCTGGCGGATCGTGCGCTTCAGCGGCTCGGAGATCAACAAGGATGCCGCCGACTGCGTCCGTCAGGCCGCGGCATTCGCCGCCAGCATCGAACGCGACCGACCAACCCCCTGAAGATGCGGGACGGCAGGGTCGTCGCCACAGAGCCACGCCGTGTCACCAAGAAGACCAGCGTGTTCCCCTACGCCGAAAAGCCTGGACAAGGCGAGCCTCTAAGGTTGATACGTCGCGTTGGCGGAGTCCACGGCTTCAGCCTTGCGTGCGGTGGCGAAGAGAGCCCTGCCGGCACTGAACGGGTCGTGGGTCGTGGGCAGCCAGGGGTGGGTCGCCCGTGCGGCGGCCAGTCGCCTGCACTCTTCCTGGGCTGCGAGCAACCGCTGTCGGTCTGCGTGCGTGATGTCGATTCGTCCCGCTGTGATGTCTGCTCCCGCTGGGAGGGTGTCGGCGAGTGCTTTCAGGTGCTGAAGGGCGGAGTCCAGCGCCAGCCTCGCCGCCACTACATCGCCGGGTCCCAGCCGTCCGGGCGGCGGCTCCTTCGACAGCCAGTCGGAGGCATCGATGGGATCGCCACTGTCGCGGGGACGCGCGAGTGCCGTGCGAATCCCGGTGTCCTCGCTTGCTCGACGTGGTGGGGGTCGGTCCGGACACGGCCGTCGCCTTGCTGATCACGGTGGGGGACAACCCGGAACGCCTGGACATTGAGGCGTCCTTCGCTGCCCCTGCGCGGGGTCAGTCCTGTCGAGCGTTCCTCGGGCCGCCGGCAGTTCTGTCGCCTCAACCGTGGTGGCGATCGTCAGGCAATGCCGCGCTCATCGCATCGTGTTCACCCGCCTGCGGGTCGACCCGCGCACTCAGGACTACTACGAGCGCCGGATCAAGGAGGGCAAGACCCGGCGCGAAATCGTCCGTTGCCTCAAACGCTATGCTGCTCTGGAGGTCTTCCACCTGGTCAAACAGCTATAGCTAGGACCCCGCTTATAGGGGCTGTCCGTCCGCGACGACCTGGACGGTCAGGAGCAGGCCCAGGGTGTCGGTGACGATGAATCTCTTGCGGCCCTTCACTTTCTTGCCCGCGTTGAAGCCTCTGGTGGCCGCGGGGACCATGTCGGCCGTGCGGACGGACTGCGAGTCGATCTGGCCCGCGCTCGGCTCCACGTCGCGGTCGTCAGCTTTACGGACCTTGCCGCGCAGGGCGTCGAGAATGTGCTCGACGGTGCCGTCGTCGTGCCGTCAGGTGAAATATCCAGTACATCGTCTGCCACGGGCGAAGTCCTTCGGCAGCTGCCGCCAGGCACAGCCGGTCCGCACCACGTAGAAGATCGCGTCCACGATCCGCCGCCGCGGATGCTTCTCCCGGCGCCCGCCCTTCGGTCCCACCCATGCCGACGGGGGAAACGGTTTCACCAGCGCCCACTGCGCATCCGTCAGGTCCGACGGATACCCACCCCCACCACCGCTCACAGCGAGCTCAACGAACACCTCAGCAACGGGACACGACAGATCTCAAACACGCTCTCAGCTTGATCTTTATCTACCAGGATCTTCCAGGCTTGCCGATGGCCTTGAGGGTCTCGGGGCGTTTGACAGTCTTGCCGACGTCGTAGCGGGGTGCCCTGCGTTTGTTCTTGGCGCCGGGTGGCCGTCCGGGCCCAGTGCCTGTGGGTTTGGGAACACGGGTCGGGCAGGCGAGGTGAGCGCGGATGTTCCTGAACCCCCGGCGGACCCGGGCCGGGGTGATCCGGTCGGAGGCGGTGGGTTTCTCCCACGGCCGGCGGAGGTCTGCGGCGAGCGGCCGGGCAAGCCGGAGCTGGGTGTGGGCGACGATCAGAATCCAGGTCCAGCGGTCCGCTGCCTCCGGAGTGCGGAGTTTCGGGGTCGTCCAGCCAAGGGTCTGTTTTGCGAACCTGAACGTGTGCTCAAGGTCGAATCTGCGCAGGTAGACCTGCCAGCAACGGTCGATGTCGTCCGGGGCGGCGCCGGTCTTCGAGGACCACAACCACACCGGCGGAGCGTCCCGTACCTTCGACAGATGCTCGACCTTCAGCCGGACCAAGGTGCCTTCGATCAGGGGAAGTTCGCCTTCGTGGTCGAGCCAGGCGGAGCGGTGTGTGAGCCGGGGGTGGACCCGGTCCCATGCCTGGGTTTCGGCTTTCCCGTAGTTCGTGGTCGCGGTGGCGGTGGTGATCGCGGGTTCGGGCCAGGTCTCCGGCTTGGCGAAGCGGAACTCCGGGCCGTGCTTGGGCGGCCGGCCGTTGACGCCGTGCGTCCGCGGTGGCCTCGGCAGGCGCATGACGCGGTCGGAGCGGACGCGGCCGACCATCTCGACGGGCAGGTCCCGCAGCACCCAGGCCAGGCGGGTGACGTCGTAGCCGGCGTCGGCGACGATGGTGATGTCCGGGTCGCCGGGTTTCCACTGGCCCGCAGTGATGAGCCGTTCGACGACGCCTCGCAGCTGGCCGGCGGTGACGGCGGTCGCGTCGTCCGCCGGGCCGAGCCGGACCACGTCCAGGATCGCGGTCCATGACGTGGCGCCGGACTCCAACACGGCGACGAAGGAGTAGGGCCAGCCCGGAATGAACTGCGACGCCGTCTTCGCCCTGCCGTAGACGTGGCAGAACAGCCGCTCGGCCGAGCACGGCGCGTCCGAACGAAGCCACGGTGACACATCGACCGCCAGGACCAGGCGCCCGCCCTCGAAACGCGGCAGCGGCAGCCCGGCCAGCACCGTCCGCAGCCGATCGACGTCGATCCGGCCGCGATTCAGGCCGCCGTACATCGCTCCGTGCCCACGACGATGCTCGGGCAACAGGGTCAGGTCCACCGGGGACTTCACCGCACCGTCCGCACACAGCACCGCGTCCACCAACTCGAACAACTCATCGCGCCGAGCGGTCAGACACTCGTAGAACTCACCCCGGAAGCGTGACGCCTCCGCGAACGCTTCCCGCCGGACAGCATCAGGCAGCAGACTCACCCTCACGGCCTTCGTCTTGGTCACGTGCATTCCTTGGTCGGAACACACGATCAGACGAAGGCCGCCCGCACGTCCGGCGAATCCCCAGGTGAGCGACTCAGTTCGAGGTGCTGTTCGAGGCCGGCAGATAAAGAACAAGCTCAGGGTCCAGTGTCTCCTGTGTGTCGGCATCAAGGGTCAAGGCCCTTTTCACCTCCCTGCGATCTGGCTCAACTTGGTCGTGACAAGGCCCCCAGACTATGCAAGACACCGATGACGCAAGTTGTACCTGCCACGCTTACCTAGGCCCATGTATTGGAAACCCGCAGGTCGTGCGGTAACTTGACGGTTCGCTAGTCGGCCGGGTTGGGGAACCGCAGGTGGCCGAGGGGGAGGGACCGGGACATGTCTTGTCCACGTCCAGTGAGTTGGCATGTGGCCATTCTCGGCAGATGGATATCAGTAAGCCTCGGGGCAGACGCGTAAGCATGCAGCCCCAAGGCTTATTCAACCGCGGCCAGAGAGTAAGAGTCCGAGTCGCCGGCGTGCCGGAGTTCGCCACGATCCGCTTCGCGCTGCCCGGTGATGAGTCCGGTTCATGGGACCTCATCCTCGTCGATGACGACGACCGACGCCACGAGGTGAATCTGGCGCCTGGAGACACCGAGACCGTGCGGCCTCTCGTTAAGGACGGCAAGGCCGACTCGGCTCGCGTACTGGCCGCCATGTGGACGCAATGGATGAATGCTGCGGCGACCAACGCCGAGTCCAGCGCAATGGCGGCTACGCCGCTGAAGCCGTACGCGCACCAGACCACTGCCGTTTACGGAGCGATGCTTCCGCAGCCCCTGCTGCGCTTCCTCCTGGCCGACGAACCGGGCACCGGCAAGACGATCATGGCGGGCCTGTACCTCCGTGAGATGCAGCGACTCGGCCTGATCAAGCGGGCGATCATCGTCTGCCCAGCAAACCTCGCCACCAAGTGGGTGGACGACTTCCAGAGGCTCTTGGGCGGCGGACTGCGTCAGCTCACCTCGGCCACGGTGCGTGAGGACGCCCTGAACTCCAACGACCTGTGGGTGGTCTCTCTCGAGCTCGCAGCGGTGAACCCCGCCGTGCAGGACGCGATACGCCCGGACAAGGCCGGCTGGGATCTGGTCGTCTTCGACGAGGCCCACCGGTTGACGCCGACTGCTGCCGGCTTCCACCAGGTTGGACGGCTTCTGGCCAAGAACACCCCGCGGGCACTGCTGATGACGGCAACACCGCACCGGGGCAAGGAGTGGCTCTTCCGACACCTGCTGCACTTGGTCGACCCCGAGATCTACCCGGATCCGGGTAGCGACCCCAACGTCGAGCTCAGTGCACTGCGTCCCGGGCCTATCCACTTCCTGCGGCGGATGAAGGAGGACTTGGTCGACTACGACGGCACGACCCGGTTGTTCAAGGGGCGCACCGCGCACAACCACCGTGTCCCGCTGTCGCAGACCGAGTACGGCTTCTATCAGGCTGCGCTCGACATGGTCGACCGGTTCTTCCCTCCCGTGGCGCAGCCGCTTGCCCGAATGGTCTACGGCAAGCGAGCAGCCTCCAGCCTCTACGCGCTGGCCGAGACCCTGCGGCGGCGTCACGAGCACATGGGGGTGATGAGCGAGGCGGAGGCGGCGCTCATCGCCGATCGCGAGGACCACGGTGACGAGGCCGAGGTCGATGAGGCGAAGGTGATTCACACGGTCTCGGCCTCGACCAGGGCTGAGCGGACCGCGATCAACGGCCTGGTGCAGCAGATCGAGGCAACGATCACTGATCCCCGCTGGCAGCCGTCAAAGTGGAAGCGGCTCACCGACGACTGTCTGGCCGCCCACGGCATCCTGCCGGGAAACAGTGAGCAGGCCGTTATCTTCACCGAGTACGCGGACTCGGCCGAGTGGATCGCCCGGCGGCTCCAGGCCGAGGGGTACTCCGCCGAGCTGTACTCCGGCCGTCAGAGCAAGGCCGAGCGCGACGAGACCCGCAAGTCCTTCATGCGTGCAGAGTTCCAGGTCATCGTCACCACCGACGCTGGCAACGAGGGCATCGACCTGCAGGCCGCGCATGTACTGGTGAATTACGACATCCCGTGGTCCCTGGTGCGCCTCGAACAGCGGATGGGACGCATCCACCGCGTCGGTCAGCAGCGTGACGTCTACCTGTACAACCTGGTCGCCACGGACACTCGGGAAGGCGCGACCCTGCTCCGTCTCCTGGACAACTTCGTCACGGCCGCGAACGAGCTGCGCGGCCAGATGTTCGACAGTCTGTCGGCCGTCGCAGAGATCACGGGTGTCGACTATGACAAGTGGCTGTCGGACCTCTACGGCAACGACGAGGTGAAGAAGCAGCAGGCCATCGACGCAGCCCAGGCAGTCCAGGCCCAGGAACTCACCCGGGCGGCCCGGAAGGTACGGGACAACGAGCGCCGCCTCGCCAGCCAGGTGGACGCGGTCGCCGCACTGACGTTGCTCCAGCGCGACCTGTTCGCACGCATCAACCCCGCCATCGTCGAGGCATACCTCGACCGACTCGCAGCCGCCGGCGTGCTGGAGTCCGCACCGACCGCGGCCGGCCCCGGGTTCCGGCGGCTTACCTTGAACGGCAACACCGGCTTTCCTGCCACCCTGGGCGGACAGCGCGAAGTTCACGTCGCGACCAGCGGCGACGCCGTACGCAACGCCTCCGAGAGCATTGACGTCGGAGACACCATCACCCTCGGCCCCGGCGAGCCCGGCTTCAGCGACCTGATCCACATGGCTGAGCACACCCTGGCCGAAGACCTGTACCAGTCTGGTGCCGCAGCCGACCCCACCAGCCTCACTCCGTACGACCTGTACGCGTACGAGGCGACGATGACGGAGAGCAACGGCAAGCGCGCCAGCGTGTGGGCCACCCTGATCAAGGTGGACGACAGCGGCAACGCCCGGCCGGTCCGGTGGGAGTCCCTGGCCAACCTTGTCCCCACCAACCAGTACGGCGGTGAACCACACCCTGCCCGGGAGGGCCACGCGCTCACAGCGGCCCGCGAAGTGGCCGCCACGACCGTCGCAGAGCACCGAAAGGTGCGCGCCGACTGGTTCGCACAGGCCCGCCGCGACCTGAACAACCTGCCCCTGAGTCTGACGGACCGGATCGAGGACCGCGCTGCCCGCCTTGAGCTGCGGCATCGGCTTCAGGCCCAGACCGCCCAGCGGCTCCAGGAACTGCAGCGGCTCGCGGACGTGCATCTGACCGAACCGAAGCAGATAGGTCGGATCCGCGTCCTGGCCACAGCGGACACCCGCGTTCAGGCTGAGGTCGATGCCGAGCTCGTCTCCATGCGACACGTCCAGCAGCTTCTCGAGGACGACGGCTGGACAGTGGCCGACGTCCACACCGAGGGCCGCGGATACGACCTGGAGGCCCACCGCAACAGCCAGGTCCGCCACGTCGAGGTTAAGGGCGTGCTCGGCAGCGCGGCCAGCGACGGCATCCGCATGACCGGCAACGAAGTCCTCATTGCGACCCAGCACCGCAAGGAGTACTGGCTCTACGTCATCGACCACTGCGCCGACGGCAAAGGCCGCTTCTTCGGCGCCTACCAGGACCCCGCCACCCTCTTCGCGAACGTCATGACCGGGAACGCGGTGTTCCGCGTCCCCGGCAGCAGCCTCAAGAACGCCCCCGGGAGCAACGCATGACCCGAATGATCGAACGCTGGTTCCCCTGTGCCGAGGTATCGGCGAACAGCTCAGCAGGATGGGGCAGCGGGTCGACGGAGATCGGGCTGTTCCCGTGGTTCGCGAAACGTCCTGTCGCCCAGGCGAAGGCAGCGGTCGTCTGCTCGCTGCTGCCCTGGCCCGAGGACGAGGCAGAACAGCAGCGCCTTCAAGAGCTGGTGCAGCAGGGCATGTCCGGACGCTACGGCGCCTGGCAACTGCTCCACGATGAGATCCTGAAAGCCAACCCTGAGGGTGCGTCGGTCCTGGACCCGTTCAGTGGCCGCGGCATGATCCCGCTGGAAGCAGGCCGGCTCGGGCTGGAGGCCCACGGCGTCGACTACAGCCCGGTCGCGGTGCTGGCCAGCACGCTCCTCACCGACTTCCCCTTCCGGGACTGGTCCCAGGAACCGCGTCTGCCCTTCGCCGAGGAGAGCAACGCCCTCTACGACGACCGACCCCGGCTGCTCGTCGACGTTCGCGCCACCCTTGATGAGGTGGGCCGTCGGTGGACTGCAGCAATGTCGGACTACTACCCCGAGGTCAACGGCAAGCAGCCATGGGGGTACCTGTGGGCCATCGCCATCCCCTGCCAGGAGTGCGGCAACCGCTTCCCCCTGACCGGTTCGTACGAGCTGCGGCGACCGGGTAAGAAGCGAGGCAGCAAGAGTGCTCCGCCCGTGATCGACCCTGGCCAGTCGTTCTACATAGAAGCCGACCCGGCTACAGGCACGTGCGCGACGGTTGTGCACGAGGGTCCTCCGAGGCGTACCCCCACGCTGACGCGTGCTCGCACAGCCGAGGGCCGCACCTTGGCGGGAAAGTCGGCGATCTGCCCGTTCTGTAGCCATGTGCACCCGCTCGACGTGCATCGGCGGCTCACCGACGAAGGGCGCGCCACGGACATGCTGCTCGTGGTGGCCGATCACTCGGACGGCAGCGGGAAGGAGTACCGGGAGCCCACCGAAGTGGAACTCGCTGCTGTCGCCGCAGTGCCAGCGGCACTACGCGATCTGTCCGATCCGAGTCCCTTCCTGAGTGCCGTGCCCGACGAACGGATCGCACCGGGCAACAACAACATCATCGGACCATCGATCTACGGGGCGCGCACCTACGGGGACTTCATGTGCGATCGGCAGACCTTGGCCTTCGCCATGCTCGCCCAGTCCATCTCTGCGGTAGCCGACGAACTCATGAACAAGGTAGGGGTGAGCCCTGACTACGCGCGGGCGCTGAGCGGATACGCCGGGTCGGTCGTGGCTCGGAAGCTTCGCCGCGCTACCCGCGGTTGCACGATCGACATCAGTCGCGCAGGGGTTCACGACATCTACGCCAATCAGGGATCAATCACCTTCTCCCAGGACTTCTTCGAGGTGGGGATCGGCACCGGCGCCGGCTCGTGGTCGTCGTTGTGCAAGAGCAGCATGTCGACGCTCTCGAACCTGATGACCGACATCCAAGGAGCACCAGTCAGCGTGACCCGGGGGTCGGCGACCGCCCTGGGCCTGCGGGATAAATCCATCACTGCCGTGGTGACCGACCCGCCGTACGACGAGATGCTCGCGTACGCCGACTCCTCCGATCTGATCTACGCGTGGCTGAAGCGTGCCCTGCACAACACCTGGCCCGAGTTGGTGATCACGTCCGACGAGTACGGCTGCCAGGAAAAGCATGAAGAGATCATCGTCAAGCGGGTCCGGGGAGAGGCACCCAACGAGCATCGAACGCGCGAGCATTACGACACCAAGATCGCCGAGGGCGTTCGGCGAGATGCGTCGAGTGGTCCGTGACGACGGTCTGGTGACCATCGTGTTCGGGTCCGGAGACCCGGAGGTCTGGCAGCGTCTGCTCACGGCCATCGAGCAGGCCGGCTTGGTGATGACCGGGTCTTGGCCTGCGAACACCGAGGCTGGCAGCCACCAGGGCAAGGCGAACATCGAGACCACGTTGACCATGACGTGCCGTCCGAAGGCGCCCGGGCGATCTCCCGGGCGCAAGGGGGCGGTCGAGGCCGAGATCAGGGCTGAGATCAAGCGGCGCTACCCGGACTGGGAGCGGTGGGGATTGGCCCCGGCCGACATGCTGATGGCGGCTGCGGGGCCGGCCATGGAGGTTGTCGGCCGGTACAGCGAGATCCTCGACGCCAAGGGCGAACCGGTCGACATCTACACGTTTCTGCCGTTGGCCCGAGCCGCGGTCCAGGAGGCGATGGCGGTCGAGATCGACCACCAGCCGCTGGAGACCTTCGACGCTCGCACGCGGTTCGCGCTGTGGTGGGTGACGCTGTACAACCGTCAGGCTCGGGGGAAGTCCGAGCTGCGCTGGCAGGCTCTGGCCGCCACGCTCGACCTGGCGGCGATCCGCGACCTGGTGCCCGACGCGGACGGGGGTGTCCGGTTCGTGGCATCCCGCGACTTCAAGGGCAAGATCAACGCGGATTCGACGGTCATCGACATCGCCCTCGCGCTCACAGCGGCCTCGGAGGATGGCCTGCAGGCCATGGGCCAGGTGCTCGCGGCTGCGCAGCATTCGGCCGACGACACCTTCCTGTGGTCCGCCATCCAGTTCCTCGCGGACCGGCTGCCCAACAACGACCCGGACTCCGTCCGCTTCACCCGGGTGCTACGCAACCGGGCCGGCGTCGTCGGAGCCGCCGAGTCCATCTCCGCGAGCGCCCTCGACAACCCTCAGCTCGAACTTATCGATGACGACGAGTTGCGGCGCTTGTGATGACGATCCGCAGCACCCCGGCGACCTTTGTGTCCAGCAGCCCAGGAGAGCAGCAGTGACGACCAGCGTGACGCCTTGGTGGAAGGCGCTCAAGCTCCGCAAGGAGATCCTCAACGCCTCCGGGCAGATCGACGACGTACAGATGTCGCTGTTCCGGGCCGTTCACGCGACCGGATCCGATCGCCCGCCCTACGCCGACGCGGGCTACTACGGGGACATCACGCACCCGACCGAATTGCTCATCGACCTGCTCACCGAGGTCGCGGTGCGTATCGGTGGCGGTGACGACTACTTGAAGGCCCGAGCGGTAACCCGGCTCGCCCAGGGCATGGGCGGCGGTAAGTCGCACGCGTGCATCGGCGCCTATCACCTGGCCGCCAATCCAGCGGCACTGCTGGGTACCGAACTCGGCCAGAAGGTCGCTGAGCGGGCACAGGCCAGGATCGGGCATCCGCTGACCGACGACCTCGGGCGTCCGCACGTCGTCGTGCTGCCCTGCGACAACATGACCCCGGGCGCCGGCGTGCAGGAGCTCGACGGCCCCGCCGTCACCCTCTACGAGCGTTTCCTGTGGCGCGTGTTCTCCAAGGACTACACCCTCTACGAACGCTATCGGCCTTTCTGGAGCGACAAGCACAAGATCGCTGAGGCCATCAGTGCGGTGAACCGGCCCGTGCTGATCATCGTCGATGAAGTGCTCGACTACATCGGCAACGGACTGGACGGCGCGAACAAGACCGACCTGGCGGCGCAGGACATGGCGTTCCTGCGGGCAGTGCTCGATGTCGTCAACGATGTCCCTCACGTCGCGATGCTGGTCGTGATGATCGCCCCCGACGTCGACAAGACCTCACTGTCCGGCGCTGCGCAGGGCCGCCGTGATGACTTGAATAGCCAGCTCGACCGCAACGGCCTGCCGACCACTGTGACCGGCGTGGGCGACTTCGCCGACATCCTCCGCCGGCGGTTGTTCGACGCCGAGCCCGCCGGGGAGGTCCTTGCTGCGACTGCCGCACTGCACGAGAAAGTGCTGATGGACAAGGCGTGGGCGAAGCAGGTCTGGGACCCGATCAATGCCACCTGGCGTCGCAACTGGCGCACGGAGATGGCGACGTGCTACCCGTTCCACCCCATGCTCATCAAGCTGGCGCAGGACGAGTGGGGCAAGATCACCGGATTCCAGCGGGTACGGTCCACGATCCGCATCTTCGCTGCCACGGTCTACGCCCTCCAGCAACGCGGCAAGGCCGGCGAGTGGGTGCCGGCCCTCATAGGCCCCGGAGACCTGCCGCTGTCGGACAACACCGTCCGAGAGGCGCTCCTGGGCAGCGGTCTGGTGGAGGACGACCGGACCATCGCCAATTACCGGAGCCTGGCCGAGATCGAAGTCGTCAACCACGACGCCTCATCCGGGGCCGCGCGCCGCCAGGACCTCGAACGCCCGTCGAGCACCTGGTCCTCGCACAACCCCCGCGCGGCCGAACGAGCGGCCACCTTCATCTTCCTGGCCAGCGTCGTCGGCACCCTGCGGCCGGGGCGAGGCCGCGGGGCCAGTGCTCCCGAGGTCAAGGCGGCCACCAGCGTCCCGGAGACTACCTACACGATCACCGACGCCGACGGCGTCGTCGACGAGCTGGTCAACCCGAACCGAGGGATGAGCGCACTCGACATCACGCCTGGACAGGGCAACAACAAGCCGGCCCGCTACTTCCTGTCCACCCGGCTCACCCACCGCATGCTGGTCAAGAACATCCGGCGGACCATCACCGACACGGAGCGCGACCAGGTCCTCTTCGACTTCGCGAAGAGGCTGACCAGCAGCGGACCGTTCCGTGACGTGAAATACGTCTCGGCGGACCTCCAGCGCAGCGCCGCCGACGTCCTCGCCACGGCCGGGCTGGACACCGCCCACACCATCCGGCTCATCGTGCTCGACCCCGCGCAGTTCAGTCTGCGCAACGGCATGGAGAAGCCGACCCTCGAGGCGCTCAACGTCGCCATGGGACTCGGGCAAGGTTCTCAGCAGCTTCCCGTCCAATGGGCCAGCAGCGCGGTCTACGCCGTGGTGAACACGCAGCAGCGAGCCCTGGCACGCAACCTGGCGGTGGAGTACCTGGCCAGGCAAAAGGCTCTGCAGGCGCCCGAGATTCAGAACGACGACGAGCTCAAGACCATCGGGGCGAAGGAGCTCAGCGAGGCCAAGACCCAGCTGGAGAGGCAGATCAAGCGGGCTTACCAGCATGTCGCCTTCCTGGCGCAGCCCGACCCGGATCGAGAGCGGTACCTGGACCAGCTCACGTTCGACAAGGACAACATCACGGCCCTCGACGGCTTACTCGTCTGGAAGGGTCTCGCCAACCGGGACAAGGTCTTCGACACCGGCCAGTTCAGCGCCAAGGCCCTCCTGCACAACCTCCGCGACAACGACTACGGCAAGACCCTCTCCGACATCCGGGCCGCCTTCTACAGTGCCCCCCGGCTGCCACTACTGTACGGCGGCGACCGCGATCTTCAGCAGGCGATCTTCGACGCCGTAGGCCAAGGGCTGCTGAGCATCGTCGACGGAACGGGAACCGAGGTGGCAGTCACGGCTCCCGGCCAGGTCAATCTCGCGAGCACGGGCCTGCGCCTGGCCAAACCGCAGGCCAAGACATGCTCCACGTGCGACCAGCCGGCCCACGAAGGCCCGTGCGCCGGGGGTGTCGGCGACACCGCGGGTGGTGCCTCGTCACCCGTGTCCGCAGGGCCGGTGGGTGATGCGGCCGAGACCCGTCCGCAGCCGGCTGGCGGTGAGGAGCCGGATAGCTCACCGAAGCCGGTACCCGTCAAGGAGCGGCAGGTTGCCTTCTCCTTCACCAAGAACCTTCTGGCCAACGCTGACAGCGCCGACGGCTTCGCCGCGCTCTTCCGGGCGTTCTACATGACCCTGGACGAGAGGCAGATCAGCTACCTGCAGGGCACCCTCCAGTTGGTGATGCAGGCTGACGCGGCAGAGGAAATCCAGCAGCACCTTGAAGAACTCGGCATAAACGGGACGTTCAAGGAGATCTGACAGGCCACCTGCCACCGGCTGTGGCGGAGACTGCCCGGGGCTGGCACGGCCCTGATCACCACGGGACGATCCATGTTCTGCCGCGAAACGGCAACAGCCCGGTGGCAGAGGGCATGTGGGAGTGATGTGGAGTACGAGCACCGCATGATGGCCGACGGCATGGCCGAACCCGGCCGCCCCGCACCACCCCGGGCCGACCGCGCCGCCACGTTCGGCTCCGGTGGCATGGTCTTTGTCGGCAGCCCCGACCAGATCGCCGACCGCATCCTCCACCTCTACGGGCTGCTCGGCAACACCCGACAGATCCTCCAAATGGACGTCGGTGGCATGCCGCACCGCGACTTCCTCCACGGCATCGAACTGCTCGGCACCAAGGCGCTCCCCCAGATCCGCGCCGAACTCGGACAGCCGCAGGCGTAAGGGGGCGTGTGTGATGGAAGACGTGACGCCCGCCATGCTGCGAGCGCAGGCGGAAGAGGCGCTTCGGCCCGTCGCGCAGCGCCGGGTACGGCCCCTCGAAGAGCTCTTGGCGTGTGAGGCGGGCCACACGTCTGTCCGTCAATACCGGTCACGAGTGGGCGGGAAGCCGACTCCATGCCAGCTCGTCCAGGGCAGTTTGCGTGCCGG
This sequence comes from Streptomyces sp. RLA131, assembly GCF_056270125.1. Taxonomy (NCBI): domain Bacteria; kingdom Bacillati; phylum Actinomycetota; class Actinomycetes; order Kitasatosporales; family Streptomycetaceae; genus Streptomyces; species Streptomyces sp. RLA131. The sequence continues at coordinate 6,686,070 of NZ_JBWDOQ010000002.1, forward strand.
TTCGGACGGTGCCACCCGGCTGTGATCGGGTTACGCCGTTGTGCCGGGAACGGTGGGACGGTTGCGCAGTGCCGTCCCGTTCGGGGGTCTGACTCTTGAGATCTTTGACCGCAGTGTCCAGTCACGGGCCTGTCGACTGTCGTTGCGGGATGGTTCCTGCTGTCACCGAGCCACAGGGCGTGTCCCCATAAGGGCTTTGCCGATGATCAGGCGCCATCACAGTTCAGACCGCCCGGGCCAGTGTCGGCTACTCAGCACGTCACGACGCGGAAGGTGAACCACCATGACGAGTAGAAAGCACAGCTCCTCCTCCAGTACGGATCCGCCCGTTCGGCGGGAGATCGTCCTGGGCGTGGACAAAGTCCATGTCGCGGCCGTGATCTCCCCGCTGGGAAAGATCCTGGGCACCGAGTCCTTCCCAGCGACGGCGGCCGGCTACCGTCACCTGCTTGTCTGGGCCCGCAAGCGGGGGACGGTGCGCCGGGCTGGTGTGGAGGGCACCGGCACCTTCGGTGCGGGTCTGTCCCGCTACCTGCTGGCTCAGCACGTCCAGGTGTTCGAAGTGAATCGGCCCGACCGGTCGGCCCGCCGTCTGCTCGGCAAGTCGGACCCGCTCGACGCGCAGGCCGCAGCGCGGGCCGTGCTCAGCGGTCGCGCCCGGGCCCGGGCCAAGTCCGGCGACGGACCGGTGCACAGCGCCCGGGTCTACAAACTTGCCAAGGACTCCGCGGTCAAGGCCCGCACCCAGGCGATCAACCAGCTCAAAGCCGTCCTGGTCATCGCCGACCCCGCCCTGCGGGAACGAATGTCCAGCCTGGGCGACGCCGAGCTGTTCCGCACCTGCGCGCGCCTCGCCCCGCACGACGGTGGGGGAGACGAGGATGGAGTGGTCCAGGCCACCCACATTACGCTGCGCATGCTCGCCGAGCGCAGCGAACAGCTCACCGCGCAGATCGACGAGCTGAACCAACGCCTGACCCGGCTCGTCGAACACCATGCCCCGCAACTGCTTGTACCGGTGGGTATCGGTCCGGACAGCGCAGTCACTCTCCTGATCACCATGGGGGACAACCCCGAGCGACTGAACACTGAGGCGTCCTTTGCTGCCCTTTGCGGAGTCAGCCCCATCGAGTACTCCTCTGGCCGTCGGAGCACGCGCCGGCTCAACTACGGCGGCGACCGGCAGGCCAACGCCGCCCTGCACCGCATCGTCTTCACCCGGCTGCGCCACGACCCGCGCACCCAGGCGTATTACGAACGTCGCACCCAGGAGGGCAAGACCCGACGTGAGATCATCCGATGCCTCAAACGGTATGCCGCTCGCGAGGTCTTCAACCTGGTCAGACCGGTTTCCCGCACCCCCGCGTTATAGGGGCGTCTGTGAGACGTGAGAGGGTCTGGGGCGTGAGTGAGACACCGTCGAACAACCTGCAATACCGCTTTGACGGGCCAGAAGAGGCTCCCGTCCTGATCTTGGGTCCCTCACTGGGTACCACCTGGCACATGTGGGACCGTCAGGTCCCGGCGCTGGCCGGCCAGTGGCGCGTGCTGCGCTACGACCTGCCGGGTCACGGCGGCGCCCCCGCCCACCCCGCGGTGTCCACCGCCGAGCTCGCCGGGCGGCTGCTCGCCACCCTCGACCGGCTCGGCATCGACAGCTTCGGCTACGCCGGCTGCGGGATCGGCGGCGCCGTCGGCACCCAGCTCGCGCTGCACGCCCCGCACCGGCTGGCCTCGCTGGTCCTGATCTCGTCCGCCGCCCGCTTCGGCACCCCCGACGAGTGGCGCCAGCGCGGCGTGATGGTCCGGGCCAACGGCCTCGGCCAGATCGCCGCCGCCACCCCGGAGCGCTGGTTCGCGCCCGATTTCCGGGCAGCGCAGAGCGCCATAGTGGAGTGGGCGGTGCAGATGGTGCGCACCACCGACCCCGGCTGCTACATCGCCGCGTGCGAGGCGCTGGCCGCCCACGACTGCCGTGCGGAACTGGTCCGCATCACCGTGCCCACCCTCGTCCTGGGCGGCGCCGAGGATCCGGTCACCCCGCCCGCCGACGCCAGGACACTGGTCGCCGGAATACCGGACGCCCGGCTCGCGATCGTGCCGGGCGCCTCGCACCTCGTCCCCGTCGAGCAGCCCGTCGCCGTCACCGAACTGCTCGTCCGGCACTTCGGCACCGCCTGGTCGGGCCAGCAGCCGGCCGCCGCCGTGGAGCCGGCCGTCCCGGCCGCTCCGGTCGCGGTGGCCGCCAAGCCCTCCTCCGCCCGCGCCGCCGACGTACGGCCGGACCCGTACGACGCCGGTATGAAGGTGCGCCGCGAGGTGCTGGGCGACGCGCATGTGGACGGCGCCGCGGAGGGCGCCGACGAGTTCACCGAGGACTTCCAGGAGTTCATCACCCGCTACGCCTGGGGCGAGATCTGGACCCGGGACGGCCTGGACCGCCGAACCCGCAGCGTCGTCACCCTCACCGCGCTCGCCGCCCGCGGGCACTTCGGCGAACTGGCGTTCCACACCCGGGCCGCGCTGCGCAACGGGCTCAGCCCCGCCGAGATCAAGGAGGTGCTGATGCACACCGCCGTCTACTGCGGGGTGCCGGCAGCCAACTCCGCGTTCGCGGTGGCCCAGCGGGTTATCCAGGAGGAAACAGCACCACGCTGACGATCACCGGGCGGCCCCGGGTCGGCCATCATGGAACCATGCTGCTTTCCCCCGGAGAACGACTCCCCGTATCCCGACGAAACGCACCCGCGCGAGGTGAGAACCGGTGAAGCTGACCAAGAAGGGCCACGCCTGCGTCCGGCTGGAGAAGGACGGGCGCACGCTCGTGATCGACCCCGGCACCTTCAGCGAGGAGGACGCCGCCGTCGGCGCCGAGGCCGTGCTCGTCACCCATGAGCACCTCGACCACTTCAACGAGGACCGGCTGCGCGCCGCGCTGGAGGCCGACCCGGCCACCCGGATCTGGACCCTGGGCAGCGTCGCCGAGAAGATCTCGGCGGCCTTCCCGGGCCGCGTGCACACCGTGGGGGAGGGAGACACCTTCTCCGCCGCCGGGTTCGACATCCAGGTGCACGGCCAGCTGCACGCGCAGATCCACCCGGACATCCCGCGCATCACCAATGTGGGGTACCTGATCGGGACCGGCGCCGGCAGCGTCTTCCACCCCGGCGACGCCCTCACCGTGCCGGACAGCCCCGTCGACACCCTGCTGCTGCCCGTGCACGCCCCGTGGAACAAGGTGGCCGAGGTCATCGACTACGTACGCGAGGTCAAGCCGCAGCGCGCGATCGACGTCCACGACGGGCTGCTCAGCGACATCGCGCGGATGGTCTACGACAACATGCTCGGCCCGAACGGCCCCGGTGTCGGCGGCGCCGATCACAGCCGGCTCACGCCGGGCGAGAGCGTCGACCTGCGCTGAGAGCCGGGGTCCGGACTGCAGGGGGCATGCGGGCCTGGGGGCACTCCCCCAGCCTTCGGCCGGGGGGACCCCACCCGGCCGTCGGGCTGGGGGAGGGGCGGGCGCCCGGCCGGGGTCCGGACACCGGCTCTGCGGCGGCACTGTCGGAGGCGGGCGGTACATTCGAGGGCATGCGCATCGCCACCTGGAACGTCAACTCGATCACCGCCCGCCTGCCCCGGCTGCTGGCCTGGCTGGAGGCCTCCGGCACGGACGTGCTGTGCGTCCAGGAGACCAAGTGCTCGCAGGAGCAGTTCCCCTTCGACGAGCTGCGCGCGCTCGGCTACGAGGCCGCCGTCAACTGCACCGGCCGGTGGAACGGGGTGGCGCTGCTCTCCCGCGTCGGCCTGGAGGACGTGGTGGTGGGCCTGCCCGGCGGCCCGCTCTACGAGGAGGCCGAGGAGCCGCGCGCGGTGTCGGCCACCTGCGGCCCGGTCCGCCTCTGGTCGGTCTATGTGCCCAACGGCCGCGAGGTCGGGCACGACCACTACGCCTACAAGCTGCGCTGGTTCGAGGCGCTGCGCGCCGCCGTCGCCGATGACGCGGCGGGCGGCCGCCCCTTCGCGGTCCTGGGCGACTACAACGTCGCGCCCACCGACGAGGACGTGTACGACCCGGCGGTGTTCGAGGGCCTGACCCATGTCACCCCCGCCGAGCGGGCCGCGCTGGCCGCGCTGCGCGAGGCCGGGCTGAGCGATGTCGTGCCCCGCCCGCTGAAGTACGACCGCCCGTACACCTACTGGGACTACCGGCAGTTGGCCTTCCCCAAGAACCGGGGCATGCGCATCGACCTGGTCTACGCCAACCAGCCGTTCACCAAGGCCGTCGGCGACGCCTATGTCGACCGTGAGGAGCGCAAGGGCAAGGGCGCCTCGGATCACGCCCCGGTCGTCGTCGACCTCGACGTCTGAGCCGCCCGGGGGAAGCCCACGGCGAAGCGCCCGCCCACCCGGCGCTGGAACTCCACGTGCCCGCCGCGCAGCGCGGGCGGGCACGGCAGATGCATGGTGGCCGGGGCCCGGACCTCCCGCAGGTCGACCACGAGCGCCTCGTCCGGCAGCGCCGACAGCACCGCGGCCAGCTCCTGGTCGGCGCCCGCCTCGGCGTGTGCGCGGGCCAGCGGCACGGGCGTGCCCCGCAGGTCCGGGCGGTACGAGACGACGTGCGAGGCTTCCGCGAGCCGTTCCAGCAGGGCTTCGTCGTCGGTGTCCCGGCCGGTGCCGGTGCCGGTACGCCTGCCGCCCGCGTCGCCCGGCGTGCCGCCGGCGGTCCGCACCGCCGCCAGCCCGGCCCGGGCCAGGCCGGTCACCCAGGCGACCAGCGACGGCGCGACATAGGCCCAGGTCTCGTGGAAGACGCCGGTGGCGGCGAACACCCGGCCCCACGCACCGCTGGCGGCGTCCACGTCCACGAACAGCGCGTCGCCGTGGGCGTCGTGGACCAGATGGGCCGAACCGGGCGGCCCCGTCGCCCACCCGCCCGACGCCAGTCCGTGCTCGGGCGCCAGGGTGTACACCTCGCTGTCGGTGACCCCGGTGATCCGGAACGACCTCACCCGGCACACCAGTTGCCGCACGTCGGCGGGCAACGGCACGCCCCAGCCGTCGATCTCCCGGTCCGTCGCCCCCGGCGACAGCCGGACCCTCCCGGGCGCCCGCGAGGCCAGCTCCGCCAGCAGCCGCCAGGCATGATCGGCGGCCATCTCGCTCTTGATGGACGTGGTGTCCCGCATTGCATGCCCCTTCGTCCGCCGGGCATCCTTACGTAACGTATTGTGCGGCAACGGAACGTATACAGGGCGCTGTTCCCCCGGCATGTGCCACGCTGAGCCCATGGACATCCCGTTCCTGGACAAGTGGCTCAAGCGGCGCACCCCCCACGGCCCGGCGGCGCACGGTGTGGCGGTGATGGGCCCGGTCGCCGACGACCCCGCGGGGGTGGCCGAGCTGCTCTCGGAGTGCGGTCTGCTGCGCGAGCAGGCCTCGGCCGCCGGGGTCGGACTCGACGACACCGCCGTGTCGTTGGAACGCCTGGACCAGCTGCTGCCGCGCTGGCGTGACGACCCGGACGAGCTGCCGTGGCTCGGCAACGACGCCGGCCTGTATCTGGGCACCGTCATCATCCGCACGGTCCCGGGCGCGGCCTGGCGGGTGTGGCCGAACGGCCGGCCCGTGGTGGTGCTGGGTTCCGGACGGGAGGTCGATGTCGTCGGCGCCGGCCACGACTGGGCGGCGAGCGGCTCGCCGGAACTGTCGCAGGTCTACGCCGAGGTTTCCGAGAGCTAGCCGGTGGGCCCGCGGGTCAGATGACGCGTTCGCCGCTCTCCCGCAGGGCCTCGAAGTGGCGTTGGAATCCCGATACGAGGGAGGCCGGCGGGGTCGGCGAGAGCCGGTGGACCTGCGTGGCGTGCGGATCGCTGCGGCCGCCGATCAGCTCGACGAACGCCGTGTCGTCCAGCCGGACCAGCCGCCAGACGGGCGGTGCGAGGTAGCGGTAGACCTCCAGCTTGAGGGTGCCCTCCTCGGCGAGCTCCGCGAGCAGTTCCTCGGCGAAGCGCAGGCTCGCGGAGAAGAAGCGGGCCGTCTCGCCGACCTCCTGGGCGATCCGGGGCACGGCCGGGCTCTCGTGGTGCAGCACCAGCACCCGTAGCCGCGGCACGCTCTCGCGCTCCGGCCGTGTCAACGGCCCCCGCAGCAGGGAGTCGCCCATGGCGACCATGCCCAGGGCGCGCACGCCGATCACATCCACCGACTCGGCGCCGGCCGCCGCCTGCCGGATCTCCTGCACCGCCTCCGTCTTCGTCCGGGACACGGCCGCGATCTGCGGGTGTTCGAGCAGGGTCCGGGGGGTGGAGCCGGTCAGACCCCTCGGTGCGAGCCCCATGAGCATCCGTGCCTCGTCAGGCATACGCAGCCCGGTCGCGATCCGTTCAAAGACGTCGAAGCGGACCACCACCCGCCGGTTGCGCACGATTTCGTTGACCCGCCCCTGCAGCAGCCCGGTGGCGGCGGCGATCCGCGACTGGCTCGCGCCGCCGTACTGCTGGGCGAAACGCAGGATGGCACCGGCGTCGCGGCTGCGCAGGGCCTCGCGTATCTCCTCCCGCTGCCAGGCCCAGTCGGGGACGGTGACGGCCGGATCGCCCGGCAGCGCCGGGGAGGGTGAAGACGCAGAAGACGGTGACGACGAACCGGACATGGGTGAACTCTCCCGCCCCGCAGACGGCCCCCAGTCGAGTTACCAGGGGGTATATCGCCGTGAGAATAGCGCGGGGGTATCGCTTTCACAGGGCCTTCACGGAATGCTCGGCGCCACCTGCAGCACAATTGAGGTGGACATATGCGTGAAAACCTGACCGCACAGGCGCCAATCGCCCGCGATACCGGTGAGGCCGCCCCCCTCGACATACCCCGGGACGCCTCCGCCGAACCGGTCGAGCCGGTGGACTACCCGCCGATCACCCTCCTCGTGGGTGAGGTCTTCCTGCCCTGTGACGACCAGGCCCCGCGGCAGGCCCGCCGGATCCTCGCCGCGACCCTGGACGTGTGGGGTCTCGGTCATCTGCTGGAGACGGCCGGCCTGGTCCTCGCCGAGCTGGTCACCAACGCGGTACGCCACGCCGGTGGCCGTCAGATCGGCCTGACGCTGTGGCGCAGACTCACGCTCGTGCACATCTCGGTACGCGACTGTTCGCGCTCGCTGCCCTGCCTGATCACGACCGGGCCGTTCCCCACCACCGCCGAGAACAGCCGCGGACTTCAGCTCGTCGCGGCCTACACCTTCCGCTGGGGGACCGAGATCCTCCCGGGCGGTAAGCGTGTCTGGGCCGAGATCGCGGTCTGACGGACCGTCCGGCGGTGCATGATGTCGGCATGGACTCCCTGCAGCAGATGCCGAACATCGGAGCGGTGCTCGCTGAGCGACTGCGCCGCGGCGGTGTGACGGACGCCGACGAACTGCGCCGCCTCGGCGCGGGCCGAGCCTTCGAGAGGATCCGGGAGGAGCTTCCGGAGGATGCCTGCACCCACACCCTGCTCGCCCTGGAGGGCGCGATCCGCGGGACCCGCTGGACCGCCATCCCCAAGCCGGAACGGGACACCCTCGTTCACCGCGTCCTGGGCTGAGCGGCCTTCCCGGCTCCTCCTCCGGCCGAACCTCGCCCGCCCGAACGGGCCTTGGCCAAACACACACGGCAATCACAGGCCGGTCACAGCGTCGGCATACGTGGGTGGGATTGGCTCACAGGTCAAGGGATACCCGGGCGTCGTGTGGCGCCGGACCACTGAGGAGCTACTGACCCATGACTCGTGTCCTGACGACTCGCCGCCGCCGTACGGTGCCCGCCGCCGTCGCATTGCTGGCCGCCTCGACCCTGTTGCTGGCCGGATGCGGTTCGGACTCCTCGTCCAGCGGCAGTGCCGGATCCGGCAGCACGGCCTGTCCGAGCGGCGGTCCCGGCGGGGCCGGCGGCTCGGGCCGGCCGTCCGGGATGCCGAGTGGCGGCCCGTCCGGGATGCCCACCGGCAAGATGAGCGGTGCCCCGTCCGGCATGCCCAGCGGCGGCGCGTCCGGCGCCCCCGGTGGTCAGGGCGGTCAGGGCGGTCAGGGCGGCTGTGGTGGTGGCGGCCAGGGCGGCGCCGCGCCGCAGGCCTCCAGCTCCTGACGGAGTGAGCGTGCGAGCCCCCGGTCCCGGTGGACCGGGGGCTCCGCCGTGTCGGCCGTGTCGGCCGTGTCAGCCGACCGGCACCGACAGGGTGGACGGATCCGCGGCCGGGGACGAGAAGGTGATCGTCGACAGCAGCGGGTTGTGGGTGATGTAGAGCGGGTCGACGGTGTCGAGCACCAGGGCCAGGTGGTGGCCCTTCGGCACGTCGTACGCCGTGGAGAACAGCTCCAGGTCGACCCCGAAGGCCTGGCCGGCCGTGCGGTCGGTGAAGGTGTAGGGCGCGTGGGTGACCAGCTTGCCGACGCCGAGCGCGTTCACGTCGTAGAGGTAGGCCACGAAGGTGCCGGTGGCGGCCGAGGGGGTCACGGTGGTGTGGAGCTCGACCGTGCCCCGGACGGGCTGCGCGGAGCCGTAGGTGCCGGACTGCCAGACCGCCGCGAAGGCGCGCGGCAGCAGCGGCACCGAGACGACCGGCGGGCTCTGCGCTATCTGGTCGAGCAGGCTGGTCAGGAAGATGACGCCGCAGTCGGCGCCGGAGTCGATGTTGGTGCCGATCCGCCGGGTGCCGCCCAGGTCGAGGGTGCGCCGGTCGGCGACGACCGAGGACCAGTCGGCGTAGCCCTCGTAACCGCCGGAACCGGTACGGGACTTGAGCTGCACCGGCGATTCGCTGTCGATGCCGTTGTGGTCGCCCTTGAGGTAGTGGTCGAACCAGCGGGCGGTGTCGGTCCACACGTCGTTGGGCAGTCCGAGCAGCCCGGTCGCCTCGGCGGTGACATGGTCGCCGGGCCGCAGTTCGAGCCGCTTGGGGACGGTCAGCCGGTCGTAGAAGTCGGCGTAGCTGTTGGGCGGGAAGAGCGAGTCGCCCCAGCTGTTGGCGAGCAGGACGGCGGCGCCGTTGGCGTTGAGCCGGTCCAGGTAGGTGGCGGGGGAGCGCAGCTTGCCCCAGGCGCGCATCGCGTCCTCGCGGTCGTAGCGGGAGGACAGGAAGTCGGAGAGGATCTGCTGGAGTTCGTCGCCGGGCCGGCCGGTGAGGTACGCGGCTCCGCCCAGCAGTGCGGTCGCCTGGAGGTGCTGGGTGCGGCCGGAGAAGATCGAGTCGACGAGGTCGGCCCAGCCGCTGAGCGAGGCCACGGCCTTGATCCGGGGGTCGAAGGCCGCGCTGAGCAGGCTGATCCCGGCGCCGTACGACGCGCCCGCGATGCCGATCCGGCCGGGATCGGCGGGGGTGTCGGCCAGTGCCCAGTCCACGACCCGGGAGGAGTCGGCGATGTCCTTCGGGCCCGCGACGTCGATCTCGCCGCCGGACTGCCAGAAACCGCGCGGGGTGTAGCTGACCACGACATAGCCGGAGTCGGCCAGGGCCCTGGCCTGCGCGAGGTACTCCAGGTCGTTCAGGCTCCAGCTGCTGGGCAGCACGATCAGCGGGTAGCGCTGCGAGCCGTCGTAGCCGCCGGGGGTGACCACATTGCCCTTGAGGGTGATTCCGCCGGACCCGGGGATGTCGGTGAACCGCACGGTGGCGGTCGCCGCGCTGCCGGCGGCCGCGGTGCTGCTCACGGCTGCCGTGCGGGTCGTGGCGGTCGAGGCGTACGCGCCCGGTGCCGCCGACAGCCCGAGGGCGGTGGCGACGAGCAGGGCGACGGAGACGGAGGCTGCTGTTGTGGGGGGTGTCTTCATGGTGCGGCTCCAGTCACGCCGGATGAAAGTGACTGGAGAGTAACCACGAACTCTTACCGCTGGTAATACTCGTGAGTGTTACGCACGAGTAACGATCGGCTGTCCGGACCATTGACAGCCGCCCCCACGGCACCGAACCTGAGCCAAGTCACCGTAGACACAGAGGGGTTCACATGCACAGACGCATGCTGGTCCGGGGGGCCGCCGCAATCGGCGCCACCGTCGCGCTCACCGCCGGTACGGCCCTTCCGGCCGCCGCCCACGATCACGGCCACGGGGGCCAGGGTCAGGGCGGCGCCCGCAGTTATGTCGCCCTCGGCGACTCGTACACCTCCGGCCCGCTGATCCCGGATCAGGTGGACGCCAACTGCCTCCGCTCCAGCAGCAACTACCCCTCCCTGGTGGCGAAGGGGCTCTCCCGCACCAGCCTCACCGACGTCAGCTGCAGCGGCGCCACCACCGCCGAGATGTGGCAGGCCCAGGGCACCAACCCGCCGCAGCTCGACGCGGTGAACCGGAAGACCGACCTGGTCACCCTGCAGATCGGCGGCAACGACGTCGGCTTCGGCAGCATCATCCGCACCTGCGCCGGCGTCGCCTCCGGCGACCCCACGGGCAGCCCGTGCCGCGCGTACTACAACGCGAGCGGTACGGACCAGTTGCAGGCCAACATCAAGGCCACCGTCCCCAAGGTCGCGGCCGTCCTGGCCGGCATCCGCAAGCGGGCCCCGCACGCCCGGGTGCTGGTGGTCGGCTACCCCGACCTGCTGCCCGACAACGGTGTCGGCTGCCGCCCCTCGGTGCCCTTCGCCGACGGCGACTTCGCCTACCTGCGCGACATCGGCAAGGCGCTCAACGCCATGCTCGCCCGGCAGGCGTGGGCCTACCACGCGACCTACGTCGACACCTACACCCCGACCGTCGGGCACGACATGTGCACCGCCCCCGGGGTGCGCTGGATCGAGCCGCTGAGCCCGGCCTCGCCCGCCGCCCCCGCGCACCCCAACGCGCTGGGGGAGCAGGCGATGGCGGCGGCCGTCCTGGACCGGCTGTGCGTCAGGGCGCCGAAGGGATAGCCACCGCCGCGGGCCGGGCGACGGCCTCCGACACCGCCACCAGGGCCGCCAGCAGCAGCCCGGTGGCGAGTACCGGGGTCCCGGTGAACGTCAGGGCCAGCACCACGGCGGCCGTAACCGGTATCAGCAGCGCGTGCGCGGCGCTCACATGGTGCGGCCGGACGTGCAGCACGTAGAGCACCAGCAGGAACACCGCGACCGGCACGGTCACGGCGGCCGCCGCGACGGCGTGCGCGATGTGGGCGTGGTGGGTGGCGTAGTCGATGTTGACCGCCAGCCCCGCGCCCACCGCCGCCGCCGAGGCGAAGATCAGGTAGTGGCCGTAACCCCAGGGAATACCCGTCCGGTTGGACGTCAGGAACCGGGCCGCGGGCTTGGCGAAGTACAGCCACCACACCGACAGTACGATCAGCAGCCCGCCCCCGGCCACCTCGAACAGCGTCACCGGGGTCTGCCGTTCGTCCAGCGCCTGCTGCACCGCCAGGGTCGCCGCGAGCACCGACTCGCCGAGGACGATCAGGGTGAACAGGCTGTACCGCTCGGCGATGTGGTGCGGATGCCACGGTGTGTTCCCGGCGGCCTCCGCCACGACCGGTACGCAGACCTCCAGCAGGGCCAGCGCCGCGAAGGCCGGCGTCCGCCATGCGTACGGCACCCAGAGCCAGCCCACCCAGGCGCACTGGACGACCACGATGCCCACGGCGTAGCGCAGGGCGGTTCCGCGCCCCAGCGGATGCGAACGGGCCGCCCGCAGCCACTGCGGGACCAGCCCGGCGCGCATCACGACGTAGCCGACCACCGGCAGTGTGAAGTCGTGCTCGGTGAAGGCCCGCGGCACCCCGGCGGCCAGGATCAGGACGCCGGTGATCTGCACGAACGTGGTCAGCCGGTACGGGACGTCGTCGACGTCGTACGCCGAGGCGAACCAGGTGAACCCCATCCAGGCCCACCAGATGGCGAAGAAGACCATGACATAGCTGACCACCCCGGACCCCACGTGGCCGGCGGACAGCGCGTGGTGCAGCCGCGCGGCCACCTGGGCCACGGCCACCACGAAACACAGGTCGAAGAGCAGTTCCAGCGGGGTCGCCGCGCGGTGCGGCTCGCCCGGGTCGCGGGCCGTCATCCGGCGCAGCCAGGGCGGTCTGGGGACGGGCGTGTTCGGTTTGCTCACGCCGTCATTCTGCCGTCAAGGCCACCGGTCGGATGATCGGTGCGGCCGCCGCGCGGGTGACGTCGGCGACGACTTCCACCACGTCGGGGCCGTACGCCTGGGAGTTGGTCACCTTCAGCAGCAGGCAGAACGAGCCGTCGAGGCCGTACTTGCGGGCCAGCCGGACGTGGTGCCGGGCCAGATAGCGGACGGCGGCCTGGTTGCTGATCGAGGTCTGGCCGGAGGAGAGGAAGACCGGCCGGCTGTTCCCGGTGTTCTCGTCGGCGGCGAGGCGGGCGAGGAGTACGTGCTCCACCGTGCCCTTGTCCAGCCGGTAGGTCTCGCCGCTGACGGTGAACGCGCCCCGGTCCGGGCCGACATTGTCGAGGTTGACCTCGACACCCGGCAGCTTGGAGCGCAGATGCGCCGCCATGCGGTGGTTGGAGACCGGGCCGCCTATGCAGAACTCCGTACGGGCCCCGAAGCCCTGCCAGGCCGTGTCGTGCGGCAGGATCTCGGCGTGCGCCCGGCAGTCCTTGATCAGCGCCGACAGCTCGATCAGCGCGAAGACGTCGTGGCGGGCCACGCTCCAGTCCCGCGAGCCGGGGTCGCGGTTGACCACGAGCAGGCACTCCGAGCCGCTGGGCAGCCCGAAGAAGCGCTGCTGGCGGCCGAGTCCGCGGCGCCACAGGTAGGTGCGGACGAACCAGCCCAGCCCGGCGCTGATGGCGCTGGCGGCAAGGCCCAGGACGATGTTGCGGACGTCGTCGCTCATGCGCTCGGGGTACCTCCCGGTCGAGGACTGGTCAGGGGACTGGGGGCCGATGGTAGCGGTGTTCGAGTCGTTCGCACTGACGTGTTCCTGACGATGCGGTAGGGATCCCGTTAGGCTGCGGAAGGTTCGCGGTCGCCCAAGTGGAGGTCCACGCATGCGTCGTCGCACTGTGTCCCTGCTCGCCGTCGGTGCTGCCCTGCTGTCGGTCGCCGCAGCACCCCCGACGCGGGCGGCACCGGCGGCCGCCGCCAAGGTCCCGGTCGCGGTCGGCTACGGCGGGGCCGTGGCCAGCGTGGACGCCGACGCCTCGGCGGCCGGCATCGAGGTGCTGCGCCACGGCGGCAACGCGGTCGACGCCGCGGTGGCCACCGCCGCCGCGCTGGGCGTCACCGAGCCCTACTCCTCCGGCATCGGCGGTGGCGGCTACTTCGTCTACTACGACGCCGCCACCCGCAGGGTCTCCACGATCGACGGCCGCGAGACCGCCCCGGCCAGCGCCACCGACCAGCTCTTCGTCGAGAACGGCCAGGCCATCCCCTTCGCCGACGCCGTCACCAGCGGACTGGGCGTCGGCGTCCCCGGCACCCCCGCCACCTGGTCGACGGCCCTGCGCACCTGGGGCTCGCGGTCCCTCGAACAGGTGCTGCGGCCCGCCGAGGCCATCGCCCGCGAGGGCTTCACCGTGGACGACACCTTCCGCAGCCAGACCGAGCTCAACCAGGCCAGGTTCGCCGACTTCCCCGACACCGCCAAGCTCTTCCTGCCCGGCGGCCGACTCCCCGCCGTCGGCTCCACCTTCACCAACCCCGACCTCGCCACCACCTACGAGGAACTGGGCCGCGAGGGCGTCGGGGCGGTCTACGACGGCGACATCGGCGCCGACATCCTCGACACCGTACGCAATCCGCCCGTCGACCCGGCGTCGAGCCGCGTCGTGCGGGCCGGCGACCTCACCACCGCCGACCTGACCTCCTACCGGGCCCGACGGCAGGCCCCCACCCGGGTTTCCTACCGGGGCCGGGACGTGTACGGCATCGCGCCCTCCTCCTCCGGCGGCACCACCGTCGGCGAGGCACTCAACATCCTGGAGGGCACCGACCTCGCCAGGCTCAGCGAGACCCAGTACCTCCACCGCTACCTCGAAGCCAGCCGCATCGCCTTCGCCGACCGGGGCCGCTGGGTCGGCGACCCGGCCTTCGAGGACGTGCCGACCGCCGGGCTGCTCTCCCAGTCCTACGCCGACTCCCGGGCCTGCCTCATCAAGGACGACTCCGTCCTGACCAGCCCGCTGGCCCCCGGTGACCCCGCCCACCCGGCCGCCTGCTCCACCACGGGCACCGCCGCCCCCACCACCTACGAGGGCGAGAACACCACCCACCTCACCGTGGCCGACCGGTGGGGCGACGTGGTGTCGTACACCCTGACCATCGAGCAGACCGGCGGCAGCGGCATCACCGTCCCCGGCCGCGGCTTCCTGCTCAACAACGAGCTGACGGACTTCTCCTTCACCCCGGCGAGCGCCACCGTCCACGACCCCAACCTGCCAGGCCCCGGCAAGCGTCCGCGCTCCTCGATCTCCCCGACCATCGTCCTGCGCCACGGCCGCGTCGACTTCGCCCTCGGATCCCCCGGCGGCTCGACCATCATCACCACCGTTCTGCAGGTCCTCCTCGAACACGTCGACCGGGGGCTGCCGTTGGTCGACGCCATCGCCGCGCCACGCGCCAGCCAGCGCAACACGACCACCACCACGGCCGAGACCGTGTTCCTCGCCACCGCGGCCGCGGGCCGGCTCGCCGCCCTCGGCCACACGTTCACCGAGACCGCCGAGATCGGTGCCGCCACCGGCATCCAGCGTCTGCCCGACGGCCGCTGGCTCGCCGCCGCCGAGACCGTCCGGCGCGGCGGCGGTTCCGCCCAGGTGGTCCGGCCGGGATGACGGCCCTGCTCTGGCCGCTGCTGTTCCTGCTCGGCGCCGGGGCCTGCGTCGGATGGCGGCTGCACCGTCATCCGGGAGGCTGGGCGTACGCCTTCGGCCAGGCGTACGCCCTGGAACGGCGGGACCTCGCCGGAGCCCGCCGCCGGCTCCGCACCCTCGAACGTGAGGCGCGCAGGGAGCGGTCCCGGGCCCGGGACCTGCTGCGCGGCGAGGAGTCACGGCACCGGGGACTCGTACGTGCCGCGCAACAGCGGCTGACAGACCTGCGCCGCCCCGGCCGGGGCGAACTCCTGGCCTCCCTCGGCGAGGTGGCGCTGCACCGGCACGTACTGCGCGTCGCCGCCCAGGACCTCGCGCTGGCCGGGGTGACCGTCCGCTACGAGCAGACGCCCGACGAGTACCGCATCCATGTGACGGCCCCGGGCGGCAGGAAGCGGCCGGTGCGCTACCCGCGGGCCGATCACGAGGAGGCCGACGTACGGCGCCTGGCCGGGCGGATCGAGGACGCGGCCGAGGAGGAGAGCGCCTTCCGCAAGCGGCGCCGCAGCCTCATCGCGGACGCCGAGGCCGAACTGCGGCGCGTCCGGGCCGACACCGCCGCCGCGGAGGCCGCCCGCACCGGACTCGCCGAGCTCACCGAACGTCAGCGCGCCGACGGACGCCTCGCCTCCGCGCGCACCGACCTGGACGCCGCCCGGGCCCGCTGGCAAGCCCTCACCGGCCACCTGTCGCCCTGACCCGGGCCCTCAGGCGGCGGCGCGTAGCATTGCCCCGGGCCCGCGGCGGCAACGGAAGGTGAGGGGCCGAGCCATGGAAGACCATCCGGCCCTGGAACTGGCGGGCACGATCCGCCACGACGGCCACGACGGCATCACCGACGACCTGGCCGACCCCGAGGGGCTGACGGTGTGGCTCCGGGAGCGGGCCGCCCGGCCGGGGGCGCAGCCCTTGGGGGAGACCTTCGAGGCCGACGAGGCGGCGCGGCTGGCGGTGGTGGCCGTACGGGACGCCGTACGGGCCCTGTTCGCACGGGCGGTGAGCCCGGGGGCGCCCAGCCGGGCGGACGCCGACCGGCTGCTGCCCGCGGCCGAGGCGGTGGCCCGGCTGAACGCGGCGGCGGCACGGCAACCGGTCACGGTAACCCTCGACTGGCCGCCGGAAGCCGGGGCCGCGCCCGTCGCCCGGCTGCGGCCACTGCCCGTGCCCGCGCCTGCGGGCGCGCCCGCAGGCGCGGCCGATCCGGCCGTGGCGCTGGCCGCCGCGCTGGCCCGGGCGGCCGTCGACTTCCTGGCCGGACCCCGGCGCGAACGGCTGCGGGCCTGCGCGGCGCCGCGCTGCGTGCGCTACTTCGTGAAGGCGCACGCCCGGCAGGAATGGTGCAAGCCGTCCTGCGGCAACCGCGCCCGCGTGGCCAGGCACTACCGGCGCCACCGTGCGCCGTCTGAAAACTCCCTGTAGCCGCTCCGTAACACAACTGGTGTCCAATGCCAGCGGACCACACGCTTCCGCCGCCTCGCGCGGCGGTCTGGGAGGTGCGACCGTGGATGGCAGGGCGGGTGCGGAAGTCAGCGGCGCCGTAGGGGAGTTCACGCAGTACTTCCGCTCCCTGGTCGCCGCGCTCGGCGACCCGCCGGGCTGGTACGGAGTCTTCGCCGCCCGCGATCCGGACGGCGTACGGGCCTATCTCGACGGCGCCGACCTGCCCCCCTGGGACGTGCTGCTGGCCGTTCTGCACGATGTGGCCGCCGGGCGCGGCGCCCCGGTCACCGGGGAGGTCCTGGGACGGGCGCAGCGGCTCTACACCGCCGCGGTCGCGCAGTTGGACGCGGCGCCCGGCAGCGAACCGGCGCTGCGGGAACGGCTGGACGACATGCAGCGGGAACGGCAGTACGCGGTACTGCGCGAACGCGACACCGCCCGCGCGGTCCAGCTCGGCACCGCCGACCCCAACGACCTCGCCTGGGCCCGGGACGACCGGGAACGCGCCGTCGCCCGCTGCCTGGAACTGCAGGGCCGGCTGGACGCGGTGACGGCCCGCCCGCCGGCGCCCGGCCACTGGTTCCGCGAGGCCCGGGTCCCCGCCCCGCGGGAGGCCCGGCAGACCCCGCGCCCGGCGGAACCGGCGCCCCGGTCCACCGCCGAGCCCGCCGCCGAGCCGGCACCGGCTCCCGCACCCGCCGGCACTTCCCCCGCCGCCCCCGCCGCCCCCGCCGCCTCCGCCGCCCCCGCCGACCCGCCGCGCAAGCCCGCCGGCCGGAGCAAGCGGGAGCGGTCGCGCGGCGGGGCCCGGTACGGCGGCGCGCGCTTCGCCGGCGCGCCGGACGCCGAACCGGCCGAGCCCGCCGTGGAGCCCCCGGCCGTACCGGCGGCCGCGCCCGCGACGGCCCGCGGCGCCCGTTTCGCCGGCGCCCCCGAGGCGGCCGGCGGCCGCCGGGAGGAGCGCCGGGCCGCCGAGGCCCGGGAGCGGGCGGAACACCGTGCCGCCGCCCAGCACACCGCCGACCGGCTGGGCGAGCTGCGCCGCTCCGGCCGCAGCGGTGAGGCATACGTCCTGATGAGCGAGGCCGCGGCCGCCGCCGTCGGCCAACTGCCCCTTCTCGCCGAGGCCCTGGAGCGCTCCGGTCTCTCCGCCGACGTCCAGACCCTGCTGTGGGAGATCGCCGCCCAGCCCCCCGCGCGGCTGGCCGCCGTGGCGGTGGCCCTGGCCGAGGCCGGCCGCCCCGAGCACTGCCTCACCCTGCTCAACCAGGCCGCCGCCCGCCCCGCCGCCGAGATCGCCCTGACCGCCGCCGCCCTGTGCGACGCCGGCCACCGCCCCGAGGCCGTCTCCCTGCTGGCCGGGGTGGCCCGCGCCCGTACCCCGGAGACCGCCGCCGGTATCGTCCGGGAACGCCACGACCTGGCCGGCCCGCTGCTGGACGCCGCCGGCCTGCACTCGGTCTCCCGGCGCCGCGACGTGGCCGCCGCACTGCGCCGGGCGGGTCTGCCCGACCGCGAAACGTGATCCCTTGCGTTGAGTAACGGGCGCGGTGTTGCCACAGTGGGTGAGGGCTCCTACGGTGCCCGTACAGCGAGGATCTACGTGCGTAGAGGAGCTGGTCATGCCCAACGTCGTACGCGCCGCGCTCGTCCAGGCCACCTGGACCGGCGACACGGAGTCGATGATCGCCAAGCATGAGGAACACGCCCGCGCCGCCGCCGCGCAGGGCGCCAAGGTGATCGGCTTTCAGGAAGTCTTCAACGCACCCTACTTCTGCCAGGTGCAGGAGGCCGAGCACTACGGATGGGCCGAGCCCGTCCCCGACGGCCCCACCGTAGGCCGGATGCGGGCCCTCGCGCGCGAGACCGGCATGGTGATCGTCGCCCCCGTCTACGAGATCGAGCAGGACGGCTTCTACTACAACACCGCCGCCGTCATCGACGCGGACGGCTCCTACCTCGGCAAGTACCGCAAGCACCACATCCCGCAGGTCCACGGCTTCTGGGAGAAGTTCTACTTCCGCCCCGGGAACCTGGGCTGGCCGGTCTTCGACACCGCCGTCGGCAAGGTCGGCGTCTACATCTGCTACGACCGCCACTTCCCCGAGGGCTGGCGCGCCCTGGGCCTGGCCGGCGCCCAGCTGGTCTTCAACCCCTCCGCCACCCACCGCGGTCTGTCCTCGTACCTGTGGCAGCTGGAGCAGCCCGCCGCCGCCGTCGCCAACGAGTACTTCATCGCCGCCATCAACCGCGTCGGGGTGGAGGAGTACGGCGACAACGACTTCTACGGGACCTCGTACTTCGTGGATCCGCGCGGCCGGATCGTCGGCGGGACGGCCTCCGGCAAGGAGGAGGAACTCGTCGTCCGCGACCTCGACTTCGACACGATCAGCGAGGTCCGCCGGCAGTGGGCCTTCTACCGCGACCGCCGCCCCGACGCCTACGGTCCGCTGACGGAGGCATAGCCCGTCCCGCCGCCGCGCCCCGCTCTCCGGAGCCGCGCCGCACAGCCGCCGACCGACCATCCCCAGCGAAGGAACGATCATGGGCACCGTGACGGAAAACAGCCACCGCGCGCTCCACGCCCGCCACCGGGCCGTCCTTCCCGACTGGCTCGCCACCTACTACCGCGAGCCCATCGAGATCACCCGCGGCGAGGGCCGTCACGTCTGGGATGCCGAGGGCCGCCGGTACCTGGACTTCTTCGGCGGCATCCTCACCACCATGACCGCCCACGCGCTGCCCGAGGTGACCGCGGCCGTCACCGAGCAGGCCGGCCGGATCCTGCACACCTCGACCCTCTACCTCAGCCGTCAGGCCGTCGACCTCGCCGAGCGCGTCGCCCAGCTGTCCGGCATCCCCGACGCCCGGGTCTTCTTCACCACCTCCGGTACCGAGGCCAACGACACCGCGCTGCTGCTGGCCACCACCTACCGCGGGTCCAACCAGATCCTCGCCCTGCGCAACAGCTACCACGGCCGTTCCTTCACCGCGATCGGCATCACCGGCAACACCGCGTGGTCCCCGACCAGCCTCTCCCCGCTCCAGACGCTCTACGTCCACGGCGGCGTGCGCGGCGAGGGCCCCTTCGCGCACCTGAGCGACGCCGGGTTCACCGCCGCCTGCGTGGCCGATCTGGAGGACCTCCTCGGCCAGGCCAACGGTCAGGTCGCCGCCCTGATCGCCGAACCCGTCCAGGGCGTCGGCGGCTTCACCTCCGGCCCGGACGGGCTGCTGGCCGCCTTCAAGCAGGTCCTCGACCGGCACGGCATCCTGTGGATCACCGACGAGGTGCAGACCGGCTGGGGCCGCACCGGCGAGCACTTCTGGGGCTGGCAGGCCCACGCCCGGTCCGGGCCGCCCGACATCCTCACCTTCGCCAAGGGCATCGGCAACGGCCTCAGCATGGGCGGTGTCGTCGCCCGCGCCGAGGTCATGAACTGCCTCACCGCCAACTCGATCTCCACCTTCGGCGGCAGCCCCGTCACCACCGCCGGCGCCCTGGCCAACCTCAAGTACCTGCTCGACCACGATCTCCAGGGCAACGCACGCCGGGTCGGCGGACTGCTCAGGTCCCGGCTCGAAGCGATCGTCGCGGGCAACCCGGCCGTCCGCGAGGTGCGCGGCCGGGGCCTGATGCTCGGCGTCCAGCTCGCCGACGCCCCCACCGCCGGCCTGGTGCTGGAAGCGGCCCGGGAGAACGGCCTCCTCATCGGCAGGGGCGGCCGCGCCGGCGACGTCCTGCGCATCGCGCCACCGCTGTCCCTGACGGTCAGCGAGGCCGAGGAGGGCGCCGCGATCCTCGGCACCGCCCTTGAGCAGGCCCGGCAGCAGCCGTCGGCCGTCGGCCACGCGACCCGGTGACGTCGGCGGCCACGCACTAGCCGCCGTACGGCCGGGTGATGATCTCCAGATAGTGGCCGGACGGATCCAGGAAGTACACGCCCCTGCCGCCGTCGTTGTGGTTGATCTGGCCGGGGAGCCTGCGGGCCGGGTCGGCCCAGTACGGGACCCCGGCCCGCTGGATCCGTTCGAATCCCGCGTCGAACTCCTTCTCGGAGACGAGGAACGCGTAATGCTGCGGAGTGATCGCCTCGTCAGGACCGGCGGTCGCGAAGTCCAGGGTCACGCCGTTGTCGGTCCGTACGGGAAGGAACGGACCCCAGGCGGTGCCGACCTCCAGGCCGAGGACGCCGGCCAGGAACTCGGCGGCGGTCTGCCGGTCGCGGGACTGGACGATGGTGTGGTTCAGGCTGACTGACACGGTGGAATGCCTCCAACGGGCATCTCACGGACACCTCCATGCCTCACCCGGACGGTGACCGACACGCGACGCCGTACGGCGATCCTAACCGGGGTTCCGGGCGGGGCCGGGGCGTATCGTGAGGGGACGGTCACCCTGCGCCATCGGGGAAGCGTGATCGTCTCCACCGTTCAGCCGCACGGCTGTTGCCACCAGCCGGAGGCCACGTGCGCAGCAAGGAGGCCGGAGTATGAGCCGCACCGTCGTCCGTGGCGGACTGGTCGTGACCGCCGCGGAGGAGATCCACGCCGATGTCCTTGCCGAGGGAGGCCGGGTCGTCGCCCTGGCCTCGCACGACAGCGAGTTCGCGCGGAGCTGGGTGACCTCCGCCGACCGGGTCGTGGAGGCGGCCGGGAAGTACGTCATCCCGGGCGGTGTGGACGCGCACACCCACATGGAGCTGCCGTTCGGCGGCACCGCCGCCTCCGACACCTTCGAGACCGGCACCCGCGCGGCGGCCTGGGGCGGTACGACGACCATCGTGGACTTCGCCGTCCAGTCGGTCGGCGAGTCGCTGCGCGGAGGCCTGGACGCCTGGCACGCCAAGGCGGACGCCCAGTGCGCGATCGACTACGGCTTCCACATGATCCTGGCCGACGTCAACCAGGAGACCCTCAAGGAGATGGACGTCCTCGTCGAGGAAGGCGTCACCTCCTTCAAGCTGTTCATGGCCTATCCGGGGGTCTTCTACAGCGACGACGGCAAGATCCTGCGGGCCATGCAGCGCGGCGCCGCCAACGGCGGGCTGATCATGATGCACGCCGAGAACGGCATCGCCATCGACGTCCTGGTCGAACAGGCGCTGGCGGCCGGCCACACGGACCCCCGCTACCACGGCGAGGTGCGCCGGGAGCTGCTGGAGGCCGAGGCCACCCACCGCGCGATCAAGCTGGCCCAGGTCGCCGGCTCCCCGCTGTACGTCGTCCATGTCTCCGCCCGGCAGGCGCTGGAGGAACTCGCCGCCGCCCGGGACCAGGGGCTGAACGTCTTCGGTGAGACGTGCCCGCAGTATCTGTTCCTGTCCACGGACAATCTGGCCGAGCCGGACTTCGAGGGTGCCAAGTACGTGTGCTCGACGCCGCTGCGGCCCCGGGAGCACCAGGCCGAGCTGTGGAAGGGCCTGCGCACCAACGATCTGCAGGTGGTCTCCACCGATCACTGTCCGTTCTGCTTCTCCGGTCAGAAGGAGCTGGGCCGGGGTGACTTCTCCAGGATCCCCAACGGTCTGCCGGGGGTGGAGAACCGGATGGACCTGCTGCACCAGGCGGTCGTCGACGGTCGCATCTCGCGGCGCCGCTGGATCGAGATCGCCTGCGCCGCCCCGGCCCGGATGTTCGGCCTGTACCCGCGCAAGGGCACCATCGCGCCGGGCGCCGACGCCGACATCGTCGTCTACGACCCCCACGCCGAGCAGGTCATCTCCGCCGAGACCCACCACATGAACGTCGACTACTCGGCCTACGAGGGCAAGCGCGTCACCGGCCGGGTCGAGACGGTGCTGTCGCGCGGCGAGCCGGTGATCTCGGACCGGACGTACGTGGGCCGTGCCGGGCACGGCCGTTACACCCCGCGCGGTACCTGTCAGTACCTCATCTAGGAGCAGCGTCAATGGACTTCGGACTCGTACTCCAGGCCGATCCGCCGGCCTCCGAGGTGGTCGCCCTGATGAGGCGCGCTGAGGGCCAGGGCTTCACCCACGGCTGGACGTTCGACTCGGCGGTGCTGTGGCAGGAGCCGTTCGTCATCTACAGCCAGATCCTGTCCGGCACCGAGCGGATGATCGTCGGCCCGATGGTCACCAACCCGGGCACCCGCACCTGGGAGGTCACCGCCTCCACCTTCGCGACGCTCAACGAGATGTTCGGCAACCGCACCATCTGCGGCATCGGCCGCGGCGACTCCGCGATGCGGGTGGCCGGCCGGGCGCCCAACACCCTGGCCCGTATCGAGCAGGCCATGCACGTCATCCGGGAACTCGCCGAGGGCCGCGAGGCCGACCTCTCGGGCTGCGGCGGTACCACGATCCGGATCCCGTGGATCAGGAACGGCAGGCTGCCGGTGTGGATGGCGGCGTACGGGCCCAAGGCGCTGGCGCTGACCGGCGCGAAGGCCGACGGGTTCATCCTCCAGCTCGCCGACGTCCATCTGACGGAGTGGATGGTCAAGGCGGTCAAGGACGCGGCGGTGGCGGCCGGCCGCGACCCCGCCGACGTCAGGATCTGCGTCGCCGCCCCGGCCTATGTCACCGAGGACGGCTCACCCGGGGCGCTGGCCCACGCGCGCGAGCAGTGCCGCTGGTTCGGCGGCATGGTCGGCAACCATGTCGTGGACCTGGTCGCCCGGTACGGGAAGCACTCCGCGGCCATCCCCGACGAACTGACGGACTACATCGCGTCCCGCCAGGGGTACGACTACTCGCACCACGGCCGCAGCCGGCACCCGGACGCCGCCTTCGTGCCCGACGAGATCGTGGACCGCTTCTGCCTGATCGGCACCGCGCAGCAGCACATCGACAAGCTCAACGCCCTCAAGGCACTGGGCGTCGACCAGTTCGCCCTCTACAACATGCAGGACGCCAAGGAGTCGACCATCGACACCTACGGCACGACGGTCATCCCGGCCGTCAACGGCTGAACACCGCCCCCGGCTCCGCCCCCTGCTTCGTCCGCCCGGACCCCGCAGAGGGACGGCACGACCGCCGTCGATCTGATCTGATGTACACGTGATCGATGACGCACTGCTCAAGGCCGTGGAAGACCGGATCCGGGCCGTCGCCGCGGCCGAGATCCTGCCGAGGTGGCGGCAGCTGACAGCCTCCGACATCAGCACCAAGTCGGGACCGGGGGACCTGGTCACCGTCGCCGACCGGGAGGCGGAGGCCCGGCTGACCGAGGAGCTGACGGCGCTGCTGCCGGGGTCCGTGGTGGTCGGCGAGGAGGCCGTGCACGCGGACCCGGCGGTGCTGGACCGCATCGGGGACCCGGCGCCGGTGTGGATCGTGGACCCGGTGGACGGCACCGCCAACTTCGTGGCGGGACGCGAGGAGTTCGCGACGCTGGTCGCGCTCGCCCAGGACGGCGAGCTGCTCGGGTCGTGGACGTACGTACCCCAGCTGGGCCTGATGGCCACCGCGCGGCCCGGCCGGGGCGCGTGGCTGGGCGGCGAACGGATCCGCACCGCCGGCCGGGGGGAGCTTCTGCGGGTGGCGACCTCGCAGTTCGCGTACCTGGACGAGCAGGAGCGGCGCAGGTTCGAGGGGCTGGGGACCGAAGGGGTGTACGCACGGCAGTGCACCTGCGCGGGACTGGACTACCTGGAGGTCGCGCGGGGCGGAATCGACGCGGTGGCCTTCACCTGGGAGCTGCCGTGGGACCATGCCGCGGGGGTGCTGCTGGTGACGGAGGCGGGCGGGGCGAGCCTGACGGCGGCCGGTGAGCCGTTCCGGATCGGCGGGGGCAACGCCTTCCCGTTCTCGGTCGCACGGGACGCGGAGACGGCCCGGCGGGTCGTGGAACTGGTCGGGGCGACGGGACCGAGGCGAGCGACGGGGGAGCAGGAACGATGAGCAGGGCACACGTACGGGACGCGATCGTCGTCGGATCCGGCCCCAACGGGCTGACCGCGGCGATCGAACTGGCCCGCGCCGGACTGTCGGTGGAGGTCTACGAGGCCGCGGACGGCATCGGCGGCGGCGCCCGCACCGAGGAGCTGACGCTGCCCGGCTTCCGCCACGACCCGTGCTCGGCGGCCCACCCCTTCGGCGCCGGGTCACCCGCCTTCGACGCGATGCCGCTCGCCCGCCACGGACTGGCGTGGGTGCACGCCGAGCTGCCCATGGCCCACCCCTTCGACGACGGCACCGCCGCCGTGCTGGCCCGTACCGTCGGCGAGACCGCGGCCTCCCTCGGGGCCCGTGACGCGGGCGCGTACCGGCGGCTCATGGCGCCCTACACCGGCCGCTGGGCCACTCTCGCGGCGGACTTCCTGCGCCCGCAGTGGCTCGGTCTGCCCCGTGACCCGGTGCGCTTCGCCCGCTTCGGCCTGACCGGCCTGCCGCCGGTCTCCTTCCTCGCCCGCCGCTTCCAGGGCGTCCGGGCGCGCGGACTGCTCGCCGGCATGGCCGGGCACGCCGTCGCCCCGCTCACCTCGCCGCTCACCGGTGCCATGGCGATGATGTTCGCCCTCGCCGGCCACGAACGCGGCTGGCCGGTGGCGCGCGGCGGCTCCCAGGCCATCTCCGACGCGCTGGCCGGCTACCTCGACCAGCTCGGCGGCACCATCCGCACGGGCTTCCTGGTGCGCAAGCTCGACGAGCTGCCGCCGGCCCGCGCGTATGTCTTCGACACCTCGCCGACCGCGCTGGCCAGGATCGCCGGCCTCGGCGACGCCTACGCGGGCTACCGCTACGGCCCCTCCGTCTTCAAGGTCGACTACGCCCTCGACGGCCCCGTGCCCTGGACCGCCCCCGACGCGCGCCGCGCCGGCACCGTCCACATCGGGCCCACCTTCGGGGAGATCGGCGAGGCCCTGAACCGGGCGATCGGCGGGCAGCCGCCCCGTACGCCGTTCCTCATCACCACCCAGCCCACCGTCGCCGACCCCACCCGGGCCCCGGCGGGCAAGCATGTCTTCTGGGCGTACGCCCATGTCCCCAACGGCTGGGACGGCGACGCCCTCGACGTCGTCGAGCGCCAGATCGAACGCTTCGCCCCGGGCTTCCGCGACCTCGTCCTGGCCCGCGCCGTCAGCGGCCCGCCGCAGCTCGCCGCCCGCAATGCCAACTACGTCGGCGGCGACACCGCCTGCGGCGCCTTCACCGGCCTGCAGACCGCCTTCCGCCCCAAGCTGCGCCTCATCCCCTACACCACCTCCCGCCCCGACGTCTTCCTCTGCTCCTCCGCCACCCCGCCCGGCCCCGGCGTCCACGGCATGTCGGGTCACCACGCGGCCCGGGCGGTCCTGCGGTCGCTGCGGCGCTGAGAGCCGGGGTCCGACGCCCCGACGACCCGATGCCGCGATTAGTGTTATCGGCCCGGGTCCGTGTACGTCTCCCGTACGGGGCCCGAAGCCGGACCGTGGTGCGGAGTGCGTGTGGTGGAGATACGGCAGTGGAGCGACCAGGTCGCGGCGGCGCAGGCCGGGGACCAGCGCGCGCTGGACGCGCTGATAGCGCGGTACCTGCCGTTGGTCTACAACATCGTGGGCCGGGCGCTCGACGGCCATCCGGACGTCGACGACGTCGTGCAGGAGACGATGCTCCGCGCGGTCGACGGGCTGGACGGCCTGCGCGATCCGGACAGCTTCCGCTCCTGGCTGGTGGCGATCGCGATGCGGCAGATCCGCGACCGGTCCCGGGTCCGGCAGCGCACCCCTGTCGCCGTCCTCGACGAGGAACGGGACCACGCGGACCCGGGGGCGGACTTCGTGGACCTCACGATCCTGCGGCTGAACCTCGAAGGGCAGCGGCAGGAGGTCGCGGAGGCGACCCGCTGGCTGGACGGGGACGACCGGCGGCTGCTGTCGCTGTGGTGGCTGGAGGTCGCGGGGGAGCTGACCCGGCGCGAGCTGGCGACGGCACTGGAGCTGACACCGCAGCACGCGGCCGTACGCGTCCAGCGGCTCAAGGCGCAGCTGGAGGCGGCCCGTTCGATCGTACGGGCGCTGGGCACCGTACCGCGCTGCTACGAGCTGGGTTCGGTCGCACTGGAGTGGGACGGGCGGCCCTCGCCGCTGTGGCGCAAGCGGCTGGCGCGGCACACCCGGGCGTGCCCGGCCTGCGGGGGCACCCGGCCGGACCTGGTGCCGGCGGAGCGGCTGCTGGTGGGGCTGGCGCTGGTGCCGCTGCCGGTGGGGCTGGCGGTCGCGTGGCAGCTGCTGCCGGGCGCGGCGACAGCGGGCGCCGCGACGGCGGGCGCCGCGACGGCGGGCGCGGCGACGGCGGGCGCGGCGGGCGCGGCGGGCGCGGGTTTCGCCCAGTCGGCCTGGCAGCTCCTGCTCAAGCCCGCCGTCGCCGTGACGGCGGGGGTCACCCTGGCCGCGGGCGGCGCGGTCGTGGCGTACCGGGCCTCGCACGGTTCGGGCGCGGCCCTGCCCCGGGCCGCCGCCGCGCCCTCCGCCGCCGTCCGCGCTCCGGCGCCCGCCCGGACCACCGCACAGGCCTCGCCGACGCCCTCGAAGACGCCGGAACCGTCCCCGTCCCCGTCCCGGTCGGCGACGCGGCCGGCCGGCCCGGTCTACGGCAGCGTCGTGGACGTGGCCGACCCGCCGCCGGCCAAGGACACCGTCCCGGGCGCGCTGCCGAAGCGGCCGGAGTCCACGCTGACCAGCTCGTACGGCGGCAAGGCCGTCATGCAGTGGGCCGGCAACGCCGTCACCCTCAAGGGCCGCGGCTACTTCCGGGTCCGCTGGCAGCTCGGCACCACGCGCCGGAACCTGCTGGTCATGCCGACCTGGACCGGTCTGCGGGGCACCCTGTTCCATGTCGCCTCCGGCGGCGGCCGGCGCATGGACGAACACCCGGTCTGGCCCGGCTTCACCCTGCCCTCCGGCGCCCAGCAGATGTGGCAGAACGAGTACTACTACGTCGACGGCGAGGTCACCCTCCACCAGAACGAGAGCGGCGCCGCCGACTACGGCCTCGTCGTCGAGCTGTCCTCCTGGGCCGCCGTCACCGCCGACGTCACCGCCGGGCCGCCCGCCGGCGTGACCCGCTACGGCCTGGTCCGCGACACCGGCGGCGCCGACGCCCCCGTACCGCAGTACGTCACCCGGTCCTCGCCCGCCGACCAGAGCCGGGTGCCGCAGCGCTCGCGGGTGAAGTAGGCGGGCGCGCCCGAGCCGGGTCGGAGCGCGAGGGGCCCCGGCCGTAATCTCGCCCCATGGAACAGCGTGTATTGGGCAGGACGGGCCGCCAGGTGTCCGTCGTCGGACTTGGCACCTGGCAGCTGGGCGCCGACTGGGGCGAGGTGCGCGAGGAGGACGCCCTCGCCGTCCTCGACGCGGCGGTCGAGGAGGGTGTCACCTTCTTCGACACCGCCGATGTGTACGGGGACGGCCGCAGCGAGCAGCTGATCGGCCGCTATCTGCGGGAGCGGCCGGACGCCGGGGTCTTTGTCGCGACCAAGATGGGCCGCCGCCAGGACCAGGTCCCGGAGAACTACGTCCTGGACAACTTCCGTGCCTGGAACGACCGTTCACGCCGGAATCTGGGTGTGGACACCCTGGACCTGGTCCAGCTGCACTGCCCGCCCACCCCCGTCTACTCCTCCGACGCCGTCTACGACGCCCTGGACACCCTGGTGGAGGAGCAGCGGATCGCCGCGTACGGGGTGAGCGTCGAGACCTGCGACGAGGCGCTCACGGCCATCGCCCGCCCCGGCACGGCCAGTGTGCAGATCATCCTCAACCCGTTCCGGCTCAAGCCCCTGGAAGCGGTGCTGCCGGCGGCCGCGAAGGCCGGTGTCGGGATCATCGCCCGGGTGCCGCTGGCCTCCGGGCTGCTGTCCGGCAAGTACACCGAGGACACCGTCTTCGGCAAGGACGACCACCGCAGCTACAACCGCCACGGCGAGGCCTTCGACCAGGGCGAGACCTTCTCCGGCGTCGACTGGACGACGGGCCTCGAAGCCGCCGCCGAGTTCGCCGCGCTGGCCCCGCAGGGCGCGACCCCGGCCGGGACCGCGCTGCGCTGGGTCATCCAGCAGCCCGGCGTCAGCTCCGTCATCCCCGGCGCCCGCTCCGCCGCCCAGGCCCGCGCGAACGCCGGGGCGGCCGCGCTGCCCGCGCTGCCGCAGCCCACGCTGGACGCCGTACGGGACCTCTACGACCGTCGTATCCGGGCGCAGGTGCACGGCCGTTGGTGAGTCACCGGCCCGCTCCCGCCTCCTGGGCCATCGCGTCCAGGAGCGCGGGGAGCGCGCTGCCGATCGGCTCGCGCACGACCTCGTCGGCCACCGCGTCGTACGGGGTCGGCTCGGCGTTGACGATCACCAGCCGCGCCCCGTGCTCGGCGGCGATACCGGCCAGCGACGCCGCGGGCCGCACCTGAAGGCTGGTGCCCACCGCGATGAAGACCTCGCAGCCCTTGGCGACGGCCAGCGCGTTCCCCAGCACCACCGGGTCCAGCGACTGCCCGAACATCACCGTGGCGGACTTCAGGATCCCGTCGCACTCCCGGCACGGCGGATCGTCCTCACCGGCCCGGACCCGCTCCAGCGCCTCCTCCATCCCGGACCGCCGGTGGCACCGGGTGCACACCACCTCCCGGGCCGTGCCGTGCAGTTCCAGCACCTTGCGCGGCGGCAGTCCCGCCTTCTGGTGCAGCCCGTCCACGTTCTGCGTCAGCACCCGCACCGGCACCCCGGCCCGCTCCAGCCGCACCACCGCCAGATGCGCGGCGTTCGGCTCGGCCCGCAGGGTCGTGCTGTCCCGCCGCATCAGCCATGCCCGGCGCCTGATCCCCGGATCCGCCATGTAGTGGTCGTACGTGACCAGCTTCTCGGCCTCCGGGTCGCGGCGCCACAGGCCGTTCGGCCCACGGTAGTCCGGGATGCCGGAGTCCGTCGAGATGCCCGCGCCGCTGAGGACGGCGACGAGCGGCTTGTGGTTGCCCATGTGGCGAGGGTAATCCGGAAGCCGCCGCCGGTGCCTCCCGTTAACGTCGGACCATGACGGACATCAGGGCAACGCACCGACGGGCGTTACGCACCGTCCAGAACCTGGTCGGGAAGGCCGGGACGGACCGGCTCGGCGCGCCGACGCCGTGCGCGGGTTGGGATCTCGCGCGGCTGCTGGCACATATGACCGGCCAGAACCACGGCTTCGCGGCATCTGCCCGCGGCGAAACCGGTGACCTGGGGATATGGGCCGACCGGCCGGTGGGGACGGAACCGGCGCGGGTATTCGGCGAGTCGGCGGACGAGGTGCTGGCCGCGTTCGCGGAAGAGGGTGTCCTGGAACGCCGGTTCTGGCTGCCGGAGATCCGCGACGGCAGGACGTTCCCGGCCGGGCAGGCCATCGGGTTCCACTTCGTGGACACCGTGGTCCACGGATGGGACGTGGCGCGGACCCTCGGCGTCGAGGCCGGGTTCGACGCCGATGTGCCGGCGGCGGTGCTGCCGATCGCCGGGGCCGTGCCCGGGGGAGACGCGCGGCTGGCCGAGGGGGCCGCGTTCCGGCCCTCGGTGACGGTGGAGGACGCGGCGGGAACGCTCGACCGGGTCGTCGCCGCGCTCGGACGGTCCCCGGACTGGGCGCCGCCCCCTACGGTGTGAGGACCGCGGTGACGTCCGTGACCAGCGCCGCCGCCGCTTCGACGGCCTCCGCGGGCTCACCGAGCCCGGACAGCACCGCCTCGGCGCGCTCCCGGAAGCTCTCCGGGGTGTCCGGGAGGGCGGCGGCCGCGGCCAGCGCGCCCTTCTCGTTGAGGCACCAGACACGGTGGTGGGCGTGCAGGGCCTGGGTGAGGACACCGACGGCCCGCGACAGGCACAGGGCGGCGTGCAGGATGTCACCGGCGGACTTGCGGGCGGCGGTCACGCAGAACCCGGCCTCCCAGACCGCCCCGGTGAGCGCGGCGCGCAGCGGCTCCGGATACACCCGGGTCTGCTCCCGCAGCGCCGTCAACTCCCCCGAGGGATCGGCCAGTACGTGACCGAGGGCGACCTCGCCCGGGTAGGCGGGCGACCAGAAGCCGAGCGGGTGGCCTGGCTGGATCCCCACCTCGTACCGCCCCTGACGGCACTCCTGCCACACCCGCTCGACGCGGTCGAGGTCGCGCAGGATCCAGTCGACGTGCGCGCCCCCGGCCACCAGCCAGGCCCCGCCGTTGACCCAGGGGCCCCAGCCGCCGGGCCCGGCGACCGTGACGGGGACGCCGGTGACGTCGGCGGCGAGGGCGGTGAGCGCGGGCAGGTCCGGCCCGCCCCGGTAGTACACCCCGAGGTCCCAGTCGGAGCCGGGGCGCTGGGTGCCGCGCGCCCGGCTGCCGCCGAGCATCACGCCGGTGACGCCGGGGACCCGGGCGAGGCGGCCGGCCATGGCGTGCACGGCGTGCTCGGCGTGCTCGGCGTGTGCGGGGTGTGCGGGGTGTGCGGCGTCGAAGGTGGTGGGCACCGGACGAGCGTAGACCGGGCCCGGACGGCCGGCCCAGCGGTTTACGGTCCCTC
This sequence comes from Streptomyces sp. RLA131, assembly GCF_056270125.1. Classification (NCBI taxonomy): domain Bacteria; kingdom Bacillati; phylum Actinomycetota; class Actinomycetes; order Kitasatosporales; family Streptomycetaceae; genus Streptomyces; species Streptomyces sp. RLA131. The sequence continues at coordinate 6,716,767 of NZ_JBWDOQ010000002.1, forward strand.
TACGGGCGGTCATCCCGCGGCTGGTCCTCCTGGTGGGCCACGGCCTCGATCAGGCGTTGCAGGTCCGCCAGGTCCGCCTCGAACTCGGCGTCCCAGTCGACCGGTTGGTCCAGCCACCGGGCCAGCTCGGCATGGGCGGGCAGGGCGCCCCCGGGGAGCTGCCCGCGGCGCCCCCGGGGGTCGAGGCGGCCGGGGCCGAACCGGCCGCCCGACTCGGAGGCGGCGAAGCCGATGATGAAGGTGCTCACCATCCGCTCCAGCCGGGGAACCTCGCGCGGCGGCACACCGGCGTCGAGCAGGGCCGCGTAGATCCCGTCGATCGTCCGGACGGCGTCCGGGGTGACGCCTGGGCGGGAGAAGAGCAGGGCCGCCGCCCAGGGGTGGCGCTGGCTCATGGCCCGTGAGGCGTACGCGAGGACGCGCATCCGCTCCCTCCAGCCGGCCGCCGCTGTCCAGGCCTCGTCCCGGGGGACGAGTGAGAGCAGCCGTCCGATCATGCCGTCGAGCAGCGCGTCCTTGCCGCCGATGTGCGGATACAGCGCCATCGGTGTGACGCCGACGCGGTCCGCGACGGCCCGCATGGACACAGCCTTGATGCCGCGCTCGTCGGCGATGGCGACTGCCGCGTCCAGAATCTCTTCCCGTCGTCCGCTCATGGCTCTACACTGTAGATCTATACGGTGTAGATCATTTACGTTCCCAGAGGAAAGGGGGTCCGGACATGCTCACCGCCGAAGCGGTCGTCAAGCGCTACGGATCCGTCCGCGCGCTCGACGGCTTCGACCTCACCGTCGAGCCGGGCGAGATCGCCGGGCTCATCGGGCACAACGGGGCCGGCAAGACGACCTTCGTCGAGGTGGTCACCGGCCTGGTGCGTCCCGACGCCGGCCGCGTCACCCTCGGGGGCGCCTTCGGGGTCGCCCCGCAGGAGCTGGCGCTCTACCCGAGCGCCACCGTCCGCGAGAACCTGCGGCTCTTCGGCGCCCTGGCCGGGCTGCGCGGGGCGGGCCTGCGCCGCGCGATCAGCGGCGTCGCGGAGGAGCTGATGCTGGGCGGCGACCTGCTCGACCGGCCCACCGGGCTGCTCTCGGGCGGCCAGCGCCGCCGGACCCAGGCCGCCGTGGCCCTCGTCGCCGACCCGCCGCTGCTCCTGCTGGACGAGCCGACGGCAGGCGCCGACCCCGAGACCCGTACGGCCCTGCTCGACGCCGTACGACGACGGGCCGCGGCCGGTACCGCCGTCCTCTACACCACGCACTACCTGCCCGAACTGACCGACCTGGGCGCGACACTGGCCGTGTCCCGGGCCGGCCGCGTCGTCGCGCGCGGCACCCGGGAGGCGCTGACGGAGGGTCTGCCCGGCGAACTGCGGCTGCGCTTCGCCGACCCCGCGCAGCGCGCCCGCGTCCCCGCCCCGATCGCCCGCCGCGCCCGCGACGTCGCCGGCGAGCTGTGCGTGACCAGCCACGACGCCCCCGCCGACCTCGCCGCGCTCCTCGCCGCGGGCTGCGTCCCCGCCGCCGTGGACCTGCGCAGACCGGATCTCGACGACCTCTACCGGGCACTCGCCCTCACCACCACCGAGGAGGCCGCGCATGCCACCGCGTGATTCCGCCCTGCGCACGGCGACTGTGCGCACGGCGACTCTGCGTACGGCGACTCTGCGCACCGCCGCTTTGCGCACGGCGGCCCTGTGCGCAACGGCCCTGCGCGCGGCGGTCCCGGGCGCCCTGGCCCTGGGCTCGGCCGCCCTGCGCACGGGTGCGCCTGCGCATCCTGCCGGCGATCTGCGCGTGATCAACCATGGTGCCCTCGCAGACCTTGCCGTGCCGCTCGCCGCAGGCCTGCGGCGGTCGGATCTCGGACGACCTCGACCCCGGAGGCCGACCGTGCCGCCGCGTGATCCCGCCAGGCGTACCGCCGCCCCGCGCACGGCGCCGGTGCGCGCCCTGGCTCTGCGCGTCGCGCCCCTGCGTGGCGCCGCCGCGCACTGTGCCGGGGAGCTGCCCGCGACCAGTCATGGTGCCCTCGCAGACCGTGCCGTGCCGCTCGCCGCAGGCCCGCGCAGACCGGATCTCGACGGCCTCTACGGGGCACTCGCCCTCACCACCACCGAGGAGGCCGACCGTGCCGCCGCGTGATTCCGCCCTGCGCACCGCCGCCCTGGTTCGTCACAACGCCCTGCTCCTGGTGCGCGAACCCGGGCCGTTGCTCAGCCGCATGGTCCTGCCGCTGGTCTTCATCGCGATCCTGCGCCCCCTCTACGTCGCGGCCCAGGGCGACCGCGCGGGGACCGACCAGGCCGTCATGGGCACTCTCGTCACCTTCTCGCTGCTCGCGATGGGCACCGTGGGCGCGTCGCTGCTCACCGAACGGCTCTGGCACACCTGGGAACGGCTGCGCGCCACCCCTGCCCGGCCCGCTGAACTCCTCCTCGGCAAGGGCCTGCCGGTGATGGCCGCGATGCTCGCCCAGCAGGCCGTCGTCCTCACCTTCGGCGTTCTCGTGCTGCGCATGCCCGTCCCCGACCCGCCGCTGCTCGCGCTCGCCCTGCTGTCCTGGACGGCGGCGCTCCTCGGCATGGGGGCCGCCCTCGGTGCCATGGCGCGCAGCTTCGGCGAGCTGTCCGCCGGGTACGACATCGGCGGCATGCTGCTGAGCAGCCTCGGCGGCGCCCTCGTACCGCTGGCCTCGATGCCGCACTGGGTGAGGGCGGTCGCCCCCCTCTCACCCGGCTACTGGGGCATCTCGGCACTCCGTTCCGCCCTGCACGGCGCACCCGGGCAGACCCTGCGGGCCTGCGCGCTGCTGGCCGCCTTCGCCCTCGGTTTCGGCGCTCTGGCGGCGGTGCGGGCCGGGCGGGGGCCGAGCCGCTCGGCCAGGCTGTGACGGCTACGTTCCGGCGGGGTGGCCGTCCTCCAGCTCCGCTGTGCCCGAGCCCGCTTCGAGGGCGGCCAGCGCGGCCGTGATCCGCCGGTACAGCCCGGCGGAGACATACGACTCGGCCTCGGCCGGGGTGACCATGCGCCAGTCCGACAGCTCCTCCTCCTGGAGGCGGATCGCGCCCTGCCGCGCCTCGTCCAGGACACCGCCGTCGTAGAGGTACGCCACCAGCGGCGGCCGGCCCGGCCCGCGCACCCAGTCCACGGCCAGCAGCCGGCCGGGGGCGACGTCGAGCCCGATCTCCTCCAGCGTCTCGCGCCGCGCGCCCTGGCGCGGGGTCTCGCCGGCGTCGGACTCCACCGTGCCGCCCGGCAGCGTCCACTTCCCGTCCTCGCGGTAGGTCGTCTCCGCGATGAGGACGCGCCCCTCGGAGTCGCGGAAGAGAACGGCGGCGCCGGACAGCACCTTGGGCAGACCTGCGATGTACTCGCTGAACGTCACTGTCACCATGTCAATCTACGTCCGGCGACCGGTCCGGGGAGACCAGGCGGACGGTGCGGGACGCCAGTTCGGTGATGCGTACGCCGTCGAAACCGAACACCGCGCTGCGCACGCGGTCTTCGAGCGGCTCCGTCCACTGCGGCGGGATCGCGGCGGCGCCGCACAGCACTCCGGCCACCGAACCGGCGGTCGCGCCGGAGGAGTCGGTGTCCAGGCCCCCGCGCACGGTGAGGGCGATGGTGGTGGTGAAGTCCCCGGCGCCGTAGAGCAGTCCGGCGGTGATGCGGGCGGCGTTGGGCACGGTGTGGATCCAGGGCAGGCGGCCGTAGTCGGCGTCCAGTTCGGCCATGGTGTCGGCCCACTCCAGCCCCGAGTCGTGCAGGGCGGCGGTACCGCGTACGGCTCGGGCCAGCCGGCTGCTGGGCGGGATGTGGTCCAGCGCGGTGTCGAGGGCGGAGCGGGCGTCCCGGGCGGTGAAGGCGGCGGCGACCAGGGCGGCGGCCCACATGGCGCCGTAGACCCCGTTCCCGGTGTGCGAGAGGACGGCGTCGCGCCGGGCATGGGCCGCGGCGCGGGCGGGGTCGCCGGGGGAGGTCCAGCCGTGGATGTCGGCGCGGATGAGGGCGCCGATCCACTCCTGGTACGGGTTGTCCAGGGTGGCCGTCAGCGGCGGCCGCACCCCGTTGGCGAGGTTGCGGTAGGCGGCGCGTTCGGCGGTGAAGGTCTGCCCGTAGGGCAGCCGCAGCAGCCACAGCTCGCCGACCTGCTCGGTGGTGAAGCCGGGACCGTACCGCTCCAGCAGGTCCAGCCCCAGCAGGGCGTAGTCGATGTCGTCGTCGCGGGCGCTGCCGTGGATGTTGCCGCGGGTGCACTCCGGCCACTCGGGGCGCAGTTCGAAGCCGGCCGGCGGCGGATCGAGGGCCGGGATGTAGTCGGTGAGCGGCAGCGCGTCCGCGCGGCGCAGATAGGCGTCGATGCGCTCCCGGGTCCAGTGGTCACCGCGTTCGACGGGCTTGCCGAGCATGTTGCCGGCGATCCGGCCGAGCCAGCCGCCGAGGATCCTGTCGTACAGGCCGTCCGCCGTGGTGAGGTGCGCCGTGCCGCTGTCCGCTGTCATCCCTCCGGTGTACCCGATCCCGCGCCCGGGGCGGCGAACCCGTCGGCACCAGCGCGGCGAGCGCAACGGGGCTTCCCCCGGGGCCGGTCGCAGGGGTACACGGCCCTGTTCCTCCGCGTCGGCTCCGTGAACTGCCCCTGTCGCGGGCGGCGGGGCATGGGCAGATCCCCGTCCCCGGGATAGGGTCCGAACGGCGTGACCTTGCCTACCAGGGAGATCAATGGCGACCGAGGCGCGGCGAGTACTGATCGCCGCAGACAAGTTCAAGGGATCGCTCACGGCCGTTCAGGTCGCGGAACGGGTGGCGGCGGGGCTGCGGGCGGTCGCGCCCGGTGCCGTGATCGAGTCCGTGCCGGTCGCCGACGGCGGTGACGGCACCGTCGACGCGGCCGTGGCGGCCGGCTTCGAGCGGCGCGAGGTCACGGTGACCGGGCCGCTCGGTGAGCCCGTCGGTGCCGCGTACGCGCTGCGCGGGGAGACCGCCGTCGTCGAGATGGCCGAGGCCTCCGGGCTGCGGCACCTCCCGGCCGGGGTCTTCGCGCCGCTGACGGCCACCACGTACGGCACCGGTGAGCTGCTGCGGGCCGCGCTGGACGCGGGCGCGCGCAGCGTGGTGCTGGGGGTCGGCGGAAGCGCGACCAACGACGGCGGCGCCGGCATGCTCACCGCTCTGGGCGCCCGGTTCCTGGACGCCTCCGGCGCGCCGGTGGGGCCCGGCGGCGGGGGGCTCGCGGCCCTGGCCGCCGCCGACCTGAGCGGGCTCGACCCCCGGCTGGCCGGCACCGAGGTGGTTCTCGCGAGCGACGTCGACAATCCGCTGCTCGGGCCGAAGGGTGCCGCGGCGGTCTACGGCCCCCAGAAGGGCGCCTCCGCGCAGGACGTCGACACCCTGGACGCCGCCCTCGGGCGGTACGCGGAGGTGCTGGACGCCCGGCAGGCGGCCGAGGCCCCGGGTGCCGGGGCGGCCGGCGGCGTCGGGTTCGGCGCCCTGGTCGGGCTCGGGGCGGCCTTCCGTCCCGGTGTCCAGGTGCTGCTGGACATGCTGGGCTTCGCGGAGGCGCTGGGCCGCGCCGATCTGGTCATCACCGGTGAGGGCTCGCTGGACGAGCAGACCCTGCACGGCAAGGCCCCGGTCGGTGTGGCGGCCGCCGCCCGGGCGCTGGACCGGGACGTCATCGCCGTCTGCGGCCGGCTCGCGCTCCAGCCGGGCGCCCTCGGCGCGGCCGGTATCCGCCGCGCCTACGCCCTCACCGACCTCGAACCCGACGCCGGCCGCTGCATGGCGGAGGCCGGTCCGCTGCTGGAGCGGCTCGCCGCGCAGATCGCCCGCGACTTCCTGGTGTAGGGACGGGCGCACGACGTAGCGGAGCGGGGCCCGAGCCTTCCGGCTCGGGCCCCGCTCCGCTACGTACGCTCTGTGGAACGAGGGACTACGGCAGCTCCGCCGCCCGTGCCTCGCGCCGGTTGGCGCGCATGGTGTTGACGCGCCGGGTGGTGGCGAACAGCGGGATGAGCGCGCCGGCCAGGATCTGGAGCGAGGCGCCGGTCTGGAGCAGCATGTCCCCGCCGGGGACGGCGAAGGCCCAGCAGATGAGGCAGCCCATGCTGAGGGCGATCCAGGCCAGGGTGATCAGGGCGAGGCGGCCGCGCGGCTTGGGGTATTCGACGCGGCTGACCATGAGCCAGGCGACGCCGACGATCGCGAGCAGTGTGGGGATGAAGGGCAGGCCCAGCAGCACCACGGAGATCACGGTCATCGCCCCGAAGGGGCTGGGCATGCCCTGGAAGATGCCGTCCCGGACCGTCGTGCAGGAGAAGCGGGCGAGCCGCAGCACCACGGCCAGCAGCACCACGACCGCCGCGACGGCCGAGACCCGGCCGTACGCGTCGTCGGCCACCAGTCCCCAGACGACCACGAAGTAGGCGGGGGCCAGGCCGAAGCTGATCAGGTCGGACAGGTTGTCCAGTTCCGCGCCCATCGCGGAGCTGCGGAGCTTGCGCGCCACGAGCCCGTCGAAGAGGTCGAAGACGGACGCCATGAGCATCAGCAGCACGGCGGTCGCGGCGCTGTGCCGTGCCATGCCGCCGTCGGCGTTGCCCATGAGGTGCGGCACCAGGACGCCGGTGGTGGTGAAGTACACCGCCATGAAGCCACAGATGGCGTTACCCAGGGTAAGGGTGTCCGCTATCGACAGCCGCGTCGACAGTGGCATGTCGTCGACGTCAGCGGCGTCGTCGTCGTCCATGTCGAGGGCGTCGGCCCACGGGGCGCGGGCGGCGTCAGGATCAATCACGGTCAATGCGAGTCACCCCAGCCACAGTGGTCTGGCCGACCTCCACGTCGGGCTCGACGCCCTCGGGGAGGTAGATGTCGACGCGGGAGCCGAAACGGATCAGGCCGATCCGCTCACCCTGTTCGACCTTGGTGCCGGCGGGCAGGTACGGGACGATGCGACGGGCGACCGCGCCCGCGATCTGCACCATCTCGATGTCACCGAGCTCGGTGTCGAAGTGCCAGACAACGCGCTCGTTGTTCTCGCTCTCCTTGTTGAACGCCGGGACGAACCCGCCGGGGATGTGCTCCACGGACGTGACCGTGCCCGCGAGCGGGGCACGGTTCACGTGGACGTTCAGCGGGCTCATGAAGATCGCGACCCGGGTGCGCCCGTCCTTCCACGGCATGATGCTCTGCACCACGCCGTCGGCCGGAGAGATCACCCGGCCCTGAGCGATCTCTCGCTCGGGGTCGCGGAAGAACCACAGCATGCCCGCCGCGAGAGCGGTGGTGGGTACGGCCACGGCCGCCCAGCGTCCGGAACGCCGGGCGCGGACGAGGCTGACCGCTGCGGTGGCCACGGTCGGGAGGAGCCACGGCGACGCTCCGCGCGCGAGGCGGACCCGGCCGCGTTGTGCAGTGGAAAGGCTGTGGGGCATGGAAGACCTTCGTAGCGGAGGGTGCCGCGAGATGGTTCAGGGGACGGCGGCTTTCATGAATGGTATCGGTTGAGACGTGCAACTGGGCAAGCCAGCAGCCGAGTCGATGGCCGAGAAGTGATGACTGGGTGTGACCATTATCTCGGGCAAACAGCTACATTCATGACTTTCAGCCCTGGATACGGTACTCCTCCAGGAGCCTTCGTCCGATGATCATTTTCTGGATCTCGGCGGTTCCCTCGCCGATCAGGAGCATCGGAGCCTCCCGGTACAGGCGCTCGATCTCGTACTCCTTGGAGAAGCCGTAGCCGCCGTGGATCCGGAACGCGTCCTCCACGACCTCCTTGCAGTACTCCGAGGCCAGGTACTTCGCCATGCCGGCCTCCAGGTCGTTGCGCTGGCCGGAATCCTTCTTGCGGGCCGCGTTGACCATCATCTGGTGGGCCGCCTCGACCTTGGTGGCCATCTCGGCGAGCTTGAAGGAGATCGCCTGGTGCTCGATGATCGGCTTGCCGAAGGTGTGCCGCTGCTGCGCGTACGAGATGCCCAGCTCGAAGGCGCGCCGCGCCACCCCGCAGCCCCGGGCCGCCACATTGACCCGGCCGACCTCGACGCCGTCCATCATCTGGTAGAAACCACGGCCACTCGCGCCGCCCAGTACGCGATTTGACGGAATCCTGACGTCCTGAAGCACCATTTCGGTGGTGTCGACGCCCTTGTAGCCCATCTTCTCGATCTTCCCCGGCACGGTCAGACCGGGCACGGACGGGTTCGGGCCGAAACCCGGCTCCTTCTCGATCAGGAAGGTCGTCATCGACTTGTGCGGCTTGGCGGCCGCCTCCTCGGGCGAGAGGCCCTCGTCGGTGCGGCACAGCACCGCCACCAGGTTGGACGAGCCGCCGTTGGTCAGCCACATCTTCTGGCCGTTGATGACGTAGTCGTCGCCGTCCCGCACCCCCTTGGTGCGGATCGCCGAGACGTCGGAACCCAGGCCCGGCTCGGACATCGAGAAGGCGCCGCGCACCTCACCGGTGGCCATCCGGGGCAGGAAGTACTCCTTCTGCTCCTGCGTGCCGTGCTGCTTGAGCATGTAGGCCACGATGAAGTGGGTGTTGATGATGCCCGACACGCTCATCCAGCCGCGGGCGATCTCCTCGACCGTGAGGGCGTATGTGAGAAGGGACTCACCCAGCCCGCCGTACTCCTCCGGGATCATCAGGCCGAAGATGCCGAGTTCCTTGAGCCCCTCGACGATCTCGGTCGGGTACTCGTCCTTGTGCTCCAGCTCGGTCGCGACCGGCAGGATCTCCTTGTCGACGAAGGTGCGGACGGTGGAGAGGATCTCCCGCTGGATGTCCGTCAGCCCGTCGGTCTGCGCGAGGCGGCTCATCGGCTCAGTTCTCCCTCAACTCGGGGCGGCCGGGCTGCTCGCCGCCGCGCTCCTTGATGTACGTGGCGGTGGGCACCATCACCTTGCGGCGGAAGACGCACACCAGGGTGCCGTCCTGGTTGTAGCCCTTGGTCTCGACCTGGACGATGCCCCGGTCGTCCTTGGACTTCGACGGCCACTTGTCCAGCACCGTGGTCTGGCCGTAGAGGGTGTCGCCGTGGAAGGTCGGCGCGACGTGCTTGAGCGACTCGACCTCCAGGTTGGCGAGCGCCTTGCCCGACACGTCGGGGACGGACATGCCCAGCAGCAGGGAGTAGATGTAGTTGCCCACCACGACGTTGCGGCCCTGGACCGTGGTCGTCGCGTAGTTCGCGTCCATGTGGAGCGGGTGGTGGTTCATCGTCAGGAGGCAGAAGAGGTGGTCGTCGTACTCGGTGACCGTCTTCCCGGGCCAGTGCTTGTAGACGGCCCCGACCTCGAACTCCTCATAGGTGCGTCCGAACTGCATCTCTTCTATGCCTCCGCTGCTTCGAACGTGCCGGTACCGGACGGCACCGCCGGCTCCAGGCTGTTGGCCCGGCGGATCTCGTCCACGATCCGGCCGATGATCTCAGTGATGCCGAAGTCCTTGGGCGTGAAGACCGCCGCCACGCCCGCCGCGCGCAGCGCCTCCGCGTCGGCCGGCGGGATGATGCCGCCCGCGATGACCGGTACGTCGTCGACGCCCGCCGCGCGCAGCCGGGTCAGGACGTCGGGGACCAGTTCGGCGTGCGAGCCGGACAGAATGGACAACCCGACGCAGTGCACGTCCTCGGCGACGGCCGCCGACACGATCTGCTCGGGGGTCAGCCGGATGCCCTGGTAGACCACCTCGAAGCCCGCGTCGCGGGCCCGTACGGCGATCTGCTCGGCGCCGTTGGAGTGCCCGTCAAGACCGGGCTTGCCGACCAGCAGCCGCAGCTTGCCGACGCCCAGGTCGGCGGCGGTGGCGGTGACCTTGCGGCGGACCTCGGCCAGCGGGGTGCCGGGCTCGGCGGCGACGGCGACCGGGGCGCTGCTCACGCCGGTCGGGGCGCGGAACTCGCCGAACACGTCGCGCAGCGCCCAGGACCACTCGCCGGTGGTGACACCGGCCCGGGCGCACTCCAGGGTGGCTTCCATCAGGTTGTCGGTGCCGGCCGCCGCCGACTTCAGCGTCTCCAGCGCCTTGGCGGCGCGTCCGTCGTCGCGTTCGTCCCGCCAGGTGTGCAGCGCGGCCACCACCCGGGCCTCGTTGGCCGGGTCCACGGTCATGATGGCCGCGTCCAGGTCGGAGGTCAGCGGGCTGGGCTCGGTGCCCTGGTAGGAGTTGACGCCGACGATCTTCTCCTCGCCGGACTCGATCCGGGCCCGCCGCTCGGCGTGCGAGGACACCAGCTGCGACTTGAGATAGCCGGACTCCACGGCGGCCATCGCGCCGCCCATCTCCTCGATCCGCGCCATCTCGGCCAGCGACTGTTCGACGAGCTCGCCCACCTTGGCCTCGACGACATGCGAGCCGTCGAAGATGTCCTCGTACTCCAGCAGGTCGCTCTCCAGCGCCAGCACCTGCTGGATCCGCAGGCTCCACTGCTGGTCCCAGGGGCGCGGCAGGCCCAGCGCCTCGTTCCAGGCGGGGAGCTGCACCGCGCGGGCGCGGGCGTCCTTGGAGAGGGTGACGGCCAGCATCTCCAGCACGATGCGCTGGACGTTGTTCTCCGGCTGGGCCTCGGTCAGGCCCAGGGAGTTGACCTGGACGCCGTAGCGGAAGCGGCGCTGCTTGGGGTTCTCGATCCCGTAACGGTCCCGGGTGACGGTCTCCCAGATGCGGTTGAAGGCCCGCATCTTGCACATCTCCTCGACGAAGCGCACACCGGCGTTGACGAAGAAGGAGATCCGGCCGACCACCTCGCCCATCCGCTCCCGCGGCACCTGGCCGGAGTCGCGGACGGCGTCCAGGACGGCGATGGCCGTCGACATCGCGTACGCGATCTCCTGGACCGGGGTGGCCCCGGCCTCCTGCAGGTGGTAGCTGCAGATGTTGATCGGGTTCCACCGGGGGATGTGGCTGACCGTGTACGCGATCATGTCCGTCGTCAGGCGCAGCGAGGGCACCGGCGGGAAGACATGTGTCCCGCGCGACAGGTACTCCTTGACGATGTCGTTCTGGGTGGTGCCCTGCAGACGGGTGATGTCGGCGCCCTGTTCCTCGGCGACCACCTGGTACAGCGCCAGCAGCCACATGGCCGTGGCGTTGATGGTCATCGAGGTGTTCATCTCCTCCAGGGGGATGTCCTGGAAGAGCCGCCGCATGTCGCCCAGATGGGAGACCGGGACCCCGACCCGGCCGACCTCGCCGCGGGCGAGGATGTGGTCGGGGTCGTAGCCGGTCTGCGTCGGCAGGTCGAACGCGACCGACAGGCCGGTCTGGCCCTTGGCGAGGTTACGCCGGTACAGGGCGTTGGACTCCTCCGCGGAGGAGTGCCCGGCGTATGTCCGCATCAGCCACGGACGGTCCTTCTGGCGGCCTGTCATCAGATGTTCCGGAAGCGGTTGATCGCGTCGATGTGCTTGGCCCGCTTCTCCTCGTCGCGCACGCCGAGCCCCTCCTGCGGGGCCAGCGCGAGCACCCCGACCTTGCCCTGGTGGACGTTGCGGTGCACGTCGTGCGCGGCCTGGCCGGTCTCCTCCAGGGTGTACGTCCGGGAGAGGGTCGGGTGGATCTTGCCCTTGGCGATGAGGCGGTTGGCCTCCCACGCCTCGCGGTAGTTGGCGAAGTGCGAGCCGACGATCCGCTTCAGGCTCATCCACAGGTAGCGGTTGTCGTACTCGTGGTTGAAGCCGGAGGTGCTGGCGCAGGTGACGATGGTGCCGCCCTTGCGGGTGACGTACACGCTGGCGCCGAAGGTCTCCCGGCCCGGGTGCTCGAAGACGATGTCCACGTCCTCGCCGCCGGTCAGGTCGCGGATCCGCTTGCCGAGCCGCTTCCACTCGCGGGGGTCCTGGTTGTGCTCGTCCTTCCAGAACCTGAAGTCCTCGGCGTTGCGGTCGATGATGGCCTCGGCGCCCATGCTGCGGCAGATGTCCGCCTTCTGGGGGGAGGAGACCACGCAGATCGGGTTCGCCCCGCCGGCCAGCGCGAACTGGGTCGCGTACGAGCCCAGGCCGCCGCTCGCGCCCCAGATCAGGACGTTGTCGCCCTGCTTCATGCCGGCGCCGTTGCGGGACACCAGCTGCCGGTACGCGGTGGAGTTGACCAGGCCGGGGGCCGCGGCCTCCTCCCAGCTGAGGTGCCCGGGCTTGGGCATCAGCTGGTTGGACTTCACCAGCGCGATCTCGGCCAGGCCGCCGAAGTTGGTCTCGAAGCCCCAGATCCGCTGCTCCGGGTCGAGCATCGTGTCGTTGTGGCCGTCGGCCGACTCCAGCTCGACCGACAGGCAGTGCGCCACGACCTCGTCGCCCGGCTTCCAGGCGTTCACTCCCGGGCCGGTGCGCAGCACCACGCCCGCCAGGTCGGAGCCGATGATGTGGTACGGCAGGTCGTGCCGCTTGGAGAGCGGGGAGAGCTTTCCGTACCGCTCCAGGAAGCCGAAGGTGGACACCGGCTCGAAGATCGAGGTCCAGACGCTGTTGTAGTTGACCGAGCTGGCCATGACGGCGACCAGCGCCTCACCCGGCCCCAGCTCGGGGACCGGCACGTCGTCCAGGTGCAGTGACTTGCGCGGGTCCTTCTCGCGGCTGGTCACGCCCTCGAACATGCCGGCCTCGTCCTTGTGGACGGTGATGGCGCGGTACGACTCGGGGAGCGGCAGGGCCGCGAAATCGGCGGCAGTGCTGTCCGACGCGAGAATCGCGTCAAGAATGTCCTTCACGGTGGGCCTCCGGCGAAGCGCGACGAAGTCGGGATGCTCTTGCTTTGCGTGGTGGTGCCGTCGGTTCGGCGGTGATGCTTTTCCGTGACGGTCGCACGGGACGGGCCAGGGCGCGCGGTGGCGCGTTGCTGATGCCCCCGGACGCAGTCCGGGGATGCCTGTGACGCAGGCGTCCGGGCCTTTGGGGACAGACGGAGTGCGGCAGATCTTGCATACCGTCCGCCCGGACATTCCCCCGGCTCGCGCCGGGAGGTGCCCCCAACGTTATGGCACGCGGTGCCACCCGGCAAGACACTGCGTGCCAAATATTTCGCGCAGATGGCACGCGTACGTCACACCTGAGCGGTATCGGGGTCCGGTGCGCCCGGATGAGGGGGTGTTCCGCGCGGGTTGGCGCGGGTGTGAAGGGGCCGTGTGAGAGGGGGCCGGCTACGCGCCGGCGTCGCCCTTGAGGGCCTTCTCGATGGTCCGCATGACCTCGGCCGGGGAGGCGTCCGTACGGGCGACGGCGATGACGACCTCACCCGTCGTGGAGGCGGCCACCGGGGAGGCCGCCCGGCCCAGGGCCCGGCCACCGCCTATGCCGGTGCCGAAGGTGTCCTTGATGACGTCGAAGGCGTGGTCGAGCTGGGCCTCGACGTCACCCTTGCCGCCGGCCCGCAGCCAGCGGCGCAGGACGTGGTTGTGGGCGGCGACCACCGCCGAGGCGGCGACCTCCGCCAGCAGCGGGTCGTCGTCGCCGTCCCGGTGGGCGGACTCGTCGAAATGGCCCAGCAGATAGCGCGTGAAGAGCCGCTCGTAGCGGGCCACCGAGGAGATCTCGCGCTCCCTCAGGATCGGGATCTCCCGGGTCAGCCGGTACCGCTCGACGGAGACCTCGGGGGACTCGGCGTACATCCGCAGCACTTCCGTGATGCCCCGGCACACCGTGTCGAGCGGGTGCTCGTGCGGCTCGGCGGACTCCAGCACCTCCCCGACCCGGACGAGCGTGTCGTCGTGGTCGGGGAAGATCGCCTCTTCCTTGGAGCGGAAGTGCCGGAAGAACGTACGCCGTGCGACCCCGGCCGCCGCCGCGATCTCGTCGACCGTCGTCGCCTCGTAGCCCTGGGTCGCGAACAGGTGCATCGCGGCCGCCGCCAGATCCTGGCGGACCCGGTGGCGCTGGGCGGTGGCGGACGAGGTACGGGCGGACTTGACGGGCTGGGCCATATGGGGACCGTACTGCATCGCGGGCCCGGCACGCCGGGACGGCCCGAGGAGGCCGCCCCAGCCGGTGCCGCTGCCCGGGTGCTGGTCAGCGCCGTGCATACTCGCGGAAGCCGCGGCCCGTCTTGCGGCCCAGGCAGCCGGCGGACACCAGGTGCTCCAGCAGCGGCGCGGGGGCCAGCCCCGGGTCGCGGAACTCCTTGTGCAGCACCTGCTCGATCGCCAGCGAGACGTCGAGCCCGACCACGTCCAGCAGCTCGAACGGTCCCATCGGGTAGCCGCCGCCCAGCTTCATCGCGGCGTCGATGTCCTCGACCGTCGCGTAGTGCTCCTGCACCATCTTCACCGCGTTGTTCAGGTACGGGAACAGCAGCGCGTTGACGATGAAGCCGGCCCGGTCGCCGCAGTCCACCGCGTGCTTGCGCACCTTCGCGCACACCTCCCGGACGGTGGTGTGGACGTCGTCGCCGGTCAGGACGGTACGGACCACCTCGACCAGCTTCATCGCGGGGGCCGGGTTGAAGAAGTGCATACCGATCACGTCCTGCGGGCGGGACGTGGACGAGGCGATGGCGATCACCGGCAGCGAGGACGTGGTGGTCGCCAGCACCGCCCCGGGGCGGCACACCTTGTCCAGGGTCGCGAAGAGCTGCTGCTTGACCGCCAGGTCCTCGGCGACGGCCTCCACGGCCAGGTCCACATCCGCGAACGCGTCCAGCGAGCCGGCCGCGGAGACCAGGGAGACGGCGCTGTCCCGCTGCTCCTGGGTGAGCCGGCCCTTGGCCACCGACCGGTCCAGGGACCTGGCGAGCTGGGCGGCGGCCCGGTCGGCCTTGTCCTGGGTGCGGGCGGCCAGCACGACCTGGTAGCCCGCCTTGGCGAAGACCTCGGCGATACCGGTGGCCATGGTGCCCGAGCCGGCCACGCCGACCCTGCTCACCGGCCGGCCGACCCCCTGCGCACCGTCCGGCCGCGGGGTCTCGGTGTCGGCCACCACGGTGGCGCTGCCGGGGGCCTCGTAGGTGTAGAAGCCGCGGCCCGACTTGCGGCCCAGCAGCCCGGCGGAGGCCAGCTGCCCCAGCACCGGGGCGGGGGCGTGCAGCCGGTCGCGGGAGGCCTCGTACATGGCCTCCAGGACGGTACGGGCGGTGTCGATGCCGATCAGGTCGAGCAGGGCCAGCGGCCCCATGGGCAGCCCGCAGCCCAGCCGCATCGCGGCGTCGATGTCCTCACGGGTGGCGTACCGGGCCTCGTACATCGCGGCGGCCTGGTTGAGGTAGCCGAAGAGCAGCCCGTCGGCGATGAACCCGGGGCGGTCGCCGACCGGCACCGGCTCCTTGCCCAGCGCCCTGACCAGCTCGGTGACCGTCTGCGTGGTCTCGGGCGAGGTCAGGACGGTGGAGACCACCTCGACCAGCTTCATCGCGGGGGCCGGGGCGAAGAAGTGCAGCCCGAGCACCCGGTCCGGACGCGAGGTGTGCGAGGCCAGCCGGGTCACGGACAGCGCGTTGGTGCCGGTGGCGATGATCGCCCCGGGCTTGACGACGGCGTCGAGCGCGGTGAAGACCTCGCGCTTGACGTCGAAGTTCTCGGTGACGACCTCGATGACCAGGTCGGCGTCGGCCGCGGCCCGCAGCTCGGGGAAGGTACGGAAGCGGGCCAGGGTGGCGGTGCGCTCCTGCTCGGTGATCCGCTCGCGTCGCACGGCGCGGGCGGTGTTCGCCTCCAGGGTCTCGACGGCCTGGCGGGCGGCGTCGGGGGCGGTGTCGATGCCGATGACCTCGTGGCCCGCACGGGCCATGACCTCGGCGATGCCGCTGCCCATCGTGCCGAGGCCGATGACAGCTATGAGAAGGGGACGGTCCATCGCGGGACTCCAGGTGCTGAGGGTCCCGTCGCGCCGCGCGGCGCGCACGGGTGCGGAGTTTGGGTGGAACCGCGGGGCGTGTACGCGGGTAGGCGTGCCCACACGTGAACTGAGGAATGGCGGGCCCTGTCCCGGGGCCGCGCCGCGATGGCGCCGAACCGACAACGGCTGCACTCAGCGGCTGCGTCACCGGCCGCTGGGTACGTGGATCGAGAGTAACCGGCCAGTAACCTACGCGCCACCCCTGCGCCCATGTGATTTGGCTCGCTGACAGATGAGCGGAAAGAGGGTTGGAAGAGGGCCGGGAGGGCAGGAAAGAGGGCGCCGTGGCGCACGGCATAGGGTGTGCCGGTGGACACCCCCTTACGGGAAGAACTCGCCGCCACGCTCACCGAGCCGGGGCAGACCCTCGCCACCAGGCTGGACGCCGCCGTCGCCCTGGCCGAAGCCGGTGACCCGCGCGCCTTCGAGACCCTCGTGATGCTGCTCAACTACCGCGACCCCGGGCTCGCCGACATCGCCGCCCGCGCCCTGGCGCGCCTCGCCGACCCGCGCACCGCCCGCGCCGCCGCCGCGCTCGCCACCAATCCGCTCCGGGTCGCCTACGCGGCCCCGCCGATCCGGCTGCTGGTCGCGCTGCGGGCGCCGGAAGCCGTGCCCGCGCTGACCGGAACCCTGCGCCGGCTGCTGGCCGAGCCCGCGACCCCGTACTGGCGGGTCGCCCTCGCCTGCGCCGAGGGGCTGGGCGAACTGGCCGACCCCGGCGCCGAGCCGCTGCTCCGCGCGGCCTGCGACGACACCCGCCTGCGGGAGGCCGCCGTGGCCGCGCTGGCCCGGCTGCAAACCAGCCGGTCCGGCGACTGAGTGTTCAGCCGGTCCCGCGATCGCGGACAAGCGGCGGCCGCAGGCTAGGCCCGCAGGTCGAGCGGCCGGCCCGCTCGCAGGTTCCACCGGCCCGACCGGCCGGTCAGCTCCACCGCGGTCAGCGGCGGCACGTCGAGCCGCCAGAAGGCCTGCGGAGGCAGCCCCAACGCCCGTACCACCAGGGCCCGTACGACCTCCGGCTCGACCACCGCCAGCAGCCGGCCCGCCGGGCCGGGACCGTCCAGCCAGCCACCGGCCCGGTCGCACAGCGCCAGCAGCGACTCCCCGCCGTGCGGCGCGCCCGCCGGGTCCGTCAGCCACGCCGCGACGCCCTCCGGCTCGGCGGCCGTGACCTCCGCCAGCGTCCGGCCCCGCCAGCGGCCCATCGCCCACCCGGCCAACTCCCCGGGCGCGGCGGCGGCGTTCAGGCCGAGGGCCGCCGCCGTCTCCCGGCAGCGCGCCGAGGCGGCGGTCAGGGCACCGTCGGCGGCCGGCACCGCGCCCGCCGCGGCGCGCGCCCGCCGGGCCCCCGCGGGGTCGAGCGGCCGGTCGTCGTCGAAGCGGGCCTCGCGCAGGCCCGCGCTCAACGCCGGTGAGATCAGGGTCAGCCGACAGGTCATGCGCCCTCCATGCGCTCTTGGCCCAGGTGGCCGGTTCGCGATACGGTCACGTCGATATTGACGACGGCACAACGGAAGCCCGGTGAGAATCCGGCACGGTCGCGCCACTGTAAGCCGTGAGGCAAGTCAGACCCGACGCCGTCGTCCCGAGCTCCAACAACATTTGGGACGCGAGTTCCCCAGGAGGTCCCGCCATGGCACAGTCCGTCGCTCCGCCGACCGTTGCCCCCGCCAGCCCCGTCACCCTGCCGATCCGGGCCATCCTGCCCTGGGCCGTCTTCTTCGGCGTACTGATGCTGGTGCTGCTCTACTTCGTCGGCGCGGAACAGGGCGCCACCTCCCTGCTCTCCGGTGAGAACGTGCACGAGTGGGTGCACGACGGCCGTCACCTGCTCGGCTTCCCCTGCCACTGATCCTGCGAGGGGAAGACAGCTCGTGAACACCGTGAACGGTGCCACCGTCAGAAACCTCCTCGTACGCGGCATGCTCGCCGGCCTCGCCGCCGGTGTCCTCGCCTTCGTCGTCGCGTACCTCCTCGGCGAGCCGAGGGTCGATGCCGCCATCGCGTACGAGGAATCCCACTCCCACGAACACGAGATGGAGATCGTCAGCCGCACCCTGCAGTCCACCGCGGGCCTGGCCACCGGCGTTCTCGTCTACGGCGTGGCGCTGGGCGGCATCGCCGCCCTCGCCTTCTGCTTCGCCCTCGGCCGGATCGGCCGCTTCGGCCCGCGCGCGACCGCCCTGCTGCTGGCCGGCGCCGCCCTCGTCGCGGTCTACCTCGTGCCGTTCCTGAAGTACCCGGCCAACCCGCCGTCCGTCGGCGACCCCGACACCATCGGCAAACGCACCCTGCTGTACTTCCTGATGATGCTGCTCGGGGTGCTGCTGGCGGTCGCCGCCGTCATCCTCGGCAAGCGGCTCGCCCCGCGGCTGGGCACCTGGTACGCCACCCTGGCCGCCGGTGCCTTCTTCGTCCTGGCCGTCGGGCTCGCGTACGCCTTCCTGCCGGCCGTCAACGAGGTGCCGGGCGACTTCTCCGCGACGCTGCTCTGGCAGTACCGCCTGGCCGCCCTGGCCATCCAGCTCACCCTGTGGACCGCCTTCGGCCTGGTCTTCGGCGAACTCGCGGACCGGGTCCTTCAGCCCCGGCCCGCCGGCGTCGCCCGCGAGCAGCGAACCTCCGTCAGCGGCGTGCCGTCGTAGTCCTCCTGCTGCGTCGCGCCGTCCTCGGTGAAGCCGGCCCTGCCGTAGAAGCGGCGGGCCGGCGCGTTGCGGGCCAGCACCCACAGCCGTAGCCGTACGACTCCCCGGGTGGCGGCGGATCCGAGGACCGCGCCGGTCAGGGCGCGGCCCACGCCCCGGCCGATCCGGTCGGGGCGCACGTACAGCGCGTACAGCTCCCCGTCGCGCGGCCCGGCGGCCTCGCCCCGGTAGGGGCCGTGAGCCGCCCAGCCCACGACGACGCCGTCCTCGACTGCCGCGCCGTCCTCGCCATCTTCGACGGCGACCAGATTCTCCACCCGCCCCGCCGACTTCGTCCGCGCGAAGAACTCCCGCCGCCGGGCGGCGTCCTGCTCGGCGCTCATCGCGTCCAGATACGTCTGCGGCACGATCCCCGCGTAGGCGGTCTGCCAGCCCCGCACCCGGATCCGTGCCACGGCGTCGATGTCCGTCTCCGTCATGGGTCGCACACGCAGCATGGGCCCACCCTACGGAGAGCGGCCCGCCGCCGGACGGCGGTCCGGGTAACCTCCGGGACGGCGAATGTGCCGCGGATCCTGGAGGCCGAGGAGATGAGCACCGTTCGTACGCTGCTGGGCGACATCCCGGCGGCCGGGCTGGGGGTCTGCGACGCGCACGACCACCTCTTTCTGCGCTCGCCGCTCCTGCCCGGCCAGGAGCGGGACGACCCGGTGGCGGCGGAGGCCGAACTGCGGGACTTCCGGGCGCTGGGCGGGACGGCCGTCGCGCAGTGGACGCCGTACGGGATGGGCCGCGAACTCGCCCTGCTGGCACGTCTGTCGCAGACGTCCGGGGTCCATGTGATCGCGGCGACGGGGCTCCACCAGGCGGTGCACTACGACGCGGAGCTGCTCGGGGACGTACGGGACCGGCTGGCCGGGCTGTTCGTGGCGGAGCTGACCCGCGCGGAGCTGCCGGCCGGCCTGATCAAGGTCGCCGGCGGCTACCACGGCCTGGACGGGCACGCCCGCCTGACGATGACGGCGGCTGCCGAGGCCCACCACGCGACGGGCGCGCCCATCGGCGTCCACCTGGAAGGCGGCACCGGGGCGGCGGACGTCCTCGGCCTGCTCTGCGGGGACCTCGGGGTGGCGCCGGACGCCGTGATCCTGGGCCATCTCAACCGCTTCCCCGACATCCGCGTCCACCGCGAGGCGGCCGAGGCGGGTGCCTTCCTGGCCTTCGACGGTCCCTCGCGGGCCAACCACGCCACCGACTGGCGGCTGCTCGACTGCCTGACCGCCCTGGCGGAGGCCGGGCACACCGACCGGCTGCTGCTCGGCGGCGACTCCACGGTGCGGTCCGCCCTGGGGGTTCCGTACCTGCTCAGCGGGGTGCGGCCGCGCGTCGAACGTGAGCTGGGGGAGCGGACCGTCTCGCGGATCCTGACGGAGAACGCGGCCCGCGCATTCGCGCTGCGCCACTGAGTCACTGACACGCCGGACCGCCCGGGCGTTGACATGTGACCAAAGGGTCACCTATTTTTGGGGGTATGCAGGAGGACGCGGTGTTCAAGGCCCTCGCCGACCCGACCCGGCGGAGTCTGCTGGACGCGCTCTTCCTGGAGGACGGTCAGACGCTGAGCGCCCTGGAGGCGCGCTTCGACATCTCGCGGTTCGCTGTGATGAAGCACCTGCGCCAGCTGGAGGAAGCCGGCCTGGTGGTGACCAGGCGGCGCGGCCGCGAGAAGCTGCACCACCTCAACCCGGTCCCCATCCGGCTGGTCCACGACCGGTGGGTGAGCAAGTACGCGGAACCCTGGGCCGCCGCGCTCAGCGGCCTCAAGAGCCGACTGGAGAGTCCGATGGAGAAGATCTTCGAGATTTACATCCGCACCACCCCGGAGCGTCTCTGGGAGGCGATCACCGACCCGGACATCCGCAGCAAGTACAACTTCGGCGCCGGCGTCGTCACCCCGGAGTGGAAGGCCGGCGCGCGCTACGAGATGGGAGCCCCCGGAGCCCCCGGGCCACTGGGTGAGGGGGAGCTGCTGGAGGTCGACCCGCCGCGCCGGCTGGTGCAGAGCATGGTGGCGCTGTGGAGCGAGGACGTGAAGAGCGAGGGCACGTCGCGCGTGACCTGGGAGATCGAGCCCGTCGGTGACTCCTGCCGGCTCGTCGTCACCCATGACCACCTGCGCGAGGGCGCCAACGAGGAGCTGTACGGCGGCTGGCCGATGATCCTCTCCGGTCTGAAGACCTGGCTGGAGACGGGCGAGCTGCTGACGACCCCGGGCTCGCTGCTCTACACCTGAAGCATCAGCTCCGTGGGCTCCGGCCGCTCCGGAGGCCCCTGCTCCGGCCCCCGCTCCGGCCCCGGCCGCGGCCCCTGCTCCCGCCCCGGCCCCGGCTGCGGTTCGGCGCGGTGGGCCGCCGGCGGCCGGCCCGGGCCGATGCCGTACTCGGTGGCGAGTTCGTTGACCTGGCGCGTGACGCGCCGCTGGTACCAGGTGGGTGCGTAGGCCCCGTCCGCGTACAGCGCCTTGTAACGGCTGATCAGGCGCGGGTGGTGGACGGAGAGCCAGGCCATGTACCACTCGCGGGCGCCGGGGCGCAGATGGAGGACGAGCGGGGTGACCGAGGTGGCGCCGGACTCGGCGATGGCGCGGACGGTGGCCCGCAACTGCTCGGGCGAGTCGCTGAGATAGGGCAGCACCGGGGCCATCAGTACGGCCGAGGGGATGCCGTGCTCGTTCAGGGTGCGGCAGACGTCGAGGCGCTTGGCCGGTGAGGGGGTGCCCGGTTCCGCCGTGCGCCACAGCTCCCGGTCGGTGAAGCCGACGGAGACGGCGGTGGAGACCTCGGTGACCCGCGCGGCCTGTTCGAGCAGCTCCAGGTCACGGAGGATGAGCGACCCCTTGGTGAGGATGGAGAAGGGGTTGGCCCGGTCGCGCAGCGCGGCCAGGATGCCCGGCATGAGCCGGTAGCGGCCCTCGGCGCGCTGGTAGCAGTCCACATTGGTGCCCATGGCGATGTGCTCGCCCTGCCAGCGGGGTGCGGCGAGCTCGCGGCGCAGCAGGTCGGGGGCGTTGACCTTGACGATGATCTGCGAGTCGAAGTCCAGGCCGGTGTCGAGGTCGAGATAGCTGTGCGACCTGCGCGCGAAGCAGTACACGCAGGCGTGTGAGCAGCCCCGGTAAGGGTTGACCGTCCATTCGAACGGCATCCGGGACGCTCCCGGCACCCGGTTGACGATCGAGCGGGCCCGCACCTCGTGGAAGGTGATGCCGCGGAACTCCGGGGTGTCGAAGGTGCGCGTCACCACGTCGGTGCCGAAGAGGGCGGGGGCGCCGTCGCGGCTCAGGTTGTCCCAGCGCATGGTGCCTCCTGGCGTTGTCCTGATATCGAGAATAGAACATCTGAGCGAATCACGTCGAGTGGGATGCTTGGCCGCGCATGCGGCACGACGTGCGCAGCCATACGCAACCGACGGAGGACCGGCACATGGGCCAGGTAGAGGCCACCACCCAGCGCGAGATCGAAGCGGGACCGCAGGAGGTGTTCGCCGCGCTCGCCGACTACGACGGCACCCGCGCCAAGCTGCTCCCCGAGCAGTTCAGCGAGTACGAGGTCCGTGAGGGCGGCAAGGGCGAGGGCACCCTCGTGCACTGGAAGCTCCAGGCCACCGAGAAGCGGATCCGGGACGTGCTGTTCGCCGTCACCGAGCCCACCGCCGGTCAGCTCGTCGAGACCGACCGCAACTCGTCCATGGTGACCACCTGGATCGTCACCCCGGCCGGCGAGGGCCGCTCCAGGGTCGTCACCACCACCACCTGGAACGGCGCCGGCGGCATCGGCGGCTTCTTCGAGCGCGCCTTCGCACCCAAGGGCCTCAACCGGATCCACGACGCGGTACTGGCCCGGCTGGCCGCCGAGGTCGAGGCGAAGTAGGACTGCCGGCGCCGGCCGCGTCCGCGAGTGCGTGTCCGGGCATCACGACCGCCCGGCGCGCACCGCGGACGCGCCGCCGTCCGGCGCGGGGGAGTCCGGCGCGGGGGAGGTCACCGATACGGGTGGTTCCGCGGCCCTTTGGCGCATCGTCGCCGCCGCTGGTCGTTGTCGCTCGCAGGGCAGGCGCGACGAGGCGGACGAGGGAGCGGACACGTGGGCGACAGCGCACTGATCGACCGGGTGGACGCCGCGGACCCGTCCGGCGCCCCGGAGGCGGTGCGGGAAGTGGAAAGGGGGGCCGCGGGGGAGTCCGGGCCCGCCCCCGAACTGACGCCGCGCCAACTCCGGTTGGTCTTCCTCGGGCTGATGCTCACCCTGCTGCTCGCCGCGCTCGACCAGATGATCGTGGCCACCGCCCTGCCCAGGATCGTCGGCGAACTGCACGGCCTCGACAGGATGTCCTGGGCCGTCACCGCCTATCTCCTCGCCTCCACCATCGGGCTACCGCTGTACGGCAAGCTCGGTGACCTCCTCGGCCGCAAGAGCGTCTTCCAGTTCGCCATCGTCGTCTTCGTCATCGGCTCCGCACTGGCCGGCTGGTCGCGCTCGATGGACGAACTCATCGCCTTCCGCGCCGTCCAGGGCGTCGGCGCCGGCGGCCTGATGATCGGCGTCCAGGCGATCATCGCCGACATCGTCCCGCCCCGCGAACGCGGCCGCTACATGGGCCTGATCGGCGCCGCCTTCGGCCTCGCCTCGGTGGCCGGACCGCTGCTCGGCGGCTTCTTCACCGACCACGCCTCCTGGCGCTGGTGCTTCTACGTCAACGTCCCCTTCGGGCTGCTGACGCTCGCCGTCATCGCCGTCGTCCTGCGGCTGCCCCGGCCCGAGGCCCGGCCCCGGCTCGACGTCCTGGGCGCCCTGCTGCTGGCCGCGGGCTCGACCTGCCTGGTGCTGCTGACCAGTTGGGGCGGCACCACGTACGCCTGGCGCTCGGGGGTGATCGTCGGCCTCGGCGCGGGCGCGGTCGCCAGCGCCCTGCTGTTCGTGCTGGTGGAACGGTTCGCGGCCGAACCCGTCATCCCGCTGCGGCTGTTCCGCGACGGCATCTTCAACGTCACCGCGCTGATCGGCGCCGTCGTGGGCGTCGCGCTCTTCGGCGCCGCCAGCTATCTGCCGACCTTCCTGCAGATGGTCCAGGGCGCCAGCGCGACCGGCTCGGGGCTGCTCATGCTGCCGATGATGCTCGGCATCGTGCTGGCCTCGGTCGTCTCCGGCCGGCTCATCAGCCGTACCGGCCGCTACAAGATCTATCCCGTGCTGGGCGGCGCGGTCTCGGCGGCCGGGATGTGGCTGCTGTCGCGGCTCGACGCGGACACCTCCCGGGGTCAGTACAGCGTCTCCATGGCCGTGCTGGGTCTCGGTATCGGCCTCGTCCTGCCGGTGCTGGTGCT
Organism: Streptomyces sp. RLA131; assembly: GCF_056270125.1. Classification (NCBI taxonomy): domain Bacteria; kingdom Bacillati; phylum Actinomycetota; class Actinomycetes; order Kitasatosporales; family Streptomycetaceae; genus Streptomyces; species Streptomyces sp. RLA131. Next base: position 6,740,628 of record NZ_JBWDOQ010000002.1, read on the forward strand.
CGCCGTCCAGAACTCCGTACACCCCGCCGACCTGGGCACCGCCACCAGCGCCAACAACTACTTCCGCCAGATCGGCGGTTCCCTCGGCGCCGCCGTCTTCGGCACCCTGTTCGCCAACCGGCTCGCCGACCGCCTCGCCGCCGAACTCCCGCGCGGCGTCGGCGCGTCCGACCCGCAGTCCATCACCCCGCAGCTCGTCCACGCCATGCCGCCGGCACTGCGCGACGCGTACGTACGCGCCTACGCCGACGCCATGCCGCGCATCTTCCTCTACCTGGTGCCGGTGCTGGCCGTGGGCTTCCTGCTGGCCTTCCTGCTCAAGGAGAAACCCTTGGTGACCACCCAGCACCACGTCCCCGGCGCCCGCCGGACCGCCGCCGGGCCCGTGCCGGAGGCCGGCGTCCCCGTCTGCGGCACCGTCCAGCACTCCGACGGCACCACGGTCGGCCGCGCCGCCCTCACCCTCATCGACGCCACCGGCCGCCAGATCGGCCGCGGTGCCACCGCCGACGACGGCCGTTACGCCCTCAGCACCCCCGGCCACGGGGCCTTCGTCCTCATCGCCGCCGCCGGCGGCCACCAGCCGCAGGCCGTCACCGTCACCGTCGCCGGGCACCCGGTCGACCTGGACATCGTGCTCGGCGGCGCGGGACGCCTGGCCGGTACCGTCCACACCTCCGACGGCACCCCGGTCGCCGACGCCGTCATCACCCTCACCGACCCGCGCGGTGACGTCATCGCCGGCACCCGCACCGGCCGCGACGGCGGCTACGCCCTCACCGAACTCGTCGCCGGTGAGTACACCCTCGCCACCACCGCCCCCGCCTACCGTCCCACCGCGCTCCCCGTCGCCGTACAGCCCTCCCGGGAGACCCGCCAGGACATCGAACTCGCCGGCGGCGCCATCCTGCGGGGTGTCGTCCGGGCCCCGGACGGCCGTCCCGTGGAGGACGCCCGCGTCACCCTTCTGGACGCCGGGGGCAATGTCGCGGACTCGGTGACCACCTCCTCCGACGGGACCTTCCGCTTCGTCGACCTGGCGGCGGGCGAGTACACGGTCATCGCCTCGGGCTATCCGCCGGTCGCGACGGTACTGCGGCTGGAGGGCGGCGGGCGCACCGAACGGGATCTCCAGCTGGGATACGAGGACTGAGCGGCTGGCCGGTCCCGGCACGCCCCCGATCCCGTCCCGGCGGCCGTCCGCTCACTCGCAGGGCGTCCCCCGCGTCAGCGCGTACCGGGCCCCGATGTGGTAGGTCCCGGCCGCCGGGGCGTACAGGCGGGCCCAGCTGCCGGACTCCGACAGGCAGCCGTGCAGGGAGTCGGTGGCGCCCTCGATGCCGAGCCACGGGGAGTAGGGGATCCGGATCAGGTACGAGCCGGGCGAGGGGACATGGACGGTGACGGCGGCCGGGCCCGCGTGCGTGACGGTGGCGGGGGGATCGGCCAGCGGCAGGGTGCCGGTCACCCGGTAGACCCGCCAGTGGGCGTTGTGCCAGACGGGCCGCAGCCAGGCGTGCGGGCGGGCGGTGATCAGCTGCGACTCGGCGAGCGCGGCGCCGTCGGGCTGGTCGGAGGGCAGGACGACGTAGCCGACACCCCAGTGCCGCAGCCAGGCCCGGTAGGCGGAGGCGGTGAGGGTGCCGTCGTAGAAGAGGGGGTTGCGCTCCACGTCGGCCTGGCGGTTCCAGCCCCGGGCGAGATTGACGTAGGGGGACAGGCCCGCCGCCTCCCAGTGCGAACGCAGCGGGACGACCTCGACCCGGGCCCGGTCGGCGTCGAGCCGGCGGAGCTCGGCTATCAGCGGCGCGGCGTGCTGGACGGAGGCGCCGACGGGGGCGGTGTTGATGAGGTCGGTGACGGGTTTGGCGGTCTGCCAGACGGCGACGGCGCAGAAGGCCACGTAGAGGGCCACCGTGGTCCGGCTCCGGCCCCTGATCGTGCTCCGGCCCCTGGTGGCGGGGCGGCGGCCGTGCCGGGCCAGGGCGGCGCACAGCAGGACGACGCCACCGAACAGCAGCGCCAGCCGCTCGGCGTTGCTGCCGACGGGCGACGGGATGGCGAAGGTGAGGACTATCCCCGCCGCGTAGACCGCCGCACCGGCCCGTACGGTGCGCCAGTCGCGCGGCACGAGCAGCACCACCAGGACCGACGTGGCGAAGGGGAGGGCGGCGAAGTACCAGGCGAAGGGCTGGACTCCGGAGAACGGGAAGAGCAGTGAGGTCACGCCGACGACCAGCGGCGGCCCGGCGGCGAGTCCGTAGGCGTCCCCGCGGCGGCCGGTGAGGAACAGGGCGGCGGCGAGGACTTCGACGAACAGGCCGGCCACCGGGCTGCACGCGGTGGCCAGCACACCCAGGGCGCAGGCCGTGGCCAGCCGGCGGGGGCGGGGCGGCCCCAGGACCAGGTCGGTGGCCAGCAGGCCGAACAGGATGCCGAGGGCGAAGGTGACCCGGCCGGACGCCACGTCGCACCACAGGGCGAAGGCCGCCCACAGCGCCGGGAGCATGGGGCGGGCCACGCCGGAGCGCAGGATCAGCCGGGCCGCGACGGCGGCCGAGAGCGTGCCGGCCAGCACGGCGGTCGTGCGGACCCCGAGCAGTCCCATGACGTAGGGCGAGAAGAGGCTGTACGAGGCCGGATGCATCCCGCCGTACCAGGAGAGGTTGTACGCGGAGCCGGGGTACTTGAGGGCGAAGTCGGTCCAGGCGTACTGCGCGGCGAGGTCACCGGCGTCGTTGGCCAGGAACAGCGCCCAGACCAGGTGCAGCGCCAGGGCCAGCGCGGTCGCGGCCACGACCGGCCTGCGCAGCGCCCCCGGACGCCGCGGCCCGGGGCGCCGGACGGGCGCCAGAACTGGTTCCGGGCCCGGTTCCAGGACTGGTACCAGGACGGGCTCCAGAACGGGCTCCAGGACGGCCACGGCGGATCTCCTCGGGTGGGGTGCGACGTACGACCCCACCATCGTTGGTTCTGGAGTCCGATCAGGGATGAGGGACGCCGCCACGGGGGTCCGTGGTTGCCTGGCGGCCCGGCCAGATCTTCCCGTGGGCAGCGCGCCCGGTACGTCGGCCGCCGCCGGGCGGCCCGGACCCGCCCCGGCACATCCGGGCCGCCGGGCCGCCGGGCCGCCGGGCCGCCGGGAATAGCGGAGTCGCGGAGTCCGTTGCCATGGACGCGACATTCGGGGGTCGTGCAGACGAGACCCACGAGCAAGGAGGATCCGGTATGAAGGTGCGCCAGTCACTGCGGTCGCTGAAGTCCAGGCCTGGGGCGCAGGTCGTCCGCAGGCGGGGCCGGACCTTTGTGATCAACACCAAGAACCCGCGCTTCAAGGCCCGCCAGGGCTGAGGCCCGGCCCGTGGGCCGTGTTCTGGAAGTCCCGCCTTGTCCCGCGACGCTCCCCCAGCCCGGCGGCTGGGGGCACCCCCACCCGGCGGTAGCCGGGGGAGCCGCTGGACCCGCCCTCCGGGCTCCCGGCGCTACTTCTGAAACACGGCCCAGGGCCGTACGGCACCACGCGACCCCCGCAGCTCCGGCCGGCGGGGGTCGCGTCGTGCTGTGCCGTACCGGCGACCTGCGATAGACCTGGGCCATGGTGAAGATCCTGATCTCGGCCGACATGGAGGGTGCCACCGGCGTGACCTGGCCCGCCGATGTGCTGCCCGGCACCGAGCAGTGGCAGCGCTGCCGGCACATGTTCACGTCGGACGTGAACGCCGCGATCGCCGGGTTCCACGACGGCGGCGCCGACGAGGTGCTGGTCAACGAGGCCCACTGGAGCATGCGCAACCTGCTGCTGGAGGAGCTGGACGAACGGGCGCAGATGCTGACCGGCCGGCACAAGGACCTGTCCATGGTGGAGGGCGTGCAGCACGGCGACGTGGACGGCGTCGCCTTCGTCGGCTACCACACCGGGGCGGGCACGGAGGGCGTGCTGGCGCACACCTACCTGGCGAACTCCGTCACCGGGGTGTGGGTCGACGGCGAGGCGGCGAGCGAGGGACACCTCAACGCGCTGGTCGTCGCGGAGTACGGGGTTCCGGTGGTGCTGGTCACCGGGGACGACCGTACGGGGGCCGACGCCGGAGGCTATGCCCCGCGGGCCCGTACGGTCGCCGTCAAGGACTATGTGTCCCGTTACGCGGCGGTGTGCCGGCCGCCGGCCCGCACCGCGGCGGAGATCAGAGCGGCGGCCCGCGAGGCGGTGCCGCTCGCGGTGCGGCACGAGCCCCGCCGGGACGGCCCGTTCACCGTGGAGGTGGAGTTCGACGCCGTGCATCTGGCCGGGGCGGCCACGGTCGTACCGGGCGTGGAGCGGACGGCGGAGCGACGGGTGAGCTACGCATCGGCGACCATGTACGAGGGCATCCGCTGCTTCAAGGCGGTGACGACGGTCGTCTCGGCGGCGGTGGAGGAACAGTATGGCTGACCAGGCAGGACAGACGGTCCGGACGCGGCAGGCGGAACAGACGGGGCAGGCCGACCCGCAGGCGCTGGACGAGGTGGTGCGCTTCACCTCCGAGCTGATCCGTATCGACACCACCAACCGCGGCGGCGGCGACGGCAAGGAGCGCGAGGCGGCCGAGTACGTCGCCGGGCACCTCGCGGACGCCGGGATCCGGGCGCGGATCCTGGAGTCCGCGCCCGGCCGCGCCAACGTGGTGGCCCGGATCGAGGGCACCGACCCGACGGCGCCGGGGCTGCTGGTCCACGGGCACCTGGACGTCGTGCCGGCCGAGGCCGCCGACTGGACCGTGCACCCCTTCTCCGGTGAGATCCGCGACGGGGTGGTGTGGGGGCGCGGCGCCGTCGACATGAAGGACATGGACGCGATGATGCTGGCCACCGTGCGGTCCTGGGCCCGCACCGGGCGGCGGCCCCGGCGTGACATCGTGCTCGCCTTCACCGCCGACGAGGAGGACAGCGCCAGGTTCGGGGCCGGTTATCTGGCCACCGAACACCCCGGCCTCTTCGAGGGCTGCACGGAGGGCATCAGCGAGTCCGGCGGCTTCACCTTCCACGCGGGCGGCGGCCTGCGGGTCTACCCGGTCGCGGCGGGGGAGCGGGGCACCGCCTGGCTGAAGCTGACCGCGCACGGCCGGGCCGGGCACGGCTCGAAGGTCAACCGGGAGAACGCGGTGAGCCGGCTGGCCGCCGCGATCACCCGGATCGGCGAGCACGAGTGGCCGGTGCTGATCATCCCGACCGTACGGGCCGCGCTGACCGAACTCGCCGCCCTGCACGGCATCGAGCCGGACTTCGACGACGTGGACGCCCTGCTGGCCAAGCTCGGCCCGGCGGCGGCCCTGGTCGAGCCGACCGTGCGCAACAGCACCAACCCGACCATGCTCCAGGCCGGTTACAAGACCAACGTCATCCCGGGCCACGCCACCGCGTACGTCGACGGCCGGATGCTGCCCGGCGGCGAGGAGGACTTCAACCGCACCCTGGACCGGCTCACCGGCCCCCATGTGGAGTGGGAGTTCCAGCACCGCGAGGTGCCGCTGCAGGCACCGCTCGACGCGCCGGTGTACGCGGCGATGCGCGAGGCGCTGCTGCACTTCGACCCGGACGGGCATGTGGTGCCGTACTGCATGGGCGGCGGCACGGACGCCAAGCAGTTCTCACGGCTGGGCATCACCGGCTACGGCTTCTCACCGCTGAAGCTGCCGGAGGGCTTCGACTACGCCGGGATGTACCACGGCGTGGACGAGCGGGTGCCGGTGGAGGCACTGCACTTCGGGGTGCGGGTGCTGGACCGCTTCCTGACCGACGGCGGTGCGGTGTGACCCGGGTCGTCCCCTACGGTGCCTGGGCGTCGCCGGTCGACGCCCGTACCACCGCCGCGCACGACGGCCGGGCCGAGTTCCCCGGCATCGTCGGCGACGAGGTGTGGTGGACCGAGCCCCGGCCCGCCGAGGGCGGCCGCAGCACCCTCGTGCGGCGCCGGGCCGACGGCGGCACGGCGCCGGTGCTGCCCGCCCCCTGGAACGTCCGCACCCGCGTCATCGAGTACGGCGGCCGGGCGTGGACGGCCGCCGAACGGCCGGGCGGCGGACAGCCCGGCGGCGAACGGCCGGGCGGCGGAGCGCTGGTGGTCTTCGCCCACTTCCCCGACCAGCGGCTGTACGTCCACGAGCCCGACGTGCCCGGCGCCCGGCCGCGGCCGCTGACGCCGGTGTCCGCCGTGGGCGGCGGACTGCGCTGGGCGGACCCGCGACTCCACCCCGAGCGGGGCGAGGTGTGGTGCGTCCTGGAGGAGTACACCGGGCCGGGGCCCGGCGACGTACGCCGGGTGGCCGCCGCCGTCCCGCTCGACGGCTCGGCCGCCGCGGACCGCGCGGCGGTACGGGAACTGTCCGACGGCGCCCACCGCTTCGTCACCGCGCCCCGGCTGTCCCCGGACGGGCGGCAGGCCGTCTGGATCGGCTGGGACCACCCGCGGATGCCCTGGGACGGCACCGAGCTGATCATCGCCGAGGTCACGGACGACGGCGTCTTCACCGGCGCCCGTACGCTCGCCGGCGGGCCGGGCGAGTCGGTCGCCCAGGCCGAGTGGGCCCCCGACGGCACCCTGCTGGCCGCCACCGACCGCACCGGGTGGTGGAATCTGCACCGTCTGGACCCCGCCACCGGCGAGGCGGTCAACCTGTGCCCGCGCCAGGAGGAGTTCGCCGGGCCCGCCTGGCAGCTGGGCGCACGCTGGTTCGCCCCGCTGGAGGGAGGGCTGATCGCCGTGCTGCACGGCGTGGGCGCGCAGCGGCTGGGCATCCTCGACCCGGCCACCGGCGAGGTCGCCGACGCGGCCGGCCCGTGGACCGAATGGGCCGGCGGCCAACTCGCGGCAGCCGGCAGCCGGGTCGTCGGCACCGCCGCGAGCCCCCGCTCGTCCTACGAGGTCGTCGAGCTGGACACCAGCACCGGGCACGCCCGCGTGGTGGGGGCCGCCCACCACGACACCGTCGACCCGGCCTTCGTGCCCGAGCCCGTGGAGCGGGTCTTCACCGGCCCCGGCGGCCGGGAGATCCACGCCCAGCTCTATCCGCCGCGCAACCCCGGCCACACCGCCCCCGAGGGCGAGTCGCCGCCGTACGTGGTGTGGGTGCACGGCGGGCCCACCAGCCGGGTGCCGTGCGTGCTGGACCTGGAGATCGCCTACTTCACCTCGCGCGGCATCGGCGTCGTGGAGGTCAACCACGGAGGTTCGACCGGCTACGGGCGCGCCTACCGCGAACGGCTGCGCGAGCAGTGGGGGGTGGTCGAGGTCGAGGACTGCGCCGCCGTCGCCCGGGCGCTCGCCGCGGAGGACACCGCCGACGGGGCCCGCCTGGCCATCCGGGGCGGCAGCGCGGGCGGCTGGACCAGCGCCGCCTCGCTGACCTCGACCGAGGTCTACGCCTGCGGCACCGTCAAGTACCCCGTCCTCGACCTGTACCGCTGGGCCGCCGACGGCGAGACCCACGACTTCGAGTCCCACTACCTCGAATCGCTCGTCGGGCCGCTCGCCGAGGTCCCGCACCGCTACCGCGAGCGCTCCCCGGTCAACCGCACCGACCGCATCCGCTCGCCCTTCCTGCTCCTGCAGGGGCTGGAGGACGTGATCTGCCCGCCCGCCCAGTGCGAACGCTTCCTGGCGACCCTCGCCGAGGCCGGGCACCGCGTCCCGCACGCCTACCTCGCCTTCGAGGGCGAGGGCCACGGCTTCCGCCGCGAGGACACCATCGTCACCTGCCTGGAGGCCGAACTGTCGCTGTACGGACAGGTCTTCGGCTTCGACCCGCCCGGTGTTCCCCGCCTGGAGCTGACCACGTGAACCTCACCCCCCTGCGCCGCCCCCGGCCGCTCGTGCCGGGCGACCGGGTCGCCGTCGTCGCCCCCAGCGGGCCGGTCGTCCCCGAACGGCTCGACGCCGGACTCGACATCCTGCGCGGCTGGGACCTCGACCCGGTCGTCGCCCCGCACGTCCTGGACCGCGACCGCCGCCTGCCCTACCTCGCCGGCGTGGACGCGGCACGGGCCCGCGACTTCCAGGACGCGTGGTGCGACCCCCGGGTGGCCGCGGTGCTCTGCGCACGCGGCGGTTACGGCGCGCAGCGCATGACGGATCTGCTGGACTGGGACGCCCTGGCCGCGGCCGGCCCGAAGACCTTCGTCGGCTTCAGCGACGTGACCGTCCTGCACGAGGCCGTCGCCCAGCGCCTCGGCCTCGTCACCCTGTACGGCCCGGTGGCGGCCGGGGTCGCCTTCACCAAGGACGACGCCACACAGGAGCACCTGCGCAGCACCCTGTTCGCGCCGGAGACGGTCCGCACCCTCACCTCCGCCGGCGCGGCGCCGCTCGTGCCGGGCCGGGCCCGCGGCGTCACCGTGGGCGGCTGCCTGGCCATGCTCGCCGCCGACATCGGCACCCCGTACGCCCGGCCCGGCATGCGCGGCGGCATCCTCGTCCTGGAGGACGTCGGTGAATCCCCCTACCAGCTCGACCGGCTCCTGACCCAGCTGCTCCGCTCCGGCCTCCTCGACGGCCTCGCCGGCGCGGCCCTCGGCTCCTGGCGCGATTGCGGGCCGTACGAGGACGTCCGCGCCGTCCTCCTGGACCGGCTCGGCGGCCTGGGTGTCCCCGTCGTCGAGGAACTGGGCTTCGGGCACTGCGACAGCAGCCTCACCGTGCCGCTCGGCGTCCCGGCGGTCCTGGACGCGGACGCCGGGACCCTGACCCTTACGGAGCCGGCGTCGCGGGGACGCTGAGATCGATTGGGAGCACGTCGGCACCGCGATCCGAACTCGGCCCGGCAGCGCCGCCCGAGGGCGCTTCGGCTTTTGTGTAGAGGACCTCGCGGGCCTGTTCCGCGGCGCGGTTCATGCTCTCGCCGACGAAGTCGACGAAGCGGGCGATGCCTTCGAGGCGGACGGCGGCCGGGGTGCCGGGGCCGAGGATGCTGACGCCCTGACGTGCGGTCTTTGCGAGCTGGGTGTGGGAGCGGGCGGCGGCGATCATCCCCTGGTACCAGACGTCGTTGTCGACGACGTAGCGCTCACGGCGGCGTTCGTCGCGTTCGCGGCGGATGAGGCCCTGGCTTTCGAGGAGCGTGGTCGCTTTGGAGACGGACGCCGGGCTGACCTGGAGACGCTGGACGAGTTCGGACGCGGTGAGGCTGCCCGTGTCGGTGGTGTAGAGGGACGCCAGCACCCGGGACGTCATCTTGGGCAGACCCGACTGCATGAAGACGGTGGTGAAGATCTCCACGTACTCGCGCACGGCCTCGGCGTCGCGGCCGTGGGTCTGCGGGGGCGCCTGCGCCCCCCGGGGCGCGGCCTGCCTGCGCCGGTGGGTGCGCTGTTCGGTGGCGCGGTGGGCCAGGTCGGCGCGGTAGGCGGTGGGGCCGCCGTTCCGTGTCACCTCACGCGTGATCGTCGAGGTGGGGCGGTCGAGGCGTCTGGCGATCTCCGCGTATGCGACCCCGTCGGCCAGCCCCAGCGCGATCTGCTGGCGTTCCTGCTGGGTGAGCCTGCCTCCCGGCATCACGTTCTCCCTTCGTGCTTCCCTGACGTCCTCCAGTATAGCGTTCACTCCTTATTCATTGCAACGAGCAAGTTGAGTGCTGTTGCGTTAGAAATCAAGTCATTGCAACGATTTCCGTGCCTTCACCTGCTCTGATGGGGATAACGTGCAACGAGTCTGTTGCCAGATTCTCGAACGCAACGTAGCGTTTCCGATATCAGAAACAAGGAACCCGAAGGAGCGCACCATGCAGAAGTTCGACACCCCCGCCCCGGTCTCCGCCGTCCTCGACATCCCCGCGGGACGCATCCGGTTCATCGCCGCCGACCGGGCCGGCACCACGGTCGAGATCCTGCCCGCGGACCCCTCGAAGGGACGCGACGTGAAGGCGGCGGAGCAGATCACGGTCGAATACGGCGACGGCGTCCTGCGGATCGGGGCCTCACCGGCGAAGAACCGGATCCTCGGCAGCTCCGGATCCGTCGAGGTGACCATCCAGCTGCCCGCCGGCTCCCGCGTCGAGGCGAAGGCGGCCAGCGCCGAGCTCCGGGGCGTCGGACGGCTCGGCGACGTCGCCTTCGAGGGTGCGCAGGGCTCGGTCAAGCTCGACGAGACCGCGGGCGCCCGCCTCACCCTCCTCGCCGGCGACGTCTCGGTCGGCCGCCTGGGCGGCCCCGCGGAGATCAGCACCCGCAAGGGCGACATCCACATCGACGAGGCCCTGCGCGGCGCGGTCGTGCTGCGCACCGAGGCCGGCGACGTGTCGGTCGGCGCCGCCCGCGGAGTCTCCGCCTCCCTGGACGCCGGCACCACCCACGGCCGGATCCACAACGCGCTCAGGAACACCGAGGGCGCCGACGCCGGCCTCGACATCCACGCGTCCACGGCCTACGGCGACATCACCGCCCGCAGCCTGTAGAAGGAGCGCCCGTCTTCGGCGACACGATGAGCTCGGGCATCGGCGGCGGCGGTCCGGACCGCCGCCGCATACATCGCGTATGTCGTCCCGGGTTCGCTGCTGATGACCATCGGCAGCACCGTGGCCGGAACCGCGGTGTCCGTCTCCAACGACATGGCCGAGGGCATCATCGCCCGCTTCCGCACGACGGCGATCCACCGCCCCTCGGTGCTCGTCGGGCACGTCGTCGGCAGCGTGCTGCAGCCGATCATGAGCGTGGTCCTCGTGGGCGCCGTCGCCGTGGCCATCGGCTTCCGGTCCGCGGACACGACCGCCCTGGAGTGGCCGGCGGCGTTCGGGCTGCTCTGCTCTTCGCCATGGCACTCACCTGGATCGCGGTCGGCATGGGCCTGATCAGCCCCAACGCCGAGGCCGCCGGCAACAACGCGATGCCGCTGATCCTGCTGCCCATCCTGTCCAGCGCCTTCGCCCCGGTCGACTCCATGCCCGGCTGGTTCCGGCCGATCGCCGAGTACCAGCCGTTCACGCCCGCCATCGAAACCCTGCGGGGCCTGCTGCTCGGCAGCGAGATTTCCGGTCGGACAGACGGCGCTGCCGGCGCGGCACGCCCTGGCTAGAAGTAGTCCGGGCACCACGGCGCGACGGCGCTGCGCAGCAGCAGGTCGGCCGTGCGGGCGGCGCCGTCGCGCAGTTCGTGGACCAGACCGGCGGCGGCCAGCCGGGGTACCGACTCGCCGCCGAGGTAGAGCGAGCCCAGGGCGGAGGCGTCCAGCGCGAGGTCCGCGGGGGCGTCGGTGGGGATGGCCTCTCCGCTGCCGTCGGCAACGGCCTCCACGGCCCAGCGGCCGGCCGCGTAACCGCCGGGGCCCGGGTCGGTGACCTCCAGGACGACGCGGCCGGGCACCCGGTAGGTCCGCGCGGCGAAGGCGGCCGGCACGTCCAGCACGCGCAGCCAGAGGCCGTCGCCGCCCTCGTCCGTGGGCCGGGCCGCGCGGGGGTTGGCGAGCAGCAGCGGCAGCGGATCGTCGGGGGCGATGTCGTCGACCACGACCTTGCGCACCCAGTCGACGGAGAAGGCGTACCGCCACAGCGCCTCGGCGGCCTCCGGTGTGGTGGCGAAGTGGTCATGGACGGTGAGGGTGGAGTCGGGGGATCCGTCGGTCCACTCGCCCTCCACCCGGTAGGCCAGCAGCCCGGCCGGCTCGCCCGACGCGTCCCGGTACACGGCGACGAAGGGTTCCTTGAACGAGGCGCCGGGCCGGACCAGTTCACCGGTGTACACCTGCCAGAACCGGTTCGACCGGCTGATGGCCCCGGGCTGGCCCACCCGGTAGCGGTCGTGCAGCTCCGGGCCGAACCCGCGCAGCTCGTCCATGGTCACCAGATCGATCCGGCCGTCCCCGGTGTGGCCGACGTCCGCGCGCAGACCGCCCGAGGCGGGAACGCCGATCCGGTAACCGCCGCTGCGCAGGGCGGGCCCGTAGCCGTAGCGGCCGTAGATCGGATACTCGGCGGGATACAGGATCGTCACCGCGTCGCCGCGCGCGTGCGCGGCGGCGGTGCCGCGCTCCATCATCGCGCCCAGCAGCCCGCGCCGGCGATGCGTGGCGATCACCGACACGCTGGCGACGCCGTCCGCCCGCAGGGTCGCGCCGCCGGGCACGGTCAGCTCGAAGGGGATGCTGCGGAAGGTGCCCACGCAGCGGTCGCCGTCGAACGCCCCGAGCAGCCGGTCCGGCTCGTACATCCCCTTGCGCCAGGCCCCTTCGTCCGGCCGGTAGGGCGTGAGAAAGCCCTGCTGCGCGGCTCTGGCCCAGTCGTCGGTCTCGTTCTCGCTGATGAACCGGACGTCGAGGCCGTCGTTGGTGTTCGTGTTGGATCCCATGCTCTGCACGGTACGGAGCAGGGGCGCCGTCGACCAGCGATTTCCCCGGTCGCCGGGCTCAGCCGGCGGCGGGCAGGACGACCTCGAAGCGGCAGCCGCCCGGCACGTTGCGCACGGCGGCCCGGCCCCGGTGGGCCTCCACGATGCCGCGGACGATGGCGAGGCCGAGACCCGCCCCGGCGGGGGGCGTGCGGGCGTCGGTGCCGCGCCAGCCGGTGTCGAAGACGCGCGGCAGGTCGTCGGCGGGGATACCGCCGCAGCCGTCGGTGACGGAGAGGACGACCTGGTCGTCGAGGCGGTGCGCGGTGACGGCCACGGTGCCGTCGGCCGGGGTGCGGCGGATGGCGTTGACCAGCAGATTGGCCAGGACCCGGGTCATCTCTCGGCCGTCGACCTCCACCGGGACGGCCTCCACGCCGTGGCCGACCAGACGCACCCCGTGCTCGCGGGCCAGCGCGTCCGCGCCCGCGATGGCGTCGCCCACGAGGTCGTACGCGGACATCCGGGTGGGGGCCAGCGACAGCACGCCCGCCTGGATCCGGGACAGCTCGAAGAGGTCACCGACCATGTCGCTGAGCCGCTCCACCTCGGCGCGGATCTGGGAGTAGTAGCGCAGCGGTTCCTGGGCGACGCCGTCCTCCAGCGCCTCGGCCATGGCGCGCAGCCCGGCCAGCGGTGTGCGCAGGTCGTGCGAGATCCAGGCCACCAGTTCGCGCCGGGACGCCTCCAGGGCCCGTTCCCGTTCCCGCGAGGCGGCCAGCTTGGCGCTGGTGGCGGCCAGTTCGCGGCCGAGGTCGGCCAGCTCGGCGGTGGGCGCCGCGTCCGGCGCGGCGAAGCCGCCCCCGTCGCCCAGAGTGCGGGTCGCCTCGGTCAGGGCACGGCTCCCGGCGACGACACTGCGGCCCAGCAGCAGGGCCACGACCAGCGAGACGACCGCCGCTATCGCGCAGACGGCCGTGACGACGCCCAGGTCGTGCGAGGACAGGAACATCGCCCACGCCACCGACAGTGTCCCGGCGAGCATCGCGCCGACGGTGACCACGGCGACCACGGCCAGCGACAGGGCGACCGAGCGGTTGCGCAGCAGCCGCAGCACGATCGAGCCGGCGACGCCTGCCGCGGCGGCGCCCAGACCGGCGTAGGCCACGATGAGGGCGAGGTCACGCACCGGGCACCTCCGCGGCGGGGGCGTCCCCGCTCCCAGGCGGGTCGAAGCGGTAGCCGGCCCCCCATACGGTGCTGATCAGCCGGGGCCGCGCGGGATCGTCCTCGACCTTCTCGCGCAGCCGCCGCACATGGACGGTCACGGTGGACAGGTCGCCGAACTCCCAGCCCCACACCCGGTGCATCAGCTCCTCGCGGCCCAGCACCCGCCCCGGATGCCGCAGGAAGAACGCCAGCAGGTCGAACTCACGCAGGGTGAGGGCGAGTTCGGTGCCCGAGCGGGTGGCGCGCCGGGCCGCCGGGTCCAGCGCGATCGGACCCGCGCTCAGCCAGGCCCGGCCCGGGTCGGGCCGCGCGGCGGCCCCGGTCCTGCGCAGCACGGACTCCACCCGCAGAACCAGTTCGCGCGGGCTGAACGGCTTGGTGACGTAGTCGTCCGCGCCGACCTCGAGGCCCAGGATCCGGTCGTCCTCGTCGCCGCGCGCGGTCAGCATGACCACCGGCACCCGGCCCTGTTCCTCCCGGATCCGGCGGCACACCTCCAGCCCGTCCAGCCCCGGCAGCATCAGGTCGAGGACGACCAGATCGGGCCGTACGGCGGTGGCCCGGGCCACCGCGCCGAGGCCGTCGGCGGCCCGGTCCACGGCGAAACCGGCCCGGACCAGATAGCCGGCGACGACCTCGGCGACGGTCGGGTCGTCGTCCACGACGAGGACTCTGCGGGGGGTGGTGGTCACGCCCTGAGTCTCGCACCGGGCGACGGCGGACGGGCGCCCGCGAAGGGGCCGGGCGGTCGATGTCCGCGTTTCGTAAGGAGTCCGGAGTCCCGGATGCCGGGATTCCCGTTCGCAGGGCCGGAGCCTGACCGACCAACCGGCCAACAGCGGTACTGCCCGGTTCGGCGGGTCCGGCGGCCCGTCGCGTACGGCGTCGCCGCGGCCCTCGTTTTCGGCGGGATGCCGCTGCGACGATCGGGGAGCCGGATGGGCGGGCACTCGCGTCTGTAAGCACACAAGCGCGAATCACCGCAGAGGGAAGGCCTCCCGTATGAAGCGTGACCCCCGTGCCGCCGTCGTTGTCCTGGCGCGAGTCCTGTCCGGACTGACCGCCGCCGCACTGCTCGCCGCCTGCACCGCCTCGGGCGGCGGCCCGGCACCGTCGGCGAAGCCGTCGTCGGCCGCCGCCGCCATCACCGTGAGCCCCGGCCCGGGGGGCAAGGCCGTACCGGTGAGCCGCAAGGTCACCGTGCGGGTCAACTCGGGCACCCTGACCGCCGTGCGGGTCACCGCCGCCGGTCCCGGCCCGCTGCGCGGGGGGCTGTCCGGCGACAAGGACACCTGGACCTCCGCCGGACGGCTCGCGCCCGGTGTGACGTACCGGGTGACCGCCCGGGCCACCGCCTCCGGCGGCGGGAAACTCACCCGGCAGGTCACCTTCACCACGGCCGAGCCGAGCCGGAGCCTCATCGGCGAGTACCACCCGGACCAGGGCACCACGGTCGGCGTGGGCATGCCCGTCTCGATCGTCTTCAACAAGGCGATCAAGGACCGGGCCGCCGTCGAACGCCATCTCGCCGTCACCGCCTCCCCGGCCGTCAGCGGCTCCTGGAGCTGGATGAAGGACTGGTCCGGCCGCGACCGCGTCGACTTCCGCCCCCGTACGTACTGGAAGGCGGGCACCGATGTGACCCTGCGGATGAACCTCGACGGCATCGACGCGGGTGACGGCCTCTACGGCACCCAGAACCGCGTCGTGCGCTTCACCGTCGGCAAGGCCGTCACCACGACCGTCGACACCGCGAAGAAGAAGCTCACCCTCCGCGAGAACGGCCGTGTCGTCGGTACCCTCCCCGTCTCCACCGGAAAGCCCGGTTACGAGACCTGGAACGGCACGATGGTCGTCCTGAGCAAGGTCCCCCGGATCACCATGAACTCCCGTACCGTGCGCATATTCGGGACCCAGGCGTACAACCTCAAGAACGTCAAGTGGGATGTCCAGCTCAGCACTTCGGGCACCTACGCGCACGCGGCCCCGTGGAACGCCGGCAAGTTCGGGCGGGTCAACGGCAGCCACGGCTGCATAGGCATGAGCACCGCCGACGCCAAGTGGTTCTACCGCCATGTCGGGACCGGCGACCCGGTCACCGTCCTGCACTCCACCGACACCCTGCCGGTGGGCAACGGCTACGGCGACTGGAACGTCAACTGGGCGGACTGGCAGGCCGGGAGCGCGCTGCACTGACATCCGGCCTCTGGCAGGATCACCCGGGTGAGACTCCTCGGCCCCGGCCCGCTGCCCGCCGGTCTCGTCCCGCCGGTGGCGGCGGGCGCGCCGCCGCAGGTATGGCTGCTGCGCGCCGCCGACCACACGCCCGTCGACGGTCTCGGCGTGCTCGACGCGGCCGAACGGGCCCGCTACGGCGCCTTCCTGCGCGACGGCGACCGCGCGACCTACGGCGCGGCGCATGTCGCGCTGCGGCGGCTGCTCGGGGCCCACCTCGGGAAGCCGCCGGAGGCCGTGGTCCTGGGGCGCGAGGACTGCCCGGTGTGCGGCGGTCCGCACGGCCGGCCCGCGGTGGCGGGCGGCGCGGGGCCGCACTTCTCGCTGTCGCACAGCGGCGGAACGGTGCTGCTGGCCTTCGCCGGCACCCCGGTCGGCGTGGACGTCGAGCTGACACCGGCGCCGGGCACCGCCGAGGAGCTCGGCGACGTCATCCTGCATCCCGATGAACGCGCCGAGCTGGACGGCCTGCCGGCCGCCGCGCGGGCCGTCGCCTTCGGCCGCTGCTGGGCCCGCAAGGAGGCCTATCTCAAGGGCACCGGCGCGGGACTCGGCGACAACCCGCACCGCAGCCTGGTGGGCGCGGGGCCGGACCCGGCTCCGGTGCCGGGCTGGTCGATCACCGACCTCGACGTGTCGGGGTTCGCGGCGGGATACAGCGCGGCGGTGGCCCTGGCCCTGGTCGCGTCGGGGCCGTCGGCCGCGTGGCCGGGCCTCGAAGAGTCCGTCGGACCGCACAGGGCCGCGCCGTGACGGAGACGCCGGGCACGCCGACATTCCGGTCAGGTGATCGAGGACGGACCGGCAGCCGGGCGGACCGGCAGCCGGGCGGACCGGCTACGGATGCGACCGTGATCTCTGCCGCGACAGCGGCCTGGGCTGCGACCGCGCCCCGCCGAGCAGGACGGCCAGGCCCTCGGCCAGCTCCTCGCGCCAGCACAGGTAGTCGTGGCCGCCGTTGGTCTCCCGGTAGTCGACGTCGTAACCCTTGGCGCGCAGGGCGTCGCGCAGCCGGCGGCCGGCCGGCAGCAGCTCCCACTCCTGGAGGCCCACGGTGAGGCGGAAGCGGATCGGGCGCCGCCGGGCGGCCCCGACGCGGTCGGTCAGCCACTCCTGGCCGCATGCCGGGTCGGTGGGGGAGGTGGGCCACCAGAAGGCACCGGACTGGGCCAGTACGTTGCCGAAGCGGTCGGGGCGGCGCAGTGCCGCGTAGGCGGCGGCCAGGCCGCCGAGGCCCTGGCCGGCCAGAAGGGTGCGGGCCGGGTCGGCGCTGACCGGCCAGCGGCCGGCGGCCCAGGGGAGGAGTTCGCCGGTGAGGAAGTCCACGAAGGCGTCGTCGCAGGTGAGTTCGTCCCAGCGGGTGTCGTTGTCCAGGGAGTCCGGCATGAGGGCGACCAGCGGTGGGAGGACGCCGTCGGCGATGAGGTTGTCCAGCAGGGTGGCGACGCCCAGCCCCGGTCCCCACACCTCGCCGTCGAGCAGCACCAGGACCGGCAGGTCGGTCATGGTCTCGTGGCCGGCGGGCGCGTACGTCCAGACCCGGCGCCAGTTGCGCAGGTGGGAGCTGCGCATGGTGTGGACACCGCCCTCGCCGGTGCGGGCGCCGGGGCGTCTGCCCCAGGAGGACAGCGGTGAGTGCGCGGCGGCGGGCAGTTCGGCCACCGACAGCGGCTCACCGCCCCAACGGCGCGGGAAGGAGGCCCGGTTGAGGGGGTCGCGACGCGGCCGGGAGCGCAGCCACCGCAGATAGGTGGGCCCTTGGGGGAGTACGCCCGCCGGGCCGTCGTCGTCCACGCACAGCGCGTACGTGCCCCGCCAGTCGCCGCGCAGCCGGACCGTCCAGTGCCACACGTCGGTCCCCGGCACGAGGGACATCAGGTTGCCGCCCGCCCCGGCGGGCTCCACGAGCTTGTTGGGCAGCGCCAGGACCGCCCGGGTGACGTCCGGCTTACCGCGCCACAGGAAAGTGACGGCGGCGAATCCCGGGTCGCCCGCGATCGGTTCGACCAGGGGAGTGCCCTCGGTCTCCACGGCCCGCCAGAAGTCCGTTGCCTTCTCGGGGGCTTCGGCCAGCGCCGTGATCCTGGGGCTGCTTACGCGTTCCACGGGTGCCGGCCGGGGCATGCGGGGCGCGTGGGCCGGGCTGCCGGTCGGCGGACTCCAGGGGGCAGACAGCATGATCGGCAAACCAACCCTCCACGACGTAACGACACAGGCCTGGGCATTGGCAAAGAGACGCTAAAATCACGGTCACCTTACGCGCTTGCGCGCGTAACCGGAGAGTACGAGTCTGACTACCCGTGGCTGCCGTCGCTATGCGAGGGGTTTCCCTACGGGTAACCCCCGGGACGGGCCGTCAGTCCCGCCTGGGCCGCGGCCCGTTCGGTGGCGGCGGCGAGGGGGAGACGCCGTCGCGACAGGGCCGTCCGAGCCCGTCCGGTGACGGCGGAAGAGCCCCTGGCGCCGCGCGCCGAGCCACGCGGCGGCCTCCCGCGAGGGATCTGAGCGGCAGCTCGGGCCGGCGCCGACGGCCGTACGCCGGTGGGCGCGGCCGTACCGCGTCCAGCCGGTCCCCAGCCGCACCGCGAGGCCCCCAGGACCACCGGCCCGGGGCGCTGCGCAACCACGTCCGCACGCCAGCGCAGGGGCATCGGCCCTGGTCAAGCCCTTTTCCTCGGCCGATCCGCATGTCTGCGGGGAGGGCGGGTATGCGGCCCGTTCAACCTCCATGAGTCCCGCTACGAGAGGAATCGGCCATGACCGAGAGCAACCCCAACGGTGCCCTGCCCCCCGCGCAGCGCGCACTCCACGAGATAGCCGTGGGCGGCGACAACGCGGCCGCGCTCAGCACCCTCGCCGTCAGCGACGTGCTGCTGCCCGTGCCCGGCGAGCCCGACACCACGGGCGGCGTCCCGGAGCAGCAGGCCATCCAGCTCCCCGTCTACGAGCAGGAGGACGGGACCAAGCTGGTGCCGGTCTTCACCGACGAGGTCCGGCTGACGCAGGCGCTGCCCACGACCCAGAGCTACCGGATCGTGCCGCTCGCGGTGCTCAGCACCAGCTGGCCGTCGGACGAGCTGACGCTCTCCATCGACGCCGGATCGCCCGACACCCTCACCATCGGCGGCGAGGGTGTCAGGGCGCTGGCGGGTCTGTCCCCCGGTCAGTAGTCCGGCCGGTGACCGAGCCGGTCAGGCACCGGGGTCGGCGACGTCGCCCATCGGCCGGTAGACGGTCAGGGCCTCGTTGACCTTGTCGAGGACCAGCTCCGTGGGGGCGGGCGCCACTTCGCCGTCATAGGCGAGGTGAGCGCCCGCACCCATGCCGCTGACCCGGAGCCTGCGCACCCTGCTCTCCGAGTAGACCGGTGACTTCGCCAGCCCGCCGGTCACGGCGGCGGCGAGCAGCCGCGTACGGGCGAAGGGGCCGCCGTCGACGACCCGTACGTCCAGCAGGCCGTCGGCCAGGTCCTGCCGCTTGACCGGGGCCAGGCCCAGGCCGCGGTAGGAGCAGTTGCCGGCGAACAGCAGCCAGATCCGGCGGCGGTGGCCGTTGATGACCACCTCGACCGGGCTGGACGTGCGCAGCACATGCAGGGCGGCCAGCACACCGGCCGGCCAGCTGCCGGCGCGGCGGGCCCAGCGCTCGCGGTAGCGCACCAGCTCCGGGTAGGCGCCGACGCTGAAGGTGTTGAGGAACGGCACCGGCTCGGCGTCCGGGTCGTCCAGCGCCGTGCACCGCGCGATGTCCACGGAGACCGCGGTGCCCGCCAGCACCGCCGACGCGGCGTCCTCGATGGTGCGGATGGCCAGATCGGCGGCGAAGTGGTTGTAGGTGCCGCCGGGGAACACCACCAGCGGCACCCCGAACCGGACGGCGATGGCCGCCGCCAGGTTGATGCTGCCGTCACCGCCGTGGATGCCCAGCGCGCCGTCGGTCTCGGCCGCCTGGCGGGCCGCCTTCTCCAGCAGCCCGGCCAGGTCGTCGTCCTCCGTGCACAGCGCCACCTCGGCCTGCGGCAGGGCGGCCCGCAGCCGCTCGGCGGGCTGACTGAGCAGCGGGGGCGGCCCGGACGCCTCGTTGACGACGACATACAGCCCCCGGCCCTCGGGCAGGGCGGGGGCGTCGGTGCGCGGCTTGGCCGCGGGCGCCAGGTCCTTGTGGGTCGCCACGAGCCCCCGTACGGCGTAGGCCGCGCCCGCGCCGATCGCCGCGCCGACCAGGACGTCGGAGGGGTAGTGGACGCCGGTGTAGATCCGGGAGAAGGCCACCGACCAGGCGACCGGCGCGACCACCGCGCCCCACCGAGGGGACTCCATGGCCACGCCGGCCGCGAACGCCGCCGCCGACGCCGCGTGCCCCGACGGGAACGAGGTGGTGACCGGCTGCCGCCGCAGCCGCCGCATCACCGGCACCGCGTGCAGCAGTGGCCGGTTCCGGCGCACCGCCCCCTTGGCGATGGTGTTCACCGTGGCCGAGGCCAGCGCGAGCGAACCCACCCCGCGCAGCGCTGCCCGACGCCCGGAGCTGCCGCCCACGGCCGCGATGCCGGCCGCCACGCCGAACCACAGCAGACCGTGGTTGGCGCTGCGGCTCAGCCGCGGCAGGACGGGCTCGGCGGCGGGCCACTGGCGTTCGGCGACCTGACGGAAGAGCGTCCGGTCCCAGCTGATGAATTTCGACGTCATGCCGGGCGGATACCCCGTCGGGGCCGGTTTCAGCGGTCGGGCGGGCCCACCGTCACCGGATCGGGGCCGGCCGACGAGCCGGCGCTCACGGTGTGCGGGTCCGCCCCGTCGGCGACCGCGCGGACCGTGATGTCGCGTTCGGTGACCACCCCGACCACCCGGTCGCCCTCGGCGACCAGCACCCCGCCGATGTCCTGGTCACGCATCAGCTGCGCGACCTCCACCAGCGAGGCCTCCGGCCGTACGGCGGCCGGACCGGCCGTCATGACGTCCCTCACGAGCTGTGCCACCTGCGTCTCCTTCCGCCGGGTGCGCTTCTCAGCGCCCGCCGGCCGCCGTCACGATCTCCTGGACGTTGCGGTACTCGTGGTCGCCGCCGGGCAGCCCGCGTACCGCGTCGATCACCGGCCCGGGCGCGTTGTCGCCCTCCAGGGTCCGCAGCAGGGTGCCCCGCCGGGCCGGGAACGCCCGGCGGGTCAGGTGCCGCGCCAGTTCGGTGCCCAGCGGTGCGCCGTCCGGGCCGCCCGCGACGGCCGGGTCGTCGTCGGCCACCGGTTCCGGGTCGTGCCACTCCTGGGTCCGGGTGGGGTGGCCGGAACGCAGCAGGCCCTCCAGTTCGTGCTTCATCTCGTCGTCCTTGTGGACGCTGAGTCGGTTGCTGCCTCGCTGCACGATGCTTGCTCCCTTCCTCGGCGGACCCCGGTGCGGGATCCCCGTCGCCGTTCGCCTAACCAGGTGGGGCGTGATGAATCCGCCCTTTTCGGGTACGTGATGTCCATGAGCCCCCATGACGACGGAATCAACCCCGCTGATCTGGACGAACCACAACTGCTGCGGGAGCTGGAATCGGTCCACCGGACCCGGCACGAGACCCTTCTGCACGGCTCTCCGGCGGCCCTGGACGCCCACACTCAGCGCACGACCGCCCTGGAGGGCGAGTATCTGCGCCGCTACCCCGATCGTCAGGTGGCCGCCGGCCGTACCCGCGCGGGCGCGCGGGAGCGCGACTAACGCGCCCGACCCGGTTGGTTCACCGGGCCCGTCCGGTGGCGCCCCCTCCGGTCGCGGGCCCACGCAGGGCGGCAGCGACGCCGTGCCCCGGCGTACGGCGGGGCACGGCGGAGGCGGCGGGGTGGTACTGGATGGCCACCTTGCCCCTGCCGGTGCGGCAGGGCGAGCCCGCCGGGGCGGGTGCGATCTCTGCGGCGAGGCCCACGCCCCCGCACCCCAGGTGCGGGGGCGTGGGCCTCGACGGCGGGCTCCACGGGTAGAGACAGCCGTCCCGTCGCGCGGTGCTGCCGTCGATCCACAGGAGCTTCTTGTCCTCGACGGGGATGTTGTCGTACATGGCCTGGATGTCGCTGGGCCGGGTCATCAGGTCGTCGCGGACCTGGTAGAGGAACGTGGGAATCGTGACGCTCTTGGCCGCCGGGCCGAGGTCCTCCTCCGCCTCTGGGTCGCGCCAGGCCCTCGACGACCTCGCCGCCGCCGACATGGTGCCCCGCGGCGACATCATCGACCGCTTCCACGACAACGTGCTCTACAGCCTGCGGACGCTTCCCGAGCCGTCACCGTCCACTGACACGGACTCTGTGACCCCACTGTCATAACCCTGCGTATCCCGCCCGCTGACACCCACTCGGCGTCGACAACGTGAAAGGCCTGCCACCGCTCGCTGGTCCGCCATGCGGGCGGCGCCAAGGAACCGCGCCAAGGAACCGCGCCAAGGGTTTCGCGGCCGCCACAGGCCGTGGGCGCGCATGCCGGCGCGGTTTGGCCGCGGGGAGCGGGGGCACGCGAAAGAGGTGCTTCGCAACGGAGGCACGCCCGCCCGCCGCGGTGACACCGCGGCCCGGCCCGTGTGGGGCGTGCCGGTGTGCCGAGTGAAGCGTCCGGCCCCGCCCCCTCATCCGCAGGAGGCGAACGCATGGCCGCACACCCACATCCACACCCACATCCTGATCACGACGCCTCGGACACCACCGAGACCTTCCGGCGGATCGCCGCGCTCCCCGACGGTCCCGAGAAGGACGCCCTGCGCAAGGAGGTCGTCACCGCCTGGATCCCCATGGCGGACCGCCTCGCCGGACGCTTCCGCAACCGCGGCGAGAGCACCGAGGACCTGCGCCAGGTGGCCGCCCTCGGCCTGGTCAAGGCCGTCGGCCGGTACGACCCCGCGCGCGGCAACGCCTTCGAGAGCTTCGCCGTCCCCACCGTCGTCGGCGAGGTCAAACGGCACTTCCGGGACCACCTGTGGGCCATGCACGTCCCGCGCCGCGTCCAGGAGCTGCGCAACCGGGTGCGCGCCGCCCGCCGCGAACTCGCCCCGCTCCTGGACGGGCGAAGTCCCACCGTCCCCGAGATGGCCGCCCGCACCGGTCTGACCGAGGACGAGGTCATCGCCGGCATGGAGGCCATCGACAGCTACGCGGCCATGTCCCTGGACGCCGAGCTGCCCGGCGCGGACGGCCGCGCCCTCCTCGACAGCCTCGGCCACCACGACCCCGGCCTCGACATCGTTGTCGACCGCGTCACCATCGCGCCGCGGCTGCGCGCCCTCCCCGAACGCGAGCAGCGCATCCTCTACCTGCGGTTCTTCGACGACATGACGCAGAACCAGATCGCCGAGATCATGGGGATCTCCCAGATGCACGTCTCCCGGCTCATCAGCCGCACCTGCGCCGCGCTGCGCGCGCACGCCCTGTCCGAGGCCTGACCCGGCGCGGCGCACCCCGGTCCTGCCCGCTCCGGGTCAGGCCCTGCGCCCCGGCCCGCCCGTGCTCCCCGCGCCGACCGCGCCGACGTGTGCGAGGGTGCCCAGAAGGGCAAGGAGGACGGATGGTGCGCACCCTGTGGCCGGATCCCGGCCTGCCGGCCCCGCCGTACGCCGCGTCGGCCGGGGCCACCGATCCGCGCACCCTCGTCGCCGCCGCTGCCGGCTACTGGGGCCGCCGGGGTCTGCACACGGACCCCGGCCAGGTGGTGGCCGCCCCCTCCGCCGAGCCGCTGCTCGCCGCGCTGCTGGCCGCCGCCGGCGGTGACGCCGTCGTGGTGGGCCGCCCCGCCGCCGTCTGGCACAGCCCGCCGGGCCTGCGCACGCTGCGGGTGCGGACCCCGGCCGAGGGCGGTGGCGCCCCGGACCCGTTCGCGCTGCTGGAGACGGTCCGCCGGGCCCGTGCGGACGGCCTGGATCCGCGCGTCCTCGTACTGGCCGCCGCCGACGATCCGACCGGCACCGTCACGCCCCCCGAGCCGCTGCACGAGGTCTGCGAGGCCGCCGCCGGGGCCGGGCTGCTGCTGATCTCCGACGAGACGTACAACGACACCCTGCACCACCACGGCGTCGTGCTGCTCAGCCCCGCCGAGATCCTCCCCGGCCGCACAGTCGTACTCACCGACCTGAGGTCCCACCGGGTGCCCGCCGCCATCGCGCGCTTCCCGGCCGACGGTCCGGCCGCCGCACTGCGGCAGGCCGTCCGCACCGAGACCCTGCCGCCGTACGCGGCGCGGGCCGCCGCCTACACACTCGCCGAACCGGCCGACGTACGGGCCTACGCCGAGGCCGCCCGGCGGCTGCACGCGGCGGTGGGCGGCGCCGCCTGCGCGGTCCTGAGGGAGGCGGGCGCGCTGTGCCGGCCCCCGGAGTGCGGCTTCCAGCTCTACGCGGACCTGGCGCCGCTGAGCACCGGCCGCGACGCGGCCGGCGCGGAGGAGTGGCTGACCCGGCGGCTCGGCCGGCCGGTGCCCGGCGGCCACCGGTTCGGCGACGACCCGTCGGCGCCGCGGGTACGGATCGACGTCGGCCCGCTGTGCGGCACGGGCGAGGAGCCGCGCCGCGCGGCCCTGGAGGCGGCCGACCCGCTGACGCTGCCTCACATCACGGACGCGGTAAGGGGGTTGGCGGAAGTCCTCAGCGAACTGTCTGGCGACGGGTGACGGTCACCAGCCACCTCCACACCTGCGGGGCCACCGCGATGGCCAGGGTCAGCCCGACCGCGAGGATCACGCCCTCCCAGGGCTCCGCGAACAGCGAGCCGCCCAGCACCCCGATCAGCTGGTACGCCAGCGCCCAGGCCAGGCAGGCCGGTATGTCGCCGCGGGCGAAGCGGGCGGGCGGCAGCTCCGACAGCAGACAGGCCACCATCACCGGGATCCGCCCCGCCGGTACCAGCCGGGACAGCACCAGCACCGCGATCCCGTGCTGGTCCAGCTTGTGCTGAGCGGCCTCCAGGCGGCCGGGCTCGGCGCGGTCCTGGAGCCGCTTCAGCCACCGCGAGCCATTCCTGGAGTGCACGCCCCGGTGGCCCAGCCAGTACAGGCTCATGTCCCCGATGAACGCCGCCAGTGACGCCGTGACGAACACCAGCGCCAGCGCGACCGGCGGGTTCTGGTGGTGGAACGCCACCGCCGCCGCGCCGCTCACCAGCGCCCCCGTCGGTACGACCGGCACCAGCGAGCCGAGCGCCACCAGCAGGAACAGCGACGGGTACCCCACCACCTGCCCCGTGGAGTCGGCGGAGGTCGCGGCCCGCTCGGCCAGGAAGCCGATCATCGGGCGACCCCCAGCTCCACGCTCTGCCCGTGGTCGAGCCGGTGCACGGCCGTCCCCGGCGCGAGCCGGCCGGCCAGGCGTACGAAGTCGTCGCCGGGGGAGTGGAACTCGTGCGGGCGCACCGCGTCCATGCCGATCGGCCAGTACGTCCCGTAGTGGATCGGCACCGCGTGGACCGGCCCGCCGCCTCCGGGGTGGCCGCCCGCGCCCGTGCCCAGCCGGGCCAGCGCCTGCGCCGCCCGGTCCGCGTTCAGATGCCCCGAGCTCAGGAACGGCCCCCAGCCGCCGACCGGCAGCAGCGCGGCGTCACACGGCCCGACGGCCTCCGCCATCGCGTCGAACAGCCCGGTGTCGCCCGCGAAGTACGTCCGGGCCTCACCCTCGATCACATACCCCAGCGCCGGGCTGCGCCGCGGCCCGTACGGCAGCCGGCGCCCGTCGTGCGCGGCCGGGACCGCCCGTACCGTCACCGGGCCCGCCTTCACCTCGTCGCCCGGCGACACCTCCACCAGCTCCAGCCCGCGGGTCCGCCGCAACCGCCGCAGCCCCGGCACCGCGTCCTGCGCACCGCGCGGCAGCACCACCCGGGTGCCGCGCGCCAGCCGGGCCAGCGAGCCCAGGTGGAGATGGTCGGCGTGCAGATGCGACACGACCACCACATCCGCCTCGGCCGCCCCCGGCGGCGGCACCGCGCCCCGGCGCCGCCGCAGATGCGCCAGCCGCGCCGCGAACAGCGGATCCGTCAGGACCCGCACCCCGGAGTCCCGCACGGTCACGGTGGCATGACCCCACCAAGTGATCCCGACCGCCGCCACACACGCCTCCTCGTTTGGTGCCCGAGCCTATGCCTGCCCCGAAAAGCCGTCGTGACAGGCTGGGAGTATGAACTTGCGTCGGTGGCGGTCATCCGGCCGCACGGTCGGCCGCGTACTGGCCGTGTGGGCGGTGGCGACGGCGACCATGGCCGTGCTGGCCGGGATCCTGCCGGACTTCACCATCCAGTCGCCGACCGGCGACAGCCCGACCCGGATCGCGGTCACGGCGGCGGTCGGCGCGGGGGTGTTCGGCCTGCTGAGCGCACTGGTCTGGCCGCTCCTGGTCCGGGCGCTGCTGCTGGTGCCGGCGCTGGTCCTGGGCGGCCTGGTGTTCTTCCTCAACGGCTCGCTGCTGCTGATCGCGCTGCGCATCGCGCCCGACTGGCGCGGTGACGTCACCCCGGCCACCGCCGTCCTGATCGCCGCCGCGATGTCGGCGACCTCGTCCGCGACCAGCACCACGCTGGCGATGCGCGACGACGAGGCGTACGGACGCCGGCTGGCCCGGCTCGCCGGACGCCGGCCGGTCCCGCACAACCCCGAGCCCGGCATCGTCTTCCTCCAGCTCGACGGAGTCGGGCACGACGTGCTGCGCGAGGCGGTCCGCCCCACCCGCCGCAAGGGCCGCCCCCGGCCGGCCGCGATGGAGACCGTCGCGCGGTGGCTCGACTCCAGCCACCACCTCGTCCCCTGGCGCACCGACTGGAGCAGCCAGACCGGTGCCAGCCAGCTCGGCATCCTGCACGGGACCAACGAGGACGTGCCGGCCTTCCGCTGGTACGAGAAGGAGACCGGACAGCTGATCGTCTGCAACCGGCCGTCCAGCGCCGCCGAGCTGGAACGCCGCGCCGTGGAGCGCACCGGCCGCCCCGGGCTGCTCGCCGACGGCGGCGCGAGCCGGGGCAACCTCTTCAGCGGCGGCGCCGAGCAGCTGGCGCTGGTGATGTCGGTCGCCGCGCAGCGCGGCCGGCTGACCCGCTCGCGCAGCGGCTACTTCGCGTACTTCTCCGACCCCGCCAACGCGGTGCGCACCGCCGCGTCGTTCGTCGCCGAAGTGGCCCGCGAGATCACCGAGTCGACGGCCTCGCGCTTCGTACGCCGGGACCGGCCCCGGGTGAAGCGCGGCGGCCTCTACCCCCTCGCGCGGGCCTTCGCCACCGTCGTCGAACGCGACGTGGCGGTGGCCGCGGTGGTCGGCGACATGCTCGCCGGACGCGACGCCGTCTACGCCGACCTCGTCGCGTACGACGAGGTGGCCCACCACTCGGGGCCGCGGGGCGGCGATGCCATGCGGGTCCTGGCCCGGCTGGACCGTATGGTCCGCCTCGTCGCCGACGCCTCGCGTCACGCCCCCCGCCCGTACCGGATCGTGCTGCTGTCGGACCACGGCCAGAGCCACGGCGAGACCTTCGCATCCGTCTACGGGCTGCACCTGAAGGACCTGGTCCGCGCGGGCTGCGGACTGCCCGTCTCGCGCCGGGCCCGGCGCACGACCAGCGGCGCCGAGGCCCGCACCGCCGCGAGGGCCGCGCTGCGCAGGCCCGAACACGCCCGGCGGGCCGAGGAGGACACCGAGTGCGCGGGGCCGGTCTCGGACCCGGTGGTGCTGGCCTCCGGCAACCTGGGCCTGGTCAGCTTCCCCGACATCCCCGGCCGGGCCACCCGTGAGGAGATCGACCGCCGCCACCCCGCCCTGCTGCGCACCCTCGCCGAGCACCGGGGCATCGGTTTCGTCCTCGTCCTCGGCGAACGCCGCGGCCCCCTCGTGCTCGGCCCCGGCGGCGCCGAGCACGAACTGAGCACCGGCAAGGTCACCGGCGGCCCCGACCCGCTCGCCCCCTTCGGCCCCGGCGCCGCCGCCGCCGTCCTGCGCACCGCGGGCTTTCCGCACGCCGCCGACATCATGGTCAACTCCGCCTGTGACGCCACCACCGGGGCCGTCCACGCCTTCGAGGAACAGGTCGGCTCCCACGGTGGCCTCGGCGGCGACCAGAACCGCCCCTTCCTGATGTACCCGTACGTACTGGAGGGCCCTCGGGGACGGCTCGTCGGCGCGGAGGCGGTGCACGCGGTGCTGCGCGGCTGGCTGGAGCACACCGGCCGGACCGACCAGGCCGACCGGCCCGGCGACGAACCGGAGTTCACCCCCAGCGGGGCCCGCACCGGACACTGACCCCGGCGCGGCCGACCGGCCGGGCCGCCCTTACCAGCGACGTAATCGACGTGCCGAGCGCCCCCGGGCATCGTGGAACCCGTCCACCAGCGGCCACAACCGAGGAGAGCACACATGTCGCAGTACGAGAACGCCGCCGCCCGCTACATCCAGGCCTGGAACACCGCCGACCCCGAGGAGCGCGCCAAGGCCGTCGCGGCCACCTGGACCGAGGACGGCAGCTACACCGACCCGCTGGCCGAGGTGGCCGGGCACGAGGGCATCGCGGCAGTGATCGCCGCCGCGCAGGCGCAGTTCCCGGGGTTCGCGTTCCGGCTGGCGGGCGCGGTGGACGGGCACCACGACACGGCGCGCTTCGGCTGGGAACTGGTGTCGGTGGCCGACGGGTCGGCGCCGGTGGCGGGGTTCGACGTCGTCACGCTGGCGGCCGACGGCCGGATCCGCAGCGTGAGCGGCTTCCTGGACCGGGTGCCCGCGGCGGGCTGAAATACGGGTGCGGGACCGGGCGCTCCGATGGTGGGATGCCCGGATGGACAGCGAGACGCGCAGCGTCGACACCGGGACGTACGACGCGTCGGTCACCCCCTGGGCCGACCCGCGGTGGCGGCGCGAGGCCATGGAGTGGGCCCGGGAGGCACTGGCCGCCCGGGGGACGCCGGCGGCCGGACAGGGCGGCTGGGAGGTGCGGCTGCGCCCGTGGTCGGTGGTGATCCGGATCCCCTTGGAGGACGGCACCCCGGCGGTCTGGTTCAAGGCCAACCCGCCCGGCTCGGCCTTCGAACCGGCACTGACGCGGGCCCTGTCGCAGTGGGTGCCCGGACAGGTGCTCACCCCGGTCGCCGTCGACCCGGAGCGCGGGTGGGCGCTGCTGCCGGACGGCGGCGGCCTCCTGGCCGACGTACTGGACGGGGAGGGGGCCGGCCCGCAGCAGTGGGAGGGCCCGCTGCGGCAGTACGCCGGTCTCCAGCGCGCCGTCGGCCCCCGGGCCGGCGAACTGCTCGCGCTGGGAGTGCCGCAGGCCGGGCCGGAGCACCTGCCGGAGCGGTTCGACGAACTGGTGGCGCTGACGGGCGCGCCCGCGGAGGTCCGGCGGATCCGGCCGCGCCTGGCCGACTGGTGCGCGGAGCTGGCCGGTTCGGGCATCCCCGCCACCCTCGACCACAGCGACCTGCACGAGGCCCAGGTCTTCCACGGCGACGGCGGCCGCTTCGTGTTCTTCGACTGGGGCGACGCCTCGGTGGCGCACCCGTTCTCCAGCCTCCTGGTCACCGCCCGGGTCGCGAGCCTGCTCCCCGGCGGCGACCAGGAGGCCGTCCTCGCCGGGCTGCGCGACGCCTACCTGCGGCCCTGGGCCGAGGACGGCCACGACCTGACCGTGCTGCGCGGGCTGGCGAGCCTGGCCTGCCGGGTCGGGCCCGTCAACCGCGCCCTGAGCTGGGGGCGGGTCTTCCCGGCGGCCGGGGCCGCCCATCACCACAACATCGCCCGCTGGCTGGCCGAACTGCTAGACGAGCCGCCCCTGTGAGGGGGATACGCGCCGTACCGGCACAGCCGCGGACCGGGCCGGCCTGTGGACGTGCGCAAGGCCGGCCCGGGAGGGGCCGGCCCTGCGCGGGTGCTGAAGGAACGTCTACCGCTCAGGCGAACGTGGAGGGGTCGGGGCCCAGGCGGGTGCCGTTGTCGAGGGCGGCGACGGCCGCGAGGTCCTCCGCGTCCAGCTCGAAGCCGAAGACGTCGAAGTTCTCCCGGATCCGCGAGGGCGTCACGGACTTGGGGATGACCACGTTGCCGATCTGGAGGTGCCAGCGCAGTACGACCTGCGCGGGGGTCCTGCCGTGCTTGGCGGCGACCGCGGCCAGCGCCGACGAGCCCAGCAGGCCCTTGCCCTGTCCCAGCGGGGACCAGGCCTCGGTGGCGATGCCGTGCCCGGCGTGGAAGGCCCGCAACTCCGGCTGGGAGAAGTGGGGGTGCAGCTCGATCTGGTTGACGGCCGGTACGACCGAACCCTCGTCCAGGACGTGCCGCAGTTGCGCGACGGGGAAGTTCGAGACCCCGATGGCCTTGGCGCGGCCTTCGGCGAGGATCTTCTCGAAGGCACGCCAGGTGTCCAGGTACTTACCGTGCCCGGGCATCGGCCAGTGGATCAGGTAGAGGTCCACGTAGTCGAGGCCGAGCCTGTCCAGCGAGGCGTCGAACGCGCGCAGTGCCGAGTCGTGGCCCTGCTCCGAGTTCCAGAGCTTCGTCGTGACGAAGAGCTCCTCGCGGGGCACGCCGGCGGTGGCGATCGCCTGGCCGGTGCCCTTCTCGTTCTCGTAGATCGCCGCGGTGTCGATGCTGCGGTAGCCCGCTTCGAGGGCGGTGGAGACCGCCGCCGCCGCCTCGTTGTCCGGCACCTGCCAGACACCGAAACCCAGCTGGGGCATCTCGACACCGTTGTTGAGCGTGATGAAGGGGACCTTGCTCACGAGCACGTTTTCCTTACGTCGTCGGTCGTACTCTGTCTCCCTAGGTCAATGTTTCGCGGAGTGCCCGAATTCCCCGTTCAGCCGCTGTAAAGGGCTTCGATTTCCTGTTCGTAGGCCTTTTCGATCGCCCGGCGCTTGAGTTTCAGCGACGGCGTGAGCAGCCCCTGCGCCTCGGAGAACTGCCCGGCCAGGACCTTGAAGGTGCGGATCGACTCGGCCTTGGAGACCAGCGTGTTCGCGGCCACCACGGCCCGGCGTACCTCCGCCTCCAGATCCGGGTCGCGCAGCAGGTCGGTGAGGGCCGGCGTGGCCTTGCCGTGCATGGCCAGCCAGTGCGAGACGCCCTCCGGGTCGAGGGTGACCAGGGCGGCGACGAAGGGGCGGTCGTTGCCGACGACCACGCACTGCGCGACGAGGGGGTGGGAGCGTACCCGCTCCTCCAGGGGCACCGGGGAGACGCTCTTGCCGCCGTTGGTCACCAGGATCTCCTTCTTGCGGCCGGTGATGGTGAGGTAGCCGTCCTCGTCGAGCGCGCCGAGGTCGCCGGTGGCCAGCCAGCCGTCGTGCAGGATCTCCTGGGTCGCCTTGGTGTTGTTGAGGTATCCCTCGAAGATCTGGCCGCCCCGCAGCCAGATCTCGTGGTCGTCCGCGATGTGCACCGTTGTGCCGGGTACGGGCCGGCCCACGGTGCCGAAGCGGGTCTGCTCGGGCGGGTTGGCGGTGGCGGCGGCGGTCGACTCGGTGAGGCCGTACCCCTCGAAGATGCGGACGCCGGCGCCGTCGAAGAACAGACCGAGCTGCCGGTCCATCGCGGAGCCGCCGGAGAAGGCGTGCCGTACCCGGCCGCCCAGGGCGGCGCGCACCTTGCCGTAGACGAGCTTCTCGTAGAGCTGGTGCTGCATGCGCAGGCCGGTTCCGGGTCCGGGGCCGGTGCCGAAGGCCTTGGCCTCCATGGCTTCGGCGTGGCGGACGGCGACGTCGAAGGCCTTCTCGAAGACCGGCAGCCGGCCGCCGGCCTCGGCCTTGCGGCGGGCGCCCTGGTAGACCTTCTCGAAGACGTAGGGCACGGCGAGCACGAACGTCGGCCGGAAGGAGGCCATCGCCGGCAGCAGTTCGGCGGCGGCCAGGTTCGGCTGGTGACCGAGCCGGACCCGGGCGCGGACGGCGGCCACCTCGACCATCCGCCCGAAGACATGGGCCAGGGGGAGGAAGAGCAGGGTCGAGGCCTGGTCGCCGGGCCTGCTGTGGAAGACCGGCTCGTACTTGCTGATGATGTTGTCGGCCTCGGCCATGAAGTTGGCGTGGCTGATCACACAGCCCTTGGGGCGGCCGGTGGTGCCCGAGGTGTAGATGACGGTGGCGATGGCGTCCGGGGTGACCGCCATGCGGTGCCGGTGCACGACGTCGTCGTCGATATGGGTGCCGGAGCCGGTGATCTCGGTGAGGGCGTCGGAGTCCAGCTGCCACAGCCGGGTGAGCTGGGGCAGTTCGTCGATGACGGCGCCGATGGTCATGGCGTGGTCCTCGTGCTCGACGACGCAGGCGACCGCCGCCGAGTCGTGCAGCATCCAGCGCACCTGGTCGGAGGAGGAGGTGGGGTAGATGGGGACGGGCTGCGCGCCGATCGTCCACAGCGCGAAGTCCAGCACCGTCCACTCGTACCGGGTGCGGGACATCAGTCCGACCCGGTCGCCGAAACGTATCCCCTGCGCGATCAGGCCCTTGGCGACGGCCATCACCTCGTCGCGGAAACGGGCGGCGGTCACATCCAGCCACTCACCGGCCGGAACCGCGTCCTCGTCACTGTCCGCAGTCGGGATCTCCTCGTACCGGTACCGGCCGAGCACCACACGCTCCGGCTCCTCGGTGGCGTTGGCGAAGACCACGTCCGCCAGTCCGCCTACCTGGGGTGCCGTCACCAGTGGGGGGATGGTGAACTCACGCAAGAGCTGCTCCTCGACTGCTCGGGGCGCCCGTAACGTACCCGATACACAGGAAGCCGGGGAGGGGTCCGGATGCGTTCTGTGAGCGGTGTGGATTCGTACGTTCTTGCTACTTTCGGGTGAACTCCCTGCTACCGCCGGGAACATGACGCGCGCCGGGCCTCCGACCGGAGACCCGACGCGCGTAGATCTTCATGAAATCTGCTCGTGTCAGTTACTGACGCTCTACAGCTGCCGACCGCTGACGCTCCATCGCCACCGCCGCTGCCGCGGGTCCCGCCGGTTCCGCGGATCCCGCCGGTTCCGCCGCCCGCTCCGGCGGCCGGTCGTGGTGGGCGGCCTCCGGAGCCCTGCTGCGGACCAGGAGCAGGACGACGACGCCGGCCACCAGGCCGATCACTCCGGCGACCGCGGCCGCCACGTCCAGCCCCGCCGTGAAGGCCGCCCGCAGCGCGTGCTCCAGGGCGTCCCGCTGCCCCGACGACGCCCGGGCCAGCAGCTCCCGCGCCCCGCCACCGGCCAGCACCCGGGCCGTCCCGTGCGGATCCGGCACCCCGTCGCCGCGCAGCGAGTCCTGGGCGCGGGCGGTGAGCAGGGTGCCGAAGACGGCCACCCCGAGGGCGTAGCCGAGCTGGCGCATCGTGTTCACCGCTCCGCCGGCCATACCGGCCTGCCGCGGCGGTACGCAGGCCAGCGCCGCCGAGGCCACCGCCGGGGTGACCAGGCCGACACCGAACCCGGCCAGCACCAGCCCCCCGGTCAGCGACGCCCAGCCCGAACCGGCGTCCAGCACGGTCTGCGCCAGCGCCCCGGCACCGATCAGCAGCAGCCCCGTGCCGATCACCCAGCGGTGCGGGACACCGTGCAGCACCCGCCCGCCCACACCGGCCGCCACGAACGCCGCCAGCGCCAGCGGGATCAGCACCAGCCCGCCGCGCACCGGGCTCATCCCCAGCACCGTCTGCAGCCAGATCGAGGTGTACGGCGCGAAACCGAAGGCGGCCGCGTTGAGCGCCACGGTGCCCGCCATCACCCCCACGAACGACCGGTCGCGGAACAGCCGCAGGTCCAGCATCGGGTGCGCGCGGCGCCGTTCCACCGCCACGAACACCACCAGCGCGGCGACCGACGCCGCCAGCGTCGCGAACGTACGGCCCGAGGCCCAGCCCACCGTGTCCGCGCGGATCACCGCGTACGTCGCCGTCCCGGCGAAGGCCGAGAACGCCGCCGTACCGGCCCAGTCGATCCGGGCCCCCGCCCCGCCCCGCGACTCGCGCACCGCGCGCAGCGTCAGCCAGATCGCGGCAGCGCTCACCGGCAGGTTGACGAAGAACACCCACCGCCAGCTCAGCCCCTGCGTCAGCAGCCCGCCCAGCACCGGCCCCAGCGCCGCCGCCGCGCCGCTGACCGCACCCCACACACCGAGCGCCACCGACCGGTCCCGGCCCTGGTAGGCCGCCCCCAGCAGGGACAGCGTCGTCGCGAACATCGCGGTCGCGCCCACCCCCTGCACCGCGCGCATGCCGATCAGCATCCCCGCGTTCGGCGCCAGCCCGCACGCCAGCGAGGCCACCGCGAACAGCGCGGTTCCGGCCACGTACACCTTCCGCCGGCCGATCACATCCGCCGCCGAGCCCGCGCCGAGCAGCAGTGCGGCCAGCGCCAGGGCGTAGATGTCGATCACCCACTGCAGCTGCGACAGCGAGGCGTCCAGCGTGCCCCCGATGTCCGGCAGCGCCACGATCACGATCGTCACGTCCACCAGCAACATGAACGTGCCCAGACAGACCGCGACCAGCGGCCCCCACTTGCGCATCACTCGCTCCCCTCGATTCGGCACACCGTGTGCGATGTCCCGTAGCATCGCCCCGTGGCGGCCGCCTTCACCAGCCACGGCAGCTGATGCGAAGGATTCCGACATGGGGAGATCGTCAGTGGTGGATTCCCACGACAAGGAGAAGCGCGACCCGGGCAGTCACGAGGACCCCGGCCTCCACCCCGGCCTCGACCCCGACCGTGACCGCGACAAGGCGGGCCGGCTCGACACGCTGGACCAGCAGCTCCTGCACGCCCTGCAGATCGACCCCAGGGCGCCCTTCAGCCGTATCGCCGCCGTCCTGGAGGTCTCCGACCAGACGGTCGCCCGCCGCTACCGCCGGCTGCGCGCCGACTTCGGACTGCGGGTGGTCGGCATGACCGACGGCTCCCTGCTCGGCCGCACCCGCTGGATGCTGCGGCTGCGCTGCGCCCCCGACGCCTCGGTGGCCATCGCCCGGGCCCTCGCCCGGCGCCCCGACACCGCCTGGGTCCGGCTCACCTCCGGCGGCACCGAACTGCTCTGCGTCGCCGACGCCGGCCCGGACGCCTACGACGCCCTGCTCTTCGGCAAACTCCCCCGTACGCCGAGCATCGTCGAGATCGGCGCCGTCAGCCTGCTGCACGTCTTCTACGGCGGATCCCCCGGCTGGTTCACCAAGAACGGCCCCCTCACCCGCGCCCAGGCCGCCGCCCTGCGCCCGCCGCCGCACCAAGGCGCCCCCGCCCCCGGAGCGGGACCCGCTCCCGCCCCCGGGCCCGAGGACGAGGCGCTGCTCACCGCCCTCGCCGGCGACGGCCGTACCTCCTATCCCGAGCTGCACCGGGCCACCGGACGCTCGGAATCCGCCGTCAAACGGCGCCTGGAGCAGCTGTTCCGCTCGGGCATGCTCTATTTCGACGTGCAATTCGACTCGGCGCTGCTCGGCTACGACGCGCAGGCCGTACTCTGGCTGACAGTCGCGCCGTCCGCGCTCGCCTCCGTGGGCAAGGCGCTCGCCGGCCACCCCGAGACCGCCTTCGTGGCCGCGACCACCGGCACGTCAAACCTGATCGCTTCGGTCATCTGCCGTGACCACGCCGGTCTTTACACATATCTGAGCGAAAGGATCGGAGCAATCGAGGGTCTGCGCCATGTGGAGACCTCACCTGTCGTACGCAAGTTCAAACAGATGACGTACGAAGGCCATATCTAGCCCGATGCTCTTGCGCGGTGGCGGCTACCTGCTCCATCGTACGCACCACCAACGCGACCACCGGGGGGTGGGTACGACGGAAGTGACAGGGGAACAGGCCCCCGAGAGAACCAGCGGCACCAGTGCCGCGACGACGACAACCGGCACCGGCGAACTCGGCGAACGGATAGCGCGGCTGGCTGCCGCACAGGTCCGGCACGGCAGCGAACTCGACGGCCTCAGCGTCAAGGTGACAGGCGTCAACGCCTGGGTCGGCGGGATCCACGCGACCATGAGCGAGGTGTCCGCCCGGGTGGCGGACCTGACCCGGACGGTGAACGGGCTCGGCGAGGACGTCGCCAGCGGCCAGGCCGAACTCGCCGCCTTCATGCGGCAGTACGAACGCGACCGCATCGCCACCGGCGCGCAGACGGAGCTGGCTCGGCTGACCACCGACTGGCAGCTGCGCTTCGGCGGCCGCAAACGGATCCGCTCCCTCGCCCGGGGACTCCTGCACACCCTCACCGCCGACGCGATCCGACGCGACGTCGTCGAACCCGCGATCGTCGGGGAGTGCGTCAACGACGCGATGCTGCGCGACCCCTCCTACTGGCTGGCCCCGGCCTGCGTGGCACTGGCCGCCCGCCACCTCGGCGAGCATGTGCTGAGCGAGCACGCCCGTGGCCAGGCCTACGCCCTCGACCCGGCGAAGGCCAAGCTCTTCTCCGCCCTCACCTGCGCACGGCTCGGTGAGGAGAACGAGGCCGCCCGCTGGGCCGGCCGCTACCTGGAGACCCTCGATCCCCGGCGGCTCGGCCCGGAGTTCCTCCCGGTGCTCAGCGCCATCGCCGCCGGCGAACTCGGCGCCGAGGCACACACCTTCGCCCTCCAGGCGATGCTGCGCTGGGACACCGACCCGCTCACCCCGGAGCCCGTCCCGTCCGGCCGTGCCCCGCAGGCCCGGCACATCGCGGCGTCACGGCCCCGCTTCCAGCGCTGGGAACAGCGACTGTGGGAGTTGCGCACCCAGGTCTCCGCCGAGCGCTTCCCGGCCCTGCGGCAGCTCGTCGCCGGCCAGTGGGAACCCCTGGCGTACGGCTGGGAACTGGCCACCGTCCCCGGTGGCCTGCTTGCCCACCTGAGCCGCGAGTTCCCCGACACCCCGGAGGAGTTCGCCGCCGCGCGCGGCTACGCCGGGCTCGCGCTGCAAGGGCTCGTAGAACGCCTCGAACCCGACGAGGAGGAGCTGCGCCGCGAGGTGGAGTGGCAGCGCCGCGTCGTGGAGAACCGCGGCGAACCGCCCACGGACGCCGCCACTGATCCGGCGCCGGTGCCGCCCGCAGTCCTCGCCTTCGGCTCGGCCCCACCCGATCCGGTGCTCGACTTCTCCACCGTCCTGGACCAGGCGGTCTTCGAGCCCGACGGGATCGAACTCGGCTCCGCCGCCCGGCGTCTGGCCCTCATCTGCGTCTGGAAGAGCGTCCAGCACGCAGCCGGCGACTTCGTCACCGCCGCGGCCGCCCAGCGGCCCCCGCACATCGTGCTCACCCTCGACGGCTGGACCGCCGAGGTGCCCACCGACCCCGCCGTGCTCGTCGACGAACCCCTCCTCGCCGACAGTCTGGCCGCCCACATCGACCACCGAACCCGGTCCCAGGTCGAGGCCGTCACCCACAACCCCGTCCGGCTGCTGGCCGCCGGTCTCGGCGGCGCCCTCACCACATCCCTGTCCGTCGTCCTCCTGCACGGCGCTCCCGCCGTCACCCTCGCCCTCTCGGGCGGTGCGCTCCTGCTCTGGGGCCTGTTCGATCTCCGTCGCGTCCCCCTCCAGCGACGGCGCCGACAGGACCACGGCTCACGGTCCCGCAAGGAGTCCCTGCGCCTCCTGTCCGCCGCGCTGCGCCAGCGCACCGAGTTCTTCGACACCTGGGACCGCAGCACCGCCGAACTCACCGGACTGCGCGTCTGGTCCCCCTTCGGCAACGGCCCCGGATCCGTTCCCAAGACGCTCCCCTTCGACGACGACCCCGAGTCCGAGCAGTAGCCGTCCCCCACCGACGGCGCCACGGAGCCCCCACCCGCTGACGAGGCGGATGGGGGCTCCGTGGCTATGGGTTACCGGTGGCGGTCGTCACCGGTAGTGGTCGCAGAACCAGTGTCCGGGGACCCAGACCCTGACCCAGTACCCGTGGTGCCAGTTGCCCCAGCGGTCCTGGAAGCCGTGGTGCCAGAACCCGGTCCAGTGGCCCTGCTGCCAGTGGCAGTGGCGGTGGTGGTTGCCGTGGTTGCCGTGATTCCCGTGGTCGCCGTCATGTCCGTCGTTGCCGTTGTTGTTCCCGGGCCCCGGAGGGGGCGGAGCGGGTACCGCAGATGCGGCGCCCGCCGTGGCGAACGCGGCTCCGCCCGCGAGCATTGCGGACGCCGCACCTATCGCGAGGCCTCGCGTGAGTCGATTGCGCATGGTCGTCCTTCCATGGCTGTCGGTCAGTGAAGACACTGACGCTGAGCCGGGATCGAGACCCTGTCCGCCGCGAGGACGGGCGCGGCGCCGGTGGCGTGACAACGAGTCAATCGCCTTCGCATGAGACGGCCCTCCTTCCCCGTCGGCGCGGGATCGGTACCCGTATCAACTCGCATCATCGTATACGCCAAAAGGCGTCATGTAACGGAAAAAATAGGCAAAATCGGGCATTTGTCAACGCAGTATGTCTGCCACCAGCACAGATGCCGCCATTCCGAGGAACAGGGTGTAAGGCCCCGAGGGCCTCCCCGCGGTCCCCCGACCGCGGTCCCCCGACCGCAACTGCATGACCAGCACCCAGGCGAAGACGAGCGCCTCGACGACCGCCCCGGCCACCCCGAGCTGCGGGAACCGCAGACCGGTGACGACGGCGACCGTGCCGGCCGGATTGA
This sequence comes from Streptomyces sp. RLA131, assembly GCF_056270125.1. NCBI lineage: Bacteria > Bacillati > Actinomycetota > Actinomycetes > Kitasatosporales > Streptomycetaceae > Streptomyces > Streptomyces sp. RLA131. The sequence continues at coordinate 6,778,920 of NZ_JBWDOQ010000002.1, forward strand.
GGCTCCCCAGCAGCGTCCGCACCCGCACCCGGCGGCCCTGGAGGACGCCCTGGCGGGTCGGCTCGTCGAGGCGGGTCAGAGCGGGTTTGGCACGGGCCGGCCGCACTGTCGCCGACGGCAGCGATTCGAGGACGGGAAGCACGGTGAGGGCGACAGCCAGGGCGTACACGGCGCTCGGTCCGGCAGCGCCCTAGGCTGGGGGTGTGGGATCGACAGAATCGTTCATCCATCGCGTCGGGGTCTTCGCGTCGGACCTCGCGGACAGCAGGGCCTTCTGTTCGGCCTGCTCGGCCTGTTCGCCCTGCTCGGCCGCGCCCGGCTCGCCGGGCATCGGGCTCGGACACGACAGCGATGTCACGGCCGGAAACCGGCACCGGGTCCGCCACGCACCGTCGCCGTCCAGGCAACGGACGGTGACCGGCCCCACCCGCGGCGCGCACCGGGCCCTTGCGGCGGCCGGCCGCGCGCGGGTCGGCGCCCGCAACACCATCGAAGCGGTACACATGGAGGAGTCCTGATGCCCCCGCGCCTCATCCTGGTCCGGCACGGCCAGACGGAATGGTCGCAGAACGGCCGGCACACCGGGCGGACGGACATCCCGCTCACCGACGAGGGCCGCGACGCCGCCCGGCTGCTCGGCAAGCGCCTCCAGCGGTCGCCGTGGCACGACTTCCCGGGCGCCAGGGTCCGTACCAGCCCCCTGGCCCGGGCCCGCGAGACCTGCGAGCTGGCCGGCTTCGGCGACCGGGCCGACGGGTGGGACGCCCTCATGGAATGGGACTACGGCGCCTACGAGGGCCGTACGTCCCCGGAGATCCGCGAGGAGCGGCCCGGCTGGGTGATCTGGCGCGACGGCGTCATCGGCGGGGAGACGTCCTGGCAGGTCGCCAACCGCGCCGACGAGGTCGTGGCCTGGGCCAAGGGCGCCGAGTCCGACGCCGTGGTCTTCGCCCACGGCCACTTCCTGCGCACCCTGGCCGCCCGCTGGCTGCGCCTGGACCCGATGCGCGGCATGGTGCTGAGCCTGGCCCCCGCCTCCCTGTCCGTCCTGGGCTGGGAGTACGGGAATCCGGCCGTCACCCTGTGGAACGACACCGCCCATCTGCAGGGGTGAGCGGCAGCGTCGCGGTGTAGCGCACCATGCCGAAGGCGGAGACCTTCGCCAGCACCCACCACCGTCCGTCGCCGCCGGCCTGGCCCCGTACCGCGTAGGGGAGTTCCACGGTCGCGCCGGGCGCGACGGCGAAACCCCGCGTGCGCGGGGTGACCGCCAGGTCGTCGCCGGGGGCGCCCCAGGTGCCGTACGGGCTGATCAGCTGGACCTCGCCACGGATCTCGGACCGCGCGTGGTTGGCCAGCCGGACGCCCCGGGCGGTCAGTTCGGCCCGCAGCGGGTCGGGGGTGGGGGCGCCCACGGTGACCGGGAGCACGTCCTCCAGCAGCTGGCCGAGGTCGTCGTCGATGCGCGCCGCCAGGTAGTACGTGCCGGGGGCGGCGTTGTCGTCCGGGCGTACGGTCACGGTGAACGCGGCATGCTCACCGGGCGCCAGATCGTACCCGGGGCCGCCGTCCGCCACGGTGGCGCGCAGCCCGGCCGGGACGTCGAGCCGGACCGTGCCCCGGGCGGGACGGACGGACGTCGCGACGGTGACCCGGAACCGGTCCGGGGCCAGCTCGCTGAGATGCACACTCACCGGCAGGTAACCGACCGGGGCGGGGCCGGTGTTGTGCAGCCAGTAGCGCGTGAACACCGGCTGGACGGGCTCACCGGCTGTCGCCTGCCCCGCTGTCGCCTGCCCTGCTGCCGGGTGGCCGGCCAGTGGGTGGCCGGCCAGCGGCAGGGCCGTCAGGGTCGCCACGTCCGCCGCCCCGAGCCCGATCCGTACGGTGCCGTCCTCCACGGTCAACGGCCGCACGGCGGAAGGCTGTTCCAGCAGATCCGTCGCCTCGGCGCCGGCCAGGCCCCCGTACAGCCGCACCTGGGCGGTCGTCGGCCGGCCCTGCGCCTCGTAGAGCCGGACCGCCACCCCGTCCACCGCCGGATCGACATCCCCGGCCAGCCCGGCCGCGAGCGGATTGCCGCGCGGCTTCAGGGCGCTGAGCAGGACGTTCGCCGGCTCGACGGTCAGTAGCGCGGCCCTCGCCGGCAGTTCGCCGGGCCCGGATGCCGTCCCGGCCGCCAGCAGCGGGTGGTTGGCCTCCTGCCCGGCCCGTACGAAGCCGACGTCCCGCCAGTCGCCGGGTCCCGCGACCAGGCTGTAGCGGAAGTCGTGCGTCCAGTGCTGGGAGGCGAAGCTGCTGCCGTCGGGCGCGGTGCGGCGCTCGCCGTCGATCCAGATCCCGGCCGGCCAGTCGGTGCAGGCGCGCATCAGGGTCAGGCAGAGCGTGCCGTCGGCGGTGGCCACGAAGCTGGGGGTGCCGTGGTTGACCAGCGCGGCGGAGTAGTCCTCGGCGGGCTCGGCCGTACCGGCCAGACCCGCGGGGACGGGTACGTCGATGACGGGGCCGTCCACCACCAGGCCGTGCGTGGCGATGAGCACCGGCAGGTCACGGGCGCCGCGCAGGTCGGCGCCGGGCACCCAGGCCTCGCGCCGGGTCCCTTCCGCCGGTACGAAGACCAGGCCGTTCGCCTCCAGCGCCTGCCGGTAGGCGGGTCCGGCGGACCGCAGGACCTCCTCCGCGAAGGCGTTGTCAGTGCCGAGTGCGAACCTGATGTCGGGGAGATTGGAGTCCGCGTCGAGGGAGCCGTAGCGCAGGCCCTCGGGGCGGGTCGTGGTGGCTGTCACGCCCTGGGCGACCAGGGCGGCCAGGAGGGGGCGTACATCATGGTCTTCGGGGGCGATCACCTCGGCGACGCCGATGGCATGGCGCTGCGTGCCGGTGTCCGTGCCGCTGTCCGTGCCGCTGTCCGTGCGGTGGAGGGCCAGGCAGGCGGTCGTGCCGAGCCCGGCCCAGGTGTGGGCGGGGTTGTCCAGGGTCCACAGGTGCTCGGCCGCGTCGGAGTCCGGGAAGCCGAACGACCGCCCGATCGCGGCGAATCCCACCTCGGAGAGGGGCAGCGTACCGGGCAGGTCGAGGTCGAAGCGGACCCGCAGCATGCGGTCCTCGCCGATGGAGCCGTCGGCGCGGGTCCTGAAGTCGATGCGGTCCGCGCCCGCGCCCTGGTTCCACAGTGTCGCGGTCTGCGTCAGACGCAGCTCGCCCAGCCGTGCCTCGCTGGTGATGCGGCGGCCGGCGGGGGAGTGCTCGACCCGCACGGAGACGGCCGGCTCCGCGCCGGTTCCGCGCCCGGGGCCCTTGGGGAGCAGATGCCAGGGGCCCTCGCCCCACACCGGGTGGGTGGAGTGCTCGTCCTGGACGACGAGTTCGGCGCCCAGACCGCCGGGCCGCAGCAGCTCCCGGCCGGTGCGCAGATCGGTGACGCGGCTCAGCGCCCCGCCGCGCGCGGGATCGGCCTCGATCCGGAAGACGCCGTTGTCGACGCAGGTCGCGCCGGGCACCACGGTCCAGCCGGGCGTCGCGCCCTCGACCAGACGGTGCACGCGGTGGCCGAGGGAGGGGACACCTGCGGCGAGGAAGGTGAGCGTGCCGGCCTCGGCGACGGCCGGTACCGGCCGCCCCGTCTCGTCGCGCACCTCAAGGCCCTGGGCGGGGTCGTGGGCGGGACCGTCCGCGGAGCCGTGGGCCGCGTCGTGGCCGGGGCCGGGGCCGTGGCCGTGGCCGGGGCCGGGGTCCTCGGACGCGGGGACGGTGAGGGTCACCACCCCGTCCCGCTCCCAGGAGAGCGTGTTGGCGACGAACACCGCCTCGCCCTCACCACGCGTGTCCGTGCCCTCGGCCAGCTGCTCCAGGGCCGTGCGGCGCACCTGGTCGCCCAGTTCGTACGCCTCGCGCCAGCCGCCGACCAGGTCGATGTAGACCTGGTCGGACTCGGTGCCGGTGACGGCGTCGTGGTGCGCACCGTAGGCGAGCTGCCGCCATGCCTTGTCGAGGGCCTCGGAGGGGAAGCGTTCGCCGAGCAGCGCGCCCGCGAGGGTGGCGAGGCGTTCGCCGTCCAGCACGGCGGTCTCGGCGGCGCGCTGCGCCTGCTTGGTGTCGATGTAGGAGACGTCCTTGCCGGTGAAGACCGGGTTCATGTCCCGGGTCTGCGGCAGCACGGGCGAGACGGCCCGGCCCTGCGCCTCGTGCCGTACGGCGGCGAAGAAGTCGCGCGGCAGGCCCATCGTGAAGCGCGGCCAGACGTAGCGCTCGGCCCACTCGCGGTGGATCTCGGTGCACCAGCGCGACGGCACGTTGTGGTCGTGGCCGACCGGGAGCATCACATTGCGCGTCGCGGCCACCTTCTTCAGGTCGGCGTACTGGTCGTACGCCGCCACCATGGCCGCCTCCAGCGACTCCGTACGGTGGATGGCCCAGCCGGCGGTGTAGTGGGCCGCCATGTAGTGGGTGAGCACGCCCCGCCCGCTGGGGGCGATCCACTCGAACTCGGAGGGGAACTGCATCCGGGTGATGTCCTGGGTGTGCCCCTTGGGGCCCGAGTTGTGGAACGGGCCGCGGGCCCAGGCGCTGGAGTCCAGTCCGGCGTCGGCCATCAGGCCGGGGTGGGCGGGGTCGTGGCCGAAGACGTCCAGCATCCAGCCCGAGCGGGGGTCGCCACCGAGGACGTCACGCTGGTAGCCGATGCCGTAGACGGTGTTGCGGATCGTCGACTCGGGGTGGGTGAGGTTGGTGTTGGGCTCGTTGTAGCTGCCGCCGACCAGCTCGATCCGGTCCGCGTGCAGAAAGCGCCGAAGGTCGGCCCGGTCGTCGGGGTGGGCGTCCCAGTGCGGCTTGAGATAGTCGATCTCGGCGAGCACGAAGCGGTAGTCCTCGTCGTGCCGGGCCGCGTCGAGGTGGGCGCGTACGAGGTCGAAGGCGCTGCGTACGTGGGGCGGCCGCAGCCGGTCGACCCAGGGCAGGTCGGGGAGTTCGTGGCGGACGGCGGTGAATCCGGCCTGGGTGTTCCACCACACCGGGTCGTAGTGGAAGTGGGACACCATCCACATCGTCCAGCCGGTGGCCTCGGCCGTGACGGTGCCCTGCGCCGTGCAGCGGCTGCCGTCGGCGTCCGGTCCCTGGCTCCTGGCCGGGCCCGTGGCCGGCTCCACGACGGCGGTGACCCGGTGCACGGACCCCTCGGTCGCCGGTGCCGAGATGACCACGCCGACCTCGGCCACGGCCTCCCCGCCCGGCCCCGGGGCCGCGATCAGCTCCGGTTCGGGGGTGCTGACGGTCGGGCCCTCCACCCGGACCCGCACCGGGCCGGTCCCGCCGTGCACGGTGACCCGTACGACTTGGCGGGGTGCCTGGGCGGTGCCGACGAAGAGGTCGGTGGACCGGATGGCGCCGATCCGCAGGTGGTCCCGGTTCATGCCGTGGTCGCCTTTCCGGGCGTGGGTCGGGGTGCCGGTCCGGACATCGGCCGGGCGGCGGGGCTCGTCGCGGCGCCGGCTGTGACCGGGGCTGGGGCTGGGGCTGTGGCTGTGGGGGGTTGCCGGGCTTCGGCGAGTGCGTGGGCCAGCCTGACCGCCCCGGTGACCGGCGGTACCCGCAGGGGGTGCACACGAGAGCCCGGCAGCGCGCCGGCCAGGGCAGCGGTGAGGGCGCCCAGGAGCTCGGGCTGGTTGAGCACGACGCTGCCGGCGACGACGATGTCGTCGGTGACGGCGCCGCGCTCGGCGAGCTGCACGACCAGTCGCGCCAGGGCCCGGCCGCCGGCCTCGATGACCTCGCGGGCGATATCCGAGCCGGCCGCGGCCGCCTCGAAGACGGTGGAGCCATGGCGGCCCCAGTCGGCGGACGGCTCCGGCGCGGCCTCCAGGGCCGCGCCGAGCGCGGGCACCTCGGGCACGCCGAAGGCCGCGGTCAGCAGCCGGGCGAGCTCGTCGGGATGTTCGTCGCGGTCGTGGGCGGCGTAGACGGCGCGGACGGCCTCGCGGACCAGTCCCGCGGCGCCGCCCTCGTCGCCCAGGACCGCGCCCCAGCCGCCGACCTGGACGGCCGTGCCGTCGGGCAGCCGCCCGACGGCGATCGAGCCGGTGCCGGCGACGAGCCCGACACCGTCGTCCAGGCCGAGGGCGGGGGCCAGCAGCAGTGAGTCGTTCATGACATGACAGGGCACGCCACCGAGACGGGCGCTGAGCGCCTGCCGGATGAGCGAGCCCTGCCGCGGCGTCTCGCACGCGTGGGCGCCGACGGCGACCGCGACGGGGCGGCTCCCCGCGGGCAGCGAGTGCTGGATCAGTTCGGTGAGCCAGGCCGCGGCATCGGTCGCGTCGTGGGGTCGCCAGCCACGGCTGGTGCGTATGTGATCGGCGACGATGTCGTCCCCGGCGCACGCCCGGACATGGGTCTTGGTGCCGCCGACGTCGATACCGACGATGAGGGGCATGGAGTCCTGCACGGTGGTTCTTTCGCCTTTCGCGACGCAACGCTGTGGGGGTGATGCGTGCTGCGCACGGCGGGCGAAACCGTGGCCGGATGGGGTGGGAGCAGCGGAGACGGTTGGTGTCAGGAGGCCCCGGGACGGGCCTCGACGGGATGTGACAGGCGTGTGTCCGACTTCGTTAGGAAATTAACTAACGAAGTAGAGTGAGTCAAGGGGCTGCCGAGAACCCGGCTGCCGGTGCCATATGCGCAAGTTCGATCGCGACGGACTTTTGGGGGAAGCATGACCAACGACAGCACCGGCACCGACCCGGCGGGGCCATGGCCCAGCGACAGCGCCAGATCCGTCTTCGCCGTCCTGGCCGGGGCCGGCAGCGCCACCCGCCCCCAGCTCGCCGCCGCCTGTGGCCTGTCCAAACCCACCGTCTCCCTCGCCGTGGCCGAGCTGGAGTCCGCCGGCCTGGCCGCCCGCTCCGGCACCGCCAATGGTGCCACCGGCCGCTCGGCGGCCGTCTACCGCCTCGGCCCGCAGGCCGGCTGCGTCGTGGCCGTCGACCTCGGCTCCACCCACACCGAGGTACGCGGCTGCGCCCTCGACGGTACGGTCCTGGCCGTCCGCAACAGCGGCGACGAACTGCGCCCCGCCGACGCCCTCCACACCGTCGTCGATGCCCTGAGCGGCGCCGGGGCGGGCCCGCTGCGGGCCGTTGTCGTCGCCGTCCCGGATGTGGTGAGCCGGGACGCCGAAGGCCGCTCGCGCCCGGCCACCGCCCGGATCGGCACCGCGTTCGACGCGCTGGCCCTGCCGCCCTCGGTCCCGGTCCAGGTCGAGAACAACGTCAACTGCGCCGCCCTGGCCGAGCTGCACGGGGGTGCCGCCCGTGACCGGGGCGCGGCCGGTTTCGGTTATCTGCAGATCGGCTACGGCATCGGCCTGGGCATCGTGCTCGGCGGCCAGGTGCTGCGCGGCGCCAACGGCGCGGCCGGCGAGGTCGCCAGGCTGCCCTACCCGTGGGCGGAGGGCCGGCAGGCCCAGCACGAGGGGCTGGAGGCCTATCTCGGGGCGCGCGCCCTGCTGACCCGGGCGGCCAGGGCCTGGGGGCCGGGGGACGGCCGCCGCCCGCTCACCGCCGAGCGGCTGTTCACGCTGGCCGGAGAGGGCCATTCCACCGCCGTGGCGATGGTCGCGGCCCATGCCGCCGACGTGGGCCGGCTGGCCGCCGCCGTGGCCGCCGTCTTCGACCCGGGCCTGATCGTGCTGGGGGGCGGCGTCGGCGCGAACCCGCAGCTCCTGCCCGGTGTCCGCGCCGAACTGGACCGGCTGAGCTGGCCCACCGAGGTGGTCTCCAGCGGCCTCGGCGACAGCAGTACCGTGGTGGGCGCCACCCGGCTCGCGGTGGCGCGCGGAATCCAAACCGTTACCGGCGGCGCGGAGGGCAGGCATTGACGTCGGGCCCACGTCTCTGCGAATGTCCGGACAAGCGCTTACCAAGCCGGCGGGACCCGGCTCCGGGTGAGATGTTCCGATCCGTACGAGGGCGTGCCCGTACGGCAGGACAGGATTCTGCATACAGGATCCAGGGACTCGATCCCTCAGGCGGCGCGGCCGGGCGAGGCCGCGTTCGCGGGAGCGCTCATCCCCGAAACCCCCAGATCAGCACCTGAAATATCCTCAGAGCATTCCCAGAGCATTCCCAGAGAAGATCCCTCAGAAGAATGTCCCGAATCAGCACATCACTCGGGCACTTCGTCGCGCACACGTAGGAGGAACCGGTGGGCACGGACATCTCGCGCAGAGGCCTGCTCCGCATCGGCGGAGGACTGGCCGCGGCAAGCGCTCTCGGCGGCACCCTCGCCGCCTGTGGCGGCACTGGCGCCAGCTCCGGTGGCGGTGACCTGACCATGACATGGTGGGGCAGCGACGAGCGGCACGCGGCCTACAAGAAGGCCCTGGCCACGTTCACCAAGAAGAACTCCGGCATCAAGATCAAGCCGCGCTACTCCGGCTACGACGGCTACTTCGACAAGTTCAACACCCAGGTCGCCGGCGGCAGCGCCCCCGACCTGCTCCAGATGGACACCGCGCTCGTCGCCTCGTACGCCAAGAAGGGCGTCCTCGCGCCGCTGGACGAGTACGTCGGCAAGTCGCTCGACCTCACCGGCTTCTCCAAGTCCCTGCTCGCCGCCGGCACGGTCGACGGCAAGCTCTACGGCGTGCCCTCCGGCATCGGCGTCAGCGTCCTCACGATGAACGTGACGGGCCTGAAGAAGCTCGGCCTGGCCGAGCCCGACAAGGAGTGGACCTGGGAGGACCTGAAGAGCTACGCGGCCAAGGTCTACAAGGCCAGTGGCGGCAAGGTCTTCGGCGTCGACGACGGCGGCGGCTCCACCAACCAGGCCTTCGACATCTTCGCCCGCGAGAAGGGCCAGAACCTCTACACCAGCGAGGGCAAGCTCGGCTACACCAAGGACACCCTTGAGGAGTGGTGGACCTACTGGGCCGAGATGCGCAAGATCCACGCCTCCGGCGGCGGCGCGCTCACCTCGGCGGCCCACAACGACCTCACCAAGAACGCGGTCGTCATAGGCAAGGCGATGATCTCCTTCGACTCCGGGCTCAACAGCAGCTCCGGCAGCCTCACGGGAGCCACGCTGGACCAGATCCCCACCCCGCAGGGCAGCTGGGCGGGTGCCCACGAGGGCAACTACGTCAACGGCGGCGTGCTGCTGAGCGCCACCAAGAAGAGCTCGCACATCGCGGACTCGGTCAAGATCATGAGCTTCTTCGCCCAGGACAAGACGGCGATCAAGGACATGGTCCTGTGGCGCGGCATCCCGCCGACCGAGAAGGCCCGCGCGATCGTCGCCCCGCTGATGACCGCCGACGAGAAGCGGTTCTCGGACGCGGCCGCCTACATCTCGGCGCGGGTCTCCAAGGCGACCAACGCGCTGCCCGCGCCGGTCGCCCCGCCCACCGGCGCCGACCAGGTCACCCAGCTGCTGTTCCAGTCCAACCTGGCGATCGCCTTCGGCAAGAAGACCATCAAGGCGGCCCTGAGCGAGTTCTTCGAGCAGGCCGACAGCATCCTGTCGCAGTAAGCATCCGCACCGACCGGGGAGAGGCCAGGGAGATGAGTGTGACCACCGAGACCACCGACGAGGTCGTGAAGGAGCCGCCGGGCAGCCGCCCGGCAGCCCCCGCCGACCGCGAACGCGATCGCAAACGCGCGGCCCGCCGCCGCGCCGGCGGCTGGTGGCCCTTCCTCTTCCTGGCCCCCTGGTTCGTGGGGGTGTTCGGGCTCGTCATCGGCCCGATGCTGGATTCGCTGTACCTCTCCTTCACGGACTTCGACCTTCTGAGTCCCGCCCGGTGGACCGGCCTGGACAACTACAGCCGGATGTTCACCGAGGACCCGAACTTCTGGCAGTCCGTCCGCGTGACGCTGGTGTACGTGGCCGTCTCGGTCCCCCTCAAGCTCGCGCTGGCCCTCGGCGTGGCGATGCTGCTCAACCGGCCGCTGCGCGGACTCGGCTTCTACCGGGCGGCGTTCTACCTGCCGTCCCTGCTCGGCGGCGCGGTCGCCGTGGCCATCATGTGGCGGCAGATCTTCGGCGAGGACGGCCTGTTCAACGACGTACTCGGCTGGTTCGGCATCAAGGGCCAGGACTGGATCTCCTCGCCCGACACCTCCATCTACACGCTGATCCTGCTGGCCGTCTGGCAGTTCGGCACCCCGATGGTCATCTTCCTGGCCGGCCTCAAGCAGCTCCCCAAGGACGTCTACGAGGCCGCCGCCATCGACGGCGCGGGCGCGTTCACCCGGTTCTTCCGGATCACGCTGCCGCTGCTGACGCCGATCGTCTTCTTCAACGTCGTGCTCCAGATCATCGGTTCGTTCCAGACCTTCACCCCCGCCTACGTCATCAGCAACGGCAGCGGCGGTCCGATCGGCTCGACGATGCTCTACTCGCTCTACCTCTACAAGAAGGGCTTCACCGACTTCCAGATGGGATACGCCTCCGCGCTGGCGTGGGTGCTGTTCCTGGTCATCGCCCTGTTCACGGCGGTCAACTTCATAGCCAGCCGGTTCTGGGTCCACTACGACGACTGAGGAGTACGCACCACATGTCCGCGAAAGCAATCACCATCCCCGGTCGCCGGATCCTGATCCACACGCTGCTCATCGGCGTCGCGCTCGTCATGCTCTACCCGCTGATGTGGATGATCAGCAGCTCCCTCAAGCCCGACCAGGACATCTTCACCAACGTGTCCCTGTGGCCGGAGCACTTCCATCCGCAGAACTACGCCAAGGGCTGGAGCGGCTCCGGCAACTCCTTCACGCTCTACCTCACCAACTCGCTGATCGTCACGATCGGCGCGGTGATCGGCAACGTCCTGTCCTGCTCGCTCGCCGCCTACGCCTTCGCGCGCTTCGAGTTCCGGGGCAAGCGGATCTGGTTCGCGCTGATGCTCGGCACCATGATGCTGCCGATGCAGGCCACGCTCATCCCGCAGTACACGCTGTTCTTCAACCTCAACTGGATCAACACGTTCCTGCCGCTGATCGTGCCGAAGTTCCTCGCGACGGACGCCTTCTTCATCTTCCTGATGGTGCAGTTCATCCGCAGCATCCCGCGCGAGCTGGACCAGGCCGCGATGATGGACGGCGCCAACCCCGGCCAGATCTATCTGAAGATCATCCTGCCGCTGATGAAGCCGGCCCTGGTCACCACCACGATCTTCACCTTCATCTGGACCTACGACGACTTCTTCAGCCAGCTCGTCTATCTGTCCGACAACGCCAAGTTCACCGTGCCGCTGGGCCTGACGCTCTTCCTGGACAAGACCAGTGGATCGTCCTACGGCCCGATGTTCGCGATGTCGACGCTGGCGCTGCTCCCCACCCTCGTCTGCTTCCTGGTCTTCCAGCGGCGGCTGGTCGAGGGCATGGCGACTTCCGGAATGAAGGGCTGATCCCCACCCATGGCCCCCTCCAGCTCCGCCTCCAGCTCCCCCTCCAGCTCCGCCTCCGGTTCCGCCTCCATCTCCACCTCGCCCTCCACTGGGCGACCGGTGTACCTCACCCACCAGCGCGGCGCCCTGCACGACCTGGCCGACGACCCGGCCGCGTACGACGCCGTGCTGGAGCGGGCCGCGGCCCAGGCGCTGGACCGCCTCACCGACGAGGGCAACCTCGAACGCCCCGGCTGCCAGGACGACATCGGCGACACCTCGCTCGGCGTCACCTCCCTGCTGGCCCTGGCCTGGCAGCGCTCGGCCGGCCGGCTCGGCCACCTCGCCGAACCGGTGCGCCGCAGCGTCGACTTCCACCTGCGCCACCGGGTCTGGCGCACCGACAACCCCGGCTACCCCAACCTGCGGGTCCGCGGCTCGGGCGAGCCCCATGCCCGTTACGTCCTGGCCGACCGCGAACACCCCGTCGGGGACTGGCCCAGTACCGCCTGGGCCCTGCTCCAGGCGGTCAACGTCCTGGACCTCGCCGACGGCCTGCTCACCGACACCCAGCGCGCCGAGCTCACCGACGTCGCCCACGGCTACTGGCGCTGGCTCACCGACATCGCGTACTTCAACCCCCAGGACACCGCCAACCAGGCCATCGGCGCCATCACCGGCGCACTCATGCTGACCCGGCACCTGGCCCCCAAGGACGCCGAGGCCGTCCGCGAACGCGCCCTGCACCTGTACGCCACCGAGATCCGTGCCCGCCACCTGCCCGACCGGGGCGCGCTGCTGCCCGCCGAACACGGCGGGGCGTACGACAACAACTACGGCCCGATCTCACTGTCCTTCCTCGCCCAGGCCCACCGGGTCAGCGGCAAGCAGGTCTTCGCCGAGGACGGCGACGAACTGGCCCGCTACATCGACGCCCGGCTGGCCTCCGGCGGCTACGACAACGGCGGCCCCCGCTACAGCGAGCAGCACTCCGGCTTCGAAGCCGTCCTCGGCATGCGCTACTTCAGCCGCCGTATCCGCTCCGATCTCGGCCGCTACCTCGGCGACACCCGCTGGGGCCGTCACGCCTGCGGCCCCGACGGGGCGCTGGACGGCCACTTCGCCTTCATGCTGGTCTGGCAGATCCAGGACTCCACCCGCTGGTACCGCACCCCGCGCACCGCGCCGGTCCGCCACCAGCTGCGCGCCGCCCGGGTCTCGGTCTCCTTCGACAGCGCCATGACGCCCGCGCTCATCGAGACCGCCGGGACGATCGTGCTGCCCGCCGCCGTCAACCGCCAGCACGGCATCGGTCCCGCTGTCGACGGCTTCCTGCTCACCCGCCCCATGGGCGAGGTGCGGGTCCGTGACGCCGCCGCTCCGGGGCTGGCCGCCAAGCTGGTCACCAAGCCCGTCGTCACCCGCGACCAGGTACTGGTCCATGTCCAGTCGCTGTACGTCACCGACGGCACCAGTCTGTGGCTGACCGTCGCGATGGAACGCACCGAGGGCGCCTATCTGCTGGCCGGACTGCCCTACGCCACCGCCGGCAACGGCCGCCTGGTCAAACTCACCCGGATCGCCGGTCTCGACCTGGCCGACAAGGGGGCCCGCCTCACCACCGGCGGTCCGCTGGTCGCGGGCGCCCTGGCGGTCAGCGGCGCCGGTGAACTCGCCCTGACCACACCGGACTTCCCCGGCACCGACGGCTCGGCGTACTTCAACAGCCCCGACACCATCGCCCTCACCCAGGAGCAGGCCGCCTTCCGGCTGGCCGCCGATCCGCGCGGCTACGGCAACCCCGACGCCGGCTGGCGGGACATGATCGCCACCACCGCGCTGGAGGCCGCGCCCGTCCCCGACGGGTCCGCGGTGCCGGACGGCCTCACGGTCTTCGCCGTCCGCTACGGGCCCGCGCACGCCGCCGGGGTTCCCTTCGCCCCCGTCCTGTCCCTGGATCCGCGCGGCCTGACGGTCCGTACGGAGGCCTTCACCGCCGTGATCGGTGATCCCGCCGGTGACGCCGCCGGCAACCCGACCCTCGAACTGGGCCGGGCCCCGGCGGCGTAGACCGCGCCGCCGGTCAGGAGTTGCCGGAGAACAGCCCCGGGCTGGTGTCGCCCGGGGTGCCGAACACGCCGCTGGGGCCGTCGACGAACGCGGCCCCGGTGAGCAGGGCGATGGCGGCGAGGGCGGCGCTGAAGAAGCGGCGCATGGTGAGTCTCCTTGGACGTCGAAGGTGGGCCGGACGTCCACTGGATACCGTAAACAGCCCGGCGCGCCGCCGCATTTCACTCCTCCGAGGGCGCGGCGGCGGCCGTCAGCGGCCCCACGGGGGCGACACCCGCGAGCCGTCGGGGAAGACGCCCTGAAGGCCACGGCTGGTGGTGACCCAGACCGTGGCCGGCTCGTCGCCGAGGTTGTCGAAGGCCAGGGCGGATCCGGCCGGTGCGATCGCCACATCGCCGGGGGAGAGGTGGTGCCGTTCGCCGTCGAGGGTGAGCCGCAATGAGCCGGTGAGCATCAGGAAGACCTCCTCGCGGCTGATGGTGTGGGCCGGTGTCTCGGTGCCGGCCGGGATCTCGCCGCGCCAGGCGCACAGTTCGGTGCTGCCGAGCGCGGAGGCGGCGTACGAAACGAAGCGGGTGCCGTGCATCTCGTGGACGACGGCGTCATGGGGGCGGACGACGGGCATGGCTGACCTCCGGGAGGAGCGGGGACGGGCAGGGGCGAGTGGGGACGAGCGGGGACGAGTTTTTAGGCAAGTAACTTGAGTAAGTTGCTTGCCCATATGGTCAAGCTGCTTGCGCAATGTGTCAAGCTTGGCCCGTGAACGAAGACGACGCCATGGCGCTGAGCGCCACCCTCCTGGCCGCCGCCGGCGACCTGGTCACCCGGATCCACGAGGGCGTGCGGGCCCGGGGCTTCGACGACCTGCGCCCCGCCCACGGCTTCGCCTTCGCCCGGATGTCCGCCGCCGGCGCCACCGTCAGCGAACTCGCCGACCACCTCGGCTTCACCCGCCAGGCGGCCAGCCAGCTCGTCGACGAACTCGTCCGCAAGGGCTACGCCGAACGTCACCCCCACCCCGACGACGCCCGGTCCCGCCTCGTCGTCCTCACCGACCGGGGCCGCGCCTGTACCCGCGCGGCCGAGCAGGCCGCCGCCGACGCCGTACGCCCCTGGACCGCCGTCCTCGGCGAACGCCGGCTGCGCGCACTCCACGACGACCTGGCGCGGATCGCCCCCGGCGGACCGATCCGCCCCACCTGGTAGCCGCCGGGCAGGGGTGCGGCCGGGGCATTGTCGGGGCGGCGGGCCGGGAATGCCCTGCCCGCCAAGGGAGTTGAGAACCGTATGACGGAAGCCGAGCGGTTGCGGGTACGCGAGTGGGGCGACGGCGAGCGGCTGGCCGTCCTGGTGCACGGCATCACCAGCGACTCCGGCAGCTGGTGGCGGCTCGGCCCCGCCCTGGCCGAACGCGGCTACCACGTCCTCGCACCCGACCTGACCGGCCACGGACAGAGCCCGCACACCGACACGTACACCGTGGACGCCTGGACCGAGGCACTGGTGGCCGCCGTACCCACCGGCCCGGACCTTCTGCTCGGCCACTCCCTCGGCGGGTTGCTGGCCGCCCTCGCGGCCGACCGGATCCGTCCGGCCCGCGTCGTCTACGAGGAGCCGGCCTGGTCGCCGTCGGCCGACCCGGCGATCCTGCGCGGCATCCTCGCCCAGAAGTCCTGGACGCCCCAGGACCTCCAGGCCCAGTACCCCGGCTGGGCGCCGGAGTCACGGCTGGCCAAGTACGACGCCCTCCAGCGCTGGGACACCACCACCCTGCGCGCCTTCGACCGCTTCCAGCACCACCTGCCGACGAGCCCCGCCGTCCCCTCCCTGGTCCTCACCGCCGACCCCAGCGACTTCGTCCCCCCGGGCCGCGCCGCCGAACTGACCGCCCTGGGCTACGAGGTCCGCCCCGTCCCCGGCGCCGGCCACATCGTCCACCACGACGACTTCGACGGCTTCCTCAAGGCCCTGGACGGCTGGCTGCGTTCCTGAGCCCCGCCTCTTCCCGGCCTTCCTTCCCCGCTTTTCTACCCCGCGCTGCCGACCAGGGCCGTCACGGCCGGCAGCCACGGCCGCGAGGCCGGGCCGGAGAGCACCAGCCGCCGGTGCTCCGGCCGCCGCAGCGGTACGAGGACCAGGTCGGCCGGCAGCATCGCCCCTGCCAGGCCCGGCACGACGGAGACACCGATACCGGCGTGCACCATGGCGATCAGCGTGCCCAGTTCACGGATCCGGTGCACCGGGGCGAAGCGCAGGCCCGCGCGGCGGAAGATCTCCCGGATCCGGGGCTCGCAGCCGCCGAGGGAGAGCAGGAAGGGGTCGTCCTCCAGGTCGGTCACGTCGACCTCCGGCTCACCGGCCAGCGGGTGGTCGCGGCGCACCACCGCGTGGAAGGCGTCCGCCACCAGCAGCCGGGAACCGGGCGGCTCGGACTGCGGGTCGACCAGCACGGCGGCGTCGGCGGTGCCGGACTCCAGCCAGGCCGACAGCTCCTCGTCGTCACCTTCGAAGATCCGTACCCGGATCCGGGGATGGGCCGCCGACCAGTGCTTGAGCAGGTCCGGCAGCAGCCCCTGGCAGACGGTCTGCGGCGCGGCGAGCCGTACCGTCCCGGCGGGTGCGCGGCCCAGCCGGGAGGCGATGGTGGTGACCGCGTCGGCGGACACCACGGCGGCGCGGGCGTGCGGCAGGATCCGCGCGCCGAGCGCGGTCGGCCGCACCGGGGCGTCCCGGTGCACCACCGGCGCGCCGAGCGTGCGCTCCAGAGCGGCGACCGCGTGCGAGACCGCCGACTGGCTGACGGCGAGCTCCAGCGCGGCACTGCCGAAACCACCGGTGTCCGCCACCGCGAGCAGCGCGCGCAACTGGGCCAGATTGACCGATGCTGAGGACGGCCGGGTCATGAGCAGGTCTCATCTCATGGTAGGCATGACTTGTTGGACTCATGACTACCGCGACCGCCACCGTGATGTCCATGGGGACTTCACGAACACCGTCGAGGACATGGCTGCCGGGCTTCGTCGCACTCTCCGCGATCTGGGGATCCAGCTTCGCGCTCATCAAGATCGCGGTCGACGCGGGCATGCCGCCCGCCTGGGTCGCGCTGTGGCGCTGCGCGCTCGGCGCGGCGGCGCTGTGGACGATCCTGGCGGTGCGGCGCCTGCACATCCCGCGCGACCCGCGAACCTGGGGCCACGCGGCGGTCGTCGCCCTGCTGCTGCACACCGTGCCCTTCGTCCTCTTCCCCTTCGGCGAGACCCGGATCAGCTCCGTCCAGGCCGGGGTGTGGAACGCCACGACCCCGCTGTTCACCATGATCTGCTCGGCGGCCGCACTGCGCACCGAACGGCTGGGGATACGCCAACTCATCGGACTGGCGCTGGGGTTCGGCGGCGTCCTGGTCGTCCTCGACGCCTGGCGCGGCCCCGGCCCCGGCCCCGGACAACTGACCGGCAGCCTCGCCTGCCTGGGGGCCGCCCTGTGCTACGGCGTCGGCTTCACCTACAGCCGCCGCCACCTCACCGGCCTGCCGCAGTCGGCGACCGCGCTGGCCACCGTCCAGATCACCGCCGGAGCCGCCGAACTCGCCCTCGTCGCCCCCGCGCTGGGCGGCCCGCCCCGCTGGCCGGGGGCGAACGCGGCGGCGGCACTGCTGGTCCTGGGCGTGATCGGCACCGGCGTCGCCTACATCATCAACGTCGGACTGCTGCGTACGGCGGGCGCGACCGCCGCGTCCACCGTCACCTACGCCATGCCGCTGTGGTCCACCGCACTCGGCGCGCTGCTGCTCGCCGAGCCGGTCGGGGCGAACACCGCCGCGGGCGGGGTGCTGATCGTCATGGCCGTGGCGCTCGTACGCGTGCGAGCTGACGCGACTGCGCCACCAGCCGTCCTGTCGAGTCCCACACCTCTGCGTCCTCCTCCATGTAGCCGTCGGCGAAGTTCCGGGTCGAGTGGCTGATCCGCAGCCAGCCCGGGGCGGGCCTCGCCCGGACATGGGCGGTCAGCTCCAGGGTCGGCGCCCAGCCGTCGATGCCGAGGTCGAAGGAGACCGGCGGCAGGCTGTCCACGGCGAGCAGCAGCATCAGCGGATCGGGCTCGCGGCCGTCGGGCAGCCGCAGCCAGCCCTGGATGAGTCCCCGCCCGGTGGGCGCGCCCACCGCCCAGCCGACGGTGGCCGGGTCGAGCCGCAGCTCGACACTGTCCAGCATCGGGGCCTCCTTAAGGAAGGCCGGCGGGGCCAGTTCGGTGCCGACGCAGCGTTCGGGCGTCGGCAGCTCCGGCGGGGTGGCGGAGGTGCGCACATCGCCCTCGGCATGACCGTCCAGGTCACCGTAGGTGGCGATGGCCCGCAGCCGCTCCTGGCCGTCCTGGGCGAGCGACACCGTGCCGGTGGAGACCGAACGGCCGCGCCGCAGGGTCTCGGTGCTCAGGGTCGCCGGGCCGGGCCGCGAGGCCGACAGGTAGTAGGCGCTGATCGAGAACGGATCCCGGTGCCCCTCCTGGCCGGCGCCCAGCTCGGCGGCGAGCGCCCGGCCGGCCAGGGCCAGCAGCAGGCCGCCGTTGATGCCCATGCCGATCCGCCAGCTCTCGTGCAGCTCGGCGTCGTACAGGCCCGGGGTGCCCGGGCGTGGCGTGACGGCCGTGTCGCGGTCGAACCCGAATATCTGGCTCATGATCCGTGTTCCTGTCCTTCGTTCAGCAGGCCGAAGGCGCGGAACAGCGCCTCCAGCGCGTCATCGACGTCCGCCGTCCCCGTCGCCAGGGGCAGCGAACCCCACATCCACAACTGCGCCAGCCCCTGCAGGCCGGCCCACAGTGCCCCGGTCAGCAGCGGGGCGTCGTCACCGGGCCGCCAGCCCTCCCCCTGGGCGGCCCGCACCAGCATGACCAGGTCCTCGAAACAGGTCAGGCTGACCCGGCTCAGCTCCCGGTCGTCCGGGTCGAGCAGATCGTGCCGGAACATCAGCGTGAACATCGCCGGGTGCGCGAGCGCGTACGCGACGTATCCGCGCCCGCCGCCGCGCAGCCGCTCGACCGCGCGGACCCCCTGCGGGCACCGAGCGGCGGCCCGGTCGGCGCCACGCCGCATCTGACGGAAGCCGATGGTCGCCACGGCGGACAGCAGCGCCGCCCGGTGCGGGAAGTGCTTCAGAGGTGCCCCGTGCGACACGTTCGCGCGCCGGGCGATGGCCCGCAGCGTCAGCCCTTCGACCCCGTCCTCGGCGAGTACGTCCAGGGCGGCGTCCAGCAGGCGGCGGCGCGGGTCGGCGGTGGTCACGGTAGACAGTGTCTACCGGGGAGGTGGACAGTGTCTACCCCGAGATGGGGCCGGGGGTGGCTGTGTATGCAGGATCCGTTGCGCCCGAAGTGACTGGATATTGCATACAGGATTCCCCGTCCGAACCGCCGGCTCGTGTATGCACGATCCAACCCGCCCCACCACCCGGCTCCCGTGTATGCAGGATCCGATCCGCCCCCTAGTGGGGAGCGGGCGACGGGGGCTCCCGGCGTCGGGGGTGCACGCGCTACCCCGCCGGGAGGTCCCCGACCCGCGTGCGCAGGGCGATGCGCTGCTCCCCGGCGTACACGTTCATGGAAGCGCCCCGCAGGAAGCCCACCAGGGTCAGCCCGGTCTCGGCGGCCAGGTCGACGGCCAGCGACGACGGGGCCGAGACCGCCGCCAGTACCGGGATGCCGGCCATGACGGCCTTCTGCGCCAGCTCGAACGAGGCCCGCCCCGACACCAGCAGGACCTTCCCGGCCAGCGGCAGCAGGCCCTGCTGCAGGGCCCGCCCCACCAGCTTGTCCACGGCGTTGTGGCGCCCCACGTCCTCGCGTACGTCCAGCAGTTCGCCGTCGGCGGTGAACAGCGCGGCGGCGTGCAGGCCCCCGGTCCGGTCGAAGACCTGCTGGGCCGCGCGCAGCCGGTCGGGGAGGGCGGCCAGCAGCTCGGGTTCGAGGCGGATCGGGGGAGCGTCCGGGGCGTCGGCGATCGGCCAGCGCGCCTGCGTACGCACCGCGTCCAGGCTCGCCTTGCCGCACAGTCCGCAGGAGGAGGTCGTGTAGACGTTGCGTTCTAGGGTGATGTCGGGGACCGGGACGCCGGGTGCGAGCCGCACATCCACGATGTTGTAGGTGTTCGCGCCGTCGACCGTCGCGCCCGCGCAGTAGACGATGTTCGCCAGCTCGTCCGCGCTGCCGAGCACCCCCTCGCTGACCAGGAAGCCCGCCGCGAGTGCGAAGTCGTCACCCGGTGTGCGCATGGTGATGGCCAGCGGCTTGCCGTTCAGCCGGATCTCCAGCGGCTCCTCGGCGACCAGCGTGTCCGCGCGGTGGCTCTCGGCCCCGTCCCTGATGCGCAGTACGCGGCGCCGCTCGGTGACCCGTCCCATGGTGATCAGTCCCGTCAGTTCCGGTGCTGTACGTGCTCGAAGCCGAAGCGCTCCCTGACACAGAGGTTGCCACGGGCGGCCGGCCGGTGGTGCGGCGCCCCGGGTCGCTGGCAGTCGACAGGATATTGTCTACAGTATGCCTTCCGGGGATGGTCGCGGTGTCATGCCGCGGTTGACGGCTCGTCCTCCGCGCGGGTACAAACGTGCGAATCTGCCGCGCATCACGTCCTGTTCGGAGCCCCGACCTCCCGTGACCACCACCGAAGCCGACCAGGGCGCCCAGCCGCCGGTCACGACCTGCTACCGGCACCCCAAGCGGGAGTCGTACGTCCGGTGCACCCGCTGCGACCGCTACATCTGCCCCGACTGCATGCGCGAGGCGTCCGTGGGTCACCAGTGCGTCGGCTGCGTACGGGAGGGCAGCCGGAGTGTCCGCCAGGCCCGCACGATCTTCGGCGGCCGGGTCGCCGGCAGCGCGGTCCCCGTCGTGACGTACACCCTGGTCGCGCTCAATGTGCTGATGTACCTCGCCGAGCTGATCCGCCCGGAGATCGTCGACCGGTTGTCGGCCCTCGGCCAGGGCCTGCTGGGCTCCGACGGCCAGTGGTACGTCTTCGACGGCCACGGCTATCCGGACGTCGCCACCGTGGGCATCGCCTACGGCGAGTGGTACCGCCTGGTCACCTCGGCCTTCCTCCATGCGCTGCCGACCCAGGGCTACTTCGGGATCACGCACATCCTGTTCAACATGTACTCCCTGCTCCTCCTCGGGCGGGTCATCGAAGGACAGCTCGGCCGGCCGCGCTACCTCGCCCTCTATCTGCTCTCCGCCGTCGGCGGCGGTGTCGCCCAGTACCTGATCGCGCCCACCCAGGGCGCGGTCGGCGCGTCGGGCGCGATCTTCGGACTGGCGGCCGCCTACTACGTGTTCAGCCGCCGCCTGCACCACGATCCGCTGGGCGGCAACCGGTTGATCACCGGATTCCTGCTCTGGATGCTGATCTCGGCCGGCATCACCTCCTGGGAGGGGCACCTCGGCGGACTGCTCACCGGCGGTGCCGTCGGTCTGGCGTTCGCGTACGCCCCGAGGAACCGGCGGGCGGCGGCGCAGGCGTTCGGAGCGGTCGCCATGGCGGTGGTGCTGGTGGTGCTGGTGGTGCTGAAGACCCGGGAACTGACCGGCGCGGCCTGAAGCCGGTCCACCGGCACCGGCTGGAAGGGGCCGGACTCCGGCTCGCCGGTATGCGGACGACGCGTCACTCCTTGTCGCTCACTCCCTGTCGCGCTTGTGCCACGCTGCGGGTTGTACTCCGTAGACTGTAGACGAAAGCCAATATCCATTCGCCTGAAGAGAACGGGGGGCACCGATGTTGTCCACTGCACTGCCACAGGGAGCCGTACCCAAGCTGGAACGCCCCGGACCGCTGCGCGAGCGCGTCTACGAAGCGCTCCTCGAACTGATCATCACCCGTGCCCTGCACCCCGGCCAGCACCTGGTCGAGACCGAACTCGCCGGCCACCTCGGTGTATCGCGGCAGCCCGTACGCGAAGCGCTCCAGCGCCTCAACACCGAGGGCTGGGTCGACCTCCGCCCCGCCCAGGGCGCGTTCGTCCACGAGCCCACCGACGACGAGGCCGACCAGCTGCTCGTCGTCCACGCCCTCCTCGAAGCCGAGGCCGCCCGCCTCGCCGCCGTCAATGTCTCCGACAAGGGTCTCAAGCACCTCGACGAGCTCTGCTCGGCCGGTGAACGTGCCGTCGAGGCCGACGACATCGACGCGGTGGTCACCGCCCATGCCGCCTTCCACGCCTACGTGATGGAGCTGGCGGGAAACGCCGTCCTCGCCGAACACGCCGCCCAGGTCGAGCGGCGCGTCCGCTGGTACTACACCCCCGTGGCCCGGCAGCGCGGCACCCAGGCGTGGAACGAGCACCGCAAGCTGATCATCGCCATCGCCGAGCGTGACGGATCCCGCGCCCAGCAGGTCATGCGCACCCACACCGAGCACACCCACAACGCGTACCACCAGCGTGAGAAGCACGCGGACTGAGCCACGAGCCGACGGCCGCGAGCCGAGCCGACCGCCACCAGCCGCCGACCGCCACGAGCAGCCGGGAGCCGCCGGGCAGCCGGGAGCCGTCGGAGCCGCCGGGGCAGCCGGGAGGCGCCGGAGCCGCCGGGGCAGCCGCCGCGTCTAGAGCAACCGGATGCCCTCGAACTGCCCGAGGTTCTCGCGGTAGAGCTCCAGGTTGAGACCGTTCGGATCGCGGACGTACAGGCTGTTGTCCACGCCGCGGTCGGGACCGAGGTAGTCGAAGCCGGCCGCGTCGAAACGATCCTTCGCGGCCGTGAACTGCTCGGCGGTCACCGACAGGGCCAGGTGCTGGAGGCCGCCGACGGTCTCGTGCTGTTCGGGGTGTTCGTGGCCGGGGAAGTCGAAGAAGCCCAGCAGGTTGCCGTTGCCGATGTCGAAGAAGAAGTGGCTGGAGCCGGCGTAGTCCCTGTTCTCCACCAGCTCGACCAGCGGGAAGCCCAGGAAGTCCTGGTAGAAGGCGATTGTCTCCTCGACGTCCCGGCAGATGAACGCCGCGTGGTGGATACCGGCCGCGGTGGTCGCCGGCCGCTCCGAAACCGGACGCAGATACTTGGTCCGCAGCGCGTCCCGCCGTTCGCGCACCGCTTCGAGTTCCTTGCCCTGGGGCTCGGCCATGATCTGATCGCCTCCTGATGACGTCCGCGGGAAAATCCCGATGCCCGTGAGGGCCTACTCGCTATATCTTCCCGGCATGGTGTCACTTGACCGACTCGCCGCCTTCGCCGCGATGTCGCTGCTCATCTGTGTGATCCCCGGTCCCAGTGTGCTCTTCGTCGTCGGCCGGGCGCTCGCCCACGGCCGCCGCGTCGCCCTGACCTCCGTCGCCGGCAACACGCTGGGCTCGTACGTCCTGGTGGCGGCCGTCGCCCTGGGGGTCGGCCCGGTCGTGGAGCGTTCCGCGCTGCTGTTCGCGACCCTGAAGCTGGCGGGCGCCGGTTACCTGGTGTACCTCGGGGTCAAGGCCCTGCGCGAGCGCCGGTCACTGTTCCTGACCGCGGGGGAGCGGCAGGCACCACGCGGCATGCTGCGCACGCTCGGCGAGGGTTTCGCGGTGGGGGTCTCCAACCCCAAGACCATGGTGTTCTACGCGGCCGTGCTGCCGCAGTTCGTGGACCGCGAGGCAGGGCGGGTGGCGGTGCAGATGCTGCTCCTCGGCCTGATCTTCAACGCCGTCGCCCTGGTCTCCGACTCGACGATGGGTCTGGCCGCCTCCGCCGCCCGTTCCTGGTTCGCCCGCTCCCCGAAGCGGCTGTCCATGGTGGGCGGAGCCGGTGGTCTGGCGATGATCGGGCTCGGCGTCACGGTCGCGGCGACGGGCCGTACGGACTGACCCCGCAGCAGCCGGGGAGCGCCCACCGCAGCCACCGGGGAGCGCCCCGGGGCCTACGTGGCCTAGGGGGCCTACGTGGCCTATGGGGCCTACCCAGCAGCGGGGCCCAGCAGCGTGTCGAGCAGCACCGGGAAGCCGGCGTCCGCCCCGCCCACCCGGTCGCCCGTGAAGTGGCCGTGCCCGCGGAACTCCCGGTAGTGGAGCCCGGCGACGCGCTTCCGGATCAGCCGCACACTCTCCTGGATGTCCGCCGAGTCGTCGTCGGAGTGGAAGAGCCAGATGCCCGCCGTACGCGAGGCGAGGCCCGGGTCGAGGTCGAAATCGAAGAACGCGGGTGCCACCGAGCCGTCCGGATCGAGCCAGGGGCCCACCAGCACCAGGCGTCCCACCCGCTGCCGCGGGTGCTCGCTGAGCCACCGCAGCAGGAAGCCGGCCCCGCAGGAGTGGCCCACCAGCAGGGTGTCGGGGCCGGTGTCGTAGCGCTCGAACTCCGCGCGCCAGGCCGGGTAGTCGGGCGCGTAGGCCAACGGCATCTCGGGGGTGTGCGCGGGGATGTCCCGTATGATCAGCTGTTTGGCCAGCCATGGCAGCCACTGCTGGTTGCTGGGCGAGAGTACGCCGGGATCGTAGAACTCCGCGCGGGGTGGGGACCCGTGGACGATGATCGCGTTCGGCATTGTCCGAGCATAAGGACGGCCCGGGCGAGCGGATAGGGTGCTGCCGTCCCCTTCCTCCCCGACCAGGAACGTGAGTGAGTAGCGCATGACTGAGCAGCCGTCCGGCGGCGACGAGGTGTTGCGGCGCCTGCGGTATCTGCGCGGCAGTATCGACAACCTCGACGCGGCCCTCGTTCATCTGCTCGCCGAGCGCTTCAAGGCCACCCAGCAGGTCGGCGAGCTGAAGGCCGCGCACAACCTGCCGCCGGCCGACATGGCCCGGGAGGCCCAGCAGATCGCGCGCCTGCGGGCGATGGCCGAGGACGCGCACCTGGATCCGGCGTTCGCGGAGAAGTTCTTGAACTTCATCATCGACGAGGTCATCCGCCACCACAAGGCGATCGCCGAGAAGGTCGTGACCGGCGATGGGAGTGCCTGAGACGCGACCCTGACCGACGTACCGCGCCGCGACGTACCGCGCCGCGACGTACCGCGCCGCGACGTACCGCGCCGCGACGTACCGCGTCGCGCCGCGCCGCGTCACGTCACGTCACGCGTGCGACACCGATGCCGACGCCGACGCCGACGCCGACGCCGACGCCGCAGGCTCCGGCCGGTGGACGCCGCGCGGCCGGTAGCCGAGCCGGTCGGAGACGCCCGCCAGGTCGGCCAGGTACCAGGTGATGGCGAGCCACATCTCGGTTCCCTGGAGACCCGGCTCGGTACCGGGGCCCGGGCCGCCGTCGGCCGGGGGGCCGAAACCGAAACCGGCCCCGTCCCGCCAGCGGAGCAGGGTGCGGGAGAGCTGGTCCTGTGCCCAGGCGCGGATCTCGGCCGTCCGGTGGGCGGTGCGCCGCGACGCCACCCACAGCGGATGGGCGACGTCCAGTACGTTGCAGGCGTTCTCCCGCCCCTCCGCGAACCAGCGCGGATCGCGGCCGTGGGTGAGTACGGTGTCAATGACCCGCTCCGGGTGCGGCACGTCCACGCCGAACTGGGCGTAGCTGCCGCGGACGAGGCGGTAGTACCCGTTGACCACCTGCAACCGGCCCGCGGGGTACGACTCGGGCTCGCCCCACATGCCCGTCCACGGGTCGACGCGGAGGGTCAGCCAGCCGAACAGCGCCTCCAGGGCGCCGGGAGCCGCGGCGCCGGCGCCCAGCTCGCGGTTACGGTGGGCGGCGGTGGCCCAGGAGTCCACCCAGGCGCCGGCCGACCAGGCCCGTGTCCGCCAGGGCAGGGACTCCAGCCGCGCGATGAGCTGACTGGCCGTCATATTCCGTGCGGCGTGGACGGGATGGGCGAGGCGGGAGTCCAGCAGGTCCAGCGCGTAGCCCACGGACAGTACGTGGTACTCGGCGCTGCCGTCGTCGATCCAGCCGTCGTCGCCGGGCGCGGGCAGGACGCCGGGGCCGCCGTCGGAGGCGTACTCGGGCACCAGTCCGCTGCGGGGATCCTGCAGGGCGCGCAGGCGTTGGGCGTGTTCGGCGGCGGGCAGTTGCGGCGGGGGCGCGTGCAGGAGCAGGTCGGTGATCTCGACGGCGTCGCAGTGGGCGCGGACGGTGGCGGGGGCTCCCGGCCGGTCGGTGTAGTGGCCGGCGTCCGGGTTCCAGCAGCGGGCGACGACCTCGGCGGCCTGCTCCCTGACCCGCTCGCCGAACCGCGCGACGGCACCGCCCAGTTCACCGCTCCGACCACCGCTCCGACCACCGCTACGTCCGTCACTTCGACCGTCACTGCGACCGCCGCGCCGGTCGCGCAGCGGCCGGGCGGGGTTGCCGGCCGCGATCGTCCAGTGGGGGAGGTCGTGGGTCACGACGGCGCCGGCGCCGATGACGCAGTGGTCGCCGATCGTCACCCCGTCCAGGACGACGACGTTCGAGCCGATCCACACGTCGTCGCCGACGATGATGCCCTTGCTGGTGTGGTCCTGCCGGAACACGGGTTGGTCGGGGGCGAATCCGTGGTTGAACCCGAGGAGCGAACTGTGCGCCCCGATGCGCACGCCGTGGCCGAGGGTCACACGTCCGCGGACCGTGGCGAAGGGATTGACGGTGCAGTCGGCCCCCGTCGTCAACTCACCGGTGACGTAGGCGTGTCCCGCGATGTAGGAGTTCTCGCCGAGCACGAGGGCATCGCTGAACACCCCGGCGGCGGGTGAGACGAAGCAGCGTGGCCCGAGGCTCGCCCCGCTGTCGGTCAACCGTCGCTGGCGCGCCTGCTGCGCGGCGCGCTGGGCGGCCGAGGCGCGCCGGTCGAAATCCCAGGGGCAGTAGTCGAAGTGCGAGTCGTCGACGGCGGTTCCCGAGTCCATCCGGCCGAGTCTAGAGAGCGCTTACTGCCTCGGCAATGCCGCCATCGCGCCACCGCACTTGAGCCAGATTCTAGGCGGCACCCGCGAAATGGTCCTGGTGCACCACGAGGACCGCGCCGCCGTCGGCGACCCCGACACGGACCTCGGGGCGTGCCTGGACCGACTGCGTACGAGTCATGAGCTGCCCCGCATACCGACGTGGTGCGCGGCTTCGTCCACACGCGTGGTGGCGCGCCGCGCGAGATCCGCCCCGAATCACGAGCGGAGTACACCCGATGACCCCGAGCCCGACCAACCCCCTCGCCCCACCCGCACCCTTCACCCCACCGAGCCCCCTCGCCCCACCCACCTCCCTCGCCCCACCGAGGCCCCTCGCTCTCAAGCCCGGAACCACCTGGTCGGACGCCTGGCAGCGCTGTCTGGCCACCGCCCCCGAGGCATTCCGGGACGACCGCGTCCTCAACCTCTGGCAGGGCGCCTGGCACGCCGACGGCCGCATCCTGCCCACCACCTCACCCGTCGACGGCACCCCCATCGCCGGCCTGCCCCGGCTCGACGCCGCCGGCGCCCACATCGCCGTACGTGCCTGCCTCGACCAGCACCGTGCCTGGCGCGGCGTCCCGCTCGCCGAACGCAAGGCGCGGGTCGCCGCCGCCCTGGACGCCCTCGTAGAGCACCGCGACCTCCTCTCCCTCCTCCTGGTCTGGGAGATCGGCAAGCCCTGGCGCCTCGCCCGCGCCGACGTCGACCGCGCCATCGACGGTGTGCGCTGGTACGTCGACGAGATCGACGCCATGGTCCGCGGGCGCACCCCGCTCCCCGGCCCGGTCAGCAACATCGCCAGCTGGAACTACCCGATGAGCGTCCTGGTCCACGCCATGCTCGTCCAGGCGCTGGCCGGCAACGCTGTCATCGCCAAGACCCCCACCGACGGCGGCCTCGCCTGCCTCACCCTCGCCTGCGCCCTGATCCACCGCGAGGGTGTCCCCGTCACCCTGGTCAGCGGCAGCGGCGGCGAACTCTCCGAGGCCCTGGTCCGCGCCCCCGAGATCGGCTGCGTCTCCTTCGTCGGCGGCCGCGACGCCGGCGGGCGTATCGCCTCCGCCGTCGCCGACCTCGGCAAACGCCACATCCTGGAGCAGGAGGGCCTCAACACCTGGGGCGTCTGGCAGTACACCGACTGGCCCGCCCTCACCACCCACATCCGCAAGACCTTCGACTACGCCAAGCAGCGCTGCACCGCCTACCCCCGCTTCGTCGTCCAGCGCTCGGCCTTCGCCGACTTCCTCGCCGCCTACCTCCCCGCCGTCCGCTCCGTACGCTTCGGTCACCCCCTCGCCGTGGCCGACCCGTCCGACGACCTCCCCGAGCTGGACTTCGGCCCCCTCATCAACGCCGCCAAGGCCAAGGAACTGGCCGACCTCGTCTCCGAGGCCATCGACCGCGGGGCCGTCCCCCTCCACCGCGGCACCCTCGCCGACGCCCTCCTCCTCCCCGGCCAGGACACCTCCGCCTACCTCCCCCCGACCACCCTCCTGGGCCCGCCGCCCTCCTCCCCCCTCCACCACGCCGAACCCTTCGGCCCCGTCGACACCATCGTTCTCGTCGACACCGAGGCCGAACTCCTCGCCGCCATGAACGCCAGCAACGGCGCCCTCGTCGCCACCCTCTCCACCGACGACGACTCCGCCTACGCCCGGCTCGCCCCCCACATCCGCGCCTTCAAGACCGGCCACAACGCCCCCCGCTCCCGGGGCGACCGCGCCGAGCTCTTCGGCGGCTTCGGCGCCTCCTGGCGCGGCGCCTTCGTCGGCGGCGAGCTGCTCGTCCACTCCGTCACCGAAGGCCCGGACCCGACCCCCGCCCCCGGCAACTTCCCGGACTACCACCTCATGCCCTGAGCCGCCCCCGCCCCGCCACCCGGCACCCGCCCGGCGCCGCACACCACAGCGTCGAATACGCAGGTGAAACGCTCCCCGAATCCTTGGTATCGTTGTCCCTGTCGCCGCGGGCAACCGCACGACACACACCTGGTCCGGGTGGCGGAATGGCAGACGCGCTAGCTTGAGGTGCTAGTGCCCTTTATCGGGCGTGGGGGTTCAAGTCCCCCCTCGGACACGTTTTTTACGCACATCAGTGGTGTCGGCCGAGTCTCGGTCGGCACCATTTGTGTTTCGTGGGAAGGCCACGGTGTTCGCCACCGAACAGGTCGGTGAACTGTGCGACGAACCGCCGCCACAGGCCCTTCCGCCTCGGCTTCGGCAGCTCGTTCGGGCCGCGTCGCTCTGTCTGCCGGAGCCGCACCTGCGCCGCCGGCAGTCCACGGGGGGATCCGTCCAGAGCGCCGAAGACCTCGGCCGGCGGCAGCCCCCACAGCGGAGTCCGGGCGGGGCGCCGAGGCCCGTCCCGCCGGAAACGGCGGGCGGCGTGTCATTTCGTGGTCCCGGTCATCCGGACCCCCGCGGGGAACACGGTGTCCGACGCGCACAGGGCCGATCAGGTGCTACGCCGGGACCGGCGGCCCGACGGCGTCAGCGTGCCCGGAGGGCCGGACGGTTCCGAAGCCGGGGGCGCCGGCCGGAGCGACCGCCGCAGGGTTCGGGTGCGCGATGCCGCCCCTCACTTCTTCTCCGACGCCCGTTCGGCGGCTTCCTTGACCGCTTTGAGGGTGGCGCGCAGCACGATGCCGACGCCGGCCGATACCAGCGTCCAGTAGCGCAGGAAGTACGCGGTGGAGTCGGGGTCGGTGCAGGCGGTGCGGGCCTCGTAGGTCAGGAGGGCCCGCCGCTCGCCGTACGGGTGGACGACGAAGGAGGCGGCCATCCTGGCCCAGCCCGGCTCGTCGAACGCGGTGAAGTCCTCCGCGGCGATCCACCGCCATTCGATGGACGGCCGCCACACCTTGCCTACCGCGCCGAAGACCAGCTCGCGGCCGGGGACCTCGCCGAGCGGCAGCCAGGGCTGCTCGCCCTTGTAGGCCAGGTCGAACAGGTCGGCGACGCGCAGCGAGGGGAGAGGCGGCGGGGTGCGGCCCAGGACCTTGTCCGGCATCGCTCGCACCCATGTCACCGCGTCGAACAGTGGGGAGTGGACGCTGAGCAGGTCGAGATCGCGTGCGGCGTCGAACACCACCCCCGGCGGAGCCGCGGCCGCGGTGCTCTCCAGACGGGTGAAGCGGAAGTCCGGCAGTACGCGGTCCAGCAGCAGCGGCGCGTCTGTCGGGGTTGGGGTCCTGGCATCCATGCGTTCCTCCGAATCACTGCCCACTCGTCAATCGTGACCGTCGTGGCCCGATTCGTCCTTGCAGGTGGGGCACTGTCGCCCGGGTGGCGGAGCCCTGGGTGTCGTCGCTCCCGTACGCGATGTGCTCGGAGACCGAGACCACGCCGTCAACGCTCCGGCACAACTGCTCGACGACGGGAACCAGGCTCTTGACCGCAACGGTTCCGCCGAGCGTGACCTGCCCCTCGCGAACCTCGACCCGTCACGTCCAGCGGGGCCAGGCCCATCGTCCGCCGCAGGACATCCTGGTTGATCCCGTCGCGAATGGCGTCGTCACGGCGCAGGAAGATCCGCAGCAGGTCGCTTCGGCTGACGACACCCATCGGGCGGTCCAGATCGTCCACGACGGGAACGGCGGTGATCATGACGCCGGCTGTGGCCACGAGTCAGGCGTGCCGGGAGCGCTGGTTCCGCCCGCTGAGGCGGAGCAGCTCGCTCCGCGGAGCGGATACCCGAGTCTCACGCTTTGGCCTGTACGCGGCCCGGGCCGCGTGACCCGGGGAGTGGTCCGAGTGGCCCATACGTGCCGCCGGGCAGGGGGTCAGGATGGAAGTACGGGCGGAAGCAGGGGCCGAGCGGGGCCGGATCGCTGCCCCGCGTGGTGGTGGTGGTGGGGCTTGGACTGCGACCGCCGGGCGACAGCGTCCTGCCAGAGAGGAACCGGTCATGAAGGCATTCGTTTTCCACGGCCCCGGGCAGTCCGCCTGGGAGGACGTCGCCGACCCCGGTGTCGAGGACCCCACGGATGCGATCGTCCGCGTCGACACCGTCACCATCTGCGGCACCGACCTGCACATCCTCAAGGGCGATGTGCCGGACGTCCGGCCCGGCACGATCCTCGGCCACGAGGCCGTGGGCGAGGTCGTCGAGGTCGGCCGTGGTGTCAGCACCGTCCGGCCCGGGGACCGGGTGCTGGTCTCGTGCATCACCGCGTGCGGGCGCTGCCGCTACTGCCGGGACAGCGCGTACGGGCAGTGCCGTGGCGGCGGGGGCTGGATCCTGGGCCACCTGATCAACGGCACGCAGGCCGAGTACGTACGGGTGCCGCACGCGGACCTGTCCGTGCACCCGCTGCCCGGCGCGGTGAACAGCCAGGACGCCGTGCTGCTGGCCGACATCTTCCCGACCGCCTACGAGGTGGGTGTCCTCAACGGCGAGGTGCGCCCCGGGGACACCGTGGTCGTGGTCGGTGCCGGGCCGATCGGGCTCGCCGCGATCGCCACGGCCCAACTCTTCTCGCCGGGCAGGATCATCGCCGTCGACCTCGCGCAGTCCCGCCTGGAGGCGGCCGGGCAGCTCGGCGCGGACGCGGTGGTCAATGCCGCCGAGGGCCCCGAACGGCTGGTCGCGGACCTCACCGAGGGACTCGGCGCGGATGTCGTCATCGAGGCGGTCGGCGTGCCCGAGAGCTTCGAGCTGTGCACCCGTATGGTGCGCCCGGGCGGCCACGTGGCCAATGTCGGCGTCCACGGCAGGCCCGCGACGCTGCACCTGGAGGACCTGTGGATCAAGAACCTGACGATCCGCACCGGCCTGGTCGACACGTACTCCACTCCCACCCTGCTGCGGATGATGGCCGCCGGACGGCTCCCCGCGTCGTCGCTGGTCACCCACAGCTTCGAACTCGACGGCATGGAGGAGGCCTACGACGTCTTCTCCCGGGCGGCGGACACCGGCGCGCTGAAGGTCGTGCTCGGTGGCAAGCACCACGACGTCGTGGCCCTCCGGGGCGCGTGAACGCGAACGTCACGGGGGACACCGGGCGCCGGATCGCACAACGGCGCGCGAGCTGGGCCTGACCCATGGGCCGCCGGCCGCCCGCCGCCCGCCGACCGCCGACCGGCTGATGTGCCGCAACGGACGCCGGGCAAGGACCAGTTGGCCCCTGTGGCCCGCGCTCGGCCCGGCGGACAGTGGCGGTATGGACAGACGCATAGTGATTCTGGGAAGCGGTGCCGGTGGCACGCTGACGGCCAATCGGTTGCTGCGTCACTACGACGAGAGCGAGTTCCGGATCATCGTGGTCGACCAGGACGACGACCACGTCCACCGGCCCGGGCTGGTCTCCGTCCCCTTCGGGCTCACCGAGCCCGAGGCTGTCGTCCGTCCGCGACACCTCCAGCTCCGCGACGGGATCGGCTTCCGCCGGGCGAAGGCCGCTGCGGTCGATCTCGACGCGGACAGGGTGCACTTCACCGACGGAACCTCCCTCGACTACGAGGTGCTGGTCCTGGCAACCGGCACGACCGCCCTGCCGGAGGAAGTCCAGGGCCTGACCGGCCCCGGACAGGGCGGGAAGGTCTTCACCCTCCACGACCTGCCCGGTGTCGTCGGCCTGCGCCGGGCCCTGGCCGCCTTCGAGGGCGGCCGGCTGGCTGTCGGCGTCGCGGGCCTGCCCGTCTCGTGCCCGGCCGTCTCGTGCCCGCCCGTCTCGTGCCCGGCCGCCGCGCTGGAGTTCTGCTTCCTCGCCGACTGGTACTTCCACCGGCGCGGGATCCGCGACCGCGTGGACCTGTCCTATGTCACCCCGCTGGACGGCGCGTTGGCCCGGCCCGCCGCCTCCCGCGTCCTGGGCCGGCTGCTGGAGGCCAAGGGCATCGAGCTGGTGACCGGCTTCACCACCGCCACCGTGGACGGCGGGGGCGGCCGCCTGGTCTCGTACGACGGCCGCGAGGTGCCCTTCGACCTGGTGGCCGTCGTACCGCCGCACAGCGCGGCCCCGTACGTCGCACGCTCCCCGGGCCTGGGCGACGAACGCGGCTTCGTCGCCGTCGGCAGACGCACCCTGCAGTCCACGGCCCGGCCCAACGTCTTCGCCATCGGCGACGCCACCGGGACGCCCGGCCCCGAACTCGTATCGGCGGCCCACAGCCAGGGGCAGGTGCTCGTGAACAACATCCGCCGGTTCCTCGCCGGCCGGCCGCTGGACGGCTCCTTCGACGGGCCCGCGAGCGGCTTCGTGGAGACCGGCTTCGGCAAGGCCCTGCTCGTCGACTTCGGTCACGACACCGAGCCGCGGTCCATGGAGTCCCGACTGAGCCGCCTCGGCAGGCGGGCGTCCTCGTGGCTGTACTGGAACAGCGTGCTCCCCGGCCGGGAACTGCCCGGCATCGGCTCGTCCATGCCCCGGCGCGGCAGGACCCGTCGTCACGCCCCGGCGCGGAGCGGCCGGTAGCGGGAGACAGTGAGCGGCCGTCGGTCCCGGACGGCGGCCGGCCGGACCCTGTCCGTCACCTCGTGGTCGTCCGACGACGGTCCTTCCCGAGCCCGCCGGTCGTGGGCGACGTGAGGACCACGACCGTGGTGGCCCGTGGCCCGCTGTGCGTCGTTCGGCCGCCACCTCGTGAGGCGGCGGCCGGGCTCACCTGTGCACCGGGTGTACCGGGCTCAGTCGTGCGGTACGACCGCGACCGGCGCCGGCGAGTGGTGCAGCACCCCGTGGGTGACGGGACCGATGTGCGCACCGAGCGGTGAGCGGTGGGCGCGGCGGCCGACGACCACCAGCGAGGCGTCGCGCGCGGCCTCGATCAGGTGACGGGCGGCCTGGCCGATCACTGAGTGCTCGGTCACCTCGACGCCGGGAAACTTCTCCCGCCAGGCGCGCAGCGTCCTGGTGAGCGCCGAGGCCTCGTCGTCGGCCAGTTCCTCGCTGAGCCCGGGGTCCATCACGCCGGGGCTGTGGCCGTACACGGGAGGCAGGCTCCAGCCGTGGATCACCCGCAGAGCGGCAGCGCGCCGGGCGGCCGCGTCGAAGGCGAACTCGATGAGCGCGTCGCTGGGCCGGTCGGTGTCCAGTCCGAGGACCACGTCGCGGTACGGGGTGGTCGCCGAGGGCAGCCCGTCGGCCCCCGGCCGGTGCTCGTCCTCCTCGATCTCACCGGCCCGTACGAGGACCACGGGCCGCTCGGCCGTGGCCACGGTGGCCTGGGCGACGGAACCGACCAGGAAACCGGCCACCCCGCTCAGCCCCCGGGAGCCCAGGACCAGCAGTTCGGCCTCCTCGGCGGCGAGCGGCAGCACGGCGGCGGGCTGACCCGCGAGTTGTTCGCTGGTGATCTTCAACTGAGGGAAGCGGACCCGGAGTTCGTCCGCGGCCTCGCGGGGGATCCGCTCGGCCCAGTGCCGCTGCGTCTCGGGGCCCACGAGCGGGGTCCGGGTGGTGGGTTCCCACTCCCAGACGTGTACGAGCCGCAGTGGCAGCCCGCGGCGCAGCGCCTCATGGGCGGCCCAGTGCGCGGCGGCGACGCTCTCGCGTGAGCCGTCCAGTCCGGCAGTGACGGTGCGGGCCATGTGCGTACCTCCGGATGGGAATGGGGAAGGGCGGGACTCGGTTCACGCCCAGACTGGGTTGCCCGGAGGGCGCGGCGGCAGGGGCCGCAGGTCCCCGCGCGGGGCCGACCGGCCCCTGTGGCGTCGGCCTACCGGCTCCGACACTGGTGGGGACCCCGGCGGGGACACCGACGGGGGTCAACGGAGGGGCAGGACATGGTGGTTCGCCGCGTCATAGCCGGGATCGACGGGTCCGAGCCCAGTCTGACGGCGGCCCGCTGGGCGGCGCGGGAGGCGGCGCTGCGTGGTTCCGGTCTCCGGCTGATCCACGTGTGGCCGCCGGATCCGTACGCGCCACCGGTGCTGGACCGGGCGGTTCGCGAACTCGCCCTGCGGCACCCGGGGCTGGATGTTCAGGGTCAGCAGGCCGACACCACCGGCGGAACGGCCGCCGACGTACTCGCCGATGCCGGCCACACCGCCGACCTGCTGGTGCTCGGCTCGCGCGGGCTCGGTGGATTCGCCGGTCTGCTGCTCGGCTCCGTCGCCCTGGAGACCGCAGGCCGGTCACCCTGCCCCGTCGCCCTCGTCCCGGAGCACCAGCCGGGCGGCGAACGGCCTTTCGAGGTGGTCCTCGGCATCGATGCCCGACACCCGGCCGGCCCGGCCGCCGACTACGCCCTCGACGCCGCCCAGCGCCGCGAGGCCAGGCTCCGCGCGGTCCACGCCTGGAGCCTGCCCGCACCGTACGGATCATCCTGGGCCCCGTACGCCGTCGTCGAGGAGGACCGCGCGGCCTGGGAGGACCAGGAGGTCCAGTTGCTCCAGGACGCGCTGCGCGGCCACCGCTGCCGGTATCCGGCGGTGCCGGTGGTCGCCGACGTCCGGCTCTTCAGTCCCGCGAAGGCCCTCGTCACGGCCTCCTCCCGGGCGGAGTCGCTGGTCGTCGGCCGCCCTGGCGGGTCCCTGAGCGGCGTGGCGCACGCCGTCGCCCACCACGCACGCTGCCCGGTGGTCCTGGTGCCGTGAGTGGCCGCCGCTGTCAGCCGCACGGAAGGCCGAGCGTGCGGGATTCGCCCTGGGCGACGGTGAGTTCGTGGCTGTCGACGACGACGGTGATCGGGGCTGAACTCCTTGAGCTCGGGCAGCGGGGCGGGGCGCAGGGCGTCGTCACGGGTTTCGAGGCCGGTGAGGCCGCGCTGGACGTGGTCGAGGGTGCCGGCGCATGCGCCGAGGCGGATGCCTTCGGCGGTGGTGCCGCCCTGGAGGTCGGCGATGTCGCCTGTGAGGGCTTCCCGGCAGCATCGACCGCCGGACCGGTGTCGTGCCCGGGCAGGTCGGCGGCGGGTCTTTCCTGCGGGACGGGCTCTCCCTCCGTGGCACCACGGGTGGCCGTCACGGGCGCGCCGCGACGTATTCCGTATAGGGCGCCGGCCAGGGCCGACGCAGGTGGTTGCGGCCCCTACGGCCGGAGCCGTTGATGCCCACTCGTACGGTCATGACGGTTCTCGCCTCCGGCACATGGGAACCCGGCCCGGGGCGGGGGAGCCCGGGTCGGGAGTGGGACGTGCGGTGCGGGTTCAGCGGAGCCAGCGGTGGTCGCGGACGACGGGCAGCTCGGCCCAGGCCTTGCCGAGTCCCCAGATGGTGCCGGCGCCGACGACCGCGAGGGCGATCAGGACGGCGGCGTAGACGATGTGGTAGTCGACCAGCGGGTTGGGCGACATGCTCGGCGAGCCGTCGGACAGGTGCTTGGCGAGCGGCCATTCGGCCATCCACATCAGCGCCATCATCGCGGTGCCCGCGACGGCGGCGAGCCGCAGGGCGATGCCGCTGACGAGGGCGAGTCCGACGCCGAGCAGGCCGAGCATGAAGAGCCAGTCGGCCCAGCCGGCCCCGGCCCAGTCGTGGAAGGCGGACTCCATCGGGCCGGCGGCGACGCCGCTGAGGAAGCCCTTGGTCGGCGAGCCGCCGTCGGTCCAGCCCTTGCCGGACGGGGTCGCGTAGCCCCAGCCGAAGGTCTTGTCGAGGAAGGCCCACAGGAAGACGAACCCGGTCAGGAGCCGGACGCCGGCGAAGACATGTGCGCGGGTCGCCGTGTCGGTCGCGGTGGCGGCGTCACCGGAGGCGGGAGCGGTACCGGTCCTGCGCAGCGACGGGAGGTGGAACCCCGGGCCCTGGTGCTGGCGCGGGTTCTCGTGGACTGCCATGATTCCATCCTTTTCGAGTGCTGTTCATGGTGCGCGGTGGTTGTTCGCTCCTCGTTGCACGTTCAATGTCCCGTTGCGACGGCCACCGGTGGAGGGGTCGGCAGGGTCCCCGCACGGGGCCGAACGGCCCTGTTTCCAGGGCCCGTTCAGCCGTTCCGACGCCAGTCGGTGACCTCGGGCAGGTCGGTGTCGGTGCCGCTCGCGGATCCACGCGTGGTGGCGCAACCGGGGCGTCCTCCGTCAACTGCCGTACGGGCGGCCCGCGAGGCGAGGCCCGCGGCGCGGTCAGTGGCGGCCGACATCACCGCGCTGGACGCGGTGGGGGGCCGGCCGGTGGAACGGGACAGGGCCACTGGTCACGCTGGCCCCGTCCGACCGGCCCCTTCGGTCAGCCGCGGGCACGACTGCCACGGGGCACTCGGCGCGGGACGCCACCGCCAGGCCGGCCGGCCCGGACGCGAAGCTCACTGCCGAGGTGCTGCCCGAGGACACCGTGCCGGCGCTCGCTGGTCACCGGTCACCGCGGCCGGGGTGAACTCTCCGGGCTGCTGCTCGCATCGACCGGCCTGGCGGTGGCACTTGTGCGCACCGGGCCACTGCCCGTGAACGCGTACGAGGGGCCGGTGCGGCCCCGATCGGGGACGGTCGGCCACCGGAGGAGGCCGACCGGCCCACGCGTTGCCGTCCCGGCCACGCGGACAGTGGGAGTGAGAGAGCGGGAACGCCACCAGGCAGCACCAGGCAGAAGGAGGCGAGGGCCATGACCGCGCAGCACCGTTGCGTCAGTGACCTGATGACGAGGGACGTCGTTCGCGCAGGTCGGGACACGCCCTTCAAGGAGATCGCCGAGCTCCTGATGGAGTACGACATCACGGCCGTGCCCGTCGTGGACGACGCGGACCGCCCGGTGGGCGTGGTGTCCGAAGCCGACCTGCTGCGCAAGGAGGCGCGGCAGGTGGATCCGGCCGGGCTGCTGCCGGCCGCGGCCATGGCGCCCGGGGACCGGGCCAAGGCCGAGGCCGTGACGGCCGAGGGCCTGATGACCAGCCCGGCGGTCCTCGCGCGCCCGGAGTGGACGATCGTGGAAGCCGCCCGGGTGATGGAGAGCAACCACGTCAAGCGGCTTCCCGTGGTGGACGACGCGGGCCGCCTGATCGGTGTGATCAGCCGTGCCGACCTGCTGCGGGTCTTCCTGCGGCGGGACAGCGCCATCCGCGAGGAGATCCAGGGAGATGTCCTCACGCGGACGCTGGGCCTGGCCCCCTGTGCGGTGACCGCCCACGTCGTCGACGGTCGCGTCACCCTGAACGGCACTGTGGAACA
This sequence comes from Streptomyces sp. RLA131, assembly GCF_056270125.1. Classification (NCBI taxonomy): domain Bacteria; kingdom Bacillati; phylum Actinomycetota; class Actinomycetes; order Kitasatosporales; family Streptomycetaceae; genus Streptomyces; species Streptomyces sp. RLA131. The sequence continues at coordinate 6,816,245 of NZ_JBWDOQ010000002.1, forward strand.
GGCAGGCGTGATGCCCGTCGTCGAGCGGCTGTGCCGTGGCGTGGACGGTGTGGTCGACGTCGACTGCCGGCTGGTTCACAAGCTCGACGCCTGAGGAGAACGCCATGAAGCAGCAGAAGATCGGCAACGTGATGACGGACGACGTCGTCCGGGTGGTGACCACGACGCCGTTCAAGGAGGTCGCGGCACTGCTCGCGGAGCACCGCATCAGCGGTCTGCCGGTCGTGGACGACGACGAGAAGGTCCTCGGGGTCATCTCAGAGACCGACCTGACGCTCCGCCAGGCCGAGCGGACGGACGCCGACGGCAAGCGGCGCTTCCGGCTGACCCGTCTGACCCGTCTGACCCGCGCCGCCCGCCGGGCCTCGGCCAGGGCCCGGGCGCGTACCGCCGGGGAGCTGATGTCCGTCCCGCCGGTCACCGTCCGTGCGAACGACTCCATCGCGCGCGCCGCCCGCACCATGGCGCAGCGCCGTGTCGATCGGCTTCCCGTGCTGGACGAGGAGGACCGCATCGTCGGCATCGTCACCCGCCATGACCTGCTGCAGGTCTTCCTCCGCGCCGACGGCGACATCCGCGAGGAGGTGATCGACACGATCCTGGTCCGCACTCTGTGGCTCGACCGGCATGCCGTCGGCGTCACAGTCACCGACGGCGTCGTCACCCTGGAGGGCCGGCTGGAGCGGGAGAGCGAAGTCACCATCGCCGTGCGGATGACGCGGCAGACCGACGGCGTGGTCGCCGTCGTCAACCACCTCACCTACCGCTTCGACGACTCCCAACCGCGCCCGGGCGAACCGGCGGTGCACGGCGTAGCCGACGGCTTTCTCCGCGGCTCCTGACGAGGGGCGGACACCGTGTTCATGTACGACAACGGCATGAACGGCTGGGGTTACATCCTCATGGCACTCGTAGTTCTTGGCGCTGGTGGCGCCGGCCGCCATGGCGCTGCTGCTGCGCCGCCCGCAGGCCGCCCCGCACGCGTTCGGCCCCACGCCGCAGCAGCCGCTCGCCGGGCGATTCGCCCGGGGCGGGATCGACGACGAGTACTACCGGCGGTTCTCCGCCCTGGAGTACAACGGCCCACCGGAGAAGACGAGGTGAATCACCATGACCGCACAGCGCGTGCTCATCGCCTACGGCACGAAGAACGGCTCCACCGCCGAGATCGCCGGGTGGATCGCGGGGGAACTGCGCCAGCGGGGCCTCGACACCGACGTCCGCTCCGCCGCCTCGGTCCGCGACATCGCCGGGTACGACGCCGTGGTGCTGGGAGCGGGCCTGTACGCGGGCCGATGGCAGCGCGACGCCGCCGGCCTCGTCCGCCGTCACCGAGAGGCACTCACGCATCGGCCGGTCTGGCTCTTCGGCAGCGGCCCGCTCGATGCCTCCGCCACTGAACGCGACCTCCCGCCCGCGCGAGGGGTGGCCCGCGTCGCCGACCGTCTGGACGCCCGCGACCACGTCACCTTCGGTGGCAGGCTCACCGAGGGCGCCCAGGGGTTCGTCGCCCGCCAGATCCTCAAGCAGGGCAAGGGCGGCGACTTCCGCGACCGCGAGCAGATCCGCACCTGGGCCCATGGCATCGCCTCCGGGCTCATCCCCGCCGCGCGGCCCGCTGACCGCGGCTGACGTGGCACATGGGCCGAGCGGCCGAGCGGTCAGGACCGCTCGGCCCATGTCCTGACCAGGGGCGTCGGCCCACGATGGTGATGAAAGCTCTTGTCACTGCCGAACCGGCATCATCTGGCCCGGAGGGCCGTCATATGACCACCACCACGACAAGCAACCTGCTCGGCGCACTGCCCCCCGAGGGCCGCGAGCGGATGATGGAGCTGGCCCGCGAGGTGTCGTTCACCGCGGGAACCCGCATCTTCGACGAGGGCCGCAAGGCCGACAGTTTCTGGATCATCCACACCGGCTCGGTCACCCTCGACCTGCATGTCCCCGGTCGCCACGCCGCCACCGTCGAGACCCTCGGCCCCGGCGATCTGCTCGGCTGGTCGTGGCTCTTCCCGCCGTACACCTGGCACCTGGGCGCCGAAGCCCAGAGTCCCGTGCGGGCGCTGGAGTTCGATGCCACGGTCGTGCGGGCCCTGATCGAGGCCGACCCGGTGTTCGGGCGGGCCGTCTCCCGCCGGATCGCCGAGATCGTCGCCCACCGGCTGCAGGGCGCCCGCACCCGTCTGCTGGACCTGTACGGACCGCACGGCAGCGGCCCCCTGCCGTGAACGCCGCCCGGCTCGGCACGGGACCCGGTGAAGGAGGAGACCCCATGCATGGCACCCCGCACATCGTGAGCGACGTGATGACCCGGACCGTTGTCGCCCTCGGCCGTGACGCCGCGTTCAAGGAGATCGTCCGGACGATGGAGCAGTGGAAGGTCAGCGCTCTGCCGGTCCTGGCCGGCGACGGACGCGTCATCGGCGTGGTCTCCGAGGCGGATCTGCTGCCCAAGGAGGAGTTCCGGGACAGTGATCCCACCCGCTCCGAGCAGCTGCGCCGGCTGAACGACCTGGGCAAGGCGGGAGCGCTGACCGCCGGGGACCTGATGTCGACTCCGGCCGTCTCCGTCCACGCCGACGCCACCATCTCCCGGGCCGCCAGGGTGATGGCGGCCCGGCGCGTCAAGCGGCTGCCCGTCATCGACGCCGAGGGGATGCTCACCGGCATCGTCAGCCGCGGCGACCTGCTCAAGGTGTTCCTGCGGCCCGACGAGGAGATCGAGGAGGAGGTCCGCCGCGAAGTGGTCACCTACCTCTTCCCCGGCGAGCCCTCGCCCGTCAGGGTCCGGGTGAAGGAGGGCGTGGTCACGCTCGCCGGGACGATACGCGACACCGCCCTGGTGCCCGTGGCGGTCCGGCTGGCCCGCGCGGTCGAAGGCGTCGTGGACGTCGGCTGCGAGCTCACCGGCGGCGCTCCCGGCGAAGCGGGATCCGGAGGCCGGACCGGTGATCCGGCCACCGAGCACCATGTCAGCGGCCCGGCGGTGCCACTCTCCCCGCCGGGCCGCTGACGGTCGTCCTCCGCCGACCGGCCGCGCCGTACGCCGCCCCCGCTCCGGGCCCACCTCGGCCTGCGCGCCGCACTCCCTTGGGGGTACGATCAGAAGGTAATTTGAACTTGTTCAAAAATGGGGGAGCAGACCATGCCTGAGCCGACCGTGCCCGGCCGGACCGACACACCCGCCGTCGCCCTGGGCCCCACCGCACTTGTCCTCGGCGCCATCTCCGCCATATGCCCGTGGACGCCCGCGCTGGCGCTCGCCACGCTCCCATGGGCGGTCATCGCCGGCGGCCTCGCCATCGCCCTCGGAGCAATGGGCATCCACCACGCCCGCGAAGGCGCCGGCCGCCTGTGGACCGCCGTCGCCGGAACCACCCTCGGCGCCATCGGATTCGTCGGCGCCACCACCTTCCTGTGGGCGCTCGGCGCCTGACCCCGGCGCCGTCGCCGGCCGGTGCGCCGGCCGCTTTCCGCGTGTGGCAGAACTCGAAGACGAGCCGGGCTTCGGCCCGGCCGCCCAGCACCTCGTCGATGGCGTCGTTGACCTGGTCCAGGCGCCGGGTCTCGGCGATCACCGGGTGCGGCCGGCCGCGTGCAGCGCGAAGACCTCGGCGAGGTCCTGACGGGTGCCGACGATGGAGCCGATGACGGAGATCCCGAACAGCACGGTCTCGAAGATCGGCAGCTCGATGGCCGCGTCGTCGCCGGGAAGGGCCACGCACACCAGCCGTCCGCCCCGGTTGAGGGACCGGTACGCCTGCTCGAAGACCTTCGGTGAGGCGGCGAGCACGATGGCCACGTCGGCGCCGCCGACGGCCTTGATCTCCTCGACGGGGTCGTGGGTGCGGGCGTTGACGAGATGGTCGGCGCCGAGCAGCCGGGCCACCCCGAGCTTGTCGGATTCGATGTCGACCGCGGTGACGAAGGCGCCGACCAGCCGCGCGTACTGCACCGCGAGGTGGCCGAGGCCGCCGATCCCGAACACCGCGACCCGCTCGGCCGGCACCACGCGGGCGACCTTGACCGCCTTGTACGTGGTGACGCCGGCGCAGGTCAGCGGGGCCGCGTCCAGCGAGCTGACGCCGTCCGGGACCCCGACGACCGCGCGCGCGTCGGCGACGACGTACTCGCCGTAGCAACCGTCCACCGAGTAGCCGGTGTTGACCTGGCTCGGGCACAGCGTCTCCCAGCCGGAGACGCAGTACCGGCAGTGCCCGCACGACGAGCCCAGCCACGGGACGGCGACCCGCCTGCCGACCAGAGCGGCGTCGACGCCCGCGCCGACCCGCTCGACCGGGCCGACGCCCTCGTGGCCGGGGACGAAGGGCGGGTTCGGCTTGACGGGCCAGTCGCCGTGCGCCGCGTGGATGTCGGTATGGCACAGCCCGGAGGCCTCCATACGGACCAGCACCTGGCCGGGGCCGGGCTCCGGGACGGGGAGTTCCTGGATTTCGAGCGGCTTGCCGAACTCGGTGACCACTGCTGCCTGCATGACGTGCTCCTGGGTGTGAGGAGGGGCGGGGGCGGGGTGTGCCCGGAAGCGGCTGATGCCGGGGTGCTCACATCCTGTGTCCGCGCCGGCCCCGGCGTCCGGGGCCGAACGGCCCTTCGGAAGGGGCCGTTCCGTACCGTCCTGAACCCTCGGGCGCACCCGTCCCGTTGGCCCGGCTCCGCCCCGGGGACCGTCCGCTTGGGCCGGTCGGTCCCCGCCAGGGACCTGCGGCCCCTGCTGCGGCCCCCTACCGGCCGGGAGCATGGAAAACAGGATCGGATGACGAGTGAAGGAGGTCGGCACCATGTCACGCACTGTTGTCGCAGGTCTGGACGGTTCGCCGGAGAGTCTGGCCGCAGCCGGATGGGCGGCCCGCGAGGCAGAGCGCCACGACGTACCGCTGCGCCTCGTGCACGCCTGGGACTGGCAGCCGCTTTCGTACGCCCCGCTCGCCGGAACCGAGCCGCACCGCCACTGGGCCGAGCGCGTACCGCGCGAGGCGACGCAGGAACTGGGCCGCCACCACCCCGACCTGGAGATCCACGCCGAACAGGTGAACAAACAGCCGGTAGACGCCCTCCTGGCCGCCGCCGAGGACGCCGAGCTGCTGGCGCTCGGGTCGCGCGGCCTGAGCGGTATCGGGGGCTTCCTGGTCGGTTCGGTCGCGCTGTCGGTCGTGGCCCACGCGACGCGGCCGGTGGTGCTGGTCCGCGCCGGCGAGCAGGAGCAGGACGAGCACCTCCGCGATGCCTTCGGCCGGCCGTCCACGAGTTCCCCGTACCGGGACGTCCTGCTCGGCCTCGACCTGGCACGGCCGAGCGACGCCGTGATCGGGTTCGCCTTCGACGCGGCCCTGCGCCGCACCACCGGGCTGCGCGTCATCCACGGCTGGAATCTCCCGCCGTACTACGGCTACGGCGCCGTCATGGATCCCGGTCTCAGCGCGGAACTGGCCGAACAGGAGACCAACGCGCTGACCGAGGCCCTGCGTCCGTGGCGCGAGAAGTACCCCACGGTCCGCGTGACCGCCCAGGCCGAGGTCGGTCCGGCCGCCGACCGCCTCGTCGACGCGGCAGCCGACGCCTCCCTGGTGGTCGTGGGCCGCCGCAGCCGAAGTGTGCCCGTCGGCGCCCACATCGGTCCCGTCACGCACGCCGTCCTGCACCATGCCGCCGCCCCCGTCGCGATCGTCCCGCACGACTGACCGGTTGAGTTCCCGAAAGGACCGGCGGCGGCGGGGCGTCGCCGGCCCGGCCTGCCCGTCGGAGTCGATGGATCGGTCCGGAGGCCGTGGCCGCCGGCAGTGCGGCGGTAATTGCAGAATGCGTATCTGACGCGGTACCGCGAGCGCCGACGCTGGGCAGTGGCGAATTTCGTGGGGCCAGGGAATTCACCGGCCTTGGCGGGCTCGATCTCGGAACGGGCGCCGGACTTTATGCCAGGGGCGCTGCTGCCCCGTCGCTTCGGGCCGGCCGCCGGCCACGACCGGCGGTGACGCGCCGGACCGCGCCCCGGCCGGTCCGATGGAGGATGTCGTGGCGGCTCCCGCTGAAGTCGCCTGCCGCCAACGGCGGAACCGTGCGCGGTGCACTCCACGAGCCCCCTGCGCGGTGCGGGCCGGGCGCACCGGGCGCACGCCACCGGTCGCGGGGACGGAAAGATCCACCGGTACCCGTCACAAGCGCCCGTGACAATACCGGAGGATATTTGGTCCGTGACTGCCGCCCTACCGGGGGATAGGGGCGGGAGGTACCATTGACTGGATATTTACCGCCGCCTCGACTCAGTCAAGGGGACTTACATGACAGAGCCGCTCCAGGTGGGTGCGCGTATCCGCCGTTTGCGACGGGCGCGCGGTCTGTCGCAGGCCGAACTGGCGGGACAGGACCTGTCCCCGAGCTATGTCTCGCTCCTGGAGGCCGGCAAGCGGGTCCCGTCCGGCGAAGTACTTCGGCAGTTGGCTTCGCGGCTGGGGTGCGACGTCGCTGAACTCAGCGGCCAGGACCTGCCGATGACGGTTCCCACTCCCGATCTGGAGGTCGAGCTGCGCTATGCGGAGATGGTGCTGCGCAACGGCGACGCCGAGGCCGCGCTGCACGCCTACCAGGCCGTGCAGCAGAGGATCTCGGTAGCGGAACATCCGCAGCTGTGGTTCGCGGCGGAAATGGGAATCGCCCAGTCACTGGAGCACTGTGGTCGGCTGGAGGAGTCAATCCAGCATTACGAGGCGCTGCGGGAAGCGTCGAACGGCAATCCCGAGAGCCGGGTCTCACGTCTGACGACGGTGGTCGCCCTGTGCCGCTGCTACCGGGAGCTCGGCGACCTCACCCACGCCGTGGAACTCGCCGAGTCCACGCTCACCGAGCTGGAGGCGCTGGATCTCACGCCGACACTGCTCGGCGTGGAGCTGCTGTCGACACTGGTGGGCGTCCATTTCGAGCGTGGTGACCTCCACCGCGCGGCTTATCTCGCGTCGCGTGCCATCGAGCAGGCCGAGAAGGTGAGCAATCCCAAGGCGCTCGGTGCCGCCTACTGGAACGCGAGTCTGGTCATGCACCGCAACGGCCACACCGCCGACGCCCTCGTGCTGATCGAGAAGGCGCTGTCCATCTATTCCGAGGGCGAGGACGAACGGGCTCTCGCGCGTCTGCGCAATGCCTACGCGTCCGTGCTGCTGCAGTCGGACACCCCCGATGCCGGTGCCGCCAAGGGGCTGCTGGAACAGAGCGCGGACTCCCTCAGCCGCGCCGGCAGCAGCGTGGACATCGCCTACTGCCACACCGACCTGGCGAAGGCCGAACTCCTCCTGGGCAATGCCCCGGCGGCGATCGGGCACGCGGACGAGGCGCTGCGTCTGCTCGGCCCGAACCACCGTCTGCAGACCGCCAGGACGTTGCTGGTCCTGGCGCATGCCCGGCTCGCTCAGGACGACCGGGAGGGCGCCCAGGCCGCCTACGAGCGCGGGGCCCTGATTCTCGAAGCGTCCGAGGCAGGGCGGCGGGCCGCCTTCGCCTGGGCCGAGCTCGCGGAGATCCTGCAGATCTGCGGCGACGACGAGCGCGCGGTCTGGGCCTACCGGCAGAGCCTGCGGTGCATGGGCCACCGGGAGACCGCACTCACCGCCTCGCTCAGGCAGTCGTTCTCCTCTCCGAACTGACGGCCGAGCACCACGGCGTCACCGGGTCCCGCCCCCGGACGAGCCGGCCTGCCCGTGCGGCGCCTCGGCAGCTGGACGGGCGGTCCTGCCACTCGGACGCGACCACCACGCGCGTGCCCCTTTGGTGGCTTTCGGGTCGCATGACCGTTCCTATGGATACCCCTTTCTTCGCCAAATCAGGCATTCTGACTCCCGGGGTTTATCTTGACATCGTCAGTCACGGGTGTCACTATCGAGTCAATGAGCAATCACCTTGCTGGGAGGGTAATGTGCGCCGGGGAATATCTGTCGTGCTTGCGTTGATGTTTGTGATGGGCGGCAGCGCGCCTGCGGTCGCGAGCTTAGAGGCGGGGGCGTCTACGGGGGGCAACGTGCGGGCGGCGGGTCAAACGCCGGGTGACGGGCCCTTGTGCTGCTGAGAACCCCTGCTGTGCGGTTCCGTCCGTGGGGCCCGGGTCGGAGTCGGCTTCGGCTCGGGAGGGCGGCCGGTGATCGGGCCCCATTGTGGTGACGCGTGATGACGCTTTCTTGTTCTGCTGACTTTTTCGGCACCGGGGTGGTGTGCTCGTCGGCAAGACGTAATAATGATCAGGTCAATAGGTCGTCGGCCTTGGTCGTAAAGGCGTCTATTCTTCTGGAGCGCCATGAGGGGGACCAGCCCGTCCGGCAGCAGCCCCTCCGAGGGCGCCGAGGCAGGCGCGCGACTGCTCGCCATGGAGTTCGCCGCGGCGGGGTACCGGCACCACCATCCGCAGGGGCTGAATTCGGATTCCGGCGATCCGGTGCTGTTCACCCATCCCGCCTCACCCGCGTGGCGGCGGTGGATGCTCGCCGAGCTTCCCCGGGCCGGCGGAGGCGCCGTCGTGGTCCAGTGGTGTGTCCGCGCCACCCGTCTGGACTCCCTGCCCGTGGCGGCGCCACCCTCCGCCGAGCGCGTGGTCGGTGCGGTCTGGCAGGGACGGCGAGCCCACGCCGCTCTGCTGGACGAGTTGTTGCGCGCCTTCGTGCGTGCGGGCGTCGATCCGCTGGACATCAGCTTCCTGCTGTCGGGACACGACCGATCCGCCGGGCAACCGGTCGCCGACGCGCTCCACGGCTTGGGCGTCCCCGCGCACCGTGTGGTGCACGGCGCGCTGCCGGCCGCCGCGCCACAGCGGATGGAACCCGAGCTGGGCCTGTGCGTGACCTTTCGGGTCGCCGTCGGGCCGCCGTGCTCCGCCGGATGCGCGCCCGACTGCCCGTGCGGCCGTCATCTGTCCGTCGCCCACTGCCAGTTCGTCGAGCGGGATCGGGCCGCGGACGGGCGCGTGGTGGCGCTGCGCCGCCCGGTCTTCGAGGTGCTCGTTCCCGAACACGCCCTGCTGTGCGCGTTGTTCAGCACCAGGGATCCGTATGCGCTGCCCGCCATGCGGTCGCTCATGGGACGTATCGCGGCCGTACTGCCCGGCCGGTCGGCGTTCCGCGACCGTCACGCCCGGGTCCTGGCCGACCACAGCTTCACCAGTGCCCTGCTGCTCGGGGAGGGCACGGCGCCGGGGCCCCCGGGGGCGTCCGTACGTCCTGCGACGTCTGGTGCGGCGGGCCGCAACCGAACTGCGTCTCGCCCAGGCGCCGTTGCCGGACCTGGTGGGCCTGATCGCATCCGCCGACCACCTCAACCGGGTCCCCATGGGGTTTCCTCCGCTGCGGGACAACGCGCTCATGCTGGCCCGGCGGGAGGTCGCCTCGGTCTCCCGGGTGTTCAACGACGGGTATATCCGCTTCCTGCGGCATGCGCGTGACGCGCGCGATCCGGCGGACACCGCGCGTGACCTGGTCCGTCTGCGGTCGGAGCACGGCGTGCCGCTCGCCCTGGCGCTGGCGTGGTGCCGGGAGGAGGGGCTGGAGGTGCCGCTCGCCCGTGTCGCCGCCGCCGATCTCGACAGCCGCACCGAGCGCCGGGCCACCGGCGGCGCGGCCGCCGCGGCACCCTGGGTACGGACCCGGTGACCGGGGCGTCGGCCCGGTCACCGCGCGCCAACGGAACACGGGCGCGGGGGACCGGCCCGGCGACCTGCCCGGCGACCGGCCCGGCGATCGGACCCCGCGCCCGCCGCAGGCTATGACGCGATCCGCCTCTCGTACTCCGCGACATCGACCGCATAGCCGGTCTCCGCGGCGATCTCCGCGGTGAACTCGATCGGGAAACCGTAGGTGTCGTACAGCGTGAAGGCGGTCTCGCCCGAGAGGGTGTCCCCGCCGTTGCGGCGCAGCAGGTGGAGTTCGTGTGCCAGCAGGGCCGTTCCCGCCTCGATGGTGGCGGTGAACTCCTCCTGTTCCCTCCGCAGCCGGTCGAGGACGCGGTCCTGGTGGTCCACCAGCCACGGATAGGTGGACCGGTAGGCCCTGATGACCACCGGCGCGGCCTGGCACCATTCCGCCGGGGTCATGCCGAGGTGGTCGGCGTACCGCACGGATCGCCGGACGATGCGGCGCAGCAACTGCCCGGCGCCCGGTTCGCCCGGGTGGATGTCGGCACTCCCCAGGAGGAGCACGGAGGTGCGCAGATGGTCGGTGAGGATACGCAACCAGCGGGTGAGGTCGGGGTCGTCGTCGATCTCGTCCATGGTGTACGGGCTGTAGCCGACCAGGGCCTCCACGATCGCCGCGAGGCGTGGTGTCTCGTAGACGCTGGAGCATCCGTCCCGGAACGCCAGGACGCGGTCGAGTTCGACCACCGGTCCGAGTCCGGGCACCGTGCTCCAGATCTCGGAGAACCGGCCGTTGCCACAGAGCCCCGGCAGGCAGCGGCCGGGATCCTCCGCCGGGCAGGGCCGCCCGGTGAGGTCGACATACCCGGCGGCGTCGGGAGCGAACTGCCTGCCGTCCTCCGCGGACGACCAGCGGCGGAGCCGGGCCACCCGCACGACGCGCTCCCGCGGGATGCCGTCACAGTGTCGGGCCTCCTGCGCGGCGGACTCCGGTCCGTGCGCGCTGTCGGCCAGGGCCACCCACAGGCGATCGGCGGAGACGCCCAGTTGGTCGGCGTCGCGCAGCGGGGTGGCGCTCCGTGCGGGCCGTTCGTCCTCCGGCCGGTCGGTGTCGTCCCACCTGCCGACCACTTCGAGAAGGGTGAGGTGGGTGGTGGTCCCCACCTCGTCCACGTCGTCCGTCCAGACCAGTTTGCGGTGGGCGGGCGACCGTCCGGCGGAGAGGGCGTCGTGGGGGCGGCAGTCGTAGGGGGACGCGTGCCCGGCGGAACCGGTGCCCAGGTCTTCGGACGAGGGGATGTCGTGGTTCATCTCTTGACCTCGCGAGGGATCTGCTGCCGGGCTCGTCGCACGGCAAGAAGCGGTTCGGGTCGGGGTCGAAGTCGGGGTCGGGGGGTCACAGCAGGCCGACCGGCCGGTCCAGCAGGGTGAGGGCCCCGTTCGCGGTCAGCAGCCGGTCATTGGCGTAGTTCAGTGCGGCCGAGCGCAGGTCGCGGAAGGTGCGCTCCAGCGGCAGGGGTGAGTCGGAGCTGTAGCCCAGGGAGAGGCCCGCCAGCTGCACCATCCGATCGACGGCGCCGAAGGTGAGTTCCGAGGCGGCCAGCTTGAGGGAGTTCAGGTGGATCTGGACCGCCGGGTCGTCCATCCGGGCGCCGGCGGCCCGGCGTTGGTCGACCTCCTCGCGGACGCGGTGGAGATAGGCGCTGACGAGTTCCAGGTCGAGCCGGATCCGGCCGAGCCGTTCCCGCAGGAGCGGGGACGAGGTGTCGTGCCGGCTGCTGCGGGGCAGCAGCCGCAGCAGCCCGGAGAAGACGCCGCGGGCCGCGCCGAGCCAGCAGGCACTCCAGGCGAGGTGTCCGACCGGGATCATGCTGTCCACCGCCACCGTGCGGAACAGGCCCGGCTCACCTATGAGTTGGTTGTCGGGGATGCTGCCCGCCAGCCGGAAGCCGGCACTGTCGGTGCCGCGCATGCCCGGCGAGTGCCAGCCCCTGGTGCGTTCGACGACCAGATCGTCGCGGTCGGCGTAGACCAGCGAGACCGCGTGGTCGTCGGCGCTCTCGTCGGCGCGCATGGTGACCAGGTACGCGTCGGCGTGCTCGCCTCCGCTGACCACCGGCGCCCGCCGGTCCAGCCGCAGGCGCCCGGGGTTCCGGCCGGTCGGGCCGGTCGGGTCGGTCGGGTCGAGGGGGTCGCGGGAGAGCGCGTCCGAGGCCGACAGCAGGAAGCCGCCCGTGTCGGCGCCGGTGGTGACCGAGGCGAGGTACACCTCGCCGGCCGCCACCCTGGGCAGGATCCGGGCGCGCAGCCGTGGGTCGGCGTGCCGGACCACCGCGTCGACCTGCTGGCAGTGCATCGCCCAGATCATCGCTGTCGACAGACAACTGCCCGCCAGCGTCTGCGCGGTGTCCACCAGCCCGCCCAGACCGGCGCCCATGCCGTCGTACTCCGCCGGGACGAGATAGCCCAGGTAGCCGGATTCGCGGAGCGCCCGGAGTCCTTCGACCGGGAACCGCGCGTCGCGGTCCACGTCGCCCGCGTGCAGTGCCAGCACACGGGCCACGTCGTCCAGGGCGGTGCCGTCGGTGGTGTGCGGTTTTGCGGTCTCAGACATCGCAGTGCACCTCCTGGGCCTGCACGGACAGCCGTCGGGCGGACAGGACCTGCCCGCGGTCGGTCACGATCTCGGTCGTCGGTGGTCTGCTGAGGAAGCCCAGCAGGCTCGCGGTCAGGCCGTAGGCGCCCACGTTGGGTATCGCGAGCAGTTGGCCGGGCCGCGGGTCCGGCAGCCGCACCGAGGTGCTGAGTACGTCGAGCGGGGTGCACAGGGGACCGGCCAGCACGCTCGGGTCGCCCTCCCCGGTGCCGTACGGCTGGGCGGAGGGTGCCAGCAGCCGGCCCAGGCCGGACATGCCCCCCAGGACGTTGATGCCGGCGTCGACCACGACGAAGGTCCGGTCCCCGCTGCGCTTGACGTCGAGCACCGTGGTGAGGAGCGTGCCCGCTGTCGCCACCAGGTACCGCCCGGATTCGAAGAGCAGGTCCGGTGCGTCCCGGCCGGGGAAGCGGGCGTCCAGGGCGCGGTGGATCCCGGCGGACAGCAGCGGATGCCGGGCCAGTTGTCCCGGCCGGGCGGACGGGGCGGGGAAGCCGCCACCCAGATCCAGTACCCGGGGTACGAATCCCGCGCGGTCGACGACCTCCGCGGCGGTGGCCAGTGCCTGCTCGAACTCCTGCAGCAGCGCGTCCGGTTGGTCGACGTTGGTCGCGAAGAAGGTATGCGTGCCGATCGGCCGGGTCCGTCCGCGGGGCCGCAGCAGGGCGCGGAGATCGTCGGCGGCCGACGGGTCGACTCCGAACGCGGTCGGTCTGCCCCCCATCCGCAGGGAACCCGCGGCACTGCCCCGGGGCGGGTTCAGCCGCACCAGGTACTCCGCGTCCGCGCCCGCCGTCGCACAGGCCTCGGCCAGCCGGTCGCGGTCGGTCGTGGATTCCACCGAGAACCGCCGGGTCCCGGCGTCCAGGGCGGTGGCGATCTCCCCGGGCGTCTTGCCGGGACCGGTGTAGAGGACGCGCTCCGCGGGATGCCCGGCGGCCAGCGCGGTGCGCAGTTCCTCCGGCGAGCTCACCTCGGCGCCCAGGCCCAGTACGGCGAGCTGCCGTACGAGGGCCGGATGCGGGTTGGCCTTGAGCGAGTACAGCAGCTCCGCGCCGTCGGGGAGGTCACGGGCGAGCGCCCTGGCGGCGGAGCGTACGACTGCGAGGTCGTAGACGTAGGCGGGAGTGCCGAAGCGCCGGGCCAGCCGCGGCCAGTCGGTCATCGCGGCACCTCGTGCGCCAGGGCGCGCAGCGCCGACCGGTCGACCTTGCCGTTGACGGTCAGCGGCAGCTCCGGCACGACGACGCAGCGGTCAGGGGCGCGGGCCGGGCCCAGCCGTTCCGCCACCCCCCGCACCACGTCGTGGGGGGTCAGCTCGGTGACCGCCCACACCACGAGCGTCCCGTCGGGTTCCGGCGGGGCGGCCGCGGCGGCCCTCACCCCGGGGATGTCCAGCATCGCGCTCTCCAGTTCGGGGGTGCTCATGCGGTGTCCTCGGCGCTTGAAGATGTCGTCGAGGCGTCCGACGAAACGGAGCCGCCCGTCGGCGTCCAGTCGGCCCTGGTCCCCGGTGAAGACCGCGGTGCCGATGCCGTCGGGGGCCGGGCGGAACCGTTCGGCCGTCGCCTCGGGGGAGCGCCAGTACCCGGCCATCACATGGGGCCCGGCCGAGACGATCTCCCCGGTCTCTCCGGGCGGGAGCGGCCGTCCCGCCCGGTCGACCACGAACAGCCGGGTGCCGGGCAGCGCGCGTCCCACCGTGCCGGGATGGTCGATGTCCTCGTCCGGGTCGGCGATGGAGATGCGCTTGCACTCGCTCATGCCGTACATGCACACCAGCGACGTCCCGGGAAAGGCGGACCGCAGCCGCTCGGCGGCCGTGCCGGTCAGCGCCGCCCCGGTGTTGGTGATCACGCGCAGTGAGGTGGGGCGCCGGTCGCGGGCGGCCAGCCGGGTCAGCAGCGCGGCGAGCGTCGGCACGGCGGGGAGCACGGTGGCTCCCGAGGCACGGATCGCCACGAGTTCACCGGCCGACAACTCGCCCTCCGGAAAGACGAGTTCGGCGCCCGACCAGGCGCAGAGGAAGAGCTGGTACAGCCCGTAGTCGAAAGACATCGGCAGCCGGTTCCAGACGATGTCCTGCGGCCGGTAGCGCAGCCTGTCCCCGATGGCCGCGACCGCGGCGGTGACCGTGACGTGCGGGCAGACGATTCCGCGTGGCCGGCCGGTGCTGCCGGAGGTGTACAGCAGCAGCGCCCTGCCGCCGGGCTCCGCGAGCGCGGCGGGCTCCGGCCCGGTGGGACCGGCCGTCAGGTCCGGGGCCGGCGGTGCGACGACGGGGACTCCGGCGTCCCGGGGCGCCCGCATGGTCCGCAGCCGCGTCGGGGTGCTGACGACGAGCGCCGGCGAGGCGTCCTGGAGCAGCCCGCGCAGTTCGTACTCACTGCTGGTGTGGGCCGCCGGAATCACCGTCGCGCCGGTGCGGAGCGCTCCGAAGAGCACCGCGGCCGATGCCCGGCCGGGCGGCAGCAGCGACAGCACCCGGTCGCCGGGGCCGATGCCGAGGCCGGCGAGCCAGCCGGCGGCCCCGCGGGCGGCGGCACCCAGCTCGGCCCAGGTCCACCGGCCGCCGCCGTCACGCACTCCGGGGCGCTGTCCGAACGTACGGACCGCCCGGTCGAGGAGGGCGACCAGGTCCTGCGGGCCGTCGTCGGGGTCACTGGACGAGCGCACGGTAGAGGCCTTCCTGTGCGATGAGTTCGTGGTGGCCGCCGCACTGTGCCACCCGTCCGCCGCTGAGCACGACGATCTGGTCGGCCTCCTCGACGGCGGTCAGCCGGTGGGCCACCACGATGAGAGTGATGCCCAGACCTCGCAGACGGGCGAGTATCTCCTTCTCCAGTACGGGGTCCAGGGCGCTGGTCGCCTCGTCGAGAACGAGGGCGGCCGGCTTGCGGAGCAGGGCCCGGGCGAGGACGACCCGCTGGCGCTGGCCGCCGGACAGTCCGGCCCCGCCGGGGCCCAGCAGGGTGTCGTAGCCCATCGGCAGGGCCGCCACCGTGTCGTGGATGCCGGCGGTGCGGGCGGCCGCCTCGATGTCGGCGTCGGGGGTCCCGGCCGCGTGCCAGGTGATGTTGTCGCGGACGCTTCCGGAGAAGAGCCGGGCCTCCTGGTTCACGAACGAGATCGACCGGCGGTACCCGGCGGTGTCGAGCTGCTCCAGGTCCCGGCCGTCCACCAGGACCCGGCCGGAACCCGGGGTGTGCAGTCCGGCGAGGAGCAGCGCGCAGGTGGACTTGCCCGACCCGGAGGCGCCCAGCAGGGTGGTGAAGCTTCCGGCGGGCACCGAGAAGGACACCTCGTGCAGGACCGGGGTGCCGTCGCGGTACCCGAACGACACCTGCTCGACCTGGTGGGCGGTCGCCGCGGTTGGCGCGTAGGACTCGCCCCGGTGTTCCGGGGCCGACTGCATGATGTCGTCGAGGCGGGCGAGGCTCGCGCCCAGTCCGGAGATCTGCAGCCCGACCTGGACGAGGTTGGTCAGGGGCACCAGCAGCCCCATGGCCAGGACGCTGAAACCGAGGACCTTGCCGGGGGACAGCGATCCGTCGGCGATGCGCAGCGATCCGGCGGCCAGCACCAGCAGCGGCGCGCCCGTCTGCAGCGCGCTGCTCAGGGCGGAGGACACCGCCAGCAGCCGCCTGCTGCGCAGCCTGACGTTCAACTCCTCGGCCAGGGAGTGGCTCCACCGCTGTCCCATGTCGTTCTCGGCGGCCGCCGACTTCATCGTGGGCATGCCCTCCATGAGTTCGGCGAGTTCCGCCTCGGCCAGCGAGCGTGCCTCCAGGGCGTCGGCCCCGGCGTACTCCTGGTGCCGCCAGGACACCGCCAGGACGCCGACCTGGAGCAGTGCCAGCGCGATGACCAGCATGGCGAGCAGGGGGTCGGCGAGCAGCAGGAGAGTCATGTAGAGCAGGATCAGCAGGCCGTCGAAGACGCTGGTGAACGCGGACACCGACAGCACCTGCCGCACGGTGGAGCTGGTGCGGACGCGTTGCAGGAGGTCGCCGGGCCTGCGGCTGGAGAAGAACTCGTAGGGCAGGGCGAAGAGCCGGTCGAGGATGCCCAGGGTGACGGTTTCGTCCACCCTCGCCTGGATGAGGTGGAAGGACATCGAGCGCGCGAACTGCAGTACCACCGAGGACGCCAGTACGGCCACCAGCCCGAGGCCGAGGTACTCGGCGGAGAGGGCGCCGCGGCCGCGGCTCACCTCGTCGCCGACATAGGCGGTCGCCAGCGGGACCGCCAGGTTCAGCAGCAGCAGTAGCAGCGAGCATGCCAGGAACGTCGCCCAGCGCCGGGTGCGCGGCAGGAACATCCGCAGGTACTGCCACGGGCTGCCGGACCGGCGCTTCGGCGCCGTGCGGTCGGCGACGTCCGGGCCGGGCGTGATCGCCAGGGCCACGCCGGTGAAGGCTTCGCCCACCGCGCCCAGTTCCATGCGCCGGCGCCCCAACGCCGGGTCGACGAGGTGGACCTGGTCGCCGGCGACGCGTTCGAGGACCACGAAGTGGTTGAAGTTCCAGAACAGGATGGTGCCGGTGGGCAGCGACCGCAGTCCCTCCAGGGGCACCCGCAGTCCCCGGCCGTGGAACCCGTAGGACCGGGCGGCGTCCAGCAGCAGCCGGGCGGACACCCCGTCCCGGCCGGTGCCGGTGGCCGCGCGCAGCTCATGGGACGGGGCGTCGACGCCGTGGAGGGCGAGCACCATCGACAGGCAGGCCGGTCCGCAGTCGCTGATCTGTGACTGCAGGCGCACCGGTACGCGGCGGCGACCCAGGACGCCCGCGGCCTGCCGCAGGCGTTCCCGGAGCGCCGGCCGCCGGCCGGACCGCCTGCGGAAGCCCTCGATGCCGACGGGGGCGCCGTACTGGCGTGACGCGCCCCGGGCGGCGTCGGCCTGGCGCCGGAAGCGGGGGGTGGGGGGCGTGCGGCCGCCGGATCCGGCACGCGTGGTTTCCGGTCCGGTGGAGTCCTCGGTACCGGTCTGATGGGTCACCGGGATCCTCCGGGGCCGTGTGCCGCTGCCATGTGTTTCGTAACTCTCCTTCCGGGCCCGCGGTGGCGGAGGCGCCCGGGCGGGAACGCCTGGACGCCTCCTCGGGTCACGCGCAGGCTGACGGCGCGATGAGCCCCGAACCGCCGACGATGTCGTCGAGCATGTCGTCGGACATCGCCTCGATGTCGACGACGTCGAAGAACTCCTGCTCCTCCATGGCTGCCTCCTTCCGGATCCAACTGGTGGTCGTGAGGTGCGCACGGGTGTGCGGCCACCTCGTCGCCGATGCCTCTCGCTCCGGTGACAGCACGATGGCAGCACGGTCGTTTTATTTAGTCAAGTTAGTCATGACTAAGTTTACAGAGGCTGTCGCTAATCCAGTCAAGTAGTGGACTGGGTCATCCTGGGTATGCCATGATCCCACCGTGTCTCACATCAAGGAGGGGCCTGTGGTTGGTCCCGTTGTTCTGGCCACACCCTCACCGATCACTCATCGGACCGCCGAGGAGAACCTGGGAATCGGTTATCTCGCGGCGTTTCTCAGAGAAGCAGGACACGAAGTCGTCGTCGTTGACGGCTGGCTGGAAGGATTGGACGTCCGTCAACTGGCGGACCTGATTCTGCTGCACAACCCCCTCATGGTCGGATTCGCCTGCTACCGCTCCAACATGGAACGGGCCATCGAGACCGTCCGTCTTGTCCGGCAGGAGTGCGAAAGCACCTTCGCCGTCGCCGGCGGATACGGTCCGACCTTCCACACCAATGAATTCCTGGAAGCCGGATTCGACGCAGTCGTCCGGGGGGAGGGCGAAGTACCGCTGCGCATGCTGGCCGACGGCCTGCGCGACGGTGAACCCCGGCTGGACTCGATTCCCGGGCTCAGCTACCGCGCCACGGACGGCGTCCCGTGCCACAACGGCGCACCGGCGCCCAAACTCCCCATGGGCAGCCTTCCGGCGCCCGCCCGCGACACCCTCCACCTGACCATCGCCCGGCGCAGCATGGTCCACGTCCAGACCGCCCGTGGCTGCCAGGCGTCCTGCACCTTCTGCTCGATCGTGGCCTTCGAGCGGGTGGGCGGCGGTTCGACCTGGCGCGAACGCACCATCGAGCAGATCGTCGACGAGCTGGCGGACCTCTGGTCGCGGGGGGCCACCCACTTCAAGGTCATCGACGACTCGCTGATCGAACCGCCCCGCGACGCCCGCTGGTGTGCCGAACTGGCCGACGCCATCGCCGATCGCGGGATACAGCCCCGGCTGCGCGGCTCGATCCGCGCCGACCGGGTGTCGGAGGAGGTCATGTCCGAGCTGGCGCGGGCCGGCTTCTTCTCCTTCTCCTGCGGCATCGAGAACTTCTCCGCCACCGCACTGCGCAGAATGGCCAAACGCGCCGACCCCGCCCAGAACCGGCGGGCCCTGGACATCTTCCGCAGTCACGGCATCTACGTACAGGCCGGACACATCCTCTTCGACGACCGCACTTCCCTGGAAGAGCTGGAGGAAAACCATTCCGGCATGCGTGAATACCAGTGGACGATCTCGAAAGGGATCTTCACCGAGATGTATGCGGCCGCCGGGACGAACTTCACCCGGCGGCTCAACAGGCGGGGCGCCCTGCAAATCCAGGAGGATGCCCTGGGTAACACCCGTTATGACCTGCTGGACGAACGCGTCCGACCCGTGTACAGCTCGCTGAAGCGCTGGCACAAAGCGCATTCGGCCGTTTATGACAAGGCCATCGATCCCCTTTCGGCGCCCAAGGCCCTCGATCCGCCGGAACTCGCGCGGCTGCACGAATTCGCCGTGCGACTGCGCGGCAGGGACCTCGACGTGCTGCGCGGGCTGCTCGACCTGGCCGCGGAACCGGTGGCCACCTCGCGACTGGAGGGCCGGGCCCAGGAACTGGTGACGGCCGAGATCGAGAGCAGCGCCGGCTGGCACGCCGAGCTGGACCGGCAGGTCGACGCCGCCTACCGCGACGTCGGCCTGGTCTACGACGCCGACCCCAACCCGTTTATCTGCTGACCCCTGGCCGATGGAGCACGCCGTGACCGACGCACCCGAACAGACCACGACCGACTTCCCCTGGACCCGCAACGAGAAATCCCTGCCGCTCTCGGTGATCAACGCCAAGGAGCACTTCGACCGGCAGGTGGGGCCGATCGAGCACGAGGACGCCGACGAGTGCCCGATCGACATCAAGAACATCGGCTGGACCCTGGGCAACGACTGCCCCTACCGCTGCAGTCACTGCTACTCCATGTCCGCGCGGGAGAAGGGCATGGACTTCACCCCGGAGATCGTGGACCGCATCATCGAGCAACTGGCCCTCAACGGCGTGGAGACCGTCAACCTCGGCGGCAACGAACCGCTCTTCACCAACGGCCCCAACCCGCGCAACACCCTGCTCCCGCGGATCATCGACGGGCTGGTGGACGCGGGCATCATCGTGGGGCTCACCACGTCCGGCGTGACCGCCCTGCACCTGGAGCGCGATCACACCGCGACCTGGCGGCGGCTGAACGACCTCGATGTCAGCTTCGACTCGCCGTTCGAGGACGAGCACAACGCCAACCGCGGCGCCAAGCTCTACAAACAGGCCATCCGCACCCTGGAACTCGCGCAGGAGTACGGCCTGGACCACACCATGATCATGTGCGGGATGAACTGGAACTTCACCCCCCGCCACCTGGAGAAGATGGTCGAGCTGGCGAAGCGCTACGACGCGAACATCCGGATCAACCCGATCAAGCCGGTGGAACCGAAGCACATGGAGTCGATGCTGACGGCCGAGCAGTACTACGAGGGCTTCGCCTACCTCATGGAACACTGCTCGCCGATCGACCTGGGCGAACCGCCGATCGCCGCGATGACGGACTATCAGAAGGCCAAGGGGTGCCCGTGCGGCCGCACCTCCTTCCGTATCCACTCCATCACCCCCGACGGCCGCATCCCGGTGTCGCCGTGCGTGTACCTGCACGACTACAAGGTGGGCGACCTCCGCAAGGACGACCTCCACGACATCGTCCGCTCGCCGCAGTTCCGCAGCTTCCGGCGCCGCAACGCCAACCCGGAACTGGTGGACGGCTGTGACGGTTGCAGCCTGCTCCAGTCCTGCCGCGGCGGCTGCGCCGGCCGGTCCTACCTGGTCCAGGCCCACGAGACCGGCAAGCGGTCCCTGTTCGCCCGCGACCCCTACTGCCCCCGCGACATAGCGCCCAAGCAGAAGTTCCCGCAGCGCCCGGTCGTGCCGACCGACAAGCGGCTGGTCCACATGGACTACCTGTGCACCTGGATCGGCAAGCCCCAGTGACCGCTCCGCCACCGGCCGAAGCCGTGCTCGACGGCGGCCTGGTCGGGGACCTTCCCGACGGGGTCGCCCGCCGGCTGGCCGCCGCGACCGGCGTGCGGGAATTGCGCCAGGTGCCGGCCGCGAGCCACAAGCAGCGGTCCAGCAACGCGTGGTTCCGGGGCGAGCACGACGGCGTCCCGGTGTTCG
This sequence comes from Streptomyces sp. RLA131, assembly GCF_056270125.1. Lineage (NCBI taxonomy): Bacteria > Bacillati > Actinomycetota > Actinomycetes > Kitasatosporales > Streptomycetaceae > Streptomyces > Streptomyces sp. RLA131. Next base: position 6,837,029 of record NZ_JBWDOQ010000002.1, read on the forward strand.
TCAAGCTCTACGCCCGGTCCGACCGGGCGGCCGTGGACGCCACGGTGGCCGCTCTGGTGCCGCCGGCCATGACCACCGAACTGCTGGCCCGGGGGACCGCCGGGGCGCTGGGCGCGTACGCGGTCTTCCGCTGGGCGGACCTGACGCCGGTCCCCGGCACGCCCGACGGTCCGGTGCTCGCCGGCACACTGCTGGCCGCCCTGCACGACGTGAAGCTGCCCCCGCCGCCGGCCGGACCTCCCCCGGCAGCCGTGGGCGAGGAGGCGTACGGCCTGCTGCTGGACAGCCTGGCCGCACAGGCTCCGCACCTCTTCGCCGAGGTGCGCGGCCGGTTGACCGGGCCGGCCGCCAGGGCCCTGGTCCGGGCCGCCGGCGACGAGTCCGCCGGACACCCGCAGGTGCTGCTGCACGGTGACTTCTCGCTGCGCAACATCGCCCGGGACACACGGGGCCGGGGCGTGGTCTTCGACTTCGAGCGAGCCCTGCGCGGCCCCCGCGAACACGACCTGGAGCGGCTGTGGGACCGGGAGCTGGCCTATGCCGCCGCGGCGCGGGAGCGGTTCGCGGCGGCGTACCGCGCCGGCCGGGAGCACGACCCCGGACCGTTCGACCGCGTTCAACTCGACTACGCACGGCTCACCTGCGCGGTCTCGACGCTCACGGCCGCCCGCCGTACGGGCGACGCGCCGTTCGAGCGGCAAGGCCGCAGGATACTGGAGGCACTGCGATGACAGCCCTATCGGACCGGACGGCGGACTACCTCCACGTCCCCATCGCGGGCATCACGTTCGCGGTGGACGCCGATCCCGGCGTCCGGTCACGGCTCCGTGAGATATCCGCCCCGTTCTACGAACCGGTGGACGCCCCGACCGGCCTCGTCTGGCGGATCCAGCTGAAGGTCTCCGACCCCGACCCCGGCACCGCCTCGGACCCCGGCCCCGCCCACGGCACCGTCTCCGACGACGACAACGAGCCGCCGCACCGCGTGCTGTTCGACACCGTGCGCCGGCACATTGTCATCGGGTGCGCGCTGCCGGACTGGCTGCCCGTCTTCGCGGTGCGCCACCTGTGCACCGTGGCGCGCAGCCTGGCGGTGGACGCCGGAGCGGTGCCGCTGCACGGTGCCGCGGTGGAACTGGCCGGGCGGGGGGTGATGTTCGTCGGCGAGAAGCAGGCCGGCAAGACCACCTCGTCCCTCTCCCTGGTCCGGGGGAGCGGCGGCAGCCTGGTCTCCAACGACGACGTCCTGCTCACCGACGGCCCGCTGGGCTGGCACATGGTCGGCGGGCCGCGTTCGGTGGGCGTACGGACCGGCTCCCTCGCCGAGCACCGGCCGGTGCTCACCGAACACGGCCTGCTGGCGGCCGTACGGCCGCACCCGGCGAACCGGCCCGACAAGATCTTCGTCTTCCCCGGTGACGTCCCGGTCCTGGGCGGATCGGTCCGGTCCGAGGCGGGCGCGGACGTGATCATCGAACTGGTCTGCCGGCCCGGCGAACCGGTCGGACATGAGGCGCTGGACGACGAGCAGGCGGCTGCCGTGCTCCACCGCTACCTCGAACCGGAGGCCGACCGCCGCCGCCTGGACCTCGTTCGGGCCATCCGGGGGGCACCACCCGCGCTGACCGGCGACACCGTCTCGTCGCTGGTGAGGTCGCTGCGCTTCTACCGGTTCAGCCACCCCGTCCAGGGGTGGGTGGACGATCTGATCTCGTTTGTCGACGGCACCGTACTGCGTGAAGGAGTAGGGGTATGAGACTCGGAGTGGTGCTACGCGCCGAACGGCTCATCCGGGAGGCGAAGTTCCGGCAGAACCGGGTGGTCACCGATTTCGGTCCGGTCGACCGGATCTTCAGCGGGACCCTTCACGACACCGAGACGCACTTCCTGTACGGCCGCTTCCCCGGCAAGCGTGTCCCCAGCTGGGAGATCCCCTTCCAGGCCAACCAGAGCGCCTTCGACGAACTCGGGGTCGAGCACCTCATCGGTACCTTCGTGGTGGGCGGGGTGGACAAGGACGTCCACGGCGGCGACCTCGTCATCCCGCACGACCTGGTGAGCCTGGCCGGTCCGCGGATCAGCCTGCCGCCCGCCGACGGGCGGTTCAGCAACGCCCATGTGATCCCGTCCTTCTGCCCCGTCCTGCGCCGCCTGCTGATCCGCGGCGCCCGGGAGGCGGGTATCACCGTCCACGAGAGCGGCGTCTACCTCAGCAACTTCGCCTTCGCCAGGATCGAGACAGTCGCGGAGCTGGAACTCATGGACCGGCTGGGCATACGCCTGGTGGGCCAGACCATGGACCCCGAGTTCACCCTCGCCCGGCAGCGCAAGCGCCACTACGCGGCCATCGCCGTGGCGATCGACTCGTACCACGACATGAAGAACGAGTCGGAGCAGAACCCCGACGAGTACCGGGCCCGCTCCCGGCAGGCCATCGCCGACGGCCGCGAGAAGTTCGAGCGGATCATCGAGGCCGGGCTCGCCACCCGAGGCCAGGACGAGGCGGGAGAGGAGTGCACCTGCGACCACTCGGCCAAGGGCCGCTACCGCGACATGTTCGCCTCGTTCCCGGAGGACCTGCTGTGAAGGAGTTCCCCGGCTTCGAGCACGCGTACCGGCACCAGCTCGGCGAGCTGCTGCACGCGCCCCAGTTCCGCAACGCCCCGCGCGGGGTCACCAGCCAGGAACGGCTGGCGGTGACCTTCGCCCTGGACAACCCCCGGCGGCGGCTGGTCATCCACCCCGCCCGCCGCAGCAACCTCGTCTTCAACTTCGCCGAGGCGCTGTGGTACCTGGCCGGCCGGGACGACGTGTCCTACCTCGCGCACTACGCGCCCGGCGTCGCCCGGTACTCCGCTGACGGCCACCGACTGACCGGTACCGCCTACGGACCGCGGATCTTCCGGCACGGATCCTCGGCCCTGGACCAGTGGAGTGCGGTGGTCGACCTGCTGCGCGCCGACCCCGACAGCAAACGGGCCGTGATCCAGGTCTTCCGGCCGGACGAACTCGACGCCCCGGACAACCGGGACGTGGCCTGCACACTGGCCCTGCAGTTCCTCATCCGTGAGGAACGGCTGCACACCATCGGCTACATGCGGGCCAACGACGCCTACCGGGGCATGGTCAGCGACGTCTTCTCCTTCACCTTCCTGCAGGAGATGATGGCCCGTCAACTCGGGGTCGCACTGGGCCCGTACACCCATGTCGCCGGGTCGCTGCACCTGGACCGGCCCGACCTGGAACGGGCCCGCCGGCTGGTCGGCGCCGGTCCGGCGCAGGGGCTGCCGCCGGACGTCATGCCACCGATGCCCGACGGCGACAACTGGTCCAGCCTGTGGCGGGTCATGACGATCGAGGAAGCGCTGCGCGCGGACGACCTGCGGCTGGACGCCACCACCCTGGACGGGCTGGACCTGCCCGAGTACTGGGAGCACGTCCTGGTCCTGTTCGAGTTGCACCGCCGGGAACGGTACGGCACCGGGGAGGCCGACGGCCTGGCCGGGCGACTCCCCCCGCTGTACCGGCAACTGCTGTTCACCCGCTTCCCGAACCTGGCAACCGACCGTACCGAGGTGATCACGACCGATGCAGCCGTCTGACCGAGCCCCCCGGACCCCGCGGCCGTCTTCACCGGCGGCCCCTTCAAGGCATGGGTCGACCCGGACACCAACGTCCTGTCCGCCCACCTGCGGAACCGCTACGAGTCCCTCATCGCCCTGTTCGGCACCGCGGGATGGCAGGTCCTCAACGCCCACCGCCACGAAGGCTGGGGTGAGCGCATGGTGAGCGACGTCGAGTGCACCACGCGTGACCTGGAGTGGATGCGCCGCTGCGATCTGTTCGTCGCGTTCCCGGGCGAGCCCGTGTCGCCCGGCACCCATGTCGAGATCGGCTGGGCCAGCGCCCTCGGCCGGCCCACCGTGCTGCTGACGGAACCCGGCCGTTCCTACGCGGCCCTGGTCACCGGACTTCCCTCCGTCGCCCCGGTACGCCTGCTGGTCCACCACGGCGGCCGGACGTTTCCGGACGAACTCGCGGCGGTCGTCGCGGAACTCCTCCCGGACACCGTTCCGGCGCCGGCCGGCCGGCCATGACCGCCGCCCGCACCCGCTGCCTCACGGTCGGCTCGTCCGACTCGGGAGGCGGGGCGGGTATCCAGGGAGACCTGAAGGCGTTCGCCTCGCTCGGCGCGTACGGCACCACGGTGCTGGTCGGCGTCACCGCCCAGAACACCGAGGGCGTCACGGCCGCCGCCCCCGTGGCGCCCGAGATCGTCGCCGCCCAACTGGACGCCGTGCTCGCGGACATCGGCGTCGACGCCGTCAAGGTCGGCACGAGCTGGAGCGCTGCAGTGGTCCACCTCGTCGCCGACCGGCTGCAGGACATCGGTGTCCCGGTAGTGATCGATCCGGTGCTCACCACGGCGGCCGGGTCCCAGCTCTCCGGCGGCCGGGAGGCGGTCGCCGCCGCCCGCGATCGCCTGCTGCCCCTGGCCTCGGTGGTGACCCCCAACCTCGGCGAGGCGCGGCAACTGGCCGAACTGCCCGGACAGAGCGACCCGGCGGTCCTCGCCGAGGCGCTGGCCGGCCGCGGAGCACGCGCCGTCCTCATCACCGACGTCGGGGGCCCGGCGCGCGGCGGAGGGGACTGGCTGTTCGACGGGCGGCGCCACCACCCCATCCCCGGGCAACGGCACACCACCGGCTGCGAACACGGCGCCGGATGCGCGCACTCCGCGCTGCTCGCCGTGCTCCTCGCCCGGCAGGTGCCGCTGGCGCGGGCCGCCCGCCTCGCCCACCACATGGTCGCGGCGGCCGTGCTGCACGGTTCCGCCGGCATCGGCGGCGGCACACACCCGGTCGACATGCTCGCTGCGGCCCGGCGCGCCGAGGAGCTGTTCGGCACGGGCGCCCGGTGACCGCCCGGTCCGGGACCGACGTGACCGTCATCGGGGCCGGCGTGGTCGGGCTGTCGACGGCCTGGCAGCTCGCCTGCCGGGGCGCCGAGGTCCTGCTGCTGGACGCCGGACCGCCCGGCGGCGGCGCCTCGCACGCGGCCCAGGGCGAGATGGTGCCGCCGGCCCCGCCGCTGGGCGGGCTGTGGCGGCACAGCCTGGAGCTGTACGAGCGGCTGGCCGACGACCACCCGGTGGAGTACGACCGCCCGCCGCGCGGGACGCTCGTGGTGGGGCTCCCCGGCCGGCCCGGCCCGGCGGTCCGCCGCACGGCGGCCGCCGGCGAACACCTCGCCGGCGACGACCTGCACGGCTTCGAGCCGGCGCTCGCCCCGCGGGTGCGGGCCGGACTGCGGTACACCGAGGGGCGGCGGCTCGGCCCGCGGTCGGTGGTGACGGCGCTCACCGCCGCCGCGGCGTGGTGATGCGCACCGGCCGCGGACCGCAAAAGGTCGAGCCGCGAGGCGGTCACGGCTGGTCGGTGACCGGACCGTGCGGCGACCGCCACGCCACGTTTGCCCTGGTGCTCGCGACGGGCCTGGGCACCCGGGGCCTGCTGCGGGACCTGGGGCTGAGGGTACCGCTGACCGGGCTGCGCGGTACGGTCCTGGTGACCGAACCGGCGCCCTTCGAGCTGCGCCACGTACTGGCCGAGACAGTGATCGGCCCCCCGGGCACCGTCGGCTTCCTGGCCCACCAGCAACCCGCCGGCCACCTGGTGGTCGGCGGATCCTGGTACCCCGAGGGCGAGCCCGACCCCGCTCACCTGCGGCTCCGGATCGTGCGGCACGCCCAGCGGGCACTGCCCGGGGTGTCCGGTCTCCGTGTCGTCGCCGCCCGGTCCGGCGTGCGCCCGTGCCTGCCCGACCGGCTGCCGGTGGTGGGGGAGATCGCGCCCGGCCTGTTCGGCTGCTTCGGCCACGGCGGCGACGGTTTCACCACCGGCCCCGGGTCGGCGGCGGTCCTCGCCGACCTGGTCCTCGGCGGCGTCCCGGCTGTCGATTTCGACCCGGCCCGCTTCGCCTTCGGCCGCTGGGAGCCGTCGCACCCCCAACCGGCAAACCCGTCGAGGAGTTCACCATGACGTATCTCGCCGAGTGCCGTGAGGCCAGCTCCGAGGTGTGGGAGGCCTACCGGGGCCATCCGTGGATCGAGGCGCTCGCCTCGGGAGAGCTCCGCGCCGAGCAGTTCGCGTACTTCCAGCTCGACGACGGCGCGCACGTCGCGGACTTCAACCGGGTGCTCGCCCTGGGCATCGCCAAGGCGCCGGTGGGACACCCCTGGGCGGCGGCCGCCGCCCATGTGCTCGACGACCTGTCGACGGTCTCGGAGCTGTCCGAGAAGAGCTCCCTGCTCAGAGAGCTCGGCTACCACGAAGCGCCCGCCCAGGACCGCTGGAACGCGTCCCCGGCCCGGGAGGCCTACGTCACCACCTGGTCCGGGCCGCGTACGAGGGGGGCCTGCCGGAGATCGCCGCCGCCCTCTACCCGTGCTCGCTGTTCACCGAGGTCATCGGCGAGCGCTTCCGGGGGGTGCGGGTCCCCGGGCCCACGGCCTTCAGGCGCTGGACGGACATGTACACCCGCCGTACCCGCGGCGAGATGTGTGCCCGGCACGCCGCGGTGGTGGAGGAGGCCGCGGCCGGTGCGAGCCCGGCCCGGCGGGAGTCGTTGCTGCTGCTCTACCGGCGGAGCCTGGAACACCAGGTGCGGGTCTTCGACGCCGCGTGGGCACTGGAGGGGCGGTGGCCGGGTGGCCGGGACGCCTACGCCCTGCGCGCGGTCCGCGCCGCGGCCGGCTCCCGGCCGAACGACACCTCTCCCGGCGCGAAGCCACCGGTCAGCTGAGAGTGCGCCGGGTCGGTCCGGGCGACTTCACGGCCGCCGCGGAAGACATGCAGACGCGCCGGGAGCAGGCGCAGTGCCGAGACCGGGTCGTCGGCGTCCAGGACGACGAGGTCGGCCGGCCTCCCCTCCCGCAGGCCGTAGCGCGCGCCCAGCCCGAGCAGTCCGGCGCCGGAGGTCGTGGCCGGGTCCAGGACGCGTGCCAGCTGGTCGTGCCCGGTCAGGTGGCCGAGCAGGGCGGCCAGTTGGGCCACCGCGAGCATGTCCCCGGTGCCCAGCGGGAACCACGGGTCCACCACCGAGTCCTGGCCCAGACCGACCCGTACGCCCGCGTGCAGCAGGGGCCCGAGCGGGGCCATGCCGCGCCGGACCGCCGTCGTGTCGGACCTCCCCTGGAGCACCACGTTCACGAACGGGTTGGCGACCACCCCGACGTCCGCGTCGGCCAGCAGCCGGGCGGTGGAGGCCAGTGTCGACGGGTCGTAGCCGGCCATGGCGGTGCAGTGGCTGACGGTCACCCGGCCCTGGCGTCCGTGGGCGACGGCGGCCAGGGCGATGTCCCGGGAGAACCGGGAGGCGGGGTCGTCGGTCTCGTCGCAGTGCATGTCCACATCGGCGTCGAACTCGTCCGCCAGCCGGAAGAGTTCATGGATCTGTGCCCGGCCGAGGTCGGCGGTGCGCTCGTGGTGCGGAATGCCGCCGACCAGGTCGCAGCCGAGCTCCATGGCTCTGCGTACCCCTCCCAGCCGCTCGGGGTCGAGGCGCCCGCCGTTGTCGAACAGTCCGTCCTGGGGGAACGCGACCAGTTGCAACGTGCAGACGTCGCCGACCTCCTGGCGCAGTTCGAGCAGGGCCCGGAGAGCGGTGAGATCCGGCGTGCCCACGTCGACGTGGCAGCGGACGTGAAGAGTGCCCTGGGCGACCATCCACCGCAGCACCTCGCGGGCGTTGCCCAGGATCTCCCGGGTGGTCATCGTCCGCTTGCGTTCGGCCCAGATCCCGATGCCCTCCAGCAGGGTGCCGGATCGGTTCGGGCGGCGCGGGTCGAGGGTCAGCGCGGTGTCCAGGTGCATGTGCGCGTCCACCAGGGGCGGAATCACCAGCCGGCCGCGCAGGTCGATGACGCGCCGGGCGGCCGGGCCGGTGGCGGCACATTCGCCGAGGGCGAGGAGCCCGTCCCTGAAGCGGATGTCCACCGGTTCCGCCCCGGCCGGGAATTCGCGCGTTCCGGAGTTCGACATCCGCTGCGCTATCCATGCCATTACTCCTCGGTCGCGCTTACGGAAGTTTTATGTCAAGGAGGTTGACTGCTTGTCATGCATATTTGACAAGCTATGTCGACGTGACTAGGTTCAGACCGCCGAGGGAGGAAGGAAGTCCCATGCCTGACATTCACGCCTGTCCCGGGCTCCGGCTCGCACGTACCGCTGTACGCGGCGCGGCGGTCGCGGTCACGACGGGCCGCCCGTCATGACCGCGACCGCCTCGCGCCGCCGCGTCCCGGCCGAACAGGCGCTGGCCGTGGTCGGACTGACCGTCCGGCAGGTCCTCGACGGCACCGGCGGCGCGCTGCGGGACGGCGAAGCGTACCTCGTGGGATCGCTCGCCTCGGGCCTGGGCAACGCCCACAGCGACGTCGACCTGCACCTGCTGGTGGCCGGCCTCGAACGACCGGTCGGCCCGACGCTGCACTTCGCCGCGGGTATCACCGTCGACGTCGAGGAGTACCCCGCGGCCTGGCCGGCGCGGGTACTGGAGGACGCGGCAGCCAGGCCCACTGCCCGGCTGCCCTTCGGCGGCGTGGCCCTGGGGGCCGCGGTGGACGGCCGTCAGCGCCGCTGGACCGCCCGGTGGGTGCACGCCACGCCACTCTTCCCGGACACCGCGCCGGTCTTCACCGACGAGCAGGTGGAGCTGCTGCTCCCGCTGCTCCTGCGGGAGGCGTTCGACCAACTGGTCCTCGCCCAGGCGGTCGCCCACCTCGCGGACGCCGCCGAGGGCGGTCCGTTCGGCCAGGACGCCCGCGGCTATCTCTGGAAGCGCGCCGGGCGCGCCCTGACGGAAGTGCGGTGCCGGGCCGCCGGGGACGTCACCACCGGGGAGAAGTGGCTGGCCGACCGGGCCGCCAGGCTCGGGCTGGACATCTGCGCGGCTCACGATCGCGACGGGCACCTCGCCCAGGCGCGCCGGGAGCTCGGCATGACACCGCCGGATGCCCGGCGGCTGGTCCTGGTGCGCCCCGCCGAGGACGCCCGCCGTGCCCGGCTGGCCGGCAGGGACGTACTGGTCAACCGCCACGACCAGCTGCTGGAGGAGTGGGTGGACTGCCGCGGGCCGCTCCTCGACGCCCTGGGGCGGTACCCCGCCGCCCGGCTGCTGGAAGCCGTCCGGCGCGGCGAGCTGGAACTCTCCGTCGATCCCGATGCCCTTGAGGTGGCCCTGCGATGCCCGGCCGTATGACCCACCCCGCCGATGACGGGACCGACGTCCAGTGGGTGATCACCCACGGTGCCAACATGTCCTGGCGGTACGCCCGTTCGGTGCAACCCGCCCTCGCCGACATGGAAGCCGCTCTCGAAACGGAAGCCTGGGGCCTGTGCGTCGGCGCCTGCGCCATGGCGCTGCTGGCCATGGCCTTCTGCCGCGCGGTGGGAGCGGGCCTCAGCGGCGTCCCGAGCCCCGTGGAACTGCACCTGCGGATGGCTGTCGATCCCGGTCCGGACGCCGTCGCCCTGCGTGCCCTGCCCTCGCCCAGCGACGCCGACGGGCCCACCGCGCACGAGGCGGCGGCCGTCGTACGGGAACTCGACGCCGAACTCCGCCGAGTGCTGCCGTTCGAGATGCCGGTGATACGCAAGGCCGGGGGGCGCGCCCCGTCGATCCGCATCACCGGCGAAATCGCCCGCTGGAGGGCGGAGCGCAACCTCGGCCCGGTCGACTGGAACAGGTCGGCACTCTAGCGGGCGGTGAGCGGGCCTACGCGCCGGGACGACCCTGTTCCCGGCGCGGCACCAGCAGGCCGCCGATCTCCAGCACGTCGTTGAGCAGGTGCCGGATCTGCTCGATCTCGTCGGTGGTGCAGTCCGTCAGTACCTTCACCTCGACGTCCCGCTTCTCGGGGTCCGCGGTGACGAACACCCCGACCACGCCCAGCCCTTCGGCGCTTCCGTGGAAGACGTCCACCCCCTCGCCGTCGCCGGAGGCGGTGCCGTCGAGGTAGCCGTAGTCCACCGGGTAGACGGCCTGCGGCACTCGCGGGTGGCGGGTACCGCGGGGACGGTCGACCACGAACGTCGAGGTGGCCGACAGGGTGTCGAGGTTCTGGAAGAAGCGACCTTTCGACATGGCGGCCTTGTCTGCCACATCTGCCATATCTGCCGTATCGGCCATATCGTTCATATCAGCCATGATCGCTCACCTTGGAGTGCACCAGGTCCACGATTCCGGCGATCGTCTCGAAGTTCTCGAAGGAGAGTTCGGCGTCCTCGAAGGTGATGCCGAAGCCGTCCTCCAGGGACAAGGTCAGCTCCACGCTGCCGAGGGAGTCCAGTCCGTGCCGGGCGAGTGAATCGGTCTCGGTGAAGCCGGCGGGCGCCCCGGTGATCTTTTCGACGTACTCCCGGACCATGGCTGATATGTCGTCCCTGCTCATCTTCACGCTGCCGTCACCTGTTGACATCAAAATGGACTGGGGAAGCCGACCGTAGCATTCACGAAGTTGCTCCGCCAGTAAAGTGACTGGATAATGACAGACTTGACCGCTTGTAATAGGGTGCCTGACGTATCAGTGCGTACGGGCCGCTCGACAGTCTCCTGGGAAAGGGCTTCCATGGGCGACGCCGATCTTGGATCACCGGCTCCCCTGTCATTCGGTCAGGACGCCTACGACCTCGCCGACCCCGGTGTCGAGCCACACTCCCTCCAGGCGGCCTTCCGTATCAACGGACCACTGGACGTCCGGGTCCTGGAATCCGCGCTGCGTACCGTGGTCGAGCACAACGACTGCCTGCGCGTCCGTATCCACCACACCTCCACCGGATCGCCGGTCCAGACCCTGCACACCCCGCCCACCGGCCCGCTCATGACACGGCAACTCGTCAGGGCTCGCTCCGAGGAGCAGTTCGCCACCTACGCGACCAAGCTCAGATCGGCCGCGCGGACCACACCCTGGAACCTCGCCGACGAGCCCTGCTTCCGCTTCCGGCTGCTCCGCCACACCGCCGGACACCACGCTCTGCTTGCCGACTTCCCACGGATCGGGATCGACGGCACCGGACGCGCGATCTTCGTCCGGCGGCTCTGGGAGGCCTACGGGCACCTGCTGTCGGGCCGCACGGTTCCCCGGCAGCGGCCCGCCGGTGACCTGCTCGCCACGATCCGCCGGCAGCGCGAGCGTTTCCGGCAGCGGTCGGCGACGGCCAACCACGACTACTGGAAGCGGAAGTTCGCGGAGCTGGCGCAGGCACGTGCCGGCGCCCCGACCGCCCCGGCCGATCCTGCCGAGCCCGTACAGCCGTGCCTGACCCGGTTCGTCCATCTGGAGGGCGACCGGCTGGCGTCGGTCCGCCGGGAGTGCGAGTCCGGCGGTGTCTCGCTGTTCCAGTGGGTCCTGTCCCACTTCGTCGTCACGGTCTTCCGGAGCCGGCCGCAACCCCTGCTGGAACTGCACTGCATGATGGACACGCGCGACCCGGGCGACCAGGACCTGATGGGGAGATTCGCCCGCTCGCTGCCCCTGCTGCTGCCCCGTACCACCGACAGTGACCAGGCACTGCGAGACGTCAGGACGGAACTGCTGCACACGATGCGACACCGGCACATCGGCTCGGCCGACCTCCGCCGGGCGCTTGCCTCCACCCCCCGGCTCATGTCGCGTGGCGCCGTCACCGCCCGCTTCCTGGACCACGGAACCGGACCGGATGCGACCGCGTCCGGCGGCATCGAGGTGGCGGCCAACGCCTTCCGGCCTGCGGCGATGTCCAGCCGTGGGGTCGAACTCGCCGTCCACGACTACCGGAACACCGTCATCCTCGCCGTCGACCTCGACAGCCGTGACTTCCGTGCCCCGGACGCCGACGCCTTCACCGGGGCACTGGCCCGGCAGATGGCCGTCGTACGGTGAGCGCGTCGGCCTCCACCCGTCCGCCGGGTCCGCGCCACGCGGCCTTCGACCTCGACGGCACCCTGCTGGACGACTGCGGCGGCTACGCCCCGTCCCTGCCGGACGGGCTGCGAGCGCTCCGGTCGGCCGGCGTCTCACCGCTCCTGATCACCGGCAGGCCGGTGGCCGGCTTCCGCCGCTTCGACCCGGACGGCGTGCTGACCGGTGCCCTGGAACACTTTCTGCTCAGCGACGGCAACGTCCTGCTCGACCGGGTCACCGGTGAGGTCACGGCCCTGCGCCGGCTCCCCGCGGAGCTCCCCGACCGGCTGGTGGACAGCGGTGTCCGCCACTTCGTCGTGGAACTCGCCGCGGAGCCGGTGGCGTCCTCACGGCAGGCCGCGCTGCAGTACGCCCGAACGCACGGTATGCCGCGCTCCGAGGTGACCGTGGCCACCGATGTCCGGGCTCTGCCCGGCCCGCTCGTCGCGGTAACGGTCTTCCCGCCGCACCCCGGGCTGTCCCCGGCCGTCGACGGGCTTCCCCACGACCTGGACACCGTCCGGGCCTTCGACGCCTGCGTGATCCGCCCCCGTGGTACCTGCAAGGCCACCGGCCTGGCACGGTTCCTCGCGCGGTACCGGGACGAGCCCGATCTGAGCCGGGTGGTCGCGTTCGGCAACGGCTACAACGACGCCTGCCTCCTTGCCTCCGCCGCCTGCGGTGTCGCGGTGCGCGGTGCCGACGACGTGGCGGTCCGCAACTGCGACCGTCACCTGACGGAACCTCTGGGGGACTTCCTGTCCCGGCCCGGCACGCCGTCGGCCCTGCGCGACATCCTCACGCCCGGCTCGTCCACGCCCGCCCTCTGCACCGGCGCTCACCGGCGCCCCCGCGTCCGACCGCCTCGGTAACCTGGCGCCGTGACAACCGCTGATCTCCTGCTGCGGGCCCTCCACGACACCGCGGACCCGCCTCTGCGCCCGCTGCCGGACCGGGTGGGCCGGCTCCTGCGGAACCTCGACGCGCCACCGCGCCTCGCGGCCCATCTGCGAGCCGTCCACGATGTCGCACACCAGCTCGTCGACTGGACGGCGCGGCGGCACCCCGCTCTGCGCTTCGATCGCGACGCCGTGCTCTTCGGGGCGGCCACGCACGACATGGGCAAGACGGTGCACGTCGCCGAACTGTCCGGGCCCGGCTCCGCGCACGAAGAGGCCGGCCGCCAACTGCTGCTGGCCCAGGGCTTCGGCCCGGAGCTGGCCCGCTTCGCGGGGACCCACGCGGCGTGGACCGGACCGGACATCGGGATCGAGGACCTGCTGGTGAGCGTGGCGGACAAGATCTGGAAGAACAAACGGGTCCCGGAACTGGAAGATCTCGTGGTCACGCGGCTGGCCGAGGCCGGCGGCCGGACGGCCTGGGAGGAGTTCCTGACGTTCGACGACCTGCTCGGGTCCATCGGTGACGGTGCCGACCGGCGGCTGGCCTTCCAGGCGTCCCATCCGGTCCGTCGGGGCGGTGGGCAGGCCGGTCAGTTCGCGGGGACACCCGTGGCGGACAACGGCTGCGGGGCGTAGCAGTCACAGGCCAGCACGGTGGCCGCGGCGGATGCCTTGGCCGGCACCTCGATGAGTGCCGTCATGCTGAGCTTCTCGTCGACCTTGTGCCGGCGGGCGTGACCACCGCCGAGCAGGACGTCCGCGCTGCTGCCGGGGTCGTAGCGGACCCAGCTCGTGGCGCTGGTGCCCAGGGTGTGGAACCCGACGTCGAAGGTGCAGGCGACCAGCGAACTCCCCGATCCGAGCGCGAAGACCGGCAGTTCGGTGCCCGTCACGCTGTAGTCGAAGCTGCGGCTGAGCTGTTCGCCGGCCCATCCGTTGTAGTACTTGACCACTCCGCTGGTGAAACCGCCCTCGGCGAAGCGCGCGTCGTCGGTCTTGCCGTGCGGCGCGGTGAAGCTCAAGTAGTCGGCGAAGCCGCCGCAGTACGTCCGCGCACGTGCCGCCGCCGGTGAGGTGGAGGCCGCGCCGGAGGAGCCCGTACGGATCGAGGGGAGCACCTTCGGCCGGACGGAGACCGTGCTCCCGCCCCCGCCCGCCGAGCGGCTGGAAGTGGGCCCGGGACTCGCGGACTTGTCCACCGGGTCGGTGACCGCCCAGGTCGCGGCGGTGGCCTTCCACGCGCCGGCCGCCCTGTTCCGGACGAAGTAGTGGAGTGTGGAGGAACGATCGCTCTCGCGCCCCTTCGACTTGCTGAGGACGGCGAAGAATCGCGGATACGTCGTCTGCTTCTCCAGCCCGGGGATCAGGAAGGCCGGCCTGACGTAGGTGACCGGGGTGTCCTTGGTTCCGGCCAGCCGGTGCATCCGATATCCGGCCCGGGACTGCTTGAGCAGGGTCCCGGTCTCCACCTTGCTGATCCTGCTCCCGTCCAGAGCGGCATCCGCGGCGGCGTTCTCCCGGACGTAGTGTGCGAAGACCTTTTTCGCCTGTGCCTGGGTGATGGCCCGGGTAGCGGGCTAAAGTTGCAGGTCGCGGGGCTGGCGTGGGCCGTGGGTGGGGCACTCGGGCCGATCGAGGCCGTGATCGCTAGCAGGTGATCATCGGTCAGCGGTCGACCCCGGCACGCCGGCGGCCGAAACGGCAATGCCTGCCGTAAAGGTGCGGCATGCCACGCTGCTGCGTCCGCCTGCGGCCTTTACAGCTGTGTGTCCGCACCTTCGAGCGGGATCGCCCGAGGGCCGTCATGCAGGAGCCGGCGGGAAATCGCACGGGCCGTCGCCCGCACGGCCGGGCCGTAGCCCGCATCCGCGAAACGGGTGCTGGGCGCCACGACCGACAACGCCGCCACCACCTTGTCGCCGTCCCGCACCGGCGCGGCCACGGTACTCAGCCGCCACGGATGACTCTGGCGACCGAAGGCGTAGTCACCGCGCCGTACCTCCGCGAGCACACGGCGCAGGTCGGCCGGCGTACGGATGTCGTCATCGCCGTGCCTGGGCTCATAGGCGGCCATGGCGTGGTCCTGTACGGCCGGCGGCGCGAAGGCGAGCAGCACCACTCCGACGCCGGTGGACGTCAGCGGCAGGCGGCCCCCCACGCGGAAGCGCACGGGACTGGCATCGAGTGCCGAAAGCCGCTCGACGAGCAGCGCCTCCCCCTGGTCGCGCACAGCAAGCAGCACGTGCTGACGGGTGACATGGAAGAGATCTTCCATGAATGGCATGGCCACGGACCGCAGCCCGTGTCCACGCGGTGCCAGGGAAGCGGTCTCCAGCAAACGCAGCCCCACGACGTAGCGGCCGTCGTCGAGCCGTTCCAGTGCACCCACATGGACGAGCGAGCGGGCGAGCCGCAGTGCACTGGTGCGGGGAATGCCGCTCCGCTGTGCGAGTTCGGCGAGGGGCAGTGCACGATGGTCGCTGTCGAACGCGCTGAGGAGGGCGAATGCCCGGTCGATGACCGGTTGCCCCGCAGCGGGCCTGCCTCCGCGTCTGCGTCGGGTGTCGCCGTGACTCGGTGTTTCATTCATCGGAATCACTCATGCCAGCCTACGACCGCTTTCCTACGGTGACACACATACCGAACCGCGAACCCGGGAGATCCGCATGACCTTGGCCGGACTCATCGACGTCCACGCCCACTTCGTCACCGACAGCTACGTCGCCGCGGCCCGATCCGCCGGTATCGAACACCCGGACGGGATGCCTGGCTGGCCCACGTGGAGTGTCGAACAGCATCTCGGCATGATGGAGCGCTCGGGGATCGAGAAGTCCTACCTGTCGGTGTCCTCCCCGGGCGTGCACTTCGGGGACGACAGCGCGGCCCGCGCCCTCGCCCGTGAGGTCAACGTCTTCGCCGCCGGGGTGCGCACTGCGCATCCGCGGCGGTTCGGTCACTTCGCTTCCCTGCCTCTGCCCGACGTCGAGGGCTCGCTCACCGAGGCCGCCCATGCACTCGACGTACTCGGTGCCAACGGAGTGGCGGTAAAGACCAATCACCACGGCCTCTACCTCGGCAACCCCGAGTTCGAGCCGCTGTGGGAGGACCTCGACCGCCGCGGCGCCGTCGTCTTCGTCCATCCCACGTCACCGCCCCACGCCGACGACGTCTCCCTGGGCCGACCGCGGCCGATGCTGGAGTTTCTCTTCGACGTCGCCCGCACCGCGAGCGACCTGCTCTTCCGCGGCGTCCTGACCCGGAATCCGCGGATCCGCTGGATCCTGACCCACGGCGGCGGGGCGCTCCCGCTGCTCGCCGACCGCATGGAACTGTTCCGCGCGCTGGGCGGCGGGCCCGTGGACGAACCGAGCGCCGTGGAACAACTCGGCCGCCTCTGGTACGACATGGCCGGGACGCCCTTCCCCCGCCAGATCCCGGCCCTCGCCGCAGCGTTCGGCGTCGAACGCCTCCTGTACGGCAGTGACTACTGCTGGACACCGGACGAGGCAGTGCTCGCTCAGGTCGAGGCCGTCGGTTCCGCGGCGCAGCCGTCCGCCACTGACACCTGGCGGGACCTCACCACCCGCAACGCGCGCCAACTGTTCGCCGGGGACGCACGATGACCGCCCGTCAGCCGAAGGAACGGACGCGGATACGGCGGCAGGTGGGGGCGTCTTGGGGCGTGGTCATCGGGCGGCTTTCTGGTCGATGCGGGTGCGGATGAAGCCGGCCGATCTTGGTGCCCAGCAAGCCGCGGCAAGACCTCGTTGAGCTCGTCACCAGCGTGGGACACGCCTTCATCTGGCCAGAAGGCAGGGAATACAGCAGCACTGACCCGAAGCTGCTGCCCTGATGGCGGCAGCGGTTGGTCGTGTCAAGAGCGGTAGCCGAACCTGACATCAACGTCTGACACCAACAGACCCGGACAGCGGCGATTGGCTGCGGCTCCAGGCGAACGGTGAGCAGAGGACTCCGGCGGGTTGGCGCAGCCTCCGGACACCCCATGATCGACCTGATAAGGATGAAGCCAGACCTCAAAATAGCCCCATTGGCCCTGAGAGCTGAGATCACGACAATGGCCCACGCAGGCGGATCACCTTGCAGCTCACCCCTTCTGATCGTCTCCCATGACGCCAGGGAGCAGCGCCTGCCCTCCCGAAGGTCGATTTCCGTTCAGCCTCGCCTCGTAGCGGATCGCGAGCTCGTGAAAGCGCGAGGTTAATGCCGCGCGACCGTGTGCCGAGCCTTCGTCCGCCGGTTCCCTCCTCTGCGAAGGACATGACGTTCACAGGATCTGAGAGATCTTGTAGGCAAGGCCGCCTTCGACCGGGTATCCCGACCCGACGCAGACCGTGCCGTTGAGCCATGCGTAGGTCTCGGCCCCTGTCTCGAAGAGCGGGGTGGTCCGGAAGTAGTAGCGGGTGGGGTCGGGGTCGGCCATGGCGTCGGGCGCGGGCGGGTTGACCCAGCGGCCCCCGTAGGTCATGTACAGGAGGGCACCGTCGTGAGTGCGCAGGGTCAGGCGTATGTCCAGACATATCATTCCATCGGGGCCGATCAACGCCCAGTCTCCGCCGCCGGGGAGGACGTCGCCGTGCAGTCTGGGGCCGTGGAACGTGCCGCCTGCGGCACCGAAGAGAACCCGACGGCCGAACGGGCCGCTACCGAAGGGCAGGGGCGGGTCCAAGTCGACGACCATGTCGAACAGGTGTGCTGTGCGGATGTCGCCGATGTCCTTCACACGCGGGTCTGCTGTCACGTGGCGTCACCTCCTGTGCGCGCGGGGAGGGTGCGTCGGGCCTCGTCCGTCGAGACGCCCGACTGGGCACACGGCGTGGCCAAGCCGAAGAAGAACCGTTCGCCCGCGATGAGCACGTTTTTGAAGGTTAACTGTATGAATGGCGCTTCGGCCGGGGAGCCGGGTCGGATCCGGCGGGCTTGGTGCTGGTCATGAGGGGGTGGTTCTCCTGTCGTGCCCTCTCAGGCTAACCCGCCGAAGCGGGGCGTCGCACCCAAGGCTGACAGAGAGGGACCTGGTGTTCTGCGATGAGGGTTACACCTTCGACGTTCGTCTGCGGGCGGGGACGACCGAGGCCGAATTGACGGACCTGGTGAATGCTGCGGGTTGATCTCAGCCCGTGACAGCGAGCCGGAGGACCAGGACGGCTTGGACGAGGCTCGTGATCCGGGTGGTCGAGCAGCGGAGTTTGCGGAGGAGGCGCCAGGACTTGAGGGTGGCGATGGCCTGCTCGACAAGTGCACGGATCTTTGCGTGGGACCGGTTGACGGCCTGCTGGCCGGTGGAGAGGCTGTCCCATCGGCCGCGGTAAGGGAGACGGACCGTGCCGCCTGCACCCTGGTAGCCCTTGTCTGCCCAGCAGGTGATGCCGGCCTCGGCGAGTGGATCACGTACGCCTTCGTCGACGCCGCTCGTACGGCTTCGGTGAGGGTGGGGGCGAGGGCGGCCAGGAGGTTGACGGCCTCGGTGATGTATCGGTAGTCGGTGGTGGTGCCGATCCCGAATCCGGCCGCGAGTTGGGCGTAGGGCTGGCCGTTGCGCAGGTATGCGAGGGTGAGCAGGGCCTGTCGTCCTGCGTTCAGGCGCCGCCATCGGGTTCCGGGAGCGCGGCGGTGTTCCCTCAGGCGGGCGGCGAGGAAGCGCAGGGCAGAGCTGGATACGTCGACGCCGGACGGGTAGACAAGCATGCGAAGCCTCTGGTGGAGACGGTTCTCTTGGTCGAAAACCCATCTACCAGGGGCTTCATCTGTCTGTCATCCCAACTGCGCAGCTGGCATGCGAGGTTGGAAAGAGCTGTGTGCCACGAACAAGAGGAGGGGCTCAATGTAGGAGAGCCGCTGCGATTGATGCTGTGCAGGAGATGAAGGATTTGGCCCTTCGGAGCCGCCCTGCGGGGGGAGGCTCCAAACCGCCACATGCTGCGGAAGCGGTGACGCGACCGTGGTGAGCGATGTGGAAAAGGCACTCTTTGAAGTGTCAGGTGGGGATCAGGAAGACGAGCGCGAGCGAATCACTGATGACGTGTCGTTATCCAACTCAAGTGGCATCAAAACCGGGGCGATGGCTTTTGCTCCGGGAAGAGTCTGGCGGGTTCCCGTTTATTGGCCAGGCGGTGTCCGGCATGGAGGTGACGTGAGCCTGATCTGCTGCTCTTGTACGGAACGTGGGAAGACATGCCTCGACACTGCAGCCCGGTGCGGGCGCGAGAGGGAGCACTCCAAGCGGTGACCACCGTGAGGATCCGAGTACCGTCGCGGGGCATGTCGGCGGACCGGCCCGTAGTAGTGCTGAAGCCCCTGTAATGGGGGTGGAGCGAAGGGGCCGGGTCACTCGTGACTGTGGGAGTTTGACCAACCGGAGGTTCTCCGGGAGGAGTCGAGGGACCAGTTGAAGTCGTCGGAGAAGTCGTTTGATATTTCGAAGTGGGAAGTCTGGGAGGCGTTCCAGGAGGTAAAGAGGAATCAGGGCGCGCCGGGAGTGGATGGGCAGTCCATTGCTGACTTTGAATCAGATCTTCGGGGCAACCTGTACAAGATCTGGAATCGGATGTCGTCAGGGGCTTACTTTCCCCCTCCGGTGCGAGCGGTGGAGATCCCGAAGCAGCATGATCGCGGCACAAGAATGCTAGGTATTCCCACTGTCGCCGATCGCGTTGCTCAGACCGTGGTGGCCAGGCACCTCGGAGTCCGGGTGGAGCCTGCGTTCCACGAGGATTCCTATGGATACCGGCCACGTCGGTCGGCCCTGGATGCGGTGGAACGCTGCCGGGAACGGTGCTGGAGGAAAGACTGGGTGATCGATCTCGACATTCAGAAATTCTTCGACAGCGTCCGGTGGGACCTCATCGTCAAGGCCGTGGAGGCTCACACCGATGCCGTCTGGGTGATTTTGTATGTCAAGCGATGGCTCCAGGCGCCGCTTCAACTGCCCGACGGCACCTTGCAGAAGCGGAACCGGGGGACCCCGCAGGGGTCTGCCGTTTCGCCCGTGCTGGCGAACCTGTTCATGCACTACGCATTCGACCTGTGGCTGGCCCGGGCCTTCCGGGATGTCCAGTTCGAACGGTATGCCGACGACGCGGTCGTGCACTGCGTCAGCGAGCGCCAGGCCCAACAGGTCCTGACGGCGCTCGGGAACAGGATGGAAGAGGTCGGGCTGCGGCTGCACCCCGACAAAACCAAGATCGTGTACTGCAAGGACGGAAACCGGCGCGGTGCCTACGAGCACACGTCGTTCACCTTCCTCGGGTTCACGTTCCAGGCCCGCAGGGCGCGGAACAGGAGAGGGAAGAACTTCACCAACTTCCTGCCCGCGATCAGCAAGGAGGCCCTGAAGAAGATCAGTGGGGAGGTCCGCTCCTGGCGGATCCACCTGCGGATCGGCCTCACCTTCGCCGAACTGGCCCGCAAGATCAACCCGATCGTCCGCGGGTGGATGCAGTACTACGGAGCGTTCTACCGCTCGGAACTGCTACCCCTCCTACGGCGCATCAGCGCCTACCTGATGCGCTGGATCCGCAAGAAGTACAAGCGATTTCGGTCGTTCAAAGCAGCCCACAAGTGCTGGCAACGCATCACCAGCCGGCACCCCAGGCTCTTCGCCCACTGGGCTTGGACACCGTGTTTCTGGTGATCAGAGTGATAAGAGCGGAGTGACGGGAGACTGTCACGCTCCGTTCTGTGGGAGCCCGGGGGTGAGATCCCCCCGGGCGACCCGACCAGTGAAATCACCAGCGTTGACACCACGGTTGCGGCTGTTGCAGCGGCCTTGTCCACACGACGCACAGCGCGCGGCACGATGACCCAGCCTCTCCCCGTTTTGCGTGATCACGACAGGGATAGCCGGTGGGTGCCGCACCGTACGGGCAACGCGCCCCCGCTGTCGCGGACCGGCCGTCCCCGGGTCCACCGCCGGCCACCCCGGCCGGCCGCGATCCGGCGGCCGGCGGCCGGGGGCCAGTACAAACAACCGTAAGCAGGTCAGGCGGGAGAAATGCGGAAATCGCCGATCGGGAGCCACCTTGAGCC
Source organism: Streptomyces sp. RLA131 (assembly GCF_056270125.1). Lineage (NCBI taxonomy): Bacteria > Bacillati > Actinomycetota > Actinomycetes > Kitasatosporales > Streptomycetaceae > Streptomyces > Streptomyces sp. RLA131. The sequence continues at coordinate 6,857,921 of NZ_JBWDOQ010000002.1, forward strand.
TTGTTGCCACCCGCGCCGGCCGTCGCATCGAGGCGGGAACCGGCAGGCGCGGTAGGCTGCGACGAGAGCTTTTGACCGGTCAATGGGGGCGGCCAACGGGAGTTTTATGCTTTCGCGCGGTCAATTGAGAGACGGCGTGGGGAATGGGGCCCCGTCACGCCTCACCCCGGCCCGGTGGTGAGGATGGATTCAAAAATGGCCGATGCGGTCCGAGGTGTCGGTACGCGTGTTGTGGTGATCGAGAGCATCCCCCTGGTCCTGGGGGGATTACGTGCCGCGCTGGAGGGCGACGGCATCGCCGTCGCCACCGGGACCCCGGACCCGCGCGCGGGGGTGCGGGCGGTCCGGCAGCATAAGCCCGATGTGGTCTTCGTCGACCTCGACCTGCCCGGTCGCGAGGGAATCAGGCTGCTCCAGCGGTTGCGTCGGGAGTGCCCGGCGACGAGGACGATCGCCGCCGTGTCCCCGCAGCACGACGATGAGGGGCTCCTGCTGGCCACGCTGATGGCGGGAGCGACCGGCTACCTGCTCAAGGACACGGAGACCGCGGACCTGCTGCGCATCGTGCGGGCCGTGCAACGCGGCTGCGTCACCCTCGGCCCCCGGGTGGGCGACGAATTCTCCGCCCTGCTGGTACGCCTGGCGGGAACCGGCGAGACAATTCAGTTTCCGGCGCTCACCCATCGGGAACGGGAGGTGCTGCAATTGGTCTCGCTCGGCTACGGAAACCGCCGAATAGCGGCGGAGCTGTTCATATCGGAGAAGACCGTACGCAACTACGTCTCGTCCATCCTGCCGAAGATTCGTGTTTCCAGCCGTTCGGAAGCCATCATTTCCGTGCGGCTGGCGGGTCTTGAAGCGGCCCGGTCCGGCGCCGGACCGGGGACCGCCACGTAGGACGGGCTGGGAGTGTCACTCGTCGTGGGTCACGAGGCCGGCGGCCACCAGCCGGCGCACACTGTCGCTCACCTGCCGGCCGACGTCGTCCGAGCCGGCCGGGAGCCCGGCCGCCCGGGCGTACGCCGTGTGCAGCGCGTCGAGGCCGCGTCCGTCGCACAGTGAATAGATCGTCCACGAGCGCGAGTTGAGCCAGTGCATCCTGGCCGAACCGGCATTGCTGACGACGAGTTGCCCCAGGCCGGGCAGGGCGCACGCGTCCACAGGCGTGACCCTCTGGAGCACGCCCCCGGGCCGGACCACCGCCGTCGGCGGCCCCGCCGCCGCCCGGCGGGGCGTTGCCGCGGCCCGGTCGCGGGGCGCCGGCGCGTCCCCGTCCACCAGGCGCAGCGCGGTGAGGAGCCAGCGCGCGAACCGGTGCCCGTTCTCGGTCAACGCCTCGTCGGGGAGGGACAGAACGCATTCGGCGAGATGGCGGGCCCGTTCCGCACTGGACCGGTACGTTCCGTGCCGGGCGGCGGGGGTGCCGGGACTGGGCTCGTCGATGACCTCCGCGGACGGCGGCGGACCGAATCTCTCCCGTACCGCCGCGCCCGCTGCCTCCGCCGCGGCCCGGAAGACCAGCAGGTGTACGTAGAAGTGGAGGGCGACGAACACCCGGATGACCGTCCAGGAGCCGATACGCCACGGGATCGCGACCCGCTCGGTGGCGTTCATGACCACGGCACCGGTCCGCAGCGCGTCGAAGAGCTTGAGATGGGCGCCCTCGTGCAGCAGGCTCTCGGCCGCGAGCCACGGGTTCGTACAGCGCTCGGGCGCCATCAGCACCGTCGAGGGGAGCGGATCACCGCCGGACATGGACTGGAGGGGGCCCTCCTGGCTCTCCCGGTGGGTGAATCCGACCATGGCGATATGGCCGAGTACGCTCGCTCCCGCCGCGGGCATCAGCGACGCGAGGAGTTCCGCGCCCTCCCGCAGGGTGGCGCGGACGTCGTCCGTCGGATTGACCGGACCTTCGGCCCGGTCGTCGTCGAGCGCACCGCGATACAGCTCCATGAGGCGCTCGCCCAGCATCCGGTCCACTCCGCCGCGCGGTTTCAGCTCGGTGAGGATCCACGCGTCCCCCAGAACGGGCCAGGCCCGCCGGTGGGGACGGGTCAGGCTTTCGCACGGTCCCGGGGAGGAAGCGTCGGTGGCCGTCCGGCCGGCCAGGTACTCGCCGAATGTGCTCCGTTCGAGCGTGCCGCTCTCCAGCCGCGCGATGTCGTCCTCGAAGCAGTAGCGCAACACCGGGTCGAACAGCAACGGACGCAGGCGTTCCTCCGTCGCCGCGGCCACCGTCCGCAGCGCCTGCGCGCTTGCGCCGTCCCGCCGCGCCAGCATGGTCAACCCCAGCCGGAACCGGGCGTAGTTGCGTTGGCCGATGGCGGCGGAGTCGCCGAACTGCCGGTCGGCGCAGAGCAAGGAGTCGGCCCGCGCCGCCACGTCGGAGGCGGAGGAGCCGGCGGAGGAGCCGGCGGAGGAGAGGTCGGACAACAACGACGAACCGTCCTTCGGTGTCAGGAAGCGAGTGCGGGCCCGGAGCACTGGACCTTGCCGCGGATCCGGCACCCGGCCGGGCCACGCCGTCGCTCGCTTGTCGCGTGTGCGGCGGCGCGACCCTGGGCGGCGCCGCGCGTCAGGCGGTCAGGGCAGCCTGGTAGGAGGGAAGCCAGGCCCGCTCCGCCGGCGAGTCGGTGGCGACTTCCGGGGCCTCCTCGTCCAGGTACGTCTGCGAGGCCAGATCGGGTACGTCGATGTGGTCGACCAGCATTTCTCATCCCTCTCGGTCGGTGGACGGAGCCGGTGGGGATCCGCCACCGCGGACGCCGGCTCCCTGCCCGGTTCGTCTGGTACGGAGCAGCATTCTCCGGCAGTCCGCGTCCCACGAAGACGGGGCCGCTGTCCCGGTTCTTGTCCCGTGCCCGCCCCGGGGCCGGCCCCCGGCGGCGGCGGAGGCGATGGGGAACCGGCGTTCAGCGCCGCCCGGGTTCCGGGCCTGGTTCCTTGCCGAGGTCGACGCCGGGCGCTGCCGGGGTCGGGGTGAGGGCGAGGCGCTGCTGCTCCTCCTCGACGATCAGGCGGGCGAGGGACTGCTCGGAGATGTCCACGGCGTCGGGGGTGGACTCGGCGAGGTCGCTGCGGCGGGCGTAGGCGTCGAAGAGCCTCTGCTTGGTGCCGAGGATGTCGAGCATGCGCTGGTCGATGCTGTCGGGGGTCAGGAGGCGGTGGACCTGGACGCGGCGGATCTGGCCCATGCGGTGGGCGCGGGCGACGGCCTGGGCTTCCAGGGTCGGCTTGACCTGGGGTTCGCACAGGATGACGACGGAGGCGGCCTGCATGTTGAGGCCGGTGCCGCCGGCCTGGATCTGGCTGAGCAGTACGGCGTGGCCGGGGGCCGCGGTGAAGGCGTCGACGAGTTCCTGGCGCCGGGTGGCGGTCACGTCGCCGGCGATGGGGCCGAAGAGCGGATGCGCGCCGAGGGCTTCGTGGGCGGCGGTCAGCACGTCGCGGAAGTAGGAGAAGACGACGACCTTGAGGCCGTTCTCGGCGGCCTCGGCGGCGAGTTCGAGCAGCCGACGCAGTTTGGCGGACCCGGCGGGGTCGGCGTAGGCGGCGCGGCGCATGGCCATGAAGTTCCCGGCGGCGACCGCTTCGCGGTAGGCGGCGAGGTCGGCGGGGCTGAACTCCTCCCACTCGTCGGTCCGGAGGAGCTCGGGCAGTTCGGTGAGGACGTCCTGCTGGTTGCGGCGCAGGTATGCGGGGGCGACGGCCTTGCGGAAGGCGTGGGAGCCGGCGGCGGCGTCGCTGTCGCGGATGTGGGGGAGGAGGTCGGGCTGGAGGTGGTGCACGAGGTTGCGGAACTCCTCGACGCGGTTCTCCATGGGGGTGCCGGTGAGGAACAGCACGTGGCCGGTGCGCGCGGTCCAGCGGGCGATGGCCCGGGACCGCCGGGTGGCGGGATTCTTGACGTAGTGGGCCTCGTCGACGACGAGCATGCCGATCGCGAGGTCGTCGGGGACGGCGGGGCTGCCGAGGGCGTTCAGTACGTCGAAGGTGGTGACGGCGGTGCCGCCGTGGTGGATCCACTCCGCGAGGGCGGCGTCACGGTCCGGACCGTGCACCCGGTAGGCGTCCAGGGTGCTGCGGGACTCGATCTCGCGGATCCAGTTGATCAGGACGCCGGCCGGGCAGACCACCAGGAAGTGGGTCGCCCCCTCGGCCTTGAGGTGAGCGAGGGCGGCGATGGCCTGGATGGTCTTGCCCAGCCCCATCTCGTCGCCCAGGACCACCCTGCGCTGGGCCAGGGCGAACCGGGCGCCGAAGGCCTGGTAGCCGCGCAGCGACACCCGGCGGTGGGTGTCGTCCAGCCGCTGGGCCCGTACGCGGTCGGAAACCCCGCTGGGCAGAAAGCCCTCGGCCGCCTCGACGTCCGGGGTGAGCCCCGCGACCTCGGAGAGCAGGACGGTGTACTCGGCCGGGCGGACCTGGAAGTCCAGCCACGCCTCGTCCGCCGGGTCGGAGGGCCGGAGCAGATCGGTGGCCGCCTGGGCGAGCAGCAGGGGGACAGCGTGTGTGTCGGCGTCGGCGAGCAGGGCGTCGATCTGCTGGACGGCGTCGAGTGCCTGCTGTCGGCGCTCCCTTCCGGTGAACAGCATGCGCAGCCGGCCTCGGGCGGGGCGGGCGGCCGCGAGCAGCGGGGCCAGCCCGGAGTCGACGCGTCCTGCGGCGTCGACGGCCCGGGGGATGTCGGGACCGGCGTTCACCAGCCGGTTCAGCGCCGTGACCAGGGCCGTGGTGCCGGGGTCGCCGGTCGCGTCGGGATCGATCCGGACGGCGACGTGCTCCGCCACGGCGTCCGCGATCTGCCGCGCGGCGGCGACCGCCTGGCCGGCGCTGCGGGCACCGATGCCCGGGATCTGCTGGAGCGCGTACGGCCTGGCGTCCAGGACCTGGCGGACCGTCGTGTACCCGGCCTGTTCGAGGTTGCCCAGGCGCAGCCTGCCCTCGGTGACGTCCTTGAGGCGGGACACCGGGATGCCGTCGAGTTCCCGGCGGACCAGGGCGTCCGACAGGGGCGACAGGGCTGCCCGGATCCCGGAGAGCACCGCGGCGTGGTCGGCGGCGACCGTACGCGCCGCCGCCAGGAGAGCGTCTGCCTGGGCGAGGACCGCTCGCGCGCTCCCGCCGGAAGGCACCGGCCTGCGTTCCAACCCCACCCCGCCCGTCGCACCCACTGTGCCGTGCACCCACCGTGCTGTGCACATCTGCTCCGGGCACATGATTCCACCGGCGTGCGGCTCCCCCCGCGGCTTTTCTCGCGGCTTTTCTCCGCGGGGGGACCCACCGAGGCGGTCAGCTTCCGGCCGTGGCCTGTTCGGGCGCGGCGGCCGGGGCGTCCTTGCTGCCGGTGTCCGTGGCGCGGCGCGCGGCCGGGATGGTGACCGCGACCGCCGCGGCGACCAGGGCGACACCGCCGCCGACCAGCAGGCCGGTGCGGAAGCCCTGCTCGGAGGTGAAGGTGTAGCCGCCCATGGTGGTGGTCATCTGGGAGAGGAGCACGCCCATGACGGCGGCGCCGACCGAGGTGCCCAGCGCGCGCATGAGTGTGTTGAAGCCGTTGGCGGCGGCGGTTTCGGAGAGCGGGACCGAGCTCATGATCAGCGCGGGCATGGAACCGTAGGCCAGGCCCACGCCGCTGTTGATGACCATACCCACCAGCATGAGACCCCAGGCCGAGCCCATCAGCGCCTGCGACAGGCCGTAGCCGGCGGCGATGACCAGGACACCGCAGGTCAGGGTGGTCTTCGGGCCACGGGCGTCGGTGAGCTTCCCGCCGAGCGGCGAGACGAACATCATCATGATGCCGCCGGGAGCCAGCCACAGGCCCGCCGCGAGCATCGACTGACCCAGGCCGTAGCCGGTGGCCGAGGGGAACTGCAGCAGCTGCGGTACGACCAGCATGCTGGCGTACATGCCGAAGCCGACGAAGACCGAGGCGACGTTGGTGAGCAGTACCCGGGGGCGGCCCGTGGTGCGCAGGTCGACCAGCGGGTCGCGGGTACGCAGCTCCCACAGGCCCCAGGCCACCAGCACCACGACGGCGGCGGTGAACAGGCCGAGGGTGGTCACCGACCCCCAGCCCCAGTCGGCGCCCTTGGAGACCGCGAGCAGCAGGCAGACCAGTCCGGCGCCGAGGCCGATCGCGCCGGGCGCGTCGAAGCGCTGGCCCTTGGCGCTGGCCGGTACGTCGGGGATCAGGAACCAGATCAGTACCGCGACCGCCGCGGCCAGGCCGGCGGAACCCCAGAACAACGCCCGCCAGTTCGCGTACTGGGCGACCGCCGCGGCGATCGGCAGTCCGAGGCCGCCGCCGATTCCCATGGAGGCGCTGACCAGCGCGATCGAGGAGCTGAGCTTCTCGGCCGGCACGACGTCACGCAGCAGGGCGATGCCCAGCGGCACCATGCCCATGCCCATGCCCTGCAGACCGCGCCCGACGATCATGGGGACGACGGAGGACGAGAGGGCGCACACCACCGAGCCGCCCACCAGCGGTACGGCGCACACGAGAAGCATCCGCCGCTTGCCCACCAGGTCGCCGAGGCGTCCGGAGACCGGCACGCAGACGGACGACACCAGGAGGGTGGCGGTGATCACCCAGGCGGAGTTCGAGGACGTGGTGTTCAGGATCTGCGGCAGCTCCGCGATCAGTGGCGTGACCAGCGTCTGCATGATCGCTGCCACGATGCCCGCGAACGCCAGCGTGGCGACCACGCCGCTCGATCGGGCTGACGACTGGGGGGCGTCCATCACGGGACTCCTGGGAGGTCTGTCGGGACTGGGGTGAGGATGTGCATCGTACACGTCATATGTATCAAGCACTTCAAGTGGTAGATGCATATGCCTGTGGGAGGATGGGGGCCGGGGCCGGCCCGCGAGGTGAGGTGCCGCCGGCCCGGCGGGAAGCGGGAGGCGACAGGCGCATGGTCAAGCCCACACACGAGGTCGAGTACGAGCAGATGCTGCTCAGCCGCCACGGCCTCCCGCTCCACAAGAGCGGACGCCGCAAGGGCGGCGTACTGGACCGCAGCGCCTACATCCTGCTCAGCCGCATCCGCGTCCAGGGACCGATGTCGATCGGCGAACTGAGCGACGCCTTCGGACTCGACGCCTCCACCCTCAACCGGCAGACCGCCGCGGCGATGCGCGCCGGGCTGGTGGATCGCATCCCCGACCCCGAAGGGGGCATGGCCCGCAAGTTCCGCATCACCGACGAGGGCGCGCGGATGCTCGACAAGGAACGCGAGGGCACCATAGACGCCCTGGACCGGGTCATGGCGGACTGGCCCGACGAGGACATCGCCGCCTTCGCCGCCTACCTGAGGCGCTTCAACACCGACATCGAACGCCTCGGTGGACGCCCCTGGCCCCGCCCGTGAACACAGCCGCGGCAGCGGCGCAGGCCGGCTGACGGGCCACCCGTCCGACCGATCGCCGGGATCCGTCGGACGGGTGGCGCGGCGGGTAACCGCCGCAATTCGTACGGCGGTTACGCGCCGCTCGCGTCGAGCATCTCCTCGCGCTCGACGACCTTCACCCGCTGGCGGCCCTGCGGTTCGCCGAGGGCCCGCTCGTGCGCGTCCAGGCGGTACCAGCCCTCCCAGGTGGTGTAGCGGACGTTCCGCTCGCGCAGGTGCGTCCCGATCGCGTCCTCGCCGGGCTCGGCGGGAGCGGTGAGGCGGCCGGCGGCGTGATCGGCGAGCAGGCAGGCGACGGTCTCGTTGGCGTCGCCCTTGGTGTGGCCGATGAGGCCGACGGGGCCGCGCTTGATCCAGCCGGTGACGTACGTGGACGGGATGTGGGCACCGTCGCCGTCCAGGACGCGCCCGGCCTCGTGCGGGACGGTGCCGGAGACCGGGTCGAAGGGGAGCTTGGGCAGCTCCTCGGACAGGTACCCCACGGCGCGGTAGACGGCCTGCAGGTCCCAGTCGCGGAAACGGCCGGTGCCGCGGACGTTGCCCGTGCCGTCGAGTTCGGTGCGCTCGGTGCGCAGACCGGTCACGCGGCCGTCCTCGCCGGTGATCTCCACCGGGGACTCGAAGAAGTGCAGGTAGAGCTTGTGCGGGCGGTCGCCGACATCGCGGATGGCCCAGTTCTCCAGGGTGGAGGCGACCATGTCGGCCTGCTTGTTGCCGCGCCGGGTGGCTATGGACCCGTCGTCGTACTCGATGTCCTCGGGGTCGACGACGACCTCGATGTTCGGGGAGTGGTTGAGCTCGCGCAGCTCCAGCGGGCTGAACTTCGCCTGGGCGGGGCCGCGGCGGCCGAAGACGTGCACCTCCAGGGCGCGGTTCCCGGCCAGGCCCTCGTACACGTTCGGCGGGATCTCGGTCGGCAGCAGCTCGTCGGCGGTCTTGGCCAGGATGCGGGCGACGTCCAGGGCGACGTTGCCGACGCCGAGGACGGCGACCTTCTCGGCCTCCAGGGGCCAGGTGCGCGGGACGTCGGGGTGGCCGTCGTACCAGGAGACGAAGTCGGCGGCGCCGTAGGAACCGTCCAGGTCGATGCCCGGGATGTCGAGGGGGCGGTCGGCGGTGGCGCCGGTGGAGAAGACCACCGCGTCGTAGAAGCGGTGCAGGTCGTCCAGGGCCAGGTCGCCGGGGTAGTCGACATTGCCGAAGAACCGGACCTGGGGCTTGTCCAGGACCTGGTGCAGCGCGGTGACGATGCCCTTGATCCGCGGGTGGTCCGGGGCGACGCCGTAGCGGATCAGACCGAACGGGGCGGGCATCCGCTCGAACAGGTCGATGGACACCCCCGGATCGGCGGCGGCCTCGGACTTCAGCAGGGCATCTGCGGCGTAGATCCCGGCGGGACCGGCACCGACGATGGCCACCCGTATGGCGCGTGACATGGAGCAACCTTCCTTTTGGCGCAGTGCTCCACAGTACGCGAGGGGGTAAGGCCACCCTTACCCCGTCCATATCCTGGTTCCGGTGGCCGGCGCGGGCCGTGTGTGTCCGCCCCCGTAGCCCCGTAGCCCGGCCGGTGCCGGCGTGCCGGCACCGGCCGGGCGACGGTTGCGGCATGGGCCGCCGCTAGGCCGTGTTTTAGAAGTCCCGCCTGTCCCGCGACCCTCCCCCAGCCTGGCGGCTGGGTGGTACCCCCAGGTACGGCACCTCGCTGCGTTGTCGAATTGTCCGAGTAGCCCACTACGAGGACAGTTCTCCGCCTTGCGATGCACCGCACCAGACGCCGCGGGACCCGCCCTCCGGGCGGCCGGGGCTACTTCTAAAACACGGCCTAGAAGCAATGCCGTTGCGTTACGGGCTTGCGGGCTGGGGTCTTGTGATGAGGACCGCTTGAGGTCCGGTGCGGGTCGGCTGTGGCCAGGAACGGTGTTCAGTTCGCTTGAGGCGGTAGTTGGACATCTTGCGTTTCACCACGCGGGGCTGGCTGCGGAGGCGTCTGACGGGCAGGAGCCGTTCCAGGAGGTCCTGCTCGAGCATCACCAGTGCTCTGACCAGGAGGTCAGGGGGAAAAACTGCCCGGCGTGACGGTCACGCTGCGCCGGGCAGAGCGCAGCGTTTCGGTGAAGGAGACCCGGTCAGGGTCCAGGCCACGGGTGGCAGCCGTTCTCAGCATGAGTTCCCGCAGAGCGTGGTGGACCAGCAGGTGTGCCCAGATCTGCTGGTGAACACCGTCGGGTGTTTTACTGCTGAGCACGACGCGTGCGCCACGCTGATGGGTTTTGATCTCGGCGAAGACGGACTCGATCTCCCAGCGTTCGCGGTAGAGCGCGGCCAGCTGCCGGGCAGGATACCGTCGGGCGTCCAGCAGGCTGGTGACCAGGCGATAGTCGTCGGTCTCACCCTCACCGGCCCGGTCCTTGAGCCGGTAGGCCAGGACACGGACCACAACCGGCTCCTTGCGGGCCGGGCCGCCGCTCGCTCTGATGTGTGAGAGCCATGACCCGTCGCGGAACTGTTTGGTGACGGGCAGGACGCGGTTGGCGGGCACCCGCCACAGCAGGTCGGCGCCGGTGGCGGTGAACGCCTGCCACAACGGGACGCCAAGGAACCCACGGTCGGCCAGGACCAGCTGACCTGGGCCGGTCGAACGCGGCAGGCGGCCTACCAGAGTGACTTCCCCGGTGCGGCAGCCGGCCAGTTCCGCGTCCAGCACCGCATGGCTGCCGATCTCCACCAGAGCTGCCATCCGCACTTGCGGAAACGCGCTCCTGCCCGACCCGCGGCCACTGCCCGGACGTCCGAAGGCAGTCTCGTTGGCTTCACTGTCCGCGACGTCCCAGCACGTGCCGTCGACGGCGAGCAGCCGCAAGCCCCGCCAGAACGCGCCGGGCGTCGCCTCGGTCGCCATCGGCTTCGCGGTCGTGGCGAACAGCACCCGCAGCGGCTCGGAGCCCAGCCGCTGCCGGGCCCTGAACAGCGAGGACTTCGCCGGAACACGCCAGTTGCCCAGCAGCCCCGAGCCCCGCAAGCCCTCGACGAGATGGCGCATCACTTCCAGATACGGGGCAGGTGAGAACAGGGCCAACGCCAGCACGAAGTACACCACCAGCCGCGCGGGAAGCAGCCGCTGACGTCGCTCGGCACGGCCGCACGCCGTCACCACCCGGTCCACCAAGCCTGGCGGATACACCCAGGTCAACAGGCCGAGACCCGATAAGTCAGACACACTCGCAGCCATCCGAACCACCCCCGGGACGAACTGCCAAGCACAGTACGCCTACAGCAAAGGCAACGGCATTGGGCCTAGAAGACTGCTGAAAATCTCATGTTCTGGCCCCGGCTCGGTGGAGTCGGGGCCAGTCTTGTAGGCATGCAGGGTGAGTGGGCCGGGGAGATGGTCGGGCCGGATGTGTGGGAGACGTGCCGGGAGTTGATCCCGGTGGGGAGTGTGTTCGCGTTCCTGGCCGAGCATCGTGAGGTGCTGTTCCCGCCGGGGATGTTCGCGGACATGTATCCGTCGTCCAATGGCCGTCCGAGTCTGCCGCCGCAGGTGCTGGCCGCGACGGTGGTGCTGCAGAGCCTGCAGGGGCTGTCGGACTTCGAGACGGTCCAGGAACTGCGGTGTGACCTGCGGTGGAAGGCGGCTTGCGGGCTCGGGCTGTACGACACCGCGTTCGATCCGTCGCTGCTGACGTACTTCCGGCGCCGCTTGCGTCATTCGGCCGATCCGATGCGGATCTTCACCAAGGTCAGGGAAGTCGTGGCCGCGACCGGCGTGCTCAAGGGCAAACAGCGGCGCGCGCTGGACTCCACCGTGCTCGATGACGCGGTGGCCACCCAGGACACCGTCACCCAGATCATCTCCGCGATCCGCCGGGTGATCCGCGAGGTCCCCGGCGCCGACGAGGTGGCCGCGGGGCACTGCCGGGCACACGACTACACCGACCCGGGCAAGCCGAGGATCGCCTGGGACGACGAGAGGGCCCGCGCCGCGCTGGTCGACGCGCTGGTCACCGACGCCCTCAACCTGCTCGGGCACCTGCCCGAGCAGAACCTGGGGGAGAAGGCGGCGAACGCGGTCGGCCTGCTGGCCCTGGTCGCCGGGCAGGACGTGGAACCCGCCGAGGACTCCGACGGACGCGACGGGCGCTGGCGCATCGCCAAGCGCACGGTGGCGGACCGGACGGTGTCCACCGTTGACCCCGACGCGCGGCACATCCACAAAAACCGCACCCGTCACCAGGACGGCTTCAAAGGGCATGCGTCCTTCGAGCCGGAGACCGGGCTGTTCACCGCCGTCGCCCTGACCAGCGGCTACGGCCCCGACAACCACGAGGCCGCCGTCGCCGCCGGTCTGCTGGCCGACGAGGAAGAGGGCGCGGAGTTAACCGTGCTCGGCGATTCCGCCTACGGCACCGGCGACCTGCGCGCGCAACTGCAGGCCGACGGCCACACCCTGGTGATCAAGCCGCCGCCGTTGCGGCAGGCAGTGCCCGGCGGGTTCACCGTCGACGACTTCCGTATCGGCCTGACCGCAGGCACCGCGACCTGCCCGGCCGGAAACACCGCCAACCTCGGCCAGATCAAACCCGACGGCGCCCGCACCGCCCAGTTCAAGGGTGTGTGCGCCGACTGCCCGCTGCGGACGCGTTGCACCACCTCCAAGACCGGACGCACCCTCAACGTCCACCCCCAGTACGAACTGCTGGCCGCCGCCCGGGCCCAGGCCGCCACCGACCCCGTCTGGAAGGACGAATACCGCCGATGGCGGCCACCCGTCGAACGCGCCATCGCCTGGCTCGTCGCCAAGGGCAACCGCCGGGTTCCCTACCGCGGCGTCATCGCCAACAACATCTGGCTCCACCACCGCGCCGCCGCCCTCAACCTCCGCCGACTGATCAACCTGGGACTCACCCGGACGAGCAACACCTGGCATCTCACCCCAGCCACCGCATAGCAAAAGGGCCGCCCGGCCTGCGGCCGGACAGCCCCTCGACAAGATTTTCAGCAGTCTTCTAGGTCCTGTCTGGAGTTCGGATCACGAGTGTGGTGCGATGCTGCGGAGCCAGAGCATCGCACCACACAGGTGCAGTCCGGCCTCGTAGCTCTCCGGGGTCTTGTCGTACCGGGTAGCGATACCGCGCCAGTTCCGCAGCCGGTTGATGCACCGTTCCACGGTGTTGCGCTCTTTGTAGAGTGTCGCGTCGTGTGAGACTGGCCGACCGCCAGCGCTGCCACGCTTCTTGCGGTTCGCGGCCTGGTCGACCTTCTCCGGGATCACGGCTCGGATCCCGCGTCGTCGCAGGTAGTGGCGGTTGCGTCGGGACGAGTACGCCTTGTCCGCGGCCACCGCATCCGGCCGGGTCCGCGGGCGCCCGATCGGGCCGCGCACCTTCACCCGTTCCAGGACCGGGGCGAACTGTGGACTGTCGCCGGCCTGCCCGGGCGTGAGGACGAACGCAAGCGGGCGACAGCGTCGGTCAGCCGCCACATGGATCTTGCTCGTCAGTCCGCCCCGGGAACGCCCCAGCTCGGCGGCTTTCAAGCGGGCTCGGTGTCGTCGGCGGACCCGTCGCCGCTCGACGCGCGCCTCATCCTCGGCCTGTCCGTCCTGCGTTCTTTGCGCCTTGCCATCGCCCCCTTTTCGGCCTCGACGGCCATTTCCAAGGCCGCCAACTGCTCGGGGTCCAGGGCCATCCCGGCGGCGTGATGGTGGGCCCGGGCGGTCGCAGAGTCCACGCTGACCAGGCCCAGGTCGGCCTGGCCGCGGGCGGCGGCCTCGGCGATCACTGTTTGCATCAGATCCTGGAAAACACCCCGCGTCGCCCAGATCCGGAAGCGGTCGTACGCGCTCGGCCAGGGCCCGAACTCGGTCGGCAGGTCACGCCAGGGGCTACCGGTCCGGAACCGCCACATCACCGCGTTGAAGTGTTTCCGCAGGTCAGGGATGGGCCCAACCGCGGCAATCGGGAGATGGGGCTCGATCAGGGCCCACTGCTCTTCGGTGAGATCGCCTCGCGCCATGACTGACGGCCTATCAAGACCGAGCCCTCGCGCGCAGGCGATCTACCGAACTCCTGATCCGAACTCCAGACAGGACCTAGGAGCCCGCCACCGGCTCGCCACGGCCCCAGGCCCAGGCCAGCCGGTCGGCGCCGGAGGCGTTGGTGGTCGCCAGCCAGGGGCTGGCGGGGTCGCCGGTGAGGGTCTGCAGGCTGTAGGTGTCGCCGGTACGCAGGCCGGGCCAGTAGACCGAGCCCATGCGCAGTGCGCGGAAGGTGTCGGTGTCGGCCTGGATGAACGAGATCTCGTTGTTGCCGGCGTTCGTTCCGTTGTAGTCCAGGCCGCTGGTCATGGTGGCGCCGAACTCGTCGGCCACGGTGCGCCACGCGCAGTCGCCCAGGCGGGCCTTGAGGTCGGTGGTCCACTCGTCGTAGGTGCGGTTGCCCCAGAAGCCGTAGTGGTGCAGGGAGAGGTAGGTGCCCTTCAGCCGGGGGTCGGCGCAGACGGAGACGACGCTGTCGTTGTAGCCGCTGCCGCTGACGAATACACGGTCGCGCGGTACGGCGGCGCGGAAGGTGTCGATCCACTGGGCGGCGACATCGGCCCACTCGGCGGGGGTGTACCCGTGCGGTTCGTTCATCGGCTCGAAGTAGACCCGGTCGTTCGCCTTGTAGGCGCGGGTCACGGTGGACCACATGCGCCAGTAGGCGGCGGTGTCGTCGATCAGGCCGTCCTTGGCGGCACCGGTGCCTTCCCAGTAGGAGACGATCACCTTGAAGTGCAGTCGGGTGGCGGCGTCGATGACCGCCCGGTAGGAGTGCCAGTACGAACCGTTGACGGTGTACGGGTTGATCGGCAGCCGGACGGTGTTGGCGCCGAGGTTGGCGTGGAAGGCGGCGATGACGCGGCTCGCCTTCCGGTAGGTCGTGGCGTAGCTGTCGGAGAGGGACAGGCCGGACAGCACCACCGGGTCGTCCGCGAAGTTGTCACGGGGGTCGGCCCAGTTCACGCCTTTGAACTGGCTGGTGTTGGCGGTGTGGCCGGTGGTGGCCGTGGCCGGCGTGGCCGCTGCGGCGGAGGGCTGGAGGCCGGCGCACAGCAGCGCGGCGGAGGCCACGGCGGTGGCGACGAGCGTGCGTCCGCCGGTCCGCCCGGGGCGGCGGACACGGGCGCGGATACGGGCGCGGATGCGGGTGCGGGTGGGCATGGCGGCACCTTCTTCGTGGGGGGACTCGACGGGCGGGCCTGTGGTGGCGGCAGGGCGAGGCACAACTGCTCGGTCCGGTTCGCTCGTTCGGGCTGGGCCTGGTCTCGCCGAGTCGGCGTTCCGGGTGATGTTTGCGCAAACATGGCCGACTGAGCTGCGAGTGTGGTCGTGGCCACTTCAATCTGTCAAGCATGTTGCGTCAGGGTTTCAACTGTGAGGCCCACGGCCATGCTTGAGGGATGCGGACGGTGTTCCGGCCGTGTTCCGGCCCTGTTCCGGCGGGGTCGCGGCCGGGCTGGCGGGATCGGTCCCGCAGCAGGTCGGGGGCTGCCCCCGATACGGCCGGACCAGCACGCCAGGAGCCTCCATGAGCGTCTGGCGCGTGATCCGGGTACCGCTGGCCCGGTCCTTCGTACGGCTGACCGTCGGGATGTACCCGCCGGCCGTACGGGCCAGGCTGGGCTACCGCTGGTCGCGGCGGAGCGCGCTCGCGCTGCGCCTGCTCGGCCGTACGGTGGCGCTCGGCTGGCACCTGGTGCCCTTCGAGCGGCGCTACCACCCACGCGCCCGGGCGGCCTGGCGACGTGCCCGCGGGCTGTCCGTACCGCTGGTGGATACTCCGGCGCGTAACCTGCCTCCGGTCGAGCGCCGTGGCGAGCCCAGGCACTATGCGCCGGACGTGCCGGACGTGCCGGACGTGCCGGATCGGCGGGATTTTCCCAGCTGCGGGACACGCTGAAGCAGGCCGCGCACGCGCCGACACGCGGGTGTCCCCGGAGAGACATCGGGCCCGGCCCGCCGTTGCGCCCCCCGCACGTCCCGTGAGGAGTCGCAGGCGGGCCAACTCCCGTGTCGCAGAGGGCCGCTACGCTAACCTCGCGCTCACACCGTGCGAGAGAACCAGGATTCCCATGCCAGACGACAAGCGCTTTCGGCCAGAGACGATGGCCTATGCGGTGGCCGGCATGGAACCACCCCCTCCGGTTCCGCTGCGGGACAGCGACCCCCGGCGGGTCGGCCCGTATCTCCTGGTGTCGGTGCTCGGCAGCGGCGGGATGGGCCGGGTCTACCTGGGCCGGGCCACCACCGGCGCGGGCGGACTGGCCGCCGTCAAGGTGATCCGGCCGGAGTACGCGGAGGACCCGCAGTTCCGGAAGCGTTTCGAGCGGGAGGTCGGCGCGCTGGACCGGGTCCGCAGCGCGCACACGGTGCGGCTGCTGGGCAGCGGCTGCGACGGAAACCTGGTGTGGGTGGCCACCGAGTACGTACCGGGGCCCACGCTCTCCCAGGTGGTCGACGCGCGCGGTCCGATCGACGCGGCGGCGGCCTGGCGCCTGATGGCCGACCTGGGACGTGCGATCGAGGCCATGTGGCGGGCGGGGATCGTCCACCGCGACCTCAAGCCGTCCAATGTGATCCTGGCCTCCGACGGCGCCCGCGTGATCGACTTCGGGATCGCCCAGGCCACCGACGGCGCCTCGATCACCACCACGGGCCAGCACGTGGGCACCGCCGCCTACATGTCACCGGAGCAGGCCAGAGGCCATCAGGTGACCGCCGCGTCCGACATCTTCTCCCTGGCCTCCACCCTTACGTACGCCCTGGTCGGCAAGGCCCCGTTCGGGGAGGGTACGGGTGTCGACGTCCTGCACCGGGTCGCCTTCGAACCGCCGCGGGAAAAGGTCCTGGCGGCCGTGGCGGCCACCGATCCGGAGCTGGCGGCCTTCATCCGGACCTGCCTGGACAAGAACCCCGAGCTGCGTCCGGCACCCGGGACCGTGTTCCGGACGGCCATCGGCCAGCAGCTGTCGGGGCCGGCCACGGCGCCGCCCCGGTCCGCCCCGAGCCGCCCCGCCGCCGGGCCAAGCGGGCCCGCCGGGCCCGCTTCCAGGAAGCGCAGGAACGTACTCGTGGGCGCCGCCGTGGCCGTCGCCGTCCTGGCCGCCGCGGGCACCACCGTCGCACTGCTGCACCCGGGCGGCGACGGGACGGCGGCCGCGTCCGGGCCGGACACCTCCCCGACCGCGACCACGGACGGAACTGCCACCTCCGCCGCCTCACCGAAGGCCACGTCCACCTCCGCGTCGACGTCCACGTCCTCGGCGGCCGGCCCGTCGAAGGCCGAGGACTCTCCGGGGCCGACGACCGCCGGGAATCCCGCGAACCCCGACATCCGGTCCGCCTCCTGCCCCACCCCCATCACCTCGGGGACCGGCGGCGCCTGCGTCCGCGCCCTCCAGAGGCTGCTCCTCGGCTACGGGCTGTACGTCACCGTCGACGGCAAGTTCGGCGGCCGGACCCTCGCCGCCGTCAAGGTCTTCCAGACCGAGGCCGGAATCACTGTCGACGGAAGGGTCGGCGCCCAGACCAAGAAGTACCTCTACAGCCGCCCCCGCGGCCCGCTCCGGAGCGGCGCGCTCACCGTGACCGAGAGCGTCGACGCCGTCGACACCGCCCGCTGCCTCGACATGGCCACCGGCGCCGCCCGCAAGGTCCGGGTCTGGGACTGCGCGGGGGCCGGCAGGCAGAAGTGGGCCCTGTACCCCGTCCCCGGCCAGAGCTCCGCGTACACCGTCGTCAACCGCGGCAGCCATCTCTGCCTGGACGCCGACGCAGCCACCTCCGGCCGGAACGGCCAGAAGGTCCGGGGGAGGGGCTGCGACGGCCTGACCGCCCAGCGCTGGACCCTCGGCGCCACCGCCGCCTCCGGCGGCCGCACCCTGGTCAGCGTCCCCAACGGCTACTGCCTGGACGCGGACGCCGCCACCTCCGGCCGGAACGGCCAGAAGGTCCAGGGCTGGAGCTGCGCGGGCAGCAGCAACCAGGTCTGGAAGTGGGCGTGACCCCGCCGGGTCACCGGTCCGGGCGCGCGCCGCGCTGCTGACGCCACGTCAGATAGTGGTCGAGTACCGTCTCCTCGACCGGGCGGTAGGTGATGCCCAGTTCGTCCACGCCGCGCCGGTTGTCCACCGCGAACCGGATCCCCAGGTGCTTGCGGATGTAGTCCGGCGTGAGCCCGAAGGCCGGCCCGAGCGTTCTGACCGCCCAGTGCGGCAGCCCGTGGGCGGGGAGCCTGAGGTTCCGGGGGAAGCGGTCACGGAGGATGCGTGACATCTGCAGGAACGAGTACATCTCCTCCCGCGCGACGATGTAACGGCCGTGCGCGTCCGCGGTTTCCGCCGCCGCGACGTGCGCGCTCGCGACATCCCTGACGTCCGCGACCGTGAAGCTGAAGTCCGGTGCGCCGTAGAAGAAGTAGCCCTTGAAGAGCTCGTCCAGCAGGAACAGACTCCCGGATTCGGACGCGGGGGTCAGTGAAGGCCCCAGTATCAGCCCCGGATTGACGGCGACCATGCTCCAGCGGTCCTGGGCCCGCGCCGCCTCCCAGGCCGCCTCCTCGGCGACCGTCTTCGCGTAGTGGTACGGGTTGTTCTCCGGGGTGCTGGTGGTGTTGACGTAGCGCTCGGAGAGCACCTGCCCGTCCATGCCGAGGACGTCGGCGTAGTCGCCGAAGATCGCGCCGACGGTGGAGGTGAGCACCAGCCGCTCGACCGTGGGAGTGCGTTCGATGCCAGCGAGGACATTACGCGTGCCGGTCAGCGCGGGCGTCACGACGTCCTTGGCGCCCTTCTTGATCGTCTCGGGCATGAAGAACGGCGAGGCGACGTGGAACACCACGCGACAGCCGTCCATCGCCCTGTCGAAGGACCTCTCCGTCAGCAGATCGGCCTCGAACAGGCGCAGCCGGTCCGGGAAACGGCCCCGCAGCGCTTCCAGCGGCCGCCTCTTCGCGGCTCCCGCCGAGGGCCGGAGCGTGGTGTGCACGCGATAGCCGCGCTCCAGAAGCAAGGTGACCAGATGACCCCCGACAAACCCGCTGCCACCGGTCACCAACACGGTCTCGCCGCCGCCGTCCACTGTGCCCCCTCCCGCCGATCCCAGCGCGCACCCTACCGGCGTGAGCCGTTACATGGTGGTGTCCTGGGATGCGGGGTGGAAGGCCACGTTCGGCGCGGTCCGTGCCGGTGCTGTCCGCACCCGCACCCGCACCCGCACCCTCACCCGCACCCGCACCCTCACCCTCACCCATGCCCCGGCCTACCGCCGGCCCCGGTCCCCAACGCCGCGAGCGCGCCCGCATCCGCAGCGAACGACAACGGCGCCGGGGTCGACCCGCCACCCGAGCAGCCTGACCCCCACACCTCAAACGTGCTCGGTCACGGCGCCGGTGCCGTGATCGCGATGGTCGGGCAGATGTCGATGAGTTCTCGCTGTCGTGCATCACCCGTCGGCGAGGCGTTGGATGGTGGCGCTCAGCCAGGCCTGGAGATCGGCGGGGTCGCCGAGTTCGGAACGCAGGACCCGGCGACGGGTCGAGACGCCGAGCACGAAGGCGTCGATCGCTGCGGCTCGGCTGCGGGCGTCCGCGTCGTCCAGGCCGCTGTCGCGCAGGTAGCGGTGCAGCGGCTCCAGCGAGTTCGTGTCGAGGAAGGCGGCCAGCGCCTCCGCCGCCTGCGGGCGTTCGCCGGAGGCCCGTTGCAGGACGAGCAGCGGATCCTCCCCGGGTGCGCCGAACCAGCGCTGGACGATGCTCGCCGCGAGGCGCGAACCCAGCGCGGAACGGTCGCCGTCGAAGGAGTCGGAGACCGGGATCTCCACCCGGGTTGCCGCCAGGAAAAGGCCGTCCTTGCCGCCGAAATAGCGCGTGATGAGGTTGGGAGACACGCCGGCGGCGTCGGCCACGCCTTTGACCGTGATCGCCGCGTACCCGTGCTGGGCGAACTGGCGTTGTGCGTGCTCCAGGATCCGCTGCCGGGTGGCGGCCGCATTGCGCGAAATCATGTGTACGAGCATACACATCATGTGTACGCTGATACACATGAACAACGAGATACGGGAACGACTCCGGCGGACGCGGCGCGTCACGACCCCGTGGAGTGACGACGGGACGCGCGGCATCAGCGGCACCCACCTCGACGCACTGCTCGAACGCTGGGCGAACGGGTACGACTGGGGCGTGCACGAGCGCCGCATCGGCGAGTTCCCCTGGGTGACGGTGCGGGCAGGCGGCACCGACCTGCGTGTGATCCACCAGCGGTCCGCGGATCCCGGCGCCCCGGTTGTCGTGCTGCTGCATGGCTGGCCGGACTCGGTGTTGCGGTTCGAGCGCGTCCTGCCTTTGCTCGCGGACATGCATGTGGTGGTTCCCGCGCTGCCGGGCTTCCCGTTCGCGGCCCCGCTCACCACTGCCGACATGTCGGTCAACCGGATCGCCGGGATCGTCGCGGAGGCTCTGGACGAACTCGGTTACTCGCGGTACACGGTGTCCGGCGGCGACGTGGGTGGCACCGTCGCGGAACTCCTCGCGGCCCAACACCCGGACCGGGTGGCTGCCGTGCACCTCACGAACATCGCCCCGCAGCGTGCGCTCACGGCGGAGCTCGCGCCCGACGCGGCGGCCTACCTCGCCCGGGCGGCGCAGTGGTTCCGGACCGAAGGCGGGTACATCGCGGAGCAGTCGACGCGGCCGAACACCCTCGCCGTCGCCCTCGGCGACTCACCCGCCGGCCTCGCGGCGTGGATCGTCGAGAAACTGCAGTCCTGGTCCGACGAGTCGGCCTTCACTACGGACGAGCTGCTCACCTGGGTCACCGCCTACTGGGTCACCGGCACGATCGGCACCTCTTTCACCACCTATGTCGAACCGGCCACCCTCCCTGACCGGATCGACACGCCGACCGTGCTCTCCGTGTTCCCGCGCGACATCAAACCGGAGCCGCGAAGCTACGCCGAGGCGTTCCTGAACGTTCGCGATTATGTGGAACACCGAGCCGGCGGCCACTTCGCAGCCTGGGAACAGCCCGAGGCTTACGCCGACGACGTACACCGTGCGGTCAAGCTGGGCGGCTGACGCGGAGCTTGGGGATGCTCCACCACTGCAACGCCGTGCGCCCGGCACGGCCCATGGCATGGAAGCCGGCACCGTGAACGCCGTGGGGCTGGAAGGGCAGACCCCGCGCGAGCGCCGGGGCCTTCCTCCTGCCGGTGATCGGCGCGGGCATGGGCGGACAGCTCGACGACGGCGGCGGCACCGATACGGGCAAGAGCAAGAGCGGGTCGAAGCCGGTCGCGGCTGCGCCCCGCACGGCGAGCCCGATGGTGTCGAGGAGCGGGACCGCTGAGCCGAGGACGCGGGACTGCGCGGGTGAGCACCTTGACGAGGCCGAGGAGAAGGCCCGCGCGGCCGGATACACCACCTTCGGCGCGACCGGCGTGACCCTCGCGGTACGTCCTGGTGTCACCGGGGCCGGAAGTAGGTGCCGGTGGACTGCTTTCCGGTGACCGTGGCGATGCAGCGCAGCACGCGGAGGCCGTCGGCGTACTGGGTCGGTGAGGGCGGGAGGACGTCGACGGTCCAGCGGGCGGGGGCGATCTTGAGTGCCGCGCCCCGGCGGGACTTCGCCATGACGTCGCGGGAGCAGAGCCGGCGTACGTCGGGGTGGTTCTCCAGCTCCTGCTGGTTGACGGTCATGCCGTCCGCCGGGAGCGGGGCGATGGCGAAGGTCTCCCAGGGGTGCTCCACCAGGCAGTCCGCGCGGTTGACGGTGACGTTTCCGGTGATGACGACCAGGCCGCCCCAGCATTCGGCGGTCGTGGTGCAGCGGGCGTGCAGCCCGCCGACGGAGGCCGCCGGGCAGCTCTCGGTGGTGGTCGGCACCTTGAAGGCGGCGGTGGCGGAGGATGCCGTGGGCGTGGGGGAGGAGCCTGCGGACGTTCCGGAGGAGGCCCCGCCCCGGGCCCCGCCCTCGGTCCGGTCCTCGGTCCGGTCCTGGTACGCCAGCACGCCGGCCGTGCCGAGCAGGGCCGTGGCCAGGACCAGGGCCGGGACCGCCAGGCGCCGGCGCCGGTTCGGCCGCCGCTTCCGGCCGGTCGTGGCCAGGGGCTCGGTGTCCGGCGGGAGTTCCGCATCGGTCCGTGGCGGCGTGTCGGGGGCGGCGGGCGCCGACGTGCCCAGGTCGACGGCGGCGAGTGCGTCCCGGAAGGCCGCCGCGTCGGGGGTGCGGTCGGCCGGGTCCGCGGCCATGGCCCGCCTGAGGACGTCGGTGAAGGCCGGGCTGACGCCGGGCAGGTCGGGCAGGGGCCAGGTGTGCCGCACGATGACCTCGGCGATGCTGAGGCTGCCCTCTTCGGGGTAGTGCGGGGCCCGGCCGTGCACCAGGGCGTAGACGGTCGCGGCGAGGGAGTACACGTCACCGGCGGGTGTGGGGGTGGCCAGCCTGAACGCCTCGGGCGGGGCGTACGCGGGCGTCAACGCCTCCCGGGTCACGGACAGGTCGTGGTCCGGCCGGGGCATGGCGGCCAGCCCGAAGTCGGCGAGGGCGACGCCTCCGTACTGGTCGACCATGATGTTGCCCGGCTTGATGTCGCGGTGCAGCACCCCGGCGGTGTGCGCCGCGACGAGCGCGTCGGCGATGCGCACCCCGATGTCCCGCGCCTCCCGCACCGGGAACGGGCCCTGCCGGCGGAGCCGGTCACCCAGGGAACCTCCGGGACACAACTCCAGCACCATGTACGGCCGGCCGTCGGCGAGGACTCCGGCGTCGTACACCGCCACCACGTTGGGATGGCCCGACAGCTGACCGGCGGCGGTGACCTCGCGGATGAACCGCTGCCGGTCGCGGGCGGAGGACAGCACCCGGCTGTCCATCTTCAGCGCGACCTCCCGCCCCACGGACAGCTGGCGCGCGCGGTAGACGGTGGCGAACCCGCCCTGGCCGAGGACTTCGACGACCTCGTAACCGGGCAGGTCCGTACGTTCGGACTGCATCCTGCGGAATCCCCCAGCGAAGCTGCCTGACCCCGGTCGCGACACCCGGCCGGGGAATTGAGAGCGCCGACTGTAGCCCACCCGTCCGACACCGGCCCCGAAGCGGCAGCTGCGATACCTCGGCGCGGCCCCCCGCGCTTTGCTGCGCGCCGCCGGAGCGCTGTGCGGTGCTGAGGGGGGAGCACGGTCCTCGGTGGGTTCGCAGCACTCAGCGGGCCAGTCGCCCGCTGTCTTGTGGGTATAGGCCTGGGAGTTGGACTCGACTATGGGGGTTTCAGGAAGTGATGACATCGTTACTCTGGGTCATTGTCCTCGTTGGTGCAGCTGTTCTCATCGGTACACGAGGACGTGCTCGAAGCCAACGACGGCGTGCCTCAGACAGGGCGTCCTCGCCTCCTCCGTCATCACGAGCTGAGGCGGCGCGTAGATCAACCGAGCGTTGGATCGAGGCCGGGCGATCCTTCAGGCCGCAGGTCCCGCCCCAACAGCACAGCGCTCCCGGTTTCATCCCCTCCCGACACGACTTGTTCCTGAACGAACCTGGTGAGGCGGTGACCAAGAGGGGTATTGCGGAAACAGGATCGGCCCTCGGAGACACGCCGTGGCACAGAGGTGCGACAGGAGAGACCGTCCAGGCAATCTTCTGGAGTCTCTGGGACGGCGGGGCTGGTACATCTTGCACGCGGTCCCTTGCCCGTCCGGTGGAGACATCGACCATCTCGCCATTGGACCCGGCGGTGCATTTGTGATCAACACCAAATATCTCCGCGGCGCACAGGTTCAGGCAGACGGCGATCACCTTCGTGTGGACGGGCGGTGCCGCGACAGTGATCTCCTCGAAAGGAGCCGCTGTGAAGCCTTC
The DNA here is from genome assembly GCF_056270125.1 of Streptomyces sp. RLA131. NCBI lineage: Bacteria > Bacillati > Actinomycetota > Actinomycetes > Kitasatosporales > Streptomycetaceae > Streptomyces > Streptomyces sp. RLA131. The sequence goes on from NZ_JBWDOQ010000002.1 coordinate 6,881,233, forward strand.
GAAGCCTCCGAGATTCTGTCAACCGCCACGGGATTGCAGGTCGAGGCTGTTCCTGTGCTTGCCTTCGTCGATGCTATGGATGTCGAGGTCGAAGGCCGGCCCCGCGGGGTGCTGGTGACGGACGTGCGACGGCTGATTGCTCTGCTGGCTGGGGAACATGGCGCCGTGCTGGGCGCTGGGGAGATCGAGGTCCTTTTCAGCGCAGCTCGTGACCTGCGCGTATGGCGTGGAATGGGTGGTTGAGTGCCTGCTGGGCCAAGAACCCCGACCCTGCCGAGGCGCATGGGTACCCTTGATCACATCGCAATTGCGGCCCGACGGGCTTCCGCTCCACTCCGGTGGAGTCTCGAAGGACATGCCCCCACCCGCACGAGTCACTTCGTGCTGCCTGGGGGAATTCCTTGCTGTTCCGCGCGTCGGCCAGGACGGTCGCCGTCATGGCGCTAGACGGTTCGCTCTTCCATCACCTCGCCGAGAAGTTCGTCCGCATGCACGGTTATCGCCCTGGACCTGCCGAGGCCCGTTCCTGGGAGCGCAGCATCCCGCTCCTGGTCGCCGCCCTCAACGAAGCGGGCCTCGGCGACGTGGAGGTCATGCTCGAGTACGCGCTTCCCCTGAACAGCAAGCGGGCTGACGCCGTACTCGCCGGGGTGCACCCGGTCAGCGGGGAGTCGTCCTATGTCGTGGTCGAGCTGAAGCAGTGGAGCGAGGCCGTGCCGCACGAGGACGACCCGGCACTCTGCCATGTCGAGGCATACGCGCAGCCTGTCCTGAACCCCATCGAGCAGGTGCGCCGCTACTGCGAATACCTGGTCAACTTCAACGGCGCGGTCGCCGAACACCCGGAGCGTGTCAATGGGGTGGCGTACCTGCACAACGCCACCGAGTTCGGGGCGAGCGGACTCCGTCAGATCGAAATCGACGACCGGGGACAGTTGTTCACCGCCGAGCGACGCGGACAATTCGTCGGCCACCTCCGTGCCAAGCTGAGCGACAAGCATCGGGGCGCCCCTGCGGCCGATGAACTCCTTGCGGGGAAGACGGTCCCGTCGAAGCAGCTGATGTCGGTTGCTGCCCAGGAGGTGCGCGAGCGCGAGCAGTTCGTACTGCTGGACCAGCAACAGGTCGCCTACCGCATAGTGCTCAACGCCGTCCGCAAGGCGAAGCAGTCCGACCACAAGGAGGTCGTGGTCGTCACCGGGGGCCCCGGCACAGGCAAGAGCGTCATCGCGCTTTCTCTGCTCGGTGAGCTGTTCCGGCAGGGTGTGCCCGCCTTGCACGCCACGGGCTCCCAGTCGTTCACCAAAACCATGCGCAAGGTCGCGGGCGCCCGTAAGCGTGAGGTGCAGGACCTCTTCAAGTACTTCAACAGCTTCATGACGGCAGAGAAGAACACCCTTGACGTGCTGATCTGTGACGAGGCGCACCGCATCCGCGAGACCTCCGCCAACCGCTACACCTCGGCTGCCCACCGCACGGGCAGACCACAGATCGACGAACTCATCGACGTTGCCCGTGTCCCCGTCTTCCTCCTCGACGAACACCAGGTGGTGCGTCCTGGTGAGATGGGCAGGGTGGCTGACATCGAGGCAGCCGCTGCCCGGAAGGGGGTCGCCTGCCGTGTCGTATCGCTGGACGGTCAGTTCCGCTGCGGCGGCAGCGACGCCTATCTGCGTTGGGTGGTACGGCTCCTGGGCCTGGAGGCGGGCGGCTCGGTGGCCTGGGATCCTGACGACCGTATGCGACTCCTGGTCGCCGAAAGCCCCGAGGAGATGGAAGCCTTCCTCGACGGCCGCCGCGCCGAGGGCTACGGCGCCCGGATGTCTGCGGGCTACTGCTGGCCGTGGTCGCCGGAACCCAGGCCCGGGAACCCGCTTCCCGTGGACGTGGTGATCGGCAACTGGGGCCGCCCCTGGAACCTGCGGGGCGACCGAGCCGTCTCCGGCGCCCCGCCGTCCGCCCTGTGGGCCACCGACCCGGCCGGCTTCGGCCAGGTCGGCTGCGTCTACACCGCGCAGGGCTTCGAGTACGACTGGTCCGGCGTCATCATCGGCCCCGACCTGGTCTGGCGCGTCGACCGCTGGGTCACGGACCGTACGGCGTCCAAGGACCCGGTCTTCAAGAAGTCCACGTCGGATGCCGACGTGGACCGCCTGATCCGCAACACGTACAAGGTGCTGCTGACGCGCGGCATGGTCGGCACCGTCGTGTACTCCACGGACCCGGAGACGCGCGAGAAACTGCGGGAGCTGGTCAGGGCGGAGCAGGAGGTGGCCACGGTCCGACCGGTTGCTCAGTCGACATCGACGGCGTAACCGATCGGGGAAGCCTCATGGATGCGACCCCCTCCGTTTCCGACCAGCGTGAGCTGAAGGTGTAGTACCGCTCTCCGTCCGGGTTGAGGACCGCTTCCAGCATGGCCATCGACCGGCGCAGGTTCCGCAGCGTCGGGACATCCATCCAATCGGACACCGCTGCCAGTTACCCGGTCGCCCTCCCGGCGGCCGGGCGGCGACAACAAGCCACTTCCATCCGCACGGACGCCCGATTCCTTAAGATCGCCCGTACCGGTTGCGGCCCGACGGGCTTCCCCACGCGGACACGCCCCCACCCGCACGAGTCACTCGTGCCCTGGGGGAACCACCTCGTGTCTGTGCTCCTGCTGAAGCTTTCAGCAAATGACCTGCTCACCCTGAACTTACGGCGCCGAATGGTGCCCCACCTCGCAGCCCGGTGGCAGCATTTCCGCGGATCCGAGGCCTCGGTCTCCGAACGCTCCGCATGGGCGGAGAGCCTGATCGAGCTTGCGAAGGACCTTGTCGCGGCCGGCCGTGGCAACGTCGAGATGATTGTCGAATGCGCGGCGACGGTCGACGAACCCGAGGATGGCACCGAACTCCGGCTCATCGACGTGGTACTCGTCGGCAGACACCCCGAGACCCACCGGCCCTCATTCCAACTTGTGGAGCTGAAGCGCTGGTCCACGGTGACCCGGGTGGAGGCCTTCACCGCTGAGCTGGTCAGGGTCCCGGGGATGGATCCGAAGCGGCATCCCGCTCTCCAACTCCGTGAGTCCTACGAACTGTTCACCGGCGACAAGGGGCCGCTGAGCGGCCTCACCGTCGAATGCGGCGGCTTCACCTATCTGCATAACGCCACCGACGAGTCCGTGAAGGCGTTGCTGGGCGCGGACGCACCCACGGGGCCCTATGCGCGCGCATACACCAATGACAGTCGCGCCAGATTGCTCGCAGATCTGCGGAACGACTTCGCCGAGGACGGTGCCGACTCCGAGGCCGAGAGCTTCCTGCGGCGCATGAACCTGCGGAACACCCCGCTGCTCGACGCGATGATCAAATCTCAGGGCGAGGACACGGTGTTCACCCTTCGGGGCGAGCAGAAGAAGGTCGCCGGGGCCGTTCTGGAGCGAGCGGCCATGATCCTCGGGGACCCCGACCGTCCCGGGCTCCTTCCGGACGACAGGCGAGCTGTCTTCCTCGTGACGGGCGGCGCCGGCACGGGCAAGAGCGCCGTCGGACTGCAGCTCAAGGCGGATCTCGAAGCAGTCGGCCGCACGGTCAAGTACGCCAGCGGCAGCCGGGCCTTCAACGGCGCGATCCAGGAGCATGTGGGCTACGGCGACAAGGAGTTCAAGGAGACCTTCACCTACTTCAGCAACTTCGTCACACCCCCCGACCCGCCCTTGGACGTCCTGATCTGCGACGAGGCTCACCGCCTGCGCGACCGCACCACCAACCGTTACCTCCCCGCGGAGAGGCAGGGCACGAAACCTCAGGTGGACGAGCTGCTGGACGCCTCCCGTCTCACCCTGTTCTTCCTGGACGAGAGCCAGTCCGTGCGGCCCAACGAGGTCGGCACGGTCGCCCTGATCGAGAACGCCGCGAGGGCGCGGGGGATCCGCCCGGTGCTGTACCCGCTCAGCGAGCAGTGGCGTTGCGGGGGAAGCGACGCCTACGTGCGCTGGGTGCGTGCCGTGATCGGCCTCTCGGACGAGGAGCCGAAGCCGTGGATCCCCGACGGCCTGATGCACGTGGAAGTGGCGGAAAGCCCCGAAGAACTCGAACAGATCATCAGCACGGAGGCCGCGGCCGGCGCCTCGGCCCGCATGGTGGCCGGATTCTGCTGGCCCTGGACCAAACCCCTGGGCAAGGAGAAGCGGCTGGAGGCCGATGTCCGCATCGGTGACTGGCACAAGCCCTGGAACGCCGACAGCCTGAGCTTCTGCGAGAACGGGGCGGTCCCACCGTCCAGGATCTGGTCCGTGCACGAGAACGGGATCAACCAGATCGGCTGTGTCTACACGGCCCAGGGCCTCGAATGGGACTGGTGCGGTGTGATCCTCGGCGACGACATGGTGCGGCGGGAGGGACAGTGGGTCTTCCGGAAGGGCAAAGCACGCAAGGACCCGGAGGCAGGAGTGAAACGCGTCGCGGTGCCGGGCTCCTTCGACCCGAGACTCAACGGGAAGAAGCTGAGCCAGGAGGACTTCGCCCGGTGCGTACGGCACGCGTACCACGTGCTGATGACGCGAGCCAGCCGTGCCACCGTGCTCTACTCCACGGACGAGGAGACCCAGGCTTACCTGAGAGACATCGTCGGCGACGTGCACATTCACGGACTGCGTCCCACCTGGGAGAACCTTCCGCCCGCCGCTCGGCAGCCGCACCTGCCCCGTCCGCCGCGAGGGCGGAATCGTTCACGTGCCAGAAAGAGGAAGAAGAAGCAGCTGGATGCCGGGAAGGACGGGAACCACCCCGGGCAGAGAACTCTCTTCTGAGAGGTGCCCCGACCGCTCCCGAGAGACGGCGAGTCGAAAGAGGAGTGGCGGGCTCACCGGGCCCGCCACCCGCCTGTCTCAGATGAGCAGACGCGCTGCCGCCGCCAGCGCCTCCAGCACGAGGTTGGAGACGATTCCGGCGGCGGCGCCGATCAGGACCTCACGGACCCAGACGCGGCGCGCAGGCTTGTACTCGACAGGGTTCAACAGGACCACTCCTCGGACGTGGGCTCGGAATGGCGGGACCGCCCTTCCGGGCATCCGTCCTCACGCGAGGTGAGGTCCACGCGGTGGCTCTCCATCCGTTGCCCACGACCGGCGAACCGGACCGCGAACTCTGCGCTCGTACCCTCCGGGAAGGTGCGCAGCCCAAAAACCTTACCCCACAGCGGACTTCGATTGCGCGCCCGAAACTCGCCGCAGGCCGTACGGGCAGCGGTGTACGGGTTCGCGGCGCGGAGCGTACGAGTAACCGATCCCGGTGGTGGCGTCGTTGGACAAGGGCGAGGAGTACGACATGTATGACGAGGGGGCCGCCGATGGCGAGCAGCAGTTGTGGACCCGAACCGTCGGACGGCCTGCGGGCGTTCGGGGCGGTCCTCAAGGTCTTCCGTGAACGGGCCTCGCTCACGCAGGAGCAGCTCGCGGAGCGGGTGTGTTTCTCGATGCACTTCGTGGCCTCGATCGAGCAGGGGCGGCGGCTGCCGCCCGGTGACTTCGTGGAGCGGGCCGAGGAGGTGCTGGACGCGCTCGGCGTGCTGCGGGCGGCGGCGCGGCATGTGGCGCGGCAGCCGGGCCTGGCGGCGTGGTTCCGGCAGTGGGCGCAGCTGGAGGCGACGGCGGTCAGCCTGGGCACGTACGAGTGCCGGGTGGTGCCCGGACTGCTGCAGACGGAGGCCTACACACGCGCCGTGATGCTGAACGTCCCGCCGCCGCCCACCGAGGAGGAGGTCGAGCAGCGGATCGCCGCGCGCCTGGAGCGGCAGGAGTTGCTGACCCGCAAGCCGCCGATCGCGTTCAGCTTCATCGTCGAGGAGTCGGTGCTGCTGCGGCACACGGGCGGCGAGGACGTGACCCGGGAACTCCTCGGCCACCTCCTCGCCTGCGCGCGGTTGTGGAACGTCGAGCTGCAGATCATGCCGCTGCGCCAGCCGCAGCACGCCGGTGCGGACGGCCCGATGCGGCTTCTGGAGGCGCAGGATCACCAGTGGCTGGGCTATGCGGAGGGGCAGCAGACCGGGCAGCTGATCTCTGGCCGGAAAGACGTCAGCCTCATGCAGATGCGCTATGCCAAGATGCGCTCACAGGCCCTGTCCCCGGCGGATTCGGCGGAGCTGTTGAAACGGATGCGAGGAGCTCTATGAGCGCCAACGGCGAGCTGGACTGGTTCAAGAGCAGCCACAGCGGTTCCCAGGGTGACGACTGCGTGGAGGTCGCGTACCGGCCCGAGGCCGTCCACATCCGCGACTCCAAGGACAAGGACGGCCCCCGGCTGTCCGTGTCCCCGGCCGCCTGGGCCGATTTCGTCGCGTACGCCGCAGGCTGAGCCGCGCGAGAGCTCACCGCCCGCGTGGCCGGAGCCACAAGGTGGGCCGGGGCGGGGCGCGCCAAAGGGAAGGTGCTCAACGTACGATCAGCCAATGGCTGACATGACCGACACCACGCCCGGCTGGCTCGCTCCGGACGAACTCGAACTGGCGCGCGAGCGGATGCCGATTCTGTATGTCAACGCTGTGCCGGTGCGGGTCGGCGACAGCGGTGACGTCACGCACATCGGGCTTCTGCTGCGGATCGGGCCGGAAGGTACGGTCAGCCGTGCCCTGGTCTCCGGGCGGGTGCTGCACCATGAGCGGGTCCGTGACGCGCTGCTGAGGCACCTGGAGAAGGATCTCGGCCCGGTGGCGCTGCCACGGATCCCGGCCTCTCCGCAGCCCTTCACCGTCGCCGAGTACTTTCCGACGCAGGGGGTGACGCCCTTCCACGACGCCCGCCAGCACGCGGTGTCCCTGGCCTACATCGTCCCGGTGGCCGGCGACTGCACCCCCCGGCAGGACGCCCTGAACCTGGTCTGGTTCAGCCCGGAGGAGGCCGCGGACCCGCTGGTGCAGCAGGAGATGCCCGGCGGGCAGGGCGTTCTCCTCAAGCAGGCCCTCGCGCACGTCGGCTGCCTGAGCTGAGGACCAGCTCGCCGACGGACGCGGCGACCGGCTCGGCCTGCTGGGAGAGCGGGTAGAGGCGGTCGGTGTCGACACCGGCGACCAGGGCCGGGGCGGTGACGCGCCGCAGGGCGGCGGCGCGGCCGCCCCGGGCGTGGCCCACGTCATGGCTGTTCACGGCCTGGGTGAGCACCACGCAGGAGCCCGCGCCGAAGCGGCGTACCGGCTTGCCCGCGTGGCGGTCGGGACAGGAGTCGACCTGCGTGTCGGGGCGCCGCCGCAGGCCCGTGCGGCGTGCCCGGCGGGTGGACCGGCGCGGCCCGTGCGGCGGATACGGCGGCGGCCGGTCATGACCGGCCGCCGTACGTGGCCCGCCCGAGCGGCGCCACGCGTTCCCGTACGTGTTCCAGCAGCCCTCTTCCTTCCGGGCCGTTGAACCACTCGGCGTGGCGCAGGTAGTAGTCGTAGGCCAGGGCGACGCTGTCGGCGGAGCCGATCACCCCGTGGAAGTAGTCCATTTCCGACAGCGCGAACTCGGCGTGCACCAGCGGCAGCAGTTCCGGCAGTGCGGCGGCCTCCGCTGCGCTGAGCGGCCGGACCGCGGTGTAGCCGTCGAGCAGGGCGTCCAGATGGGCCCGTTGGACGCGTACCGTGCCGTGCGGCAGGTCCAGCCACTGGACGATGTTGCGTTCGACGGCGGTGGCCAGGTCGTGGACGGCGGTGGTGCGGTCGCTGAGCCCGAAGTCCAGCACCGTGGCCACCCGCGCGTGCGGGCCGTCGGTGTCCCACAGGAGGTTGGAGGCGTGCCAGTCGTTGTGGGTCCACAGCGGTTCGAGGCCGTCGAGCAGCGGGGCCAGCCGCCGGTGGAAGGGCAGGTGCACCCGTTCGGTGTCGGCCCGCCACGGCCGGCCGGCCAGCGCGGCGGCCAGCGCCGGGCGCCGCGCCGCGTACCGTTCCAGCGCCGCCGCCGGGTCGGCCGGGTCGGCGAAGACGGTGAAGGAGGACACCAGGGGCTGCACCCGGCGCGGCGGCGCCTCGTACCCGGCCGCGGCGAGGTGGAGCCGGGCCAGCGCGGCCCCGGCGGCGCCCGCGTGCCCGGCGGAGGTGAACGGCGACCAGGACAGCGCGTCCTGGTACAGGTCGGTACCGGTACCGGCGGTGTGCACCTCGTACACCCACTCGCCGAGCCGCACCGCCGACAGGACCTCCACGACGGGGGCGCCGTGCTCGCGCAGGTGCCGCAGGAAGGCGTGCTCCTCGGCGAGCCCGTCGAGGCCGCGTACGCGGGAGTGGTGCCGTTTGACGAAGAGCAGCCGGTCGCGCTCCACCAGGGCGGCCGCCGAGAAGGGGCGCGGGCTGCGCCACAGCACCCGGGCCGCCGGGCCGTCGCCGAGCACCTCGGCGACCTCCGCCTCGGTCAGCGGGGGCCAGTCCGGGGCGACCGGCTCGGTGCCCATGCCGTGGGCCGTCAGCCGGCTCACCGGACGGCCCGGTCGCTCAGGGCGTCCAGGACGCGGCGTTCGACGGCGGTGAACTCCGGCTCGGTGACCAGGTCCGCCGGGCGCGGCCGGGGCAGCGGCACCTCGATCCGCGCCACCACGGACGCGGGTCGCGGGGAGAGTACGTGCACGGTGTCGGCGAGCAGTACCGCCTCGCGGATGTCGTGGGTGACCAGGACCACCGTCCAGCGGTAGCGCTGCCACATGTCGGCCAGCCACAGCTGCATCTCGGTGCGGGTGAGCGAGTCCAGCGCGCCGAACGGCTCGTCCAGCAGCAGGACGGGCCGCTCCAGGACGACGGTGCGCAGCAGGGCGGCGCGCTGCCGCATGCCGCCGGAGAGCTGGAAGGGGTAGGCGGACTGGAAGCCGTCCAGGCCGAACGCCCCGAACAGCTCACCGGCCCGGCGCCGCGCCTCGCGCCGCCGGACGCCCTGGGCCTCCAGGCCGATGGCGGTGTTGTCCAGGACGGTCCGCCAGGGGAAGAGCAGGTCCTTCTGCGGCATGTACGCCACCTGCCCGGACCGCAGATCGGCGGGCCTGCCGTCCACCAGCACCTCGCCGGAGGTCGCGGTGTCCAGCCCCGAGACCAGGTTGAACAGGGTGCTCTTGCCGCTGCCGCTCGGCCCGATCACCGCGGCGAACTCGCCGGGCCGCACGCTGAGTTCCAGATCGCGCAGCACCTCCAGATCGCCGAAGGACCTGCCGACGCCACGGATCTCCAGCCGCGCCCGCGTGCCGGTCATGCGCGCTCCTCCTTCTTCAGCGCCCGTTCCCAGGGCAGTACCAGCCGTTGCAGCAGGTAGGTGGCCCCGAACAGCGCGATGCTCAGGGCGGCGGTCACCGCCACCGCCGCGAACACCAGGTCGGTACGGAAGGCGCTCTTCTGCGCCTGCATGTAGATGCCCAGGCCGCTCTCGGCGCCCGCGTACTCGGCGAAGACGGCACCGACCACCGCGTAGGTGATGCTGACGCGCAGCCCGGCGAAGAAGTACGGCATCGCGCTCGGCACCCGCACCAGCCGGAAGCTGCGCAGCCGTCCGGCGCCCAGCGAACGCAGCAGCCGCATCGCCTCGCGGTCGGTGGCGGCGAAACCGGCGGCCAGGTTGGCGGCCAGCGGGAAGAACGTGGTGAGGGTGACCACCAGCATCTTCGGCAGCAGACCGAAGCCGAACCAGATGATCAGCAGCGGGGCCACGGCGACGATCGGGATCGTCTGCGAGGCCACCAGCAGCGGGTACAGCCCCCGGCGGGCGGTCGCGGAGAAGTCCAGCAGGACCGCGACCAGCCAGGCGGCGACGAAGGACAGGCCGAAGCCGGACAGCGTCTCCTGGAGGGTCGGCAGGGTGTTGGCCCACAGGTCGGCGCGGTTGGCCCAGCCCTGCCCGACGACCCGGGCCGGGCCGGGCAGGGTGCTGGGATCGACGCCGGCGGCCGTGGTGTAGAGCTGCCAGCCGGTGATGACCAGGGCCAGTACGGCGAGGGGCGGGCCGACGGAGGTGACCGCCCGGCGGACGGCGTTGTGCCGGGCCATCACTGCTCCGGCAGGTACGTGGTGGTGAAGAAGGCGGAGGCGTCCGGCTCCTTCGTCAGCTTCTTGCCGTTCGCGTCGCTGAGCAGGCCCGCCTTGAACTGGAAGTGGGTGTAGTCCTGCCAGCGCTTCGCGCTCTGCCCGCCGACGCTGCCGTCCGCCGCGAGGTAGTACTCCTTGGCGAGCAGCCGCTCGCTCTGCTTCACCAGTTCGGTGTTGGTCAGTACGCTCCGGTTCGCCTTGATCAGCAGCGCGGAGGCCTTGTCCGGGTTCTTCGCCGCGTAGGCGTAGCCCTTGCTCACGGCGGCGAGGAACTTCCGGGCGACGGCCGGATGCTGCTTGAGGTACTGGCCGGAGGAGGCGATGAGCGTCGAGTACGTCGCCGGGAAGCCGTAGTCGGAGAGCTGGAAGTCCTTCAGCGGCTTGCCGAGCAGCTTGGCCTCCAGGCCCTCCCAGGTCGGCATCGGCATGGCGAAGTCGGCCTTGCCCGCGTAGAGGGCGGAGTACGCGGAGGTGCTGAGCGTCACGGTCTTGAAGTCGCCGGTGCCGCCGTCCGCGCGGATCACCTTCCGCAGCAGCGGCTTCTCGTAGGGGGCGCCGAACCCGGCGTAGGTCTTGCCGTCCAGGTCCTTGGGGGAGGTGATGTCGTCGCGGTCGGCCCGGACGGAGATGGTGACGTCGGTCTTCTGGGTGACCGCGAAGACGGAGGTGATGTCCTGGCCGGCGGCGCGCGCGGTGCTGACGCCCTCCTGGTACGAGATGCCGAAGTCCGCCTTGTGGTTGGCGATCAGCGTCTCGGGGGCGGTCGAGCCGTACGGGACGATCCGCAGGTCGATCCCGGCCTTCTTGAACCAGCCGAGCTGCTGGGCGACGTAGATGCCCGTGTGGTTGGTGTTGGGCGTCCAGTCCAGGGCGAGGGTGACCTTGGTCAGGCTCGCGGCGGCGGCGGCGGAGGTGCCGGAGCCGCTGTCCGGGGACGAGCAGCCGGTGGCGGCGAGCAGTACGGCGGCGGACAGGGCGGGAACGATACCGAGCAGGGCGCGGCGTCTCATGGCGGGGATCCTCGGGGGTGCTGTGCGCGGTCCGGCGGGCAGGCCGGGGTGACGGGGTGACGGGGTGGCTCGGTCAGCCCCGACACAGCGCGCTGGTGACCCGCATGAGGTCCACCGCCATGCGGCGGGTGAGGTCGGCCGCCTGCGCGGTCAGGGCCCCTACCCCGCGGGAGAAACGATCGGTGCTCATCGCGCGGCCGCGCCCAGCAGCAGTTCGTTGGTGAACGACCGCTCCCAGCCGTCCGCGTGCGCTATCGCGCCGTGCTCGGCGAGCCAGCGGGCGTACGGCCGCGTACGCCCCTCGTCGATCACGCCCCAACGGCCCTCGGTATCGGTCCAGGTCGGGGCCACCAGCTCCAGCGACCGGGCGATCAGCGGGCGCGGGAAGTACGGGATGACCCGCTCCAGCAGCGCCAGCGTACGGTCCGGTTCGGCGGCGGCCGCGGCGAAGCCGCGGGCGGTGGCCTCCAGGAAGGCCCGGACGAGGCCGGGGTTGCGCTCGATCAACTGCTCGCGGGTGCCGAGCACATAGCTGTGGTAGCGGGGCGCGCCGATCTCGTCGACCGGCCAGGTGATCCGCTGCTCCTCGGGGAGCCGGCCGCGCAGGGCGTCCCAGGACCAGTAGTTGCCGAAGGTGGCGTCGGCCTCGCCCGCGGCGATGTCGTCGACGGTCAGCTCCCGGCTGCCGGAGTCGACGGTGACGACCGTGTCCGGATCGCCCCCGTCGGCGGCGACGAGATGCCGGACCATGGCCCGGCCGCGCGGCGTCGGGTTGAAGGCGATCCGGCGTCCGGCCAGGTCGCGGGGGCGCGATATGCCGGTGCTGGTGACGGTCTGGACGGCCTCCAGGGCGCGGTGGTTGACCGCGGCCACCGCGATCAGCGGCTGGTGCAGGGTCCGCCGGGCCAGCAGCCGGTTCGGCGGGAAGACCCCGAAGTCCGCCTCGTGCCGGAGCAGATACTCCAGGGTGTCGCCGCGCCCGGCGTCCTGAACGGTCATTTCCACGTCGATCCCCGCCGCGCGGTACCAGCCCCGCTCACGGGCGGTGTAGAAACCGGCGGAATTCGGCCATGGGTGGAAGTAGTCGAGCATGACGCGGACGTGCGACATCGGGGAACTCCGCAGCGGGTGAAGGCGGGGCAGAAGAGGGTGGGGAGAGGCGAGGCGGGGAGAGGCGAGGCGCCGGGCCCGGGAGGACGTCGGTTCAGCGACAGGAGCGGGGCGTCAAGGCCGCGGCCGGATGACACTGCTGCTCGGAAACTGCTGCTGACATCGGTACTCCTACGCGGCACTGACGACTCAAGTGATGCGGTCGGCGTCCCCTTGGGGCCCGGATTCCCGGTCCCAGACGCCCTCTCAGCCCGTTCGGCTCGGGGCTCCCGCGTAGATGGCCGAAACCATAACCTTCCAGGGGTGATTCCACGCAAGCGCAGTCCGAGGAGTGGGACACTTTTGTCTCGTAGCGTGATACGAGTGGCGATACGTGCGAGGTCACGGCGTTAGCATCCGGCCATGGACGCCTTCCTTCCCGGCCCTCTGGTCGATGACGTATGGCTGGCCCGGCACCTCGGCGACCAGCGGCTCGTGGTCCTGGACGCCACCGCGGAACTGCCCTCACCACGCCACGACGGCGACTACCGGGTGGCATCCGGCCGCGCGGGCTGGCTCGGCGCCCGTGTCCCCGGCTCCCGGCACGCCGACCTCACCGCCGAACTGTCCGACCCCACCGCGCCCCACCACTTCACCCTCCCGGCCCCGGACGCGCTGGCGGCGGCACTGACCCGGCTCGGCGTGCGCGACGGCACATCGGTCGTCGTCTACGACAACGGCGGCGGCATCTGGGCCGCCCGGCTGTGGTGGATGCTGCGCTCCCTCTCGGTGCCGGCCGCCGTGCTGGACGGCGGCCGGGCCGGCTGGCTGGCCGCCGGACACCCGGTGGAGTCCGGCGAACCGGATGTATCGGGTCAACCCGTCGCACCGGACGGCAAGCTGACCCCGGTGCCCCGCCCCGGCCTCTGGGCGGGCATCGCCGACGCCGAGGCCGTGGCCGGCGGCGAACGCCCAGGCACCCTGGTCTGCGCGCTGCCGGCCTCCGGCTTCGAGGGCACCGCCCCCACCCGCTACTCCCGGCGCGGCCACATCCCCGGCAGCCACAGCCTCCCCGGCCGGGACCTGCTGGACGACGCGGGCCGATTCCTGCCCCCCGCGCGACTGGCGGCCCGGGTCGCCCCGGTACTCACGGATCCGGACTCCCCGGTCCTGCTCTACTGCGGCGGCGGCATCTCCGCCGCGGCGGTGGCGCTCGCGCTGACCCTGCTCGGCCGCGAGGACGTCGCCGTGTACGACGGCTCCCTGGAGGAGTGGTCCGCCTCCCCGCGCCCGCTGGCCACCGGCCCCGAGCCCGGGACACCGTAGCCCCGGCCGCCCCGGCCGCCCCGGCCGCAGCGCCGCGCCGCACCCGCCGCCCGCCGAGGGGGGGGTCACCGCGCGGACTGCCCGGCGCCCAGGAAGGTGAGCAGGTCCACCGGGGCCGCGGGCGCCGGGCGGCCCGTTCCGGCCGCGACGAGCGACCGGTGCAGATCGCGTACCGTGCGCGCCACGGCGTCGCTGACCACGGTGACGCCGGCCTTGCGCTCGAACCAGTTCCAGTCGCCGTGCACATTCACCTCCAGGAAGACGGGTTCACCGCCGTCGAGGAGGAAGTCGAACGCCCCGTAGGTGAGGTCCCATGCCCGGGACAGCGCGCCGACCGCGTCGGCCACCGGTGCCGGCGCGTCGACCGCGCGTACGCGTACGCGGTCGGGGCGGGACCAGATGTCGCCCGGGTCGTCCTTGACGACCTCGAAGGCGTGGACCTCCCCGCCGACGGCGTAGACCCGCATCTCCCGCTCGTGCGCGACGTACTCCTCCACCACCACAGGTGCGCCCGCGCGGAACGGCGGCGCCCCGTCGGCCAGTGACCCGCGATCGACGATCCGCGGGAGGAACCAGGCCAGTTCGCCGGGCTCGGGCTCCACGAAGTGCCGGTCCAGCACCTTGACGACGTACCGGCCGCGCGGGCAGTGTGCCGCGACGGCCCCGGGATCGGTGGTGACCAGCCCACGCGGTGTGCGCACCCCCAGCGCGAGCGCCCGGGCCCGCTGCTGGAGCCGGCCGGGTTCCACCCCGCCGATGACCGCCCCCGACACCACGGACAGCTGGCGGACGAGCGCGGTCCACGAGTCGCGGTGCAGCATGCGCCCCGCGGCGTCGCCCGGTCCCGGCGCGGCGCGCATGGAGAAGTGACGCAGCCAGGTGACCGTGGGAAGGCAGCGGACCCCGCCCACGGTGAGGGCGCCCCCGGCCTCCACGGTGACCGCGACCCCGTCCAGGCCGTCGCAGTCGAGACGGCGGACGGGGACCCCGACGCGCCGCAGCGAGCAGGCCAGCCCGGTGGCCTCCGCGTCGCCCCTTCTGGTCACCAGCAGCACACACCGCTCACCCATGCGCGGTGGCCAGCAGCGCCTCTGCCATTTCGAGGAGCCGCAGTGCCTTGTCCGACCGCTGGTTCGGGGTCGAGGTGCGCAGCCGGGTCAGCAGTTCCAGGCCGATGGCGGCCTGGTCGGCGAGCAGGTCGAGCAGTTCGACGTCGGCCATCTCGCGCTCGCCGTTGACACCGCGGTCCAGCACCTCCAGGACGCCGATGCAGTTGTCGTTGCTGAACAGCGGTGCCGCCATGATGCTGTTGGGGACATAGCCGGTCGACTTCGCCGCCTCGCCGGAGAACTGCGGTGAGTCCCGCAGGTCGTCCACGAGCATCGACTGCCCGGAGGCGGCGACCCATCCGGCGATGCCCGTACCCGGGGGGAAACGGGCCCCGATGAGCTGGCCGTCCCCCTCGCCGGCGACGGCTTCGAAGACCAGTTCCCGGGTGTCGGGAGCGATGAGGAACACCGAGGAGGCGGCCGCGCCGAACGCGTGCCGGGCGACCTGCACGACGGATTGGAGCAGGCGACGCTCGGTGGTCGCCTCGACGTCAAAGGGGGGCGTCATGAGCACCTCCGATACGGCCAGCCACATTGCTGGCGGACAGAAAAAGGACCGTCTTGAGCTGGAACGGTGTGAGCCAGGGGTGTTTGCTGAGTACGAGCGCGCAGATCCCCGCGATGTGCGGCGCGGCGAAGCTGTTCCCGGTGGAGCGGATCGTCCCGCCGCCCGGCCAGGCGACCGGCACCCGCACCCCGCGGGCGTGGAACTCCACCGGGGGAGCGGGGTTGTAGTAGTAGGTCAGCGGATCGGCCTCGTCATGACTGGCGACCGAGATCACCGACGAGAAGGACCAGGGATAGCTGTTCACCGGCCGGTTGTGCGCCGAGACCACCAGCGCGCTCCGCCGGAAGTACGCGCGGTCCACCAGGTCGTGCAGCGCGGCCGACAGCTTGGACTGGGTGGTCGCCAGGCTCAGGTTGATCACGTCGAAGCCCTCGTCGATGGCCCACGACAGCCCTGCGATCAGCGCCGCGCCACTGCCCGTCTTGCCGTCGGTCAGCACGCGTACCGACGACACGGAGGCCTCCGGCGCGACGGAGCGGATCACCCCGGCGCACGCCGTGCCGTGCCCCGCCAGATCCGCGGCGGGGCAGTCGACCACGGTCATCGTCCCGTCGGAGCCCTCGACGACGGTCACCGACCGGTCCAGCCGGCCCACCAACGGGTGGCCGCCGTCGACCCCGCTGTCGACCACACAGACCCGCACACCCGCGCCGGTCGCCCCGCCCCAGGACCACTCGGGGGAGACGTCGTCGACCAGACTGGCCCGGAACTCCTCCGGGGCCCGGGTGCTGGTCGTCGCCCCGAACGCCGGAACACCCGGGGTCCAGGCCGCCGTCGGGCGTCTCCACGGCGGATCGCTCATGCTCTCCCCCTCGGGACGGCCAGCCAGGAACGGACACCGGCGGCGGGCAGCCCGGCCCCCTTGGCGGTGAAGTTCGTCAGCGCGCTGAGCGCCGCTCGCCGGGCGGCCTCCGGCCTCCCCACGATCTCCAGGACCTGGGCCACCTCGAACCACACATCGCCGGTGAGGCAGGGATCGTCGGTGTGGGCGAGCATCGCGACGGCCTCCTCCACGGTCGCCACCGCCTCGTCCTCCGCCGCCCGCTCGGCGCTCAGCCGGGCCCGCAGGGCCAGCAGGACCAGTTGGGCGCGCCGCTCCAGCGGGACCGCCGCCAGAGCGCCCAACGAGGCGGTGCAGGCGGCCGTGTCCCCGGAGTGGAACTGTTCACGGGCCGCGTACACCGCGAGGGTGGCCGCCGTCGTCAGCTGGCCGAGCCCGCCGAGCCGGGCGGCGGCCGTGGCGTAGTGCAGCGCGGCCCGCGCATGGGCCCCGGCCAGGGACTCGACCAGTCCGGCGACCTGCTCCGCGGCGACCGATCCGAGGGTCAGCTGCAGGTCGTCGGCGTAGCCACGGGCCTGCCGCACGCCCTCCCGCGCGTCGTCGAGGCGGCCGCCCAGGGCCAGCAGGCGTGCCCGGGTCAGGAGGATCGGGATCAGCAGGGAGCGGTCCGTGCCGAACCTCGCGGTCAGTTCGTCGCACAGCGCGATGCCCTCGCCGAGCGGGGTGGGGGACCACTGCGTCAGCTCGCAGACCGACGCCAGCACACGGTCCTCCTCGTAGGTGTCGCCGAGCCGCCGGGCCCTGACGAGCGCTTCGCGCATCGCGGACTCGGCGGCGCCGATCCGCCCGTCGGCGAAGCCGCGGAACGCGGTGAGCTGGTGGAGTCTGCACCAGCTGAGGTCGTCCCTCGGCTCCGGGCCGACGTCCGGTGCGGCGTTGTCCGGCAGGCCGCTCCGGTCGCCGGAGCGCAGGGCGAGGGCCTGACGGAGGATCGCGCAGGTGCGCCGGGTCCACGGATCACCGCCGTTCCTGCGTTCCCCCTCGTCGACGGCCTGCCGGGCGCGGTCCCACCGGCCGAGTCCGGCGTAGGCGTCGCTGATGCGGATCGCCAGCGTGCGGTGCTCCTGATCGCCCGCGGGGACCAGGGCACGGCCGCGTTCCAGCAGCGACACCGCTGCCGGGAGGTCCCTGCGGTGCAGCGCCCGGTACCCCGTGGCCACCAGGGCGCGGGCGGCCCGCGCGGTCAGCGCGGGGAGCCGGGGATCCCCGGGATGGACCTCGTTGAGCAGCCGGCACGCCGATTCCAGGTGATGGGCCGGCTCCCCGTCGAGAAGGTCGGCGCAGCTGTCGCCGGCCCGCTCGCCGGCCCGGTCGGCGAGCAGGGTGTGCCAGGTGGCGCGGCGTGCCTTGGACGTCATCTCGTAGAGGGTGTCCCGGGCCAGCATGCGGGTGAACCGGTAGCCGTCCGCAGCGCCGGAACGATGGACCGCCCGCGAGTGGTCGAGCCGGTGGACGGAGTCCTCCAGCACGCTGTCCGTCAGGGACGGCGAGTCCGCCGCCAGCGCGCGGACGTCCCCCAGGGTGAAGGTGCCGCCCACGCAGGCGGCACGTTCCAGCACCTCGCGGTCGGTGGCCGGCAGCCGGTCCAGCCAGGCCGCGAGCAGCACGCGGACGGTGGTCGGCACGCCCTCGGCCCGTACGTCGCCGTCGCCGAAGGGGCTCTCCAGCAGCAGTTCGGCGAAGAGCGGATTGCCGTCGCACTCCTGGACGATCCGTTCCAGGGCCTCGTCGGTGCGATCCGCCGACCGGACGGCTGTGGCGGCCGGGGCGGACTGGGCCGTCACCTCGCCCTGTTCGGCCAGCAGGGCGACCAGGACCCTGCTCTGAGCGGTGGTCAGCGGATCGAGTTCCAGGACGACGGATTGCGAGGTGACGGACTGCGAGGTGACGGACGCCGCGAGTTCACCGGCCCAGGCCGTGACCGGGCCGGCCGTCTCCGACCGGGCGGTGCACACCACCAGCACCTCGGAGTCGGCGGTCCCGCCGACCACTTCGCCGATCAGGGACAGCAGCGTCGGCTCCGCCCAGTGCAGATCCTCGAACACCACGATCAGCGGACCGCGCCGGCCCAGGGCCTCGACCAGGCAGCGGAACGCCCAGGCGATCTCCGCGACGCCGACCGAGCAGCCGTCCTCCTCATGCAGTTCCAGCGCCACGGACAGAGCCCTGATCGCCTGCCGCGCGTCCGGGTGGCCGGCTTCGAGGACACTCACCGCCTCGGCCCATCCGCCCGGAAGGGACCGGACCACCTCCGCGACCGGCCGGTAGGTGAGCCCGACACCGTAGGCCTGGCAGGTGCCGCGCAGCACCGCCGCACCGGCAGCGGCCGGGGCGGCGAGGAACTCCCGCACCAGGCGGGACTTGCCGATGCCCACGCTCCCCAGCACCGTCACCAGGGCGCAGCGCCGGTCCTGTCGTGCCCGCGCGTAGGTCGCCAGCAGCCGGCCGAGCTCGGCGTCCCGTCCGATCAGCGGTAACAGGTCGTCCTGGAGTGTGCCGTCGAGCAGTTCGACGACCCGCCAGGCCGTGACGAGTTCCCGTTTCCCCTTCAGCCGGAGCGGGGCGACGGCCTCCATCCGCACCCCGCCCGCCACGAGCCGGGCCGTCGCGTCACTGACGAGGATCTGGTGCATCTCGGCGTTGGACTGCAGCCGGGCCGCGGTGTGCACCACGTCGCCGACCACGCGGGCGCCCGCGCCGGGGGCCGCGACGACGACCGCCTCACCGGTGGCGATGCCGGTGTGGATGTCGAGCCGCACCCCGAAGCCCCGCTCCAGGTCGACGTTGAGCCCGACCAGCGCGTCCCGTATCACGCACGCGGCCTGGACGGCGCGAAAGGCGTCGTCCCGGTTGCTGACGAAGGCCCCGAAGACGGCCATCACCGCGTCGCCGATGAATTTCTCGACGACACCCCCGCGTTCGGTGATGGCCGCGGTGCAGGCGCTGTAGTAGCGGTCCATGGTGAGCCGCAGGGCCTCGGGATCGAGGGTTTCCGCGAGCTCCGTCGAACCGACGAGATCGATGAAGAGAACGGTCACGATCTTCCGGCTGTCCGAAACGCGTTCCGGCCGGGTCAGCGGAGTTCCGCATTCCGAGCAGAAACGCGCCGCTTCGGCCGCCGGCGACTGACAGCCGGGACAGCGCACGGGACCGCTCATAGGAGTTTGAGTTCCTGGCCTTCCACTTCGGCGGAGACGGCTTCCAGACGCCCCTTGACCGAGTTGAGAACCTGAACCTCGACCTCGCTCAATTCCGCCAGGACAGAGCGTTGTTCGACCGCCAGGAGATCCACTGGATGGCCGGCCTCTCGAAGCGCCTGCAAAGCATTGAAGGTCATGGTCACCGATACCTCGTTCCCAAACTGTGCCCAGCTGACACTGACAGATTCGGTTGAGCGACCCAATGTATCCAGAGGGGATTCCGAAACCGCTGCGGCGGTTCCCACGCGCGGACTTCGCTCCGTCGCAAGGGGCGGCCAGGCTCCAGGGATCAGAACTCCCATCGCATAGAGACGTGCGATCAACTCGGTTCTGTTCGACGCGCCCACTCTTCTGAGCATGTTGCGCAAGTGCGCCGCGACGGTGTGCGGGCTGATGCGAAGATCCTGTGCAACATGGCGGTTCGAGGCGCCAGCAGCCATAAGTGTGGCAATGCGCAGCTCACGTCTCGTCAAACCCGTTCCCGCGGGTAAGTTACCCGTGGCATGAACTTCCCAGCACAAATCGTCAGCCACAGGCGCAGTGTAGCTTCGGGGGATGAGTCGGACAAGTGGTCGACCCGGGGCGAGTCCGGCCCCACCACCTCGTGATTCATAGTCGATTGAGGGATGTCGGCGCTCTGGTCCGGTGGGAGTCTTGCTCGTGCAACGACCCCGGTGACCATCTTCAGAAGGAGCAGACATGTCCCAGGAGACGCTGGAAGCCTTGCGCAGCGCCGGTACGCCCGTCGACCTGCTGTCCGAGTCCGAGCGCGAGGTGTTCGCCTCGCTCAGCCCGGAGGAGGTCTCGGTCCTCGGCTCGATCCAGGCCCGTCTGAACGCCGTGGCCAGCGAGGTCGAGGGACAGGTCGCGGACTCGAACACGAACGTCGTCTGCTGAACTGACCACGAGGGAACCGGCCGCGGGCCTCCCCGCCGCGTGGTGGCACTCCGGCGCCGGAGGCCCGCCGGCGCGGGGGAGGCCTGCCGTCCGCCCGGACCGCCGTCTCGCACCGATTCACGCGCTCGGCCCGACGACCAGCACCGAGAGGCGGAGGTATGGAGAAAGTCAGTCGCTATGTCGTGATGAGCGAGAATAGCTACAGCGACGGCACCGGTGTGGGCGTACGGCTTCTTTACGGAACAAGGGCCGCGAAGGTTATGGTCGTGGACCTTGAGACCGCGGAGTCGCTCCGTACCGGAAACCTGGACGGGACCTCACCGCAATGGCTCGGCGCACTCCGGGACGCGCAGGTCGTCGTACCGGCCGACGAGAACGAAATGCCGGCGGTGCTCGAACGCAACCGGCGGGCCTCCGCGGACCGTTCCTCCGTCCAGATCGCCCTTCTGCCGACTTCCTACTGCAATATGGGATGCGCCTACTGCGGTCAGCAGCACACCCGCGGCGGTCTCACCCGCACACACCGGGACCGGGTACGGGACCGGGTGCTGCGAGCGGTGAACGCGCCGTCGACCGAGCGGATCCGTATCGACTGGTTCGGCGCCGAGCCGATGATGGGCTACGCGGTGATCCGGGATCTGGCGCCGCGATTCGTCCGCGCCGCGCGGGAACGGGGCGTAGATTACTCTTCCGTCCTGGTGACCAACGGCACCCTGCTCACCGCGGACAAGGTGAAAACCCTCATACAGGACTGCGGGGTCACCCATTTCGAGATCACCGTCGACGGCCCCCCGGAGATACACGACACCCACCGCCCCCTCAAAAGCGGACAGGGCTCGTTCTGGAAGATCGTACGGACGGTACGGGACGCGGTGGAACGCCCCGAGTTCCGCTCTGCGCACTTCACCTTTCGCACGAACGTCGACGTACACAATCACGACAGCATCCCCCGTTACATCGAACTCATGGCGGAACTCGGTTTCTCCCGGCCGAATGTCAGCTTCTCGATCGTTCCCGTCCACTCGTGGGGGAATGACGTCTCGGAAATCGAGGTGTCCAAGAAGAGGTTCGCCGAGCAGGAACTGGGCTGGATACAGCTCCTTGTCGATCACGGTCTGACGGTGCAGTTGCTGCCGCGCGCCGCGAAGAAGGTGGTGTGCCCGGCCACCACGACCACGGCGGAGATCATCAGCAGCACCGGCAACATCTTCTCTTGCAGCGAGCACCCGCTGGTGCCCGACGCCGAACGGGAACTCGCCCTGGTCCACCTCGACCGGGCCGGGCCCGAACCCGTCCGCCCCCAGGGGCCTTTCGACGGCTGGAACGACGACATCGAGCAGGGGAAGTCCTGGTGCACCGACTGCGTTCTCATGCCGACCTGTGGCGGATCCTGCCCCAAGGCCTGGCATGAGGGGCATCCGCCCTGCCCCAGCTACAAGTTCAACATCCAGGGCCGGCTGGACCTCATCGCCGCCCAGGCGGGTCTGCGGCCCACGGCCCCCTCGGCCATCGGGGACCGATGACGGCGGACGACGCACACCCCGGACGGCGGCCCCCGGACGGCGGCATCCGGCCGCCGGCCGCCCGGCGGCTGCTGGTCGGGGTGTGCGGATCCGGCAACGTCCTGTCCCTGCCGAACTACCTCGTCGCGCTGCGCGCCGACCCGGAAGTCGAGATCCGGGTCGTCATGACCCGTGCCGCGGCGGCGATCATGCCGGCCACGACCCTCAGGCTGATCTGCGACGACGTCCACTGCGACGGAGCGGACGAACTCGCCGTCGGCCATGTGTCGCTGGCCGTGTGGGCGGAACGGTTCATCGTGCTCCCCGCCACGGCCAACACCCTCGCCCAGGCGGCGTACGGCCTCGCCTCCGGACTGCTCGGGTCCACGATGCTCGCGTACGAACCCCCGGTGCTCTTCTTCCCCTGCATGAACCCGCGGATGTGGGCGCAGCGCAGCGTCCGGCGCAACGTCGCCCAACTGCGCGCCGACGGACATGTGGTGGCCGATCCCGTGCCGGTCTCGGGCTGGCAGATCGCCACCCGCAGCGTGGAGAAGAACCTCGGCCTGCCGCCACCCCCGGCCGTCGTCGCGATGGTGGACGAGTTCCGCCGCCTCCCCGTCGGCAGCCGGAACCCCACCGTCACCTGACCGACGGTGACACCCGGCGTTCGTGAAGGATGGAGACACGAGACACGTGGCAGGGCTGGCACGCAAAGTGCGCACCTCACTGGCCGGCGGACCCATGGCTGCCGTCCCCTTCCGGCTGCTGCTCGCGGGGCAGTTCACCTCGACACTCGGTGACTACTGCTACGCCGTCGCCGTCCCGTGGTGGATCCTCTCCGGCGACGGCGGCACCGTGCTGCTGGGCAGCATGCTCGCCTGTTACGGGATTCCCCGGCTCGTCACCATCCCGCTGGGCGGCATCGTGGCCGACCGGTTCGGCGGCCGGCGCGTCATGCTGGTGGCCGACGCCGTACGGGCCGTCGCCGTGGCCGTGCTGGCGGCCATGGCCTTCCTGGTGACGCCGACCCTCGGACAACTGGCGCCCATTGCGGTGATCCTCGGCGCGAGCTCGGGCATCTTCATCCCGTCCTCGTACACGGTGCTGCCTGCCCTGCTGGACAAGGCCGACCTCGGCCGGGGGAACGCGCTGTCCACCATCGTCAACCAGGCCGGCGGCCTGCTCGGGCCGACCGCCGGCGGTGTGCTGGTCGCCGCGTTCGGGGCGGGGCCGGCACTGGTCGTGGATGCCGCGTCGTTCGTGGTGTCCGCCCTGGTGCTGCTGCGGATGCGCCCCCGGAAGGCCGTTGAAGGAGCCGTTGAGGGTGACGCCGAGGGTGACGCCGAGGGTGACGTCGGCGGTGCCGGGGAGACGGGCCCGCGGACGGGGACCGGCCCGGCGGACTCCGCCCCGGCCGGGCCGTCGTTCTCCGAACTGCTGCGCCGGGGACGGCTTCTGCATGTCGTCCTGGTGGTGGCGCTGGTATGCAATCTGGCCTTCAACGGCACCATCGAGGTCGCCCTGCCCGAGTTCGCCCACCAGGGCCCGGGAGCCGCGGGCTACGGCATCCTGCTCACCGTACTCAGCCTCGGCGGACTGGGCGGCTCCCTGCTGGCCACCCGCAGCCCCGAACTGAAGTCGCCCGCCTACCTGTTCGCGGTACTGGCCGTCGTGATGGGCACCGGACTGGCCGCCGTGCCCTACGCCGGCGGCCTGGCCGGCGCTGTGATCTGCCTCTTCGTGTACGGCGCGGCCAGCGGCTGGCAGAACATCGTCGCCGTGACCATGCTCCAGGTGTGGACGCCACCGGCCCTCATCGGGCGGGTCATGGGCCTGGTGATGCTGGCGGTGACGGGCACCTTCCCGATCTCCGTCATGATCGCGGGCTTCGGGGTACGGCACCTGGGCGCGGCACCGTTCTTCCCGGTCGCGGGCGCGGCCATCGCGGTCGCCGTGCTCTTCGCGCTCACCCAGACGGCGTTCCGGGAGTACCGGACGGGCGGCGAGTACGCCCCCGCACGGCAGGCGGCACCGGGGACGCCCACCTCCGTGAGCAGAGCGGGCGGCTGAGGCAGGGGGCCTGCACTGTTCACTGCAGACTGTATGCAATATCCGATATGTGATATTCGATCAGCAATATCCGATATCCAATATCTCATCTCCAGTATCCATGGGGACGTGACAAGACGGGAGTCACCGGGATGAGCGTGTTCGTTCCGCTTGGCAGGACCGCCCCGCCCACCAGGCGGGAAGGCAGCGACATTCCGTACCTCCTGGTCAATCCGCCGGTGACCGACCCCACCACCGCCTACCACTCCATTCCCTACCTCGTGGGAGCGGCCCGGGAGGCCGGTCACCGGTCCTACCGCTGCGTGGACGCCAACCTCGACGCGTTCGAGTACCTGGCCGCCCCCGACCGCTTCGGTGCCACGATCGAACGCGCCCGGCGGCTCCGGACCCGCTTGGAACAGAGTCCGTCCCTGACCCGGCTGGACGAGATCCGCTACCGGCTGGCCCTGGCCGCCGAAGGCCTGACGGCCGGCTCGGCGCAGGGCGCCGTCACCGTCTTCAAGGACCCGGAGCTCTTCTACCACCAGGCGACCTACAGCCAGGCCGTCGCGGTGATGAGCCGCTGGTGGGACCTGCTGGCGCTCGACATGCCCGTCGGAGCGCTCGACGGCTTCTCGATGCGGGGCAAGTCCGTGGTCAATCTGTGCAGCACCTCGGACCTGGCCGACCCCGCGCTGCTCGCCGCCGTCTCCCGCCCCTTCGAGGGCTATCTGGCGGACGAGTTCAGCGCCTGCCTGCGCGAACAGCCCTGGGGCCTGGTCGGGCTGTCGGTCAACTACACCAGCCAGCTGCCGGTGGCGCTGCGCATGGCGCGCCTGATCCGCAGTGTCGTCCCGGAGGCGGTCATCGTCTTCGGCGGCACCGAGACCGGCGACGTCGTCAAGTATACGGACGACCGGGACGCCCTGTGGCGGGTCTTCCGCGACGCGGACCTCATCGTCCCCGGCGAGGGCGAGACCGTGCTCATCGACATCCTCGACGCGATCCGCGACAAAGCCGGCTCCGGCGGCTCCGGCGGCTCCGGCGGCTGCGGCGGCTTCGACGGAATCGAGGGGGTCCTGACCCGGTCCGAGCCGAGCCGGCAGATCACCTACGGGAGTGTGGCCACCCTCCCGAGCCCCGCCTACGACGTGTGGGACTGGTCCCGGTACTGGTCGCCGGAGCCGGTCATCCTCTACAGCCCGACCCGCGGCTGCTACTGGAACAAGTGCACTTTCTGCGACTACGGCCTCAACACCGACAAGCCGACGTCGCCCTCGCGCGAACGGCCGGTCGCCGCCGTACTGGAGGACCTGCGCCAGGCCACCCGGCACGGCAGGTTCCTGTACTTCGCGGTGGACGCGATGTCCCCCCGCTACCTGCGCGATCTCGCCACCGCGCTCGCCGATTCGCCCCTCGACATCAGGTGGGGCGCCGAACTGCGGCTGGAACGCACCCTGCCCGAGCGGGCCGTCGGCGACCTGCTGGCCTCCTCCGGCTGTGTCGCGATCTCCTTCGGCTACGAGTCGGGCACCCAACGCGTCCTCGACCTCATCGACAAGGGCGTCCGGATCGCCAACGTCCCCGCCGTCCTGAACGAGTTGACGCGCAACGGCATCGCGGCGCAGATGATGGGCTTCACCGGCTTTCCCACCGAGTCCGAGGCGGAGGCCCTGGCCACCTACGAGTTCCTCCAGGAGCACGAGGAGCTGTGGACGACGGCCGGGATCGGCGTCTTCTCCCTGACCCCCGGCTCCATCGTCGCCAAGGAACCCGCCCGCTTCGGCATCGAACTGCTCCCGCCGTCCGTCTCGGACGACATCCGGCGCTACATCCCCTGGCGGGAACAGGGCTCAGGAGCCGAACACTGGCCGGAGGCCGCGGACCCCCGGATCCCCAAGGAGTTCATCGCCGCGACCCGGCGGGTGAGCTTCGACCGCCCCTTCGTCGGCGGCATCGACTCCGCCCACAGCCTGCTCTACTACGACCGTTACGGCCGCGACCTCTGGCCGGCCGGCCGCGCCGCGCAGGCGCCCCGCGTCCAGCTGGTCGAGGAACCCGCCGTGAGCGTGCCGTTCGCCTCCGTCGACGCGCTGACCAGCGTCGACGACCTGATGCGCGAGGTCGGCCGGCGGAGCAGGGCCAACCAGGACACCACCGCGCCGTCCTTCGGCAAATGGCTCCAGGAGCCCGGCGGGGCGCAGCCCGGCGTCTCCGGCGTCCTCGTGCTCGCCCACGGCCGGCTCGTCGAACTGCCCCCCGAGACGGACCTGTTCTCCGACAGCCCCCTCAGCCGCGCGCTGCGGGTCATCGTCGCCGCCCAGGCGCGGGACTGAGGGTACGGCCGGCCGTCACGGCGCCGGTGTCACGGGGGGACGCGCCGGGCCCGGTGCGACCGGCCGGGCTCCGGGGAGCCGGTCGAGTACCTCCTCGACGGTGGCGGCCAGGGCGAAGAGGGTATCGCTGCCGGTGATCTCCAGGAGGTACCTGAGCTGGGGCCGGGGGGCCACCAGCACCAGCTGGCCGCCGCGGTCGCGGGTGTCGTGCCACAGGCGGAGCAGCGCCGTCAGTCCCCGGGAGTCGCAGAAGTCGAGCCGGTCGCAGTCCAGGGCCAGGTGGATGACATGGGCAGGCCGGCTCATGACGGCGGCGTCGGACAGCAGGTTCTCGGTGTCCATGTCGAGTTCGCCGGTGAGCGTGAGGACGGCGATGTCGTCCCGCGGCGGTGGACCGGCGGACCGCACGTGCAGACGCGCCATGCTGCACTCCTCCTTTCGTCGGCATGATGCTCGCTGCCGCGTCTTTCCAGTTCGAACGTGGCATCGAGTGGATGCCGTCCTTCCTTTTGCTCCACCCGGGCGGCGGTCAAACGTGCTGTGTGCCGACTGTGCATCGGGTCGGTGCGCAGGGGTAGACGAGGGGCGCGGAACGACCGGCTTCCGCGCGGGGCGTGCGGGAGGAAACGAACGCGTGAGCGGGAGCGGTGCGACACCTGCGGGGCCGCGGATACGGGTGAGCGCGAACTATGACGGCGAGCCGGAGACCATCGGTGAGGCGCGCCGCTTCGCCACCGGATTCCTCGCCAGGGTCGTCGCCGACCACGGGGTCCCGGTCGGCGACCGGCGGGCCGACGCGGTGCGGCTGATCGTGAGTGAACTCGTCACCAACGCGGTGAAGTACGCCCCGGGGCCGTGTGTGCTGGACCTGGAGCTGCACGGCACCACGGTGGTGATCCTGGTGTGGGACACCGAGCCGGCGCTGCCCTTCGCCCACCACCACGATCCGGCGCGCATCGGCCGGCACGGTCTGGAGGTCGTCACCGCGCTCAGCGACGAGGTGGAGATCCGCCCTCGGCCGGTCGGCAAGTGCGTCGTCGTGCGGATCGGGCTCGCCGACCAATAAGGTCATCTTGACGATAAGCGGCCCGTCTCGTATTGTCGTACTGACGATAAGGGGGGCCGATATGGCCGACATCAGCAAGCGGTTCGGGCTGCGACACCTGCGCGCGACACCCACCTCGCACATCCGGCACCTGCGCCGCGGACAGGTCGTCCACGAGGGGGTCGGACTGGCCTTCTGGTTCCGGCCACTGGTGGCGGCACTGTCCGAGGTCCCCGTGGACGACCGGGAACTGGCCATGCTCTTCCACGCCCGCACGGCCGACTTCCAGGACGTCACCGTGCAGGCCACGGTGACCTTCCGGATCACCGACCCGGCGGCCGCGGCCACCCGGATCGACTTCGCCATCGACCCCCACCGCGGGGTCTGGCGCGCCGCGCCGCTGGAGCAGATCGGCACACTGCTCACCGAGACCGCCCAGCAGCACGCCCTGCACCTGCTCGCCCGCACCAGCCTCGCCGACGCGCTGGCCGACGGTGTGGCGGCGGTACGGGCACGGATGGCCGAGGGGCTGGGCGCGGAGCCACGGCTGACCGAGACCGGGCTGGAGGTCATCGCCGTCCGCGTGGTCGCACTGCGGCCCGAGCCCGAGGTGGAGCGGGCGCTGCGCACCCCCGCCCGTGAGCAGATCCAGCAGGAGGCCGACCGGGCGACCTACGAGCGCCGGGCGGTCGCCGTCGAGCGGGAGCGGGCGATCTCCGAGAACGAGCTGGAGAGCCGGATCGAACTCGCCCGCCGTGAGGAGCAACTGGTCGCCCAGCAGGGCACCAACGCGCGCCGCACGGCGCAGGAGGAGGCCGCCGCCGCGGCCGTACGGACCGAGTCCGAGGCCGTCCGCCGGACCACCCTGGCCACCGCCGAGGCCGAGGCCGTACGGACGCTGGGTGCCGCGACCGCCGCCGCCGAGGCCGACCGGCTCGCCGCGCACCAGCAGGTCGACCCGGCCGTACTGCACGCGCTCGCCCTCACGGAGCTGGCCGGCAACCTGCCCCGGGTGGAACATCTGACCCTCACCCCGGACCTGGTCACCGACCTGCTGGGCCGGCTGACCCGATGAGCCTGGCCCCGCGCGCCGTACTGGTCCACCGGCGCACCGAGTACCAGCAACTGATCGACCGTCACGGCACCCGGGGACAGGCGGAGTTCTTCCTGCGCACCCGGGGCCGGGGGATCCAGGAGGTCGAACTGCGGCACCGGCTCACCGAGGCCGCCCTCGCCCAGGTCGCCGCGGCGGTGCCGGCCGACTGGCGGCACGCCCGGGTGGAACGCGGCGACCTGGCCCGCTTCCTGTTCGCGCCCGACGACGTGGTGGTCGTCGTCGGGCAGGACGGGCTGGTCGCCAACACCGCCAAGTACCTCGACGGGCAGCCCGTCGTCGGCATCGACGCCGAACCGGGCCGCAACCCCGGCGTTCTGGTCCGCCACCGCGCCGAGAACGCCGCCGGGCTGCTGCGCGCCGCCACCTCGGCGGGGGTCGAGCGCCGGCTCGACGCCCGCACCATGGTGGAGGCCGTCGCCGACGACACCCAGCGGCTGCTGGCCCTCAACGAGATCTACCTCGGCCAGCCGGGGCACCAGACCGCGCGCTACCGCCTGGAGGCCGGCAACGCCCCCGAGCAGCAGGCCAGTTCGGGGGTGCTGGTCGGCACCGGGACCGGCGCCACCGGCTGGTGCCGCTCCGCCTGGCTGGAGCGCGGCAGCCCGCTGCGGCTGCCCGCCCCGGCCAGTCCCGAGCTGGCCTGGTTCGTCCGCGAGGCCTGGCCGTCGCCCACCACCGGCACCGAGCAGGTGCAGGGCGTGCTCGCGCAGGGCCGGCGACTCTCGCTCACCGTCGAGTCCGACCGGCTGGTCGCCTTCGGCGACGGCATCGAGGCCGACGCCCTGGACCTGACCTGGGGCCAGGTCGTCCGGATCGGTGTCGCCCCGACCCGGCTGCGCCTGCTGGCCTGACCCGGCTCCACCGCCGTTCAGCCGGCGGGTTCAGCCGCCGGCCCGGCCCGGCCCGGGCGGGCCGACGACGGCCACCCGGAACTCACCGGAGCATCTGCCGCCGGCCGCGTCCCAGAACCGGGACCTGGCCTGGATGATCACGACGTCGAGCCGCTCCACGATCCTGACGAAACTCAGCTCGCCCTGGAAGGAGGCCGGATCGAGCGGCCGCCGGAACGAGCTCCGGAAATCGGTGATCAGGATGCTGCCCAGCTGTCTTTCCCGGTACTCCGCCATGCTCCACCGCGAGAACGGCCACATCAGCCCGTCCTGCGCCGCCTTGGCGAACATGTAGTAGCCGAGCTGGTTGGAACACAGGTTGAACTCGACGGAGTTGAAGTGGCCGGTGTCGGCGATGTACCAGGACTCGCCGATGTGGAAATCGGCCCTACCGGTGACCCGGCCGCCGTCCCGCGGATCGCCCTCGACCTGGATCACGCAGGACCGCAGGTAGCGGCAGTCGGGCCGGTACGGCCGGAGAACCTGCTCCGCCAGTTCCTCGTCGTACGCGTGGACCGTGGTCGCCGCGATGATGCCGGACATGTGGATCCCCCTTCCGGTCAGTGCGTCACACCCGTGAACAGGCGCATCTGCGAGACCACGTCACCGCTGTCCTCGCCGGGGCCGCGGCCGTAGCGCGCCTGGAAGCCGAAGGCCGAGCCGCCGGACATCGCCCAGCCCTGGCCGGTCAGCCAGGCGACCGGGTCGCGGCGCTCCTGGGTGCTGAACAGCGCGCCCATGTCCACGCCGAGCTTCTCCCGGCCCTCGGTGAAGACCGGGTCGCGGCGCACCTGGTCCGTGGTGTGCTTCAGCGCGATCTCCAGCGCGATCCGGCTGCCGGGTGCCGACAGCGACAGCACGGTCTCCAGCAGCCGGGTCTCCACCTCGGCGGACAGATAGACCAGCAGCCCCTCGGCGAGCCAGGCGGTCGGCCGTGCCGGGTCGAGTCCGGCCGCCAGCAGCGCCCGCGACCACGGGCCGGCCAGGTCGGCGGCGATCGGGTGGCGCCGCACCCCGGGCTCGGCGCCCACCGAGTCCAGGACCCGCTGCTTGAAGGCCAGCACCGGCGGCCGGTCGATCTCGTACAGGTCGCTGTCGCCGGGCAGGCCGAGCCGGTAGGCCCGTGAGTCCAGGCCCGCCGCCAGCAGGACGAACTGGCGGATCCCGGCCTCGGCGGCCCGGCCGAACCAGTCGTCGAAAACCCGGGTGCGCAGGCCGAAGTAGCGTCCGCCCCGCCCCCACACCGCGTCCTGGTCGCCGTCCTCGACCTCCTCGATCCTGGTCGGCAACGTGACCTGCGCCGACACCGCCCGGACGAAGAGCTCGGCGAAGGGATCGTCGATCAGGCCCTGGGGGTGGTTGGTCTCGATGGCGCGTCCCGCCGCGATGTTGAGCGCGGTCAGCCCGACGCCGGACACCACGGCCTCGTCGACCGGCGCCCCGGGCCGGTCAGCGGGCCGCACCGAAGTATCCGTACGCGTCGTGGGCGGTCACCCGGAAGGAGACCGTCGGCTCCGGCTTCGGGGTGTGCAGGGCCCGGTGCATCAGGCTGCGGTTGTCCCAGACGAGCAGGTCGCCCTCCTCGAAGGTCTGCAGATGGACTGCTTCGTGGCGGAAGGTGTCGTCGAGCTGGCCGCTGGCCTCCAGCAGGTCCCGCAGCAGGCCGTCGGGCCGGGTGCCGCCGTCGGGGTCCTCGATGGCGGTGGTGGCCGCGCTGGTGACGTAGAGCACGGACTCACCGGTGACGGGGTGGGTGAACACCGTCGGATGGGAGATCGGCGGGGTGCTGCGCCGGATCTCGTCGAGCACCTGTCCCACCGGCTTGTACACGTCCTCCGGCCGGATCTTGATGTGCCGGACCGGGTCGTGCACCGCGCGGGTGCCCTCGACGGCGTCCTTCTGCTCCCGCGACAGCCGCTCGTAGGCGCGGCCCATGTCGATGAAGTAGGTGCCCCGGTTGTGCCGGGGAACCACCTGCGGATAGATCAGGGTCAACGCGAAGGGGCGCGGCATCATCATGTAGTCCGCGTGCCAGAACGCCCCGGTCCGGGGCACGCCGACGGCCGTGTCGCTCTCCTTGACGTTGGAGGAGACGAAGATGTCCGGCTCCTCGGGGTGCCAGTACATCGGCTCGTAGTAGCGCTCGACCTCACCGAGCGCCTTCCCGAGCGCGACGAACTGCGCCGGGGTGAGGTGCTGGTTTTTCAGGACGGCGATCTTCCTGGTGTAGACGGCCTTCCTGAGTTCGTCGACGTCCCCGGGGTCCGCCCCGGCCGCGTCGAAGTCCTCCACGACGACGCCCATGGACGCGTCGCTCTGATCCTGGATCCTCATGGTCCCTCGTGATTCCCCCACCGCACGGCGGTACGGCCGGCCGGCGGCGGCTCGGCGTGAGAACAGCCACGTATGCGCCCGTGCACTCGACGGTCCGCACCGGAGGGTGCGGTGGAGAGATGGAACGTTCACGCTATAGAGGACGGAGCCGCCGGCGACCCCGGCGGGGACGGTTTCTGGGGTCCCCGGCCCGCCTTCTGGGGTGACGGGCGGCCGCGCGGAAGGGCTGATTCCGCCACCGGTGTCCGGCGCCGGGTACGGGCGCGGGTGTACACGTGGCTCCGCATCGGAGATGCTGCGGACCAGTGGTGTTCCGCCCGGCCTCTCGGGGAGAATTGTCACGCGCGGTGAGACGGGATAGCCTCCGGATATTTGCCGTCCGACAACGGTAAAGCGCTTTCGAAACCAACGACCAGAGACGTGGAACAGACGGAGGCCCGGGCCCACGAGGGGCCCGGCCGGCTCCTGGAACACTTTCCGGGACGGTGCCCGGCGGATCGAGGATGGACATGGCAGAGACCACGACCGAGGAAGTGGCCCCCGGTCCGCGTCCCCGTGGCGGACGGGGCGCCGGCAAGGTGGGTGAGCCGGAACTGCGGCAGCTGCTCGCAGGTCTGACCGCCGTGCGCGACGGTGACTTCGGTACGCGGCTGCCCGACGAGGCCGACGGTCTCCTGGGCGAGATCGCGACGGTGTTCAACGGCATGGTCGACCAGCTGTCGCTGTTCACCTCCGAGGTCACCCGGGTCGCCCGCGAGGTCGGCACCGAGGGCACCCTGGGCGGTCAGGCCGAGGTCCCCGGCGTCTCCGGGACCTGGGCGGACCTGACGGACTCCGTCAACGCCATGGCCGGCAACCTCACCACCCAGGTCCGTGACATCGCCCAGGTGGCCACGGCCGTGGCCAGGGGCGATCTGTCGCAGAAGATCGACGTGGACGCCCAGGGCGAGATCCTGGAGCTGAAGGAGACCGTCAACACGATGGTCGACCAGCTCTCGGCGTTCGCCGACGAGGTGACCCGGGTCGCCCGCGAGGTCGGCAGCGAGGGCCGGCTCGGCGGCCAGGCACAGGTACCCGGCGTCGGCGGGGTGTGGCGCGACCTCACCGACTCGGTGAACTTCATGGCCGGCAACCTCACCGACCAGGTGCGCAACATCGCCCAGGTGACCACGGCCGTGGCCAAGGGCGACCTGTCGCAGAAGATCACGGTGGACGCGCGCGGCGAGATCCTGGAGCTGAAGAACACCATCAACACGATGGTCGACCAGCTCTCGTCCTTCGCCGACGAGGTCACCCGCATGGCCCGCGAGGTGGGCACCGAGGGCCAGCTCGGCGGCCAGGCCGACGTCAAGGGCGTCTCCGGCACCTGGCGCGACCTCACCGACTCGGTGAACTTCATGGCCGGCAACCTGACCGCGCAGGTGCGGTCCATCGCCCAGGTGGCGACCGCGGTGGCGCAGGGTGACCTGTCGCAGAAGATCCGGGTGGACGCGCGGGGCGAGATCCTGGAGCTGAAGGAGACCATCAACACGATGGTCGACCAGCTCTCCGCGTTCGCCGACGAGGTGACCCGGGTCGCCCGCGAGGTGGGCACCGAGGGCCGGCTCGGCGGCCAGGCCGACGTCAAGGGCGTCTCCGGCACCTGGAAGGACCTCACCGAGTCCGTCAACGTCATGGGCGACAATCTGACCGCGCAGGTGCGGTCCATCGCCCAGGTGACCACGGCGGTCGCGCAGGGTGACCTGTCGCAGAAGATCCGGGTGGACGCGCGGGGCGAGATCGCGGAGCTGAAGGAGACCATCAACACGATGGTCGACCAGCTCTCGGCGTTCGCCGACGAGGTGACCCGGGTGGCCCGCGAGGTGGGCACCGAGGGCAACCTCGGCGGCCAGGCGACCGTACGGGGCGTCTCGGGCACCTGGAAGGACCTCACCGACAACGTCAACGTCATGGCGTCGAACCTCACCGGCCAGGTGCGTTCCATCGCCCAGGTGGCGACGGCGGTGGCCCGCGGTGACCTCTCGCAGAAGATCACCGTCGAGGCCAAGGGCGAGGTCGCCGCGCTGGCCGGCGTGATCAACACGATGGTCGACACCCTGTCGGCGTTCGCGGACGAGGTGACCCGGGTGGCCCGCGAGGTGGGCACCGAGGGCCGGCTCGGCGGCCAGGCCCGGGTGCCCAACGTGGCCGGTACCTGGAAGGACCTCACCGACAACGTCAACTCGATGGCGAACAACCTGACCGGGCAGGTCCGCAACATCGCCCTGGTCACCACCGCCGTCGCCAACGGCGACCTGTCCAAGAAGATCGACGTCGACGCGCGCGGCGAGATCCTGGAGCTGAAGACGACCATCAACACGATGGTCGACCAGCTGTCCTCGTTCGCCGCCGAGGTCACCCGGGTCGCCCGCGAGGTCGGCAGCGAGGGCCGGCTCGGCGGCCAGGCCGAGGTCGAGGGTGTCTCGGGCACCTGGAAGCGGCTCACCGAGAACGTCAACGAGCTGGCCGGCAACCTGACCCGTCAGGTACGGGCCATCGCCGAGGTGGCCAGCGCCGTCGCCGAGGGCGACCTGACCCGGTCCATCACCGTCGACGCCTCCGGCGAGGTCGCCGAACTCAAGGACAACATCAACTCCATGGTCGGCTCGCTGCGCGAGACCACCCGGGCCAACCAGGAACAGGACTGGCTCAAGACCAACCTGGCCCGCGTCTCCGGCCTCATGCAGGGCCACCGCGACCTGGCCGTCGTCGCCGAGCTGATCATGGGCGAGCTGACCCCTCTGGTCTCCGCGCAGTACGGCGCCTTCTATCTGGCGGAGGACATCGGGGAGGGCACCGAGCTCACGCTCGTCGGCTCCTACGGCTACCCCGCCGAGGACCACCGGCCCACCCGTATCCCGCTCGGCCGCTCGCTGGTCGGCCAGGCCGCGCGCACCCGCCGCGCCATCGACGTCACGGAACTGCCACCCGGTTACGTCACCATCTCCTCCGGCCTCGGACAGGCCGTGCCCACCGCGCTGATGGTGCTGCCGATCGTCGTCGAGGAGCAGGTGCTCGGGGTGATCGAGCTGGCCTCGGTCAGCCGCTTCACCCAGATCCACCACGACTTCCTCGGCCAGCTGATGGAGGCCGTCGGCGTCAACGTCAACACCATCGTCGCCAACGCCCGCACCGACGAGCTGCTGGGCGAGTCCCAGCGGCTGGCCGGCGAACTCCAGGCGCGGTCCGAGGAGTTGCAGGTCCAGCAGGAGGAACTGCAGCGCTCCAACGCCGAGCTGGAGGAGAAGGCGGCTCTGCTGGCCTCGCAGAACCGCGACATCGAGGCCAAGAACCTGGAGATCGAACAGGCCCGGCAGGAGCTGGAGGCCCGTGCCCAGCAGCTGTCCCTGGCGTCGAAGTACAAGTCGGAGTTCCTGGCGAACATGAGCCACGAACTGCGCACCCCGCTCAACAGCCTCCTGATCCTCGCCCAGCTGCTGGCCCAGAACCCCACCCGCAACCTCACGGCCAAGCAGGTGGAGTACGCGGGCATCATCCACTCGGCCGGCTCGGACCTGCTCCAGCTGATCAACGACATCCTGGACCTGTCGAAGGTCGAGGCCGGGAAGATGGACGTCAACCCCGAACGGGTCTCGCTGCGCCAGCTGCTGGACTACGTCGAGGCCACCTTCCGGCCCATGACCACCCAGAAGAGCCTCGATTTCAAGATCGCCACCTCCGCCGGAGTCCCGGCCGACCTGCTCACCGACGACTCCCGGCTGAGGCAGGTCCTGCGCAACCTGCTGTCCAACGCGGTCAAGTTCACCGAGCGCGGCGTGGTGGAACTGCGTATCGAGCCCGCCTCCGACGCCGAGATCCCCGAGTCCGTGCACCGTGGCAGCCCGGTGGTGGCCTTCCGGGTCAAGGACACCGGCATCGGCATCGCCGAACAGCAGCTGGAGACCATCTTCGGCGCCTTCCAGCAGGCCGACGGCACCACCAGCCGCAAGTACGGCGGCACCGGGCTGGGCCTGTCCATCAGCCGGGAGATCGCCTACCTGCTGGGCGGGGCCCTCACCGCGGAGAGCACCGTCGCCAGGGGGAGCACCTTCACCCTGTACATGCCGGTGGCGCGGCCGGACTTCGAGGAGCCGCAGCGGAGCGGCACGGCAGTGCCCGCGCCGTCGGCGGCGGCCGACGAGACGGCGGCCGTCGAGGCCCGCCCCGCCCGCTCCCGTCCGGCGCTCGCGCCGGCACCGGTGACGCGCCGCATGCGCCGGCTGCTGGTGATCGAGGAACGTCCGCGCGGACTGCTGTCGCTGGTCGCCGAGAGCGCCGTGGCCGACCTGGCCGGCGGCCGGGACCTGGCCGGCCCGCACCACGCCGTCGAGATCATCACCGTCGTCGGCGCCCAGGAGGCGGCGGTCACCCTGGCCGCCGAGCCCTGCCACTGCGTCGTCCTCGAACTCGACATGTCCGAGGGTGAGGCGCTGCGCTTCCTGGAGGCCATGGACGGTGACTCGGCCCTGGCGAACCTGCCCGTCCTGGCGCACAACAACCGCCGGCTGGACGCCGAGCAGGAACGCGTGCTGCAGGTCCGGGCGAACAGCCGGCCGCTGGAGCTGCTGTCCAGCCTGGACGAGCTGCGCGAACGCATCGCGCTGCACCTGTCGGCCGAGGAGCCCGGCGACGTCCTGCCGCTGGTCCGGCCGGAGGAATCCCGTCCGCAGGCCCCGCAGGCCGTCGACGCGTCCCTGTCCGGCCGTACGGTCCTGGTGGTCGACGACGACGCCCGCAACCTCTACGCGCTCAGCGGCATCCTGGAGCTGCACGGCGTCCGGGTGCTGCACGCCGAGAACGGGCGCAAGGGCATCGAGACACTCGCCGCCAACCCGCAGATCGCGCTGATCCTGATGGACGTGATGATGCCGGAGATGGACGGCTACGCGGCCACCGCCGAGATCCGGCGGACACCGGCCCACGCCCAGCTGCCGATCATCGCCGTCACCGCGAAGGCGATGCCGGGGGACCGGGAGAAGAGCCTCGCCGCGGGCGCCAGCGACTACGTCACCAAGCCCGTGGACGCCGACGACCTCATCACCCGCGTCCGGAGATGGCTCACCCCCTGAGTGCCTTCGCGACACCTCTGAGAAGAGAGCAGCAGCGTGAGCAGTTCCCCCTTCTTCGGATCCGGAGAGCCCGGAGAACTCGACGGGCCCGGCCGTGACGACGGGCCCGGCCGTGACGCCGGGTCCGGCCGTGACGCCGGGTCCGGTCAGGCCGACGAGCCCGTCGCGCTGGGCCGGCTGGCCGCCACTGTGGAACGGCTGCGCCACGAGGTGCGGGCGGCCCACGCCGCCGTCGAGGGGCGGGCGCTCATCGAGCTGGCCAAGGGCGTCCTGGTCGAACGGCTGCACTGCGGCCCCGCCGAGGCCCTCCAGCAGCTCGGCGCGCTCGCCGAGCGGGCCGGGGTGACCCAGCTGGAACTGGCCGCCGACATCGTCAACCAGGCCGCCCGGGACCGGCTGTCCGAGGCCGCCGAGGCCTTCGTCGCGCGGGCCGCCGAGTCGGCGCGGAGCGAGGCCGAGAGCGTGGCCGAGAGCCGCTCGGCCCTGGTACGGCTGCGCACCGCGGAGAGCGGGGCGCTGGCCGCCGACGACACCCAGGCCGTCGCCGAGTCGCTGCTCCAGCACGCCCTGGAGCCCATCGGCGCCACCGCGGTCGTCATCTGGAGCGTCGGGCCCGACGCCTCCCTCACCCTGGCCGGATTCGCCGGGCTGCCCGCCGAGGAGGCGGCCCGCTGGCGTCATGTACCGCCCGCCGTGGCCACCGTGGCGCGCCTGGCCCTGGCCGAGCGCCGGGCGGTGTGGCTGCACTCGCTCTCCGAGGAGGGCGTCCCCTCCGTCGGACAGTCCCAGACCCCGCACGGCGGACGGGCCGCCATCCCGGCCGGTACCGGCGGCCGGATCCACGGCGTGCTGGAGATCTGCTGGCCGGGCCCGCTGGAGCCGCAGCCGCCGCAGATCATGCGGCAGGCCGAGGCCCTGGCCGAGCTGTGCGCGCACACACTGGACACCCGGCCCGCCGAGGCGGCCCTGCTGCCCGCCACGCCCGGACGGGTCTCCGAACTGGTGGACCTGGCGGAGGGCCTCTTCGACCCGGCCCTGGTCCTGCTGCCCCACCTGGACGCCGACGGCAATCTCGCCGACTTCCGGATCCACTACGTCAACAACCGTTTCCTGGACCCGGCCGGGCGCCCCCGCAGCATGGTGAGCGGGGCGCTGATGCTGGAGGCCTACCCGATGGCCGCAGGCGAGAGCGGACTGTTCGCGGAGATCGAGCGGGTCTACGCCACCGGCGAGCCGTTCCGGGCGCAGCGGATGGCGCTGACCGCCCTGATCGACCAGGTGCCGCTGACCACGGTCGCCGACATCAGCATCAACCGCCACGGCGGCCAGGTGCTGCTGATCTGGCGGGCCGAGGACGAGGACTCGCGGCTGGCCAGCCTGCTCCAGCACGCGCAGCGGCTGGGACGCGTCGGCGGTTTCGAGGAGAACCTCTCGACCGGTGAGATCACCTGGAACGACCAGCTGTTCGTGCTCTACGGCCGGCCGCCGAGCGCCACCCCGGTGCCGCTGGAGGACCTCCCCAACCACGCCCACCCCGACGACTCCGACGCCATCGGCCGTTTCCTGCGGACCGTGCTGCACCACCGGCGTTCCGCCTCGGTCGCGTTCCGCCTCGAACGCTCCGACGGCGTCACCCGGCACATCCGTCTGGTCGCCGAGCCGGTGCCGGACGCCGAGGGGCGGCTGCTGACCGTACGCGGGGCCTACCAGGACATCTCCGCCCAGCACTGGACCGAGGTGGCGCTCGCCGCGACCCGCGACCAGCTCGCGCACAGCGAGCAGCAGGCGGTCGAGCGCAACCGGCTCACCCTCCAGCTCCAGCACGCCATCATGCCGCCCACCCGGACGCCGCTGGTCGCCCCCGGTCTCCAGCTCGCCGTCCGGTACCGCCCGGCGGAGACGGAGAGCCTGGTGGGCGGCGACTGGTACGACGCGGTGGTGCTCCCCACCAAGCAGGTGCTGCTGTGCGTCGGCGATGTCGCCGGCCACGGCATCGAGGCGGCCACCAGCATGGTCGTCCTGCGCAACGCGCTGCGCGGACTCGCGGTCACCGGCGCGGGCCCCGGCCAGCTGCTGTCCTGGCTCAACATGGTGGCCCACCACCTCACCGACCAGGTCACCGCCACCGTCGTGTGCGGTGTGTACGATCCGGCGACCGGCGTGCTGCGCTGGGCCCGGGCCGGGCACCTGCCGCCGGTCCTGGTGCGCGGGTCGGAGGCGACCACCCTGCCGCTGGTGGGGGGTCTGCTCCTGGGCGCCCTCGCGGACGCCGAGTACGAGGAGTCCGAGCTGCAACTCCAGCCGGACGACACGCTGTTGATGTACACCGACGGGCTGGTCGAGCGCCGGGACCGGTCGGTCCAGGACACCCTGAAGCATCTGCTGACCACGGCCCGGGGCGCCTCGCAGGACCTGGAGCAGCGTCTCGACCGGCTGCTGATCCACAGCCGGTCCGACACCGACGACGACACCTGTGTCATCGGGGTCCGCGTCTCCTGAAGGCTCGCCCGTCCCGCCTGGGCACCCGGCGCCGGCCACCGGCCGGTGAACCGCGCCGGCGGCAAGGCCGTGGAGGTGTACGACGTCGGGCCGCCGGCGGCGCCGGCAGCCGGCAGTGTCCCTGGCGGGACAGCACCGCCCGGAGTTCGCCTTCGTCAGCAGCCGGCGGTGCTGACGAGGGCCCCTGACGCCGGCGCCCGTGTGACGGGTTTGTGCGCTCCCGGCCGGGGCGGGGCGCGGGCTGTTAGAAAGGTCCTATGCCGACCCGTGTCTCAGCCCCTGAGCCCAACGCCGAGGCGATGGTCAACGCCCTGCTGACCGCTTCCCGTCTGCTGGTCGCGGTGTCGGCCCGGTCGCTGGCGGCGGTGGAGGAGGCCCTGACCCTGCCGCAGCTGCGGATGCTGGTGGTGCTCGACATGGGGGGCTCGCTGAGCCTTTCGCGGCTGGCCACGGAGCTGCGGGTGCAGCCGTCCACGGCCATGCGGATGATCGACCGCCTGGTGACCGTGGACATGGTCGCCCGGGGCGCGTCCCCCACCGACCGGCGGACCAGCGTGATCTCGCTGACCGAGGGCGGCCGCCGTACGGTCGGCGAGGTCACCGAGCGGCGCCGGCGCGAGATCGCCCGCATCGTCGGGGCGATGCCGGCCGGGCAGCGGCTTCACCTCGTCGAGGCGTTGCAGGCGTTCGCCGAGGCGGGCGGGGAGCCCGCCGTCGCCTCGGGAACGCCGCTCCACCTGGACTGGTGAGAGGCCGCTACGCGCCGGTCACGGGGAGGGGGAGGAAGTCGCCGGGGGCAGTGAGGCGTTCGCGGACGGCGTCACGATCAGCGTCGGGTCGCCCGGGTTCGGGGACGGCGGGATGAGGTCGTTGGGGTTCGTCGTCGGGCTGGCGGTCTCGTCGTTGACGATCTGGTCGAAGTTGACCAGGCCGGTCTTCTCCATGACCGTCATGTGGTCGAGCACCGTGTTGTTGGCCTGGTCGGCCAGCTGCCGGACGAGGGTGTTCTTGGTGGTGGAGCGGATCTTCGCGATGGCGGTGAAGATCTGACCGTGCGTCAGCCGCAGGATGTTGGCGAACGTGGTGTCGAAGTCCGCCCCGCTGGCGGCGGACAGCGTGGTCAGGAAGCCCTGTTGCTGCGGCGTGGGGGCGTTGGGCAGGGTGATCCCGAGCTGCGGGGCGACCGACCGGACGGTGGTGTCGAGGTCGGTGTGCCCCTTGATCAGGTGCTGGCCGGCGGTCTTGACCGCGGCGATGGTGCCCTTCTGCTCCGCCATCTGCCCGGCGGGGAACTCCCACAGCCCGGCGAGTCGGACCTTCACCACGAAGGTGCGGTCATCGGCGGTCAGGGGTCCGAACGGGGTGGAGACGGTCTGGGCCGCGACGCTCGTCGACGCGTTCTCCACGCCCTTCACGGTCGGGTAGATCAGTGCGACGACGGTCAGGACCCCGGCCCCGATCACAAGCGCGGTGCCCGTGATGTAGCGCGTGGTTTGCATATGTGGGCTCCTCAGGGGCGGCGACACAGCCGAGTTGCCGGGCGGGGGGCCGGTGGCTGGTAGGGCACCGGGAACACTAGCCTTTGCATAGAGCAAAGTCTGTGAAATCCCGGTCGGCCTGCATCTGGCGGTACGAAGGTCCTATAATCCGCCCGTCGCCGGGCCGGACGTGCAATATACCGCCCCGGCGACGGGTTTCCCCGCCCGGGACCGTCCTGCCAAGTGGGGGCGCACACGGCGCCGCCACCCGAGGGGAGGGCAGTCATGCTGAAGGACAAGGTCGCGGTCGTCCACGGCGGAGCGGGCTCACTGGGCACCGGCATAGCGAAGGCCTACGTCGAGGCGGGGGCGCGGGTGTTCCTCGCCGGCCGCACCCGGGCCACACCGCGCGAGGCCGCCGCCGGGACAGGAGCCGGGTACGACGTGCTCGACGCCCGGGCGAGGAGGCCGTCGAGGCGCACGCCACCTCGGTCGTGGAGCGGGCCGGCCGGATCGACATCTCCGTCAACCTCGTGCCGCGGGGGGACTTCCAGGGCGTGCCGCTGATCCGGACGTCGGTCGAGGACTACGTCCGGCCGGTCGCCCAGGGCATCGCCTGCCAGTTCGTCACCGCACGGGCGGCGGCCCGACGGATGACCGCCCAGGGCTCCGGGGTGATCCTGTCGCTGGACAGCGGCTCGGCCAACGGCAGCCCGATGACGGGCGGTACCGGCGCCGCCGACGGCGCGATCGACGCGCTGATCCGCCAGCTCGACGGCCTGCGGATGCCCAGGCGCTCGCCGCGGATCGCCGACATCGCCGCCCCGGCCACGTTCCTCGCCTCCGACGCCGGCGTCGCCATCACCGGCACCTGGGTCAACGCGACCGCGGGAATGTTCTCCGGCTGACCGGCGCACCCCGTATGCCGGTGTCCGCCGGGATCCCGCCGACCGGCCGCGGACGCGGCCGCGGCCTGGCATCGTGTGCCCATGCCCTGCGCCGAACTGAGCCACACCTTCCGGGTCGCCGCCTTCCCACGGGAGGTGATCGCGCATCTCCGCGAACCGGCGAGTTACGTCGGCCTGTCCCCGCTGGTGGTCGAGGTGCGCGACATCCACCGCGTGGACGGGGTCACCCACTTCGTGGCCGTCGAGCGGTTCCGCTTCCTGGGAGTCCTGCGCCACGACAACCGCATCGCGGTCAGCCTGGCCGCCGGTGACGACGGCATCACCGGCGAGGTGCGCAGCCCCGGCGGCGTCCGGCTTTCGTACCGCTTCGACGTCACCCCGGACGCGAAGCACCCCGGCCGCAGCACCGTCACCGACACCCTGCGGCTGCGCACCCCGCCGGGGCTGCTGCGCTTCGCCGCCTCCCAGGCCCGTACGGTCCAGCTCGCGCGGGCCCGGATCCTCGCCGGGCGGCTGGAGGGGTAGGTCGCAGCGGCCATGGCCCGCGGCCGGGGGCGCCGTTGACAGGGCCGGCGATCGGCGTCACGTTGATATGACGTCACGTCAGGAGGCCGCCCATGGCACCGCCCGCCGCACCTGATTCCGATGCGGACATCGTCGAACGCCTGCGGGCGCTGCGGCCGTTCATCGCCGAGCACGCGCTGCGCGCCGAGCAGGACCGGCGGGTGACTCCGGAGGTTTTCGCGGCGCTGACCGGCGCCGGCGTCTACCGGATGAACGTCCCCCGGCGGTACGGGGGTTACCAGACCCCGCTGCGGACCCAGACGAGGGCCCTGGCCGAGATCGCCGGCGCCTGCGGCTCGGCAGCCTTCACGGCCCTCCTCCAGGCCGGCTGCTCCTACATCGCGGCGCTCTTCCCCGACGAGGCGCAGGACGAGATCTTCGCGAACCCCGACGTCCGTATCAGCGGCACCCTCGTCCCGGACGCCACCGCGGTCGCCCGCGACGGCGGGTACGTCGTCACCGGGACCTCCGGCTTCGCCACCGGATGCCAGGACGCCGACTGGCATCTGCTCACGGTGCGGGTCGAGTCCGGCGACGGCGGGCCGCCCGAACTGCTGTGGACCGCCGTGCCCATGGCCGAGCTGGACATCCTCGACGACTGGCAGGTGTCGGGGCTCGCCGGCAGCGGCAGCAACAGCGTCGTCGCCCGGGAGGTCCTCGTGCCCGCCCACCGGGTCCTGCCGGTCGGCCCGCTGCTGGCCGGCCGCTTCCCCTCGAAGGCCAACGCCGACGACCCCTTCTACCGGATGCCGGTCCTGCCGCTGTTCTGCGCCTGGGCGGCGCCGGGGGCACTCGGCCTGGCGCGGGCGGCACTGGCCGACTTCACCGGGCGGATCCACCGGCGCGGCATCACCTACACCTTCCACGAGCGGCAGAACGAGGCCGCGGTCACCCATCTGCAGGCCGCCGAGGCCGCCATGAAGATCTCCTGTGCCGAGGCGCTGGCCGACGCGATGGTCACCCTGATCGAGTCCAGGGCCGCCGCCGACGAGCCCTACACGCAGGAGGAACGGGCCAGGATCCGGGCCCAGAGCGGCTATCTGACCCGGCTGTGCAAGGAGGCCGCCGACCTGATCGGCTCCGCCTCCGGCGCCTCCTCGCTCCGCGCGGACGACCCCGTCCAGCGGATCGTCCGCGATCTGAACGCCCTGAGCCTGCACGCCTTCGTCAACCCCGCCACCAACCTGGAGCTGTACGGCCGGGTCCTGTCCGGACTGGACCCGGGCACGCCCTTCCTGTGAGGGGCCGCCTGGGACGGGTCGCCGTGACGGGTCGCCTGGGACGGCTGCGCGTGGCGGGCCGTCAACCGGTCCGGTGGAGTCGTTCGAGCTCCAGCAGCGCCTGCTTGCGGGGCAGGCCGCCCGCGTAGCCGGTCAGCGTCCCGTCGCTGCCCACCACCCGGTGGCAGGGGCGCACCACCAGCAGCGGGTTCGCGCCGATCGCGGTCCCCACCGCCCGGCAGGCACTGCGGGGGACGCCCATCCGGTCCGCTACCTCGCCGTACGTCACGGTGGTGCCGTACTCGATCGTCTCCAGCGCCTTCCAGACCTGCTGCCGGAAGGGGGTGCCGCCCGGGGTGTACTCGATGGAGAAGCGGGTCAGGGTGCCGTCGAAGTACGCCCGGAGCTGCTCGGCGATCCGCGCGAATGCCTCCGGGTCGTGCCGCGAGCCGTCCGGCGGGGCGGCCACACCGCCCTTCTGGCCCGGCACGGACAGCGAGCTGAGCGCGGTGCCGCCGTCCGCGGTCGCCGACTCCTCACCCACCAGCAGCAGTTCGCCCAGCGGGCTGTCGAGGGTGGTCCAGGACGTCATCGGTCGTTCCTTCCGCACATGACTGCCGTGTGCGGGACGTTCCCCGCGCACCACCACTGTGCGCCACGCGGGGCCCCGGAAGCTGGCGGAAAACGGACATGACGTTCGGGGCGGCCAGGGGCCTACTCCTCGGACTGCTCGAAGTAGGCGTCCAGGACCACGTCGAGGTCCGCCGTCCACTGCTTGAGACGGCCACGGGCCGGGGCGTCGACATCGGCCTGGAACCAGCGGCGGGTGCTGGTGTAGACGGTGACGGAGAACCGGCGGGCGAAGCGCGGGGTGTCGATCTCGACCGCGCCGATCTCGTCCCAGTCGAACTCGGCCTCCTCGGTGTCCAGCCGGAACCGGATGCCGGTGCGGTCGGCGAAGACCGAACCACGGCGGTCCGAGACCTCGAACACCGGTCCGTCGGCCTCGGCTTCGTCCTCCGCCTCCGCCTTCGCTTCCGCTTCCGGCGCGTCATCCGCCTCCGCCTCGTCCTCCGCCTCGTCCTCGGCGTCCGCTTCGGCGTCCGCTTCGGCCTCGGCCTCGGCCGGGGCCGTCACTTCGTCCTCCGCCTCCGGGGCGGCCTCCTGTTCCTGGTCGGCCTCCGCCGCCCCGGCAGGGCTCGGGGCCGTGATGCCGGGGACGTACGACGGATCGGTCCCGGCGCCAAGCACGGGCTGGATCTTCGAACCTATGCGCTGCTCCACGGCGGGAAGTATGGCCGATAAACCTGTGCCGGGAACAGTCGGCCCCGCCGCGACGACCTCTCAGGGGCGCGGTCGCGGCCGCTTGCGGGCGCGCGGCAGGACCACCGGGGAGGCCCCGGCGACAACGGTGTTGGAGACCGTGCCCAGGCCCTCGACGGTGAGGGTGACGGTGTCGCCAGGCTCCAGCGGCGGCGGGTCGTGGCGGCCGCGCAGGCCCCACAGTTCGCCCAGGCAGCCGCCGTTGCCGCAGGTGCCGG
Organism: Streptomyces sp. RLA131; assembly: GCF_056270125.1. Classification (NCBI taxonomy): domain Bacteria; kingdom Bacillati; phylum Actinomycetota; class Actinomycetes; order Kitasatosporales; family Streptomycetaceae; genus Streptomyces; species Streptomyces sp. RLA131. Next base: position 6,925,890 of record NZ_JBWDOQ010000002.1, read on the forward strand.
AGCCGAGGACGTCGCCGGGACGGACCACGGTGCCCCGGGAGGCGTAGGCGGTCATCTCCTCGAAGGTCCAGCTCATGTTGGACAGCAGATCCCGGCCCACGACCTCACCGTTGATCTCGGCGGTCAGCGCGAGCCGCAGGAATCCCTCGCTGTCGCGGTACGGTTCCAGCTCGTCGGCGGTGACGAGATACGGGCCGAGCGTGGTGGCGGTGTCCTTGCCCTTGCAGGGGCCCAGGCCGACCCGCATCTCGCGGGACTGGAGGTCGCGGGCGGACCAGTCGTTGAGCACGGTGTAGCCGATGATGTGGTCGCGGGCCTGCTCCGGCGTCAGGTCGCGGCCCTCTCGGCCGATGACGGCGGCGACTTCGAGCTCGAAGTCCAGCACCCGGCAGCCGGGCGGCACGGGTACGTCGTCGTGGGCGCCGATGACCGCGTAAGGGTTGGTGAAGTAGAACGTCGGCGCGTCGTACCAGGCGTCCGGGACCCCGGCGGCCCCGTCGACACTGCGGCGTACGCCCTCGACATGCTCCTCGAAGGTGACGAAGTCCCTTACGGTGGGCGGCTGGAGCGGCGGCAGCAGCCGTACCTCCGTCAGCGGGACGGAGGGCCCGTGGGCGGTGGCCGGCAGGTGCGGGGCGTCGAGCGGGCCGGTTCCGTCGGGCAGCGGTGCGATCCGCTCCCCGGTGACGACCCCGGTGTGCCGGCGGCCCGCGTGCTCGTAAGTGGCGATGCGCATGGGGGGCGGTCCTTACACCGGCGGGGCGACGAAGACGCCGCGGTCGACGTCGTTGAACGACTCCCTGGCGACCAGTTCGTTCATCGGGTTGGCGGTGCCCCACTGGTCGGTGACCTCGGGCCGCGAGAAGTCGTAGACGTGCGGGTGCCAGGTGTCCTCGTCCAGCTCCTCCAGCTCGGTGGTGTACTCCACGGTGTTGCCGTGCGGGTCGAGGAAGTACGTGAAGGTGTTGTCGCCCGCCATGTGCCGGCCCGGACCCCAGATCTTGCGCACACCGGCCCGCAGTACACGGCCGGTGCCGCGCATGTACTCGTCGAGGCCGCGCAGCTCGAAGGAGATGTGGTGCAGCGAGGTGTGCGGGCCCCTGGAGATGGCCATGCTGTGGTGCTGGGAGCTGATCCGCATGAAGTGCATCACCTCGCCCATGTGCGGGGAGCTGAGGGTGTCGGAGAGCCGGAAGCCGAGGTGCCGCTCGTACCACTGGCGGGTGCGGTCCAGGTCGGGGGAGTTGAGGACGACGTGGGACAGCCGGACCGGCACCGACTCCTTCTCCTCGATCCGGCGGTGCCGCCGGGCGGCCACGTCGGCGGAGACCTCGATGGTGCGGCCGTCGACGTCGAAGAAACGGAAGCCGTAGCCGCCGCCGGGGGTGTCGAGCGTCCCGGGCCGGGAGATCAGCGTCACGCCGTCCGCGAGCAGCCGCTCGGCGAGGGTGTCGACGTCGGCCGCGTTCGCCGCCCCGTACGAGACGAGGTCGAGCCGCTTCTCGTCGGCCTCGCGCAGCCGCACGATGTACTGCTCGGGGCTGCCCTCGGCGGCGAGGAAGGAGATCCCGGAGTCCTCGGCGGCACGGGTCAGGCCCCAGACACCGGAGTAGAAGTCCAGCTGCTTTTCGTAGTCGGGCACGGCGAGGTCCACGTGCCGCAGATGGGTGAGCACAGGCATGTCAGAGGTCCTTCCGGAGGAGCAGGGCGGCGGCGGTCGCACCGCGTACGGCGTGGAAGTCGGGGTCGGGCAGGGCGGCGGCGCGCAGGGCGGCCAGCGGGTCCCCGGTGCCCATGTCGAAGGGGAAGTCGGAGCCCAGCAGTACGCGGTCCTGGCCGGCCGCGCGCAGCAGCTCGCGCAGCACGTGCGGGTCGTGGACCAGGGAGTCGAAGTACAGGCGGCGCAGATAGCTGCTGGGCTCGTGCGCGCAGCCCCGGGTATCGGGGCGGGCCCGCCAGGCGTGGTCGGAGCGGCCGATGTGGGTGGGCAGGTAGCCGCCGCCGTGGGCCGCGATCAGGGTCAGTGCCGGGTGGCGGTCCAGGACGCCGGAGAAGATCAGGTGCGACAGCGCCACCGCGTTCTCGGTGGGCTGGCCGACGGTGTTGGACAGGTACCAGCGGTCCAGGCGCTCGTCGAGCGTGCAGCCGAAGGGATGCAGGAAGAGCACCGCGCCGGTCTCCTCGGCCCGGGTCCAGAAGGGCTCGTACGCCGGGTCGGAGAGCTCGCGGCCGGGGGCGTGCGAGGAGATCTCCACGCCCAGCAGCCCCTGCGCGAGGGCGTGGTCCAGTGCCTCCACGGCCGCCGCCGGATGCTGGAGCGGCACCAGGCCGAGGCCGAGCAGCCGGCCGGGGGCCTGTGCGCAGTGCGCGGCGGTGCCGGTGTTGGCGGTCTCCCAGACGGTGCGGGCCAGTTTCTCGTCCGCCCAGTAGTGGTAGTGCGACGGGGACGGCGACACCAGCTGGACGTCCACCCCGGCGGCGTCCATGGCCGCCAGCCGGACCGTGACGTCGGTCAGCCGCGGGATGCGCTCGCGCACCATCGGGCCGCTGACCGCCAGTGCCTCGGCGCCGTTGCGCAGGGCGTCCAGGGCCCGGGCGGCGGCGAGCCCCGGCGCCGGGGCGACGGCCTCCTCCACCCCGGGGAGCAGCACATGCGCGTGCACGTCGATCGTCGGGGCGGCTGCGGCTGCGGCGGTGCCGTCGGCGGCGCTCACGGGCGCTCGCCCAGTACGGCCATGGTGCGGCCGATCAGACCCGGCACGTCGGCGTCCCGCACCCCGTCGATCAGCCACCGGCCGAGCTGTACGGAGGCGTCCACCACCATGCGCACGCGGGGTATGCGGCGTGCGTGATAGGCGGTGAGCGCCTCCTCCACATCGCCGCCTGCGGTGAGCAGTTCGGCCAGGACCCAGGCGTCCTCCAGGGACATCGCCGCGCCCTGCGCGAGGGTGGGCGGGCAGGCGTGGGCCGCGTCGCCGACGAGGACGACCCGGCCGCGGTGCCAGGGGCCCTCCACCAGGTGCCGGTCGAACCAGGTGTAGTTGACCTGCGCGGGGTCGGTGATCGACGCCCGGATCTCGTCCCAGACGCCGCCGTACCCCGCGGCCAGCCGCCGCATCTCGTCGGCGTACGTGGCGGGGTCGATGCCCGCCCGGTCCCGCTTGGGTTCGACCAGGTAGGCGTAGAGGGTGTCCTCGCCGGTGGGGCAGTAGCCCGCGATGTAGCAGGGGCCGCCGTAGGCGAGGTCGGTGCGCCTGACGCCGCTGGGGCGCGGTGCGGCGGTGCGCCAGATGCCCATGCCGGTGGGCTCGGGACGGTCGGTGACGCCGATCAGGGCGCGGGTTGCGGAGTTCAGGCCGTCGGCGGCGACCACCAGCCCGTAGCGGCGGCCGGTGCCGTCACTGAAGCGGACGTCGACCCCCTCGGCGTCCTGGTCCAGGCTCTCCACGGTGCGGCCGAGGCGGATGCCGGCGCCGCTGTCGCGAACGGCGTCGATGAGGATGCGCTGGAGCTGCGGGCGCTGCATGCCGACAGTGGCCGGCAGATCGGCGCCGCCGGTGCGGACGTCGTCCTGGACGTGCAGGACGGTGCCGTCGGGGGCGATCAGGCCGAGCGCGTCGAAGCCGAATCCGTGCTCCTCCACCCGTTCCCAGACGCCGAGTTCGCGCAGCACCCGCAGCGCGTTGCCCTGGAGGGTGATGCCGGAACCGTAGACGTTCCAGTCGGCCTTGGCCTCGATGATGTCGACGGCGATACCGGCCCTGCGCAGCAGGATCGTCAGGGCGTTGCCGGCGGTGCCGCCGCCGACGACGAGTACGGGGCCGGCGCTGGTGGTGTCGGTCATGGGGGAACTCCTTCGTCCCGGGCGTTACTTGACGGCGATCGGATTGACCGGCGACCCCACGGCCCCGGTGATCGGCAGCGGGGCGGCGGTCAGCCAGAACGCGTACCGGCCGTCCGCCGCGCAGTGCCGGGCCAGGGCGTCCAGGTCCCACATCTCGCCGATGAGCAGGCCCATGTTGGGGATGGCCACCTGGTGCAGCGGCTGGAAGGCGTGGTCGAACTCGTTGGGCCGGACCTCGAAGCCCCAGGTGTCGGTGGCGATCGCGGCGATCTCGGTGCGGTGCAGCCACCCCGCCGTGGTGAAGCTCAGCCCGGGGGCCGGGCCGCCCGCGTAGTCGCCCCAGCCCTCGCGGCGGGCGCGGGCCAGCCGTCCGGTGCGCACTATGACGATGTCGCCGCGGCCGACGGTCACCCCGTGGGCCGCGGCGGTGGCCGTCAGATGCTCCTCGGTGATGGCGAAGCCGTCCGGGAGTTCGCCGCCCGTGCCGTCCGTGCCGTCCGTGCCGCCGACGACGAGCCCGACGTCGAGCAGCACCCCGCGCCCGGCGACATGCGGCGCCATGTGCTCGATGCCGGTCACCAGGTCGCCGTCGGAGGTGACGACCTGCTCGGCCGGGCGGCCGTTCCAGGCCTTGCCGTGGTCGAAGATGTGGCCGAGGCCGTCCCACTGGGTGGAGCACTGCAGGGGCATCGCGATGACGTCGTCGGCGCCGCCGATGCCGTGCGGGAAGCCCTGGTTGCCCAGGGCGGCGTCGGTACCGGTGTCGAGCATGGTGTGGACGGGGTTGGTGCGCCGCCGCCAGCCCTTCTGCGGGCCGTCCATGTCGAAGGACTGGGAGAGGGAGAAGCTGACGCCCTGGCGGATGAGCGCGGCCGCCTCCCGGCGCTTGCCGGCGTCCAGGAAGTTCAGGGTGCCCAGCACGTCGTCCTCGCCCCAGCGGCCCCAGTTGGAGTACGCGGCGGCAGCGGCGGCGATCGCGCCCTCGGGATCCGTACGGTCGATCACCGGGCCTCCTCCGCCACACAGCGGGTGCGCTGGACGCCGAGCCCGGTGACCGAGCCCTCCATGACGTCGCCGTCGCGCAGCAGGCGCCCCCAGTGCATGCCGTTGCCGGCCGGGCTGCCGGTCAGGACCAGGTCGCCGGGGAGCAGCCGGGCCGTCCGGGAAACGTACGAGACCATACGGGCGACGCCGAAGATCATGTCCTTGGTGGACTCGTCCTGCATGGTGTCGCCGTTGAGCCGCAGCGTCACCTGGAGGTCCGAGGTGTCGCCCACCGACTCCGCCGGGACCAGCCACGGGCCCAGCGGGGTGAAGCCGGGGGCGTTCTTGGAGCGCAGCCAGTCGGTGCCGATGGCGGGCATGTCACGGCGGAAGACGCCGGCCCGGTCGGTCAGGTCGTTGGCGATGGTGTAGCCCGCGACGTACTCCAGCGCCTCCTCGACCGTGACCTGGTGGGCGGGCCGGCCGATGACGGCGGTCAGCTCCAGCTCCCAGTCGGGCTTGGCGGCCCAGGAGGGCAGGACCACGTCCTCGTACGGCCCGGCGATCGTGGTCGGCAGCCCGATGAAGACGTACGGCAGGTCCTCGGCGGCCCGCCGGTCCATGATCGCGGCGATCTCGGCCCGTGCCTGCTCCTCGGTGCGCGGGTCGTCGGGGGAGCGGTGGGCGATCTCCAGGTCGATCACATGCTGCCGGTAGTTGGCGCCCGACTGGAAGATCTGCCGGGGCTCGACGGGGGCGTGCACCCGCAGGTCCTCCAGCGGCCGCCAGTCGTCCGCCCGCGAGGCCCGGTCCGCCGCGAGGGCACGCAGCCGGGGCAGTTCCTCGTCCCAGCGCTCCAGCAGGGCGCGGGTGGTCGTGCCGAGGCCGAGCACCTCGCCCTCGGGGACCACCAGCCCGGCGAACGGGTCATGGCCGGGGGCGGAGAAGGTGCCGAGGGCGAAGGGGCCGGCGAACAGCGGCGTGTTGGCTGCGGGTTTCACGGAGATGTCCTCACGGTTGCGGTGGGACTACCCTGGCCTCCCGCCCTGGGATCAGGGAAATCGATTCTGTGGATCAGGGTCATCCACGTGGTGAATGAAGGTCGCGTATGAACCTGGCCAGCCTGGACCTCAACCTCGTCGTCGCCCTGCGCGCGCTGCTGGAGGAACGCAACGTCACCCGCGCCGGGCAGCGCATCGGCCTCAGCCAGCCGGCCATGAGCGCCGCCCTGGCCCGGCTGCGCCGCCACTTCGACGACGACCTGCTCTCCCGGTCCGGCGGCCGCTACGAGCTCACCGCCCTCGGCCTCGCCCTGCTCGACCGCACTGCCACCGCCTGTGACCTGCTGGAACGCGTCTTCACCAGCCAGGCCGACTTCGACCCCGCCCAGGAGGAGCACGAGTTCACCCTGCTCGCCTCCGACTACGCGGTCACCGTCTTCGGCGCCGAACTGGCCCGCACCGTCCACGCCGAGGCCCCCGGCATCCGGCTCGGCTTCCGCCAGACCCCGGGCGGCGTCACCGAGGACACCACCGCCCTGCTGAGCGCCGCCGACGGCCTGCTCATCCCGCACGGCATCATCAGCGACGTCCCGGCCGTCGAACTCTTCCGGGACCGCTGGGTCTTCCTGGTCGCCGACGACAACTCCGAGGTCGGCGACGAACTCACCCTCGCCGACCTGGCACGGCTGCCGTGGGTGACCTACCAGCGCACCTACGACGCCCCCGCCGTACGCCAGTTGAGCATGCTCGGCATCGAACCCCGGGTGGAGGTGTCGGCCGACGGCTTCCTGGTGCTGCCGTTCCTGGTCGCCGGGACCCGCCGGATCGCCCTGGTCCAGGAACTGCTCGCCGAGCGGCTGCGCGGCGTGGCCGCCGTACGGATCATGGAGCCGCCGTTCGACGCCGTCCCGCTCCAGGAGGCCATGTGGTGGCACCCGGTGCACACCCACGACGCGGCGCACATCTGGCTCCGGGAGACGGCGGCGCGGGTGGGCGCACGGGTCGGAGCGGCGTCCGGCGCGAGCACGGCCGGCCGGGGCGCGGCGGGGGAGGGCGCGGCCGCTGAGGGCGCGGCCGGCTGAGGGCTGTGGCGAGGAGCGTTCACCGGACCGGGGGCACCTCCCAGCGGTAGCCGGGGGCGCTGGGGCGGGGCCGGGGCGTTGCGGCCGGGGCGTTGCTGACGTCATCCACGGCAGGGATGATCCGGATCCGGGATATCGATCGGGCCGAGGCTGGTCAACGGGCGGCCGCGGGCACATAGTCGTCCCCAGCCGCTCCGCGCGGCAGCTCCCAGCAGTTCCTCGCAGTATCGCCCCGCGCCCCTGGTCCTGGTGGGCCGCGCCGCACCTCCCTCCTCGCCACGTGGAGTTCCCGCATGCCCACTTCCGTGCTCCCGGCCGGAGCGGCCGCCCCGGCGGTCCCCGCCGCGCACCCCCGGCTCCGCGTCGCCCTGCTCATGGCCGGCAGCTGCCTGCCGATCCTGGGCGCCGTCCTGATCGCCCCCGTACTGCCCCGCATGCAGGACCACTTCGACGGCGTCCCCGGCGCCGAGGTCCTGGTGCCGATGGCGCTCACCGTGCCGGCCCTGGCGCTGGCCCTGCTGGCGCCCTTCGCGGGCGTCGTCGTCGACCGGCTCGGCCGCAAGCGGCTGCTGGTGGCCGCCACCGTGCTCTACGCGCTGTTCGGCACCGCCCCGCTGTGGCTGGACTCGCTGGGCGCCATCGTCGCCAGCCGGGCCCTGGTCGGCATCGCCGAGGCCGCCATCATGACCTGCTGCACCACCCTGATCGGCGACTACTACACCGGCCGCGTACGGGACCGCTACCTCGCCCTCCAGACCATGTGCGCCTCCGCCTCGGCCACCGCGTTCTTCGTGATCGGCGGCGTGGCCGGCTCGGCCGGCTGGCGGGCGCCCTTCTGGATCTACGCGATCAGCCTGCTGCTCGCCCCCGCCATGGCCCTCGTCCTGCCCCGCCCCACGGCGGTCACCCCCGCCGGGACCGCCCCGGATCAGTACCCGGACCGGCCCTTCCCCTGGCGGCCGCTGGCCGGGACCTGCGTGCTGACCGCCTTCGGCGCCATGGTCTTCTACACCGTGCCCGTGGAGATGTCCTATCTGCTGGACGACCTGGGCGTGACGGCCACCGGCGTGATCGGACTGGCCACCGCCGTCGCCAGCGCCGCCACCGTGGCCGGCGCCATCCTCTTCACCCGGCTGCGCCGGGGCGCGGAGGCCTGGCTGCCCGCCGTCCTCGCCCTGTGCGCCGCCGGGTTCGCGGTCATGTGCTTCGCCGGCGGCACCGCGCTGCTCGTCACCGGCGCCGTCATCAACTGCCTGGGCACCGGCATCCTCCTGCCGTCCCTGCTCACCCGCGCCATGGCCCGCCTGGACTACGCCGACCGGGGCCGGGGCACCGGCCTGTGGACCGCGTCCTTCTTCCTCGGCGAGTTCGTCTGCCCCCTGGTGCTGCTCGCCGTCGCCTCCCTGGCCGGAAGCCTGGCGGCCGCCGTCGGCCTGCTCGGCCTGGCCGCCGCACTGGTCGCCGCCGTACTGCTGCTGACGGCCCGTGGCCGGGCGTCAGGCGCCCGGCGACCGCGTCAGCGGCCCGCTCCCAGCGAGAAGAGGAGGTAGAGGAAGGCGGCGAAGATGTGGCCCGCGAACAGGTAGATGGCCAGCCTGATCATCAGGCCGAGCGGGGCCTTGGCCTCGGTGTGCCGGGGTGCGGGATTCTGTCCTTCGGTCATGACACGGTCTCCTGGGGTCTCAGCGCCGCAGGGCCGCGCCGCCGCCGAGACACAGGTCGGCGGTGGGGCTCTGCAGCAGGGTGTGGATGAACAGCAGATCCGCGCCGGAGGGCGTCACGGCGCCGATGCGGTGCGGGGTGAGTGAGTCGAAGTGGGCACTGTCGCCCGGGTCGAGAAAGTGCTCGGTCTCGCCGAGGAACAGCCGCAGCCGCCCCTCCAGCACGTACAGCCACTCCTCGCCCGGGTGCACGCGGACCAGGCGGTCCTGGCTGCCGCCGTACGGGACGTGCAGCCGGAGCGTCTGCATACCGCGTCCGGGGCTGCCGGCCTGCCAGTACGTCCAGCCGTCGGCCTCCCGGGCGCCGGGGCCGCCGGCCCGTACGATCGGATCGGGAACGGGGGCGGTCTCGCCGAGCAGCGCGGAGACCGTCGTACCGTAGATACGGGCCAGGGCGAGCAGCATCGGAAGGGACGGCTGGCGCAGGCCGGTCTCCAGGCGGGACAGATGCGCCGGGGAGAGCCCGGCGCGGCCGGCGGCGGCCTCCAGGGTGAGGCGCGCGTGACGGCGCAGCTCGCGCAGCTGCGGGGCGACGGAGGGCAGCTCGGCGGCGGGCGGCTCGGTGGCGGCCGGCTCGCCGGCGGGGGTGCCGGGGCGGGGAGCAGGGCTCATGTTCTCGATTGAGCCAGAGCCTTCCCCGTGAGGCAAATTTATTGCCCCATGGGCAAGAACCCGGAGTGGGCCCGCCGGATCAGCGGGACTCCCGGGTCGCCACCACCAGCCGGCAGCGGGGGCTGCCGTCGGGAAGGCGCCCGAGTCCGGGCAGCGCGTGCGTCTCGACGGAGAAACCGGTGCCGCGCAGCGCCCGCGTCATCGTCGAGAGCCGGACCGCGCGGTAGTACATGACGAAGGGCGGGCGCCACAGCACGTTGCGCACCCGCATGACGGAGTCGAAGCCCAGCAGCGTCCAGTAGCCGCGCGAACCGGGGCGGGCCGGCGCCGCCAGCGGGAAGGCGAACCGGCCGCCGGGCCGCAGGACCGAGTGCACCTGCGCGAACAGCGCGGGCTGCTCCCGGGGCAGGAAGTGGCCGAAGGCGCCGAAACTCACCACCAGGTCGAAGACCGGGCCGAACGGCAGAGCGCGGGCGTCGGCCCGCACCCAGCCGGCACGGAGCGGCCCCGCCCCGGCGGCAGGACGCTCCCGGGCGACGGAGAGCATCCCGGCGCTCAGGTCGACGCCGGTGATCCGGTCCCGGCACACCTGCCCCAGCACACCCATGCCCGCGCCGGTGCCGCAGCACAGATCGAGGCCGGACCCGAACGGGCCGAGGGGACGCAGCACACGCGTCACGGGATCGAGCACCTGGTCCGGCGTGCGGAAGGGGGTGTGGTCGAACTTCGGGGCCAGCAGGTCGTAGCCGCGCTCGACGGAGGACATCGCCTGCACGGCGAGTTCACGGAGACTGGGTCCCTGGGCGGTGAACATCACGTCTCAGCGTAGTGCCGAGGCCGCCGGTATTTCAGCGTTCCCCCCGGGCTCGCGCACCCCCAGGAGCCGGGCGGGGGCAGGAGATCGGCCCCGCCGAACGGGGTGACGACGGCGTACGGGCCGCGCCGCGGCGCGCAGGCGCGGCCGCCGGACCGGCCGCCGGACCGGGGGCCTAGGGTTGACCCATGAGCGGCGGCGGCAAGGACGTGAGTACCGACCGGTACAAACAGAAGGCCGTACTGCTGCGCGTCATGATCTACATCTTCGCGACGCATCTGTTCGCCGGCTTCGTCATGCTGCTGTTCTTCCTGGGCCGGCACGCGGACAAATGAGCCTCAGCCGCCGCGAGTCCCGGGCGCGCCAAGCGCCCCGGGCGTCCCGGATGCCTCTGGTGCCTCTGGTGCCTCTGGTGCCTCTGGTGCCTCTGGCGCCCCTGGTGCCCCTGGTGTCACGCGCAGGGTGAACCAGACCGTCTTCCCGCTGGTGGTGGGCCGGGTGCCCCAGGCCTCGCCGATGGCGTCGACGAGCAGCAGCCCCCGCCCCGACTCGTCGGCGAGGTCGGCCGGCCGGCGCTGCGGGATATGGGTGCTGCGGTCGGTGACCTCGACGGCGACGTCCTGGGCCGTGAGGTGCAGGCGCAGCCCCAGCGGGCCCTGGGCGTGCCGCACGGCGTTGGTGAGGACCTCGGAGGCCAGCAGACAGGCCGCGTCGACAGCGCCGTCGCAGCCCCAGCCGCGGAGCGTGTCGCGGACGAAACCACGGCCCGCGGCGATGGCGGCGGGCTCCGCGGCCACCTCGGTGGCCGCGGCGGCCAGCGGGGCCTGGGGCAGCCGGGCCAGCAGCAGGGTGACGTCGTCGGCGTGGCCGTCGGCGTCGGGACGGAGTGCCTCCAGCACCATGTCGGCGGCCTCCTCCAGCCCGGGGGAGCGGGTGAAGGCGGCGCTCAGCTCGTCGCTGAGTTCGCCGAGCCGGCGGTCCAGGTCGGAGCGCGGGGTCTCCACCAGCCCGTCGGTGTACAGCACCAGGGTCGATCCCGCCGGCACCGGGATCCGGGCCTGCTGGTGCGGTACGTCACCGACCCCGAGCGGCACGCTCACCGGCACCGGCAGCGGCCGTACGGAGGCGTCGGGATCCACCAGCAGGACCGGCAGATGCCCGGCCGAACAGGCCGTCACCTCGCCCGCGTCCGGGTCGACCACCAGATAGCAGCAGGTCACCAACTGGTCGGGCAGATCGGTGGTGAAGGCGTCCAGGGCCTGCATCAGCTGGCTCGGCGGCATCCCGGTCTTGGCCAGCGCCCGCGCCGCCGAGCGCAGTTGTCCCATCACCGCCGCCGCTTCCAGGCCGCGCCCCATCACGTCGCCGATCAGCACGCCCACCGGTCCGCCGCCCAGCGGGACCAGGTCGAACCAGTCGCCGCCCACCCCGTTGCCCTGGGTGGCGGGGAAGTAGCGGCTGGCGGTCTGCATGCCGGGCAGTTCGGGCGGCGAACCCATGAGGCTGCGCTGCAGGGTCAGGGCGATGTGGCGCTGCTGCTGGTACAGCTCGGTCAGCTTCTCCTCGGCCCGCTTCAGGTCCGCGATGTCCCGCACGATCGAACAGGCGCCGACGATGTCGCCGTCCTGGCCCCGGATCGGCCACAGCGTGATGTCGACGTCGAGCAGGTCGCCGCCGCTGGTGACCCGGAAGGTCTCGAAGTGCTCGATCCGCTCACCCCGGGCCAGCCGCTCCAGCAGCACGGTGATCTCTTCCTTGAGCTCGGCGGGGGCCAGCAGCGACACATGGCTGCCGATGACCTCCTCGGACGTGTAGCCGTACAGGCGCTGCGCCGCCGCGTTCCAGTAGGTGATCCGGCCGTCCAGGGTCTTGGCGAGGATGGCGTCCTGCGAGGACTCCACCAGCACCGCCAGCTCGTTGATCCGCGCCTCTGCGGCCTTGCGGTCGCTCACGTCGCGCACGGCGGCGGAGACCAGCAGGCCCTCCGTGGTCTGCAGCGGGCTGAGGCTGATCTCGACCGGGAACTCCCGGCCGTCCTTGCGCAGCCCGTACAGGTCGAGCCCGGCCCCCATGGGGCGCACCTGCTGGTTGGCGGTGTAGCCGCGCCGGTGGCCGGCGTGCCGGTCGCGGAAGCGGTGCGGGACCAGTACGTCGACGGGGCAGCCCAGCAACTCCTGCCGGGAGTAGCCGAACAGGGACTCCGTCTGGGCGTTGACCAGCAGGATGGTGCCGGAGTCGTCGACGATGACCATCGCGTCCGGCGCGGCCTCCAGCAGGGCCCGGAACATCTCCTCGGCGGCGCTGCGCATCGGGCCTCCCCTGTCCGTCCGCGCGGAGTGGGCGCGGTATGTGCGGACGTTATGGCCCTGCGGCGGCAAGGTTCGGGCAAAGCGCCAAAAGCGACTTGTATCGTACGGAAATGCCCTTTCGGTGACCTGCTGTGTCCTTCTGCTGTCACCGCGCTGCTGTCACCGCACTGCCGTCACGCACTGCCGTCACCACAGGGCGCGGTCCAGCCGCGCCCGCAGCACCAGCCGCCGCGACGAACCCGGCGGCAGGGCGTCCACGGCCGCCTGGAGGATCTCCATGTCGTCCTGGTTCTCCGGGCGTTCCAGCCACTCCACCAGCAGCGCCGGATCGGCGTGATGGCGCAGTGTCCGGCGCAGTTCGCAGGCCAGTTCCTCGCGCGTCCCGGCTACGGACGGGGCCCGCGAGGCCGGCAGCAGCGGGCCCGGATAGGCGGCGAGGGCCCGGCGGTGCGCGCCACGGGCCAGCAGGGCGTGGACCTCGCCCGCGTCGGTGGTGACGGGCAGCAGCAGACGGTACGGGCGCGAGCCCAGCAGCCCCGGGCCGAGCAGCCGCCGCAGCCGCGACATCTCGGCGCGCACCGTGACCCCGGCCGACTCCTCCTCGTGGAGCCGTACCGCCAGGGCGTCCGCGCTCAGGCCGCGCGGATGCAGCGCGAGCAGCAGCACGATCTCGGAGTGGCGCGGGCTCAGATCGAGCGTGCCGTACGGCGAGACGAACCGGGCCCGGTCACGGCCCAGCACCTCCAGCCGGGCGCCGCCGGCCCGCCGGACGGGCGGCAGCCGCCGGCGCAGCCGCAGCAGCCGCAGCTCGGCCTCGGCCGCCGCGACGGTGGCCCGCACCAGGGCCAGGGCGTGCGGGGCGGCGATGTGGTCGCCGCCGGTCAGGTCGAGTACGCCGATGATCGACCCGGTGTCGGGGTCGCGCACCGGGGCGGCCGAGCAGCTCCAGGGGTGGACGGGACGGCTGAAGTGCTCACCGGCGTAGATCTGGAGCGGCTGGCCGAGGGCCAGGGCCGTGCCCGGCGCGTTGGTGCCGGCGGCCTCCTCGGTCCAGACGGCGCCCTCGGTGAAGCCGATGCGCTCGGCGGCGGCGGCGAGCGAGGGGGAGCCCTCGACCCACAGCAGCCGGGCCCGGGCGTCGCCGACGGCCACCAACTGGTCGTTGTCCTGGGCCGTTTCGACCAGCAGGCTGCGGATGACCGGCAGCACCGCGGCCAGCGGGTGGCTCTCGCGGTAGTCACGCAGCTCCGGCCCGTCCATGCGGGGGCCGGCCCGCATCGCCTCGGGGTCGACGCCCCGGCTGCGCGAGCGCTGCCACGAGTCGCGCACCACGTCCCGTACGGGCCGCCCGGCCTGCCCGGTGGCCAGGAACTCCTCATGGGCGCGTGCCACATCCCGGCGCAGCAGATCCGGGTCTGTTCCCGGCGGCCAGGCCGCGTACGAGACAGTCATGGTCGGCCCCCAGCGGCGGGAGGGTCGGATACGGGTGCGGCCGAGTCTAGGCGGGCGGCCACGCCGCCGACAGGGGCCGGACGTCCCCGCCCCCGCCCGTCCCCGCCCGTCCCCGCCCGGCCCGCGCCCGGCCACGCCCCGGCCGCAACCTGGCTGCAACCCTGCGCCGCCTAGCGTCCGCAGCACGCCGCCCGTGATGGCGCGGGCGGCCCGTCGATGGGAGGCCGCCCCATGTCCCGTTACGTCAGCCCCGGTTCCGAAGGCGCGATCATGTCGTACCTGCCCCGCTACGACCACTGGATCGGCGGCGAGTACGTCGCGCCGGCCCTGGGCCGGTACTTCGAGAACCCCACGCCCGTCACCGGAGCGCCCTTCACCGAGGTCGCCCGGGGCACCGCCGAGGACGTCGAACGGGCCCTGGACGCCGCCCACGCCGCCGCCCCCGCCTGGGGCCGCACCCCGGTCGCCGAACGCGCCGGGGTGCTCGGCCGGATCGCCGACCGGATGGAACAGCACCTGGAGCAACTCGCGGTCGCCGAGAGCTGGGAGAACGGCAAGCCGGTCCGCGAGACCCTGGCCGCCGACATCCCGCTGGCCATCGACCACTTCCGCTACTTCGCCGGGGTCGTACGCGCCCAGGAGGGCGGCCTCGCCGAACTGGACGAGGACACCGTCGCGTACCACTTCCACGAGCCGCTGGGCGTGGTCGCCCAGATCATCCCGTGGAACTTCCCGATCCTCATGGCCGCCTGGAAACTCGCCCCCGCCCTGGCGGCCGGCAACGCCGTGGTCATCAAGCCCGCCGAGCAGACCCCGGTCTCCCTGCACTACTGGATGAGCCTGATCGCCGACCTGCTGCCGCCGGGCGTGATCAACATCATCAACGGCTTCGGCCCGGAGGCCGGCAAGCCGCTCGCCTCCAGCCCCAGGGTCGCCAAGGTCGCCTTCACCGGCGAGACCACCACCGGCCGGCTGATCATGCAGTACGCCGCCGAGAACCTGAAGCCGGTCACCCTGGAGCTGGGCGGCAAGAGCCCCAACCTCTTCTTCGACGACGTCTCGTCGGCCGACGACGACTTCTACGACAAGGCGCTGGAGGGCTTCACCATGTTCGCCCTCAACCAGGGGGAGGTGTGCACCTGTCCGTCCCGCGCCCTGATCCAGCGGGGCCACTACCGGGACTTCCTGGACGCGGCGATCACCCGCACCGAGAAGATCGTCCAGGGCCACCCGCTCGACCCCGCCACCATGATCGGCGCCCAGGCCTCCAGCGACCAGCTGGACAAGATCGTGTCCTACTTCGGCATCGGCCGCGAGGAGGGCGCCAAGGTCCTCACCGGCGGCGACCGCGCCGACCTCGGCGGCGACCTCGCCGGCGGCTACTACGTACGGCCCACCATCCTGGAGGGCGCCAACCACATGCGGGTCTTCCAGGAGGAGATCTTCGGCCCGGTCGTCGCCGTCACCGGGTTCGACGGCTTCGACGACGCCATGACCACCGCCAACGACACGCTGTACGGCCTCGGCGCCGGCGTGTGGACCCGCGACGGCAACACCGCCTACCGCGCGGGCCGCGCCATCCAGGCCGGCCGGGTCTGGACCAACTGCTACCACGCCTACCCGGCCCACGCCGCCTTCGGCGGCTACAAGGGCTCCGGCATCGGCCGCGAGAACCACAAGATGATGCTGGACCACTACCAGCAGACCAAGAACCTCCTGGTCAGCTACTCCGCGAAGAAGCTCGGCTTCTTCTAGCCACCCACGCGAAGGGCGCCTGCCCCGGCCCCGCCGGCACCGATGCCCGTCAGGCGCCCTTCGCGGTACGAGCACGCCCGGCCCCCGGGTGCGGCTTGTCGGCCCGAAGCCGGGCCGACGGAACTTTCC
The DNA here is from genome assembly GCF_056270125.1 of Streptomyces sp. RLA131. Classification (NCBI taxonomy): domain Bacteria; kingdom Bacillati; phylum Actinomycetota; class Actinomycetes; order Kitasatosporales; family Streptomycetaceae; genus Streptomyces; species Streptomyces sp. RLA131. Next base: position 6,941,593 of record NZ_JBWDOQ010000002.1, read on the forward strand.
ATCTGCGTCGGGCCCACGTTATTCGTGGTGACCGGCCACGATCCTCGCCTGCACTCTCGGGTCGTCAGCGACCGACGAGGGTAGCTTCGTGGTCTCGTCGAAAAAAGCGGTGAGGACCTGATCCACCGTGATATCGGTACCTGTGAAGTTCGCGCCCCGCAGGTCGGCATTGGTGAGGTCGACGCTGTACGCGAGGGAATCAGAGCCCAAGTCGAAGAAGGGGCCGAGACGTGCGCCGCGTAAGTCGGCGCCCCGCAGGTCCGCGTTGTGAAAATCGGCTCGCAGAATCACACCGGCCAAGTCCGCTTCCTGTAGATCGGCGCCCCGCAAGTCCGCGCCGGTGAAGTCCGCTTGGAGTTTGGAACCATGCAGCTTCGCATCGCGAAGGTCGGCATGCCGCAGGTCAGCCGCTACCAGGGACGCGAACAGCAGGTTGGCTCCGCGCCAGGTGGTGTTGTTCAGGTGAGCGCCGTTCAGGTTGGCGTGCGTTGGATCATCGTGCCAATCGAAGGAGCGGGCGGCCAGGTCGGCGCCGCTCAGGTCCGCACCGTGAAAGTCCAGCAGCGCCACGCCGTCCCGCTGCCCGGCAGTGTTTCGGAAACAGGCAGCACGCAACGCGGCGGTGACATCGGTGGACAGATCCCTCGCGGGCATGTGCTTGGACGATCTCACCTTGGCGGTGTGCGTGCGCACGTAGGCGGAGAGCACATTGATGATCGTCGGCTGATCTCGTGCCGAATCCTGCATGATGCGCTGGAGGGCGTAGACGCCACCGAGGCGCACGTCGGCAGAGTCGCTTCCGAGGTTCTCGACGGCGGCGTTGTACCGGTCGGTGATCTGCCCCTCGCGGGTTATGGCCTGCTCATCGCGGACCTGGGTGATCGAGACCCATGTGAACGCGGCAACAGCCAGCGTGGTCATGGCCGCGAGGAGACCGACGGTCCGCTCAGCACGATTCCACCAACTGGCAGCCGAACCGCCGGTTTCCTCAGTCGGGCGACGTACGCCCAGGAGTGCCGCGACTGCCCGGACCCGGCCGGTCGCCCGGCCGCGTTGCCCGGGGCGCCGTGCTCCCAGCGGTGCGGTCACCCGCCGACGCGACGTCGCGCGTCTCCGCCCTGCTATGCGCCGAAGCTGATCCACGCGTGCCCCTGGCCGGGGCATTCCACTCGTCATGGAAACATTCGACCGAATAGCCCGCCGCCGCGCCGGGTTATGGCGAAAAGCCCTGCCCCTGCGAAGTGGTGACGGCAGCCCCGGTCCAGGGTCGGCACCTGGGGTGCAGAGTGGGACGACTGCCACTATATTGGCGTCTTCTGCCGGGGGGTGGACATGGTGTCGCATGAGGCGACGGCGAAGAGCCGGTCCGTCCCGGGGCCGGTCCGCAGCCGCAGGGGGTACCGCCATGGACGATCAGGAGATGCGCCGCCGGGCCGAGGCTCTGCGCGCACTGGGGCAACAGCGAGAGGCCGCGCTTGACGCAAAGCGTGTTGCGGCAGATGCCACTGAGGCGGAATTCCGCGAGGGAGTGCGGGACTTCGCCGACTTGGCCGCGCGGCGACTGTCGGCCGCCGGCGTGCCGACCATCCAGGCCCAGCAGGCACCGCCTCCGGTCGAGCCGCAAGAGCGCCGCTCCTGGCAGCGGCCGACCTGGCGGGACAGACTGACGGAAGCGTGGCGCGGCCCTGAGGCGTGGCGCGACCCTGAAGCGGCTCAACAGCCGCCTGCTCCCGAAACCGTGTGGGGATGGCGCATCCCCATCCTCCACCCCGTCACAGGCCAGCGGACCGACCACGGCTACATGTTCGAGATCGCGCGATACGAGCGAGGTGACGTATCCGGCCGTGCCACATGGTTCCTCGTCGTCTTCCTCACCGTGGACGGACGCCTGTGCTTCGCCGCCCAGTCCATCGACGCGAAAGGGTCGCCCCTGCTGTACAGCTTTGACCGGGACGTTCACTGGGTGCACACCTACGCGGGCAAAGAGGTCGGTTCCTTTCAACGCGCCGAGGTCGCGCTGGCGCTGGGATTCCTGCGTGACTCGGAGAAGGAATGGCAGGTGGGGCGCGAACAAGCCCAGGTCCCTCTGTACGAAACAGCGGAGCACAACGACCGCGTCGGCGATGGACTGCTCGTCGGATGGCACGCGGCGCTGGATGAACTGATCCAACCCCGCTGATCAGGCGTCGTTGTCCTAGCTCAGACACCAGCCGCAAAGTAGCGGGGTGATCACGTGCTCGCCGCCGTGGCGGCCTGTTCGTCGTGTTCATGCAGCATCCGCATGACGGTGGCGGGCGAGGGGTGCTTGCCCCTCTTCGCGCCCGTGGTGATGACGAGCCGCTTGGCGATGTCGCGCAGGCTCATCTCCTGGTCGCGTAGGTGAAGGGCCATGGACAGCATGGACTCGTCGGTGACGCCCGCGCCGCCGATGGTCTTGCCGCGCTTGCGGGCGGACTCGTGGCCTTCGAGGGTGCGGTCGCGGATGTACTCGCGCTCCATGCCGGACATCGCCGCCAGCACCGTAAACACGATGCCAGACGGGTCGTGCGAGCCCTTCAGCTCCCCGGTGAGGAACTCCAGCCCGACATCGCTCGCCTTCAGCTCCTCGGCGAGCATGGCGAGTTCGATACCGCGGCCGAGCCGTTTGTGCTCGTGGACGACCAGGGTCACCGCGACGCCGGAGGGGCGGATCTCCCCGGCAAGCTTCACGGCGGCCTCCAGCTCGGGGCGCCGGGTGGCGCGGGTGGAGATCTTCTCCGAGAAGACGCGCGTCACCCCGGCCTCGGCCAGTGAGTCGAGCTGCGCGTCGAGGGACTGCCGGGCGGTAGAGGCGCGGGCGTACCCGAGGCGGACGTGCCCGACGGGTTCGGCGCCGGCGCTGACGGGCCGGGGCAGCTCGGTCCACACCGACCCCGGCTTGCGTACGGCGGGGGTCGGCACGCTGAGCGCCTTGGCGAGTTGGGGCACGAGGCGGAAGCGCGCGGTGTGGTACTGGATGGCCACTCTGCCTTTCCCGGTCCGGCACGGGGAGCCCGCGGGGGCGGCGCAGGTGGACATCGGGCAGGCGTGCGATTCCACGCGCTTGAAATTGTCGTTCACGATCCCGGAGCGTTTCATGAGGGTGTTTCAGGCGTCCAGTCGGTTGCAACAACTCATGAAACGTGATCGCCGCAGGTGGGCCTCTGGGCAACGGGGTGTTTCATGGGCGACCACCTATGAAACGCTTTCATCATCCTGGCCATGCCACCTGTCCCGCCTCAAGATCAACTCATTGCCCCACTGACTCCCATCTCGGCGATACCCCGGCTACGCCGGGGTCGTCGCGTTCGTTTACGTGGTCGGCCACGCAAGTGGTCGGCGCACCCCGAAGCGAGTCGAGGTGGCCACCTCGCCCCCGCGTCCGCGAATACTTGGCTAGCCACATGATTGCTGCTACGTTAGTCATGTGGCCAGCCACACTTTCTCTTGAACTTCCCCCGCAGAACTGAGGAGACCCCATGGGTGTGCCATCAGAGGGGGCCATATTGCCTTGGAGGAGCGACCCCATGTCCCACAAGAACTCTCAAGTGAAGCCTCCGATCAATCAACGCGTGCTGACCCTCGGCATCACCTCTGATGCGCTTTCGCCGGACGATTTTCCGCCGGGGGTTGCGACGCACGAGGAGTTGCTCGCCATGAGGAAGCGCAGCTGGGCTGCGCTCCGGGCCACAGGCATCGACGGCGAGGAGGGCTATGTCAGCCTGGACCCCGACGAGGCTGAGGCCGAGCTGCGTCGACTGTTCGACGGGCACACCTTCGGGGTGGTGCTCATCGGCGGCGGCATCAAGAATGTCCCGGAGTACACCGTCCTGTTCGAACGGATCGTCAACGTGCTCATCGACCTCCAGCCCGACATCCGGTTGAGCTTCAGCTCGCATCCAACGAACGTGCCCGAGGCGCTGCAACGCTGGCTTAAGAGGTCCTGACAAAGACATCTCACGGAGCTAGGCGTTGGACGTGGCGGTGAGTGATGAGGCAGGTGGCGAGGCCGAGGAAGGCTTCGTGGATGTCGTCGCGTCATTCCCAGCGGATCCGCAGCCGGCGGAAGCCGTGCAGCCAGGCGATCGTCCGCTCGACCACATACCGGAAGATGCCCGGGCCGCTGCCGTGTTGCCCGCCTCGTTCGGCAATGACCGGGCGGATACCGCGGGCCCAGAGCAGACGCCTACTTGTCGTGGTCGTAGCCACGGTCTGCCAGCAGCGCGTCAGGCCGGTGTCTGGGGCGGCCGACGGCACCGGCCACGGCCGGGACCTTGTCCAGCAGCGGCAGCAACTGCGTGACGTCGTTGCGGTTTCCGCCGGTCAGCGACACCGCGAGCGGGTGCTCCACCTATTTCCACTGCCCGTCCAACGGTAGGCCCCGCAGGCGCACCCCCGCCCCGCCGACGCTGATCCGCCCGTGCGAACGGCTCGAACACATCGCCGCGAAGTCCTCCAGTCCGCACCGGACTTCAGGTGTCACACACCGGTCAATGACACAGCCCCTCGGCCAAAAACGTTACCGACAAACGAACCCTCCCAAGCCTTGCCTCAAGTGCGCCAAGCCTTGAACAGGCGGGTGGGGTGTCGAACGCATCAACGGTTGAATCTCGGTGACACCCCTCCCGCATGCGCCGCCCCGCACAGCGGGAGCTCCCACCGCAGAAATGATCAGCCCGAGGAGGAACGACCGTGATCACGGAACGATCGAGTTCCTCAATGGAGATCACCCGAGTAGGAGCAACACATGCTTGAAGGATTCGAAGACCGTTATGCCGACGTGAACGGCACCCGCCTCCACTACGTCATCGGCGGCGAAGGCGAGCCGCTGGTCCTCATGGACGGGTTTCCGCGCACCTGGCACGGCCTCCACAAGATCATGACCCCACTGGCCAAACACTTCCGGGTCATCGCCGTTGATTACCGCGGTCAGGGAGAGTCGGACAAGCCCGAGGGCGGCTACGACAAGAAGACCATGGCGAAGGACATCTACGAACTGGTCCGCGGCCTGGGCCACGAGCAGGTGAACATCGCCGGTGCTGACATCGGTGCGATGGTCGCCTACAGCTTCGCCGCCAACTATCCGCAGGCCACCAAGAAGCTCGCCCTGTGGGAAGGCGCACCCTTCTCGCAGGCATTCCAGGGCTTCGCCAAGCCGTTCCCCGGGCCCGGTGATCTGAACCTGTGGATATACCCGTTGAGCCAGGCCGAGGGACTGCCCGCCAAGCTTCTCGCGGGGCGGTTTCGGCACGTGATCGACTGGTCGGCCGAACACCTCGCACTGCACCCGGAACGGATCAGCGAGGAGAGCCGGGTCATCTACACCCGAGCCTACGACACCCCCGAGGCGCTGACCGCGGGTTTCGGCGTATTCCATACCTTCCACCAGGATGTGGCGGACAACGACTCATATCCCCCGCTGGAGATGCCCGTCCTGGCCATCGCCCATGGGGACGCCGGCTTCATGCGGCCAATGATGGAAGGCAAGGCCAACGACATCCGCTACAGCGGCATCGAGGACAGCGGCCACTTCGTCGCGGAGGAGCAGCCGGAGGCCCTGGTAGCCGAACTGGAAAAGTTCTTCGGCTGACTACCCACGAGCGGCTTGAGTCGCAAGCTTCCAGAGCCGGCAAGCTCGCCACCGTCACCGCCTACCCGCTCGGCCAGGCGGCCACGGCCCAGCAGGTCAGCGACGGCGGGCACGTGCGGGGCAAGCTCGTCCTGACCGTCGACTGAGCACGCCCGCCCACCGCCTCCCCACGACCACCCGCTGCCTCTACGGTGACCGGCCGGTCACCGCCATATCGAAGGACCCCCTCATGCTGAACGCCCTGTGGACACCGACCACTCTTGGCGGCATATCTCTGCCGCACCGCCTGGTCATGGCCCCCATGACCCGTGACCGCTCCACACCCGAAGGCGTACCGACCGAGCTGAACGCCGAGTACTACGCCCAGCGGGCCTCGCATGCGCTCGTCATCACCGAGGGAACCCAGCCCTCCGCCGACGGCCAGGGCTACCTCCTGACCCCCGGCGTCCACAATGACGAGCAGATCGCCGGGTGGCGCAAGGTCACCGACGCCGTGCACGCGGCCGACGGCCGGATCGTCATCCAGCTGATGCACACCGGACGCATCGCCCACCCCGACAACACCCCCCACGGCCGCCGGCCGGTCGCCCCTTCGGCGATCCGGCCGCAGGGCATGATGTTCACCGCGTCCGGGCCCCAGGAGATGCCGACCCCCCGTGCTCTGTCGACGCAGGAGGTCGCGGCGACCGTCGAGGACTTCCGCCGCGCCGCAGCGGCCGCCGTCGCGGCCGGCGCCGACGGCGTGGAGATCCACGGCGCCAACGGCTACCTGCTGCACCAGTTCCTGTCCGACAACACCAATCAGCGCACCGATGGCTACGGCGGCTCGATCGAGGGCCGCATCCGCTTCGCCGTCGAGGTCGCCGCCGCGGTGGCCGACGAGATCGGCGCCGAGCGCACCGGTATCCGTATCTCCCCCGCCAACCCCTACAACGACATCGCCGAGTCCGACACCGCCGAGCTCTATCCGGCGCTCCTGGACGCCCTGCGCCCCCTGGACCTGGCCTACCTCCACGTGATGCACGCGGGCGACGAGGAGCTGCTGGGCACCCTGCGCGCGCTGTGGCCGACCACGCTGATCCTCAACCGGGGCGGCACCGACCTGCCCGCCCGCGCCAAGGACATCGACAACGGCACGGCCGACCTCGTCTCCGTCGGCGCCCTCGCGCTCGCCAACCCGGACCTGGTCGAGCGGCTCCGCGCCGGCGCGCCGCTGAACACCCCCGACCCGGCGACCTTCTACGGCGGCGGAGTGGCCGGCTACACCGACTACCCCACCCACACCGGCTGAGGAACGAACCATGCCCACCCCCGAACCCCGCATCCCCACGACGGCCGGCGCAGGACCGATGAGCTACGCGATCTTCCAACTCGCCCGCGCCCACCGCGCCTACGCCGCCACCCTGCTGCGCGCGATGGACCTGCATCCCGGACAGGAACTGCTGCTGATGCAGCTCTTGGACCGGGACGGCCAGACCCAGTCCGAGCTGCTCGACAGCGTCGGCCTGGACCACTCCACCGTCTCCAAGGCGCTACGCCGCATGCAGGACGGCGGCCTGGTCATCCGCGAGCCGGCCGCACATGACCGGCGCGTCATGGTGGTCCACCTCACCGACAAGGGCCGTGCCATGCGCGAACCCATCGCAGCCCTGTGGCAGGCCCTGGAGGAGACCTCGGCCCGGAATCTGTCGGAGCAGCAGGCGGAGTCCTTCGTCGAGACCGCGTACGCCATCACCAAGGCGATCAGCAGCCGCGCGCTGCCGGAAGAAGAGTCCGCGTGACTCCCCGGTGTGCACCCCACGCAGCCTGGGGTGCACACCGTCCCGCATGCGGCGCGACCACCTCCAGGTCGGCCCTATCACCCATCCCGTCCCGGCTGCCTTCAAACGCGGCACGTTCCAGCGGCGAGGCGCACTGCGGATCCGCCCCCACGGCCCGCCACCATTAGTCCTCCGGCACGCAGGCGCCTATCTCTGCAGCCACCTCTCCCCCGCTCACCAAGCCCCTCGCTGATCACCTGACGGAAAGTGAGACCCTCATGCCTGCCACCGACTCAACGATCCTCCCGGTCCTCGTCGTCGGGGCGACCGGCTCCCTGGGGAGCAAGGTCGTCGACGAACTCCTGGCGCGCGGCAAGAACGTCCGCGCCCTGGTGAGGCCGGCCAGCGACGCCGGCCGGCTCGAAAGCCGGGGCGTTCAGATCGCCCGCGGCGACATGCTCAACGTCGACTCGCTCGTGGCAGCCATGAACGGCGCCGACGCCGTCATCACCACCGCCGCCGGCTACACCCGCGGCGGCAAGAACGCCAACGACATCGACACCATCGGCAACGCCAACCTCGCCGAGGCCGCCCACCGCACCGGCATCCGGCGGTTCGTCCTGACCAGCATCCTCACCAGCGACCAGACGCCCGATGTCCCGCACTTCTGGCACAAGAAGCTCGCCGAGGACAAGCTCGAACAGCTCGGCGTCCCCTTCCTCGCCCTGCGCCCGGGGGCGTTCCTCGACCAGGTCGCGAGCATGGCGGGCGACCCGGTCGACAAGGGCCGCATGGTGTGGATCGGCAAGGCCACCGTCCCGCTGACCTTCGTCCACACCTCCGATCTCGCGGCGTACCTGGCAGCCGCGGTCGACGCCGAGGCCGAGGCCGGTGAGCGGATCGACATCGGTTGGGACCGTCCGGTCAGCATGCGCGAGGTCGCCGACGTGATGGGCAGCCGGGCCGGAAAGAAGATCAAGGTGTGGGCCGTCCCGTCCGCCGTCGCCCGCGCCGCAGGAGCCGTCGCCGGCCGCTTCATGCCCCTGATCAAGGACATGGCCGCGATGTTCCGCTGGTTCGAGACCGGACGCTACGTCGCCGACCCCCGCCGCCAGGAGCAGCTGTTCGGCCCCGTCCCCACGGCCGAGGAGGCCCTCGCCCGGTTCACCGACGAGCTGCGCACCACACAGCACCGGTGACAGACCCGCGTCCCATTCTCGCCGCCGAGCAGCCCGTCGACCCGCACACCTACGGCACCAGCACGCGGGCGGCTCGGTGAGCCCGGCCGGTGACCGCCTCCAGGACACCGGCCGCCAGGCGGCCCTCGCCCTCCCCGACGTCAGCCACGGCCGCCCCTTCACCCCCGGACTCGACGTGTACAAGGTCGCGGACAAGGTGTTCCTGATCGTCACCGACGACCCGGACGAACAGATCATCACGGTCAAGTGCGAGCCCGAGCACGCGCGGGCACTGGAGCGCGGCTACGCCTCGATCACCCCGGGCCGCTATCTCGACAAGAGGCACTGGATCTCGCTGGGGCCCGGGCGGGGCATCACGAAGCGGCTGATCAACGATGCGGTCGAGCACTCCTACGACCTGGTCGTCGACGGTCTGCCACAGAGCGAGCGCCCGCCGCGAGCCCCTGGCCCGGACGCGGCCGTCAGGTGAACGTTGGCCGCGCCCCCTTGGACACTGGCTGGCCTCAGGTCAGCCACGCAGTGCTGGGAGCTGGCGATGACGTCGCTTATCGCGTCTCCGTGGCCGACCGGTCGGCGTCCGCCGGGGTTCGGGGGCGGGGCAGGGCAGCAGCCGGCCCCAGGTCCAGGCGCTTGTCCATGTCCAGGCGGAAGGTGCCGTACGGATTGACGTTCGACCAGAACAGCGCGGTCAGGCCGCGCCGGTCCTCGCCGCTGAGCTTTTTCGCCCAGGCCGGTTCGGCCAGGACCTGCTGCACCAGCAGGGTATTGACGTGCACGAGCGCGGACTGGAGCAGGTGCAGGGCGAGCATCGAAGTTTCGGCGTGCTCCTTGTCCGGGCCGGTCAGGGCACCGTCCTTGCCGTAGTGGAGCACGGTGTTCGCGCTGTTCCAGTCTTCGACGACCTGGAGCCTGCCGTGGATCTCGCGGCGCAGGCCGGAGCTGGCGAGGTAGTCGCAGGCGAAGTTCGTGCGCACCGCGCGGCCGAGTTCTTCGAGGGCCTGGTAGGTGGGGTGCTTGGGGCCGCCGCGGGTGAAGCGCCGCAGCACCTGCTCGGCCTCGGCGGTCCCGAGCCGGAGCGCGGTGGCGTACTTGACCATCTGGTCGTATTGCTGCTCGATCAGTTCCCAGCGGATCGGCCTCGTCAGCGAGGCGCCGAGCGCGGGCCAGCCGGGCGGGGCGTCGTCCGGGCGGTACAGGCGGATGCTGCCGATGTTCTTCAGCCGCGGCAGCAGGCGGAAGTTGAGCAGTTCGGTGAAGGCGAACCCGACGACGCTCGCACCGTGGGTGTCGACGTAGTTCGACTCGATCTCGGCGTCGGTGCAGTGCCGCAGCAGGCCCTCGATCATCGCGGCGACCTTGGACGACGAACAGCTCTTGAGCTGCGAGTAGATGCAGACGTTCTTCCGCTCGACGTGCCAGTAGATCATCACGCCGTTGCCACCGTAGCGGGCGTGGTACTCGGTCATGAAGTTCGAGGACCAGGACCCGAACTTCTTCGAGTCCGACGCGCACGCGGTGCCGCGGCCCCACCATGCGGTGTCTCGGGCGGCGAAGGTGGAGTTCACCAGCCTGGTGACGGCGGCCCGGAGGTTGTCGACGGTGATGGAAGTGCCGCCGGACGTGTCGCAGCGCTGCCTCACTCTCGCCGTGCTCGCCGGTCGCCACGATCGCGCGGATGCCCATATTCGTGCCCAGCGCGAAGAGGGCCAGCAGCAGGCGGCGCTGGAGGACGTCACGCTCGATGCGCTCGTACGCGGCCACCGAGGAGAACTCCTCGGTGAAGCCGGTCAGGAAGTCGGCGTTCTTCAACACGTCCAGGAGGTCCAGGACGCCCCAGCGGCGTGCGACCTCCGCCTTGAGGGCCGCCAAGCCGGTGGGCTCGGCCAGCGGCTCCAGCTTCGGAACGGTGATCCACGGCTCGCCCTTGCGGGTGGTGACCTTCACCCCGCCCGCCGAACCATCCGCGAGCGAGGCGGAGAAGCGGTCCAGGCCCGCAGTCATGCGCTTCTTCAGGTCCGCGATGAACGCCCTCGGGTTCAGCGGCTGGCGGATCGCGGCGTAGTGAACGGCACGGGTGGCCTCGAAGTCGCCGGGCAGGTCGTCCTCCGGGTTTCGCCAGCGGGCCGCACCCTCAACGTAGATCTCGCGGCGGCGGACCGCGTCCCGCAGCGCGACCAGGACGCACAGCTCGTACGGGATGCGCTCGACCTTGCCCTTGTCATCGACGACCGCCTCGCGCCAGTCCTTGCGCACCACGCCGTCCATGGGCACTTCGTCGCCGGCGTCGTAGAAGCGGGTCTTGCCGTCGACATCGGCGTACTTCTTCAACAGCTTCATCGCGTCCATCACCGGCCGGTAGGCGGTGTTGTTGCACCTGAAGCCGAGGGTGTTCAGCAGCGGAGGCAGCATCTGCCGGTAGTACGAGCTGTAGGAGGAGCGCAGGGTGGTGCGGACCTTGGCCTTGAAAACCTTCTCGTTCGCCTTCGCCTCGGCCACCAGCTCACGCAGCGTCTTCTCCCCGACCACCGGGAACAGGGCCCGGCGGACGACCTCGTCGGGCTTGTCGACGGCGGCCGACGCGAGCTTGAAGAGGATGCCCTCCTTGCCGCGAACCTTCTTCAACTCGGCGGTGAGCTGCTTCTCCACTCGCCGCTCGGCACGAGCGTTGATCTTGTGGACCAGGGCGACCAACAGATCGACCAGGGCGTCGGTAATCTCCGCCTGCCGGGACGAGCACAGCGCCGCAAGCAGGGTGATCCGTACGTCCTCGCTGGTGTCGCGGAAGTCCGAGGGGTACATCTTGATCGCCCGTGCCCGCCAGGCGGCCACCAGCTTCTCCGAGCAGTCCGCGAACAACCCGTCGGGCAGCCCAAGCTTGCGCACGTCGTTGAGCTTGGTGATCTCCGTCAGCAGAGAGTCCAGGCCCACCGCGCCCGGGTCGCGCTTGAGCGCGGCCAGCAGGGCGGTACCCGCCTCGTTGTCCTCGGCCACCAGGGACAGCAGCCGGGCCGTGCCCGCCTTGCCCAGGCGGCCGATCGTGCGGGCGCAGAACGTCTTCTCCCACTTGCCCCGCGCCGCGACGAGTACCTTCTCGGCCCGGGTCCGGCCCGGCGGCTCGATCTTCCGGGCCCGGCACTCCACCAGCAGAGCCTCGCGCTGCCGGTCCTCCACTAGCTCGACCGGACAGACTTCCACGGCAAGCCACTCGGCCAGCGCCTTCTCGTCCGCGACCGTCGACGGTCGGAACCCCAGGGCCTCGCGGATCTGCTTGCGGTGGTACTCGGCAGTCCGGCCGACCAGCATGTACTTCGCGAAGTCGGTGGCCGGAACCTTCACCAGATCGGCGACGTACTCCACCGCGGCCGGCGGGACCTCTTCCAGCACATCGGGGGACTGGCCTTTTAGTTCGAAGAACTTCAGCAACAGGCTGAAGCCGAGCCGGGTCGCCCCGCTCTTGTTCGCTACCAGGTCCCAGTCGCCGTCTACCAGCGTCCAGTTCGCCAACAGCTCCTCTGGCGACCACTCTTGCAGCACGCCCACCCCTTTGGCCTCGATCACTCGATCAGACCAACGACGGCGCCCAGGACAGGGAAACGGGACTCGTCCCGCTACCCACGACCTACTTTGCGGCTGGTGTCTGAGCTAGGACACCGAGGCCGATCAGGTCCGCCCCCGCCAGGGATACCCGGCGGGTCCTCGGGCGCTCGGTCTGCCCGGCGTTCGCCTCGTGTTCAGGAGGCCGCGATGCCTTCCATGCCGCCCTGGCCGCCCGTGGTGTCGAAGGCGGGGAGGCCGTCGTCGGTGCTGGTGACCGGGGTCAGTGTGCCGTCGGTGCCCACGGCGAAGCCGTCGACGGTGCCGGAGAGGGCGTTCTGGACGTAGAGGAACCGGCCGTCGGGGGTCGGAGCCATGTCGATGGGGCCCCGGGAGTCGGGGGACGGCGGGACGGCCTGCTCGGCGGTGACGGTGACCTTGCCGTCGGGATCGAGGGCGTAGGCGGTCAGCGCGGAGTTGCCGGGGCTGGAGCCGATGAGGGTGTCGCCCGCCGTCGCCGGCCGGCACAGGGTGTTCTGGCCGTTGGGTACGGAGGCCGTGATGGTGCCGAGCGTGCCGTCGGCGCCGATCTCGTAGGTGCTGACGGTGGACTTGGCGGCCTCGGTGACCACCAGCCGGCACCCCGGTCAGGGGCCGACGTAGGCGGCGAGGTGTTGGCCGGTGAGGGTGGAGCGGGCGGCGACGAGGTCGGCGGGGGTGCCCTCGAAGACGATCCGGCCGCCGTCATGGCCGGCGCCGGGGCCGAGGTCGATGATCCAGTCGGCGTGCGCCATGACCGCCTGGTGGTGCTCGACGACGATGACCGACTTGCCGGAGTCCACGATCCGGTCGAGCAGGCCGAGCAGTTGCTCGACGTCGGCGAGGTGCAGGCCGGCGGTCGGCTCGTCGAGGACGTAGACGCCGCCCTTCTCGGCCATGTGGGTGGCCAGCTTGAGCCGCTGCCGCTCGCCGCCGGACAGCGTGGTGAGCGGCTGGCCGAGGCTGAGGTAGCCGAGCCCGACATCGGCGAGCCGGCCGAGGATGGCGTGCGCGGCCGGCGTGCGGGCCTCGCCGGCGCCGAAGAACTCCTCGGCCTCGGTCACCGACATCGCGAGCACCTCGCTGATGTCGCGGCCGCCGAAGTGGTACTCCAGCACCGCTGCCTGGAACCGCTTACCCTCGCACTCCTCGCAGACGGTGGCGACGCCGGCCATCATCGCCAGGTCGGTGTAGACGACGCCCGCGCCGTTGCACGTGGGGCAGGCGCCCTCGGAGTTGGCGCTGAACAGCGCCGGCTTCACGCCATTGGCCTTCGCGAACGCCTTGCGGATCGGGTCGAGCAGTCCGGTGTACGTCGCCGGGTTGCTGCGCCGGGAACCCTTGATGGCTCCCTGGTCCACCGTCACCACGCCGTCCCGCCCGGCCACCGAGCCCTGGATCAGCGAACTCTTGCCGGAGCCGGCGACGCCGGTGACCACGGTGAGCACCCCGAGCGGGATGTCGACGTCGACATCGCGCAGGTTGTGCGTCGTCGCGCCGCGGATCTCCAGCGTGCCGGTCGGCGTCCGCACCGTCTCCTTGAGAGCGGCCCGGTCGTCGAAATGGCGGCCGGTGATGGTGCCGGCTGCCCGCAGCCCCTCGACGGTGCCCTCGAAGCAGACGGTGCCGCCCCCCGTACCGGCGCCGGGGCCGAGGTCCACGACGTGGTCGGCGATCGCGATCGTCTCCGGCTTGTGTTCCACGACGAGGACCGTGTTGCCCTTGTCCCGCAGCCGCAGCAGCAGGTCGTTCATCCGGCTGATGTCATGGGGGTGCAGGCCGATGGTGGGCTCGTCGAAGACGTAGGTGGTGTCGGTGAGCGAGGAACCGAGGTGGCGGATCATCTTGACGCGCTGCGCCTCGCCGCCCGACAGCGTGCCCGACGACCGGTCGAGCGAGAGATAGCCGAGGCCGATCTCCACGAACGAGTCGAGGGACTGCCGCAGTGCGTCCAGCAGCGGCGCGACGGACGGTTCGTCGAGGCCGCGGACCCATTCGGCCAGGTCACGGATCTCCATCGCGCAGGCCTCGGCGATGTTGAGTTTGCCGATCCGCGCCGACCGGGCCGCCTCGCTGAGCCGGGTTCCGTCGCACTCGGGGCAGGTGGCGAAGGTGACGGCCCGTTCCACGAACGCCCGGATGTGCGGCTGGAGGGCCTCCTTGTCCTTGGACAGCATCGACTTCTGGATCTTCGGGATCAGCCCCTCGTAGGTGAGGTTGACGCCCTCGACCTTCACCTTGGTCGGCTCCCGGTAGAGGAAGTCGTGCATCTCCTTCTTGGTGTACTTACGGATCGGCTTGTCCGGGTCGAGGAGGCCCGACTCGGCGTAGACCCGGACGGTCCAGAAGCTGTCGGACTTCCAGCCGGGGATGGTGAACGCGCCCTCGGCGATCGACTTGGAGTCGTCGTAGAGCTGGGTGAGGTCGATGTCGGAGACGGTGCCCCGGCCTTCGCAGCGCGTACACATGCCGCCGGTGCGGTTGAAGGTCGCCTTCACGGTCCTGGTCCTGTCGGCACCGCGGTCGACGGTGATCCCGCCGCTCGCCCGGACCGAGGCGACGTTGAAGGAGAACGCGCTGGGCGGGCCGATGTGCGGCTCGGCCAGCCGGCTGAAGAGGATCCGCAGCATCGCGTGGGCGTCGGTGGCGGTGCCGACCGTGGAGCGGGGGTCGGTGCCAAGTCGCTGCTGGTCGACGGTGATCACGGTCGTCAGCCCGTCGAGTACGTCGACCTCGGGGCGGGCCAGCGTCGGCATGAAGCCCTGTACGAAGGCGCTGTACGTCTCGTTGATCAGCCGCTGCGACTCCGCGGCGATCGTGCCGAACACCAGCGAGCTCTTGCCCGAGCCCGAGACACCGGTGAACACCGTCAGCCGGCGCTTCGGGATCTCGATGCTGACGTCCTTGAGGTTGTTCACGCGGGCGCCGTGCACGCGGATCAGGTCGTGGCTGTCGGCGATGTGCGATGCGGGCGACTGCGTGTCCGTCCTCGTGGCCATGCTCATCGTGTCTCCATCTGTTACGCGGGGCCGCCTTCGCGGTCTCTGTCGGCGTCGCCTGGTTCGGGGTGTCGGCAGGGCGGGGGCGCGAGGACCAAGGTATCCACGCCGCTCCGGCAGGGGGCCGTTACCGCTTGAGGGGCTGGGTGAAGCGGAGCATGTTGCCCGCCGGATCGCGGAAGGCGCAGTCGCGGACGCCGTACGGCTGGTCGATCGGCTCCTGCAACACCTCCGCGCCGGCGGCCCGGATGCGTTCGAAGGTGCCGTCGCAGTCGTCGGTGGAGAAGATCACGCCGCGCAGCATGCCCTTGGCCAGCAGTTCCGCCATCGCCTGCTTGTCGGCCGCCGAGGCGTTGGGGTTGGCGAGCGGCGGTTCGAGGACGATCTCCACGTCCGGTTGCGCGGGTGAGCCGACGGTCACCCAGCGCATCCCCTCGAACCCCACGTCATTGCGTACCTCCAGGCCGAGGACGTCGCGGTAGAAGGCGAGCGCCCTGTCATGGTCGTCGACCGCGATGAAGCACTGTGCGAGCTTGATATCCATGCCCTCGACGCTACGAGGCGGGGGCGGATCGCGCTTCTCCATTCCTGACCGGTCGCGTGTGGATCTTGGCGATGCAGGCGGGGATCGCGGCGCCGTCCTCGTGGCGGCGGGCCCGGTAGGCACTGGGGCTCTCGCCGACGAGCTCGGTGAACCGCGAGCTGAACGACCCCAGCGAGGTGCAGCCGACCGCGAAGCAGACCTCCGTCACCGTGAGGTCACCGCGCCGCAGCAGCGCCTTGGCCCGCTCGATCCGGCGCGTCATCAGGTAGCTGTACGGCGTCTCCCCGAAGGCGGCGCGGAAGCTGCGGGAGAAGTGGCCCGGTGACATGAGGGCGACGCGTGCCAGCGCCGCGACGTCGAGCGGGTTGGCGTAGTCGCGGTCCATCAGGTCACGGGCCCGGCGCAGCCGGACGAGGTCTTCCAGGATCACGCGACCACCATCGCACAGGGCGGGCCGCCGAGGACACACCCCGGCGACCGCCGCGGACCGCACCGCCCTGGTGCTGCCGCGGCCTCGCCTCCCGCGGGGAACGGGCGCGCTTCTCCTCGGTGCGACAGCGGCTTCGACCGCTGTGCGCGGCCGGGCGCCGGGTGACGGCCCCGACGCCGTTACCCGGCCGGGGCCGGGGGGCCGGTGGTGGCCAGGACGTTGCCCCGCGCGTCGTACGCCGTGACCGTGAGGCGGCGGGCGGCGCCGGCGGCCGGTTCCGGCGGGGTGACCAGGTAGCCGGCGGTGTAGCCGGGGTGGCCGGGCAGGGTCACCATCCGCACGGGGTAGACGTGGCCCTCGACGGTGACGGTCATGCGCACCGGTTGCCGCGGGCCGACGTACAGCGGCGTGTACAGCGTGCCGTTCGGGCCGGTGCGGATCCGGGTGCCGATCGAGCCGCCGCCCACCGGCGACGTGCTCGTCCCGGCGCCGCCCGGGCCGCTCACCGCGTCCCCGCAGTTCCAGGCGCCGTCGCCGAAGCCGAGGCAGCGTCCGGCGGATTCCAGCTTCATACGGCCGCCGTTGCCGATGTCGATGACCCGGCCGGGCGGGACCACCTGCGTGGTGGGGACGACGGGCACGGTGGGGCCGGGCGGCGCGGTCGCGGCGGGTCCGACGGACGCCCGGTCGTGCGTTGCGGCCGCCGTGACCACGGCGCAGGCCGCCACGGCGGCGGCCATCGGGAGCACGGTGGCGATCCGCCGGTTCCGGAGCCGTCTGCGGGCGCGTTCCCGGACGGCGTCGGCCGGCCAGGCGGACGGTTCCACGACGGCGACGGCGTCTCGGAGGCAGCGCCGGACGCGGTCCTCCTCGGGGGTCGGCGGCGGGCCGGGGGGAGCGGCGGTCCCGTCGTACGGCTGGCTGCTCATCGGCCCGTCACTCCTCTGCCTCGGCCAGGTCGGCCAGCGCCGGGTGGTCGCGCAGCTTGCGCAGCCCCCGGCTGGCCTGGCTCTTCACATTGCCCGGGGAACACCCCAGGATGTCGGCGACCTGCTGCTCGCTCAGGTCCTCCCAGTACCGCAGCACCACGGCGGCCCGCTGCCGCGGCGGCAGCGTGGCCAGCGCGGCCATCAACACGGCGCGGTCCTCGATCCGGTCGTCCTGGCCGGGGCGGCGGCGTACGCGTCGAACGGCAACGGCTGCTCCCTCGCCGCCCGGGCATGCGCGGGCGCCGGCCCGGGCGGCGGTCCGCTCCGGGCCGGCACTCCCAGCGCCGGGACGTCAGAGCCGGGCAAGAACCCCGCCCGCCGCGTCGTACACCGTGACGTGGAGGTTCCCGGTGCCCGGCGGGTCGGTGAGGGGGGCACCCCACACATGGCCGGAGGCGTACCCCGGGTGCCCGGCCAGGGTCAGGACCTGGACGTCGTACGTCACACCGCCCGCGGTCACCGTCATCCGTGCCGGCCGCCCGTCGCCGGTGTACAGCGGGGTGTACATCGTGCCGGAGGCGTCGCCCCGGGTCTGGAGGCCGACTGGTGTCCGGCGGCTGGAGGCTGGTTGCCGTCCACCACGCTCTTGCAGGCCCGGTCCCCGGGTACGCCCACGCAGCGGTCGGCGCGGTTGAGCTGGATGTCGACGCCGTGCCCGGTGTCGACGACCTGGCCGGCCCCGACCACCTGGATCGCAGAGGTGTCCGCTCCGGCCGCCGCGGTGGCGGAGGTCGCCCCGCCCGCGCCGACGGCGGCCGTCGCGGCCAGGACAGCGGCGGTGAACATCTTCCTGGAATGCATGGTGCTCCTCGTCGTCCCTGGATCTGTCGTCGTTGTGATCGCGTGCCGAACCGGTGCGACCGGTCCGGAGCGGGCCCTCTCCGCACTACTCACCCCGTTGGCGGCCGCGGGGTTGCACGCTTTCCGCGACGACTTGGGCGCGGCGTCCCGGGGTCACCCGAAGCCGACCCGCTCCAGCCAGAAGCCGAGCAGCTCCTCGTCGCCGAGGATCTCGACGCCCTCGCCGTGGGCGGGGCGCCGCTTGTAGACGAGCAGCAGCAGTTCGATGAGCGGCGCGCGCACGGCGACCGCGGCCTTCTCGTGGGCGCGGCGCCAGACGATGGTGTCGCCCGTCAGGTCGACCAGCCACTCCGCCGCGGCCTCCGGCGCGGTGTCGGTGGCGTGGAAGTGGAGGGTGTGGCCGGGCCCGAGCAGTTCGCGCATCCAGGGCTGGACGTCGAAGTGCATGGGCAGCGAGCCCAGTTCCATCCACTCGTCGAGGGCGTCGAGCGCGATCTCCTCGTCGAGGGTGAACTCCGCGCCCAGGGCCAGGGTCGCGTCGGCCCGGTGCATGACGGTCTCATGGGTGAACCGGCGGGCGTAGAACCGGGTACTGCCG
Organism: Streptomyces sp. RLA131; assembly: GCF_056270125.1. Classification (NCBI taxonomy): domain Bacteria; kingdom Bacillati; phylum Actinomycetota; class Actinomycetes; order Kitasatosporales; family Streptomycetaceae; genus Streptomyces; species Streptomyces sp. RLA131. Next base: position 6,960,094 of record NZ_JBWDOQ010000002.1, read on the forward strand.
CCGGGGACCGGGGTCCACAGCCTCGCGTCCGGCCCGGCGGCGCGCAGGGTGTTCGCCAGCTCGGCGGCGCCCTCGGCGAGCCAGGGGCCGACCACGGCCGGGTCCTCGTCGGTGTGGGCGGACAGATCGCGGAAGTGCGAGTCGGGGAGCGGGCTCGTCGTCCGGGTCCGTACCGCCTCCTCGGCCCAGCGCTGGGCGCCGCCGAGGTGCCGCAGCAGCTGGCCGGCGTTCCAGCCGGGGCAGGAGGGCACCGGGACCGTCAGGTCCGCGCCCTCGACGCGGGATCTCAGCAGGTCGGTCTGCACGACGATCTCGGAGCAGTAGCGGTCATGGCTCAGGAGGGTCATGCCTTCACGGTAGGTGCCGCCACCGGCAGCGCCCCGGCAGCGCCCCGGCACCGTGCCGGAACCGCTGCCGCCCCGACGGCCGATCAGATCGGTTGCCGGGTAAGGTGATTCGCGGCCGCCCGCCCGGGCGGGTACGGGCCGCACGGTTCCCGGCCGGACGGCGGCCTCCCCGGTGCTGCCGGCCCGCCGCCGGGTCAGCCCAGCTGGCGGCGGACCAGTTCGTGCAGGCGGCCCGAGGTGTCGGCGAGCAGTTCCGCCGGGGGGCCCTGCTGGACGACGCGGCCCTCGTCCATGACGATCACCCGGTCGGCGTCCATGACCGTGGAGAGCCGGTGGGCGATCACGACGCGGCTGGCGCGCAGGGCGCGGGTGCTCTCGATGACGATGCGCTGGGTCTCGTTGTCCAGGGCGCTGGTGGCCTCGTCGAGGAAGAGGACACGGGGACGGCGGACGACGGCCTGGGCGATCATGAGGCGCTGGCGCTGCCCGCCGGAGATGGTGGCGCCGCCGGAGATCATGGTGTGCAGGCCCATCGGCATCCGCTTGATGTCCTCGGCGAGACCGGCCATGGCTGCGGCCTCCCAGGCCTCGTCCTGGGTGAAGGTCTCGGCGCCGCAGATGCAGTCCAGGATGGAGCCGGTGAGGGGCTGGGCGTTCTGCAGGACGACCCCGCACTGACGGCGGACGGCCGCCTGGTCGAGGGCGGCGAGATCCTGGCCGTCGTACAGGACGCTGCCGGAGGTGGGCCGGTCGAAGCCGATGAGCAGGCGCAGCAGGGTCGACTTGCCGCAGCCGCTGGGGCCGACGATCGCCACGAACTCGCCGGGCCGCACCCGCAGTGACACGTCGTCGAGGACCAGTGGGCCGTCCCCGGTGTACCGGAAGGACAGGGAGCGGGTCTCGATGCCGCCGGTGAGCAGGCCGGGCCGGGTGCTGGACCCGCGTACCTCGGGCGCCTCCCGCAGGACGGGCTTGAGCTGCTCGTACATCGGCAGTACGGCCACGGCCGAGACCAGCGCGCCGGTGAGCTGGGTGACCGAGGTCAGCAGCATGGTCAGGGCGGTGCTGAAGGTGAGGAAGCCGGTGGCCGTCAGGGAGCCCCGGGCGGGGCCGGCCAGCAGCATGAACATGATGAGCAGACAGAGCGGCAGGTAGACCGCGTTGAGGACCGCCGTGAGGTTCTTGATCCGGCCCGCCCGCTGCTGGAACTCGCGGCTGCGGGCGAACTCGCGCGCCCAGGCGGCGTACGCGAAGCTCTCGGCGGCCGCGACCCGCAGCTTGGGCAGCCCGCGCAGGGTCTGGAAGGCCTGGTTGTTCAGTTTGTTGCCCAGCTCGACCAGCCGGCGCTGCCAGCGCACCTGCCACAGCCCCAGCGCGAGGAAGACGGCGGCGATGACGAGCAGCATGGCGACGGCCGCCAGCGCCAGCGGGACGCTGTACACGAGCAGCAGGGCGAGGTTCACGGCACCGACCGTGACCGCCTGGACGGCGACCGGGCCGACCCCCGCCAGCACCCGGCGGATCGCGCTGACACCCATGGCCGCGCCGGCCAGTTCGCCGGTGGAGCGCTCGGCGAAGAAGGCGGTCGGCAGGCGCAGCAGCCGGTCCCAGACGGCGGGTTGCAGGGTGGCCTCGATGCGGCCCTCGATCCGCAGCACGGTGAGGTTTTGCAGCAGGGCGAAGGCGGCGGCGACGATCCCGGTGACGATGATCGCCAGTGAGAAGGCGACGATGAGCCCGGTCTCGGCGGCCGGTACCCAGGTGCCGAGCACCTGGCCGGTGGCGATCGGGACCAGGGCGCCCAGCGCGACCGTCACCAGGCCGCTCAGCAGCAGGTCGCGCAGATCCGCGCCGGTGCCGCGCAGGGCGAAGCGCAGCAGCCGCAGCGGGCTCAACGGCCGCTCCGGCAGCGGCCGGTAGAACATGACGGCGCGCGGCCCGAGGTCCCCGGCGTTGTCGGAGGTGACCCTGATCCGGCTGCCGCTGGCCGGGTTGACGGCCTCGTACCGGCCGCGCCGGCCATGCCGCCCGCCGCGCCACAGGAGGGCCACCGGCGCCCCGGAGGCCGCCCGGTGGCCGACCAGGGGGCCGGCGTCCTCCCGCCACCAGCGCCCGTCGAGCCGGACCGGCCGGGTGCGGATGCGCGAGGTGACGGCGATGCGCTCGACCGGGTCGATCCGGTCGCTGACCGCCCCGCCCCGGGAGGGCGGGGCCAGGGTGATGCCGCCGGCCCGGGCGACCAGCGCGCAGACGGCGTATGTGGTGTCGTCGCTGGTCCCCGCGGTACGGGAAGGGGCCTTGCGGGGCGTGGCGATGGAGGCCAGCAGCGCCTGGTCCGCCTGCTCGCGCACGGCTTCGCCCGCCTTGAGACCGGCCGCCGCCCGGTCCTCGTGGGCGCGCTCCAGCCGTTCGATCCAGCGGTCCAGGGTGGACAGCAGCCGCTGCTGCTGGTCGACCATGCTCTGCCACATCGCGCCGTCGACCAGCAGGTCGGCCGCCGCCTCGGCGGAGTACGCGGCGCCGTACGCCACGCTGCCCGGCGGTACCGGCAGCCAGAGGATGTCGTCGTCGGACACCGCCTCCGCGTCCGGGGTACGGCCGTCCAGCGGGGCCTCGTAGAGCACCTGCCGGCTGCGGCCGACGCCGAGCGCGAAGGCCTGCTCCAGCAGGCTCAGGGGCACGTCCTGGGTGTCCGTCCGGTACGGCCGGGGGGCGGCGGGCCCGGGACGGTACAGCTCGCGCAGCGGGATCCGGCGCAGCCGGCAGTTCCGCAGCGGCCTCCCGACCAGGGTGTGCCGGGGGCCCTCGGCGGGGCCGAGGAGGAGGGTGCCGGGTTCGAGACGTCCGAGGAAGTGCCAGTGGCCCTGTTCGGTGGCGTCGACCGCGAACAGGTCCAGGGCGCCGGCCGTGACCAGCCACAGGACGTGCGGGCCCTCCAGGCCGAGGCTGCGCGGGCCGCTGCAGTCGACGGGGGTGCCGAGGCCGCCGAGAGCGGCGGTCACCGGGTCACCGGCGGCCGGGTCGCCGTCGACGGAGGTGTGCTGGACGGGGATCACGGATGCTCAGTGCTCCCTGACCAGGTCGGCGTAGGGACCACCGGCGGCGACCAGTTGTTCGTGGCGGCCGCGCTCCACCACCGACCCGTGGTCGAGCACCACGATCTCGTCGCTGTCGCGGACCGTGCTGAGCCGGTGGGCGATCACCACGCAGGCGCAGCCGCGCCGCCGCAGGTTGTCGATGACGGTCTGTTCGGTCTCGGCGTCCAGGGCGCTGGTCACCTCGTCGAGCACCAGCACGCTGGGCCGGCGGACCAGCGCGCGGGCGATCTCCAGCCGCTGCCGCTGCCCTCCCGAGAAGTTGCGGCCGTCCTGTTCGACCCGGCTGTGGATCCCGCCGGGGCGGCGCATGACGATCTCGTGGACGGCGGCGTCCTGGAGGGCGGTGACCACCGCCTCGTCGGGGATGGAGGGGTCCCACAGGGCGACGTTGTCGCGCACCGTGCCCTCGAAGAGGAAGACGTCCTGGTCGACGAAGGAGACGGAGGCGGCGAGTGTGCCGCGGGGGATCTCGTCCAGGCGCTGCCCGTCGATGCGGATCACGCCCTCCCAGGGGCTGTAGAGGCCCGAGATGAGGCGGGAGACCGTCGACTTGCCGCTGCCGGAGCCGCCGACCAGCGCCACCTGGCGGCCGGGCGCGACGGACAGCGAGAAGCCGGACAGCAGCGGCTTGTCCAGCGGGCTGTAGCCGAACGTGATGTTCTCCAGGGTGACGTGGCCCTTGAGGCGCCGGGTGCCGGCCGCGGGCCGCGGGCGGGTGTGGAGGGCGTCGGCCGGGAAGCTCTCGACGTCCTTGAGCCGGGCCACGTCGGCGGCGAAGTCCTGGATCCGGCCGGCCACCCCGTTGAGCCGGGTGACGGGTGCGGTGAAGCGGGTGACCAGGGACTGGAAGGCCACCAGCAGACCGATCGAGATATGGCCCTCCACGGCCCGCAGCCCGCCGATCCACAGGATCAGCGCGCTGTTGAGGGTGGCCAGCGCGGGTGCGACGACCGCCAGCCAGGCGCTCGGCACACCGAGCCGCTGCTGCTCCTCCAGGGTGGCGGCGTGCTGGCCCGACCACCGCCGGAACCAGCCGTTCTCGCCGCCGGTGGCCTTCATCGTCTCGATCAGCTGCAGGCCGGTGTACGAGGTGTTGGTGAGCCGCGCGGTGTCGGCCCGCAGCTTCTGGGTGCGGGTGGCCCGCAGCCGTACCACCACCCGCATGGCCACCACGTTGAGCAGCGCGATCCCGATCCCGAGCAGGGTCAGCTGGGGGTCGTAGCTCCACAGCAGCAGGGCGTAGAGCACCACCACGACCCCGTCCACCGCGGCGGCGGCCAGGTCCCGGGCCAGGGTCTCGGCGACCGCGTCGTTGGACTGGAGGCGCTGGACCAGGTCGGCGGGGCTGCGCTGGGTGAAGAAGGTGACCGGCAGCCTGAGCAGATGGCGCAGGAAGCGGGCGCTGCCGAGGGTGGAGGAGATGATGCGGCCGCGCAGCAGGTTCGCCTGCTGGAGCGCGGTCAGGGCGGCGGTGAGCGCCACCATGGCCGCCATCGACGTGAACAGCACGCCGAGCAGCGAGGTCTGACGATCAATCAGAAACAGGTCGATGTATGTACGGCTCAGCGCGGGCAGTGCCGCGCCGACCGCGACCAGCAGCAGACTGGCGAGCAGCGCCGCCAGCATGGTGCCCCTGGTGCCGCGCAGCCGGGCCGGCAGCCCGCCCAGGACCCCGGGCCGGCGACCGCCGCGCCGGAAGTCCGCACCGGGTTCGAAGGTCAGCACGATGCCGGTGAAGCTGGTGTCGAAGTCCTCGGCGGGCACGAAACGGCGTCCCTTGTCGGGGTCGTTGACATACGCCCCGCGCCGGCCGAGGCGCCGCCCCATGCCGTCGTAGACGACGTAGTGGTTGAACTCCCAGAACAGGATGGCCGGGGCCCGCACCTCGGCCAGGGCGGCCGTCTCCATCTGCATGCCCTTGGCCCGCAGGCCGTAGCCCCGGGCCGCCTTGAGCAGGTTGCCGGCCCGGGACCCGTCACGGGAGACACCGCAGGCGATACGCAGTTCCTCCAGCGGGACATGGCGGCCGTGATGCCCGAGCACCATGGCGAGCGCGGCGGCGCCGCACTCCACCGCCTCCATCTGGAGCACGGTGGGGCTGCGTACGGTCCTGGGTCTGCGCCGCCCGGGCCCGCGTCCCCCGGGCCGGTGCCTCTTGGGCCGGTGCCTCTTGGGCCGGGGCGTGTCGGGCCGGTGCGTGTCGGGCCCGGGCGGCGCGGTGCGGCGGTGTCCGTGCTGCTGGGGGAGTGCGGTCACGGGAGCAGCCAATCGATCGGGCGCCGGTCGGCCAGGTGGACGGCGCCGGTGGCCGGGGTCATGGAGCCGGCCGCGCGGGCGGCCGGGGCGTCGTCCAGCCGCACCACGACCGGGACGGGCCGGCCGTCGCGGGAGAACTGTCCGGCGAGCTGGCTGTCGCCGAGGAAGGCGGTGAGCTGCGCCCGGGTCCTGGAGGCGGGGCCGACGGAGGTCACCCGGCCGCGCAGGCCGGCGTACCCCTCGGCCGTCACCGACTCGGTGGTCAGCTCGACCACGGCGCCCACCGGCACCGACGCGGCGCTGCCGGCCGGTGCGTACAGCACGGCGATGAGGGGGTCGCCGGGGTGGGCGACCTTCTCGATGGCCGCCACGTCCGCTCCGGTGGTGACGACACTGCCGATGGAGGCGGTCAGGGTGGTCACTTGGCCGGCGGCGACGGTGCGGACGACGGTCACGCCCTGCCGCGTGCGCAGGTGGAACAAGGGGGCGCCCGCGGCCAGTCGCTCACCCTCGTCGGCGAGCACCCGGGTGACCTGTCCGGCGACCGGGCTCTGCAGGATATAACTGCCCTGCCCGTGCGTGAGAATTCCGGGGAGGCTCAATTTCGACGAAACGGAGCCGGTGACCGCCCAGAATGCGGCGACGGCCATGACGGCAATGGTGACGCACAGCACGAGCAGACCCTGCGGGCGGGCGAAACGCACCGGGAGATCGAGTTCTTCGGGTGATTGCAGCCTGGAAAGGGCCTGCTGGCGGAACTGCACGGAACTCTCTCCCGGCACCATTCGTAGCGGTTCGGAGCTGTTAGTGGCTGTTCGCAGCCATCCGTAACTATTCGGACATCTGGTCGCAATGGCGGCCGTGAGTCCCGGAACGGGTGGTTCCGGGACTCACGGAGCATTTCGGTCTCAGAGGCCGACGACGATGCCGGTGACCGGCGCGGTGTTCAGGCCGGTGATGCCCTCGACGGTACCGACGACGCCCGCGACGGTGCCGGTGACCGGGGCGGTGTTCAGGCCGGTGACGCCCTCGGCGGTGTTCACGAGGCCGCCGACGAGGCCGCCGGAGACGTTGTCCAGGTCGGCGTCGGAAATTTCGCGGGTCTCGACCTGGGGGGTGAAGTTCATGATGGGGCTTCCCTTCAGCGTGGGCATTCTCGAAAGGTGCCGGACAGTTATTCGGGAACTGCCCGGCACTGCGGAGGATCAAAGCACGCAGGCCGCGCACGCCGCTAATTACCCGTGTTGCTGTTCGAATGGGATTCGGATTTCTTGTTTCACTGGTGTGCCGTCGTTCCCACGGCTTGGTGCCAGTTTCTTCACATCGGGGGCATTGCCGAGGCACAGCGGAACCGGGCACTCCGGATCAAAGCGCCCGTTCGCCCGCCGGCCTCCCGTGCGCAGCCGGTCGCGTTATGACGGCCGCGTGTGCGGTGTGCAGATTTACGGGAGGTCATGCGACCGGGCACGGTGCGGCCACCCGCGGGACTGATGTGCCGCCCTCGACGGACCGCGCCACCTGTCGACACTCACCGGGGATTCACAGGGCGAGACCCCTTTCCCCCGACCCCGGCAGCCGCTTGAATCGCTGGCGCCGAGCACGAGTTGCTCAGGCGCTTCCGCGATTTCACCGGCAACCAAGGGAGTTCACCGTGGCACCCCTCCAGAACGAGTTGGCGTCAAAAGTGTCGACAGTCAATGCCAAGGCTCGGTTACTGACGGATCGTGAGTACACCTACCGGGCCCGCCCGCGAGCCCTGCTCGTGGCGGTCGCCGCCGCGATGGCCCCGGCACTGACCGTGCCCACCGCCGCCCGGGCCGCGACCGGCAAGAAGATCACGGTGGCGGCCGGGGAGACCCTGGAGATCACCGAGACCACCACGGTCGCCTCCCTCGGCATCGCCGAGGGCGGTGCCATCGCCGCCCCCGACGGCTACGGCCTCAGCCTGACCGTGGGCGGCGTGGAGACAGGTGCCGCCCTGGCCCCGCTCACCGACGGCTACGGCGGAGCGGCCACCGCGATCGCCGCCGGCACCTACAGCGGCGACGTCGTCATCACCGTCGCCGGGGCCAACGACGTCGCGTACAGCGACCTCACCTTCCCCTTCCGCCAAGCCCTCTACATCGACGCCGACGGCGTCGACACCGCCAGGTCCGTCCTGGCCGACGTCCTGGGCGGCTCGGCCACCGGCACCGCCGCCACGGACATCAGCCTCACCTCGACCGGCGAGGCCTTCAACGGCGTCTACGTCACCGGCGGCGGCAGCTACACCCTCACCTCGCCCGAGGTCGCCTTCACCGGCAACGGCCGCTGCGACTTCGTCGGCTACGGCGCTTCCGTGGTCGGCACCGGCGAGGGGACCACGCTGGTCCTGGACGGCGCCACCATCAACAACCAGGGCGTGGTCCGTACCGCCGTCATCGCGGACGCCACGGCCAACGTGATCGTCAAGAACTCCACGATCCACTGCGCCGACGGCACGCTGCCCGAGGAGTACGTCCCCACCGGCGACACCCGATACATGATCACCGTGCCCTGGATGCTGGGCCTGTCCGGCAATGTACGGGCCACCAATCTGCTGGGCGCCAACACCCGGGCCGCCTTCGTCAACTCCTCGGTCTCCTCGCAGAACTGGGGCGCCCTGTCCGTCGACGGCGGCAGCGACTGCACCCTGACCGTCGTCAACAGCCGGATCGCCAACACCGGCGGGGTGGGCTACGGCTCGTACGCCATCGGCGACGTGACCGAGCACATCCTCGGCTCCCGCTTCGACGTCGGCGACTATGTGCTGATCGCCTGGAGCGGCGGCGCCCACTACGGTGACAGTGCCGCCGACGCGGTCGCCGCACTCAACGAGGACCTCGAACTGGGGCTCACCGGTTCGGAACTGGCCGCCCTCGACGAGCGGTCCTGCGTCCTGAACTCCGGGCGGTTCGGCTTCATGTGGTACGGCGCCGCCGCCGTCACCATCGACGGCGGGACCCGGGTCAGCACCGGGAAGACCACCTTCCTGTCCAAGGCCTCGGCGGCCGCCGTCACGGTGGACGGCTCCCAGGGCGCCACGATCGAGGCCGGCAACGGGGTGCTGTTCCAGCTGATGGACACCGACCGCCCCGGCAGCGTCGCGGTGACGGGCAAGCCGTGGAGCACGGAGACGATCGGCACGTACACCGAACCCACCGGCACCGTCGCGAGGTCCGGCAGCTGGGACGTCACCACCGCGCACTCGGGGGACGCGACCGCCACCTTCACCGGCATCTCCCTGACCGGCGACTTCTACAACTCCGTCCGGGGCGGCGGCAACGCGGGCCTGCAGGGGATGAACCTGGTGCTCACCTTCGACGACGCCGATGTCGAGGGCGTCATCTCCGCGACCACGGCCCGGCACGGCGTCTCCACCATCACCTCGGCGGAGTACCTGGAGACCGGCGAGGTCACCAACACCGCGAGTGCCGTGGTCAACAACGGCGTCGTCGTCAGCCTGGAGAACGGCGCCGGGTGGACGGTGACCGGCACCTCCTTCCTGAGTGCGCTGACCATCGCCTCCGACGCCTCGGTCACCGCCTCGTCGGGCCGGTCCGTGACCCTGACGGTCGACGGCACGGCCACCGCCCTGGCCCCGGGCGGCAGCTGGACCGGGGCGCTCACCCTGACGGTGACGTAGGGCGCCGGCGGGTTGTGCGACCTCCTGCCGAACGTGAGGTGTCCACACTTGGTTCGCTCTTGACGTGGATAGCGGCTAACGGCAGGCTGAGTGTCGACAGTTAAAGGAGGTCGGATGAAGCTGGTGACATTTGACGAGGGGCTCACGGGGCGCATCGACGGCGACACCGTCGTCGAGCTCGACGTGCCGTCGACCCGTCAGTTCTTCGAACAGGAAGGCCGGGTGGCCGAGACCGGCCGGAGCTTCCCGCTGGCCGGTGTGCGGCTGCGGGCGCCCATCGTGCCCAAGAAGTTCTTCCACACGGCCGGGAACTTCCGGGAGCACCACGAGGATCTGGTCCGTGTCGACTGGTCGCATCCGGTCAACAAGGGGATCGTGTTCTTCCAGAACGTGGACGCGATCATCGGTCCCGAGGATGCGATCGTCTACCCGGAGAGCCTGACCCGGGAGCTGGACTACGAACTCGAACTGGCCGTCGTCATCGGCAGGCCCGGCAAGTTCTTCTCCGCCGAGCAGGCCGTCGAGCACATCGCCGGGTATCTGGTCTTCAACGACATCACCGCCCGTGACATCCAGCGCGAGGAGATGGAGTCGGGGGTGTTCTCCTTCTCCAAGGCCATCGACACCTTCTGCCCCATCGGCCCGTACATCGTCACCGCCGACGAGATCGGGGATCCGCACGACCTCGACATGGAGCTGCGGGTCAACGGGGACGTGCGCCAGAAGTCCAGCACCTCGCGGATGTCGGTGTCGATCCCGCAGCTGGTCGCCTACCACTCACCGCAGACCTACAGCGCGGGGGACATCATCACCACCGGCACCATCGCCGGTGTCGCCGCGAGCACCGGGGACCCCTTCGCCAACTACCTCAGGCCCGGCGACGTCGTCGAGGCCGAGATCGAGGGCCTGGGCGTCCTGCGCAACCGCGTCGTCTCCTGGCAGGAGGCGTACGGAACCCCGGCGCCCCCCGCCCGGCAGTGGGTGTGACGGGATGCGGATCGTCAATCTCGCCGGACGCGCCGCCCTGCTGGCCGGGGACGGTGTCATCGACGTGGCGCTCGGCAGCGGCGGCCGGTTCCTCGCCGACCCCCGGGCGGTGTTCAGGCGCTGGGACGAGCTGCTGGCGTGGTCGGCGGAGGCCGACCACGCCCTGGCCCGTCCGTACGAGCCGGCCGCGCTGCTCAACCCGGTGCCCGAGCCGCGGCAGGTCTTCGCGGTCGCCCTCAACTACCGTCCGCACACCGCCGAGGCGGGCTACGAGGAACCGGCCGAGCCGCTGGTCTTCACCAAGTTCCCCAGCTGCCTCACCGGCCCCTACGCGACGGTCGGACTGCCGCCCGGCCATGTCGACTGGGAGCTGGAGATGGTCGCCGTCATCGGCCGCGAGGCCTACCGGGTGCCCGAGGAGAAGGGCTGGGAGCCGGTCGTCGCGGTGACCGCGGGTCAGGACCTCTCCGAACGGATCACGCAACTCGCCGGCCGCCCGGCGCAGTTCTCCCTCGGCAAGTCCTTCCCCGGCTTCGGCCCGGTCGGGCCCGCGCTGGTCAGCACCGACGAACTGACCGACCGCGACGACCTGGAACTGACCTGCGAGCTCAACGGCAAGGTCGTCCAGCACGACCGCACCTCCAACATGATCTTCCCCGTGGCGCGACTGGTCGCCCACCTCAGCGCGATCTGCCCGCTGCGCCCCGGCGACCTCATCTTCACCGGCACCCCGGCAGGGGTCGGCAACCGCCGCACACCACCCCGCTTCCTCACCCCTGCCGACACCCTGGTCAGCAGGATCGGGGGCATCGGTGAGATGCGGCACCGGTTCCGCACCGCGAGGGGGGAGTAGAGGGGGGCGGCCGGGAGCAGCAGCCCGCCGGGTGAGCCGGTAGCCTGGTGCTGCCGTGTTACCGGCCCACACATCCCCCCGTTTAGTGTCGACAGAATTGCCATTTCTGTGAGTTCTGTGCGGATTCTCATGCGATACTGTCGACATGACCGATCATGACACGCATGTGGTGCTGGAACGGCTGCTGCGGCTGCGGGATCGGCGCGAACCCCTGGTCGCGCAGATCGCCGAATGGGTGGGCGCGGGGATCATCGAGGGCCGGCTGCAGCCCGGCGAGGACCTCAACAGCGTCGACCTGTCACGGCAGTTCAACACCAGCCGCACCCCCGTGCGCGAGGCGCTGATGCTGCTGGAGCAGGAAGGCCTGGTCGAGATGAAGGCCCGCCGTCGCCCCCGGGTCGCGGCCCCCTCCCTGCAGGACATCCGCGACATCTACCAGGTGCGCCGGCAACTGCTGTCGATGCTCGCCGCGCTGCTCGTCGAGCGCGCCGACGACGAGCACATGGCCGGTCTGCGGGCCGAGGTCGTCCGGATGCGCGAGCTGGCCGACGCCGGTGACGTGGACGCGTACTTCTGGAGCCACGTCCACCTCCAGGAGCGGATGACCGAGATCGTCGGCAACGCCACCCTCAAGCAGATCCTCGACTCGCTGGCGCTGCGCACCCTGATGCTGCGCCATCTGAGCCTGACCCGCCCCGGCCGCCTCGCCTACAGCGTCGACGACCAGGAACGGCTGATCCAGGCCTGCGAGGAGCGCGACGCCGAGCTGGCGTCGGCGCTGATCGCGGGGGCGACCGTACGGGCCCTGCGGGCGGTCGAGGAGCAGCTGGAGGCGGATGCCCCGGCCGTGGTCAAGCCGTCCCGCAGGCGCCGTGCCACCGCCTGACCCCCGGCGGCGGCCGCCGCTCACGCGGCCAGGAGGGGCACCGGGCTCTGCGAGCGGATGACCGAGGCCGTTCCCCCCGCGGAGACGCCCTCGACATCTCCTGGACGCCGTGCCACGGTAGCTCCGGGTGACGTTGGTGTGAGGTTCGGGTGACGTTCGGGGTGGTCGGCGTGGTCGCTGCGGTCAACGACGGATGGGCGGACGCGGTCGGCGGCGCCCTCACACAGCTCGTCGATGTCGCGGGCATGGACGTCGCCTTCGGGGCGCGGGTCATGGCCGACGGACAGCGGATGGTGATCAGCCAGCTGCGCGGCGCGCGCACCACCGAGCTGCAGGACCTGGTCGTACTCAGGGGCACCGGGCTGGGCGGCAAGGCGATGGCGCTCAACCGGCCGGTCACCGTCACCGACTATCTGGCGGCCGGCGGGATCAGCCACCAGTACGACCCACCGGTCCAGCGCGAGGGCCTGCACGCCATGCTCGCCGTGCCGGTGGTGACCGCCGGCCGGGTCAGCGGGGTCTGCTACGCCGCGCTGCGCCAGCGGCTGGACATCGGCGAGCGCGTCCAGCGGCTGGCCGTGTCCGTCGTGCGCAGGACCGAGGAACGCCTCGCCGCCGAGCAGCAGGCCCGCCGGATCGCCCCGCCGCCGGCCGACAGCCGGCTCCGCGACACCTACCGCGACCTGGGATCGGTCCTGGCCCGGGTCCACGACCCGGCGGTGCGGGCCGAACTGGAGGCCATCCGCCGCAGACTGGTCGCCGACGGGGCCGGCCCCGCAAGCGGCATCGGCCCCGTAAGCGGCATCGGCACGGGACACGGCATCGGCGCGGAAAGCGGCGACGCGCCCGCCCCGGCCCCGGCCGCGCTCTCCCGCCGCGAGCGCGAGGCCCTGCGCTGCGCCGCCCTCGGCCTGGCCAACGCCGAGATCGCCGAACTGATGGGCCTGTCCCCGGGCACCGTCAAGGCGTATCTGCGCAGCGTCATGCGCAAGCTCGGCAGCCGCAACCGCATGGAGGCGGTCAACACCGCCCGCGCCATGGGCTACCGGCTCTGACCCGTGCCGGCTCCGGCCTCGCTGGTCACGCCGGTCGTCCCGGGACGACTACCCCCGAAAGGCAGTAGCGGCCCGGCGCCCCGTCGGCGACGCTGACGGAGACCGTCCGGTCATGTCTCAACGGGGAGGCGTACGCGTCATGGTTACCGAGCTGAGTTACGACGCGGGGGCCACGGCCACACCGCTCCTGACGGACACCATCGGCGGGAACTTCGCCCGCACCGTGCGGCTCCACGGGGACCGCGAGGCCCTGGTGGACCGGCCGGCCGGCCGCCGGTGGACGTACCAGGAGCTGGCCGCCGAGGTCGAGGCGCTCGCCCTGGGGCTGCTGGAGCTGGGGATCCGCACCGGCGACCGGGTCGGCATCTGGGCCCCCAACCGCGCCGAATGGGTGGTCACCCAGTACGCCACCGCCCGGATCGGCGCGATCCTGGTGACCGTCAACCCGGCCTACCGGGGCCATGAACTGGAGTACGTACTCAACCAGGCCGGCGTGCGCATGCTGATCGCCGCCGCCGCGCACAAGTCCTCCGACTACGCCGCGATGATCGCCGAGGCACGGCCCCGGTGCCCGCGGCTGGAACATGTGGCGCTCCTCGGCACCCCGCGGTGGCACGCCCTGCTCGGCGGCGGCCGGGCGGCCGCCCCCGAGGCCCTGGCCGCCCTCGCAGCCGTCGAGAGCGCCCTGAGCGCCGACGACCCGATCAACATCCAGTACACCTCGGGCACCACCGGCTTCCCGAAGGGCGCCACCCTCTCCCATCGCAACATCCTCAACAACGGCTTCTTCGTGGGGGAGTTGTGCGGCTACACCGAGGCCGACCGGATCTGCGTCCCGGTGCCGTACTACCACTGCTTCGGCATGGTGATGGGCAACCTCGCGGCCACCAGCCACGGCGCCTGCATCGTCATCCCGGCGCCCGCCTTCGAGTCGAGGGAGACGCTGCGGGCCGTCCAGGACGAGGCCTGCACCGCGCTCTACGGGGTGCCGACGATGTTCATCGCGGAACTCGCCGAGCAGGACTTCGACTCGTACGACCTGTCCTCGCTGCGGACCGGCATCCTCGCGGGCTCGCCCTGCCCGGTCGAGATCATGAAGCAGGTCATCGAACGGATGGGCATGGCCGAGGTGACCATCTGCTACGGCATGACGGAGACCTCGCCGGTCTCCACCCAGACCCGCGCCGACGACCCGGTGGAGCGGCGGGTGTCCACCGTCGGCCGGGTGCACCCGCATGTGGAGGTCAAGGTCGTCGAGCCGGCCACGGGACGGACGGTGCCCAGGGGTACCCCCGGTGAACTGTGCACGCGCGGCTACTCGGTGATGCTCGGCTACTGGGAGCAGCCCGAAACCACCGCGGAGGCCGTCGACGGCGAGGGCTGGATGCACACCGGTGACCTCGCGGTGATGGACGACCAGGGCTATGTCGGCATCACCGGACGGATCAAGGACATGGTGATCCGCGGCGGCGAGAACATCTACCCGCGCGAGATCGAGGAGTTCCTGCACACCCACCCCGACATCGTCGACGTCCAGGTCATCGGTGTGCCCGACGACCGGTACGGCGAGGAGGTCATGGCCTGGATCCGGATGCGCGAGGCGGCGCGGCCGCTGACCCCCGAGTCCGTGCGGGCGTTCTGCTCCGGGCGGCTCGCGCACTACAAGATCCCGCGCTATGTGCACCTCGCCGAGGAGTTCCCGATGACGGTCACCGGCAAGATCCGCAAGGTGGAGATGCGCAGGGAGTCGATCGCGCTGCTCGGTATCAAGGAGCCGGACGAGCCGGGCGAGCCGGGTGAACCGGGCGAGGCGGGCGAACCGGGGGTCTGAGCGGGGCGGCCCGCCCCGGCAGCCGTACAACTCCTGGTCCGGGCCTGAGGCATGTGACATATTACTGTCATGGCCAGTGAACCGGTCAGCGATGTCGTGGTCGTCGGCGCCGGAATGGTGGGCGCCGCCTGCGCCCTGTACGCCGCCCGCGCCGGGCTGACGACCCTGGTGGTCGACCGCGGCCCGGTGGCCGGCGGTACCACCGGCTCCGGCGAGGGCAACCTGCTGGTCTCCGACAAGGAACCCGGCCCCGAACTCGAACTGGCCCTGCTCTCCGGACGGTTGTGGCGCGAACTGGCCGCCGAGGAGGACCCCGGGCCCTCCTCGTACGAGTACGAACCCAAGGGCGGCCTGGTCGTCGCCCCCGGCCCCGGCGGGCTGCGCGCCCTGGCGGACCTCGCCGCGCGGCAGCGGCTCGCCGGTGTCGACGCCGTGCCCGTGCCGGGCGACGCCCTCCACGACCTGGAGCCCGCTCTCGCCCCCGGGCTCGCCGGCGGCGTCCACTACCCGCAGGACGCCCAGGTCCAGCCCGCGCTGGCCGCGGCCGGGCTGCTGCGTGCCGCCCGGCGGGCCGGCGCCGGACTCCGCACCGGGACCGCCGTCACCGGCCTGCTGCGGGACGCCGGGGGCCGGGTGCGGGGCGTCGTCACCGACCGGGGGGAGCGGCTGCCGGCCGGCGCGGTGGTCAACGCGGCCGGCACCTGGGGCGGCGAGGTGGCCGCGCTGGCCGGCGTCCGGCTCCCGGTACTGCCCCGGCGGGGCTTCGTCCTCGTCACCGAGCCGCTGCCGCCGGGCACCGTCCGGCACAAGGTCTACGCCGCCGGCTATGTCGCCGACGTCGCCAGTGACTCCGCCGCCCTCCAGACCTCCGCCGTGGTCGAGGCCACGGCGGCCGGTCCCGTCCTGATCGGGGCCAGCCGCGAACGGGTCGGGTTCGACCGCACCTTCTCCCTGCCGGCCGTCCGGCGGCTCGCGGCCCAGGCCGTCGCCCTGTTCCCGTTCCTGGCCCGGGTGGCCGCACTGCGCGGCTACCCCGGCTTCCGCCCCTACCTGCCCGACCACCTGCCCGCCATCGGCCCCGACCCGCGCGCCCCCGGCCTCTTCCACGCCTGCGGCCATGAAGGCGCCGGCATCGGCCTGGCCCCCGTCACCGGCCTGCTGCTCGCCCAGTGCCTGGCCGGCCGGACCCCGGCGCTGGACCTCGCCCCCTTCCGGCCGGACCGCTTCCCGAACGTCCCGGAGGAGGGCCCCCGTTGAGCCGTCCGCGTCATCCCCTCCGGCTGGTCCGGGCCCGGCCCGAGGCAGCGTTCACCGTTGAGTTCGACGGGCGCGAGATCACCGTCCTGCCGGGCCGGACCGTCGCCGCCGCGCTGTGGTCGGACGGCACCCTCGCCTGGCGTGCGACGCGGGTACGGGGCGAGCCGCGCGGGGTCTTCTGCGGCATCGGGATCTGCTTCGACTGCCTGGTGACCGTCAACGGTGTTCCCAACCAGCGGGCCTGCCTGGTCGTCCTGGCGCCGGGGGACGTGGTCCGTTCGCAGGAGGGCACCGGTCATGACCGCTGAGGTGACGCTGGCCGTGATCGGAGCGGGTCCCGCCGGGCTGGCGGCGGCGGTCGCGGCGGCTGACGCCGGGGTTCGGGTGACGTTGCTGGACTCGGCCCCCGAGGTGGGCGGGCAGTTCTGGCGCGGGCCCGCCCCGGCCCTGGGCGCGCGACGGCCCGGGGCGCTGCACCATGCCCGGCGCACCTGGGCGCGGCTGCGGGCACGGCTGGCCGGGCATGTCGCCGACGGCCGGATCACCCACCTGGCGGACCGTCATGTATGGCTGGTGGAAAGCGGGTTCACCGTCCACGCGCTGCGCGGCCGGTTCCTGGACGCCGCCGAGGCGGTCACCGCCGACGCCGTGCTCCTGGCCACCGGCGGCTACGAGAAGGTGCTGCCCTTTCCCGGCTGGACCCTGCCGGGGGTGCTCACCGCCGGCGGCGCCCAGGCCATGCTGAAGGGCGGACTGGTGCTGCCCGGCCGGACGGCGGTCGTGGCCGGGACCGGGCCCCTGCTGATCCCGGTGGCCGCCGGGCTCGCCGCCGCCGGGGCCCGGGTCGCCGCCCTGGCCGACGCGGCGGACCCGCGTGCCTTCCTGCGGCGTCCGGCGGTCCTCGCCCGGCACCCGGGCAAACTCGCCGAGGGCGCGGCGTACGCGGCCCGGCTGGCCCGGCACCGGGTCCCCCTGCGCAGACGGCACCAGCTCGTCGCGGCCCACGGCACCGACCGGGTCGAGGCCGTCACCCTCGCGGGCCCCGGCGGGACCCTGCTGCGGATCGCCTGCGACACCCTCGCCGTCGGGCACGGGCTGCTGCCCCACACCGACCTCGCCGACACCCTCGGTGCCCGGCTGGACGGCGGGGACGGCGGGGACAACGGGGACGGCGGGGCGGTCGCCGTCGACGACGAACAGCGCACCGGCGTCGAGGGACTGTGGGCGGCCGGTGAGGCCACCGGCGTCGGCGGCGCCGGTCTCGCCCTCGCCGAGGGCGAGATCGCCGGCCGCTCGGCCGCCGCCCGGCTGCGCGGCCGCGCCCCCGACCCGGGCGGCCTCGCCGGCCCCCGCCGGGCCCGCCGCCGCCACCGGGAGTTCGCCGCGCTCCTCGACGTCGTCTACCCGCCCCCGGCCGGCTGGGCGGAACGCGTCACCGACGACACCGTCGTCTGCCGCTGCGAGGACGTCCCCGCCTCCGCCGTGCGCCGGGCCGTCGCCGACCTCGGAGCCGGCGACCTGCGTACGGTCAAGCTGCTGACCCGCGCCGGCATGGGCTGGTGCCAGGGCCGGATCTGCGCCCCGGGGGTCGCCGCCGTCGCCGGCTGCCCGGCCGCCCCCGCCCACCGCCCCCTCGCCCGGCCCGTGCCCCTCGCGGTGCTGGCCGGGGAACCGCCGGACGAGCACCACGCCCCATGACCCGCAACCAGAGAGGCCGCAGATGACCACTCCCTCCGACCACCGTCCCTGGCGGGGCGTCCTGGTCGCCACCGCGCTCCCGCTCCGCGACGACGACGACCGGTCCATCGACTACGACGCCTACGCCGCGCACTGCGCCTGGCTCGTCGACAACGGCTGCGACGGCGTCGTCCCCAACGGCTCGCTCGGCGAGTACCAGGTACTGACGCACCGGGAGCGGGCGAAGGTGGTCGAGACGGCGGTGGCGGCGGTCGGCGGCGCCAGGGTGATGCCCGGTGTCGCCGCGTACGGCTCGGCGGAGGCCCGCGGATGGGCCGAGCAGGCCGCGGCGGCCGGCTGCGGGGCGGTGATGCTGCTGCCGCCCAACGCCTACCGGGCGGACGGACGTTCGGTGCTGGCGCACTACGCCGAGGTGGCGAAGGCCGGGCTGCCGGTGGTCGCGTACAACAACCCGCACGACACCAAGGTCGACCTGGAACCGGAGATGCTGGCGCGGCTGCACGCCGAGGGGCACATCCACGCCGTGAAGGAGTTCAGCGGCGATGTGCGCCGCGCCTACCGGATCGCCGAACTCGCCCCCGGACTGGACCTGTTGGCAGGTGCGGACGATGTGCTGCTGGAGCTGGTCACCGCGGGGGCCCGGGGCTGGGTGGCGGGCTTCCCCAACGCACTGCCCAGGGCCTCGGCCGCGCTGTTCCGGGCGGCGGTGGCGGGGGACCTGGCCACGGCGCTGCCGCTGTACCGGACGCTTCACCCGCTGCTGCGCTGGGACTCGCGCACGGAGTTCGTGCAGGCCGTCAAGGTGTCGATGGACGTCGTCGGCCGTCCCGGCGGGGCCTGCCGGCCGCCCCGGGTGCCGCTGCTGCCGGACCAGGACAGGGCCGTACGGGCCGCGACCGAGAAGGCCGTCGCCGACGGCCTGGCCTGACCCCGGAGGGAGACCGCACATGCGCAGCACACTGGTCCTGCACGCCGTGGACTCGCACACCGAGGGCATGCCGACGCGGGTGGTCACCGGCGGCATCGGCACCGTGCCCGGCGCGACGATGAACGAGCGCCGGCTGTACTTCCGCGAGCATCTGGACCACATCCGCACCTTCCTGATGGACGAGCCCCGGGGCCATGCCGCGATGAGCGGGGCGGTCCTCCAGCCGCCGACCCGGCCGGACGCGGACTACGGCGTGATCTACATCGAGGTCTCGGGCTACCTCCCCATGTGCGGCCACGGCACGATCGGGGTGGCGACCGTCCTCGTCGAGACCGGCATGGTCCCGGTGACGGAACCGGTCACCACCGTCCGGCTGGACACCCCGGCCGGGCTGGTCGTCGCCGAGGTCGCGGTCCGGGACGGCGTGGCCGGGTCCGTGACGCTGGCCAACGTGCCGTCGTTCAGTGTCGGCCTGGACCGTACGGCGACCCTCTCCGACGGGCGCACGGTCACCTACGACCTGGCCTACGGCGGCAACTTCTACGCGATCCTCCCGCTCGACGCCTTCGGCCTGCCCTTCGACCGGGCCCGCGGGGACGAGATCCTGGCGGCCGGACTGGCCCTCATGGACGCCGTCAACGCCGGGGAGCCGCCGGTCCATCCGCAGGACCCGAGCATCCGGGGACTCAAGCATGTCGCGCTGCTCGCGCCGGGTTCCACGGCCGGCCGCTCCCGGCACGCGATGGCGATCAGCCCCGGCTGGTTCGACCGTTCCCCCTGCGGTACGGGAACCAGCGCCCGGATGGCACAGTTGCACGCACGCGGTGAACTGCCCCTGCACCGGGACTTCGTGAACGAGTCCTTCATCGGGACGGCCTTCACCGGGCGGCTCGTCGGCACCACCGAGGTGGCCGGCCGGCCCGCGGTCCTGCCCACCGTCACCGGCCGGGCCTGGATCACCGGCACCGCCCAGTACCTTCTCGACCCGGCCGATCCCTTCCCGGCCGGCTTCACCCTCTGAGCCCCACCCTCACCGGCCGTCCCTCACCGGCCGTCCCTCACCACCAAGGACCAGCGCATGGCTCACGAACCCGCTCTGC
This sequence comes from Streptomyces sp. RLA131, assembly GCF_056270125.1. Lineage (NCBI taxonomy): Bacteria > Bacillati > Actinomycetota > Actinomycetes > Kitasatosporales > Streptomycetaceae > Streptomyces > Streptomyces sp. RLA131. The sequence continues at coordinate 6,980,054 of NZ_JBWDOQ010000002.1, forward strand.
CCAGCCTCGGCGGAGCGCGCCCCAGTTACCGCGAGCGCGTCGCCGAAGCCCTGTACGCGGCCCTCGTCGCGGGCGAGTTGCGGCCCGGACATGTCTACTCCGCGCCCGCCCTGGCCGCCCGCTTCGGGGTGTCGGCCACGCCGGTGCGCGAGGCGATGCTGGACCTGGTCAAGGAGGGACTGGTCGAGGCGGTGCCCAACAAGGGCTTCCGGGTCACCGCCCTGTCCGAGCGCGGGCTCGACGAGTACACGCACATCCGCGCCCTGATAGAGATCCCCACCGTGACCGGGCTCGCCGCGACCGCCGGCCCGGCCGCCCTGGAGGCGCTGCGGCCCGCCGCCCGGGACATCGTCACGGCGGCCGCCGCCGGTGACCTCATCGCCTATGTGGAGGCCGACCGGCGTTTCCACCTCCGGCTGCTGGCCCTGGCGGGCAACGCCCATCTGGTGGAGGTCGTCGACGGCCTGCGCAAGCGCTCGCGGCTGTACGGGCTGGAGGCCCTGGCCGAGCGCGGGCTGCTGGTGGCCTCCGCCGAGGAGCACATCGAGCTGCTGGACGCCCTGCTCACGCGCGACGCCGACGCCGTGCACGCCGTCATGACCCGCCACATAGGACACGTCCGGGGCCTGTGGGCCCATCAGGAACCGGAGCCGGAAACGGAATCGGAGCCGGGCCCGGCCGGCTGACGCCCGCCGTCAGCGCGCGAGCGTGATCGCGTACGCCTTGCGCAGCGTCTCGTGCACCGTCCATGTCGTGCGGTCGCCCTCGCGCAGCACGGCGAGATCCCCCGGGCCGACGTGGAGCGTGGGGCCGCCCTCGACCTCGATCGTGGCACGGCCGCTGACCACGACGAACAGCTCGTCGGCCTCGGTGTCGGTGACGACGCCGGGGGTGATCTGCCAGACGCCGCGGATCTGCCGGCCGTCCTGGGACTCCCAGACCACCCGGCCGGACACCTCGGGCGCACCGGAGACGATCTGCCCCGGGTCGAGGGGATCGAGCTCCAGGTCGGCGTCGGGTATGTGCAGGGCGAAGCTCTCGGTCATGGGCCGACCCTAGCCGTGCCGGACCGTACCCGGACGCGACAGGGTGTGCCGGATTCAGGGGGCGGGCTGACACTCCGTAGCGCGGCCGGCCGGCAGCCGGGGCGCGCGGCTCTCCAGTGCGGACAGCAGCAGCTCGACGGCGTCGTCGAAGGCGCTGCCGGCCATCAGGGGCAGCCGGTCACGGACCGCGTACAGCGCCGGGTGGGACTCGGCGGTCACCGCCCGGTAGGCCTCCGTCCAGGCCTGGTCGTCGGCCTCCCACTGGTGGCGGGGCAGCGCCGTACAGGCCGCGTCCAGGGCCGCGTGCCCCAGCACCGTGTCGATGAACGCGTGATAGAGCCGTACCGCCTCGGCCGGTTCGAAACCGGCCCCCAGCAGGATGCCCACCCCGGCCTCGACGGCCCGGATCTCGTGCTCCCGGCGTGTGACGCGGTACGCGGCCAGGGCGGCGGCGCGCGGATGGGCGAGGTACCCCTGCCGGACCCGGGTCGCCATCTCGCGGAGCGAGGCACGCCAGTCCGGGCCGGGGGTGAAGCCGCGCATCGCGTCCCCGATGATCCGGTCGGCGATGGCCAGCAGCAGGTCGTCGGTGCCGCGGAAGTAGCGGTAGACCGCGCTCGGGTCGCAGCCGAGCGCCGCGCCGAGGCGGCGGACGCTCAGGGCCTCGGGACCGTGGCCGCCGATCAGCCGGAGCGCGGTCTCCACGATCAGGTCCTCCGACAGCAGCACCCCCGAGCGGGTGGGGCGGCGGCGCCTGCGCTCGGCGGGGACCCGTTCGGGGCTCGGGCTGCTGGTCATCGGATCCTCTTCACCTGTGGTCAGCGGCGGGCCGGACCGCCAGTGAAGAGCGGCCGCGCCCTTATGTCAACAGCATTGACGCAACAAGAACGGCCGTTGTTTCATCACAGCCATCCCGCACGGCTCTTCCTCCCCGGCCCGTCCCTCTCTTCAGTGAGGAGCCCACCCATGAGCACCACCCCCAGCACCGACCGGCCCGACCGGCCCGCCGGGCCCGCCGGGCCCGCCGGTAAGCTGCGCCGCTCGCTCGGCGTCGTCGACAGGCCGGTCGTCCTGCTGCTCGGCTTCCTGCCGGTCCTCGGCATCGCCGGCGCCTACACCCGGCTCAACCGCTCCGAACCGAACTGCGGCAACGGCTACGTCCGGGTCGGCAGGACCCTCGGCCCCTGGCCCGGCTTCCTGACCGGCTGGGTCACCACGGCCGGCACCGTCGTCTTCCTCGCCTACACCACCGCCATCACCGGCTCCGTGGTGCTGGCCTTCGCCAACAAGGCCGGCTGGACCGAGTTCGCCGGGATCGCCCTGGACCCCGGCTCGACGGTCACCACGACCCTGGTGGGCATGGTCGTACTCACTGTCGTCACCGTCCTGGCGGTCACCGGGGTCCGCTCGGCCACCCGGCTCCAGGCGGGGCTGCTGGTCTTCGAGTACGCCGTCCTGCTCACCTTCTGCGCCGTCGCCGTGGTCACCGGCGACCACCCGGTCTCGCTCGCCTGGTTCGACCCCTTCCGGATCCACAGCGGTACCGGCTTCGCGCAGGGCCTGGTCCTGGCGGTCTTCTTCTTCTGGGGCTGGGAGTCCGCCTTCAGCGTCACCGAGGAGACCCGCGGCCCCGCCGACTCCTCCCGGGGCGGACTGATCGCGCTGTTCGCCATGCTCGGCCTGTTCCTCTTCGCGTCCATCGCCTTCCAGCGGGAGATGAGCCTGACCGAGCTGATCGAGAACGGCCCGCGGGCCCTGCCCTACCTGGGTGCCAAGCTCACCGACGAGCCCTGGGCCGGCCTGCCGCTGCTCGCCCTGATGTTCTCCGCCGTGGCCTCGCTCCAGGCCAACGTCATCCCCACCGCCCGCGGACTGTTCGCCATGGGCCGGGACCGCACCATGGGGCAGGCCTGGACCCGCGTCCATCCCCGCTACGGCACCCCCGCCCTCGGCACCGTCATCCTGATGTCCGTCTCGGCGGCCATCGCCCTGCTCGCCATGGCCATCCCCCGGCTCAGCGACATGCTGCTCGCCGCCGTCAACTCCGCCGGACTGCTGGTCGCCCTCTACTACGGCCTCACCGCGCTCGCCTGCGCCGTACGCTTCCGCGCCGAACTGCGCGCCGGGGTCCGCGCCGCCCTGCTCGCCGTGGTCGTGCCCGCCGTCAGCGGCCTGTTCCTGCTGGGCACCGGGGCGTTCCTCGGCTACACCTACCTCACGACGAGCGACCACTTCGAACTCTCCCCGGACAACGGCTGGTTCATGTTCGCGCTGCCCGCCGTCACCGTCCTGAGCGGCCTGGCCATGGCGGCCGTCGCCAAGTACGTCCGGCGCTCGCCCTACTTCATCACCGGGCGCGGCACCGACGCCGACTCCCTGACCCTGCCCATGGACCGTACGGTCGCCTGACACCCCGTACCACCCCCGCGAGGAGAGCTCCGCCCATGTCCCACCCCAAGGCCGACCTGGTGTTCACCGGCGGCCCCGTGCACACCGTCGACGCCGCCCGCAGCCGGGCCACCTCCGTGGCGGTGCGCGCCGGACGCGTCGTCGCCGTCGGCCACGACGAGATACACGGACTCGTCGGCCCCCGCACCGAGGTCGTAGACCTGGCCGGACGGCTGCTGCTGCCCGGCTTCCAGGACGCCCACGTCCACCCGCTGGCCGCCGGCCTGGAACTCGGGCAGTGCGACCTCACCGGCAGCACCGACGCCGACGAGTACCTGCGGCGCGTCGCGGCCTACGCCGCCGCGAACCCCGGCACGGCCTGGATCAGCGGCGGCGGCTGGTCCATGGAGGCCTTCCCCGGCGGCACCCCGACCGCCGCCCTGCTCGACGCGGTGGTCCCCGACCGCCCGGTCTTCCTCCCCAACCGCGACCACCACGGCGCCTGGGTCAACTCCCGCGCCCTGCGGCTCGCCGGTGTCGACGCGGCCACCCCCGACCCCGCCGACGGCCGTATCGAGCGCGACCCGGACGGCAACCCCACCGGCATGCTCCAGGAAGGAGCCGTCCACCTCGTCGGCCGGCTGCTCCCCGCGCCCACCCCCGCCGAGCAGACCGCCGCCCTGCTGCGCGCCCAGAGCCTGCTGCACTCCCTCGGCGTCACCGCCTGGCAGGACGCCATCGTCGGCAGCTACGCCAACATGTCCGACCCCACCGCCGCCTACCACGCCGCCGCCGACGCCGGCCTGCTCACCGCCCGCGTCACCGGCGCCCTGTGGTGGGACCGTGACCGCGGCGCCGAGCAGATCCCCGGACTCGTCGCCCGCCGCGAGCAGGCCGCCCGCGGCCGCTTCCGCGCCACCAGCGTCAAGATCATGCAGGACGGCATCGCCGAGAACGGGACCGCCGCCATGCTCGGCCCCTACCTCGACGGCCACGGCTGCCCCTGCGCCTCCGGCAACAGCGGCCTGAGCTTCGTCGAGCCCGGCGCGCTGAGGAGTTACGTCACCGAACTCGACGCCGCCGGTTTCCAGGTCCACTTCCACGCCCTCGGCGACCGCGCCGTACGCGAGGCACTGGACGCAGTCGAGGCGGCCCGCACCGCCAACGGCCCCCGCGACACCCGGCACCACCTCGCCCACCTCCAGGTCGTCCACCCCGAGGACGTACCCCGCTTCCGGGCGCTGGGCGCCACCGCCAACCTCCAGGCCCTGTGGGCCGCCCACGAACCCCAGATGGACCTGCTCACCCTGCCCTTCCTCACCCCCGAACGGGCCGCCCGGCAGTACCCCTTCGCCGACCTGCTCCACTCCGGCGCCACCCTCGCCGCCGGCAGCGACTGGCCGGTCAGCGACCCCGACCCCTTCGCAGCCCTCCATGTGGCCGTCAACCGCCGCCTCGCCGGGCCCGACGCCGACCCCCGGCCCTTCCTCCCCGGCCAGCGCATCGACCTCGGCGCCGCCGTCGCCGCGTACACAGCGGGCAGCGCGTACGTCAACCACCTCGACGACACCGGCAGCATCGCCCCGGGCAACCTCGCCGACCTCGTGGTCCTGGACCGTGACCCCTTCGCCGGGCCGCCGCAGGACATCGCGGGCACCCGCGTCCTGCAGACCTTCGTCGGCGGCGAACGGGTCCACGCGGCCCCGGACGCCTGACCACCCCGGGCCGGAGGCGTCAAGACCGCGTCAAAGTGGCCGCCGCCTCCGGCCCGAAGTCCTGTTCGTCCCGGTCGGCGGCCATAGGGTTGCCCCATGGCACGAGGCACGCTGCGTATCTACCTCGGGGCCGCACCAGGCGTCGGCAAGACGTACGCGATGCTCTCCGAGGCCCACCGCCGGCTGGAGCGGGGCGCCGACGTGACCGTCGGCTTCGTCGAGCACTACGGGCGGCCCCGCACCGAGGAACTCGTCCACGGCCTGGAGGTGATCCCGCTGCGGGAGCTCCCCTACCGGGGCACCTCCTTCACCGAGATGGACGTGGACGCCGTCCTGGCCCGCGCCCCGCAGATCACCCTGGTGGACGAGCTGGCGCACACCAATGTGCCGGGCTCGCGCAACGCCAGACGCTGGCAGGACGTCGAGCAGCTCCTCGCGGCGGGCATCGACGTGATCTCCACCGTCAACATCCAGCACCTGGAGTCCCTGGGCGACGTCGTGGCGGCCGTCACCGGCGTGCCCCAGCGCGAGACCGTCCCCGACGAGGTGGTGCGCCGCGCCGACCAGATCGAGCTGGTCGACATGTCGCCCGAGGCGCTGCGCCGCCGCATGGCGCACGGCAACATCTACACCGCCGACAAGGTCGACGCCGCCCTGTCGAACTACTTCCGCCCCGGTAACCTCACCGCGCTGCGCGAACTGGCCCTGCTCTGGGTCGCCGACCGGGTCGACGAGTACCTGCGCCGTTACCGGGCCGAGCACGGCATAGGGGAGGTCTGGCAGGCCCGCGAACGCATCGTGGTCGGCCTCACCGGCGGCGCCGAGGGCGGCACCCTGATACGCCGCGCCGCCCGGCTGGCGGCCAAGGGCTCCGGCGGCGAGATCCTCGCCGTGCACATCGACAGCGGCGACGGGCCGGCCGCGGGCGGGCCGCCCGGCCGGTCGCGGGGCCGCGCCCACCGGATCCCGATCCTCCCGCCGCGCGGATCGGCCGCCCGGACCCTCGCCGTCCAGCGCACCCTCGTGGAGGACCTCGGCGGCTCCTTCCACCAGGTGATCGGCGAGGACGTGCCCACCGCCCTGCTGGACTTCGCCCGGGGCGTCAACGCCACCCAGATCGTGCTGGGCACCAGTCGCCGCAAGGCCTGGCAGTACGTCCTGGGGCCCGGCGTCGGCGCCACCGTCGCCCGCGAGTCGGGCCCCGACCTGGACGTCCACATCGTCACCCACGAGCAGGCCGCCAAGGGCCGCGGGCTGCCCGTCGCCCGCGGCGCCCGGCTCGGCCGGACCCGGGTCGTCGGCGGCTGGCTGGCCGGGCTCGCCGGGCCGGTGCTCCTCACCCTGCTGCTGATCCACTCCGCGATCGGCCTCCCCGCCGACATGCTGCTCTTCCTGACCTGCACGGTGGCCACCGCGCTGCTCGGCGGGCTGTTCCCGGCGCTGGCCTCGGCGCTGCTCGGCTCGGCCCTGCTGAACTGGTACTTCACCCCACCGGTCCGCACCTGGTCCATCGCCGACCCGCAGAACATCGTCGCGCTGGTGGTCTTCGTGACGGTGGGGGCCTCGGTGGCGTCGGTGGTCGACCTCGCCGCCCGCCGCACCCAGCAGGCCACCCGGCTGCGGTCCGAGGCCGAGACGCTCTCCCACCTCGCCGGGAGCGTGCTGCGCGGCGAGCACTCCCTCGACGACCTCCTGGAACGGCTGCGCGAGACCTTCGCGATGGAGTCCGTCGCCCTGCTCGAACGCGACACCGCCCCCGGCGCCACCTGGACCCGGGTGGCCTCAGCCGGCCCCCCGGCCACCACCCGGCCGGAGGACGCCGACGTCGAGGTCGCGGTCAGCGACCGGCTCTCGCTCACCCTCGTCGGCCGGGTGCTGCCCGCCTCCGACCAGCGGGTGCTGTCCGCGTTCGCCGCCCAGGCCGCCGTCGCCCTGGACCGGCAGCGGCTGGCCGACCAGGCCGAACGGGCCCAGCGGCAGGCCGAGGGCAACCGCATCCGCACCGCGCTGCTCGCCGCCGTCTCGCACGACCTGCGGACCCCGCTCGCCGCCATCAAGGCCTCCGTCAGCTCGCTGCGCTCCGACGACGTGGCCTGGTCCCCCGAGGACGAGGCGGAGCTGCTGGAGGCCATCGAGGCGGGCGCCGACCGACTGGACCACCTGGTCGGCAATCTGCTCGACATGTCACGGCTGTCCACCGGCAGCGTCACCCCGATCATCCGGGAGACCGACCTCGACGAGGTGGTGCCGCTCGCCCTGGCCGGGGTACCGGACGGCAGCGTCACCCTCGACATACCCGAGAGCCTGCCCATGGTCGCCTCCGACCCCGGGCTGCTGGAGCGCGCGGCGGCCAACGTGGTGGAGAACGCCGTCAAGTACAGCCCGCCCGGCACCCTCGTCCTGGTCGCCGCCAGCGTCCTGCGCGACCGAGTGGAACTGCGGGTCGTGGACCGCGGCCCCGGGGTGCCCGACGAGGCGAAGGACACCATCTTCGAACCCTTCCAGCGGTACGGGGACCGGCCGCGCGGCAGCGGCGTCGGACTCGGCCTCGCCGTCGCCCGTGGCTTCACCGAGGCCATGGGCGGCACCCTGACCGCCGAGGACACCCCCGGCGGCGGTCTCACCATGGTCCTCACCCTCCGCGCCGCCCGCGCGGAGCAGCCCGTGCTCCAGAAGGGACTCACATGAACCGGGTGCTCGTGGTCGACGACGAGCCGCAGATCGTCCGCGCGCTCGTGATCAATCTCCGGGCCCGCAAGTACGAGGTCGACGCCGCCCAGGACGGTACGACCGCGCTGCGCCTGGCCGCCGCCCGCCACCCCGACGTGATCGTCCTCGACCTCGGCCTGCCCGACATGGACGGCGTCGACGTCATCCGGGGCCTGCGCGGCTGGACCCGGGTGCCCATCATCGTGCTGTCCGCCCGCCAGACCTCCGACGAGAAGGTGGAGGCCCTCGACGCCGGCGCCGACGACTACGTCACCAAGCCCTTCGGGATGGACGAACTCCTCGCCCGGCTCCGTGCGGCCGTCCGCCGCGCCGCCCCGGCGGGGCCGGAGGACGGCGCCTCCGTGGTGGAGACCGACTCCTTCACCGTCGACCTCGCCGCCAAGAAGGTCAACCGTGACGGCGTCGACATACGCCTGACGCCCACCGAGTGGCACCTGCTGGAGGTCCTGGTCCGCAACACCGGCCGGCTGGTCACCCAGAAGCAGCTGCTCCAGGAGGTCTGGGGACCCTCCTACAGCACCGAGAGCAACTATCTGCGGGTCTACACCGCCCAGCTGCGCCGCAAGCTGGAGGCCGACCCCTCCCGCCCCCGGCACTTCATCACCGAGCCGGGCATGGGCTACCGCTTCGAGCCCTGAGCGGGCCGGCGCCTGAGCGGGCCGGCGCCTGAGCGGGCCGGCGTCAAGAGGCCGTCAAGGAGCGGGGGGTCCGCGTCAAGGGGCCGCCAACGGGGGCCGCCGGGGGCCGTGACCGGGGTTTCGATGGGTGTGCCGGGTTCCACCGGCTGCCGGGTTCCACCGGCACACGTCGCGCCGACCCACCGGGGTGTGTCCCACATGCAAGATCTGGCCTTCATCGTCCTGACCGTCGTGGTCTTCGCCGTCATCGGCCTGGTGGCCAAGGGGGCGGAGCGGCTGTGAGCGTCGAAAACGTCGTCGGACTCGTCGTCGCGGTGGCCCTGGTCGGCTACCTCGTGGTGGCGCTGATCCTCCCGGAGAAGTTCTAGTGAACGACACCCTCGCGGGCTGGCTCCAGGTCCTCGCGCTGATCGGCGCCCTGGCCCTGACGTACCGGCCGCTGGGCGATTTCATCGCCCACATCCTCACCGCGCCGAAGCACCTGCGCGCCGAGCGCGTCGTCTACCGCCTCGGCGGCGTCGACGGCGACGCGGACCAGCGCTGGCCGGTGTATCTGCGCGGCGTGCTGGCCTTCTCCGTGGTCTCCGTGCTCTTCCTGTACGGGTTCCTGCGCCTGCAGAACCATCTGCTGCTCTCTCTCGGCATGGCACCGATCGCGCCGGGCCAGGCGTTCAACACCGCCGCGTCCTTCGTCACCAACACCAACTGGCAGTCGTACTCGGGCGAGTCGGCGATGGGCCACCTGGTGCAGATGGCGGGCCTGGCCGTGCAGAACTTCGTCTCCGCCGCCGTGGGCATAGCCGTGGTCGCCGCCCTGATCCGGGGCTTCACCCGCAGGCACACCGACCGGGTCGGCAACTTCTGGGTGGACCTGACCCGGGTGGTGCTGCGGCTGCTGCTGCCGCTGGCGTTCGTCTTCGCGATCGTCCTGGTCGCGGCCGGGGTGGTGCAGAACTTCCACGGCATCGAGTCGATCACGACCATCGCCGGCGGCCACCAGAGCCTGACCGGCGGGCCGGTCGCCTCGCAGGAGGCCATCAAGGAACTGGGCACCAACGGGGGCGGCTTCTACAACGCCAACTCCGCCCACCCCTTCGAGAACCCCAACGCCTTCACCAACTGGCTGGAGATCTACCTGCTGCTGGTGATCGCCTTCTCGCTGCCGCGCACCTTCGGCAGGATGGTCGGCGACCACCGGCAGGGCTACGCGATCGTGGCCGTCATGGCCCTGATCTGGGCCTCCTCGGTGGCCCTCGTCACCGCCAACGAGCTGCACAGCGTCAGCAGCCAGGCCGGACACCTGGCCGGCGGCATGATGGAGGGCAAGGAACAGCGGTTCGGCATCTGGGCGTCCGCGCTGTTCGCGGTGTCGACGACGCTCACCTCGACCGGTGCCGTCAACTCCTTCCACGACTCGTTCTCGCCGGGCGGCGGCGGCATGACGATCTTCAACATGATGCTGGGCGAGATCGCCCCCGGCGGCACCGGCTCCGGCCTCTACGGCATCCTCGTGCTGGCGATCATCGCGGTGTTCGTGGCCGGCCTGATGGTCGGACGCACCCCGGAGTACCTGGGCAAGAAGCTCGGCGGCCGGGAGATGAAGTTCGCCTCCCTGTACATCCTGACCACCCCGGCGATCGTGCTGGTCGGCGCCGGGCTCGCGATGGCGCTGCCCGGTGAGCGGGCCGGCATGCTCAACACCGGCGCCCACGGCTTCTCCGAGGTGCTGTACGCCTTCACCTCCGCCGCCAACAACAACGGCTCGGCGTTCGCCGGCATCTCCGTCAACACCGACTGGTACAACACCGCGCTCGGGCTGGCCATGCTGCTCGGCCGTTTCCTGCCGATGGTGTTCGTCCTCGCCCTGGCGGGGTCGCTGGCCGGGCAGCGGACGGTGCCGGTCACAGCGGGCACGCTGCCCACCCACCGCCCGCAGTTCGTCGGTCTGCTGACCGCCGTGATCATCGTCGTCGTCGGCCTCACCTACTTCCCCGCTCTCGCGCTGGGGCCGCTCGCGGAAGGCCTGTCCTGATGTCCCTGACCACCGTCGAACCCCCCGCCACATCGGGCAGCGGTCCGTCCGCACCGCAGCAGCACCGGGTCTCGGGCGGCATGCTCGACCCCAAGCAGCTCATCACCTCCCTCCCGGACGCCTGCCGCAAGCTCGACCCCCGGGTGATGGTGAGGAACCCGGTGATGTTCGTGGTCTGGATTGGGGCGGTCCTGACCACCCTGTCGGCCGTCAAGGACCCGTCGGTCTTCGCCTGGGTGATCACCGTCTGGCTCTGGCTCACCGCGGTCTTCGCCAACCTCTCCGAGGCCGTCGCCGAGGGCCGGGGCAAGGCACAGGCCGACACCCTGCGGCGTACCAGGACCGACACCGTCGCCCGCCGGCTCACCGGCACCGGCGAGGAACAGGTGCCGGGCGCCCAACTGCGGCTGGGCGACCTGGTGGTCGTCGAGGCCGGCCAGACCATCCCCGGTGACGGCGACGTCGTGGAGGGCGTGGCCAGCGTCGACGAGTCGGCGATCACCGGCGAGTCGGCCCCGGTCATCCGCGAGTCCGGCGGCGACCGCAGCGCTGTGACCGGCGGTACGAAGGTGCTGTCGGACCGTATCGTCGTGAAGATCACCTCCAGGCCGGGGGAGACCTTCATCGACCGCATGATCGCCCTGGTCGAGGGCGCCGCCCGGCAGAAGACACCCAACGAGATCGCCCTGAACATCCTGCTGGCCTCACTCACCGTCGTCTTCCTGCTGGCCGTCGTCACCCTCCAGCCGTTCGCGATCTACGCGGGCGCCGAGCAGACCATCGTCATCCTGGTCGCCCTGGTGGTGGCGCTGATCCCGACGACCATCGGCGCGCTGCTCTCCGCGATCGGCATCGCCGGCATGGACCGGCTGGTGCAGCGCAACGTCCTGGCGATGTCCGGCCGCGCGGTGGAGGCCGCCGGTGACGTCAACACCCTGCTGCTCGACAAGACCGGCACGATCACCCTCGGCAACCGGCAGGCCTCGGAGTTCATCCCGGTCGGCGGGGTGAACGCCGACGACCTCGCCGACGCCGCCCAGCTGTCCTCGCTGGCCGACGAGACCCCCGAGGGCCGCTCGATCGTGGTCCTGGCCAAGGAGAGCTACGGGCTGCGCGCCCGTACCGAAGGCGAGCTGGGCCACGCCGAGTTCGTGCCCTTCACCGCCCAGACCCGGATGTCCGGGGTGGACACCGCCGGGCGCCGGGTCCGCAAGGGGGCCGCCTCGGCCGTCCTGGCCTGGGTCACCGAACACGGCGGCCGGGCGCAGGAGGAGGCCGGTACCGTCGTGGACGGCATCGCGGCGGCCGGCGGCACCCCGCTGGTGGTCGCCGAACACCGCGACGGGCAGGGCGCCCGGGTGCTGGGCGTCATCCACCTCAAGGACGTCGTCAAGCACGGCATGCGCGAACGCTTCGCGGAACTGCGCCGGATGGGCATCCGTACGGTCATGATCACCGGCGACAACCCGCTGACCGCCAGGGCCATCGCCGAGGAGGCGGGCGTCGACGACTTCCTCGCCGAGGCCACGCCCGAGGACAAGATGGCGCTCATCAAACGGGAGCAGGCGGGCGGCAAGCTCGTCGCGATGACCGGTGACGGCACCAACGACGCCCCGGCGCTTGCCCAGGCCGACGTCGGCGTGGCCATGAACACCGGCACCTCGGCCGCCAAGGAGGCCGGGAACATGGTGGACCTGGACTCCGACCCGACCAAGCTCATCGAGATCGTCGAGATCGGCAAGCAACTGCTGATCACCCGGGGTGCGTTGACCACCTTCTCCATCGCCAACGACGTCGCGAAGTACTTCGCGATCATCCCCGCGATGTTCGCCACCGCCTACCCGGGCCTGGACAAGCTCAACATCATGGGCCTGCACAGCCCGACCTCGGCGATCTCCTCCGCGATCATCTTCAACGCGCTGATCATCATCGCGCTGATCCCGTTGGCCCTGCGCGGCGTCCGCTACCGGCCCATGAGCGCCGACAAGCTGCTCAGCCGCAACATCTGGGTCTACGGCCTGGGCGGCCTGGTCCTGCCGTTCGTCGGCATCAAACTCATCGACCTCGTCGTGCGGTTCATCCCCGGACTCAGCTGAGAGAGGGCAGTCCCCATGCGTACCCATCTGGCAGCCCTGCGAATGCTGCTGGTGTTCACCCTGATCACCGGCATCGCCTACCCGCTGCTCGTCACCGGCGTCGCCCGGGCGGCGTTCCCCGGCCAGGCCGACGGATCCCTGGTGCGGAAGGACGGCAAGGCCGTCGGTTCCAGCCTGATCGGCCAGAACTTCACCGGCGCCCGCTGGTTCCAGCCCCGGCCGTCGGCGGGCGGATACGACCCGCTGGCCTCCGGCGCGTCCAACCTCGGCCCCAACAGCACCGAACTGGTCAGGAGCGTCCGGCAACGCCGGGACCACGTCGCGGAGTTCAACAAGGTGCCGGTGACCCGGGTCCCGGCGGACGCCGTCACCGCCTCCGGCTCGGGACTCGACCCCGGCATCTCGCCCGCGTACGCCGCCATTCAGGTCGACCGGGTCGCCACGGCACGCGGCCTGAGCAGCACCGCCGTCCGCGCGCTCGTCACCCGCAGCACCCACCACCGGGCCCTGGGCTTCCTCGGCGAGGAGTACGTCAACGTGGTGGAGCTCAACCTCGCCCTGTCCGGGCTGACGTGACGCCACCGGCACCCCGACCCCGGAGCCGCCCCGGAGGACTCAAGGTCTTCCTCGGGGCGGCTCCGGGGGTCGGCAAGACCTACCGGATGCTCGACGAGGGCCGGCGCCGGGCCGCCCGCGGCACCGACGTGGTGGTCGGCTTCGTCGAGTGCCACCGACGCCCGCACACCGAGGCGATGCTCACCGGGCTGGAGACCGTGCCCCGGGCCGTACGCGACCACCGGGGCACCGCCTTCACCGAGATGGACCTCGACGCGGTCCTGGCCCGCGCCCCCCAGGTGGCCCTGGTCGACGAGATGGCGCACACCAACGTCCCCGGCGGCCGGCACGCCAAGCGGTGGGAGGACATCGAGGCCCTGCTCAAGGCCGGCATCGACGTCGTCACCACCGTCAACGTCCAGCACCTGGAGTCGCTCAACGACGTCGTCCAGAAGATCACCGGCGTGCCGCAGCGCGAGACCGTCCCCGACGAGGTGGTGCGCCGGGCCGGCCAGATCGAACTGGTCGACATGCCCGCCGAGGCGCTGCGCCGCCGGATGGCCCACGGCAACGTCTACGCCCCCGAGAAGGTCGACGCGGCCCTGTCGAACTACTTCCGGGTCGGCAATCTGACCGCGCTGCGCGAACTGGCCCTGCTCTGGGTCGCCGGGCGGGTGGACGAGGGACTGCAGAACTACCGCTCCGAGCACGGCATAGGCGGCGTGTGGGAGACCCGCGAACGGGTGGTCGTCGCCCTCACCGGCGGCCCGGAGGGCGAGACGCTGATCCGCCGCGCCGCCCGGATCGCCGACCGGTCCGCCGGTGGCGACCTGCTGGCCGTGCACATCTCCCGCAGCGACGGGCTGGCCGACACCTCGCCCGCCGCCCTGACCCGGCAGCGCCAACTGGCCGAGAGCCTGGGCGGCAGCTACCACACGGTCGTCGGCGACCACATCCCCACCGCGCTGCTGGACTTCGCCCGCGCCGAGAGCGCCACCCAGCTGGTGATGGGGACCAGCCGCCGGGGCCGGCTCTCGCACCTCGTCACCGGGCGCGGCGTCGGCGAGACCACCATCGAGCTCTCCGGCGACATCGACGTCCACATGGTCACCCACGAACGCGCCGGGCGTGGCCGGCTGCTGCCCGCCACCGGCAGCGAACTGTCCCGCGCCCGCCGGGTGGCCGGGCCGGTGGCGGGCCTGGTCCTCCCGGTCCTGCTGACGCTGGGGCTGGCCAACACCCGCGGACACCTCAACCTCACCAGCGAGGCGCTGCTCTTCCTGCTCACCGTCGTCGGGGTGGCCCGTATCGGCGGTGTGCTCTCCGCGCTCCTCGCCTCGGTCACCGCCTCCCTGCTGCTCAACTACTGGTTCATCCCGCCCATCGGCCGGTTCACCATCGCCGAGGCCAACAACGCGCTGGCCCTGGTGGTCTTCGCGTCGGTCGCGGTGACCGTCGCGACCATCGTGGACCGCTCCCTGCGGCTGTCCCGGCGCGCCGCCGGTGCCACCGCCGAGGCCGAGACCCTGTCCTCGCTGGCCGGCGGCATCCTGCGGGGTGACCGGGCGGTCGGCGTCCTGGTGGAACGTACGAGGGAGGCCTTCGGCATGGAGTCCGCCGTGCTGGTCCGCCGTGACGACCGGTCCGCCGGCCCCGACGGCGGCCCCGACGCCGGCCCCGACAGCGGCTCCGACGCCGCGACCGACGCCGGAATCGACGGCGCCGTGGCGGTGCCCGTCGGCCCGCAGGACCTCCTCGTGCTGCGCGGCCGCCGGCTGGCCGCGTCCGAGCACCGGGTGCTCACCGCCTTCGCGGGCCATGTCGCGGCCGCCCTGGAACGCGCCCGGCTCGCCGAGGCCGCCGCCGAGGTCGAGCCGGTCAGGGCCGCCGACCGGATGCGCACCGCCCTGCTCGCCGCCGTCGGCCACGACCTGCGGACGCCCCTGGCCGGCGCCTGGGCCGCCGTCAGCAGCCTGCGCAGCCGGGACGTCGAGTTCTCCGACGAGGACCGCGACGAACTCCTGGCCACCGCCGAGGAGTCGCTCGACCGCCTCAACCGGCTGGTCGACAACCTGCTGGACATGAGCCGTCTCCAGGCCGGCGCCCTCACCCTGCGCCTGGAGCCCACCGCGCTCGCCGACATCACCCCGCTGGCCCTGGACACCCTGCCGGACAGCCCCGCCGGCATCACCACCCAGGGCCTGGCCGAGGTACCCGATCTGCTCGCCGACGCACCGCTGCTGGAGCGGGTCATCGCCAACCTCGTCACCAACGCGCTGCGCCACACCCCCCGGGGCACCCCGGTCCTGGTCAGCGCCAGCGCCCACGCCTCACGTGTCGAACTGCGGATCGTCGACCGGGGCCCCGGCCTGCGGGCCGCCGACCGGGAGCGGGTCTTCGAGCCCTTCCAGCGGCTCGGCGACACCGACAACACCACCGGCCTGGGCCTGGGTCTGGCGCTCTCCCGCGGCCTGACCGAGGCCATGGGCGGCACCCTCACCCCCGAGGACACCCCAGGCGGCGGCCTGACCATGGTCCTGTCCCTGCCGGCCGCCCCCGGCCCCCCGGTATGACGCCGGACCCTTCGGCGGGGATCTCAGCCCACATGCACCCGGGGGCGGCGGTCCCGGACCGGCTCGGCCTCGCGCAGCACCTCACGGGTGGTCGGCGCGACCTCGCCCTGGCCGAAGAGGAAGAAGCGCAGGAAATTGCGGAACGGATTGCCCTCGGTCCACTCGAAGTAGATGTGCGGGCGCCGGCCGGTGATGTCACGTACGTGCAGGAGCAGCGCGGCCAGCGCGTTGGGAACGCTGGAGCTCTCCAGGGTCAGCACGCGGTAGCGGTCGCACAGCACCTCGCCGCGTACGGTCAGCCCGGACTCGAACTCCGACGGGTCCAGGACGGTGACCTCGACGAAGACGAAGTCCTCCTCCGGCGGAAGGTCGTTGTCCTCGCGGATCTGCTGGACCTTCTCGCGGTACTCGGCCGCGTCGCGGCGGTCGGGCTCGTTGGCGATGAACCGGATCTTGCGGTGCGCGATGTCGCGGACGAAGCGCTCGGCCATGGCGTCCAGGGTCACCCCGGTGATGCGCAGCTCGAAGGCGCGGACGAGCCGGGACAGCAGGGAGACCAGCATGATGCCCGCGATGAAGCAGGCACCGATCTTGACGCCGTCGGGTCGTTCGATGACGTTGACGACGGTCGTGTAGAGGAAGACCGCCGAGATGACGGCGAAGGCGATCGTCGCCTTGCGCTGCCCGGCCTTGTGGCAGGCGATGGTGACGGCGATCGCCGCCGAACTCATCAGCACCAGCACACCGGTGGCATAGGCGCCGCCCTGCGCGTCCACGTCGGCGTCGAAGATCCAGGTGACCAGGAAGGCGATCAGGGTGAAGACCAGCACCATCGGCCGTACCGCGCGCGCCCAGTGCGGGGCCATGCCGTAGCGGGGCAGATAGCGGGGCATCAGATTGAGCAGCCCGGCCATCGCCGAGGCGCCGGCGAACCACAGGATGGCGATGGTGGAGAAGTCGTAGACGGTGCCGAAGGCCGAGCCCAGGTACTCGTGCGCCAGATAGGCCAGGGCGCGGCCGTTGGCCGGCCCGCCGGACTGGAAGTCCTTCTCCGGGATGAGCAGGGTGGTGATGAAGCTGGTGGCGATGAGGAAGCAGCTCATGATCACGGCGGCGGTGGTCAGCAGCTTTTTCGTGCCCCGGATCCGCCCGGTGGGGTGCTCCTCGGTGTCGCTGGCGTCGCCCTCGACATGCGGCATCACGGCCACGCCGGTCTCGAACCCGGACATGCCCAGCGCCAGCTTCGGGAAGATCAGCAGGGACACGCCGATCATCGCGAACACGTTCCCGTGCTCCTGGGTCAGCGCCGACGACCAGTCGGTGACCACGTGCGCGGCCGTCAGGACGTGCCAGAAGCCGACCGCGACCACCACGACGTTGAGCGTCAGATAGATCCCGACCAGGACGACGGCGACACCGATCGCCTCCAGGAAGCCCTTGAGGAACACAGCGCCGAGCAGCGCCACCAGAACCAGGGTGATGATCAGTTCCCGGCCGTGCAGCAGGCTGGTGAAGTGCGGGTTCTCCACCAGGTGGGTCGAGGCGTCGGCCGCCGACAGGGTGATGGTGATCAGGAAGTCGGTGGCCGCGAAGCCCAGCAGGGCCAGGACGAACAGCTTGCCCTTCCAGAACGACAGCAGCCGCTCCAGCATCGCGATCGACCCCTCACCGTGCGGGCTCTCCTCCGCCACCCGCCGGTACACCGGCAGTGCCCCCGCCAGCGTGACGATCACCAGCACGATGGTCGCGACCGGCGACAGCAGCCCGGCCGCCAGCGCCGCGATGCCCGGCTGGTAGCCCAGCGTCGAGAAGTAGTCCACGCCGGTCAGGCACATCACCCGCCACCAGCGCTGGCCCTTGTGCACCTGCGTGGGCTGGGCGTGCGGTCCCTGCTGGTGCCCGGCCATGTCGGACAGGCCCTCCAGCAGCCAGGCGCGCAGCCGGTGCCGCGGGGCGGCCCCGGGTCCGGACTCCGCTGGGGCGGTCGTGGCCACCGATTGCTCCTGTCGTACGTGAACATTCCGGCCATCGAACGGATGGCCAGGTCAGAGTACGCAACCGGGCCCCGGCGGCCGGGCAGGCGGCGGACCGGCAGGCAAATCCTGACGCGTTCTTAACGTGTCGTACCCGGGGCCCGGGCAGCGGCCGCCCGGTCCGGCGCACGTGCCCTCACCCGGTCTCCCGGGCGCGGCGGATCCGTTGCCGCCGACCGCCGGTGAACGCGGCGGCGGCCCGGTCCGTACTCCGGGCCGCAGGACCCGCCGTCCCAGCTGTCACTCTGTAACGAGGAGCGAGGCCATGGCCGAGATGCGTTACGCCGTCACCGGTATGAGCTGCGGGCACTGCGCCGCGAGCATCATGGAGGACCTGTCCCGTCTCGCGGGCGTCAGCGAGGTCACCGTCGACCTGGCCGAGCACGTCGTCACCGTCCGGGGCGGCGCGGTCGACGACGGACAGGTGCGCGCCGCGATCGTCAGGGCCGGTTACGGAGTCGTCACGACCCTGGACGCGGCCTGACCGCCACTGCATCGAACGGCCGTTCCTGGGCAGGCGCCTGACGAAGGGCGCGCATCGCGCGCCCCCTTGTCTGCGAGGAGGCCGTGTGACGCCGCACAATGAAGGGGACGCCGCGCTGACCGTCGCGGGACGGCTGGGGTTCACCGCGCGGGGCGTGGTGTACGTACTGATCGGCGTACTGGCGTTGCGCATCGCCTTCGGTCACGGCGGCCATCAGGCCGACCGCCAGGGTGCCCTGCAGCAGATCGCCTCCCAGCCGTTCGGCAACGTGATGATCTGGGCTCTGGCGGTCGGCTTCGGCTGCATGGCGCTGTGGCGGGCCGCGACCGCGATCACCAGCCGGCGGGGCAGCAACAAGACCGGCTCACGGCTGCTGAACGCCGGGCGCGCGGTCTTCTACGCCTCCGTGTGCTGGGGAACGGCCGCCTACGCGGCGGGCAGCGGCGGGTCGTCCAGCAGCGACAAGAAGTCGCAGGACTGGACCAAGGCGGCACTGGAACTCCCGCTCGGCCGCTGGCTGGTCGGCCTGGCCGGCTGCGTACTGATCGGCGCCGGCGTGGTGCTGGCCGTCCAGGCGCTGCGCCGCCGCTTCCTGCGCAAGATGGACACCGCGGCGATGAACGACCGCACCCGGCAGGTCGTCACCGTGCTCGGCACCACCGGCGGCACGGCGCGCGGCGTGGTCTACACGGCGGCGGGGATCTTCCTGATCATCGCGGCCGTCCAGTTCGACTCCGACGAGGCCAAGGGCCTCGACGCGACCCTGCGCACCTTCGCCCGGACCCCGGCCGGCCCCTGGCTCCTGGTCGCAGTCGCCGTCGGCCTCGTGCTCTTCGGCCTCTTCTCCTTCGCCTCGGCCCGCTGGCGCCGCACCTGAGGCCGCGGCCGCGGAGGCTCACCGGGTCGCGCGGCCCGCGTTCGTCCACCGGCCGGACCCGGTGAACCAACGCGGTCACCGCACCAGGTCCACGGCCGCGCCGGACAGGCCGAGCGACTGCTCGGCCCAGATCACCTTGCCGTCCGGGGTGTAGCGCGTGCCCCAGCGCTGGGTGAACTGCGAGATCAGGAACAGGCCCCGGCCACCCTCGTCCGTGGTGCGGGGGTGGCGCAGGTGCGGGGCGGTGCTGCTGGCGTCGGAGACCTCGCAGATCAGCGAACGTTCCCTGATCAGCCGCAGCCGGATGGGGGCCGACGCGTGCCGGATCGCGTTGGTGACGAGTTCGCTGACGACCAGTTCGGTGGTGAAGACGAGATCCTCCAGGCCCCAGGCGGCCAGCTGCCCGGCTGCCGCCTCGCGGGCCCGCGCCACGACGGCCGGATCGGCGGGCAGATCCCACGACGCGACCCGGTCCGGGCCCAGCACACGGGTCCTGGCCAGCAGCAGCGCCACGTCGTCGCGGGGCCGGTCGGCCAGCATGGTGTCGACCACCGTGCGGCACAGGCCGTCCAGCGACAACACCCGCCGCTCCAGGGCGCGCAGCAGCCGCTCCCGGCCCCGGCAGGAGTCCTCGGCGTCCGTGTGGGCGGCCAGCAGCCCGTCGGTGTAGAGCGCGATCACGCTGTCCTCGGCCAGTGTCACGTCCAGGGACTCGAACGGCAGACCCCCGACGCCCAGCGCGGGCCCGAGCCGCAGGTCGGGGAAGTCGATCGTCCCGTCGGGGCCGACCAGCGCCGGCGCGGGATGGCCCGCGCTGGCCATGACGCACCGGCGGCTGACCGGGTCGTAGACCAGGTACAGGCAGCTGGCCCCCAGGGCGGTGGCGGCCCGTGCCGGGGACGCCCCGACCTCCTCGCGCGAGACCCGGCCGACCAGGTCGTCGAGGTGGGCCATCAACTCCTCGGGGCGCAGGTCGAGATCGGCCAGGGTCTGCACGGCGGTGCGCAGCCGCCCCATGGTGGCGGCCGCGTCGATACCGTGGCCCACCACGTCCCCCACCACCAGCGCCACCCTGGCCCCGGACAGCGGGATCACATCGAACCAGTCGCCACCGACCCCGAGCAGATCGTCGGCGGGGCGGTAGCAGGACGCGACATCGACGGCCTGCTGGTCGGGGGTGCCGTGGGGGAGCAGGCTGTGCTGCAGGACCAGTACGGCGTCGCGCTCCCGGGTGTAGCGGCGGGCGTTGTCGATGCACACGGCCGCCCGGCCGACGAGTTCCTCCGCGAGCCGCAGATCGTCCTCGTCGAACGGTTCTTCGTTGTGCCGCCGGAAGAACGTGGTGATCCCCAGCGTGATGCCCCGGGCCCGGATCGGCACGATCATCGCCGAGTGCAGCCCGAGGTCGGCGAAGCGGGCCTCCCGGCCGCCCGGGAGGTCGCTCGCCCACTCCTTGGCGAGCGGATCCAGCCGCGCCTCCCACCAGGACGCACCGCTGCGCAGCGCCTGGACCGGCGGCGACCACGCGTGGTACGCGGCCGGGTCGCCGATCCCGACGCCCGCCTCGGGCACCCCTTCCTCCACCGTCTGCCGGCCGCCGCGCCGCAGCTCCACGGTGTCGGCGTGGTCGATCCGGCCCGGGGGCGGTTCGCCGCCCCTGATCACCGGGGCCAGCAGATCGACCGCGACGAGGTCGGCCAGGTCGGGCACCGCGACATCGGCCAGGTCCTGCGCGGTCTGCATGACGTCCAGGACACGCCCGATGAACCGGCCGGCCCGGTCCAGCAGCGCCAGCCGCCGCCGCACCCGGTTGCGCTCGGTGATGTCGATGACCGTGTAGTACACACCCATCGGATGCCCATGGTCGTCCTCCAGGCGTACGAACGACATCGAGTACGCGTGCTCGCGGTGCGGCGCCGCCATGGTGCGGCCCGTGTGTTCGTACCCCAGCACCGGGACGCCGGTCTCCAGGACACGGCGCATCTGCGCCTCCAGCACCCCGGCGTCCAGATTCGGCTGGACGTCCGCGAGCCGCCGTCCGAGCCGGTGACGTGCGGGGACGCCGCCGGACTCCTCCAGCGCCGCGTTCGACCACACGTAGCGCAGATCCGTGTCCAGGACGCCGATGCCCACCGGCGACAGCGCGATCAGCCGCTCCAGCATGGTCCGGCTCATCTGCCATCCGCCGGTGCCGCCCGCGTCGGTGACCAGCGCCACCCACCCCACCGGGGTCGGCACCAACCTGGCCGCCACCCGGACCGGACGGCCGTCCCGGTGCCGGGCCCACAGCAGCCCGGTCCAGCCACCGTCCCGGCGGCACCGCTGTGCGACCGCGCCGATCCGGGCCGCGTCCTGCGGGGTCAGCAGGGACGTGATGTCGCAGCCGATGACCTCCGCCGCCGGCCGCCCGAGCAGCGCCTCGGTGTCCCCGCTCCAGCTCATCACGGCGCCGAGGGCGTCCATCACCACGACAGCGCCGTCAGCCGTGCCGGCTGG
This sequence comes from Streptomyces sp. RLA131, assembly GCF_056270125.1. Lineage (NCBI taxonomy): Bacteria > Bacillati > Actinomycetota > Actinomycetes > Kitasatosporales > Streptomycetaceae > Streptomyces > Streptomyces sp. RLA131. The sequence continues at coordinate 7,001,717 of NZ_JBWDOQ010000002.1, forward strand.
CGCACGCTGCCGGGTGGAATCGCCCTCGCGGTCCGTCGCCACGACCACCCTTCTCTGCGCGTTCAGGCCGTATACAGGTGACCTTTCCCTCTTTCGTTCCCTATCACCCAGTCTGTGCCGAACCCTCCCAGGAGTAGGGCGGGAAGGCGGGCCGTCACGGCATCTCCAGCCGCTTCGTGATGCTTCCTTGTTCTGACGTACGCCCTGCACCCCGCATACTGAAGGCAATGACGAACTCCGGTGTTTCCAGACGCGTCCTTCCCGCCAGCCCCTTCAAAGCCCCGGCAGCGCCCCCTCTCAAGCGCTTCGACATAGGGAACCGGGTTTCCCACGACGAGCACGGCCTCGGCCGGGTCATCGGTGTCGAGGACGAGATCGCGGTGCTCGTCGACTTCGGTTCCTTCCGCGCCCGTATCACCAGCCCGTACTCCAGGATGGCCAAGCTCTGAAACCGGCGCCGCCCGGCGTCCACCCGCTTCAGGCTGCCACCGCCTCGGTGTCCAGCGCCTGCGCCGTACGGTCACCGGCCCCCCGGCCGTACGGACGGTGCAGGGCCAGCGCCGCGACGGCGGCCAGCGCTGCCGCGACGGCGGCGGCCAGCCAGCCGTGGCGGAACGCGGTGAGGGCGGCGTCGGCGGAGCGGGGCTCGCCGAGCAGGGTGACCATCACGGCGACGCCGAGCACCGACCCGGTCTGCCGGGCCATGGTCGTGACGGCCGAGCCGGTGGCGAAGCGGTGCGGCGGCAGAGCGGTGGCCGCCGCACCGACCAGGGTGGGCAGCGCGAGGCCCACGCCGACACCGGTGATCAGCATGCCCGGCAGGAAGTCCGCCGCGTAGTCCGGGGCGGTGCCCAGCGCGCCGGCCCACCACGCCATGCCCCCGCCGAACAGCAGACAGCCCAGCGCCGCCGTACGCCCCGTGCCCAGCCGTCGTACGACGCCGCCGGAGGCGACCGCGAGCGCGGGTACGACCAGCGGTCCGGGGGCGATGGCCAGGCCGGTGCGGATCGCCGAGTAGCCCCAGACCTGCTGGCACCACAGCACCGAGGTCAACAGCATCGCGGCGAAGGCCACGGTGAACAGCAGTGCCGCGAGCGTGGCGACCGCGAAGGCGGGCACCCGCAGCAGCGCCGGCTCCACGATCGGCGCGGTGTGGCGGGCCGAACGCAGCCAGAACGCGGCGCACAGCAGCACGGCGCCCGCCAGTGAGCCGATGACGCCCGGCGAGGCCCAGCCCCAGGCGGCCGCCTTGACCAGCCCGAGGGCCAGCGCGCCGATGGACAGGGTGAGCAGGGCGGCGCCGACGAGGTCGGGCAGTGGGCCGTCGCGGTCCGGGCGGGCCTCGGGCAGCAGCCTCGCCCCCGCGATCAGCCCGGCCACCCCCACCGGGACATTGACCAGGAACACCCAGCGCCAGTCGGCCTCCACCAGCAGCCCGCCGGCCACCGGGCCCAGCCCGGCCGCGATCCCGCCGATGGCAGCCCACCCCCGGATCGCCCGGGGCCGCCGCCCGGCCGGGGTGCCCGCCAGCAGCAGTGCGAGCGAGGTGGGCATCAGCGCGGCGGCCCCGGCGGCCTGGACCGCGCGGGCGGCCACCAGCCAGCCGACGTCCGGGGCGGCCGCGCAGAGCGCCGAGGCGGCGGTGAAGACCGCCAGGCCGAGCAGGAAGCCCCGGCGGTGCCCGTAGCGGTCGGCGAGCCGGCCGGCCACGACCAGCAGCGCCGCGAAGACGATCGCGTAGGCGTTGAGCACCCAGGACAGCGAGGCCAGCGAGGAGCCGCCGAAGGACGCGGACAGCGAGGGCACGGCCACGTTGACGATGAACAGATCGAGGTTCACGACGAAGACGCCGGCCGAGACGATCCAGGCCGTCGCGCGTGAGCCGGGTGGGTGCGCGGCGGGCGACTTCGCGATAAGCGAGTTTGATTCTCCAACTGACATGCGGGCAAGCTAGCGCGAGTCGGTTTGAGATGGCAACCTTGTCCGCATGACCGGATTTCCACCGGCGCTGCCGGAGCCCCTCGCGTCACCCGCCGTGCCCGACGGTTCCGATGCGGCCGCCGTGCTCGACGTGCCCGCCGTGCCGGCCCTGCCCGGACGTCCCTGCTCGGCCGCCGCCGCGCTGCACCTCGTCGGCGAGAAGTGGTCGCTGCTCGCCGTCCGCGAGATCTTCTTCGGCAACCACCGCTTCGACGCGATCGCCCGCAACACCGGCGCCCCCCGGGACCGGCTGGCCGCCCGGCTGCGCGGGCTGGAGCAGGCCGGGATCGTCGAGCGCCGCCCCTACAACGAGCGCCCCCCGCGCCACGAGTACCACCTCACCGAGGCGGGCCGCGACCTCGAACCCGTGATCCGCGCCCTCCTCGCCTGGGGCGACAAGTGGCTCATGTCCGAGCCCCCCACGGTGCTCCGCCACGGGCCCGGGACCGGCCACGAACTAAACGGTTCCTGGGTCTGCCGCACCTGCGGCGAAGAGGTGACGCCCGGCAGCCTCGCCGCCGAGATCCGCGCCCCGGGCTGGGACCGTACGGGCCCGCTCCGTCCGGATGGGAAAACAGATCAGGCGCGTCGCGGCTGAGCGGAAACGGAAACGGTCGGGGTGTCCGGCCGCCCCTGACGGGAGTCCGACCGCGCATGACCCGCATCGCCAAGTCCGTCATCGCCGCCGTCGTCTTCCGGGACGCGGCGGGTGGCCCGCACTACGCGTCCATCGGCACCCGGGTGGTCTTCGGCGCCCCGCGCGGACTGTCCCCCGGCGATCTCACGGTGACCGCCGGCGGCGTACCGCTCACCCTCACCCGGGGCCCGCGCGACACCCTGTCCGCCGTGGTCCCCGCACCCGCGCCCGCGCCCGCGCCCGCACCCGGCCTCGACCTCGCGGCGGGCGGGACGTACAGCACGCCGGTCACGGACGCCTCCGGGCGCCGCGCCCGGCAGATGAGCCTCATGGCGGAACTGCTGGCGCAGGGCTACGAACCGCTCCGGCGCACCGGCGTGGTGGCAAGCGCCCGACCGCCCGGCCGGCGTCCACCGGACGGTCCGGTTCCCGCCCGGCGCACGCGAAGGGCGGCGGATGATCCGCCGCCCTTCAGGAGTGCGCTTGTCCGCCGGCTACCACCGGTACCAACGTGACCTGCCGCCACCCGAGGACGTGCCTCGCGTGACAAAGCCGAGCAGCCACAGAACCAGCACGGCCAGCGCGATCCACCAGAGAATCTTCACCGCGAACCCAGCCCCGAAAAGAATCAGAACAAGGAGCAGTACCAATAGCAGCGGAACCATTTCCGTACCTCCTGATCTGCGGGTGCCCGCAGTTCGCTTAATTACATACAGCCGGGTTTCCCGATTCTGCGGGCGGAAACCACGGATCGCGAATCGGCCTGCTGCGTTTCCGGGGCCGGAGGAGGGGCAGTCGAGGGATGGTCCCGGTGTCTTCCGGGCCCCCGCATGCCTCTACGGCAGGACGTGAACGACATGACCGGACTGCGCATCGCCATCATCGGCGCGACGGGCAACGTCGGCAGCGGCGTACTGCGGGCCCTGGCCGAGAGCCCCGGGGTGGACTCGGTGCTGGGGATCGCCCGCCGGATCCCGGAGGCGGCAGCGGCGAAGACCACCTGGGTGAGCGCGGACCTCGGCAGGGAGGACGTGCGCACCGAACTCACCGCCCTGTTCCGCGACGTGGACACCGTCATCCACCTCGCCTGGCTCTTCCAGCCCACCCACGACCCGGCGCTCACCTGGCGGACCAACGTCCTGGGCAGCGTCCGCGTCTTCGAGGCCGCCGCCCAGGCCGGTGTGTCCGCGCTGGTGTACGCGTCGTCCGTGGGGGCCTACTCCCCGGGGCCCAAGGACCGCCGCGTCGACGAGTCCTATCCCACGCACGGCTGGCCGGAGGCCGCGTACTGCCGCGAGAAGGCCTACGTCGAGCGCTTCCTCGACGGCTACGAGCACGAGCACCCCGGGATCCGCGTGGTGCGCATGCGGCCCGGCTTCATCTTCAAGGGAACCTCGGCCTCCCAGCAGCGCCGGCTCTTCGCCGGGCCGCTGCTGCCGCGCCGCCTGGTGCGCCCCGGCACGGTACCGGTGGTCCCCGACCTGCCCGGGCTGCGCTTCCAGGCCCTGCACACCGAGGACGCCGCCGACGCCTACCGCGCCGCCGCGCTGAGCGAGGTGCACGGCGCCTTCAACCTGGCGGCCGAACCGCCCCTGGACGCCACCGCGCTCGCCGCGATCCTCGGGGCACGGGTCGTCCGGCTGCCGCGCCCGGCCGCCCATGCCGCGCTGGCCGCCGCCTGGCGGCTGCACCTCGTACCCGCCTCGCCCGGTCTGTTCGAGGCGGTGCTGCGGCTGCCGCTGATGGACACCCGCCGCGCTCGCGACGAACTGGGCTGGCAGCCCCGTCACACCTCCGCCGAGACGATCGAGGAGTTCGTGCGCGGCCTGCGCCGCGGCGCGGGTGCCGGCACCGCGCCGCTCGCCCCGGCCTGATCCCCGTCCTGATCCCCGGCCGCGAAATGGCGAAATGGCAGAATGGTGAAATGGCGTAACCCGGAATTCGCCGGAGCGCGTCCACTTGTTGCCTGTGATATGCGCGGGGCATTCACCGCCCCCTTTCAGCCGGTCCGGTGCGCTTGAGGACGCACCGGCCACCGCACCGGCCACGCACCGGCCCGCCGCGCCCCCGTGGGCCCGCGCCCCCGCGGCCCGGCAGAATGGGGGCATGTCCCGACGTTCCTCCGCCGCCTCGCACTGTCCCTGTGGGCTGCCCGCCGTGTACGCCGACTGCTGTGGCCACCCGCACTCCGGCTCGGTACCGGCCGCCACCGCCGAGGCGTTGATGCGCTCGCGGTACAGCGCCTTCGCCGTCGGGGACGAGGCCTATCTGCTGCGGACCTGGCATCCCGGCACCCGGCCGGCCAGGGTCGATCTCGACGCGGGCCTGCGCTGGACCGGGCTGGAGATCCTCGACGTCAGCGAGGGGAGCGCCTTCCACACCGCCGGCACCGTCACGTTCCGGGCCCGGTACACCCAGGACGGGCGGCCCGGCGAGCTGCGCGAGCGCAGCCGGTTCGTACGGCACGCGGGCGCGTGGGTCTACGTCGACGGTGAGTTCCCCGGCGGGTGAGCCGGCGGCAGCCGGGGCAGTGGCAGCGCGACCGTGAAGACCGTCCGGCCGGGCTCGCTGTCGACCTCGGCGCGCCCGTGGTGGGCCGCGACCACGGCGGTGACGATGGCCAGCCCCAGGCCACTGCTGCCGGCGGCCCGCGAGCGTGAGGCGTCCCCGCGGGCGAAGCGTTCGAAGACCCGGGGCCGCAGCTCGGGCGGGATGCCGGGGCCGTCGTCGCCGACCCGGATGAGCGCCTCGCCGCCGGTCACCTCGACGGTCGCGGTGACCGTGGTGCCGGGTGGGGTGTGAACGCGGGCGTTGGCCAGCAGGTTGGCGACGACCTGGTGCAGCCGGGCCTGGTCGCCGGTGATGAACACGGGTTCGTCGGGCAGTTCGATCCGCCAGTGGTGGTCCGGGCCCGCCGCGTGCGCGTCATGGACGGCGTCGGCGACCAGCGGGCCCAGGCCCAGTTCCTCGTCCTCCAGGGACCGGCCGGCGTCGATCCGGGCCAGCAGCAGCAGGTCCTCCACCAGCGTGCTCATGCGTACGACGCCGGACTCGACGCGGCGCAGGGCGCGGGCGGTCTGCGGGCCGACCTCCTCCGGGCCGCGCATGACCAGCTGTACGTGGCCGGCGATGGAGGCGAGCGGGGTGCGCAGTTCGTGGCTGGCGTCGGCCAGGAAGCGCCGCATCCGGGTCTCGGTGGCGAAGCGGGCGGCCAGCGCCCCCTCGACATGGCCGAGCAGCCGGTTCAGCGCGGCCGCCATCCGGCCGACCTCGGTCCCGGGCCCGGCGTCGGCGTCCGGCACCCGTTCCAGGGCGGTCACCTCGCCGTGGTCCAGCGGCTGACAGGACACCCTGGCCGCGGTGGCCGACACGCGCTGCAGGGGCCGCAGGTGATAGCCGATGATCACCGCCGCCGCCAGGGCCGCCAGCAGCAGGCCGCCGGCCGCCACCGCCGCCTCGACGGCGATCAGCCGGCCGACCGCGCGGTCCACCGAGTCGTACGGCAGCCCGGTGGTCACGGTCACCTCGCCCTCCCGGGAGTCGGCGTGCACGGCCTTCACCCGGTAGGCGCCGAGCCCCGGCAGGACCAGCGTGTAGTGGTGGCCGTCGGCGTCCACCGCCGACAGCGCGGCCTGCTGGCCGGCGGTCGGCTCCAGCATGGCCCCGGACGCGCCGACCATCGCCGCGCCGCGCACGCTGCCGCCGTACTCGGAGACCCCCATGGTGCCCTTCGGCACCCCGAACGCGCCCAGGTACGGCAGCCCGGTGGAGGCCAGGCCGCCGTGGGAGGAGCCGGGATCCCCGCAGCCCCTGACGCCCGTGGCGTGCTCCGCCAGCGCGTCGAGCCGGTCGTCCAGCCCGGTCATCAGATAGGACCGCATGACCAGGGTGGTGATCACCGTGATCACCACGCAGACCACCGCCAGCAGTACCGAGCTGGAGACGATCAGCCGGCTGCGCAGGCTCCGCCGCGGCTTCACCGGGACGACGGTTCGGCCGGTTTGAGGAGGTATCCCACCCCGCGCACGGTGTGGATCATCGGATCCCGGCCGCGGTCGATCTTGCGCCGCAGGTAGGAGATGTAGCTCTCGACGACGTTGCCCTGGCCGCCGAAGTCGTACGACCACACGCGGTCCAGGATCTGCGACTTGGTGATCACCCGGCGCGGATTGCGCATCAGGAACCGCAGCAGTTCGAACTCGGTCCCGGTCAGCCGCACCGGCTTGCCCGCGCGGTGCACCTCACGGCTGTCCTCGTCCAGGACCAGGTCGCCGACCGCGAGCACGGAGTCGCAGCGGCCCGCCGCACCGGAGCGGCGCAGCAGCCCGCGCAGCCGGGCCATCACCTCGTCGATGTTGAACGGCTTGGTGACGTAGTCGTCGGCGCCGGCCGTCAGGCCGCCGATCCGGTCCTCCACCCCGTCCCGCGCGGTCAGGAACAGCACAGGGACCACCGGGAGTTCCTCCCGGACCTGCCGCAGCACCTCCAGCCCGTCCATGTCGGGCAGCATGTGGTCCAGTACGACGGCGTCGGGCCGGAACCTGCGGGCCGAGCGCACCGCCGTCGCCCCGTCCAGCGCCTGGGCCGGTTCCCAGCCCTCGTAACGCAGCACCACCGACAGCAGTTCGGTCAGATGCCTCTCGTCGTCGACGACCAGGATGCGCAGCGGGCTGCCGTCGGGTCTGCGCAGCGTTTCGCGAGTCTGCCCGGAAGGGCCGGCGACGGTGCCGGAGGTCAGAGGTATGCGCGAAGCCATGTGCCGTGACACTGCCGCTCCAGGCTGTGAATTGACTGGGTGTCAGCTGAGGACGCGCTGGCAAAGCGGAGCCGTCGGCGCCGCCTGCCCGCAGGATCCTCCGAAGGCGTCCGTCGCGCCACCACCGCAGGCCGGGGCCACCGCCCGGCCCGGTGTCGGGGCCGGCGCGGGCGCCGGTGTCAGCGTCCTGCGAGCAGACCGCCGACGGCCCGGCCGAAGGCCAGCCGCCCCGCCCAGGCCGTCGGCCGGTCGAAAGCGCCCGGCAGCACCGCGATCCGCAGATCCTCGGTCCACACGACCTCGGAGCCGCCGGCCGCTTCCCGTACCTCGATCTCGGCCCAGCCGGTGACGACCGTGCCCCGTTTCTCCAGCCGGCAGTGCCCCGGCGTGCCGGGCACGGGCGCCGTCCAGCGCACGACCTCCATCGGGTCGTCGAAGGCCAGCCGCCCGATGCCGCTGCGCGCGACGAACCTGGTGCCCGGGCCGTTCGGCGGCGCGGTCGTCACCGTGATGGTGGTCAGCGGTACGTGGGCCGCGTGGCGGGGCCAGTCCGTCATCCGGCGCCAGGCCTCGTCGACGGGCAGCGCGGTGCGGTGCTGGATGCGGAAGACGGCGGTCACCGGCCGAGCATAGATCGCTCCGCGCGTCCGGCCGGCCGGCCAGCCCGGCGCGGCCGGACGCGGCGCGGCGCGGGTCACTCCAGGAGCCAGCCCGACAGCCACCGCTCCCGGACACCGGGCCACTCCGAGGCGACCAGCGAGTAGTAGACGGTGTCGCGCCACGACCCGTCCACCCGGCGGGAGTGCCGGCGCAGCGCGCCCTCGCGGATCCCGCCGATCCGCGACACGGCGTCCTGCGAGGCCTGGTCGAGATCGTCGAGCCGCCACTGCACCCGCTGGAACCCCAGGTCCTCGAAGGCGTGGTAGATCAGGATGAAGTGGATCTCCAGATGCGCCGGGGTGCCCCACAGCGAGGGGGACAGCCAGTTCCAGCCGATGTCCACCCGCTCGTCCGCGACCGAGATGTCCAGATACGCGGCCCAGCCCGCCGGCTGCCCCGTCGAGCGCGGCAGCACCGTGAACACCACCGCCTCGCCGGCCGCCTGCTGCGCCAGCCGCTGCTCGGCCAGCGCGGCCATCTCCGCCTCCGAGTTGGGCGTGACGGTCGGCAGCCAGCGCCAGATGGAATCGTCGCCACCGCCGGCCGCGTACAGCGCGGGGACATGGCTGAGCACCAGCGGGACCAGTCTGACGTACCGGCCGTCGATGGAGACAGGAGCGGGGAAGCGTGCTGCCATGAACCGAACGCTAGGCCGAGAGGCCGTCGGTGTGCGGCCACTCGGTCAATTACATCCCCTTACATCCCCGCTTGCATCCCCGCGGAGGCCACCGAGGTCAGGGAATGTCCCGCAGCACCCGGCACGGATTACCCACCGCGACCACCCGCTCCGGCAGGTCCCGGGTGACGACACTGCCCGCGCCCACCACCGTGTTCTCGCCGATCGTCACGCCCGGGCAGACGATGACGCCGGCACCCAGCCAGGCCCCGTCACCGATGGTGATGGGTGCCGTGGTCTCCCAGCCGGCCCGCCGGTCGGCCGGGTCCAGCGGGTGGATGGCGGTCGCGAGCTGCACCCGGGGGCCGATCGCCACCTCCTCGCCGATGGTGATCGGGCCGCAGTCCAGCATGATCGCGTCGTAGTTGACGAAACTGCGCGCGCCGATCCGGATGTTGTACCCGTAGGCGCAGGTGAAGGGAGCCTTGACGTACGCGCCCTCGGCGAGCCCGCCGAGCAGCCCCAGCAGCACCTCCCGGGAGCCGGGGGCGTCGGCCGGCGCCGTGGCGTTGAACCGCGCCGCCATCCGCTCGGCGGCCTGCCGGTCGGAGGTCAGCCGGGGATCGAGGCTGCGGTAGCGCTCACCGCGCACCATGCGTTCCCGGTGGTCGCTCACTGTGCCACGCCACTTCCGTCGTTCCCGCGCTGTCCGCGCTGTCCGCGCTGTCCGTGCTGCTCAGACGCCCGAGCAGCGGCGTCCGCCGTTCAGGCACTGTACAACCGCCGTCATCTGCGGCTCGGTCATGACGTTGACGAACAGGGCGTGATCGGTCCGAGGGCCGTGACGCTGCCCGGGGAACGCGTCCACCGCGCCGGGCACGCCCGGCGGCAGCGCGTAGGACAGCAACGACGGTCAGCCGCGGCACCGGGAAGGTACCGGACGGGCAGCCGCCGTTGGCGGCCGGACCTGGCGGTGCACGGTCAGATGCCCGTGGCCGCGCCGGGACCGGCCGTCAGGGGAGCGGGCTCACCGGCACCGGCGATGTCGGTGAAGTCCCTCGCGTACGGGCCCGGTTCTCCCGCTCCGTGCTCCGGCCCCGGGCTCGCCGGGCTCGGGCCGCTGCCGGATGTGCGGTCGGTGAGCGCGAACCCCATGCCCGCCACGGCCGGTCAGCGGGCGGCCTGCGGGGCGACGCGCGTCGCGGACAGGCCCGGTGCCCCGTCGCCCCCGGCCCCGGGCCCGGCCACGGGGACACGTACGCCGGAGAACGCCGTCATGCGGCGCAGCCGGAAGCCCAGCGACTCGTAGAGCCGGATGGCACCGGTGTTCTCCGCGGCGGCGTGCAGGAACGGCGTCTCGCCGCGCTCCCGTATCCCGGCGGCGACGGCCAGGATCAGCCGGGTGGCCAGTCCCTGGCCGCGGTGGGCGTCGTCCGTGCAGACCGCGCTGATCTCGGTCCAGCCCGGCGGGTGCAGCCGCTCGCCCGCCATCGCCACCAGGGCGCCCTCGCGCCGGACGCCGAGATAGGTGCCCATCTCGACGGTGCGCGGCAGGAAGGGCCCCGGCCGGGTGCGCTCCACCAGCTCCAGGATCTCCGGCACGTCGTCGGCGCCGAGGCGCACCGCCTCCTCGTACGGCTCGGCGGGCACACCGTCACCGACCAGTTGGACGCCCTCGATGTGGAACTCCACCTCCCAGCCGTCCGGCGGCGGCACCCGCACGGCGGCCAGCGGCACCAGCGCCCCCGGCCCGGCCAGCGCGGCGGTGTCCTGCCAGTCCGCCGCCTCCGGCACGTCCGGCAGGGCCAGCCACGGCGACACGTCGGCCGGGTAGCGCAGGACCCGGCCCCGGCGCTCCGCGAAGTGCGCGTGCGGGCCGGTCAACGAGGAGCGGGCGGGGTTGTCCAGGGGATGTCGGGGGTGGGGCGCGCTCGCGCTCATCGGGGCCGGCCTCCGCGGGGTCGTGTCATTCGGGCAATGGCGTCAAGCGTCCGGCCCGCCGCGCTATTCCGGCGCACCGCCCGACCAGCCGCGCCGTACTGCCGCGCCGCCCCCGGCCGCGATGCCCGCCAGGGCCATGAACGACGCCGGGGCGGGCGGGGCGTGGTAGCGGTCGCGACGGACATCGTGGTCTCCTCGGATGAACGGGACGGGTGGTGGCACCCGTATGGCACTCGTAGAGGTGGACGGCACGGCGGTACGGAACTCGGGTGGGCGGCGCGCTGTTGGGCGCGCCCCGTCGGGGTACTCGGAAGAAGGGACCGGTGGCGGGTGGCGGAGGTGGGGCGATCCATGGACGGGCACGGGTCCCGGCTGTCGAGCCGGGAGCAGCGGATTCTGGCCCAGATCGAAGTGGTCCTCGGACAGGACAGACGCCTTGAGCGCCGGCTGCGGACCCTGCGCGCCGGCCCGTGGGCGAGGTGCGCGGACCGCACCCGGCGGCTGCGGCCGTGGGGGTTGGTGCTGTTGGCACTCGCCTCGGTGACCTTGCTGGTGCTGGCGGTCCGCACTCCGGTCCCGGTGCTGATCGTGGTCTTCACCATGACCTGGACGCTCACCGTGGCGTTGTGCCTCACGGCCTGCCGGCGGTGGGTGCGGCGCGGCCGGTGGTGACCGGGCCGGGCTGACGGAGCGGCAGCAGGAAGCGCAGCACCTCGGTGGTGAAGACCTCCGGCTGCTCCCAGTGCGCGTTGTGACCGGCCTCGGGCACGACGACCGTCCGGCAGCGCGGCAGCTGCCCGGCGACCAGCCGCGCCATGGACGGCGGGGCGTAGAGGTCGGCGTCGCCGGTGACCAGCGGTACCGGGGTGTCCAGGGTGGCGAGCGCGGACCGGGTGACGGTGTTGGCGAACGGCAGACGCGGCTCGGCCCCAGGCCCGCCCTGCGGGCCCGCGCGCCGGGCGATCTCCAGCCAGGCGGCGACCCCGTCCGGGTTGCCGCCCCGGTAGGACGGCCCCAACTCCCTGAACTCCAGGGGCAGGTCGTCGAAGCCCACCGGGCGGAGCGCACTGCTGCGCGCGGCGTGGCCGGGCTCGGCGATGCCGGCCAGGCTGCCCGCCAGCACCAGGCCGCGCAGGCGATCGCCGTACGAGAGCGCGTAGTCGAGCGCGATGCAGCCGCCCGCCGCCGCGCCCAGCAGATGGAACGCGGGCAGGTCGAGATGCTCCACCAGGGCGTGCAGGTCGGCCGACGCGGGCCGGGCGGTGGGGCGGTCGTGGCCCGCCGGACGCGCCGGACGCGCCGGGCCCGCCGCCGGACCTGCCGGACCCGGTGCCGAGCGGAAGCGGCCGCGCCGGGAGTAGCCGATCACGCGCAGCCCGTGCCCGGCCAGCACCGGCTGCTGGTACGGCCAGCTCTCGCCGCTGCCCGAGGCGGGGTGCAGCAGCACCACGGGCTCGCCGGGACCGCCGGTGTCCCAGCACCACAGACTGGCCCCGCCGGGGACCGGCACCTGCCGTTCGGTGACCGCGACCTGCTCCGGGACGGGCACGGGAAGCCAGTCGATGTACGAAGGTGAATATGCCATCCCCCAGGCTAGTGTCGACAGTCGGGTGGATTGAGCGATTCTCATGCTGTGAAATCGCTCAACTGTCGACACGTATCGACCGTAACTTTGATTGAAACCACAGGCGGGTGATACGCCCGGCACAGGGAACCTCCGTAATTTCCGTGGCCATGACAGACAACTCCTCTGCCGACAGGCAGAGCACCGCGAATCACCGGGCCGCGAGCCCCGTCAGCCGTCGCCGTGTCGTCATCGGCGGCACCGCCTCCGCGGCCGTGGCAGGCCTGGGCCTGGCCGGCGCAGCCTCCGCGGCGGGCGGCAGCGGCCGCCCTACCGGCTCCACGGCCGCTTCGGCCACCGTTTCCACCACCGTCTCCAGCGGGGTGTGCTCACTGACAGCCGAGGTCACCCAGGGTCCGTACGCCCTCGACGGCGCGCTGGTCCGCGAGGACATCACCGAGGGCAAGGACGGCGTGCCGGTGGAGTACACCTTCACCGTCGTCGACGAGGCCGACGACTGCGCGCCGCTGGCCGACGCGCTGGTGGAGATCTGGCACTGCGACACCCTGGGCGAGTACTCCGGTTTCGTCGGCGGCAACGGCCACAGCGAGGACGACGACGGCACCTTCCTGCGCGGCGGCCAGCTCACCGACTCCAGCGGCCAGTGCTCCATCACCTCCATCTGGCCCGGCCACTACGTCTCCCGCGCGGTCCATGTCCACCTGCGCGTCCACACCGGGGTCACGCTGACCGACGACTCCTACACCGGTGGCAGCCTGATCCACACCGGACAGCTCTTCTTCGACCAGGACATCAACACCGCGGTCCAGAAGCTCTCCCCGTACTCCGCCAACACCACCAGCGAGACCTTGCTGGAGAACGACGGCATCTACGACGACGGGGGCGCCTCCAGCGGTCTGCTCACCCTCACCGCCCTCGGCAGCTCCGTCTCCGACGGCTACGCCGCCACCCTCACCATCGGCGTCAGCACCGACTGACGACCTCCCCCGACGGCCGGCCGCGCGGGCCTACGGCCCCCCGCTGCCCGCGCGGCCGGCTCCTCCCCACCTCCGACCCCCCCACCGGAAGGACCCCCGTTCGCCCATGAGCGAGCACAAGAAGCACATGACACGCAGTGTCCTGGCGGCCGGCGCGGCCGGCGCCTTCGTCCTGGCCGCCGGCCTGGCCGGCCCGGCCTCGGCGTTCGTCACCACGGGCGAGGAGTGCTCGGGCACCCTCACCTTCACCGCCTCCGGCACCTCCGCCGCGGCGGGCGACAACACCCGCCAGGTCGCGACCGGCGACCTGAACGGCGACGGCGCCCAGGACGTAGTGGCCGCCAACCTCGACGGGAACTCGGTCACCGTCCTGCTCGGCAACGGTGACGGCACCTTCGCCACCGGCACCGAGTACGCCGTGGGCACCAAGCCCTACCAGACCGTCGTCGCCGACTTCGACGGCGACGGCAACCCCGACATCGCCTCCGCCGACTTCGGCGGCGCGACCGTCAGCGTCCTGCTCGGCAGCGCCGACGGCGACGGCACCTTCGGCACCGCCACCCAGTACACCGTCGGCGAGGCACCCCGCTCCCTCGCCCCCGGCGACCTCGACGGCGACGGTGATCTCGACCTGGTGGTGGCCGAGCAGGACACCGGCTCCGTCGGCGTCCTGCTCGGCAACGGTGACGGCACCTTCGCCGTCCAGGCGCAGGCCCTGAGCGTGTCCCGGCCGCACGGCATCGTCCTGGCGGACTTCGACGGCGACGGCGCGCCGGACATCGCCACCGCCAGTGTCGGCAGCGGCGCTGTCAGCGTGCTGCCCGGCAACGGCGACGGCACCTTCGGCGCGGCCACCGACTACGCGACCGTCTCCCGGCTGTACTCCATCGCCTCCGGTGACTTCGACGGCGACGGTGACACCGACCTGGCCACCGTCAGCAACGGATCCAACGTCCTGGAGATCCTGCTCGGCAACGGCGACGGTACCTTCGGCGCCGCGACGGCCTACACCACCCCGGGGCTGCCCGTCGCCGTCAGTGCGGCCGATCTCGACGCCGACGGCAACAGCGACGTCCTGGTCTCCTCCCTCAACGGCACCTCCGTCACTCTCTTCCAGGGCGCCTCCGGCGGCACCCTCACCGAACTGTCCGAACTCACCGCCGCCGGTGCCTATGACGCCTCGGCCGCCGATCTCAACGGCGACGGCACCGAGGACATCGCGGTGGCCGACAGCAGCGCCGACCAGGTGGATGTCTTCACCGGCTCCTGCGAGGCCTGACCCGTACGACGACCGAGGCGGCGCTACCCGCCCGAGCAGCGGCACCGCTCGCAGCGCTCCTCCCCGGGCGGGCAGGTCGCCCCGCAGCACTCGCACGCCGGCGGCGGCCTCAACGGCCCGTCGCCGGCGAGCAGTTCATTGAGGCGCCGGACCACGGCGGTCTGGCAGGCCGCAGCCTCGTCGGGGGAGAGGCCGCCGAATCCGCCGAGGCGCAGCAGGGCGGGCCGCAGTTCGCGCAGCGTCCCGGCGCAGGCCTCCGCGTCGGGCAGCGACAGCGTCGCGATCGCGGAGACCGGGGGCAGCGTCTCCACCAGGGACCGGCCCGTCAGGAAGGCGGACGCGATGCCGGAGAAGAGGCCGTCAGTGCCGCCCGGGAGGGTGATCAGCCGCCAGACCGTGGCCCCGTCGGCCGGCCACGGGGCGTCGGCGGCGACGCCGGCGCCCGCCGCCAGGCGGGCCGCCCGCCATCTGGCGGTGAGGGCGACCGGCCACTGGGCGTACAGGCCCCGGTGCCCGGCGAGGGCCCGGCCCGCCGCCGTGCGCCACGCGGCCAGGGCGTGCGGGATCTCGCCGGGAGCGGGTCGGCCCAGCTCCTCCCAGGCGGGAAGCAGTGGCAGCCGCCCGCGCCCCGGGGCGGCGCCGTCGACCGCCGCCTCCACCGCGTCACGCAACAGCCGTCGCCCGGGCGGCTCCACGGGCAGGGCCGTGTGGTAGGCGCCGACGACCCCGTCGGCGTACGCGGCCAGCCGGGCCGGCGACCACCCCGGAGGCGACCCCGGTGACCAACCCGGTGACGACCCCGGTGACGACCCCGGAGCCGGGGACTCCGGCTCACCGGGCCCCGGGCCCGGCAGCTGTGCGAAACGGACCGTGGCCAGCGGCGGCACGGGGTCGCGCCCGAGGACCGCGGTCGTGACGGCGATGTCGACCTCCCTGGCGGCCAGCCGGCGCAGTTGCTCACAGCGGACGGCGGCGGGCAGCGACTCGTACAGCACCGTCGCCACCCGTCCGGCGGTGAGCAGCTCGCGGTGCAGCGCGTGCGCCCACGCGCGGTCCCGGACGACGACCACCGTGCCCGGCGCCAGTTCGCCGGGACCGGCCGGAGCGGCGAGGGTGAGCGGCGCGGCCCGCTGACGCCCGACGGTCTCCACACGCGCGGCCCCCGGCCCGGTGAAGAACGCCCCGAGCAGCGCCTCGTCCCGGGGCACGCCGGTGACGTGCACCGTGCGCTGTGCCCCTGTCAGCAGCAGCCGGGCCAGGGCGTCACCCTCGACGGCGTCCACGACCAGGACGTCGGCGGCCGGGCGGACGTACTCCGGGGTGCAGCACAGCAACCGGGCCCGGCTGTTGACGCGGCCCTGGTCCGTGGCCAGGCCGACCTCCCGGGAGCCCAGGCGGGCCCGCAGCAGCCCGAACGCCTGCCGGGCGTGGGCGTGCCGTGCCGTGACGTAGACGCCGCTGCCCGGCTGTCCGGCCAGGGCCTCGACCACGGACCGGGTCCTCCCCGAACGGGGCGGTCCGAGATGCAGCAGGACCCGCTCGGGCACCGGATCCCGGACCGGGAGCCGCACCCTGACCCGCGCGGCGGCCTCCTCCCGCAGTGCGCCCTGCCGCCGTCGTTCGCTCTCCCGCCCGCGGGCCAGTGCTCTGCGCCGCCCGGTCCCGGCCAGGGCCCGCGCCTCCCGGGCCGCGGCGAGGGCGCTGTGGAAGGGCTCGGGCCGTGCCACGATCTCCCCCACCTGGGCGGGGTCGAAGGACCGGGTGCCGGGGTCGCGTCGCAGCAGGCCGTAGTCGACGGCGAGTTGGATCTCGGACCGTGGCAGGCCGAGCAGTTCGCTGGTCTGGGCCAGGCCGAGATGGCTGTTCAGGTGCATGGTCATGGTTGTGTCCGCGCCGGGCGCCCGTCGGCGGGAGCAGCCCGGCGCACCCCCCTTCGTCACGCGACGTACGGGACAGCGCTGCCGACATCACTCACCGTAACCGAGGGGTCTGACAACGGGCCCCATGGCCGGAGCCGAATCCGGTGCCGGAGCCCGAGCCGGTCCAGCCGGTCTCACACCGGCTGGCCGAGCGGCCGCACGATCACCGTGTTGACATCGACCCCGGTCGGCTGGGTGATCGCCCAGACCAGCGAGGCGGCCAGTTCGTCGGCGCTCAGGAGGCGGCCCTCGGGCAGGCCGCCCATGCCGTCCCAGAACGGTGTCTCCACCCGTCCCGGGGCGATGAGGGTCACGCCGACACCGTCGGCGGTCACCATGCGCCGGGCGTTCTCGGCGAGCCCGGTCACCGCCCACTTGGTCGCCCCGTAGATGTTCCCGGGGGTGTTCTGGAAGCCCGCGACGCTGCCGATCAGCACGATCCGCCCGCCCGTTTCCTTCAGGGCGCCGAGCGAGGCCCTGATGAGCAGTGCGGGGCCGAGGACGTTGGTCAGGACCATCTCGCGCCATCCGGCGGGGTCGCCGTCGGCGAGGGTGTCGTGGGTGGCGAATCCGGCGTTGGCGACGACGGTGTCGAGCCGCCCGAACTCCGCGAGGACGGACGCGACGGCCGCCTCGACCGCTTCGTGGTCGGAGGCGTCCCCGGGGAGCACCAGAAGTTCCTTCGGGCTGCCCAGCTCGTGGGCGAAGGCGTCGAGCCGGCCGCGGTCGCGCCCGGTGACGGCGACGCGGTGGCCGAGGGCGAGCAGCCGGCGGGCCGCCGCCGCGCCGATGCCGGTGGAGCCGCCGGTGATGAGTGCCACAGGAGAGTCGGTCATGCGCCGCACCCTAGGAGCTGGAGTTGACTCCATGTCAAGAGTGGTACGGGGCAGGTGGCTCGGCCTTCACCGGGAGCACCGGCGGGCTTGCGTGTTCGCGCAAACATCACCAGGAACCAGGCGTGTCACGGCTATTGACATGGGCACATTGTGAACTCGACACTCACGCACGCCCCCACATGTTCGCGCAAACACCGGATGGGACACCGTGATGCCGTACAGCTCCCTGATTCGCAGGCTCAACAGATTCCGCGGACTCAGCACACTCCCCGGGCTTTCCGGCCCCCGCAGGATCCCCCCACTCCCCGGCCCTCGCGGGCTCCGCGGCTTCCCGGGACTTCGCAGGCTCCGGCGGCCGGCCGCGCTCGCCGCCCTCCCGCTCATCGCCTCGGTCCTGGCCGCGGGCCCGCTGGCCACCGAGGCGCAGGCCGCCACCTCGGCGCCCGCGCTCGTCACCACCCAGGCGCAGGGCATCGACGGCTTCGCCGCCTCGGGCGCCTGGTGGGTCAACGACCTTGCCGGGTTCTCCTCCTCCGTCAAGAGCCAGGTCGGTAACCTGCTCTTCGACGAGTCCGGGCTCGACCTCAGTATGTACCGCTACAACATCGGCGGCGGCGGCACCGGCGTCACCGACCCCACGCGCGCCCCGCAGTCGCTGATGACCTCGGCCGGCAGCTACGACTGGAGCCGTGACCCCGGCGGCAGCTACTTCCTCCAGTCGGCGGCCGACCACGGCGTGCCCACCCTGATCGGCTTCGTCAACAGCGCCCCCAAGAACTGGACCAGCAACGCCCAGAGCTGCGGCGGCACCCTGGTCTCCGGTGACGAGTCCGCGTACGCGTCCTACCTCGCCGACATCACCGCGCACTGGTCGGCGGCCGGCGTCAACCTCGACTACCTCAGCCCCATGAACGAGCCGGACAGCTCCTTCAGCGGCTGTGGCCAGGAGGGCATGGCCGTGCCGGTGTCGCAGCGGGCCGCCCTCATCAAGGCCGTCGGCTCCACGCTCGCCGCCCGCTCCCTGACCTCCACCGGCATCATCGCCGACGAGACCAGCCAGACCAGCAATTTCGTCACCAACACCCCCACCTGGATGAACGATTCGACGGCCGCCGGCTACGTCAGCGCGCTCGCCCACCACACCTACGACTTCCCCGGCGACGCCGCCCTGCGCAAGGTCGCCGCCGTCGGCAGTACGTACAACAAGCCGCTGTGGGCCAGTGAGATCTGCTGCCAGAAGTCCGGCACCAGCGGCTGGGGGCAGCAGTACGACCCCACCATCGACGGCGGACTCGACCTCGCCAACTACGTCTACCGGGACTTCACCCTCGCCAACGACCGCTCCTTCCAGTGGTGGACGGCGCTGTCCTCGGTCATCGGCTGTGACGTGGGCGCCGACGCCTCCTGCGCGAGCCAGGTCAACACCAGCGGCTGGAACGACGGTCTGGTCTACTACGACCCGGACTACGCCACCGACGGCAACCAGTCGCTGTACATGACCAAGCGCTACTACGTCCTCGGCCAGTACAGCAAGTACGTACGTCCCGGGGCCGTGCGCTACAACGTCTCCGGCGCGCCGGCCGGCGTCCAGACCATGGCCTTCTTCAAGGACGGCGCCTGGACCGTGGTCGCCACCAACACCAACTCCGCCGCCTCCGGCCTCATCCTGGACACCAACAGCGGCACCCTCACCCCCACCGCCACCCACCGCACCAGCTCGACCGAGAGCCTGGCCGCCGTCTCCAACCCCACCACCAGCGGCTCGGTGCTGACCGCCTCGCTGCCCGCCCGCAGCGTCACGACCTTCCAGCTCACCAGCTCCGGCGCCCCCGGCAGCGGCAGCCGGACCAGCACCAGCACCCTCATCGGCGCCCAGTCCGGCAAGTGCCTTGAGGACCCGGGGTACTCCACCACCAACGGCACCCAGACGACCATCTACACCTGCAATGCCGGCACCAACCAGAACTGGATCCTCACCGCCGCCGGTGAGCTGCGCGGCTACGGCAGCAAGTGCCTCGACGCCTACAACCAGGGCACCGCCAACGGCACCGTGGTCGACATCTACACCTGTAACGGCGGCGCCAACCAGAAGTGGGCCGTCACCGACGGTGGCGCGATCGTGGGCCAGCAGTCCGGTCTCTGCCTGGACGTGACCGGTCAGGCCACCGCCAACGGCTCGCCACTGGAGCTCTACACCTGCAACGGCGGCACCAATCAGAAATGGACCCGGGGCTGACACACCGGGGCTGACACACCGGGGCCCGCGGCCGTCACCGGCCGCGGGCCCGTCCCGCCCTGCCGGCGCCGGGGTTCAGCCGCTGTAGGCGTAACCGTCCTGGGCGTACGGCGCCTTGGGGTCGGCGCCGTACCGGTTGGCGCCCGAGTCACCGTCGCTCGCCGTGAAGACGATCAGGATGACCAGGCCGACCAGCGGGACGACGCTCAGGAGCACGTACCACCCCGAGTGGCCGGTGTCGTGGAGCCGGCGGGTCGTGACGGCGAGTGTGGGGATGAACGTGATCAAGGTGTAGACGCTGCTGAGGAGTTCGCGGTCCAGTGTCCGGTTCTCGATGGCGCTCAGCACAAGGAGGATCACACTGCTCCACAGGGCGAACATCCAGAACTCTTTGCGGCGTGCCCGGCCGCTGAATCGGGCGTAGTTCTTCAGTACGGCCACATACCAGTTCACCGGGGGTCGTCCTTCGTCGGATCCGCAAGGACCGCATATGCTAGCGCGCGGACCGACGAACTGATCATCACACCGCCGGTGGTCGGTCCGTTGTGGCGCCCAGGGCCGCGACCGTGCTGGCCGCGAGTCGGTTGAGGTAGCCCTTGGGCAGCGGGGAACGCATCACGGCCAGGCGCCAGTACAGAGGCCCGGTGATGAGGTCCAGGGCGAGGTCGACATCGGTGCCCACGGGGAGTTCGCCCCGCTCCACGGCGGAGCGCACGACGGCCTCCGTTATCCCGCGCTGCGTGCCGCGCAGCGCCTCCTGCAGGGCCAGCGCGATGTCGGGGTTGCGGGAGGCCTCGGCGAGGAGGTCGGGGATGATCTGTGAGGCGACGGGGTGCCGCAGCGCGCGGGCGCTGACCTCCAGCAGGATGCGTACGTCGCCGGGCAGACTGCCGGTGTCGGGGGCGGGGACGCCCAGGGCGGCGACGGCCGACACCACGTCCAGGACGAGCGGCAGTTTGGAGCGCCAGCGGCGGTAGACGGCGGCCTTGCCGACACCGGCCCGCCGGGCGATGCCCTCGATGGACATGCGGCCGTACCCGACAGCGGCGAGTTCGTCGAAGACGGCTGCGCGGATGGCCTCGGTCACGTCGTCGCGGAGCACGGCGGCGCCCGCCGGGCTGCGACGTGGGGGTGGGGTCTCCGGTGCCATGCCCATGAGAGTAGCGTGAGGAGAGGACGGAACGGTTGCGTTCCATCGGCCGAGTGGGCTAGCGTCGGCGCTGCGACGATACGGATGCGTTCCGTCGGCCGATCGGGCCGGACGGCCGGCCGGTCACCCGTCGTCCCCCCTCGGCTTCTCTCTGCCTCGTACGAAAGGCAATCCACGTGAGCCTCCACCTCGACGAGTCCCCCGCCGCGCGGCTCGCCCCCGACCCGGGGCCGGCCGCGCAGGAACTGGCGGCCAGGTACGGCCTGGCCGTCAGCGGGGCCCGTCCGCACCTGCGGGAGTACGTGCGCCAGCTGTGGGCGCGGCGGCACTTCATCACCGCGTACGCGCGGGCCAAGGTGCACGCCCAGTACACCCAGGCGAAGCTGGGCCAGCTGTGGCAGGTCATGACCCCGCTGCTGAACGCGGCCGTGTACTACCTGATCTTCGGCCTGCTGCTCGGCACCAGCAGGGGCGTCGACGACTACATCCCGTTCCTGGTGACGGGCGTGTTCATCTTCACCTTCACGCAGTCCTCGGTGCTGGCCGGCGTCAAGGCGATCGCCGGGAACCTGGGGCTGATCCGGGCCCTGCACTTCCCCCGGGCCTCGATGCCGGTCGCCACCACCCTCATGCAGCTCCAGCAGCTGCTGATGTCGATGGCGGTCCTGATCACCATCGTCGTCATGTGGGGGGAAGTACCGTCCGCCTCCTGGCTGCTGGTGATCCCCGCGCTGCTCCTGCAGAGCCTGTTCAACGCCGGGCTGGCGCTCGCCATGGCCCGCCTCGGCAGCAAGATCACCGACCTGGCACAGCTGATGCCGTTCATCCTGCGCACCTGGATGTACACCTCCGGTGTCATGTACAGCCTCAGCGCGAAGCTGGGCGACGCACCCCACGTCGTCAAGCTCCTGCTGCAGATCAACCCGGCGGCCGTCTACATCGACCTGATGCGCTTCGCGCTCATCGACAGCTTCACCGCGGCCCAGCTGCCCCCGCACGTCTGGGCCCTGGCCCTGGGCTGGGCGCTGCTTGCGGGCTTCGGCGGCTTCATCTACTTCTGGAAGGCCGAAGAGGAGTACGGACGTGGCTGAGACGCAGAGCGAGAAGACCGGCACCGTCACCGACAGCGGCACAGGCACCGGAACCGACAGCGGCACCGGGGAGCGCGTCCCGACCGTCATCGTGGACGACGTGCACATCGTCTACCGGGTACACGGCGCCGGCGGCAAGGGCAGCGCCGTCAACGCGCTCCGGCGGATCGTCACCCGCAAGGGGAATCCCAATGTCCGCAAGGTGCACGCGGTGCGCGGGGTCAGTTTCACCGCCTACAAGGGCGAGGCGATCGGCCTGATCGGCTCCAACGGTTCGGGCAAGTCGACGATGCTGCGAGCCATCGCCGGGCTGCTGCCCGCCGAGAGCGGCAAGGTCTACACCCAGGGCCAGCCCTCCCTGCTGGGTGTCAACGCGGCCCTGATGAACGACCTGACCGGCGAGCGGAACGTCATCCTCGGCGGCCTGGCCATGGGCATGACCCAGGAGGAGGTGCGTGAGCGCTACCAGCAGATCGTGGACTTCTCGGGGATCAACGAGAAGGGCGACTTCATCTCCCTGCCCATGCGCACGTACTCCTCCGGCATGGCCGCACGGCTGCGCTTCTCCATCGCCGCCGCCAAGAACCACGACGTCCTCATGATCGACGAGGCGCTGGCGACCGGCGACCGCAAGTTCCAGAAGCGGTCCGAGGCGCGGATCCGCGAACTGCGCAAGGAGGCCGGCACCGTCTTCCTCGTCAGCCACAACAACAAGTCGATCCGCGACACCTGCGACCGCGTCATCTGGCTGGAGTCCGGGACCCTCCGCATGGACGGCCCGACCGACGAAGTCGTGCGGGCATACGAGGAATTCACCCGCGCGAAGTAGCCGAAGGACGTGGCCTCCGCCACACCCGGATCCCCGGCGCCGGTCCGCGAGGCCCCGCTCAACAGGCGCGACTGGTTGCGGCTCGGTAAACTCCCTGTTCGCCGTGCGCGGAGCGGGGGTTCGCAGCGCACTCCACACGACTTGAGGAGAGTGAGAGATGCGCACGAAGCAGCCGGGCATCCACCCTGTCGAACCCATGGCGGGCGACGAACGGCCCGCCGCATGACCACAGCCACCGAGTCCCAGCCACTGTTCGAATCGCTGCTCGACGCCGAGGCAGCCCCCGCCGTCTTCACCGCCGGGGAGGCCGCCCCCGAGCGGACCCTGCTCGACATCCTCGACGCCACCGCCCGCCGCCACCCGGACGCACCAGCCGTCGACGACGGCACCGCCCCGCTGACCTACCGAGCGCTGCTCGCCGAGGTCGAGACCCTGCGGCTGAGCCTGAGCGCAGCCGGGATCGGCACCGGCCACCGGGTCGGCGTACGGGTACCGTCCGGGACCGCCGACCTCTACACCGCCATCCTCGCCGTGCTGGCGGCCGGCGCCGCGTACGTCCCGGTCGACGCAGAGGACCCGGACGAGCGGGCCCGGCTGGTCTTCTCCGAGGCCGCCGTGAGCGCCGTCATCGGCGCCGGGTGCGAGATCACGCCGTGGCAGCCCCAGGACGGACCCGCGCCGCCCGAAGCCGCCCCGGCCGCACCCGTCGAGGCCGCGCCGGCCGCCCCGGCCGGCCCCTCATCGGCTCCGGCGTCCGAACGGGCGGCCACCGGCCGCCGCCCCGGACCCGACGACGACGCCTGGATCATCTTCACCTCCGGCTCCACCGGCAGGCCCAAGGGCGTCGCCGTCACGCACCGCAGCGCCGCCGCCTTCGTCGACGCCGAGGCCGGGCTCTTCCTGGCCGCCGAGCCGCTCGGCCCCGGCGACCGGGTGCTGGCCGGGCTCTCGGTCGCCTTCGACGCCTCCTGCGAGGAGATGTGGCTCGCCTGGCGGCACGGCGCCTGCCTCGTCCCCGCCCCCCGGTCCCTGGTACGCACCGGCCTGGACCTCGGACCCTGGCTCGTCGAGCAGCGCATCACCGCCGTCTCCACCGTCCCCACCCTCGCCGCGCTCTGGCCCGCCGGGGCGCTGGACGGCGTACGCCTGCTCATCTTCGGCGGTGAGGCGTGCCCGCCCGAGCTGGCCGAGCGGATGGCCGTCGACGGCCGCGAGGTCTGGAACACCTACGGCCCCACCGAGGCCACCGTGGTCGCCTGCGCCGCCCCCATGACCGGCACCGGCCCGGTACGGATCGGCCTGCCCCTCGACGGCTGGGAACTGGCCGTCGTGGACGCCCGGGGCGAGATCGTGCCCATGGGCGCCACCGGCGAGCTGGTCATCGGCGGTGTCGGGCTCGCCCGCTACCTGGACGCCGCCAAGGACGCCGAGAAGTACGCCCCGCTGCCCGCCCTCGGCTGGGACCGCGCCTACCGCAGCGGCGACCTGGTGCGGGCGGAGGAAGAAGGGCTGCTCTTCGTGGGCCGCGCCGACGAGCAGGTCAAGCTCGGCGGCCGCCGTATCGAACTCGGCGAGATCGACGCCGCCCTCCAGGCCCTGCCGGGCGCGGCCGGCGCCGCCGCCGCGGTCAGAAGCACCAAGGGCGGCAACCAGCTCCTCGTCGGCTATGTCGTCGCGGGCGACGACTTCGACGCCGAGGACGCCCTCGCCCGGCTCCGCAAGGAGCTGCCGGCGGCCCTCGTGCCGCTGCTGGCCGTCGTGGACGGCCTCCCCACCCGCACCTCCGGCAAGGTGGACCGGGCCGCGCTGCCCTGGCCGCTGCCCACCCCGGACACCGGCTCCCCGCGGGAGCGGGCCCGGCTGACCGCCACCGAGGCCTGGCTGGCCGAGCAGTGGGCCGACGTCCTCGGCATGCCGGCCGGCACCGCCGACGCCGACTTCTTCGCCTCCGGCGGCGGCAGCCTGGCCGCCGCGCAGCTCGTCTCACGGATCCGGGAGCGCTTCGCCGCCGGATCGGTCGGCGACATCTACCAGAACCCGACGCTGGGCGCCCTCGCCCGCACCCTGGACGCCTCCGCGGCCCGCGGGCCCGAGGCGCCGGACGTACGCCCGGTGCCGCGCCGCACCGGCTTCGCGCAGACCCTGCTCATGCTGCCGCTGCTGACCGTGGCCGGGCTGCGCAGGTGCGTCGCCGCGACCGCCGCCGCCAATGTGCTCGCGCTGCCCTGGACACCCGTCGTGTCCTGGTGGTGGATCGTCCTCGGCTGGCTGCTCGTGGCGAGCCCGGCCGGGCGGATCGTCATCGCGGCCGGCGGCGCCCGGCTGCTGCTGCGCGGCCTGCGCCCGGGTACGTACCCGCGCGGCGGCGGTGTCCACCTGCGGCTGTGGACGGCCGAACGCCTCGCCGAGCTGAGCGGCGCCACCGGCCTGGCCGGGGCCTGGCTGACGTACTACGCCCGTGCCCTGGGGGTACGGGTCGGCGAGGACGTCGACCTGCACGCGCTGCCCCCGGTCACCGGCATGCTGCGACTCGGCAAGGGCTGCGCGGTCGAGCCCGAGGTGGACCTGTCCGGTCACTGGCTGGACGGCGACCGGCTGCACATCGGCGCCGTACGGATCGGGGCCGGCGCCACCGTCGGCGCCCGCAGCACCCTCTTGCCGGGCGCCCGGATCGGCAAGCGGGCCGAGATCGCCCCCGGGTCCGGGGTCACCGGATCCGTACCGGCGGGCCAGCGCTGGGGCGGCGTCCCGGCCGTGCGCGACGGCAAGGCCGCCCGGCCGCGCCCCGAGGGCCGTCCGCCGCGCCGGCGCCGCTGGACGGTCGTCTACACCCTCACCTCGCTGGCCCTGGGCCTGCTGCCGGTGCTCGCCGCGCTGCCCGGGCTGCTGGTGACCGGAGCCTTCCTGCGCGGCGCGGCAAGCCCCTGGCAGGCCCTGACCGGGGCCCTCGCCGCCGTGCCGCTCGCGACGGCCGCCGCCCTGGTCACGTACGCCCTGCTGGTCCTGGGCGGCGTGCGCGTGCTGGGTATCGGCCTGCGCGAGGGCCACCACCCCGTCCACGGCCGCGTCGCCTGGCAGGCCTGGGCGACCGAGCGGCTGATGGACATGGCCCGCGTCCACCTCTTCCCGCTCTACGCCAGCCTGTTCACCCCGGTGTGGCTGCGCGCGCTGGGAATGAGGGTGGGCCGTCGTGTCGAGGCCTCCACCGTGCTGGCGCTGCCGACGATGACCACGGTCGGCGACGGCGCCTTCCTGGCCGACGACACCATGATCGCCTCGTACGAACTCGGCGGCGGTTGGCTGCGCATCGCGGAGGCCCGGATCGGCAAGCGGGCCTTCCTCGGCAACTCCGGCATGACGGCCGCCGGGCGGTCCGTACCCAAGCGCGGCCTGGTCGGTGTGCTGTCGGCGACGCCCAAGCGGGCCAAGGCGGGCAGCTCATGGCTCGGTATGCCGCCGATGAAGCTGCCCCGGAGGGCCGAGGCCACCGACACGGCCCGCACCTTCGAGCCGCCCCGGCACCTGATGTGGGCGCGGGCGGCCGTCGAGCTGTGCCGGGTCGTGCCGGTGATGTGCGGGGTGGCACTCGCCGTGCTGGCCTTCGTGGCCTTCGAGGTGCTGTCGGCCCGTGCCGGTGTGGCCCTGGCCGTGCTGGCCGGCGGGGCGTTGCTGGCGGCCGGGGGAGTGGCGGCCTGCCTGGTGGCGATCGCCGCCAAGTGGCTGCTGGCCGGGCGTTTCCGGGCGGCCGAACACCCCCTGTGGTCCTCGTTCGTGTGGCGCAACGAGCTGGCGGACACCTTTGTCGAGGTCCTCGCGGTGCCGTGGCTGGTCGGCGCGACCGGCGGGACACCCCTGATGAACCTGTGGCTGCGCGGGCTGGGCGCCCGCGTCGGACGCGGCGCCTGGTGCGAGACGTACTGGCTGCCGGAGGCGGACCTGGTCACCGTCGGCGCCGGGGCCAGCGTCAACCGGGGCTGTGTCGTGCAGACCCACCTGTTCCACGACCGCATCATGCGGATGGACCACGTCGTCCTCGGCGAGGGCGCCACCCTCGGCCCGCACGGCATCGTCCTGCCCGGCGCGGTCATCGGGGACCGGGCCACGGTCGGCCCGGCCTCACTGGTGATGCGCGGCGAGGCGGTGCCGGCCGGCAGCCGCTGGCTGGGCAACCCGATCACGGCCTGGCACCACCGGCAGCCACCCGCGACGCCGGACACACGGCATGCGCAGCACCACACGGAACAGGCGTAAGGACGCACCAGGGTGAAGGACTCCTACCTCCCGCAGCACGGCGACAGCGGGTACCGCACCACCGACTACGACCTGGAACTGGACTACCGGCCGCACAGCGGACGGCTCTCCGGCCGGGCCAGGATCACCGCTGTCGCCGAACGGGCCCTGGCCGAGGTGGCCCTGGACCTGGGCCCGTTCCGCCTCGACAAGGTCCTCGTCGACGGTGCGCGCCCGGCCCGCTACACCCACCGCGCCGACAAGCTCCGGATCCGCCCCGCCCGCCCGCTGCGCGCGGGGGCCCCGTTCACCGTCGAGGTCCGCTACACCGGCGTGCCCAAGCCCGTCCGTACCCCGGACTGGGGCGATCTCGGCTGGGAGCAGCTCGACGAGGGCGCCCTCGTCGCCTCCCAGCCCAGCGGCGCCCGTTCCTGGTTCCCCTGCAACGACCGCCCCGACGACAAGGCCGCCTACCGCATCGCGGTGACCATCCCCTCCCCGTACACCGTCGTCGCCAACGGCGCGCTCGTCTCCCGTACGATCAGCGCCTCGACCACCCGGTGGGTCTACGAGCAGCCCGCGCCCATGGCCAGCTACCTCGCCACCGTCCAGATCGGCCCGTACGACCTGGTCGACGTGGCGGACGCCGGCCCGGTGCCGCAGCCCGCCGCGGTGCCGCACCGTCTGCTCGGGCGCTTCGAGCACGACTTCGCCCGCCAGCCCCAGATGATGACGACCTTCACCGACCTCTTCGGGCCCTACCCCTTCGACGACTACGCCGTAGTGGTCGTCGACGAGGAACTGGACGTCCCCGTCGAGGCGCAGGGACTGTCCATATTCGGGCGCAACCATGTCGACGGCCGGCGCGGCAGCGAACGCCTCATCGCGCACGAACTGGCCCACCAGTGGTTCGGCAACAGCCTCACCGTCGGAGGCTGGCGGCACATCTGGCTCAACGAGGGCTTCGCCAAGTACGCCGAGTGGCTCTGGTCCGAACTGTCCGGCGGCCCCTCGGCAACCGTCCACGCCACCCGCTCCCGCTCCCGCCTGGCCCTGATGGACCAGGACATCCGCATCGCCGACCCCGGGCTGCGCCGCATCTTCGACGACCGCGTCTACCAGCGCGGCGCGCTGACCCTGCACGCGCTGCGCACGGTCATCGGGCACGCCGCCTTCGTCGCCCTGCTGCGCGAGTGGACGACCACCTACCGGCACTGGACGGTGACCACCGAGGAGTTCACGGCGCTCGCGCAGCGGTACAGCGTCCATCCGCTGGACGGACTGTTCACCATGTGGCTGTACGACACGAGACTGCCCACGCTGCCGCAGCCGCGCTGACCGGCGCCGCCCGCCGGCGTGCTGCCGCCGCGGTGCTGCCCGGCGTGCACGACGGGGCCTTCGGCACGATCCTGATCGCGACAGCGGCCATCGCGGGGCCGTGACCCCGGTCCACGTAGCGGCCCCGCGGTACGGGCTCCAGCCGATCACCCCGCGGTTCCCCGACTGAGGAGGCGTCGTGTTCGAACTGCTGCAACAGGGCATGCGGGTGGACCACACCGACATCGACGACCCGGTGCTCGTTCACCCGGACGGCTCACCGGTGGACACCTGGCGCGAGAACTACCCGTACCCCGCTCGGATGGGCCGCCCCGAGTACGACCTGCACAAGCGGCTCCAGCAGATCGAGCTGCTGAAGCTGCAGTCCTGGGTCAAGGAGAGCGGCCAGCGGATCGTCATCGTCTTCGAGGGCCGCGACGCCGCCGGCAAGGGCGGCACCATCAAGCGCTTCACCGAGCACCTCAACCCGCGCGGCGCCCGCGTCGTCGCCCTGGAGAAGCCCACCGAGCGCGAGCGCGGGCAGTGGTACTTCCAGCGCTACGTGCAGCACCTGCCGACCGCCGGCGAACTCGTGCTGTTCGACCGCTCCTGGTACAACCGCGCCGGCGTCGAGCGGGTCATGGGCTTCTGTGACGACGAGCAGTACCGGCAGTTCACGCAGCAGACGCCCGCCTTCGAGCGGATGCTCGTCGACGACGGCATCCACCTGGTCAAACTGTGGTTCTCGGTCTCCCGGGGCGAGCAGCTCACCCGCTTCACCATCCGGCAGGTCGACCCCGTCCGGCAGTGGAAGCTCAGTCCCATGGACCTGGCCGCGCTGGACAAGTGGGACGACTACACCGCCGCGAAGGTCGCGATGTTCCGCGCCACGGACACCGGGTACGCGCCCTGGACGGTGGTGAAGAGCAACGACAAGAAGCGCGCCCGGGTGGAGGCCATGCGCAGCGTACTGGCCCGCTTCCCGTATCCGGACAAGGACGAGGAGGTCGTCGGCGTACCCGACCCGAAGATCATCGGCGCGGCGGCGACCCTGCTGGAGATGGGTGAGGACACCGGCTAGCGCGGTGGCCCCGGGGCGCGCGCGGCCCTCGGCGGTGCCTCTCACGACCTTCTCACCCGGCGCACAGCATCCCCAAAGGACGGTCAAAGGGTCACCTCAGAGCACGACGGCATGCTCGGCCCCATGACTACTCTGACCCGCCCGCCGAGCACCGGGAACGAAGCCGCCGGGGTCCCCGGCCCGCAGGCCGCCGCACCCCGCTGGGTGCGGCCCGCCGTGCTCGGACTGCTGCTCGGCACCCTGGGGCTGTACCTGTGGGGGCTGAGCGCCTCCGGATGGGCCAACAGCTTCTACTCGGCCGCCGTCCAGGCGGGCAGCCAGAGCTGGAAGGCCTTCTTCTTCGGTTCCTCGGACGCCTCCAACTTCATCACGGTCGACAAGCCCCCGGCGGCCCTGTGGCCGATGGAGCTCTCGGTCCGGATCTTCGGCCTCAGCTCCTGGGCGATGCTGGTCCCCGAGGCCCTGATGGGCGTCGCGGCGGTCGGTGTGCTGTACGCGGCCGTACGGCGCCGCTTCGGCCCCGGAGCCGGGCTCGTCGCGGGCGCCGCGCTCGCGGTGACGCCGGTGGCGGCGCTGATGTTCCGCTACAACAACCCCGAGGCGCTGCTGACGCTGCTGATGGTGTGCGCCGTCTACTGCACGCAGCGCGCCACCGAGCAGGCCCGCACCCGCTGGCTGCTGCTGGCCGGGGCCGCCGTCGGGCTCGGCTTCCTCACCAAGACCTTCCAGGCCTTCCTGATCCTGCCCGCGCTGGCCCTGGTCTACGGGGTGTGCGCGCCGACCCGGCTGCGCAGGCGGCTGGGACAGCTGGCGCTGGCCCTGGCCGCCGTCGTGGTGTCGGGCGGCTGGTGGGTCGCCGTCGTCGAACTGTGGCCCGCCTCCTCGCGGCCGTACATCGGCGGCTCCCAGGACAACAGCTTCCTGTCGCTGACCTTCGGTTACAACGGCTTCGGCCGGCTCACCGGCAACGAGACCGGCAGCCTGGGCGCCACCGGCAACTCCAGCGCGACCGGCCTGCTGCGGATGTTCTCCACCGAGATGGGCGGCCAGATCTCCTGGCTGCTGCCGGCCGCGCTGATCCTGCTGGTGGCCGGGTTGTGGGCGGTCGGCCGGGGCTCCGGCCGCACCGACCCCCGGCGCTCCGCGCTGCTGGTGTGGGGCGGCTCGCTGCTCTGCACGCTCGCCGTCTTCGACTTCATGAGCGGCATCTTCCACGCCTATTACACGATCGCCCTGGCCCCCTACATCGCCGCCCTCGCCGGCATGGGTACCGCGCTGATGTGGCAGCGGCGCCGCGAGGTGCTGGGGGCGGCCGTCGCCGTGACGGTGGTGTGGTCGTACGTGCTGCTGGGGCGGGCCTCCGGTGACTCGTACGGATGGCTGCGCTGGCCGGTGCTGGTCCTCGGCCTGCTCGCCGCCGCCGGTATCGCCGCCTCCGGCCACCTCGGCGGCCGGCTGCTCGCCCGTGGCGCGGTGACGCTGGCCCTGCTGGCATCGCTGGCCGGCCCCTTCGCCTACACCCTCACCACGGTGAGCTCCGGCCACACCGGCGCCCTGCCCACGGCGGGCCCCGGCACCGGCATGGGGATGGGGATGGGGATGGGCGGCGGTGGTGGCGGCGGCAGGCCGGGCGGCATGGGCGGCACCGGCGGCCAGGCCCGTACCGGCACCCCGCCGCAGGGCGGCACGGGTGGTCCGGGTGGCGGCACCGGTGGCGGTGGTGGCGGCAACATCGGCAGCCTGCTCAACGGCACCACCGTCACCTCCGGGATGACGGCTCTGCTGAAGGCCGACGCGGAGTCCTACACCTGGGTCGCCGCCACCGTCGGATCCACCCCGGCGGCGAGCTACCAGCTGGCGAGCGGCGAACCGGTGATGGCCATCGGCGGCTTCAACGGCACGGATCCGACGCCGACCCTCGCCCAGTTCAAGAAGTACGTGGCCGCAGGAAAGATCCACTACTTCATCTCCGCCGGCACGTCGAGCGGCGGCAGCGGCACGGCGGCGCAGATCACCGAGTGGGTCGCGGCGCACTACACGAAGAAGACCGTGGGCAGCACCACGGTCTACGACCTCGGCTCCGGCTGAGCGCGGTCCCTTCCCCGTACGGCCGGCGTCGCGGAATCACTCCGTGGCGCCGGCCGTGCGCGTGCGGGGCCGTGCGCGTGCGCGCGAGCAGCCCCGGGAGCAGGATTTCGAGCATCTGGCGCGGCGCATCGTGGCCGCTGTGCCGAGGAGCGCTGCCGACGGCAGTCCGCTGGGCCTGCTGGTCGACAACGCGGGCGGGATGGCGCCGCCCGTACGACCCGCCGGGTGCTCGACGCCGCCGCCCATGCCGGCTGTGGGCCGGGGCCGGACGCCTCACCGGCGTCGCCCTGCCCGTGCTCGCCGCCCGAGCGGCGCGGGCGGCAGCCGCACGTGGACTGTCAGCGGACGCGGTTGTCAGTGCCCGGTGCAAGACTGAGGGCGATCAGGGAACACCACCCCGGTCACCTGTTCCACCCGTCCAAGGAGCGGACCATGCTCAGCACCCGTTACGTTCCCGGCGCCCCCAACTGGATCGACCTGGGTTCGCCCGACATCGACGCCTCCGTCGCCTTCTACGGAGGCCTGTTCGGCTGGACCTTCCAGCCGCTCGGCCCCGAGGCGGGCGGATACGGCTACCTCCAGCTCGACGGCAGGACCGTCGCGGCGGTCGGCCCGCAGATGGAGCAGGGCGCGAGCCCGGCCTGGACGGTGTACTACCAGACTCCTGACGCTGATCTCACCGCCAAGACCGTCGAACAGGCGGGCGGCACGGTCCGCTTCGGGCCCATGGACGTCTTCACCGCGGGCCGCATGGCCGGGTTCACCGACCCGTCCGGGGCGCGCTTCGCCGTCTGGCAGCCGGGCGAGACCAAGGGCCTCGACCTGGTCACCGACCCGGGCTCGCTGTGCTGGGTGGAGCTCCACACCACCGACGCGGCCGCCGCCCGCGGCTTCTACCAGGCCGTCCTGGCCTGGGACGCCCAGGACATACCGCTGCCCGGCGGCCTGACCTACGCCGTCGTCTCCACCACCGGCGGCGGGCAGGAAGCCGGCATAGGCGGCATCATGCAGCTCGGCGGGGAGTCGCTCGCTCCCGGTGTCGGCTCGCACTGGCTGCCCTACTTCGAGGTCACCGACGTCGACGCCGTCGTCGCCAAGGCGGGTGCGAGCGGCGGCACGGTCCAGATGCCCGCCGTCGACATGGAGGGCGTCGGCCGTATGGCGGCACTCGCCGACCCGTCCGGCGCGCTCTTCTCCGTCATCAAGAGCCAGCCGATGACGCAGTCCTGACAGGGAGCCCACCGTGTGCGCCGCGTGCGCCGCGCCGGAACGGCTACTCGGGCGGCGTCGGGGTGTCGTGGCTGTCGAACATGGCCTGGATGTCCAGCTCCAGCTGGATCGTCGGGCCGACCACCGCGATGCCCCGGGCCAGCGTCTTCCGCCAGTTCAGCGTGAAGTCCTCGCGGTGCAGTTCGGTCCTGGCCAGGGCGGCGCAGCGCAGCTCCTCGCCGTAACCGCCGGTGGTCAGGCCCAGATAGGTGGTGTCCAGGGCGACCGAGCGGCTGGTGCCGTGCATCGTCAGATGGCCCTGGAGGGTCCACTTGGAGCCGTTGCGGTGCACAAAGCGGTCGCTGGAGAAGGTGATGTAGGGGAAGCGCTCGACGTCCAGGAAGTCGTCGGAGCGCAGGTGGTTGTCACGGGTCTTGTTGCCCGTGGCGATGCTCGCGGCCTCGATGCGGACCTCGGCATGCGAGTCCTCCATCCGCTCCGCGATGTGGATGCTGCCCTGGAAGCGCTCGAAACGGCCGTGCACATGGGCCATGCCGACATGCTTGGCGATGAAGCGGATCGCGGTGTGCGGCGGATCGAAGAGCCAACTGCCGGGCGGCGGCAGCTCCGCCTGCGGGGACGGCGCCAACTGGACCTGGCCGATGGGGGACTGGAGCCCGGCGGCTATCTCCACCGTGCCGCGGTAGGGCTGGAGGCTGTCGGCGGTGATCGTCGCGGTGTAGTTGCCGGGCGGCAGTGTCGTGATGAAGGTGCCGTACGGGTCGCTGGTGCCCTTGACCTGGGTCCGGCCGTCCGCCATGTCGCTGACCGTGATCTCGGCACCGCCCATGGGGTGTCCGAGGGGGTCCAGCACCTGACAGCTCAGCAGACCCGCGCCGCCCGCGACCGGTGGAAGAAGGGCCGCCCCGCTGTCGGTTCTGGTACCTCTCCGCCGCAGCAGCGCGAAACCCATGAAAGCCAGCCCTCCACTTTTGTGCATTGTTCTCCGCAAAGGAGCGAAGATCCGAACGAACTCACCCTAGATGGTTGCGCTCTGCAATCGCCAATCGCCCCCGATGCGGCGCCGCCACGTCCCGGGCGCCAACTCCCCTGCCGGCGGCATCGACATGTATGCGACGGGCGCGCGCAAACACCGACACGTCCCATTACGATCACATAGCTATCCGTACCGCGGCCCTATGGCCGGAGCGGGGGTCAGGTCTACGCTCCGGCCGTGACCCTCATCGAGACCGACCGTCTGCGTCTGCGCCCGCTGACCACCGCCGACGTGGACGCGTTCGTCGCCCTGCACCAGGACGCCCGGGTGAACCGTTTCGTCGGCACCTACACCCGACGCCAGGCGCTGGAGCGGCTCACCGCGATCGAGCGGCAGTGGGCGACCCGCGGTCATGGGCTGTGCGCCGTGGAACACAAGGAGACCGGCGAGTTCATCGGCCGCTGCGGGCTGCAGTACTGGCGCCAGTTCGACGAGGTCGAGGCCGCCTGGACGCTGCGCGCCGAGGCCTGGGGCCAGGGCTATGCCACCGAGGCCGCCCGCGCCGCCGTCGACTGGGGCTTCGAACACCTCGGGCTCGGCGCGGTCACCGCCATGATCCGTACCGGCGACGACGCGTCCGAGCGGGTCGCCGGGCGGCTCGGCTTCACCCGCAGCCGTGCGGACTTCATGTTCGGCCACCGGGTGACGGTGTACGCGCTCACTCCGGACAGCCATGCTTGACCTCCGAGGCGATCAACGATCCGACCCGAGGACCCCCATGGCCAAGAGCCCCGACGTCGGCGCCCCCGCGCCCGACTTCACCCTGCCCGGACTGCTCGCCACCGCCGACGGCGACGCCCCGCGCGGCAGTTACACCCTCTCCGAACAGCGCGGCAACCCGCTCGTCCTGGTCTTCTACCCCGGTGACAACACCGCTGTCTGCACCAAGCAGCTGTGCTCGTACACCTCCGACCTCGACCGCTTCAAGGGCCTGGGCGCCACTGTCTGGGGCATCAGCCCCCAGGACCTGGACAGCCACGAGGGCTTCGCCCGCCGTTACGACCTGCGCTTCCCGCTGCTCGCCGACACCGGCCGCGAGGTGGCCAGGGCGTACGGCGTCGCCGTGCCCGGACTCGGGCTGCGCCGCTCGGTGTTCATCGTCGACGCGGCCGGCACCGTGCGCTGGAAGCACGTGGCGCTGGCCGGACTGACCTTCCAGAGCACCGACACCCTCACCGACGAGCTGGCGAAGGCCCTGGCCACCGGCCTGTCCTAGGCCGTTCCGGCAGTCCCGGCCGTTCCGGCCGTCCCCGGGCCTCCCGAGTCCCGGGGCGGCCCCCCGGGCTCTGTCCGGCCACCCGGCCAGTGCTGCCGGCCGAGGTGCATCAGGTACATCTGCCTGCGCGCGGTCCGCGCGATCCGCGCCTCGGCCTCGGCGTCACCCGCCGGTGCCTCCATGAAGGCGGTGGCCGTCATCAGCATGCGGTCGACATAGAGCTCCGAGAGCATCCGCAGATCCTCCGCGTTCCAGCCCCGCGACAGCGGCTGCGCGCCGAGCGCGGCGCCGACCTCGTCGGCGAACTGGCCCAGTTCGGCCGCGATGGCCTCCCGTACCGGCTGCACGCCGCCGTGCCGTTCCCGGGCGATGAAGCGGATATGGGCCCGGTGCCCGCGCACATGCCCGGCGATGAGACCGACGCTGCGGCTGATCACCTCGGCGGCGTCGTCCTGTTCGTCGAGGATCGCCCGGATCATCGCGTGCAGACTCCCCAACGACTCCTCGACCAGGGCGACTCCGAGATCGGCGATGTCCCGGAAGTGCCGGTAGAAACCGGCCGGTGCCACCCCCACGGCGCGGGTGACCTCGCGCAGACCCAGGCTGCTCAGGCTCTGGTTCTCCAGCAGGCGCAGACCCGCCTCCAGGAGGGCCTGACGGGTTTGCAGCTTTTGGGCCTGTCTGACCCCGAGGGTGTGACTCATGTCATCCAGTAAACAACTGTTCGCCGAGTCTGGCGAGTGCGGGCTTGAGTAGACTTCCAAGTCAGTGAACAAGTGTTCCGACAACTGTTCACCGAGTTCACGGAACCGCGTCGTCCGCGGCCCCGCCGTGGACCGTCCGCCCTCACCCGAGAAAGAGCGAACGCATGGTCCTCCTTGTCGTCCTGGTCGCCTTCGGGATCCTCCTCGGCGCCGCCTCGTACACCTCCCTCCCGGTCCTGATGGCCGGCATCGGAGTCGTCACCGCATGGCTGCTCGCCTTCTACGTCCGCGAGCGCGTCTCGCACACCCGTAACCGCTGACACCTCCGGGGGAACCACGCATGGACACCTACGCAACGCCCGAAGCCCGCGCCAAGGCGCAGGCCGCGGCCCGCACCGAGGACGCCACCGCCGGTGCCGACGGCATGGCCGTCGCGTCCTTCGTCCTCGGCCTGATCGGCCTGCTGGCCTTCAACATCGTCCTCGGCCCGTTCGCCCTCGTCCTCGGCGGCATCTCCCTCGTGCGCGGCACCCGCCGCCCGCTCCGGGCCATCCTGGGACTGTTCCTGGGCGCGGCCGACCTGATCGTGCTGGTCGTCCTGGTCACCATGCACCGGGGCGTGATCTGGCCCTTCGGTCTCTGAGAGCCGCCGGACCGTGCGGGCCGTGCGGGCTGTGCGGGCTGTGCGGGCCGGCGGGCCCGCACAGCCCGCACGGGCTCACAGCGGCTCGCCCTCGGTCAGCCCGCCGTCCAGCCGCAGCCACCGGGTGACCCCGACGGCCCGCAGGAACGGCAGATCGTGGCCCGCCACCATCAGCGCCCCGCGGTACGCGGCCAGCGCGGCGGTGAGCTGCCGGACACCGTCCAGGTCCAGGTTGTTCGTCGGCTCGTCCAGCAGCAGGAGCTGCGGCGGACGGTCGGCGAGCATCAGGGCGGCCAGCGTGGCGCGGAAGCGCTCCCCGCCCGAGAGGGTGCCGGCCGGCTGGTCGGCGCGGGCGCCTTTGAAGAGGAACCGGGCAAGCCGGGCCCGGATCTCGTTGTCGGTCGCCGTGGGGGCGAACGCCGCGACGTTGCGGGCGACGCTCAGTTCGTCGTCCAGCACGTCCAGGCGCTGCGGCAGATAGCGCAGCGGCACATGTGCCAGCGCCTCGCCCGCCACCGGCGCGATCTCACCGGCGATCGTCCGCAGCAGCGTCGACTTGCCCGCGCCGTTGCGCCCGGTCAGCGCGATCCGCTCCGGCCCGCGCACCTCCAGCCCCGGGACGGTCGCGCCGTACCGCAGCCGCAGCCCGCTCAGGGTCAGCACGGCGCGGCCGGCCGGTACCGCGGTGTGCGGCAGGTCGATCCGGATCCCGGCGTCGTCACGCACCGCGCCGACGGCCTCGTCCAGCCGCTCCCGCGCCTCCGCCAGCCGCTCGGTGTGCACGGCGCGGTGCTTGCCCGCCGAGACCTGCGCCTGGCGGCCGCGCTGCCTGGCCACGATCCGGGGCACCACCTTGTTGTCGTAGCTCTTCTGCCCGTAACGGGCCCGCCGCCCCAGCATGACCTGCGCCTCGGCCAGTTCGCGCTTCTGGCGCCGCACGTCGGCCTCGGCGGCCCGGACCGTGCGCTCCGCGGCCTCCTGCTCCACGGCGAGCTGCTCCTCGTACGCGGCGAGATTGCCGCCGTACCAGCGGACCTCGCCGTCGCGCAGATCGGCGATCCGGTCGACGAGCCCGAGCAACTCGCGGTCGTGGGAGACGACGACCAGCACGCCGTTCCAGGCGGCGACGGCGTCATGGAGCCGGCGCCGGCCGTCCAGGTCCAGGTTGTTGGTCGGTTCGTCCAGGAGCAGCACGTCCGGGCGCCGCAGCAGCAGCGCCGCCAGCCGCACCAGCACCGACTCGCCGCCCGACAGCTCGCCGACGGTGCGGTCCGGGGTGATGTGCGGCAGGCCGAGCTGGTCCAGGGTGGCCCGGGCCCGCTCCTCGACGTCCCAGTCGTCACCGACGGCCGCGAAGAGCGCGTCGGCCGCCGGACCGGCTTCGCCTGCCCCGCCCGCCTCGATGGCGAGCAGGGCCCGGCGGGCCGCCGCGATGCCCAGTGCCTCGTCGACCCGCAGGCCGGTGTCCAGGGCGGCGTTCTGCGGCAGATGGCCGACCTCGCCGTGGACGCGGACCGTGCCGCTGGTCGGGGTCAGCTCACCGGCCAGGAGCCTGAGCAGCGTGGACTTGCCCGAGCCGTTGAGGCCGATCAGCCCGGTACGGCCGGGGTCGAACGCCAGCTGGAGGCCGTCGAGGACCGTGGTGCCGTCCGGCCAGGCGAAACCCAGCCGGGAGCAGGTCACGGAGCCGGGGGATGGTGAGTGTGCTGTGTGCGCTGAGTGAGTCGAGTGCCCCATGCGGGCCTCCAGGTTGCTCGTGGTGACGATGGCAACGCGTGGAGACACCGGGGAACGACGGCCGGGCGGGCGCGGAGGCGTGAAGGCGGCT
Organism: Streptomyces sp. RLA131; assembly: GCF_056270125.1. Taxonomy (NCBI): domain Bacteria; kingdom Bacillati; phylum Actinomycetota; class Actinomycetes; order Kitasatosporales; family Streptomycetaceae; genus Streptomyces; species Streptomyces sp. RLA131. The sequence continues at coordinate 7,039,582 of NZ_JBWDOQ010000002.1, forward strand.
CTGCGAGGTCGGCGACGTGTCCGCTCCCACGACCGCGCGAACGCACGGGCGGGGCCGGTGTCCCATCACCTCAGACGAGCAACTGCCTTCTCCGATCAACGACATCAGGGCCGTTTCGAAAGTTACAAGGCGCTCCGGACGGCCGCAACGCGTTTTCCGGCAGCCCACGCCCACACCCACGCCCACACCCACGCCCACACCCACGCCCACACCCACGCCCACACCCACGCCCACACCCACGCCCCGGCGTGGCCGGGGCGTCCGGGAGGCGATTTGGTCCTGGGGCCGGCACCCCGTAGTGTCAGGTTCAACGACGCGGGGTGGAGCAGCTCGGTAGCTCGCTGGGCTCATAACCCAGAGGTCGCAGGTTCAAATCCTGTCCCCGCTACTGTGAGGAAGGCCCGGAAGCATCAGCTTCCGGGCCTTCCGCCTTTTCGTCACCCGCCCCTGGCCGCTACGGCGGTGGCGGCGGGGGAGTCAGGGAAGTGATTTGGTCCTGGGGTCGGCACCCCGTAAGGTTGGGTTCAACGACGCGGGGTGGAGCAGCTCGGTAGCTCGCTGGGCTCATAACCCAGAGGTCGCAGGTTCAAATCCTGTCCCCGCTACTGTGAGGAAGGCCCGGAGGCAACAGCCTCCGGGCCTTCCGCCTTTCCGTGCTCCGCTCCGCCCGCTCACCGCCGGTCGGCCCGGTGGTACGGGGGCACATCCGGGCCGGGCTGCCAGTGCGGTCCCTGCCGGAGACGGTGGACGATCACCGCCAGATCCACGGCGGCCACCACCGCGACCACCCCGAACACGATTGCCCACCCGGAGCGCCCGGCCACCGCGAACAGCGCGGTCCCGGCCAACGCCCAGGCCAGTCCCCACGCCGTGAAGGCGCGCCGCATCCGCAGTGCGCTGCGGGCCTGCGTGGGCTCGCTCCCGGTACGGCCGAGGGGCATGACAAACCATCTCCCACCCGGTTCCTACCCGCGTCCGCAACGCCTGACGCGGCCGACGCCCACCGCCTCGGGTGCCTGCGGCGGACATGCCGGACGCCGGCCCCGGGGGGAGAGGGCCGGCGTCCGGAGTTCATGCGCCCGCACGGCCGTTCAGCCGCGTACTTCGGGTGCCCCGTCGCGCGCGGCCCAAACCGTGGCCCCCAGACGGTAGAGCACGCTGCGGCGCAGCGGCCCGTCGGGCACATCGGGGTCGTCGAAGTCGTCGGCCGGATCGCGGGTCATGCCGATCCGCTCCATCACCGCCCGGGAACGCCGATTGGTCGCGGTGGTCACCGCCAGGATCTCGGGCAGGCCCAGCGCCCCGAAACCGAGGCCCAGCACGGCCAGGGCGGCTTCGGTGGCGTAACCGTGCCCCCAGGCGGCGCGGGCCAGCCGCCAGCCGATCTCCACCCCGGTGAACGGCATGGTCTCGTCCACCGGATCCAGGCCGGTGAAGCCGATGAACTCACCGGTGGCCGTCACCTCGACCGCCCACCATCCGTAACCCCGTTCCGCCAGCTCGGCCCGGAAACGCTCCATGGAGGCGGCGCTCTGCCCGGGGGTGAGCACTCCGGGGAAGTACTTCCTGACCTCGAGGTCGGCGTTGAGGGCCGCCCAGGGGCCGAGATCGCAGTCGCGCCACTGGCGCAGCAGGAGACGGTCGGTACGCAGTTGTGGCGGCATGGCGCCCATCCAACGCGGTCACGGCTGCCGGGTCGACCGGATTTCGGCCGGTGGCACCGATGAGTTTCCGGTGCGCGGCTCGTCGGTAGGGGTACGCACAGCTCACCCGCAGGAGGTACGCATGACCACCGACGGCTTCACCACGTGCCTGTGGTTCGACGGCCAGGCCGAAGAAGCGGCGAACCACTACGTCTCCATCTTCAAGAACTCCCGGATCGGCAGGACCGGCCGCTACACCGAGGCCGGGCCGGGCCGGGCGGGCTCGGTGATGGCCGTGGAGTTCGAGGCCAACGGGCAGCGGTTCGTCGCCCTCAACGGCGGCCCGCAGTTCACCTTCAACGAGGCCGTGTCGTTCCAGGTCCACTGTGACGACCAGGACGAGGTGGACCACTACTGGAGCCGGCTCACCGAGGGCGGCGAGGAGGGCCCCTGCGGCTGGCTCAAGGACAGGTTCGGGGTGTCCTGGCAGGTCTTCCCGGCCGTGCTCCTCGACATGATCGGCGACCCGGATCCGGAGAAGGCGAGGCGGACCACCGAGGCGATGCTCGCGACGACCGGCCGGTTCGACCTGGCCGCGCTCCGCAGGGCCTACGAGGGCCAGTGACGCCCCGCGTGCGTCTGCTGAGCCTGTGACCGTCCGGGCGCTGCGGGCGCTCGCAGCGCCAGGACGGTCTCACAGGTCCGGGAATCGCGAACGGGCTGCGGAGCTTCTTCCCGTCTTTCACCGGACAGCCAGGTTTTCTACGGGACGGGCGGGGCACGCGATCGTTATGAGCACACACAAGAAGGCCAAGAACACCGCCGAGACGATCAAGGGCAAGGCGAAGGAGGCCGCGGGAAAGGTCACCGGTAACGAGAGTCTGCGCGCCGAGGGCGAGGCCGACCAGACCAAGGGCGACGCGAAGCAGGCCATGCAGAAGATCAAGGACGCCACGAAGCACTGAGGCCCTACGACCCCGACGCACCAGTGGCTTCACGGCTCGAACACACCCGAAGCGCTACCTCCGGGCGCTGCCCGTCCGGTCCCGCAGCAGGCGGCGGGCGCGCGACATCGCGGCATGCGGATCGCGTAGGCCCGTGTAGACGCAGACGGTGTACTGCACATCCTCCAGGCGGCGCCGGATGACCGTGGAAACGGCCCGAGGCGCCGCCGCCGTGCTGAGGCGGTCGAACTCCGACACGAGCTCACGCAGAGCACGGAAATCGATGAGCGGCATGCTGCGTCCCTTCCTCGGGGACCCGGAACATTTCACACCCGGTTCACGAACCCTCCCACCGGATCGTGAGCGCCGCCACCGGGAACTACGCCGGACCGCGGAGGCGACGACCGCCGGCCGTCCCGTCCGTCCGTGACATGCCGCCCGGCCTCACAGCACCAGGGCCTCACAGCCCCAGGTAGAAGCGGATCGTCGTACCGTCCTCGCCCGTGTGGAGACGGACCAGGTCGGCCAGGTAGTTGACCATGATCAGGCCGCGACCGTTGGGCCTGTCGCGGGACGGCGGCCGGCGGCCCGCCAGCGGGTCCACCAGCTGTCCGGTGTCACTGACCTCGCAGACGACGCTGCCGCCCTCGGCCCAGACCCGTACGATCCCCGAACCGCCGCCGTGCACCACGCTGTTACTGATCAGCTCGCCCACGGCGAGGGTGAAGTCGCCGAGCCGGCCCTCGCCCAGACCCAGGCGGCGGGCGTGCGCGACGGCGATGTGGCGGGCGTCGGACAGGGTTTCGCCGTCGAAGGCCTCGGCGGCGGCGTCCGCGGGACGGGGCAGCGGCTGGTTGAAGTCGGCCACCACCCGGTCGGGCGCGTACGAACCGCTGGGCCGCGCCGGACCGGTGTCCATCACGACGGGGTGCGTGGCGTAGGCGTCGTCGAGCACGGCGGCCTCCAGCCGTCCGGCGTCGTAGGGGCACAGGATCGTGACGTCGCGCCCGGCGAACGCCAGGTTGATCAGTGCCTCGTGCTGGACGCAGGCCGGGTACTCCACCGCGCTGCGCCCGGGCCAGATGGGCTCGCCGATGATCCGTACCCGGGACGCCGAAGCGTGCGAGTCGGCGAAGGCGCGCAGGACGCCGGGGATGATCCGGCCGGGATTACGGCCGGCCTGCTCCATGTCGAGCAGTTTCACACCGGCGGCACGGTCGCCCAGTTCCTCCCGCAGCAACGCGAGATTGCCGGCCGGGACCGCCACCGCGACCGGCTCGCCGGCCGCCAGGCCCGCCAGTACGAAAGGCACCGTGCCGGCCAGGTACTCCCGGGGGCCGCGGTAGAACAGCGCCGGATGCGCGAACCCCTCGTCGGCAGCCGCCTCGTCGGCGACGCTGCCGCTCAGCACGGCGTCATCTCGATCGTCGGCAGACCCGGCCAGAACGTCGCCAGGGTCAACCGCAGCGCGGCGGGCGGGCGGTGCAGCACGATCCGGCGGCCCGGCTCCAGTCGCGCGGCCGCGGCGGCGACCACGCCGGCGCCGGCGACATCCACATAGGTCACCGCCGACAACTCCAGGTGCACATCTTCGCTCCGCTCACTCAGGCCGACCAGCTCGTCCAGCACGCGTTCCCAGACCGCGTGCGTGGTCAGGCACACCTCGCCCGCTGCCCGGATCCCGATCCGGTCCGGCAGCGGAAGGAGCTCAAGCAGCGCCCTGTCCTGCCGCGACGTCACCGTCCACACCTCCGGACGCCCTGCGACGCCTCGCGTTCTTCTGCCGTTTCCCCGTTGCCGACCGACCCCAGGGTAACCCGGTGTGCCGGCCCTGGGCCCGGGTACCCACTGGAACATGACCGCCAGCCTCCGACTTCCGGCCGCCGTACGCGCCTGCCTCTTCGACCTGGACGGTGTGCTGACCCGCACCGCGGTCGTGCACGCCGCCGCCTGGAAGGACACGTTCGACCCCCTGCTCGCCGCGCGCGGTGACCGGCCCTTCGACACGGACGCCGACTACGGCACCTACGTCGACGGCCTGCCACGCGACGACGGCGTCCGCTCCTTCCTCACCTCGCGCGGCATCACCCTCCCCGACGGCGCCCCGGACGACCCGCCGGACCGCGACACCGTCCACGGGCTCGCCAACCGCAAGAACGACCTGCTGCTGCGCAAGCTCCGCCTCAGCGGCGTCCAGGCCTACGAGGGCTCGGTGCGGTTCGCCGAGGCGGCCCGCGACGCCGGACTGCGACGGGCGGTGGTGTCCTCCAGCGCCAACTGCCAGGAGGCGCTGGCCGCCGCCGGCATCGAGGACCTCTTCGAGGTGCGGATCGACGGCCTGGTCGCGGCCCGCGAGAAGCTCGCCGGCAAACCCAGCCCCGACACCTTCCTCGCCGCCGCCCGCCGGCTCGGCGTCGAACCCGGCCAGGCGGCGGTCTTCGAGGACGCCCTCGCCGGTATGCGGGCCGGCCGGGCCGGCGGCTTCGGCTGGGTCGTCGGAGTCGACCGGGCCGGGCACGCCGACGCCCTGCGCGCCAACGGCGCCGACGTCGTCGTGGACGACCTCGCCGACCTGGTGGAGGCCACCGCGTGATCACCCACCCGTCCTACGCGGTCGAGCCCTGGCAGCTGCGCGAGACCGACCTCAACCTCGATGTGCTGGCCCAGAGCGAATCGGTGTTCGCCCTGTCCAACGGGCACATCGGCTGGCGCGGCAACCTCGACGAGGGCGAGCCGCACGGACTGCCCGGCAGCTACCTCGGAGGCGTCCACGAGCTGCGCCCGCTGCCCTACGCGGAGGCCGGCTACGGCTACCCCGAGTCCGGCCAGTCCGTCATCAACGTCACCAACGGCAAACTGCTGCGGCTCCTCGTCGACGACGAGCCCTTCGACCTGCGCTACGGCCGCCTCCACTCGCACGAACGGATCCTGGACTTCCGTACCGGCCTGCTGCACCGCACCGTCGACTGGACCTCACCGGCGGGGCGGCGCATACGGGTGCGCTCCACCCGGCTGGTCTCCCTCACCCAGCGTTCCGTCGCCGCCGTCCGCTACGAGGTCGAACCCGTCGCCGACGACACCGGCCGGGCCGTCCAGATCGTCCTGCAGTCCGAACTCGTCGCCAACGAGCAGCTCCCCGGGCCCGACGACGACCCACGGGCGGCCGCCGCCCTCCAGTCGGCGCTGATCGGCGAGGAGCACCACGCCGACGGCGCCCGGCTGCGGCTGATCCACCGCACGACCCACAGCGGTCTGCGGATCGCCGCCGCCGCCGACCATGTCACCGACGGCCCGGACGGCACCCGTACAGCCTCCGAGTCCGGTCCTGACACCGCCCGCTTCACGGTGGTCACCCGGCTGCGGCCCGGCCAACGGCTGCGGGTGGACAAGACCGTCTCCTACGGCTGGTCGGGCACCCGCTCGCTGCCCGCCCTGCGCGACCAGGCGGAGGCCGCGCTCGCCGCCGCCGGCACCACCGGCTGGAGCGGTCTGGCCGCCGAACAGAGCGACTACCTCGACGACTTCTGGGAGCGCGCCGACGTCGAACTCGACGGCGACCCCGAGATGCAGCAGGCCGTGCGCTTCGCGCTCTTCCACGTCCTGCAGGCCGGCGCCCGCGCCGAGGAACGCGCCATCCCCTCCAAGGGCCTCACCGGATCCGGATACGACGGCCACAGCTTCTGGGACACCGAGGCCTTCGTGCTGCCGGTGCTGACCTACACCGCGCCCCGGGCCGCCGCCCAGGCCCTGCGCTGGCGCCACAGCACCCTGCCCGCCGCGCGGGACCGGGCCGCCCAGCTCGGTCTGCACGGCGCCGCGTTCCCCTGGCGCACCATCGCCGGCCAGGAATGCTCCGGCTACTGGCCGGCCGGCACCGCCGCCTTCCATCTCAACGCCGCCGTCGCCGACGCCGTCGTCCGCTACATCGCGTGCACCGGCGACGAGGCCTTCGAACGCGAGGCCGGTATCGAACTCCTCGTCCACACCGCCCGCCTGTGGTGCTCCCTGGGCCACCACGGCTCCGACGGCGCCTTCCACATCGACGGCGTCACCGGCCCCGACGAGTACAGCGCCATCGCCGACGACAACACCTACACCAACCTCATGGCCCAGGCGAACCTGCGGGCCGCCGCCGACGCCGCCTCCCGCCACCCGCGCGCGGCCGCCGCCCTCGGCGTGGACGACGCCGAACCGGTCCGCTGGCGCGAGGCCGCCGACACCATGGCCGTTCCCTACAACCACGCCCTCGGCGTCCACGAACAGTCCGCCGGCTTCACCGACCACGCGGTCTGGGACTTCGCCGCCACCGCCCCCGACCGCTACCCGCTGATGCTGCACTACCCCTACTACGACCTCTACCGCCGCCAGGTCGTCAAACAGGCCGACCTCGTCCTGGCCATGTTCCTGCGCGGCGACGCCTTCACCGACGAGGAGAAGGCCCGTAACTTCGCCTACTACGAGCCGATCACCGTCCGCGACTCCTCGCTCTCCGCGGCCGGCCAGTCCGTCATCGCCGCCGAGACCGGCCATCTGCGGCTCGCCTACGACTACCTCGCCGAAGCCGCCACCATCGACCTGCACGACCTCCAGCACAACACCCGGGACGGCCTCCACATCGCCTCCCTGGCCGGCAGCTGGACCGCCCTGGTCGCCGGCTTCGGCGGGCTGCGCCGCACCGGCACCGCCTTCTCGTTCAGCCCACGCCTCCCGCCGCACCTCACCCGACTGGCCTTCCGCGTCCTCATCCGGGGCCGCCGCCTCGCGGTCGAGATCACCGACGGCTCCGCCACCTACACCCTCCTCGACGGCGACCCCTTCGACATCGCCCACCACGGCGAGACCCTCAAGCTCGCCACCGGCTCCCCCCAGAGCCGCCCGCTGCTGCCGCCACCCCGCCACCCCGAGGTCAGCCAGCCGCCGGGGCGTCGCCCCACGCCCCGGCCGCTGCTGTAACCGCCCGCCCCGGGGTCCGCGACTCAACCGCTCGTCCACTCCTCTACTCGTACTCCGTGCCGCCCCTGCGGGTCAGGTACGCCCCGCCGACGGCCTTGACGATCGCGCGGCCGCCCAGCACCGGACTGTGACGGTCCGTCAGGGGGCGTACCACGACGCCCTCGCGGATGTGCAGATCACGCCCCGAGACGGTCTCGCGCCCCTCGGCGAGCTCCAGGACCCGCGCGGTGTCGAAGGGCCCGGTCCACAGGGTGGGCACCAGCGGCAGCGCGTCCGCCAGCAGCTCGCGCAGCTCGGCCGGGTCGAGCCAGCGCAGCCGGCCGGCGGTCTCGGCCACCACGTCGAAGACGGCGTAGGCCGGGCCGCCGCGCCGGCTGTCCGCGCCGTACCCCAGGTCCTGGACGCCCGCGCCGTAGACCTCCCCGTAGACGCCGACCCGGGTCGCGCCGAGCCTGACGGCCAGGGCGGCGGCCGCCTCCGGCACCCGGTGGGCCCGCACGGCCCGCCAGTACAGATTCCGGTCGTCCTCCCGCAGCGCCAGCCGCTGCGCGCCCAGCCCCTTGGAGGTCACCCGCACCACACCGCCCCGCGCGGTGTACGTCAGGCAGCAGGCGGTGCCGTGCAGCTTCTCCGTCACGGCGACCGGCTCGCCCGGGGCGAAGACCTCGGGATACCGCCGGATGTTCTCGATGTCGATCCACGGCAGCAGATCGGGCGCCGGCTCCACCTCGCCGCTCATCGACACCGGCACCTCGGGCACCCACTTGGTGATGCCCAGCCGCTCCGCGAAGTCCTCGCCCTCGGCGGCCGCCCGCTCCAGATCCGTACCCTCCAGCGCGTGCGGCCGGCACACCAGCCCCTGCGAGAGCTCACCGCGCAGCCGGATCGCCCTGACCCGGTTGGCGTCCGGTCCGGCCAGCCGCCCGGTCAGCCCCAGCTCACCGATCAGCCCCCCGGGGAGCACCGCCTGCTCGGGTATGTAGACGGCGAACTCACCGGTCCGGTACGCCCCCTTGGCGACGACCGCCCGATACAGGCCCACCTGGGCCAGTTCCAGGGCGTCGGCGTTCGGGTGCTCGTGGACGGTCAGTTTCTCGGCGGTGACGCGCAGTGTCGACATGATGCGACCTCCCCCTGCTTCCGGTGACAGCTGGTCACCACTGTGAGCGATTCCCGTATCGCCCGGCCACCGGATTTCGCAGCACGTACAGTGCCCGGATGACCAGGCACATCGCCTTCCGGCGTCTCCACAACTTCCGTGACGTGGGCGGATATCCGGCCGCCGGGGGCCGGACGCTGCGCTGGGGCCGGCTCTACCGCTCCGACGCGCTGTCGGTACTGGCCGACCCCGCCGCCGCCGAGGACCTGCGGCGCTTCCGCGAACTGGGCATACGCACCGTCATCGACCTGCGCTATCCCTGGGAGATCAGCGCCCGGGGCAGGGTGCCGGCCGGCGACGGGCTCGGCTACCACAACCTCAGCGTCGAGCACCGGCCGGTCCGCCAGGCCGAGTTGCCCCACGACACCGAACCGGTCCGCTTCTTCGCCGAACTGCACGCCGAGGCCGCGCACGACGGCACCGAGGAACTGCGCCGGATCCTCGAACTCGCCGCCGACCAGGCCAACACCCCCCTGGTCTTCCACTGCGCGGCCGGCAAGGACCGCACCGGACTGGTCGCCGCCGTCCTCCTCGCCCTGCTCGGCGTCGGCGAGGAGGACATCGTCGCCGACTACGCGCTCTCCGGACTCGCCACCGAACGCCTCCTCGCCGACCGCAGGGCCCGCAAGCCCGGCGAACGCGGCCTCTGGCCCGGCTACGGCCTCGCCCCGGCCGACTCCATGCGCCTCTTCCTCGACCGCCTCACCGCCGACCACGGCTCCGTGCGCGGCTACGCCCGCGACCGGCTCGGCGCCGACGACGCCCTCGTCGCCCGGCTCCGCTCCCACCTGCTCGAAGGCTGACCCGCCGGGCCGGCCCCCGGGCCGGCCCCCGGGCCGGCCCCCGGGCCGGCCCCCGAGCCGGCCCCCGAGCCGGCCCCCGAGCCGGTCCCCGGGCGGGTCCGCCGGCGCGGGCGTCACAGCCGGGTGCCGTGCACGGTCAGCCACTCACCGGCGGTCGGCCGGTATCCGTACGCCGCGTTCAGCCGCCGTACGACGGCCGGCATGTGCGCGGCACCGTAGACCACGGCCACGTCCAGCGGCTCGGCGGCCCGCTCCTCGTGCAGCCGCGACAGGGCCGCGACCAGCAGATCGTCGCGGTCGTCCAGGAGCATCGCCGTCAGGTGACCACCGCCACCGCCGCCGAGCACCGTGGTGTCCTCGACATCGAGGCCGAGCGACCCCCGCAGAAACCGCCGCCCGCCCAGCACCGGCACCACGAACATCCGCAGCGGCAGCAGGAGCAGGAACCCCAGGAACAGCAGCCGGCCGCCCCACGACCGCTCGACGCGCGCCACCGCGTCCTGCGGCGGCGCGTCGTCCAGGTCCGGCCACAGCACCGGCACCCCGAACGCGGCGTAGTCGAGGTGCTGGTGGACCAGCCCGGTATCGCCGGCCCGGCGCAGCACGCGGTAGAGGCCCAGCCGCAGCCGGGCGAAACGCCGCCGCGACGGGCCGTACCCCTCGGCCACGATCATGTCGCAGCCGCCGACCCGGGCCGCCACCTCGTCGTAGAACCCCTGCGAGCCGATATGCACCATGCAGAACAGCTGGAAGCGCAGCGGAGTGCCGCGCCGCGTCAGCACCCACACCGCGGAGCGCACACTGAGCCCGGTCGCCTCGACGAACTGCACACGTATGCCGACGACCCCCGGCGCGCCGCCGGTTCCCGGGCGCGTCAGGTCACGTAACGGTCGGCCTGCATCCGGAACAGCTCCTGGTAGCGGCCCTGGGCCCGGGCCAGCAGTTCATGGTGGCTGCCGGACTCCACGAGCCGGCCCTCGTGCAGTACGTGGATGATGTCGGCCTCGCGGACGCTGCTGAGCCGGTGCGTGATCAGGATGACCGTCTGACCCCGCGCCGCCAGGCCGCGGATCCGGTCGAAGGCCTCCAGTTCGGCGCGCGGATCGAGGGCGCTGGTCGGCTCGTCGCAGATCAGCAGCGGCGCGTCGCGGTAACGCGCCCGCGCGATGCCGAAGCGCTGCCACTGCCCTCCGGACAGCTCCACGCCGCCGTGGAACTCCCGGGCCAGCAGCGTGCGCAGGCCGGACGGCAGCGAGTCGATGACGGCGTCGGCCCCGGCGTAGGCGGCGGCCTGCCTCAGACGGTCGCCGGTCAGCGGAGCTTCGGGCCGGCCGATGGCGATGTTGGTCCCGGCGGTGAAGGGCCAGCGCTCGAAGTCCTGGGCGACCAGGGCGATCCGGCCGAAGAGCTGGTCCCGGTCGGCGACGGCGGCGTCCACCCCGTCCCACAGCACCCGCCCGGAACCGGGGGAGTACAGCCCCGCCAGCAGCTTCGCCAGCGTCGACTTCCCGCTGCCGTTCTCGCCCACCAGGGCGACCACGGCGCCGGCCGGAATGCTCAGGCTCACCTTGTCCAGGGCGGGCGCGTCACGACCGGGATAGGTGAAACTGACGTCCTCGAACCGTATCTGCGCCGGCCTGGACGCCACCGGCACGCCGCCCGCCGGAATGGCGTACCGCCGGGCCTCGACGATCAGTTTCTCCAGGTCGGCCACGAACAGGGCCTCCTCGTACAGCCGGTTGACCTGCGTCACCAGCGCCGCCAGGCTCGCCGACCCGGTCCGTATCGCCAGCACCGCCGTCCCCGCCACCGCCAGCTGCATCCTCCCGGTGAGCAGCAGCCCCGCCAGCGCCCCGTACGTCGCCAGCGTCGCCGCGCCGGTCAGCGCGGCCGCCGTCAGCTCGGTGGCCGCCTTGCCGCCCGCCAGCCGGGTCTGCTCGGCCTCCGAGGCCTCCGACATCGTCCGGAAGTGCCCGAGCAGATACGACCCGACGCCGTGCACCCGCACCTCCTGGGCCGCAGTGGAGTCGATGAGCAGCTGGCCCAGCAGCCGCGCGGCCCGTACGTGCTCGATCCAGGTCTGCATCGAGGCGTACCGCCCCCGCGACACCCGCAACGCGCCCCAGCTGCGCGGCAGCGCGATCAGCACCAGCATCGGCAGCAGCACCGGATGCAGCACGGTCAGCACCCCGGCCGCCGCCGCGAAGGCGAAGATCCCGTTGACCACGGCGACACACGCCCCGATCATGTGCCGTGAGGCGGTCGCCCCGTACTGCGCCGAGTCCAGCAGCCGGTGGAACTCCGCGTCCTCGATCGCGGCCAGCTCCACCCGCGCCGCCCGCTCCAGATAGCGTTCGGTGGCCGCCCGCTCGACCTTCGGCTCCAGCCGCCCCGTGCCCGCCGTCGAGCCCGACGCCAGCAGCGCGTTCAGTACCGCGATGATCCCGGCGGCCACCAGCGCCGGAGCCGCCGCCCGCAGCCGTTCCTGCGTGCCGCCGCCGGCGAACAGCGCCTGCAGCACCTGGTTGGTGACGACCAGTCCCGCCGCCTGCACCACGCCCTGCCCGATCTCGCACCCGCCCACCACCAGCAGGGCCCGCCGGTCGGCCTCCCACGCCAGCCGTACCGTCCCGGCCACCAGCCCCGGCAGCCGCCGCACCATGCCCAGCAACGACAGCTCCAGAAAGGCCCGTTCGTGCTGCGACCATCCTGTGTCGTACCGCAGCCGCCCCCCGAACAGCACCTCCTCGCTCTCCGACACCGGCTCGGCCACCCGCTTGCCCCGGCGCCGGAACAGACGTCCCGCGAGCCCTCCCGCCGATCCCATTGCTCCCATCGGGCCAGGGTGCCGGAGCGCACACGGGGTGCGGCAGAGAGCATTCGCGGCGCACGGGCGCCCCGGGGTGGCCCTCGGGGCGGCTCCTTCGGGCTCGCTCAGCCGATGACGTGTTCCCGGGGGATGTGGCGGGGACGTTGAAGGGACGTTGCGGGACGGAGGCGGTTCCGTTCCTCGACAACGGCGTCACCGGGGCCGGTTCGCCGGCTCAGGAGGGGGCGGCGCCCATGGTCCTGGCGAAGGCGTCGGGGTCGGCGTCGAATCCGCGGACTGCCCGGCGGAAGAGCCAGGCGCCCGAGCCGTCCCGGACGAACTCGGCGAAGGTCGCGGCCGTCGATCCGGACACCTCGGCGAAGTCGGTCTCGGCGAGCTCGGTGTATCCCTCCAGGATCCGGGCGCCGGTGCCGGCGACGTCGCCGAACGTCATCCGTCCGCCGCGTTGCTGGATGGCTATGCCGACGACGACACGCCCGTATGCGGCTGACAGACGGTCGAACTCCAGGGTCATGACCTCGTCGTCGCCCAGGCCCTTTCCGGTCTTGCTGTCCCGGTTGAGGGTGATGGTGCCGTCGGGTGACCGGCTGTCGAAGTGCACGAGGTACGCGGGCCTGCCGTACGGGTCGCCCGCGGTGTAGGTCGCGGCGATGATGTCGAGGTCGCTGTCCGGGGCGCCCAGGGGACTGGGGTCCCACTTGAGCCTCACTTCGACTTTCCCGACTCCCTTGTTGGGACTGCTCACGGGGCTTCCTCTCCTTGGAACCGGGCCGACGTTCCCTGCGGGGTCCGTCCGGACGGCCGGAGCGTGGCCCGGGACGGACATCAAGCCTGCGACGGAACAGGTCTCATCGCAAGATCATGTCGGTAACTGCCGTCAGCCGCATGCCGATTGGCCATGACGGAGGAGAGGATTCAGGCCCGGGACACAGCTGAGGGGCGGGCCCACGACCGCTTGGGCGATCGTGGGCCCGCCCCTCGTACGTCAGACGCGGTCGGTGCCGTACTGCCGGCGGAAGCGCTCGACCCGGCCGGCGGTGTCCAGGACGCGGGCCGTTCCGGTGTGGAACGGGTGGCTCGCGGAGGAGATCTCGACGTCCACGACGGGGTAGGTGTTGCCGTCCTCCCACTCGACGCTCCGGCCGGAGTCGGCGGTGGAACGGGTGAGGAAGGCGAAACCCGCTGAGCGGTCGCGGAAGACCACGGGGCGGTAGGCGGGGTGGATGCGGGGGTTCATGCGGGTCCTTCCCGTGCGACGGGGCGAGGCGGTGAGTCCGGGCGGTGAGTCCGGGCGGAGTCCGGGCGGTGAGTCCGGACCTGGGTCTGCGAGGTCAGCGCTCTTCGCGGAAGAGGACGTGCTGGCCCAGGGTGGGGTCGTACTTGCGCAGTACGAGCCGGTCCGGGTTGTTGCGCCGGCTCTTGCGGGTCACGTACGCGTGGCCGGTGCCGGCGGTGGAGCGGAGGGTGATGACGGGGCGGGCGTCGGTACGCGCCATGGGGTCCTCCAGAGGTTCGGGCCGGATCCCGCACCCCCTGAATGGGGATGGGATCCGTTTTCACTGCGTGTCTCTGGTGACCGTAACGCCGTACCCCCCGGCGGCATTCCCCGCTGGTCGGCGGTCAGTGCAGATGCTCGTTCCAGTCATCGGGCACGCGGCCCGCGGGGCCGGGAACGGGCTGGTCGGCCGGGTGGCACTCGGGCGGCGCCAGGTCGGGGCCGGTCTCGGCGAACTCGTCGGTCCGGTAGCTCCAGTACCAGGCCTCGCCCGGCTCGAAGCTGCGGATGAGCGGGTGACCGCTCTCCTTGGCGTGCGCCGAGGCGTGCTGGGAGGGCGAGGAGTCGCAACAGCCGATGTGGCCGCACTGCGCGCAGCGGCGCAGATGGAACCACCAGCCTCCGGCGGTGTCGCACTCGGCGCAGCCGGAACCGCTGGGAGGCACGGTCGGGTCGATGCCGGGGGTGCTGGTCATGGCGACTCCTGCGGTGCGGTGAGCGGAAGGCGTACCCGGAAACGGGTGTCGCCCGGGGCGGACTCCACCTGGAGGTCGCCATGGTGCTTGGTGACGACGATGCGCCAGGAGATGTCGAGGCCCAGGCCGGTGCCCTCGCCGACGGGCTTGGTGGTGAAGAACGGCTCGAAGATGCGGTCGCGGATCTCCGGCGGGACCCCGGGGCCGGTGTCGCCGAACTCCACCAGGACGTGGTCCCGGTCCAGCGCCGTGCGGACGGTGAGGGTGCCCGAGGCGGTACCGGCGCCGCCGCCGTTCATGGCGGAGACCGCGTTGTCGATGAGGTTCGTCCAGACCTGGTTGAGCTCGCCCGGGTAGGCGGGGATCCTCGGCAGCGCGCGGTCGTACTCCCTGACCACGGAGATGCCCTGGCCGATCTTGCCGGCGAGCATCTGCAGGGTGCTGTCGATCAGCTCGTGGACGTCGACCACCTGGAAGGGCGAGCGGTCCAGCTGCGAGTACTGGCGGGCCGCGCCGACCAGCGTCGAGATCCGGGTGGTGGAGTCCTCGATCTCGTTCATCAACAGCTCGGTCTCGACGGTGTAGTTCAGCCACCGCACCGCGCCTTCGAGGATCGCGCCGTCCACCGCGGCGGCGACCCGCTCCAGCCAGTCCGTCTCCAGCCCGGCCTGTACGAAGGTCGGGGCGAGCTGCCAGCCGCCGGACACCCCGTGGTCGTCGAGCCAGTCCGCCACGGCGTCCTCGCGGTCGGAGGCCTCCAGCGGGCTCAGCACCGGGGCCTTGGAGACCTGCTCGGCGGCGGCCTCCTGCAGTCCGGTCAGGGTCTCCAGGGCGGCCCGGTCGAAGGGCCCGGACGCGATCATGCCCAGCTTGTGGCGCATTCCGGCGACCCGCTCCCGCAGCGCGGACGTGGCACGGAGCGCGGCGGCGGCGGGATTGTTCAGCTCGTGGGTGAGCCCGGCCGACAGCGAGCCGAGGGCCAGGAGGCGTTCGCGCTGGCCGATGGCCTGCTGGGTGGTCCGGTTGCCGAAGAAGACACCCTCCAGCATGTGCACGGCCATCGGGAACCACTCGCGCATCAGCTGCGAGAAGCTGTCGGCCGCCAGCACGAAGAACCGCGAGGGGACCGTGACCCGCATCGAGCTGTTGTAGACCTGGGGGACCCGGTCGCCGAGATAGGCCTGCCAGGCGCCGGCGTACACCCCGCGGCCGGAGGCGCGGGTGACCTCGATGTCGTCGGAACCGACCCGGCGGGACAGCACCAGGGTGCCTTCGAGCAGCACGTAGAAGCAGGTGGCGGCCTCGCCCTCGGAGTAGACCTGGCCGGGGGCGACGGTCTCCACCCGGCCCTCGCCGCACAGCCAGTCCAGCTGCTCGGACGACAGCTTCTCGAACAGGAACAGCGAGCGCAGCTCCTCCACGCTGCACGGCTCCGGGCGGGCGCTCACAGCCGCTCCAGGTACCGGTGTACGAGCATCACGGCCATCGCGCCCTCGCCGACGGCGGAGGCGACCCGCTTGGCGGACTCGGCGCGTACGTCGCCCGCCGCGAAGACTCCGGGGACCGAGGTCTCCAGGTGGTACGGGGGCCGGGACGGCTCCCAGCCGGCCGGCGGCGAGCCGTCCGCGGTCAGGTCGGGGCCGGCGATGACGAAGCCGCGTTCGTCGCGCACCACGACACCGTCCAGCCAGTCGGTCAGCGGGGCCGCGCCGATGAACACGAACAGCCACTGGGCGTCGACCTGCTCGGTGGCGCCGGTCGTGGTGTCGCGCAGCGTGAGCCCCTCCAGGTGGCCGTCGCCGTGGGCGGCCACCACCTCGGTGTGGGTGCGCACCGAGATGCCGGGGGTGCCGGCGACCTGCTGGATGAGGTAGTGCGACATGGAGGCGGTCAGCGAAGGGCCCCGCACCAGGAGCGTCACGGACTTGGCGCCCTTCGCCAGGAACACCGCCGCCTGACCCGCGGAGTTGGCCCCTCCGACGATGTACACGTCATGGCCCTCGCAGCCGGCCGCCTCGGTCAGCGCCGAGCCGTAGAAGACCCCGCACCCGGTCAGCTCCGCCAGCCCGGGGGCTTCGAGCTGCCGGTACGAGACACCGGTCGCGAGGATCACCGTGTGGGCGGCGATCGCCGAGCCGTCCGCGAACCGGACGGTACGGGCCGGGCCGTTGATCTCCAGGCCGGTGACCTCGCGCGCGGTGAGCATCTCGGCGCCGAACTTGGCGGCCTGGCGGCGTGCCCGGTCCGTCAGCTGGGCCCCGGACACGCCGTCCGGGAAGCCCAGGTAGTTCTCGATCCGGGAACTCTGCCCGGCCTGGCCGCCGGTGGCGGTGCGCTCCACGAGTACGGTCCGCAGCCCCTCGGAGGCGCCGTAGACCGCCGAGCCCAGTCCGGCCGGACCGCCGCCGATCACGATGAGGTCGTAGAAGTCGGCCGTCGGGGTGGTGGTCAGACCCACCCGCCCGGCCAGGTCCTGGTCGGAGGGCTCGACCAGGGTCTTGCCCTCGGAGGTGATCACCAGCGGCAGCCGCAGCCCGTCCTCGCCGGCGGCCGTGAGCAGCCGCTGCCCCTCCGGCTCGTCGGAGGCGTACCAGCGGTACGGCACCTGGTTGCGGGCCAGGAACTCCCGGACCCCGGAGGAGCGTGCCGACCAGCGGTGACCGACGACCTTGGTCTCCGGCACCGGGCGGTGGTCCGAGGCCAGCCAGATGTCCAGCAGGTCGTCCACCACCGGGTAGAGCTTCTCCTCCGGCGGGTCCCAGGGCTTGAGCAGGTAGTGGTCGAGGTCCACCACGTTGATCGCGTCGATCGCGGCGCCGGTGTCCGCGTACGCGGTCAGCAGCACCCGGCGGGCGCCCGGGAAGACGTCCATCGCCTGTTCCAGGAACTCGATGCCGTTCATCCGGGGCATCCGGTAGTCGGCCAGGATCACCGCGACCAGATCGCCGCGCAGTTTCAGCTCGCGCAGCGCCTCCAGCGCCGACTCCCCGGACTCCGCGCGCACCACGCGGTACGACTCGCCGTAGCGTCGCCGCAGGTCACGGGCGACGGAACGGGAGACTCCCGGGTCGTCGTCGACCGTCACGATCACGGTCCGTGTCGTGCCGGCCGGCTCTGTCACTGTCACTGGCGTCCCCACCCCCGAGTTGTCGGTGTCCCCCTTTGGATCACGCATCCCCCATCGTAGGGACCGGGGGCGGCCGCCGCAGCGCGATCTTGATCAGGCGAGGAATTCGGTGAGGTCGATGGCGTGGACGCGCAGCGGATGTCCGTAGACGGGATGGATGGTCTCGCGCTCCGGCGTCATACCGAGCTTGCGCATGACGTTCTCCGAGGCGTCGTTGCCGATACGCGCGATGCTGACCACGCGGTCCAGGCCGCGGTCCTCCACGGCGAACTCCAGGGCGGCGTGGGCGGCCTCGGAGGCATAGCCCTGGCCCCAGAAGTGCCGTCCGAACCGCCAGCCGATCTCCACGGCGGGCAGCACCTCGGGCAGGAACTCCGGCACGGACAGGCCGGTGAAGCCGGCCAGCTCGCCGGAGGCCAGGAGCTCGACCGCGAAGAGGCCGAAGCCCTCGTCGTCCCACTCCTCCTCCCAGCGCTCGATGGACTCCGCGGTCTGCTCCAGATCGCGGACGGAGCCGTCACCGATCCAGCGCATGACCTGGGGGTCCGCGTTGATGTCCGCCATCGGGGCGAGGTCGTCGTCGGTCCAGCGGCGCAGGAGGAGGCGGGGTGTGCGGATCTCGGTCATGGACCCCATCCTGTCCAATGCGGCGCCGCGACGGTAATCGCCCACCGGGCCGGGCGCCGCTCCGCCCGACGAGAGGAACATCATGGAGCTGGGTCTGTCCGGCAGGACCGCCGTCGTCACCGGTGCGAGCAAGGGTATCGGGCTGGCCGTCGCCCGGGCGCTGGCCCGGGAGGGCGTGAACGTGGCGGCCGGGGCCCGGCATGTCACCGACGAGCTGGCGGCGCTCGCCAAGGAGTACCCGGTGCGTGCCGTACCCGTGGACCTGGGCACGCCGGACGGCCCGGCCCGGCTGGTCGCCGAGGCGGTATCGGCCTTCGGCGGCCTGGACGTCGTGGTCAACAACGTGGGCGCGGTGCGGCCGCGCCTGGGGGGATTCCTGTCGGTGACCGACGACGACTGGATGTCGGCGCTGAACCTCAACTTCCTGTCCGCGGTCCGGACGACCCGCGCGGCCCTCCCGCACCTGCTGGAGCGGGGCGCGGGCAGCATCGTGACCGTCTCCTCGGTCAACTCCTTCCTGCCCGACCCGGTCGTCATCGACTACTGCGCCGCCAAGGCGGCCCTCGCCAACTTCAGCAAGGCGCTCTCCAAGGAGGTCGGCCCGCGCGGCGTCCGCGTCAACACGGTGAGCCCGGGACCGGTCGCCACCGACCTGTGGCTCGGCGCGGACGGCGTCGCCGCGACCGTCGCCCGCACCACCGGGGGTGAGCCGGACTCCGTGGTCGACCAGGCCGCCGGGGCGGCGGTGACGGGCCGGTTCACCCGGCCGGAGGAGGTCGCCGATCTCGTGCTGATGCTCGCCGGGGAGCGCGCGGGCAATGTCACCGGCGCGGACTTCGTGATCGACGGAGGCATGATCAGCACGCTGTGACCGGCCGGGGCCGCCGGTGCGCGACCGTCGGCCCCTGACCGCCGGCCCCTGACCGCCGGCCCCGGTGGGCGGTCAGCCCCGGTAGACGATGGTGCACAGGGCCTTCGTGCCGCCGTCGACCTTCCACCAGTAGTAGTACGTGGTGTCGTTGGCGGCACGGCTGCAGGTCGCGGCCGTGATGGTGCCCGAGTGCTTGGGGACACCGGTGATGTGCATGATCTGGTTGTACGGCTTCGGGACCTTCTTGACCGTGCAGTCCACGCCCGTCATGTCGCCCAGCGTGATCGTCGCGCCGCTGCCGCTGCCCTTCTGCACGGCGAGCAGGCAGTAGCCCGTGCGGTAGATGCGGCTCATGCACAGGACCGTGGTGCCGCCGTCGGACGCCAGGTGGTACCAGCGCCCGCGTCCCGTCCCGGTCGCGCAGTCACTCAGGTCGTCGGTGACCTCGGTGACCTTCACCAGTGCCTTGGAGCTTGAGCAGCTCACCGGGTCCGGCGGCACGTCGGTGCTCCAGTCGTAGTGCTGGAGGTCGCCGCCGTAGCCGGTGTCGTACACGGTGAGGCAGTCGCCCGCCGAGACCGCGTTGAAGGCCTGCGTGGTCGGGTCGGGGGCGGCGGTGGTGGGGTCGGCGGCCGACCCGTCGCCGTCGCTGTCACCGGAGGACCCGGAGTACGCCGACGTGGAGGTGGCGGTGGGGGAGACCGCCGGGTAGGTGATGTCGTCCGCCTTGGACTCGAACCAGCCCGCCATCGCGCCCAGCGCCAGCACCGCGACCAGGGCGAGGACCAGCGTGCCGCCGATGCCGATGACCAGGATCGCCGCCGCGTTGCTCCTGCGGGGCGGCTGCGGCGGACCGGGCGGGTAGGGAGCCCCGTACGGCGGCTGATGGCCGTACGGCGCCGGACCGCCCGGGGGCGGGCCCGGTGGGCCCTGTGGGGGCGGCCCCTGCGGGGGCGGTCCGAACTGGCCGGGCGGGCCGTAGAAGTCACTCATGCTGTCCCCCGAGGCTGCGGTGCTGTGATGGGTGCTGTGATGGGTGCTGTGATGGCAGGTGTATGGCGTGTGCATGCTATCGATCCGGCTGCCGGCGCCCGGGCACGGGTGCCCCTGGCGGCCGGGCGCGAAAACGGCGAGACTGCCTGGGTCGTCGCCGTTCACGGGAGTTGAGTCGTATGAGCCACAGGCCGGTGCTTGTTCCGGGGCCGGACCACCCGATCACGGTGGACAAGAACCCCGCCCGCGTCGTGGTGTCCGTCGCCGGACGGGTCGTCGCCGACACCCGCGAGGCGCTGACGGTGCGCGAGGCGGCCTACCCGCCCGTGCAGTACATCCCGCGCCAGGACGTCGACCTCACCGAGCTGGAACGCGGCGATCACACCACGTACTGCCCCTACAAGGGGGTGGCGGCCTACTACAGCGTGCCCGCCGGCGGCGAGCGCTCGGTGAACGCCGTGTGGACCTACGAGGCCCCGTACGAGGCGGTGGCCGGGATCAGGGACCATGTGGCCTTCTACCCCGATCGGGTCGACGCGATCGAGGAGCGGCCGGCCGGCTGAGGCCGCCTACCAGTGAGCGGGCCGGGCGAGCGCCGGCGGCAGCCGGGTGGCGGAGTCACCCCTGGCCGCGTTGATCTGGGCCTGGGTGAGGAAGATGCTGCCGGTCAGATCCGCGCCGCGCAGGACGGTGTCCCGCAGGTCGGCTCCGATGAGATCGGCGCCGCGCAGATCGGCTCCGGTCAGGTCGGCGGCGATGAGGCAGGCGCCGCGCAGACTGGCACCGCGCAGGTCGGCCCCCTTGAGGCGGGCCCCGGCGAGGTCGGCTCCCCGGTGGTTCCTCTTGCGGCCGGGGATGCCCGCCCGTGCCAGTTCGGCGCTGCGCAGCAGCAGCGTGTTGACCTCGTGCCGCAGGGCGGCCATGTCCAGCCCGGCGAGCTCCTCGGCGCTGCCCCGGCCGAGGGCCTCCAGCCGGTCCCGCTCCCGGCGCAGGTCGCCGTGGACGCGGCGGGCGGGCGCGAGCGACAGGGCCTCGGTGACGTACCAGAGCAGTTCGTGCAGCTGCCGCATGACGGGGAAGACGTCGAACATCGCGCGTGCGGTGTGCGGAGCCCGGCGCCAGTCCGTGCCGCCGAAGGTGACCTGGGAGACCTTCTGACCGGCTCCGAAGCAGTCGAAGACGGTGCAGCCGGGAAAACCCTCCTCGCGCAGGCGGGTGTGGATGCCGCAGCGGAAGTCCGTGCGCAGGTTCGCGCACGCCCTGCCGGCGGGCTTGTCCACGGCGAAGTCGGCCGAGGCGGCGAAGGGCAGCGCGACGCAGCAGAGCCCGAAGCAGTTGGCGCAGTCGGCCCGCAGGGCGGCACTGCCGGTACCGGCGGAAGGGGCTTCGGGCGTGTCGGACAAGGTGCCTGATCTCCTGCGTCGGTTCTGGGCCCGCCCACGAGGACGGGCCGGGACGTCATTCTCCCCGACGGGGACGGCGTCCGGCGCACCGAGGCGCTTCCCGGCGGGGGGAACCGTCGTGCGCAGGGACGTGTTCCGAGGCCGGGTGTGGAGTGCGCACGCGCTGCGCACCGTACGGGACACCGGGGAGGCGCTGGTCGCCTGTTCCTGGCCGGGGGCGGAGACACGGGTGGGGACCACCTACGCCGCGGCGCTGCGCACCGGCGACGACGCGCTGCGCAAGCAGACCCTGCCGGAACTCGCTTCCGGCCGTTGGCAGTTGGGCCGCCGGTTCTGGCAGGACACGGTGCTGCTGGTGTGGCGGCCGCCGCAGGGGTACTTCAGCGTCAACGCCTTCTACGCGCCCGGCGGCGACCACCCACGGCTGCTCACCTGGTACGTCAACTTCGAGCGCCCGCCCCGCCGTACGGCCGTCGGCTACGACACCCTCGACCTCCTCGTCGACCTGGTGGTCGCCCCCGACCTGTCGCGCCGGCGGTGGAAGGACGAGGACGAGTACGCCCAGGGCCGGCGGCTCGGCATCGTCGGCAAGGCCGACCACCGCGCCGTGGAGGTGGCCCGGGGCCGGGCCCTGGCCATGATCGAGGCCCGTGAGGGACCGTTCGGGGCGGACGCGGGCTGGGCGGACTGGCGGCCCGACCCCGCCTGGCCCGTTCCCCGGCTGCCCGCCGGGGCGCTCGTGCCGGGGCCCCAGGGCTCGTGAGCGGCCCGTGGGTCCGGTGGTCTGCCGGCCCGGCGGCCCGGCGGCGTAGTGGCCCCGTGGTGTGGCCGGCCGGATAAATCGGTTGCCGCCGGGAAGGCCCGCCTGCTGTAATCCCGGCAGGAAACCGCACCGGCCACAGGAGAGAGACGACAATGCGCGCGACATTCATGTCCGACCCGAAGGGAATTTCCATCCACCCGAAGGACATGAAGCTCCGTGCACACGACCAGCACGCTCAACCTGGGAATTCTGGCGCATGTCGACGCCGGTAAGACAAGTCTGACCGAGCGGCTTCTCCACGCCGCCGGAGTCATCGACGAGATCGGCAGCGTCGACGACGGCAGCACCACGACCGATTCCCTCGCGCTGGAACGCCGGCGCGGCATCACGATCAAATCGGCTGTCGTGTCGTTTCCCGTCGACGACATCACCGTCAATCTGATCGACACACCCGGGCACCCGGATTTCATCGCCGAGGTGGAGCGGGTGCTGAGCGTGCTCGACGGCGCCGTCCTGGTCGTCTCCGCCGTGGAGGGCGTACAGGCGCAGACCCGGATCCTGATGCGGACCCTGCAGCGGCTGCGCATCCCCACCCTGCTGTTCGTCAACAAGACGGACCGGGCCGGAGCGCGGTACGGCGGCACGTTGCGGGGCATCGCCGAGAAGCTGACCCCGTCCGTGATCCCGATGGGTACGGCCGTCGCGCCGGGCACCCGTGCCGCGGGCTGGGTTCCCTACACCTCCGCCGACGCGGACTTCACCGGCGGCCTGGCCGATCTGCTCACCGGCCACAGCGACGCCCTGCTGGCCGAGTACGTCCGCGACGAGAAGGCGCTGACGTACGACCGCCTCCGCCGTGAACTGGCCGCGCAGACCCGGCGCGCGCTGGTGCATCCGGTGTATTTCGGCTCGGCCGTCACCGGCGCCGGGGTGGATTCGCTGACCGCCGGGATCAGGGAGCTGCTGCCCGTCGCCGAGGGCGATGCCGACGGCCCGGTCTCGGGCACCGTGTTCAAGGTCGAGCGCGGTCCGGCGGGGGAGAAGATCGCCTACGTCCGGATGTTCTCCGGGACGGTCAGGACCCGCGACCGGATCCGGCTCCGTATCGACGGAGACGCGGGCGGGGGCGCGGGCGCCGGGAAGGAGCCCAAGGTCACCGGGATCGGCGTCTTCGAGAACGGATCGGCGGTCCCGGGCGAGTCGGTCGCCGCCGGCCGGATCGCCACGCTCCGGGGCCTCGGCGACATCCGGATCGGCGACCCGATCGGCGCCGCGCGGGCCGCACCGGCGCACGGGCACTTCGCCCCGCCCAGCCTGGAGACCGTGGTCGTCCCGTGCCGCCCCGGCGACAAGGGGGCCCTGCATGTGGCGCTCACCCAGCTGGCCGAGCAGGACCCGCTGATCAACCTCCGGCAGGACGAGGCGCGGCAGGAGATCTCCGTGTCGCTCTACGGCGAGGTCCAGAAGGAGGTCATCCAGGAGACGCTGGCGAGCGAGTACGGCGTCGAGGTGACCTTCCGCGAGACCACGACCATCTGCGTCGAACGGCCGGTCGGCACCGGTGCGGCCGTCGAGTTCATCGACAAGGAGCCCAACCCGTTCCTCGCGACGGTCGGGCTGCGGGTCGAACCCGCCCCGGCCGGCGCGGGGGTGGAGTTCCGGCTCGGCGTCGAACTCGGCTCGATGCCCTTCGCGTTCTTCAAGGCGGTCGAGGAGACCGTCCGGCAGACCCTGCTCCAGGGCATCCACGGTTGGCAGGTCACCGACTGCACCGTCACCATGACGCACGCCGGTTACTGGCCCCGGCAGAGCCACTCGCACGGGGTCTTCGACAAGAGCATGTCGAGCACCGCGGGGGACTTCCGCAATCTGACGCCGCTGGTCCTGATGGACGCCCTCAGCCGGGGCGGCACCCAGGTCCACGAGCCGGTCCACCGCTTCCGGCTGGACCTTCCGGCGGACACCCTCGGCCTGGTCCTGCCCGTACTGGCCCGGCTGCGGGCCGTTCCGGACACGCCGGTGACGCGCGGGGCCGCGTACGTCCTGGAGGGTGACATCCCGGCGGCCCAAGTCCATGAGCTGGAACAGCGGCTGCCCGGGCTGACCCGTGGCGAAGGCGTCCTGGAATCCGCCTTCGACCGTCACCGGCCGGTCGGCAGCACCGGCCCGGTGCCCTCCCGGCCGCGTTCGGACCACAACCCGCTCAACCGCGAGGAGTACCTGTTGCAGGTCGTACGCCGTGTACCCGGCCGGTGAGCAGCAGTTCGACGGCGCGCTGGAGGGCCAGTTCGACGGCGGCGGGGGTGTGAAAGGTGCCGCTGCCGTCGGGCGGCACCAGCCACCGCAGTGAGCCGGCGTTCCGGTAGGGGGCGGGGACCGCGATCCAGGATCCCGTGCCGGCGTGGCGGATACCGGACCCGACCCACCGGGTCGCCGGGTCAGGGGGGAGGAAGAAGCCGACCCGGCGCGCCCCGAGATCGGCGAGTGTGGGTCCCGGCTCCTGCCAGGGCACCCGCATGAGCGCGTCGAGGGTGAGCAGACCGAGATCCTCCGGCACGCTCAGCACGTCCCAGAACCGGCCGGCGGGCAGTAACACCGTCCCGCTCTCGCCGTGTTCCCATTCCCGTTTGCAGGCGAGCGGATCGGCCGCGGCGGCGGCAAGCCATTCCACCGCCCGTTCCGGTGCCTGTTTCGGTGCGATGCCTCTCATGCTGCCCCTTCCGGCTCTCACATCATTTTGGTAGATATTTCTACGCTCCGGAAGGGTGGCGCACCATGGCGTTTACCGCGGCCCGCCGATCATCTCTTGTGTTTCCGTGATTAGTAATCTCTGTGTACGTTCGCGGATTTGTTGCAGAACCCGCACAGGACGCGCCGTAACCGGAGATGAAAAGGGCATGGCAGCGGAGAAAACTGAGCGGCCGTCGACACGGAACGACATGGATCGTCAAAAGCAGGGATTTCCCCACGACCAGAACGATCGTTCACCGTTTCCGGATGCGGAGGTCTCACCATGCCCTACTCCCGGACGAACTCCTGTAAGGACCAAGAGCACGACCACGGCCAGGGCCAAGATCACGACCGCGATCGCGGCCACGGCCGCGACCGCCCCGATCGCCCGACCGGCGCCCGCCGCCTCGCCAGAACCCCAGGCGCCCTGCTCCTCCTCGTACTCCTGGTGGCCGCCGTCACCGTCACCGGCCCGACCGTCCCCGCCGACGCGGTGGGGCGCTACGGGGTCAGGGCGTTGATCGTCGCCGCGTCCAAGCAGGGCGCGCCCTACGCCTACGGGGCGACGGGCCCCGACCGCTTCGACTGCTCGGGGCTCACGCTCTACGCGTTCAGCAAGGCCGGAAAGCGCCTGCCGCGCACCGCCGAGCAGCAGTACGAGCTCACCCAGCACATCAGACGCCGTCATCGCGTCCTCGGTGACCTGGTGTTCTTCCCCGCCGGCCGGGCCATGGGCCATGTCGGGATCTACGCGGGCCGCGGCCGGATCTGGCACGCCCCCCGTCCGGGCGCGAGGGTGCGGCTGGAACGGATCTGGACCAGGAACGTCCGCTACGGACGGGCGACATAGCGGGCCGCCCCGTCCTAGGTCCTGTCTGGAGTTCGGATCACGAGTGTGGTGCGATGCTGCGGAGCCAGAGCATCGCACCACACAGGTGCAGTCCGGCCTCGTAGCTCTCCGGGGTCTTGTCGTACCGGGTAGCGATACCGCGCCAGTTCCGCAGCCGGTTGATGCACCGTTCCACGGTGTTGCGCTCTTTGTAGAGTGTCGCGTCGTGTGAGACTGGCCGACCGCCAGCGCTGCCACGCTTCTTGCGGTTCGCGGCCTGGTCGACCTTCTCCGGGATCACGGCTCGGATCCCGCGTCGTCGCAGGTAGTGGCGGTTGCGTCGGGACGAGTACGCCTTGTCCGCGGCCACCGCATCCGGCCGGGTCCGCGGGCGCCCGATCGGGCCGCGCACCTTCACCCGTTCCAGGACCGGGGCGAACTGTGGACTGTCGCCGGCCTGCCCGGGCGTGAGGACGAACGCAAGCGGGCGACAGCGTCGGTCAGCCGCCACATGGATCTTGCTCGTCAGTCCGCCCCGGGAACGCCCCAGCTCGGCGGCTTTCAAGCGGGCTCGGTGTCGTCGGCGGACCCGTCGCCGCTCGACGCGCGCCTCATCCTCGGCCTGTCCGTCCTGCGTTCTTTGCGCCTTGCCATCGCCCCCTTTTCGGCCTCGACGGCCATTTCCAAGGCCGCCAACTGCTCGGGGTCCAGGGCCATCCCGGCGGCGTGATGGTGGGCCCGGGCGGTCGCAGAGTCCACGCTGACCAGGCCCAGGTCGGCCTGGCCGCGGGCGGCGGCCTCGGCGATCACTGTTTGCATCAGATCCTGGAAAACACCCCGCGTCGCCCAGATCCGGAAGCGGTCGTACGCGCTCGGCCAGGGCCCGAACTCGGTCGGCAGGTCACGCCAGGGGCTACCGGTCCGGAACCGCCACATCACCGCGTTGAAGTGTTTCCGCAGGTCAGGGATGGGCCCAACCGCGGCAATCGGGAGATGGGGCTCGATCAGGGCCCACTGCTCTTCGGTGAGATCGCCTCGCGCCATGACTGACGGCCTATCAAGACCGAGCCCTCGCGCGCAGGCGATCTACCGAACTCCTGATCCGAACTCCAGACAGGACCTAGGTGTTCTGTCCCGGGAGGTTGTGGACGGTGAGCAGGATCTCGGTTGGGGGATCTTGAAATGGGTGAGGGCCTTCCGGTTCGGTGTGGATTGCGACGTCTACACCAACAGAAAGGCCCTCGTGTCCCACCGTAATGCACCCCTGACCGAGACCGGACGCCTGCGCCTGGCCCGCTGCGTGGTCGAGGACGGCTGGCCCCTGCGCCGGGCCGCCGAACGCTTCCAGGTCTCGCCCACCACCGCGCAGCGCTGGGCCGACCGCTACCGGCGACTCGGCGAGGCCGGGATGCGGGATCTGTCCTCCCGCCCGCACACGAGCCCGCGCCGCACCCCGACCCGCATCGAACGCCGGATCATCAAGGTCCGCATCCTGCGCCGCTGGGGCCCGGCCCGCATCGCACACCTGCTGCACCTGGTGCCCTCGACCGTGCACCGCGTCCTGACCCGCTACGGCCTGGCCCGCCTCACCCACCTGGACCGGGCCACCGGCCGTGTCATACGCCGCTACGAACGCGAGCGGCCCGGCGAACTCGTGCACGTCGACATCAAGAAGCTCGGCAACATCCCCGACGGCGGCGGACACAAGGTCCTGGGCCGCCAGGCCGGCCGCAAGAACCGCAAGAACGCCGGCTACAGCTACCTCCACACCGCCGTCGACGACCACTCCCGCCTCGCCTACAGCGGGATCCTCTCGGACGAGAAGAAGGAGACCGCCACCGGCTTCTGGACCCGCGCCCACGCGTTCTTCGCCCAGGCCGGGATCACCGTCGAGCGGGTCCTGACCGACAACGGCTCCTGCTACCGCTCACGCGACTGGCGCGACCTGCTGGCAGCAGCCCAGATCACCCACAAACGCACCCGGCCCTACCGGCCACAGACCAACGGCAAGGTCGAACGCTTCAACCGCACCCTGCTCGACGAATGGGCCTACGCCCGCCCCTACCGCTCGGAGACCGAACGCCGCGAGGCGTTCCCCGGGTGGCTGCACACCTACAATCACCACCGCGGACACACCGCGCTGAAAGGCCAACCACCCGCCAGCCGCGTCCCCAACCTCTCAGGGCAACACACCTAGGATCGCCGGAACGAGGGAGAGCGATCACGGCGACAGCGGCAATCGGCCAGGCCCGTACGGGCGATGAGCATCCGGAACCCGTCACGGGCACCGGCGCGGGCAGGGGCTTCACCTGGTTGCTGCTGGTCTGCGGGGCTCTCGGGCTGCTCGCGTCCTGGGTGATCACCGACGAGAAGTTCAAACTGCTCGAAGCCAAGGCCCTGGGCAAGGTCTACAACCCGCCCTGCAGCATCAATCCGGTCATCAACTGCAAGCACATCATGGAGAGCGACCAGTCCCACGTCTTCGGCTTCCCGAACCCGATGATCGGCCTGGTGGCCTACGCCGTCGTGATCTGCGTGGCCATGGGCCTGTTCGCCGGGGCCCGTTACCACCGCTGGTTCTGGCTCGGACTGCAGGCGGGCACGGTCCTCGGCGTCTGCTTCGTGACCTGGCTGCAGTACCAGTCGCTCTACCGCATCAACTCACTGTGCCTGTGGTGCTCGCTGGCCTGGGTCGTCACCATCGCCCTGTTCTGGGGCACGGCCCTGCACAACATCAGGCAGCGCCTGATCCCGCTGCCCGCCGCGCTGCGCGGCGCCGTGCTGGAGTTCCCGTGGGCGGTGCCCGCCGTGTGGTACGGGGGCATCGTCACGCTGATCCTGGTGCGCTGGTGGTCGGTCTACTGGAGCACCCTCCTGTGAGCCCCGGCGGGCCCGGACGATCCGACGACCGGGGTCAGAGGTCGAATTCGGAGGGCGGCAGCCCCAGGGCGTAGCAGGCCTCGCGGACGACGGCCTGCTCGGTCTTGTCGAAGTTGCCGTCCGCGCCGCCGATGACGATGCCGATCTGGATGACGGCCCTGGCCTCGGCCGGCTTCTTCTTGGCCTTGGCGACCTCCTGCAACAGGGTGACCTTGCCGAAGTCGAAGTCGGCGGTCAGCTTGTCGAGGTAGTCGTCGAAGCGCCGCTGCAGATCGGCGGCCGGGAAGTTCTGCAGCACCTCGTTGGTGCCGATGAGCTGCGCGACACGCTGCCGCTCGGAAGGGTCGATCGAGCCGTCCGCCGCGGCGACGAGGGCGCAGATCGCCATGCCGGCGTCCCGGAACGCACCGCTCTTGAGATCGTTCTTCTTCGCGTTGAGCTGGCTCTGCATCGTCGATGCGGATTCCTTGAACCGGTCCCACAGGGCCACGGTCTCTCCTCGTGTCATCGTCAGTCGCTTGCACCGGTCCCAACGAAGGGGCGCCCGCCAAAGTGCCTCGGGCCCGGACCCCCGAGGCGCTTCGGTCTCCGCGGCTCAGTACGCGACGGGCCAACCGGTGGACCAGTTCAGGAGGTTGACGCCGAGCTTGGGTGTGCCGCCGTCGTTGCCGTCGTAGTAGTGGTAGACGATCAGGTCGCCGTCCGTGTCCGCCGTGATCGACTGGCCACCGGGGCCGATGACGCTGCCGTGCGAGGCCAGCACCAGCGTGCCGCCGTTGTTGAGCATGCTCACCCCGGACGCGTCGTAGTAGGTGCCCGTGACGCTCGTGGCCCGGCCCGCCCTGACCTTGTACGTGCTGCTGGTGCCCGAGCAGCAGACGTCGTACGAGGCGAAGAGGTAGTAGTAGCCGTTCCGCTTGACGATGTACGGGGCCTCGACGGCCTTGGTCCCGGTGGGGCGGGACGCGATGCTGTAGCGGGTGGTGTCGCCGGCGTACTGCTTTCCGGTGGACGGGTCGACGCGGATCATCTTGATCCCGGTCCACCAGGAGCCGAAGGACAGCCACCACTTGCCGTCGTCGTCGACGAAGAGATTGGGGTCGATGGCGTTGTAGTCGCTGCTCGACGCCGAGGTGTAGACGATCCCGTAGTCGCTCCAGCTGCCCGGCAGCCCGGTCGAGGACCCCGCCAGTCCGATGGCGGAGGTGTTGGAGCCGAACGACGAGACGGCGTAGTACATCAGGTACTTGCCGCCGTGGTAGGAGATGTCCGGTGCCCAGGCCTCCGAGGACGAGGACCAGTTCGTCCACCAGCCGGGGCGGGTGCCGAAGGCGTCACTGCCACTGCTGAAGGCGATCCGGTCGGTCGAGGTGCGGTACGACAGCCCGCCCCCGGTGGCGTACAGCAGGTACCGGCCGGCCGAGGTGCGGACCATAGACGGATCGTGGACCACGACGGAACCGGTGACGGTGCCGGGGTTGGGGTAGGCGGAGGCACTGCTCGGGACGAGGGCGAGCAGGGCGGCCGCGGGGAGGGCGAGGACGGTGCGGAGGGTATGGCGGGAGATGCGGCTCACGCGATTCTCCTGTTCCGTGGGGGGAGACGAGTGTTCGGCATGTCGAACGATGCTCGGCGTGTCGGGCGGAACGTAGAATCGAATCCCTTGGGCGTCAACGGTTCGCGCCGGGTGCCGGGTGCCGGGTGCCGGGCGCCGGGCGCCCGGCCGTTGTTCAGCCGGAGCGTCGCACCGCGGCCGCGCCCAGCAGCGTGGCCGCGGCGAGGGTGAGCCACAGGGGTCCGGCTCCCACGGCGAGCAGCGCCGTCAGCACGGTGGGCGCGGCCGCTCGGCCCAGGCCCGTCGACAACTGCCAGCGGGCCAGCGCCCGGCCGAGCAGCCCGGGCGGAGCCTCCGAGACCACCAGCGCCGTACCGCTTCCCGCGTAGAGGATCTCCCCGAAGGTGTAGAGCACGGCCACCGCCGCGATCGCCGGCGCCCCGGCCCGGCCGCCCAGGGCCCCCGCCGCCCAGAAGCCGGTGTACGAGACGGCGAGCAGCACGCCGGACCCCGCCAGCACCGAGCGCCGCGAACGGTTCGCCGACCGGCGTACGACGGCGACCTGCGCGGCGATGACCAGGACCGTGTTGCCCACGAAAATCGCGGAGGACCAGGCGGGCGCGGCCCGCAGATGCGACACCAGCACCACGGGCAGGGCGATTTCGAGTACGTCGAAGCAGAGCGCGAACGGCAGATTCGCGAGGCTGAGCACCGTGAGCCGCCGCATCCCCGGACCCTCGGGCCGCTCCTTGGCGGGCTGTTCCTTGCGTGGCCCGCCGACGATCGCCGCCGGAGCCGTCACCCGCGTCGACCGCACCAGGACCGCCGCCACCAGATAGCCCGCCAGCGTGACCACGGCGAGGCGGCGCAGCGTGCCCGCGCCCCCGGCCAGCGCCAGCGTCGCGACCAGGGCGCCGGCGCCGAGCCCGGCATTGCGCAGGGATCGGCTCGCTGCCAGGGCGGCATCACGGGCCCTGCCCCCGGTCAGGGTGGCGACCATCGCGGCATGCGCGGCCGGCCAGGTCTGGGTGCCGGTGCCCAGCAGGGTCGCGGCCAGCACGAATCCGGGGGTGCCGTCCGCGGTGAGCAGCGCACCGACCCCGGCGGCCCGGGTCAGCAGCGTCACCACCACCGCGCCCGACCGGGCACCCCGGTCCAGCCACCGCCCCAGCGGGACCACCGCCGCCAGCCCGGCCAGCATCCCCGCCGACATCGCCAGCCCGGCCGCGCCGGCACCCAGCCCCAGCACCCCGATCGCGTACAGCAGCAGGAAGGGCCGCAGCAGGCCGGAACCCAGCGCGTCCACCACCAGGGCCACCGCGTAACGCCGTCCGCCACGGACCGCGAGCAGCCCCGGGCCCTCGTCCTCCCGGCCGCGTGGCGCGGCCGCCGTAGTCGCCTTCATGACCGTCACGCTGCGGCCCGGAAGCCCCGCCGGGCACGCCGATTGACGCAGGCCGTCAACCCACGGGCCGCCCCGCGGGGCGTCTGCGAGCATCGGTCCCATGAGCGTGACGATCGACATCACCGGCCTGCCCCACGAGCGGCTGTTCTTCGCCCCGTCGCCGCTCGCGGAGCTCACCTCGATGCTGCATGTGCTCGCCGAGCCCGCGCACCACCCCGCGCTGCACGGCTGGGCGACCGGCACCGCCACCGCCCTCAAACCCGGGCTCGCCGACCGGCTGCTGGAGGCGGACTTCCTCTGGCGCTCGTCCCGAGCGGACTTCCTCGTCCCGGGCCGGCCCGCCGCGACGCTGGCCGCGGAACTCGACGCCGTCGACCGCATCGACGACGAACGCTATGTGGCCGCCGCCCTCGTCACCGTCTGCGGATCCTCCCGGCTGACCTTCCGGCCGCGCTCCCCGCTCGTGGACGCCAGGGCCCGTGATCTCGCCCGCGAACTGGCGCACGCCCGCGGACCCCGCCAGGCCGCCTTCGCCGACCGGCTGCTCGCCGACCCTCCGGCGGTGCGGACGATCGTACGACGGCTGCTGGAGGACTGCGCCGCGTCGTTCTTCACCGACGCCTGGGCCCGGGCGCTGCCCCAACTGGCCGCCGACGCCCGGCTCAAGGCCGATCTCCTCGCCCGGCGGGGGCTGTCCGAGGCGCTGGCCGCGATCTCGCCCGCGGTGTCGTACGACCATGAGCGCGAGCGGATCGTCATCGACAAGCTCCAGGACAACGCGACCAGCGGTGCCGGTGAGGGCGTCACCTTCATCCCGACCGTCTTCGGGCGGCCGCATCTGCTGGTCGTGTACTCCCCGGCCCGGCGTCCGGCCGTGCAGTACCCCGTCGCGGAGCAGGCGGCTCCCCGCCCCGTATCGCTCGACCAGGTCCAGCAGCGACTGGAAGCACTCGCCCACCCCACGCGGATCCGGCTGGCCCGCACACTGGCCCGCGGTGAGCACACCACCGGTGAACTCGCGGCCTCCTGGCAGCTGTCGCCGCCGGAGGTCTCCCGCCATCTGACCGTGCTGAAGAAGGCGGGCCTGGTCACCACCCGGCGGCGCGGGCGGTATGTGCTGCACCGGCTGGACCTCGGGGCCGGCGCGCGTCTGGGGACCGACTTCCTGGAGGCCGTGCTGCGCTGACGTTCTCCGCCGGCCCGCTGTCGCCGGCCGGCCTCCGCCGGCCAGGTGGACACAGAAGCAGTCATGTGACTGATTGCGGGGGACACAGGTCCCTCAATAGCGTCGGAACATGACAGCGAATGACGCGCGGCAGATAGAGCGGGCCAACGCCACCGGACTCACCCCGGTCGTATTCGTCCACGGTCTGTGGCTGCTGCCCAGCAGTTGGGACCGCTGGGCGACCCACTTCGAGCAGGCCGGTTATGCGCCGGTGTCCTTGTCGTGGCCCGATGACCCCGAGACGGTGGCGGAGGCCAACGCCCGTCCGGAGGTCTTCGCCGGCAAGACCGTCGGGGAGGTCGCCGACCACACCGCGAAGCTGATCGGCACGCTGGAGCGCAAGCCGGCGGTGGTCGGTCACTCCTTCGGCGGCCTGATCACACAGATCATCGCCGGGCGTGGCCTGTCGGCGGCGTCGGTGGCGATCGACCCGGCGCCCTTCCGCGGCGTGCTGCCGCTGCCCGTCTCCTCGCTGCGGTCCTCCGCCCCGGTACTGGGCAACCCCGCCAACCGGCACCGTGCCGTACCGCTGACCTATGAGCAGTTCCGCTACGGCTTCGCCAACGCGGTGAGTGAGGAAGAGGCCAGGCACCTCTACGAGACCTTCGCGGTGCCCGCGCCCGGAGCGCCGCTGTTCCAGGCGGCGACCGCCAACCTCAACCCGTGGACCGAGGTCAGGGTCGACACCGGGAACCCCGACCGCGGCCCGCTGCTGCTCATCTCCGGGGAGAAGGACCACACGGTCCCCTGGGCCATCACCAACGCCTCCTACAAGAAACAGTCGCACAACCCGGGCGTCACCGAGATCACCGAGATCGCGGGACGTGGTCACGCGCTGACCATCGACAGCGGTTGGAAGGAAGTCGCCGACACGGCGCTGTCCTTCGTCCGCCGCTTCGTCTGACCCCGGAAGCACCCTCGAAAGGAACACTGTGAGCACCTTCACCACCTCCGACGGCACCGAGATCTTCTACAAGGATCTGGGCGTGGGACAGCCCGTGGTCTTCAGCCACGGCTGGCCGCTCAACTCCGATGCCTGGGAAGGCCAGATACGGCTCGTCGCGGAGAACGGCTTCCGCGCCATCGCCCACGACCGCCGTGGACACGGCCGCTCCGCCCAGTCCTGGCAGGGCAACGACATGGACACCTACGCCGACGACCTCGGCGAGCTCATCGAGTCCCTCGACCTGAACGACGTGATCCTGGTCGGCCACTCCACCGGTGGTGGTGAGGTCGCCCGCTACATCGGCCGGCACGGCACCGCCCGGGTGGCCAAGGCCGTCCTGCTGGGCGCCGTACCGCCCCAGATGCTCAAGACCGAGGCGAACCCGGAGGGACTGCCGATCGAGGTCTTCGACGGTATCCGCGCCGGTGTCGAGAACGACCGCTCGCAGTTCTACGCCGACCTCAGCGAGGCCTTCTACGGTGCCAACCGGCCCGGGTCGGCCGTCTCGCAGGGCAAGCGCGACGAGTTCTGGCTGCAGAGCATGCAGGCCGGACTGAAGGCGGCGTACGACTGCATCAAGCAGTTCTCGGAGACGGACTTCACCGAGGACCTCAAGCGCATCGACGTCCCCACCCTCATCGCGCACGGCGACGACGACCAGATCGTGCCCGTCGCGGACGCCGCCCTGAAGTCGGCGGAGCTGGTCAAGGACGCCACGCTCAAGGTCTACCCCGGCGCTCCGCACGGTCTGACCGGCGAGTTCGAGAAGGCGTTCAACGCCGACCTGCTCGCCTTCATCAAGAGCTGATCACCGGGGCGCCGTCGCGGTCGCGGCGGCACCCGCTATGCGCGGGGCGGCCGGCTGCCGGAGCAGCCGCGCCGTCTCGCGCAGCGCGTCGTCGAACGGTTCGGCCCGCAGGCCGAAGGTGCGCGTGGCGGCGCTGGAGTCCATGACGAACGGACGGTCGAACTGGTAGCGGGTGGTGCGCAGTTCACGCAGCATCATCGAGAACAGTCCGGTGGTCCACAGCACCGGGTACGGAATCTCCGTCAGCTTCGGCGCATCGGCTCCGGTGACCTCGGTGAACCGGACGGCGAGTTCACGGACGGTCAGGGGAGCGCCGGTCGGCACATGCCAGGCCCTGCCCCAGGCCCGCTCGTCCCCGGCGGCTGTCACCAGCATCGCCGCCACGTCGTTGAGCGAGGTCCAGCTGTGCGGCTGGTCCAGGGGCGCGGGGCAGTAGGCCCGGCGGCCGGCGAGCAGGGGCTCGCCGAGCGAGAAGGTGAGAATCGAGCGTGCCTGGAGGTAGTCGCCGGCGCGGACCTCGGTGGCCCGGATCCGGTCGGCCTGGTGGGCCGCGAGAGCGTCCCGCCACATGTCCGCCCGCACCCGCAGCTTGGGGTGGGTGGCCGCGAGCGGTGTCTCCTCGGTCATCGGCCCGTCCACCGGACCGTATCCGTACAGGCAGCTCAGGGTGACCAGGGTCGCTCCGCTCCGCTCGGCCGCGCTCAGCAGGGCGGAGGCGAGCGGCGGCCAGTCCGTCATCCAGCGGTCGTACTCGGGGTTGGCGCAGTTGTAGAGAGCGGTGGCGCCCTCGGCCAGCGCTCCGAGGCGTTCGGAATCGGTGGCGTCCGCGGCGATCCGCTCGATCGCCGGGTGCTCGGGGCCGCTGCCGGAGCGGGTCACGAGCCGGACGTGCTCGCCGCGCGAGGCCAGGAGCCGTGCGGTGGCCGAGCCCGCGGCGCCACTGCCGACGATGACATGCAGAGACATAGGAGTTCCCCTCGACTGGAGAGCGGCGCTCTCGCTTGTGCTCCATGGTCACACTTGCGTCGGCTCTCCGTCAAGAGCAGTGCTCTCGAACGTGTGCGTCGCTCGAAGATTTGGAGGTGAGGCCCCGGCCCGGGAGGAGAACCGGCAGGCGCCCCGGCGGCTACGCCGGCAGCGGGTCGAAGCGCTGCAGTTCGTACGCGCCGGGCTGCACGACGCCGTAGCTGCTCTCCGGAAGTTCGTTCCAGGCCCCCGGCAGGTCGCCGAGCGGCTCGGACACCACGAGCCGGGTCTCGTCGGAGACATGCTGCAGGAATGCCATCTCGGGGTGCAGCGCCCGCAGGGTCTCCACCTCGCTGCTGTAGAACAGCGAACGCGACTTCCCCTGGCTGGAGTAGCGGAAGGCCCATGTGCGCACGCCGTCGGTCACCGCGATCGTCATCTGGAGAGGGAACTCCACCCCGTGGTCCCGGCCCAGACGCTCCACCAGGCCGGCCATCCGGGCGACGGCGGTCGGGGCGTCCTGGTCCAGCCCGAAGGTGAGGGCCAGGAAGAACATCACCTCGGAGTCGGTCGACCCCTCCATCGAGGAGAACAACGCCGGGTCGATGGCCACGCACATGTCCCGCCGGAGCCGGTGGAAATCGGTGATGGCGCCGTTGTGCATCCACATCCAGCGGCCGTGGCGGAAGGGGTGACAGTTGGTCTGCTGCACGGCGGTACCGGTCGAGGCGCGCACATGGGCGAAGAACAGCGGCGAGCGGACATGGTCGGCGATCTCGCGCAGATTGCGGTTGTTCCACGCCGGACCGGTGTCCCGGACGATCGCCGGGTTCTGGGAGTCCGGCGAGTACCAGCCGACGCCGAAACCGTCACCGTTGGTGGTCTCGACCCCGAGCCGGGAGTGCAGACTCTGGTCGATCAGCGAGTGCGCGGGCTTGTACAGGATGTCGTCGAGGAGCACGGGCGTTCCTGAGTAGGCGAGCCACCGGCACATGAGAACAACCCCTTTCGGGATCCGACAGCGCCACACGCCTCGCCTCGACCGGGCGGGGCCGCCGTACCAACGAGACTAGGGCAGCCGTTGAGGTCGCGCCGTTCCGCGCACACCCGGAACATTCCGCCCACCTCTCCTGACGCCCGCAGCTGTGACATTCTGAAGATGTGAGCGCCTTGCCATTCCCGGGCATGCCCAACGACGGCGGCGCCGGGGTCGGGTTCCCGAGGCCGGGGGAAGGCGCGGCCGGGGCACTTCAGGCCCCGGCCTTCGCCGGCGCGCTGGTGGCTGCCGTCTATGTGCCGGACGACGCGGCGGGCGACGAGGCGGGCGGCCTGAGTCTGCGGCTGGTGGAGACGGCCGGAGGCAGGGCGGCACGGTACGGACTGCCAGAGAGCTATCCCCTGTCCGGCCGTTCCCCCGCCGCCGAGGCCTTCTGCGCCGGCCGGCCCCTGTGGCTGGACGCGGCCGAACTGGCCTCCTACGGCGGCAACCACGCAACCGCCCCGGAGCCGGATCCGGGGACCACCCCCGAGGCGCCGGCTGCCCCCCTGTCCCTCGGGGTGCTGCCCCTCGGGTCGGACGGCGGCCGACTGGGCTGCCTGGTCGTCGTGGGGGGTACCGGGGACGGCTTCGAGGCCGAGCAGCGCAGCTTTCTGGAGCTGTACGCGGCCCAGGTCGCCACCCGGCTCCTGGCGGACCGGCCCACCCCCGCACCGGCACTGCCGCCCCCGCCCGTGGCCGTCCCCGAACCGGAAACCGGGTCCGCGCCGCCGCCGGCCCTGGGGGGCCTGCGGGCCGGCTCCTTCACCCTGGTACTGGGTACGGGCCGGATCGACGTGGACGCGACGGTACTGGATCTCGTCGGTATCGCCCCCGAGGACTTCGACGGCAGGGTCGAGACCCTGCTCGCGCGCGCAGTCCCGGACGATCTGCCCGCGCTGATGTCCATCGTCGAGCCCGCCCAGGCCGCTTCTGGCAGCCGCGAGCTGGAATTCCGGGTCCTGCCCAGGCGCCCGGCCGGTGCCGGCGCACCCGGACCCGTCCATGGAGCCGGCCTGGGCGAGCCGCGCTGGCTGCGGATGAACTGCCAGGTACTGGCCGACGCCACCGGCCGGCCCGAACGGGTGCTCGGAGTGGTCGCCGACGCCTCGTACCCGGCACCGCGCGGCGACGAGGTGTCCCGGGTGCAGCGACTGTCCGCCGCGCTCGCCGACGCGCTGACCGTCCGGGACGTCAGCGAGGTGGTGGTAGCCGCGCTGCGCGAGCCGTTGGCGGCCGACCGGGTGGCGCTGGCCGAGGTGGAGGCCGACAGGCTGGTGGTCACCGTCCTGGACCCACCGCGGCCCGGCTTCTGGCCGGAGATCTGGCGCTCGGAATGGCGTTCCGAATGGCCCGACGCCCCGATCCGGGCCCTGCCCACCCTGGAGGCCGCACTGCGCGACGGGCGCACCTGCCTGCTGGCGGCCGGCACTCCGCTGGAGCCCGGCCTCGCGGGCGTCGGGCCCGGCGCCCTGGCCGTGCTGCCACTGCCCGCGCAGGGCCGGGTCGCCGGGGTGTGCCTGGTCGGCTGGGACCGCCCGCACGAGTTCGGCCCCGAGGAACGCTCCCTGCTCACCGCGACGGCGGGCCTGGTCGGCCAGGCGCTGATGCGCGCGCACGCCCATGACGCCGAGCAGGAACTCGCCACGATGCTTCAGCGCAGTCTGCTGCCCCGCAGGCTCCCGGAGCTGCCCGGCGGGCTGGCCGTCGCCCGCTATCTGCCCGCGATGCGCGGGCTTCAGGTGGGTGGCGACTGGTACGACGTCATCGCGCTCGGCCAGGGGCGGGTCGGGCTGGTCATCGGTGACGTCCAGGGGCACAGCGCCGGAGCGGCCTCGATCATGGGCCAGATGCGCACCGCCATCCGGGCCTACGCCGTCGAGGGCCACCCGCCCGACGTGGTCGTCTCCCACGCCAACCGGCTGCTCGTCGGCATGGAGACCGACCTGTTCGCCACCTGCGTCTATGTCGAGCTCGACATGGAGGAGGGCAACGCCTGGTTCGTGCGCGCCGGGCATCTGCCGCCGCTGCTGCGCCGCCCGGACGGCAGCACCGAGGAGGTCACCGTCGAGGGCGGGCTCCCGCTGGGGGTGCTCGCGGACGCCGAGTTCCCGATGACCGCGCTCGGACTGAGCCCCGGCACGGTCCTGGTCCTGCTGACGGACGGTCTGGTCGAGTCCGCGAGCCTGCCCCTGGAGGAGGGGCTGCGCCGCATGTGCGTGACGCTGGCCGCCGCCGACCCGACGGACCCAGGACAGATGGCCGACGAGCTGCTCGGCGACGACGGCCGGCGCGACGACGACGTAGCACTGCTGCTGATGCGCTACGACGGCATGAAGGTACGGCCGATACGGATCGGCTGGTCGGTGTGGCGGCTGCCCGACGCCGTCATGCACGCGCGCCGCTTCACCGCGCGGACCCTGCGCTCGTGGGATCTCACGTCGGAGGCCGACGCGGTGCTGCTGGTCGTCTCCGAACTGGTCACCAACGCCCTGGTGCACACCCATGGCGAGGTCCGCCTCGACCTCATCCTCGCCGCGGACCGCCTGCGCGTCGCGGTGACCGACTCCTCGCCCCGGGCGCCGGCCAAACCGGTGATCGTGGACTGGGAGTCCACCGGCGGCCGGGGCATCCTCCTGGTCGAGGCGATGTCGGCGTCCTGGGGCTCGGTGCCGGTCAGCGGGGGCAAGCAGGTGTGGAGCGAGATCGTCGTGCCGCCCCGCGAACCCCCGCCGGACTAGGCCCGGACGTTACGGCTTGCGCGCGACGCCCACGTACATCGGGACGGGCAGCGGGCCACCGGCGACGGCATCCGGACCGGGGCGCCAGCGAGGGGCCAGCACCACGCCGGGGTCGAGGAGTTCGAGACCGTCGAAGAAGCGGAGCACCTCGGCGTGGGTGCGCGGGTAGAGCCCGGTACCGCCCTTGCGGTAGGAGTCGGCGACCCTGGCCATGGCATCGGGGGAGACGTCCGGGGTCAGCTGGGACAGCACGAGGAAGCTGCCGGGCGCGAGCACGTCCAGGTAGCTGCGCACCAGGCCGTACGCGTTGTCCTCGTCCTCGGACACGAAGTGCATCAGCGCGACCATGGACAGGGCCACGGGCTTGCCGAAGTCCAGCACCTTCTGCGCGGGGGCCAGGATCTGCTCGGGGTCCCTGACATCGGCCTGCAGGTAGTCCGTCGAGCCTTCCGGCGTGCTGCGCAGCAGGGCCTCGGCGTGGCGCAGCACGATCGGGTCGTTGTCGGCGTAGACAACGCGTGCCGCGGGCGCGACCTCCTGGGCGATCTGGTGCAGGTTGGGCTCGGTGGGGATCCCGGTGCCGATGTCGAGGAACTGACGGATGCCCTGCTCGGCGAGCATGCGCGTCGCGCGGTGCATGAAGCGCCGGTTGGCCTTCGCCCCGACCTTGACGACCGGGTCGAGGGAGAGGATCCGGTTGCCCAGCTCCTCGTCGACCGGATAGTTGTCCTTGCCGCCCAGGAACCAGTCGTAGACGCGTGCGGGGTGTGGCTTGCTGGTGTCTATACGGTCGTTCATACGGCGCTCCGTTGCGTGTGGCGGCTGGCTGACGTTCTTCGGCTTGCGCCAGGAGAGCAGGAAGTCGGCCTCACCGGCCTTCGCTCCCTGGACGAACGCGCTGAACTCGCTGGAGGTGCAGATCAGGGCGGGCCCGTCGGGGTCGGTGGACTGGCGCAGCGCGATCCGGCCGTCACCCAGGCGCATGGCCTCGATGCAGTTGCCGCCGTTGCCGCCGCTCCACGGCTTGTGCCACCCCTCGGTGCCGAGGTCGGCGGCGCGCATGCCGTT
The DNA here is from genome assembly GCF_056270125.1 of Streptomyces sp. RLA131. Taxonomy (NCBI): domain Bacteria; kingdom Bacillati; phylum Actinomycetota; class Actinomycetes; order Kitasatosporales; family Streptomycetaceae; genus Streptomyces; species Streptomyces sp. RLA131. The sequence goes on from NZ_JBWDOQ010000002.1 coordinate 7,079,858, forward strand.
GCGTATGCCACCGGGTACGCGGTCCATTCAGAACTCCTTGCGGAAATCACGCAGGATCTCCTTGGTGCGTGGGACTGTGGCGGCTTGCGCCACCATGTGGTCCATGGCCTCCAGATGGGCCGCGACCTCGGCCCGCTCGTCGAGGTACACGGCGCCGGTCAGGTACTCGACGTAGACCATGTCCGGCAGTTCCGGGACGGCGAAGCGGAAGAGGACGAACGGCCCGTACGTGCCGGGGTGGTGCCCGGAGGCGAACTCGGCGATCTGCACCGTGACGTTGGGCATCTGCGCGGCGCCGAGCAGACGGTCGGCCTGGCCGCGCATGACGGCCGCGTCGCCGACGGTCCTGCGCAGTACGGTCTCGTCCAGCACCACCCACAGGCGCGGCGCGCCGGGGCGGGTCAGCAAAACCTGACGCTCCATGCGCAGCGCGACATGCCGCTCGATCTCCTCGGCCGACGACTGCCCGAGGGAGCCGTTGCGCAGGATGGACCGGGCGTAGTCCTCGGTCTGGAGCAGGCCGGGGACGAAGTGGGGCTCGTAGGAGCGGATCAGACTGGCCGACCCCTCCAGGCTGACGTGCACGCTGAACCAGTCGGGCAGGATGTCGTGGAAACGCTGCCACCAGCCGGGCCGGTTGGCCTCCTCGGCGAGGGTGACGAAGGCGTCCGCCTCGGCCTCGGGGATGCCGTACGCCTTCAGCAGCAGCTGGACGTAGGGGATCTTCAGCGCGACTTCGGCGGTCTCCATCCGGCGGATGGTCGCGGGGGCCACGCGCAGGACGGCCGCGGCCTCCTCGCGCCGGTGTCCCGCTTTCTCGCGCAGGGTCTGAAGACGTCTGCCCAGGACGACCTGACCGACTGTCGGGGCGGGCCGCGGTCCACTCACGTCTGCCTCCCCCCGAGCGCTGGTCGGAGCAGTCTGACACGCACGGACCGGGCGGCGGGGTCACTCTGCAGATTTCAGAGTGACCCTTGCCAAGTGCTCGTGGCGACCCCCATAGTGGCGCCGTGACCGCACCCGGTAACGCGTTGACAACCTGGCCGTCAGGGCCCGGAGTCGGCCAGGCCCTGGGCCCTGATCCCGGCACCCCGGACGGCCGCCGGTGCGTCTTCGCGCGACCGGCGCGAGCGGAGTCCGTCGCGTACGCCCGGAGCCGGGCGAGGGCGCGACTGGCCCGCTGGAACCTCGATGCGGGCACCCGCGAAACCGCCGTCCTGGTGCTCCCCGAACTCGCCACCGACGCCATCCCGCATGCGGGGGGCGAAACGATCCTGTGCGAGCTCGTGGACCAGGGGCTGCGGCTCTGTGTCGCGGTGCACGACCAAGGGGTTGGCCCGAACAGCCCTCGGGCCAACCCCGACCCCGACCCCGGCCCCAACCCCGAACCCGAACCCGGCCTCGCCGGCAGCGGACGGGGACTCCTGGTGGTCCGGGCCCTCGGCGGCTCCTGGGGCGTCCGGGACGCCCGGCCCGCTTCCGGCCGCGTGGTCTGGGCCGAACTGCCCTACGGCGTGGCCGGACCGGCCGCCCGCGGGCGGGCATGATCCCGGCTTCGGCCGTCAGGCTCGGCCGCCTGCGCCGCCCCCGCTCCGGCGGGCGGCTCCTCCTCCCGGACGACCTCCCGGCCACCCTCGGCTGCGACGCGGTCGGCCTGCCCAGCCATTACGGCAGCCAGGTGATGGGCCGGCTGCCCGGCGTCGGCTGCGTCTTCGCCACCTCCGACCGGCGCTGGCTGTGGTGGATCGTCCCGGCCGGCTCCGACGACCGGCTCACCTGGCCCTCGCCGGCCCGCTACGCCGTGGGCGCCCACATCACCGGCACCGCCGGGCTGATCCACCGCCCCGACCGGCCCTGGCCGTACACCCCGCCGATCCCGCTCTATGTGACGGTCTGCCATATCGCGGGTGTGCCGCCCGTCTGAGCGGAAGCGCGTACGGTGCCCGGGCCGTGGCCACCCCGTCGAGCCCTCCGGCCCTGGCCTGCGCGACCAGCGAGGAGAACTGGTCCGGGCTCATCTGCCCGGGGTCCACGAACAGCTGGGCGCAGCCGCGGTTGCACTCGCCGCAGAACGTCGCCACCGGCTCCGGCCCGTTGATGTCGCTCATGGTCACCCTCCACGCGATGGGGGCGGTCACAGGACGACCGCCCGGACCGTCCGGGAGTTACCCGTACGGTCCGGGCGGGAACCGCGTCCTCAGCCGCCGGCGGGGTGCTCGGCGGGACCGCCTGCCGCAGGGTTATCCGGCGTCCGTGAGGCGGACGGGCAGGGTGCGCCAGCCCTGGGAGATGAAGCCCTCGACGGGCCTCGGCTCCTGCCCGGGCGCGGGCTGGAGCCCGGGGAAGCGGGCGAAGAGCGCGGGCAGCGCGATGGCGGCCTCCAGGCGGGCCAGCGGCGCGCCGATGCAGAAGTGGACGCCGTGGCCGAAGGCCAGGTGTTCGGCGCCCGCGCGGCGGGCGTCGAACTCACCGGCGGTCGGGCCGTGCCGCTCGGGGTCGCGGTTGGCGCCGAAGTAGGAGGCCAGGATGGCGTCGCCCTTGGCGATGGTGATGCCGCCGGGCAGGTCGATGGCGTCGACGGCGAAGCGCAGCGGCAGGTTGGCGATGGAGGGCGCCCAGCGCAGGGTCTCCTCGATGACGTCGTTCCAGGAGATGGTCCCGTCCAGGACGCCGGCGCGCTGTTCGGGGTGGGTGAGCAGCGCGTGGACGGCGTTGCCGATGAGGTTGACCGTCGTCTCGTGTCCGGCGCCGATGACCAGCAGCAGGGTGTCGATGAGTTCGGCCTCGCTGAGGCCGCTGCCGCCGTCCTCGTCGCGGGCGGCGATGAGCGCGCTGGTCATGTCGTCGCCCGGCGTCGCGCGCTTGAGGGCGACGAGTTCGGCGAGCAGTGCGTGGACCTCCTGGTAGGTGGCCATGGCCTGCTCGGGGGTGGCCGTGGTGTCCATGATGGCCTCGATGAGGCGCGCGGTGTCGGCCTGTTGGTGCTCGGGCAGGCCGAACAGCTCGCAGATCACCCGCATGGGCAGCGGATGGGCGTACGCGCCGCGCAGTTCGGCCTCGGGGCCGCCGGCCGCCAGGGCGTCGAGCAGTCCGGCGGTGATCTGCTCGATGCGCGGGGCCAGGGCGTCGGTGCGGCGTTTGGTGAAGGCGGGGGCGACGAGCTTGCGCAGGCGGCGGTGGTCGTCGCCGTACGCGCTGAGCATGTTGGTGACGCCGATCCAGTTGGCGACCCAGGTCTGCTGGTACTCCCCGTTGATCCAGGCGGGCCAGTGCAGGCGCGGGTCCTTGGATACCCGGTCGTCGGTCAGCAGCTGCTTGAGGAGCGCGCTGCCGGTGACGGACCAGGCGCGGATGCCGCCGGGGAGCTCGACGAGAGCCGCGGGCCCTAACCCGCGGAGTACGGCGGCCTCTCCGGCGAGGTCGGCACCTGCGGGGTCGAGGAGGACGGGCTGGTGTTCCAAGGGGTGGCTCCTGCCTGGTCGGGGGTGATCGGGGTGAAGCGGGCCGGGAGGTGGGCGAGGGCGCGGTGGAAGGGACCGGGGCGCCACACGAGTTCGTCACGGGGGACGGTCAGTTCGAGGTCGGACAGCCAGCTGGTGAGCCGCTCGACGGCGGTGACTGCGATCAGCACCGCCGGGTTCCTCACCGGGCAGGCGTGCGGACCGGCCGACCAGGCCAGATGCGCGCCGCCGTCGGTGCGCGGGCCGGGCGCCAGGCCGTCGGGCGCGGTGTTGGCGGCCGCGTACGAGACCATGACCAGCTCGTGCGCGCGGATCCAGGTGCCGTGGAAGCGCACGTCGTGACGCGGGAAGTGCACCGAGTAGTTGGCGAGCGGAGGCTCGTTGCGCAGCACGTCCTCGATGGCGTCGAAAGCGGTCAGGGCGCCGCCGGTGAGGGTGTGGTAGTACCGCGGGTCGGAGAGCATCCGGGACAGCGCGTTGGAGACGAGGTTGGCGGTCGGCTCGTTGCCCGCACCGAGGGTCAGGAAGACCTGGTGGAGCACCTCCTCGGGGGTGAGCCCCGCCGGGTGGTCCAGGAACCAGGAGGTGAGGTCGTCGCCGCGCCGCCGCTCCTTGAGGGCCACCAGGTCGGAGACATAGCCGAAGAACTCGGCGCCGCCCTCGGTGGCCTCCTCGGGACTCCGGGCCTCCATCATCCTGGACAGGGCGCCCACCAGCCGGGCGCCGTTCTCGTCGGGCAGTCCGAACAGGGCGTTGAAGAGCAGCAGCGGCAGCGGACGGGTGAACTCGGTGACCAGGTCGACGTCTCCGCGCTCGGCGAAGCGGACGATGAGGGAGTCGGCGACGGCGGCGACCCGGGCCCGCAGCAGATGGGGTTCGATGCGGCTGAAGCCGTCGGTGATGACCTGGCGGTAACGCCGGTGCGTGTCACCGTCGTTGAACAGTACGTTGGGCCGCCACTGCATCATCGGCAGGACCGGGCTGTCCGCCGGGAGGGTCTCCTGCCAGACCCGCGGGTCGTGCGACCAGGTGCCCGGGTCGCGCAGCAGGTCCAGGGCGGCGCGGTAGTCGGTGACCAGGTGCGCGGGCACCCCGGGGGATATCTCGACCGGCGCGACCGGGCCGAACCGGCGCAGCCGCGCGTAGACCGTGTGCGGATCGGCGGCGAAGTCCGGCCCGTACAGGGGCACGGGGCCGGTGGAGGGGGGAACGGTGGTCACGGGGCGGCTTCCAGGGAGGTCTCGGCGATCAGGTGGGAGACGAGCGCGATGAGGGCGTCGAGGGCGGAGCCGGGGTCGCGGGCGTCACACAGCACCAGCGGGGTGCTCTCGTCGAGGTCGAGGTGGTCGCGCAGCACCTCGGGGGAGTGCACCGGGGCGTCGGGGAAGGTGTTGACGGCCACGGCGTAGCTCAGACCGGCCTCCTCGATCAGGTCGATGACCCCGAAGGACTCGGCCAGCCGCCGGGTGTCGGCCAGCACCAGGGCGCCCAGCGCGCCACGGGCGATGTCCTCCCACAGTGGTTTGAAGCGGCGCTGGCCCGGTGTCCCGTACAGGTAGAGGACGAGATCGCCGGGCAGGGTGCGGCGCCCGAAGTCGATGGCGACGGTGGTGGTCGTCTTGTCGCGTACTCCGGCGAGGTCGTCGACGAGCGCGCCCGCCTCGGTCATCACCTCCTCGGTGTGCAGCGGACGGATCTCGGACAGCGAGCGGATCAGGGTCGTCTTGCCGACGCCGAACGGCCCGGCGACCACGACCTTCACCAGGAGCTGGTCCGGTCCACCGGTCAGGTACATGTCGCTGTCGGACGGCTTATCGAATGGCGCGTAGCCCACTGAGAAGCCTCTCTAGGATCTGCCGGTCGTGCTTCTGGGCCGCCGGGACGGGAGCGCGGGCGATCAGGTGTCCGGCGTCGACGAGGTCGGACACCACCACCTTGGTGACACTGACGGGCAGCCCCAGATACGCGGCCGCCTCGCTGAGCGACAGGGCGCCGCCCGCCAGGAGTTCCAGCAGGCGCCGCTGCGGCGGGTCCAGTGCCTCGGGGATACCGGTGGCCGCCGCGTTGATGAGGGTGAGCGGGTCCAGCGTGTTGCGGCTGGGACGGGCCCGGCCCTCGGTGGCCAGGTAGGACGGTACGAGCCTCCGGCCCCCGCGGCCCGCGGTCATGAGCCCGAGGCGGTGCCGTTGTCCCGGGGTGCTGTGCTCATGACCTTCCGGCCCAGGGTGTTGACCTGGATCTGCATGTGGTGGGTGACCACGCCCATGTCCACGCTGTGCGCGGCGAAGACCGCCAGCACGGTGTTGGGGCCGGCCGGGACCGCGAAGACGAAGCCGTTGCTGGTCTCCACCACGACCTGCCGTACCTGGGTCTCCAGATCCCCCGACAGGGCCGCACCCATCGTCCGGGCCGCTCCCTGCAGGGCCGACATCATCGCCGCGGCGCCCTCGCCCGCCTCCCGGCTCAGCTCCGGCGACGCGCCCCGGACCATTCCGTCGGTGGACAGCACGAGCCCGTGGCGCACCCCCGGAAGCACGAGCAGGGGTTCCAGGACCCAGGACATGTCCTGCCGGATGGAGGTGTTCTTGGCGGCGGTCATGCGCGTTCCCCTTCGCGGGACTCGGTCGGTACGTCGTGCGCGGCATCCCGCGGTGTCTCCCGTGCCGCTTCCTGTCCTGGCTCCCGCCCGGCCTCCTGCGCGGGTTCGCGCTCCGCCTCGCGTCCCGTCTCGCGCACGGTCTCCCGAACGGCGGCGCGTCCGGAGGCGGTGCCTGCCTGGAAGGAGGCCCAGGTCGCGCCGGTCTGCTCCGGGCTACGGGAGTGCTCCTCCCGGGTGTCCTCGGCGGCCGGTGCCGCGTCCTGCGCAGTGGTGGGTACGGGGCGGCGCCTGCGGCGGCGCGGCAGTTCCTCGGACCCGGATACGGGAACGGGCCCGGGTGCGGACCCGGCGGCGGAAGCGACCGGGGCGGGGGCCGGAGCCGGGGCCCGGGTCGCTGTGGTGCGCAGCGGCGGCAGCGGGGCGCTCACCGACATCGGCTGTTCCTGCTCGTCCATGACGGTCAGCAGATGGCCGGGAATGAACACCACCGCCCGCACCCCGCCGTAGGGTGCCGGCTTGTCCACGGAGACCGCGAAGCCGTACTGCTGGATGAGCCGGCCGATGACGGCGAACCCGGTACGCGGCGGGTCGCCGAGTTCGGTGAGCCGCACCGGGAGCCGGCCGGACATCATGGCGGTCGCGTACTCGATCTCGTCGGCGTGCATTCCGACCCCGGCGTCGTCGATGACCACGCAGGCGCCCGAACTGGTCTGGTGCAGGCTGACGTCGACGGCCAGCGTGCCATGGGTGTGGTGCACCGCGTTGGCCAGCAGTTCCGTGACGGTGACGGCGATCGGCTCCACGGCGCGCGAGACGACGCCCACCGGGTCGGCGAGCTGGCTGTTGACCTGGATTCGCTGGAAGCCCCGTACACGGGACTTCGCCCCGACGACGATGTCGCCCAGGTGCGAGTCCGCCCGGCTGAGCCCGGGCCAGGCCCCGCACAGCACACCGGTGGCCTGGATGCGCCGCAGGTTCTGCTCGTTGAGCTGGTCGAGGGCGAGCAGGTCCTCGGCCAGACGCGGGTCGTCGTACCGCTCCTGCATCTCGACGATGCCGGACTGGAGCCGGTAGCTCATGGCCTGCATGACGGTCGTGGCGCCGCGCATCGTCGCCTGCGCGGCCTCGTCCACCCGCAGCCGTTCCGCCTCGACGGCCCGGACCAGCAACTGCAGCGCCGCGGCGTGGTCCTGCCCCACCTCGGTCTCCTCGAACCCGGTGTGCAGGGGTCCAGGAACCGGAAGGTGACGGTGGGTCAGGTGGTCGGCCATGGCCGGCAGCCGGACGGTGGCCAGGTGCCGGCTCTCCTCCGCCAGCGCCTGCGCGTGCGCGGCGAACGCCCGTTTCTCCTGCGCCAGGGCGTCCCGTTCGGCGCCGGCCAGATCCTCGTTCCTGCGCAAGGAGGCCATTCGCCGCCGTGAGTGGACCAGGAGCGGCGCGGTCACCGCGCCGACCGCTGTACCGACCGCCAGGCACCAGCTCAGGGCCTCCGGTATCTGTGTCATCGCTTCCTCGTTCAGCCGGGTGGGCGTTGTCGGCTCGCCCCACGACGCCGGTTGTCCGTCGAGGGACAGCACGGAACATTAGCGCTCGATCTTGGCACTAAGATCGCGAATCCGACAGATTTACCGACGACTTCCGAACATTTGGCTCACATTCGCGGTCGCCTCGACAGGACACGCGTCGGCCACGGAGTGTTCTCCCAGGATCTGCACCAGCGACACCCGCCCTCCGTCGATGTCGGGCACAGTCGGCGGTCAGTCGCTGAACGGTGGAGCAGTATGAGGAAGATCCTTTCCGGGTCGGGCTTCAGGGCCGGGCGGAAGGACCAGGAACCGGGTGTCGCCCCGGGCCCGGGACCGGGACCGGAGGCCGACATGGCCCGTGGAGTGCGGCTGTGCGCCGAGTACCTCGCCGGCCTCAGCGGCCCGGAACGCACCGACCCCGGACGCCCCCACCCCGCCCCTGAGACGGATCGCGGTCGGCTGCTGCTCGCCGCCGCCATCGGCTCGCTGGTCGCCGCCCGCGACGAGGCTCCGGCGCAGGCCGCCTTCGAGGCGCTGCTGCGAGCCGGCGAGCGCGCCCTCCAGGTGGACGCCGAGGCCGAATCGCGGCTGGCGCTGGGCATCGCCGAGACCGCGACCGCCGTACGTGACCGGTCCAAGGGCGCCTGGCGGCTGCGCGGGCTGGCCCTGGAGGCGCTGGGCCGCGACGAGGAGGCGATCGGCGCGTACCGGCGCCATCTGGAGCTCCAGCAGGACCCCGATGCCGGGCGGGCGATCGCCCTGCGCCTGCGCACGCTCGGCGAACTGCGAAGCTGCCTGTCGGAGGCGGCGGGGGATCCGGCAGGGCAGGTGGCGGACGGACTCGCCGCGCACGGAGCCGGCGACCCGCGGACCCGTCGGCTGGCCGGGCTCTACGCCACGCATCGCCGCCTCACCGCGCGGGGCCGGACCGCCGATCCGCTGCTCGGCGGGAGCGAACCGATCGGGGTCAGCGGCTTCCGCAACCTCGTCGCCGGGCGCACCGTCTGCGTGGTGGCGGGCGCCGCCGCCCTCGCCGGCAGCGGGTTCGGCGCGCGGATCGACGCCTACGACCTGGTGGTCCGCTGCGACGGCCTGCGTACGGAACCGCGGGACACCGGCGAGCGCACCGATGTGCACGCCGTCAGCCTCCGGGGCGACACCCCGTGGGAGGGCCCCGGCTGGGACCGGCACGCCGGAATCCGGCTGCTGTTCGGGGAGTCGGTGAAGGACTGGCGGCAGACACTGCGGCGCCGCATCGTCCCCGGTGCCCAGCAGCATGTCGGGAACGCCTCGCTGCGCAGGCCGGTTTCCGATCCGGCCCTGATCGGCGAGGCCGGCCGGCCGCGGCACGGCACCGCCTTCACCATGCTGCGGCTGCTGGACTTCCTCGACGTCAGCCCGCGCATCGACCTGATCGGCCGCCTGCGCGACGACGACGAGAGCGCGTGGGTCACCGCCCACGCCAAGGACGTGGATCCGGCCGGCATGAGGACAGCCCTGCGATGACCCGCCCGACATCAGGCCCCGCCACCGGCCCCGCCTCCCGACCCGCATCAGGCTCCGCCACCGGTCGCCGCCGGATCGCCTTCGCCGTCCACACGGACGAGCAGCGGCTGCCCGGCCTGCTGGTGCTGCTGCGCAGCCTGGCCCTGACCAACCCGGGGATCTGCGAGGACTTCGTCGTCCTCCACCCCGGGCTGGCCGACAGTGACCTCGACGCCGCCCGCCGCCTGCACCCCCGGCTGATCGCGCGCCGCACCACGGCCGTCCGGCGGCTCGACGCGCTCGCGCTCCCCGGCTACGACACCGTCATCGCCCTGGACACCGGCATGGTCGTCCTCGGCGACATCGGTGAGCTGCTGCGCGTCCGCCACGGCGCCGCCGCCGTCCCGCAGCTGCTCCCCGGGGAACTCCCCAAGCAGCGCCGGGTCGTGGCCGCCGAGGACGGCGGGCTGCTGGTGCTCCATGGTGAGCACCTCGACGCCCCCGGACACGCCCTGGAGCACGATCTGCTGCCCCTGGACACCCGGTACGACTTCCCCGCGCACCGCCTCTACGACGATCTGCCGGTCCCCGGGGACGTCGCGGTCCTGCGCTTCACCGGTCAGGAGGACCAGCCCGGCCACGGCCCCGCGCGGCAGGCCCGCGACCGCTTCGCAGGCCTGGACGACGACGCGTTCCGGGCCGAGTACTGCGCGCGGCGCGGCACCAGCCACCCCGAGCTGCTGCTGCACCTCGCCGTGCCGCTGCTCGCCCGCCGCCCGCAGGTGGACCTGGCCCGCGCGGTCGCCGAGGTGCACCTGAGGCAGGGCCGCTACCAGGAGGCGGTCGACGCGCTGGCCGGCGTCATGGGCACCACGGCGGAACGGCCCCGCTGTCACGAGACGCTCGGCACCGCCCTGATGGCGCTGTCCCGGTACGACGAGGCCGAGACGCACCTGCTGCTGGCCACCGCCTCACCCGACGCCGCCCCCAACGCCTTCGCCCTGCTCTCCCGGCTCGCCTGGCTGCGCGGCGCCGACGACACCGCCCACACCTACGCCCGCGAGGGACTCGACGCCGACCCCACCGACGGCGCCTGCCGCACCATGTACCGCCGCACCCTGCCGGAACCCGCCGGGGACGAGGGCGCCCGCGTCCAGGAGCAGGCCGGGGACCAGCTCGCGCATGTCGCCCTGTTCGCCGAGGCCTGGGAGAACGCGGGCGACCGCGTCCTGCCGGAGGCCGTGCGGATGTGCCTGGACACCGGCAGCGGGACCGACGCGGGCAGCGGTACCGACGCGGGCCCCGGCCCCGGCCCCGGCACCGACGCGGGCCCCGATGCGGACCCGGGCCCGCGACGGTGGCACTCGCTGCACGCCCACCGGCTCGTCGACGAAACCGTGCTGGAACAGCTCAACGCCCGGCGTGCGGTGATCGTCGGCGGCGGCGGGCTCTTCCTGCCCGACACCGCGCCCAACGGCAACAGCGCCTGGCAGTGGAACGTCCCCGACGCCATGCTGCGGCGGATCACCGCGCCCCTCGCGGTCTTCGCCGTCGGCTACAACGTCTTCGACGGCCAGGAGGTCCACCGCCAGAGGCGGTTCACCGAGTCCCTCACCGCCCTCGTCGAGCGCTCCGCCTTCTTCGGCCTGCGCAACCTCGGCTCCGTCGAACGTGTGCGGGAACTCCTGCCCGCCGGACTGCGCGACCGCGTCCTCTTCCAGCCCTGCCCCACCACCGTCTTCCGCCAGTTGGTCCCCGGCTGGACCGACCCCGGCGTGCGCGACGACACCATCCTGCTCAACTGCGCCTACGACCGGGCCGGCCTGCGCTTCGGCCACGACTACGGCCACTTCCTCGCCGAGATGGCCGCCGCCGTGCGCACGCTGCGCGAACACGCCGGCGTCCGCTACGCCGCCCACATGCCCTCCGACGAGAAGTTCGTGCACGACCTGCGCCGCGAGCACGGAATCACGCTCCCCGTCGAGCCGCTGTACGACGCCTCGAACGACGGGATCCGCGACATCTACCGGCGGACGAGACTCGTCATCGGCATGCGCGGCCACGCCGGCATGATCCCCTTCGGCTGCGGCACCCCCGTCATCAGCCTGGTCTCGCACCCCAAGATGACGTACTTCCTCGCCGACATCGAACGCCCCGACTGGGGGGTCTCCGTCCACGACCGCGACCTCGCCGCCCGCCTCACCGAACGCGCGCTGGCGATGCTCACCGACCACCCGGCGGCCGTCGCGGACGTCCACGACCGGCAGCGTGCCCTGTGGCGGGTCACCGAGGCCAACATCGCCGCGCTGCGCAGGATCATCGGCTGAGGATCACTGCGCGGCGAGGGCTTCGGCCGTCTCCGGGTCGGCGGGCAGGAAGGTCTCGATCGCCAGCTCGGAGACGGTCACATCCATGGGTGTGTTGAAGGTGGTGGCCGTCGAGATGAAGGACAGCACCCGCCCGCCGTGCTCGATGCGCAGCGGCAGCGCGAAGGGGAACGCCTCGTCGTCGCCCCGGTGCGCGGGCCGGCCGTGGGAGTCCGGATGGGCGGCGACCTCCTCGTACAGCGTGCGCAGCGCGCCCGCGCCGGGCCGCAGCGCGATCTGACGCTCCATGCGTTCCAGCAGGTGCGCCCGCCACTCGCCGAAGTTGACGATGCGCGGCGCCAGGCCCTCCGGGTGGAGGGTCAGCCGCATGGCGTTCATCGGCGCCCGCAGCAGATGCCCGGCCACCCCCTCGACCAGTGCCCCGATGCCCCGGTTGGCCGCCAGCACGTCGTACGTGCCGTTCATCACCAGCGCGGGGTACGGCTCGTACGCGGCCAGCAGCCGGTCCAGGCCGGTGCGCAGCGCGTCCAGCGCCGGGTCGTGCAGCGGGGTCTCGTGGTAGGCGGGGGCGTAACCGGCGGCGACCAGCAGTGCGTTGCGCTCCCGCACGGGCACCTCCAGGTGCTCGGCGAGCCGCAGCACCATCGGCTGGCTGGGGCGGGCCCGGCCGGTCTCGATGAAGCTGATGTGGCGCGCGGAGCTGTCGGCGCGCAGCGCGAGTTCGAGCTGGCTGATACGGCGCCGCTCCCGCCACCCGCGCAGCAGCGTTCCCACGGTCGTCATGCCCCCGACGCTAACCCACCCCCAATTCGCCCCGCGCGGCGGATCGGCAGGCTACCGTCCTGCTCATGCCGATGCCGCCGACGGGCAAGCCGCTGCTCCTGCTGGACGTGGACGGGCCGCTGAACCCCTTCGCCGCCAGACGATTCCGCCGCCCGAGGCTGCGCGGCTACGCCCGGCACCGGGTCCTGCCGGACGGCTGGGCGGCCTACCGCACCGGGCTCGGCGAGCCGGTGAAGCCGCTGCGGGTGCGGCTCAACCCCGGACACGGGGCGGCGCTGCTCTCTCTGCCGTACGAGCTGGTGTGGGCCACGGCCTGGACGCACGACGCCAACACCGAGATCGCGCCCCGCGTCGGCCTGCCCGAGCTGCCGGTGATCGAATGGCCGCGGACCGACCAGCAGACCGCGGGCGGCGTCCACTGGAAGACCCGCCACCTCGTCGCGTGGGTGGCCGGCCGGTCCTTCGCCTGGGTCGACGACGGCATCGGCGAGGCCGACCGGACCTGGGTGGGCGAGAACCACACCGGAGCGGCACTGCTCCACCACGTGGACCCACGGATCGGCCTGACCGAGCAGGACTTCTCGACGCTTCGCGACTGGGCGACGACGTTCCGCTGACGCGGGTGGGGCGCGTGCGGGAAGCGGGCCCGGCGGTGCGATGCTTGCTGCCGTACGTGATCGCCGAGCTGGAGGCCTGATTCTGAGCACTGGTGTGGCGGAGGCCGTCTCCGTGGGGCTGCTGCTGGCGGTGCTCGCGTTCGCCGTGGTACGCCCCCGGGGCCTGCCCGAGGCGGCGGCCGCGGTTCCGGCGGCCGTGTTGGTGGTCGCGGTCGGAGCGGTGTCGCCCGGGGACGCCTGGGAGCAGGTGGGCTCGCTGCTCCCGGTGGTGGGATTCCTCGCGGCGGTACTGGTGCTGTCCCAGCTGTGCGCGGACGAGGGGCTGTTCACCGCGGCAGGCGAGGTGGTGGCCAGGGCCTGCGGCGGCAGCCCGGGACGGCTGCTGGGCGGGGTGTTCGTGGTGGCCTCGCTGATCACGGCGGTGCTCAGCCTGGACGCCACCGTCGTGCTGCTGACCCCCGTGGTCTTCGCCACGGCCGCCCGGGTCGGCGCCCGGCCCCGCCCGCATGTGTACGCCACCGCGCACCTGGCGAACTCCGCGTCACTGCTGCTGCCGGTCTCCAACCTCACCAACCTGCTGGCCTTCAGCGCCAGCGGACTGACCTTCGTACGCTTCGCGCTGCTCATGGGCCCCGCCTGGCTGCTGACCATCGGCATCGAGTACGTGGTCTTCCGCCGCTACTTCGCCGCCGACCTGGCCGCCGGGGCCGGGACACCCGGCAAGCCCGAGCGGCCCCGGCTGCCGGCGTTCACCCTGACCGTCCTGGCGCTCACCCTCGCCGGCTTCGCGGTGACCTCCTTCGCCGGAGCCGATCCGGCCTGGGCGGCACTGGCCGGGGTGCTGGTGCTCGGCGGGCGGGCACTGGTACGGCGCCGGACCACCGTGCGGGGCCTGGTGGGGGCGGCCAGCCCGCTGTTCTGCCTGTTCGTGCTGGCGCTGGGTGTCGTGGTCAAGGCCGTGGTCGACAACGGCCTGGACACCGCCGCCGGCCGGATCGTCCCCGGCGGCACCAGCCTGCCGGCGCTGCTCGCGATCGCCGGCATCGCCGCCGTCCTGGCCAACCTCATCAACAACCTCCCCGCGATCCTCGCCCTGCTGCCCATCGTCGCCACCGGCGGTCCCGGCCCGGTCCTGGCCGCGCTCATCGGCGTCAACCTCGGCCCCAACCTGACGTACGTCGGCTCGCTGGCGACCCTGCTGTGGCGGCGGATCCTGCACGAACACGACACCCGGCCCGGCATCGGCGACTTCACCCGGCTCGGACTCATCACCGTGCCTGCCACACTGGCGGGCGCGACGGTGGCACTGTGGGGGATGCTGCAGGCGTTGGGAGGCTGACCCCCTTGACCACCACCACCGTTCTCGTCTGGATCGCCGAAGGCACCTGGCAGGCCGCCGTGGACGCCGCCGTCGCCCACGCACCGGACCCGGCGGCCGTCACGCTGCTCCATGTCACCGGTGAGAACGTCGCCGCCGCCGCGCACGGCTCCTTCGCCGGGCTGCTCGGCCGCGGCCACCCCGAACGGGACCCCGGCGAGCGGCTGGAGGCCCTGTCCCGCGCGGCCGCCGCCGAACTGCTGGCCGCCGCCGGCGACCGGCTAGGCCGCCCCGCCACCGCCGTCTCGCGCCACGGCCGCGTCGAACACGAGGTCGTGGCCGCCGCCCAGGACGCCGACCTGCTGATCTGCGCCCGCGACGGCGACCCCCGACGCCCCGGCCCGCACAGCCTCGGCCCCGCCACCCGCTTCGTCGTCGACCACGCGCCTTGCGCCGTCCTGCTGGTGTGGCCCGGCGCCCCGGCGGCGCGAAATCGGGTCGCGGGCCGGGGAGCAACGCCGTGATGATGGGCCCATGGACCGCACCGACATCCCCAGCCGCCAGATCAGGGCCGCCCACACCGACAGCACGGTGACGGTCTATCAGGCCTACCGGCCCGGGATCGGGGAGTACGCCGCGCGCCACGGCCGGTTCCCCGAAGCCTGGAGCCGGTCACGGATGACCTGGATCAAGCCCTCGTTCCTGTGGATGATGTACCGCTGCGGCTGGGGCCGCAAGGAGGGCCAGGAACGGGTCCTCGCCCTGGACATCACCAGGGAGGGCTTCGACTGGGCGCTGCGCAACGCCTGCCTGTCCCACTACGACCGCGCCGCGCACGCCGACCGCGAGGCGTGGGCGGCACGCCTGCGCGAGTCGCCCGTACGCGTCCAGTGGGACCCCGAGCGCGACCTCGACCTGAGGCCGCTGCCGTACCGCTCACTCCAGGTCGGCCTCTCCGGCCGCGCGGCCCGGCTGTACGCCGACGAGTGGCTGGTCGCGGTCCGCGACGTCACCGTGCTCGCCGGGCAGGTCCACACACTGCTGTGCGCGGGCGACCGCACGGGCGCCGCGGCGCTGCTCCCGCCGGAGTCGCCGTACCCCCTGGACGACACCACCGCCGGCCTGATCGGCGCGGGAGCGGGCGGGACGTCCGGGACGAGGGCGGCCGGGGCGGCCGGCGCCGGCGTCAGCGGCTGAGCAGCGCGGCGAAGGCGTCCTGGCGGGCCAGCGTTTCGAGCTCGTCGAGGGCCCGGCGGGCGTGCCGCGCGGCGGCGGGGTCGCGGGTGTCGAGGCCGCTGTCGAGGAACTCGTCCTCGTCCAGGCGCAGCAGGGTGTCGCGGTCGGCGGACAGCCACAGGTCGAGGTCGAGATCCTGGACGACCAGGGAGTGCGGGGCCTCCACGACGGCGGGGCGGGCGACGTCGCAGTACCAGCCCTTGAGGGTGCCGTCGGCGGCGCGCACCTCCTTGACGGAGTACCAGCGGTCACGCCAGTAGTGCTCGGTGAACAGGTCGCCGGCCTCGAAGCGGACGAATCCGAAGTCGCGGGTCGCCGCCCCGGCCCAGGGGGCGCGGACGACGAGACGGGTGCCGTCGTCGTGGACGACGGTGGCGGGGTAGCGGACATCGGGGCGGGGGTGCTTCACCAGCCGTACCGTCACCGGGTTTCCGGGAGTGAGGGCGGCTGCCGTGTCAGTGCCGTTCATGCGGCCTAGCCTCACGCACTCCGGGGCTCACGGCGACCGAATTCCCGGTCGGTGAGGGAGAGCGCCCGGCCAGCAGCGAGACCAGGGCGGCCAGTGCGCCGAGCCCCGCGCAGGCCAGGCAGGCCTGCCAGTAGGCGGCGGGGGCGTCCGTGGCCGAGCCGCGCAGATAGACACCGGTGATGGCGGAGACGCAGATCGCGGCCGATATGCGCTGCGACATCTGCAGGATGCCGCCCGCGACGCCGGCCGCCTCGGGCGGGGCGTGGCGCAGCACGAGCGCCTGGTTGGGGGAGATGACGAAACCGTAGGCGGCGCCCCCGCACAGCTGCACCAGGGCGAGCAGCCAGGGAAGCGGGGCGGCGGCGGGGGCGTGCAGTGCCACGAGGCCGCCGGCGATCACGCACAGCGTGCCGCAGGCCAGGCCGACGGTGATCACATGCCGCCCGAAGCGGCGCACCGCGCGCCAGGCGAAGGCGGAAGTGGTCCCCATGGCAAGGGCGTTGGGCAGCGCGACGGCGGCGGCGGTCATGGCGGACAGCCCGAGGCCGTCCTGCAGGAACATCGCCAGCACCAGCGAGGCCGCCAGCCCGCCCCCGAACTGGGCCATCGCCACCACCGTCCCCAGGACGTACGGCGCCGAGCGCGGCAGCGCCGGATGCACCAGCGGAGTGTGCCCGGTACGGGCGTACCGCCGCTGCCACCGGGTGAACAGCCCCGCCAGCACGAAGGCGGCGCCGGCCAGGGTGAGCTTCACCCCGCCCGGCGCCGAGGACAGGATGAACGGCAGCATCACCAGCAGCGTCATCGCGCCGACCATCACCAGGCCGACGGGGTCGAGGTCGGCGCGCCCGGTGCGGGGCCGGGCGGCGGGCAGATGGCGGGCCGCCAGCAGCAGCGTGAGCAGCCCGAAGGGCACGTTGAGCAGGAAGGCGAGCCGCCAGCCCGCGCCGGGGCCGGCGGCGCCGATCAGCAGGCCGCCCAGCGGCGGACCGAGGGCGAGCGCCATTCCGGCGGTCACCGCGTACATGCCGAGCGCCCGGGCGCGGAGCTGGCCGCTGAAGGTGTCCTGGAGGGTGCCGATCACCTGGGCGTTGACCAGTCCGGCGCCGGCGCCCTGCAAGAGCCGCGCCACGATCAGCAGCCATGGTCGGTCGGCGCCGCCGGCCACCGTGCCGACAGCCACGAAGGTCGCGAGACCGGCGAGGAAGAACGGTTTGCGGCCGCGGAGGTCGCCCAGCCGCCCACCGGGGATGAGAGCGAGCCCGAAGGCCAGTGAGTAACCGGCGACGATCCACTGCACCTCGGTCGGGCCCGCGTGCAGCGCGTCGCGCAGCGCGGGGACGGCGATGTTGAGCACCGACTGGTCGAGCAGGGTGGTGAAGCCCGCGGCCACGCACACGGCGAGCACCCGCCGCCCGTGCGCGTCGAATCCGGCGTCGGACCCCGCCTCCGATCCGGCATCGGACCCGCCGCCGGATCCCGCGCCGGATCCCGCGCCGGCCGTGGCAGCTCCGCCTTTTCCCATGAGCGGGACGATATCCCGGATACGGGACGCGACGACAGGGGGCGACGGAAAACGAGGAGCGCCCGGCCACGGGCGCCCATAGGGTGCCGGATCATGACCCTGATCGTGCGCGAGTACCGGCCCGCCGACGCCGAACCCGTATCCCGGCTGGTCCGGGCCGCCCTGCCGTACATGGGCGCCAACACCCCCAACTCCATCGCCTGGAACGTCGCCAACGCCCCCGCCGCCCGGCGCAACCGGCTCCATGTCGCCGAGCTGGACGGCCGGGTCGTCGGCTGCGCGCGCACCGGGCTGTTCCACGACAGCACCGAACCCGGGGCCGCCTTCGTCAATGTCAATGTCCATCCGCAGCACCGCCGCCGGGGCGCCGGCGATGCCCTGCTGACGGCGGGCGAGGAGTACGTCGCCGGGCTCGGCGCCACCACGGTCTACGCCTGGGCGCTGACCGACGACGGCTCGGACCGCTTCGGCGAGGGACGCGGCTACCGGCCCGGCTCCTCCTCCGCCTTCCAGCGCCTCGACCTCACCGCCGGCCCACTGCCCGAGGTGCCGCCACTGCCGCCCGGCGCCGAGCTGCGCACCGCCGCCGACTTCGCCGACGACCCCCGCCCGCTCTACGAGACCGACGCCCACTCCATCGAGGACGAGCCCAACGACGTACCCACCGTCGCCCCCGGTTACGAGGCGTGGCTCGCCAACGAGTGGTCCGCCCCCGACCTGGACCGCCGGCTCACCACCGCCGTCGTGATCGACGGAGTCGTCGCCGCGCTCTGCGCCGCCCACACCGACGGCCGCACCCGCTACTTCTCGGTGGGCACCGGAACCCGCCGCGGCTACCGGGGCCGTGGCCTGGCCAAACTCGCCAAGCACGCCTCCTTGTCCCGCGCCCGTGCCGCCGGCTACACCGAGGCCTTCACCGGCAACGACCTGGGAAACCTCCCGATGCTCGCCGTCAACAAGTGGTTCGGCTACCTGCCCTGCGCCACCGAGCGGCGGATGCGGCGCGAACTCACCACGGGCTGAGCGGCCCGCGTCGGCTGCCCGGCCGGTGGTCAGTGCGGTCGGCGTAGTCCTGTGATGAGGAGCTCGACCAGTCGGCGTGCGTCGTAGCCGGGATCGTGGTCGGCGCCGATGCAGAGGTTCCCGACGCCGCGCATCAGCTCGTAGGCCTTCAGGTCGGTTCGGATCTCGCCGGAACCGGCCGCGGCGTCGAGCAGCTGGGTGCACGCGGGCAGGAGGCGGTCGAGGAAGTAGGCGTGCAGCGTGTCGAAGCCGGCACTGTCGGACCGCAGTGCGCCGGCGAGTCCGTGCTTGGTGACCAGGAAATCAACGAAGAGGTCGATCCAGCGCCCCAGCGCGGCGTGCGGAGTCGCGCTGGTCGCCAGCAGGGCCGGACCGGCCTCGGCGCAGGCCTCGACCTGGTGCCGGTAGACGGCGACGATGAGATCCGCCCGGGTCGGGAAGTGGCGGTAGATCGTGCCCACCCCGACGCCGGCCTTGGTCGCGATGTCGCGCACCGGTGCTTCCACGCCCGAGGCGACGAATACCGCCGCGGCGGCTTCGAGCAGGGTCTCCTCGTTACGCCGGGCGTCCGCCCGCTTGGGCCGGGCCGCGTGCTCCGCGCCCTCGTCGCCGTCGTTCACCGCGCCGCTCCTCCGTCATCGGGGTTGCCAAACGGAACGTCGTTCCGTATCGTTGGCGGAGCAAGGTTCCGCTTGTTCATGATGTCAGAGCAGCGGCCCGGCAGCCAAACCACGCGCGATGAGAGGAACACGGTCATGCAGTACCGCAGCTTGGGCCGCACCGGTGTGCAGGCCAGCTCCCTCGCCCTCGGCGCGATGAACTTCGGCACGATCGGGCGCACCACCCAGGGCGAGGTCACCGCCGTCGTCGACGCTGCTCTTGAGGGCGGGATCAACCTCATCGACACCGCCGACATGTACAGCGGCGGCGAGTCGGAAGAGATGGTCGGCAAAGCCATCGCCGGCCGTCGCGACGACATCGTGCTGGCCACGAAGGCGGGCATGCCCATGGGCGACGAGCGCAACCATCAGGGCAGTTCGCGCCGCTGGCTGGTGACCGAGCTGGACAACAGCCTGCGCCGGCTCGGTGTCGACCACGTCGATCTCTACCAGATCCACCGGTGGGACCCGAGGACCAGTGACGAGGAGACGCTGTCGGCGCTGACCGACCTGCAACGCGCGGGAAAGATCCGCTACTTCGGCTCCTCGACCTTCCCCGCGTACCGCCTCGTGCAAGCCCGGTGGGCCGCACGCGAGCATCACCTGAGCCGTTACGTCACCGAACAGCCCAGCTACTCGATCCTGCAGCGCGGAATCGAGACCCACGTGCTCCCCGTGACCGAGCAGTACGGGCTCGGTGTGCTGGTGTGGAGCCCGCTGGCTTCGGGCTGGCTGTCGGGCGCGATCCGCGAGGGCCGGGAAATCACCACCAGCCGCTCGACGTTCATGCCGCAACGCTTCGACACCGCCATACCCTCCAACCGGGCCAGGCTCGATGCCGTCGAGCAGCTGGCCGAGGTCGCCGACGAGGCCGGCCTGACCATGATCCAGCTCGCGCTCGGATTCGTGACCGCGCACCCCGCTGTGACCAGCGCGATCATCGGTCCTCGAACGCTGGACCACCTGCACTCGCAGCTCGCCGCCGCCGACACCGTGCTCTCCGCCGATGTGCTCGACGCGATCGACGCGATTGTCGCTCCCGGCACCGACCTGGCCGCGCACGAGAAGTACGACACCCCGCCCGCGCTGCTCGACCCGTCGCTGCGGCGCCGCTGACCGACCGGCGAATCACCGCATGCCGATCGGCGGCGACCCGGGGGGACCGGCCCACGAAGGCTGGACACCACTCCCGGCCCTCGCCGCCCGCACCCGAGGACTGCGGCTCGGCGTGAGTACGCAGCGAACGGCCACCGGACGGACCCGAGCACCCGGTGCGCCGGCGCGGTCACCGCGCTAGGTCCTGTCTGGAGTTCGGATCACGAGTGTGGTGCGATGCTGCGGAGCCAGAGCATCGCACCACACAGGTGCAGTCCGGCCTCGTAGCTCTCCGGGGTCTTGTCGTACCGGGTAGCGATACCGCGCCAGTTCCGCAGCCGGTTGATGCACCGTTCCACGGTGTTGCGCTCTTTGTAGAGTGTCGCGTCGTGTGAGACTGGCCGACCGCCAGCGCTGCCACGCTTCTTGCGGTTCGCGGCCTGGTCGACCTTCTCCGGGATCACGGCTCGGATCCCGCGTCGTCGCAGGTAGTGGCGGTTGCGTCGGGACGAGTACGCCTTGTCCGCGGCCACCGCATCCGGCCGGGTCCGCGGGCGCCCGATCGGGCCGCGCACCTTCACCCGTTCCAGGACCGGGGCGAACTGCGGACTGTCGCCGGCCTGCCCGGGCGTGAGGACGAACGCAAGCGGGCGACAGCGTCGGTCAGCCGCCACATGGATCTTGCTCGTCAGTCCGCCCCGGGAACGCCCCAGCTCGGCGGCTTTCAAGCGGGCTCGGTGTCGTCGGCGGACCCGTCGCCGCTCGACGCGCGCCTCATCCTCGGCCTGTCCGTCCTGCGTTCTTTGCGCCTTGCCATCGCCCCCTTTTCGGCCTCGACGGCCATTTCCAAGGCCGCCAACTGCTCGGGGTCCAGGGCCATCCCGGCGGCGTGATGGTGGGCCCGGGCGGTCGCAGAGTCCACGCTGACCAGGCCCAGGTCGGCCTGGCCGCGGGCGGCGGCCTCGGCGATCACTGTTTGCATCAGATCCTGGAAAACACCCCGCGTCGCCCAGATCCGGAAGCGGTCGTACGCGCTCGGCCAGGGCCCGAACTCGGTCGGCAGGTCACGCCAGGGGCTACCGGTCCGGAACCGCCACATCACCGCGTTGAAGTGTTTCCGCAGGTCAGGGATGGGCCCAACCGCGGCAATCGGGAGATGGGGCTCGATCAGGGCCCACTGCTCTTCGGTGAGATCGCCTCGCGCCATGACTGACGGCCTATCAAGACCGAGCCCTCGCGCGCAGGCGATCTACCGAACTCCTGATCCGAACTCCAGACAGGACCTAGCGCGCCAGCGCCGTGCGCAGTACGTCCACGGCCTGGCCGATGGCGGCGTCCGCCGCGTACGTGCCGCGCAGCGCGTCGAGGGTGACGAAGCCGTGGACGGTGCCCCCGTAGCGGACCGCGACGACCGGGACGCCGGCGGTGCGGAGTTTGGCCGCGTAGGCCTCGCCCTCGTCGCGCAGGACGTCCGCCTCGGCGGTGATGACCAGGGCCGGCGGTAGACCGTGGAGCTGCCGCACGGTGGCACGCAGCGGCGAGGCCGTGATCTCGGCGCGCCGGCCGGCGTCGGGGGTGTAGCGCTGCCAGAGCCGGCGCATGGTGTCGCGGCGCAGATAGTAGCCCTCGGCGAAGCGGTGGTAGGAGGGCGTGTCGATGGCGGCGTCGGTGACCGGGCAGAACAGCACCTGCTGGACGGGGCGGATGTCGCCCCGTTCGCCGGCCAGCAGGGTCAGGGCGGCGGCCAGGTTGCCGCCGGCCGAGTCCCCGACGAGGGCGAGCCGGGAGCCGTCGAGGCCGAGCAGCCCGGCTTCGGGGGCGTTGGTGATCCAGCGCGCGAGGGCGTAGTTCTCCTCGACGGCCAGCGGGTAACGGGCGCCGTACACCGGGCCGCCGGCGGTCAGGACGACGGCCGCCCCGGCGCCGGCGGCGAGTTCGCGGACCAGGCGGTCATGGGTGTGCGCGGTGCCGGAGTCCCAGCCGTGGAGGTAGAGGATCACCGGGAGCCGCCCGGTCAGGCCCGCGGGACGGACGATGCGGGTGCGGACGCCCGCCACGCAGGTCCGCCGTTCGTCGGTGGCCGGACCGCAGGGCTCACCGGGCGGCATCCGCCAGAGGTACGGCGGCCGGGCGGTGGCGTCAACAAGCGCTTGCGCCGCGGGCTCCAGGACCGGCGCGGGCTCGTCGGGCACGGCACGCCTCCTCACGTAACCTTGAGAGGATTCTCTGCGGGGGCGAGGATCACTGCATCTGTCATGTGACTGGTTCGCTGCACTGGGGGCGGATTGACTGTCGGCCGGAATGCCGAATTGTCGCGTATCGGCGAGCTCCTCGACACGGAGGGCGGCACGCGGGTCCTGGTGGCGGTCGGCGACCCCGGCTCGGGCAAGAGCACCCTGCTGGACGCCGCCGCCGAGCGGGCCGGACACGCCGGGACGCGGGTGCTGCGCGTGCGGGGAAGCGAGAGCGAGGGCGAGCTCGCGTTCGCCGGACTGCACCAGCTGCTGCTGCCGTTGCTGGACGGGGTGCGCGAGCTTCCCTCGCGGCAACGGGCGGAACTGCTGGGCGCGTTCGGCTTGGAGGACGGCCCCGGGGCGGTCTCCGGCGGGGTCTCCGGCGGTCTCTCCGACGGCGGACCCGGCGACGCTGCCGCGCCCGGAGCCGGGGAGGACCGTGCCGGACGGCCCCACCGGTTGCTGCTGAGCGTCGCCGCGCTGACCCTGCTGTCCGACGCGGCGGCCCACCGGCCGCTGCTGGTCGTCGTGGACGACGCGCACTGGCTGGACGCCTGCTCGCTGGACGTCCTGGCCTTCGTCGCCCGCAGGCTGGAGGGCGAGCCGATCACGATGCTGGTCGGCGCCCGGACCGAGGCCGTTCCCCCGGCGTTCGAGCGGGACTTCGCGATCCTCCCGGTGGAGCCGCTCGACGAGGTGGCGGCCTCCCGGCTGCTGGACCTCCAGCCACGCCCGCCCGCCGGGCGGCTCCGCACCCGGGTGCTGGAACTGGCGGCGGGCAATCCGCTGGCCCTGGTCGAACTGGCCAGGGCCGTGGCCGACGACCCGGCGGCCGGCCGGGAACTGTGGGTGGCCGACGGACTGCCGCTCACCGCGCGGCTGGAGCGGATGTTCGCCGCCCAGCTCTCCGAACTGCCCACCGCCACCCGCGAGGTGCTGCTGCTCGCGGCGGCCGCCGACGGCGCCGACCTGTCCGCGGTGATCGCCGCCGGCCCCGACCGCGGCCGGCCGGAGCGGGCCCTGGAGGCATGGCGCCCCGCCGAACGCGCCGGACTGGTCCGCCTCGACGGCGACCTGGTCCGCTTCCGGCACCCCCTGGTCCGCTCCGCCGTCTACCGGACGGCGGACCTCGCGGCCCGGCACGCCGCCCACCTCGCGCTGGCCGAGGCGCTCACCGCTGACCCGGACCGGCGCGCCTGGCACCTCGCCGCCGCGACGGTCACCCCGGACGAGGAGGTCGCCGCGGCGCTGGAGGCCACCGCCGACCGGGCCCGCCGGCGCGGGGGCTACTCCGCGGCGGCGGCCGGCCTGGAACGTGCCGCCCGGCTGAGCCCCGACCCCGAGCAGCAGGCCCGGCGCCTGGTCGCCGCCGCCGAGATGGCGATGTACGCCGGCCATCCGCGCTGGGTCGGCGAGATGTCCGCCCGGGCCGCCGCGCTCACCGAGGACCCGGCGGTCCGCGCCGAGGCCTCGGTGCGGGCGGGCTGGGCGCTCGCGGTGACCACCCGGCACACCGCGTCCCTGGGCTTTCTGCTGCCGGTCGCCGAGGCCGCCGCCGAGAAGAACCCGGCGCTCGCCCTGGACGCCCTGAGCACCGCCACCACGCCCGCCTACAACTCCGGTGATCCGGCGCTGCGCGGCGAGATCATCCGGATCGCCGCCCTGGTCCCCCCGCCGGAGCTGTCCGGTGACGCTGCCGGCAGTGCCACCGCCGGCAGTGCCCCCGCCGACGACGCCACCACCGGCTTCGCCACCGACTGCGTGTGGATCGCGGCCGGCACCGAGCCGTTCGCCGCCCGCGACCGGACGCTGCCGCTGCTGCGCCGCGCCGCAGCGCTCCCGGGCCTTCGCATGCCCCATATGGCGATCCTGGGCGCGGCCGCCTGGGTGCTGGACGAAACCCCCGACGCCGTACGGCTGCTGGGCCAGGTCATGGACCATCTGCGGCGTACCGACACCTCCGGCGCCAACGCCACCGTCGCCGGGGCCCTCGCTCTGGCGCACTACGAGAGCGGGGCCTGGACGACCGCCGGCGCCCTGGCCGACGAGGCCCTGAGCGCGGCCGCCGGCGCCGGACTGGAGATCGTCGTCGCGGGTGCCCCGATCCTTGTCGCGACCATCCAGGCCCTGCGGGGCGACGGCGAGGGCGCCCGCCGCCGGGTGGCCGACGCCACTGCCGGCCTCGATCTCGACAACAGCCTCACCCTGTACGCCCGGGCCCGTACCGCGCTGGGCCTGGCGGCGGTCGCCGACGGCGACCACCAGGCCGCGTACGACCAGTTCCGGGCGCTGTTCCGGGACGATCCGGCCGCCCCCGGCAGCCCGGCGCCGGCTCACTACCACTCCTCCTACTACGGCATCGCCGACCTCGCCGCCTGCGCCGTACGAGCCGGCCGGACCGACGACGCCCGCGTGGTCCTCCAGGCCGCCGTGCGGCGGCTCGGCGGCGATGTCTCGGTGCGCCTGGACGCCCTGCTGCACCGGGCCCGCGCGCTGCTGGCCGAACCCGACGACGCGGAGCCCCACTTCCTCACCGCGCTGGCCGACCCGGCCGGCGACCGGTGGCCGTTCGAACGCGCCCGCACCCGCCTGGACTACGCGGAATGGCTGCGCCGGCGCCGCCGGGTCAGCGAGGCCCGGCCCATGCTGGCCGCCGCGCTCGACGTCTTCCAGCGGCTCGGCGCCCGCCCCTGGGCCGACCGGGCGCAGGCCGAGCTGCGCGCCGCCGGGGTGCTCAGCCTGCCCGGCGAACGGCCTCCCCCCTGCGACGCACTGGCCGAACTCACCCCGCAGCAAAGGCAGATCGTCCAGCTGGCCGCCGCCGGGCACACCAACCGTGAGATCGGCGAACGCCTCTTCCTCTCACCGCGTACGGTCGGGTTCCACCTCTACCGGATCTTCCCCAAGCTGGGCATCACGGCCCGCGCCCAGCTGAGGGACGTTCTGGGCCCGGAAGGAGACAGGGCATGACGATCACCGGCTGCGTCGTCGCCGAGAGCCTGCGGACGGGCTCGGTGTTCGAGCCGCCCCCGCTGCGGATCCTCCGGATCGACCGGGTCGACGTGCCGTCCGGCGCCGCCCCCGGCCGGCCGGGCACCTGGACCGTGATCGACTTCGAGGCCGACGACCGTGACGCGGAGTCGCTCGCGGACGCGCTCGCGGCGTGCCTGGCGGACGAGGGCGGCTGGTACGCCGACTTCGGGGTGGGCGAGGACCATGTCGTCGTCTTCGCCGGCAAGGTCTTCCGCTACCGGCGCGGCGACCGGGCCGCCCGTGCCGAGGCCGAGGCCCATGCCCGCTCGGTGGGAGTGCCGGAGCATCAACTGGACTGGAAGGACTCGTAGACGGCCGCCGCCACGACCAGGTCCTCCCAGGCCATGCCGACGCTCTTGAAGAACCGCGGCCGGCCGTCGGGTACCGGGTCCGCGCCGCGCACCAGGTCCGCGAGGGTGATCAGCCGTGCCGGGTCCAGGGTGCCGGCGGCGACCGCCTGAACGATGTCGCCCGCCTCCCGCAGGGCCGCCGAGCGGGCCTCGACCACGACCGCGCCGGCCCGCCCCGGCAGGTGCTGGTCGACCTCGCGGGCGTCGGGTTCGTGGGAGCCGACAGCGACCACCGTGGCGTGCGGCGGCAGCAGGGCGCTGTCGAAGAGCGGCTCACGGGCGGACGTGCGGCAGCAGACCAGGTCGGCGTCGGCCACGGCCCCGGGGCCCGCGGCGGAGGCCGTGAGCCCGGCGGCCTCGCAGACGTCGGCGAGGGCGGCTACGCGGCCGGGGTCGCGGCCGACGATGTCGACATGCTCGACCGGGCGCACCGCCCGCATCGCCGCCACATGGCCCCGGGCCTGCGGTCCGGTGCCGAAGACCACCAGCCGCCGGGCCCCGGGGACCGCCAGGTACCGCACCGCGAGCGCGGAGACGGCCGGGGTGCGCAGCGAGGTGAGGGCGCCGCCGTCCAGCAGGGCGAGCGGGGTGAGTGTGCCCGGGGCGAACAGTACGTGGACGCCCTGGACGCGGGGCAGGCCGCGCCCGGGGTTGTCCGGCGCGACGGTGGCGAGCTTGACGCCCGCGTACGAGGCCGTGGCGGAGGGCATCAGCAGGATCTGGCCGCCGGGGCCGGGGCGGTGCCACGCGGCGGGTCGGCCTCGGGGTCGAGCCCGGCGAGCAGGGCGGCGTCGAGCGCGTCGACGGCGCCGCCCATCGGGAGCAGCCGGGCGACGGCGACGGCGCCGGCGTCGAGGCCGGTCAGCTGCGGCGGGGACATGGCGGCACGCCGACCGGCGGGGGGCCGTCCGTCCGGACGACCCCCCGCCGGACCCCTGCCGCCGGTCAGGTGCAGTAGGTCGATTCCTTGCCGATGGCGCGGTACATGCAGTCCGCGTTCTCCAGGAGCAGCAGGGTGGCCTCCCGGTTGCGGCTGGTCTGGGCGCTGATCACCTCGTCGGGCGGGTAGAAGCCCGAGGACCCGTTCTCGTCGGGGTACATCTCGAAGGTGTAGGCGAAGATCTTCTGGTTGCCCCACAGCCAGTCGTCGATCGACCCGTCGGTGATGTAGAGGTCGCTGGACTGCTCGGGGGTGTAGCCGTTGGTGCCGGCCATGGTCTCGCCGAAGGTGGCGAAGGTGTTGTACTGGTCGGCCGTCATCCCGGTGGTGGTGCCGGAGTAGGTGTAGCCGAAGGGCCACAGCACCAGTTCGCTGTAGGTGTGCCAGTCGATGGCGGCCTTGATCTGCTGGGTGCCGTTCACGACGCGGCTGCGGACGAAGTTGGCGACGACCTTGACCTCGGGGGCGGACTCGGCGGCGGAGCCGCGGTAGGTCAGGCTGGAGGTCGAGCCGGAGGAGCCGCCGCAGCAGCCCCAGTTGTAGGCCCAGTTGCGGTTGAGGTCGGTGCCGACGTACGAGGAGCCGGAGTTGGGCTGGCGGTTCTTGCGCCAGCTGCGGTAGCTGCCGGTGGCGATGTCGTACTCGCCGCCGTCGGGGTTGAGGTCCGGGATGATCCAGATCTCGCGGCTGTTGACGATGTTCGCGATCCGGCTGTCGGTGGCGTAGTTGTCCCCGAACTGGTGCAGCAGGTAGAGCGCCATCTCGACGGTGAGGTGCTCGCGGGCGTGCTGGTGGTGGGTGAACAGCACCTCGGGCTCGGACTCGTCGGTGCCGACGTTGTCACTGATCTTGATCGCGGTGATGTTGCGGCCCTCGTACGAGGTGCCGATCACCTGCTGCGACATGATCGTGGGGTGTGCGGCGACCAGGGTGCCGATCTCCGAGGTCATCTCCGCGTAGTTGTGGTAGCCGGAGTCCGAGCTCGGGAAGTTCTTGACGGTGACGGCGTTCCCTGAGGGGTTCTGAGCATTCCGGCGGTTCTGGGCCCGCTCGTCCTCGACGACCGTGAGCCGGTAGCCGAGGGTCCGCACCTTCCGGGCCTGGGCGGCGGTGGCGGTGATGACGACGGTGTGCTCCAGCACCGCGTCCAGGGAGACGCCGGTGGTGGTGAGCCGGGTGCGGTCGGCGAAGGTGCGCACGCCGGCGACCTCGTACTGCTGGACGGACTCGTCGGCGGCGGCTGCCAGGGGCCGGCCGCCGGAGTCGGCCGCGGGTGACGCGTCGGCCTGTACGGACAGTGAGCCGGCCAGGGCGAGAGCGAGCAGAGCGGCGGTGGCCGTTGCCCGTCTGCCGGATCGGGGGAACCTCATGAACGTCCTCCTGGATGTGGGGGATGCGCAGGAGTGCGGTGTGCCGTCCATGATGCTCTTTGCTATGACATGGCCTCGTCAATGCCATGTCATGGGAATGGCCGGAACCTCCCTATGAGTTCGCTGTGACCGCCGCGCCCAGCCGCAACGCCAGCACCGGGCAGTCGGCGGCGGCCCGCCGGGCCCGCTTCACCGCCGCGCGGCCGACGGGAGCCCCGTCCAGGAGCGGGTAGCCCCACTCGTCGAGCGTGATGTGCTCCGGCAGCAGCTCCGCGCACAGCCCGTGGCCCTGGCAGGCAGTCCAGTCCACGGCGAGTGAAATCGGCTGATTCATCGTCAGTTCCCTTCCGGCAGCGGGTGGGACAGGGGCAGCGGCAGCAGCGGGGTGTGATCGCTCGCCCGGCAGTACCCGGCGGTGTGCGCGTCGGCCTCGCCGGCGAACGCGGTCAGCGCGCTGCGTACGAGCCGGACCGTGCCGTCGGGATGGTGGCAGGCGCCCCGCCCCTCCACCAGCCCGGCCCAGCGGGCGATGTCCTCCCGCAGCCCCGCCGCGGCGCCCGGGCGCGCCAGCTCGGCGAAGGCTCCGGCGATCCGCGGCAGCCCGTTCAGACACGGCCCGCACCGCCCCGCCGACTCCAGCGCCAGATACCGCAGGACCTGGGCCGTCTCGGCCAGTCCGCACCGCTCCGCCGGCAGTGCCGCCAGCACCCCGGCCCCCGGCGCGGCACCGTACGGCGCCAGATCGGCGGCGGACAGCCGCAGCCGTACCGCGTGCGCGGCGGGGATCCACGCCCCGTGGTAACCGCCCACCAGCACCGCCAGCACCGCCTGCACCGGATCGCCCTGCCCGAGCAGCAGCAGCCGGCGCAGCGGCGTGCCCAACGGGGCCTCCACGACCTCGGGTTCGCGGCCCGCGAGGTGCACGGTGTACAGCATGCTGCCGGGCTCCTGCGGCATACCGGCCGAGCGGAACCAGACGGCACCGTAACGGGCGATCAGCGCCACATGGGCCAGCGTCTCCACGTTCTGCACCAGCGTCGGCGCCCGGCCGACCCCGCGCTCGCGCACCGGCGGAACGGGATGGCGGGGGAGTGCGGCCCGGTCGCCCGACAGCCGTGCCGCCAGCGCCGAGGCCTCACCGGACAGAAACCGGCGCGGCACCTGCGTCAGCCGCACCGGCAGCTGGTCGATCCCGGCCCTGGCCCGCCGGTCCAGCGCCTTGCGCAGACCGGCCGCCGGCCCCGTGCCCTCCTCGACCACGAGATGCGCCTCGCCCGCGCCGACCGCCGCCGCGGCCAACTGCAGCCCGTCCAGCACCAGATGCGGGGCCCGGCGCAGCAGCGTCACGTCCTTGGAGCTGGCCGGCTCGCCCTCCGCCCCGTTGGCCACGACGACCGGCCCGCGCCCGCCCCGCCGCCTCGCCCCGGCGACCGAGGCCCACTTGCGGTGGACCGGGAAGGCCGCTCCGCCATGACCCACGAGCCCGGCCTCGGCCAGGACCCCGGTCAGGGCCGGCGCGGCGGCGTAAGGCGGGGTGCCGTGCAGCGCCACATGCGCGTCGAGGCTGTCGCTTCCGTACAGCGGCAGCAGCCGCCTCGGCCCGTCCGGCCCGTGCGGCCGGGCCTCGGTGGTGTCCGTGACGACGGTCATGGTTCAGACTCCGATCGGGAGGTCGGTGCGGTCGGCAGCGTCGGCAACGTGGGCAACGTGGGCGAGGCCGGCACCGTCGACAAGTCCGGCGGGCGTGCGGGGCCCGGGCGCCCGCACCGTACGCACCGTGCGCACCACCAGGGCGGCGGCCACCGCCGCGACACAGCCGGCGGTGAGCCAGAGCATCCAGACCCGGTCGGTGCCGATGCCCAGGCCGTGCACGACCGCCACCGGCCAGGAGACATACGCCAGCCAGTGCACCGCCCGCCAGGTACGCCGGCCCAGGCGGGCCCGCAGCAGGCTGGTCACGACCACCGCCAGCATCAGGTCGAAGGCGACGGTGCCCAGCCCCAGCCACAGCGGCTGGTAGTCGCCGGCGAAGGGGACCACCACATCCGTCAGGCCGATATCGACATAGCCGTCGGCCACCGCCGAGGCGATGTGCACCCCTAGGAAGACCACCGCGATCAGCGACACACCGCGGTGCAGTGTCACCGTGCCGAACCGCGGCAGTCCCGGCAGCCGGGTGCGCAGCCGCACCCCCAGGCCCAGCAGCATCACCGCGGTGAACAGGACCAGGCAGACCACCCCGGTCGCGCGGTTGAGGTACCACAGCGTCATGCCGCCACCGCCGTACGCTCTCCGGGCCAGCCCGGCGTCGTCCGGACCGTGCCGTCGGCCGCCACCAGCCGGGCCGGCAGCCGCAGGGCGCTCAGCCACTCGGGCGCGTCCGCGCCCCGCAGGATCGCCGCCGTGCTCGCGGTGTTGGCGTCGGCGCAACTCGCCGCCGCGACCGTGACCGTACGCCACGGGGTCCGCGCCGGCAGGCCCGTACGCGGGTCCACGATGTGGTGCAGCTCCTGGCCGCCGCGCCGCCACCGCCGGGCCGAGGTGCCGGAGGTCGCGAGGCCGCCGCCCCGGATCGCCACCGTCGTGTGCGGTCCCACCGGCGCCTCGTCCGGGTGGCCGGTCACGTCCTGTACGCGGATCCGCCAGCCCTGCGGCGGTGGCGGGCCCGCCACCGCGGTGTCACCGCCCAGGCTCACCAGCACCCCGCAGCCCGAAGCCGCCGCCAGCATGGCCGCCGCCCGGTCCGCCGCCCACGCCTTCGCCGTCGCGCCGAGGTCCAGCCGGGTCCCGGCCGGCATCGTGACGGTGCCGTACACGTGGTCCAGCCGCACCAGGCGCCATCCGGGCACCGGCCTGACCTCCAGCCGCACCGGCCGGCCGTCCCGCTCCACCAGCTCGAAGTCCCGGTCGTAGCCGATCGCGTCCATCGCCGACCCCACGGTGGGGTCCACATCGCCGTCCGTCAGCTCGGCCGCCCGCAGCGCCACCGACAGCGCCTCGTGCAGCAGCGGGCTCACCGGCACGGTCCGCCCCTCCGCCCGGTCCAGCGCGACCAGTTCCGACTCCTCCCGGAAGCGGCTGCACGCCTGGTCGATCTCGGCCAGTTCCAGTTCCAGCAGGTACTTGCAGGCGTCGAGATGGTCCTCGTCGGTCACCACCAGCCGTGCCAGGCAGCCGAGCGCCCGGAAGTCCGCCGAGGCCAGTACCGTCGCCCGCATCACGAGCTCCCCGACGTCGCGTCGTCGGAGCCCTGGGCCGCCGAGGTCGGGCTGTCGGCCGGCGACTGGAGCTGCGAGGACGAGCCGGAGCTCGACCCGGAGTCCGAGCCGCTGGACGAGCCGCTGGACGAGCCGCTGCTTGAGCCGCTGCTTGAGCTGCTGGAGGAACCGCTGCTTGAACCGGTGCTGCTGGAACTGCTGCTGCCGCTGCTGCCGCCCGAACCGCTCGCGGACACCGAGTCGTCCGGCATCACCCCGATCAGCGCGAACGTCCCCGCCAGCGCCGCCAGTGCGACGCCCGCCGTCACCATCCCCGTACGTGCGGTGCCTCTGCGGACACTGTCCGCGGCACCTGTCGACCCCCATGACATGGCGGCGCTCCCTTCTCCCTTGTGCTGCCTCGTGCGCAATCGCTCCGACAGCAACCCTCGGGGAGCGGGGTGAGAAACCTATGAGTCGCCAGTGATCCCCCAGTGAGCTTTCCGGGCCGGCGCCTTAAGACTCGCTATGAGGGCAGGAGCGGTTCGAGATCCCGGTCGACGCGCCGCCAGTCCTGGACGGCCAGCGTCCATACGTGGGCCCGCCCGAGCTTGCGCCGGAACTCCGCGAGAGCCCTCTCCCGCAGCCGTGCGGCCTCCGGGCCGCGGTCGAGCGCCCGAAGGGTGACAGCCAGGTTGGACTCGCAGATCACCGTGTCCGGATGGCCGGGGCCGAGCACCTTGCGCAGCGTCCTGGCGCAGGCCCGGGCCAGTTCCTCCGCCCTGTCCAACTGCCGCAGATCGCCCAGGGTGTTGGCCAGTGTCACCTTGCCGCACAGCGTGTACGGATGGTCGTTGCCGAGGGACTCCGTGAACGCGTGCACGGTACGTGTGGCGGTCTCCAGCGCCTCGTCGAACTCACCCGCGGCGCGCAGCCGAACCGCCAGATTGTGGCCGCAGCCCACAGCGTCCGGGTGCTGCGCACCGCGGATCCGCACGAACCGCCGCCGGAGCTGCCGGATGCCCTCAACCGCGGCGGCCGGGTCCTCGCCGTCGGCCAGCAGGGCGGCGAGACCGGACGCGCAGGCCAGGGACTCGGCACTGTCCTCCCGTCGCCGTGCCCGGAACCGCTCGTGGGCGGCCGAGGCCAGCCCGGTGGCCTCGGCCCGCTGTCCGATCCGCCGCAGGGACACCGACAGGCTCACCTGGACGCGCAGTTCGTCGGCGGAGCCCGCGCCCAGGCCGTGGGGCGTCTCCAGGACCTCCCGCAGAACGCCGATCGACCCGGCGTACTCACCCGCCTCCCGCAGATCCCGGGCAAGGCCCAGGGCGGAGTCCACGCAGGAGCGATGGCCGGGCCCCAGCACCTCGCGCCGCATGTCCAGCGTGGTCCGGTCCAGCTCCCGGGCGGCCTCGTAATCCCCCGTCAGGCGCAGCGAGGTGGCCAGGGCTCCCGCCGCGGACAGCGCGCGCGGATGCTCGTCCCCGAAGGACTCCCTGAAGCCCGCCGACGCCTCCTGGTCCAGTTCCAGCGCCTGCGTGAACAGCCCCAGCGCCCGCAGATCCGCCGCGAGTCCTTCGGCGGTCATCAGGATGTGCGGGTGTCCGGCCGGCAGCAGTTCGCGCTGCCGGGCCAGGGTGTCGGCGTCCAGTTCCCGCGCCTCGCGGCACCGGCCGAGGTCGCGCAGTACGGCTGCCACCCGGAAGCGGAGCAGCAGGATCTGGCGGTCCGGCCCGGTCTCGCCGCTCCGGGCCCAGGCCTGTTCGAGCCGGTCGCCCAGATCGAGCGCGCGCTGCGGCATGCCCTGCCGGGCGGTGCGGCGCAGCCGTTCGATGAGTACGGCCCTGGTCCCGTCGTCCCGGCAGGACTGGGCGCCCGTATGGTCCAGATGGGGCCACAGCCACTCGCAGGCGTCGTCGTGGGAGTCCTCGCCGTCCTCCCGGCGCGGGCTCGCCGCGGTCAGGACGCGGTGCGCCTCGTGCCGGGTCTCCCGCCGCTCGTCCGGGCTCAGAGCGTCGCGGACCAGGGACTGGACCACCCGGTGCACCCGCAGTGTGTGCCCGGCCTGGTCCACGTCGGCGAGGCCGAGCCGGCTCAGCTGCCGTACGATCCCGCCGAGCAGCAGGGGTTCGCGCAGCGTGTCGTCGTGCGCCTGGAGGATGCGCAGCGTCGTGTCGTTGTACACCAGGCCCAGCGGTATCGGCAGCGGCGCCAGATGGCTGCACAGCACCAGCAGACGTACCGCGGCGGGCGACCGCTCCGCCAGCCGGGCGAGTGCCGTACGGGTGGTGAGCGCGAGCGGCCAGGCGGCCGGATCGCCGGCCGCCGGAGGTTCGCCCTGGGCGGCGAGTTCGCGCAGATACCGGTCGGCGGGGCCGGCCTGGGCCAGCCGGATGCCTGCCTGGTCGACCGCCAGCGGCAGGTCCTGGAGGGTCTCCGCGACCCGGTCGGCGTCTTCGAGGCTGAGCGCGGGCGCACGTCTGCGCAGCAGTTCGACGCTCTGCTCCCGGCCGAAGGCGGCGACCTCGACGGTGTCCATCTGCTCCGCCCACGCCGGATCACGTGAGGTGACCAGAATCTGGCCCGGCCCGCCGGAGGGCAGGAAGTCCGCCAGCTCGGCCGGACTTCCGGCGTTGTCGTACACCAGGAGCCAACGGCCGTGCGGGACCCCGCGGTCCAGTGCCTCCAGCGCCCGCCGCGCCGCCTCGGGGACGTCGCAGCCCGCGGCCGGCAGGTCCGGCAGCCCGAGCTGCCCGGCAAGCTGTGCCAGCGCGGACAGCACGCTGTCCCGGGTCTCCGCGCGGATCCACCGGACCAGGTCGTAGTCGGCCTGGAAACGGTGGGCGTACTCGACCGCGAGCTGGGTGCGGCCCGCGCCGCCCAGGCGCCCGCGTGGCAGCACGACGGCCCTGCGGCTGACGTCGAGGGTGGCGTGCAGTTCGTCCAGCAGGCGGTTCCGGCCGACGAACAGCGGGTTGCGCGGCGGCGCGTCCATGACCGCGGGAACGTTCTTGGGGAAGCGCGGCCGGGCGGCTCCCGGCGGCTGCCGGGTGGGCTCCGGGTGGTGATCGAGGCCGTGCAGCAGTGCCGCGTCGGCCTGTGCCTCGTCCAGCGACGAGAGGTCGACCAGGGGGTACCGGGTGAACGGCGGGGTGAGCGTGACGGGTTCGATGCGTACCGGAACGAGCTTCGGCGGCGAGCCGGGGTGGGTGGTGCTGTGCGTCTCCCACAGTGTGCGCGCCTGCGGGGAGCGGAGAAAGGACGAGGACAGCAGCGCCACCGTCCGCGGCGACACCCCGGGACGGGCCGCCGCGTCCGCGCCCGCCGGCGTGAGCACCTGGAATCCCGAGCGGGTCAGGACCCACCGGATCCAGTCCGCCCACATCCTGTCCTGGGGCACGTAGTTGAGTGCCAGCGGTGTCGCGACGGGGGACACCGGGCGTACGAAGGAGGCTAGGTGCCGCCTGCGCAGCTCGTCGTCGAGCGGCGGGAACTGGGTCACCCGGCCGTCGGTGATGGCGGCGGTGAGCCGTTCGAGAGCGGAGAGCAGACTGCCCGGGGAGCCGGGCCGGTCCCCGAAGGTGGCGAGCGTCTCCTCGTAGGTGTAGTCCGGACGATGCGGGATCTCCACGTCCGCCCAGTAGTTCTGCGGGACATCCGGGAAGGACGCTCTGATCAGCTCTCGTCCGGCGGTCAGCCGGGTGTCCGCGACGGCCGTGCCGGTGCCGACGCGCATGGGCACGGGCAGGATCCGGATGCCGCGGATCGAGTCGTTGACGATGCTCCGTGCCACCCGGGCCGCGCCCTCGATGCTCTGCGAGCTGAGGGTGAAGCAGTTCACCAGTACGTCCGGCAGATCCGTCGTGCACAGGGCGCCCCACTCGCTGACCCCGTTGCGGCTGTCGATGAGCACGTAGTCGTACTGGCCGCGCATGTCCTCGCGGAGGGCGTCGACGAACCACTTGCCGCCGAAGGTGTCGAACTGCTGCCAGTTGAAGTACAGCAGGTTGGGAAGGTACTCGCCGTCCTGCCGCCCAGCGGAGAGGAAGTCGAGAGTGCCGTTGCTGGGAAAGGTCCATTCCAGCGACACCGCGTGCGGGAGGACGCGGGCATGGCGCCGCCTGCGGTCGGGCTCGGACTGGGGGGCGCTGTCGCGGCTCTCCTCCACGAAGTCCGCGAAGATGTTGAGCACGCCGGTGGTGGAGGTGACCGTGGCGGGCGGCAGGAACGGATGGAAGAACCGGTGCAGCCCGGGAGCCTCCAGGTCCCAGTCGGCGGCGAGCACACGGTAGCCGTTGGACGCCAGGATCCAGGCGACGTTGGCCAGCGCCATGGTGCGCCCGGTGCCGCCCTTGAGCGAGTAGAAGGTGACGATACGGCCGTCACGCGCACCGGTCATCGAGCGCCTCCTCCCGGGGGGAAGGGGGAGCCGGGCGCCACGTCGGGGCCCCTGAGCCGGGGGCGTGCGGCGGCCGGGCCGACGGGCGGATAGGTGACCGCGTGCCGGGCGAACTGCGCGGCGGCCCACTGGACGACGGCCGGGAGGACATCGAAGAAGGCCTCAAGGCTGGGCACTCCGCCCGTCGCCGCGCGGGAGGCGGTTCGGCCTCGTTGCAGCATGCCGGGGAGGACTTCCTCCAGTTCGGCCCCTTCCGGGGCACCGGGCGCGGTGTTGTCGGGGTCGTCCCGGCTCCAGGGCACGACGACGCTGATCCACGGCTTGGCCGCCACGTTCAGCTTCGCGAGCAGCTGCAGCGAGTTCCGGTCCCGCAGTGTCCACCGGTCGATCAGCATCACGGTGGGCGCGTCCGGGGGTTCCTCCCCTCCGCCGAGCTCGTCGGCGGCCTCGCTGAGGGAGACCGTGCTCGTCCGGTAGTCGAGGTTGGTGACGAGTTCGGCGGTGACCTGCGCCAGTGGTCTGGCGGAGGCGGGGTGGTACGGGTTCCAGTCCAGGCTGGACTCGCCGTAGCAGTCGGCGGACCGTCCCTCGGGCAGCGCGGACCGGACCGGGGCGGCGACCACGATCCGCACATGGCGTGGTCCCGACGGGGGACCGAAGGCGCTGGGGAGCTCCCGGTAGCGCAGGGGCCGGCCGGTGCCGACCGGAGTGGCGTGCGCGACCTTCACGATGGTGCGGGCCAGGGAGTACACCGCTTGCTCGTACTGTTCCCGGTAGAAGCGCAGCTTGCTCAGCCCGTAGAACCCCTCGGTGGCGTACTCGGTACCGAACTCCTGGTGGTTGAACGGCAGTCGCAGGGCGGGCCCGGGGAGCTGGGAGGGCTCCACCGGGACCCA
Source organism: Streptomyces sp. RLA131 (assembly GCF_056270125.1). Taxonomy (NCBI): domain Bacteria; kingdom Bacillati; phylum Actinomycetota; class Actinomycetes; order Kitasatosporales; family Streptomycetaceae; genus Streptomyces; species Streptomyces sp. RLA131. The sequence goes on from NZ_JBWDOQ010000002.1 coordinate 7,116,400, forward strand.
CAGGGCGGGCACGATGCCTGTGGACGGCTGCGCGGCGTACGACCGGTCCTCCAGGACGCGTTGGGAGAAGGCGTACCACTCGCGCCCGCACTGCTCGCTGCGGAAGTAGCGCGGGGAGTAGAGCGGGACGAACACCCGGCAGGTGGCCAGCGCTTCGGACAGCGACTCGCTCCACCCCTCCCCGGGGTGGATGGCCCGGTCCATGAAGCCGACGGGGGTGTTGCTGCGATGGTCGTCCAGGGCCATCACATGGCTGCACAGATCGCGGTACAGGCGCTCCACCCAGAAGTCCGGGTCCGCGAACGCGGCGTCGGAGCGGGGGGTGTGCGCGTAGCTCAGGAAGAAGTACGGCCCTCGTTGGGACACCGGACGTCCGGATACCGGATGCACACGCAGCCCTCCGTCACTCGGTGCTTCCCGCTAGAGGGTTCGCAGGAACACGGCCAGCTCCAGCATGTCGACGCTGTGATGATTCCTGGGGTGGACCACGATGGTGAGGTCCTTGCACACGACGCCCGTCCGGGACCGTCCGACGAAGGACAGCAGGATCAGTTTCAGCAGACTTCCGTGGTCCATGCTGTCGACGCGCGCCAGGTCCGACCCGATGACCGGCATGGCCAGTGCCTCGCGGTGGCCGTGCAGATGTACCGAGGTCCACAATTCTCCCAGGCTCTGCCACAGTTGGTCCACCCCCGAGCTCACGGTGAGATCGTTGCGCATCCTGCCGTACGCCGTGCAGAAGTAGCGGCGCTCGGGACCGCCGAGCACCGCGACCGTGCCGATCGGGTAACGGGACAGTTTGCCGGCCCGCTTGGCCGTACGGGACTCGGTGGCGGCCGGTGTCACGCCGGCCAGCGCCGCGGTCAGCTCGGCGTCGAGCCGGGCGAGGTCGCCCGCGTAGACCCGGCGCAGGAACTGGCCCTGCACGCTGCGGCTGACGACCAGCAGATCATCACGGGTGTCGGTGTCGAAGACGTCGTTGCAGCCGATGACGAGATGGGACGGCTGGTCGAAGAGGTCGCCCACCTTGACGGTCACCGTGAACCCGGGATTGCGGAACTCCCGGCTGAATCTGTCGCGGGGCCAGGAACGCAGCGTCCCGCCGACCAGCACCAGCGCGGCGATCCCGGCGAGCGTGGTGCCCGGGGGTACGGAGCTGTCCGGCCAGAACGTCAGACAGAGCTGGGCGATACCCGACAGCAGGGCGAACTGGACGGCGAAGTTACGGGCCAGCAGCGAGATTCCGTGCCGCGTGCAGTAGAGCAGCGCGAAGCCGCGGCGGATTCCGGAGATCATCGCCGGTGGTGCTCGGTCGGCGTCGCTGTCGTCGCCGGCCCCGGCCCCACTGCCTCCGGCGGGGGCAGTGCTCCGGGACCGCCGACCGCGGACGGAGGGGGCAGCGTCCTGGACGACTGACCGTCGACGTCCTCGTAGAGTCCGCTGAACGGCATCCGCCGTCGGGCCGGTCCGGACCGGCCCTCGCGCAGGGCGTCCACCGCCCGCTCCAGGTCGCTGATCCGGTTGATCTGCTCCTCGACGAGATGGAGGAGATCTTCGAGCAGGTCCTCGACCGGCCTGCGGGCGGCGGCCGTCGCGGGTGGTTCCGCGGATTCCTCCGCCGTCAGGTCTATCGCGGCCAGGCCCTGCTGGAAGTCGGGCCACATCCTCTCGAAGAGGGCCTCGACGGTCTCCTTGTCGTGCGCCGGTTCGCACATCGAGTTGATCGTGAGCACCATGGCGAGCACCGACTCCGGCCGGTGGGCCGCGACCGCCTGGAACTGACGCAGCGGACTGGCGGCCAGTTCCTCGATCGCGCAGTCCAGCAGAAGGGGCACGACCATGCCGTCACTGCGGTCGGCCTGCTTGGACAGGGCGCCGGACTCGTAATTGAGCCACGGGGCGTGCACATTGGCCCGGGTGACGCAGGCGATCCCGAAGGACGACCCGCCCAGCTGCTCCGCGATCCGCTCCAGCCCCCGGGCACCCATCCTGATGTCCGCCGAGGACACGAAGGGCACGATGGCGGAGTTGAAACTGCGCAACCACCGGTGCAGCAGTTCCGCGCACTGCTTCGACGGCTCTCCGGACCAACTCAGAAAGATCTTCATCGACTCGCCCCCGCGTCCGCTCCCCTCCTCGCGAGGATAGCCGCAATAGCATCAACTGCCCCGGGAAAGAAGCAAATACGCCGCACCACGGGCTAATCTGAAGTTGCCGGGCAACCGGACCCACTCCGACTCCGACGGCGGCATGGCGGGGGGCATCGATGGCCGATGGCCGTGACGGACGGATCATCACGTTCTACTCGTACAAGGGCGGCACCGGCCGCACCATGGCCCTGGCCAACATCGCGTGGATCCTCGCGGCCAACGGACAGCGGGTGCTCGTGGTCGACTGGGATCTGGAGGCGCCGGGACTGCACCGCTTCTTCCACCCCTTTCTCGACCCCGCGACGATCGGTGTCACCACCGGGGTGATCGACATGATCACCGAGTACTCGTGGGCGGCTCTCGACAGCCACCGCAACGACCCGGGCCGGCGTGACTGGCATCTGTCCTACGCCCGGATCCTGCCGCACGCCGTCTCCCTCAACTGGGACTTTCCCCATGGCGGCACGCTCGACTTCGTCTCCGCCGGCCAGCAGGGCCGGGAGTACTCGGCCACCGTCAGCAACTTCGACTGGGACAACTTCTACGACCGCCTCGGCGGCGGCTTGTTCTTCGACGCGCTGCGCCAGGACATGAAGCGTCACTACGACTACGTACTGCTCGACAGCCGTACAGGCCTGAGCGACATCGCCGACATCTGCACCGTCCACCTGCCCGATGTACTGGTCGACTGCTTCACCCTCAGCGACCAGAGCATCGACGGCGCGGCCGTCATCGCACGCGACATCGCCGACCGGTACGGCGGGCGGAACATCCGGATCCTCCCGGTGCCCATGCGCATCGACGAGGGGGAGAAGGAGAAGGCCGACGCCGGCCGTGCCCTGGCCCGGATGAAGTTCGACGGCTTTCCGGCCGGTCTGGCGGGTGAGGAACTCGTCGACTACTGGGGCTCGGTGGAGATCCCGTACCGGCCCTACTACGCGTACGAGGAGACGCTGGCGACCTTCGGCGACGAGACCGGCATCACCACCTCCCTGCTGAGCGCCTTCGAGCGCCTCACCGGTGTGCTGTCCGACGGCCGGGTGAGCTCACTGCCCCCCATCGAGGAGGCGCTGAGGGTCCACTACCGGGACGCCTTCGGACGCCGCAGGCCCGTCGTCCCCTCCGACATCAGCCTCAGCTATGTGGCCGAGGACCGCATGTGGGCCGACTGGATCGAGGCGCTGCTGACCGGCGCCGGATTCCGCGTGCTGCCCCAGGAGGCGGGCAGACCCGGGGCCGGCGGAGGCGACGGCATACCGGACACCGGGCCCCGGACGGTCGTCCTGCTGTCACCGGCGTATCTGCGGTCCGCCCGTGCCCGGCGGCTGTGGGAGAGCGTGGCGGCCGACGACTCCACCCGGGCCGGGCGGCAACTGCTCCCGGTCAGGGTGGGCGACGTAAGGCTCACCATGCCGCTCACCAACTGGGTGCCGGTGGATCTGCTCCGGCTGGACGAGGCGCACGCCGCCGCCGCCCTGCTGCGCGCCCTCGACCGTTCGCTGCCCGGTGAGGGCACCTCGGCCGTGGGCCCCCGCTTCCCGGGCAGCGTGCCCGCGATCTGGAACGTGCCCCCGCGCAACCGCACCTTCACCGGCCGCAGCGTCATCCTGGAACGGTTGCGCGACCAGATGGGCGGTGGCATGACGGTGGTCCTGCCGCAGCCGCAGACGCTCCACGGGCTCGGCGGCGTCGGCAAGACCCAGGTCGCCCTGGAGTACGTGCACCGCTTCATGGCCGACTACGACGTCGTGTGGTGGATCTCGGCCGAGCAGACCGAGCAGGTCGTCGCCGGGCTCGCGGAGCTGGCAGTGCGGCTCGGCGCCCGTACCGGAGCAGACGTCACCGCGGCCGCCCGGCAGGCGACCGGGATGCTGACCCGTGGCGAACCCATGTCGCGATGGCTGCTCGTCTTCGACAACGCGGACGACCCCGAGGAGCTGCGCCGACATCTCCCCGGCGGCGCGGGCCACATCCTGGTCACCTCCCGGGACCGGACCTGGACCCGGTACGGCGAGGCGCTGGAGGTCGACGTCTTCCGGCGCGAGGAGAGCGTCGAGCACCTGCTGCGCCGCGCTCCGGGACTGACGGCCGACGAGGCCGAGAAGGTGGCCACCGCGGTGGGTGACCTGCCGCTGGCGGTCGAGCAGGCCGCCGCCTGGCTCGCCGAGACCGCCACACCCGTCGACCGCTACCTCCGGCAGCTGACCGAAGGAGCGGCGCGGGCGCTGTCGTTCAACCAGCCGCCCGACTACCCCGAGCCGGTCGCCGCGACCTGGAACGTCTCCATCGCGCGGCTCAGGGAGCGCTCCCCGGCGGCCGTCCGGCTGCTGCAGCTGTGCGCCTTCTTCGCGCCCGAGCCGATCTCCATGAACCTGCTGTACGGCAAGGAGATGTTCGACGCGCTGATGCGGTACGACCCGGGTCTGCGCGAGAAGCTGCTGATGGGCCGGGTCGTCCGGGAGATCGGCCGCTTCGCCCTGGCCAAGGTCGATCACGAGGGCAACAGCATCCAGGTGCACCGGCTGGTCCAGGCCGTGGTCCGTTCCCAGCTCACCGAAGAGGAGCAGGCCGAGGCCCGGCACACCGTGCACCGTGTCCTGGTGGGCGCCCGTCCGGACGACGACGAGGTGGCCGACGACCCGGAGAACTGGCCGCGGATGGCGACCATCTGGCCGCATCTCGGCCCGTCCGAAGCGTTGGACTGCGACGAGCCGACGACCCGCCGACTGCTCATCGACCGGGTGCGCTACCTGTGGAAACGCGGGGACTTCGACTCCGCCCTCGCCCTCGGACAGCAACTCGACGAGGCATGGGCGGAGTTCGGCGACGACGATCCGCAGAGCCTCTATCTGCGCTACAACATCTGCAACATCCTGCGCTCCTGCGGCAGGCACGACGCGGCCCGGGTCCTGGGCGAGGCCACCGCGGAACACCAGCGCCGGGTGCTCGGGCCGGACCACCCGCACACCTTCATGAGCACCAGCGGCCTGGCCATGGACCTCGGTGTCCTGGGCGACTACAGCACGGCCCTGGGCCTGGCCACGGACGCCTACAACGGCTTCGCGGAGCTGTTCGGCCACGAGCATCCGCGCACCCTGGCCGCGGCGAACAACCTCGCCCTGTTCCTTCGGCTGGTCGGCCGCTACAACCAGGCTCGCGAACTGGACCAGGACGTCTGCGACCGGCGCACCGGCGCCTACGGCGCCGAGCACAGCCACACCCTGTCGTCGGCGGTCTGTCTCGCCCGCGACCTGCGCGAGATCGGGCAGTACGAGGAGTCCGTGCTCCTGCTCAGCACCACGTACGAGTCGTACAAGCGCACCCTCGGCGTCGGATTCCCCGGCACACTGAGCGCGGCCAAGAGTCTGGCGGTGTCACTGCGCAGGGCCGGCCGGGTGGACGACGCCCGGCGGCTGACCACCAACACGCGCGAGCGCTACCGGGCCAAGTACTCCGCGCCCAACCCCGAGACGCTGGCCTGCGACCTCAACCTGGCGGCCGATCTGTACGCCACCGGGGAGGCCCGGGAGGCGCGGGAGCTGGCGGCCGAGGCCGTCGCCCGGCACCGGGAACTGCTGGGCGCCCGGCATCCCGACACCCTCGCCGCCGCCAACAACCTGGTCATCTATCTCTGGGCCACCGGTGAGCCGGAGCGCGCCCGCGTCCTGGCCGTCGACACCATCGGCCTGCTGCGTGAAGGACTGGGCGAGGAACACCCCTTCACCCTGGCCGGCACCGTCAACCTGGCCAACTGCCATGCCACCGCCGGCGAGCTGGAGAAGGCGGAGGAGCTGGAACGGGCGGCCGCGGCGGGACTGGGCGCGGCTCTGGGCCCGGGACACCCCCAGACGCTGGCCTGTGCCGCCAACCTGTCCGTGACGCTGGAGGCCCTCGGCCAGACCGAGAAGGCGCATCGGCTCCGCGCGGAGAGCGTGAGCGACCTCGCCCGGATCCTCGGCGAGGGCCACGCCGTCACCGACGCGGCCCGCCAGGGCAGACGGCTGTCCCAGGACCTCGAACCCACCGGCTTCTGACGCCGGACGGGTCAGCGCGCCCCGGGCGACGCGCCCCCGGTACGCAGGACGCCGTCCAGCAGCCCGGACCAGGTACGGACGACGCCCGCGCGGCGGGCGGAGTCGTCGGTGAGGAGGTTGGCGAGGCCGAGGCCGCGGGCCATGTCCAGGGTGGCCTGGACGGTCTGCCGGACGCCCGGGGCGTCGTCGTCGGCGCGGAGCAGTTCGACGGCGAGGCGGTGGGCCTCGCGGCCCAGGCGCGACTCCAGGGCGGTGACCCGGGGGCGCAGCGCGGGCTCGTTGGCGGCGGCGACCCACAGGTGGAGGGCGGCCCGGAACAGGGTGCCGGTGTAGATGTCGGCGAGCATGGAGACCACGGCGTGGGTGCGCGGGGCGCCGTCGGTGGGGAGGGCGTGGGCGTGTTCGCGCAGGGTGCGGAGCCATTCCTCGGCCACGTGCTCGATGGCGGCGGTGAACAGGTCCTCGCGGGTGGGGAAGTGGTGCTGGGCGGCGCCCCGGGTGACGCCGGCCCGCTCGGCGACGACGGAGACCGTACTGCCGGCCCAGCCGTGTTCGCCCAGGCAGACCAGGGCGGCTTCGAGGAGGCGGCGGCGGGTGGCGCGACTGCGGTCCTGCTTGGGGGCGTTCACCACGCCCATGGGGGCTCCCTGCGTTCGAGGAGGGCCCGGACGCCCTCGGCGGCCTCCGGGGAGGAGAAGAGCCGCGCGGACTGTGCGACGACTGCCTCCGTGTCACGGGCGAAGGCCCGGCGCACCGCCGCCGTGGTGAGGCGCTTGGACTCGGCGAGCCCCTGCGGGGACGCGGCGCGCAGGCCGTCCAGGATACCGGGCAGTGCGTCGTCACCGGCACTGGCCAGACCGATGCGCACCGCCTCGGCGGGCCCGAAGGTCTCACCGGTGAGGTAGTAGCGGGCGGCGGCCCGCGGGTCCAGGCGGGGGAGCACGGGCAGTGAGATCACGGCGGGGGCGAGGCCGAGCCGGGACTCGGTGAAGGCGAAGGTGGCGGCGGCCCCGGCGACGGCGATGTCGCACGCGGCGAGCAGGCCGAGGCCGCCGGCCCGTACGTGCCCGGTGGTGCGGGCGACGACCGGTTTGGGCAGCTCCACGACGGCCAGCAGCAGTTCGGCGAGCCTGCGGGGCCCGTCGGGCGAGGTGGCCTCCTTCAGGTCGGCGCCCGCGCAGAAGGTGCCGCCGGTGTGGGTGAGGAGCACCGCGCGTACCTGGGGGTCCCGCCCGGCGCGGTCCAGCTCCCGGGCGAGGGCGGTCACCAGGGGCGCGGACAGCGCGTTGCGGTTGTGCGGGGTGTCGAGGGTCAGGGTGGTGATCCCCCGGTCGTGGGCGTGCGTCACCGGTGTCACCGGGCGTCACCCCGCCGCCGCGCCGGCGGTTCCTCATGGATGGGCAGGTCCGGCACGGGCACGTCGGGGTAGTCGCTGCGGTGGACGCCGGTCGGGCGGCGCGTGTCGGCCGGACGGTGTGCGTCGGTCATGGGCCGTTCCCTTCCGTGCGTCAGTACGACTTGGGCAGGCCCAGGGTGTGGTGGGAGACGAAGTTGAGGATCATCTCCCGGCTGACCGGGGCGATCCGGCCCACCCGGGACACCGCGAGCAGCGACGCGAGTCCGTACTCGCTGGTCAGGCCGTTGCCGCCGAGGGTGTGCACGGCCTGGTCGACGGCCTTGGCCCCGGCCTCCGCGGCGGCGTACTTGGCCATGTTGGCGGCCTCGCCGGCGGCCGTGTCGTCCCCGGAGTCGTAGAGGAACGCGGCCTTGCCGAGCATCAGGCGGGCGAGTTCCAGCTCGATGTGCGCCTGGGCGAGGGGGTGGGCGATGGCCTGGTGGGAGCCGATGGGTGCCTGCCAGACCTGGCGGGTGCGGGCGTACTCCACGGCGGTGGACAGCGCGTAGCGGCCCATGCCGATGGAGAAGGCGGCGGTCATGATCCGTTCGGGGTTGAGCCCGGCGAAGAGCTGCGTCAGCCCGGCGTCCTCGTCGCCGACCAGGGCTTGCGCGGGCAGCCGGACGTCGTCCAGGAAGAGCTGGAACTGCTTCTCGGGCGCGGCGAGTTCCATCTCGATCCGCCGGTACTCGAAGCCGGGTGTGCCGCGCTCCACGATGAACAGGCAGGGTTTGAGCCGGCCGGTGCGCGCGTCCTGCGTACGGCCGACCACGAGCGTGGCGTCACAGATGTCGACACCCGATATGAAGACCTTGCGGCCGGTCAGCAGCCAGTCGGTGCCGTCGCGGCGGGCGGTGGTGGTGATCCGGTGGGAGTTGGAGCCCGCGTCGGGTTCGGTGATCCCGAAGGCCATCCGGGTGCTGCCGTCGGCGAGTCCGGGCAGCCAGCGGGCCTTCTGTTCCGGGGTGCCGAAGCGGGCTATGACGGTGCCGCAGATGGCGGGGGAGACGATCATCAGCAGCAACGGGCAGCCCGCCGTGCCGAGTTCCTCCAGCACCAGGGCGAGTTCGGCGAGTCCGCCGCCGCCTCCGCCGTACTCCTCGGGGAGGTTCACTCCCAGGTAGCCCAGCGAGCCCGCCTCCTGCCACAGCTTCTCCATGTCGTGGCCCCGGCCGTGGCGCCGGCCCAGCTCGCCCACGGCCCTGCGCAGGGCCCGGTGTTCCTCGCTCTCGACGAGGACGTTCCCGGAACCGGTGGTCATCATGGCGACTCCTCTTCCTGTCCCTGTGCGGCTTCCTGCGGGGCTTGCTGCGGGGCTTGCTGCGGGGCTTCGGGCGGGGCTTCGTCCACGGTCTCCTGCACGACGGCGAGTACGGCGCCGACCTCGACCACCCGGCCCACCTCGGCCGGCAGCGCCGTCAGCACCCCCGACACGGGCGCCGCGACGCGGTGTTCCATCTTCATCGCCTCCAGCCACAGCAGCGGCTGCCCGGCCTCCACCCGGTCGCCGGCCTTGACCCCCGCCAGCCGCACCACCGTCCCCGGCATCGGCGCCAGCAACGACCCGGGTTCGGCGGTCGGGGCCGCGGGCTCGGGCAGCCGGGGCAGCGCGGTGAAGGCGAACGCCCCGAGTGCGGAGTCCACCTGGACCCGGTCGCCGTACACCGCGACCGCGAACTCCCGCCGCACGCCGCCCACGTCGAGTACCGTGCGGTCCCCGGCCGCCGTCAGCAGACGGACCTCCGGGTGGTCCTCGGACACCGGTCCGGTGCGGGCCGTCCGGTAACGGACCTGATACGTGTCCCCGTCCGGCCCGGCGGTCCGGTAGGTCCTGCTCTGCGGCTGCGACGGCACATTGCGCCAGCCCCCGAGCCGGTGCCGGCCCGAGGCGTCGGCCAGCGCGGCCGCGAGCGCGGAGAGCCGGGCCGGCTCCTCCCGCGGCGCGGCCGGGGCGATGCCGTCCAGGAAGGCCGTGGACACCGCGCCCCGCGCGAAGTCCGGGTGCCGCAGCACCTGGACCAGCAGGTCCCGGTTGGTCACGGGGCCGTGGATCTCGGCCCGTTCCAGCGCGTGGGCCAGCAGCCGCAGCGCCTCCTCGCGGGTGGGCGCGTGGGCGACCACCTTGGCGACCAGCGGGTCGTAGTGCGGCCCGATGAGCTCGCCGTCCCGGTACGCGGCATCGACCCGCAGGCCGCCGCCGGGGCGCCGGCCGAACGCCGCCGCGTCCCCGGCGAACCGCAGCCGGTGCAGCCTGCCCGTCTGCGGCCGCCAGCCGTGAGCCGGGTCCTCGGCGTAGAGCCGGGCCTCGACGGCGTGGCCGTGCGGTACCGGAGGGCTCGCGGGGAGCCGGTGGCCCTCGGCGACCCGGATCTGCTCGCGGACCAGGTCCAGGCCGCTGACGGCCTCGGTGACCGGATGCTCCACCTGGAGCCGGGTGTTCATCTCCAGGAAGTACGGGCGTCCGTCCGGCGTGACCAGGAACTCCACGGTGCCCGCGCCGGTGTAGCCGATCGCGCGCGCGGCCGCCTCGGCGGCCGTGCACAGGGTTTCGCGCAGGCCGTCGCCGATGCCGTCGCCGGTGCCGTCGCCGATGCCTGGGGCGGGGGTCTCCTCGATCACCTTCTGGTGCCGGCGCTGCACCGAGCAGTCGCGTTCGCCGAGCGTCCATACCGTCCCGTGGGCGTCGGCGAGCACCTGCACCTCGATGTGCCGGCCCTGCTCCACATACGGTTCGAGGAAGACCTCGCCGTCGCCGAAGGCCGCCGCGGCCTCCGCCCGCGCCGCCGTCAGCTCCTCGTCCAGCAGCGCGAGGTCGCGTACGATCCGCATCCCGCGCCCGCCGCCGCCGGCCGCCGCCTTGACCAGCAGCGGCAGGTCCGCCGGGCCGGGGCTGCCGCCCACCGACAGCACGGGCACCCCGGCCGCGGCCATCAGCCGTTTGGCGCGGGTCTTGGACCCCATCGCCTCGACGGCCCCGGCCGGGGGCCCGATCCAGGTCAGCCCCGCGGCGGTGACGGCCCGCGCGAACCCGGCGTTCTCCGACAGGAAGCCGTAACCCGGATGCACCGCGTCCGCGCCCGCCGCCAGCGCCGCCGCCACGATCAGATCGGCCCGCAGATACGTGTCGGCGGCGGCGTCGCCCGGCAGCCGCACGGCGGCGTCGGCCTCGGCCACGTGCGCCGCGCCCGCGTCGGCGTCGGAGAAGACCGCGACCGTGGCGATCCCCATCTCATGGCAGGTGCGCAGCACCCGGCGGGCGATCTCACCGCGGTTGGCCACCAGAACGGACCGGATCATCCGATACACCGCCTCACATCCGGAAGACGCCGAAGCCGCCCCGCGCGCCCTCGACCGGGGCGCTGTGGACGGCGGACAGACACAGACCGAGCACCGTACGGGTGTCGCGCGGGTCGATGACCCCGTCGTCGTACAGGCGTCCGGACAGGAACATCGGCAGCGACTCGGCCTCGATCTGCCGCTCGACCATCGCGCGCAGCGCGGCGTCCGCCTCCTCGTCGTACACCTGGCCCCTGGCCTGCGCCGACTGCCTGGCCACGATCGACAGGACGCCGGCGAGCTGGGCCGGACCCATCACGGCCGACTTGGCGCTGGGCCAGGCGAACAGGAAGCGCGGCTCGAAGGCCCGGCCGCACATGCCGTAGTGCCCGGCGCCGTAGCTCGCCCCCATCAGGACGGACAGGTGCGGGACCCGGGAGTTGGAGACCGCGTTGATCATCATGGCGCCGTGCTTGATGATCCCGGCCTGCTCGTACTCCCGGCCGACCATGTAGCCGGTGGTGTTGTGCAGGAAGAGCAGCGGGATGTCGCGCTGGTTGGCGAGCTGGATGAACTGGGCGGCCTTCTGCGACTCGGCGCTGAACAGCACGCCCTGCGCGTTGGCCAGTATCCCGACCGGATAACCGTGCACCTGCGCCCAGCCGGTGGCCAGGCTCGTGCCGTACAGCGGCTTGAACTCGTCGAACTGCGAGCCGTCGGCGATCCGGGCGATGACCTCGCGCGGGTCGAAGGGCGTCCTGAGGTCCTCGGGGACGATGCCGAGCAGCTCGTCCTCGTCGTACAGCGGGGGCGCGTACGACGCCGCGGGCGGCGGACCCTGTTTCGTCCACCGCAACCGGGCGACGACCCGGCGGGCCAGCCGCAGGGCGTCCGGTTCGTCGAGGGCGAAGTAGTCGGCCAGGCCCGAGGTGCGGGCGTGCATGTCGGCGCCGCCCAGCGACTCGTCGTCGGTCTCCTCACCGGTGGCCATCCGCACCAGGGGCGGCCCGCCCAGGAAGACCTTGGCGCGGTCCTTGACCATGATGACGTGGTCGGACATCCCCGGCACGTACGCCCCGCCCGCCGTGGAGTTGCCGAACACCACGGCCACGGTGGGGATCCCGGCCGCGGACAGCCGGGTGAGGTCCCGGAAGAGGGCCCCGCCCGGTATGAAGATCTCCTTCTGGCTGGGCAGGTCGGCGCCGCCGGACTCGACGAGGTTCACCAGCGGGAGGCGGTTGGCGAGGGCTATCTCGTTGGCGCGCAGCGCCTTCTTGAGGGTCCAGGGATTGCTGGCGCCGCCGCGCACCGTCGGGTCGTTGGCGGTGATCACGCACTCCGTGCCCTCCACGACCCCGACGCCGGTGACGATCGAGCCGCCGACCGGGTACTCGCTGCCGTGCGCCGCGAGCGGCGACAGCTCCAGGAACGGTGTGTCGGGGTCGAGCAGCAGCTCGACCCGCTCCCGGGCGAGCAGTTTGCCGCGCGCCCGGTGGCGCTCGGTGTACTTGGGCCCGCCGCCGGCGACCGCCTTCGCGTGCTCGGCGTCCAGCTCGGCGAGCCGGGCGAGCATCGCCGCGCGGTGCGTGCCGCTCACCGGCCGCTCCCGGGCTCCGGGTCGGTGCCGGGGTCGGTGCCGGGGCCGGTGCCGGGGTCTGTGCCGGTGCCGGGGTCGGTGCCCGGTTCCGTGTCCGGGCCGGTGCCCGGCTTCCCGCCCGGGTCCGTGCCCGGCTCTCCGCCCGGGTCCGTGCCCGGCTCTCCGCCCGGTTCCGGGGCGCGGCCGGTGCCGGGCGGGCCGGCGTAGGCCTGCGCGATGTCGAGCCAGACGTCCGCGTCCTTGCCCTCGGCCCGTAGCGCGAGGTCGTCGCGGTGGCGGCGCCGGGTGGCCAGCAGGCAGAAGTCCAGCGCCGGGCCGGTCACCCGCTGGGCCGCGTCCTCGGGACCGTGGGTCCACAACTCGCCGTCGGGTGCGGTGAGTTCCACCCGGAACTCGGCCGCCGGCGGTTCCATCCCCCGTACGGCGTACGCGTGGTCCCTGGCCCGTACGCCGATCCGGGCGACATGGCGCAGGCGGGCGGTGGGGGCGCGGCGGACGCCGAGCGTGTCGGCGATGTCCTCGCCATGGGCCCAGGTCTCCATCAGGCGCCCGGTCGCCATGGAGGCGGTGCTCATCGGGGGCCCGAACCAGGGGAACCGCACACCGGGCGGCTGTGCGGCCAGCGCCGCCCGCAGTTCGTCGCGGCCGCCGCGCCACCGCGCGAGCAGCCGGGACGGCGGCAGCGCGGCGCCCTCGGCGGCGGCCTCGTCCACCCGGCCGCCGAGCGAGGCGACGGCCCGGTCCACCTCCCGCGCGAAGGCCTCGGGGTCACGGACGGCGAGCACAGCCTGCCGGTCGGTCCAGGCGAGATGGGCGATCTGGTGCGCGATCGTCCACCCCTGGGCGGGAGTCGGAGCCGCCCAGTCCTCGTCGGCGAGGCCCGACACCAGCGCGTCCAGGCCTTCGCTCTCGTCCCGCAGATCTGTCAGTACGTACGTCGGATCGGCCACGGGCGACAGCGTGGCACCGGTGGCGGGCGAAAAACAAGCACGCGTGCATGATTTTCGCCCGCTCCGCCGTCCGGCGGGGCCCGCAGGGCCTCAGGAGGCCGCGCGGGCCGCCCGGCGGGCCAGCAGCGCATCGCGCCGCTCGTCGAACTTGACGGCCTGGGCGTTGAGTTCGCCCATGAAGAAGCCCAGCTCCTGCTGCGCCTTGAGGCCCTCGGCACCCAGGCCGGTGAACTCCAGCACCTTCAGGTGCCGCAGCACCGGCATCAGCACGTCGTCGTGGTGGATCCGCAGGTTGTAGATGCCGCCGATGGCGATCCGGGCCGCCGACCGCTCGAAGCCCGGCATTCCGTGGCCCGGCATCCGGAAGCCCACGACCACGTCACGGACCGCCTGCATCGCCAGATCCGGCGCCAGCTCCAGCGCGGCACCCAGCAGGTTCCGGTAGAAGACCATGTGCAGGTTCTCGTCGGTGGCGATGCGCGCCAGCATGCGGTCGCACACCGGGTCGCCGGACTCCTTGCCGGTGTTGCGGTGCGAGATGCGCGTCGCCAGCTCCTGGAAGGCCACGTACGCCACCGAGTGCAGCATGCTGTGGGCGTTGTCGGACTCGAAGCCCTCCGACATGTGCGTCATCCGGAACCGCTCCAGCTCCACCGGGTCCACGGCGCGGGTGGTCAGCAGGTAGTCGCGCATGGCGATGGCGTGCCGGCCCTCCTCCGCCGTCCAGCGGTGCACCCAGGTGCCCCAGGCGCCGTCGCGGCCGAACATCGTCGCGATCTCGTGGTGGTAGCTGGGCAGGTTGTCCTCGGTCAGCAGGTTGACGATCAGCGCTATCCGGCCGATGTCGGTGACCTTGGACTGCTCCGGCGCCCACGCCTCGCCACCCATGATCCCGTCGAAGTTACGGCCGTCACTCCACGGCACGTACTCGTGCGGCATCCATTCCTTGGCGACGCCGAGGTGGCGGTTGAGCTCCTTCTCGACCACCTCTTCGAGGGCGTACAGAAGCTTCGTGTCACTCCATGTGTCCGATTCGGTGCGCTGGGACGGGGTGAGGGTCACGTTGTGCTCGCTCCTGACGACTGTTGGACACCTACGGAACCGTAGGTTACGCCACCGTAAGTTAAGACCGGCCCAAAAGGCAACCAGCCTCCTACGTGTACAGATCCCGAAGGCGCACGGACAGACAGGTCACGCAGCCCTCCAGTTTTTCGAACTCGCCGATATCGGTGACCACCGGCTCGTACCCGAAACCGGCGAGCAGTTCCGCGGTCCGCGGCGCACTGGCCGCCATGAGCAGCCGCCCCGCCCCGAGAAGTACCACATGCGCGCCTGCCTCCTCCGGGACCGGCACGAAACGGGGGAAGACCGCCGGGTCGTCGACCAGCGCGGGATGGCCGATGACGGTGCCGTCGGGCAGCGCGGTGACGGCCGACTTCAGGTGCAGGACGACGCTGACGGGGACGGCGACCACCCGGGCGCCCAGCGGCTCGAAGACCGACCGCAGCTGCCGGACGCCCTCGCCGTTGGTACGTCCCCCGCACCCGGCGTAGATCGTGTCGCCGATCTTCAGGATGTCGCCGCCGTCCAGGGTGCCGGGTTCGCGGATCCGGTTGACCGACAGACCGAGCGCGGTGACGGCCTCCTCCACCGCGGCGGTCTCCGGCCGCCGCGAAAGAGCACCCGGACGGGCGATCAGCGCGACGTTGCGGAAGACGACCACCGCGTCCTCCACGAAGACCGAGTCCGGGCAGTCGTCGGCCGGCTGGACCTCCACGGTCTCCCAGCCGTGCGTGCGCAGCACGCCCACGTACGCCTCCCACTGCCGTTGCGCGAGGGCGGCGTCCACCGGCGAGCGCTCGATGTGGGTGACCAGTCCCTCCGCGATACGCGGACCGGGGCGGCGGACCAGGGCGGTTCGACTGGGCATAACGGGTGCTCTCCTCGGGCCGGTGCCTGGCAGGCGGTAATATCGGCGCCCTGATGAGCGCCACACTTGTTGCCAAGGATCTTGCCGCAGGCCACGGGGACCGTGTCCTGTTCTCCGGTCTCGAACTTGTCGTCGCCCCCGGCGACGTCATCGGACTGGTCGGCGCCAACGGCGCCGGAAAGTCGACCCTGCTACGGCTGCTGGCCGGCCTGGACACGCCCGAGCAGGGCCTGCTGCGGCTCAGCCCGCCGACCGCCTCCGTCGGCCACCTGCCGCAGGAGCCCGAGCGCCGCCCGGGCGAGACCGTACGGGCCTTCCTGGCCCGGCGCACCGGGGTGGACGCCGCGCAGCGGGCGCTCGACGCCGCCACCGAGGGCCTGGTGGAGGGCACGCCCGGAGCGGACGACGCCTACGCCGACAGCCTTGAGCGCTGGCTCGCCCTCGGCGGCGCCGACCTGGACGAGCGGGCCGACGAGGTGGCCGGATCGCTCGGCCTGTCCATCGGCCTCGACCAGCCGATGACCTCCCTGTCCGGCGGCCAGGCGGCCCGCGCCGGCCTCGCCTCGCTGCTGCTCAGCCGCTACGACGTCTTCCTGCTGGACGAGCCGACCAACGATCTCGACCTGGACGGCCTCGAACGGCTCGAAGCCTTCGTCACCGGTCTCAAGGCCGGCACGGTCGTCGTCAGCCACGACCGTGAGTTCCTCACCCGTACCGTCACCCGGATCGTCGAACTCGACGTCGCGCAGCAGCAGGTGAACACCTACGGCGGCGGCTACACCGCCTACCTGGAGGAGCGCGAGGTCGCCCGCCGGCACGCCCGCGAGGAGTACGACGAGTACGCCGACACCCGTGCCGGCCTGGAATCGCGCGCGCGCACGCAGCGCAACTGGATGGACAACGGCGTGCGCAACGCGCGCCGCAAGGCCACCGACAACGACAAGCAGAGCCGCAAGACCCGCGCCGAGTCGACGGAGAAGCAGGCCGCCAAGGCCCGGCAGACCCAGCGCATGATCGAACGGCTGGACGCCGGCGCGGTCGAGGAGCCCCGCAAGGAGTGGGAACTGCGGATGGAGATCGCCGCCGCCCCCCGTTCCGGAGCCGTCGTCGCCACCCTGCGGGCCGCCGAGGTCCGCCGCGGCGGCTTCACCCTCGGCCCGGTGGACCTCCAGATCGACTGGGCCGACCGGGTCGCCATCACCGGCGCCAACGGCTCGGGCAAGTCCACCCTGCTCGGCGCGCTCCTCGGCCGCGTCCCCCTGGACGCCGGCAGCGGCTCGCTCGGCCCCGGTGTGGTCGTCGGTGAGGTCGACCAGGCCCGGGGACTCTTCTACGGCGGTGAGGCCCTCCTGGAGGCCTTCGGCGCCGAGGTCCCCGACCTCCCGCCCGCCGAGGTCCGTACGCTGCTCGCCAAGTTCGGCCTCAAGGCCGCCCACGTCCTGCGCCCCGCCGCGACCCTGTCGCCGGGGGAGCGCACCCGCGCCGCCCTCGCGCTCCTCCAGGCGCGCGGCGTCAACCTCCTGGTGCTGGACGAGCCCACCAACCACCTCGACCTGCCCGCCATCGAGCAGTTGGAGTCCGCGCTCGCGTCCTACGACGGCACGCTGCTGCTCGTCACCCACGACCGGCGCATGCTCGACGCGGTGCACACCACCCGCCGGCTGGCCGTCGACGCCGGCCGGGTCACCGAGAGCTGACCGCCACCCGCCCCCGGCATCGGTCACGCCGATGCGCGACACCACGCCCTCCGACGGGCGCGCCGCCCGCCGTCCTGGGAAGATCGGGCACGGCGGCGGGGTTGAGTCGGACGTCATCCCGCCCATTGAGGAGTTCTCACCGTGAGCCTGTACGACATCCCCCTGCGCACCCTGTCCGGCGAGCCCGCCTCCCTCGCCGACTATCGCGACCAGGCCCTGCTGATCGTGAACGTCGCCTCCAAGTGCGGCCTCACCCCGCAGTACGAGGGCCTGGAGCGGCTGCAGAAGCGGTACGCCGACCGTGGCTTCAGCGTGCTGGGCTTCCCGAGCAACCAGTTCGCCGGTCAGGAGCCGGGCTCGTCCGAGGAGATCGCGACCTTCTGCTCGGCCACCTACGGCGTCAGCTTCCCGCTGTTCGAGAAGACCGAGGTCAACGGGGACGGGCGGCACCCGCTGTACGCGGCGCTGACCGGGACGGTGGACGCGGCGGGCGACGCCGGCGACGTCCAGTGGAACTTCGAGAAGTTCCTGGTCAGCCCGGCGGGCGAGGTCGTCGGCCGGTTCCGTCCGCGTACCGAGCCGGAGGCCGACGAGATCGTCTCCGCCGTCGAGTCGAACCTCCCGCGTTGACCCGCTCCCTCCGTCTCGCCGTGGTCTGCGCCGCCGTACTGGCCTGTGCCGCCGGTACGGCCGGCGCGGGCCGGTCCGTCGGCGCGGACCACGGCCGGCCGTCAGCGCGGCCGGAGCCGCTGCCGGCCCGGATGGCCGACACCGGCGGCGGCACCCAGCTCGTCACGGCCGAGGCGGAGGGGACCGGTTCCACCACCGGCACCGTGACCTGGTGGGACCTGAGCCAGGGCCGCTGGCGCGCGGCGGGCTCGGCCCCGGCCCGCTTCGGCGCCCACGGTCTGGCCGAGGGCGCGAGCCGCAGCCAGGGCACCTCCACCACCCCCACCGGGCTGTACGACCTGCCGTTCGCCTTCGGCACCCGCCCGCCGCCGCCCGGCACGGCGACGGAGTACCGGCGGGTCACCGACGCGTCGTGGTGGTGCCAGGACAACGCCTCGGCCTCCTACAACCGCTGGACCGAGGGCCTGCCGCGCGACTGCGCCGCCACCGAGGCCGAGCATCTGACCGACTACCCGGTCCAGTACGCCCACGCGATGGTCATCGGCTTCAACTACGACCGGCCCGTCCGCCGGCGCGGGGCGGGGATCTTCCTCCACGTCAACGGGCAGGGTGCCACCGCCGGTTGTGTCTCCGTCCCGGACGACGCGATGCGGAGCATCCTCGCCTGGGCGGACCCGGCGCGGCAGCCGCACATCGCCATCGGCACCGCCGGGGGAACGGCCGCGATCGCCCGCGACTGACGACACGCGGTCCGGCCCGGCGGCCCGGCGAGGATCTCCCGCAGGACGGTCCAGCCGGCCCCGCGGCCGCCCGCGACAGCGGTGACCGCGCCCGGCGCCATGCGGGGCGTCACGTGCGGCGTCACACGCGGCGACGGGCACGGCGACGGGCACGGCGACGGGCACTGCGACGGGCACTGCGACAACTCCTCTGACCTGCGCGGGCGTTGCGTGATGTCCGGGCTTCTGCCGGCGGGTCCGTGCCGGCGGTCCGCCCTGCCGGCCCGGTGATCGGCGTATGCCCCCGGCCGGCAGGCCGGCGGCCCGCCCGGCGGTAGCCCGTATCCTGGTGACGGCCGCCGGTCGATGGCGTCCTGGCCGGCCCGCCCCCACTCCCTCCCCGCTCGCCCACCGCCCGAGGATGCCCGTTGCCCCTGCGTACCCTGCCGGCCTGGCTCGCCCACCCCCTGCGCTGGCAGCGGGTGCCCGTGCCCTGGGGTGCCGTGCTGCGCGGGGCCCTGGCGGCGGGACCGCTGCTGGGGGCCGGGATCGCCACCGGCAGGCCCGAGGTGGGCGTCCCCGCCGCGCTGGGCGCGATGCTGGCCGGGGTCAACGACCGGCCGGGCACCCGGCGCACCGGGATCGTGCACGTCGGGCTGCCCGCCCTGGCCGGGGCCACCGGACTGCTCGCCGGAGCGGCCTACGCGGCCGTGACAGGCGGCTGGTGGGCGCTGCCCGTGCTGTTCGCGGTCGGACTGGTGTCGGGCGCGGTGAGCATGGCCGGGCCGGTGAGCTCGGCGGCGGGCGTCCAGCTGATGGTCACCACCGTGATCGGCATGGGGATGCCGTTGCCGGGCGCCCCGTGGTTCAAGGCCCTGTGCTTCCTCGCCGGCGCCGCCTGGCTGCTGCTGCTCCGCCTCGTGCTGCGCCCGCCCCGCCCGGCCGGCGGGGCGCTGGACGGTGAACGGGCCGCGCTGGCCCAGGTCTTCGACTCGCTGGCCGACGCGCTGGGGGCGGTCGGCGGCCCGGAGGCCGTACCGGCGCGCCGGCGCCTCACCGCGGCGATGGACCGGGCCGACGAGGCGCTGCGGCTGCACCGGCTGCTGCGGCGCCGGGTCACGACCGGGGAACTGCTGCTGACCGAGCGCTACGCGGCCGCGACCGCGCTCTGCGAGGCGGGCGTGGCCCTGCTGTGGGAGGGGGTGCCCCTGCCGGCACGCCTCGCCCGGGGACCGCACCGGCTGGCCGAGGCCATCCGTACCGGAACCTCCCCGGGGGCGCTGCCGGCCCCGGAGTCGAGCACCGCCGCCCGGGCCGCCTTCGACCGGGCGCTGCTGTCGGCGGCGGTGGCCTTCGCCCGCACCGAACCCCAGGTCGCCAGCCCGGCCGAAGTGGAGTCGGTGGCCCCGCCACCGGTGCGGCGCCGCATGCTCGGCGCGGCCGGACGGCGTTACGGGGCACGGGTCGCGGTCTGCGTGACGGCCAGTGCGGCGGTGGCACTGGCCCTGCGCGCCGACCACTGGTACTGGCTGCCGGCCACGGCCGCCTTCCTGGTCAAGCCGGACCTGGGGCCCCTGTTCTCGCGGGTGGTCAACCGCTTCGTCGGCACCGCGCTGGGCGTCCTGGTCTTCGCCGGAATCGCCGCCGGCGCGGCGGCCTTCGGCGGGACCTGGTGGCCCGCGGTGCTGGCCTGCGTGGCCGGGGCCCTGGTGCCCGTCGCGAGCCGGCACTACGCCCTGCAGACCGGCGTCGTCACGGCGCTGGTGCTGAGTTTCGTCTGGGTCGGCGGCGACACCCAGGCCGCCGGCCACCGGCTGGCCGACACCGCCATCGCCTGCGCCATCGTGCTGATCGTCGGGCATCTGCCGCGCCTGGTCGATCCGGCCGCACGGGTCGGCCACCGGCTCGCGGCCGCCCTGCGGCTCACCGAGAGCTACCTCGGCCATGTCCTGGGCGACCCGGACGGCCTGCGCACCGGCGAGCGGATGGCGCTGCGCAGGGCGGCCTACCAGGCGCTCGCCGAGGCCAGGGCGGCGGCCGGCACGGCGGCGGCCGAGCTGCCCGCCCAGCGCCGCCGGATCGCCGACTGGGCCCCCGTCGTCGCCTCCGCGGAGCGCATCGTGGACGCGGCGACGGCCTGCGCGGTGCGCATGGAGCACGGTGCGCCGCGCCCCTCGCAGGCCGAGGCGCGGGAGGTGAGCCGGGCCATCGACGGCATCGCGGACGCCCTCGACGGACGCGGGAGGAGCCCGGCGCCGGAACTGACCACCGCCCCGGAATGCGAGACCCTCGCGGCGGTGGTCGCCGAGCTGCACCGGATCCGCGAAGTGACCATGGCGTGACCCGTGCGGTGACGCCCCGGTCTGTCGAGGGGGCGCATCGGCGTCCCCGGCAGGCATCGCGATCACACGGCCGGTGGAGTTATGGTCGGCCCCAAGCCGTTCGATGCTTTCTCGTCCTTCGAGAGGATTGACAAGAACGTGGGCGTAGCCGTGTTTCTGCTCGGGGTGAGCGCCGCGTGCTGCCTGGGCCTCGGCTTCGTACTGCAGCAGCGCGCCGCTCAGCGTGCCCCGCTCTCGGACTTTCTCTCCTTCAAACTGCTGCTCGACCTGATGCGGATGCCCGAATGGCTGCTGGGCATCGCGTTCATGGTTTCCGGCATGGTGCTCAGCGCCCTCGCGCTGACCAAGGGCGAGGTCTCGCTCGTCGAACCCCTCACCGCCACCAGCCTGCTCTTCGCGATGGCCCTGTCGCGCCGCCTCACCGGGCAGCGGCTGGGCCGCCGGGGCTGGTCCGGTGTGCTGCTGCTGGCCGCCGGGGTCACCGCCTTCATCGTCGCCGGACAGCCCTCCGGCGGCGGCGCGCAGGCCGGGCCGCTGCGGCACTGGCTGGTCGTCGGGATCGTCGTCGGCCTGGCCCTGCTCCTGGTGGGCGTCGCGAAACGGCTGTCGCCCTCACCCGAGGCCACCCTTCTGGCCCTGGCGGCGGGCCTGCTCTACGGCCTGCAGGACGCGCTCACCCGGATCACGGGCCAGATCGCCGGCGACAGCGGGATCGCCGCGCTGGTCGTCCACTGGCAGCCGTACGCCGTGGTCGCGATCGGTCTCACCGGGCTGGTCCTGGTGCAGAGCGCCTTCGAGACCGCCCCGCTGCGCATGTCGCTTCCCGCGCTCACCGCCGCCCAGCCGCTGGCCGGCATTGCCTGTGGCGTCGGCTTCCTCGGCGATCAGCTGCGCGTCACCCCGGGCGCCCTGGCCTGGCAGGCGGCCGGCCTGGCCGCGATCACGGTGGGTGTCGTCCTGCTCGGACGCCACCCGGCGCTGCCCTGCTCCCAGGACACCTCCCGCCGGCCGCCGCCGCAGGAGCCCGAGGTCCGTGACGCCCGGCCGAGGGCGGTCCGGTAGCCTCCGGCCCCTGAAAGGGAACCCGGCGCTCCGCCGCCGTGGTTTGTGTTATCCCCGCTGCCCGAAGCCGTCTCCGAACCGGAGCCGCCCGTACGGGGCAGGCCCGGAGCACAGGAGAAGGTGACGGCATGCGCAGGGACGAAAGACCCGCCACCGCGACGGTCGAGGCGGCCCGGGAGGGCGACCGGAAGGCACTGGACACCCTGATCGCCGAATGCCTGCCGCTGGTCTACAACGTGGTCGGCCGGGCCGTCGACCGCCACGAGGACGTGGACGACGTGATCCAGGAGACGATGCTGCGGATCGTCAGCGGCCTGGTCGGGCCCGGCGGCCTGGACGGCCCGGACGGCCTGCGCGACCCGGCGGGCTTCCGCTCGTGGCTGGTCGCCGTCGCCATGCGGCACGTACGCGACCGGCCGCGGGTCCGCCGGGCCCAGCCGGGCTTCGAGCCGGCCGCCCTGGCCGGCTTCGTAGACCTGACCGTCCTGCGGCTGGGCCTGACCGGGCAGCTCGCCGAGGTCGCCGAGGCCACCCGCTGGCTGGAGCCCGAGGACCGCGACGTGCTGTCGCTGTGGTGGCTGGAGGCCACGGGCGAGCTCACCCGCGCCGAACTCGCCGCCGGCTGCGGCCTCACCCCGCAGCACGCCGCCGTACGGGTCCAGCGCATGAAGGCCCGCCTCGACGTGGCCCGCGGCGTCGTGCGGGCCCTCACCGCCTCGCCCCGCTGCGGGGCCCTGGCGGAGATCACCGCGTCCTGGAACGGCCTGCCGTCCGCGCTGTGGCGCAAGCGGATCGCCCGCCACTGCCGCGAGTGCCCCCCCTGCTCACGGCGGTGGGACGGGCTCGTCCCGGCCGAGGGGCTGCTGGCCGGCCTCGGCCTGGTGCCGCTGCCCGTCGGATACCCGGCCGCCGCGGCGCTGTCCGGTTCCGCGGCCTTCGGCCGCGCCTGCCCTCAGTCGCCGGACGGGCCGAAAGACCTGCCCGTCCGGCGACTGCGGACGAACCGGCCACCGGACGGACCCGGAGAACCAGCCTGGTCACCGCACACGGCCGGCGTCACCGCGGTGCCACGGACTCCGTGAGCGCGTCGGCGACCCGCGCGATCGGCGGCCAGGCCCACTGGCCGTCGCGGGCGACCAGGAAGTGCCGCCGGGTGCCCACCTGGGGCTCCAGCGGCCGGAACACCACATCCGTACGGTCCCGCTCGACCCCCGACTCGGCCAGCAGCGCGACCCCGAGCCCCGCGCCGGCCAGCAGGTTCACCAGGTGCAGGCTGTCGACGCGGTGGACGATGCGGGGCGCGAAGCCGGCCAGCGCGCACACCCGCCGCACCAGTTCGTCGTCGTCGCTGCCCCGGGAGTTGGTGATCCATCCGGCGTCCGCGAGCCGCCGCAGCCCGGCCAGGGCCACCGTCGCGTCCGGCCCCGGGTCGTAACGGTGCCCGGCCGGCAGGGTCAGCAGCATCGGCTGCTCGGCGAACTGCCGCATGCTCAGCCCGGTCGGCACCGTCCGCGGCACCAGGCTGTAGTCGTAGACCACGCCGAGGTCCAGCTCCCCGGCGAGCAGCAGCTCCAGGGTCTGCTCGGGCTCGTGCTCGTACAGCTGCACCTCCACACCGGGGTGCTCCGCGCGCAGCCGTACGAGGGCGGGCACGACCATCGGCTCGACGGTGCTGGCGATGCTGGCCAGCCGCACCCGGCCGGCGGGCCCGGCCTCGCCGCTCAGCTCGGCCCGTGCCTCCTCCACCCGGGCCAGGATGCCGACCGCGTGTTCCACCAGCCGTTCCCCGGCCGGGGTGAGCCGCACCCGGCGGCCGACCGGGGCCAGCAGCCGGGCGCCGACCTCCTGTTCCAGGACGGCCAGGTGCTTGGAGACCGCCGAGGTGCCGTAGCCGGTGCGCTCTGCGACCGCCGCCATGGTGCCCAGACGGCTGAGCTCGACCAGCAGGCGCAGCCGGCCGAGGTCGGGGAGAGGTGTGTCGATCATCCCTCAATCATCCACGATAAGCGGATGGTCTGTCCTCCATTGGCCCGTGGACAGAAACGGATGCGACGCGGTGCAATGGCCCGGTGACGACCTCCAGCACCGCCCTGACCTCACCGAACGCCGCGCGCAAGCTGCCCGGCGCGGTGCTGGTCCTTGCCGCCATGACCGTTCTGCACACCGGCAGCGCCCTGACCACCGAGCTCTTCGACGACCTCGGCGCCGCCGGTACCACCTGGCTCAGGGTCGGCTTCGCCGCGCTGGTACTGCTCGCCTTCACCGGCCGCTCCCTGTGGCGGGCGGTGAAGGCCGCGCCGGGCCGGGACCTGGTCGCGGTGCTGCTGCTCGGCACGGTCAGCGGCGCCATGATGCTGCTGTTCTCCGAGGCCGCCGCCCGGATACCACTGGGCACCGCCACCGCCCTGGAGTTCCTCGGTCCGCTCGCGGTCGCGGTCGCCTCGCTCAGCCGCCGCCGGGAGCTGGCCTGGCTGCTGCTCGCGGCCGGGGGAGTGCTCTGCCTCACCTCGCCCTGGCAGAGCGGCGTCGATCCGGCCGGTGTGCTGTTCGGCCTGGGCTCGGGGGCCTGCTGGGCCCTGTACGTCATCGGCACCCAGCACGTCGGCAGCCGTTTCCGGGCCGGGCACGGCCTGGCCCTGTCGCTGACCGTCGCCACCGTCTTCACCGCGCCCTTCGGCGCTCCGGCGGTCGTCGCCGATCCGCACTGGGGTGCGATCGCCGCCGTCGCCGGGATCGCGATGCTGATGCCCCTGGTGCCCTTCCTGCTGGAGATGAAGGCACTTCAGCGCATCGGCCGGACCGCCTACGGCACCCTGGCCGGCCTCGAACCCGCGATCAGCCTGCTGGCCGCGATGGTCCTGGTAGCCCAGATCCCCACCGTGCTCCAGGCCGCCGGCACCGCCCTGGTCGTCGTCGCCGGCATCGGGGCCGCCCGGGGGGAGAGCCGGGCCGCCGCGCAGGAGGTCAGCCGACGTCCGTCGAGTACGCCGTCGTGTTCAGCTGCGCCTTCCCCGTGAACACCTCGGTGCCCGCCTCCACGCTGCTCAGGTAGTCGGTCCTGGCCACCAGGCCCCGGCGGACCAGCGCCTGCAGGAAGTCGTCCAGGTCGAAGTCGACCGACGTGGTGTTGCCGACCCGCACGAACGAGTAGACGTTCCAGCCGATGTTCCCGGCGTACAGGTCCCAGGAGGCGCCCGCGATCTTCACCCGCTGCTTCTTCGTGCCGAGCGGTCCCGCCCCGCCGGCCTTGTTCAGCCAGACCATCACCTCGTGCTTGGGCTTGCTCTGCCAGTCGGTGTCGGCGGTGTCGTGCAGCCACAGGTCGTAGGCGACGTTGTAGACGCTGTCGGTGGACTCCTTGACCTTGAACGACCAGGCGCTCTTCACCGGCGTCTTCGCCGACAGCTTCACCGGCAGCCCGGTGTTCCGCGACTTCCAGCCCCAGTGCCAGCCCAGCACGCTGCTCGCGTAGGACTTCACCGCGTTCTTCTGGCCCGACCACTCGTAGCCGGTGCCCCAGCCGATCGTGTCGCCGGAGCGGTAGGAGTCCCAGACGCAGGACCAGCCGGTGCCGCTGTCGGCGCCCCAGGTGTTGTTGTTGATCCAGTACTTGCCCATGGTGATCGATTCGTACGCCTCGCACCCACCGGCCGCGCTCGCCCTCTGCGACGTCGACTCGACCGCGTAGACCGTTCCCCCGCCCAGTGCGGCGAAGGCGACGGCCGCGGCCGTGAAGCGCTGACGGGTGAACCGGTGACGTCCGGTCGCTGACATGGGCATGCCTCTCAGATCGGTGGTCTACGCCCCCAGGTCGTCACCGTCCCCGGAAAGGTTGCTTTCCCCTGGCCGGGGCGGGTGCCGGCGCGCCTCCACCCCGAGAAAGCGCCCGAGGTCGGCGATCTCCTCGTCGACCCCGGCCCGTACGGCCTCCGGCAGCGGCCCGGTCAGCGGCTCCACCCGCACATCGAGCCGTGCCGCGCCGCGCCAGGTGTGCCGCCAGGTCGCCGCCACCGCCCCGTCCACCAGGACGCAGGGCATCAGCAGCCCGCCGCCGGTCGCGATCCGGGAGGCGATGGCCGGCGGAAGGATCAGGTCGCGGTCGCGGTAGCCGAGCAGATACGGGTCGAAGTGGCCGGTCAGCCGGACCGGAAGGGGCCCCTCGGGTGGCGGGGCGGACCCGGCGTCCACCCACAGCGGCTCGTCGGCGGGACCCCGTACCGGGAGCAGCCGCCCCTGCCCGGCCAGCTCCCGCAGCCCGCGCCGGGCCGACCCGAGCGGCAGCCCGGACCAGCGGGCGAAGTCGGCCTCGGACACCGGCCCGTAGGCGGCGGCATGGCGTGCCGCGAGTTCGGCGAGGGCGTCGTCGCCGGAAGGGCCGGGGCCGTCGACGCCGGCGAGCCACTCCTCGCGCAGCACATAGGTCGCCCGGTCCCCGGCGGCCTCGGGGCCCCGGCAGACCAGGCCCGACGCGGCCGCGTAGAGCAGCAGATGGGCGGGGGCCTGGCCGCGCGGATCGAGGCCGAGGCCCGCCTCGCCCAGCCGGGCCACCAGGTCGTCCCTGAGCATCGGCGGCCGGCCGGTCAGCACCCGCTCCAGCGCGGGCAGGGCCCGGGCGCAGGTCTGCTCGTCCAGGCCGAGCCGGGCCCGCCGCCCCCGCTGGGAGTCCGCCACGCGCGGCCCGAGCAGGGCGGTCATCCAGCGGACGTCCGCCGCGGGCACGGCGTGCAGCGTGCCGCGCATCAGCCAGGTCCGTACGACCTGTGGCCGTGGCCCCGCGCAGGCCGCGTCCAGGTCGGCCGCCGTCAACCCGGCGCTGCGGGCCCGCAGTTGCAGGCGGCAGGCCTTCGCGTCCTGGGCCTGCAGGGCCGCCGCGCGGCGTACCGCGCCTGCGGCGGCGACGGCAGGGGGGCCGGGCTCCTGCCCCGCGGTGCCGCCGGCCAGGCCCTGGGCGCG
Source organism: Streptomyces sp. RLA131 (assembly GCF_056270125.1). Lineage (NCBI taxonomy): Bacteria > Bacillati > Actinomycetota > Actinomycetes > Kitasatosporales > Streptomycetaceae > Streptomyces > Streptomyces sp. RLA131. The sequence continues at coordinate 7,143,136 of NZ_JBWDOQ010000002.1, forward strand.
CATCCGGCGGGCGCGCATCCCGGCGGCGTCGAGTCTGTCCACCCGCGTCATCCTGCCGCACCGCCCCCGGCGGCTTCAGGGCCTGTGTCCGAAACCGGGCCGGGCGCCCGCCGCTCCCCCGGCCCGGAGCCCCCGGACACGCACGCTCCCCGCGTCGCCGAAGAGCCCTGGTGGCTCCGCTGCGGGGACCTTCCGGCGCCTTGCGATCGCAGGCACCGGACGACGGGTGCTGCCCCGGCCAGGGGTCGGGCTCGGACTCGGGGTCGGGCTCGGGCTCGGGGTCGGGCTCGGGCTCTCTGGTCAGCCCTTGCCGAAGTGCTGCACCGGGAAGCCGCCACCCGCCAGCACGGTCTGGGTGAAACCGCCGGCGAGCGCGGTGAGCCGTTCGACGCCCGCCCGGCCCAGATGCTCGTACGGGGCCCGGTCGAGCCGGTCGGTGACGGCCTCGATCTCGCGGCGCAGGGCGACGCCGTCCTCGGTGAGTTCCCCGGAGCCGTCCAGGAGACCCCGGTCGTGCAGCCGGGACCGGGCGGCGGACCACTGCTCCGGCGTCCAGCCGCGGGTCAGCTGGCAGAAGCGCGGGGTGAAGCCCTTGCCGGTGGCGCTGTGGGTGACCAGGGCCTCCAGCCCGTCGAGCCCGGCGCCCGCCAGGGCCATCAGATGGCCGTCGCCCCGGTGCTCGCGCAGCAGGGTGGCCGCGTGCCACAGCGCCAGGTGGGGCTGCTCGGGGACGGGCAGGTCCGCGTTGGCCGCGAAGAGCGGGCGGGCCCCGCGCTCACAGGCCTCGGCGGCGCGCAGGGCCAGGCCGGCGGCCTCCGCGACCTCCGGGGAACCCGCGGTCTCCGCCCCGAGCAGCCGGGTCAGTACGGTGTCCACGGCGCGCAGCCGGGCGGCGAGTACGTCCTCGGGTCCGGCGATCGTCCAGGCGGCCGGTACGGACCGGGCCACCAGGGAGTGGCTGAAGTTGTAGAAGGTCGCGGTGACCACGCCCGCTCCGACGGCGCCCAGTGGTGCGGCCCGTCCGGCGAAGTACGCCATGGAGCCCCGTTCCAGGCCGATCGCGGCCAGCTCCTCGTCGTATTCCGGTGCGAAGTAGACGGCGGAGTGCAGCGGGTTGACGGCGTTGTGGCAGCGGCGGCCGGCGCGCGGCTCCAGGGTGGCTGTGGTCATGCCTGCAGGTTACCGACCGGTCAGCATGTTGCGGAAGCCGCTCACAGCGTCCAGCCGAAGCGCGGTTCCCGGCGGTCCAGGAACGCGGAAGCGCCCTCCGCCGTGTCCCCGCTGCCGGCCGCCTGGCGGGCCCAGTGCTCGACGCGGGCCGGATCCGGCTCGTGCCCGGCGAACTCCTTGGCGGCGGCCTGGGTGAGCAGGGACCGTGAGGCGAGCACCCCGGCGAACTCCTCGACGCGCTTGCCGAGGGCGTCCCCGGGCAGCACCTCGTCCACCAGCCCGGTCCGCAGCGCCCGTTCGTGGCCGATCAACTCGGCCGAGAACAGCAGGTACTTGGCGGTGGCCGGTCCCACCAGGGCGACCAGCCGCCGGGTGGACGACGCGGCGTAGACGATGCCGAGCCGGGCCGGGGTGACCCCGAAGCGCGAGCCCTCGGCTGCGAACCGCAGATCGCACGCGGCGGCGAGCTGGCAGCCACCCCCGACGCAGGAGCCGCGGACGGCCGCGAGGCTGGGCTTGGGGAAGGCGGCGAGTGCCTCCTCGGCCTCGACGGCGGCGCTCTGCACCGGCAGCGGGCCGATCGCCGGGTCCCGCAGGTCGGAGATGTCGGCACCGGCGGAGAAGGCGTCGCCGGCGCCGGTGAGCACCAGCACCCGTACCGCCGGATCCGCGGCGAGGCCGGCGAGCAGCCCGGGCAGGGCACACCACATGTCCAGGGACATGGCGTTGCGTTTCGCCGGATTGCTGATCGTGATCGTCGCGGTGGGTCCGGTCACGTCCAGCAGCAGCGGCATCCCCCGATCCTATCCGCCGCCACCTCGCCGGATCATGACGAGAGGATCATCGTAAATAGGGGTATACGTTGCGTAAGCGATGCGAGGAGGCGGGTATGTCCGCGCTCAAGGGACGCAGAAGGCAGCCGGAGCCCCCGGAGGCCCGGATCAGCCGCTCCTTCGGGTGGGTGGCGGCGCTGGGCGTGATCCTGGTCATCGGCGGTCTGGTCGGTCTGGCGTACGTCGCGTTCGCGACCCTGACCACCATGATCCTGTTCGGCTGGCTGCTGCTGATCGGCGGTGTCGTCGGCCTGTTCCAGGCGGTGCAGAACCGCACCACCAACTTCTTCTGGCTGGCGCTGGTGGTCGCGGCGCTCAACATCGCCGCCGGGGTGGTCGTCATCCGTCAGCCCGAGGTCACGGCGGCCGCGCTGACCATGTTCGCCGCGCTGCTCTTCCTGGCCGGCGGCATCTTCCGGCTGTTCGGCGCTCTGGCGGTACGCGGCCCGCAGATGGTCTGGACGATGGTGCAGGGCGCGGTGGGCATCCTGCTGGCCGTCCTGGTGCTGGCGAACTGGCCGCACAGCAGCCTCTATGTGATCGGTGCCTTCGTCTCGCTCGCGCTGCTCTTCGACGGGCTGGGGCTGATCGCCGCCGGGATCGGCGGCCGGCGGATCGTCGGCATGGTCGCCGACGCCCGGGCCGAGGACCTCGGCCTGACGGAGCCGAAACGCCAACAGGGCTGACAGGGCTGACAGGGCTGACAGGGCCGACAGGGCCGTCGCGCCGGAACGACACCAAGGAAGCCAAGGGTGGTCGATGCAGTGACAACTTCTCTCGCATCCGGACGCCGAGGGTCGAAACCCGTGCGTTTCCGGTGAGGCGCTCAATCCGGTGTGCTGCGCTGCCGACACTCGACAGGTGAGGCGGATCCCGTCGGCGCCGTAGCGGCGCGCGAGCGGGGCTGCGGGGAGCACATCGCGCGAGATGCGAGGGTGAATGCCGCCATGGAGGTCCGCGGGAGCGTCCCGCCCGAACCGGTGCCGGCCGAGGCGGCCGAGGCCACTGCCCCGGACACCCCGCGCCCCTACGAGGGCGCGTGGCGCTTCACCACGCCCGCGCTGGACTCGTCGGTCCCGCAGGCCCGGCATGCCGTACGGAACCTGATCGCCCACCGGCGGATCCCGGTCGGCGACCGACTGCTCCAGGACCTGCTGCTGATCGTGTCCGAGCTGGTCACCAACGCCGTCCGGCACGCCGCGCTGCTCTCCCCGGAGATCGCCGTGGAGATCGCGGCCGGGGCCGACTGGGTAAGGGTGGCCGTCGAGGACAACCACCCCTACCGCCCCAAGGCGGTCCAGGCCGACAGCGCCGACACCGGCGGACGCGGGCTGATGCTGGTCAAGACGATCACCGCCGAGGCGGGCGGGATCTGCGACGTCGAGCATGTCGAGAGCGGCGGCAAGGTGGTCTGGGCCGCGCTCCCGCTGCCGCTGGGCGCGGCCCCCGCCGCCCCTGTCACCGCCTGACGGGCGGTGCCGGGGGCGGGCGGCGAGCGGCGGGCCGGGGGACCGGCGGGCTACCAGCCCGCGTCCGCCGTCAGCTCGCGGATCCCGGGCAGCGCCGCGTCCAGCACGGTGGGGAACCAGGCGGAGAACGGACCGGTCTCGCGCAGCTCCTCCAGGTCGACGGGGTTGACGAAGGCGGTCTCGCCGATCTCCCCGGGGTCGGGCCGCAGCTGCTCGTGCACCAGCCCGACGAACAGGTGGTTGTACTCCTGCTCCACCAGCCCCGACGCCGGGTCGGGGTGGTTGTAACGGACCGTGCCGGCCTCGCGCAGCAGCGCCGGCGCGGCGCCCAGCTCCTCGGCGGTACGGCGGGCGGCGGCCACGAACGGCGGCTCGCCCGGGTAGGGGTGGCCGCAGCAGGTGTTGGACCAGACACCGGGGGAGTGGTACTTGCCCAGCGCCCGGCGCTGAAGGAGCAGTCTGCCGTCGTCGTCGAAGAGGAAGACCGAGAACGCGCGATGCAGCCGCCCCGGCGCCTGGTGTGCCGACAGCTTCTCGGCCGTACCGATCGTCATACCGGCCTCGTCGACCAGTTCGAGCAGGATCGGGGCGGCAGGATCTGCCGCGGGGTTGTTGCCGGGCCGGCCGTTGGCGGTACTGGTGGGCATGGCCATCCTTTGAATCGACGACAAGCCCTCAGTCTGCCTCACCCACCCGCCCTCAACGGCACAGCCGCGCCTCGTGCCCGGCGTGCCCCGCCGGCTCCGCCCGGAAGGTGCGGTGCTCCACGCCGACGTGGTCGCCCGGGCAGCCCCGGAGGTCGTGGGTCGCCTTGCTCGGCCCGCCTGGTCCGGCGCCTTCACCCTCCGGCAGCTCCGGGACGCGGGACCGCACCCCGGGGCTGCCGGCAGCCCCGGGGTGCCGCCGCCGTTCCGGTCGGATCAGCCGCGGCGGGCCTGCGGGTGGTGCAGCAGCCAGCCCTGCCAGGCGGACTCGACCATGTCGCGCGGGCCGCGCGCCGCGGACCAGCCGAGCTCCTTGCGGATCAGGTCGGGCGAGGCGACCACGCGGGCCGGGTCGCCGGGGCGGCGGGGGGTGACGAGAGGCCGGACCTCGGTGTAGCCGGTGACGTCGAGGACGAGGTCGAGCAGTTCGCGCACCGAGACCCCCTCGCCGCTGCCGACGTTGACCGTCAGATCGCCGGAGCCGCCGGTGAGCCGGCCGGCGGCGGCGACATGGGCGTCGGCGAGGTCCTCCACGTGGATGTAGTCCCGGATGCAGGTGCCGTCGGGTGTGTCGTAGTCGTCGCCGAAGATCTGCGGGGCCTCGCCACGGGTGAGGCGGTCGAAGACGATCGGGACGATGTTGAACACCCCGGTGTCGGCCAGCTCGGGGGCGGCGGCGCCGGCCACGTTGAAGTAGCGCAGGCAGGCGGTGGAGATGCCGTGCGCCCGGCCGGCCGCGCGGACCAGCCACTCGCCGGCGAGCTTGGTCTCGCCGTACGGGCTGATCGGCAGGCAGGGGGTGTCCTCGGTGACCAGCGGTACGTCCGGGAGGCCGTAGACGGCGGCGGAGGAGGAGAACAGGAAGCGGTCGACACCGGCCGCCGCGACGGCCTCCAGCAGGGTGCCCAGACCGCCGAGGTTCTCGCGGTAGTACAGCAGCGGCTCCTCGACGGACTGGCCGACCTGCTTACGGGCCGCGAGATGGACGACGCCGGTCACCCCGTGGTCCGTGATCGCCCGGTCCAGCGCCTCGCGGTCGAGTGTGGAACCGGTCACGACGGGCACCCCGGCGGGGATCCGCTCCGCGACGCCGGCCGAACCGTCGTCGTACACGACCACGCGCTCCCCGGTCCGGGCCATAGCCCGGACCACGTGCGCTCCGATGAATCCGGCCCCGCCGGTGATCAGCCACGTCATGCGGCCACCCTATCGGCGGCCCGGTCACCGCCGTTTGTCGGCACGCTCCGGATACCGCATGATGATCAACGCCGTGCGCGCGACAGCGAAGCGAACGGGTGGTGAACGGAAGTTCTCAGGAATCCGATAGCCTCTGCGCTCATGCCCGCCCCGTCCGGCGGAACGTCTTGCCGTTTACCGGGTGCACCGGACTTACCAGGGAGCTGAGCCGTCTGTCGACCGCCATCCTCACCGGTCCGCCGGTCGCGGAGTCGCCGATCGAGGGCGATCTGCGCGGCCTCGGCTTCGATGTGCTCGCCGGTGACGGCCCCGGCGAGCTCGCCGCCCGGCTCGCCACCGTGCCCGCCGGGGAACGCGTCGCGCTCGTCGACCCGCGCTTCGTCGGGCATGTGCACGCCCTGCGGCTCGCCCTGACCGACCCCCGCTTCGACGCGGGCGCCGTCCCCGGCGCCCTGTCGGTGCAGGCCGCCGCCCGGCCCGCGCTGGCCCGCGCGGTGGCCGACCTGCCGGACGCCCGGGTCGACGAACTCGCCGCCCGCCTCGACACCGAGGGCACCGCGGTGCACCGGCCCGAGCTGGGCGTCCTGGTCGCCGCCGTACCGGCCGGTGAGGCCGAACGCGAGAAGGCCGCGGCGGCCGTCGCCGACGTCGACGACGAGGCGGTACGGCTGCGGAGCGCCGTCAAGTCCCGGGACGGCTTCTTCACCACGTACTGCGTCAGCCCGTACTCCCGCTACCTCGCCCGGTGGTGCGCCCGCCGCGGACTGACCCCCAACCAGGTCACCACCGCGTCCCTGCTGGTCGCCCTGCTCGCCGCAGGCTGCGCGGCCACCGGCACCCGCCCCGGCTATGTCGCCGCCGGCGTGCTGCTGATCGCCTCCTTCGTCCTGGACTGCACCGACGGCCAGCTGGCCCGCTACTCCCTGCAGTACTCCACGCTCGGTGCCTGGCTCGACGCCACCTTCGACCGCGCCAAGGAGTACGCCTACTACGCGGGCCTCGCGCTCGGCGCCGCCCGGGGCGGGGACGACGTATGGGCGCTGGCACTGGGCGCGATGGTGCTCCAGACCTGCCGGCATGTCGTCGACTTCGCCTTCAACGAGGCCAACCACGACGCCATCGCCAACACCAGTCCGACCGCCGCCCTGTCGGGACGCCTCGACAGCGTCGGGTGGACCGTCTGGCTGCGCCGGATGATCGTGCTGCCGATCGGCGAGCGCTGGGCGCTGATCGCGGTGCTCACCGCCGTCACCACGCCCCGCACCACCTTGTGCGTACTGATCGCCGGCTGTGCCCTCGCCGCCTGCTACACCACCGCGGGCCGGGTGCTGCGCTCCCTGACCCGCAGGGCGAGCCGTACCGACCGGGCCGCCCGGGCGCTGGCCGAGCTCGCCGACTCCGGGCCCCTGGCGGAGGGCGTCGCCCGCGCCTTCCGCGCCCCCGCCCGGCGGCTGCCGTCGCCGGCCGCCCCGGCGGTCGCGCTGCTGGGCGCGGTCCTGGTCGTCGCCACCTCGGCGGCGGCGCCCCGCGGCAGCTGGTGGCCGGTGCTCGCGGCCGCCGGATACGCGGTCACCTCGGGCCTCGCGGTCGCCCGCCCGCTGAAGGGCCCGCTGGACTGGCTGGTGCCGCCGCTCTTCCGTGCCGGCGAATACACAACCATTCTGGTACTGGCATGCGTCTCACAGGTGAACGGTGCGGTCCCGGCCGCTTTCGGACTGGTCGCCGCTGTCGCCTACCATCACTACGACACCGTGTACCGCATCAGGGGCGGCACCGGGGCGCCCCCGCGGGCCCTGGTGCGCGTGATCGGCGGGCACGAGGGCCGGACGCTGGTGGTGACCATCGCCTCCGCCGCACTGGCTCACAAAACAGGTTTCACGGTCACGCTGACGGTTCTCGCCGTCGCGCTGGCACTGGTGGTGCTCGCCGAGAGCATCCGTTTCTGGGTGTCGTCCCACGCACCCGCTGTACACGACGAAACAGGAGAACCCGCATGATCGGCCTCGTGCTGGCAGCCGGCGCCGGACGGCGTCTGCGTCCCTACACCGACACCCTGCCCAAGGCCCTGGTGCCGGTCGGCCCCGAGGGCGCCGAGGACAGCATCACCGTCCTGGACCTCACCCTCGGCAACTTCGCCGAGATCGGCCTGACCGAGGTCGCGATCATTGTCGGGTACCGCAAGGAGGCCGTCTACGAGCGCCGCGAGGCGCTGGAGGCCAAGTACGGGCTCAAGATCACGCTGATCGACAACGACAAGGCGGAGGAGTGGAACAACGCCTACTCGCTGTGGTGCGGCCGTGACGCCATCAAGCACAGTGTGATCCTCGCCAACGGCGACACCGTGCACCCGGTCTCCGTCGAGAAGACGCTGCTGGCCGCCCGTGGTGACGGCAAGAAGATCATCCTCGCCCTCGACACGGTGAAGTCCCTCGCCGACGAGGAGATGAAGGTCGTCGTGGACCCCGCCAAGGGCATGACGAAGATCACCAAGCTGATGGACCCGGCCGAGGCCACCGGTGAGTACATCGGTGTCACCCTCATCGAGGGCGAGGCCGCCGACGAGCTCGCCGACGCCCTCAGGACCGTCTTCGAGGCCGACCCGCAGCAGTTCTACGAGCACGGCTACCAGGAGCTCGTGAACCGCGGCTTCCGGATCGACGTCGCCCCCATCGGCGACCTCGCCTGGGTCGAGATCGACAACCACGACGACCTCGCCAAGGGACGCGTGATCGCGTGCCAGTACTGACGAGGCTCATCCCCTCGCCGGTCGTCGTCGACATCCGTCGCGGAGCGCTGGACGATCTGGCCGGCGTCCTCGCCGACCAGCGGATCTCCCACTCCGGGAAACTGGCCGTCGCCATCAGTGGCGGGTCGGGCGCCGTGCTGCGCAAGCGGCTGGAGCCCGCCCTGCCCGGCGCCGACTGGTACGAGGTCGGCGGCGGCACCCTGGACGACGCGATCAAGCTGGCCGACGCCATGAAGTCCAGCCACTACGACGCGGTCGTGGGGCTGGGCGGCGGCAAGATCATCGACTGCGCCAAGTTCGCCGCCGCGCGCATCGGCCTGCCCCTGGTCGCGGTCGCGACCAACCTGTCGCACGACGGGCTGTGCTCCCCGGTCGCGACGCTGGACAACGACGCGGGCCGCGGCTCGTACGGTGTCCCGAACCCGATCGCGGTCGTCATCGACCTCGATGTGATCCGCGAGGCCCCGGTGCGGTTCGTACGCTCCGGCATCGGCGACGCGCTGTCCAACATCTCCGCCGTCGCGGACTGGGAGCTGGCCCACCGGGTCAAGGGCGAGCAGATAGACGGGCTCGCCGCCGCCATGGCCCGTCAGGCCGGCGAGGCCGTGCTCCGGCACCCCGGCGGCGTCGGCGACGACGCCTTCCTCCAGGTGCTGGCCGAGGGCCTGGTCCTCACCGGGATCTCGATGTCGATCGCGGGCGACAGCCGGCCCGCCTCCGGCGCCTGCCACGAGATCAACCACGCCTTCGACCTCCTCTACCCCAAGCGCGCGGCGAGCCACGGCGAGCAGTGCGGTCTGGGCGCGGCCTTCGCGATGTACCTGCGCGGGGCCCACGAGGAGTCCGCGTACATGGCCCAGGTGCTGCGACGGCACGGCCTGCCCGTACTGCCCGGCGAGATCGGCTTCACCGCCGAGGAGTTCGTCAAGGTGGTGGAGTTCGCTCCGCAGACCCGGCCGGGCCGCTACACCATCCTCGAACACCTCGACCTGCCCACCGACCAGATCAGGGACGCATACGCCGACTATGCAAAAACCATCAGTAGCTGAACTCCGCCCGGTCGTCCACCCTCCGGGTGTGCAGGACCGTCGGAGCGGCGAGCACTGGGCCGGCCGGCTCTACATGCGCGAGATCTCGCTGCGCATAGACCGGCACCTGGTGAACACGCGGGTCACGCCCAACCAGCTGACCTACCTGATGACCGTCTTCGGCGTCCTCGCCGCCCCGGCCCTGCTGGTGCCGGGTATCCCGGGCGCCGTGCTCGGTGTGCTGATGGTCCAGCTCTACCTGCTCCTGGACTGCGTCGACGGCGAGATCGCCCGCTGGAAGAAGCAGTTCTCGCTCAGCGGGGTGTACCTGGACCGGGTCGGCGCCTACCTGTGCGACGCCGCGGTCCTGGTCGGCTTCGGTCTGCGCGCGGCCGACCTGTGGGGCACCGGGCGGATCGACTGGCTGTGGGCCTTCCTGGGCACCCTCGCGGCCCTCGGCGCCATCCTGATCAAGGCCGAGACCGACCTCGTCGGTGTCGCCCGCCACCAGGGCGGGCTGCCGCCGGTCAAGGAGGCGGCGTCCGAGCCGCGCTCGTCCGGTGTGGCGCTGGCCCGCAGGGCCGCCGGGGCGCTGAAGTTCCACCGGCTCGTCCTCGGCGTCGAGGCGTCCCTGGTCATACTGGCCCTCGCCGTCGCGGACACCATCAGGGGCGACCTGTTCTTCACGCGGGTCGGCGTCGCCGTACTGGCCGCGATCGCCGTGCTGCAGACCGTGCTGCACCTGGTCAGCATCCTGGCGTCGAGCAGGCTGCGATGAGCGCGACGCCGGCGGAGCTCCGGCTCGGGGCGGTGATCATCACCATGGGCAACCGCCCCGAGGAGCTCCGCGACCTCCTGGACTCCGTCGCCAAGCAGCGCGGCCCCGCGATCGAGATCGCGGTGGTCGGCAACGGCTCCCCGCTGCCCGAGCTGCCGGGCGGTGTCCGCACCGTCGAGCTGCCCGAGAACCTGGGCATCCCCGGCGGCCGCAACGTCGGCATCGAGGCCTTCGGCCCCGGCGGCAGCGAGGTCGACGTCCTGCTCTTCCTCGACGACGACGGGCTGCTCCCCAACGAGGACACCGGGGAGCTGGTCCGCCAGGCCTTCGCCGCCGATCCGCGGCTGGGCATCGTCAGCTTCCGGATCGCCGACCCGGAGACCGGCACCACCCAGCGCCGGCACGTCCCCCGGCTGCGCGCCGCCGACCCGATGCGCTCCTCCCGTGTCACCACCTTCCTCGGCGGTGCCAACGCGGTCCGCACCACGGTCTTCGAGCAGGTCGGCGGCCTGCCCGACGAGTTCTTCTACGCCCATGAGGAGACCGACCTGGCCTGGCGGGCCCTCGACGCCGGCTGGATGATCGACTACCGCTCGGACATGGTGCTCAACCACCCGCTCACCGCCCCGGGCCGGCACGCGGTCTACCACCGGATGGTGGCCCGCAACCGGGTGTGGCTGGCCCGGCGCAACCTGCCCTGGCTGCTCGTCCCGGCCTACCTGGGCACCTGGATGCTGCTGACCCTGCTGCGCCGCCCCTCCCGTGCGGCGCTGCGGGCCTGGTTCGGCGGTTTCAAGGAGGGCTGGACGAGCCCGTGCGGTCCTCGGCGGCCCATGAGATGGCGTACCGTGTGGCGCCTCACCCGACTGGGCCGACCCCCGATCATCTGACAAGCTCGGACTGAGAGCATCGGACGAAAGTGTCAATTGTGAGCGAGACAACCCACGACGGTGCCGTCGCCGTCGGTGACCTGCCGGCGGACTCGGCCGAGGCCAGGCTGTCGTCGGACGAACTGGCGGCCCGGTACGGCCTGGCCGTCAGCGGAGCCAGGCCGCCCCTGGGCGCGTACGTGCGCCAGCTGTGGGCGCGGCGGCACTTCATCTCGGCCTTCGCGCGGGCCAAGGTGTCGGCGCAGTACACCCAGGCACGGCTGGGCCAGCTGTGGCAGGTCATGACCCCGCTGCTGAACGCGGCGGTGTACTACCTGATCTTCGGCCTGCTGCTGGGCACCGACCGGGGCATCGACAACTTCATCGCCTTCCTGGTCACCGGCGTGTTCATCTTCACCTTCACGCAGTCCTCGGTGCTGGCCGGCGTCAAGGCGATCTCCGGGAACCTGGGACTGATCCGGGCCCTGCACTTCCCCCGGGCCTCGATGCCGATCGCCTTCACCCTGGTCCAGCTCCAGCAGCTGCTGATGTCGATGCTGGTGCTCCTGTCCATCGTGCTGATGACCGGCGAGGTGCCCACCTGGTCGTGGCTGCTCGCGGCGCCCGCGCTGCTCCTGCAGTCGGTCTTCAACGCGGGCCTGGCCCTGGTCATGGCCCGCCTGGGCAGCAAGATGACGGACCTGGCGCAGCTGATGCCGTTCATCCTGCGCACCTGGATGTATATGTCCGGTGTCATGTACAGCATCAGCCACTTCGCGAGCAGCGCGCCGTACTTCGTCAAGGTGCTGCTCGACCTCAATCCGGCGGCGGTCTACATCGACCTGATGCGCTTCGCGCTCATCGACAGCTTCACCGCGGCCCAGCTGCCCCCGCACGTCTGGGCCCTGGCCCTGGGCTGGGCGCTCGTCGCCGGCGTCGGCGGCTTTGTGTACTTCTGGAAGGCTGAGGAGCAGTACGGCCGTGGCTGAGTCCCCGAACGACAGGATCCCCACGGTCATCGTGGACGACCTGCACATCGTCTACCGCGTCCATGGCGCCGGCAGTGGCAAGGGCAGCGCGGTCTCCGCGCTCACCCGCATCGTCACCCGCAAGGGCAACCCCAATGTGCGCAAGGTGCACGCGGTGCGCGGGGTCAGTTTCACCGCGTACCGGGGTGAGGCGATCGGTCTGATCGGCTCCAACGGTTCGGGCAAGTCGACGATGCTGCGGGCCGTCGCGGGGCTGCTGCCCGCCGAGAGCGGCAAGGTCTTCACCGAGGGCCAGCCCTCGCTGCTGGGTGTGAACGCGGCCCTGATGAACGACCTGACCGGCGAGCGGAACGTCATTCTCGGCGGCCTGGCCATGGGCATGACCCAGGAGGAGGTGCGTGAGCGCTACCAGCAGATCGTGGACTTCTCGGGGATCAACGAGAAGGGCGACTTCATCTCCCTGCCCATGCGCACGTACTCCTCCGGCATGGCCGCGCGGCTGCGTTTCTCCATCGCCGCCGCCAAGAGCCATGACGTGCTGATGATCGACGAGGCGCTGGCGACCGGCGACCGCAAGTTCCAGAAGCGGTCCGAGGCGCGGATCCGAGAACTGCGCAAGGAGGCCGGCACGGTCTTCCTCGTCAGCCACAACAACAAGTCGATCCGCGACACCTGCGACCGCGTGCTGTGGCTGGAGAAGGGCGAACTGCGGATGGACGGGCCCACCGACGACGTCCTCAAGGCGTACGAGGAGTTCACCAGCAAGTAGCCGGCCGCCGCGCCGGCAGCCGCCCGCCGTCAGCCGTCAGCCGTTGACCCCGGTGTACCGGCTCAGCCGCCGGTTCCACAGCAGCCGGGAGCCGGCGAAGGCGGCGAGCCCGACCAGTGGCGAGGCCGCCGCCAGGACCACGGGCACCCCGAGGCCGGAGGTGTTGCCGGTCAGCACGGCGGCCGGGAAGTAGGCGACGAAGGCCAGCGGCAGCCCGAAGGTGAGGACCCCGCTGATCATCCCCGGAAGGATCTTCAGCGGATAGTTGCCGAAGGTGGCGAGCAGTTCCTCGGTCCAGCTGCTCCAGGCGTTGGCCGCCGGGTGGTGCAGGTGGAAACTGGAGATCGCGGTGAAGATCGCGCCTTCCATCAGCATTCCGCCGATCAGCGCGGCGGTCGCGTAGCCGGACCGGGCGACGGTCCAGTGCAGGTCCGACCGCCACACCGCGCCGGCGAACATCGACCCGCCGACCAGCAGGTCACCGATCGCGTTGGCCGGGAAGTACGCCAGCTGGACCTGCCGGTAGACCGGCATCGGGCGCAGCAGGAAGCCGTCGATCAGCCCCTCCTGGACGAACTGCGAGAGCATGAAGACCCGGCCGAGGAACAGCACGAACAGGCCGTGGCTGAGCATCCGCATCGCGGCGATCAGCAGTACCGCCTCGCTCGACCAGCCGCCCATCCCGGGGGAGCGGCCCAGCAGCACGGTCGCGAAGACGATGATCGAGACCTGCCAGACGACCCCGATGCCGATGTTCAGCAGGAACTCGGCCCGGTACTCCAGGCGGGCCCGGAAGGTGACTCTGATGATGCGCCGGGCCACCCGCCAGGCCGCGAGGAAGGTCCGTACGGGATGCCGCGGCATGTCACCCTCCCTGGGAGGCCGCGTCGTTCACGCTGGCGATGTTCACCCAGATGTCTTTCATGATCGTCTTTCTGTTGGTAGCGACGAACGTTCCAGGATCGGGCCAACAGCGATGCAGGGCAAGCGAGTAACGAAGTTCTACGGACTGCCGCGGATGACGCTTGATCGAGCGCACCAATCGAGTGCCGGCCGCCTCCGCTTGATCTGGGCAACCTTGCTGCGCCGGACATGGGAGCCGTGCGGTAATGGCTGCCGTGGATCAGAACTCGCTACGGAAGCTCGTGGAGGGCCAGCTCCTTCGGCTTGAGGGCAACACCTTCCAGGACTGCATGGATCGGCTCGGCCTGGAGCTGTACCCGGGGGACTACCAACCAGTGCGGGCCGCCGGGCCGAAGGGCGACACTAAGAACGACGGCTACTGTCCGAAGGCTCGGGTGTTCTTCGCGGCGCACGCCACGCGCGGCGAGCGGATCGACAAGACCAAGGCGAAGATCCGCGGTGACTTGGGGGGCTGCCTCCAGGAGCACCGCGACGTGAAGGTGTGGCGCTTCCTCACCAACGACACGTTGCCAGGCGAGGTCGATCAGTTCATCGACAACGAGCTTCGCCCCTTGTACCGGGGTGTCACCATCGAGGTGTGGGGGCTCAAGACCCTCGCCGATGAGATCAGCAAGCTCAAGCGGGTGCAGGTCGACAGGATCATCGACGTCATCACGGTGGACGAGCCAGAGTTTGAAGTCGTGGTGCACGACCACATGAAGACGGGGCGTGACCTCTGGCCGATCCTGTCCGGTTGCCTTGGATGGTTACCGCATGAGGAACCAGACGACTGCACCGACGAGGAGCAGGACCTCATAGACGGCGCCGTTCAGAGCTTCCGGGACTGGAGCGACATCTCAGGCGACATCGAGTTCAATCGCTCCTCGGTGCGGGACGCACAGCGAAGCATCACCGCCATCCTGGAGGAGCTTGCAGAGAAGAAGCTCGCCCTCTACGCCGCAACGACAGACAACTACCCCCTGACGGGTGGCCCGTCGCCGTTCTTGGGCACCGTGGCCATCTTCAGGATTGCTCGGGTGGATCCTGCTACATCTACGAGCAGCTGACAGGTGGTTGCTCTCCCGCGTATGAACCGCAGGACCAACCCACAGCCGGCCACGGGTCGTAGTAGGCCACGGTCAAGAGCAAGACCGTCAGGTATGGCACGTGTGAATATCGACGGCCGCGGTCTCGTGCTTGAACCGTTCGATCCAACCCAATGTCGGCGGGAACGGTAGATCACACCGCTCTAGAGCACACCCAGCAACATTTCTTCTGTAGAGGGCCATGGGGCGTTCGGTGCCGCACCAGTGGCGACCCACGGCGGACGGCTACTAACGTTCCGACTTTTCGACCAGGTCCGCGACGCCAAAGGCACCGACTTCCAGCAGCTGGTCAATGAGATCGAGAACCTTCGCTCGCTTCGTTCGCACGGTGGCTTGGGCGTACGCCCTAATAAGGAGCTCACCAACATACCGAGCATCTCCTGCCGCACCGGTTCTCATGTCAGCAGAATCTGCACCCTTGACTTCAATGAAGCGCTGCGAACACGCCAAGACCAAGTCATCCACGCGATCAGGGGCATGTTCCAAAGTAATAAAGAGCTGGGGCAACGAGGCTGAGAATGAAGCTGAAGCGATTAGTCGAGTCAGCGGTTCCCCCAAAGGACGAAGGTGCTGGCCACGAAGTGCAGCCGCCGCTTCGCCAATCGCCTTCTGTACTGCCTCGTCTGAATCATTCATAAGCACTTCAAAGGCGCGCCGGACAACGACCGAGTCATTTGTGTCGGACAATCTGTGGGCACACAGCCGTGCAGCACCCTCTCGTTGCGCCACATCACCAGTAGACAGGATGGTGTCGAGAAAGTCCGGCATACTCCATTGTACTGCGGCCAGGGCGGCAAGTTGCCCTGCAATTCTTCGCACTTCCGCGATCTGGGATTGAAGCATTCGCGTAATCACGGGGCGGACTGCATCTGGATTTTCCGACCCAATGTAGACGATCAATTTGTTGACCGTGTGGGTTGTGAAGAGATTGTCGTCATTCGTCTCAACAAGATCAGCGAACGCGTCAAGCGCCTGCGGCTGTGCGTGCCGCATGGAAGCGTGAATAAGATGTGCAACACACGAACGAACCGGGATAGAGGCGTCTCCCGCTAGCTGATTCAGTATTGGAAGAGCCAGTGCTGTACGGCTTCCGTCCGTGTCGTAGACGAGAAGGTCCCCCAAGGCTTCGGCTGCCGAACCACGGACTGAATTTATTCCAGCTCCGAAGACATCGCGACCGATATTTTTATCCTCATCAGACGACCAGGCAACTGGATCGCTGCCATGAATCTCTGAACGAGTAGCGTAATCAGCAATCGTCTCTACGAGATCCAGAGGGACTGACTTGTAATAGTGCCGAAGTGCATGACCGACCCAGCGAGCATTGTCTTCATAGTTAAGTGATGAGATGTGACGGACGGCATCGAATACTGGAGCCCCGTCATCGAGTGCTTCTGCTGCCCCCAAAGCCATGAGGAACGCAGTGCCATAAGCCGGGTGCATGTTGCGATCAAAACGCAGGGCGAGAGCTGAGAATCTTGCAGGATCGCGCTCCGCTTCCTGACGCAACACGCTTGAAAGTTCATGAGCGCCACCCGTGAAGGTGTTCCAGTCAGTTCTATCTGTACTGTGCTTAGCGATAGCACGCAGCCATTGCTCATCGGTCATTCGCTGAGCGGCTTCCGGGGGGATCGGAGATCCAATAGATCCGCCCGTCACACCTTCCGGTGCAGGCGGTTGCTCCATACCTGTAGCTCTCCGCAGCTCACCTAGACGACGCTTGGCTACATCAGAAAGACGTTCCTCATCCACCCCGGACAGGAGGTTAAACATGTACCAACCTGGTCGCCGGCCTTCCCAGGGAAAACGGAGAGCTAGAATAGATGCTTCTAGCTCACGAAATGATTCCTCGGAGCAAAATTTGCTTGTCACCTGGATCAGCTGGCGTGCTGTCCATACACCGTTCGACGAGTACCCACTCATGAAACGATGAGTCCCCTCTAGCATGAGGTCTGTCGCCCACTGCGCGTACCTCTTACCATCGACCCGCAAGCCCTCGTACAAGAGCCACTGCGCCGCCTCATAGTGACTTGACGCAAGAGTTTCCAGAATAGGTCGTGCCTGTTCTGGACCCTGTTGAACCAAGCTACGGATGGCTGAAGCCATCCCAGCCAAGATAGCTTCTTCGAGTTCGTGCGCATTGAGATTCGGATAGCGATGTGCAAAATGTCGATCGTGAGTGGGCCTCTCATCACTGTCATAAGCCGTTGCTTCCATTACACGGAGCATGTAGGGCAGCAGTAGGCTGGCAAACGAATCAGGAGCGCCCTCGGCCCCGAGCCGCGCTAGTTCAATTGCGCTGTGCTCTCCACTTAGGAGGGCCGCAACCTTGTCATTCGAGCCCAGGGCCATAGAATTTGGACGATCAGCAAGGTAGGCGGCTAGGAGTTCAACCGCCCAAGCAGGCTGATGCTGCGCAAGGTCGTGGGATGAAAGCCAAAGATCGTGCTCTGCATCTCCGTCATAGTGTCCGTTGCGAACGGCATGCAGAACCAGATCGAATAGGGGGCGACTTTCGTGGATGTCAGAAAATCGAGTTACCCATCGCAGCCAGGCAGGAAAATCACTTTCAGTAATATGGGTCTGAAGGAGTGCGGCTAGACGGTCTGGGTTTGATTTCGCTGCCCCTCCCATTATTTCGAGCGCATGCCCCTTTTCGGCATCATTACCGCTGGTCAGCCATTCCCCAATGAGGCCTTCCGAATCGATGCGTTCAAACCACTCAGCCTTACGCAACGAGTGCCATAGCCGCTCCTCGAACGAGGGGTTTGTTTCTAGTACTTCAGTCACCATCTCCCATTCTTGCGACGTCGGTTGTGTTAGCGCACTCAAAAGAGTCAGGATGACGTCCTTGATATGAAACCGGACGTCGGGGCTTGTCAACGCCTCCGCTACTTCATTCGCAAACCGATCTGGCTCAAGTTCACGCAAGTGATTCAGGACCTGCCGCACTTGTGCGCGTCGGAATAGTTCCTGCTCTCCGCTCTTTAGGAAGTCGACGAGGGATTCGTTGCGATCGACCCATCCACGCGCGAATGCATAGTCGAAAAATGCCTCATGGAAGAATGCGATCTCTTGGCCGTCTCGAACCAACATGTGCTCCGATACCAGCACGCCAGCATCGATAGCAAGATTTGCCCGGTCAAGAACAGTCACGGGAACGGACAAGCGTTGCCGAGTACTAATCGCCTCTGCGAGCGTTGAAATTACCTCGGCAAATCTTACCGACTCCCGCCTTTGTGTACAGTCGGTCAGTTTGCGTTGCCAGAAAGCGTCGAATAGATTCTTGGTCGTCTGGAATGTGAGGGCCGCAGAATCAGCACCGGCCCCTCGCAACAAGACGAGGTTCAATGGTGATCGGAGGAGGTTCTTTTGGTGGGTGCTGAGAGCAGCCGCGTCCAGCCCCATAGCCTTGACAGCCTCAGTGACTTGAGTCTCGGAAAGCTCCTGGACTTCGACACGTTCACACCGCTTAGCGTCGACCAGCTCCCGAATGCGGTGATCATTCTCGACATCGAATTTCCGGCAGACCAGCAGTACCCGCATCTTCGGAAAGGCAGACGCCTCACGGACAAGGTCAGCCACTGAGTCAAAGTTTCTTGGCATACGTCCTGATACCAGGCTGACGGCATCAACCTGGTCCACGATAAGTACGCAGGGGCGTTCCCCAGCTACAGATGCCAGTGCTGCCACGGGTGAAATATCTAGCCCGATCCGCTGACCTAGCTCTGTGGTTGATGCAAAGGGCTCAAGTCTGTCAAGCCGAAAACTCAGGAGGGAGGTTTCTCGCTCCTTAAGGGTTTGAACGGCCTGAAGCAGAGTGGCGCTCTTTCCACCTCCTGCTGCCCCCATCAGAAGCGTCAGCTTGTCCGATTCCGTATCGAGAAGCTCAACAAGTTTGTCTGCTTCAGCACGGTGGATCGCAGGTTGAAGAAGCTCGCGCTCGACGCTGGCAGCCCATGCCGTTGTAATCTCACGAACCTTGTCGGAGATTGTATTGCCAAAGAGAATTGCTGAGCGGCGAAGGCCATACTCTTCTAGTCGAGATTCGATGGTTGCGGAATCTAGAGTAGAGCCAAGACCGTAGTAGTTATTAGCTAGATCCCCAAGTCCGACAGCTGCGAGACGTCCGGTCGCGCCGCTTAGAAGAAGCTCCGCAAGGGCCGCGTTCCCACGGACGAGATCATATTCGTCGGGCCAGGAAACCCAAAGACCTCGCAGTACTTTCCATGCGACCTGAGCCGAGCCGTAGATATTGGGAGAAGACAGTTCGGTAAACGGCCCTCTAAGCCCTTCAGTTAGCCAATCATTGATGAACTCGGCGAAATTATCCGCACTTCGTGCCCTCTCGGCCAGTTCCTGAATGGGGCGAACGGGGACCACCGAAACGAAATGGAAATTCCGCCCTTGCTCCACATGGAAGCGAGCGTTCTCCCAGATCTCCTTTTTGTGGAGCGACTTCACATTCCAGCTGTTGGCATTACCGTTTTGACGTTTAACCTGATGCACCTCGACGGTATCGCCGTGGCGGTATGTAAACTCGGCACCCTTGCCTAGGGCATCGATATCTTCAATCCTGATGGATTGGCCATTCCCAAGTAGTACATACAGCAAGTGTCGGACTGTCCAGACACCCTCGTATCTGTTGCCGAACTTGTCGGTTTCTCCTCCTGGGCGAGGGCTCACATTGTTCTCCCGTTTTTGTGGTGCACTACAAGGGCGGTCGTCGATTCTCTTCTACGGTGCGCCTCGCTTGATCGCCATGGTACTACTTGGCGTCGCTCGATGGCTACATGCTGTGAGGTCGTTGATGGAGCACTAGCTCGCTTAATCTGCGTCATGCGCCAACCACAATGAACGCCACCAGCCCGAGACGGATCCCAGCAGCTAAAAAGAAGTCCTCGGCTAGTCGTGGAGCTACGGTGATCGTCTGAATGGGAACGCGGCGCACGCTTACCTGACCGCCTTGCTTGTAAGTCCGCTTCGGTCGCCCCCAAATCAGTTGTGGAAGTAGTGGTTTTCGTGCTCGTCGTGCCATTTTCGTTTCCCTGTTTAATTCTATTTCTATTATAAATCTTCCACCCCTGTTTTCCTATACCTCCCACCTCTGTCGTCGCCGTACTAAACACAACGGCTCTAAAGCTCCAAAAGTCGGGGGATAAGCTCCGCGAACATGACCACCCTGACCATCTCCTGTTGCTCCTCGGGAAGCCGCTGGAAGATGCGCGTCAGCTCGGCCTTACGGGCCTGCTGAGCGACCACAAACACCACGTAGGGGAAGATGTCTTCCCTGCTCTGCTCGGCGACCTGCCAGTAGCCAACCAGCTTCTCCGCGATCCGCACCGGCCGTTCCGTGGCCAGGTCGATTTCCAAGAAATACTGACCGCTTCGGCGTTGAGTCGGATAGTCCACCACCACGAACAGATCAGCCCGCACCGGAGGAACGGAAAGCTCCACGTCCCACCGTGCCAGTGTGAGGACACCGAGCCTCTCAGCCCGCCGCAACTCCAAGTAGGTGTCAGCAATCATGAGGGCGTGGTTGTTGACGTTGGGCGACGGCCGCCCCTCGACACCTCGAAGAATCCGGCCGTATCTTCCGAGTTGGTAGGCGTACGCTCCCGCCCCGCCCTTTTCACCGCTCACCCGCCGCCCAACGCGCGAAAGGTAGCCACGGCGCACCAACCGGCCAAGAACGCGGTCCGGCACGCTATGCGACCTATCCGCAAAAACCAGTTCGCTTAGATGAGTCGAAGCAAGCTGAGAGAAGGTGTCGACAAGGGTGATGATTTCAAAGTCTCGGGTGGTGAGTTCCATGGTGCACGGCTCCTCGTGCTCACGCGGTTATAGCTACCGGTCTTCCAGCTGGTCAGAGGGTGCGTGGGTGTAGGTGTACGCCTACGGTCGGCCTACAGCTGACCTACGGGGTTCACCTACACCCGATGACTACTCGTTCCAGGCCCGACCACCGAACCGACGACGTCGGGTAGAAGGCTCCGGGGCCGGCTGCGTTCCGCGGCGCCGCTTGATCTCCGCTTCCACCTCGGCGACCGGTCGCCCATAGGTCTGACGGGAAAGCCGTCGAGCCTCGTCCCCAAAGCCACTCGGTTCTACTGGCGGCAGCGAAGTTGGGCTCGCTGAGCTTCGCCCGCAGGTCGTTGATCCGGTCGCGGTCGGGCCTGGACGCGAACCGTCGTCCGGGAAGAACCAACTCGCCCGCCTGCTGCGGTGGACGCTGCCGAAGTGCCGGTGACACGACCCATTGGAGAAGCAGCGCTTCACCCCGGCCGAGGCCGTGAAACGACGCGAGCAGGCTTGCGCTGGTGGCTTCGGCGTTCACGGTGCCGAGGCTGCGCCGTGGGTTCGTCTGGCCCAGCTCGACCGCGGCTGTCCATTGATTCGCACGGTCATCCGCGCCCGCCGGCGTGGCCGAAGAACCGGGCACCAACGCGCGCAGCTGGCCCGTCAGGAAGTCGGCCGTTTCATCCGGCACGACGAGCCGGTACGAGATGCCCAGCTCTCCGGCCTCGACCTCGAACACCATGGACGAGACGTCCAACAGCCGCCGCGGTCCGGTGGTAAGCGTGCCGGAACAAGCGCGCAGCCACGTTGCTACTTGGTCGGCGTCGAGGTCCGACGGGAAGTTGAGGCGGTAGGTGCGGGTGTTCATCGTCACCACCTCGTCATGCGGTGGTAGATAAATCCCAGGACGAGCAGCACCGCCAGGCCGCTGACGAGATAAGGAAGGATCGGCTCAACGGCCAGCCAGAGCACGCGAATCGTCAGCGCGGCCAGCAGCAGGAGCAGCAACAAATTCCGGGCCTTCGCCACGGTCGAACTCCTCGGGATGGTGCCGCCGACCTACGGGCCGTGGCCGGCGGAGGGTTGGTGGAGCGGTTCTACGACGCGGCCCCCTGCCGCGTGGAGCTGTCCGGCCGGGGTGGCCGTGGCCGAGCGAAGGTCTCGGCTGTCTTCCCCGGAGGACGTGCGGAGGGGGCCGGTCGGAATCAGCGGCGACGAGCGCGGCGCGTATACAGGTCGTCCAGCACTTCGCCGAACAGCTCGGCGTCAACGGAGTGCATGAGCACGGCCGTTTCAATCTGCCGCTTGCGCTTCTTGCGCAGCATGGCCGGGCCGTACCGCTTGCTGAGCCATGCCACGAGGACGATCGGCACTCCGAAGAAGATCAGGAGATAGATGCCGCCAAGGGTGGCGCTCTGGTCTTCGGCGATCGCTTGGTACACGAGGGTCACCTCCATTTCATTTGTTCGCGCCGAATCTCAGCGCGGGACCGGTCCGGTTTGACGGAGTGGGGATCGCGGGCGATCCGCCGTAGTTCCTGCTCGACGCGGCGCTTCCGCCGCCGCATGACGAGCCGCTGTTCAAAGGCGCTGCGCTTCCCCGGGGAGCTGAGCCGGGTATCAATCGCCGCGAACAGAAGAAGCGCGGCGTACATCCCCAGTGCGACGAGGATTCCGAGAAGCCACCCGGGCACTTAGAACCCGCGCCCGAACTCCCGGACGTCGCGCGCCGTAGTGCGCCCGAACTCCTGGACGATGGGGAGCAGTAGGCTCGCGATGAAAGCGTCACCGTTCGCCAGTTCGCGCGCTCGGTCGCCAAGGTAGGCCGCATCGGCCATGCCTTCTTCTGCGATATGGCGACGGATCATCCCTCGGGCCTCCGCCAGCCTGCCCGAGTTGGCAAGCTGCATGAGGTCGAGTTCGCCGCGCTCCTGAGTCCTCCGCGCTGCGCGGGAAGGACGACGGGCGACGGACCCGCGTCCTCCGCCGTCGTACCTGTCGAGTTCGCTCATCTTGACGTCCCTGTTCTTCCGTTGGTCGGCGCGTCAGGTGATCGCGCATGTCAACCGTCGGCCGACGAGGGGCATCTCGTCACTGCAAAAGTGCTGCTCACTTTGGGTGCAGCACTTTTGCAGTGGATGGGCCGGGCATACTGCTGTGCAGCGAACGGCGAGGAGGGCGAACGAGCGTGGGCCGCGAAGCGGAAGTGACCAAAGCCGTCATGGCAGTACGCAGCGATGAACTCGGTCTGCACTGGACGACGCTAGCCAAGCGATCGAAGCTCCTGGACGAGCTAGGTACTGATGATCCGCATGAGGGTGTAGCGCTGCTGACTGCACTGCTTCAACGGCTCGACGACGACGCAACCCCGAGACAGCAGCAGGACGCCACTGTTCTTCGCTGGGTTATGGCCGTTGACTGCCCGCCGATCAAGAACGTCACCGCGCGCCGTGAAGCGGTCGGTGCGCACCTCTTCATGAAGTCTCACAACACCGTGCTAGACGCAGAGAAACGAGCCATCTCACGACTAGTCGCGCTGATCCTTGAGGCAGCCGACAAACGCAATGTGAGTCGGGCGCAAGCCGACCCATTCACTGCCGCCTCCCCGGATGATCTTCTGCAATCACCCGTCATCACCCTGCCACCGGAACCCGACTGGTACGCGCTCGCCTTTGAGATGAATGGCAAGCGACTGAGTAGGCGGATGCAATGCGGCATGGCCGCCCAAACCTTAGTCATGCTTATCTGTTACGTGCTCACTGTCACTTACGTTCCGCATACTGCTTCGGATTATTTCTGGTTCTCCGCGCTAACAATCATCACCGAGGCATTTTTCATCGCGGTCATCATCGACTTGGGACGCTTGCCTGAAAGGCCGAGCCTGATTACTGCCGAACTGTTCACGATGTTCGGTGGGGTTCCCTCGTGGAAGTCGCCAGAATTGACCAAATCGTCGGTCAATGTTTAAATAGGTACGAATTTCCCGTTCGGAACGTACCTCGCCACTGCTCTTCGGATGCGGCACCCTGCTTGATTGACCTCAACCGGTGGTGTGCCCCACCCGAATCGAGAAAGAGGCACACCAATGTCGCAAGAGACTGGCGGCGGCTTGTCCGCCGACGAGAAGGTCGAACGCTTCAAGCGAATGCTCCGCGACCTCAAGAAGGGCGCTGGTCTCACACCGGAACGTGCGGGCGGTAATACCTTGCGGTTCATGCGCAGTCTGGGCGCACCCACGGCGAACGCCTCGTATAGGTTGCTTCGCTCCGCCCTGGATTCAATGGACGAGAACTACGACTACGTGAGGGCACTCCAGAACGCCTATGGCGGTGAAGGGCTGGCGGACGATCTCAACGCCCGTCGCGGAGTCTTCGCCGCTGAGCACGGGATCACCATGTCCCGGGTGAAGGATCTTGAAGAAGTCGGAATCCAAGAGTTCTACCACCTCCTGGTGACACCCACACAGGCGACCGAACCGACGACATCTGACGCCGACGCATCCATCAAGGAACTGCTGCTCGGTCTTACTGAGGCCGTCAAGGAGCACACAGCGGTTCTACGGGAGATCAGCGCCAAGCTCGATCGCCAGTAGTACCTATTGAACTTGAACTCGTGATGTCGGCCTGACCTCGGGTGTCGGCCGACATCAATCAACTTGCAGTAGCTGACTCGGCTTACCAGGCGGGGCGCTTGTCCTGACGGTCCGTCGAGAAGCCGGTGGGCACGGTCGCTTCGGTCCGCAACAGCAGGCCCGGGTCGGGCGGAAATTCATCGGTTGTCGGCGCTGGGCCGTGCAGGCGCCTATGGCCCGGGACCGGCAATTCGACCAGCACACCGTCGCGCATCATCCACAGCCCGAAGCAGTCATCTTCCTCGTCATGGATCAGCACCTGCACGCTCGCCGGATACGGCCACGCCAGGGATTCCAAGTGCCGCAGCAGACCTGACCGCGGACGCACGCGGTTGAACTCGATCATCCACCCGTCAACAAACATGTCCAGCCGCTCGAAGTGGCCCCGCCAGCTGCGCGAGTCATCCGGCCGTGTCAGTGGCTCCATCACATCGTCCGCGTACGGCGCCAGCACGATGACCTGCGCAATTCTGCTCATGCCGAAGTATCAGCGCACTCCATGGGCCGGTGGCAATCGAATTCCGAGGCGACGGGCGAGGGAGAAGACCCGCCTGGGCAGCGGCAGCACCCAGTAAGCCGACGGGACCACATCCGCGAAGCCGATCACTTGCTGAGGGTCAGGCCCGTGCCGGCCAGGCAGCCGTCGATGACCTCCGGCCGGTACTGAAGCATCTTGAGCTTGCGTTTCACGGCGCGGGTGATCTGACTGAGGTCCGCAGCGGCAAGGTTGCCGATGTCGCGTTTGACCAGCGACCAGATGCCCTCCTGCGGGTTCAGGTCCGGGGCATACGTCGGCAGCTGGAAGACGGTGAGCCAGTCGGCATTGGCCTCGAAGAACTCCCGCAACGGCGCGACCAGATGCATGCGCAGGTTGTCCCACACGAGGACGATCGGGCCGCCCAACTGCGTGCGGGCGCGGAGAATCAGGTCGCGGTAGTCCTTCCAGCCGAAGCCCTTCGGTTCGTCCTTGCGGCCCCGGTACTCACGGATCGCGTAGATCAGCCGGGACCGCTCACCGGGCTTGTAGCAGGTCATGCCCGCCATCGACACCCGGCCCGAGCCACGTCCACGCACGCGGACAACTGGGGTACTGCCTTGGCGGCCCCAGGTCCTGGCACGCGGCGGCGTCATCGACTGGCCGGCTTCGTCCTCGAAGACCACCCAGGCGCTGTTCGCCGCCGCGGTGCTCTTACCCGCGGCCAGACCTCCCGCTTCCACAGCTCCACCGCGTCGCCATCGCGCTCGATCGCGCGCCGAGCAGGCTGCTGCCAGGACCAGCCGTGCCTCCTCAGCAGCCGCCACGTGCCCTCCACGGTGTACGAGACGTGGAACAGCCGGCCGATCATCGTCTTCACCCGGGCCAGCGTCCACCGCTGATCGGTCCACCCATGGGCCAGCGGGCCACGCTCCAACTCCCGCTCCAGCCTGGCCATCTGCGTCTCCGACAGGCGAGGCCGCCCCGGCGATCCCTTCGACGCCACACCGGCCAGGCCCTCCTCGCGCCACTGGCGCCGCCAGCGTTCCACCGACCGCTCCGAGACCCGCAACGCGGCAGCAATCTCCCGATTCTTCTCCCTGCCCTCGAAGCACGCCACGGCCTGGACCCGGACCCGCTCCCGCGCGGCCCTCTCGGCGTCGGTCAAGCCACCACCCTGCGGATATCTCACCTCACCAGGGCTACCGAGCCCACCTGCACGCTGTCCGGCGAACAGCCCGACATCACCCGATCAAGTTCAGTAGCAGCACTCCGACAACCCCGCCCCGCCCCCCAACAGCGAAGAACGCCCCCGCGTCCGCGTCGGGGGCGTTCTTCATGCTCGGGATTTTTTTCTGTAGTTCAGCCACCGCAAGGAGGCTGCGCGACCAACTCTCCGACCCTGTCGGGGTGGGAACTGCAACTGCTCCAGTGGCCAGGCCCGACGCCTCAGTGCGAACCAATGCGACTGCTGCATCCGGAAGATGCACAGATGACAGGCGTACAGCGGTGACGGCTTGTCCTGCACGGTCATCTCTCCAACTACCGCCACGGGGACCCCGACCGCTTCGCAGCGAAAGCACGACCCGCGGAACCAGTCGAACAAGTCCCATATTCGCTCTGGCCTCATCGGGCGCCGACCGGCTCTTGGTCGGCACGTTCTACCGTCAGCCGGCCGCGGTGCTCAGATCGCATCGGTCATCCGCGCTGCCGAGTCCGCCAAGGTGGTCGTGGTCAGAAGACGGTCGAGGAGCGCACGGCGTGCTTGGTGTTCGTCTGCGCTGTACTTCGCTCGAAGTCCACGCGGCAGGATCAAGGGCGCGTGCTCGTAGATACAAGCGGACGGTTCCAGGGGGAAGCCGAGCGGAAGTTCAGCCCACACGATCTTGCCACCGACGCTCGGGCGGTAGACATTCCACTGCTTCGCCAACACATCGACGAGCAGCAGGCCGCGCCCGCCCTCGGCGTCTTGGTCGGGGTTCCTTCGTACAGGTGCCGCGCTTGTTCTGTCGTAGACCTCGACGAACAGGCTGGCTTCGATGGCACGGATCTGCGCTCCGATGACCACCTCGTCGGTGGTTTCCTCCGTCCCCGCCTGTGCGTCGGTGATGCTCGCCAGGACAGCATTCGTGGCCAGTTCGCTCATGATGAGCGCCACCGTTTCCACGTGCTCTTCCAGATCCCAGAGCGTCAAGGTGTGCCGTACGAACAACCGCGTCGCAGCGACGGCTTGAGGGATGGCGTTCAAGCGGACCGAGGATGCCAGCAGAGGAATCGGGGTCACGTCGGCGGCGCTCATGACGCGGTGCTCCTCTGCTGCGTGATCTTGTTTTGGATGACCCACAGCCGCGCACCGATCTCGCGCTCGATGTGGTCGCGCATGGCAGCTTGCAGACCGGGGAGTCGGGCGAAGTGCCAGAGAGACGGCACGATGACGTGCTTGACCTCAGCGGTCTTCAGGGCATCGACGAGGGCGAAGAAGGCGGATTCATCGCTGGCACCGAGCCGTTCGATAAACAACCGCTCCAACTCGAATCCTTCGCTGAGGGTGTAGCGCCTCAACTCCCCCTCGATTGCCGCGTTTTCATCTGGATCATCGCTTGCGGCGAGTCGCATGTATCCGAACATGAGCGGTCGCATCCGTTCCTCCTGGGGGACTGGAACGGCTGGCGAGCAGCGGCACGGGGATTCCATCTGCTCGCCAACCTGCCAGCTAGAGAAGCGGTTTGACCTGCAAAGACACCACAGCAAACGTGCGGCACTCTTGCCGCATCCATGGGGGATTCCTGGCGCTGGCCTGCACGGATGCCACCTGCACCGTTATGGTGAAGGCTCGCCCCCGCACGGAGGGATGGGCGATGGCAGCGAAGCGGATGAAGCTCGTCCGGCGTCGTAAAGCGGCAGGCCACACCCAAGAGAGCCTGGCCGAGTTTCTTGGTGTCGAGCGCTCGACAGTAGGACGTTGGGAGTCTGCCGAGACGGAGCCGCAAGCCTGGTTACGGCCAAAACTTGCTCGCGCGCTCAAGGTGTCGAACGAGGAGCTTCAAGCGCTGCTCGATGACATCATCGTCACCGACTCACGCCCCAGCGAGCGGATGACCTATGCCCTGGAGAATCCGGCGTCGGCCGATCTCATGGTGGTTGCCTACATCCATGAACGGCTGCGGAAGCTAGATGAGTTGTACGACCAAGAAGCATCGACGGCGCTGCTTGGTCGAGCCGGTCAACTGCACGGCCAGGTGCGCTTCCTCCGAGAGAACGCCGCCAACCCACGCGTGCGCCGAGCGCTGTACGAAATCGAAGCTGATTCAGCGATGATCATGGGGCAACTGGTCTGGGACGTTTCTCAACGCCGTGACCACCACGCGCCGGTTCAGTACTTCAAGGAAGCCGTCGAGGCTGCCCGTCATGCCCGCGACCCATCGACGGAGGCGTACGCCACTCTGCGAATGAGCTTCGTGGCGCTGTACGGAGAGAAGAACGCGGTTCGCGGTGTGACGCTCGCTGAACAAGCAGCCGACGCCGCCCGCATGGTCAGTCCGTCACTCACTGGGTTGAGCCTGCTTCACGTTGCCGAGGGGCACGCCATGACCGGCGCGCTCACCGACTGCGAAGCGGCGCTCAGGAAGGCGGAGGCCCAGTTCGACCGTGTCCACCCCGATGATCTGGCTGCGCCCTTCTACACGGTGAACGAGTTCAACCGGCTGGCAGGCTCGTGTTACTTGGCCCTCGACCTGCCTGAGCGCGCCGAGCCCATCTTGCGTATGACTTCACGGGCGTTGGCCAGCAAGAAGAAATCTCAGGCCATCACCCTCGGGAACCTCACCTTGGCGCTCATCCGTCAAGGAAAGCTCGACGAAGCCGCTGCAACCATGCACCGCACCATTGATGCCGTGGAGCTGACGCGTGGCGGGGGTGGTCTTAATCTGGCCTTCTCTGCCGGACGCGAGTTGCGGCAGTGGAGGACGGAGCCATGGGCGCAGGAGATCAACGATCGCTTGCTTGCCCTGATGTAGAACGGGTGAGGCGTTGACGGACATCGACCAGGCGAAGCAGGCCGTACGCGAGCGGGTGTGGCGGCGACTCATCGACGGCGGCGGTGCACCGGCCGATTCGTACGGGAAGATTCCGGGCTTCTACGGAGCTGAGGCGACAGCCGAGCAGCTGGCAACTCTGGATGAGTGGCAACGAGCAACCACCGTCAAGGCCAACCCGGATTGGGCGCAGCTTCCCGTCCGCGTCCGTGCCTTGAAGGACGGCAAGCGCGTCTACATGGCGGTTCCGAGGATGGCCAGTCCCGAACCCTTCTACCTGCTCGATCCCAAGAACCTGACGCTCTCGCCCGAGGAGGCCGCCGAGAAGAAGGGTGCGGCTCAGGTTGCCCGCCGCGTCGGCGTTGAAGAGGTCGAGCCGATCGACATCGTGGTGTGCGGCAGCGTGGCCGTGAACCGGTCGGGTGCCCGCATTGGGAAGGGCGCCGGGTACTCCGACCTTGAAGTCGCGCTTCTGATCGAAGCCGGCCTCGTCACTGAGTCGACCGTGATTGTCGCGCCCGTCCACGCGCTCCAGGTGATCGAGGACGACATCCCCGAGACCGAGCACGATTTCTCGGTGGACTACATCGTCACGCCCGACGAGGTGATCCCCTGCCCCAACCGCCGACGGCCGAGCGGCCTGGTGTGGGAGGACCTCACGGCCGAGAAGATCGCGGCGATTCCGGTGCTAGCGCGGCGGAGGGCTGCGCGGTAAGCGCAGCCCGTCACCCGTTCAGGCAGTCTTCCCCATGGAACGCTCGTCGAGCATGGGGTCTGCCTGCTTCGGCAAGGTGGTCACCTGCTTCAAGCGAGGGTCCTTGCCGAAGAATTTGCGGTACTTGTCGACCGTGCCGATCTCCTTGACGATCTTCGCTACCCAGGCATCGGTGTACAGGTAGGTGTTGACCGGCTCGTCGTAGATGCAGTAGCGCGCATCGGTGATGCACGGGTCGGCACTTCCCACAGCCGGACGGACGCCGAGTCGTCGCCACATCTCGGTGTGCTCACCATGGACACTGAAGCAGAACGGCAGCTTGGCCTCGACGCGCTCGGCGACGACCGATGCCCGGAGCTTCGCCGGGTTCATCGTCTCGACGTGCTTCACCTTGGTGATGACCGTCCCGGTACGCCCCGCCTTGGTCATGACCGCGCGCTCGCTGTCGGTCAACGCGTCCAAGTTGACGAAGTTGACCGCTAGGTCGGCATCGGTTTTCTTGCCGACGATGGGCACCAGCCGCACCCGGTAGTCGTACTTCAGATCATCCAGTACGTCCGAGTCGATGGCCGCCTCGAACTTCGCCACCAGGTCGCGGGTTTTCTTCGGCAGCTTCTTCGCCGCATCCTGGAGTTGCTCGCGACCTTCGGCGGTGAGCGTCTGGAGAGCGATCGGGAAGCGTAGCTGATCAGCGAGGCTGAAGGCGGGGCCGAAGTGGTCCACCATCTCCTGCTCGTAGTTCATGACGAGCGCCTGCGCCTTGCCGCCGGTCACGATCTTCAGGTTGTGCTCGTACCGGTGCTCCACCTTGTTGCGGAGCGCCACGAAGAGCTCGGCGTTCAAGCGCACCGGGTCGGCACTGTTGGTGTAGCGCTGCTTCAAGCACCACTCCAGATCCCACGCCTTCGGCTCGCCGTCGATCAGCTTGTACTGACCGGTCTGGGCGTCCTTGTAGTGGTAGTCGATCTTGGCCTCGTGGAACTCCGCATGAAGCAGGTAGTGCCACGCCTTGTGCATGTGGGTGAGGAAGTCGCTGTAGTTGCCGCTTGAACAGTTCCACTCGTCAACTGCTTTGAGGGCGTGCCGCTGCGACTCGATGAGGATGTGCTTCCAACGGGCGTATGCCATGTCGTGCGTCCTTCGCGTTCATAGGAAGGATCACACTTACGGCCACCTCAGGACAAGCGGGATTCCCACGACGCGTTAGGAGAGGCAGGGGCATCATGTGCCACAAGATCACTCGCGTGAACGAGCCGATCGCCCCTTGTGGTCGGACGCTTCTAACTTGCAAGATCACCCGATTGGATCGGCCACATTTTTCTGCGGCCCTGCGGGCTGCTCCTGGTGGTCGCTGGCCGAGTGGCGATCCGTGCGCCGTATGGCTCTGAGCTGCGGTTTTAGCGCTTCGTGCGCCCCTACTGCTGCCCTGGCGGCAGGGGTAGACTGGGGGCTGTCCCACTACTTCGTGGGTGCATTCGCTGCCCGAACACCGCGCCGATGTTACGGGCGTTGCGTTCGCGGTACGGGACGGTGCCGACGACCGAGGCCTCACCGGAGGTGGGGGTGAGGATGCCGGTCAGCATCTTGATCGTGGTCGACTTGCCGGCGCCGTTGGGGCCGAGCAGGGCCAGGAGTTGGCCCGCGGCGACGCTGAAGGAGACATCCCGGACGGCGGTGACCGTCACCCGCTCGGGGTCGACGAGCGAGCGCAGGGTGCCGCGAAGTCCGGGCCGCCGCTTGGTGGTCTGGAAGGTCCTGGTCAGTCCCCGGGCTTCGATCGCGGCCATACGGACGAGCCTGACGCGCCGCGCCGGGCCACTGCAAGCGATTTCTCCGGGGCCGGCCGCCCCACCCGGGCCCGGACGAGGGTCACTTGAGGGCGTCGTCGACCTTGAACCGTCCGGTGGTGCCGTCCTTGGCCCGCACGAGTACGACGGCGCTGTCCTTCGCCCGGCTCCCCAGACCGAGCCGCAGGCCGGTGTCGGACTTGCACACCACCACGGTGTAGCCGGCCCGCGGGTAGACCTTCAGCAGCCACATCTGGCTCTGCTCGCCGATCGCGCAGGGTCGCTGGACGACGGCGGTGCCCTTCTTGGGAGTCCGGCCGATGTCCAGGCACAGGCTGCTGGCCGCGTTGCGCAGCTTCACCGCGTCCCCCTCCACGTCGAGCACCTTCCACTGCTGTACCGCGGAGGAGTCGCAGCCGGCCTGGACCGGAATGGCGCCGAGGACGCCGGAGCCGCCGGTGATCTCCAGGCAGCGCTTCGTCGCCGAGCTGACCAGGGTGATCGTGGTGTCGGCCGTGACGGTGGACGGGCTCTCGGCCGGGGTGACGCCGGCCGGTGCCGCCGGGGCGGACCTGCTCGCGGCGCTCCGCCCGGTGGTGGCCACCGCGGTGGATCCGGCGCCGTCGGCCGCCCGGTCGTCGGACAGGGCCGGCACGATCGCGGCGGCCACCCCCGCCACGGCCGCCGTCGCCAGCACCGCCACCACCGCGACGGCGCCCGCCGGGAACCGCCGCCGCCGCGGCTCGTCGCGGCCCTGCCCGGAGACGTCGGCGTCGTCCTGCGGCCCGATCGGTACCGGCAGCGCCGAACGCAGCCGGGCGCACTCGGTGAGATAGGCGCGGTGGCCCCACATCAGCAGCCGGGCGGCCAGCGCGCCGCTGCGGCCGCCCTCGGCCCGGGTGATCAGCTGGAGGTCGCGGTAGCCGGCCGAGCAGGACGGGCAGATCGCCAGATGCTGTTCCAGGTCCTCACTGGTGCGCTGGTTGGTGCCCCGGACCACGGCCCCGAGCATCCGGCTGTAGTGGTGGCAGTCCGGTCCCGGCGCACGGTCCGTCAGCCGCCGCAGGCAGCTGTCGCGCAGCGCGTCGACGGCGGCCACCGCCTCGTCGTCGGGGCCCGGCTCGCCCTCGACGACCTGGTGCCACAGGGTGTGCCGGGCCCGGTCCGGCAGGGCGTTGAAGGCCTGGAGCACCAGGGAGGCCTCCTCGGCCCGGCGCATCGTCTCCACCGGGCCGAAGGAGGCGGTCAACTGCTCGTACCAGAGCCGGAAGTCCGGTGCCAGCGCCGCCGCCCGGTGGCCGGCCGCCCAGTCGGCGGCCGTGCGGCGCACCTCGGCCAGCAGGAAGGGCCGCCACGCGGTCTCGGGACGCTCGCCGTAGTACAGGCTCGACCGCCCGGCGCTGGCCAGTGCCTCCGTCACCAGGTCGGCGGCGGCCTCCGGGCCGGGGCAGCAGAGCCGCGCGTAGCTGTCCACCGCTGCCCGATGCTGCTGGACGACCGCATCGGTCTCGGCGTGGCTCATTTCGTTCTCCCCCAGGGCTGCGCGTGTGCTGTCACCTCGCAATGGGTTCATAACAGTCTGTTACTGACTAGTACCGCACGAATCCTGAAACATTCACAGCAGATTCTCATGAGGAGTGGAGAATGCCGGACCTGGACGTGGGGTAATCCAATGCGCCCGTCCGGCCCCGCTCGATCCTGTCCGCCCCCTGTCCGCCCCTGCCCGACCTCCCGGATCCCCGGCCGCGCGCGAGGAGTTCGGTGGGGCGATCCCCGGAGCCGCCCGCCCCCCGGTGGAACGGGGAGTTTCCCGCCCGGCACGGCGTCGCGGGCGTCGGGCGTAGATCATCCGCACCCCGGCGCACGCCGGAGCGCCCCCGCGCCGTAAGCTGGCACGGTACTCAATCGCCGCTTCTCGGGTGATACGTCCAGCCCTCTTCGGCTGATCGAACGAGCGGCGTGTCCGAAATAGTGTGTTATGGCCAATCGGTGTAGAACGGGGGATGTGACGGCAATGGCGGAGTGGACCCCTGGGAGACACGGTGCGCATGCCGCCCGTGTGCCGGGAAGCACCCGGTGACGGCCGCGCCAGACGCGCAGTCGCGCGCCGTGCTCGACAAGGCCGCGCGTGAGAACTTCCCCGTCGCGCCGTTCTTCGTGCCCCGCGCCTGGCGCGCCGACCTGATGGCGGTCTACGGCTTCGCCCGTCTCGTCGACGACATCGGCGACGGCGACCTCGCCGGCGGCGGCCGCGAGGACGCGATCCGCCTGGGCCTGCCGGCGGACGCCGCCGAGGACCGGCTCACCATGCTCGACGCCTTCGAGGCCGACCTGCGCAGGGTCTTCGGGGGCCCCGGCGGCGACCCCCGGCACCCCCTGCTCCGGGCCCTGGAGCCCACCGTACGGCGCTGCGGGCTCACCCCCGCGCCCTTCCTCGGCCTGATCGAGGCCAACCGCCAGGACCAGAGGGTGCGCCGCTACGCCACGTACGACGACCTGCTGGCCTACTGCGAGCTGTCGGCCAACCCGGTCGGCCGGCTCGTGCTCGGGATCACCGGCACCGCCACGCCGGACCGGATCCGCCGGTCCGACGCGGTCTGCACCGCACTGCAGATCGTCGAGCACCTCCAGGACGTGACCGAGGACCTCGGCCGCGACCGCGTCTATCTGCCCGCCGAGGACATGAAGCGTTTCGGCGTCTCCGAAACCGATCTCACCGCCCCGACCGCAGGCGCACCGGTGCGCGCGCTGGTGGCATTCGAAGCAGAACGCGCCCGTGACCTGTTGAATGAAGGCGCCCCCCTGGTGGGCAGCGTCCGCGGCAGACTCAGGCTGCTGCTGGCCGGCTTCGTGGGGGGAGGCCGTGCCGCTCTGCGAGCGGTCGCGGACGCGGGCCACGACGTGCTGCCCGGACCGCCGAAGGCCACCAGGTTCAGCCTGCTGCGTGAGGTGGGGTCGACATTGCGAAGAGAGGGGTGAGCCGTACGTGAACGGCTCCGACCACACGTCCGGCGCGGTGCTCGCCGCCTACCGTTACTGCGAGACCGTCACCGGCCACGAGGCCCGCAACTTCGCCTATGGAATCCGGCTCCTGTCCACCCCCAAGCGCCAGGCCATGTCGGCGCTGTACGCGTTCTCGCGCCGCGTCGACGACATCGGCGACGGCGACCTGGAACCCGCGGTCAAGCAGGACCGGCTCGACGGCATGCGCGCCTCGCTCTCCCGGATCCGGGCCGGCGAGGTGGCCGAGGACGACACCGACCCGGTGGCCGTCGCCCTCTCCGACGCCGCCCGGCGCTTCCCGATCCCCCTGGAGGGGCTCGACGAGCTCATCGACGGCGTCCAGATGGACCTGAGCGGTGACACGTACGAGACCTGGGACGACCTCGCCGCCTACTGCCGCTGCGTCGCCGGAGCCATCGGCCGGCTCTCGCTCGGCGTCTTCGGCACGGTGCGCGGAGCGCGGGACGCCGAACGGGCCCCGGAGTACGCCGACACCCTCGGCCTCGCCCTGCAACTCACCAACATCCTCCGCGACATCCGCGAGGACGCCGCCGACGGTCGCACCTACCTGCCCGCCAACGACCTTGCCAAGTTCGGCTGTTCGGCCGGTTTCCACGGGCCGGTCCCGCCGGCCGGCTCCGACTTCACGGGTCTGATGGAGTTCGAGATCCGGCGCGCCCGGTCCCTGTTCGCCACCGGCTACCGGCTGTTGCCCCTGCTCGACCGGCGCAGCGGCGCCTGTGTCGCCGCCATGGCCGGCATCTACCGCCGGCTGCTCGACCGGATCGCCGCCGACCCCCGGGCCGTGCTGCGCGGCCGGGTGTCGCTGCCCGGCCACGAGAAGGCGTACGTCGCCGCGCGGGGCCTGGCCGGTGTGGACTCCCGCCGGGTCGCCAGGGGGCGGGCGTGACCCGGGGCCCCGAATCGGCCGCACGGGCAACCATGCCCGCGCTGTGGGCGTCCCTCCCTGCGACGGTGCGTGGTGATATGCGTACCGCCGGTGGGGTTCCGCAGGCCAGAGGCTTGGGTAGGGAGGGCGCATGAACGTGCACGACGCCGCGGGCCGCCCCCAGGGGGCGGCCGCTGTGGTGGTGGGGGGTGGCCTGGCCGGCACGACCGCCGCCCTCGCCCTCTCCGACGCCGGCCTGCGGGTCACCCTGCTCGAAGGGCGGCCCCGCCTCGGCGGGCTCGCCTTCTCCTTCAACAGAGGCGGGCTGACCGTCGACAACGGCCAGCATGTCTTCCTCCGCTGCTGCGTCGCCTATCTGCGGTTCCTCGACCGTATCGGCGCCGCCGACCTCGTCACCCTCCAGGACCGGCTGGACGTCCCCGTACTCGACGCCGGACGTGCCAGGGGGCCGCGACTGGGCCGGCTGCGCCGCACCGCGCTGCCCGTGCCGCTGCATCTGGCGGCCGGTCTGGCCACGTATCCGCATCTGTCGCTGCGGGAACGGGCCTCGGTCGGCCGGGCCGCCCTGGCGCTGCGCGCCCTGGATCCCCGGGACCCGGCACTGGACGGCGTCGACTTCGGCAGCTGGCTGGGC
This sequence comes from Streptomyces sp. RLA131, assembly GCF_056270125.1. NCBI lineage: Bacteria > Bacillati > Actinomycetota > Actinomycetes > Kitasatosporales > Streptomycetaceae > Streptomyces > Streptomyces sp. RLA131. Next base: position 7,178,684 of record NZ_JBWDOQ010000002.1, read on the forward strand.
CGGCACGGCCAGTCACCGCGTACCGTCGAGGCGCTGTGGGACCTGGTCGGCATCGCCACCCTCAACGCGAGGGCCGCCGACGCCTCGCTCGGCCTGGCCGCCATGGTCTTCAAGACCGGCCTGCTGTCCGACCCCGGCGCCGCCGACATCGGCTGGGCCCGCGCCCCGCTGGGCGAACTGCACGACGCCAGGGCCCGCGAAGCCCTGGACAAGGCGGGTGTACGCACCCTGCTGCGGGCCCGTGCGACGCGCGTCGCACGCGAGGGCGACGGCCCCTGGCAGGTCGAGGCCGAGACCGGTCCCGGCCGGGGCGAGCGCCTCACCGCCGACGTCGTCGTACTGGCCGTGCCGCAGCGCGAGACGTACGACCTGCTGCCCCCGGGCGCCCTGGCGGACCCGGAGGCGCTGCTGCGCATCGGCACCGCCCCGATCCTCAACGTCCATGTGGTCTACGACCGCAAGGTCCTGCGCCGGCCGTTCTTCGCCGCGATCGGCAGCCCCGTGCAGTGGGTCTTCGACCGCACCGGGCACTCCGGGGCGGCGGCGGTCGGCGAGGGCCAGTACCTCGCGCTGTCCCAGTCGGCCGCGCAGGACGAGATCGACCTCCCGGTCGCCGAGCTGCGCGACCGCTACCTCCCGGAGCTGGAGCGTCTGCTGCCCGCCGCGCGCGGCGCGACCGTACGGGACTTCTTCGTCACCCGGGAGCGGACGGCGACCTTCGCCCCCGCCCCGGGGGTCGGCGCCCTGCGCCCGGGTCCTGGCACCCGCGCGGACGGCGTGTACCTGGCGGGCGCGTGGACCGCCACCGGCTGGCCCGCGACCATGGAAAGCGCGGTGCGCAGCGGTCTGCAGGCCTCCCGGGCAGCTCTGACCGCGCTGGGCCGTCCCTACCTTCCCTTCGATCATCATCCCTTCGGCATCGAAGGTCTGGAGCCGGCATGAGCACCACCAGCGCAACGAGCACTACCAGCACCACCAGTTCGATCCAAGGAGAGAAAGTGACCGCTGCCAAGGAGCAGGCGAACGCGGGCGTCGACAAGGCGAGCGTCACCGCGCTGCTGGAGCGCGGCCGCACGCTGTCCACGCCCGTGCTGCGCGCGGCCGTGGACCGACTGGCACCCCCGATGGACACCGTCGCCGCCTACCACTTCGGCTGGATCGACGCCGAGGGCAACCCGACCGCGGGCGACGGCGGCAAGGCCGTACGTCCCGCGCTGGCGCTGCTGTCCGCCGAGGCGGCGGGCGCCCCGCCCGAGACCGGCATCCCCGGCGCGGTCGCGGTGGAGCTGGTGCACAACTTCTCCCTGCTGCACGACGACCTGATGGACGGCGACGAGCAGCGCCGCCACCGCGACACCGTCTGGAAGGTGCACGGCCCCGCCCAGGCCATCCTGGTCGGCGACGCGCTGTTCGCCCTCGGCAACGAGATCCTGCTGGAGCAGGGCACCGTGGAGGCCGGCCGGGCCACCCGGCGGCTGACCACCGCGACCCGCAGACTGATCGACGGTCAGGCCCAGGACATCTCCTTCGAGCACCGCGAGCGGGTCACCGTCGAGGAGTGCCTGGAGATGGAGGGCAACAAGACCGGCGCCCTGCTGGCCTGCGCCTCCTCCATCGGCGCGGTGCTCGGCGGCGCGTCGGAGGCCGACGCCGACGCCCTGGAGGAGTACGGCTACCACCTGGGCCTGGCCTTTCAGGCCATCGACGACCTGCTGGGCATCTGGGGCGACCCGGCCTCGACCGGCAAGCAGACCTGGAGCGACCTGCGGCAGCGCAAGAAGTCCCTCCCCGTGGTCGCGGCCCTCGCGGCCGGCGGTGAGGCCTCGGAGCGGCTGGCGGAGCTGCTCGCAGCGGATGCGAAGGCCGCCGATCCGTCGGACCGTAATGGTATCGAGTCCTTCGACGAGGAAGAGTTCGCGACAAGGGCCGCGTTGATCGAAGCGGCGGGCGGCCGGGAGTGGACCTCCCGGGAAGCCCGCCGGCAGTACGCCACCGCCATCGCCGCGCTCGACAAAGTGGACATGCGGGACGAAGTTCGCCGTAAGCTCGTGGGTCTGGCGGATTTTGTGGTGGTTCGCGAGAAGTAGCGAGAGCAGGACGTGGAGCGCAGTACGTCGCCGGCCGTGAGCGTGTAGCGGCCGACGGCAGCCCCAACACCGCAGACACAACGACTGTGCAAAGGGGAAGCCATGACAGCGACGACCGACGGAGGTCCCGGGGCGGGAGCCCACGGGACACCCTCGGCCAGCAGCACGACGACCACACCGTCACCCGACTCCGACGCGCCGAGCGCACCCCGTACGACCAGGCAGGCGGCACAGCGCGCCGCGCGCCGCGCCGCCGACCACCTGCTGGCCCGTCAGCACCCCGACGGCTGGTGGAAGGGCGACCTGGAGACCAATGTCACCATGGACGCCGAGGACCTGCTGCTCCGTCAGTTCCTCGGCATCCAGGACGACCGCACCACCGCGGCCGCCGCCCGCTGGATCAGATCCCAGCAGCGCGACGACGGCGCCTGGGCCACCTTCCACGGCGGCCCCGGTGACCTCTCGGCCACCGTCGAGGCCTATGTCGCGCTGCGGCTGGCCGGTGACACGCCCGAGGCGCCCTGGATGGCCGCGGCCTCCGCCTGGGTCCGCGAACGGGGCGGCATCGCGCGGGCCAGGGTCTTCACCCGGATCTGGCTGGCCCTGTTCGGCTGGTGGCTGTGGGAGGACCTGCCCGAACTGCCACCCGAGATGATCTTCCTGCCCAAGTGGGTCCCGCTCAACATCTACGACTTCGCCCAGTGGGCCCGCCAGACCATCGTGCCGCTGACCGTGGTCGCGGCCCACCGGCCGGTACGGCCCGCGTCCTTCGACCTCGACGAGCTGCACACCGACCCCGCCCGCCCCAACCCGCCCGCCGGGCGCGCCTCGCCCACCAGCTGGGACGGCTTCTTCCAGCGGCTGGACCGCGTCCTGCACGCCTACCGCAGGGTCCAGTTCAAACCGCTGCGCCGGGCCGCCCTCAAGGCGGGCGCCCGCTGGATCATCGAACGCCAGGAGGCCGACGGCTGCTGGGGCGGCATCCAGCCGCCCGCCGTCTACTCCGTCATCGCCCTGCATCTGCTCGGCTACGACCTCGACCACCCCGTGCTGCGGGCCGGACTCGCGTCGCTGGACCGCTTCGCGGTGTGGCCCGACGAGGACACCCGGATGATCGAGGCCTGCCAGTCCCCGGTCTGGGACACCTGTCTGGCCACCATCGCCCTCGCCGACGCCGGGCTCCCGGCCGCCCATCCGGCGCTGGTCAAGGCCGCCGGCTGGATGCTGGACCAGCAGATCACCCGCAGCGGCGACTGGGCCGTGCAGCGGCCGGGGCTGCCCCCGGGCGGCTGGGCCTTCGAGTTCCAGAACGACACCTACCCCGACATCGACGACACCGCCGAGGTCGTCCTGGCCCTGCTGCGTGTCGACCACCCCGACCCCGGCCGCCTCAAGGGCGCGGTCGAGCGCGGGGTCCGCTGGAACATCGGCATGCAGTCCAAGAACGGCGCCTGGGGGGCCTTCGACGCCGACAACACCAGCCCCTTCCCCAACCGGCTGCCGTTCTGCGACTTCGGCGAGGTCATCGATCCGCCGTCGGCCGACGTCACCGCCCATGTCGTGGAGATGCTGGCCGCGCTCGGCCTGCAGCACGACCCGCACGCCCGGCGCGGCATCGACTGGCTGCTCGCCGAACAGGAGCCCGGCGGCGCCTGGTTCGGCCGCTGGGGTGTCAATTACATCTACGGCACCGGCTCCGTCGTCCCCGCCCTCGTCACCGCCGGGCTGCCCGCCTCCCACCCGGCGATCCGACGGGCCGTCAACTGGCTGGAGTCGGTGCAGAACGAGGACGGCGGCTGGGGCGAGGACCTGCGCTCGTACTCCTCCCACGACTGGATCGGGCGCGGTGCCTCCACCGCCTCGCAGACCGCCTGGGCGCTGCTCGCCCTGCTGGCGGCGGGGGAGCGGGACGGCGCCGCCGCCGAACGAGGGGTGCGCTGGCTGACCACGACCCAGAAGGAGGACGGGTCCTGGGACGAGCCGTACTTCACCGGTACCGGCTTCCCCCGCGACTTCTCCATCAACTACCACCTCTACCGGATGGTCTTCCCGCTCACGGCGCTCGGGCGCTATGTGTACGGCGAGCCCTTCGGCGGAGCGGGGAAGGGGGACTGATGGGCCGCTCCGGCCCACCGCTGCTCATCGTCTGCGCCCTGCGCTTCGAGCGGTTCGCCCTGCGCTCGGGCCGCCGCACCGACGCGGGCGGCCCGGTGCGGGTGATCCGTACGGGCATGGGGGCGCAGGCCGCCCGGCGTGCCGTCACCGAGGCACTGCGCGCCCCGGAGCTGACCGGCGCCGCGGTCCTGACCACCGGCTTCTGCGCCGGGCTGGCGCCCGGCATGCGGCCCGGTGACGTCGTGGTCGCCGACGACCCCGCCGGGGAGCACGGCGACAGCCTGGCCGCCGCGCTCAAGGCGGCCGGGCACACCGTGCACTTCGGGCGGCTGGCCCAGTCCGACCATGTCGTACGAGGTGCCGAGCGGGCGGCGCTCCGCGCCACCGGTGCCATCGCGGTCGACATGGAGTCGGCCGCGATGATGCGCGCCGCCCTCGCGCGCGGCGCGCGCCCCGTCGCGGCAGCCCGCGTAGTGGTCGACACCCCGGAGCACGAACTGTTGCGTGTCGGCACGCTGCGCACCGGGATCACCGCCTTCCGCGTGCTAAAGGATCTTCTTCCTGCCTTTCTCGATTGGCACCGTTGCAACACGCTCCCCCGGAGGTGAGCCAGATGGCCATGCCGCTTCGTCAGACCATTCGGGTCGGTACCTATCTCGTCGAACAGAAGCTCCGCAAGCGCGAGAAGTTCCCGCTCATCGTGGAGCTGGAACCGCTCTTCGCCTGCAATCTCAAGTGCGAGGGATGCGGGAAGATCCAGCATCCCGCCGGTGTGCTCAAGCAGCGCATGCCGGTCGCGCAGGCGGTCGGCGCGGTCCTGGAGTCGGGGGCGCCGATGGTCTCCATCGCCGGTGGCGAACCGCTGATGCACCCTCAGATCCACGAGATCGTGCGGCAGCTGGTGGCGAGGAGGAAGTACGTCTTCCTGTGCACCAACGCGATGCTGCTGCGCAAGAAGCTCGCCGACTTCACCCCGTCGCCGTACTTCGCCTTCGCCGTGCACATCGACGGGCTGCGCGAGCGGCATGACGCGTCGGTCGCCAAGGAGGGCGTCTTCGACGAGGCGGTCGAGGCCATCAAGGAGGCCAAGAGGCGCGGATTCCGGGTCACGACCAACTCGACGTTCTTCAATACCGACACCCCGCAGACCATCATCGAGGTGCTCAACTTCCTCAACGACGACCTCCAGGTCGACGAGATGATGATCTCGCCCGCCTACGCCTACGAGAAGGCCCCCGACCAGGAGCACTTCCTCGGCGTGGAGCAGACCCGCGAGCTGTTCCGGAAGTCCTTCGCGGGCGGCAACCGCAAGAAGTGGCGGCTCAACCACTCGCCGCTCTTCCTGGACTTCCTGGAGGGCAAGGCCGACTTCCCCTGCACCGCGTGGGCCATCCCCAACTACTCGCTCTTCGGCTGGCAGCGCCCCTGCTACCTGATGAGCGACGGCTATGTGCCGACGTACCGGGAGCTCATCGAGGAGACCGACTGGGACAAGTACGGCCGCGGCAAGGACCCGCGCTGCGCCAACTGCATGGCGCACTGCGGCTACGAGCCGACCGCCGTCCTGGCCACCATGGGTTCGCTCAAGGAGTCCATCCGGGCCGCCCGCGAGACGATCTCCGGGAACCGGGCCAGGTAGCCATGGCCGCGGTGGACCTGGGCACCCCCGGGGTGCCCCTGACACTCGCCCCCCGCCGCCGGTCCCGGCAGATCCAGGTCGGGCCGGTCGCGGTGGGCGGCGGCGCCCCCGTCTCGGTGCAGTCGATGACGACCACACCGACCGCGGATGTCAACGCCACCCTGCGGCAGATCGCCGAACTGACGGCCTCGGGCTGTCAGATCGTGCGCGTCGCCTGCCCCACGCAGGACGACGCCGACGCGCTCGCCACGATCGCGCGCAAGTCGCAGATCCCGGTGATCGCGGACATCCACTTCCAGCCGAAGTACGTCTTCGCCGCCATCGACGCGGGCTGCGCCGCGGTCCGGGTCAACCCGGGCAACATCAAGCAGTTCGACGACAAGGTGAAGGAGATCGCCCGCGCCGCCTCGGCGGCCGGCACCCCGATCCGGATCGGCGTCAACGCCGGGTCGCTCGACAAGCGGCTGCTGGAGAAGTACGGCAAGGCCACCCCCGAGGCGCTGGTGGAGTCGGCGCTGTGGGAGTGCTCGCTGTTCGAGGAGCACGGCTTCCGCGACATCAAGATCTCGGTCAAGCACAACGACCCGGTCGTGATGGTCAACGCCTACCGCCGGCTCGCCGCCAAGTGCGACTACCCGCTGCACCTGGGGGTGACCGAGGCGGGTCCGGCGTTCCAGGGCACCATCAAGTCCGCGGTGGCCTTCGGCGCGCTGCTGAGCGAGGGCATCGGTGACACGATCCGGGTCTCGCTTTCGGCGCCGCCGGCCGAGGAGGTCAAGGTCGGCATCCAGATCCTGGAGTCGCTCAACCTGCGGCAGCGGCGTCTGGAGATCGTCTCCTGCCCCTCCTGCGGGCGGGCGCAGGTCGATGTGTACAAGCTGGCCGACCAGGTCACCGCCGGTCTGGAGGGCATGGAGGTGCCGCTGCGGGTGGCGGTCATGGGCTGTGTCGTCAACGGTCCGGGCGAGGCCCGCGAGGCGGACCTCGGGGTCGCCTCCGGAAACGGCAAGGGACAGATCTTCGTCAAGGGCGAGGTCATCAAGACCGTCCCCGAGTCCAGGATCGTCGAGACCCTCATCGAGGAGGCCATGAAGATCGCGGAGGAGATGGAAGCAGGGGGAACCGCATCCGGTGAGCCCCAGGTCACCGTGGGCTGAACCGGTGAGCTGAACCGAGCAAATCCCGGCAGGGGGAACGAGGTCCCAGCGTGTCGATGCTTGAGAACATCCGAGGCCCGAGAGATCTGAAGGCGCTGCCCGAGGAGCGGCTGCCCGAACTCGCCGGCGAACTCCGCCACTTCCTGGTCCACGCCGTCGCCCGTACCGGCGGCCACCTGGGCCCGAACCTCGGCGTGGTCGAACTGACCATCGCCCTCCACCGGGTCTTCGACTCCCCGGCCGACCGCATCCTGTGGGACACCGGCCACCAGTCCTATGTGCACAAACTGCTGACCGGCCGTCAGGACTTCTCCAAGCTGCGCCGCAAGGGCGGGCTGTCCGGCTACCCCTCCCGGGCCGAGTCCGAGCACGACGTCATCGAGAACAGCCACGCCTCCACCGTGCTGGGCTGGGCCGACGGCCTGGCCAAGGCCAACCAGGTCCTCGGTCGCGACGACCACGTGGTCGCCGTCATCGGCGACGGGGCGCTGACCGGCGGCATGGCCTGGGAGGCGCTGAACAACATCGCCGCCGCCAGGGACCGGCCGCTGGTCATCGTCGTCAACGACAACGAACGCTCCTACGCGCCCACCATCGGCGGGCTGGCCAACCACCTGGCCACCCTGCGCACCACCGACGGCTACGAACGCTTCCTGGACTGGGGCAAACAGGTGCTCCAGCACACCCCCGTCGTGGGCCGCCCGCTCTACGAGTCCCTGCACGGCGCGAAGAAGGGCTTCAAGGACGCCTTCGCCCCGCAGGGCATGTTCGAGGACCTCGGCCTGAAGTACGTCGGCCCGATCGACGGCCACGACATCGCCGCCGTCGAGTCGGCGCTGCGGCGCGCCCGGCGCTTCCACGGCCCGGTGCTCGTCCACTGCCTCACGCAGAAGGGGCGCGGCTACGCCTTCGCCGAGCAGGACGAGGCCGACCGGTTCCACGCCGTCGGCGCCATGGACCCGCTGACCTGTGAACCGCTCGCCCCGTCGGGCGGCCCCAAGTGGACCTCGGTCTTCGGCGACGAGATGCTCAAAATCGGCTCCGAGCGGCGCGATGTCGTGGCCGTCACCGCGGCGATGCTGCAGCCGGTCGGCCTGGAGAAGTTCGCCGGGGCGTTCCCCGACCGGGTCTACGACGTGGGCATCGCCGAGCAGCACGCGGCGGTCTCGGCGGCCGGTCTGGCCACCGGCGGACTGCACCCGGTCGTGGCGGTGTACGCGACGTTCCTCAACCGCGCCTTCGACCAGGTGCTGATGGATGTCGCCCTGCACAGGTGCGGGGTGACCTTCGTCCTGGACCGGGCCGGGGTGACCGGCGACGACGGTGCCTCGCACAACGGCATGTGGGACCTGTCGATCCTCCAGGTCGTCCCCGGCCTGCGCATCGCCGCCCCGCGCGACGCGGACGCGCTGCGCGCGCAGCTGCGGGAGGCGCTGGACGTGGACGACGCCCCCACCGTCATCCGTTTCCCCAAGGAGAGCGTCGGCGACCCGCTGCCCGCCGTCGGCCGGGTCGGCGGCTGCGATGTCCTCGCCCGCGGCGACCGTCCGGACGTCCTCCTGGTCTCCGTCGGCGCCCTCGCCCCCGTCTGTCTGGCCACCGCGGCCCTGCTGCGCGAACGCGGGGTCGGCGTCACCGTCGTCGACCCGCGCTGGGTCAAGCCCGTGGACGACGCGCTGCCACCGCTGGCGGCCGGCCACCGCATGGTCGCCGTCGTCGAGGACAACGGACGGGCCGGGGGCGTCGGCTCCACCATCGCCCAGGCGCTGCGCGACGCGGAAGTCGACGTACCCGTACGGGACTTCGGGATCCCCCAGCAGTTCCTGGCGCACGCCAAGCGCGGCGAGGTGCTGGCCGACATCGGACTCACCCCGGCCGAGATCGCCGGCCGGATCAGCGCCACGCTCGCCCGGATCGGCCCGGCATGAGCGAAGCCCTCGGCCGTGCGGCAGGCCCTCCCACCACCCGAAGGGAATCCCCCACCATGACAGCGGCGGAGCCGAAGGGCTTTGACCTCGGACGGCTGCTCGCGCAGCGCGGCGCGGAGCGTTACGAGCTGCACGCCAGGTACCTCAACCACCAGCTGCCGCGGATGCTGCGAACCATCGGCTTCGACAAGGTCTACGAGCGGGCCGAGGGCGCCTACTTCTGGGACGCCGAGGGCCAGGACTACCTGGACATGCTGGCCGGCTTCGGGGTGATGGGCCTGGGCCGGCACCATCCCGTCGTGCGCAAGGCGCTGCACGACGTCCTGGACGCCGGGCTCGCCGACCTCACCCGGTTCGACTGCCAGCCGCTGCCCGGACTGCTGGCCGAGAAGCTGCTCACGTACGCCCCGCACCTGGACCGGGTGTTCTTCGGGAGCAGCGGTACCGAGGCGGTGGAGACAGCCCTGAAGTTCGCGCGCTACGCGACGGGCAGACCGCGGGTGCTGTACTGCTCGCACGCGTTCCACGGGCTGACCACCGGCTCGCTGTCGGTCAACGGCGAGGACGGCTTCCGGGACGGCTTCGCCCCGCTGCTGCCCGACACCGCCGTAGAGCTGGGTGATCTGGCCGCCCTGGAAAGGGAGTTGAGGCGCGGGGATGTGGCGGCCCTGATCGTGGAGCCGATCCAGGGCAAGGGGGTGCACGCCGCGCCCCCCGGCTATCTGCTCGCCGCGCAGGAACTGCTGCACCGGCACAAGGCGTTGCTCATCGCGGACGAGGTGCAGACCGGGATCGGCCGGACCGGTGACTTCTTCGCCTACGCCCACGAGGCCGGCGTCGAACCGGACCTGGTGTGCGTGGCGAAGGCGCTCTCCGGCGGCTATGTGCCGGTGGGGGCCACCCTCGGCAAGGAGTGGATCTTCAAGAAGGTCTACTCGTCGATGGACCGGGTGCTGGTCCACTCGGCGAGCTTCGGCTCGAACGCGCAGGCCATGGCGGCGGGCCTGGCGACGCTGTCGGTCATGGAGGACGAGCGGGTGGTCGCCAACGCCCGCCGCACCGGCGACCTCCTGCGCACCCGGCTCGCGGCCCTCGTGGACCGCTACGAGCTGCTGCACGAGGTGCGCGGCCGGGGGCTGATGATCGGGATCGAGTTCGGCCGGCCGAGGTCGCTGGGGCTGCGCAGCCGCTGGACGGTGCTCCAGGCGGCCCGGAAGGGGCTGTTCGCGCAGATGGTGGTGGTGCCGCTGCTGCAACGGCACCGGATCCTCACCCAGGTCTCCGGCGACCGGCTGGAGGTGATCAAGCTCATCCCGCCACTGGTGATCGGGGAACCGGAGGTGGACCGCTTCGTGTCGGCGTTCACCGCCGTGATGGACGACGCGCACGAGGGCGGCGGGCTGATGTGGGACTTCGGGAGGACCCTGGTGAAGCAGGCGGTGGCCGACCGCTGACCGGGACCCGGTCCCGGAGCGGACCCGGTCCCGCACACGGACCGGGACCGGGACGGTTCACCGGGGCGCGTCCTCCAGGAACAGTTCGCGCAGCCGCTCGCGTCGCTCGGCGGTCAGGCCCAGGCCGTCCGTGAGGTAGGCGTCGACCGAGCCCCAGTGGCCCTCGATGGTGTCGAGGGCGCTGCGCAGGTACTCGGCGCGGGCCTCGAAGAGCGGGCTCAGCAGCTCCATGACCTCGGGGGTGGCGGCGGGCTCGGCGTGGGCCCCGCGGGTGACGCGGTAGCGGCGGTGGGCGGCGTTGCTGGCGAGGTAGTCGGCCTCGATGGCGTCGCGTTCCACGCCGAGGGCGAGCAGGATGATGGCGATCGCGGTGCCGGCCCGGTCCTTGCCCGCCGCGCAGTGCAGCAGCACGGGGGCCGACTCCTCGTCCGTCAGCAGCTCCAGCATCCGGGTGTGCTCCGCGGTGCGGTCCCGGATGATGCGTACGTAGGAGTGCTTCATGCGCTCGGCGGCCTTGCCGTCGCCGAGGATCTCGCGCAGCGCGTCGAGGTCGCCGTTGCGCACCACGCCCCAGAACTCCGCGCCGGAGGCCGGGTCGCTGAGCGGCATGTTGATGTTGCGCACGCCGGGGAGTGTGACGTCGGGGCCTTCGAGCCCGATGTCGGAGGCGTTGCGGAAGTCCAGGACGGTGTGCAGCCCCAGCGAGGCCAGGAACTCGGCGTCGCCGTCCGTGGTGTGCGCCAGGTGTCCGCTGCGGTAGAGCCGCCCGTTGCGCACCCGCCGGCCGTCGGCCGTCGGGAGTCCGCCCACGTCACGGAAGTTCCGTACGCCGGTGAGCGCGGGCTCGGTCGAGTCGGTCTGCGGCGTCTGCTGGGTCACCGGGGGGCTCCTTGGGATCGGGTCGGGCTCTGCCGACGATACGACAGGCCGCCGGCCGACGTACCGGCCGGTATGTGTCCGGGAGAGCATTGCCATCGGGGCCCGGCCCACGGATGATGTTCGGGCATGATCGGAAAAGGGGTATTTTGATGATTGACGTTGGTAGTGGTGGCCGGGTCTGGCTGCTCTCGGGTGCCGGCAGCAGCTACGCGCTGCACCTCACCGAACGGGACGAACTGCTGCATCTGCACTGGGGCCCGCGGATCACCCTCGCCGACGCCGAGGCGCTCGCCGCCCTGCCGGTGACCGGCGACCGGGGCTTCGAGTCGCTGCTCGACGGCCGGGAGGAGTACCCGGTCGAGGGCGGCCCCCGCTTCGCCCGCCCGGCGCTGAGCACCCGCACCCAGGCCGTGCGCGGCACCGAGTGGGTCTTCGAGGAGTACGAGATCCACGCCGGCGGCACCGGCACCGGCACCGACTCCGGGGCCGCGGGGCAGGAGCTGCGGCTGCACTTCCACGACTCCGTCCACCACCTCGACATCACGCTGCACTACCGGGTCCGCGAGGACACCGACGTCATCGAGCGCTGGACCACCCTCGCCCACGACGGCGGCGCCGGCACCGAGCCCGTCGAGCTGCTGCGCGCCGACGCCGCGGCCTGGTCCCTTCCGGTACGCGACACCTGGCGGCTGTCGCACCTGCACGGCCGCTGGGCCGGCGAGTCACAGCTCGCCCGCACCGACCTCAGCCACGGGGAGCACGTCCTCGGCAGCCGCCGCGGCCACACCAGCCACGCCCACCTGCCCTGGATCGCCCTGGACGACGGCGACGCGGGGGAGGAGCAGGGCCAGGTCTGGTCCGCCGCGCTGGCCTGGTCCGGGTCCTGGCGCATCGCCGTACAGCTGCTGACCGGCGGGCTGGTGCAGGCCACCGGCGGCGCCGGCCACGACGACGCCGGCCTGGTGCTGCTGGCCCCCGGCGAGTCCTACACCACCCCGGTCTTCGCCGGACTCTGGACCGACGGCGGCTTCGGCGCCTCCAGCCGGGCCTGGCACGCCTACCAGCTCGCCCATGTCATCCCCGGCGCCGAGCAGTCCCGGCCGGTGCTCTACAACTCCTGGGAGGCCACCTACTTCGAGGTCAGCGAGGCCGGGCAGAGCGCCCTCGCCCGCCGCGCCGCCGATGTGGGCGTCGAGCTGTTCGTCGTGGACGACGGCTGGTTCGGGGAACGTACGCACGACGCGGCCGGGCTCGGCGACTGGACACCCAACCCCGACCGCTTCCCGAACGGGCTCAAGCCGCTCGCCGACGACGTGCACGCCCTCGGCATGCAGTTCGGCATCTGGGTCGAGCCGGAGATGGTCAACCCCGACAGCGACCTGTACCGGGCCCACCCCGACTGGGTGCAGCACCACCCCGGCCGCCGCCGTACCGAGTTCCGCAACCAGCTGATCCTCAACCTGGCCCGCGAGGACGTCCGCGACTACCTCTGGGAGCGGCTGGACACCCTGCTCAACAGCGCGCCCGTCGACTACGTCAAGTGGGACTTCAACCGCTGCTTCACCGACGCCGGCTGGCCCGGCGAGGCCTATCCGCAGCGGCTGTGGGTCGACCACGTCACGGGGCTGTACACGCTGCTCGACCGGCTGCGCGCCGCCCACCCCGGGGTGGCCTTCGAGTCATGCTCGGGCGGCGGCGGCCGGATCGACCTCGGCGTCCTGTCCCGCACCGACCAGGTGTGGACCTCCGACAACACCGACCCGCTGGACCGCCTGGCCATCCAGGAGGGCTTCAGCCAGATCCACCCGGCCCGCGTGATGGCCGCCTGGGTCACCGACAGCCCCAACGAGCAGCTCAACGGCCGCGTCAGCTCGCTGCGCTACCGCTTCGTGTCCTCGATGGCCGGCGTGCTGGGGCTCGGCGGCGACCTGGTGAAGTGGAGCGAGGACGAACTCGCCGAGGCCCGCGAGTGGGTCGCCCGCTACAAGACGATCCGCCCTGTCGTCCAGCACGGCGAGCTGTACCGGCTCCGGCCGGCGAGCGAGGAGCTCAGCGCCGTCCAGTACGTCAGGGGGGACGAGACGGTGGTGCTGGCCTGGCTGCGGCACCAGCGGCACGGCGAGCACCAGCCCGCCCTGCGGCTGCGCGGCCTCGACCCGTCGGCGACCTACACCGACGTGGCCACCGGCGAGGTGCACCGCGGGGCGGTGCTGCTGCACCACGGACTGCGTACCGGACTCAAGGGCGATCTTGACGCCGCCGTATTCCACCTTCGCCGGAACTGACCGAGTGGGATACGTCACGGCACGTCAACCCCTGGTTACGGTGGCGTAGGTCACTTACCGAGGTGAAAGATGTGGTCCCGTGGCAGACGATTCGAAATCAAACAACACGGGTGCGATCGGGTCGTACGCGGCGATCGGTGACAGCTTCACCGAGGGGGTCGGCGACCCCGGTCCCGACGGCGCGTTCGTGGGCTGGGCCGACCGGCTGGCGGTGCTGCTCTCCGACCGCAGGCCCGAGCTCGACTTCCGCTACGCCAACCTCGCCGTGCGCGGCCGGCTCCTCGACCAGGTCGTCGAGGAGCAGGTCCCGCGGGCCAGGGAGCTCGCCCCGGATTTGGTGACCTTCTGCGCGGGCGGCAACGACATCCTGCGGCCCGGCAGCGACCCGGACGCCGTCGCGGAGCGCTTCGAGGCCGCCGTGGCCGACCTGACCTCCGCCGTCGGCACGGTGCTGGTCACCACCGGCTTCGACACCCGGGGCACCCCGGTGCTCGGCCTGCTGCGCGGCAAGATCGCCACGTACAGCGTGCATGTCCGGGCCATCGCCGACCGCTACGGGTGCCCGGTCCTCGACCTGTGGTCGCTGCGCTCGATCCAGGACCGCCGCGCCTGGGACGCCGACCGGCTCCATCTGTCACCCGAGGGCCACACCCGGGTCGCGCTGCGGGCCGGCCAGGTGCTCGGCGTGGACGTGCCCGCCGACCCCGACCAGCCCTGGCCCCCGGTGCCGGTCCGGGCCCCGGCCGCGGTGCGCCGCGACAACATCCAGTGGGCGCGCGAGTACCTCGTGCCCTGGATCGGCCGGCGGCTGCGCGGCGAGTCCTCCGGCGACCACGTCGAGGCCAAGCGCCCGGACCTGCTGCCGCTGGACTGAGCTTGTTCTTTATGGTCTGGCCTCGAACGATGCCCCGAATGTGATCGCTCGTACGGGGATTCCGGGGACGTGAACACTGAACCGCCCCGGCTCGAATGGAGACTCGATTTCATGAAAGGATCGAGTCATGGCACGACCTTCCCGTTACCCCCTTGAGCTCCGCCGTCGTGCGGTGCGCATGGTCGCCGAGGTGCGCGACGACCACGCGAACGAGACGGCCGCTTTGCAGGCGGTGACCGAGAAGCTCGGCATCGGGTCCGCGAGACGCTGCGGAACTGGGTGAAGCAGCACGAGATCGACGCGGGGACGCGACCGGGGACGACGACGGAGGAGTCCGCCCAGCTCAAGGCGTTGAAGAAGGAGAACGCCGAGCTGAAGCGGGCCAACGAGATCCTGAAGGCCGCGGCAAGTTTCTTCGCGGCCGAGCTCGACCGGCCACACACACGCTCGTAGCGTTCATCGACGAGCACCGGGACCGCTTCGGCGGCGTCGAGCCGATCTGCAGGACGCTCACCGAGCACGACTGCCAGATCGCCCCTTCCACGTACTACGCCCACAGGAAACGCCTGCAAACTCCCTCGGCCCGTTCCGTGCGCGACGAGGAACTCAAGGAGCGCATCAGGGAAATCCACACGTCCAACTACCGCGTTTACGGAGCCCGGAAGATCTGGCGCGAGCTGAACCGGCAGGAACACGCCGTGGCCCGCTGCACCGTCGAGCGCCTCATGCGCGAGATCGGCATCACTGGAGCCGTCCGCGGCAGGAAGGTGATCACGACGATCACCGATCCGGCCGCCGGGCGGGCCCCGGACCTCCTCGACCGCAAGTTCGTCGCCAGTGCCCCCAACCGCTGCTGGGTCGCCGACTTCACGCACGTCGCGACCTGGAGCGGGGTCGTCTACGTCGCCTTCGTAGTGGACACCTTCTCCCGTCGCATCGTCGGCTGGTCCGCCGCCACCACCAAGGAGACCAGGCTCGTCCTGGACGCCCTGGAGATGGCCCTGTGGCAACGCGACCGGGACGGATTCCCGTATGCACAGGGCGAGTTGATACATCACTCGGACGCGGGGTCGCAGTACACATCGTTCGCGCTGGCCGAGCATCTGGACCGAGCAGGTATCGCGGCATCGATCGGCTCGGTCGGCGACGCCTACGACAACGCCCTGATGGAATCGACGATCGGCCTGTTCAAGACCGAGCTGATCAAACCCGGCCGGCCCTGGAAGACGCTCTCCCAGGTCGAGCTCGCCACCGCCGAGTGGATCGACTGGTACTGCCACCGCCGACTCCACGGTGAAATAGGCCACGTCCCACCCGTCGAGTACGAGACCAACCACTACATGAAATCCACGAAACCCCAGGTCAAAACCACAATCTGAGATCTCTACCGAACCCGGGGCGGTTCAATATCGACCGCACCGGCAACACAGAAGCCAGCGTGCAGACCTACGCGCAGGGCAGGAAAACCACCGTCGCGAGCGGCAAGCTCACTGCGATGAACCTGCGCCAGGGCACCGACGGCACCGTCTATCTCACCGGAAAGGCCAGCCACGGCAAGGGTTTTGCGGCCAGCGGCATCAAGGCGCTGGCCGTGTCCCCCGACGCGGACCTGTCCACGCGTGGCCGCCTGGCCGTCGACCCGGTCGTCTCGCCAGCGGTGCAGTCAGGCGTCGCCACCATCAAGAACGCCGGCCGCGGCTTCACCGGTACCGCGACCAAAGAACCGGCGGCGGAGCCGACCACTGGCCGCACCAGCCATGCCCTGACCATCACCGGCTCGGTGCCGGGCACGGGCAAGCACACAAATCAGAAGGCCGCCGAGCCGGGCACCACCGCGGGCGGCAAGCCGTCGCCGGCGCTGACCGGTTCCCCGAAGCCGCAGATATCGACGACGAGTATGGCGACCACGGCCGACGACGACTCCAGGGCCAACGACCCTTTCGACACCGACCGTTGGTGTTCCGTGCCGCGCAACGACGTCGCCACCCAGGCTCTTCAGCCGACGCCGAACCAGGTCGAGTGGGCTGTGGACATGGCGGTGCAGGGAAAGCTGCGCTCCAATTACCTCACGCAGGGCGGCTGGCGGTCACAGACCGGGATCTCCACGATCGACCCGCAGGGCTTGTTCCCGAAGCCTGCGTTGACCGGTGGCGGAAGCATTCCCGCACAGGTCCAACTGGGCATCCTGGCCCAGGAGTCCAACCTGTGGCAGGCCGAATCCGGGGCCATCCCCGGCCAGATGGGTAGTCCGCTCGCGGCCGTCGACGGCTTCTACGGCCACCAGACCGGCGGCACCCTCGACGACTTCTGGACCATCCACTGGGACAAGTCCGACTGCGGTTACGGCGTCGGACAGGTCACCGACGGCATGCGCCTGGCGGGCCACGAGAAGGAGGGCGAGACTTCCCTCCCGGTCAGCACGCAGCGCGCGGTCGCCATCGACTACGCCACCAACATCGCCGCGTCGCTCTACATCCTCGCCGACAAGTGGAACGAGGTGCACGAGTCAGGCCAGACGATCGCCGTGAACAACGACGACTCGGCCAAGCCCGAGAACTGGTTCACGGCCGTGTGGAACTACAACCTCGGCTTCAACACGAAGGCGGACGAGGCAGCCAACGGCAACTGGGGCCTTGGCTGGTACAACAACCCCGCCAACCCCATCTACCCCGCATCCCGACTGGCCTTCATGAACACCGACCTCGACCCCCTGGCCAACAAGGACGCCGCTCACCCCCAGAACTGGCCGTACGAGGAGAAGGTGATGGGCTGGGCCTCCTGGTCCCAGGACACCGGCCACTCCTACGCCACCTCCGGCCGCCAGGACTGGCCAGGCGAGTCCGGCTTCTCCTCCGCCGGCTTCCGCCCCGCGTACTGGAACGGCACCACCGGGACCGTCATAGACCCGGCCAGCGCGAAATATCGCCGGGCCCACGCCACGCCGCCGCTCGACGCGTTCTGCAACACCAAGAACAACTGCGACACAGCCAACCCGCCCGACGCGGGCTGCTACACCCAGTACTGGTGGCACGAGTCCAACACCACATGGAAGTCCGACTGCTCCACCAGTTGCGGCTTCGAGAACATCAAGTACCAGACCGTGATCAGTGAGCCTGGACGCGGCACCCGCCTCCAGTACGGCACGCCCGTCTGCTCCGGCGCGCCCTCGGGTGCGAAGGTCGTCGAGTCCGTACCGGCAGGAACCAACACCTGGAGCGATTGCGGAACGACCGCGACAGACGGCTCGTTCCAGTTCACCTTCTACCCCGACCCGAACGCCACCGGACCGGGCCTGGGCCAGTACGACGCCAAGGCCGACCTGCACCAGATCGGCGGCGGCTACGACGGCCACTTCTGGTACACCCACACACGCGATGCCGACCACCTGGGCGGTGACGGTGGACGCATGACCATCCTCGGTGACTGGAAGCTCAGCAGCGCGATCGAGGGTGGCCAGGGCAAGGTCTACGTGCACATCCCCGATACCGGAGCGAACACCACGAAAGCTACTTATCAGGTCGTCACTAAGTACGGCACGTTCGACAGGACGGTCTCGCAGGACGCCAACGAGTCGAACACCTGGGTGTCCCTGGGCGGTTACCGGTTCGGTGACACGCCACCGGAGGTGAGGCTGTCCAACGCCACCAGCGACGGCACCGGGGACGACGACATCGCCTGGGACGCCATCGCGGTACTTCCCGGCGACTTCAGCGGCATGCCGGAGGTCGACTTCGCGGCGGAGAACCCGGACGCCCCGGACCCCGACGACATCGCCGTCCAGGAACCCGAGGACGCCCCGGCGCCCACAGACGAAGGCATCTCCGCCGCCATCGCCAAGAACACCGCACAGACCACCGACACAGCCGGTGACTCTGGTGGTTGCACCACGACCAGTGACGGAGTCCAGCTCTGCGCGGGCCCCTACAAGCCGTGGAGCGAGTTGTCGAAGAGCTCAGCCACAGCCGCCTCACCGAAATCCGTCGGCAGCCTCGCGGCAAGCTCCCAGCCGGTCCCCTGGTGCAAGACCGCTCCAGGATCAGACTTCCAGTACACCCGCACCCAGGGATGTCTGCGAGGCGGGTACGCCCTCTACGTCAGAGACAGCCACGGCGACGTCATCGGCGGCGGAAACGTCAAGATCGTCCAGGAGATCAAGCTCGAAACGAACTCGCAGCAGTTCACGACCTGGACGGAATTCTCCCTGCCGGACCTGACCGGCGTGGCCACCGCGACCCTGGACAACTACTTCGAGGACTGCTGGGCGATGAGCGACTGTACTGCGGACCCGCCAGGCGCCTGGGCCGGGAGCACCACCTGGACACAGGGGGACCAGCACACCGCCACCCGGACCGACACCTACAGCTGGAACAAGGTCGCCGGCGGCGAGGCCACGCTCGGCCTGGACTGGAACACCAGCTGGAGCTCTCCCGGGACCACCACCACAGCGAACAACCAATGGAAGGACACGGCCTTCGCCATCCGCTGCGACAACAAGGTCGGCGGCAACACCGGGTGTGTCTTCCCCAAGGCCACCCCGACCCTGCAGCTCACCAGGGCCAAGTACCCGGCCGCCGCGGCCTATTACTGGATCCTGATGGAGAAGCTGGCCTCCCACCCGGGGAGCAAGAAGTACAACTCGCCACTTCATCGCCTCGCGGACGCCGTGAAGGTGACGGACAACCGAAACAAGATGTGCGTACTTGCGGTGGCCGAGTGGGATCCGGTCCCGAACGCGATCGGGGCGAGCTGCGACGAGTACCCCTTCGCCAGGTCACGTGAAAGCGGCGGAATGACGCTGGCCTCGGGCAAATCGTGTGCGCAGATGTATGCGGTACAAAACGCCGACGACACCTACACGCTCAAGCTCGACCCGAACTACGCCTACCCGACCTGGAACGAGGTCTGCGGGCGTGCCGCCATCACAAGCAGCCAGAACTCGGCGGCCGGCGGCGCGTTGGGCCGGTTCACGACAAATGTGAGGCTGCTGGACAACGACGCGTACTACGTCCAGACCGGATACGAGTCCTGCGATCTCAGCGAGGTCTGCGACTTCAGCTGACCTGCTGTGGGGGGCGGATGTGCCACTCAAGCATCCGTCCCTCATACAGCACGGGGACTCGCGGCACGGAGGTCACCGGAGCGCCGGTCTCTACCGAGTAGCAGAGGTCAACGAGCATAAGATCCATGCGCGGCCACAGCATGCGGTACTCGGAATCGCCGAACGATATCTCCCCGATTTCTCCCGAGTGATGATGCCGGTGGTCGACGAACAGCAGATCACCGGAGATATTCTGAGCGAGGGGAACCCATCGCGTGTCGGCGATGCAGCCGATGACTAGGTCCTCCTCGCCCTCCTCGCGGGCATCTTCCACCATCGAGACGAGATCTCGGTGAGCTTCCAGGATTCCGTCGACACCAAGGAGGCTGTAGCCGAGGAGAAAGGCTCCCGGCTCTGCGCTGGCCCTCCGCATGGTGACGCCGTTGTGCAGTTCGAGGGTTGTACGCACGTCCTCATGGAGAGAGAAGCCCAGGCCGTCTTCCAGGCGCTTGATATCGCCACCCGGACAACCCTGCCTCAAGGACCCGTAGTCTCCGGGGGCATGCTCGGCCAACCAGTTCTCAAAACGGGACCACAACTCGGTGAGACCAGGTACTCCGGTAGTCATGAGGGCTTCCCTATCACGTGGAGGTTAACTCGACTCTGGACGCTCTGACTGGCCATCATGGCAAATCCACGCCGGCTGCGGCACAGGCCCGTGGACCGCGCGGATTCCTGGTGTCGGCGTACACCTGAAGATCCCCACCCGCGTACGGATGAACGTGGCCGGTTCCTGAGGCGGTGAGGAACGTTGGTCGGCACTCTGCTGCGTAGTCGGTGTGTGGCGGCAGGGGGTGGTCGGCGGTGGTCTTGGATCCGCGTCGCTGGTTGGAACTACGGCGGTTTCGGGGCTTGTTGGAGTCCGGGGCGATGAGTTTGTCGGAGATCGCCCGGGAGACGGGGCTGGACCGCAAGACGGTCCGCAAGTACCTCGCGGGTCCGGCGACTCCGCCGCGTCGCTCGGCCAGTGGGCAGGTGGTGCCCAGGAAGATCGACGAGTTCGCGCCGCTGGTTGATGCGATGTTGCGGGCCGAGATCCTGATGAAGGCGTCGGTGATCCACGAGCGGCTGGCCGCGGAGTACGGGTTCACCGGCAACTATCAGCGCGTCAAGCTCTACGTCCAGCAGGCCCGTCCGAGGATCGCCGAGGAACTCGGCATCACGCCCAAGGAGCTGGCGGGGCTGCACCGCCGCTTCGAGGTCGTCCCGGGAGCCCAGGCCCAGGTCGACTGGGGCGGTGCGACACGAGGTCGCGTATATGAGTGAACTCGCAGATTGGAGGCCGGTTATGCCGGTTGCGTAGTTCTCGGTCAGTGTTCGAGACCGATCTCCGCTCTGACGTGCGTTCGCGGGTCTTGCCCATGGAAGGTGCGAAGCTCAGCTTGTTCTTTATGGTCTGGCCTCGAACGATGCCCCGAACGTGATCGCTCGTACGGGGATTCCGGGGACGTGAACACGGCCTCCGTCTGATCCTGTGCTCCGACCAAAGAGGCACTTGACCAGCACGAAGGCCGTGGGGGAATGAGTCTGCTGCATCACGATGTCCGGCGGGAAGCGTTCGCTGTGGCGTCACACTTCCGGGACGACTTCTACGGATGTCTGACCGCTCGGCGTGACGAATTGTTCGAGCTGACCGACGCCTTGCTCTGTGCCGACGGGCCGGTGAGGACGCCGGTGGATCTGACGCTGCTGGCCGAGCACCGCCGCGGGCATGGCGCGCTCTATACTCCAGCTGTAGATGGTGATCTTCAGGCTTGAACGGCTTGTCGCCGGTAGTGGTTGGCCTGGGATCGGGCCTGGTGGCGCCGTCGCCAGTCGGACCAGCCGAGCTGATGGGCGGCATCGTGGACGGGCCGAATGACGAGGGCGATGAACAGGCGCTGGATCTCGTTGCAGGTGAGCGGTATGAGGCCGTTCGGTGCCGACTGCCGGGCGTGTTCATCGGCTCGGACGACAGCGAGGAAGGCATGGGCGAGCATGGCGAGGGTGACCCAGCGGGACCAGGACGCGTAGCGGCGGACCTGGTGCTCGTCCAGAGCGGCCAGGCCTTTTCCTGACTGAAAGAACTCCTCCACCCGCCACCTTGATCCAGCGACTCGCACCAACTCGGCCAGCGGCACTGCGGCGGGCGAGTAACAGCGGTAGTAGGCGAGTTCGCCAGTGCTGCGATTGCGGCGGATCAGCAGCTGGCTGCTTCCGGGGCGGGGGGCGGCGAGGTCGATGACGGCCCAGTCGTAGAAGCGGTGACCCTTCGCCCCGGTCCCAGCCGTCAGCTTCTGCCAAGCACGCTTGGGAACCTTCTTGGCCAGGGCATCCGCGCGGAACGTGCCAGCCCCCGTGGCGGCTTCGTGCGAGCAAGCCACCGCGAGGACGTAGCTGGTGCCGCGTTCCTCCAGCACAGCCCGAAGTTTCGGGTTGCCGCCGTAGACCTCGTCGCCCGCTACCCATGCAGCCCGGTGGCCAGCGTCCAGGAACCGGGCGACCATGCGCGCAGCCAGTTCCGGCTTGGTGGCGAAAGCGGTCTGCTCGCCGAGCCCGGCGGCGCGGCAGCGGTCAGGGTCAGCGGTCCAGGAGCGCGGGATGTACAACTCCCGGTCCACCGCGGCGTGCCCGCGCCGACCGGCGTAGACCATGTAGACGGCAACCTGGGCGTTCTCGATCCGGCCGGCAGTCCCGGTGTACTGGCGCTGGACGCCGACCGTGCCGACGCCCTTCTTCACGTCGCCGGTCTCGTCGACCACCAGCACCGCCCGCTCGTCGTGCAGATGTTCCACTACGTAGCCCCGCAGGGCGTCACGGACCGCGTCAGCGTCCCACTTGGCCCGGCTGAGCAAGTGCTGCATGCCGTCCGGGGTGGACTCCCCGGCCCACTCGGCGATGGTCCAGCAGTTCTTGCGAGGCAAGTCCGACAACAGTCCGAGCACCAACCGCCGGACCCGGCGTCGGGGTTCGACCCGGGCGAAATGGCCTGCGATCCGCGCCATCAGGCCCTCGAATGCCTCCTGCCAGTGGGCAGGATCTAGGCTGTGACCTGCGGCCATCGCGTGATCTTCAGTCTTCACACACCGATGATCAGCGGTGGCCGTACCCATTCCCGCACCGGCCCCTGCCAGTACGAACGCGGCTTGGGGTGATAGCACTGACCACTCACGAGCTGAACCAGCGCAGCCAGATGGGCACGTCCGTCCCTGCGTGCCAGCGGTCGCTTGCCGCACGACGCAGTTCCGGGGTTGTCAGCGGCTCCTCGCGGGTGAGCCAGTCCAGGTACCACTCGCCGAAGGAGGCGGGCTGTCCGTCGTCGTTCAAGAGCGGGTTGAGGCGATCGCAGGTCGCGCGTCCGTCGAACCACATGGCACCACGCATGGGTCCGCTGACCACGAGGAGGGTGTAGAAGCCGCAGCCGTCATCGCAGAGAGGAACGGCCCCGGAAGTCCGCGCGTCCTCGGCGGCATCGGCCGTCTCCAGCCACGCGTCGTGATCGGCTTGGTAGGCCGCAACAGAGGCGTAGTCCCCCTCCTGGGGTTCGGTCAGACAAAGATCTTCGCTCGCTGCGAGAGCGGTGTCGTGGTCCGGGAACGGCACATGCAGGTTCGCACGGTCCACAGGCTGGTCGCCGTCCCAGCGCCAGCCACGCTGATCGACCCGAAGCGTGCGAACCCGCCCGCCGGCACTGACGCGCAGCAGGTACTGGCGATAGTCGTCAGGGAACACCACACCGAACTGTTCCTCGGCCTGACGCACCTGAGCCTCACTTAGAACCGGCGGGAGAACGGCGCTGGCCTTCGATCCCCGCCGTGCGTAGAGAGCGATTGTCCGCTCCCGGACACCGCTCCAGTCCATAGTCTGCATGCCCGGCAAGATAGCCCGTCGGCCAAGGACCATTCAGGCGGCCCTTGTCGGATTCGCCGAGTTGCAGCTGGGGTGTCCCCGCAGTTGACCTCCCATCTCGCGGCGACAGGGAGATCACTGGAAAGCCCAAGATCACGATCTACGACTGGAGTATCTACGAGGCTCTCAACCGTGGCCGGATCGACGCCGGTCGGCTGCGGCGGACGCTGGCCGCGCTGCCCCAGCCGAAGGCGGCCGGCGGGCGGCTCGTGCTGGCCGTGGACGTGTCCAACTGGCTGCGGCCGGACGCAGAGTGCAGCGCGGACAGGTTGTTCTGCCACACCTACGGCCGTAGTAAGGATCAGCACCTGATGATTCCCGGCTGGCCGTACTCGTTCGTTGCCGCGCTTGAATCCGGGCGCACGTCGTGGTGCCAGCTGCTGGACGCGGTTCGCCTCGGGCCCGCCGACGACGTCGCCGAGGTCACCGCAGTCCAGGTCCGCCGCGTGGTGCAGGACCTGATCGCGGGCGGGCGGTGGTGCCGGGGCGATGCGGACATCCTCGTCGTCTTCGACGCCGGCTACGACGCCCCGCGCATGGCCCACCTCCTGCACGGCCTGCCTGTCGAGGTGCTCGGCCGGATGCGGTCGGACCGGGTGATGCGCAAACGCGTTCCGGTGCCGTGGATCTCACCGCCGCAGGGCGGTCGGCCCCCGAAGCACGGCAAGGAGTTCCGCTTCGCCAAACCGGAGTCCTGGGGTGAGCCGGACACGGCCACCACTCAGGTCACCGACCGCTACGGCACCGCGCAGACGATGGCCTGGGACAAGATCCACCCCCGGCTCACCACCCGTTCGGCCTGGATCGGACATGACGCTGAACTCCCCATCCTTGAGGGGACGTTGATCCGCCTGAAGGTCGACCACCTGCCCGGTGGCGGAGACCCGCTGCCGGTCTGGCTGTGGTCCTCGAAGACCGGGATGACCGGCCAGGACGTCGATCTGCGCTGGCAGGCATTCCTGCGCAGATTCGATCTGGAGCACACCTTCCGCATGATCAAGCAGACGCTCGGCTGGACCCGCCCGAAGGTCCGCACCCCCGAGGCGGCGGACCGCTGGACATGGCTGGTCATCACCGCTCACACCCAACTCCGGCTCACCCGCCCCCTCGCCGTGGACCTCCGCCGCCCCTGGGAGAAGCCCGCGGAACCCGGCCGGCTCACCCCAGCCCGGGTCCGCCGCGGGTTCAGAAACCTCCGCCCTGCCCTGAGCTGCCCCGCCCGTGCGCCGAAACCCACCCGGCCGGGCCCCGGCAGACCGCTCGGCTCCAAGAACCGGCAGCCCGCCACCCGCTACGACGTGGGCAAAACCGTGAAACGCCCCGAGACGATCACCGAACGAGACCAGGCCAGACCATAAAGAACAAGCTAAGCTTGTTCTTTATCTGCCGGCCTCGAACAGCACCTCGAACTGAGTCGCTCACCTGGGGATTCGCCGGACGTGCGGGCGGCCTTCGTCTGATCGTGTGTTCCGACCAAGGAATGCACGTGACCAAGACGAAGGCCGTGAGGGTGAGTCTGCTGCCTGATGCTGTCCGGCGGGAAGCGTTCGCGGAGGCGTCACGCTTCCGGGGTGAGTTCTACGAGTGTCTGACCGCTCGGCGCGATGAGTTGTTCGAGTTGGTGGACGCGGTGCTGTGTGCGGACGGTGCGGTGAAGTCCCCGGTGGACCTGACCCTGTTGCCCGAGCATCGTCGTGGGCACGGAGCGATGTACGGCGGCCTGAATCGCGGCCGGATCGACGTCGATCGGCTGCGGACGGTGCTGGCCGGGCTGCCGCTGCCGCGTTTCGAGGGCGGGCGCCTGGTCCTGGCGGTCGATGTGTCACCGTGGCTTCGTTCGGACGCGCCGTGCTCGGCCGAGCGGCTGTTCTGCCACGTCTACGGCAGGGCGAAGACGGCGTCGCAGTTCATTCCGGGCTGGCCCTACTCCTTCGTCGCCGTGTTGGAGTCCGGCGCCACGTCATGGACCGCGATCCTGGACGTGGTCCGGCTCGGCCCGGCGGACGACGCGACCGCCGTCACCGCCGGCCAGCTGCGAGGCGTCGTCGAACGGCTCATCACTGCGGGCCAGTGGAAACCCGGCGACCCGGACATCACCATCGTCGCCGACGCCGGCTACGACGTCACCCGCCTGGCCTGGGTGCTGCGGGACCTGCCCGTCGAGATGGTCGGCCGCGTCCGCTCCGACCGCGTCATGCGCCTGCCGAGGCCACCGCGGACGCACGGCGTCAACGGCCGGCCGCCCAAGCACGGCCCGGAGTTCCGCTTCGCCAAGCCGGAGACCTGGCCCGAACCCGCGATCACCACCGCCACCGCGACCACGAACTACGGGAAAGCCGAAACCCAGGCATGGGACCGGGTCCACCCCCGGCTCACACACCGCTCCGCCTGGCTCGACCACGAAGGCGAACTTCCCCTGATCGAAGGCACCTTGGTCCGGCTGAAGGTCGAGCATCTGTCGAAGGTACGGGACGCTCCGCCGGTGTGGTTGTGGTCCTCGAAGACCGGCGCCGCCCCGGACGACATCGACCGTTGCTGGCAGGTCTACCTGCGCAGATTCGACCTTGAGCACACGTTCAGGTTCGCAAAACAGACCCTTGGCTGGACGACCCCGAAACTCCGCACTCCGGAGGCAGCGGACCGCTGGACCTGGATTCTGATCGTCGCCCACACCCAGCTCCGGCTTGCCCGGCCGCTCGCCGCAGACCTCCGCCGGCCGTGGGAGAAACCCACCGCCTCCGACCGGATCACCCCGGCCCGGGTCCGCCGGGGGTTCAGGAACATCCGCGCTCACCTCGCCTGCCCGACCCGTGTTCCCAAACCCACAGGCACTGGGCCCGGACGGCCACCCGGCGCCAAGAACAAACGCAGGGCACCCCGCTACGACGTCGGCAAGACTGTCAAACGCCCCGAGACCCTCAAGGCCATCGGCAAGCCTGGAAGATCCTGGTAGATAAAGATCAAGCTAAGAGTCCGTGCCCGAACGGGCCGGACCCCCCCGTGACCCCGGCGGCGGCGCGCTCAGGCGGGCGGCCGGTCGCCGGACAGCTCGGCCCACACCGTGCGGCCGTGCCCGACGCCGGCGGGCCGTACGCCCCAGCCGGCGGCGAGCGCCCCGACCAGCAGCAGACCCCGGCCGCCCTCCTCGTCGAAGCCGGCCGTACGCGGCCTCGGTTCGGTCGGTGAACTTCCCTGGTCCGTGACCTCGACCCGCACCACCCGGCCCGTCACACGCAGTCCGCAGGCCACCCCCTCGCTGCTGGTGTGCCGCAGGGCGTTGGTGAACAGCTCGGACACCAGTATCTCGGCGTCCGCCACGACCTCGTCGTCGACTCCCCACTCCCGCAGGCGGGTCCGTACACGCCGTCGCGCCTCGGCGACGGAGGGGCCGATGGCGGGCAGCCGGAACAAGTCCTGGCGGCTGCGGGCGTCAAGGGCGCCGCGGCGCTCTAACCGGAGAGCGTCTTGGGAGGCAGGCACTCCGCAACTATGCGTGTCCGCTTCAAGCTTTGGCAAGGTGCGATCTGTAAATTACAGAATCGATGTGACAGGCTGTTCCCTGCGCTGATGACATGACAGACTGCCTTGCTGTGAAGGCAGTTGAGGGGAGCAGGTCGTGACCGACGGGCGGCCGGCGGCAGGCGGGGGAGCCCCCACCGTGCTGCGAGTGGTGCTCGGCAAGCGGCTCCAGGTCCTGCGGGAGAAGGCCGGACTCTCCTACGAGGAGGCCGCCCGGGCCCTGTACGTCACCCATGCCACGGTCCGGCGCATGGAGAAGGCCGAGGTCGGCCTCA
The DNA here is from genome assembly GCF_056270125.1 of Streptomyces sp. RLA131. Lineage (NCBI taxonomy): Bacteria > Bacillati > Actinomycetota > Actinomycetes > Kitasatosporales > Streptomycetaceae > Streptomyces > Streptomyces sp. RLA131. The sequence continues at coordinate 7,205,882 of NZ_JBWDOQ010000002.1, forward strand.
AGGTCCCGTACGTCGAGAAACTCCTCCGGACCTACGCCGTCACCGACCCGCGCGAGACCGAGGTCTTCCTCGCCCTCACCCGCGAGGCCAACCAGCCCGGCTGGTGGCACCGTTACCGCGACGTCCTCCCGGAGTGGTTCAGCGCCTTCGTGAGCCTGGAGGGCGAGGCCTCCGTCATCCGCTCCTACGAACCGCACTACGTCCCGGGGCTGCTCCAGACCGAGGACTACGCCCGCGAGGTCCTGCGGGCCGGCCTCCCGCAGGCCTCCGACGCGGAGATCGAACGCGTCGTCGCCCTGCGCATGGAGCGCCAGTCGCTGCTCACCCGCGAGGACGCGCCCCTGTTCTGGGCCGTCATCGACGAGACCGTACTGCGAAGACCCATCGGCCGCCCCGGCATCATGCGCGACCAGACAGCCAGGCTCATCGAGGCCTGCGCACTGCCGAACGTACGACTGCAGATCATGCCCTTCACCGCGGGACCTCATCCCGCGATGTACGGGCCCTTCCACATCTTCCGTTTCCAGATCCAGGAACTGCCCGACGTCGTCTGCGCCGAGAGCCTGGTCGGCGCGGTGTACTTCGACGACCGCGACGACGTCACGGCCTTCCTGGAAGCCCTGGACCGGATGTGCGCGCAGGCCGCGCCGGGCCAGACCACCGAGGCAGTCCTCGGTGAGATCCACGGGGAGAGCTGAACCGATGAGTATCAGGATCAACAAGACCAACAAGACCAACAAGGCCGACATGACCAGCAGGAGGGTCTACAACGGCATGCCCGCCAAGGACCTCGGCACCGAGGGCTGGTCCAAGCCCTGGAGCGGCGGCAACGGCGGATCCTGCGTCGAGGCCCTCAAGCTGAACGACGGCCGGGTGGCGCTGCGCCAGTCCACCGATCCCGACGGACCGGCCCTGATCTACACCAACCACGAGATCACCAGCTTCATCCAGGGCGCCAAGGCGGGCGACGCGGACTTCCTGCTCTCCTGAATCGCCCGCCCGGCGGCCCGTGGACGGACGTCAGGCCGCTTCCAGCTCCGCCAGACCGATCAGCGCCGTGCTGCCCTCACCCGTGCAGGCATGGGCTCCGGCCACCGCGCCCAGCCGGGCGCACTCCAGGAGGTCCCGGCCGGTCCGCCAGCCGTGCAGAAAGCCCGAGAGGAAGGCGTCGCCCGCCCCGTTGGAGTCCACCACCGGTGCGGGCGGCCGGGTGGCCGGTACGTGCCGCGGCGTGTTCCCGCCGTCACGGGTGAGCAGGTACGAGCCGCCGGCCCCCGCCGTGGCGATCACCGCCTCGGCCCGGCCGTCGCGCAGGATGCCCCGCATCACGTCGGCGATCCCCTCGCCGGCCCCGGCCGCGCTGAGGAAGACCAGGTCGGAACGGAGCGCGAACTCCCGGTGGTGCTCGGCCGCCCCGTCCCAGTCGTGCAGATCCGTCGAGACGGGGACGCCCAGCGCCTCGATGTCGTCGTACAGAAAACGCGCGAAGTGCGTGATCGACAGATGGACATGGCGGGCCCTGCGCAGATGGGGGAGGTAGAACTCGCGCGGCATGCGCAGGTCCAGCGGGTCCCGCCCGTCGTAGAACGACATCCGGCGGCCCGACGCGTCCACCAGGTTGACGGCCCGCCGGGTGCCGGCGGCCGAGATCAGCGGCTCGAAGTCGACATCGCCCTTGGCCATCCGCTCGCGCACCATGGCCCCGATCCAGTCGTCCCCGATGTAGTCCAGGAACTTCACCGCGGCACCCAGCGCACGGGAGCCCAGGGCCACATTGCCGCCCGTCTGGCCCGCCCACTCCTTGATGGGCGGTGCCCACACCGAGTCGGCCGGCGGCACCGGCAGGGTGTCCACCCTGACGATCGTGTCGACTCCCGATCCGCCGACGACCAGCACGTCGTACCGCGGTTCCTGAGTGTTCATGTGATGCTGCCTCCGCTTCCACCCCGCGGTCGATCCTACGGGCTCAGGCGATGCGGTCGAGGTCGGCGCGCAGGACGCGGTGGCGCAGGGGTTCGCCGGACAGCAGCCGGGTCAGCTCGTCGACCACCACGGCGCCCAGCCGCTCCAGTTCGTTGCCCAGGGCGCCGGCGATGTGCGGGGTGAGCAGCACGTTGGGGAGCCGGTAGAGGGGCGAGCCGGGGGGCAGCGGCTCGGGGTTGGTGACATCCAGCACGGCGGACAGCCGGCCGCGGACCAGGGCGTCGGTGAGGGCGCAGGTGTCGACCAGGGCGCCGCGCGCCGTGTTGACCAGGGTGGCACCGTCGGGCATGAGGGCCAGCCGGCGGGCGTCCATCAGGTGCCGGGTCTCCGGGAGGGCGGGGGCGTGCAGGCTCAGCACGTCGCTGCGGGCGACGAGTTCGTCCAGCGGGAGGGCCGGTACGCCCAGCCCGGCCGCCCGGTCCACCGTCAGCAGCGGGTCGTGGACGGCGACATCGAGGTCGAACGGGCGCAGCAGGCCGAGTACCCGGCGGCCGATGTGCGAGGCCCCGACGATGCCGACCCGGCGGCGGTGGTTGCCCAGGTGCCCGGTCTCGGCGGCGCCGGGGTGGGCGTGCCGCTCGGCGTAGAGCGCGCGCATGCGCAGGGTGTCCTTGCCGGCGAGCAGGATCGCGCCGAGGGTGAACTCGGCGACCGGCAGGGCGTTGGCGGCGGCGGCCGAGGAGACCAGTAGGCCGCGGTCCCAGCAGGCCTGGGTGATGTGCGGCTTGACGCTGCCGGCCGCGTGCAGCACCGCGCGCAGCCGGGGCAGCCGTTCCAGGACGTCGGCGTCGAGCGGGGCGCAGCCCCACCCGGTGATGAGCACCTCCGCGCCGGGGTCCGCCGGGGGTACCGGTCCGGCCGTGCGGCCGATGGCGACCAGACCGTCCAGTCGCTCTAGAAGGGCGGGCGGGAAGAGGGCGGGCAGATGGACCGGGTCCATCGCGAACAGTGCGCCGGGTCGCTTGGCCGTCACGTGCAACAACCGCTTTCTGTGATCCTGCCGGATGTCTTGTCGGGAGTCGGTGGCACCCCTAGCATCCCCACGTCCCCTCCACGTAAGCCCCTTCTTCGAAGGGCTGTGAAATGTCCCCGCACGGCATGGGAGGAAACGTATGAGACCACGTTCCTGGGCTGCATGGGTGCTCGCCGCCTGTCTCGGCCTCGTCGCGCAGTTCTTCACCGCCGGGGCGGCGCACGCCGCCACCGTCACGGTCGCCAACGCCACCCAGTTCACCGCGACCAACGGCGATGTGGTGCACGCCCACGGCGGCGGCGTCATCAAGGTCGGTTCCTACTACTACTGGTTCGGCGAGGACCGTAACGCCGACAACACCTTCCGGTACGTCTCCGCCTACCGCTCCACGGACCTGAAGACCTGGGAGTTCCGCAACCACGTCCTCACCCAGGCCACCGACCCCGAACTGGCCACCGCCAACATCGAGCGCCCCAAGGTGATCTACAACAGCAGCACCGGCCGGTACGTGATGTGGATGCACAAGGAGAACGGCAGCGACTACACGCAGGCCCGCGCCGCCGTCGCCACCTCCGCCACCGTCGACGGCGACTACACCTGGCAGGGCAGCTTCCAGCCGCTGGGCTACATGTCACGCGACCTGACGCTCTTCAAGGACGACGACGGCACGGCGTACATGATCTCGGCCGCCAACAACAACGCGGACCTGCACGTCTACCGGCTCTCCGCCGACTATCTGAGCGTCGACAGCCGTGTCCAGCTGCTGTGGGCGGGCTCGTACCGCGAGGCCCCCGCGATGTTCAAGCGCGACGGGGTGTACTTCCTGCTCACCTCGGGCGCCACCGGCTGGAACCCCAACCAGCAGAAGTACGCAACCGCCGGCAGCGTCACCGGCACCTGGGGGTCCCTGACCAACGTCGGCGACTCGACCGCCTTCAAGTCGCAGACCGCGTACGTGCTCCCCGTGCAGGGCACCTCGGCGACCTCCTACCTCTACCTGGGGGACCGCTGGGGCAACTCCTTCGGCGGCACGGTCAACGACTCCCTCTACATCTGGCTGCCGCTGACCTTCCCGACCAACACCACGATGAGCATGGAGTACTACCCGACGGTCTCCGTCGACACCGCCGCCGGCACCGTGGCCGGCATCGGCGGCCCCTGGGAGAACGTGATCGCCCGCCACAGCTCCAAGTGCGCCGACATCCCGAGCGCCTCGCTCGCCGACAGCGCCGGAGGGATCCAGTACACCTGCAACGGCGGCCTCAACCAGCAGTGGTGGTTCAAGGACGCCGGCAGCGGCTACTACCAGCTCGTCGCCCGGCACAGCGGCAAGTGCCTCGACGTCACGGACGCCTCCACCGCCAACGCCGCCCGCGTCGTCCAGTACACCTGCGGCAGCGGCACCAGTCAGCAGTGGCAGGTCACGGACGCCGGCAGCGGCTACGTCCGGCTGGTGGCCCGGCACAGCGGCAAGTGCCTCGACGTCAACGGCGCTTCGACCGCCGACGGTGCCTATCTGATCCAGTACACCTGCGGCAGCGGTACGAACCAGCAGTTCACCCGCGGCACGGTGTGATCCCTGGTCCGTGCCGGTCCGTGTCGTCCGTGCCGGTCCGCGCCGGTCCGTGCCGGTCCGGTCGCGGCCCGGCATGCGGCGGTCCTTTCGGAGCGCCGCGTGCCGGGCCGCGGGATGTCCCCGGCTCGCGTTCAGCTGACGTTGAGCGCGGTGTCGTCGATGACGAACGAGGTCTGCAGGGTCGAGCCCTCGGTACCGGTGAACTTGACCGTGACGGTCTGGCCCGCGTAGCCGCTGAGGCTGAAGCTGCGCTGGGTGTAGCCGCTGGCGGCGTTGAGGTTCGAGTACGTCGCCAAGGTGCTCAGGACGGTGCCCGAGCTGTTGAGGACCTGGGCCTTGAGGGTGTCGTACGCGGTGCTGGTGCTGGTTTCGGCGGTGTCGATGTGCAGATAGAAGCTGAGCGTCGCCGTGGTGCAGCCGGACGGGATGGTCACCGACTGGGAGAGCGTGTCGGTGGTGGCGGTGCCGTAGCCGTCCAGCCAGGCCTTGTAGGAGCCGGTGCGGGCGGCCTCGCTGCTGGAGTTGGTGATGACGCCGCTGCTGGCGGTCCAGGTGGTGGCGCCGGACTCGAAGCCGTTGTTGCCGAGCAGCTGGGCGGCGGTGCAGGTGCCGTCGCCGCCGCCGTCGTCGCCACCACCGCTGTCGGTGGCGCCGGAGAGCCACTCGGTGGCGTTGAGGGCGAGGGCGGCGTTGGTGGCGCCGGTGTCGTTCCAGCCGTCGTACAGCGTGTTGCCGGACTGGCCGGTGCCGTCGTCGATCGGGGAGCTGTCGCCCCAGAACGCGACCCGGCCGCTGCCGAAGGTGCTGGTGGCGAAGAAGGCCCCGGTGTTGCCGGAGTAGCCGGTCCGGTACAGCAGGCCCTTGACGTTGGCGTTGTCGGCGGGCTTGAGGGTGGCGGTGGTACCGCTCGCGATGAGGCTCTTGGTGACCGTGCCGAACGAGCCGTGCAGCACCGCGTTGGTGCTGTCGCTGATCGCCGACGGGTAGTCGGAGCTGATGCTCAGCGTGTCGATGGAGAAGCCGAACGGGTCCGTGCTGTCGACGCTGTTGTTGGTCATCAGGTCGTTGAGGATCTCGAGCGCGTCCTCGCCGTCGCTGTTGCGGTCGGCGCCGGTGTGATCGGAGATCATGAACAGCCCGCCGCCATTGCTGACGAAGTTCATGATGGCGGTCTTCTCGGCGGTCGTGAACAGCGTGTTGGGCTCCGGCAGCACGAACGTGTCGAAGTTCGACAGGTCGGTCGCGGCCGAGGTGCCGTAGGTGATCGAGCTGCCCGAAGGCAGCGTCTTCAGGCTGTAGTTGCCCGTCTTCTGCAGGGCGACGCCCCACGAGGAGAGGGCGCCGGTCCAGCTGGTCTCCGAACTGGGCGAGGAGTTCTGGCCCAGCGGGTCCGGCTGGCTGGTGGAGATGATCCAGTCGGCGTTGCCGGCCGTCTCGGCGTGCGCGTTGTCGAAGAGCACGCGATTGGTGGTGGCGGCGGCCGCAACGGTGGGGGTGGTGGCCTGGACGGCCGCCGTCGCGGCGACCAGCAGGCCGAGTACGGCTGCCGCGCCGGTGAGGCGGGCGTGTCTGCCGCTGTATCTGGTGGATCCGAGCATCCGACATACCTCCTGGTGGGGGGTGGAAAGAGGCGGTGCGGGCGCCGAGTCTGCGCGCGTAGATTTACGGCTGCTCCACTGCGCGACGACAAGCGTTTGAACGGTACATGGCAACTTCGCGGCGTGGCAACGGTTCCGGGGGTGGTTGTGCACGGTCGCGGACGTGCGAGGCTGTCCCCATGACTCAATCGGACCAGGAGGCGGCCATGGAAGCGGAAGCTTCGGATCAGACGCGCGAGGTGCCCGAGGTCGAGGAGCAGACGGCGGAGGCCGACGTCCCCGAGGACGAGGTGAAGCGCAGGTTCCGGGAGGCCCTGGAGCGCAAGCGCACCCACGGCGCGGCAGCGGCGGCGGGAGGCGCGGCGGGCCGCGACGGCAAGATCCACGGAGCTCACGGCCGGGCGGGGGGCCAGCGGGAGTTCCGCCGCAAGAGCGGCTGACGCGTCACCGGACCGGCCGGACCGGCCGGACCGCCGACCACGGCTCCGCCCGCCTTCCCGGCGGGCGGGGCCGTTGTCACGTGGCGACGAAACGGGGCCCCGGGAGGCTCAACTTACCCACAGGTAACGGTGAATCCCCCGGATCGCCGGCCGTGGCTGCGATATTCGTAAGCCCCTTCGGAGGTGCTTGTGACGAGTATCGCGGAAACGGCCCGTGCCGACGGCACGAAGCAGCGCGTCGCCGATCTGGCACGACGCCGGGAGCAGGCCCTGGCCGTGGCACCGGACCGGGCGGTGGCACGGCAGCGGGAGCGCGGCCGGCTCACCGCGCGCACCCGCGTCGAGCGACTGGTGGACGCGGGTTCGTTCACGGAGACCGACGCCTTCGTACGGGCGAGAGCGAGCAGTTCCGCCGGTGGTCCCGGCACATCCGATGGGTCCGGAGGGGCCGGTGGGTCCGGAGGGGACGACACCCGGCGGCCGTACGGCGACGGCGTCGTCACCGGATTCGGCACGATCGACGGGCGCCCGGTGTGCGTCTTCGCCCAGGACGCGACCGTGTTCGGCGGGAGCCTGGGGGAGGCGTTCGGCGAGAAGATCGTCAAGATCATGGACCTGGCGCTGAAGACCGGCTGCCCGGTGATCGGCCTCAACGACTCCGGCGGCGCCCGTATCCAGGAGGGCGTGGCCTCGCTGGCCCTGTACGCCGAGCTGGTGCGGCGCAATGTGCAGGCCTCCGGGGTGATCCCGCAGATCTCGGTGATCATGGGGCCGTGCGCGGGCGGAGCCGCGTACTCGCCGGCCATCACCGACTTCACGGTGATGGTGGACGGCACCTCGCACATGTTCGTCACCGGCCCCGACGTCATCGAGGCCGTCACCGGGGAGCGCACGACCGCCGAGGAACTGGGCGGCGCGCGGGCCAGCAACACCGGCAACGGCAACGCCCACTTCCTGGCCGGCGACGAGGACGAGGCCCTGGACACCGTACGGGACCTGCTGTCCTACCTGCCGGCCAACAACCGTGAACGCCCGCCCGAGTACGCCCCGGCCCGCCCCGGCCTCGCGCCGACCGCCGCCGACCTGCGGCTGGACAGCCTGGTCCCGGACCGCCCCTCAGTGGCCTACGACATGGCCGAGATCGTCCGTACGGTTGTCGACGACGGCGAACTGTGCGAGGTGCACGCGCTGTTCGCGCCCAACGTCCTGTGCGCCCTCGCCCGCGTCGAGGGCCGGACGGTGGGCGTGGTCGCCAACCAGCCACTGCACTCGGCCGGTGTCCTGGACATCGACGCCTCCGAGAAGGCCGCCCGCTTCGTGCGCTTCTGCGACGCCTTCGGCATCCCGCTGCTGACCTTCACCGACGTCCCCGGCTATCTGTCCGGCGCCCGGCAGGAACGCGGCGGCATCATCCGGCGCGGCGCCAAACTGCTCTACGCCTACGCCGAGTCCACGGTGCCCAAGGTGACCGTCGTGGTGCGCAAGGCGTACGGCGGCGGATACGCCGTGATGGGCTCCAAACACCTCGGCGCCGACGTCAACCTCGCCTGGCCCACCGCCCGGATCGCCGTGATGGGCGCCGAGGGCGCGGTGAGCGTGCTGCACCGGCGCGAACTGGCCGCCGCCGCGGCCGGAGGCGAGGACGAGGCTGCGCGGCTGCGCGCCCGCCTCGTCGGGCACTACGAGACCACCGACGCGTACGCCACCCCGTACGCGGCCGCCGAACGCGGCTATGTCGACGCCGTCATCGCCCCGCACGAGACGCGGGAGCGGATCAGCCGCGCCCTGCGCGCCCTGCGCACCAAGCGTGTCGCGGTCCCCGACCGGCGGCACGGCAACATCCCGCTGTGACATGAGGAGCCGCCCCATGCCCGCGCACCCCCACACCCTGCCCGGACTTCTCCGCGACTGGGCCCGCGACACCCCGAACCGCCGCGCGTTCACCTTCGTCAGCCACCCCGCGTACGACTCGCGGGGCGTCCACCGCACCCTGACCTGGCAGCGCCTCGACCTGCGCACCAGGGCCGTCGCCGCCCGGATCGCCGCGAGCACCGCCCCCGGGGACCGGGTCGCGCTGCTCTGCCCGCAGGGCCCGGACTTCGTCATCGGCTTCCTGGCCGCGCTGACCGCCGGACGCGTCGCCGTCCCCATGTTCACCCCCGAACTGCCCGGACACGGCGACCGGCTGGCCGCCGTCCTGGAGGACGCGCGCCCCGCCCTGGTGCTCACCACCCGCGACAGCCTCGACGGCGTACGGGCCTTCCTCGGCGACCGGTCGATACCGGTGCCGGCGCAGGCCACCGATCTGATCCCGGACACCGGGACCGAGGGCCGGGAGGGCCGGGAGGGCCGGGAGAGCTGGGAGCCGCCGCGGGTGCCCGCGGACTCCCTCGCCTACCTCCAGTACACCTCCGGCTCCACCCGGGTCCCGGCCGGCGTCGAGATCTCGCACGCCAACGTCGTGGCCAACGCCCGTCAGGCCCTGAGCGTGTACGCCGCCGACGACGGCCGGCCCGTCACCACCGTCGGCTGGCTGCCGCTCTACCACGACATGGGGCTGGTCCTCAGCGTCGCCGCCCCCGTGGTGCGAGGGCTGCTGTCCGTGCTCATGGACCCCGCGGACTTCCTCCAGCGCCCCGTCCGCTGGCTGCGGCTGCTCACCGAGCACCCGGGAGCGATCAGCGCCGCGCCCAACTTCGCGTACGACTACTGTGCCTCGGCGATCGGCGAGGAGGACAAGGCCGGGCTGCGGCTCGACGGCGTCACCGCCCTCATCAACGGCAGCGAGCCCGTCCGCCCCGGGACCGCCGAGCGCTTCCACGCCGCGTTCGCCGCGCAGGGCCTGCAGGCCGGCGTGCACTGCCCCTCCTACGGGCTCGCCGAGGCCACCGTCTTCGTCAGCGCCGCCCGGCCGGGCGAGCCGCCGCGCGGCCACTGGCTCGACCGCGAGGCGCTGGCCGCCGGCAAGGCCCTGCCCGTTCCGCCCCACGCCCCCGGAGCCGTCCGCCTCGCCGGCTGCGGCGCCCCCGCCGGGCAGCGGATCCGGATCGCCGACCCGGCCGGCCGCACCGCCGTCCCCGACGGAGAGGTCGGCGAGATCTGGGTCCAGGGCCCCAACGTCGGCCGCGGCTACTGGAACCGCGACCCGCGGACCCGCCGGGTCTTCCACGCCGCCCTGCACGGCGCCACCGGCACCTGGCTGCGCACCGGCGACCTCGGCACGGTCCTGGACGGGCAGCTCCTGGTCACCGGCCGGCTCAAGGACCTGGTCATCGTCGACGGCCGCAACCACTACCCCCAGGACCTCGAAGCCACCGCCCAGGCCGCCCATCCCGCCATCCGCCCCGACCGCCTCGCCGCCTTCGCGGTCACCCTCGACGACGGCACCGAGGGCGCCGTCCTGGTCGCCGAGCACGGACGGGCCGTGGCCGCCGCCGACCGCGACCCGGACGAGACCGGCCGCGCGGTGCGTGCCGCCCTGTCCGCCCGCCACGGCCTGCGCCTGGCCGGCTTCGCCCTGGTCCCGCCGGGCACCGTTCCGCGCACCTCCAGCGGCAAGGTCTCGCGGTCCCTCACCCGGACCCGCTACCTGGACGGGGAGTACGCGTGAGGGGCCCCGACGCCGCGCTGCTGCGGCGGCTGATCAACGAACGCGTCGCCTCCTGGACCGGGGCGGACGCCGCCGGGGTCGCGGGGGACCGGCCGCTGGTGGACTACGGGATGTCCTCGCGGGACGCGGTCGCGCTCACCGGCGAACTGGCCCGGGCGGTCGGACGGGACCTGCCGGCGACCCTGCTGTGGGAGACCGGCACGGTGGACGGCCTGGTCCGGCGGCTCGGCACGGCGGCCCGGCCCGTCCACAGTGCCGAGCCGCTGATGATGCGGACCTCGCTGCCGGAGCCCTCCGACGAGCCGATCGCCGTGGTCGGTGTCGGCTGCCGGCTGCCCGGCGGCGTACGCGGCCCCGCCGACTACTGGCGGCTGCTCATGGACGGCACCGACGCCGTCGGCGCCGTGCCCGACGGCCGCTGGGCGGACTTCCCGGAGCCGCCGCCGGACACCCACCGGCGGGGCGGCTACCTGGGCCCGATCGACGAGATCGCCGCCTTCGACGCCGAGTTCTTCCGGATCAGCCCCAGCGAGGCCGCCGCCATGGACCCCCAGCAGCGGATGCTGCTCGAAGTGGTCCACGAGGCGCTGGACCACGCCGCCATCCCGGCCGCCTCCCTCGCCGGCACCGCCACCGGGGTCTTCGTCGGCATCTCGTCCAACGAGTACGGGCAGCTCACCGGCGCCGACCCAACCGCCGTCGACCCCCGGGCCCCCACCGGGGCGGCCCCCAGCATCGCCGCCGGACGGCTGAGTTACGTACTCGACCTGCGCGGCCCGAGCGTCGCCGTCGACACCGCGTGCTCGTCGTCGCTGGTCGCCGTCCACCAGGCGTGCGTCAGCCTGCGCACCGGCGAGAGCGACACCGCGCTGGCGGCCGGGGTCAACCTTCTCCTGACCCCCGCCGTCACCGTCGCCTTCGGGCGCGCCGGGGCGCTCGCGCCGGACGGCCGCTGCAAGGCGTTCTCGGCCGACGCGGACGGCATCGGGCGGTCCGAGGGCTGCGCGGTCGCCGTGCTCAAGCGGCTGCCGGACGCGCTGCGCGACGGCGACCGGGTGCTGGCCATGATCCGGGCCACCGCCGTCAACTCCGACGGGCGCTCCAACGGCCTGATGGCGCCCAGCCCCGGCGCCCAACGCGCCCTGCTGGAAGCCGCCTACGGCCGGGCCGGCGCCGACCCCGCCACCGTCGACCTCGTCGAGGCGCACGGCACCGGAACCCCGCTCGGCGACCCCATCGAGGCGGACGCGCTGGCCGCCGTGCTCGGCCGGGGCCGCGACCCCGACCAGCCGCTGCTGCTCGGCTCGGCCAAGAGCAACCTCGGCCACCTGGAGTCGGCCGCCGGCATCGCGGGCCTGGTCAAGGCGGTGCTCGCGCTGCACCACGACCGCGTACCGCCCTCCCTGCACTGCGACCGCCCGGCCCTGGACGACCCCCGGCTGCGCGTCGTCACCGAGCCCGAACCCTGGCCCCGGTACGGCGGCACCGCCGTGGCAGGGGTCTCCGCCTTCGGCTTCGGCGGCACCAACGCCCATGCCGTACTGGAGGAATGGCCCAGTACCCCGAGCACGCCCAGCACGCCGAGCACGCCGAGCACGCCCAGCTCGCCGAACACCCCGAGCACGCAGAGCACGCCCAGCACGCCGAACACGCCGCGTGCGCAGCGGGCGTGGCAGGGGCCGCCCGGTGCCGGCGCGCCGGCCGTCCTGCCGCTCAGCGACGCCGACACCGCCCGCCTGCGCGACACCGCCGGACGCCTCGCGGACTGGCTCGCCACCCCGGACGGCCGGGCCGTCCGCACCGCCGACCTCGCCCGCACCCTGGCCGGCCGCACCGGCCGGGGCCCCGCCCGCGCGGCGGTCGTCGCCCGCGACCGGGCCGGCGTCACCGCCTCGCTGCGGGCCCTGGCCGAGGACCGGCCCGACCCCGGAGTGGTCACCGGCGACCAGGACCGGATCGGCCCAGGAGTGGTCTGGGTCTTCTCCGGCCACGGCGGCCAGTGGCCCGGCATGGGCCGTGAACTCCTCACCGCCGAACCGGCGTTCGCCGCCGCCGTGGACCGGCTCGAACCCCTCCTCGCCGCCGCCTGCGACGGACTCTCCCTCCGTGCGAGCCTGGAGCACGGCACCGGGCTGGACCGCCTGGCGACCGCCCAGCCCGTGCTGTTCGGCATGCAGCTCGCGCTCGCCGCGCTCTGGCGCGCCCACGGCGTCGAACCCGCCGCCGTCATCGGCCACTCCATGGGCGAGGTGGCCGCCGCCGTGGCGTCGGGCGGCCTCGACCCGCGCGACGGCGCCCGCGTCATCGCCGAACGCTCCCGGCTGCTGGACTCCCTCGACGGCGGAGCCATGGCGGTCATCGACCTCGACGACACCGAACTCGCCGAGCTCACGGCCGACGTTCCCGGGGTGCATGTCGCCGTGCACTCCTCACCCACGCAGAAGATCGTGACCGGTGACGCCGCCGCCGTCACCCGCCTCGCCGACCGTCTGACCGCGCTCGGCCGCCCCGTCCGCACCATGCGCGTCCAGGGCGCCGGCCACTCACCCCAGGTCGACCCGCTGCTGCCGGAACTCACCGCCCGGCTCGCCGGCGTCCAGGGCAAGGCCCCCGCCGTACGCGGCTATTCGACGGTCCATGACGACCCGCGCACGCCGTCCGGCTACGACGTCGCGCACTGGGCCGCCAACCTCCGCCGCCCGGTCCGGCTCGACCGGGCCCTGGCGGCCGCCGCGCGGGACGGTCACACCGCCTTCGTCGAACTGTCCCCGCATCCCACCCTCCTGCATCCCATCGCCCAGACGCTCCCCGACGCCCTGGCCCTTCCCACGTTACGACGTACCACTGACACACCCCTGTCCTTCCGCACCAGCCTCGCCGCCCTGCACGCCGCCGGTCACCGCCTCCCGCTCCCGGCCGGCCGGGTCGTGGACCTGCCCGGCCCCCGCTGGCGCCGTACCCGCCACTGGTGGACCGACCGGCCGGCCGCCCCCGCGCCGGGCCGGCCGCCGGCCACGGCGAGCGGCGGCCCGCAGGAGCCGCCGCCGGCCGTACAGCGCCTCCTCCACCACATCGCCACCGTCACCGGCCATCTGCCCGGACAGCTCGGCCCCGGCACGGCCCTCGCCGACCTCGGCCTGGACTCCCTGATGGCGACCCGGATCCGGGCCGCCGTCGAGGCCGAGTCCGGGGTCGCCCTGCCGCTGCGCGACCTGCTGCGCGCCACCACCGTCCAGGACATCGCCGACCGCCTCACCGCCGACCGCCCGCAGCAACCGCGATCACAGCCACCGCCGCCACCGCCGCAACCGCCGCACCCACTGAGCCCGCTGCGCGCCGCCGGTCACCGGCCGCCGCTCTTCCTCGCGCACGCCGCAGGCGGCCGCACCACCGTCTACCGGGGCCTGGCCGCACTCCTCGGCCCCGGCCAGCCGGTGATCGGCCTGGAGCGGATCGAGGACGCCGGGACGGTCACCGCCAAGGCCGAGCGCTACGCCGACGCCATCCTGGCGGCGTACCCGCGCGGCCCGTACCGGCTCGGCGGCTGGTCCTTCGGCGGTTTCGTCGCCCAGGAGACCGCCCGCCTCCTCACCGCCGCCGGGCACGAGGTGGACACCGTCGTCCTCATCGACTCCGTACGCCCGCTGCCGGCCCGCGGCGACCGGACCCGCGCCCGCTTCGAGGGCTTCGCCGCCCATGTGGCCGACGTCTACGGCGTACGCCTCGACCTCCCGTACGACCTCCTGGCGGGCATGGACGAACGGGCCCGCATCGAACGGGTGCTGCGCGTCCTGCGCGAGGCCGCCGACATCCCGGCCGCCGCGCTGGAACACCAGCGCACCTCCTACCTCGACCTGCGCATCGGCGAGGCGCACGCCCCCGCCCCCCACAAGGGCCGGGTCATCCTCTACCGGGCCACCGAGCCCGCGCCGCACACCGTGCGCGACCCGGCGTACGAGCGCGAGGACGACGCGCTCGGCTGGGACGAGGTGTGCCCGGACCTGGAGGTCGTCCGGGTCGCGGGCCACCACCTCAACCTGCTCGACCCGCCCCACGTCGACGCCATCGCCGCACACCTGAACCGAGCACTCTGACCCGCACGCCGAGGAGCCGCACATGCACCGCCGCACCCTCATCAGAGCCGCCGCCGGCGCCGGTCTCGCCGGCTGCCTCGGCACCGCCGCGACCGGCCGCGCGGGCGCCGTGACCCAACTCGGCGACCGCACCTTCGACCTGTCGGTCCCCTCCGCCGCCCTGGGCCGCGACGCTCCGGTCCGGATCATCCTGCCCACCGCCCACGACACCCGTCCCGACCGCACCTGGCCGGTGCTGTACCTGCTGCACGGCGCCCACGACGACTACACCTCCTGGACCCGCGAGACCGCCGTCGAGGCCTTCACCGAGGACCTGGACCTCATCGTCGCCATGCCCGACGGCGGCCCCACCGGCATCCCCACCCGGTGGCTCGACGGCACCGACTACGAGACCTTCCAGCTCACCGAGGTCCCCGCCGTGCTGAGCGCCGCCTACCGGGCCTCCGGCGTCCGCGCCGTGGCCGGGGTCTCCACCGGCGGCTACGGCGCGATGGCCCACGCCGCCCGCCACCCCGGCGCCTTCACCGCCGCCGCCTCGTACAGCGGCGTCCTGGACACGACGCTGCTCGGGGTGCCGCCGATCGTCGACGCGATCGTCGCCCGGGAGAGCCTGGCCGCCTGGTCCCTGTGGGGCGACCCGCTCCTGCGGTACGCGACCTGGCGCGACTTCAACCCCCGGGCCCGCGCCTCCGGGCTGCGCGGCACGCCGCTGTACGTCTCGGCCGGCAGCGGCCTGGCCGGCAGCACCGGTGACCTGTTCCCCGAGGCTCTGGAGAGCGCGCTGTGGCCGGCCGCCCACAGCTTCACCACGACGCTGGGCCTGCTCGGTGTCGCGGTGACGACGCACTTCTACTCGGGCGGCGCCCACAGCTGGAAGTACTGGCAGGCGGAGTTCACCGCATCCTGGCCGATTCTCGCCTCGGCACTGGGGCTTTAGCGACGGCATTGTCACCTGAGGACAAAAACCGGCCGCCGGCTGTGCGACCGGCACGGGACCGGTGCGACCGGCAGCCGATACTGTTGACGGCCGAACGGCCAAGCGGAAAGGAGCGTCCGCCATGGTGATCCCCACGCCCCACCGCATATCGAGCGATGCCTTCACCGCCGTGCCCGACGATCTGGTCAAACTCCTGCGCGAGCGGCTGGAGGAGACCGCCGACGAGGTCGAACGCGAGGTACGCGTCAGCGTCCCGGAGTACGCCAGGCACGGTGACAACTACGTCAAGAACCTCAGAGCCGGCGTCGTACAGGCCCTCACCCTCTTCGTCGACCTGGTCGCCGACCCGCTGCGCGACTGGGAGTCGATCTCCGCCACCTACTACGAGATCGGCCGCGGCGAGGCCCTGGAGGGCCGCAGCCTGGACGCCCTGCAGTCCGCACTGCGGATCGGCGGACGGGTCGCCTGGCGTCTGATGAGCCAGCTGGCGGAGGAACAGAAACTCGACGCCGTGCTGCTGGCCGGACTCGCCGAAGCGGCGATGGTGGCCATCCACGAGGTCGCGGAGGCGGCGACCGCCGGATACACCGAGGCGCGGCTGCGCAGCACCGGCGAGCTGCAACGCCGCCGCAAACGCCTCCTCGACCTGCTGCTCACCGACCCGCCGGCCCCGGAGGAGGCGGTCCAGGACCTGGCACACAGCGCGCAGTGGCCAGTGCCGCGCTTCGTCGCGGCCGTCGCGTTCGCGGCCGCCCCGCAGGCGGACACCCCGGACCGCTTCCTGGTACCCGGCGGGGTCCTGGCCGACATGGACGCCCGGCCGCCCCGCATGATCCTTCCCGACCCCGAGTCGTCCGGCCGGCCACGCGGCCGCAACCTCTCCCTGGCGTTGCGGGGCCGGCCGGCCGCCGTGGGCCCCACCGTCCCGCTGGCGGAGGCCGCGGACTCACTGCGCCTCGCCACGCGCACGCTGGCCCTCATGGGACGCGGCGTCCTTCCCCCACGCGGGGTCGTGCGGTGCGCCGACCACTTGTCGACGCTGCTGCTGCACAGCGACGAGACCTTGCTGCGCAGGCTCTCCGAGCAGGTCCTCGCCCCGCTGGACGCCGCCTCCCGGCCCCAGCGCGACCGGCTCGCGGAGACCCTGCTCGCCTGGCTGCAGAGCGGCAGCAGCGTCGGCGACGTGGCCGCCCGGCTGCACGTTCATCCGCAGACGGTGCGCTACCGGCTGCGGCAGCTGGACAAGCTCTTCGGAGACCGGCTCCGCGACCCGGACACCCGCTTCGACCTCGAAGTCGCCCTGCGCGCGCGGGCCGACAGCCGCACCGGCACCTGACGCCGCCCCGCCCTGCCGCCACCCGGCGAGCAGCGGCAGCGCCCCGAAGATGTGGCCGCGCCACAGTACGCGGGTGGCCTCCTCCGGACAGGCCACGACGGCCGGCTCCGTGTCCCACACCCGGGTCAGCCGCCGGCCGTCCTCGTACGCGGGCCGGCCGGGATCGCCGTGGGCGGCGAAGGAGGTCCAGGCCGTGGGCGCCGGTCGGGCGACCCGGTCGAGCGGACCACGGTTGACGGGAGCACCCTCGATCTGCGCGAAACCTCCATGCCCACGCGGTAGTTGAAGGTCACCACGACCACGCCGTGCCGTGCGGGCACCGCCCCGTCGTACGCGGCGTCGGCCGCCTCCCGTATGCCCTCCCGCGGCGGTACGGGCCGGGGTGCGGCGAAACACAACGTGCCGACCGGAGGCTGCGCGAAGGGTATGCCCCGGAAGACGGCGAGACCGTCCACCTCCCGTCCGCGCAATGCCCCGGCGGTGGCGCGTACTTCCATTCCGGCAGAGCGCATCGGGTTTTCCCGCCTTCCTGCGCACAGGGCCACTCACCTGTGACAACTCTGCCGAATCCGAGGCGGTTCCCCTACTCGGATTCGGAGCGGAAAAGGGATCCGCTTTGTCATTCCCGTCACTAACACCTTCGAATGCGGCCGCGTTACTTTCGGGCCACCCCATTCGGCGCGCTGTCGTGCGCATCATCCGCGGAGGATTCCCCCACATGTTCCCCCACGTGTTCCCCCACATGAAATCCCGGCTGTTACGGCTGACCGTCGCGGCCGCGACGCTCGCCGCCGGCGGAGGACTGGTCGCGCTGGCCGCGCCCACCGCCTCGGCGGCCTGCGCGGACCTCGATGTCGTCGCGGCCCGCGGCACCTTCGAGCCCGGCACCCTCGGCGCCATCGTCGGTGACCCGGTCCTCGCCGCGCTCCAGAAGAAGATCACCGGCAAGACCCTCAGCGGCTACCGCGTCGACTACCCGGCGGACCTGTCCCTCACCTCGGCCGCGCAGGGCAACGCCAAGCTCGTCGACCACGTCAGGAGCCAGGCGGCCTCCTGCCCCAACCAGCGTTTCATCCTGGTCGGCTACTCGCAGGGCGCCAACGTCGTCGACAACTCGATCGGCATCAGCAGCGCGGGCGCGACCGTCGGCAGCCCCATCGTCGCCACCATCCCCGACGCCCTGGAACCGAGGGTGGCCGCGGTGCTGCTCTTCGGCAACCCCATCCGGGCGCTGGGCAAGAGTGTCACCGGCACCTACCAGGGCCGCACCATCGACTTCTGCGCGGACGGCGACCCGGTCTGCGAGAACGGCGGTGACGACGTCCTCGCCCATCTCGGCTACACCGCCGACGCCGACCAGGCGGCCGCCTTCGCCGCCGGGAAGGTGTGACCGCCGGTACTGAGCCGCGTCCGAGGGGCCCGGGGAGCTGTGACTCCCCGGGCCCCCTGGTGTCCGTGCCGGTCAGTGCCGCGCCGCGAACTCCGCGAGATGGGTGGAGACCGTCTCCGGCTCGCCGTTGTTCTGTTCCGGCGCGGCGGTCAGCACGTCGAGGTGCTGGTAGCCGGGTGCGATGACCGGATCGAGGTCCTCGGGCGGGTTGTCGCTCAGCAGGCCGTCGCCGGCCAGCAAGGTGACCGTGGGGTTGGCGGTCAGCCCGCCGGGATGGACCACGAACCTGCTCACCTGCGGTGACGTACCGAGTTCGATATCGGTGACCAGCTTGGTGGGAAAGTAGTCCTCGGTGAAGTCCAGCGGCTGCTCGGACAGGCTGCGCGCGAGTTCCCCGATGTCGGTGACCTCCTTGGTGGCGTCGGTGAAGGGCGTCCCGTCGGACGAGCGGTACCCCGGGTCGTCGGCGTCGCCCACCCGGTCGTAGTCGCGCCAGGTGTACAGCGGACCGTGCGGCTCGGCCGGGATCGCCTTGTACTCGGTGCCGGTGAGGGCCCGCGAGCTGTCGTCGCCGTTGGCCACCGGGAAGTTCTTGTCGACGATCCTGCCACCGTCGTAGAAGCCCACGCTGGACTGGATGAACGACAGCGGTACCGAGTTGTCGTCCGTCAGCGTGCCGAGCGCGGCCGCGTTGGTGAGCCGGTAGTCCTCCACCGTGGGTGTGCCCAGGAGGAAGGTGGCGGCGTCCTTCGAGAACAGCAGCCGGTTCGTGGTGTCGACATTGGTGTTCGGCGGCACCGAGGCGGCGAGGTCGGACTCGCCGTCCGGGCTGACGGCGGCCCACAGTCCGGCGATCGAGAGCAGGGTCATCGTCTCGGCGTTGACGACGGAGGGCGCCTCGACCGCGCGCGGCAGCAGACCGCTGTCGAGACCTGCCTGTACGGCGGCGTAGCCGATGCCGACGTCCGGGATGTCCATGTCGGCGGGCATGCTGCCCTGCAGGTCGCCGAGCGAGGTGGAGATGGTGGTGTCGAGGGCGAAGTAGCCGGCGCACTGGTTGTACCCGGCGTCGGCCGTCGTGGCCGCGTTCCCGTCGAAGTCCCAGGCGGCGAAGTAGCCGGTGAGCACCCCGCCGAGCGAGTGGCCGCCGCACAGCACCTTGCTCCTGCGCAGGGCCGGCGACGGCAGTTCGGCGGTCAGCAGGTCGTACTCGTCGCGTACGGTCTGCTCCAGGCCGAGCTTCGACAGCCAGCCGTACTGGCTGTTGTCCAGGAAGCCGGCGAACTTCCGCCCGCCCACCGACGCGCCGTTGTAGTAGTAGTCGACCGCCCGGTGCGGGTCGCCGGAATCCAGCCCGGCCTGGATTCCGCTGCGGTCCTCAAGGCAGTTCGAACGCCGGTCCAGGGCCCAGAACTCGATGTGCTCGCCCAGCTTCGCGGCCTGTGCGACGGTGTTCCGGGCGACACTGTCGAAGGCGCCCGCACCTTCCAGGATGCCGGGCTGCGCGACCAGGATCCGGTCGGCGTCGGACGAGAGCACCGGGCCGTCGCCGGCCCGGTAGCGCAGGTACGACAGCCAGTCGCAGGCGGCGGGACGGCTGCCCACCGACGCCGGCAGCGGCACCTTCACCTTCACCACGGACTCGGTGACGCCGGTGACCGGTGACCCGGACGCGACGGGAGTCTCCACGCGGGCCGGGGTCGCGTGCGCGGTCGGAACGCCGGCCAGCGACCCGACGGCGAGCGCGCTCGCGATCACCGTGCTCCGCCACCTCGGACATCTCTTACGGCTCGTAGTCATGTCCCGGACAGTAGGACCGCGCCGGCCCGGGTCTCAGGCGGCGCTGAGGAGATTTCGTACACCCTGCCGCGCCTTTGTCAGCCACGGACAGTCCGCGCCCGCGGGCCGCTTTCCATGAGAGCTTTCCCATGATTATGAGATCTTCCCAAGAAAGAGCACGCAGTAGTTCTGGGCGCAACATTCCGCACCTAAGTTCGTCCGCATGACCGAAGACCACACGGCGCCGCCGGCCGACGAGCCCGGCAGCGCTCCAACTCGACGACGCAGATCCCGCGTCCTCATAACGGCCGGTATCGCCCTCGGCTGTGCACTCGTCCTCGGCGGTACCGCCGCGGGCATCGCCTACTGGAACCTCGACAACAACATCAAGAGCGTCGACATCAACAGCGCGCTCGGCACCGACCGGCCCACCAAGGCGGCCACCACACCGTCCGCCTCGGCCTCGGCCTCGGCCTCCGCCTCCGAAACCCCCGTCGCCACGGGCGCGATGAACATCCTGGTCCTCGGATCCGACTCGCGCAGCGGCGCCAACGCCGCACTCGGCGGCGGCGACACCAGTGGTGCCCGCTCCGACACCGCGATGATCGTGCACATCAACGAGGCCCACACCGGGGCCACCGTCGTCAGCATCCCCCGCGACACTCTCGTCTACCGGCCCTCCTGCCCCACCAGCGGCGGCGGTACGACCTCGGCCGCGTACGGCGTGATGTTCAACAGCGCGTTCTCGGTGGGCGGTGCGGCCTGCGCGGTCAAGACCGTGGAGACCCTCACGAACGTCCGCATGGACCACTACGTCGAGATCGACTTCACCGGCTTCGCCGAACTCATCGACGCCCTGGGCGGGGTGACCGTCACCACCACCCAGGACATCGACGACGACAAGAGCCATCTCAAGCTCGCGGCCGGCACCCACCACCTCAACGGCAAGAAGGCCCTGGCGTTCGCCCGCACGCGGCACGGCTACGGCGACGGCAGCGACCTCGGGCGCATCAAGCTCCAGCAGCAGCTGATCAAGGCCCTGACCGAGCAGATCGCCTCCGCCGACCTGCTCACCAACCCCGCCAAGCTCTACTCGGTCGCGGCGACCGCCACCAGCGCCATCACCACCGACACCGATCTCGACTCCCTGAGCGAGCTGATGAGCCTCGGGTCGAGCCTGCGCGAGATCGGCTCGGACGATCTCACCTCCATCACCATGCCGGTGACGACCGCCCCCTCCGACCCGAACCGGGTGGTCGCCACCAGCGCGGCGAGCAAGGTGTGGGCGGCGCTGCGCAACGACACCGCACTACCCAAGAGCCTCACCCAGGACGAGGACTGACCGCACCGACCGGACCGACCCGACCGACCGCCCCCGGCTCACCGGGCGGCGGCGGGCTCGGCCCCCTCGTAGGCCGCGGTGAGGATGGCGCGCAGATCGTCCGGGGAGGCCTCGCGGGGGTTGGCGTACGGCGTGGCGGCGGCCAGCCGGACCGCGCGGGCGATGCCGTCGCGGGGCATCCCCAGCGCGGCGAGTGAACGCGGGGCGCCGAGGCGGCGGCCGAGCTCCCACAGCCCGGCCACCGCGTCGGCGGCGCCGAGCGCCCTGCGCAGCGCCGCCGATGTCTCCGGCACGGCGGGGGTGTTGAAGGCCAGGACGTACGGCAGGACGACCGTGTGGGTGTCGGCGTGCGGGAGTCCGAAGGTGCCGCCGAGCACATGGCAGAGCTTGTGGTGCAGGCCCATGGTGGTGGAACCGAGGCAGGCCCCGCAGAGCCAGGCACCGTACAGGGCCTGGCTGCGCGCGTCGGGGTCGGCCGGATCGGCGCCGATCGCGGGCAGGGCGGCGGCGAGCGCGCGTACCCCCTCCTCGGCCATCAGCGCGATGACGGGGGAGGCGTCGGGGGCGTAGAGCGCCTCGACGGCGTGCGCAAGGGCGTTCATGCCGCTGGTGGCGGAGAGCGCGGGCGGCATGGACGTGGTCAGCCCGGGGTCGTAGACGACACTGCGCGGCAGGACCGCCGGGTCGCGGCCGGTGCGCTTGACGCCGTTCTCGGTCAGGCCCCACACGGGGGTCATCTCGGAGCCCGCGTAGGTCGTCGGCACGGCGATCAGCGGCAGACCCGCGCGCAGCGCCAGCGCTTTGCCGAGGCCGATGGCGGAGCCGCCGCCGACCGCCACGCAGCCGTCGGCACGCAGTTCGCGGGCCACCTCGGCCGCCTTGTCGGCGACCTCGACCGGGACGTGCATCACCGCGCCGGGATGCAGACCCACGCACAGTTCGCCGAGCGGACCGGCCACCGCCCGCGCCACGTCGCGGCCCCGGGAGCCGGACAGGACCAGCACGCGGCGCAGCCCGAGCCGCCCGGCCTCGTCCGCGACGGCGGTGGTCGAGGCGCCGGGCCGGAAGACGACCCGCACGGGCAGGGTCTCGTGGACGAACTCGCGCTTCACGGCGGGTGCGGGACGAGGCCGCGGTGCGCGTGCCGCGTCCGACGCGGCGGTCGGGGCCTGCTCGGTGGAATCGGTGCCCATCGTCGGTAACCTCTCGTCCTTCCGGTCGGTCCCCGTCCCAGGATGCGCTTCGGAGCGGCCGTCCGAGGTGGACCCGAGCCGGCGGAATATAGTTCGATATTCAACATGTTACGTTGGTGCAGGTCACCACCACAGGCAAGGAGAGCCATGAACACCCAGCTGGACGTGCGCCGCGCGGACGACCGCTTCCACACCCGCGCCGGCTGGCTCGACTCCCACCACTGCTTCTCCTTCAGCCGGCACTACGACCCGGGCAACACCCACTTCGGGCTGCTGCTGGTCTCCAACGACGACGTGGTCGCACCCGGTACCGGCTTCGACACCCACCCGCACCGCGACATGGAGATCGTCACCTGGGTCCTCGACGGCGGCCTGGTCCACCAGGACTCCGAGGGGCACAACGGCGTCATCTACCCCGGCCTCGCGCAGCGCATGAGCGCCGGCACCGGCATCCTGCACAGCGAGAAGAACGACTCCTGGAAGCTCACCGGCGAGCCCGAGCACGCCGAGCCCGTCCACTTCGTGCAGATGTGGATCCCGCCGGACGAGCAGGGCATCCAGCCCGGTTACGAGCAGCTCGACATCAACGACGAGCTGGCGAAGGGCGGCTGGACCACGGTCGCCTCCGGGATGGCCAAGCACCGCGACCACCGGGCCATCTCCATCCGGCAGAAGCACGCCGCCCTCCAGGCCGCCCGGATGGGCGCGAACGAGACGCTGGCCGTTCCCTCGGCCCCCTTCGTCCACGTGTACGTCGCCAAGGGCGAGGCCGCCCTCGAAGGCGCCGGCCTCCTCAAGGCGGGTGACGCCGTCCGGATCACCGGTGCCGAGGGTCAGCAGCTCACCTCCGGCGCCGAGGGCGCGGAAGTGCTGCTGTGGGAGATGGACGCCACGGTCCGGTTCAGCTGATCCCCGGCCATCCGGGAACGGGCGGGTCGGGTCGGGCGGGTCGGGTAGGGCGGGTAGGGCGGGTAGGGCGGGTCGGGTAGGGCGGGTGGGGGCGGGAAAACAACTCGCCCTGCCCCGCCCCGCAGTTGATAACGTCCGGAGGATGTCGTCACTGCATGCCGGAGTGATCCTCTTCCACGACGGACGGCTCGCCGTCCAGGATTCCTGCACCCTGCCCGCGGCCCCCGTCCCCCCGGGCGGCGACGCCGCGGCCACGGCCGTCCGGGTGGCCCGCACCGCCCTGGGCAGCGAGATCGAGATCGAGATCGAACCCGGGCCCCGGCTGGAGGTGCGCACCGCCGACGCCACCCATCTGTACTTCCGCGCCACCGCCCGGGACGCCGGCCGGGCCCGGCTGCTCACCCGGGACGAGGCCGTCCACCTGCCGATCACCCCCTGGACGGCGGGGGAGGCGATCCTGCGTTCCTGGGCCGCCGAGCCGTGGTGGGAGGGCCGCCTGGTGGTGGAGGACCCCGACGGCCGCCCGCCGAAGCGCTCCCGGGCCGGCGCCGTCGTCATCCGGGACGGCAGGATACTGCTGATCCGCTACTGGGACCGGCCGCAGGAGACGTACGAGATCCCCGGCGGCGGCATCGAGGCGGGGGAGACCCCGCAGGACGCCGTGCTGCGCGAGCTCACCGAGGAGACCGGGATGACCGGCACCGTGATCCGGGAGATCGCCCGCGTCGACCGGAACCTGTGGGGCGGTTCCCATCCCGGTCACTACTTCCTGGTCGAGGCGGCCGGCGAGATCGGCCCGCGCGCCACCCTCGACCTCGACGTGGAACAGGCGTCGCCGGTCTGGGTCCCGGTCGCGGACCTGCCGGGGCTGCCGCTGTGGCCCAAGCGGCTCGGCTGGCGCATCGCCCACTGGTACCGCCTGGGCTGGCCCGGCACCCCGGCCGTGCTGTGCGACTCGATCAAGGATCTGACCGTGCCCTGCGACTGGTAGGCCCGCGATGGCAGGATCGGGGACATGGTGCACATCACGCTGGTCCGCGGGGACATCACCGAGCAGGCCGTCGACGCCGTCGTGAACGCGGCCAACTCCTCCCTGCTGGGAGGCGGTGGCGTGGACGGCGCGATCCACCGACGGGGCGGCCCGGAGATCCTCGCCGCGTGCCGCGGGCTGCGCGACTCCCACTACGGCCGGGGCCTGGCGACCGGCCAGGCCGTCGCCACCACCGCCGGGCGGCTGCCCGCCCGCTGGGTGATCCACACCGTCGGCCCGGTCTGGTCCCGCGAGGAGGACCGCTCCGCCCTCCTGGCCTCCTGCTACCGCGAGTCGCTGCGCGTCGCCGCCGGACTGGGGGCCCGCACGGTCGCCTTCCCCGCCGTCTCCACCGGCGTCTACGGCTGGCCGATGGAGGACGCCGCCCGGATCGCGCTGGGCACCGTATCGGAGGAGGGCTCCGGGGAGGCCTCCGGGAAGGCCTCCGGGGACCGGTTCGACGAGCTGCGCTTCGTACTGTTCGACGAGGCGGCCCACCGCGTCTTCGAGGCAGAGCTGAGCAGGGTGTAACCGGAAGCGGACCGAACGGGTCCGCGCGATGGCGCGCGGCGACCACGGGGCGTAGGACGGAGGTACCGGGGCTGCCGGAGCGGCCGCCCCCGTTCCCGAGGAGGCATCATGACCCAGTCCGCGTCGATGACCCCGATGAGCAAGGACATGCAGGCCTGCGTCCAGGCGTGCATGTCGTGCCACAGCATGTGCGAGGAGACGATGAGCTCCTGCATGTCGTCCATGGGCGGCCACGAGCAGATGCAGATCATGCGCGCGCTCATGGACTGCACCGAGCTGACCCGCATGTGCGCCGACATGATGATGCGCCGGTCGCCACTGTCCGCCGAGATGTGCGCGATGTGCGCACGCGCGTGCGACATGTGTGCCGAGGCCTGTATGTCCATGCCCGACGATCCCCAGATGATGCGCTGCGCCGAATCGTGTCGGAGCTGCGCCGAGATGTGCCGCACGATGGCCGGCGCCGCCGCCTGACGTGACCACGGAGCGCCGTCGGCCCGCTGCCGGCGGCGCTCCTGGCGTACCTGGCGGATCTCCACAGACGGAGTGTTCCCTTCCCCGGTCGCCGGGGCCCTCGGCCGCCTAGCCTGTGCGTCATTGTCCGGGCGATCTAGGAGAGTCCATGGAGCCCACGGAGATCCTGCCGATCGCCTCGATCCTGTCGATCGTCACCGTCGAGTTCGGCGGCCATGCGCTGCTGCGCTTCATCACCACCGACCATGGCAGACTCGGCGAGCTGCGCGAGCGTTTCTTCCGCGCCGGCCACGCGCACGCCGGCGTCCTGCTGGTGCTGTCCCTGGTCTATCTGCTCTACCTGCCGCGGGCGGGGTTCTCCGACGGCCTGGAATGGCTGTACGGCGTGATGCTGCTGGCCGGTGTGCTGGCCCAGTCCGGCGGCTTCTTCGTGCATCTGGGCGTCGGCCGGGAGGGCGCCGGCTCGGTCGGCACCACGCTCACCAGGATCGGCGGGCTGCTCATCGCCGTGGCGCTGGTCGCGCTGGCGGTCGGACTGATCCGGGCGGCGTGACGGGCCTGACGGGCCTGACGGGCGTGATGGGCGTGGCCGTCGGCGGGCGCGGGTGAGAAATTGCGATCAGGGGAGTGCGCACCTAGCGTTGATCAAGTGAACGCCACCGTTCACTGACGCTCGGCACCAGGCAGAGGCCGGTATGACGACCGCAACCCCGAAGTCGCGGAAGACGGCACGCAACGGCATCGCCCTCGTCGTGATCGCTTCCTGCCAGCTGATGGTGGTCCTCGACATCACCATCGTCAACATCGCGCTGCCGCACATCCAGACCGCACTCGACTTCTCCACCACCAGCCTGGCCTGGGTCATCAACGCCTACACACTGACCTTCGGCGGGCTGCTGCTCCTGGGCGGCCGGACCGGCGACATTCTCGGCCGCAGACGGGTCTTCGTCTTCGGCGTGCTGCTCTTCGGACTGGCCTCGCTGCTCGGCGGTTTCGCCCAGAACTCCGGCGAACTGCTCGCCGCGCGTGCCCTCCAGGGCGTCGGCGGGGCCATCGCCTCGCCGACCGCGCTGGCGCTGATCACCACGACCTTCACCGAGGGACCGGCCCGCAACCGGGCCTTCGGTGTCTTCGCCGCCGTCTCGGCCGGCGGCGGTGCCATCGGGCTGCTGGCGGGCGGGATCCTGGTCGAATGGCTCAACTGGCGCTGGATCTTCTTCGTCAACGTACCCATCGCCGTCCTCATCGCCCTCGCCACCCCCCGCGTCATCAGGGAGTCCGCCCGCCATCCCGGCCGCTTCGACCTCGCCGGGGCGCTGACCTCCACCCTCGGCATGACCTCCCTGGTCTACGGGTTCATCCGCGCCGCGCAGGAAGGCTGGCGCGATCCGCTGACGATCGGCGCCTTTGTGCTGGCCGTGGCACTGCTCGCCGCCTACGTCACCATCGAGCGGCGTACGGCGCAGCCGATCACCCCGCTGCACATGTTCGCTGACCGCAACCGGGCCGGCACCTACGGAATCATGCTCAGCCTGGCCGCCGCGATCTTCGGCATGTTCTTCTTCCTTACGCTCTTCGTGCAGGACATCCTCGACTTCAGTCCGATCCAGGCCGGCCTGGCCTTTCTCCCGGTGAGCGTGGTCATCGCCGTCGGAGCCGGGATCTCGTCCAGGCAACTGCCCCGGCTGGGCCCCAAACCGCTGATGGTCGGCGGCGCGCTGCTGGCGGCCGGCGGGCTGACCTGGCTGACCTTCACCGACATCCACAGCACCTACGCGGGCAGCATTCTCGGCCCCATGCTGCTGTTCGGCCTGGGCATGGGCCTGCAGTTCGTGGCGCTGACCCTGACGGCGGTCTCCGGGGTCGCCCCGTACGAGACCGGAGCCGCCTCCGGACTGCTGAACGCCACCCAGCAGGTCGGCGGCTCGCTCGGCCTGTCCATCCTGGTCACGGTCTTCGGCACCGCCAGCCGCAACGAGGCCGTCGACCAGCTGCCCTCCTTCCTCGCGCAGGCGACCCCGGGCGAGCGGCTGTTCCTGCGGCGCACCGGTCAGCTCCCGGGCACCTGGGGCGACCAGGTGCTCACCACCGGGATCACCACGGCCTTCCTGGTCGCGGCCGCCTTCACCGTCATCGCGGCGCTGATCGCCCTGCTGGTGATCCAGGTGCGCCCCGCCGACCTCGCGCGTCTCCAGGGCACGGCCCCGGCGCCGGCCTCCTCGGCGACCGACTGAGCACCGTCCGAGCGCTGCCCGAGCGCCGGCCGAGCCTTCCGCCCGCGCACCACCGACAGTATTGACCTCCTTGACAAAAAAAGTTGTCGGTGCGACGGTGGGTCCATGCTTGACGTCACAGTGATCGACGACCCGGCCGCCGCCGAGGCGACGCTGGACCCGGTGCGGGCCCGCCTGCTGGCCGCCCTCGCGGAGCCGGGCTCCGCCAGCACGCTGGCCGCGACGGCCGCCCTCGGCCTGACCCGGCAGAAGGCCAACTACCACCTCAAGGCGCTCGAACGGCACGGCCTTGTCGAGCTCGTGGAGGAACGCCGCAAGGGCAACTGCACGGAACGCGTCCTGCGGGCCACCGCCGCCTCGTACGTCATCTCCCCGGCCGCCCTGCCCCTGGTCGCCCCCGACCCCTCCCGTTCCCCCGACCAGCGCTCCGCACGCTGGCTGCTGGCGCTGGCCGCCCGCCTCGTCCAGGAGGTCGGTCAGCTGATCACCGGCGCCGCCGCGGCCCGCCAGAAGCTGGCCACGTACGCCATCGACAGCGAGGTGCGCTTCGCCTCGGCCGCCGACCGGGCCGCCTTCGCGGCCGAACTGACCGACGCGATGGGCACGTTGATCTCCAAGTACCACGACGAGAGCGCGGCCGGCGGCCGAGGTCACCGCCTGGTCGTCGCCCTGCACCCGAGTCTCAGGAAGTCAGAGGAGTAGTCATGTCCAGGGAATTCGAGATCAGCCGTGAAGGCGAGATCCCCACCACGCCGCAGGAGTACTGGGACGCCGTCACCACCGGCACCGGGGGCTGGCTCTGGCCGATGGACTTCGAACCGCGCGTCGGCGGGGCCGCCGCGTTCGGCGGCAAGGTGACGGTCTGGGATCCACCGCACCACTTCGTCACCCGTGTCGAGGGCGAGGACGGCTTCTTCAACCAGCTGGAACACGTCATCGAGGGCCGTGAGGGCGGCACCACCTGGTTCCGTTACGTGCACAGCGGCATCTTCACCGACGACTGGGACAACCAGTACGACGGCGCCGCCAAGCACACCGACTTCTACCTGCACACCCTCGCCCAGTACCTCACCCACTTCAGCCGGCGCCCCGTCACCTACCTCTCCGCGAACGCCCCCGCGGCCTCCAGCGCGCCGGACGGCTTCCGTGTCCTGCGCAGCGCGCTCGGCATCACCGACGCCACCGGGCGGGACGACACGCTGCGCGTCGGCCTGCCCGGCGCGGACCCGCAGGACGCGGTGGTCGACTACCTCAACCCCGACTTCGTCGGCCTGCGCACCGACGACGCCCTCTACCGCTTCTTCGGCCGCAACGCGTTCGGCGCCCCGGTCGGCATCGCCCTCCATGTCTTCGACGGGACGGCCGACCCCGACAAGACCCTGCACGCCTGGCAGTCGTGGCTGGACGGCCTGTACGCGGCGTAGCGCGCGTACAGGCGGGGCACCGCGCCCGCCCGGGGTTCACCGATCGGCTCGGTCAGGCGGTCCGGCGGTCAGGCGGTCAGCGCCGCAAGCTCCGCGTTGGCGCGCTCGGTGACCAGGGCGAGGACGCGGCCGGCGGCGGCCAGGTCCTCTGCGGGTATCCCGCCCCAGATGCGGGCGCTGATGGGGGCGGTCTCCGCGCCGACGGCGGCCATCAGCTCGCGCCCCGCGTCCGTGGGGCGAAGGTGCGCGCCGTTCGCGACGAGCAGGTGCTTGACCAGCAGCTCGTCGACAGTGGCGCGGATGTCGGCGGGATCGGCCTTGAGGGAGTCCTGGACCTGGGTGACGAGATCGTCCGGCGTCTGTGAGGTGTCGGCGGTGAGGGCGGCGCGCAGGGTGATCTGCTGCCGGAACGTGATGCCGTGCCGGGCCAGGACGTGCTCCAGGACGCCACGGGCGGCGTAGTGGGCCAGGCCGAGGTCGCGGGCGCCGGCGACGGGTGCGGTGGTCGTGGCGGTGGATGCCGTCGTGGTCATGGTGTTGTCCCCTGAGTGCTCTCGTCGTTCGGTACGGATGGAGTGAGAGGTGCGTCAAGCAGGGTCGTCAGCTCGTCGGTGAACGCGCGCGTCCGCGGGGCGTCGAGGCCGCCGAGCGGCTCCAGCAACTGCTGAAGCAGTTCCTGGACCACCGAGATGGCCTGCCGCGTGACGGCCTGGCCCTGCTCGGTGAGGGCGAGCTGTACGGCGCGGGGGTCGCGGGGGTCGCGGGTGCGCTCGATCAGACGGGCCGACTCCAGGGCGCGCGCCAGCTTCGAGACGTACAGCGCCTCCAGGCCGGTGTGGTCGGCGAGTCGGCGCTGGCTGGGCCGCTCGCCGGTGCGCTGCATGCCGTACAGCGACGCGACCAGTGAGTACTGCGCGTGGGTGAGACCCAGCGGAGCCACCGCGCGATCGACCGCGACGCGCCACTTGTTGGCGAGCCGCCATACCAGGAAGCCGGGCGTGGGGCCCGGTGAAACCTTGCTCATGTCGAATAGAGTACATGGCTACTATGTACATGGCTACTATTTTGCGGACGCGACGGCGCACCCCGAACAGACCGGCGACGCCGGCATGTGAGCACGCGATCTGGGGTCAGCCGTATCGACCTGTTCGTCCTCGGCGTCCCCGGCGTCCTCGGCGGGTCCGGGAGGTTGATGTGCCGGTCCTTGGGCGGGGAGAGCCGGGCGACGTCCTCGTCGCGGATCTCGTGACCTTCGGCGCGGAGTTGGGCGATGGCGGCGTCCTGGTATCGGATGTTCCGCAGGACCACGGCGTTGAGGACCAGGCCGAGGGCGGCAAGCTGCCCCCTGGTCCTCGCGGTACCGGCGGCGGTAGGTGTCGTCGACCGGGTCGATCAGGGCGAGCGGGCACATGGTCTTGTCGATGCGGCCGTACCCGGCGAACGCGGCACCGGGCGGGGTGGGGTGGCCCTCGTGGCCGAACATCCGCAGCGGGTTGCAGGTGCGGACCTGGTTGGTGATGGGCGGTCCGGCGACGCGGAGCATGTCCGGCCGGTGCGTGGCGATCCGCTTGAGGCCGACATTTTCCCAGCGTGTCACGCCCCTTGTGGGAGCGCTCCCACAAGGGCAGGCTGGCCTTCATGACTTCACGAGCCGTCATCCGTCCCTACGCCCCCGCGGACCGCGCCGCGCTGTACGACATCTGCGTACGCACCGGCCACGAGGGCGGCGACGCCCGCCATCTGTACCCGGAGGCCCCCGCTCTGCTGCCGGACATCTTCGCCGGGCCCTACGCCGAGCTGGAGCCGGAACTCGCCTTCGTGGCCGACGACGGGGGGCGGGCGGTGGGGTATGTCGTGGGGACGGCGGACACGGCCGTGTTCGTGAAGCGCTTCCGAGAGGAGTGGCTGCCGGCGGCGGGGGCCCGCCATCCGGCGCCGCAGGGGGAGCCGGGCACGCCGGCCGAGGTGATGGCCGGGCTGCTGCACCGCCCGGAGCGGATGATCGTGCCGGAGCTGGCCGGGTATCCGGCGCATCTGCACATCGATCTGCTGCCGGACTACCAGCGTCGCGGGTACGGACGGGAGTTGATGCGGGCGCTGCTGGCGGCGCTCGCCCGGCAGGGCGTCGGGGCGGTCCACCTGGGCATGGTGACGGTGAACACCCCGGCGCGCGCCTTCTACGACCGCGTGGGTTTCCACGAGATCGCGGTCGCCGCCGCCGGGCCGCTGACCTATCTCGGGCGGGATACGGGGGTCCCGATTCCATGAACCGTTTCAAAATTCGGTGACGGAGTCTAGAAAGCGCTTGCTCCAGGGCGGTAGGGTCCCCGACGGCCGACCATCCGCCCGAGAGGAGCCGCACCATGAGCCGCGCCGGTATCGCACTGCTCGCCGCTGTCGCCTGCGTCGTGGGACTGTCCGCCGCCCCGGCCCACGCGGGTGACGGCCCGCCGCCCCCGTACGGAACCGGCGCCGGGCTCGACCACTGCGCCACCGACGTCGTGCCGATCGTCTGCCACTTCGACGTGGCGCCCGGCGACTACGACGTGTCCGCCGTGCTCGGCGGTGCGACCGAGGGCAGTACCGCGGTGACCGCCGAGACCCGGCGCGCGGTGCTGGCGCAGACGGCGACCGGCGCCGGGGAGCACGTACGCCGCGGCTTCACCGTCAACGTACGCACCCCGGAGGGCGAGCCGACCGGGGCCGTCGGTACGCCCGGCCTGGACCTGTACTTCGGCGGGACCGCGCCGCGGCTCGCCGCGCTGCGCATCACGCCCAGCCGCGCCCCGCACCTCTTCCTCGCCGGCGACTCGACCGTCTGCGACCAGCCGGGCGAGCCCTACACCGGCTGGGGGCAGGAGCTGCCGCAGTTTCTGCGCCGCGGCCTCTCGGCGGCCAACTACGCCGACTCCGGGGAGAGTTCCGGCTCCTTCCTGACGACGCAGGAGCTCTTCCCGACCATGCGGCCGCTGATCCGGCGCGGCGACCTGGTGCTCATCCAGTTCGGGCACAACGACAAACAGACCACCGCCGCCGACTACCGCGCCAACCTCGCCGCGCTCGTCGAGGGCGTCCGCGAGCGCGGTGGCCGCCCGGTCCTGGTCACCCCGGTGGTGCGGCGCTGGTTCAACTCCGACGGGACGCTCGACAACGGCACCGCGCTGCACGTCAACGGCCTCGGCGTCGACCTGCCCGCCGAGATGCGCGCCCTCGCCGCCGACGAGGACGTGCCGCTGATCGACCTCACCGCGCTCACCAAGGCCCTGGTCGAGTCGTACGGACCCGAGGCGTCCAAGGCGCTCTACCTGTACAACGAGAAGCGCGACAACACCCACTTCGGCGTCACCGGCGCCACCGAGGTCTCCAAGCTCGTCCTCGGTGAGCTGACGGCCCGGCACCTCGTCAAGGAAAGGGCGGTACGCCAGCCATGATCCCCTTCCCCATGCCGCCCGAGGACCGGGTGCTCAGCCCCCGCACCGGCTGGACCCGCGCCCACTGGGAGGCGGCGGCCGACGGACTTCTGGCCGCCGTCGCCCCGTACGCGACCCCCGGCCGGGCCCTGTACCACCTGCCCGGCGGCCGCCCGAGCTGGTCCGGGGTCCGCTCCGACGGCCTGGAGGGATACGCCCGCACCTTCCTGCTCGCGGCCTTCCGGGTCGCGGGCGCCGGAGGTGAGGACCCGTCAGGTCTGCTGGAGCGGTACGCGGACGGCCTCGCCGCCGGGACCCGCACCCCCGGCGGCGACGGTCCCGAGGACTGGCCGGTCGTCGCCGACCGCTCCCAGCCGCTGGTCGAGGCCGCCTCGATCGCGCTGTGCCTGCGGCTCACCCGGCCCTGGCTCTGGGACCGGCTCGACGACTCCGTACGCCAACGGGCCACCGCCTGGCTGGGCGACGCGGTCACCGCGAAGGCCTGGCCCTGCAACTGGGAGCTGTTCCCGGTGACCGTGGCCGGCTTCCTCGGGGACCGCGAGACCGTCACCGCCGGCCTGGAGGGCATCGAACGCTGGTACCGGGGCGACGGCTGGTACACGGACGGCGACCTGCCCGCGTACGACTACTACAACGGCTGGGCCATGCACCTCTACCCGGTCCTCCAGGCCTGGCTCTCCGCCGACCCGGAGCTGCTGGCCCGCTACGGCGACCGTCTGCGGCTCCATCTCACCGACTACGCACGCCTGTTCGGCGCCGACGGCGCCCCCCTGCACCAGGGCCGCTCCCTCACCTACCGGATGGCCACCACCGCCCCCCTCTGGCTCGGCGCCCTCACCGGCCACACCCCCCTCACCCCGGGCACCACCCGCCGGATCGCCTCCGGCGCGCTGCGCCACTTCCTCGACCGGGGCGCGGCGGGCCCCGACGGACTGCTCTCACTGGGCTGGCACGGCCCGTACGAGGGCGTCCTGCAGGGCTATTCGGGCCCAGCCTCCCCGTACTGGGCGAGCAAGGGCTTCCTCGGGCTGCTCCTCCCGCCGGAGCACGAGGTGTGGACGGCCGTGGAGGAACCCGCCCCCGCCGAGCGCGAGGACGCGGTCACCGCCGTGGCGGCGCCCAACTGGCTGCTCCAGTCGACGGCCGCCGACGGCGTCGTACGGCTCCACAACCACGGTAGCCAGGACGCCCGTTACGACCCCCACTACTCGCGGCTCGCCTACTCCACGGCCACCGGCCCGGCCCCCGAGGACAACAGCTTCGGGCCGC
Source organism: Streptomyces sp. RLA131 (assembly GCF_056270125.1). NCBI lineage: Bacteria > Bacillati > Actinomycetota > Actinomycetes > Kitasatosporales > Streptomycetaceae > Streptomyces > Streptomyces sp. RLA131. The sequence goes on from NZ_JBWDOQ010000002.1 coordinate 7,239,435, forward strand.
CCGGCACCGAACGCACCGCCCTGCGGCCCCTCGGCGCCGGCGACGGCTGGGCCGCCTCCCGCTCCCGGGCCGGCGAGGCCGACGTGGTCGGCCTGGTCCTGGCGCGCGGCGCCGTCGAGGTGCGGGTCCACCGGGTGACCGGCGCCCCGCCCGGCACGCCCCTGCGGCAGACCGGCTGGGCCGCGCCGAAGGGCCTGAGCTCCGAACTGCACCCCGTGCACGGCCTGGTCGCCGCCCCGGGCCTGCCGCCCGCCCCGACCGCGTACGGTCCCGCCGCCGTGCCCGTCCTCACCGGTACGGCCGGCGAGGCCCCCGGCGGGCTCTTCGTGTGCCTGGCCCGGCTCACCGCCGACGGGGCGCCGCCGCCGCTGCACACCCTCGCGTCGGTCACCGTCGACGGCGACCGGGTGACCGTCGACTGGCCCGACGGCGCCGTCCACGACGCCCGCGTCACCCCGGTGGGGGTCACCGTGGAATCCCTTCCGCCCGGCGCTCGTTGATCCCGGCATGAGTGAAACCGAGCAGACCCAGGACGCCCTTCTCCAGCTCCTCGCCGGCACCGACGGCGGTGTGCTGGTGACCATCAAGCGCGACGGCCGCCCCCAACTGTCCAACGTCACCCACCACTACGACCCGCAGCGGCGCGTCATCCGGGTCTCCCTCACCGACGACCGCGCCAAGACCCGCAACCTGCGCCGCGATCCCCGCGCGAGCTACCACGTCACCAGCGCCGACCGCTGGTCCTGGACCGTCGCCGAGGGCACCGCCGAACTCACCCCGGTCGCCGCCGGCACCCATGACGCCACCGTGGAGGAACTCGTCGACCTCTACCGCAGCGTGCGCGGCGAGGAGCATCCCGACTGGGACGACTACCGCCGTGCGATGGTCGAGGACCGGCGACTTGTGCTGAAGCTTCACGTGGAGCGCGCATACGGCCAGCCCGCGCGTGGTTGAATCGTCGGTGTGGGAACCAGCCGCGGAATGGACGTCTCCGTATACCAGGGACCGCAGGACTGGTCCGCCCACAGAGCCGACGGCGTGGACTTCGCCTTCGCCAAGGCCAGCGAGGGCCGGCACACCCGTGATGCCCGCTTCACCCAGCACATCAAGGGGATCATCGCCGCCGGGCTGGTCCCGGGCGCGTACCACTACGGGTGGCCCAACCAGGACGTGACGGACGAGGCGGCCAACTACACGGCCGCCGTGAAGCCCTGGGCGGGCCCCGGCTTCGTGCACTGGCTCGACCTCGAACGGCGCAGCGACGGCGCCAACTACGCGGGCCGCGGCCACGCGCAGATCGCCGCCTGGGCGAAACGCTGGATCCAGCTGGTCTCCGACGCCTTCCCCGGCCAGCGGGTCGGCGTGTACACCTCGGGCGACGACATCGCCCAGGGTCACGCCCCCGCCGGCGCCCCCCTGTGGTACCCGCGCTACCCCTGGACCAGCGGCGCCACCTACGCCAGGGCCGAGGCCGCCGCCCGCCCGCACCCCTCCGGGCGCGACCCGCTGTTCTGGCAGTTCACGTCCGAGCCGGTCGACCGCTCCATCTGCTATCTGACCGCCGCCGGCCTGCGGGCCTGGGCGAGCGGCCCGGACTCCGAGGAAGACGACATGCCGATCCGCACCAGCCTGGGCAGGACCACCGCCCAGACCCTCGCCTGGGACGCGTGGACCGCCATCAGCTGGGACACCGAGTACGCCGACCCCGAGGGCGCGCACGCCGACGGCGACCACCCCGGCTACGTCTCCCCGCTCGGCTCCTGGGCCGACTTCAACGGACGTCTCGTGCTGTCCGGCCTCCCCGGGGGAACCCGGCTCCAGATCCGCTACGAGGTCCACGACTGGGCGGACGGCGCCTCCACCGGCTCCTGGACCGAGGTCGTCGCCGACATCCTGGCCACCCCCGGCGGGCAGATCGTCTCCGTCCCCTTCTCCAAGGGCCTGGACAAGGGCCAGCACGTCTATGTGTCGGTCCTGCCCGTCACCCCCGACGGCTCCGCCGGCCTCCCCGCCCCCACCGCCGACGGCGGCCGGTGGGCGATCCGCCAGGACCGGTAGCCGGATGGCCTGGACCGTCACCGGCGACCTGGAGGTCTTCCTCGCCGCCGCGGGCGCCTTCCTGCGCTCCCGGCCGGACGAGCACACCGTACTGCTCACCGTCACCGGGACACTGCGGCACGGCGCGGGCGTCCACGAAGGCGCCCTCGGCGAATCCGCGCTGTTCGGCTGGTGCACCGCCCCCGGGGGTGCCGTCGAGGGCGCCTTCGCGCACACCCCGCCCCGTCCCGTAGTGCTAGCCGCTCCCAGGGGCGACGCGGCCGCCTCACTGGCAGGGTCGTGGGACCAGGACCGGCCACTGCCCGGGGTGGTCGCCGAACCGCTCATCGCCGAGGCCTTCGCCGGCGCCTGGCGGGCCCGAACCGGAACCGGAATATCGGCCGGCCGGCGCAGCCGGCTGCACCGGCTGGAGCGACTGCGGCCACCCGAGCCGATGCCCGCCGGCCGGGCCCGGCCCGCCACCGCCGCCGACCGGGAACTGCTGGTCGGCTGGTACGCGGCCTTCGCAGCCGAGACGGACGACCCCGGAACACGGCCGCACCGGCAGGTCGAGGACCGCCTCGGCTACGGCGGGCTCACCCTGTGGGAGGACGGCGGCACCCCCGTCTGCCTCGCCGGGATCTCCCGCACCGTCGCCGGCAGCGCCCGCGTGACTCCCGTCTACACCCCACCCGGCCTGCGCGGACGCGGTTACGCCGGGGCCGCGGTGGCCGCCGTCAGCCAGGCCGCCCTGAACGCCGGCGCCGAGTGGGTGCTGCTCTTCACCGACCTCACCAACCCCACCAGTAACGCCCTGTACCGGCGCCTGGGCTATGTGCCGGTCAGCGACCGGATCACCCTTGACTTCGGGACATGACGATCCGGGGCGCGGAACCGGAATGCCGGTTGTAGGAGTTGTCGCTGTACATACTGTTTCCGCCGGGGCCGCACGGCTCGCGGCGACCGTGACCGCCGACTACCGGGAGGTGCCGTGACCGGCTCCAGTCCGAAGCGTTCTCCGCTCGCCGCTCTCATCCCCGCCTTCGGCGACAACCCCTCCGGGGAACGGATGGAGCGGATCCGGCGGTCGCCGAACTTCGCGGACGGCGTCTTCACCAACCCCGTGGGTGCCCGTACGGTGCCCACCGGCTCGATGCTGAAGTTCGCGCGGAGCTACTTTCGCAAGGAGGAACGGGTCCGCCGCGCCCCGGCCGGCCGGATCCCCCTGTACGGTGCCGAGGCGACCCTCGCCGCCCTCGCGGCCCCGCCCGCGTCGGGGCTGCGGCTCACCTGGATGGGCCATTCGAGCGTGCTCGCCGAGATCGATGGCCGCCGGGTGCTGTTCGACCCCGTCTGGGGCGAGCGCTGTTCGCCGTTCGGGTTCATCGGCCCCAAGCGGCTGCACCCGGTGCCCGTGCCCCTGGCGGAGCTGGGCGAGGCCGACGTGATCGTCATCTCCCACGACCACTACGACCACCTCGACATGCCGACCGTCCGTGCCCTCGCCGGCACCGGCACCAGATTCGTCGTACCGCTGGGCGTCGGCGCCCACCTCGAACGCTGGGGCGTCCCGCAGGACCGGATGACCGAGCTGGACTGGCACGAGTCCACCCAGGTCCAGGGGCTCACCCTCACCGCCACCCCGGCCCGCCACTTCTGCGGCCGGGCGATCCGCAACACCCAGCACACCCTCTGGGCCTCCTGGGTCGTCGCCGGCCCCGAGCACCGCGTCTACCACAGCGGCGACACGGGATACTTCCCGGGCTTCGAGGAGATCGGCGCCTCGCACGGGCCGTTCGACGCGACCATGATCCAGGTCGGCGCCTACAGCGAGTTCTGGCCCGACATCCACATGACGCCGCAGGAGGGCGTGCGCACCCACGTCGACCTCCAGGGCGGTACGGCCGCCGCGGGCGTCATGCTCCCCATCCACTGGGGCACCTTCAACCTGGCCCCGCACCCCTGGGAGGCGCCGGTCGAGGGCACCGTCGCCGCGGCCCTCACCTGCGGTGCCACCGTCGTGGCGCCACGCCCCGGCGAGCCCTTCGAGCCCTCGGCGGGGCTGCCCCTCGACCCCTGGTGGCGTGCCGTGGCCCGTTCGGCGGAACGCGCCTGGCCCCCGGTCGCCGACGCCCCGGGCACCCCGGCTGCCCCCGGGGCCCCCGGCAGCCCGTCCCCGGGACAGGGCGCCGCGGAGCCCGACAGCGCCCGGGCGTAGTACTCCCGCGGCCCTACCGGGGGGCCGCCCGGGCGAGCCACAGTGTCGTGGCCAGGGCGGCGGCGGAGAGGCCGAGCAGGAGCAGCGGGACGGCGCCGACGCCGGACCACTCGATGCCCTTGCCGAGGGCGGGCGGGGCGGCGACCCCGCCGATCATGGAAGCGGCGATGACCCAGGCACCCGCCCGCCGGGCACCGGGCACCGCGCGGGCCAGCCAGGGCAGTCCGGTGGGGAAGACGGGCGCGATGAACAGGCCGACCCCGGCATACGCGTACGGGGCCAGCGCGGGGATACCGGCCAGGGCCAGGCACGCGGTCATCCCGGCGCCGCAGCCGGTCAGGATCCGCCGGGTGGACCAGCGCAGCGTCAGCGGCACGACGAGGAAGCGGCCGAAGGTCATCATCAGCCAGTACGTGGAGGTGGCCGAGGCCGCGAGCGTGGCGGAGCGGCCCAGGGCCTCCAGATGGCTCGGCTCCCAGCCGCCCACCCCGGCCTCGACGCCGACATTGAGCACATACAGGACCACGAAGCCCAGCAGCACGGGGGACAGCGTCCGCCGTCCGCCCCCGGGCCCGGCGGTCCCGGGGCGCTGCGGCGTGTCGTCCGTGGCGACGCCCCGGGTGCTCAGGGCCAGCACCGCCGCGAGGACGGCCAGGCCCGCGAAGGCGTACGGATAGCGGGCGGGCCCCAGGACCGCGAGGAGCGCGGGGCCGGCCACCGCCCCGATGCCGAAGTGGGCGTTGAGGACATTGAGCATGGCGGCGCCGCGGTCGCCGAACCCGACGGCGAAGAGCTGGTTGAGGCCGTAGTCGATACCGCCGAAGCCCAGACCCGTCAGCAGCGCCGCGACCAGCGCCAGGGGCCAGTTCGGCGCGGCGGCGAAGGCGGCGCCGCCGACGGCCATCAGGCCGTAGGAGAGGGTGAGCAGGGTGCGGTTGCCGATCCGGCCGTGGATGGCGTTGAAGCCCAGGACACCGGCGACACCGCCGGCGAAGTGGGCGCTGAGGCCGAGGCCGGCGGCCGACGGGGACAGGCCGAAGTCCGCGCGCAGGGCGGGGACCGCGGGCCCGTACAGCGCCTGCAGGGCCCCGATGAGGACGAATCCGACACAGGACGCGGCCACGGCCGGGCGGCTGAAGAGCCGTCCGGCCGTGGCGGGTGCCTGTGTGGTGGTGGTCAACGACCGGCCAGGGTGGAGAAGGTGAAGCCGAAGGAGGCCGGGGCGGCGTCCAGCTGGTACTGCGGCAGTACGCCGGGGCCGCAGGACTGGCTGCCGATGCCCTGCTGGCCGTGGTCGAGGTTGACCCACAGGATGTCGCCCGCGACCAGGTCGTGGGTGTGGGCGGCGGCGTCGAGCTGCTCGCCGGTCCAGCGGCGGGCGGTGAACCAGAAGGGCGGCGCGCCCTCGATCGCGATGCCCGTGCCGTCCTCGCGGCGCAGCCGCACCCAGCGGACGTCGGCGCGGGCGCCGTTCTCCTGGGGCCGGACGTACGGGGTCTGGAGCGCGTCGACCGTCGATGTCCAGCGTCCGATGCGGGAGGCCGCCCGGGTGTCGGGGTAGGCCTCGCCGGGGCCGCCGCCGTACCACTCGGTGTCGCCGAGCGTGCCGCAGAGCCCGAGCCGTACGCCGAGCCGGGGGAGCGGCACCTTCCAGTCGCCGTCGGGGGTGACCTCGACGGCGAGGTGCAGCCGGTCGCCCTCCGCCGTCCATCGGTATACGGTATGCAATCCCAGATCGGAGGCGGCGGGGGCGACCCGGGTGGTCACCGTCACCCCGTCACCGGTGACCGAGACATCCGCGACGCGGTGCCGCATCCGGTGCAGGCCCAGCTTGCGCCAGGCCAGTCCGGAGCGGGTTTCCGGCACCGAGAGGGCGGCCTCGTCGTTGTCGGTCGGCGCCCGCCAGACGTCGAGGCGGGGGCCGGCCACCTGGAAGCCGTCCAGATACCGCAGCTCGCCCGTCGCCGCGTCGAAGGTGCCGGGGCCCAGCACCACCACGCCGCCCTCGCCGGCCCGCGGGGTGCGCGCGGTCCCGTACGCGGCGGGTGCTGCCGCGCTGTCCGCCGCGCTGTCCGCCGCGCTGTCCGCCGCGACGTCCGCCGTGCTGTCCGCCGCGACGCCCGCCGGCCACTGGCCCCAGGCCACCTCGTGACCGGCCTCCGCCCACGGGGTGTCCTCGCGCAGCACCGCCCGCACCAGCCAGTGGGCATCGCCGTGCTGGCCGGCCGCCTCCGGCACCGGCAGCTTCAGTTCGGCGCTCTCCCCGGCGGCGAGCGGCGGCACGGTCAGCGCGTCCTGGGCGACGCCGGTGCCGTCGATCTCGTAGACCCAGGTGAAGCGCAGATGCGAAAGGTCCGTGAAGTCATGGATGTTGGTGATCCGCACGGTGCCGCTGCCCGGATCGCCCGCGATCCGGACCGGCTCGACGACCTTCTTGTACTCGACCAGGCCGGGCGAGGGCGTCCGGTCGGGGAAGAGCAGGCCGTCGCAGACGAAGTTGCCGTCGTGCAGCTCCTCGCCGAAGTCGCCACCGTATGCGAAATACGGTGTACCGTCCTGCGTCCACTGCTTGATGCCGTGGTCGATCCACTCCCAGACGAAGCCGCCCTGCAACCGCTCATGGGTCTCGAACAGCCGCTGGTACTCGCTGAGTCCGCCGGGGCCGTTGCCCATCGCGTGCGCGTACTCGCACAGGATGAACGGCAGCGCGCGCCGCTTGGCGTCCAGCTCCGGGTCGGCCAAGGGCTCTTCCTCGCGCCGGCCGATCAGCTCGACCTCGGCGTGGTCGGCGTACATCCGCGAGTAGAGGTCGGTGTCGGCGCAGGACCAGTCGCCCTCGTAGTGGATGGGGCGGTGCGGGTCGCGCCCGCGGATCCAGCGGGCCATGGCGGACAGGCCGCGTCCGGTGCCGCACTCGTTGCCGAGCGACCAGATGACCACCGACGGATGGTTCTTGTCGCGCTCGACCATCCGGGCCGCCCGGTCGAGCAGCGCGGGGGTCCAGCGGTCGTCGTCGGCGGGATTGCCCTTCCAGCCCTCGAACTCGACGAATCCGTGGGTCTCCAGGTCGCACTCGTCGACGACCCACAGCCCCAGTTCGTCACAGAGCGCCAGGAACGCCGGGTGCGGGGGATAGTGGCTGGTGCGCACCGCGTTGATGTTGTTCCGCTTCATCAGCAGCACGTCCGCGCGCATCGTCTCCGGGTCGACGGCCCGGCCGTGCTCGGGGTGGAACTCGTGCCGGTTGACGCCCCGGAACAGGATCCGCCGCCCGTTGACCTTCAGCACGCCGTCCTCGACCAGGACGGTACGGAAGCCGATACGCAGCGGCACCCGCTCTCCGTCGGTGGCCAGTTCGCCGTCGTACAGCCGCGGCGTCTCGGCGGTCCACGGCCGTACGGGTACGGTGACGGACTCGCCGGTGGCGATGTCGATGCCCAGCTCCGGCACCGTCACGCGGCCGCCCGGCTCGGCGTCGACGCGCAGTGTGCCCTCGCCGGTGCTGTGGTCGAAGCCGGAGTGCACGAAGAAGTCCGTCACGGCCCCGGCCGGCCGGTGCAGCAGCGTGACGTCCCGGAAGATGCCCGGCAGCCACCACTGGTCCTGGTCCTCCAGGTAGCTGCCGGAGGACCACTGGTGCACCCGGACGGCCAGTACGTTGCCCTCCGGGCGCAGCAGGTCGCCGACCGGGTACTCGGCGGGCAGCCGGCTGCCCTTGAAGACGCCCAGCTCCTCACCGTTGAGCCAGATCTTCGCGCAGGACTCGATGCCCTCGAAGCGGAGCACCGCCTCGCCCCGCTCCGGCCACTCCTGCGGCAGGGCGAAGGTGAAGCGGTGGTCGCCGGTGGGGTTCTCGGTGGGCACGTACGGCGGCTCCACCGGGAAGGGGTAGAGCGTGTTGGTGTAGGCGGGCGAGCCGTGACCGTGCAGTACCCAGTGCGCGGGCACCGGCAGCCGGTCCCAGCGCGAGTCGTCGAACTCCGGCCGGGCGAAGGACTCGTCCTGCGCGGTGGCCGTCGGTGAGAGCCGGAAGTGCCACGACCCGCTCAGGTTCAGCCGGGCCGCGTCCGACCCGGCGTACCAGGCACGTGGCGGCAGGGCGCCGGTGCCGGGCGACGGGTCGAGGTAGTACGGCAGGTCGGTGCTCAAAACAGCTCCTGTGATGAATCAGCCCTTGATACCGGTCTGTGCGATCCCCTGGACCAGCCAGCGCTGGAGGAAGAGGAACACGAACACCAGGGGCAGGATGGAAATCGCGGTGGCCATGAAGATCAGATGGAAGTTGACAGTCTGGTTGGTCATGTACGAGGAGAGCGCGACCTGGACCGTCCATGCCTCCGGGTCCTGGCCGATGACCAGCGGCCACAGGAAGGCGTTCCAGCCGCTGATGAAGGTGATGGTCGCGATCGCGGCGAAGAAGTTCAGCGAGTTGGGCACGACGATGCGCCAGTACGCGCCCCAGTAACCGAGCCCGTCCACGCGCGCCGCCTCCTCCAGCTCCTTGGGGAACCCCAGGAAGTACTGCCGGAAGAGGAAGCAGGTGAAACCACTGAAGAGACCCGGGATGATCAGACCGCGCAGACTGTCCACCCAGCCGAGCGACGAGACCAGCACGAAGCTGGGCACGAAGGTGACGGCGGACGGGACCATCAGGGTCACCAGGACGGCGTAGAAGACCTTGTTGGCGTGCCGGTACGGGATGCGGGCCAGGCCGTAGCCGGCCAGCGAGCAGACCAGCAGCGTGCCGAGCGTGTGCAGGACGCCGACGACCGTGGAGTTCCACAGGGACCGCGCGAACGGGACCGTCGGGTCGTCGAACAGCTCGCTGATGTTGCCCCACTGGAGGTGGGTGGGGAAGAACTGCCAGTTCTCGCCGGTGATCTCCGCGTCGGTGGACAGGGAGTTGCGGACGAGCAGATAGAAGGGCACGAGGAAGAGCACGGTGGCCACGCCGGTGGCGATCCACAGGCCGGTGGAGCCGATGACAGCCCGCCGGTCGCGCCCGCGCTCGGGCTGCCGCGGGGGCGCGGCGTCGGCCTGGTGGTTTTCGAGGACGGTCGTCACTTGGCCTCCTCCGCCCTTCCGAATCCCATGAACTTGCCCTGGAGCAGGGTCACCATGCAGATCAGCAGGGTCAGGATGACCGCTCCCGCGCTGCCGGCGCCGTAGTCCTGGGCCTGGCCGAGGGCCGTGTAGTACAGCTCGACGAGCGGCGGACGGCCCCAGGTGGTCTTCGACAGGAGGTTGAAGAACTCGTCGAAGGCCTGGTAGGCGGCCACCAGGAGGAGCAGGATCACGGCGGTCGAGGTCGCCCGGAGCTGGGGCAGGGTGATGTACCAGAAGGTCTGCCACCCGGGCCTGGCGCCGTCGATGGAGGCTGCCTCGTACAGGTCCGGCGGGATGTTCTGCAGGGCCGCCAGGAACAGGATCATGTAGAAGCCGGCCTGGAGCCACAGCCGGGCCGAGACGATGACCAGCCAGTACCAGGGCGGACTCGGGTTGGCCAGCCACGCGATGTTCTCGATCCCGAACCAGCCGAGGACGGTGTTCATCAGGCCGAAGCGGACCCCGCTGAAGATGGACATCTTCCAGATCAGCGAGGCGGCGACGTAGCTGCACGCGGTCGGCAGGAAGAAGACCGACCGGAAGAACGCCCTCATGAAGCGCAGCCGGTTCACCATCAGGGCCAGTCCCAGCGAGAACGCCCAGGTGGTGGGCACGATGATCGCGGCGAAGACGGTGAAGGTGAGCAGGGCGCCGGTGAAGTTGCTGTTCGTCAGCATCTGTTCGTAGTTGTCGAAACCGACGAACTTGCTGGGCGTGACGGTGAAGCGCGCCTCGAAGAAGCTCAGCCAGAGGCTCCAGCCGATCGGGATGTAGACGAAGACCAGCAGGCCGATGAGGAAGGGGCTCGTGAAGAGCCAGAAGTTGAACGTGCTGCTGCCCCGCACGCCCCGCCGCGGCCTGGCCTGGGAGGCCTTGGCCGGGGCGGGGTGCGCGACACCGCGCGTGGTGGTGCTCGACATGTCGTTACCCGTCCGTCGGTCTATCCGAAGAGCTTCTTGAGCTCGCGGTTGACGGTCTTGTCGGCCTTGTCGAGAGCGGCCTCCGGATCCCCGTTCTTGCGGACGCTGTTGGCGAAGACGTCCTCCAGCGCGGTGATCATGCTCTGGGTCCAGCCGATGTTGTCGAAGTGCCCGTACTCGCTGAAGAGCTTGACGCCCTCAGCGGGCAGGCCCGTCTTGAGCTTGGTGGCGGACGCCGCGAGCGAGGCGCGCGGCGGGATGTGGAAGCCGTACGCGAGCGACCAGTCCTCCTGGTACTTCTTCTGGTCGATCCAGAGCCACTTCACGTACTCCTTGGCCAGGTCGACGTTCTTGCCCTTGGCGTTGACGAACATCGACCAGCCGCCGTTGTAGACGGAGGGCTTGCCGGAGTCGGTGACCTTCGGGAAGGGGAAGACCCCGAGGTCGTCGCCGAGGGCCTTCTGCATGACCGGCATGGCCCACATGCCGCAGAACTGGATGGCGGTGAGACCCTGGACGATCGCGGACGGGTCCCAGTAGTCGGCCGGGGCGTCGAGGAGCAGGTGGCCGCTGGTGAACAGCTTGCGCATCGTCTTGAGGCCCTCCTTGACTCCCTCGGTGTGGTATGCGATCTGGTTCTTGTCGTCGAGGGTGTCGGCGCCGGCCGACCAGATCAGCGGGTTGATGACCGCGTGCAGGTCGTTGCCGAGGAACAGGCCCTTGACCTTGCCCGTGGTGAGCTTGGCCGCGGCCTCGACCAGCTCGTCGAGCGTGGTCGGCGGCTCGATGCCCGCGGCCTTGAGCAGGGACTTGCGGTAGAAGAAGAACTGCGGGTCGTCGATCATCCGGACGCCGTAGATCTTGCCGTCCACCGTGTGCGACTTGATGTCGGCCGGGTTGAAGTCGTCCTTGACCGGATCGATGATGTCGTCCAGCGCCGCCACCTGACCGCTCTTGACGAGCTGGATCTGCGGGTGGAACTCGAAGAGGTCGGGGGCGTTCTTGGTGAGCAGCGAGGAGAACAGCTTGCTCTCGAAGTCGGAGCCGGTGATCCACTGCGTGGTCACGTCGGCCTTGGTGTAGGCCTTCGCGTAGCGCTTGATGGCCTGCTCGGTGCCCGCCTCGCCATAGGCGTGGAAGTACTGGGTGAGGGTCTTGCCCGAACCCCCGCTGCTGCGCCCGGTGTTGCTGCCGCAGGCGGCCAGGCCGCCCAGCGCCGCCATGCCCGCTGCCGCCCGCAGCACGCTCCGACGGTCCCAATCCCTGCTCATTGCCGACATGTTGACTTCCTTGTCTCGTCGTCATGGCTCAGTGGTGCAGCGGGACGCTATTAATAGAAAAGTACTTCGTCAAGGACTTGGACGAAGGTGGAAGGAAGGGGCTGGGACATGTCATCGAACTGTTATGACGCCGGTTCGAGAGATCGAACGGACAGCGCCCGTAGCCGGGTTGGGCTCCGGGCATCGCTGCCGCCCCCGCCACGGACCGGCGAGGGTGGGTACGCCTTCGGCGAGGGCGGCCTCGGCCGCACTCAGGAAGGCAGGCTGCGGGTCCTCGCCGTCGCGGTGCCGCCGATGCCGGTCCGGCGGACCGGCTTGGGGGTCTTCTGTCCCACCGACGCGAGCGAACCCTCCAGGGCGAAGGTCGCCGCGCCGAGACTGACGGGGTTGGAGGGGATCGGGCACAGTACGATCCGCGTGCTCTCCAGCGGCCGGCGCAGCGCGTGCCGGGCGACCGCCTCGCGGACCTCCTCCAGCAGCGGTGCCCCGAGCTTGCGGGCCACCCAGCTGCTCAGCACGATCACCTCGGGATTGAGCAGATTGACCAGGTCGGAGACGGCCGCGCCCAGATAGCGCGCCGTGTCGCGGACCACCTTCACCGCGACCGGGTCGCCCGCCGCGACGCCCCGGGCCAGGGCCTCGATGGTCGCCGTCTGGTCCTCCGGATGCAGCAGCGGGCTGTCCGGGGCGAGTTCGCGCAGGTTCTGCATGATGCCCGGGGCGCCGACATAGGTCTCGACGCAGCCGTGGTTGCCGCAGTGGCAGAGCCGGCCGTCCAGTACCAGGGTGGTGTGGCCCCACTCCCCGGCGCTGTTGGTCACTCCCCGGTGCAGCGCGCCGCCCAGGGCGAGGCCCGCGCCGACACCCGTGCCCAGATTGACCACCACCGCGTCGTCGCAGCCGCGGGCGGCGCCGAACCACAGCTCGGCGACCGTGCAGGCCCGCAGCGGGTTGTCGAGGTAGAGCGGATACGGGATGTGCTCGGCCAGCAGGCCCAGCAGCGGCACGTCGTGCCAGTCCCAGTTGGGCGCGAAGACCGACACCCCGCCCTCCCGGTCCACCATCCCCGGCATGCTCACCCCGACGCCCAGCACCCGGTCGGCCGGGATGCCGGCCTCACCGACCACCGTCGACACGGCCGAGACGATATGGGCCAGCACCTGGGCGGGTTCGTTCTCGCCGGGGCGCAGCTCCTCCTCGGCGCGGGCCAGTACGGTCAGCGCGAGGTCGTAGAGCTCCACATGGATGTACGTCTCCGCCACGTCGACGCCGATCAGCGCCCCGCCCTCGGCGTTGACCGCGACCAGGCCGCGGGGGCGGCCCCCGTCGGAGTCCTCGTAGCCCACCTCGACCAGCAGGCCCAGCTCCAGCAGCTCGCCGACCAGGTTGGCCACCGTCGCCAGGCTGAGGCCGGTCGCGGCGGCCAGCTCCTGCCGGGAGACGGGGGATTCGGCGACGATGTGCCGCAGCACGCCGTAGCGATTGGCCGTGCGAATATCCCGGGACGTCCGCTTCATGGCAGAGACCCCCTCCGTCCCGCGTCTTCCTCCGACGAGCGGACAGGCTATTGCTTCCGGAAGGGGTTGAACAACCCCTTAGGAAAAGCACTATCGAAAGTCGGCGGCGGAGGCGATCCGCAAGGCCAGCGACGCCACGTCCACCTTCCGTGTCGTATCCACGTAGTGCACCGCTCCCAGGCCGAGCGGCTCGGCCACGCCGCTCCAGAAACGCCACTGGTCGTCGAAGAACACCGTCCCCTCCGCGTGCACCGCGTGCCGGCTGCCGGCCCGCTCGGTGAACCTGCGGCGCGCGGTCTCCAACGGCACGTCGCACCAGACCTCGTGCACCTCGTCCGCACCCGCCCGGGCCAGCCCCGCGGCCACCACCGACCGCAGATGTGCCAGCCACGGACTCTCCAGTACCGCCCCGACCGGCGCGTCCGCCAGCAGTGTCCACAGGCTCTCCGCCGCCGCCACCCCGAGCACCCGGCTCCACTCCAGCGCCGTGCAGCCCGCCGGACGCACCCCGGCCAGGGCGTCCGCGAGGGTCTCCTTCACCGCGTCCTTGCTGAACAGCGGCAGCTCCAGCTCGTACGCGAGGGCCTTCGCCAGGGTCGTCTTCCCCGCGCCCGGCAGGCCGTTGACCAACACAGCTAACATGCCCGCGACCTTACGGCCACCGGGCGTTGTCAGTGGCCGGCGCCACCGGGAGAGACGCCCGGGTGAGCCGACCGGTCACGACACGATGTCCTTGCCGCGGAAGCCGCGGAAGGCCAGCGCGAAGAAGACCACCGCGAAGGACACCGACACCGAGGTGCCCTTGATCATTCCCGCCCACTCGACGTGCCCGGGCTGCAGCAGGTCGGCCCAGGCGTACTGCCAGTGCGTCGGCAGGATGTCGCGCAGCGAGCCCAGAGCCGTGATGGCGTCCAGGATGTTGCAGATGATCACCAGGCCGACCGCGCCGCCGACCGCCCCGAGCGGGGCGTCGGTGACGGTGGAGAGCCAGAGCGCGAAGCCCGCCACCGCGAGCTGGCTGACGTAGACGTACAGCGCGATGACCGCCAGCCGGCCCAGCGCCGTGCCCGGCGCCAGCGAACCGGCCGTGGTCAGCTCCAGAGCGCCCCAGCCGTACGCGGCCGTGCCCACCGCCAGCGCCACGGCCGGCAGGGTCAGCACGGCGGCCGCGCTGAAGCCCAGCGAGACCAGCAGCTTGCTGGCCAGCAGCCGGGCCCGGGGCACCGGCGCGGCCAGCAGATAGCGCAGCGAGGACCAGTTCGCCTCGGAGGCCACCGTGTCGCCGAAGAACAGGGCGACGGGAATGGTGAGGAGGAAACCGGAGGAGACGAAGAGCACGGCGAGCGAGAAGTTCAGCCCGGAGGCGGTGGCCACATCCATCAGCGTCACCGAGGAGTTCCGGCCGCCCGGGGTGCCGCCGATCGCGAAGGCCGCCCACACCACCACCGGCAGCCCCGCCACCACGGCGAAGGCCACCAGGGTGCGCCGGCGCAGCAACTGGCGTACCGCCTCGACGCGCAGCGGGAGCGTACGGCGCGGGCGGTACCCCGGCGCGCCGGAGTGAACGGTGTCCGTACCGGCGGTCATGCCGGGCCTCCGATCAGGGTGAGGAAGGCGTCCTCCAGGCGGCGGTGCGGACCGACCCGCTCCACCGGCACCTCCAGGCGCAGGAGTTCGGCCAGCAGTTCGGGCACGCCCAGGCCGTCGAGCCGGACCAGCAGACCGCCCTCGGCGGCGTCGGCCGCCCCGAGGCCGGGCAACCCGGACAGCTTGCGGGCGGTCTCCGCCAGGGCGTCGGCCGGCATGCCCGGCGCGCCGACGAACAGGATGTCGCCGCTGCCGGTGATCTCGTCGACCGGCCCGGCGGCGACCAGCCGGCCCTTGTCCATGACCACCAGATGCGTACAGCTCTGCTCGACCTCGGACAGCAGATGGCTGGAGACGATCACGGTCCGCCCGGTCGCCGCGTACTGGGTCACCACCGCCCGCATCTCGCGGATCTGCGGCGGGTCGAGACCGTTGGTCGGCTCGTCGAGGATCAGCAGATCGGGCAGCCCCAGCATGGCCTGGGCGATGGCCAGGCGCTGCCGCATGCCCTGCGAGTACGTCCGTACCGCCCGGTCCAGCGCTTCGCCCAGGCCGGCGATCCGCAGGGCCTCGTCGGTGTGGGCGTCCGGGGCGGGCCGGCCGGTGGCCCGCCAGTACAGGTCGAGGTTGGCCCGCCCGGTGAGGTGCGGCAGGAATCCGGCGCCCTCCACGAAGGCGCCCACCCGCGACAGCACCGGCGCGCCGGGCACGATCTCCTGCCCGAAGATCCGCACGTTCCCGGCGTCGGGCCTGATCAGGCCCATCAGCATCCGCATGGTGGTCGTCTTGCCCGCCCCGTTGGGCCCGAGCAGGCCCAGCACCTGGCCCCGCTCCACCCGGAACGACAGCTCCCGTACGGCATACCGGTCGGCGGAGCCGCGGTAGCGCTTGGACAGCCCCGAGATCTCCAGCGGCACCTCGGCGGAGCCCTCCTGCGGGGCCCGGCGGCCCGCGCGGAACCGGCTGCGCCCGGTGAGCAGCAGCCCGGCGGCCAGCACGACCGCGCCCAGCGGCAGCCCCCACGTCCAGGCCGGCAGGCCCGTCTGCCCGGCCGCCAGCGCGCCGTCCGTGGGCACGGTCAGACCGGAACCCTCCGGCAGCGAGACGCTGTACGTGGCCGGAGCGGCCGGCGAGGCATAGCCCAGGTCGGTGCTGGCCAGCACCAGCCGCAGCCGGTGCCCGGCGGCGAACTCGTGGTCCAGCGCCGGCAGCGTCACGGTGACCGTGGTGGAGGCCCCCGCGCCGCCGACCCGCAGCGGGGCGACCAACTGGTGGGGGAGCGAGGCGCTGCCGCCCGGCCCGACGTCGTAGACCTTGGCGAAGAGCACCGCTCCGGCCGCCGCGTCCGTCGTCACGGTGATCCGGGTGCGGGCCGTGCCGGTCATCCGCAGCGCCGAGCCCAGCGGCGCGGAGTCGAAGACCGCCTGCTGTCCGGGGAAGTCCAGCGACAGCCCCTGCCCGAGGCTGCTGAGCTGCGACAGCGCGCCGATGCCGGGCACCGACGAGATCGCCGGCGGTGAGCCGCCGGCCGGGTTCGACACCGTCTGGGTCCGGCCGGTCAGCGTGACCGTGCGGCTCCCGGTGCCCTTCAGCCCCGGGTAGGCGCCGGCGCTCGCGCCGCGCTGCACGGTCTGCCCGTCCGTGGTGTCCAGTCCGCCGGTCCGGGTGACCCGGAAGGCCGGGCCGGTGCCGGCCCCCTTGTCCTTCTTGAGGTACCGGTCGAACCACGCGACCGTACGCGACTCGGTCCGCGAGGCCTCCTGGTCGCCGCCGTCATGACCGCCCGACGTCCAGTCCACGGAGACCGGCGCGCCGTTGGCGGCCACCGACCGCGCGATGGAGTCGCCCTGGTCCAGCGGGAAGAGCGAGTCGTTCTGGCCCTGGACGACCAGGGTCGGGACCTTGATCCGGGCGGCGACCGACGAGGGGCTGGAACGCTCCAGCAGCTTCACGGTGGCGGCGTCCGCGCGGCCCGAGACGGCCGCCGAGTCGTACATCGCGCACAGCGCGGCGGTGAAACGGCAGCCGGCCGCCGAAGCGGTCCCGGTCCCGGTCCCGGTCCCGGACCCGGTCCCGGTCCCGGTCCCGGACCCTGCGCCGGTACCCGTGCTGCCCGTGGTGAAGAAGATCCCGGCCCACAGCTTCTTGAAGACCCCCGACCCGGCCGGCTGCCCCGAGGCGTTCTGCGGGAAGAGCGCGTCGGCCAGATTCCACCAGGTGATCTGCGGGGCGATGGCGTCGACCCGCTGGTCGTAGCCGGCCGTCAGCAGCGAGATCGCGCCTCCGTAGGACGCGCCCGCCATGCCGACCCGGGGGTCGTCGGGGCCGTCGAGCAGCACGTCGTCCTGCTTGCCGAGCCAGTCGATCAGCCGGCTCACGTCGGCGACCTCGCGGTCCGGCGCGTCGAGCCCGATCCGGCCCGTGGAGGAGCCGAAGCCGCGCGCCGACCAGGTCAGCACCGCGTAGCCGTCCCGCGCCAGGCGCTCCGCCTCGGCGCGCATGTCGTCCTTGCTGCCGCCGAAGCCGTGCGCGAGCAGCACCGCGGGACGCCGCCCGGGGCCGCCGGAGGTGAAGTACGAGGTGTCGACGCGGACACGCCCGGCACTGCCGGGGGTTTCCGGCATCGAGAAGACCCGGTCCGCGCGGTGAACGGAAGCCGGGCTGTCGGCGGCGGCGACCGTGACGACGCCGGTTCCGGCCAGCACCGCGAGCACGGCCGCCGCGGCCGCGATCCGGTGCCGGCGCGGCCGTTGACGCCAGTGCCTGCCAAGGGCCAGTCGCATGCAGATGGTCCTCTGGTGCTGAAAACGGAGTGGACCTCCTACTCTGCCCTACGGTGATCACCGGCACGTCACCCTGGGGGCCCGGATCCGCGTACTACCCCGGGAGTACGGTGCTGACCATGTCCCACGCGTCCTTCTCCCGTATCGCAGCCGCCCCCACCCCCAGGATCGGCCTCGGCCTCGCCGCCGTCGGCCGCCCCGGATACATCAACCTGGGCCGTGCCGCCGACCTGCCCGCGCCCGCCGAGCGGACCGTCGACGCGATGCGCGAGCGCGCGTACGAGGTGCTCGACGCGGCCTACGCGCACGGCGTGCGCTACCTGGACGCGGCCCGCTCCTACGGCCGGGCCGAGGAGTTCCTGGCCGGCTGGCTGGAACGGCGCCCGGAGGCCGCCGCCGAGGTCGTGATCGGCAGCAAGTGGGGCTACACCTACACCGCCGGCTGGCGGTCCGACGCCGAGGTCCACGAGGTCAAGGACCACAGCCCGGCCACCTACGACCGGCAGATCGCCGAGAGCCGCGCCCTGCTCGGCGAGCGGCTGGACCTCTACCAGATCCACTCCGTCACCCCCGACAGCCCGGCCCTGACCGACCGCGTCCTGCACGACCGGCTGGCCGAACTCGCCGCAGACGGCGTGAAGATCGGGTTCTCCACCAGCGGCCCGGCCCAGGCCGACGCCGTCCGCGCCGCGCTGGCCGTCACCGTGGACGGCCTGCCGCTGTTCACCTGCGTCCAGTCCACGTACAACCTGCTGGAACCCTCCGCCGGGCCCGCGCTGGCCGAGGCCCACGCGGCCGGCTGCACGGTCATCGTCAAGGAGGGCATGGCCAACGGCCGCCTCGCGCACCCCGGTTCCGACACCGGCTCCGGCCCCGCGTCCGTCCTGCTCCGGGTCGCCGAGGAGACCGGCGCCACACCCGACGCGGTCGCGCTGGCCGCCGTCCTGCACCGCCCCTGGGCGGACGTCGTGCTCTCCGGCGCCGCCACCGCGGAGCAGGTCGTGAGCAACCTCGCCGCCGCCTCGGTGCAGCTCACCCCCGAGCAGCTCGCCCGCCTCGCCGCACTGGCCGGACCGGCGGCCGCCTACTGGTCCAACCGCGCTGCCCTGCCCTGGAGTTGAGCGCATCCGACGTATACCGCCAGGGCGCCGGGCAGGGCACACTTCAGGTTCCACGGCGAACGGGGGAGCGGCGGACGTGGCCGTCATCGGCACCCGGAGGGCGGCGCCGCCGCCGTGCGGAGGCCGTACGGCATCTCCCACGGGACCGTTCGCGCCCGCGACCACCTGCCGGTACCCGCCCGGCCGCGCTACCGAGAGACGGACCCGGAACCGGACATGAACTCCACCAGAACCCTTGTCTTCGTCGCGGCGGTGGCGGTGGTCGTCGCCGTCATCGCCGTCGTGCCGCTGGTCATCGACACGGTCGCCGCCGCCCGCTGGCGCCGGGACGTCACCAAGGAACTGATCGGCCGCGACTGGTCGAACGCCGAGACCCGCGCCCTCCTCACGGACCTGCGCGAACCGCGCGGGGCCCGCGGCCTCACCCGCAGCCTGATCGCCATGCTCGTGATCGTCCTGATCGGCTTCGCCCTCGCCTACGCCACCACCGCCACCGGCGGCGGCGCCGACGACCTGCGCAAGACCATCGTCACGTCGCTGCTGACCGTCCTGGCCACCGTCGCCGGCTTCTACTTCGGCGCCCTCGGCGCCCAGAACAGCGCCGAGGCCGCCCGTGGCAGCGAACCGGTCGCTCCGGCCCAGGCCCCGCCGGAGCGAGCCCCTACAGACCCTCGGCCCTGAACGGATCATGCTCGGCCAGCAGCTTGTCCAGCCGGGCCTGATCCACCCGGCTCACCACCTGTCCCACCTCCTGCCGGTCCCGTACGCACTTGGCCAGCGTGAACGCCGAGGTCACCAGGTACAGCACCCCCAGCCCCAGGAACGCCCGCACCCACGGACCCACGGGCAGGTACGCCACCCCCACGGCGGTCGCCGTCAGCGCCGCCCCGAACGAGATCACGGCCTGTGCGTAGTACGCCGCCGTCGTCTGCTGATGGATCGGATTCGTCATAACGGCAGCATCGGCCGCTGTGGCGGGCGCCACATGAGTACGCCTACTCATTTCGGGTGCGCGCGGGCACCGCACCGGGTGCGGTATTGTTCTCGTGCGCGGTCAGCCAGGGGCGAATCCCCGAATGGCCGAGCACCGGGACGTGGCGCAGCTTGGTAGCGCACTTGACTGGGGGTCAAGGGGTCGCAGGTTCAAATCCTGTCGTCCCGACGGTGCGAAGGGTCTTCACGGACGAGAGTCCGCGGAGGCCCTTCTTTCGTACGGCGGAACAGCGCGGTCCACAGGAACGGCTCACCGAAGTGCGGGGACCCGGGCGGCTCGTCGCGCATACGGCGCAGCTCGACCTCCGTCAGGTCGGAGAAGATCCAGCGCAGTGACTCCGGGGTGTAGCCGAGCCCGCCGTGCAGCCGGGGCTGACGGTAGAAGGCCGCGTCGGGGAGCTCGGAGCCCATCGCTCCGGCCGCGAAGCAGGTCAGGGCGAGGTGGCCGCCGGGGGCCAGTACACGGTCGAGGAGGGCGAGATAGCTGATCCGGCGGTGGGGCGGCAGATGGTGGAAGCAGCCCGAGTCGTAGATGAGGTCGTACGGGCCGTCCAGCCCGGTCCCGGCGGGGCCGAAGGCGTCGCCGCAGTGGAACCGGATGTCGGCGCCCGCCTCCCGGGCGCGTTCCCCGGCCCAGGCGACCGCCGCGGGCGACAGGTCGACGGCGTCCACCCGGAAACCGAGCGCCGCCAGTCGCAGCGCGTTGCGGCCCGGACCGCAGCCCAGGTCGAGCGCCCGGCCCGGAGCGATCAGGCCCCGGTCGAGGTACGAGACCAGATTCTCGTCCGGCTTCGGCACGAAGAACGGCACCGGCCTGGAGCGGTCGCTGTAGAAGCCGTCCCACCAGGTGGCCGCCCCGGCCGTCCAGCGGTCGGCGTCCGGCGCGAACAGGTCGTCCAGGAGTCTCATCACGTCGTCCACAGTGCGTATGCCGCGGTCCATCCGATCCCCTTCCACGATGGGTTTCACGATGGGGAAATGCTAGGCCCGAACGCCATGAAAGCCCAGGTCGGAGGGGCTGCGGTGAGGTCGTGCGCGGCCGCCGGGGAGCCCCGGACCGGGCCACCGGGCCACCGGGGCCCCTTGTCCCGACCGGGCCGGCCCGTCGGCCCAGCCCCCGTGGAAGTCCGCCACGGGGCCGTCGCGGCGGGCGCCCGGGCGGGTTTCCACGGGAGTGGCCGCGGCATCCGGGTGCGGCGGCGGGCCGGGGAGGATGTGGATGACGGTCACCCGCCCGAGCGCCGCGGAGCGCCCGTGCGGGCGGTCCCGCCGGCGGTCGGGGGAGGGGGCGTGGCCGGGGTCGGGCGGGGAGGGGGATCATGGGGGGCATGAAATCGCGCCCGCATGTGCTGTTGTCGGTGGCCGCGTCGCTGGACGGTTACCTCGACGACACGAGCACCACCCGGCTCCTGCTGTCGAACGAGGAGGACTTCGACCGGGTCGACGAGGTCCGGGCCGGCGTCGACGCCATCCTGGTGGGCGCCAACACCATCCGGGCGGACGACCCGCGGCTGCTGGTGTGCTCGCGGGAGCGCAGGGAACGCCGGATCAAGGACGGGCTGCCCCCGACCCCGGTGAAGGTCACCCTGACGGAGAGCGGGAAGATCGACCCGGCGGCGAGGTTCTTCACCACCGGCGAGGGCGACAAGCTCGTGTACACCAGCACCCGGGCGGTGGCCTCGGTGCGGGAGCGGCTGGAAGCGGTCTGCTCGGTCGTCGACGCCGGCGATCCGCTGGATGTGCGTACCGTACTGGCCGATCTGGCCGGCCGGGGCATCGGGCGCCTGATGGTCGAGGGCGGGGGAGCGATCCACACCATGTTCCTGGCGGCCGGCGTCGTAGACGAACTGCACCTGGTCTACGCCCCGTTCTTCGTCGGCCAGGCGGACGCCCCGCGGCTGGTCAATCCCGCGGTGCTCCCGCAGGGGCCGGAGCACCGTATGAGACTGGCAGAGGCCAGGCAGATCGGAGACGTGGTGCTGCTGCGGTACCTGCCGCGCCACGACGACTGACGCCGGCGCCGGCGGCGACGGCCACGGTGACCGTGGCGGTGGCGGCCCTGGTGACGGGCCGGCCGGCGCGCCACAGCCACCGGATGTCGCGGCCGAAGGACCAGGTGAGGGAGGCCAGCGCCAGCGCGGTGATCAGCCCCGCGACCGGGCGGGGCAGCAGCCCCGAGCAGGCCGCGACCAGGACGATGCCCTGCAGCGCGGCCACGGTCTTGCGGGCGAAGCTGGGCGGCAGCGCCCCGCGCAGCCAGGGAGCGGCCCAGGCGGCCGCGACGAAGAGGTAGCGCATCGCGCCGATCGCCAGCACCCACAGCCCCAGATCCGACGCCAGCCGGACGCTCAGTACGAGGATCAGGAAGGCGTCGACCTCCATGTCGAAGCGGGCACCCAGCGCCGAGGCCGTCCCGGTGCGCCGGGCGACCTTGCCGTCCACCGCGTCGAGGACCAGCGCCACCGAGGCCAGCGCGGTCAGCGGTACTCCGTGTCCCGCGCCGGCCGCCACCAGCGCGGTGACACCCCCGACCAGCACCGCCCGGGCCAGCGTGACGCGGTCGGCCGGCCCCAGCACCCGGGTGCCGTAGCGGCGCAGGGAGGCCGCCAGCACCACCCAGATCGCCGCGGCGTGGACGGCCCCGGCCAGCAGGCCCGCCGGGTCCAGGCCGGCGAACGCCCACAGCACCGCCAGCAGGCCCAGCTGGGCCGCCGCCGCCACGGCCTGCTCGCGGCCTGCCGAGCCCTTGTCCGCTCCGGATCGTACGGTCATCACGTCCCCAGTTGTCGATCGCGCGGAACCGCCGCGTACGGTACGGGCCCGGAACCGCCTGCTCGGCGGGGTCGCGTGGCCGTCATCAAGCAATACGGAGGAAAACGGTGAAGCGTTCGGCGCGTGCTTTCTGGTTGCGGGCCCCGGGCGAGGGGGAGCTCCGTTCCGTGGCCCTCCCCGAACCCGGCCCGGACGAGGTCCTGGTGCGCACCCTGTACTCGGGCATCAGCCGGGGGACCGAGACCATCGTCTTCCGCGGCGGTGTGCCCGAGAGCCAGCACGGGTCGATGCGGGCGCCCTTCCAGGAGGGCGACTTCCCGGCGCCGGTCAAGTACGGCTACCTCAACGTGGGAGTGGTCGAGCACGGCCCCGCGGAGCTGCTCGGGCGTACCGTCTTCTGCCTCTATCCGCACCAGACCCGGTTCGTGGTGCCGGCCACCGCGGTCACCGTGGTGCCGGACACCGTGCCCCCGGAGCGGGCGGTGCTGGCGGGGACGGTGGAGACCGCGGTGAACGCCCTGTGGGACGCCGCGCCGCTGGTCGGCGACCGGATCGCGGTGGTGGGCGCCGGAATGGTCGGCAGCTCCGTGGCCGCCGTGGCCGCGGGGATCCCCGGGGCCCGGGTGCAGCTGGTGGACGTCGATCCGGCGCGGGCGGCCGTCGCCGAGGCGCTGGGCATCGGCTTCGCCCTGCCCGACCGGGCGGAGGGCGGCTGTGACCTGGTGATCCACGCCAGCGCCACCGAGGCGGGGCTCACCCGCTCCCTGGAACTGCTCGATCCGGAGGGGACCGTCCTGGAACTGAGCTGGTACGGCGACCGGCGGGTCAGCCTGCCGCTCGGCGAGGCGTTCCACTCCCGCCGGCTGGTCGTGCGCAGCAGCCAGGTCGGGATGGTTTCCCCGGCCCGCCGCTCACGCCGGGGCTTCGGCGACCGGATGGCACTGGCCCTGCGGCTGCTGGCCGACGCCCGCTTCGACGCGCTGATCACCGGTGAGAGTGACTTCGAGGATCTGCCCGCCGCGATGAGCCGCGTCGCCGCAGGTGAACCATCCGGGCTGTGTCACCGTATTCACTACCGTCCCGCATAGTGCCGAAGGGCGGCCCGCCGCCCTGGAGGGTCGTTCCTGTGTTCAGTATCACCGTTCGCGATCATCTGATGGTCGCCCACAGCTTCCGCGGCGAGGTCTTCGGCCCCGCACAGCGATTGCACGGGGCGACGTTCGTGGTGGACGCCACTTTCCGCCGCCCGGAGCTCGACGCCGACAACATCGTCGTCGACATCGGACTGGCCACCACCGAGCTCGGTGCCGTGATCGCCGAGCTCAACTACCGCAATCTCGACGACGAGCCCGTCTTCGCCGGGGTGAACACCTCGACGGAGTTCCTGGCCAAGGTCGTCGCCGACCGGCTCGCCGACCGGGTGGCCGCCGGATCACTCGGGGAGGAGGCGCGCGGCCTGACCGCGATCACCGTCACCCTGCACGAGTCGCACATCGCCTGGGCGAGTTACGAGCGGACGCTGTGAGCGCCGCCGGCGCCACCGCCGCGGCCCTGCGGCCGCTGCATGTCGTGCTGCCGGGCGACGTCCACGACCTGACCACCCCCAGCGGGGGCAACGTCTACGACCGCCGGGTCAACCAGTGCCTGGCCGCGGCGGGGCGTCCGGTGCGCGAGATCGCCGTACCGGGGGCCTGGCCGCGGCCGGACGCCGCCGCGCGCGAGCGGCTCGCCGGTGAGCTCGCGGCACTGCCCGACGGCGCCGTGGTGCTGCTCGACGGGCTGGTGGCCTGCGGCGTTCCCGAGGTCGTCGTCCCGCAGGCGGGCCGGCTGAGGCTGGCGGTACTGGTCCATCTGCCGCTCGCCGACGAGACGGGCCTGACGCCCGCCGACGCCGCCGAACTGGACGCCGGGGAGCGGGAGACCCTGCACGCCGTGAGCCTGGTGGTGGTCACCAGCCCCTGGGCCGCCCGCCGGCTCACCGCGCACCACGGGCTTCCCGCGAACCGGGTGCGGGTCGTCGCCCCGGGCACCGATCCGGCGCCGCTGGCCACCGGCACGGACGGCGCGACACGGCTGCTGTGCGTCGCCTCCGTGACCCCGCGCAAGGGCCAGGACCTGCTCGTCGAGGCCCTGGCGGCCGTCGCCGACCTGTCCTGGAACTGCGTCTTCGTCGGGCCGCCGAGCCGGGACCCCGGGTACGCGGCCCGGCTGCGTGACCTCGTCGGGGAACACGGCCTCGGGGACCGGGTGGCGTTCACCGGACCGCTGACCGGCGAACCGCTGGCGGCCCAGTACGACGCCGCCGACCTGTTCGTACTGCCGTCCCGGGCCGAGACGTACGGGATGGTGGTGACCGAGGCCCTGATGCGCGGGACGCCCGTACTGGCGACGGCCGTCGGCGGCGTACCGGACGCCCTCGGGCACGCCCCCGACGGCCGGCTGCCCGGCATCCTGGTCCCCCCGCAGGACAGCGCGGCCCTCGCGGGCGGCCTGCGCCGCTGGCTCGGGGACGCCGAACTGAGGGACCTGCTGAGGACCACTGCCCGGCACCGGCGGGACACCCTGCCGGGCTGGGAACGAGCCGCGGAACGTCTGGACGCGGCCCTGCACCTGCTACGGGAGGAATCCGCGTGAGCGCGTCACAGGCACCCGCCTTCACCCCGCAATGGCTGACGCTGCGCGAGAGCGCCGACGCCGCCGCCCGGTCGGCCGCACTCCTCGACCCGCTCCGGGACGCCCTCGCCGGGCCACTGGTCGTACGTGACCTCGGCTGCGGCACCGGATCCCTGGCCCGCTGGCTCACCGGCCGGCTGCCCGGTCCGCAGTCCTGGATCCTGCACGACCGCGATCCCGCGCTCCTCGCCCTCGCGGGCGCGAGCACCGCCGGGCTGGCCGACGGCGACGGCAACCGCGTCACGGCCGAGACCCGGGAGGGCGACCTCACCCGGCTGAGCGCCGCCGACCTCGCCGGGACCTCGCTGGTCACCGCCTCGGCCCTGCTCGACCTGCTCACCCTCGGCGAGATCGACGCGCTGGCCGCCGCGTGCGCCGGGGCGCGCTGCCCGGCGCTGCTGACCCTCTCCGTGGCGGGGCAGGTGGAACTCGCCCCGGCCGACCCGCTGGACGCCGAGATCGCCGCCGCCTTCGACGCCCACCAGCGCCGGGAGACCGCCGGCCGCCGGCTGCTCGGCCCCGACGCCGTCGCCGCCACCACCGAGGCGTTCGAACGCCATGGCGCCACGGTGACCGGTGCCCCCAGCCCCTGGCGGCTCGGGCCGGACCAGGCGGCGCTGGCCCAGGAATGGCTGCGCGGCTGGGTGGCCGCGGCCTGCGAACAGCGGCCCGATCTCGCCGACCGGGCCGAGCCCTATCTGCGCCGCCGGCTCGCCGAGGCCGCCGCCGGCGAACTGCGGGTGGTGGTCGGCCACACCGACCTGCTGGCGCTGCCCGGACCGTCCGGAGGTGGGGAGCTGTGATGCGACGGGTCTGGCCCTGGCTGAGGCTGCTGATCGGGGCGGGCATCCTCGGCGCGCTCATGTGGCGGATGGGCAGCGCCGCGTTCGTCGAAGGACTGCGCGTCATCAACGGCGCCTCGGTGCTCGCGGCGCTGGCGATCGGCCTGCTCACCACGGTCTTCAGCGCCTGGCGCTGGTGCCTGGTGGCCCGCCGCCTCGGCCTGCGGCTGCCGCTCGCCAAGGCCGTCTCGGACTACTACCGGGCACTGCTGCTCAACGCGGTGCTCCCGGCCGGTGTCCTCGGCGACGTCGACCGCGCCGTCCGGCACGGCCGGGACTCCGGCGACGTCGGCCGGGGCGTACGCGCCGTGGTCCTCGAACGGTGCGCCGGCCAGATCGTCGTCCTCGTCCTGGGCGGTACGGTGCTGCTCACCCGGCCCGCCCTCCTCACCTCGCTGACCGGCGGCTTCCGGCCGGGCCCGGCGACCGGGTGGGCGGTGCTGGGCGCGCTCGTCGTGGCGGCCGTCCCGGCCGTGTGGTTCTGGCGCGGGCGGGGCACCGTGCGCGGGGGCCGGGCCCTGGCCACCGGCCTGGCCGACGTACGTCAGGGCCTGCTCGCCCGTTCCGCCTGGCCGGGTGTGGTCCTGCTGTCGGCGGCCGGACTGGTGGGCCATGTCACCCTGTTCCTCGTCGCGGCCCGCGTCGCGGGATCCACGGCGCCGCTCGCCGCGCTCGTCCCGCCGGCCGTGCTGGCGCTGCTGGTGATGGGCCTTCCGGTCAACATCGGCGGCTGGGGCCCCCGGGAGGCCGCCTCGACCCTCGCCTTCGGCGCGGCGGGCCTGGGCGCCTCCCAGGGTCTGGCCACCGCCGTGGTCTACGGGGTGCTCACCCTCGTCGCCAGTCTCCCCGGCGTGGTGGTCCTGGTCCTGCCCGGGGTACGCGCGTTCGCCCTCCGGCGACGCCGCCCGGTCCGGGGCGGACTGCCGGCGCACCCGCTCCGTACGTCCGTTCCCGACGCGGCCCTCACGCGGTCCTGACCCTCCGTACGCGGTCCCGGTACCGGCCCCCGGGAGCGGGCGACGGCACCGGGGCACGGGCCCGCCGGGCCGTCGGGCACGATGGACGGCATGAACTCCCCTCACTCCGACGGGCCGGCCGCTCCGGTACGGTCCGTCCTCCGGCTCCCGCACGAGCGGGACGTCTACACGCGGATGCGCGGCACGCAGGACAGGTTCGCGGACGCGATCACCGCCTTCGCGGGGAGGATGGAGTTCGTCTATCTTCACGCCCTGTGGTTCGCGGTCTGGATCGTGCTGAACGAGGGCCTGTTGGGCAGGCGGGCGGTCTTCGACCCGTACCCCTTCGGTCTGCTGACCATGATCGTCAGCCTGGAGGCGATCTTCCTCTCGACGTTCGTCATGGTCAGCCAGAACCGGCAGGCGACCCGGGAGAACGTCCGCGCCGACCTGGACTTCGAGACGAATCTGCGCTCCGAGGTGTGGTCGGTGCACATAGGCAAGGCCCTGGGGCTGGACCCGGAGGGGATCGAGCGGCACGTCCAGGAGATCCTCGCGCAGAGCCGGGCGACCATGGAGGGGAGCCGTTCGTCGGCCCCGGTCGATCCGCGGAGCCTGTGAGACAGAGCCGGTGAGACGGAGACGGTGAGACGGAGCCCCTGAGGCCGGGCCGGTGACGCCGGCCCTGTGACTTCGGGCCGCCGCGCGGCGGTTCACGAAAGAATTGGCCCTTCCGGGGGAGGGGCCCGGCCTGCGAGACTCCTGAAGTGCGCGATTTCGACATGCTTGTCATCGGATCCGGTCCGGGCGGCCAGAAGGCCGCCATAGCCGCGGCCAAGCTCGGCCGCCGGGTCGCCGTGATCGACCGCCCCGACATGGTCGGCGGGGTCTCCATCCATACCGGGACCATTCCCTCCAAGACCCTGCGCGAGGCGGTGCTCTACCTCACCGGCCTCACCCAGCGGGATCTGTACGGTCAGAGCTACCGCCTCAAGGAGGACATCACCGTCGCGGACCTGACCGCCCGCACCCAGCACGTGGTGAGCCGCGAGGTCGACGTGATCCGCAGTCAGCTCTCCCGCAACCAGGTCTCGGTCTTCGGCGGCACCGGCCGTTTCGTGGACGACCACACCGTCGCCCTGAGCGAGGCGAACGGCAACGAACGGCTGCTGAGCGCCGAGCACATCGTGATCGCCACCGGCACCCGGCCGGCCCGTCCCGCCACCGTCGAGTTCGACGAGCGGACGATCATGGACTCCGACAACGTCCTCAACCTTGAGCGGGTACCGCGCTCCATGGTCATCGTCGGGGCCGGCGTGATCGGCATGGAGTACGCCTCCATGTTCGCCGCCCTCGGCAGCAAGATCACGGTGGTCGAACAGCGCGCCGGAATGCTCGACTTCTGCGATGTCGAGGTCATCGAGTCGCTCAAGTACCACCTGCGGGACCTCGCCGTCACCTTCCGTTTCGGCGAGACCGTCGCCGCCGTCGAACGCCATCCCCGGGGCACCCTCACCATCCTGGAGAGCGGCAAGAAGATCCCCGCCGACGCCGTGATGTACTCCGCCGGCAGGCAGGGTCTCACCGACGACCTGGACCTGGACAAGGCCGGCCTGTCCGCCGACGGCCGCGGCCGGATCACGGTCGACGAGCACTACCGCACCGCCGTGCCGCACATCTACGCCGTGGGCGACGTGATCGGCTTCCCGGCGCTGGCCGCGACCTCGATGGAGCAGGGACGTACGGCGGCGTACCACGCCTGTGGCGAGCCGGTGCACCGGATGTCCGACCTGCAGCCGATCGGTATCTACACCATCCCCGAGATCAGTTTCATCGGCCGGACCGAGGACCAACTGACCGAGGAGTGCGTGCCCTTCGAGGTCGGCATCTCCCGCTACCGCGAGCTGGCCCGGGGACAGATCATCGGCGACTCGCACGGCATGCTCAAGCTGCTGGTCTCCCCGGACGACCGGCGGCTGCTCGGAGTGCACTGCTTCGGCACCGGGGCCACCGAACTCATCCACATCGGGCAGGCGGTGATGGGATCCGGCGGCACGGTCGACTACCTGGTCGACGCGGTCTTCAACTACCCGACGCTCGCCGAGTCCTACAAGGTCGCGGCGCTGGACGCGACCAACAAGATCCGTCAGATCGACCGCCTCCAGGACTGATCCGGGCCGCCGTTCGCGGTATAGCAGGGAAGGGCCGGAACCGTAGGCGGATTGAGGAATTCCGGCAGAACCGGGCCAGGACCGCTACTCTCGGCCGCCCACAGCGATCTGCTGGGAACGTACGAGGAGGACCGGGTTGAGACCCGAGGAGCACGGCCGCGAATCAGAGGAACTGGATGTATTCCGGCCGCAGCGGCCCCTGCCGCTGAGTCCGGACGCCGCACAGCAGTTGTTCCAGGAGCAGGAACCGGGACCGGCCGGCCCGGCGGATCCGTACGCGCGGCACGACGGGTACGACGGGTACCAGGGGCATGACGGGTACGAAGTACCCCAGGGCTACCAGGAGTTCGAGGGGTACGAGGAGTACGAGACCACCACCCACACGGAGAACACCCGCCCGCCGTACACCGGGAGTCTGCTGCCGGTGCTGTTCGAACCGGCCGGTGCCGTCCAGCACACCCGGCCGGTCCGGTCACGCCCGCTTGGCCTGCTGGTGGGCGCGGCCGTCCTCACCGCCTGCGGCCTGCTGGTGATCGCGGTCGTACGGGAGGGGCCCGGCGCGTCCGGTGACGCCGACGCTTCGAGCACCGCGCCCAGCACAGACTCGGCGGCACTGCCCGCGCTCCCCAGGATCCCGGCGGACACCGCCGCCCCCTCCCTGACGCCCTCGCCGGAGCAGGAGCAGGCCGGCAACAAGGCGGGTCTGGACACCGCCGCCTCCCGGATCCCGGCCTCCGCCTCCGCCTCGGCCTCCGCCTCCGACCACCGGGCCGCCGGCGCGGGGAAGAGCGAGGCCGGCACCTCCGGCGGCAAGACCACCAAGAAGCCCACCGCCAAGCCGTCGCCCGACGTGACGCAGTGGTCGGTGCGCTCGGTGAACTATCCCGACCGCTACTGGGCCTACCGCGACGGCCTCGGCCGGCTCGACCCGGTCAGCGGTTCCTCCTCCTCGCAGACCCGCGACTCGGCGACCTTCACCGTCGTACCCGGCCTCGCCGACTCCAGCTGCTTCTCCTTCAAGGTGAGCGACGGCCGTTACCTGCGGCACTACGACTTCAGGATCAGGGCCGACGCCTCCGACGGCACCCGCCTGTTCCGTGAGGACGCCACCTTCTGCCGGCACCAGGGCGCGGCCGGTGCGGACTCGGTCTCCTTCGAGTCGTACAACTACCCCGGCCGTTATCTGCGGCACCGCAACTTCCAGCTGCGGATCGACCCCTACGAGAACAGCTCCGGGTACCGGGCGGACATCAGTTTCCGGATCGTCTCGCCCTGGGCCTGAAAGTCCGTGCCCTGAGCCCCTGTCAGGTCTCCCAGACCAGCGGCAGGGCCCGGGGGGACCGGTGGATCATCGTCGGCAGCATCTCCACCGGTCCGCCCGGCGCCGGCCGCAGCCCCGGCAGCCGCCGGGTCAGGATCTCCAGGGTGATCCGCAGCTGCTCCCGGGCCAGTCCTGCGCCGGGGCAGCTGTGGACCCCGTGCCCGAAGGCCAGATGCCGGGCCGGAGCACGGCCGGTGTCGAAGTCCCCCGCGCCCTCGTGGGCCGCCTCGTCCCGGTTCGCGGAGCCGTACGCCACGAACAGCGCCTCCCCGGCGGTCAGTCGCACCCCGGCGAGGGTGACCGGCCGGGTGGTGACCCGGCGGAAGCCCTGCAGGGGGCTGTCGTGGCGGGCGGCCTCCTCGATCGCGGCCGGGATCAGCGAGGGGTCGGCGCACAGCCGCTCCCACTGCGCCGGGTGCCGCAGCAGATGGAGCACGCTGGTGCCGATCAGCGCGGTGGTGGTCAGATGCCCGGCGATCAGCAGGTTCTGCAGACCGGACACCACCTCGCCCCGCTGATCCGGCGTCAGCGGGCCGTCGCCGGGGGCGGCCGCCCGCACGATCCGCGAGCACAGGTCGTCGCCCGGACTGCGCCGCCGCCGCTGCGCGTGGTCCAGCAGCAGCAGTTGCAGCGCGACGACATCGCGGGCGGCGTGGATCTGCTCCTGCACCGGCAGCGGCCGGAACAGCAACTCCTCGGCCCGGTGGCTGCCCTGGACCGCCGCCGGCACGTCCGCCGGGTCCAGACCGAGCAGATGACCGATCACCTCGCCGGGCAGCCGTCTGGCGTACTGCCGCATCAGCTCGGCCCGCCCGTCGGCGGCGAAGGCGTCCACCAGGGCCGTCGCGCGCTCGGTGATGTACGGCAGGGCCGCCGTCACCCGTGACGCGGACAGCCCCCGCACCAGCGGGGCGCGCAACCGCAGGTGCGGCGCCCCGTCCGAGGTCACCACGACGGGGCCGCCGCCCGGGCCCTTGGCGAGTTCCGCGAGGGCCTCCGGGGCCGGCAGTACGTCGGGCAGCAGGGCGTTGGCCGAGGAGAAGTCCTCCGGCCTGCGCAGCACTTCGATGACGTCCGCCTGCCGGGTGACCAGCCGGGCGCCCAGTTCCGGCGAGTACCTCAGTCCCGGTTCGGCCCGGGCGCGCGCGTACAGCGGATACGGATCGCGCTGCACCGCGGTGAGCCTGGCGTACGTGTCCTGGTCCATGAGTCGCCCCCCGGCCCATGGTGCGGCATGGCGGCCGTGCGGGAAAGGGGTGTGCGGCCGTTACGGAGCCAGCCCGGCGGCCACCGTGGCCCCCAGTTCCCAGCAGGCCTCGATGTCGGCCCGGCCCGGCTCGCCGGTGACCGTGACGGGCACAGCGGCCTTCTGCCAGCCCAGGCCGGTGGTGATCGACTCGATGCCGCGCACCGTCCCGGTCACGTCGTTGCCGCCGTGCACGTAGTAGCCGAACGGCCGGCCGCGGGTCGCGTCCAGGCACGGATAGTAGATCTGGTCGAAGAAGTGCTTGAGGGCGCCGGACATGTAGCCGAGGTTCGCCGGGGTGCCGAGCAGGAAGCCGTCGGCCGCCAGGACGTCGGCCGCCGTCGCGCCCAGGGCGGGCCGCCGCACCACCTCGACGCCCTCGATCTCGTCGGTGGTGGCTCCGGAGAGCACGGCCTCGAACATGGCCTGGGTGTTGGGTGACGGAGTGTGATGGACGATCAGCAGGGTGGGCACGTCCGCTGAGCCTACCCACTCGGTGGCAGGCGTGGACGAGGGCCGCGCGACCCGGTGCCCGGTACGTCAGGCCGGGGACACCGTGAGCACGATCTTGCCGGTGACGTGGCCGCCCTCGCTGCGTTCGTGGGCCTTGGCGGCCTCGGTCAGCGGGAACTCGGAGTCGACGGTGACGGTCAGGCCGCCCGCCTCGAAGAGCCGGGCGGCCCGGGGCAGGGCGTCGTACCGCTGGGGGTCGGTGCCGGCGCCGGTCACCCGGGCACCGTACTGCCCGGCGGAGAAGTCGGCGATGGTCACCACCCGGGCCGGGTCGCCGACGATCGCGATCAGTTCGGGGACCGATCCCTTGCCCGCCGTGTCCAGGGCGAAGCCGACGCCGCCGGGGGCCAGGGCGGCCACCCGCTCGGTGAGCCCGGGGCCGTAGGTGGTGGGCACCACGCCCAGGGAGCGCAGATAGCCGTGGTTGGGCTCGCTCGCGGTGCCGATGACCGTGGCGCCGTCGGCGATGGCGAACTGGGCCGCCACGGTGCCCACCCCGCCCGCGGCGCCCTCGATCAGCAGGGTCTGCCCGGCGGCGGGCCCGCCCAGCAGGTCCAGCAGCCCCAGGGCCCGCTGGGCGGTCTCGGCGGGCACCGGCAGCGCCGCCGCCTGCGACCAGCTCATCGTGGCGGGCTTGGCCGCGAAGTGGTCCAGGACCGCGAACTGGGCGGACACGCCGTTGCCGGAGCCGAACACCTCGTCCCCGGGGCTCACGCCCTCGACGCCCTCCCCGACCTCGTCGACGACCCCGGCGGCGTCCATGCCGGCCACGCAGGGCAGTTCCACCGGGAAGTCGTCCTTCATGAACCCTGAGCGGATCTTCCAGTCGACCGGGTTCACCCCCGCCGCCCGGACCGCGATCCGTACCTGGCCGGGCCCGGCGTGCGGCTCGGGTACCTCGGCCACCCGGAGTACGGACGGATCCCCGTACTCGGCGAATGTCAACGCGAACATCTCAGCACCCTTCGACGTCGGTGACTTCCGGTCCGGGGAACCGGGCCCGACGGTGATTGATTCCCCCATGACGGCCGACCACAGCGCGAATGTCGACAGTGCGAACGGCGGATAGCCGAGGTAGCCGGCCAGCGGCATCCGGAACAGATGGGGCGTCCCGTCGAACCAGGGGATCGTGTACACCCAGTGGTAGCCCGCCGCGCCGCCGTTCCACATCTCCCAGAAGAAGCCGGTGACCGGCCCCGCCAGCGCCAGTGCCGTGATCGTGTCCCAGCGGCCCGCTTCGGCCTGCCGCAGCAGACTGGGGCGCCCCGTACGGCGGTTGAGCGGATCGAGGAGCAGGAAGGGTACGAACCACAGCAGCCAGAAGGCCTGCCGCGGGAACAGCAGCGCCAGCGCCAGCGCCGCGAGGCCGGCCGGCGGCAGCAGCAGCGCGGGCAGCACCGGCCGCGCCCGGCCGCCGTCTCCCCGGCCCGCCCGGCCGCCCCGGGGCCGGTCCCGGGGCCCGCGCGGCCGCGGCAGGCTCAGCATCAGCTCGGCCGTCACCCACAGGGCGGGGATGACCACGCTGTACGTGGCCGCCTGGACCACGTCCCACCACAGCCGCCCGTGCCGGCCGCCCGGGGCCGCGTAGTACCAGTTGCCGATGACATGGTTGGCCAGTTCGAACAGCGTCCAGCAGGCCGAGGACAGCGGGAACAGGGCCAGGAACAGCCACCGGCCGCGGCTCATGGGGGACGTACCGGTGCGCAGCAGCACCAGGCCGTCGCCGACCAGGACGTAGCCCAGCCACAACGGCAGGAAGACGTCCTCCGACCAGGGGCCGGCCAGCGTCCAGTGGAGCGGCCAGAAGACGGCGACGAGCAGCAGTCCCGCCACCAGCCGTACGGGGAGCGCCCTGGCCATGTGCCCATGGTGCCCCGCGGCGGGGCGGGGCGCGCTCCGAGTTGCGGGCCGGGGCCGCAGACCAGAGATTCGAAGGGCGACCGGCACACACAAGGAGGCGCCCTTCCATGGACTCCGAGGCAGGTCACCCGGACATCAGCGTCGTCGTCATCGTCTACAACGACGCGCGGCGGCTCCCCGCCGCCGTACGGTCCGTGCTGGACCAGACGCTGCGCAACGTCGAGGTGGTCATCGCCGACGACTGCTCGACCGACGGCTCCTACGAGGCCGCCGAGGCCTTCGCCACCGCCCACCCCGGCCGGGTGCGGGTGATCCGGCTGCCGGTCAACAGCGGCGGCTGCGGGGAACCCCGCAACCAGGGCGTCGCCGTGGCGCGGGGCCGCTACGTGATGTTCCTCGACAGCGACGACACCCTGCCCCGCAACGCCTGCCGCACCATGCTGGAGGCCGCCGAACGCACCGGCGCCGACCTGGTCTCCGGGCTCTGCGTACGGGTCCACACCGACAGCCGGCACCACCGCCGGGACCCCTGGTACCCGTGGCTGTACCGGCGCACCCGCACCATCGACTCCATCACCGAGCTGCCGGACCTGATGGTCTTCGACACCCTGTCCACCAACAAGTGCTACCGGCGCGACTTCCTCACCGCGGCCGGCCTCATCTTCCCCCGGGGCATCCACTACGAGGACCTGCTCTTCTCCGCCCGGGCCTATCTGGCGGCCCGCCGGATCACCCTCGTGCCGGACACCGTCTACCTCTGGAACGTCGTGGACAAGGCCCGGGTCAAGTCCATCAGCAACCGCCGCCACGAGCTGGACAACTTCTCCGCCCGGGTCGAGATCCACCGCCGGATCGACGGCATCCTCGACCACCGCCCGGCCGGCGACGACCCCGCCATGGACGCGCTCAAGCTCGCCAAGGACATCAAGTTCCTCAAGCACGACCTCGTCCTGTACCTGCGCGAACTGCCCTTCCTCGACGACGACTACCGCCGCCGCTTCGCCCGGATGGCCGACGACTACATCGCCGGCTTCCCCCCGGCCGCGTACGCCGCCCTCGATCCCATCCACGCCATCTGCGGCTATCTGCTGCTCAAGGAGGACTGGGACCAGCTGATGCCGGCCATCGACACCCTCATCAACCGGCACAAGATCTCCTCCCCGCTCGCCGAGCGCGACGGCCGGATCTACTGGTGCGCCGACCACCTCGACGACCCGCAGGGCCGCGAGGTCCTCGACGTCACCGCCCTGGGCCACCACACCCGCCCGCTGGACCGGATGGCCCCGCGCAACCGCCTCACCGGCTACGCCGTTCGGGACGGCCTGGTGATCCTGGACGGCGCGATCGTCAACCCCCTCGGTGTCGTCCCGCCCGGAGCCGAGCTCTCCGGCGAGCTGGAGTTCCGCGCCCGCCGCCGTTCCTGGCGGGCCTTCCGCTTCCCGGTGGACACCCCGCGCCACGCCGGTGAGCACCTGCTCTGGCACGCCGAGGTGCCGCTCGCCCGGCGGCTGCGCCCGCTCGGCGTGGTCGACGAGGTGTGGGACGTACGGCTGCGCCTCACCGCCGACGGCCGGCGCACCACCACCCGGCTCACCGCGGGCAACACCGACCTGTCCGCGGCCCCGCCGCCGCGGATCCGGCCGCTGCTGACCCGCCTGGTCGCCGACCGCCTCGAACCCCAGGTCTCCGCCAAGGGCCACCTCGCCTTCCGCCTCACCCAGCACAGCACCGTCGCCCGCCGCACCCACGCCGTCGTCGAACGCCACCTCGGCGGCCCCGCCGCGACCGCCGGCAAACGCGCCTACCGGCGCTCCCGGACCGCCTGGCGGGACCTCAACTCCGGCGAGCGCAAGATCCAGGTCTACCACCGCATGATCGCGCTCCTCCCGGTCCGCCGCGGCACCGTCGTCTTCGAGAGCCACCTCGGCCGGCAGTACAGCGACAGCCCCCGCGCCCTCTACGAGGAACTGCGGCGCCGCGGCCTGCGCTTCACCGCCTACTGGTCGTACGCGGGGGACCGGCCCGACGGTTTCCCCGACGACGCCGAACTGGTCCGCCGCTGGTCCTGGCGGTATCTGCGGGCCCTCGCCCAGGCCGAGTTCTGGATCGACAACCAGGGCTTCCCGCTCAGGCTCGCCAAGCGCCCCGGCACCACCTACATTCAGACCTGGCACGGCTCGGCCCTCAAGCACATGGGCTTCGACGAACCCGGCTACCGCATGATGTCCGAGCCCCAGCAGGCCGCCTACCAGCGGGCCCTGGACCGCTTCGACCACTTCGTGGTGCGCGGCGAGCACGATGTGCGCACCCTCGCCCGCGCCTACCGCGTCCCCGACGAGAAGCTGCTGCGCACCGGCTACCCGCGCAACGACGCCCTCGTACGGGCCCGTGAGCGCGCCGCCCCCGCCCCGGCGGCCGAGCGGCTCGCCGCCCGCCTCGGGCTGCGCCGGGACCGCCCCGTCGTGCTGTACGCGCCCACCTTCCGCGCCCATCCGGGCGGCCGGGTCCGGGAGTTCGAGTTCCCCTTCGACGTCGACCGCTTCGCGGACCGCTTCGGCACCGAGCTGACCCTGCTGGTCCGTACCCACTACCTCAACCGGATCGCCCTGCCGCCCTCGGTCGCCGGCCGGGTCGTCGACGTCAGCGGCGAACCGGACATCACCCCGCTGCTGCTGCTGGCCGACGCCGTCGTCACCGACTACTCCTCGCTGATGTTCGACTACGCGCTGCTGCAACGCCCCATGATCTTCCTCGCCCACGACTGGGAGGAGTACTCCCAGGACGTCCGGGGCGCCTACTTCGACCTCCTGGACCAGGCCCCCGGCCCGGTGGTGCGCACCGAGGAGGAGCTGTTCGCCGCGCTGGCCGACCTCGGCGGCATCCGGGAGCGCCACGCCACCGGGCTCAAGGAGTTCGCCGACCGCTACGGGGAGTACGACCGGGGCGACGCGGCCACCCGCATCGTGGACCGGTTCTTCGGGACTCCCCGGCACCGGGAGGGCCGATGACCGGACGTGAGCGTGACATCTTCTTCGTCGCCAACGAGGTCAACGAGCTGGGCGGCGTGGCCCGTTGGCAGAACCAGCTGGCCCGGCTGCTGTCCGGCCGCGGACACCGGGTCCGGATCGTCGGCATCGCCCCGCCCGAGGTGCCGATGGACCTGGGCGAGGACCTCCCGTTCGAGACCCTCACCCTGTACGCGCGGCGCCCGCCCGCCCCGCGCTCCCTGCGGAGCCTGGCCGTCCGCGCCGACCTGGCCGGGATCCGCCGGGAGGCGACCCGCCGGGCCGTCATGCGCGAGGCCGCCGGGCGGCTGTCCGCCCTGCTGCGCGCCGCCCGGCCGGGCGCGGTCGTCATCGTCACACAGGTGTGGGCGATGGAGTGGGTGGCCCTCGCCGACACCTGCGGACACACGGTGATCGGGATGAGCCACGAGTCGTACCTCTACTCCCGCCAGTCCTCGCGCTTCCGGCGGGTCCGCACCCACTTCGCGGGCGTCGACCGGCTGCTGCTGCTCACCCAGGAGGACGCCGACCTGTGGACCGGCCAGGGACTGGACAACACCGGTTTCATGCCCAACCCGCTGCCCTCGGAGCCCGCCACCGCCTCGCCCCGCACCGAGAAGACGGTGGCCAGCATCGGCCGGCTCAGCCACCAGAAGGGCATCGACATGCTGCTCGACACCTGGGCCGAGGTGGCGCCCCGCCAGCCGGGCTGGCGGCTGCGGATCCACGGCGCCGGAGAGCTCGCGGAACCCCTCAGGCGGCAGTGCACCGCCCTGGGGCTGGACGGCTCGGTGGAGTGGGCCGGGCAGACCGCGGACGTGACCGGGGCGCTGCACCAGGCCTCGGTCTTCGTGCAGTCCTCGCGCGGCGAGGGCTTCCCGCTGGCGATCCTGGAGGCGATGGCCTGCGGTGTGCCCTGCGCGGCCTTCGACTGCGCCCCCGGCGTACGGGAGATCATCCGCGACGGCGAGGACGGACTGCTGGCCAGGCCCGGCAACACCTCGGAACTGGCCCGCCGGCTCGACCTGCTGATGGCCGACGCCGAACTGCGCGACACGATGGGGCAGCGGGCCCGGGAGAACGTCCGCCGCTACGCCCCGTCCGCCGTCACCGACCGCTGGGAGGAGCTGTTCGACTTCCTGGAACGGTAGTGACCGGTACACCGCCCGGTACGGCGGACGCCTCCGCCGCCGGTCCGGGGACCAGGCGGCGGAGGCGCGTGGGGGTGTGCGGGAGGGGGGACCGGTGCGGCGGTCACCCTCGGGCTCAGTAGCCGTTGTCGGAAGCGTCGCCGCTGTCCTCGCTGCTGGCGGACGAGGAAGCGGTGGCCGAGGAACCGGCCTTGGCCTTCGCGGCCGGGATGGTCTTGCCCCGGTCGACCGTGATGTCCTTCTTGATCGCGAACCAGACACCGCCGACGCCCTGGCCGTTGGTCTGGCCGGCTTCCTTGTCACCCTTGAAGGTGTAGGCCGCCCAGCAGTTGAACGCCTCCTGCTTGGTGCCGTTCGGCGTGGTGAAGGTGAACAGCGCGTCCGAGGGGAGCCCCGCCGCGGCGGCATCCTTGGCGGTGACCAGACCGGCCGGCGTCCACTTCGTCAGGCAGGTGGCGTCGCACGCGGTCTTCATCGGCCACGGCGTGTCCTTGGTGAACAGGTACAGCGTCTTGCCGTTCTTGTCCTGCAGGATCTTGCCCAGCTCGGGGCTGTCGAGCACATTGAGCGAGGCCCGCGTCACACCCGACTTCTTGCCGTCGGGAGCCGCCGCGAACCACTTGTCGCCGACGCCCTGGCCGTTGGTGTCACCGGCCTTGGCGTCCTTGGCGTAGTGGTAGAGCGGCCAGCCGGACAGGGTCAGCTGCTTCGAACCGTCCGCGCGGGCGACCCAGCCCAGCAGATCGGGGTTGAGACTGTCCGACGCCGAGGCGTCGTCGGCGGAGACCGGCGGCCAGGTGGTGGCGCAGTCCCCCTCACAGTTGGACTTCGAGGGGCTCGGGGTGTCCGCGTCGAAGCGGTAGAGGGTGTTGCCCTCGCTGTCGGTGACG
This sequence comes from Streptomyces sp. RLA131, assembly GCF_056270125.1. NCBI lineage: Bacteria > Bacillati > Actinomycetota > Actinomycetes > Kitasatosporales > Streptomycetaceae > Streptomyces > Streptomyces sp. RLA131. The sequence continues at coordinate 7,278,397 of NZ_JBWDOQ010000002.1, forward strand.
AGCGCCCCCAGCTTGGAGTCGTCCCGTACTGCCAGCACACCCGCGGTCTTCAGCCCGGAGGTGCCACTCGACCCGGAGGGACTGGCCGACACCGACCCGGCGGCCGGCTGCACCACTGCCGTGTTGGTCGGCTGTGTACTAGCCCCACAGGCCGTGGCCAGGAGCATCGTCGCGGCCACTCCGGCGAGTAGGAAATTTCGCCACGTTCCCATTTCGGTTCCTCACGTTTCGCGTCCGCACCGGCATCCTCGCCCGGCACTTGGCCCTAACTACGGGCGAAGACGCTCTACGGTTCATGCGTATCTCATAAAGTTTTCGAACGCCGAGGTCCGGGGGTTTGAATTGCGGTCCGCGTTGAGCAGACCGGCCACCCCGGCCGTACAGCTCGGCAGTGGATGTGTCGGGGAAGTCGCAGGTTCGCAGCAGGGGATGACCATGACCATGGCCGATGCCAACACAGAGCGTTCCCCCGGGCAGTTGCTCGCCGGGCGTTACCGGCTGACGGACGTCGTACGGCAAGGGGACGGCCAGACCGCCTGGCGGGCGGAGGACACCGAACTCGGCCGGCAGGTCACCGTCACCGAACTACGCGCCGAGAAAAGGCACTCCGAACCCACCGCGCGGCGCCGGCTGGTGGCCCGCATGCTGCGGGAGGCCGAGGTGATGGCGCTGGTCTGTCCCGACCGGGTGCTCACCTGCCTGGACATCGTCGAGGACGACGACCGGCTGTGGACGGTCACCGAGATCGCCGAGGCCACCCCGCTGGACGAACTCCTGGCCACCGCCGGCACCCTGGACGCGATCCGGGCCGCCCGGATCGGCCTCGAACTGCTCGCCGTCCTCACCGCCGCCCACGGGGAGGGCATCACCCACGGCGACGTACGCCCCAGTTACGTCCTGGTCCGCCCGGACGGGCACATCGTGCTGGGCGGCTTCGGTGTGACCGCAGCCCAGGACGCCGCGCCCTCCTTCGCCTCACCGGAACGGGCCCGCGGCGAACGGCCCGGCCCCTCCTCCGACCTGTGGTCGCTGGGTGCCGTCCTCTACGCCATGGTCGAGGGCCGCCCCCCGTTCCGTGAACTGGAGACCCCCGCCGCCACCCTGGCCGCCGTCCTCAACGAGCCCGTGGTGCCCCCGCGGCACGCCGGGCCGCTGGCCCTGGCCATCAACGGGCTGCTCCGCAAGGACCCGCTGGAACGCACCGACGATCCCGTGGTGCGCAAGGTCCTCAACCGCATCATCGGCGAGGCGCAGTTCCGCGGCGATCCGAGCGGACTGCTGGGCTCGGTCACGGGCTCGGGCTCGGTCACGGCGTTCGCCGAGCAGTCCGGTCCCGTGGAGCCGTCAGGACCGGCCGGTTCCGGCGCCGCCGAAGGCACCGCCCGCACGGAACGCGCCCCGCGCCCGCCGCGTGCCGGCCGCCCGCCGCGCCCCGCCCGCCCCGCGAAGACGGCGCCCCAGGTGCGCAAGCGGGCGGCGGTGCCCCTGTGGCGCCGGCCGCTGTGGCGGACGACGGTACGGGACCGCACGGTGTCCTGGACGCCGGCCGGGCTCGCCCTGGCGGCGGTCGCCCTGCTGGCCGCCTTCGCCACCATGGTCACCGTCGTCACCCTGAACGGACGGTCGGCGGCGACCGCCGGCGCACCCGGGCCCGAACCCACCAGATCGGGGACGCGGTCGCCGTCCTCCTCCGCATCGGCCCCGTCCTCGTCCTCGTCCTCCGGGCCCTCCTCGTCCTCGACCGGTGAGAACACCGCGGCGATCCCCAAGGACTTCTCCCAGCGCGACGACCCCGAGGGCTTCAGCATCGCGCTGCCCGACAGCTTCGGCCGTATCGGCGACAACGGCCACGGTGCCGGATCCCTCTTCGGCGCCTTCGACGACCCGCGCTCGGTGCTGGTTGACTGGACCCACACCCCGGGTGACGATCCCGTCGCCGCCTGGAAGACCCTGGAGAAGAAGGTGCGCGGCACCATCGACGACTACGAGCGTCTCGGCGCCATCCAGTCCGTCGACTACCGGGGCTGGAAGGCCGCCGACTGGGAGTGGAACTCCACCGTCAACGGGGTGCGTTACCACACCCTCGACCGCGGGTTCGTGGTCGACTCCAAGCACGGTTACGCGATCCGCTGGAGCGTCCCGGCGTCCGTCTGGTTCAGCCAGGAGAACCAGCAGGCGCTGCACACCTTCCTCGACAGCTTCCGGCCCGCCGGGTGAGACCGCTCGGACACCGGCTCTCAGGCACCCTTGGCGAGGCCGGACGCGTAGTCCGGTGAGAAGGTGCCGGCCGGTCCCGCGCACCCGTCGACCTCGCCGGGGGGCTTGACCCACAGGAAGGCGTCGATCGCCGGGTCGCCGGTGGCGGTGGTCGGCGCGGTCCCCGTCGCCCGGCCGGACGGATCGCACCACACGCCCCCGGCCGGTGCCCCGTTGCCGTTGCGGCCGGTGTCGATCACGGCGTGCAGTCCGGAGCCCAGGATGCCCAGCACGGTCTTGGCGTAGGTGATCTCCGCCGGGGTCCGCTGGAAGTTCGACACATTGGTGAAGATGCCGTCCGAGGCGGTGAGCACACCCGCCTCGCGCAGCCGGGCCGCCTGGTCGGCCGCGCTGTTCCAGTCGGAGTGGCCGGCGTCGAAGTAGACCCTGGCCCGGGGGTCGGCGGCGTGGATCGCGGCTCCGGCGCGGGCCAGCGAGGCGTAGCGTCCGCTCAGCTGCGACGCCGACAGGCAGCTGGTCAGCGCCACCGAGTCCGGCTCCAGGATCACGATCACCTCGCCGCCGCCCAGCCCGGCGGCGAACTTCCTCACCCACGCGTCGTAGCTCGCCAGGTCCGGTGCGCCGCCCGCCGAGGCGCCGCCGCAGTCGCGGTCCGGCAACTGGTAGGCCACCAGCACCGGCACCGTGCCCGCACCCGCCGCCGCCGAGGTGACCCGCCGCACGTCCGCCGTTACCGTCGACGGCCGGTAGGACGCGAACCACACGCCCTGCGGCCGGGCGGCGATCTTCGACGCGATCAGCGGCTCACGGCTGTCGTCCGGGTGGGCGTTCACCCACTGGTTCACCTGCGACCGCGGGTCGTTGAAGAACCGCGACGTGGACGCCCGGTTGCTCCCCGAGGCCGCTCCGGTGGCCCCCGCCGTGGAGGAACGGGACGCCGAGGGGGCCGCCGAGGACCGCGCCCGTGCGCCCGCCGCGCTGCTCCCCGCCTGCGGCGAGGACCGGCCCACCGGGGGCAGCCGGGGCAGCGACGTCGATGCCTCGTCGACCCGGCCGGCCGAGGAGCGGTGCGGCTCGGCCGCCGAGGACAGCATCACTCCGCCGGTGACGGCGCTTCCGACGAGGACTACCGAAAGCGTCACGGTCAGCAACTTCATACGGGCCATACGTCACAGTCGCCGCCGGCCGCCCAAAGGTTGCCGTCGTGCCGTCAACTCCGTCAGCTCCGTCAGCTCCGTCAGCTCCGTCAATTCACAGCCGCCTCGAAGTCCTCCCTGCTCAGAAAGACCAACCGGGCCCGCTTTTCCGGCAGTTCGATCTCCGGCCCGAGGACGAACCCGGCCCGGACGAAGCGGGCGATCGCCTTGTTGTTCCGGGCGTCGGGCTCGGCCACGATGCGCCGCCGGGCGGGATCGACGTCCAGCACCCAGGTGAGGAAGGCGGTGAGCAGCGCACCGGTGAAGCCCGGCTCGGTGCCGGCGGCGTCCGCTCCGGCGTCCGCTCCGGCCGGGGGGCCGACGAGGATGTGGACGCCGAAGTCCCCGGGCAGCACCTCGTAGCACTCGCCCACCGGGTCCGCCTCGGGCCGGTAGGTCTGGAAGAGGGCGACCGGCCGGTCCCCGCGGTGGACGAGGTAGGCGTGGTGGGTGTCCAGGGAGTCCACGAACGCGTAGATCTCCCGGACCTGTTCGAGGGTGTGGTGGCGCATGCCCCAGAAGCGCGCGCGGTCCTGGGTGACCCAGGAGTGGATGAGCGGGGCGTCCTTCGCCGGGTCGAGGGGGACGATCCGAACGGTGCCGGAACCGGCGGCCTCCTGGTCAGCTGTGACGGTCAAGGGGTATCTCCTCGGTCAGGCGCAGGCGGGTGAAGTCGGTGATGACGGGGGCGAGTTCACCGCGCAGCCACAGCGGGAGCTGGTCGCGGTGGTGGGGGTGGCCGGGGATGCCGGAGGCGCCGAAGGGGACCACCCACGAGCTGTCGTCGCGCCGGGCGAGGTCCCAGACGTAGCGGGCGGCGGGGCCCCGGGCGCTGAGGTCGGTGAGTCCGGGGACGCTGCTGGTGGACAGGACGCAGTCGTGGTCGCCGGACAGCTCGGGCCACTCCTCGGCCTGGTCGCCCGGCAGTGCCTGCCAGGGGGCGAGCCGGTGCGTGGCGCCCCAGCCGGCGGTGGGCGGCCCGGCCGCCGCGACCTCCTCGGCGGCGGCCCGTACGAGACCGGCGACCGGCAGCAGCCCGCAGCCGAGCAGGTTCTCCAGCGCGTAGCCGACCCTGGGGACAAGGGCCAGCCAGGGCCGGAAGACCGCCGGGTACGACGGGTCGCCCACCGGCTCCGTCAGCCCGGCCAGGGCGGGGTCGGCGGCGATGCGCCGGACGACGGCGTGCCGCAGCCGGGCGTAGGCGGCGGCGTCGGTGCTCCCGGCCGCCATCCGGCGGTCCCAGCGCAGCAGCCGGTCGCGCAGCCCGGCGGCTTGCGGGCCGAGCCCTTCCAGGCCGGCCAGCTCCGACAGCAGCGGCCCGGCGGAGTCCAGCCGGGTGTCGGTGTGGACCCGGGCCATGTCCTCGGCCGCCCACAGCTCGGAGGCCTCCAGCAACTCCCGTATCCGCTCCGCCCGGTGCGGCGGGGCGAACTCCACGCCCAGCGGTGCGGCGAGGCCGCGCTGGTTGGCCATCACCGCGATGCCCTCGACCGGCTCGCGCGGCAGCGGATCGTGCAGGCCGGTCCAGGCGTGGCCGGGTTCCCAGGCCGGCACGACACGCAGCAGGTTGTCCCGGTGCCGGACGGGGACGACGCCCGCGACGCGGTGCAGCAGCCCGCCGGCGGTGTCGGCGGCGTGGACGACGTTGACCGGCTCCACCCACAGGTCCAGGGCCAGGTCGACATCGGCGACGGTGGTCGCGGCGAGCAGCGCGGGCAGCGCGGCGAAGCCGAGGTCGTCGCGGACCCGGGGCGGGTAGCGCAGGCTGACGGTGAGCGGCTCGCCGGGGCCGCCGATGACGACCGGGCCGCGTTCGGTCTCGATGACCTCGACGGTGACCGGCCCGGTGCCGCCGGCCACCTCGATCGTCTCGGTGTGGACGGAGGTGGGCCGCCAGCCGTCCGGTCCCAGGGCCTCCACCGCCCCGTCGTGGCGCCGCAGCCGTTCGCGGTAGAGGTCCTGGTAGTCGGCCATGGCGTTGGTGATCGCCCAGGCCACCGATCCGGTGTGGCCGAAGTGCGGCAGTCCCGGGACGCCCGGCACGGCCAGCCCGACGACGTCGTACTCCGGGCAGGACAGATGGACCTGCTGGTAGAGCCCGGGGTCCTCGATGTAGCGGTGCGGGTCGCCCGCGACGAGGGCGGCGCCGGTGACGGTACGGTCGCCCGCGACGAGCCAGCCGTTGCTGCCGGCGGTGCCCGGACCGTCGGTGGCGAACAGCCCGACGGCGTCCTCACCCATCCGGCGGGCGACCTCCTCGCGCCACAGCTTGGTGGGGAAGCCGGCGAACAGGATGTGGGTGGACAGCCAGATCCCCAGCGGGGTCCAGGGCCGCCACAGGCCGGGGGCCGCCCCGGTGGCGGCGAACTGCGGTGCCCGGCGCGCCCCTTCGGCCAGGCCGGCGTTCACCCCGGCCACGTACCGTCTGATCCAGGCGGCGGTCCTGCGGTCGAGGCGGGCGAAGCACCGGCGCGCGGTGTCGTCGAGCCGGGCCTGCCGGGCGAAGCGGTCCCAGTCGACGGCGTCGGCGCCGAGGAAGGCGGCGCTGGTGCCCTGCGACCGGTGGCGATCGACCTCGATCTGCCAGGCGCGGTCGGTGGCGGCGTTGTGGCCCTGCGCGAAGGCGAGTTCATGGGCGTCGGACGCCCGCAGGTGCGGGATGCCCCAGTCGTCGCGGTGGACCTCGATGCTCACGGCGTCACCCGCCGGGCGGCGGCCGGCACGACCAGTGGGGTGCCGGTCTCCGGGTCGTCGATCACCCGGCACGGGAGCCGGAAGACCTCCTCGACCAGTTCGGCGGTCACCACCTCCTCCGGCGGCCCGGAGGCCACCACCCGTCCGTCACGCATCGCGATCATGTGGGTGGCGTAGCGGGCGGCGTGGTTGAGGTCGTGCAGCACCGCCACGAGGGTGCGGCCCTGTTCCCGGTGCAGCCGCGCGCACAGGTCGAGGATCTCGATCTGGTGGGCGATGTCGAGATACGTCGTGGGTTCGTCCAGCAGCAGCAGCGGTGTCTCCTGGGCCAGGGCCATGGCGATCCACACCCGCTGGCGCTGGCCGCCGGACAGCTCGTCCACCGGCCGTTGGGCGAGGTCGGCGACGCCGGTGGCGGTCATCGAGGCGGTGACCACCCGTTCGTCGTCGCGGGACCACTGGCGCAGCAGTCCCTGGTGCGGGTACCGGCCGCGCGCCACGAGTTCGGAGACCGTGATGCCGTCGGGCGCGATGGACGACTGCGGGAGCAGCCCGAGGGTCCTGGCGACCTGCTTGGCGGGCAGTGTGCCGATGTCCTGCCCGTCCAGCAGCACGCTGCCGGTGACCGGCTTCAGCATTCGCGACAGCGCGCGCAGCAGGGTGGACTTGCCGCAGGCGTTGGGTCCCACCACGACCGTGAAGGACCGGTCGGGGATGGGCACGGTCAGGCCCTCGGCGATCGTACGGCTGTCGTAGGCGAGGGTGAGGTCGTTGCCGCTGAGGCGGGTGGTCATCGCGTCCCGGACTTCCTGTGCGGTGGGTGCTTCCTGCGCCTGCGCCTGCTGGGTCCGCGGCTGCGTCTGCTGCTGCGCCTGCGTCCGTGTCACGTCACTCATATCCGTCCCGCCCTGCGTTCGGTGGCCAGCAGCCACACCAGGTATCCGCCGCCCAGCACTCCGGTGACCACGCCCACCGGCAGCTGGTGGCCGGTGATGACCCGCTGCGCCGCCCAGTCGGCGGTGACCAGCAGGGCCGCGCCGGTGCACATCGCCGGCAGCAGGTTGGGGCCGGGGGCCCGGGTGAGCCGCCGGGCCAGCTGGGGCGCGGTGAGCGCCACGAACGACACCGGTCCGGCCGCGGCGGCGGCGAAGGAGGCCAGCACCACGGCGGCGGCCAGCAGCACCAGCCGTACCCGTTCGACCCGGACGCCCAGGGCGCTCGCCGCGTCGTCCCCCATCTCGATGACCGCCAGGGGCCGCGCGCAGCCGAGCAGCACCACCGGCACCAGCACCGCCATGGTGACGGCCGGCGGCAGCGCGTCCTCCCAGCCCCGGCCGTCCAGGCTGCCGGTGAGCCAGAGCACGGCGCGGGCCGCGTCCATCAGCTGGGCCCGGGTCAGCAGATAGCCGTTGACGCCGGAGAGGACGGCCGAGACCCCGATGCCGATCAGTACCAGGCGGTATCCGTGCACCCCGTTCCGCCAGGCCAGCGCGTAGATCAGTACCCCGGTGGCGAGTCCCCCCGCCACCGCGCCGCCCGCCAGGGCCAGGCTGCTGCCGCCGGCGACGACCACGACGAGGGCCCCGGCCGCCGCGCCCTGGGTGAAGCCGAGGACGTCGGGGCTGCCGAGCGGATTGCGGACCAGGGACTGGAAGAGCGCGCCGGCCAGTCCGAGGGCGGCGCCGACCAGCAGGGCGGTGACCACCCGGGGCAGCCGCAGTTCGTTGACGACGAAGTCCTGTGCGGGGGAGCCGTTTCCGGCCAGGGTGCGCAGCACCTCGGCCGGGCTCAGCGGGTAGTCGCCGCTGCCCAGGGCCAGTACGGCGACGGCCAGGGCCAGCAGCGCCGCGAGGGCGCCCACCACCAGGGCGCGGGGGCGGAAGGTGACCGACCGTCCGCCCGCGACACGTATGACGCTCATGCGCCGGCCCCCTTGCCGCGCCGGACGAAGTACAGGAAGAGCGGTCCGCCCAGCACGGTCGTCACGATCCCCACCTGCAGTTCCCCGGGCCGGGCCACGATCCGGCCGGCGATGTCGGCGCCGAGCAGCAGCACCGGCGCGAGCACCGCGCAGTACGGCAGCATCCAGCGCAGGTCCGGCCCGGTCAGGGCCCTCACGAAGTGCGGAACCATCAGGCCGACGAAGACGATCGGACCGCAGGCCGCCGTGGCCGCCCCGCACAGCAGGGTCACCGCCACGATGGCGCCGGTCCGGATCCGGGCCGGGCGGGCGCCCAGCGCGGTGGCCGAATCGTCGCCCAGCGCCAGGGCGTTGAGCGGCCTGGCCAGGGTCAGGGCCAGCAGCAGCCCGGCCACGACGAAGGGTGCCAGCGCGGTGACGGTGGCGGGGTCCGCCGAGGCGAGCGAGCCGACCGTCCAGAAGCGCATCCGCTCCAGGGAGGTGCTGTCCAGCAGCATCACGGCGCTCACGTACGAGTAGAGCGTGGCGTTGAGGCCGGCTCCGGCCAGCGCCAGCCGGGCCGGGGTGGCGCCGCGTCCGCCGCCGACCGCGTAGACCAGTACCGAGACCACGGCGGCGCCGAGCAGCGCGAACCACACATAGCCGTGGAAGGTGGCGACGCCGAAGACGGAGATGGCGGTCGCCACGGCCGCCGAGGCACCGGCGTTGATGCCCAGCAGCCCGGGGTCGGCGAGCGGGTTGCGGGTCAGTGCCTGCATCATCCCGCCGGCCAGCCCCAGCGCGGTGCCGGCGAGCAGTCCGAGCAGGGTGCGGGGGAGCCGCATCCGGTGCACGACGGTGTAGGCGGGGGAGCCGCTGTCGAAGAGGCCGTGCCACACCTCGGCGGGCGTGAGCTGCCTCGCGCCGACCCCGATGCTGAGCGCGAGGACGGCGGTCAGTACCAGCAGGGCGACGGCCAGTCCGGCTCCCCGGACCGCGCCCGGTGCCGGCCGAGTGCTGAAGTCCGGGGGTGAACTGCGCTGCACCGGTGGTGACTTGGTGAGGAACACGTAGCGACTCCGGTGCGGGCCGGGGGTGTGGGGTGACGCCCCATTGGACAAAGACTTAGGTTAGGTTAACCTAACGGCCGTTGGTTGTCCCAGTGCCCCCTGCGTACCCAGTGAGAGAAAGACACCGCTATGCCGCAGCCCGGAATCCCCGCTCCTCTCTCCCGTCGTGGCCTGCTCGCCGCGGGCGGCGTCGCCGGTCTCGGCGCCCTGATCACGGCATGCGCAGGCAGCGGCGGGTCGGACTCGGCCGCCGCCAAGGAGAGCGGCGGCGGCAGCTGGTCGTTCACCGACGACCGCAAGAAGAAGGTCACGTCCAAGAGCACGCCGCAGCACGTCGTCGCGTTCACCGGCACCGCCGCCGCCCTGGTCGACTTCGGGCTCGACGAGCAGATCGTCGGAGTCTTCGGCGAGACCAAGCTCAAGAACGGCAAGGCCGATCCGCAGGCCGGCGACCTCGACATCGACAAGGTGACGATCCTCGGCAACGTCTGGGGCGAGTTCAACATCGAGAAGTACGCCGCCCTCGACCCCGACCTGCTGATCACCCACCAGTACGAGGCGGACCAGCTCTGGTACGTGCCCGAGGAGAGCAAGAAGAAGATCCTCGCCCTCGCGCCCAGCGTGGCCGTCACCGTCGCCCGCGTGCCGCTGACCGAGCCCATCCAGCGCTACGCCGAGCTGGCCGAGTCCCTGGGCGCCGACCTGAAGGCCAAGAAGGTCACCGACGCCAAGGCGCGCTTCGAAAAGGCCGCCGCGACCCTGCGTTCGGCCGCCAGGGCGAGCGGGGGCGTCAAGGTCCTGGCGGCCTCCGCCAGCGCCGACATCTTCTACGCCTCCAACCCCGAGGTCAGCACCGACCTCCTGTACTTCAAGTCCCTCGGCGTCGACTTCGTGGTCCCCAAGAAGCTCGACAACGGTGACTACTACGAGAGCCTCAGCTGGGAGAACGCGGACAAGTACGACGCGGACCTGATCCTGCTGGACAACCGCGGCACCACCCTGCAGCCCAAGGCGCTGGCCTCCAAGCCGGCCTGGACCCAGCTCCCCGCCGTCAAGGCCGGCCAGGTCACCGGCTGGGACGCGGTGCCCCGCTTCTCGTACGCCGGCGCCGCCCCACTGCTGGAGAACCTCGCCGAGGCCATCACGAAGGCCAAGAAGCTCGGCTGACCCGCCACCCCCGCAGCCTCACCCTTCGGAGGGACCGCATGACCACCGCCGTCGCCGGAGCGTTCCGGTTCTTCGACGCCCATGTCGTACGCAGTGAACGCCTCGGGCGGTCCATCGTGCGGATCACCTTCGGCGGTGAGCGGCTGCGGGAGTTCGCCGGGGGCGGCCGGGACCAGAGCTTCTCGCTCTTCCTGCCGCACCCGGGGCAGTCCGCCCCCCTGGTCCCGACCGACGCCGGGGACGAGTGGTTCGCCCGCTGGCGGGCCATGGACCCGGCCGTGCGGGCCGTGATGCGTTCGTACACCGTGCGGGAGCAGCGCCACGAACCGGCCGAGGTGGACGTGGACTTCGCGCTGCACGGCGACGCGGGCCCGGCCTGCCGCTGGGCGGCGCGGGTCCGGCCGGGGGACCGTGTGGTCCTGCTCGGTCCGGCAGTCCCGGACAACAAGAGCGTCGGCTTCCGCCCGCCGCCCGGCACCGACTGGGTGCTCATCACCGCCGACGTGACCGCGCTGCCCGCCGCCGCGGCCATCCTCGACTGGCTGCCGGCCGGGGTGCGGGCGCGGGTGTGGATCGACGTCCCCGACGCCGGGGACATCCAGCACCTGCCCTGCCGGGCCGACGCCGAGGTCACCTGGCTGGTCCGGGGCGACCTGCCGGAGGCGGTGCGTGCCGCCGAACTGCCCTCCTGCGGCAACGCCTATGCCTGGATCGCGGGCGAGGCCGGCTGTGTGAAGGCGCTGCGCCGTCATCTGGTCGGCGAACGCGGCTTCGACCGCGGGCGCGTGGAGTTCTCGGGCTACTGGCGCCGGGGGGCCAGCGAGGAGCAGTTGCGCGAGGAGGCGCTTTCCGGTGCGGCTACTTCCGCCGTTACTTAGGTTAGGCTAACCTAAGTAGACGCAATCAGCGTTCGCGACGGAAAGGACAGTTGCATGAGTCTCCAGGGACAGCCGGTTGCCGCCCCCAGGGTGCCCAGGGCCGAGAACGCCAGGGACCACCTGTTCAACGACCGTACGGTGGACGGCTATCGGCGCTCCCTGACCGCGGGTGTCGAGCGGGTGGCCTCCCGGGTCACCGGCACCCGGCGCCCCTTCACCGGGATCTCCCCGGACCGGCTGGCCCCCCAGATTTCGGCGATCGACCTGGAGCAGCCGCTGAGCGACCCGGCCGCCGCCCTGGACGAACTGGAGGACGTCTACCTGCGCGACGCGGTCTACTTCCACCACCCGCGCTACCTCGCCCACCTCAACTGCCCGGTCGTCATACCGGCGTTGCTCGGCGAAGCCGTACTGACCGCGGTCAACTCCTCCCTCGACACCTGGGACCAGAGCGCCGGCGGCACCCTCATCGAACGCCGGCTCGTCGACTGGACCGCCAAGCGCCTCGGCCTCGGCCCGGACGCCGACGGGGTGTTCACCAGCGGCGGCAGCCAGTCCAACCTGCACGCCCTGCTGCTGGCCCGCGAAGAGGCCTGCGCCCTGGCCGCGAAGAACTCCGCCACCCCGCTGACCAAGCACGACATCCTGCCCCGGCTGCGGATCCTGGCCTCCGAGGCCGGACACTTCAGCGTCCAGAAGTCGGCGAAACTGCTCGGCCTGGGCGGGGACGCCGTCATCACCGTGGAGACCGACCGCGACCGCCGGATGCGCCCCGCCGCCCTGGCCCGCGAGATCGAGCGCTGCAACCGCGAGGGCCAGGTCGTCATGGCCGTCGTCGCCACCGCCGGCACCACCGACTTCGGCACCATCGACCCGCTGGAGAAGATCGCCGACCTGTGCCAGTGGGCCGGGCTGTGGCTGCACGTCGACGCGGCCTACGGCTGCGGGCTGCTGACCTCCCGGACCCGCCGCCATCTCCTGAACGGCATCGAGCGCGCCGACTCGGTCACCGTCGACTACCACAAGTCCTTCTTCCAGCCGGTCAGTTCCAGCGCCGTCCTGGTCCGCGACCGCTCCGTGCTGCGGCACGCGACCTACCACGCGGACTACCTCAACCCGGCCCGGATGGCCGAGCAGCGGATCCCCAACCAGGTCGACAAGTCGCTCCAGACCACCCGGCGCTTCGACGCCCTCAAGCTCTGGCTGACGCTGCGCATCATGGGCCCGGACGCGGTCGGCGAGCTCTTCGACGAGGTCGTGGACCGCGCCGCGCAGGCCTGGGAACTGCTCTGCGGCGACCCGCGCTTCGAGGTCGTCACCAAGTCCCAGCTCAGCACCGTGGTCTTCCGCTACCTGCCGCCGGCCGGCCCCGCCCGCGAACTGGCCGACGAGGCCAACCTGTACGCCCGCCAGGCCCTGGCCGACTCCGGCGAGGCCGTCGTGGCCGGCACCAAGGTCGACGGCGCCCACTTCCTGAAGGTCACCCTGCTCAACCCGGAGACCACCCTGGACGACATCGACCACGTCCTCGACCTCCTCGCCGAGCACGCCGGCCGGTATGTGAACGAGCGGCTCACCCCCGAACTCCGCCACCTCGCCGGCTGAGCGTCACCTCGCCGGCCGACCATCACCCTCACGAGAGACCGATCCCCCCTCATGCCGACACAGCCACAGCCCGTCCGTGACTTCATCGCCATCGGCCTCGGCCCGTACAACCTGGGCCTGGCCTGCCTGACCGAGCCGATCGGTGAGCTCGACGGCCTCTTCCTGGAGAGCAAGCCCGACTTCGACTGGCACTCCGGGATGTTCCTCGAAGGCGCCCACCTCCAGACGCCGTTCATGTCCGACCTGGTCACGCTGGCCGACCCGACCTCCCCGTACTCCTTCCTCAACTACCTCAAGGAATCCGGGCGGCTGTACTCCTTCTACATCCGCGAGAACTTCTATCCGCTGCGGGCCGAGTACAACGACTACTGCCGCTGGGCCGCCGGCCGGCTCACCTCGGTCCGCTTCGACCACGAGGTCACCGCGGTCGAGTACGACGAGGACGACGAGCACGGCGCCACCTACACCGTGCACACCACCCACACCCGCACCGGTGAGCGCACCGCCCACCGCGCCCGCCGCCTGGTGCTCGGCACCGGTACGCCCCCGTACATACCCGACTTCTGCGAGGACCTCGGCGGCGACCTGCTGCACAACTCGCGCTACATGGACCGCAAGGCCTCCCTCCAGGCCAAGGAGAGCATCACCGTCGTCGGCAGCGGCCAGAGCGCCGCCGAGATCTACTACGACCTGCTCTCCGAGATCGACACCCACGGATACCAGCTCAACTGGATCACCCGCTCCCCGCGCTTCTTCCCGCTGGAGTACACCAAACTCACGCTGGAGATGACCTCCCCGGAGTACGTCGACTACTTCCACGCGCTGCCCGAGGACACCCGCTACCGCCTCGAATCCGAGCAGAAGGGCCTGTTCAAGGGCATCAACTCGGAACTCGTCGACGCGATCTTCGACCTGCTCTACCAGAAGAACTTCGGTGCGCCCGTCGCCACCCGGCTGCTGACCAACACCGCCTTCACCGGCGCCTCGTACGACGAGGCCGGCGGCACCTACACCCTCGGGCTGCACCACACCGAGCAGGACCGGCACTTCACCCTCGCCACCCAGGGCCTGGTCCTGGCCACCGGCTACAAGTACCGGCCGCCCGCCTTCCTGGAACCGGTCCGCGACCGCATCCGCTGGGACGGCCGGGGCCGCTTCGACGTCGCCCGCAACTACAGCATCGACACCACCGGACGCGGCATCTTCCTGCAGAACGCCGGCACCCACACCCACAGCATCACCTCACCCGACCTGGGCATGGGCGCCTACCGCAACTCCTGGATCATCCGCGAGCTGCTGGGCCGCGAGGTCTACCCGGTCGAGAAGTCCATCGCCTTCCAGGAGTTCGGCGCACCCGAGGGCGTCGCCCGGTGAACGGCCACGGGATCGTCTTCAGCCGCATGGACTCCGTCCTCGGCGAGTTCGCCGTCCGCCCCCTCGACCCGGACGCCGACGCCGGCCTGCTGCACGGCTGGGTCACCCACCCCAAGGCCGCCTTCTGGCTGATGGGTGACGCCGACGTCGACCAGGTCGCCTACGAGTACCGCAAGATCGCCGAACACCCGCACCACGAGGCGTACATCGGGCTGCACGAGGGCCGTCCCGCCTTCCTCGTCGAGCGCTACGACCCCGCGAAGCTCGAACTCGTCGGCCTGTACGACCACCAGGACGGCGATGTCGGTATGCACTTCCTGTGCGCCCCGGCCGGCACCCCGGTGCACGGCTTCACCCGGGCCGTCATCACCACCGTCATGCAGATGCTGTTCGACGACCCGGCCACCCGCCGGGTCGTCGTCGAGCCGGACGTACGCAACACCGCCGTCCACGCGCTCAACGCGGCAGTCGGCTTCGAGGCCCTGGAGAAGATCACCAAACCGGAGAAGGAGGCGCTGCTCAGCGTCTGCACCCGTGACCAGTTCCGCACCGCCGCCGGAGTGACCCCGTGACCCACCGGAATCCCCAGCACCCCCACCCGACGGCCACCACCGCCCCCGCGGCGGCCGTCGCCCACCTGACGCCCGCCACCTGGGCCCGCGCCAACCGGCTCCTGGTCCGCAAGGCCCTCGCCGAGTTCTCCCACGAACGCCTGCTCACCCCCGAGCCCGACGGCGACCGCCATGTGGTGCGCAGCGACGACGGCACCGTGGAGTACCGCTTCGCCGCCCGCGTCCTGACCCTGGACCACTGGCACATCGACGCCGACAGCATCACCCGGCACCACGCGGGCGCCGAACTGCCGCTGGACGCCGTCGACCTGATCATCGAACTGCGCGGCACCCTGGGCCTGAGCGACGCGATCCTGCCGGTCTACCTGGAGGAGATCAGCTCCACCCTGTCCGGCACCGCGTACAAACTCACCGCCGAACCGGTCACCGCCGCCCAACTCGCCGGCGCCGGCTTCCAGGCCATCGAGACGGGCATGACCGAGGGCCACCCCTGCTTCGTCGCCAACAACGGCCGGCTCGGCTTCGGCGTGCGCGAATACCACGCCTACGCCCCCGAGGCGGCGGCCCCCGTCCGGCTGATGTGGCTGGCCGCCCACCGCGACCACTCCACCTTCACCTGTTCCCAGGACACCGACTACGACCGTCTCGTACGCGCCGAGCTGGGCGACGCCACCCTCACCCGCTTCGCGGACACCCTCGCCGCCCTCGGCCTCGACCTCGCCGACCACCACCTCATCCCCGTCCACCCCTGGCAGTGGTGGAACAAGCTGTCGGTGACCTTCGCCGCCGAGATAGCCTGCCGTCGCCTGGTCCCGCTCGGCCCCGGCGACGACGAATACCTCGCCCAGCAGTCGATCCGCACCTTCTTCAACACCAGCGACCCGTCCCGGCACTACGTCAAGACGGCCCTGTCGGTGCTCAACATGGGCTTCATGCGCGGACTCTCGGCCGCCTACATGGAGGCCACCCCCGCCATCAACGACTGGCTCGCCGACCTCATCGCCCGCGACGACATCCTCAAGGCCACCCGGCTGACGATCATCCGCGAGCGGGCCGCCGTCGGCTACCACCACCGCCAGTACGAGGCCGCCACCGACCGCTACTCCCCGTACCGCAAGATGCTCGCCGCCCTGTGGCGCGAGAGTCCCGTCCCGTCGCTGGAACCGGGGGAGCGGCTGGCCACCATGGCCTCGCTGCTCCACACCGACCGCGAGGGCCGCTCGCTGGCCGCCGCGCTGATCGAACGTTCGGGCCTGGACCCGCAGGAGTGGCTGCGGCGCTACCTCCACGCCTATCTGACGCCGCTGCTGCACAGCCTCTACGCCTACGACCTGGTCTTCATGCCGCACGGCGAGAACGTCATCCTGGTCCTGGGCGCCGACAGCACCGTCGAGCGGGCGATCTTCAAGGACATCGCGGAGGAGATCGCCGTACTGGACCCGGACGCGGCACTGCCGCCGGCGGTCCGGCGGATCCGCGCCGACGTCCCGGAGGAGGAGAAGATCCTGGCGATCTTCACGGACGTCTTCGACTGCTTCTTCCGCTTCCTCGGCGCGATCCTGGCCACCGAGGACGTCCTGGACGAGGACACCTTCTGGCGGACCGTCGCGGACTGCGTGTCCGACTACCAGCGGTCGGCGCCCCACCTGGCGGAGAAGTTCCAGCGGTACGACATCTTCACGCCCGAGTTCGCGCTGTCCTGCCTCAACCGGCTGCAACTGCGGAACAACCAGCAGATGGTGGACCTCGCCGACCCCAGCGCGGCCCTGCAGTTCGTCGGCACCCTGAAGAACCCCCTCGCCCCCTTCGCCCGGCGGTGACCCGGCACCCGCGCCGGTGGCTGATCCTGGCGGTGATCTGCCTGGCGCAGCTCGTCGTCGTCCTCGACAACACCGTGCTCAACGTGGCCGTGCCCTCGCTGACCCGGGAACTGGACGCCTCCACCGCCGACATCCAGTGGATCATCAACTCCTACTCGCTGGTGCAGGCAGGGCTGCTGCTCACCGCGGGTGGCGCCGCCGACCGCTACGGCCGCCGCCGCATGCTGCTGACCGGACTGGTGCTCTTCGGCGCCGGATCGCTGGCGGCCGGACTCGCCCGCTCCACCGGCGAACTGATCGCCGCCCGGGCCGGGATGGGGATCGGCGGCGCACTGCTGCTGACCACCACCCTGGCGGTCGCCATGCAGATCTTCGACGCCGGGGAACGCCCCCGGGCGATCGGCGTCTGGGCCGCCGCGAACGCCCTCGGCTTCGCGACCGGCCCGCTGATCGGCGGAGTGATGCTGGCCCACTTCTGGTGGGGGGCGATCTTCCTGGTCAACCTGCCGGTGGTGCTGGTCGCCCTGGTCGCGAGCGTCGCCCTGATCCCCGAGTCCCGCGACCCCGCGGGGGCACGGCCCGACCTGATCGGCGCGGCGCTGTCCACCGCGGGCGTCACCGCCGTCGTCCACGCCGTCATCTCCGGCCCCGAGGACGGCTGGGGATCGGGCCGGGTGCTGCTGTCGGCGCTGACCGGTGCCGTGGTGCTGGGCGCCTTCGTGCTCTGGGAACGCCGCATCCCGTACCCCATGCTGGACCTGCGGTTCTTCCACGACCGCCGGTTCGCCGGGGCGGTCACCGGCGTCGTACTGATCACCTTCGGCAGCGGCGGCGCGCTCTTCCTGCTCACCCAGCAGCTCCAGTTCGTCCTCGGCTGCACCCCGCTGGAGGCGGGGCTGCGCACCGCGCCGTTCGCGCTGACCATCGTCGTACTCAACTTCAGCGGGCTCTGCGCACGCCTGACCCGGCGTCTGGGACTGCCCACCGCCATCGCGCTGGGCATGGCCCTGCTGGCCGGCGGACTCGCGGTCGTCGCCACGGTCGGCTCTGACGGCTACGGGAGGATGCTGCCCGGCCTGCTCCTGATGGGCACCGGCTGCGCGGTGGCCAACCCCGCCATCGCGGAGGCCGTCATGGGCTCCATCCCGCCCGAGCGGGCCGGCGCCGGTGCCGGCATCGACGGCACCATGTCCGAGCTGGGCACCAGTCTCGGCGTCGCCGCCCTCGGCGCCGTGCTGAACTCCCGGTTCGCCGCGCTCCTCCCGGCCGGCCTCGCGGCGGCCGGTGCCGCCTCGCTGCCCGCCGCCCTCGCCGAAGCGCCCACCGCCGCCGCCCGGTCGGCCGTTCGAGAGGCCTTCTCCTCCGCCGTACGCACCGGCCAGCTGGCGGGCGCCGCCGCCGTCCTGCTCGGCGGCTGTCTGACGGCGCTGCTGCTGAGCCGGGCCGGGCGGCCGCGACCGCGCGCGGCCGAAGGCCACCCGTGGGACGATCACGCCAGACAGGTGTCCAGCACCGGCCCCCACCGCAGCCACCAGGAGCACGACGTGTCCGCATCGCAGCCGGAAGCCCGACAGAACGTGTCCTTCCCCAGCGCGGGCGGGACCGCCCACGGCTATCTGGCCGTGCCGCCGGCGGGACACGGCCCGGGGGTGATCGTGATCCAGGAGTGGTGGGGCCTGACCGACCACATCGCCGGCATCGCCGACCGGCTCGCGCAGGCCGGCTTCGTGGCCCTGGCCCCCGACCTCTTCGGCGGCGCCGTCGCGCACGACTCGGCGGAGGCCTACCGCATGATGTCCGAACTGCCCACCGAGCGCGGCGTCGAACTGCTGTCCGGTGCGGTGGACCATCTGCTGGGCCGGGACGAGACCACCGGCGCCGCCGTCGGCACCGTCGGCTTCTGCATGGGCGGCGGCTTCGTGCTGGCCCTGGCCGCGCGCGACCCGCGGGTCGGCGCCGCCGTCCCGTTCTACGGTGTCGTGCCCGGCCCCCTCCCGGACTTCTCCGGTCTCAAGGCCGAGATCCTGGGCCACTACGGCGAGCAGGACACCACCGTCCCGCCCGAGTCCCTCGACCAGCTGCGCGCCGCCGTCCAGGAACAGTCGGGCATCGTCCCGGAGCTGCACCTCTACCCGGCCGGCCACGCCTTCTTCAACGACGGCCGCCCCGAGGCCCACGACCCCGCGTCCGCGGCGCTCGCCTGGCAGCGCACCCTGGACTTCCTCCACGCCCGGCTCGGCTGAGACCGCCGCCCCTCGCCTCCGGGCCCCCGGGTCCGGGAACTGCCCGACCAACGATGCCGGGCGGTCCCGGGTCGGAGGAAGAGCGGACGCCGGAGGCAACGGCAGCAGCGGCTCCGGCTGCCCGAGCCCACCGGATGATCAGTTGTCGGACGCCTGCAGCGGTCCGGAGACCATCGCCCACACCGACTTGCCCGCCGCGTCCGGCGGGGTCCAGCCCCATGACTCGCTGACCGAGTCGATGATGTGCAGCCCGCGCCCGTTCTCCGCGAGGTAGTCCGGCTCCCTGACCACCGGGACCTCACTGCCCGGGTCGGAGACCGTGCACAGCACGCAGGCGCCCCGGCGCAGCAGCCCGAGCCAGAGCGGCCGTGTCGGGAGGGGAAGGTCAGCCGGGCTGTCCAGTCCGTGACGGACGGCGTTGGCCAGCATCTCCGAGACGACGATGGACGCGTTGTCCACCACCTCGGGCATGCCCCACTGACGGAGTGTGGAACGGGTGAACTCCCGTGCCGCGCAGGCCGCGTGAAGGTCACCGCCCAGGGCGCAGGCCGCGAAGCGTGTCCCGGGGCCTTCCAGCAGGGCAAGTCCCGGTGGGAGCGCCGGGTATGTGGTCATCGCTGACTCCGCAGAGCTGTCGGACGGGCGGCACGTTGTGTTCTGCGCGCTCCACTATCCCCGTCCAATCCCTACCCGTGCAAGCACATCTGCAATTACAGTCGTAAGTACAGCTGCACTTACGGCTGCAAGTACAGATGCACGTGCACGCGGCAAGAAGGAGCAGTCATGCAGGAGTTGGAGAACGGCATGCGGGCCACGGACCTCGAAGGGGTGGTCTGGAGGAAGGCCGGACGCAGCAACCCGAGCGGCAACTGCGTGGAGCTCGCGGCGCTGCCCGGCGGCGCGTTCGCGGTGCGCAACTCCCGTCACCCCGGGGGCCCGGCGCTCATCTACACCCGCGAGGAGATCGCGGCCTTCATCGGGGGCGCCAAGGACGGCGACTTCGACGACATGGCGGACTGACCGCGGAGCCGGCCCCTGATCCGGCCCCGGATCGGGCCGGTCCCCGCACCATCAGCACCTTTTCTGAGTCCAGCCAACTTCCGCCGGTGGCACGCCAAGGGCGCGCAACTGTACTTCAAGCGCCCCTGGATGGGAGACTGGCTGTTCACCCAGTCACTCACGGGAGCACCGGATGACCGCGACGCGGCCCAACAGCCAACCGTCGATAAAGCGCTATCTGGAGTACCCGCGCGGTGGTCCGACGGTTCTGCGCATCGTGCTGGGCACCCAGTTGCGCAGGCTGCGGGAGGCGCGGGGGATCACCCGCGAGGCGGCCGGCGACGCGATCCGCGGTTCCCACGCCAAGATCAGCCGGCTGGAACTGGGCCGCGTCGGATACAAGGACCGTGACGTCGCCGACCTGCTCACCCTCTACGGGGTCCACGACGAGTCGGAGCGGGCGGACTTCCTCGCCCTGGCCCGGCAGGCCAGCACCCCCGGCTGGTGGCAGCGCTTCGGCGACGTCCTCCCGCCGTGGTTCGAGACGCTGCTCGGCCTGGAGGAGGCCGCGTCCGTGATCCGCACGTACGAGGTCCAGTTCGTGCCGGGCCTGCTCCAGACCGAGGACTACGCCCGCGCCGTCACCCGGCTCGGCCATCCCCGGGCCTCGGCGGTCGAGATCGAGCGCCGGGTCGCCCTACGGATGGAGCGTCAGAAACTGTTCCTCGCCCCCGAGGCCCCGCGGGTGTGGGCGGTCATGGACGAGGCCGCGCTGCGCCGTCCGCTGGGCGGCCCCCGCGTGATGCGGGCTCAGCTGGAGCACCTGATCGTGACCGCCGCGCGGTCCAACGTGACGTTGCAGATCGCCCCGTTCAGCGTCGGCGGACTCGCCGCGGCCGGCGGCCCGATCACCATCCTGCGCTTCCTGGAGCCCGATCTGCCCGACATCGTCTACCTGGAGCAGCTCACCAGCGCGCTCTACCTCGACAAGGAGGACGACGTCGACAACTACCTGGCGGTGATGGACCGGCTGTGCGCGGAGGCGGAGCCGCCCGCGAAGACGGCCCCCTTCCTGCGGACGATCCTGTCCGAACTGCCGTAACGCGGCCGCCCGGTCAGGATGTGCGGGCCACGCCGCCGAACTCGATCCACTCCTTGGTGCGCTGATGGGGCGTCAGTGAGTCGTCCGGCCGCCAGGTCGAGACCTCCACCAGTCCCGGCTCCAGGATCTCCAGGCCGTCCAGGAAGTCCGCCACATCCCGTTCCTGGCGCACCCGGCCCCAGTTGCCGTGGGTGCTGGTGTCCATGAACCCGGTGACGAAGTCGCGCACCGACGCGTCCTCGCTGACCAGTTGGCAGACGACCAGGAAGCTGCCGGGCGCGAGGCGGCCGGCGACCCGCCGGATCAGCCCGGCCGGATCGTCGGTGTCGGGTACGCAGTGCAGTACGGAGACGAACAGCGCGGCGACCGGCAGGTCGAAGTCGATCAGCCGCTCCACCTCGGGGTGGCCCAGGACACCGTCCGTGTCGCGGAAGTCCGCCTGGATGACCGCGGTGTTCTCGTTCTCCTCCAGCAGCGCGCGCCCGTGGGCCAGCACGATCGGGTCGTTGTCGACGTAGACCACCCGCGAGGCAGGGTCCACCGCCTGCGCGACCTGGTGCACATTGTTCTGCGTCGGCAGGCCGGAACCGTGGTCGAGGAACTGGCGGATCCCGTACTCCCGCGCGAGCACGCCCACCACCCGCTGGAGGAACCTGCGGTTGTTGACCGCGAGTTCCCTGGTGCTGGGCACCACCTTCAGCAGCTCGTCCGAGGCCTCACGGTCGACGGCGTAGTTGTCCTTGCCGCCGAGGAGATAGTCGTACATACGCGCCACGCTCGGCACCCCGATGTCGATCCCACCGGTTAACGCCTCGTCGCCCTGGTTCATCGGACCCCTTTCCGTCTCCGCCAGTCTAGGCGCGGTCCGGGCCGTGGCCGGGGGGTTTCGGCCCGGGGGCCGGCCCGCCCGGGACTGCGCCGGGCGGCGGCGCGGGTCACGATGGAGGCATGCTGTTCGCCGAGGTCGCCCGTACGTCCCGTGAGGTCGCCGCCACGTCGGCACGGTCGGAGAAGACCGCGCTGCTCGCCGGACTGTTCCGGGACACCGAACCCGCCGAGGCGCCCACCGTGATCACCTATCTCGCCGGGCGGCTCCCGCAGCGCCGTACCGGCATCGGCCGGCGGGCGCTCGGCGACCCGGTACCCCCGGCCCCCGCGCCGGGCCTGGCCGTCCTGGAGGTGCACGCGGCCCTGGACCGGATCGCGGCCGTCTCCGGCCAGGGCGCCCAGACCGAACGCAGACGGCTGCTGCACCAGCTGATGGCCGCCGCCACCGAGGGGGAGCAGGCCTTCCTCACCGGCCTGATCAGCGGCGAGGTGCGCCAGGGCGCCCTGGACGCGGCCGCCGTCGAGGCGCTGGCGGTGGCGGCCGGAGCCGAGGCCGCCGACGTACGCCGCGCGGTGATGCTCAGCGGCTCCCTCGGCACCGTCGCCGCCGCCCTGCTCGGCCGCGGGCCCGCGGCCCTCGCCGACTACCGGCTGGAGGTGGGCCGCCCGGTGCAGCCGATGCTCGCGCACACCGCCAAGGACGTCGACGAGGCCCTGGACCGGCTCGGCCCCTGCGCCGTCGAGGAGAAACTCGACGGCATCCGGGTCCAGGCCCACAAGGACGGCGGCTCGGTCCGGCTCTACACCCGCACCCTCGACGACATCACCGACCGGCTGCCCGAAGTGGCCACCGCCGTGGGCGGCCTGCCCGCCGGCCGGGCCGTCCTCGACGGCGAGGTCATCGCGCCGGGCCCGGACGGCCGCCCCCGCCCCTTCCAGGAGGTCGCCGGCCGCACCGCCTCCCGCCTGGACGTCGCCGGGGCCCGGGCCACCGTGCCGCTGTCGGCGGTCTTCTTCGACCTGCTGTCCGTGGACGGCCGTGATCTCCTCGCCCACTCCGCCGCAGACCGCCACACCGAGCTGGCCCGGGTCGTCCCCGAGCCGCTGCGGGTCCGCCGCCTCACCGTCGCCGACCCGCAGGACGCGGCGGCCCGCGCCGCCGCCCGCGACTTCACCGCCGCCACCCTCGCCCGGGGCCACGAGGGCGTGGTCGTCAAGGCCCTGGACGCCCCCTACAGCGCGGGCCGCCGGGGCGCGTCCTGGCTCAAGGTCAAACCCGTCCACACCCTCGACCTGGTCGTCCTGGCCGCCGAGTGGGGCCACGGCCGCCGCACCGGCAAGCTCTCCAACCTCCACCTGGGCGCCCGCCGCCCCGACGGCACCTTCGCCATGCTCGGCAAGACCTTCAAGGGCCTCACCGACGCCATGCTCGGCTGGCAGACCGGCCGCCTCCGGGAACTGGCCGTCAGCGACGACGGGCACGTGGTGACCGTACGCCCCGAACTGGTCGTCGAGATCGCCTGCGACGGCGTCCAGCGCTCCCCGCGCTACCCCGAGGGCGTGGCGCTGCGCTTCGCCCGGGTGCTGCGCCACCGCGAGGACAAGACCGCCGGCGAGGCCGACACCGTCGCCGCGGTGCTGGCCCTGCGGCTGCCGACCTGACCGGGCGAGGCCGCGATGAAGGCGTGGGCACGTCCCGGGAGACACCCCCGTCCGCACGAGCCGGCTGATGCCGGCGCTCGTGACGGTGCCGAACCTGCCGGACCGTTCAGCGCTGACGGATACGCCGGCGCAGCCGGTGGACCAGCGTCGGCGAGGGCCGGGCGGCGTCGAGCTGGGCGGCGAGCCAGCGGGACCGCTTCTCGACGTCCAGCTCGTCCAGCAGCCGGTCGATGTTGGCGAGCAGGGCACCGTGCAGCTCCCAGCTGAGCCACTCGCCGCCGGCGTTGATCTCGTCCCGCAGCAGGGCGGCGATCCGCTCCCGGTCCTCCCGCCCGTCGAGCAGCGCCTGCTCCAGCTCGGCCTCGGCCCGCTCGGCCCCGGCGCTGACCTGGGCGGTGATCAGCCGGCCGAAGCTGTCGACGGCGTCGGCGATATGGGTGAGCAGATCGTCCAGTACGGCGGAGACCGGGGCGTCGTACACCGACTCCTGGTGGGCACGGTCCTCCGACAGGTCGGCCAGCGAGCGGCACAGGGTGCGCAGGACGACGGCGCACACCTCCAGGGTGTCCAGGCCGCTGCGCAGGATCAGCCGGGTCATGGCGCCCTCGGCCCGCCGGACCCGGGGATTGAACTTGGTGCTCTCCTCGGCACGGCGCAGCGCCTCGTCGAAGCGGGCGATCTCGTTGTCCAGCCGGCGCGCCTCGTGCAGCCACGACAGGGTCCGCTCGCGTGAGGCGCCCTCCCGCAGTTCCCGGCCGATCCGCAGCAGCAGCCCGCGCAGCCGCCGGGCCAGCTCCTCCACCGCCTCACCGGCCGGCCGCACGAAGACCGGCGGGGCGACCAGCGCGTTGAGCAGCACCCCGACCACCGCGCCGATCAGGGTCTCCAGCACCCGGTCCAGGCCCTCACCGCCGTGGTCGGTCACCCCGAGGATCAGCATGCCGCTGATGGCGACCTCCGCGACGAACTCGTCGACCCGGATGATGTGACCCACCACCAGCGAGGCGAGGATGATCAGCCCCAGGCTCCACCAGGTGAGCCCCATCAGATCACCCAGGGCCACCGCGATCAGCACCCCGGCCACCACGCTCACCACCCGGCGGATCCCGGTCGTCACCGTCGTGTAGAGCGTGACCTGGACGACCAGCAGCGCCGTCAGCGGAGCCGTCAGCGGCACCGGGTTGGGCGACAGTTCCAGCGCCACCACATACGCCAGCACCCCGGCCAGCGCGGAGCGCACCGACTGCACCACGACCGGGTCGTTACGGCGCCGAAGGATTCCGGTCAGGGCTGCGGGGACTGTGGACACCCTGCGAGTGTTCCCGGTCCCGAGCCCGCCACCCGGGTGAATTCCGCGGCCCCGCAAGCGCGTCGCCGCCCGCCCGGCCGCCGGCCGCGATCTCCTGCCCTCTCCAGCCACCTGACACCTCAGAGCCTGAGGAGCGAAATGGACGGGCCCCGGACGCGGCGTCCACTCGCCGTCGCGGTGCTGCTCCTGCTGGCGGCGCTCCCCACCGGCTGCGGTGGGAGCACCTCCACGGAGCCGGGCCGGGCCACCCTCAACTGGTACAACTTCCCCGACGACTCCGGCGCTCTGCAGAAGGCCGCCGACAACTGCGGCAGGGCCTCGGGCGGCCGCTACGTCATCCGGTACAACAAGCTGCCGCGCGCCGCCGACGGCCAGCGCCAGCAGCTCGTCCGGCGTCTCGCCGCCCACGACAAGGGGCTCGACATCCTCGGGCTCGACGTGACCTGGGCGGCGGAGTTCGCCGAGGCCGGCTGGATCCGGCCCTGGACCGGCGCCGACCGCGCGCGGGCCACGGCGGGCACCCTGACCGCCTCGCTGCGGACGGCGACCTGGAAACACCGGCTCTACGCGGTCCCGTACAACGCCAACACCCAGTTGCTCTGGTACCGCGACGACCTGGTGCGCCGGCCCCCCGCCACCTGGGCGCGGATGCTGGCCGCCTCCCGGGCGCTGGCCAGGGCGGGCAGACCTCACCGGGTGGAGATCCAGGGCGCGCAGTACGAGGGCCTCACCGTCTGGTTCAACACCCTCGTCGAGAGCGCGGGCGGCTCGATCCTCGACCCGGCGGCCACCAGACCCTCGCTGGGGGCGCCCGCCGTGGTGGCGGCCGGCATCATGCACCGGCTGGCCACCTCACCGGCCGCCGATCCCTCGCTGGCCAACCAGATGGAGGACCAGAACCGCCTGGCCATGGAGTCCGGAAGCGCGGCCTTCGAGCTCAACTACCCCTTTGTGTACCCGTCGATGAAGGCCAACCGGCCCGACCTGTTCAAGCACTTCCGCTGGGCGCCCTATCCCCGGGTGTACGCCGACCGGCCCGCCCGGCCCACCATCGGCGGCATCGACCTGGCAGTCGGCGCCTACTCGCGGCATCCCGCGACGGCCCACGAGGCGGCCCTGTGCCTGCGCGACCGCGACAACCAGCTGACCGCCGCGCTGACCGGCGGTCTGCCGCCCACCCTGCGCGCCCTCTACACCAGCCCGGAACTCGTCAGGAGCTACCCCTTCGCCGCCGACATCCTCAGCGCCCTGGAACACGCGAGCATCCGCCCGCAGACCCCGGCCTACCAGAACGTCTCCATCGCGGTCTCCCACACCCTGTCGCCACCCGCCGGGATCGATCCGGTCGGCGCGGTCCGCGACATGCGCGGGCAGATCGACGACGCCCTGCGGTCCAGGGGGCTGATCCCATGACCCGCCCGGCCCGCCCCGAGCGCCCGCCCCGCCCCGAGCGCCCGCCCCGCCCCGAGCGCAGCCTCTCCGAGGGCGCCCGGCAGGAACGCCGGCTCGGCTGGACGCTGTGCGCCCCGGCCGTGCTCGTGATGGTCGCCGTGACGGCCTACCCGGTGGCCTACGCCGTCTACCTCTCCCTCCAGCGCTACGACCTGCGCTTCCCCCAACTCGCCACCTTCGTCGGCCTCAGCAACTACGCGGCCGTGCTGAGCTCGCCCCTGTGGTGGGAGGCGTTCCGGGTGACGGTGCTGGTCACCGCGGTCTCCGTCACCGTGGAGCTGATCCTCGGGATGGGCCTGGCGCTGGTCATGCACCGGGCCCTCCTCGGCCGCGGCACCGTACGCACGGTGATCCTGGTCCCGTACGGCATCGTCACCGTCGTCGCCGCCTTCTCCTGGCAGTACGCGTGGACCCCCGGCACCGGCTATCTGGTGGACGCCGCCGGCACCGCGCCGCTGACCGGCCACTGGCAGGCCATCGGCATCATCATCCTCGCCGAGGTGTGGAAGACCACGCCCTTCATGGCCCTGCTGCTGCTCGCCGGGCTCGCCCTGGTACCCGACGAGACGCTGCGCGCCGCCATGGTCGACGGAGCGACGCGCGCGCAGCGCTTCCGGCTGGTCACCCTGCCGCTGATGAAGCCGGCCATCCTGGTGGCGCTGCTGTTCCGGACCCTGGACGCGTTCCGGGTCTTCGACAACATCTATGTGCTCACCCAGGGGTCCAACGGCACCGGATCGCTGTCGGTCCTCGGCTACGACAACCTCTTCACGGCGCTCAACCTCGGTATCGGGTCGGCGATCTCGGTACTGATCTTCCTCTGTGTGGGGATCATCGCCGTCATCTTCGTCAAGCTGTTCGGCACGGCCGCACCCGGCTCCGGGACGGGACGCTGAGACGCCGATGACCACCGCCCGGACCAAGCGGATCGCCGGCTGGAGCGCGGCCGACCTGCTGGTCGTGCTGTACGCGCTGATCCCCGTGGTGTGGATCGCGTCGCTGTCCTTCAAGGACCCCGGCACCCTGTCGGACGGCTCGTTCCTCCCCCGGAAGTGGACCTGGGCGAACTACCGGGGCATCTTCGAGACCTCGGAGTTCACCCGCGCCCTCGTCAACTCGATCGGCATCGCGCTGATCTCCACCGTGATCGCCGTGGTGCTGGGCACGATGGCGGCCTACGCGGTGGCCCGGCTGCGGTTCCCCGGCAAACGGCTGCTGATCGGGATGTCGCTGCTGATCGCGATGTTCCCGCCGATCTCGCTGGTGTCGCCGCTGTTCGACATCGAGCGTCTGCTCGGCCTGTTCGACACCTGGCCGGGGCTGATCATCCCGTACATGACCTTCTCGCTGCCGCTGGCGATCTACACCCTGTCGGCCTTCTTCCGGGAGATCCCCTGGGACCTGGAGAAGGCCGCCAAGGTCGACGGCGCGACGGCCGCGCAGGCGTTCCGGCTGGTGATCGCACCGCTGGCGGCGCCGGGGGTGTTCACCACCGCCATCCTGGTCTTCATCTTCTGCTGGAACGACTTCCTCTTCGCGATCTCCCTGACCTCCACGACCGCGGCGCGCACCGTGCCGGCCGCCATCGCCTTCTTCACCGGCAGTTCGCAGTTCCAGCAGCCCACCGGGTCGATCGCCGCCGCGGCGGTGGTCATCACCATCCCGATCATCGTGTTCGTCCTGCTCTTCCAGCGCAGGATCGTCGCCGGACTGACCTCCGGAGCAGTCAAGGGCTGAGAGGAACGGACCCACCAGCATGGCCGAGATCATCCTCGAAGGGATCACCAAGCGGTATCCCGACGGCGCCCTCGCCGTCCGGGACGTCGACCTGCGCATCGCGGACGGCGAGTTCGTGATCCTGGTCGGCCCCTCCGGCTGCGGCAAGTCCACCACCCTCAACATGATCGCGGGGCTGGAGGACATCACCGAGGGCACGCTGCGGATCGGCGGCCGGATCGTCAACGACAAGGCCCCCAAGGACCGTGACATCGCCATGGTCTTCCAGAGCTACGCCCTCTATCCGCATATGACGGTCCGGGAGAACATGGGGTTCGCCCTGCGGCTGGCCAAGGCCGACAAGGCGACGATCACCGAGAAGGTGGAGGAGGCGGCGCGGATTCTCGACCTGACCGCACACCTGGACCGCAGACCCGCCCATCTCTCGGGCGGCCAGCGGCAGCGCGTCGCGATGGGCCGCGCGATCGTCCGCGACCCGCAGGCCTTTCTGATGGACGAACCGCTGTCCAACCTCGACGCCAGTCTCCGGGTGCGGATGCGCACCCAGATCTCCCGGCTGCAGAGGCGGCTGGGCACCACCACGGTGTACGTCACCCACGACCAGACCGAGGCGATGACCCTGGGCGACCGGGTCGTCGTACTGCGAGGCGGGCTCGTCCAGCAGATCGGCTCGCCCCAGCATCTCTACGACGAGCCGCGCAACCTGTTCGTGGCCGGTTTCATCGGCTCACCGGCCATGAACTTCCTGCGCGGCACCCTGGAGAACGGCGTGCTGTCCACCTCGCTGGGCGCGCTGCCGCTCCAGGACCGGGTCCGGCGGAGCCTGGAGCGGCAGAACGCGCCACGTGAGCTGATCGCCGGCTTCCGGCCCGAGGACTTCGAGGACGCCGCGCTGGTCGACGCCGCGCGCACCGGCTTCACCTTCACGGTGACGGTGGACATCCTGGAGTCCCTCGGCTCCGACGTCTTCGTGCACTTCACGGAGGAGGGCGGCCCTGCCTCCTCCTTCGAACCGGACGAGCCGGCCGCCGGCTCCGGGCTCGCCGGCACCGGCCGCGGCGGCCACCAGATCGTCGCCCGGCTCGCCACCGCGACCCGGGCCCGCGAGGGGCGGCCGGTGGAGCTGTGGCTCGACACGGGGAAAGGGCATCTCTTCGACCCCGCCACCGGTACCAACCTCACCCATCCGGAGATCGTCGACCGCGAAGCCCCGTGACGGCCCCGGCACCGCTCCCGGGGCCGCTGGCCCAGCTGGCCCCGCTGCTGGAGGAGCACGGGTACCTGGCGGTCGGTGTCCTGGTCTGCCTCGACAACGGCGGTGTCCCCGCGCCGGGGCAGACGATCCTGGTGGCCGCCGCCGTCTATGCCGGCACCGGACGGCTGGACTTCGCGGCCGTGCTGGCCGTGGCGGTGACCGCGGCGGTCGTCGGGGACTGTCTGGGCTACCTGGCCGGCCGGGCCGGCGGCCACGCCTTCGTGACCCGCTGGGGCCGCTATGTGCTGCTGACCCCCGCCCGGCTGGCACGGGCCGAGGAGTTCTTCGCACGGCACGGCGGGGCCGTGGTGACCTGGGCGCGGTTCGTGGACGTACTGCGGCAGACCAACGGCATCATCGCCGGCACGGCCGGCATGCCGTGGTGGCGGTTCCTGGCCTTCAACGTCCTCGGGGCGGTGCTGTGGACCGGGGTCTGGGGCGGACTCGGCTACGCGGCCGGTGCCCACATCGGGGCCGTCTACGCGGCCGTGGCCCGCTCCCAGATCCTGTTGACGGCGGTGCTCGGGGTGCTGGCCGCCGGCCTGGTCATCCGGTATCCGACGCGGCGGCGATCCGGCCGGCCCGGACGGCGTCGCCGAGAGCGCGGTGGTCGTCCTCGTTGAGGTCGGCGTAGGTCTCGGCGAACCGGACCAGGGCACGGTCGAAGACGTCCTTGCCGCCCAGGTAGGCGGCGATCGCGATCCGGTCCCCGGAACGGGCGTGGGCGCGCGCCAGGGTGGCGCCGCACAGCTCGCCGAAGACCCGCATCCCGGTGGGAATCATGCCGGCCGGGTCGACGATGCCCTTCCAGTCACGCAACTGGCGTACGTAGAAGTCGCGTCGGCGGCCGTCGATGCCGTCGACGCGGTCCCAGCCGAGGAAGATGTCGCTGGCGGCCTGCATCATCCGCTGCCCGGCCACCACCCGTTCGCCCTCGGAGCCGTACTCGGTGGCGCCGGCCCGCGCGGCCAGCACGGACTCACCGGCCTCCTTGGCCTGGAGCAGCAGCGGGTCGTCGTCGTCCCGGCCGAGCAGCAGTAGGATCCAGCAGCGGGTACCGACGCTGCCGACCCCGACCACCTTGCGGGCCATACCGGCGATCCGGTACTGGCCGAGCAGGGCCTGCCGGTCGGACTGCAGGCTGCGGGCGTAGCGGCCGAGCAGGTCACCCAGCCGGGTCTCCAGCTCCTCGCGCTCGGTGTCCGGCAGCAGTTCGTGCACCGGGACGAGCAGCGGCGGGTCGGAGACGATCCGGCGCGCGCCGTCGGTCACCCGGGTGAGCCTGGAGAAGGCCTGGAGGGTGTCGCGGCCGCGGGCCTTGGCCAGGGCCCGGGAGACCTGGCGGCGGCCCCGGCTGCGGAGCTGGTCGGCGGCGATCTCGTTGAGCCGGTCGGCATCCGCGCGGTCGTACCAGACGTCGAGGTTGCGCATCCGCGCGTACGCCCGCATCCGCTCGCGGTACGCGCGCACGGCGGCCGCCACGATGTCCGCCCGCTCGGCGTCGGCGAAGCCGTTCTCGCGGGCGGCGATGACCAGACTGGCGGCCAGGCGTTTGACGTCCCACTCCCACGGGCCCGGCAGGGTCTCGTCGAAGTCGTTGATGTCGAAGACCAGTTGCCGTTCGGGGGAGGCGAGCAGCCGGAAGTTCAGCAGATGGGCGTCGCCGCACAGCTGGGCGCGGATGCCGGAGACCGGGGTACCGGCCAGGTCGCCGGCCATGATCGCGGCGGCTCCCCGGTAGAAGCGGAACGGTGACTCCAGCATCCGGCCGTAGCGGATGGGCACCAGCTCGGGCACGCGGACCGCCGACTGGGCCTCGATGACGTCCACCGGATCGGGACGGTCCCGCGACGGCTCGAACTCGCCGTGGGAGGAGCGCGGGGCGTGGCTGCGGGCCGCCCGGCCGAGGGCCGCCCGCTCGGCGGCGGTGAGGTGGCGTGCGTACGGGGTCGTCATCGTCAGTGCTCCGAGAAGACCTCGCGCAGCCTGGCCTCCTCCTCCTTGGACAGATTGGTGCTGAGCAGCTCGGCCTCGGCGGACCCGAAGGCGTCCCCGACCCGGTCCAGTACGGCGTCCGAGGACAGCAGGAAGAGCGCGGAGCTGCCGGGGGTCACCTGCTTGCGCACCGACCGGATGAAGTCGTCGTCGATGCCGACGTCCGCCATCGAGCCGCTCAGCGCGCCCACGGCCGCGCCGACCGCCATGCCCAGCAGCGGTACGAAGAACAGCATGCCGAAGAGCAGCCCCCAGAAGCTGCCGGAGAGCGCGCCGACCCCGGCGATATTGTGCAGCTGCTTCGTCCTGGGCTGCTTCCTGTCCGGCGGCCAGTTCACCACCGCCGCGTCGTGGACCTTGATGAGCTGCTGCTTCTGCAGGGACCGCAGCGTGCCGACGGCCTCGTCGGCGCCCTCGGGCACGGGGAACTTCCAGACGGTGAGCGTTGCCACAAGATCTCCTCGGACGGGACAGCTCGGTGATCCGTACAGTAGGCGAACAGGTCAAAACCGGCATTTCGGTCCAGTGGTGAGCAGGAGTGCCGACGGTGGGTGGTGGCGTGGCGCGCTGCCGTCGCCGCGGTCGAGTCATCGGATGAATGCTCGGACCCGGGTCTTGTCCGCCGGGTTCTGAGGCGATTAGAGTCCGCTTCCGTCAGGCAGAGATCCGAGGTGTCGTCAGGTCGTAGAGGAAGGCGGATCATGCGGAGCACGCGACTCACGCAACGCACGCGACTGGGCCACAGCGCGGTCGCGGTCACGCGGCTGTCGCTGGGAGCGGCGGCCATCGGCAACCTGTTCACCCCGGTCACCGACGAGGCCGCCACCGCCACCGTCGACGCCGCCTGGGACGCCGGTGTCCGCTACTTCGACACCGCACCGCACTACGGACTCGGCCTGTCGGAGCGACGGCTCGGCGCGGCCCTGCGCGACCGGCCGCGCGCCGAGTACGTGGTGTCCACCAAGGCCGGCCGGCTGCTCAGGCCCGGCACCGACCCCGACACCGGCTCCGGAGCCGTCGCCGGGGACGACCTCGCCAACGGCTTCGCCGTGCCCGCGACCCACCACCGGGTCTGGGACTTCAGCGCCGACGGCGTCCGGCGCAGCATCGAGGACAGCCTGAGCCGCCTCGGCCTGGACCGGGTCGACATCGTCTATCTGCACGACCCCGACGACCACGCCGACCCCGCCTTCCGGCAGGCCTACCCCGCCCTGGAGCGGCTGCGCGCCGAAGGCACCGTGGGCGCGATCGGCGCGGGCATGAACCAGACCGCCATGCTCACCCGCTTCCTGCGCGACACCGACGTCGACGTCGTCCTGTGCGCCGGCCGCCACACCCTCCTGGACCACCGGGCCCTGGACGACCTGCTCCCCGAGGCCGCCGCGCGCGGCCGCGGCGTCGTCGTCGGCGGGGTGTTCAACTCCGGGCTGCTGGCCGACCCCCGTCCGGGCGCCACCTTCGACTACGCCCCCGCCCCCCGAGCCCTCCTCGACCGCGCCCTGCGCGTCAAAGCGGTCGCCGAGCGGCACGGCGTCCCCCTGCGCGCCGCCGCGCTCCAGTACCCGCTGCGCCACCCCGCCGTCGCCGCCGTGCTCGTCGGCGCCCGGTCCCCGTACGAGATCCGGGACGCGGCGGCGATGCTGTGCCACCACGTCCCGGACGCCCTGTGGGAGGAACTGCGGGCCCAGGGCCTGCTGCCCGCGTGACGGACCCGGCCCCCGGGCTACGCGTCCGGTCCCTCCAGGCGGAAACCGACCTTCAGACCGACCTGGAAGTGCGCGACCTGACCCTCCTCCAACTGCCCCCGGATCTGCACCACCTCGAACCAGTCCAGATTGCGCAGGGTCTCCGACGCGCGGCTGATCCCGTTGCGGATCGCCGCGTCGATGCTGTCGGGCGACGAGCCCACGATCTCGGTGATCCGATAGGTGTGGTTGGTCATGGCGACTCCTTCGAAGGGCTCGGCTGACCTCCACCGTGCCCCATGGCGCCGCGCCCCGCGAGAGGAGCGCACCTCCCGGTGCGGATTGCCGCCCGCGGTCAGGGGCAGACGGACGGATGGGCCCGCTCCCGGCCCGCGGCGGCCACGAACGCCCTCGGCCGGCCGCACCGCTCCTCCCGACGAAGGGTGTGACCGACATGCTGCTCCTGGGACTCGTCCTGCTCGGCGCCACCGGCGCCTTCACAGGGCTGCTGATCTCCGAGAACCACTCCGGTGGTCCCGACTACGCGGTGACGATGTTCGGCAACGACCTCGGCACCGTCGACACGCTCGGCGCCTTCCTCGCCGGGATCGCGCTGACCCTGGTGTTCTGCCTGGCCCTGGCCATGACGGCGAGCGGCTCGGCCCGACAGCGCCGCCGTAACGCGGAGCTGCGCGCCATGCGCCGCGAGCGCCGCGAGTACGCCCGGACCGCCGACGCGGGCGGCGCCGCGAGCGCCACCCGTACGGCCGACACGGCCGGCACGCCGGAGCCCACCGGCACGCCCGGTACGACCGGCACGGAACCCGCCGCCGGCACGGAACCCGGGACCACCACCACGACCACCACCCGCCACCGCCGGACGCACCTGTTCGGGCACTGAGCCCGCGCCGGAGATGCCCTCCGGTGACTGTGACCCCATGCTGGAACGCGACGGCTGCGAGGAGACCGAAGTGACCACCGCGAGAATCCGCTGCGTTCCCGGCGCCCCGTGCTGGGTCAGCCTCATGGCGCGCGACCTCGATGTCGCGATGGCCTTCTACGGACCCCTGCTGGGCTGGAGCTTCGAGCGTGGGCCGGACCACTGGGGCCCGTACGTACGGGCCGTCGTGGACGGCACCGAGGTGGCCGGGATCGGAGCCGTCGCCCGCGACTGGGAGACCTCGGTCGCCTGGACCACGTACTTCGGCGTGGAGAGCGCCGACGCCACCGCCTCCGACATCCGCGACCGGGGCGCCACCGTCGCCGTCGGCCCGCTGGAGTTCGAGGCCGGCCGCCTCGCCCTGGCGGCCGACCCCCAGGGCGCGGCGTTCGGCATCTGGGAGGGCCTGCCCGGCCCGGCCCGCGACCTCCGCCTCCCCGGGGCGCCCGCCTGGATCGAACTGCGCACCCGGGACGCCTTCGCCTCGGCCATGTTCTACGGCGAGATCTTCGCCTGGGACCGCCGTGACCCCGAACGCTACGTCGTCGAGTGGGAGAACGACCGTGTCGTCCTCTACCTCGACGGCCACCCCGTCGCCGGACTGCGCGGTGGCGGCGTCGAGGCCGCCGCCGACCCCCGGGTCCGGCCCCGCTGGCATGTCTTCTTCGCCGTCGAGGACATCGACGAGGCCGTCCAGCGGGCCAAGGAACTCGGCGGCGAGATCACCGGCGAACCCATGGACAGCGCCTACGGACGCGTCGCGGGGCTGCGCGACCCCGAGGGCGGACTGCTCTCCCTGATCAGCGACCACCCGTAGGGCGGGCCGGCGGGCCGGCAGCCCGGCAGCCCGGCGGGCCGGTCCCGGGCGGCGTACGGCCAAACGGCGCCGCGGGCGGTAGGCCGCGCCGCCCGGTGGTACAGAAGCCGTCATGGACTGGTTCACAGCGCCCGACTACTGGCTCAGCAGGCTGGTCATCCAGCGGGGCCTGGCCGCGGTGTACCTGGTCGCCTTCCTGACCGCGGCCAACCAGTTCCGGGCCCTCATCGGCGAGCGGGGGCTGCTGCCGGTCCCGGCCTTCACCCGGCAGGTGCCGTTCCGCAGGGCGCCGAGCCTGTTCCATCTGCGCTACTCCGACCGGCTGTTCGCCGCCGTGGCGTGGACCGGCGCGGCGGGGGCGGCGGCACTGCTGGCCGGGGCCGCCGACCGGGCGCCGCTGTGGGTCGCGATGGCGGCGTGGGCCGTGCTGTGGGCGCTGTACCTGTCCATCGTCAACGTCGGCCAGACCTGGTACTCCTTCGGCTGGGAGTCGCTGCTGCTTGAGGCCGGCTCCCTCGCGGTCCTGCTCGGCAACGAGCGCACCGCGCCGCCGGTGACGGTGCTGTGGCTGATGCGCTGGCTGGTCTTCCGGGTCGAGTTCGGCGCCGGGCTGATCAAGATGCGCGGGGACGCCTGCTGGCGCGATCTGACCTGCCTGTACTACCACCACGAGACACAGCCCATGCCGGGCCCGCTGAGCTGGTACTTCCACCATCTGCCCCGGCCGCTGCACCGGGTCGAGACGGCGGCCAACCACTTCGCCCAACTCGTCGCCCCCGTCGCGCTGTTCACCCCGCAGCCGGTCGCGAGCGCGGCGGCCGCGATCATCGTCGTGACCCAGCTGTGGCTGATCCTGTCCGGCAACTTCGCCTGGCTCAACTGGCTGACCGTCGTCCTCGCCGTCTCCGCCTTCGACGGCTCGCTGATCGCGGCGCCGCCCGCGCTCCCGGCCGCCCCCGCCGGGTTCGAGGCCGTGGTGCTGGCCTTCACCGCCCTGGTGCTGGTGCTCAGCTACTGGCCGGCCCGCAACCTGCTCTCCCGCCGGCAGCTGATGAACGTCTCCTTCAACCGCCTCCACCTCGTCAACGCCTACGGCGCCTTCGGCAGCATCAACCGCGTCCGCCTAGAAGTGGCCGTCGAGGGCACCGACGAGCCCGAGATCACCGCCCACACGGTGTGGAAGGAGTACCCGTTCCGCGGCAAGCCCGGCGACCCCGGGCGGCTGCCGCGCCAGTTCGCCCCGTACCACCTGCGGCTGGACTGGATGATGTGGTTCGCCGGGATCTCGTCCTCGTACGCCTGGCCCTGGTTCACGCCGTTCGTCGGCCGGCTGCTGGAGAACGACCCGGCCACCCTCGGGCTCCTGCGGGGCAACCCCTTCCCCGACGCCCCGCCGACCTATGTACGCGCCCGGCTCTACCACTACCGCTTCACGGACCGGGCGACCCGGCGCGCCACCGGGGCGTGGTGGCGGCGCACGCTGGTCCGCGAGTACCTGCCGCCGGTCAGCCTGCGGACCCTGGAGATCATGGGCCGCCGGTTCTAGAGGTGCGATCCCGGGGTAGGGGATCTGTGCGCTGGGGGTGATCCCATGCAGTTCATCGACCGCGCGGATGCCGGGCGGCGCCTCGCGACCCGTCTGCGGCACCTGCGATCCGCGGACCCCGTCGTCCTGGGCCTGCCGCGTGGCGGCGTCCCGGTGGCCTACGAGGTGGCCCTGGCCCTGCACGCCCCGCTGGACATCGCCGTGGTGCGCAAGCTCGGCGTCCCGTTCCACCGGGAGCTGGGCTTCGGTGCCATCGGCGAGGGCGGCGCGAGGGTCGTGAGCGAGGACATCGTCCGCATGACCCATGTCGGCCGGGACGACCTCGAGAGGGTCGAGCGGCAGGAGGAGGCCGAGCTGGCCCGGCAGGCCCACCGCTTCCGGGCCGGCCGGCACCGGGTCGGCCTCGCCGGCCGCACGGTGATCGTGGTGGACGACGGGGTGGCCACCGGCGCGACCGCGCTGGCCGCCTGCCAGGTCGTACGGTCCCAGGGCGCCGCCAGGGTGGTGGTGGCCGTGCCCGTCGCGGCGCCGGACGCGCTGGAGATCCTGCGGTTCGAGGCGGACGAGGTGGTCTGCCCCAACGCGCCCCGGTTCTTCTGCGCGGTCGGCGAGTGGTACGGGGACTTCTCGCAGACCGCCGACGAGGAGGTGTCCGCGCTGCTGGCGCGGGCCGCCGCCCGGGCGCCCCGCACCGTCGAGACCGCGTACGAGGCGGACGGGGTGCGCCTGACCGGGGACCTCACCGTGCCCGACGGCGCCGAGGAGGTGGTGGCCTTCGCACACGGCACCGGCAGCAGCCGGCACAGTCCCCGCAACCGGGCGGTGGCCTCGGTGCTGAACGAGGCCGGGCTGGCCACTCTTCTGCTCGACCTGCTCACCCCGGAGGAGGAGACCGACCGGGACAACGTCTTCGACATCGGACTGCTGGCCGCCCGCCTGGCCGGCGTCACCCGCCGGCTGCGGGCCGCGGAGGGCCTGCCCGTCGGATACTTCGGGGCCAGTACGGGGGCCGCCGCCGCCCTGTGCGCCGCCGCCGAAGCGGCCGGGGCCGGGGAGGAGATCGTCGCCGTGGTCTCCCGCGGCGGCCGCGCCGACCTCGCCGGGGCCGCGCTGGGCCGGGTACGGGCGCCGGTGCTGCTGGTCGTCGGCGGCGCCGACACCGCCGTCCTGGGCATGAACCGCCGGGCGCAGGAGGAGCTGTGCTGTCCGAACCTGCTGCATGTGGTCCCCGGGGCCGGCCACCTCTTCGAGGAGCCCGGGGCCCTGGATCAGGTGGCCCACCTGGCACGGGACTGGTTCCTCGGACACCTCCCGGAGCGATCCGCGCCTTACCCTGAGGGGAAGGGGTAGCCGACCCGGAGGTTCCGGAGGTTCTCGATGAGCAGTAGCTCGACCGCCATGCTGGACGCTCTCCCCACCCATCACCGCCGTACGTTCCTGGAACACGCGACCAAGGTGAGTTTTCCGCAGGGGTGGCGGATCTTCGACGAGGGCCGGTTCGCCGACCGGTTCTGGATCGTACGGTCGGGCGCGGTCTCGCTCGACATGGATATTCCCGGCCGCGGAGTGGTCAGCG
This sequence comes from Streptomyces sp. RLA131, assembly GCF_056270125.1. Taxonomy (NCBI): domain Bacteria; kingdom Bacillati; phylum Actinomycetota; class Actinomycetes; order Kitasatosporales; family Streptomycetaceae; genus Streptomyces; species Streptomyces sp. RLA131. Next base: position 7,316,036 of record NZ_JBWDOQ010000002.1, read on the forward strand.
TCGAGACCCTCGGTCCCGGCGAACTGCTCGGCTGGTCCTGGCTGTTCGCCCCCTACCGCTGGCAGCTGGGCGGCCGGGCCCTGGGCAGCGTGGACGCCTACGAGTTCCCGTCCGCCGAGATCCGCGACCTGTGCCGGGAAGACCCGGCACTGGGCCACGCGATCGTGCTCGCCGCCGCCGAGACCATCGCCCGCCGGTTGAACTCCGCGCGCAACCGGATGATCGACATCTACGGGCCCCGACTGCAGGAACACGCATAGCGCGCCCCGGCCCGCCCCGCCCCGCCGCGCCCGGGCCGGCTCACGCTCACGAGCCGGACGGGCTCGGGGTGCTGGGCGTGACAGTGGGTGTGGGTGTGGGTGTGGGGGTGGGCGAGACGGGCGTCGGCGACGTGCCCGGGGTGCGTGTCGCGGTGCCGGACGGGGCGGGGGTCGAGCCGGTGGAGGACACGGCGCGGTCGGCGGCGCCGGTGGTGCCGGGGGGCCGCAGGAACGACGTGCCGGACTCCGGGTCGAACAGGACGAACCCCGTCAGGGGTTCGGCGGCGGCCGACACGGCGATGACCCGCGAGGCCCGGAACCCGGCCCAGGACGGCCCGGTCCAGGTCTCCGGGTCGCCGGTGGCCGGCGGGGGCTGGAGCGGGTTGCCGCCGGCGCAGCGCACCCGGGGCAGCCCGTGCGGGCCGGCCAGTACGGCACTGCCCGCCTGGAGGACCGCCGGGAAGGCCTTGGCGGAGCCGTCGTGGAAACCGTGGTCGGTGACCCGGGTGTCCGCCCGCAGCAGGACCGGGGTCAGCCCCCCGACGTACGAGCCGATGCCCGCGGGCTTGATGCCGACGACCCCGGCGAAGGCCCGGGCCCTGGCGGAGTCGCCGGTCAGGCCGGCGACGAGCCGGCCCACGTCGCAGCTCGACCTGCCGCGGTGGCCCCCGTAGAGCCGCGGCACGGCGCCGGAGACGGCGGGGGCGCCCAGGGTGGAACCGGCGGGGGAGGCGCTCGCGGTGGGCGTGGGGGCGTCGGCCGGCAGGGAGTCCACGGCCACCGACGCGGTGAACGGGTCGCGCCCCGCCGCGCCGGCCGGCTGGCGCACGATCGCCTGCCCGGAGCCCTTCTTCCCGCCACCGCCCCCGCCCCCGCCCCCGCCGCCGCCGACGGCCAGGGCCACCGCCACGGCGATCACCGCCACCGTCACGACACCGAGCAGTGCCAGGCCCCGGGGGGAGCGCCACCACGGACCGCGGGGCGGGGGCTGCGGGGACGGGCTGGACAGCGGGCCGGACGGCGGGCCGGACGGCGGACCGGGGGAACTGCCCGGGGGAGGGGTGGTCACCCTGCATTGTGTGTCCGGCGCACACCGAGGCCGCAAGCCGGGGCAATCCGGACAGGCGGTGTGCCCGGACGCTGCTTAGCCTGGGCCCGTGAGCCAAGACACGACCGCCCCCGGCGCGCTGCGCGGCTGGCTGGACGCCCTCGCCGTGGTGCTGGCCGGGCTGATCGCGATGGCGCTCGTGGCGGCCGTGGGGCTGTGGCTGGCCGGTGCCTCGCAGCTGCCGGGACCGGCGTTCGTGCCGGTGGTGGCGGCGACGGTGGTGATGGCGGTCGGCGGCCGCACCGAGATCAGCGGCGGTGCCGGGGTCATCGCCCGGTCGGAGGCCGGCATCACCGTGATACCGCTGTCGGTGAGCCTGGCCGGGGCGCTGGTGATGGCGGCGATCTTCGTGCGCCCGCTGCGCTTCCGGGCGGTCACCTCGGGCGCCGAACTCGTCCGGCGGTTCGCCCGCACGGCGGTGCTCTGGGTGATCGGGCTGCTCGGCTTCGTACTCGCCGGCCGGCACACCTTCACGATCTCGGTCGGCGACGACCTGGTCGACCAGCTCGGGTCGCTCTTCGGCGCGACCCCCACCGTCGGCTTCCGGGCACTGGCCGGACCGACGGCCGGCTTCGGCCTGCTGTGGCTCCTGGTGGTCCTCGCCCTGGCCCTGGCCGTCTCCCGCAGGGCGCCGCTGCCCGCCCGCCTGCTGCCGTACGCGGGCTCGGGGCGTCCCGCCGTCCGGGTCATGGTGCTGGTGCTGCTCGGCTACACGGGCGCCGGGCTGGTCGGCGCCGTCGTGGTCGCCGCCACCGGCTCGGGGGGCGCCGACGCCGGTGATGTCTTCGCGGTGGTCTTCCTCGGACTGCCCAACCTGGTCTGGCTCGCCTTCGGGCTGGGGCTGGGGGCCACCTGGGAGGGCGGCCTCAAGGGCGGCCTCGGACTGCCCATGCCCGAGGCGCTGGCCTCCGTGCTGCGGACCTCCGGCACCGGCGACGCTGCGGTGAACGTCAGCTCACTGGCCCAGTACGACGGGAGGGTCTGGCTGCTGCCGGTGCTGGCGGCGGTCGCCGTGCTGGCCGCCGGTTTCGTGAAGGCGTGGCGGACCCCGCCGGGCGCCGGCCACGGGCGCAACGCCCTGCACCTCGCGCTGGCCATGGCGGTGACCATGCTGGCCGTCGGCCTGCTCACCCGGGTCGAGGCGCACTACGGCCTGGCCCTGTTCGGTATCGGCGACGCCTCGGGCGCGGCCGGCGGCCTCGGCGGGAGCATGTCGCTGCGCTGCCGGCTGCTGACGGCGGTGCCGATCGCCGCCGGCTGGGGCCTGGTCGCCGGCCTCGTCGGCAGTCTGCTGGCGTCAGGGCTGCGGAAACACCGGTAGCGCCCAGCCCGGCGGTTCCGGCGGCGGCGCCACCGGCGCCACGGCGGCCGCGGACGTGGCGCTTCCGGCGGTTCCGGCAGTCCCGGCAGTCCCGGCGGCCACCGGCGCCGCGGCGGGTACGGCGGCCACCACCCGGGTCGGCGGATGCTCCAACGAGGGCCGGGACGGCGGCACGTCGTCCCGTACGTTCCAGGCGGTGCGCAGCGCGGTGACGAACAGCAGGCAGCTGTCGTGCCGGTCCCCGGGGGACTTGGCCAGCGCCTGCCCGATCACATCGTCGACGACGGCGGGGAGTTCGGGCCGCAGCGGCGTCAACCGGGGCGGTTCGGAGTACAGATGGGCCCAGAGCAGCGCCAGGTCGTCGTCGCGCCGGAAGGGCGCGGCGGCGGTCAGCATCTCGAAGACGACGCAGCCCAGGCTGTACACATCGCAGCGGCCGTCCACCGGATGGCCGGAGATCTGCTCGGGCGCGACATAGTCCAGCGTCCCCACGAACTGCCCGACGGTGGTGAATCCGGTCAGCGACAGGGACTTCTTCGTCAGCCCGAAGTCGGTGAGATAGACATGCTCGGGGTGGTCCTCGTCGGTGCCCTCCGCGATCAGGATGTTCCCGGGCTTGACGTCCCGGTGCACCAGGTCGTGGGCGTGCGCGGCGTCCAGCGCCGAGGCGATCTGCACGGCGATCCGCCCCGCCGTGTCCAGCGGGAGCGGCCCCTCCCGGTCGATGAGGCCGCGCAGATCGCTGCCCTGTACATAGCGCATGGCGATGTAGAGGATGCCGTCGGTCTCGCCGGCCTCGAAGATCGGCACGATGTGCGGGTGGTCGATGGCCGCCGCGACCTCGGACTCGTGCACGAAACGCTTGCGGAAGACGTCGTTGCGGGCCAGCTCGGGGGCGAGCACCTTGAGCGCCACCGTACGGCCCAGCCGCAGGTCCCTGGCCCGGTAGACCACGGCCATGCCGCCGCGGCCGATCTCCTGCTCGACGCGGTAGCCGGCGATCCGGCGGCCCGCCATCTCGGTCGGCGTGGTCATCGCAGGTCCTGGACCCGGGTGGGCGCGTGCTGCTGCTCCACCGCGGTGACGGGCTCGGTCGCGGGCGGCTCGACCGCCGCGTACGTCGACAGCCGGCCCGGCGCCGTCCCCTCGCCGTAGACCCAGCGTCCGCGCTCGCTGTCGAAGATCCAGATCGCCTCCCCGTCCACGACCGCGCCGATGCGCGTCCCCTCCGTACGCCGCCGGAAGGTGTCCCCGTCGATGCGGCCGGCCGCCAGCTCCTCCGTCAGATGCCGGTAGCGGCTCAGCGCCCGCTCCAGCTCGGCCAGCAGCGGCCGTACGTCGGCGGTCCGGTCCGGCGGCCCCGAGGCGGCGGGCGGGTCCGGGGGCACGGCGACCAGCAGCCGCGCGTCCACCCACGCCGACCAGCCGTTGGAGCACAGGATGTGGCCCCAGTCGCCCCTGCGGCCGGTCAGCCGGAGCGGGAGCAGCGGGTCGAGCCGGGCCGCCGGGCGGGCGTCGCCGGGTGCCGCCCAGGCCGGCAGACCGGCCGCCGGGGCGACATGGGTGGGGCGGAAGGTCTCGGTGCCCATGGCCTCAGCTCCGCATGATGGCCGGTTCGTGCCGCCGCAGCAGCCGGGCCACCACGAACGCCAGCACCGCGGAGAGCACCAGCATCATGGCCATGTTGAGCAGCCAGACCCCCGCGGAGTGCCGGAACAGCGGGTCGGCCGCGGCGGCGCCCGGCACGATCCGGTGCAGGTCGACCGTGCCGGCCATCGCGCCGAGCGCCCAGCGCGAGGGCACCAGCCAGGCGAACTGTTCGAGTCCCCACACCCCGTCGAGCGGCAGCAGGGCGCCGCAGAAGACCACCTGCACGATGGCCAGCAGCACCAGCAGCGGCATCGTGACCTCCTCCTTGCTCACCAGCGCGGAGACCAGCAGTCCCAGCATCATCGCGGTGAAGGACAGCAGGGCCACGGCCAGGGTGATCTCGGCCAGCGGCGGCAGGAACACCCCGCTCCCGCCCCGCGGCCCGAGTCCGACGCCGAACAGCCCGACCATGGTCAGCACGACCGACTGGACGACGGTGATCGCCCCGAGCACCACGATCTTCGAGCACAGATACGCCGACCGGGACAGCCCCACCGCCCGTTCCCGCTGGTAGATCACCCGTTCCTTCACCAGCTCGCGCACCGCGTTGGCGGCGCCGGTGAGCACCCCGCCCACGCACAGGATCAGCAGCACGTTGAGGGCGTTCTCGCCGGTCAGTTTCGACCCGGCGAGCGCGTGGGCCATCGCCCCCATCACGAACGGCAGCGCGATCATGATGGCCAGGAAGGTGCGGTCGGCGACCAGCGAGGCCGCGTACCGGCGGACCAGCGTCCGCAGCTGCGCGCCCCAGGCCTGCGGTTTGGGCGGCTTGACGCCGTGCTGCGCGGAGTCCGGCGTGGGTTCCGCGCGGTCGTCGGCCGAGGCGATGTACTCATGGTGCAGCGCCGACTCCCGGTACTGCCCGGCCCAGTCGCGCTCCCGGTCGTTCTCGAACGCCTCGAAGGCCTCGGGCCACTGCGGGAAGCCGAAGAACCCCAGGGTGCCCTCCGGCGGCCCGTAGTAGGCCATCCGGCCGCCGGGCGCCATCACCAGCAGCCGGTCGCAGATGTCGAGGCTGAGCACGCTGTGGGTGACGACGATGACCGTGCGGCCGTCGTCGGCGAGGCCGCGCAGCATGTTCATCACCGAACGGTCCATCCCCGGGTCCAGGCCCGAGGTCGGTTCGTCGAGGAAGAGCAGCGAGGGCTTCGTCAGCAGTTCCAGGGCGACGCTGACCCGCTTGCGCTGGCCGCCGGACAGGCTGTGGATGGGCTGGTCGACCCGGGCCTGCAGGCCGAGCTCGCCGATCACCTCGTCGACCCGGGCCTGCCGCTCCTCCTTCGCCGTGTCGCCGGGGAAGCGCAGCTCGGCGGCGAAACCCAGGGCCCGGCGGACCGGCAGCTGGAGGTGCAGGATGTCGTCCTGCGGCACCAGCCCGATGCGCTGGCGCAGCTCGGCGTACTCGCGGTACAGGTCGCGGCCGTCGTAGAGGACCGTCCCGTGGTCGGCCGGGCGCAGCCCCGTCAGGGCGTTGAGCAGGGTGGACTTGCCCGAGCCGCTGGGTCCGACGACCGCGAGCAGGCACTTCTCGCCGACGGGGAAGGAGATGTGGTCCAGCAGGGTCTTGGGGCCGGCCGGTCCGCCGTCGACCTCCACCGTCAGATCCCGTACCAGCAGCGAGACCTCGCCGGTGTCGGTGAACTCCACCAGCTTGCCGTCGAGCAGCCGGAAGACGGAGTGCCCGATACCGACGATGTCCCCGGGGCGCACGGCCGCCCGGGTCACCGGCCGGCCGTTGAGGTAGGTGCCGTTGTGGCTGCCGAGGTCGACGATCTCGTAGCCGCCGCCGGGGACCACGCGCAGCTCGGCGTGGTGCCGGGATACCACCAGGTCGTCGACGACCACGTCGCTCTCGGCGGCCCGGCCGATCCGGACCGTCCGGGCGGGCAGCGGCCGGACCGAGGTCGGCTGCCGGAAGGTTCCGGTGGCCACCGGCCCGGCCGGCGCGGGCCGGGGTCTGCCGTCCTGCCTGTCGCGCCCGTCCTGCCCGGCGGGGCGGGCGACACCGGTCAGCCGCGCACAGGGGCCGTCGGCCGGATGCCCGAAGTGGATCACGCTGCCGGCTCCCACGCCCCACTGGCGGACGCTCTTGCCGTCGGCGTACGTACCGTTGGTGCTGCCCTCGTCCTCCAGGATCCAGCCGTTGACGTCCGCCCGGATCACCGCGTGGTGCCAGGAGACGCGGGGGTCGTCGCAGACCACCTCGCTCAGCGGATCGCGTCCGACATGGTAGGAGTGCCCCGGGACGATGACCTGACTGCGGCCGTCGGTCTCCAGGACCAGCTCGGGCGCGGAGGGCGCGAAATACCTCTCACCCATGATCCACAGCTTACCGTCGGCGCACCGGTCCCGCCCGGTGGCGGATCCGGCCCGGCGGCCGGTGCGGCCGGCCTACCAGGCGGAGGGCGCGTAGTCCTTGAGGAAGCAGCCGTACAGGTCCTCGCCGGCCTCGCCGCGCACGATCGGGTCGTAGACCCTGGCCGCGCCGTCGACCAGGTCGAGCGGGGCGTGGAAGCCCTCGGCGGCCAGCCGCATCTTGTCCGGGTGCGGGCGCTCGTCGGTGATCCAGCCGGTGTCGACCGCGGTCATCAGGATGCCGTCGGACTCCAGCATCTCCTGGGCGCTGGTGCGGGTCAGCATGTTCAGCGCGGCCTTGGCCATGTTGGTGTGCGGGTGGCCGGGGCCCTTGTAGCCGCGGCTGAACTGTCCCTCCATGGCGGAGACGTTCACGACGTACTTACGGCGTGCGGAGGCGGCGGCCATCGCCGGGCGCAGCCGGCTGATCAGCACGAAGGGCGCCGTCACATTGCACAGCTGCACCTCCAGCAGCTCGACCGGGTCGACCTCGTCGACCTTCTGGATCCAGGTGTTGACCGGGGCCAGGTCCGGCACCAGGCCGCCCGCGTCGATCGCCGTACCCGCCACGATCCGGGCCGGGGTCGCCGAGCCGGTGGTCAGGGCCAGCGCGGTGATGTCCTGCGCGGTGAGCGTGTCGTCCCGGCGGGGGCCCGGCAGCGCCGTCTGCGCGCCGCTGCCGAAGGAACCGAAGACCTCTGACGCCGGCAGTTCCCCGGCCGGCAGCGGCGCCGACTCGGCGGCGACCAGCTCCGCGTAGGCCTGCGGGGAGCGGCGGACGGTCTGCGCGGCGTTGTTGATCAGGATGTCCAGCGGGCCCTGCGCGGCGACCGAGTCGGCCAGCGCCACGACCTGGGCCGGGTCGCGCAGGTCGATCCCGACGATCTTGAGGCGGTGGATCCACTCGTCGCTGTCCGGCATCGCCTTGAAGCGGCGGATCGCGTCAGTGGGGAAGCGGGTGGTGACGGTGGTGTGGGCGCCGTCGCGCAGCAGCCGCAGCGCGATGTACATGCCGATCTTCGCCCGGCCGCCGGTGAGCAGCGCGCGCCGGCCGGTCAGGTCCGTACGCGCCTCGCGCCGGGCGCGGTTCTCGCGCGCGCAGTTCTGGCAGAGCTGGTGGTAGAAGGCGTCGACCTCGACATAGCGGGTCTTGCAGACGTAGCAGGACCGGGGCCGCTGGAGGATGCCGGCGATCTCACCGGCCACCGACGAGCTGGGCAGCAGCCCCTCGGTCTCGTCGTCGATCCGCTCGGCGGAGCCGGTGGCGGTGGCCTCGGTGACGGCCTTGTCGTTGGCGGTCTTGGCGGCCCGGCGCTCCTGGCGCCGGCGCTGCTTCACCGAGCGGTAGATGCCCGCGGTGGCCAGCCGGACGGCGATCGCGTCCGGGTGGTCGACGGGCAGTCCGTCGAGTTCGCCGAGCACGCTGAGACACAGCTCCAGCCGCGCCGGGTCGATGCCGGGGCCTGCGGCCTGCTGCTGCTGTGCTGTCGTGCCGTGGCCGTGGTCGATCGCCGTCATGCCCGCCGTCGTTTCCTGGATGGTGTGTTTTATCTGCGTGTCGGCGGCAACTTTACGTAGCGGACGGCGCCCCGGCCAAACGCGAGTCTCATTCCAGCGGGGCGGTGGCCTCGCTCTCGTACGCGTAGTCCCAGGGCTCGTCGGCGACGTGCTCGACGCGTTTGTAGTACGCGGCGCTCTCGGGCCAGGCCTGGTGCGCACCGGCGTCCTGCACGGTGATCGCCAGTGGGTCGTACAGGATGCCGTCGGGGGGCTGTCCGCCGACTGCCACGACGATGCCCAGGGTGAGACCGTCGCCGGGGCCGCCGTGCAGCCGGATCCTGGTGGTCATGGCGATCACCTCCACTGTCAATGATCGCGCTCGGCAGTCGAACACGCAGTGAAGATCCCCGCTCATTCGCGGTTCCCCTGGTTCTACCCGCCGACAGTGCCCGGGAGATGGGCTAATTTACGCACTCACGCTCCGATTCCCCCACTAGGAGCACGCGTGCGCGAGTTCACGGTGCCGGCCCTGGCGGCAGGCCCCCCTGTCGGTGGTCTGGCCGATGTCGTGTTCGAAAGCGCATCCGAAGCGCCGGACCGGATCCGGCTCAGCCGCAAGGACGCGGACGGCCGGTGGCAGGACGTGACGGCCGCCGGGTTCCGCGACGAGGTGACGGCCCTGGCCAGGGGGCTGCTCGCGGAGGGCATCCGGTTCGGCGACCGGGTCGTGATCATGTCCCGCACCCGGTACGAGTGGACGCTCTTCGACTTCGCCCTGTGGGCCGTGGGCGCCCAGCCGGTGCCGGTCTACCCGACCGCCTCGGCGGAACAGCTCGGCTGGATCCTGCGGGACACCGGGGCCGTCGCCTGTGTGGTCGAGGACGAGGACCACGCGATGACGCTCGGCTCGGTCCTCGGCAGCGGACCGGACACCCTCAGCCGGGTCTGGCAGCTGGACGCGGGCGCCGTCGCCGGGCTCAACGGGGCCGGACTGCGGATCCCCGAGCACCTGGTGCACCGGCACCGGCTCGCGGTCACCCCGGACGCGGTGGCCACCGTGATCTACACCTCGGGCACCACGGGCCGTCCACAGGGCTGCGTGCTCACCCACGCCAACTTCATGGCCGAGTGCGACAACCTCATCGCCGGTATGCGCGCCGTCTTCGACCCGCAGGGCGGCGAGCCGCCCTCGACCCTGCTCTTCCTGCCGCTGGCCCATGTCTTCGGCCGGATGGTCGAGGTCGCCGCCCTGCGCTCGGGCGTACGGCTCGGCCACCAGCCCGACATGTCCGCCGGCGCCCTGCTGCCGGACCTGGCCACCTTCCGGCCGACCTTCGTGCTGGGCGTCCCGTACGTCTTCGAGCGGGTCTTCGGCGCGGCCCGGGCCAAGGCGGAGCACGAGGGCCACCTGGAGATCTTCGACCGGGCCGTGGAGGTGGCGGTGCGCTTCGCCGAGGCGAAGGAGCGGCGGGCCTTCGGTGAGGGCCCCGGGCCGGGCCCGGCCCTGCGGCTGAGCCACCGCTTCTTCGACCGCCTGGTCTACGGCAAGGTCCGTGAGGCCATGGGCGGCAAGGTGCGCAACGCGGTCAGCGGCGGCTCCACGATGGGGCGCCGGCTCGGCCTGTTCTTCGCCGGGGCCGGGGTGCCGGTCTACGAGGGCTACGGGCTCACCGAGTCCACCTCGGCGGCCACCGTGAACCCGCCCGGCAAGGTGCGCCACGGCACCGTGGGCCGTCCCGTCCCGGGCAGCGCGCTGCGGATCACCGACGAGGGCGAGATCCTGCTGAGCGGCGGCGGGGTCTTCGCCGGCTATCTGGGCGACCCCGACGGCACGGCGGCGGTGCTGCGCGACGGCTGGCTGCACACCGGGGACCTCGGCAGCCTCGACGACCAGGGCTATCTGACCATCACCGGCCGCACGAAGGAACTCATCGTCACCGCCAGTGGCAAGAACCTCTCGCCGGCCCTGCTGGAGGAGCGGGTGCGCGAACATCCGCTGGTCGAGCACTGCATCGTGCTCGGCAACGACCGGCCGTACGTCACCGCGCTGGTGACCCTCGACACCGAGGCGGTCAGGCACTGGCAGAAGCTGCGCGACAAGCCGGTGGCCGACCCGGCGGAGCTGGTCGGCGACCCCGACCTGGAGGCCGAGGTGCGGCGGGCGGTGAGCGCCGCCAACACCCAGGTCTCCAAGGCCGAGTCGATCCGTGCCTTCCGGGTGCTGCCCTTCGGTTTCACCGAGGAGCGCGGCCTGCTCACGCCTTCCCGCAAGCTCAGACGCAGGTCCATAGAGCAGGCCTGCCACCCGGAGATCGAGGCCCTGTACGGAAGGTGACGCCCGGCGTCACGGCTTGGGCAGGGCGCACCCGCTCAGGGTGAGGTCGAGCTGGTTGCCGGTGGTGAAGCAGGCGGCGATCCCGTAGGTCTCCTCGGCGTAGTTGATGCCCTCCCGGACGGTGACGGTGCCGTTCTCGGACACCTCGCACGGGTTGTCCACGGTGCAGGTCTCCCCGTCCTCGTTGCCCGTGTTGTTGATCGCCACCACCTTGCCGGTGGAGGTGTCGATCACGGGTGAGCCCGAGGTGCCGCCGATGGTGTCGCAGGCGGAGGTGTAACGGACCGAGTCCTTCCAGGTCCAGTCACCCTCGCGCAGCCGGTAGACGAACCCGTCGATGTTGCAGGTGTAGATGGTCTTCCAGTACCCGGAGACGACCTTGATGGCGGTGCCGGCCACCGGGTGGGTGACGGACAGCTCCAGCGGCGCGATCCCGTACGAGGACTGGATCTGGGCGTACGTCCGGTTGAGCTGGTAGATCGAGATGTCGGTGTCGGTCATCGTCGCGTACGAGATCTTGGTGGCCCGCAGCGTGGCGACCTTGGTGCCCGAGGAGTTGAGCAGCCCGAAGGTGCGGGTGGAGGCGCTGTTCACCACGACCTCGCCCGGGTCGAGGAAGCCGCTGGTCAGACAGTGGCCGTTGGACATCACCAGGCCGGGGTCGGTGGATGCCGAGGAGGGGAACTTCACCAGTGAGCCGGAGCAGTTGCTCAGTGACACGGTGCCGGCGAAGTCCACCGTGACCGCGGCGGCCGCGGGGGCGGGGGCGGGGGCCGCCGAGGCCGGCTGGACGCTGAAGCCCGCGACGGCGGCCACGGCCACAAGAACGGTCGTCAGTACGCCGAAGAGAGGTCGTTTCATAGGTGGGGGGTCCTCTCAGACCGAAGGTCTTCCGGTTATTGTCATGTACATTCTCATGACCTGAGAGGTGTCCGGCAAGAGGGCCTGTGCGCCCGCTGTGCGCACGGGTGAGCCGGACGCGCTCCGGCGCGGGGCACGCCGGGTGCCCCGCGCCGGAACGCGGTGGGAAGAACTCCTTCTCGGCCGCTTGTGCTTCCGCTCCTGTTCCTGGCTACTTCGCCTTCGCGTACTCCGCGGCGCCGCCGGCGAAGTCGAACGCGGTGAACTGTTCGTCGCCGACGACCCATGCGTCGTGTCCCGGCGGAATGACGAAGACGTCGCCCGGACCGATCTCGGCCTCCTCGCCGTCGTCCATGCGGACGTGCAGCGTGCCGTGCAGGGCGTAGCCGTTGTGGTGGGTCATGCAGCTGTCCGTACCGGCCAGTGCGCGCAGCGACTCCGACCAGCGCCAGCCGGGGTCGAACGTCGCGACGCCGAAGGTGAGTCCGGTGAGGTCGAGGACGTCGATGTGGCCGCGGGGGAAGTCGCGGCGCTCGTCGGGTTTGCCGGTGTTCTTGACTTCGATCATGGGGCACTCCGTCCTGGCGTGACTGCCCGGATTATTGGCCTATGTCCATAGTGCGCCCGGGTGGGCGCCGGGGGCACGGGCCACGGCCCCGCGATGTGCGGCTCAGCGGCACACGTTGCGGTGGGAGATGTCGACCACGAGGCGCTCGGGGTGGTGCAGCCGCTGCGAGGTGTACGCGGGCCTGCTGTTGAAGGCGGCGCCGAAGGTGACGACACCCTCGAAGTCGCCGGTCAGGGCGAAGCCCTTGAGCTTGGGCAGATCCGGCCTGGACAGACGCGGTCCCGTGTAGACGTTCTTGCCCGCGTCGTTGTGGGCGGCGGCGGGGGAGAGCCTGATCGCCAGGAAGTGCCTCCCGCGCAGCGGGACCTTCTTCCCGGAGCCGTCGTAGCGCAGTTCCTGGACCCGCTTGACCGTGGTCGACGGCAGATGACCCCTGACGTTGACGGTGATCCGGTCGAAGGAGCAGTGGCCGGCTGTGCGGGCGTTGACGACGAGGCTCGTCATCGGCGCGGCCGGAGCGGCCGGCGCGGCCGGAGCGGCCGGCGCGGCCGGAGCGGCTGGAGCTGCCGATGCGGAGGTCGAGGCCGCGGCGCCGGCTATGAGGAGGGTCGTGACGGTGATGGCTGTGAGGCGTGTGGGTGTGTGCATGGTGTGTCCCTTGTGAGACGTAGGGGACGAGTAGTCACTGTATGAGACATATGTGGGGCTCATACGGTTGCACGGCTTATGCGAAATGCGAACGGACGTCACCATGTGCTGGAGCGCCACCGCCGACCTGGTCGCGGGCGGCGCCGTGACGGCGGTCGGTGTGGTCTGTGTCGGCTGCGTGCTGCGCGGGCGGCGCCCGCGGGATCTGCCGCTCGCGGCACTGCCGTTGCTGCTGGGGGCGCACCAGCTGACCGAGGCCGTGGTGTGGGGTGGCGGACGGGGGTCGGGGGTGGCCCGTACGGTCTGGGCCGTTGTCGCGCTGTCGGTGCTGCCGGCGCTCGTACCCCTGGGGGTGCTGCTCGTGGTGGCTCCGCCGCTGCGGGCGCGCGTGGCGCCGTTCTGCCTGGCGGGGCTGGTCGCGGCCGCTGTCCTGGCCGCCGGACCGGCCTCGGGACCGGTCACCGCCGAGGTGCGCGGCCACACCCTCGGCTACGGGGTGGGTCTGCCCGGCGGGGTCGCGGGACCGCTGCTGATCGCCGGGTACCTGGTGGCCACGGTCGGCGCGCTGCTGGCCGGCGGGGACCGGCTGCTGCGGCTGCTGGGGGTCGTGGTCGCGGTGGGCGCGGTGCTGTGCGCGGCGTTGTGGCGGCTGGAGTTCATCTCCACCTGGTGTGCCTTCGCGGCGGTCGTCAGCGGGGTACTGCTGGCCTGGGTGAGGGATAGGATGAGAGAGCAAATCATCTCATAATGCGCTTATGGGAGTTAGTCATGCGCAAAGTAGCCGACTGCCGGGATCACCCCAGCGTCACGAACTGCACTCTCACCATCACCGGCGAGGAGGAGGAGGTCGTCCGCGCGGCCGCCGAGCACGCCGTCTCCGTGCACAGCCACGAGGACAACACGGAACTGCGCCGGATGATCCGTGACGACCTCAAGGACGAGGTGCCGGCACACGCCTGACGGCACCGGCGAGCGCGCGCCGGTCGGCGTGTGCGCCGGCCGGGATCTCGCGGTCCACGGTCACCTCGGCGGTCAGCCCCCGGGCTGCCACCACCCGCCGCAGGGACGCCGTCAGCGTGTCGTCACCCACGAACGCGGGGACCGTCGTCGGTTCCCCGCCGGCCAGGCGGTAGCGGATCGCCACCGGGCGGACCGGGGCGCCCGCGTCCAGCGCGGCCTGGAAGACGGCCGGCCGGAAGCGGCCCGCCTCCCGGCCGCACCAGGTGCTGCCCTCGGGGAAGGCCACCACCGTCTCGCCGTCGCGCAGCGCCCGGGCGATCGCCGCCACGGTGCCGGGCAGTGACCGGATCCGCTCCCGGTCGATGAACAGGGTGCCGCGGCTGCGGGCCAGCCGCCCCACGACCGGCCAGCCGGACACCTCGTGCTTGGCCAGCATGCGGCCCGGGCAGACGGCGGCCACCAGCAGGACGTCCAGCCAGGAGACATGGTTGGCCACCACGAGCACGCCCCCGCCCGGCCGGGACCGCGGCACCGGGACGGCGACGCTGATCCGCACCCGTACCCCGAGGGCCGCCGCCAGCGCCCGCATCCAGCACCGCGTCAGTGCCTCCTGCCGGGCCGGCCCGCACCACCACCGGGCCGGTACGGTCAGGGCCGCCCCGGCCAGCAGCACCACCAGGCCGGCCGCGTACCGCAGCAGCCGCCGCACCGCGCCCACCGAGGGCACCTCGCCGGTGACGCACGCCTGCGGGGTGCAGGGCGCGACCGGCGACCACCAGGCGGCCGTCATCAGGCCGCCGCCGCCCCGCCCGGCGCGCCGAAGTGCCGCAGATAACGCGGGTCGGTGCGCTCCAGCGACAGCAGTACGAACAGATCGGCGACCCCGAAGTCCGGGTCGTGGGCCGGCTCGCCGCACACCCATGCCCCCAGCCGCAGATAGCCGCGGAGCAGTGCGGGCAGCGGTGTCCGGGCGGTCCGCCGGATCCCGGCGGGGTCCCACGGGCGGTGCGGGACGACCCGGTACTCCGGCGGAGCCAGGTGCCTGGCCGACACCCGGTCCCACACACCCGCCGCCAGCGCCCCGCCGTCGCCCAGCGGCACCGAGCAGCAGCCGGCGACCCAGCTGTGGCCGGTCGCCGTCAGGTACCGCACGATGCCGCCCCACATCAGCGAGACCACGGCGCCGTCGCGGTGGGCGGGGTGCACGCAGGAACGGCCCACCTCGACCATGTCGTCGCGGACCCCGGCCAGCCTGCCGAGGTCGAACTCGGAGTCGGAGTAGAGCCGGCCGGCCCGGCGGGCGTTCGCGGGGGAGAGCAGGCGGTAGGTGCCGACCACCGCGCCGGTGCTCTCGTCCCGTACGAGCAGGTGGTCGCAGTAGGCGTCGAGCGGATCGATGTCCAGGCCGGGCACGGGCGTGTCGAGCACGGCCCCCGTCTCCCCGGCGAACACCTGGTGGCGCAGCCGCTGCGCGGCCCGTACGCCGGCCTCGTCCTCGGCCAGGCCGACCGAGTAGCGCGGGCGCCCGGAGGCGGGCGCGGGACCCGGACCGGGTACGGGTACGGGGACGGGAACGGGCGGCAGGGTGGGTGAAGGGGCCGGGGGCGTGAGCAGTTCGTGCGGTGCGGTCATGGCGGACTTCCCGGAGCGGGGGGACGGTGACATCCCTATCTCTTCCGTCGTCCGCTTGCCGGGGCATGACCGTCGCGGAGCGCGCAGATGTGCGCTCGCTGAAGCCTGGACCCCCGGAGCCCGTCAGTCGGTGGGCTCGTCCGGGACCGGCTCGTCGGGCGGATCCGCGTCGGGCCCGGTCCGCTCCTGGTCAGGGTCCTCGCGCGGGGGCCGCGCCTGCTGGTCGGGGAGGTCGCGGGGGACGGCGCCGGGGCGGTGATGATCGTTCATGGAGGGGCGGTTACCCGGGCGGCCCGGCGGCACACCAGGGCACACCCGTCCGGCGGTATCAGCCGGAGAAACCGCCGAGGCGCCCTTCGAGGAGCAGCAGAAGGTCCCCCAGGATGGTGGCCAGGTCCTCGCGGCGCTCGTCGGGCAGGCCGGAGAGCAGGGCGTTCTCGTAGTCGAGCTGCTCGGGCAGGAGGCGGTCCACCAGTTCGCGGCCGGTGTCGGTGAGCGACAGATGGGAGACCCGGCGGTCGCGGCTGTCGGCGCGGCGGGCGACGAGACCGCGCTGTTCGAGGACCTTGATCCGTTTGGTGACGGCGGCGCCGGAGGCGAAGGTCTCGCGGGCGAGGCGGCCCGGGGTGAGCTCGCCGCCGACCCGGCTGAGCGCGCAGAGGATCTCGTACTCCGGGCGGGTGAGGTCGGCCCGGCCCAGCGGGGCGTCGGCGACCTGCTGGAGCAGGGCGGTGCAGCGGTTGAGCCGTCCGATCACGGCGACCGGCGCGAAGTCCAGCCGGGGGTGCCCCTGCTGCCACTGCCGCAGCACTGCGGCGACGGCGTCCTCGGCTTCCGAGGCGCCCGCAGCGTCCTTCACGCGTGGTCCTTCCTTCCTGCTTTTCTAGATCGTACGCGCCGTGAGCGTCGCCAGCGCCCGGTGGCCCCGGCGCTCGGCGGTGGCTATGCGCTCCTCCGGCAGGGTGCCGCTCCACCACTCGCCGGCCGCCGTGTCGGCGGCCTCGCGCAGTTCCACCAGGGCCGGGGCGAGGCGGTCCCGGGCCCCGGAGCCGATGGCGGCGTCGAGGTGGTCCAGGGCGGCGCCGACGCGGTCGGCGGCGCGCCGGTTGGGGACCAGGCAGCAGGCCAGCAGGCCGGCGGCGACCCCGACGCAGGTGTCGAGCCAGCGGTCGGCGACCAGCCGGCCGGCCGGCTGGGAACCCGCGAACTGGACCATGATCATGGCCATCGGGGTGACGAAGACGGTGCCGAGCCAGTAGTTCCGGGCGATGGTCGCCTCGGCGCCGAACTGGCAGGCCAGGGCCACCGCCACCAGTGCCACCCGGCCGGTGCCGGTCAACGGCAGCAGGGCGGTGAACAGCAGCACCCCGAGCAGGCTGCCGAGCGCGCGCTGCAGGGCGCGGTGCCAGGACAGGGTGGTGTTGGCCTGGAAGACCGCGGCGGCGGAGACCACGGCCCAGTACGGGCGGTCGACGCCCAGCGCCATCGAGGCCCAGCCCGCGAGGGTCCCGCCCAGCGCCACCCGTGCGGCGACCGGCAGCAGGGGCGAGCCGGGGGCGAAGGCCCGCAGCACGGTGAACCGCCGTCCGGCGGGTGCCCGGTCCGCGTCGACGCCGGCCGGCTCGGCGGCCTCCTCGGCCGGTACGAAGCCGGGGTCGGGCAGCGTGCGGTCCTTGCGCAGCTCGCGCGCCCAGGAGGTGAGGCGGTCCGCCTGCCGGGCGGTGTCGCGGTCGGCGCCGTCGGGGGACGCGGCGGAGGCGGCGGCGGAGGCGGCGACGGACTCGGCGCGCACCAGCAGCCGCCGCAGGCCGGTGAGGTGGTCGCCGCGGCGGGCCAGCCGCAGGGTGTGCCAGGCGGCGTTGACGGCCGAGGCGGCGTCGTGCCGGGAGGCGTTGCCGCGCAGCAGCCGGGCGGTGGCCTCCAGGGCGCGGGCCACGGCGATGCGCTCGGGGCCGTACGGCCGGACCAGGGCCGGGGCCATGCAGACCAGCCAGGCGAGGGCGCCGCCCAGCAGGCCGAGCCCGAGGTGGGCGGGGACGTCGGCGAGCCGCTGGGGCAGGAAGGCGGCACTCGCGGCGACGAAGGTGAAGATGACGTTGGCCGGCGGGCCGATCCGGGTCGCGTCGCAGACCGTCTTGTGCGCGCAGGCCAGCAGGGCGGCCACCACGACCCGCACCGCGGTGGAGTCGGTGAGCGCCGCCGTGGTCAGCGCGGCGCCGGTGCCGGCCAGCATGCCCAGGATCACCCGGAGCAGGGTGCGGGCGCGGGCCGCGTACGGCAGGCCGTGCGCGTACAGGGCGCACAGCCCGCCGGCCGCGATGTAGAAGGCCAGATCCAGCCTGCCCGCGAGCAGCAGCGCCACCTCGGGGACGGCGAGGGTGATCACCACGCTCAGCGCCGGCTTGTGCCAGATGTCGGCACCGGGGCGCAGGGCGAAGGCTCCGCGGACGGGCAGGGCTGGAAAGGTCATACGAGAAGTTTAGCGGATGTTTTACTCGTGAAGAATCTCCGCCGAGGACAGTGACAGCGCGAAGCGGCCCGCCCGGTCCGTCCACCAGTGCCGCAGCCGCAGCCCGGCCGCCGCCAGCTCCGCCCGTACGCCCTCCTCGCGGAACTTCGCGGAGACCTCGGTGCGCATCTCCTCGCCCGGCGCGAAGTCGGCCGCCAGATCGAGCGCGGGGATCTTGACGGTGAGACCCCGGCCGGCCCGCAGCCGCATCTCGATCCACTCCCGGTCCGGGTCCCAGACGGCGACATGGTCGAAGTCGTCCGGGTCGAAGTCCGCGCCCAGCTCGCGGTCGATGACGCTCAGGACGTTCTTGTTGAAGGCGGCCGTCACCCCCTGGGCGTCGTCGTACGCGGCGACCAGGGTGGCCTCGTCCTTCACCAGGTCGGTGCCCAGCAGGAAGGTGTCCCCGGGCGCCATGGCGGCCCGTACGGAGGCCAGGAACGAGGCCCGTTCGGCGGGCAGCAGATTGCCGATGGTGCCCCCGAGAAAGGCCACCAGGCGCGGCCCCGGCGAGGGCGGCAGCTCCAGTCGGCCCTGGAAGTCGGCGACCAGGGCCCGGACGGTCAGCCCGGGACGGTCCGCGAGCAGGGCCGCACCGGCCTGTTCGAGGGCGGACTGACTGACGTCCACCGGGACGTACGTCAGCGACGGGCCCAGGGCGTCGATCAGCAGCCGGGTCTTCTCCGAGGAGCCCGATCCCAGCTCCACCAGGGTGCGGGCGCCGGACACGTCCGCGACGGTCCCGGCACGTTCCTCCAGGATCTCCCGCTCGGCGCGGGTCGGGTAGTACTCGGGCAGCCGGGTGATCTCCTCGAACAGCTCGCTGCCCCGGGCGTCGTAGAACCACTTGGGCGGCAGCTGCTTGGGATCACGGGTCAGGCCGTCCGCCACATCGGCGCGCAGCGCGGCGGCCGTGGCGTCGGCGGGCAGGGTGCGGGTCAGATCGAACGGGCTCACAGGTGCGGCTCCTTGAGCGGGATGAGCAGGACGTCCGCCGGATCACCGGCCAGCAGATGCCGGTCGGGGACCTCGGTCCAGCGGGAGTCGTCGTCGTACGGCTCGGACGCGACGACCAGTGAGCGGCCGGGCTCGGTGAGATACCAGAGCGAGTCGCCCCAGGCGGTGGCGGCGATGGAACGGCCGTCGGTGAGAAGGAAGTTGAGCCGGGAGTCGGGGGTCAGTGCGGCCAGCCGGCCGGTCGTGTCGGCCAGCGCCTCGTCCGGGGTCGCCCCGGCCCGCAGCCGGTGCAGGGCCAGCGCCCAGGCCAGCGCCGAGTCGCAGCGTGCCTCCAGGTCCAGCAGCTCGGCCGCGGGCAGGGTGTCCGCGGCCTCCGCCACCGAGGCGGGCCAGTCACGGATCGCCCCGTTGTGGCTGAACAGCCAGGGTCCGGCCGTGTACGGGGCCGTCGCCGACTCGTCCGCCGCGCAGCCGTCGGTGATGTCCCGGACGGCCCCCAGCACGGCGCCCGAGCGCACGACCCGGGCGACATCGGCGAACGAGCGGTCCGCCCAGACCGGCCCCGCCCGCCGGTACCTGGCCGGCACCGGGTCGCCCGGGGCGTACCAGCCGACGCCGAAGCCGTCCGCGTTGACCGTCCCGTAGCGCTGCCGGCGCGGCGCCCAGGACTGGCGGTACAGCGAGTGCGGCGGCTCGACGAAGACACTGCCCAGCGGCACGGCGGGGCCGAGGTAGGCCAGGTGCCGGCACATCAGGCGGACTCCGGACCCGCGTCGCGGGCGGTCCGGAACCCGGAGAAGATCTGCCGCCGCACGGGATAGTCCCAGTTGCGGAACGTCCCCCGGCAGGCGACCTCGCCGACGGCGAACGAGCCGCCGCGCAGCACCTTGTGGTCCGGCCCGAAGAAGACCTCCGAGTACTCCTTGTACGGGAACGCGGCGAAGCCCGGGTAGGGCAGGAAGTCGCTCGCCGTCCACTCCCACACGTCACCGATCAGCTGCCGCACCCCCAGCGGTGAGGCGCCCTCGGGGTACGAGCCCACCGGCGCCGGGCGCAGATGCCGCTGCCCGAGATTGGCGTGCCCGGGGGTGGGATCGGCGTCCCCCCACGGATAGCGCAGCGAACGGCCGGTGGCCGGGTCGTGGCGGGCCGCCTTCTCCCACTCGGCCTCCGTCGGCAGCCGGCGGCCGGCCCAGCGGGCGTAGGCGTCGGCCTCGTACCAGCTGACGTGCAGCACCGGCTCGTCCGGGGGCACCGGCTCGGTCACGCCGAACCTGCGGCGCAGCCACAGCCCGCCCTCGTGCCGCCAGAACAACGGCGCGCGCAGGCCCTGTTCGCGTACGTACGCCCAGCCCGCCGGATCCCACCACCGGGGGTCGTCGTAGCCGCCGTCCTCGATGAAGCGGGCGTAGTCGGCGTTGGCGACCGGCACCGTGTCGATGAAGTACGCGCCGACCTCGCGCACATGGCCGGGCCGTTCGTTGTCCAGCGCCCACGGCTCCGTCGACGTCCCCATCGTGAACGGGCCGCCGGGGACCAGGACTTCCGCCGGCAGCAGCGCGGCATCGGCGGGCGCCGGCGGCGGGGCGGGCGCGGTGAGCGCGGCCGGGCCGCGCCGCAGCTGATGGGTGATGAGCATGGTCTCGTCGTGCTGCTGCTCGTGCTGGGCGACCATCCCGAAGGCGAAACCGGCGTCGGTGAGCGGCCCGCCGCCCTCCAGCGGACTGCTCTGAAGGATTTCCAGCACCCGGCCGCGTACGTCGGCCGCGTAGCCGTGCGCCTCGGCCGGCGGCAGCAGCGGCAGGTTCGGCCGCTGCGCGCGCGGATGCTCGAAGGCGTCGTAGACCGTGTCGATCTCCGGCCGCAGCGCCTGCCGGCCGCCCACGGTACGGAGCAGCCACTGCTCCTCCTGGTTGCCGATATGGGCCAGGTCCCAGACCAGCGGGGACATCAGGGGGGAGTGCTGAGCGGCGAGTTCGTGGTCGTCGACGCAGGTCGTGAGGGCCCGGGTACGGTCACGGGCGGTCAGCAGGGCATCGAGGGCGCGCCGGCGCAGCGCCTCGGTGTCCACGGCGGGGGCGGTCACGTGGTGCTCTCCTTACGTGCGTACGCGTCGAGCATGTCGTCGGCGGGACATCGGCCCCGCAGTACATAGCGGTCGGTGAACGCCGCCACGGCGGCCCGCACCGCGTCGTCCGCGCCGAGCCGGGGCAGTGCCTCCAGGGCGGCGGAGAAGCAGACGGCGGCCGTCGCCCGCAGCTCGGGGTCGGTGAGCCCGCGGCGGGCGGCCCGCCGCCACAGCGGATTGCGGGGCGCGGCCGCGCCGCCCGCCGTGTCGGCGAGCGGCTTGACGGCCCGGTACGCGATCTCGGCCGCGCCGGGGTCGTCGAACAGGGCCATGGTGACGGCGAGCGGCACGATCCAGCCGTCGTCACCCGACTGCGCGTCGATCATGCGCAGTTCGAGATGGCCGTGCGGGCGCACCGGCGGGAACAGCGTGGTCAGGTGGTAGTCCAGATCGGCCGTACCGGGCCGGCGTGGCTGCCCGGTACGGATCCACTCGCGGAAGGTCAGCCCGGCCGGCGGCACCGCCCAGGGCTGCTCGCGCCCCGGCTCTCCTTGTTGGTCGGGGTCCTGCGGGGTCTGCGCGGTCTGCGAGGTCTGCGGCCGTACGCACAGCACGGGCGCGTCCAGCGCGTGCGCGGCCCACGCCGCACGCGGGTCGGGACCGGCGGGCGGGGCGTCGGTGCGCGCGGCGTCCAGATCCGCCCACACCGCCTGCCGCGTCGAACGCCAGCCCGTCGGCCGGCCCTCCCACAGGGGCGAGTTGGCGAACGCCGCGACCAGGACCGCGCCCAGCAGATGCGCCAGCAGCCACCGTCTGCCGATCCCGAACGGGCCCGGCTCCTCGGTGCCCGCGTCCAGACAGACCTGTACGGAGGCGGAACTGCCCATCATGACGCGGCCGGCGCGCCCGTCCCGGTCGAAATAGGCCTCCATCGCGCGGTACCGCGGATGGTCCAGCAGACGGCGCGGGGGCAGCCACGGGTCCAGGCCGTACCCCTCCAGGCCCAGTCCGTGCTCCCGCAGCAGCCCCCGTACGGCGGTCAGCTCGGCGTCCGTACGCTCCACACACGCGGTGAGCGACTCCGCCGGCAGTGAACTCAGCTCCAGCTGGCCGCCGGGCTCCTGCGTCAGCGCCGACCCCAGGGGCAGGCCCCGCAGCGCCGTCACGGCCCCGGCGAGCCGGCCGGGGTCGACCGGGGCGGTCGGGTCGCGCAGATCGCGCACCAGCCATTCCAGCTCGACACCCACCTTCGCGGGTGGGCCGTTCTTGAAGCAGATGCCGTGGATATGGGCCTCGGCCTCGTCCTCGGTTATCGGTTCCGCCATGATCCGGGTCCTCCTGTTCGCAGGCGGCTTCCGTACCACCTAAGCCGTCCGGCGCCGGGCCCTCAAGAGCGCCTCCTGCCAACAGCGGGGTTGCACGGGGTGACGAATGGGACGTCAGGGTCCCCGTGGGCCGTTGCTCCCAGCCTGCCGCGCGTCGGCCGCCCCCGCATCTCCAGCCGGTCCGGGGGCGTCACCGGCCCGGCCCGACGCGGGGGCGGCCCGTCGCCGCGGCGGCGCGACGCGGGGGCGGCCGTACGGGGGCGGGCGGGCGGCCCCGTCAGCTCCGCGCGCCGCCGACCAGATCGCGTGCGGCCGCCACGATCGCCCCGGCGTCGATGCCCGCCTCGCGGAGCTGCTCCTCGGGCGAGGCGGAGCCCGGCATGGTGTCCACGGCGAGCCGGGTGAGCAGCGGCGGACGGGGGCCGCCGGAGAAGGCTCCGAGTACGGCGTCGGCCAGACCGCCCTCGGGACGGTGGTCCTCCACGGTGACGAAGCGCCCGGTGGCCTCGGCGGCGGCCCGCAGCGTCCCGGCGTCCACCGGCTTGACCGAGTACAGGTCGATCACGCGGGCCGTGATCCCCTCCTCGGCGAGCCGGTCGGCGGCGGTCAGCGCCTCGTGGACGGTGGTGCCCGCGGCCACCACGGTCACCTGGTCCTGGTCGCCGCCGCCCCGCAGCACCTTGCTGCCGCCGACCGGGAAGTCCTCGTCGGGCCCGTAGACCACCGGGCCGGCGCCGCGGCTCGTCCGCAGATAGCGGATGCCGTCCAGGCCGGCGGCGGCCGCGGTCAGCCGGGCCGTCTGGTTGGCGTCGCACGGGGAGAGCACCGTGCTGCCGTGCACGGCACGGAAGGCGGCGAGGTCCTCCAGGCCCATCTGCGACGGGCCGTCCTCGCCGATGGCCACCCCGGCGTGCGAGCCGTTGACCACCAGACCGGCGCCGCTGACCGCGGCCATCCGTACGAAGTCCTGGGCCCGCGCGAGGAAGGCCGCGAAGGTGGAGACGTACGGGATCCAGCCGCGGGCCTGCATGCCCACGGCGGCGGCCACCAGCTGCTGCTCGGCGATGTAGCACTCGAAGAACCGGTCGGGGTGCGCCTTGGCGAAGAACTCGGTCCTGGTGGAGTCGCCGGTCTCGCCGTCCAGGGCCACCACGTCGGGCCGGGCGGTGCCCAGGGCGGCCAGCGCCTCACCGTAGGCGTCGCGGGTGGCGACCTTGTCGCCGAGGTCGTAGCGCGGCAGCTCCACGGAGCCGGTCAGGACGTGGTGCGGGGCCCGTACGTCGGTCGGCGGGTGCACATGCACCGGTACGTTCCGTTCGCCGCCGAGCTCCTCGATCGCCTCCCGTGGGTCGGCCAGCGGCTTGCCGTGCTTGCCCTCGCGGTCCTCGACGGCGGCCACGCCCCGGCCCTTCATGGTGCGGGCGATGATCGCGGTCGGGCGGTCGGAGGTGGCCTGGGCGGCGGCGAAGGCACCGTCGACAGCGGCCACGTCATGGCCGTCGACCTCGACGGTGTGCCAGCCGAACGCCTCGATCCGGCGGGCGTAGGCGCCGGTGTCCCAGCCGTGGCGGGTGGGGCCGCGCTGCCCGAGCCGGTTGACGTCGATCACCGCGGTGAGATGGTCCAGCCGCTCGTGGCCGGCGTGCTCGAACGCCTCCCACATGGAGCCCTCGGCCATCTCGCCGTCCCCGCACAGCACCCACACCCGGTAGGGCGCGCGGTCCAGGTCGCGGGCGGTCAGCGCCAGGCCGACGCCGACGGGCAGCCCCTGGCCCAGCGAGCCGGTGGCCACGTCCACCCACGGCAGCCGGGGCGTGGGATGGCCCTCCAGCCTGCTGCCGAGCCGGCGGAAGGTGAGCAGCTCCTCGTCGGTGACCGCGCCGGCCGCCCGGTACATCGCGTACAGCAGGGGCGAGGCATGGCCCTTGGAGAAGATCAGATGATCATTGCCGGGATGACCGGGCTGCTCGAAGTCGTAGTGCAGGTGGTTCGCCAGCAGGACGGCCATGAGGTCGGCCGCCGACATCGAGGACGTCGGATGCCCCGAGCCCGCCGCGTCCGCCGCCCGTACGGCGTCGACGCGGAGCTGCTGCCCCAGTTCACGCAGTTGGTCGTGTCGCATGTCGCTCCCTCCGGTGAGGGTCGCCTGCCCGAGCCCGCCGCCACGAAACGGCTGCCGCCGTCGGCGCCCGGCGCCCGGCGCTCGGCGCCCGGCGCCCGGCGCCCGGTGGCCGCGTCCGGCGCGGTCAGGGGCCGAGCAGGCCCTCGCGGCCCTGGGCGCGGTAGCGGGCCAGCAGCCCGGTGAGGTCGTCCGGGGTCAGCGGCCGGTAGACGGTGCCGCAGGCCCCGGTGCCCGGCGGCGACCACCACACGGGGTCGGCGCAGCGGAAGCCCTCGCGGCGCAGCAGCACCCGGTGCACCTTGTTGGTGGCGGTCACCGGCATCCGCCGTACGATCCGCAGGAACCGGGGGGCCATCTTCGTCCCCAGGTCCGCCCGGCCGGCCAGGAAGCCGCTGAAGGCGGCCGGGTCGAAGGCCGCGGTGTCGTCCCGCAGCGCGAGGGAGGCCATGACCTGGTCGCCCGAGACCGGGTCGGGCACCGCGTGCACGGCGACGGCGGCGGCCGGGGGGAAGGCGGCGAGGATGTTCTCGATGAGCGCGGCGGCCAGGTTCTCGCCGTCGACCCGGATCCTGTCGTCCGAGCGCCCGGCGAAGTGGAAGTACCCCTCGGTGTCCCGGAAGAACAGATCGCCGGTCCAGTACCAGCCGCGCCGGGTGCGTTCCGCGACGGCCGGGTCGTTCTTCCAGTAGCCCTCGAAGTGGCCGTGGCCCCGGTTGACCAGCTCGCCGATCGCCTCGTGGCCGTTGAGGAGGCGCCCGGTGCCGTCCAGCACGGCCGGTGGCCGCTCCCGGCCGCTCGCCGGGTCCACGACGGCCAGGTCCGCGCCGGGGGCGGCGCGCC
Source organism: Streptomyces sp. RLA131 (assembly GCF_056270125.1). Classification (NCBI taxonomy): domain Bacteria; kingdom Bacillati; phylum Actinomycetota; class Actinomycetes; order Kitasatosporales; family Streptomycetaceae; genus Streptomyces; species Streptomyces sp. RLA131. The sequence goes on from NZ_JBWDOQ010000002.1 coordinate 7,341,055, forward strand.
CCACCGCCCCCGGGGGTGTGCCGGGGGAGTGCTGTATCGCCGCGCCGCCCTCGGAGGATCCGTAACCCTCGGTGAGCGGCACCCCGAAGCGGGCCGCGAAGCGGGTGGCGTCCACCGTGCCCGCCTCGGTGCCGAAGCCCTGGCGCAGGGGGTGGTCGCGGTCGTCGGGCCGTTCGGGGGTGGCGAGCAGGTACTGCACGGCGCGTCCCACGTAGGTGAAGTACGTGGCCCCGTAGGCCCGTACGTCGGGCAGGAAGCGCGAGGCGGAGAATGTCCGGCGCAGCGCCACCGCCCCGCCGCCGGCCAGCGCCGGGGCCCAGTTGGCCATCACGGCGTTGCCGTGGAAGAGCGGCATGCAGATGTAGTGCACGTCGTCCGGGCCGAGGCCGAAGCGCGCCGCCAGCGACTGTCCGGCGCCGGCGAGCCGGCCCTGCGAGCAGACCACCGCCTTGGGCGCGCCGGTCGAGCCGGAGGTGAAGTACAGCAGCAGCCGGGTACGGGGGCCGGGGCCGGGGCGGCCGCCGCTGCCGGGCGGGGGCGGCCCGGCCCCGGCGTACGGTGCCAGCAGCTCCCCGTACGCCGGATCGTCCACGACCAGCAGCCGTTCGGGGGCCAGGCCCAGGGAGAGGTTGGCCAGCAGCGGCAGATACGCCCGCTCGGTGACCAGCACCGCGCACTCGGTGTGCGTGATGTCGCGGGCGAGTTCCGGGCCGCGCCGGGTGGGGTTGACGCCGACGACGGTGGCCCCGGTCAGGGCCGCCGCGCCCAGCCAGAGCGGGTACTCCGGCACATTGCCCAGCAGCAGCCCCACATGGGGCTCGCGTCCGGCCGGCAGCAGATCGGCCAGGAGCGCGGAACGGGCGGCCGCTTCCGCGGTCGCCCGGTGGTGGCTGAGGACGTGACTGCCGTACTTCAGGCCGGGGCGGTCGTCGCCCCACCGCGCCCGCACCAGCTCCGCGACGGTCTCCATGCCGACGTACGGTAGTTGACGCACCGTCAGATGTCAGCGGGGTGGTGGGCCCGGGTGGTTCAGGACTGCTGCGAGGCCTCGCTGACCGAGGTGCGCACCTCGTCCATGTCCAGGGCGCGGGCCTGCTCGATCACGCTCTCCAGCGCCTGCTCGGGCAGCGCCCCCGGCTGGGCGAAGACCGCGATGCGGTCGCGCACGACCATCAGGGTCGGGATGGACTGGATCTCGAAGGCGGCGGCCAGCTCCGGCTGGGCCTCGGTGTCGACCTTCGCGAAGACCAGGTCCCCGTGGCGCTGCGACGCGGCGTCGTAGACCGGGGCGAACATCCGGCACGGACCGCACCAGGAAGCCCAGAAGTCGATCAGTACGAAGTCGTTGCCCGACACGACCTCGTCGAAGTTGTCCTTGGTGAGCTCAACGGTGCTCATGCGTCGCTTACCTGCTTCCGGTTGTGCCGGTCGGATACTCACTGGCGGGAACGAAAGCCACCGGCCGGCTATTCCGCCGTGTCCAGCCGCGCGCCCGTCAGGGGGCACGCCGGGGAGCACGGTCAGGGGACCACCGTCACCGGCCAGCGGCCGGCCTTGACCAGGCGGACGGCGACGGAGCCGATGATGCGGTGGCCGGCCTGCTCGGAGGCGCCGACCACGACGGCGTCGGCCTTGAGCTCGTCGGCGGCCCTGGCGAGGCCGTTGAAGGGGTCGCCGGGGAAGGTGTGGAACTCCCAGCGCAGCTGGAAGACCCCTTCGAGCCGGGCGGTGGCGCGGCGGATCTCGGCGATCAGCTGGTCCGCGATCTCGCTGGTCGCCTCCGCGACCGGAGCGCCGAACGCCGCGCCCGCGATGATCAGCGGCTGGACGTAGACGATCGCCAGCAGTGCCCGCTGGCGGCGGGCCAGCCCCGCGGCGTAGGCCACCGCCCGCCAGGACGAGTCGGAGCCGTCGACGCCGGTCACGATCACCTTCGGGCCGTCCGTGCCCCGCTCGAACGGCGCCGGGTCCCGTTGCCTGTCGCTGTGCATGCCGCTTCGATCCTCCACGTTCCGAGGCTATCGCGGGAGCTCCGCGCGCCGGTCAGTGCCGGCGTGCCTGCCGCGCCCGCCGCACCGGTCGCCCGGATTCCACCGGTTCGGCCAGGTGGGTTCCCACCAGCCGCACCAGGGCCGAGGTGAAGGCCTCCCGCTCATCCGGCGGCAGCGCGCCGAGCACGTCGCCGTGTACGTGGGCGGTGATCTCCTGGCCCGCCGCCACGGCCGTGCGGCCCTCCTCGGTGACGCGGATGATCCGCGCCCGGCGGTCGGTGGGCGAGGGCACCCGCTCGGCCAGACCGGCCTTCTCCAGTTCGTCCACGGTCACCACCATCGTGGTCTTGTCCAGCCGGGACCGCTCCGCCACCTGGGCCTGTGTCAGTTCGCCGGGCAGCGCGTGCAGCAGCACGCGGAAACCGCGCGGTGAGAGGTCCAGGTCACCCAGCGCCGCCGTCGTACGGGTGGTCAGCACATGCGCGGCGTGCTGCAGCAGGCCGGTGAGGTCCGGTGGGGTCGTCATGGGATCGAGCCTAACAAAACGGTTTTGCACCGGACTGTTTGTGAACGGGACGACTTCATCATGTGCCGCGCCAGGACGTGCCCAGGTGCCGCCGGCCGCCGGCCGCCGGCCACCGACCCCGACGCGAAAATCGTCAGGTCCATCGCTGCGCACCCGGGCCTGTCCGAAGCACGGTTGCGCGCCATGGTCGACCGGCACGGAGCCCGGGTCGTCGCCAGGGTGGCGGCCAACCCCGACGCGACTCCGCCGCTGCCGGAGTCCGCCCGTGTTTGCATGATCATGCATAGTGGTGCATAGTCTTGCTATGTCCAAGGTCCTCACCTCCCTCCCTGCCGGCGAGCGCGTCGGCATTGCCTTCTCCGGCGGGCTCGACACCTCTGTCGCCGTCGCCTGGATGCGCGACAAGGGCGCCGTCCCGTGCACCTACACCGCCGACATCGGTCAGTACGACGAGCCCGACATCGCGTCCGTGCCCGGCCGCGCCTCCGCGTACGGCGCCGAGATCACCCGGCTCGTCGACTGCCGCGCCGCGCTGGTCGAGGAAGGGCTCGCGGCGCTCGCGTGCGGCGCGTTCCACATCAGGTCGGGCGGACGCCCGTACTTCAACACCACACCGCTGGGGCGTGCCGTGACCGGCACGCTGCTGGTGCGGGCGATGCTTGAGGACGGGGTGCAGATCTGGGGTGACGGCTCCACGTTCAAGGGCAACGACATCGAGCGGTTCTACCGGTACGGGCTGCTCGCCAACCCGCACCTGCGGATCTACAAGCCCTGGCTGGACGCGGACTTCGTCACGGAGCTCGGCGGCCGCAAGGAGATGTCGGAGTGGCTGGTCGCGCACGAGCTGCCGTACCGGGACTCCACCGAGAAGGCGTACTCCACGGACGCCAACATCTGGGGCGCCACCCACGAGGCCAAGACCCTTGAGCACCTCGACACCGGTATCGAGACGGTCGACCCGATCATGGGTGTGCGGTTCTGGGACCCGTCGGTGGAGATCGCGACGGAGGACGTGACGGTCGGCTTCGACCAGGGCCGCCCGGTCACCGTCAACGGCAAGGAGTTCGCCTCCGCGGTCGACCTCGTCATGGAGGCCAACGCGATCGGTGGCCGGCACGGTCTGGGCATGTCCGACCAGATCGAGAACCGGATCATCGAGGCCAAGAGCCGCGGCATCTACGAGGCGCCCGGCATGGCGCTGCTGCACATCGCCTACGAGCGCCTGGTCAACGCGATCCACAACGAGGACACCGTGGCCGCGTACCACAACGAGGGCCGGCGCCTCGGCCGGCTGCTCTACGAGGGCCGCTGGCTGGACCCGCAGGCGCTGATGGTCCGCGAGTCGCTGCAGCGCTGGGTCGGCGCGGCGATCACCGGGGAGGTGACCGTGCGGCTGCGGCGCGGCGAGGACTACTCGGTCCTCGACACCCGGGGCCCGGCGCTCAGCTACCACCCGGACAAGCTCTCCATGGAGCGGACCGAGGACTCGGCCTTCGGCCCGGTGGACCGGATCGGCCAGCTCACCATGCGGAACCTGGACATCGCGGACTCGCGGGCCCGGCTGGAGCAGTATGTGGGGCTCGGCCTGCTCGGCACCGCCCACCCGGCGCCGATCGGCGCCGCGCAGGCGGCCTCGACCGGTCTGATCGGCGCGATGGACACGGGCGGCGCGGAGGCGATCGCCTCGCGCGGCGAGGGGACGGCCGAGGAGACGATGCTGGACCGGGCGGCGATGGAGTCCGGCACGGACTGAGGCTCCGAGACCGGTCACCGGTCGCGCACACCCGGGCAGCGGGCCCCGGCGGATTCGTTTCCGCCGGGGCCCGCTGCCGCGGGCCGCGCCCAGCGGCGCCACCGGCTGTCGGGTCCCGGCCTGGGCCGCCGCGACCTCCTGGCACTCCGACCGGGTTGCCGACGAGCACCGCGACCGGGCCGCCGGTACCGGACCGTCGGTCAGCAGGGCCTGGCCGGGCGGTCGGAGCGTTCGTGAGGGGCGGCGCAGGTGAGCCGCCCGCGTACGCCCCGCCCCGGCGCGGCCCCCCGCCGCTACACCGTCGGGTACGTCAGCCCGTGACCCAGGGGGAACAGCGGGTCAGCACTCTCCTGCGGGACGTCGGGGCGGCCGGCCTCGACCTCGGCCATGGAGCGCGGGAGCTGGAAGGGCAGCCGGCCCTCCGGACGGGCGCCGCCGAACAGGACGTCGAACAGCGGGCCGTCCCCGGTGCCGTAGACGGCCACCAGCGCCGCCGCGCGTTCGGCGATCTCGGGGATGACCGCCGGGCGTTCCAGGTGGATCGCCACCACGGTCGGGACGGTGCCGAGCAGCGCGAGGATCTCCTTCAGCCGCCCGGGCGCGAAGTCCAGCCGCCCCGCGTGGAAGTGCGCCTCGAACCCGCCGGGACGCGGCTCGTACGGGGTGCCGAGCCGCAGCACCGCCAGGTCGGCCGCCGCCGGGTCGGCCGCCGCCGGGTCGGCCGCCGCCGGGTCGGCCGCCGCCGGGTCGGTGACCACGTCGGCGTACCCGGCGATCCGTTCCGGGGCCACGCCCTCCAGGTACAGCCGGGGCCGGGCGGCCAGCGGCAGCCGCCCGCCGGCATCGGTCAGAACGGTGACCGAGCGGCGCTCGTCCTGGAGGCCACCCGCGAGCTGACCGTCTACAACCTGGCCCGCCCGGGGCTGCTCCAGCTCTTCATCAAGCTCTCCGCCGAGGCCGGGAACCCCGACCACCCCGCCCACGAGTACTTCGTCCGGCGCTACCGCGAGGCCGCGGAGATGATGTCGGAGGTGCTCTCGGCCGCGGTCGCCTCGGGGGAGATCCGGCCGGACACCGATGTGCGCGAGGTGGCCCGGGAACTGCTGGCGGTCTCCGACGGCCTCCAGGTGCAGTGGGCCCTGGCCGACGGCCCCTTCGACCTGCCCGGCGCCCTCGACTCCTACCTCGCCCGGCTGTCGCGGGCCCTGGCGGCGGGCTGACGGCGCGCCGGTCGCCCCGGCGGCGGCGGTCCGGGATCGGTGAGGGCGCCGGGACCCCGCGGTGCCACGGCCCCCGCCGTGATCCTCAACTCCTCCGGGGCGGGGGCCGGGCCGCCCCGCCCGCGGGTCACCACCGGCTGACCGGCGGCGGCCTCAGAGCACCCGCCGGCGCACCAGCGCCGCCAGCACCAGCACCCCGGGCAGCAGCGGCAGCCAGACGGTGACGATGCGGTACGCGAGCACCGCCGAGGTGGCGGCGACCGCCGTCGCCCCGGCCGTCACCAGGGCCAGCCCCAGCGCCACGTCCAGCGAACCCAGACCGCCCGGTGTCGGCAGCAACGCCGCAGCCGCGCTGCCCGCCAGATAGGCCACCGCGACATGGGCGGCCGGCACCGGCGCGTGCAGCGCCCGTACGACCGCCATCAGTACCGTGGCGTGCATGACGGGGAAGGCCACCGAGCCCGCCCACAGCGCCGCCGCCCGGGCCGACCGGCCGTGCACGGCCCGTACGTCGGTCGCCACGGTGCCCAGGAAGGAGCGCAGCGCGGTCCGTACCCGCCGGACCCCGACGAGTCCCGCCACCACCGCGCACACCAGCACGGCGCCGCCGATGACCAGCGAGTCGTCGGGCCGGCCGTGCACCACCCGGTCCGGGGCGAGCGCGTGCGGGAAGGCCACCAGCAGCGCCAGCAGCAGGGCCACCCGCACCACGGCGGCGGCCAGCGCGCGCACCGTGAGCGCGGCGGCCGACCGGCTGGGGGACAGCCCGCAGCGCACCAGGAACCGCAGGTTGACGGCGTTCCCGCCGACGCCCGCCGGGAGGATGTGGTTGGCCGCCGACGCGGCGAACTGCGTCGCCAGCAACCGTCCGCGCGGCAGTCGCTCCAGTACGGCGCCCTGCTGGGCGGCGGCCGCGCAGACCCAGGTCAGTACCGCCGCGCCGGCCGCGGTCAGCAGCCACGCGCGGTCGGCGGAGCCCAGTTGGTCGGTGCCGGAGTCCACCATCGGCCACTGCCGGAAGGCGAGTGCGGCGAACAGCAGCAAAGGGGCCACCGCGCATATCCGGCGCACCGGGAGCCGACGCCACATAGGTTTCCGCCTTCGGGTCCGCGCGGTCGCCCGCGCCGCCGCGAGTCGCTCCCCACCGCAAGTCCCGGCTCCAGCACTACACACGACCATACGGGCGCCGGGCCACCGCCGCTCAATCGTCCCCGGCGCCCGGGTGGGACCGCGGCTCCTCGGACCGCCGCCCCCGAGGTCACAGCTCCAGCAGACCGCCCCGGTCGTCCACGCGGTCCGCGCCCTCGTCGTCGAACCAGACGTCACCGGTCGCCAGATAGCGGAAGCGGTGCACCCCGGCCGGCAGGATCACCGAGACCGTACGGGTGCCGTCCCGGCGCGCCACGAGGGCGTGGCGGCCGGGCTCCCAGCCGTTGAAGTCGCCGACGACGCTGACGGTTCCGGCCGGCCGGGCGGCGGGCAGCGCGAAGGTGACGCGGGTCTTGCGGCCGAAGAGCTTGGTACGCCTGAGCATGGGCAACTCCCTGCGAGGGGTGAGCGGCGGGCCGGTTCACCACATTCTTCCGGTGCGGCGGCGGATGTCACATACCGACTGGTCGGTGTTGCCGGTAGCGTGTCCTCCGTACGAGTGTGAACAGCAAGACGATGGAGGGAGTCGCGGTGCGCGCGATTCAGATCACCGAGTTCGGCGGGCCGGAAGTGCTGCGGGAGACGGAGCTGCCCGATCCGGTGGCCGGACCCGGCCAGGTGCTCGTGGACGTCACCTCGGCGGGCATCAACTACGCCGACACCCACATGGTCGAGAACTCCTATCTCTCCGCCAGTTCGCTGCCCCTCGTGCCGGGCGCCGAGGTCGTCGGCCGCACTCCCGACGGCCGCCGGGTGGTCGCCCTCGCGGACAACGGCGGCTACGCGCAGAAGGCCGTCGTCCAGGACTTCCTGGCCCACGAGGTCCCCGACCAGGTCACCGACGGCCAGGCCCTCGCCCTCATCGTCCAGGGCCTGACCGCCTGGCACCTGCTGCGCACCTCGGCCCGGATCGCCCCCGGCGAGTCGGTCGTCGTCCACGCGGCGGCGGGCGGCACCGGCTCGCTCGCCGTACAGCTGGCCCAGGCCTTCGGCGCCGGCCGGGTGATCGCCACCGCCTCCTCCAAGGACAAGCGCGACCTGGCGCTGGAACTGGGCGCCGACATCGCGGTCGAGGCCGATGCCGAAGGGCTCAAGGAGCGCCTGGAAGAGGCCAACGGCGGCAAGAAGGTCGACATCGTCCTGGAGATGACCGGCGGCCCGGTCTTCGACGCCTCGCTCGCCGCCCTCGCGCCCTTCGGCCGCCTGGTCACCTACGGACTCGCCTCCCGAGTACCACCCACCCCCGTCCAGGCCGCCCAGCTCATGGCCCGCTCCCGGGCCGTCGTCGGCTTCTGGCTGATGCACTGCCTCAGCCGCCCGGGCATGTACCGCGAACCCATGGCGGAACTGCTCGCCATGACCGCCGAGGGCCGGCTCAAGCCGCAGCTCGGCGGGGTCTACCCGCTCTCCGAGGTGGCCCGCGCCCACGAGGACCTGCGCTCCCGCCGTACTTACGGCAAGTTGATCCTCGACGTGTCACGCTGACCACCCCCGGGCGGCACTCGTCGTACCCGTCGAAGCAGGAGCACAATCGACAGCGACAGCGGAGTACGACGAGCCGCCCCCGGGGGCAGCCCGCAGGACCGGGAGGGGCCCATGGCCACCGACAGGACTCGATTCGCCCCCGACCGGGGCCTCACGGCCCGGATGACGGTCACGATGTTCCTGATCGGGCTGCTCTACGTGGTCTTCGTCGGCACCCTGCTGGCCCTGCTGCGCGGCGCCTGGCCGATCATCCTGATCTGCGCGGGCGGACTGTTCGTCGCCCAGTTCTGGTTCAGCGACCGGATCGCCGCCTTCAGCATGGGAGCCCGCGAGGTGACCCCCGAACAGGCCCCCGAGCTGCACGGCGTCATCGACCGGATCTGCGCCCTCGCCGACATGCCCAAGCCCCGGGTCGCCGTGGCCGACAGCGACGTGCCCAACGCCTTCGCCACCGGCCGCAGCCGGAAGACCGCCGTCGTCTGCGCCACCACCGGCCTGCTGCGCCGCCTGGAACCGGACGAACTGGAGGGCGTCATCGCCCATGAGCTCTCCCATGTGGCGCACAAGGACGTCGCGGTGATGACCATCGCCTCCTTCCTGGGCATCCTCGCCGGGCTCATCACCCGGATCGGCCTGTGGGGCGGCCTCGGCCGCAGCCGCGATCCCGGCACCCAGGTGGCCGTCATCCTGATCCCGCTGGTCAGCGCCGTCGTGTACGCCATCAGCTTCCTGCTCACCCGGCTGCTGTCCCGCTACCGCGAACTGGCGGCCGACCGCGCCGCCGCGCTGCTCACCGGCCGCCCCTCCTCGCTGGCCTCGGCGCTGACCAAGGTCACCGGCCAGATGGCCCGGATCCCGACCCGTGACCTGCGCAAGGCCGAACCCTTCAACGCCTTCTACTTCGCGCCCGCGTTCTCCTCCGGCGAGTCCCTGTCCCGGCTGCTGTCCACCCACCCCACCCTGGAACAGCGCCTGGAGCAACTGGGCCGCCTCTCCGTCGAACTGGGCCGCCGCTGATGGGCCTCCTGGACGTACTGCTGGGCCGCAGCAAGCCCGTAAAGCCCGACCTGGACCAGCTGTTCGGGCTGCCGTCGGCCGCGATCACCCTCGAAGCCGCCGCCGGCTTCCGGCCGACCGGCCTGGGCTCGGTCTGCTTCGCCGCCGTCGAGGGCGGCGCCTTCGCCGAGGTGCAGCAGGACGTGAGGGCGCTGCTCGACCTGGACGCCGGTGAGAACGACGCCCCCGTGGAGTCCACCCGCGACGCCTACGGCTACACCTGGCTGCTGCTGCGGCACGCCCCCGACGCCATGCCGACCCTCGTCAACGACCTGCACGCGGTCAACTCCGCCCTGGAAGGCCAGGGCTTCGGCCCGCAACTCCTGTGCTCCCTGGCCGGCTTCCGCGACGACCGGGGCCGCCCACTGGCCCTGGTCTACCTCTACAAACGCGGCGCGTTCTACCCTTTCGCCCCCCTGCCGGGCGAGGGCGAGAAACGTGACAGCGCCCTGGAACTCCAGGTCAAAGCCCTGATCGGCAACGATCTACGGGTCGAGGAGGACCTGTCACGCTGGTTCCCGGTCTGGGGCGCCCCCGGACTGTGACCCCCCGACTGTGACCCCCCGACTGCGACCGCCGGGCGGGGGTCAGCCGCGGGAGAACACACCGATCGCGTTCGGCACCGGCCGTTCCGCCCCGCCCGAGGGGTGGTTGCGCACCGTCACGCGCGCCGCCCCCGGGATGCGGGAGACCAGGGTCGAGGAGCCGCCGCCGTCCAGATCGACGGCACCGGTCGCCCCGATGCCGGCCAGCAGGGAGGCGAGTTCGCGCACCGTCAGTCCGGCGCCGGACTCCGCGCCACCGTCCAGCGCCAGCAGGTAGAGGGTGCGGCCGGCGTCGCCGAAACCGGCCGCCGTACGGGTCGCGGCGGTGCGGTCGTCCAGGCCGGTCAGCGGACGGCCGGCGCGCAGCACGGGGAACCCGCCGACGGCGAAGCGGTACGGGATGCGGCTCCGGTCGGCGACCAGCCGCCGGCCGACCCGGACCCGGTCGCCGGTCCGCAGCCTGCGCAGGGCGTCCGCGCCGGCCTCCCGCCCGAGCAGGACCACCGTTCCGTTCGTGATCGCGCCGCGCCCCGGGGCGCCGGCCACCCGGGTCACCCGGCCGCCCCGCACCGTGACCTCGTACGTGTCGCGGGTGCAGGGCGCAGCACGGTCGCTGTCGGTGCCGCAGGCCGCCCGGAGCCGGGAGGCGCTACCCCACGCGGAGGTGTACGCGCCGACCCCGCCGACCGGGACCGCGTACTGGTTGAAGCCGCCCAGCCGCAGCGCTCCGAACTCCGAGAGCACGGTGCCGGTGAGGGCGAGCCGGTCGAGGCGCGCGACGCGGTCGGTGCCGACACCGAGCACGTCCTCGGTGGAGGTGCCGGGCGGCAGGGCCGGCCCGAAGCGCTGGCCGTCCGGCACGGCGGCCTTCAGCAGCCGCCCGGCGGCGATCTCCGGGCCGACGGAGGCGCCGGTCGCCTCCACCCCCGGGTGCTGGGTCTCGCTCATGTGGAAGAAGTCCGCGTTGACCCCGGCCACCGCCCCGCCCGCGTCGGCGAGCCGGGACACCCGCGCCCGCGAGGCGACCGTGCCCGGCGTCAGCAGGTCCACCCCGGTGCGGGGATCGCGCAGATCCACCGTCAGCAGATGCCCGTGCGCCCGCCCGTGCGAGGCGGCGAACCAGAACTCCCGGTACCGCACACCGTGCGCCAGCCGGGTCGCCGCGTCGCCGTACCGCAGCGCCGGCGGCTCGGCGGCGGCCGTACCGCCGCCGCTCAGCGCCGTACCGGCGGCCAGCAGCGCCGCCAGCGCCGCGCGTACCACCCGTCCCCGGTGCCGTCGGGTCACAGTGCCCCCAGAGATCGGTCGGAGTTGACGGAGCATCACTATGGAACGCCGTCCGCCGGACAGGTGTGCGCGCCACGCCGCATCCGGCCCCGCAGGGTCGTACGGTGGGCGTATGGCTGATTACGATCCGGACAACGTGAAGCCCAGCCCGAGCGACTGGGTGGCCGACCAGGCCCGCCGCTACGAGGAGTCGGGCGGCACGGAGGGAACCGACCTGCAGGGCGCGCCCTGCCTGCTCCTGGACTACCGGGGCCGCCGCAGCGGCGAGTGGAGCCGCACCGTGCTCATCTACGGGGTCGACGGTGCCGACCAGCTCATCGTGGCGTCGCGGGGCGGCGCCGACGAACACCCGCAGTGGTTCCTCAACATCGAGGCCAACCCCGAGGTGTGGCTGCGCGTCGGCACCGAGCGCTTCGCCGCCCGCGCCGAGACCCTGTCGTCGCAGGAGAAGGCCCGGGTCTGGCCGCACCTGGTCGAGGTCTTCCCGCCTTACGCGGACTACCAGAAGAAGACCGACCGGGACATCCCGGTGGTGCGCCTGCGCAGGATCTGACGCTCTGCCACCGCCGCGCAGGGACAGGCCGCCGGGACAGGCCGCCGCGACGCTCGCCAGGGGCCCGGCGGGATGCCACGCTGTGGTTGCGGGAGAGCGCGGCGGCGCCTCACGCCGGAGCCGAGCCAGGAGGTCGCAGATGGTCGCGGTGCGCGGCAACACGGTCGACGGGGTGCTGCGGCGCAGCGCCGGGCGGGTTCCGGCGAGGACGGCGTTGCGCTACGGCGACCGGGTGTGGAGCTATGCCGAGCTGGACGAGGCGGTGTCGGGGGCGGCGGCCGTGCTGCTGGCCGAGGGGCTGCGACCCGGCGACCGGGTCGCGGCCTACGGCCACAACTCCGACGCCTATCTGATCGGTTTCCTCGGCTGCGCGCGGGCCGGACTGGTGCACGTCCCGGTCAACCAGCACCTCGACGGCGACGATCTGCGCTATCTGGTCGAGCAGTCGGGCAGCTCCCTGGTCCTGGCCGACCCCCGGCTCGCCGACCGGCTGCCGCCGGAGGTGCGGGCCCTGCCGCTGCGCGACAGCCCGGACTCGCTGCTGGAGCGGCTGCGCACCGCGGCCCCGCCGGCCGTCTGGCCCGCGGTGGTCGACGAGGACCTGGCGCAGCTGCTCTACACCTCCGGTACGACGGCGCTGCCCAAGGGCGCGATGATGACGCACGGCGCGCTGGTCCACGAGTACGCCAGCGCCATCGTCGCCCTGGACCTGACGGAGCGGGACCGTCCGCTGCACTCGCTGCCGCTGTACCACTCGGCGCAGATGCATGTCTTCCTGCTGCCCTACCTGGCGGTCGGCGCCGAGAACACGATCATCCCGGCGCCCGAGCCGACCGCCGTCTTCGACCTGGTCGAGGCCGGCCGGGCGGACAGCCTGTTCGCGCCGCCGACGGTGTGGATCGGGCTGTCCAACCACCCGGACTTCGCCGTCCGGGACCTGTCCGCGCTGCGCAAGGCGTACTACGGCGCGTCGAGCATGCCGGTGCCCGTCCTGGAGAGGCTGCGCGAGCGGCTGCCGGACCTGGCCTTCTACAACTGCTTCGGGCAGAGCGAGATCGGTCCGCTGGCGACCGTACTGGGTCCGGACGAGCACGAGGGCCGGATGGACTCCTGCGGCCGGCCGGTGCTCTTCGTCGAGGCGCGTGTCGTCGACGACACGGGCAAGGACGTGCCCGACGGCACGGCGGGCGAGGTCGTCTACCGCTCGCCGCAGCTGTGCGAGGGGTACTGGGACAAGCCCGAGGAGACCGCCGAGGCCTTCCGTGACGGCTGGTTCCACTCCGGCGACCTGGTGGTCCGCGACAGCGACGGCTACCTCACGGTCGTCGACCGGGTGAAGGACGTGATCAACTCCGGGGGTGTGCTGATCGCCTCCCGTGAGGTCGAGGAGGCCCTGTACGGCCATCCGGCGGTCGCCGAGGTCGCGGTCGTGGGGCTGCCCGACGAGTTCTGGATCGAGGCGGTCACGGCCGTCGTCGTGCCGCGCGGCGGGGTCAGCGCGGAGGAACTGGTGGCCTTCGGCCGCGACCGGCTGGCGCACTTCAAGGCACCCAGGCGGGTGGTTCTGGTCGAGGGGCTGCCGCGCAACGCCAGCGGCAAGATCCTCAAGCGGGAGCTGCGGGACCGGTACGCCGCCAAGGGGGTATAGGGAGGATTTTGCCCGGCGCCCACGCCTCCCGGGCCGCCGGGGTCGTACCCTCACGATTGTGACGGAACCGGCGGTGGCGGTGTGCGGGCTGCGGAAGACCTACGCGGAGGTCGAGGCGGTCCGGGGGATCGACTTCGAGGTCGCGGCGGGCGAGACCTTCGGCTTCCTGGGCCCCAACGGCGCGGGCAAGTCCACCACCATCGGCATGCTGTGCACGCTGGTCACCCCCACCGGCGGCTCGGCGAGAGTGGCCGGCCACGACGTCGTACGCGACCGGGGCACGGTCCGCCGCAACATCGGTCTGGTCTTCCAGGACACCACCCTCGACGGTTATCTCAGCGCCGAGCAGAATCTGCGCTTCCACGCCGAGCTGTACGGCGTCCCGCGCGCGGTGGTCGGCCCGCGCATGGACCGGGTCCTGGAGATGGTCAACCTCGACGACCGGCGGCGGAGCAAGGTGATGACCTTCTCCGGCGGGATGAAACGCCGCCTGGAGATCGCCCGCGGACTGCTGCACTCGCCGCGCGTGCTGTTCCTGGACGAGCCGACGGTGGGTCTGGACCCGCAGACGCGCAGCTCGATCTGGGAGTACATCGACGAGCTCAAGCGCACCGAGGACATCACCATCTTCATGACCACCCATTACATGGACGAGGCCGAGTACTGCGACCGGATCGCGATCATCGACCACGGCACGGTCGTGGCGATCGACACGCCCGAGGCGCTCAAGGCCGGTGTCGGCGAGGACCGGGTGCGGGTGACGACGAGCGACGACACGGCCGCGGTCGAGCGGCTGCGGGACCGTTTCGGGATCGAGGGGCGGGTCAGCGAGGGCCAGTTGACCTTCTCCGTCGCCTCGGGCGAGCAGTTCGTGCCCAAGCTGTTCGAGGGCCTGGGGGTACCGATCCGGTCGGTCAGTGTCTCGCGGCCCTCGCTGGACGACGTGTTCATGGCCTACACCGGCAAGACCATCCGGGACGCCGAGTCCTCCCACGGATCCGGCGACTACATGCGGGCCGTGATGGCCCGGGGGAGGCGATGAGCATGGTGACCACGACGGTTCCCCTGGTGCCCGCGGTGGCGGTGCCGCGTGGCGGCCTCAGCAGCGGGGTGCGGGCGGCGAAGATCGTCTGGCAGCGTGAGCTGCTGCGGTTCTGGAACGACCGGCTCCGGATCTTCACCGCGCTGATCCAGCCGCTGCTCTTCGTCTTCGTCCTGGGGACCGGTCTGGGCTCGCTCACCAAGGGCGTGCCGGGGGTCGACTTCAAGACCTTCGTCTACCCGGGCGCGCTGGCCATGTCGGTGCTGTTCACCGCCGTCTTCTCGGCCGGGTCCATCGTCTGGGACCGGGAGTTCGGCTTTCTGCGGGAGATGCTGGTGGCCCCGGTCAGCCGGACGGCGCTGGTGATCGGCAAGTGCTGCGGCGGGGCGACGACGGCGACCGCGCAGGGGGTGGTGGTGCTGGCCCTGGCCGGGCTGGTCGGCGTCCCGTACGACCCGCTGCTGCTGCTCGAACTGCTGGGCATGATGGCACTGCTGGCCTTCACCCTCACCGCCTTCGGCGTGATGATGGCGGCCCGGATCTCCACCTTCCAGGGCTTCATGGGCCTGACCCAGATGCTGCTGATGCCGCTGTTCTTCACCTCCGGTGCCATGTTCCCGCTGTCCGGGCTCCCCGGCTGGCTGACCTGGGTGACCCGGCTCAACCCGCTGACGTACGCCGTCGACCCGATCCGCCGAGCCGTCTTCGCCCACCTGGACATCAGCGCCGCCGCCCGGGCCGCCTACGCGCCGGGGGTGAGCTGGGGGAGCTACCACGTGCCGGTGTGGCTGGAGCTGCTGATCGTGGCGGTGTCCGGGCTGTTCATGCTGGCCGTGGCGAGCCTGGAGTTCCGGCAGGCGGAGTGAGGCCGCCCGGGGGCGGGACCGCCCGAGCCCGAGGCGCTGCCCGACCCTGCTGAGACCGGCCGAGACCGGCCGAGCCTGGCAGAGACCGGCCGAGCGGCCGAGCCGGCCGAAGCCCGTTGGTCCCGGGATCAGCCCGCCTGCGCGGCCGCCTCCGGCTCCGGCGCCGCCTCCAGGCGGCGCAGCCGCTCGGCGTCGCCGGTGCGCGGGCAGGTCAGGCACGCCTCGGCCGGACGGACGGCGTAGAACAGGCAGCAGCCGGCCCTGGTCCGGGTCGGGTACGAGCGGCCGGAGGGGCCGCGCAGGCTGCGGAAACCGGCGCCGGAGGTCAGCGGCGGCGTGTCGCCGGGCAGCAGGGCGGTGGCCTCGCGGACCGCCCGCTCCTCCTCGCCGAGGGCGCGGCCGAGGTACCACAGGGCGGAGACCAGGTCGTCGGCGGCCATCCCCCACAGGGCCCTGGGCCCGCGCCGGACCTCGGGCCGGAAGGCGGTCAGCAGCGGGGCCACCAGCTCCTCGTACGCCACCCGCAGCTCGGTGTACGAGGCACGTGCGCCGGCGGGGGTGGCGAACTCCCCGGGGGCGATGGCCAGCGCGCCGGTGCGCGGCTCGATCCACAGCCGGTCGGGCCGGACGACCGGGATCCGCCGCAGCAGGTACCAGGGCCCGGCCAGGAGCAGCCCGGCCGACCACAGCCAGCCGTGCAGGGCGCGGGAGGCGGCGACGTCGGGGCGGGCGGTGTGCGCGTAGTCGTCCCGGATCCGGTCGGCCTCGCCCCGCACCAGGGCGCGCAGCGCGTCCGGGCGGCCGGCCAGCTCCGCCGCGTCCCACCAGACGCCGCCAAGGGTGTCCGCCGGGTGGCCGCCGTCGGTCAGCGACAGGGGCAGCGCGTCGCACACTCCGGCGAGGTGCCGGAAGACGCGGGCCGCCGGGGCGGGCAGCGTGAGCATGGTTCTCCGTACTCGGAACGCAGACGTGGGGAGGCGGATCAAGTTGGTTAAGGCAAGGCTTACCTTAATCATCTGGTGAGCGGAAGCAACTTGACACCCTGAGGTATGGCAACCCTAAGTTGATCTCGTGTCAAAGCCCCCGCAGCGGCTGTACCTCCTGGCCCTGAACCCCACCGACTCGGTCACGGAAGGCTTCCTTCCGGCAGCCTCCCGGCTCGGCCTCGACGTCACCGTCCTCACCGAGCCCGGCCGGGCGGACGCGCACCGCCGCACCGGCGCGCCGGAGGTCCTGGAGTGCGACGTCCGGGACTTCCGGGAGCTCGTCGGCCGGATCTCCCGGCACCACCCACCGGACGCGGTCTTCTCCAACAGCGACCATCTGCAGACCCAGGCTGCGCTCGCCGCCGACTACTTCGCCCTGCCCGCCAAGGACTGGAAGGCGGCCCTGCGCACCAAGAACAAGGCCCAGATGCGCCGCCACCTCGCCGCCACCGGGACGGACACCGTCCGCTCGGCCGAGCTCGGCCCGGACGAGGACCCCGCCACCCTGCTGGACCGGGGCCTGCCCTGGCCCGTCGTCCTCAAGCCGCGCGAAGGAGTGGCCAGCGAGGACGTCGTCCTGGCCGCGGACCCCGGCGAACTGCTCCGGCACTGCGCGCTGATCCGCGCCCGCCGGCCCGGAGCGGCCCTGGTCGCCGAGGAGTTCCTCGCCGGCGAGCTGCACACCCTGGAGACCCTCGGCGACGGCGGCACCCTGCACGTCCTCGGCGGCTTCCGGACCCGGCTGTCCGCCCCGCCCCACTTCATCGAGGAACAGCTCGACTTCGTACCGGCCGCCGAACGGGACCCGGACGTGGTCGCCGATCTGCTCGCACAGCTCGCCGCCCTGGGGGTGGGATTCGGCGCCTGCCACACCGAGTTCGTGCACCGGCCCGGCGGCCGCCCGCGCATCGTCGAGGTCAACTACCGCGCCATAGGCGACCAGTGCGACCTGCTCCTCGCCGACCTCCTGGGCATCCCGTACTTCGAGACCGTACTCCGCACCCACCTGGGCGAACCCCTTCCCGCCGACCTCGGCGCGCGCACCGACGGCCGGGCCCGGCTGGACTACCCCTGCGCGGACCGCGCCGGCACCCTCACCGCCGCCCCCGCCGCCCAGGAACACCGCACCGGCGGCGTACGTCTGACGTATCGTCCGCTGCGCGGCGTCGGTGAACGGCACGAACTCCACCACACCAACCGTGACTTCCTCGGCGTGGTCCGCGCCACCGGCACCGACCAGGAGGCCGTCAACCGGGCCGTCGCCGAGTTCGTCGCCGCCCAGCGCTGGGAGATCGCACCGTGAACACGACGTCCGAGGACCGGCTGGTACTGCGGGTGCTCAGCACCTTCCTGCGCGAGGACGTCGCCGGGCTGCGCACCCGCGGCATCCCTGTCCGGCGTGGCGACGGGCCCTGGCTGCGGCTGCCGCTCCCCGCCCCGGCCGGCGGCGCCCTGCTGCTGCCGGTCACCGAGGACGGATTCCAGTGCGAGTACGCCGCCCGGCTGCCGTTCCTGGAACGTGAGCCTGACGGCGCCCTGCTCAGCGGGGCCGACCGGGTCATCGGCGCGTTCGGCGAGCTGGCCGACCCCCAGGACCGGGACGGCTATCTGGCCTTCGCCGCCGAGTGCCGCCAGGCGCTCACCGAGACCCGGTTGCGGGCCGGGTCCGAAGCACCGGTACACCAACGGCTGGCGGCACTGCACGGCGACGACGTCGCGGACTGGACCGGCTGGGCCGCGTCCCTGGCCTTCGACACCCTGGCCGCCCACCACGACCACCCCGTCTATCCGGCCTCCGGCTCACGGATCGAGCTGGACGAGGAGCAACTGCGCTCCTACGCACCCGAGTTCCATCCCTCCTTCGAGCTCCGCTGGGCCGCCGTGCCCCTGGACGCCCTGACGCCCCGGCCCCGGGACGCCGTCCCCGAGTGGTGGCCGGCCCCCGGCGACCTCGGGCTGCCCCGGCTGGACGGCAGCCACCTCGCGCTCCCCGTCCACCCCCTGACCCACCCCCGGCTCGCCGCCGCCCCAGGTGCGGTGCCCGCCGGCCCGGCCCGGCTCGGGGTCGTGCCCACCCTGTCCATGCGCACCGTCGCGCTGGCCGGCCGGCCGGCGGTGCACCTGAAACTGCCACTGCCCACCGCCACCCTCGGCCTGCGCAACCGCCGCACGATCAAGCCCGGCACGCTGGAGGACGGCGCCACCACCGAACGGCTGCTGCACGCCGTCATCGCCCGTGAACCGCGCTTCAAGGACCTCGTCCTGCTCGCCGACGAACAGCACCACCTCCACGCCGGCCATGAACTCCTCGCCGTCCTCGTCCGGCGCTGCCCGCCCGGCCTCGACGACGCGGTCATCGTCCCGCTCGCGGCGCTGCTCGCCGGGGCGCCGGGCGGCCGGCGCGTCGTCGACCGGCTCGCCGACCGCTTCTACGGCGGCGACGTACCGGCCCTGCTCGACGGCTTCTGGACCCCGCTGATCGACTGGCAGGCAACCTTGTTCGGCTACGGCATCGCCCTGGAGTCGCACCAGCAGAACGTCTCGCTCGTCCTGGACCGTCACCGGGGCCGCACCCGCGCCCGCCTGCTCCTCAAGGACAACGACGGCCCCCGGATCAACCCGCGGCGGCTGGAGCACGCCCTCGGCCATGTACCCGGCTACGCCGACCCGCGCACCTTCACCGACGGCGACGCGGCCCTGGCCGACCTGTTCACCACCATCACCGTCCATCTGTGCGCGGCGGCCTTCGCCTTCGGCCTGCCCGAGCACCGCGAACGGCTGCTCGACCTGATACACGACCGCCTGCGCACCCTGGCCGGCCCGCACCTGCGGGCCCGGGTCCTGGACGCCGAGCGCCTGCCGGTCAAGGCGATGGTCACCGCCGGAACGCTGCTCAGCAAGGAACGCTCAGGAGCGGCCGACATCAACAAGCACTACACCACGGGCCCCAACTACCTGCGGCGTCGGTCATGAGCGCCACCCGGGCGGCCGGGCTGCCCGCCGCCGGCCACGCCGTCGCACACACCCTCCTCAACTGCCTGCTGCGCGAGGTGTGCGGCCCCGAGCACCGCACCGCCGTCGTCGACGGCCGGCTGCTGCTGCGGCTGCCCGCCCACGGGGTCGTACTGCGGGTCGCGCTGCGCAGGACGTCCCTCACCGGTGCGCACCGGTTCACCGGCCCCGTCTGGGAACGGGAACCCGGCGGCGGCTGGCGGGAGCTGGACTGGCGGGAACTCGCGGAACGGGTCCGTGCCGAACTGACCGCCCGTACCGGCGTGGCCAACGACGAGTTCCTGGAACAGGTCGCCGCCAGCCACGAGGGGGTCAGCGCCGCCCTGGCCGCCGCCCCGGCCCCCGGCCGGCCCGCCCCCGCCCCCCACGCCCGCTATCCCGAATCCGAACAGGCCCTGGCCTTCGGGCACCGCTTCCACCCCACGCCCAAGGCCCGCACCGGCGGCCGGGACGCCTGGGCGGCGTACGCCCCCGAAGCCCGCGCGGTCTTCCCGCTGCGCCATCTGGCGGTGCGGTCCCGGCTCGTCGCCCAGGACGGCGCCGAGCCGTGGGCGGCGGCCGCCCTCGACCGGCTCCACCCGGTGCCCGAGGGGTACCGGCTGCTGCCCGCCCACCCCTGGCAGTACGAACTGCTCGGCGGCCACCCCCGGCTGCGGGCCGCCCTCGCCGCCGGGGACATCCTCGATCTGGGAGTCGCCGGCGAGCCGTTCACCCCCACCGCGTCGGTGCGCACGCTGCACGGGGAGGGGATGTTCCTGAAGTTCAGCCTCAACATCCGCATCACCAACTGCCTGCGCAAGAACGCCGCGTACGAACTGACCGGCGCCGTCGCCCTCACCCGGGCCCTCGCGCCCGTCCTGGACCGGCTGGCCGACCGCTTCCCCGGCCACGCGGTGCTGCGCGAACCCGCCTACCGCAGCCTGGGCCTCGGCCTCGACCTGTTCGAGGGACTGGGGGTGATCGTCCGCGAGGGGCCGGGCCGCAGACTGCCGGCCGGGGTGACACCGCTGCTGGCCGCCGCCGTGGCCGACGAGTACCCGACCAGCTCGGCGCACATCTCCCGGCTGCTGGAAGGCGCCGGAGCGGGCGCGGCGCTTCGGTGGTGGTCGGCCTATCTGCGGCTCCTGGTGCCCCCGGTGCTGGCGGCCTACTTCGACCACGGTGTCGTCCTCGAACCCCATCTGCAGAACGTGCTGATCGGCGTGGACGGCGACAACCACCCCGTACGGGTGCTCTTCCGCGACATGGAGGGCACCAAGCTGCTGCCCGGCCACCACGCCGCCCTGCTGGGGTCGCTGCCCGCCGAGGTGGCCGGGCCGATGACCTACGACGCCCGGCGCGGCTGGGACCGCGTGCTGTACTGCCTGGTCGTCAACCACCTGGCGGAACTGGCCGCGGCCATCGCCGACCTGCACCCGCACCTGGAGCCCGCCCTGTGGCAGCGGGTCCGCGCCACGCTGCGCGAGCACGCGGCCGGGCACGGCTGCCCGCCCCCGCTGCGTGCCCTGCTCGACGGCGCCCCGCTGCCCGCCAAGGCCAACCTCCTCACCCGCTGGCGCCGCCAGGCCGACCGGGACAGCGGCTACGTCCGCATCCCCTCGCCGCTGGGCCCCGCGCGGCGGGTCTTCCCGCACCCGCACCCGCACCCGCGCCCGCGCCCGCGCCCGCACTCGCATCCGCACCCCGCCGCCGCCCGGAGCCGCGGCCCCGCCCCCGATCCGGTGCCGTCGAGCGCCGGACGCGCCGAAACGAGCGACGACCAGTGATCACCACCGCGGTCCGTGACCGCATCGCCGGACTGGCCCCCGACGACCTCCCGGCCTACCTGTACGACCTGACCGCGCTGCGCGCGCACGCCTCGGCCGTACGGGCCGCGCTGCCGGAGCGCGTCGAGCTGTACTACGCAGCCAAGGCCAACCCCGAGCAGCCGGTCCTGGCCGCGCTGCGCACCGTCGTGACCGGCTACGAGGTCTCCTCCGGCGGCGAGCTGGCCCATGTGCGGCAGGCCGTGCCCGACGCCCGGCTGGCCTTCGGGGCCCCGGGCAAGACGCCAGGCGAGATCGTCACCGCGCTGCGGCTGGGCGTCGGGCGCTTCCACGCCGAGAGCGGGCACGAACTGCGCATGCTGGCCGCGCTCGCCGCGCGGCACGCGCCGGGCAGGCAGGTGGACGTCCTGCTGCGGGTGAACCTGCCAATGGCCCCGGAGACGCTGGACGGTGTGGCGCTGGCGATGGGCGGCCGGCCGTCCCCGTTCGGCATCGACCCCGACGGTGTGGCGGAGTGCCTGCGGCTGCTGGCCGGGCCGCAGGGCGCGCCGCTGCGGCTGCGCGGTATCCACGCCCACCTGGCCAGCGGACTGGACGCCGCCGCGCAGGTGGCGCTGGCCGGGCGGATCACCGACTGGGCGGCACGGCTGTCGGCCCGGCACCGCGTCCCGCTGCCCGAGGTCAACATCGGCGGCGGCATGGCCGTGGACTACGCCGACCCGGCGGCCCGTTTCGACTGGCCGGCTCTCGGCGCCGGCCTCGGCCGGATCCTGGACCGCAGTCCCGGGCTGACCCTGCGCATCGAGCCGGGGCGTGCCCTGACCGCGTACTGCGGCTGGTACGCGACCGAGGTGCTGGATGTGAAGGCCAGCCACGGCGAGCACTTCGCCGTGCTGCGCGGCGGCACCCACCATCTGCGGACCCCGGCGGCCAAGCAGCACGACCAGCCCTTCACCGTGCTCCCCGCCGACGGCTGGCCGCACCCCTGGCCGCGCCCGGCCGTTCGGGGGGCGAAGGTCACCCTGGCCGGCCAGCTGTGCACGCCCAAGGACGTGCTGGCCCGGCGGGTGCCGGTGACCGAACTGAGGGCGGGGGACCGGGTCGCCTTCGCGCTGGCCGGGGCCTACGCGTGGAACATCTCGCACCACGACTTCCTGATGCATCCCCGCCCGGGGTTCCACTTTCTCGGGCCGTGACGGTGCTCGGCCCGTCCGGCGCTCGCGGACACGCCCGCGCCCGCCCACGCACGCCCGCGCCCACGCACGCCCATGCCCGCCGACGGCGCTAGCTCTTGTAGCCGACGCCTCCGTAGAAGTGCACCTTCTCCAGCTCGGTCGCGGAGGGCTGCTCGCCGTCCGGGCGCCACAGCGGCACCTGGACGACTCCGGGGTCGACCAGGTCGAAGCCCTTGAAGAGCGCCTCTACCTCGGAGTGGGTGCGCAGGGTGAGGTGGGCGGTGGCGTTCTTGTACACCTCGCGGGCGTCGCCGTGCTCCTCGCGCCGGAAGTCGGTGGTGCCGTGGGTGAGGATGAGGGCGCTGCCCGCCGGGAGGGCGTCGGCGAGGGTGGCGATGATGCCGGCCGGGTCCTCCTCGTTCTTGATGAAGTGCAGGACGGCGACCAGCATCAGGGCCACCGGCCGGTCGAAGTCGATGAGCCCGCGTATGAGTTCGTCGCCGAGGATCGTCTGCGGCTCACGGATGTCGGCCAGGACGAAGGCCGCGTTGCCGGCGCTGGTGAGCTTGGCACCGGCGTGGACGGAGACGATGGGGTCGTTGTCGACATAGGCCACCCGGACGCCGGGGTCGGAGTCCTGCGCCACCTCGTGGGTGTTGGGGGAGGTGGGGATGCCGGTACCGATGTCGATGATCTGCCGGATGCCGCCCGCGACGACCGTGCGGACGGCGCGGCGCATGAAGGCCCGGTTCGCCCGGGCGCTGGCGGGCGCGTCGGGGACCATCTTGATGACCTGGTCCGCGGCCTCGCGGTCGACCTCGTAGTTGTCCTTGCCGCCGAGGTAGTAGTCGTACATCCGGGCCGGGTGCGGGCGGCTGGTGTCGATCTGCTCGGCGGAGAAAGGCCGGTCGGTCATGGTGCTGGTCCTCCGTGCTGGCGGGGTGGTCGGGGTCAGAGTTCCTTGCGCCGGTCGGCGAGGAAGTCCTGGGTGCGGTTGGCCGGCGGCGCCTGGGCGCTCATGCGGTCCAGTGCCTCGCGGAAGGCCGATACGTCGTTGCGTTCGTCGAGGTAGATGGCACCGACCAGGTTCTCCACGTAGACCACGTCGGGCAGTTCGGGCTGCGGGAAGCGGAAGATGTGGAACGGCCCGTACATGGCGGGGTGCGGGCCGAGGGAGAACGGCAGCACCTGCAGTCTGATGTGGGGCGTGTCGCAGACCTCGATCAGCCGGTCGATCTGGGCGCGCATCACGGGGGCGCCGCCGATCGGCCGCCGCAGGACGGTTTCGTCCATCACCACCCACAGCAGGGGCGGTTCCTCGCGCGTCAGCAGGGCCTGCCGCTCCCTGCGCAGCGCCACCGAGCGGTCGATCTCCTCCTGGGAGGCCTGCGGGCGGCCCGCGCGCAGCACGGCGTGGGCGTACTCGTCGGTCTGCAGCAGCCCGGGGACGTAGTGCGGCTCATACGCGCGGATCTGCTCGGCCGAGCCCTCCAGGCTGACGAAGGCGCTGAACCACTCGGGCAGGACGTCGCGGAAGCGGTGCCACCAGCCCGGCTTGTTGGCGTCCTTGGCGAGGTCGAGGAACTTCTCTATCTCGCAGACCTCGGTGATGCCGTAGACCTGGAGCAGCTTCTCGACGTACGGCAGCCGCAGACCGACCTCGGCCTTCTCCATGCGGCGGATGGTGGCGTGGGTGACATCGAGCGCGCGGGCGGCCTGTTCGTACGACAGACCCGCGCCTTCCCGGAGTTGCTGGAGCCGTTTGCCGAGTACGACTCTCATCACGGTCGGCGCCGCACCCGCCGGACGCGCTTCGTTCACAGCTGTCCTCCAACACCCCTGGCCCCGAGGCAGTCTGTCATGACGTCAGTTCGGATCGCATCCTGTGCTTACGATTCTGCAAATTGCAGATCGCACCTTGCCATGCGTTCCGCGCGACGCGCATAGTAGCGGAGTGGCATCCTCCCATGACGCGTTCCGGCTGGCCGCGCAGAACGCCGCGGTCGCCGAGGCGCGACGGCGCGTCCGGGCGCGGCTGTGCGAGTGGGGTGTCGCAGGCGAACTCTGCGACGACGCCGGGCTGATCGTCTCCGAGCTGTTCACCAACGCCCTGCGCTACGGCGACAGCGAGAAGATCGCCTGCGCGGTCCGGCTGCTGGACGGCCTGGTGCGCGTCGAGGTCGCCGAACAGGGACACGGCCTGACGGTCCCCCAGCCCCGCGTGGCCGGGGTCGACGAGGAGGGCGGACGCGGACTTCTGCTGGTCAGCGCGCTGTCCGAGGCATGGGGCGTCATGGCGGGGGAGAGCGGCTGCGGACGAGTGGTCTGGGCCGAGTTGGGACCTGCGGCCGATCGTCACTAGGATCCGCCAATGATCATCAGAAAACGGCTGGCGGCGGGCCTGTGCGCCCTGCTCGCCGCCCTGGGGACCGGTCTGTTCCCGGCCGGCGCCGCAGCGGCCGAGCCGCAGCAGGAGTCTCCCAAGGTCGAACTGGTCCTGGACGTCAGCGGATCGATGCGCACCCGCGACATCGACGGACAGTCCCGGATGACCGCCGCCAAGCAGGCCTTCAACGACGTCCTGGACACCGTCCCCGAGGACGTCCGGCTCGGCATACGCACCCTGGGGGCCAACTACCCCGGCAAGAGCAAGACCGAGGGCTGCAAGGACACCGAACAGCTCTACCCGGTCGGTGAGCTGGACCGCACCGAGGCCAAGACCGCGGTCGCCACCCTGGCCCCCACCGGCTGGACGCCGATCGGCCCCGCGCTGCGCGCCGCGGGCCAGGACCTCAAGGGCGGTGAGGCCACCCGCCGGATCGTCCTGATCACCGACGGCGAGGACACCTGCGCCCCCCTCGACCCCTGCGCCGTCGCCCGTGAACTCGCCGCCGACGGCACCAGCCTGGTCATCGACACCCTCGGCCTGGCCTCCACCGACAAGATGCGCAAGCAGCTCACCTGCATCGCCGAGGCCACCGGCGGCACCTACACCTCGGTCTCCCACAAGGACGAACTCGCCGACCGCACCAAGCAGCTGATCGACCGCTCCGCGGACGACACCACCGTGACCCCCACGGCCACCGAGGGCTCCGCGAAGTGCTCCACGGCGCCGCTGCTCGGCGCCGGTGTCTACAGCGACCGCGAGGAGTTCGCCGAACACCGCTGGTACCGCGTCAACGTGGCCGACGGCCAGGAACTGCGGGCCTCGGCCGGCGTCGGCGCCGACCGCGCCGTCAACAACGACTACGGGGTGCTGCTGCGGGCGGTCGTCGGCGACCGCGAACTCGTACGCGGCAGCGACGCGGACAGCGGACGCACCGACGTGATCTCGACCGGCCTGCGCTACGCCTGGCCGGAGAGCGACGAGGACACCCCCGCCTCGCGCACGGTCTGCCTGGAGCTCAGCAACTCCTTCTCGGCCCCGGCCTCCGTCAAGACCACCCCCGGCCTGCCCGTCGAGCTGACCGTCAACCTGGTCTCCTCCCCGGACAACGCCTCCGACGTGGCCTCGTTCGGCCTCGGACGCGGCTGGATCCTGCTCGTCGTCCTGACGCTCACCGGCCTGGTCGCCGGACTGCTCTGGGGCTGGCTGGCCCGCTGGCGCGTCGCCGTATGGAGGACCAACTGATGCGTACGACACGTCTCCTGGCCACGGCCCTCGCCGCCGTCGCCGCCACCGGAGCAGCCGTCCTGGGCGGCGCCGGTACGGCCGCGGCCGACACCGCGAGCCCCGGTCCCAGCGGCAGCGCGAGCGCGCCGACCGAGGCCGGCACCGGCTTCCGGACCGCCACCGCGCTCCAGCAGGGCCAGACGGCCACCGCCAGCGGCTCCACCGGTGACTACCTGTACTGGATGTTCCCCGCCACCGCCGGCCAGAACGCCACCGTCGAGGCCACCGTCACCCTCCCCGACGCCTCGGCCCGGCACGGCTCCGCCACCTGGCGGATCGACCTGTACGACGGGCTGCGCCGCCGCCAGGCCTGCGCCGCCGGCCACCCCTCGCGGACGGCGGCGGCCGACGCCGCCGAGGTGACGCTGCGCTGCACGCTGCGCACCGTACGCCCGTGGTCCGAGGCCTGGGCCAACGATCCGCTGCCCGGGGCGTACTACGTGCGGCTCACCGTCACCGACCTGCCGGACCAGGACCTCGGCCTGGCGGTGAAGACCGAGATCACCGCCACCGCCGAGGACGCGGGCGGCTCGAAGGCCGGCGACGGCGAACTGGCCGCCCCGCTGACCCCGGTGGACCAGGCCGGCGCCACGCTCGACCCGGCCGCCGACCCGAGCGCGTCGGCCACCGCCACCGACGGGGCGTCCCCGCGGCCCGCCTCCCTGGCGGCCCCCGACGGCGGCTGGTCACCGGGCTGGTGGTCCGACCGGTGGATCTGGACCGTCGCCGGGGGCGTGCTGGGCGCGCTGGCCGCGGTGGCCGGCTACAGCCTCACCCGCCACCCGCGCCGGCGTGCCGGTCAGGCCAGCAGGTCGATCGCGTCGACGGAGAGTCCGGGACTGAGATAGCCGGTCCCGGTCGATCCGCTGGCGACGTAGATCTTCAGGACGTTGTACTGCGTGGTGTCGGTCAGCCAGGCGCTGGCCGGCACCGCGTAGCCGAACGTCACGTTGTTGCCCCGGTACGAGCCCACCGTCAGCGTGCGCGTGCCCGGCTCGGTGGGGGCCGCCGGGACGGCGGACGACCAGCTGTTGACCGTCACCTGCGGGCGGCCGTTGATGTAGTTGGTGGTGATACCGATCCGCAGCGCGTGGGCCGCCGCGGCCTGGGCGGCGGTGAGTTTGAAGTAGACCGTCAGTCCGTTGTTGACGTCCTTCCACAGGTAGGCGGGGAAGCTGCTCGCCGCCGACGAACCCACGACGTAGTTCCCCGTCCAGGCACTCGCCCGGACGTCCGACGGGTGCGCGTAGGTCATCAGGCCGGCGTTCTTGAAGCCGGCCGGGGTGCCGTTCCAGTCGCCGATGCGCCAGATCGCGGAGGCGGTGGCCGGGTCGCCCGCGACGGCGATCGTGTTCAGGGTGGTGGTGGCGCCCGCCGTCACGGTCACGGTGGTGGTGTGGACGGCCAGTTCGCCCTTGAACACGGTCAGGGTGTAGGTGCCGGGCAGCACCCTCGGGACGGAGAAGTAGCCGCTGCTCGCGTCGGCCGTCCCCCAGTACTGGGCCGAGGCGTTGGCCAGCCCCACGGTGTAGGGGTACGCGCTGTCACGGCCCGTGATGCCGACGCCCGCGACCCTGCCGCGACCGGCGTCGCCGGTCCAGCCGGACAGGCCCAGGCCGTCGACCCACGAGGTGTCGATGTTCCCGGCGTGCAGCGCGGAGGACGGGGCCCCGCCGTCGGTGAAGGCGATCACGTACGGGCCCTGCAGACCGAAGCGTTCGGCCTCGGTCTGGTTCTCGCCGTAGTGCAGGATCTCGTACAGCCCCCCGCCGCCCTCGTTGTGGTGCCGCAGCAGTGAGCGGTAGAAGGGACCGCCGGACGCCTTCTCGTGGTTGCTGCGGACCATCCACAGGCCGACGGAGCCGGTGGTCCAGCCGATGTGGTCGTAGTCCATGACGCGGAGCCCGGAGTAGTGCTTGGAGCGGGTGGTGCCGTCGGGTTCGACGTACACGTCGGCCGCCTCGATGACGGTGTCGGTGGTCGAGTCCCAGGCGTCGGGGTCGGTGTTGGGGAACAGCCCGGCTTTGACGCGGACGATGTAGCGGGTCGCGGTGAAGGACGTGTCGGCCTTGTTGGTCCACAGGTAGACGTTGTTCTCACCGCTGCGCACCGCGTAGTAGTGGACCAGCGTCCCGTGGACCACCTTGACCAGGATCGTCGTGCCCGACTGGGAGAGGGTCACCGTCGAGGCGCCGAGCCCGGACTCCACATGGGAGTTCTTGCCGTCGTAGCCCTGGTACTCGGTGCCCCGGTAGACCAGGGAGGTCAGGTCGCCGTTGACGTGGCTGATCTTGAGGACCAGATCGGCGCCCGTGTCGATCACATAGTTGGTGCCGTCGTCGGTGTACCCGAAGGTCGCGGCGGACGCCCTCGGGGCGAGCGCCGTGTCGACGGCGACGGCGGCGCCCAGCGCCCCGGTGGCGGCCAGGAACGCCCGCCTGCGCAGGCGGTGCCGGCCCTGCTCGTGCCGGATCTCGTGTTCGGTCATGCTGCGGCTCTCCTTCGCGGTCGGCCCCCTCCGCACCAGCAGTGGCCGCGCGCGCCCGAAAGGTTGCCGGTCCGGGCCCGGCGTGGTGGCCGCGATCGTTCACCGGACGGTGAACCAATCCGGTCACAGCCCTCAGCCGAAGGAGACCACCAGCCGCGCGGCCCGTCCCTGTTCCCCGGCGGCCCAGCAGCTCCGGTCGGCGGCACAGTCCACCGTGTCGTACGAACCCGTGTCGAAGGTCCGCCAGTTGAGACCGTCGTCCGTGCTCAGGTCGCTGCCCGTCGGCCCGACCGCGATCGCCCAGGACCGTCCGTACGCCGGCCGGCTCACCCCCGAGCGGTAGCCGGGCGGGGGCGTGCCGGCGGTGGTCCAGGTCGCCCCGCCGTCCCGGGTGACGGCCGCCGCGTCGGGGGAGGGCTGGTCGGCCCGGTAGTCGCCGCCGACCGCGATGCCGTGCCGCCGGTCACGGAAGGTCAGCGCGAAGACGCCCCTGGCCGGGTCGCCGGCCGGGACGGTGGTGGCGGACGCGGTCCAGGTCAGGCCCCGGTCGCCGGAGTGCAGGACCCGCGCGGCCGGGGCGCCGCCGGTCGCCAGCCACACGTCGTGCCCGCCGGAGGTGGTCAGGCACTGGCCGCTCGCGGCGAAGGACGCCTCACCGTCCAGCGCGTCCGGCATCCCGGCGGACGGCAGCACCGTCCAGCTGCGGCCGCCGTCGCTGGTGGAGATGATCCGGTACCGGCCGTCGACCGGGTCGCTCACCGCCAGGCCGTGCCGGGCGTCGAAGAAGGCGACGCAGTCGTAGAACGCCCGGGGGTCGGCATTGCGGAAGGCCTCGGTCCAGGTGGCGCCGCCGTCCTCGGTCCGGTAGACCCGGGAGGCCTCGCCCTCGCCGATCGCCAGCACCACGGCCCGCCGTGCCCCGAACGCCTCGATGTCGCGGAACTGCAGGTCGCCCGCGCCGGGTGGCGACACGTCCTGCCACGACCGGCCGCCGTCGACCGTGCGCAGCACCGTGCCCAGCGAACCCGACGCCCAGGCGGTGCTGCGGCTCACCGCCGACAGCCCGCGCAGCCGCGCCGTGCTGCCGGTCGCGGTCGGCTCCCAGGACGCTGCCGGGGTGGTCCGGCCGTGCGCCTGGGCGGGGACCGACGGCAGCGCCGTCACAGCCGCAAGTGCCGCCCCGCACAGCCCGATTGACATCGCCCGCCGCATCATTCCCATGGCCGCCATGGCGCAGGAACCTAGCCGACCGGCGATCCGGCCGCCAGGTCGCGTGCCGCCAGGTCGGGTGCCGCCAGGTCGGGTGCCGCCAGGTCGGGTGCCGTCCGTCGGGTGCCGTCCGGTCGCGGACTCCCGCCGGCCGGTCAGTGGAAGCCCGGGGTCCAGATGCGGGCCTTGTAGAACTCCGCGCCGGGGCGGGTGCGGGAGAAGGACTTCTTCCCCGCGGCGTCGAAGAAGTCGATGGTCGGCCCTGCCCAGTCCCGGGTCCCGGCGTAGTCGGCCTTGGCGCGGACCCGGATGCCCGAGGGCTGGCTGACGTACGCCTTCACATGGTTGGTGTCGTCGACCAGCCGGTGGGTGCCCTTCTCGGCGTTCAGCCGGTAGACCCCGTACGAGTCGGTGAACCACAGCGCGTCCGGATCCCCGTACACCGGCTGCAGATCGTGCCCGGTGCCCTTGAGCGCCACCTGGCTGTGCACGTTGACCTTGGTTTTCGCGCCCTTGCCGGAGACCGAGTAGCGGACCAGCCGCTTGTCCCCGATGGCCCACAGCGAACTGCGCACCGGATCCCACAGCACCCCGTGCGCCTTGGCCAGGGCGATGGTGCGGAACGGGGCGGTGTGGGTGGAGTCCGCGTAGAACCGCAGCCGCCCCGGGTGGGTGGTCGCGGTGACGATCACACCGCCCGGGATCCGCTCGACGGCGTGCGGATTGTCGCCGGGCGTACTGACCTGCCAGACGATCTTCCGGGAGTTCCGGAGCAGCATCGCCGCCCGCCCGCCGGACGCCGCGACCAGCACCACCACTCCATGGGCCTGCGTCCTGCGCAGCCGTACGTCGGACAGGTTGTACCAGGACGTCCCCGCCCCGCCCGGCGCGCTCCAGCGCCAGAGCACCGACGAGGACTTCGACCACTCGGTGTCCTGGTCGAAGACGATGACATCGTTGGTCGTCTGCTCCGTCGTGGCTATCGGATAGTTCTTCGCCATTGTTCCCCCGTGCTCCGAACCGGCCCGAACAAAGTGGAGGATAGACTCGGCGCCCCCTGCCAGGATGGGCCTGTGAACATATCGAGCCACCAGCCCGGGGGCTGGCGCGTCGAGCCGCTGCCGGTCGGCCACCCGGTGTCAACGGGTCTGGTCCGGCAGTACTTCGAGGACATCGTCGGCCGGTACCACAACCGCTCCATGACGACGGCCGAGATCGACGACATCCTCGCCGAGTTCACCAGCGACGAACTCGCCCCGCCCACCGGCCTCTTCCTGGTCGGCTACCTCGACGGGGCCGCCGCCGGATGCTGCGGCGTCTTCACCCTCGGCCCCGGCACCGCCGAGCTGCGGCGGGTGTTCGTGCACGCCCGCGCCCGGGGCACCGGCGGCGGCCCCGCCCTGGTCGGCGCGGCCGAGCGGGCGGCGCGCGAGGTGCTCGGAGCGAACGTGATGCGCCTCGACACGCGCAAGGACCTGGTGGAGGCCCGGGCGCTGTATGCCAGGCTGGGATACCGGGAGATCCCGGCGTACCACGACGATCCGTACGCCGACCACTTCTTCGAGAAGCGGCTGGACTGACCGGACCGGGCGATAATGCCCGGGTAGTCCAGCGAGAAAGCAGGTCAGCACATCGTGACGACATCGGTGTCGGTGGAGCGCAGGATCGCCGAGGAGCTCGGCGTACGGGAAGGCCAGGTGCGGTCGGCCGTCGACCTGCTCGACGGCGGGGCGACGGTGCCCTTCATCGCCCGCTACCGCAAGGAGGCCACCGGCACCCTCGACGACGCGCAGCTGCGCACCCTGGAGGAGCGGCTGCGCTACCTGCGGGAGCTGGACGAGCGGCGGGCCGCGATCCTGGAGTCGATCGAGTCGCAGGGCAGGCTCGACGACGCCCTCAGGGCACAGATCCACGCCGCGGACTCCAAGGCCCGGCTGGAGGACATCTACCTGCCCTTCAAGCCCAAGCGGCGCACCAAGGCCCAGATCGCCCGCGAGGCCGGCCTGGAACCCCTCGCCGACCGGCTGCTGGCCGACCCGGCGCTGGACCCGCAGACCGAGGCCGCCGGGTTCGTGGACGCGGACAAGGGCGTCGAGGACGCGGCCGCCGCGCTGGACGGCGCCCGCGCCGTCCTCACCGAGCGGTTCTCCGAGGACGCCGACCTCGTCGGCGAGCTGCGCACCCGGATGTGGGAGCGGGGCCGTATGGTCGCCCGGGTCCGCGACGGCAAGGAGGAGGCGGGCGCCAAGTTCGCCGACTACTTCGACTTCTCCGAGCCCTTCACCAAACTGCCCTCCCACCGGGTGCTGGCCATGCTGCGCGGTGAGAAGGAGGAGGTCCTCGACCTCACCCTGGAGCCCGAGGAGCCGGCCGAGGGGCCCACCAGCTTCGAGCGCAGCATCGCCCGCAGGTTCGGCGTCGCCGACCGCGGCCGCCCCGGCGACAAATGGCTCGCCGACACCGTCCGCTGGGCCTGGCGCACCCGCTTCCTGGTGCGGCTCGGCATCGACCTGCGCGTGCAGCTGCGCCAGCAGGCCGAGGACGAGGCCGTACGCGTCTTCGCCGCCAACCTCCGTGACCTGCTGCTCGCCGCCCCGGCCGGCACCCGCGCCACGATGGGGCTCGACCCCGGCTTCCGTACCGGGGTGAAGGTCGCCGTCGTCGACGCCACCGGCAAGGTCGTGGCCACCGAGACCATCTACCCGCACGTCCCGCGCAACAAGTGGGACGAGTCCCTCGCGACCCTGGCCAGGCTCGCCGCCGCCCACCGGGTCGACCTCGTCGCCATCGGCAACGGAACCGCCTCCCGCGAGACCGACAAGCTCGCCGCTGACCTGATCGCACGCCATCCCGAACTGGCACTCACCAAGGCCGTCGTCTCCGAGGCCGGCGCCTCGGTCTACTCCGCGTCCGCCTACGCCTCGGCGGAACTGCCCGAGCTGGACGTCTCGCTGCGCGGCGCGGTCTCCATCGCGCGGCGGCTCCAGGACCCGCTGGCCGAGCTGGTCAAGATCGACCCCAAGTCGATCGGCGTCGGCCAGTACCAGCACGACCTGTCCGAGCTGAAGCTCTCCCGGTCCCTGGACGCGGTGGTCGAGGACTGCGTCAACGGCGTGGGTGTCGACGTCAACACCGCCTCCGCCCCGCTGCTGCGCCGCGTCTCGGGCATCACCGAGGGCCTCGCCGGCAACATCGTCGCGCACCGCGACGCCAACGGCCCCTTCCGCACGCGCAAGGCGCTCAAGGACGTGGCCCGGCTCGGCCCCAAGGCGTACGAGCAGTGCGCCGGCTTCCTGCGCATCCCCGGCGGCGACGACCCCCTGGACGCCTCCAGCGTGCACCCCGAGGCGTACCCGGTGGTCCGGCGGATCAGCACCGCCGCCGGTACGGACATCAAGGCCCTGATCGGCAACGGCCAGGTGCTGCGGACCCTGCGGCCGCAGCAGTTCGTCGACGACAGCTTCGGGCTGCCGACCGTCACCGACATCCTCGCCGAGCTGGAGAAGCCGGGCCGCGACCCGCGGCCGGCCTTCCGGACGGCGACGTTCAAGGAGGGCGTGGAGGAGCTGAAGGACCTGCGCTCCGGCATGGTGCTGGAGGGGGTCGTGACGAATGTGGCGGCCTTCGGGGCCTTTGTGGACGTCGGCGTCCACCAGGACGGGCTGGTCCATGTGTCCGCGATGTCGAAGACCTTCGTCAGCGATCCGCGTGAGGTCGTCAAGCCCGGCGACATCGTCCGGGTCAAGGTGCTCGACATCGACATCCCGCGCAAGCGGATCTCGCTCACCCTGCGGCTGGACGACGAGGCCTCGGCCCCGGCCCCGGCCGGGCCCAGGGGCGGCGGTGAACCGCGTGGCGACCGCGGCGACCGCGGCGAGCGCGGCGGCCGGGAGCGCCGGGGCAACCCGCCCCGGCAGTCCCGTGGCGGAGCCTCCAAGCCGCCGGCCGGCGGCGCCATGGCCGAGGCACTGCGGCGCGCGGGCCTGGGCGGCAACGGCCGCTGACCGTGCCCCGTGGCGGGGTGGGTTGGGGGCGTGCCCCGGCCCCACCCCGGCACGGCCGCCCCACCGGTCGCGCAACATGACCGGTTACCCACTTTTGGCATGGATCCGCCAACCGCTAGCGTCCGCCCGTGCTCACACACGCGCGGGGGACCCGCACCCAGTGGATATCCGTCGTGGCGGCCCTGGTCGCCGCCCTGATCACCGTCATGACCCTGCCGGCCACCGCCCGGGCAGCCGCCGGCGCGGCCGGGACCGTACGCGCCGGGGCCAGCCGACCCGACTACTCCTACGCCGACGCCATCCGCGAGGCGGTGTGGGTGGACACCGGCCTGGACGGCGACGGCGACGGCAGAACCGACCGGGTGGCGGCGGACATCGTCCGCCCGAGTGAGCCCGCCCGGGCCGGCCGCAAGGTGCCGGTGATCATGGACGCGAGTCCGTACTACGCGTGCTGCGGGCGCGGCAACGAGAGCCAGCGCAAGACCTACGACGCCAACGGCGACATCGCGCAGGCCCCGCTGTTCTACGACAACTACTTCGTGCCGCGCGGCTACGCCTCGGTCCTGGTCGACCTCGCGGGCACCAACCGCTCCGACGGCTGTACGGACGTCGGCGGCCGCTCCGACATCGGGTCCGCCAAGGCCGTCGTGGACTGGCTGAACGGCCGTGCCAAGGCCTACCGCACCCGCACCGGGAACACGGCGGTCAGGGCCACCTGGTCCACCGGCGCCGTGGGGATGATCGGCAAGAGCTACGACGGCACCATCGCCAACGGCGTCGCCGCGACCGGCGTGAAGGGCCTGCGCACCATCGTGCCGATCGGCGGCATCAGCTCCTGGTACGACTACTACTTCGCGCAGGGCGCCGCCCTGTTCGACTCCGGCCCGGACTGGCTGTCGGACTACGTCGAGAGCGCCGGCGCCCGCACCCGCTGCGCCGCGGTCCAGCAGGAGATCACCGACGGTGCGCCGCGCAACGGCGACTGGACGAAATTCTGGGCGCAGCGCGACTACACGCGCAACGCCGCCAAGGTCCGCGCCAGCGTCTTCGCCGTCCACGGCATGCAGGACCTCAACGTCCGCACGAAGCATTTCGGACAGTGGTGGGACGCCCTGGCGTCGAACGGCGTCACGCGCAAGGTGTGGCTGTCCCAGACCGGACACGTCGACCCCTTCGACTACCGGCGTACCGAGTGGGTGAACACCCTGCACCGCTGGTTCGACCACTACCTGCTCGGCGTGCGCAACGGCATCGACCGTGAACCCGGCGCCGACATCGAGCGCGCCCCCGGCCAGTGGACGCAGGACGCCGCCTGGGAGCCGGACGGCACCACCCGGACCCGGCTGAGTCTGCGGGCCGGCGCCACCGCGGGACTGGGCAGCCTCGGCACGGGCGCCGCGAGGCCCGGCGGCACGGAGTCCTTCACGGACGATCCCGCACTGTGGGAGGAGGACTGGGCGGCGGCGGCCGACACCGCGACACCGTCCAAGGTCGTCTTCACCACCGGCACGCTCACCCGGGACCTGCGGCTGTCCGGCAGCGGCACCGTCACCCTCGCGGCGGCCTCCTCCACCACCAGCGCCCATCTGTCGGCGGTCGTGGTGGACCTGGGCCCGCAGACCATCCGCGACTACCTGGGCGCGGGGGAGGGCATCACCACCCTCACCACCCGCTCCTGCTACGGGGACAGCACGGCCGCCGACAGCGCCTGCTTCCTGGACACCGGCGCCGACTCCGAGACCGTGGACCACCAGGTGGTCAGCCGCGGCTGGGCCGACCTCGGGCACGCCGTCCGGACCGGCCGCGGCACGGCACTGGTGCCCGGCCGGACGTACCCGGTGAAGGTGCGGCTGGCCGCCACCGACCATGTCTTCGCCGCCGGACACCGGCTCGCGCTGATCGTGGCCGGCACCGACGCCGGGCTGATCGAGCCGGCCGGCACCACCCCGGCCGTCACCCTCCACCTCGCCCGTTCCTCGGCCAGTCTCCCGCTGGTCGGCGGCCCGGGCGGCCCGGGCGGCCTGCGCACGAGCGGGAGCACGGCCGCTGTCGCGCCGCCGTCGGTGCCTTCGGTGCCGGCGCTGCTCTCCGGATCAGTCGCGCCCCCACACCTCCTCGGCCGTCTCGACGATCAGCGCTAGCTTGGCGACCTGCTCCTCGTACGTGAGGACGTTGCCCTCCGAGGTCGAGGAGAAGCCGCACTGCGGGGACAGGCACAACTGGTCGATGTCCACGTAGGCCGCGGCCTCCTCGATGCGGCGCTTGAGCGTGTCCTTGTCCTCCAGGGCGCCGC
The DNA here is from genome assembly GCF_056270125.1 of Streptomyces sp. RLA131. Classification (NCBI taxonomy): domain Bacteria; kingdom Bacillati; phylum Actinomycetota; class Actinomycetes; order Kitasatosporales; family Streptomycetaceae; genus Streptomyces; species Streptomyces sp. RLA131. Next base: position 7,376,782 of record NZ_JBWDOQ010000002.1, read on the forward strand.
GCTTGGTGGTGACCAGGCCGAGCACCACCTGCTTGCCGGGCGGCACGAAGCGCAGTGGCTCGAAGCCGCCCGAGCGGGCGTCGTCGTACTCCAGGAAGAAGCCGTCGACGTCGAGTTGTGAGAACAGGGCCTCGGCGACGAAGTCGTAACCGCCCTCGGCGGCCCAGGAGGAGCGGAAGTTGCCCCGGCACAGGTGGGTGGTGACCGTCATGCCCTCCGGCCGGCCGGCGAGGGCCTCGTTGATCTGCCGGATATAACGCTCGTGCTGGTGCTCGGGGTCGCCGCCCTGTCCGGCGACGAGTTCGCGCTGCCGGGGATCGTTGAGGTAGGCCAGGCTGGTGTCGTCGAACTGCAGGTAGGCGCAGCCCAGTTCGCCCAGCCGCCGGACCTGCTCGGCGTAGGCGGCGCTCAGGTCGTGCCAGAAGGGCTCCAGGTCCGGGTAGACCTCGGGGTCGATCGCGGCCCGGCCGCCCCGGTAGTGCACCATGCTCGGCGAGGGGATGGTCAGTTTGGGCACGGCGGAGGTGACCGTGTCCCGGAGGAAGCCGAAGTCGTCGGCGAAAATCGTCTCGCGCAGCGAAACGCGGTCGTGCACGCGCAGCGCGGCCGAGGAGAAGTCCAGTTCGCCCCGCTCGTTGTAGAAGTGCACGGCGAGTTTCTCGTCGGTCGGCCGGATCCCGCCCAGCCGGTAGATGAAGTCCATGTGCCAGGACGCCCGGCGGAACTCCCCGTCGGTCGCCGACCGCAGGCCGGCGTCCTCCTGCATGCGCACCGCCCCGCGCACCGCTTCGTCCTCCAGCCCGCGCAACGCGGCGTCGGAGAGACCGCCCTTGGCGTGTTCCTCGCGGGCGCGCAGCAGCCGCCGCGGTCTGAGCAGGCTGCCCACGTGGTCGGCTCGGTACGGGGGACGGGTCCGGGCGGTCATGGCGCCTCCTGCGTCGACACGAACGGCTGGGATGGTCGGTGCCCTGTCGGCTCCGACCGTAGGACCGTGCGCGCTGAACGTGAAGGGACCCGCCGGGTGTTCGGCCGAGCGGGGGCGGGGGTACTGTCTGCGGGGTCAGCGAATAGGTGTAAGAGGAAGCAAAGCTGCTCAGTGGACATCGCGAAGGAAACCGCGGAGGCCTCCGCGACGTCGGACGACAACAGCGCCCCGGAGAACACGAGCAGCACGGACAGTACAGGCGCCGCCGGCGTCACGGACGTCACGGATGTCACGGACAGCAGGGACAGCGCGGACGCGACGCCGCAGCGGACCGGATGGCGCCGGCTGGTGATGGACACCCGGCCGCTGCGGCACCCGGCCTACCGCCGGCTGTGGTCCTCGACCACCGTCACCGCTGTCGGCAGCCAGCTCACCGCCGTGGCCGTGCCCAAGCAGATCTACGACATCACCGGCTCCTCGGCCTGGGTCGGCTACGCGAGCCTCGCCGGACTGATACCGCTCATCGTCTTCGCCCTGTGGGGCGGGGCGGTCGCGGACAGCGTGGACCGGCGCAAGCTGATGCTGGTCACAAACGCGGGCCTCGCCGTCACCGCCCTGCTGCTGTGGGCGCAGGCGCTCGCCGGGGCGCGGTCGGTGGCCCTGCTGATGGTGCTGCTCGCCGCACAGCAGGCCTTCTGGGGCATGAACGCCCCTGCGCGCAGCGCCTCCATCGCCCGGCTGGTGCCCGCCTCCGAGCTGCCCGCCGCCAACGCGCTGGGCTCCACCGTGATGCAGACCGGGCAGATCGTCGGCCCGCTGCTCGCGGGTGTGCTCATCCCCGTCATCGGTCTGGCCGAGCTGTATCTGATCGACTCCGTCGCGCTCTGCGTCACCGTGTGGGCCGTCTGGAAGCTGCCCGCGCTCCCGCCGCTCGTCGAGGGCGCGGGCGGACGGCGGGCCGGATGGCGTGAGGTCGCGGACGGTTTCCGGTACATCACCGGCCACCGCATCCTGCTGCTGTCCTTCCTCGCCGACATCGTCGCCATGGTCTTCGGCATGCCGCGCGCGCTCTTCCCGCAGCTCGCCGACACCGCGTACGCGGGCTGGGGGGAGGGCTTCTCCCTCGGTCTGCTCTATGCCGCCATCCCGATCGGCGCGGTGGCCGGCGGCCTGTTCTCCGGCACCTTCTCCCGGGCCCGGCGGCACGGGCTCATGGTCATCGCCGCCGTCGTCGGGTGGGGCGCGGCCATCACCGGCTTCGGCCTCAGCGCGAACCTGTGGTGGGCGGCCGGGTTCCTCGCCCTCGCGGGTGTCGCCGACATGGTCTCCATGGTCTTCCGCGGGGCGATCCTGCAGTCCGTGGCCACCGACGACATGCGCGGCCGGATGCAGGGCGTCTTCACCGTGGTCGTCGCCGGCGGCCCGCGTATGGCCGACCTGCTGCACGGCACCACCGGCTCCGCCCTCGGCGCCCGGCCGGCCGTCACCGCGGGCGGCCTGCTGGTCGTCGTGACCATGCTGGGCCTGGCCGCCGCCGTGCCCGCCTTCCGCCGCTACCGGGCGGCGTGACCCGGCAGCCGGTGTCCGTGTGCCGGTTCGTGTGCCGGTCCGTGGGCCGCTTCGTCTGCCGGTCCGCGTTGCGCCGATGCGGTGAACGCTCCCCGCGATCGGCGTAATGCCCGGCGGGTCGCGGGGCCCGCCCGGATATGGGTGAAGGGTGCCGCCCACCGTCCTCGCCCGCCGAGCCGTGCTGCTCGCCGCCCTGCTGTGCCTGCTGCACGCGCTGTGCGGCAGCGCGGCGGCCGGGTCCTCGGCATGGCATGCGCAGGGCCAGGCGCGGGGGCATGCGCACAGTGATGCGAGGGGCGCCGTCGGCGTCACGGGGGCCGTGGCGGACGACCCGGTACCGGCCCCCGGGCCGCATCCGCATCCTGCCTCGCCGGCGCGGCGCGCGGGCAGCCACGCCGGGCCGCAGCAGCGGACGCTGTCGTTCACCGGGCGCTCCTGCTCCGACACCGGGCTCCCGCACCCGCTCGCCGGCGCGCCGCACGGCCCGCACCGGGCGGACGCCCGGCCTCCGGCGGGCCCGGCCCTCGCGCACACCGTCCTGCGCTGCTGAGGGCGCCGTCAGGCCGCACGGCCCGACTCGGCAGCCCGTGTACGTACGCAGGACGAGACCGCAGGAGATACCCCATGCCCCTGGACATCTACGCCGCCCTGGGCGCGCTCGTGCGCGCCCAGGCCACCCGTGACGCCGACGGGACGGCCATCGACGCCGCCTCCCCGTCGGCCGGGACGCAGGACATCCGCTTGGCGGACACCCGCCGTACGGACCCCGGGGAGGTGACGACCGAGGGCGCCGGGAACCGGGATGTGCCGGGCGGCGTTCAATGAAGTGAGCGCGGCGCCGGCCGCGGACGGAGGCCTGGAGATGTCCAATCGCGCGAAGTACGCAGTGGGCGGTCTGGCGATCGCGATCGTGCTGTTCGTCCTGCTTCCGAACTGGCTGGCGCTTCTGATCGTCGTCGGCGTCCCGGTCGTCGGCTACCTGGCCCTGGACCCCTCGCAGCGCCGCCGGCTGCGCAAGGGCGGCCGTAAGCAGATAGGCCGCTGACGGGCCGGGCTCCGCGCGCGCTCAAGCCGAGCCGAGCGCGGAGCCCGGTGCCGCCGCCGGTGCCGGGCGGGGTCAGGTCACGGAGCCGGCCGCCGCGCCGGTGGCCAGGTCGGCACCCCAGCGGGCGACGGCCTCCTGGAGGTCCAGCGGCTGCGGCCGCAGGTCCTCCGGGCTCTCGGCGGTGGGCCAGTCCTGGCGCGGGACACGCCACATGATCTCGAACTCGTTGCCGTCGGGGTCCTTGGCGTACAGGGACTTGGACACCCCGTGGTCGCTGGCGCCCACCAGCGCGCCCCGCTCGGTGAGCCGGCGCGCGGTGTCGGCCAGCTCGCCGAGCGTGCCGACCTCCCAGGCCAGGTGGTACAGCCCGACGCGGCCCTGCTCGGGCCCCGGGGCGTCCTCGCCGAGGGCGAACAGGCCGAGGTCGTGGTCGTTGAGGGTCTCCCGGGAGCTCAGGAAGGCCGCCCGGCCGGGGATCTCGACGCTGACCTCGAAGCCGAAGACATCGGTGTAGAACTCGACCGAGCGGGCCACGTCGCGGATGTAGAGGACCGCGTGGTTGAGGCGGCGGACAGGCATGGTTCAGCTCCTTGGCGTGTGTCTGGCCTCCAGCTTAGGAGGGATTGCTTGAATATTCAAGAAGTGTGCGATCGGTCCGATAGGATGACCACACGGGGCTCCGGCCGTGATTCCGACGAGGGGAGTGCTGCTGTGGGCGGCACGGTCACCGCGGTCAGCCGCGACGAGGGGCACCACTTCACCAAGCCCAACCGGGACAGCATCCGGCTGCTCGCCGGCCTCGGCGTCGAGGGTGACGCGCACCTCGGGGTGACGGTCCAGCACCGCTCGCGCGTCGCGCAGGACCCCACGCAGCCCAACCTGCGGCAGGTCCACCTCATCCATGGCGAACTCCACGACGAGCTGCGCGAGGCCGGCTTCGAGGTCGCCCCCGGCGAGCTGGGGGAGAACGTCACCACCCGTGACATCGACCTGCTCGCCCTGCCCGTCGGCACCCGGCTGCGGCTCGGCGCGCAGGCCGTCGTCGAGGTGACCGGCCTGCGCAACCCCTGCCTCCAGATCGACGGATTCCGGCAGGGACTGCTCAAGCAGGTGGTCGGCCGCGACGACGCCGGGAACATCGTGCGCAAGGGCGGCATCATGGGGGTCGTCCTGGCCGGCGGCGAGGTCCGCCCCGGCGACCCCGTCTCCGTCGAACTGCCGCAGGGCCCGCACCGGCCCCTGGAGCGGGTCTGAACCTCCGGTCACCGGCGGAACCGCGCCGTCGGCATCCCGGTCGGTGTGCCCGCCCGGTATTCCCCGTACCGCCGGTGACCTCGGTTACGGACGGTGCTCACGCAGCGCAGTATCCTGGGCCCATGCTTCTGCTCGTACGCCGCCGCCACGTGGACTTCGTCCGCGTCACGAGCATGTCCTGTCGCCGCAGCGCCTGAACTCCGGGCATCCCGACGTCCCGACATCCTCCCGTTCCTCGTCACCCTGCGGATACCTCATGACAACGCTCCAGCTTCCCGTGATCGACCTGTCGGCGGCCGATCGCGGCCCCGAGGCCCGTGCCCGGCTCCACGCCGAACTGCACTCGGCCGCCCACGACGTGGGCTTCCTCCAGCTGACCGGCCACGGCGTCACCCCCGAGGAGACCGACGCCCTGTGGAGCGTCATACGGGCCTTCTTCGAGCTCCCCGAAGCGGACCGGCTCGCCATCGGCAATCTGGAGTCCCCGCACTTCCGCGGCTACACCCGCATCGGTGACGAGCACACCGGCGGCAGCCCCGACTGGCGGGACCAGCTCGACATCGGCGCCGAGCGGCCCGCGCACGTCCCCGGCCCCGGCGAGCCGCCGTACTGGTGGCTGGAGGGTCCCAACCAGTGGCCGGCCGCCCTGCCGGAGTTGCGCGAGCGCGCGCTGGCCTGGATCGAGCGGCTCAGCGAGGTCGCCAGGCGGCTGCTGCACGAACTGCTCGCCGCCATCGGCGCGCCCGAGGACTTCTACGACGACGCCTTCGCCGCGGAGCCCCATCTGCACCTGAAGATGGTCCGCTACCCCGGGACCGCCCCCAGCGGCGACGGCCAGGGCGTCGGGGCCCACAAGGACTACGGCTTCCTCACCCTCCTGCTCCAGGACGAGGTGGGCGGCCTCCAGGTCGAGCGGACCAGTCCCGACGGAAGCGTCGCCTTCCACGAGGTGCCGCCGCTGCCCGGCGCCTTCGTCGTCAACCTCGGCGAGCTGCTGGAGGTCGCGACCGACGGCTACCTCAAGGCCACCAACCACCGCGTGGTCAGCCCGCCCGGCGCCCGCGAGCGCTTCTCGGTGCCGTTCTTCTACAACCCCCGGCTCGACGCGAGAATCGCCCCGCTGCCCTTCGAGCACGCCCACCACGCGCCGGGCGCCACCCAGGACCCGGCCAACCCGCTGTTCGCCGAGTTCGGCTACAACGAGCTCAAGGGATATCTGCGGGCCCACCCCAGGACCGCCCGCAGGCATCACGCGGAGCTTCTGGAGGCCGAGGCCGTGCCCACGGCGTAGCGTTCAGCCATGGGCACCACGGACAGCGCGCCGAACCCACCGGAAACCGCCGGTGAGCTGAGGAGAGCGGGATCCTCCGGCTGGCTGCGGGCGCTCCCGGTCGTCCTGCTCGTCGTGCTCATCGCCGCCCAGGCCTTCATCCCGGGGGACACCGACCTCGGCGCCTACTACGCCGCCGTACCCCCGCTGGCCGCCCTGGCCTACGGTGCCGCCGGTACCGCCGTCACGGCGGCCACCGTGCTGGTCGTGATGCAGCTGCCGCTGATCGGCGCGGGTGCCCTGGCCCTCAGCGACTCCGGGGCCGTCGCCCTCATCGGTGCCCTGAGCGTGGTCACCGCCGAGGTCCGGCGCCGCAGCATCGGCCGGCTGGTCCGGGTCAGCACCGTCGCCGAGGCCGCCCAGCTCGCCGTGCTCGCCCCGCTGCCCGCCGCCGTGGGGCCGGTGCGCTGCTGCGCGCTCTACCGCGCCGCGCAGCGCGGCACCCTGGTCGGCGGTGACCTGTACGACGTACGGGCCGGACCGTACGGGGTGCGGGCCCTGGTCGCCGACGTACAGGGGCACGGAGTGGCGGCCGTCGGCTCGGTGGTGGCGCTGCTCGGCGCCTTCCGTGAGGCCGTACTCGACCTTCCCGACCTCGGACAGGTCGCCGGGCGGCTGGAGCGCAGGCTCGCCCTCGACGCACTGGCCGCCGGAAACGGGGACGGCGAGCTGTTCGCGACCGTGCTGCTGCTGGAGTTCCCGGCCGACGGCTGCGAGGTCAGGGTCGCCAGCTGCGGCCACCCGCCCGCCCTGCTGGTGCGGGACGGCCGGGTCCGCGAGATCGGCTGCGATGCCGCCCCGCCCGTCGGCATGGGGCTGCCCGGCTACGCGAGCCCGGTGGTGATGGCCGAGGCGCTGCTCCCCGGGGATCTGGTGCTGGCCTACACCGACGGGGTGATCGAGGCGCGTGACGACTCCGGGATCTTCTACCCGCTGGCCGAACGCCTCGCCGCCCGCCTCAAGGACGGCACACCGGCCACTCCGGAGGCGGTCGTGGACGCGGTGTGGGAGGACCTGACGGCCTACGCCGGCGCCGTCGGCGACGACGTGGCGCTGCTGGCGCTCGCTCCGCGCTGACCGGGCCGCCTTGCCGCCCGCCGGGGCGCCTCGCCGCCGGGCCGGCCCCGCGCCCGGGGTCAGCGGCCCCGCGCCCGGGGTCAGCGGCCCTGCAGCCGGGCCGCCTCCGCGCGGATCGCCGGGAGCCGGGCGTACAGATCGTCGCCGGGGCAGTCGGTGAAGAAGCTGTCGCGATGACCGACGATGGCCTTGAACTGCGCCCGGGTGCCCTTGCGGAAGCGGCTCTTGTCGTTGGAGGACACCAGGGTCTGGGTACTGCGCGGATCCACCCCGGCCAGCCCCAGCTTCCAGGCCGCGAGCCGCGAGATGGCCCGGGTCATGGCCCCGGTCACGGTCCCGGCGGCGTCGTAGTTGCCGATCGCGGCGATGCCCATCGTGTCGGTGTTGAACCCCACCGACTGCGCCCCGGTCACCGGTCTGGCCACGCCGCCGGCCCGGCCCTCGTAGATCGTGCCGCACTTGTCGACGAAGAAGTTGTAGGCGACGTCGTCCCAGTCGTGGTCCTTGACGTGGCCGGCGTAGATGGCCCGGATCAGCTCGGGCGCCCGGGCGCAGTCGTAGCCGTTGCCGTTGTCGGTGTGGTGGAGGAAGACCACCCGCACGGCGTGCCCGTAGCGCGGGGCCTCCTTGCGCAGCGACTCGTCCGCGTCCCACTGCGCGCGCATGACGATCGCGGGGCGCGGCGCGTCGTACACCGAGACGCGGTGCACGGAGGCGCGCTGCGCGAGTCCCGGCAGCGGCAGCGGGCGGAACTGGGGGCTGGGGCGCGGCAGCGGACCGGCGGCCTGCGGCCGGTACGACGCGACGCCGGCCACACCTCCGGCGGCGACGGCTGCGAGACCGACGATCCCGGCACCCGCGGCCCACAGGGAGGCCGCATGAAAGGAACGCATAAACGCATCGTCAGGTCATATGAGGGACGGTCACAGCGACACGCCGGGTGAGGCCGGAGCCTCACCCGGTCGTACGCCTCCCCTCCCGGGGTCTGCTCGCGACGGGGCCCGTCGTAGTCGTGACCCGAGCGGTCAGCGCGACCGGAGTGATCCGGATCGGCGGGAAGCCGAGCGCCTGGACGTACTCCAGCTTCTCGGCCAGGCCCTTGAATCGCCCCGGAACGCGAGGTCGTTGCCGGCCGCGTTGCCGGACTTCAGGTCCTGGCCGCCGCCGCGGTTGTCGCCGCTGTTGCCCTCGTGGAAACGGGTGGTGACCGCTCGCGGCCGTCTGCCGCCCCGGCCCCGAGCGGTCCCGGGATCCGCTGTTCCCGGCGGCGCCGGAACCACTGCTGGCCCTGCTGCCGGCAGCGGAGCGGCTCCGCCTCGTACGACAGCGCATCGCCGCCCGGCGCGGGCCGCTCCGCCTTCCGGTGCGCGCGGTCACCGCCCTCGAACCGCGTCAGCGCGCCGAGATCGTCCGCGCCTACCTGGAGCGGCACGGCAGGCGGGCCCTCGTACGGGCCCGCCTCGCGCCACTTCTCCCGCTGCACGAGGCCGAACCGCTGCTGCGCGGGATGACCGAGGCCCACTGGGTGCGCGAACGGGTCCTCGCCGACAGCCACGTCTCCCGGCCCGCCCCGGCCCTCGACGCCCTCACCGACCCCCTGGACAGTGCCGGGCTGCGGCGCGCCGCCACCCGTACGTCCTTCGACGCCGCCCTCGCCGCGCTGCGCGACGGCGATCCCGGACCCGCCGGCTGGGACCGCTGCCTCGCCCTGGCCGCCGACCACCCGCACGCGCTCGAACTCACCGGCCGCAGCTACCTCGCCCACGACGCCGTCGATCCGCCGCCGGCCCACCGGCAGGTCGTCGCCGCGCTGCGCGAGCGTGGCACCTCCACCGCAGCCCTCATCGCCGTCATGATCGTCGGCGCCTGCTGCACCCGCACCCAGTGGGCCGCCCCTGGCCGGACGAACTGGCCGCGCTGGCCGGCCACCCGTCCCCGGGCGTCGCCGAGGCCGCCCTCGTCACCGGGCTGGGGTGACCCCCGGCCGCGTCAGGTACCGCCCGCCGACCCGGCCGCCGGTGCGGGCGACGCTGCCCGGTGCCGTGGCCGCGACCCGGTCACCGCGCCAGGCACGTGGCCGCGACCCCGTCATCGCGCTAGGCGCAGGACGGGCACAGTCCGCGGTAGGTGACCTCGACCTCGGCCACCGTGAAGCCGAACCGTTCCTCCGCCGGGAGGTCGGCCAGCGGATCGCGGGTCGGGTGGACATCGCGGACGGTGCCGCAGCTGGAGCACACCAGGTGCTGGTGCGGGTGGTGCGCGTTGGGGTCGTAGCGCTTGGCGCGGCCGTCCGTGGAGACCTCTATGACCTCACCGAGGGAGACCAGTTCGCCCAGGGCGTTGTAGACGGTCGCCCGGGAGATCTCGGGCAGCCGCTGTGCCGCGCGGGCGTGCACCTCGTCGGCGGTGAGATGCACATGGTCGCCGTCGAGGACCTCCGCAACGACGCGTCGCTGGGAGGTCATCCGCCAGCCACGCCCCCGCAGTCGCTCCAGCAGGTCACTCATGGGTTCACCTATTCAGGTTCGGTGGGATGTCCGAAGTTTACCGGTGGACGTCCGGGTTCCGATTGGATATGGGCTTGGCACACTTCTTGACTTGGACTCTGTCCATCGTAGGATCGGTTCCGGCAATAGCCAAGGGACAGGAAGACTCCAGTACGGCAGGAGACAGAGACGTGACGGGACCACCGCCGAGCTGCGCGGGGCCGGCGCGCGGGTGACGGCCGCCCGCGTCGCCCTGTGCGAGACCGCCCGGGTCGGTGACCGCCCCGGCGTCGGGGCCGTGTCTGAGGCCCTCCTGGTCCGATGGGCGCGTCGTGTCGTCGCTGACGTCGCCCGCGCGGCCGGCGAGGGCCCCCTGCCCGACCGCCTGCCGCCACCGCGTACGACGACCTCGGTCTCCCGATCGACGAGACCGACGAGACCGAGGTCATGCACTGGGGCCTGTGCCTCGACTGTTCCACCGCCCGTAGTTCCTGAGCACCGTGATCCGCCTGGTCCGGAAGGATTTTTATGTCTGAGAACCATGATGCAATCGTCGTAGACGCGAAGCAGGAGGGTGGAGGTGGCTGCCCTGTCGCGCACGGGCGCGCCCCCCACCCGACTCAGGGTGGCGGAAACCGCCAGTGGTGGTCGGAGCGGCTCAACCTGAAGATCCTCGCCAAGAACCCCGCCGTGGCCAACCCGCTCGGCGAGGAGTTCGACTACGCCGAGGCGTTCAAGACCCTCGACCTCCCGGCCGTGAAGCGGGACATCGCGGAGGTGCTGACGACCTCGCAGGACTGGTGGCCCGCCGACTTCGGCAACTACGGCCCGTTCATGATCCGGATGGCGTGGCACAGCGCGGGCACCTACCGGATCAGCGACGGCCGCGGCGGCGCCGGAGCCGGCCAGCAGCGCTTCGCCCCCCTCAACAGCTGGCCGGACAACGGAAACCTCGACAAGGCCCGCCGCCTGCTGTGGCCGGTCAAGAAGAAGTACGGCCAGAGCCTCTCGTGGGCCGACCTCATGATCCTCACCGGCAACGTCGCCCTGGAGCAGATGGGCTTCGAGACCTTCGGCTTCGGCGGCGGTCGCGCGGACGTCTGGGAGCCCGACGAGGACGTCTACTGGGGTCCCGAGACCACCTGGCTCGGCGATGAGCGCTACACCGGCGACCGGGAGCTGGAAAGCCCCCTCGGCGCGGTCCAGATGGGCCTGATCTACGTCAACCCGGAGGGCCCCAACGGCACTCCGGACCCGCTCGCCGCGGCCCGCGACATCCGCGAGACGTTCCGCCGGATGGCGATGAACGACGAGGAGACGGTCGCCCTGATCGCGGGCGGTCACACCTTCGGCAAGACCCACGGCGCGGGCCCGGCGGACAGCGTCGGTGCCGACCCCGAGGCCGCCTCGATCGAGGAGCAGGGCCTCGGCTGGAGGAACTCCTTCGGCACCGGCAAGGGCGGCGACACGATCACCAGCGGTCTTGAGGGTATCTGGACGAACACCCCGACCACCTGGGACAACAGCTTCTTCGAGATCCTGTTCGGCAACGAGTGGGAGCTGTACAAGAGCCCCGCCGGCGCCCACCAGTGGCGGCCGAAGGACGGCGCCGGGGCGGGCACCGTCCCCGACGCCCACGACCCGTCGAAGAGCCACGCCCCGACGATGCTCACCACCGACCTCGCGCTGCGCGTCGACCCGGCCTACGAGCAGGTCTCGCGACGCTTCCTGGAGAACCCGGCCGAGTTCGCGGACGCCTTCGCCCGCGCCTGGTTCAAGCTGACCCACCGTGACATGGGCCCGATCGTGCGCTACCTCGGCCCGGAGGTCCCGGCCGAGACGCTGCTGTGGCAGGACCCCCTTCCCCCGGTGACGCACGAGCTCGTCGGTGCCGAGGAGATCGCGTCCCTCAAGGGCCAGATCCTCTCCTCGGGCCTGTCGGTCTCCCAGCTCGTGTCCACCGCGTGGGCGTCGGCCTCGTCCTTCCGGGGCAGCGACAAGCGCGGCGGCGCCAACGGCGCACGCATCCGCCTCCAGCCGCAGAGCGGTTGGGAGGTCAACGGTCCCGACGAGCTGGCGACGGTGCTGCGCACCCTGGAGGGCATCCAGGAGGCCTTCAACACCGCCCGGACCGGCGGCAAGCAGATCTCGCTCGCCGACCTGATCGTGCTCGCCGGTGCCGCCGCCGTCGAGCAGGCCGCCAAGGACGCCGGCGTCGTCGTCGAGGTCCCCTTCACGCCGGGCCGCACGGACGCGTCGCAGGAGCAGACCGACGTGGAGGCGTTCGCCGCGCTGGAGCCGACCGCCGACGGGTTCCGCAACTACCTCGGCAAGGGCAACCGGCTGCCGGCCGAGTACCTGCTGATCGACAAGGGGAACCTGCTGACCCTCAGCGCCCCCGAGCTGACGGTCCTCGTCGGTGGCCTCCGGGTCCTGGGCGCGAACCACCAGCAGTCGCCGTTCAGCGCCTTCACCAGCACCCCCGGGGCCCTGACCAACGACTTCTTCGTCAACCTGCTCGACCTGGGCACGACGTGGAAGGCGACGTCCGAGGACGCGAACACGTTCGAGGGCCGCGACGCCACGGGCGCGGTCAAGTGGACCGGCAGCCGTGTCGACCTCGTCTTCGGGTCGAACTCCGAGCTGCGCGCGCTCGCGGAGGTCTACGCGAGCGACGACGCGAAGGAGAAGTTCGTCAAGGACTTCGTCGCGGCGTGGGACAAGGTGATGAACCTCGACCGGTTCGACCTCGTCTGATCACGGCGTCCAGGCCGGCCCGCGCGGCCGGCCTGGACGTTGCCACGCGCCCTAGTCGGGCAGCGCCGGTGCCATCGGGGCGTGCGGCAGCACCGTGCGCACATAGTCGTCGACGGCGGCCTGCAGACCGATGTCGTGGCCCGCGGCCTCCGACATGAACCAGCGGTGCTCCAGCAGCTCGTGGTAGATCTGCGCCGTGTCCAGAGTGCCGCGCAGCTCGCGCGGCACGGTCCGTACGGTCGGCCGGAACACGTCACGGACCCACCGGTGGGCGAGTACCTCGGGGCGGGCGCCGAGAGGGTCGCCGGGGGCGTAGTCGTCCTGGGTGGCCATCCAGGCCTCCAGGTCGTTCAGCAGGCTGCGGGCCTGGTTCTCCTCGGCGTCCAGCCCGGTCAGACGCAGCAGCTGGCGCTGGTGGTGGCCGGCGTCCACGACCTTGGGCAGGAAGGTGACCTGGTCGCCGGCCGGGGACTTCTGGATCTGCATCTCGGCGACGTCGAAACCGAGTCCGTTGAGGCGGCGGATGCGCCGGTCGATGTAGTGCCGCTTGTCGACGGGGTAGACCGACTCGCGGGTCAGCTCGTGCCACAGCTCCGCGTAGCGGTCGGCGATCGCCTGGCCGAAGGTGATCGGGTCGACGGACGGGTGCAGGGAGCCGCCGGCCTCCAGATCGAGCAGCTCACCGGCGATGTTGACCCGCGCGACCTCGATGTCGTAATCGCGCTGACCCCGGCTCAGCTGCGGCTGGATCTGGCCGGTCTCGGCGTCGACGAGATACGCCGCGTAGGCCCCCGCGTCGCGCCGGAAGAGGGTGTTGGACAGCGAGCAGTCGCCCCAGGCGAAGCCGGTGAGGTGCAGCCGCACCAGCAGCACGGCGAGCGCGTCGAGCAGGCGGTTGACGGTGGTGGGCCGCATCGTCGTCTCGAACATCGAACGGTACGGCAGCGAGCCGCCCAGGTGCCGGGTGATCAGCACCGGCTCCAGCGGCTCACCTGCCGCGTCGGCCCGGCCGGTGACCACGGCCAGCGCGTCCACCGCGGGTATCCCCATCCGGTCCAGGTCGCGCAGCAGCCCGTACTCCCGTACGGCGGCCCACTCGCCGACCTCCTTGACCGCGACCACCTCGTCACCCGCCCGCGCGAAACGGACGACATGCCGGGAGATACCACGCGGCAGGGTGACCAGGCACTCCTCCGGCCACTCCTCCAGGGGCACGGACCAGGGCAGGTCGAGGAGGGCCGCCGGGTGTTCCGGCGCGGTCGCGGTGATCTGCAGCTCCATGACGCACAAGTGTGCGGCATGCGCAGGCGGGCGCATACGCTGCGGGTATGACGGAACGGCTGGTGATCATCGGCGGCGACGCCACAGGCATGTCGGCGGCCTCCCAGGCGCGCAGGCGCCGGGACGCGGGAGACCTGGAGATCGTCGCCTTCGAACGGGGGCACCACACCTCGTACTCCGCCTGCGGCATCCCGTACTGGGTCGCCGGGGACGTCGACGACGCGGACGCGCTCGTCGCGCGCACCGCCGCCGAGCACCGCGCGCGCGACATCGACCTGCGGCTCGGCACCGAGGCCGTCGGGATCGACCTCGACCGGCGCCGGGTCCGCACCCGCGCGCGGGACGGCGGCGGCGAGAGCTGGACGGGCTTCGACCACCTGGTCGTCGCCACCGGCGCGGTGCCGGCCCGGCCGCCGATCCCCGGCATCGACGCCGACGGTGTCCACGGGGTGCAGACCCTCGACGACGGAGAGGCCCTCATGCGCGGCCTCGACCGCCCCGGGGTCCGGGACGCGGTGGTGGTCGGCGGCGGCTACATCGGCGTCGAGATGGCCGAGGCGATGCTCCGGCACGGACTGCGGGTCACCCTCCTGGACCGCGGTGAGCAGCCCATGTCCACCCTCGACCCCGACATGGGCCACCTCGTCCGCGCGGCGATGGAGGGCATGGGCATCCGTGTCGAGACCGGCTCGGCCGTCCGCGAGGTGCTGACCGGGCCGGACGGCCGGGTCCGCGCCGTGGCCACCGACAAGGACGAGTACCCCGCCGACATCGTCGTCCTGGGCCTGGGAGTTCGGCCCGAGACCACCCTCGCGCACGAGGCCGGACTGCCGCTCGGCGCGCACGGCGGACTTCTCACCGACCGCTCCATGCGCGTGCGCGGTACGGAGGGCATCTGGGCCGGCGGTGACTGCGTCGAGGTCCTCAACCTCGTCTCGGGCGCCCTCCAGCACATCGCCCTGGGCACCCACGCCAACAAACACGGCCAGGTCATCGGCACCAACATCGGCGGCGGCTACGCCACCTTCCCCGGCGTCGTCGGCACGGCCGTCAGCAAGGTCTGCGACGTCGAGATCGCCCGCAGCGGCCTCAAGGAGTCGCAGGCCCGCGCCGCCGGACTCCGCTTCGTCACCGCCGTGATCGAGTCCACCAGCCGCGCCGGATACTTCCCGGGCGCCGCCCCCATGACCGTCAAGATCACCGCCGAGCACAACACCGGCCGGCTGCTCGGCCTGCAGATCGTCGGCCGTGAGGGCGCCGCCAAACGCGTCGACATCGGTGCCGTCGCCCTCACCGCGGGCATGACCGTCGAGGCGATGACCGGCCTCGACCTCGGGTACGCCCCGCCCTTCTCGCCGGTCTGGGACCCGGTGCTGGTCGCCGCCCGCAAGGCGGCGGCGAAGATCCACGCCAACTGCGACTGACGGCTGCCCGCCGCACCGGTGCCCGCGGCGATCGAGGAGGGAACGGCCACCGGACGGACCCGGTGAGCCGACGCGGTCACCGCACTAGTCGGGCCGTACCGCCAGCTTGTCCAGGGACTCCAGCAGCCCCGGCAGCGCGGCGCCCCGCCCCACCGGCAGCACCTCGCCCGGCTCCTCGTCCAGCAGGACGAACGCGATGTCGTCGGTGCGCGCCACCAGGCTCCAGTCCGGCCCGTCCACGCGCAGCGTGCGTACGCCCTCGCCGGCCGGTGCGGACCGTATCCGGCCCACCGGCGGCGGCGTGCGCAGGTACTCCCCGGCGGCGTCCAGGGCGCGGCGCACGCCCTTGTGCAGCCCGGCGCCCGAGCTCCCGGAAGAACCTGCGGCGGTGTCGGCCGTGGCGTCGGGCGTGGAGCCGTCGTCCAGCTGCTCGCGCCAGACCCGCCACTTCAGGGCGATCTCGTCGGCGCCCAGGCGCCGCTGCGCGGGGCCCCAGGTCTGTGTGTCCGGCGGTGACAGGGCGGGCCGGGCGCCCTCCTCGTCCGGTGGATCGTGCGGTTCCGGCACGCCCGGGGCGGCGACGGCGACCGGAAGCGGCCAGCCGGGCAGGGCCGCCACCACCGACCGGTCGTCGGGCGACAGGTCGTACTCCAGGCCGCAGTCCCAGGCGGCCAGCGCGCACGCGACCAGCGCGGTGTCGCTGATCGCCACCGTCCAGCGGGCCCCCTCGCCGTCCTGCCCGAAGACCAGCCCGTAGCCCTCGCCCGAGGGCTCCAGGCCGAGTTCGGCGCACGCCGCCGGATAGTCGTCGGCGAGAACGCCGGGGAACTGCGCGGGCGTGAGCATCGCCGCGGTGAGCACATACAGCGCGTCGTCGTCCGTCGTGGTCACGGGCCCTCTCCTTCCGCTGCCTGTCGGTGGTCCGCGCACCTTAACCAGCGGGTAACCCTCACGTCGAGAGGTGGCACCCCGCGAGCGCGACCTCTGCCACGCGGCACCGGCCCGCGTCCCGCACGCCGGTGAGGGGGACCGCGGCCCGGTCGGAGAGGTCCGACGACCCTCAGGCCCTCGCGGACGCCATCGCCAGGAACCGGGAGCCGGTGTCGGTGTAGGCGGTCAGGGACCAGCCCGAACCGGCGAGCAGCGGCCGCAGGTTGGGCTCGGCGCGCAGGTCGTCCGGGGTGAGCCGGCGGCCCTGGCGTGCGGCCAGCGCCGCACGGCCGATGGGGTGGAAGAGGGCGAGCCGGCCGCCGGGCCGGGTGACCCGGGCCAGCTCGCGCAGCGTCGCGCCGGGGTCGGGGAGGTGGCCGATGAGACCCGCGGCGAAGACCGCGTCCAGCACGCCGTCGCGCAGCGGCAGCCGCGCCGCGTCGGTCAGCAGCAGCGCGCCGTCCCGGTCCCGGCCCCTGGCCGCCGCGGCGGCCAGCATCTCGGGGGTGAGATCGGCGCCGGCCACCAGGCCGTCCGGTCCGACCGCGCCGCGCAGGAAGGGCAGCGCGCGGCCGGTGCCGCAGCCCGCGTCGAGCACCGCCTGCCCTGCGCGCAGGCCCAGCTCGGCGACGGCGGCCCGGTAGGCGGGGCCGTCGTCGGGGTAGCGCGTCTCCCAGTCCGCGGCTCGGGCCGCGAAGAACTCCCGGACCTGGGCGGGGTCGGTGTGCACGGCATCATGGTCGCATGCTCCCGCTGCGTTCGGTCGCCCTGTTCCTGCTCGCCGCGGTGCTGGAGATCGGCGGCGCCTGGCTCATCTGGCAGTACGCCCGCGAACACCGGGGCTGGATGTGGGCGGGGGCCGGCGTGGTCGCTCTGGGCCTGTACGGATTCGTCGCGACGCTGCAGCCCGACGCCGACTTCGGCCGGATCCTGGCCGCGTACGGCGGAGTGTTCGTCGCCGGTTCGCTCGTGTGGGGGATGGTGCTGGACGGGTACCGGCCCGACCGCTTCGACGTGGCCGGGGCGCTGGTGTGCCTGGCCGGGGTGGCTCTCATCATGTATGCGCCACGTAGCGGCTGATTCACACACCGTGTGCGCAGGTTCGGACTCCCGCCGGTCGTACCGGGCCGGTTGAGGACAGGTCGCTGTCATTTTCCGCAGGCTCCGGTCATGACCCAGGACCGCTCCGCCACCCGGACTACCGTCCCCTGGCCATGGGACACATGGACCACGCCGCCTTCGGCTGGCTGACCCCGACGCTCTCGTACGCCATGGCCTGCGTGGGGGCGGCGCTGGGCCTGCGCTGTACCGTGCGGGCGCTCGCCACCACGGGACGCTCGCGCCGCAACTGGCTGCTCACCGCCGCCAGCGCGCTCGGCAGCGGCATCTGGACGATGCACTTCATCGCCATGCTCGGCTTCGGTGTCTCCGGTACCGAGATCCGCTACAACGTGCCGCTGACCGTCCTCAGCCTGTTCGTCGCCGTGCTCGTGGTCGGCCTCGGGGTGTTCGTCGTCGGCTACGGCACCAGGCGCGGCCGTTCGCTGGCCGTCGGCGGCCTCACCACCGGACTGGGCGTGGCCAGCATGCACTACCTGGGCATGGCCGCCGTACGGCTGCACGGGCGGATCGGCTACGACCCCTGGCTGGTCGCGCTGTCGGTGCTGATCGCCGTCGCCGCCGCTACCGCCGCGCTCTGGGCCACCCTGACGGTCCGTCAACCGGCTGTCGTGGCGGGCGCGTCCCTGGTGATGGGCGCGGCGGTCAGCAGCATGCACTACACCGGGATGTTCGCCGTACGGGTCACGGTCCAGCCCTCCGCCGGGAGCCTGCCCGGAGCCGGGGCCACCGCCTTCCTGTTCCCGCTGGTCGTCGTCCTCGGCTCGTATCTCTTCCTCACCTCCGCGTTCGTCGCGCTCTCCCCGACAGCCAGGGAACGCGAGGCCTCCGCCACCGCCCAGCGACTCGCGGAGGGCGCCATATGACCACCGACGGACGCGACGCCACCGACGGACGCGACGCCACCGACGGACGCGACACCACCGACGGACGCGACGCCACCGACGGACGCGACACCGGCGCCCCGCGCGGCCGCCGTGCGCACGCCGGAAGGCCGGCCGACGAGAGGGTCCGCCGTCCGGCGCTGGCCTCCGCGGTCTCCGACCTGGGCCCGCTGCCCCGCGAACGCCGGCAGCGGTGGCACCCGCCGGCCGGGGCGCGGTTCGGGCTGCGGCCCAGATCGGTGCGCGCGAAGATCGTCTCCGTCCTCATGGTCCCGGTGGTGGCGCTGATGGCGCTGTGGGCCTTCGCCGCCGTCACCGCCGCCCAGGAGGTCTCCGCCCAACTGCGCGCCCAGCGGGTCGACCGCACCGTCCGCCAGCCCCTCGCCGCCACCGTCACCGCCCTCCAGGCCGAGCGCCGCGCCGCCGCCGGCTACCTCGCGGCCCCCACCGCCGACCGCGCCGGGGAACTGCGCCGGCGGGCGGCCGGCACCGACCGCGCGGCGGCCCCGCTGCGCCTGGACCGCACGCACACCGTCGCCGACGGCACCGGACTGCCCCCCGAGGTGACCCGGCGGGTACGGATCTTCGTAGACGGCGTCACCGCCCTGGGCTCGCTGCGCACGCGCGTCACCACCGGCGCCGCGGCCTGGGACGAGACCTACGACGACTACTCGGCCGCCGTCGACAACGCCTTCGCGGTCGCCGGGGCCCTCGCCGCCACCCCCTCCGACCGGGTGGCCCTGGACCTGCACCGTTCCGCCGAACTCCTCTCCGCCGAGGACGCCCTGCTCTCCGCCGCCCAGCTGGGCCGGGGCTTCCCCGCGGCCCGCCACCGCGACTTCACGGGCGCCGTCGACAGCCGCCGGCTGCTGCTCGCCTCCTCCGCTCGTGACCTGCGCGGCGCCGACCGGGCCACCTGGGACCGGCTGGCCCGCTCCGGCCGTTACCGGGAACTGGAGGCACTGGAGGACCGGGCGCGCGACGCCGGACCCGGCCGGGCCGCCTCCGACGCCGTGTCCGCCGCCGCCTGGCAGCAGGCCTCGGCACCCGTGCTGACCGGGCTGCGCGACCTGGCGGCGGCGGCCGGTTCCGCCGGTCACGCCGACCCGGTCGCGCGCAGTGTGCTCACCGGATCCGGGGCCGCCGTCCTGCTCGGCCTGCTCGCCGTCCTGGCCTCGCTGCTGATCTCGGTACGCATCGGCCGCGGCCTGGTCGTCGAACTCGTCGACCTGCGCAACACCGCTCTGGAGCTCGCCCGCCGGAAACTCCCGCGGGCCATGCGCCGCCTGCGCGCGGGCGAGGAGATCGACATCGACGCGGAGGTACCCCGCGGCGAACCCGGCAGCGACGAGATCGCCCAGGTCGGCGAGGCACTGGTCACCCTCCAGCGGGCCGCCCTCCAGGCCGCCGTCGAGCGGGCCGAACTGCTCTCCGGTGTCTCCGGCGTCTTCGTCAACCTCGCCCGCCGCAGCCAGGTCCTGGTCCACCGCCAGCTCGCCCTGCTCGACAGCATGGAACGCCGCACGGAGGATCCCGACGAACTGGAGGACCTGTTCCGCCTCGACCACCTCACCACCCGGATGCGACGCCACGCGGAGGGCCTGATCATCCTGTCGGGAGCGGCTCCCGGGCGGGCCTGGCGCAGAGCCGTCCCGCTCACCAACGTGGTCCGGGCCGCCGTCGCCGAGGTCGAGGACTACCAGCGGGTCGAGGTGCCGCGGCTGCCCCACGCCGCCGTGGCCGGCTCGACCGTCGCCGACCTCACCCACCTGATCGCCGAACTCGTCGAGAACGCCACCCAGTTCTCGCCCCCGCACACCAAGGTCCGGGTCTACGGCGAGCAGGTCGGCAACGGCTACGTCCTGGAGGTCGAGGACCGGGGGCTGGGCATGGGCAAGGAGGCCATGGCCGAGGCCAACCGGCGCATCGGCCAGGCCCAGGCCCTGGACCTCTTCGACAGCGACCGGCTCGGCCTCTTCGTGGTCAGCCGGCTCGCCGGACGGCACGACGTCAAGGTGTCGCTGCGCCCGTCGGCGTACGGCGGCACCACCGCCGTGGTCCTGCTGCCCACCGCCCTGCTGGAGTTCGGCACCCCGGCACCGGCACCGGCCTCCCGGCCCCAGGCCGCCCGGGCCGTGACCGGCCCAGCACAGGAGCGGCCGGAGACACACGCGTATGCGCAGGCCGGGGTTCCCGGCACGCCGCGCGACGGGAAGGGGCTCCCCATGCGCACGCCCCCCGCCCAGCTCGACGGAGGCGGACGGCGACCGCGCCAACCGGAAGCGGCGGCCCGTGACGGAGCCCGGCCGCCGGAATCCCGGCCCCCGGGACCACGGGCGTCGGAGCAGCCCCGTCAGTCGGCGGACACGCGCGGCTCCGACGCGGCCCGCTGGACGCCGTCCGGTTCACCGCCACCCGCCGTGCGCAGCGCGCCCCCGCCCGGGCCGCCGGCGGATCCCGCCGGACCCGCCGGTGAACTCCCGCGCCGGGTCCGGCGGGCCAGCCTCGCCCCGCAGCTCCTCGACCCGCCGGCCGGCCGGGGCCGCCGCGCCGGTGACGGGGAGGGGGCGCCCGGCTCCGAGCCGGCCCCCGAGGCCGTGCGCTCGCCCGAGGAGGCCCGGGCCACCATGGCCGCCTACCGCAGCGGCTGGCTCCGTGGCGGGGGCCCCGAGGCCCGTGACGCCAGGCCCGACCGCCGTCCGCCGCGCTTCGCGCCCCGCGACGACCCGCCGGACACCCCCTCCGTTCCCGCTCCCGGGCCGGAGGCGCCCATGTCGCGTGAAGGAGACCACGGATGATCGGTACATCGCACCGGTCCGGCGAACTCGACTGGCTGCTCGACGAGCTGACCGACAGGGTCGCCCACGTACGCCACTGCGTGGTGCTGTCCAACGACGGCCTCGCGGTGGGCGCCTCGCGCGGTCTGACCCGGGAGGACGCCGAGCACCTCGCGGCCGTCGCCTCGGGTTTCCACAGCCTGGCCAAGGGCGCGGGCCGCCACTTCGACGCGGGCCAGGTCCGCCAGACCATGGTCGAACTCGACCGGGGCTTCCTCTTCGTGGCCGCCGCCGGCGAGGGCTCCTGCCTGGCCGTCTTCACCACCGAGACCGCCGATGTCGGCCTCATCGCGTACGAGATGGCCCGGCTGGTCAAGCGCGTCGGCGAGCATCTGCACACCCCGCCGCGCAGAGCCGCCGACGACAGCCCGGACCGCGGCTGACCGGCACCGTGGAGACCTCCATGACAGACCCCGGCCCGGCCACGCGCGGCGACCGCCACTGGTTCGACGACGACGCCGGACCGCTGGTACGCCCGTACGCGATGACCGGCGGCCGCACCCGCCCAGGGTCGGCGGGTGCGCGGCTCGACCTCATCGCCCAGGTCGTCGCCGAACCCGGGGCCGTGGACGACCCCTCGCTCGCCCCCGAACACGGCGCGATCCTCGGACTGTGCCGCGGCGAGCCGCTGTCGGTCGCGGAACTCGCCGCCGACGCCGACCTGCCGGTCGGCGTCGTCCGGGTCCTGCTGGGCGATCTGCTGACGCTGGGCAGCGTCCGGGTGCACGCCCCCGTTCCCCCCGCCGAACTCCCCGACGAGCACATCCTGCGAGAGGTGATCAATGGACTCCGCGCGCTCTGACCGACCGGGCCCCGCGGCTTCGGACGACCAGATCATGGCCTTGAAGATCCTGATCGCCGGGGGCTTCGGGGTCGGCAAGACCACCCTGGTCGGCGCGGTCAGCGAGATCCGGCCGCTGCGCACCGAGGAGCGGCTCAGCGAGGCCGGCCGGGGCGTGGACGACACCGACGGCGTCGAGCGCAAGACGACCACCACGGTCGCCATGGACTTCGGCCGGATCACCATCAGGTCCGGGCTCTCGCTCTACCTCTTCGGCACCCCCGGCCAGGACCGCTTCTGGTTCCTGTGGGACGAGCTGTCCAGCGGCGCGCTCGGCGCCGTGGTGCTCGCCGACACGCGCCGCCTGGAGGACTGTTTTCCCGCCGTCGACTTCTTCGAACACCGGGGCATTCCGTTCACCGTCGCCGTCAACCGCTTCCCCGGGTCACGCGCCTTCCGCCCGCAGGACGTCTCGCGCGCGCTGGACCTGGAGGCCGGCACCCCGGTCGTGCTGTGCGACGCGCGCAGCCGCGAGTCGGGGAAGGAAGTGCTGATCGCGCTGGTGGAGCACGCCGGGCGGATGCACACCGCGCGCATGCTGGATTCCGTCGGCTGAGGCGGGCGGGCGCGGGCCGCGCGAGGGCCGGAGGCGGGCCGGTCCGGGCCCCCACTCGCGCCGCTCACGACCCGCTGGACGGATGGGCCTCGCTCTCCGGGTACAGCGACGTGTCGGGCATGCCCCTGCGCAGCAGGCGCCGCCACCGTACGGGGTCGTACTCCTGGGGTGAGGTGGAGTCCAGGAACTCCTCCAGCACGGAGACGAAGCGCTCGGGGGCGTCATGGTGGGGGAAGTGCCCGGCGTCCTCGAACACCTCCAGGCGGCTGCCCGGCATGGCGTCGTGCGCGATCGAGGCGTGCTCGACCGGAATGACCCCGTCGTGCGCGCCCCAGACGATCAGCGTGGGCAGGCCGGCCGTCAGATAGCTGCGGTCCATCATGGTGATGACCTGGCCCCGCAGGTCGACCCCCGCCCGCAGCGTGCGCAGGAAGGCCTGGCGGCTGGTGTCGGTCGACAGCGCCAGATAGCGTTCCAGTACGTAGTCGAAGTCGTGCCGGCCGAGCCCCAGCCCGCCGGTCAGCCGCAGCAGCGGCGCGACCCAGCTCAGCGCCTTGCGGGCCGGCGCGGAGGTCGCCAGCGGCAGCGCGAGTTCCGCGCCCGGGCCCGCCGCGAGCCGCAGCAGCGGATGCACCTCGGGGCCGACCCCGCCACCGCCCACGATCACCAGCCGTTCGCAGCGCTCGGGGAACTGGTAGGCGAACTGCATCGCCACGCCGGCGCCGAGGGAGTGCCCGACCACCGTCACCCGGTCGACGTCCAGGACGCCCAGCAGGTCGCGCATGCCGCAGGCGTACGCGGCCACCGCGTAGTCGGCGCGTGGCCGTTCGCTGTCGCCGTGGCCGAGCAGGTCGGGCGCGATCACGGTGCGGCCGGCCGCCAGGCGGGGCAGGATGTGCGACCAGGTCGCGGAGGAGTCGCCGAGTCCGTGCACGAACAGCAGTGGCGGACCGCTGCCGGCCATCCGGAACGCCCTGCGGTAGCCGTGGATGTCCCGGTACAGCACCGGAACCTCCGGCCGCGCGCCCTTGGCGGCGGGGGAGGGACCGTACGCCCACTTGACCACCAGGCCACGCTCCATCCGTCCAGAGTGCGGCAGCCGCGTTTCCCGGACAATGCGCTCCGGTTAGCGGGCCGTGAACTGGCTGAACGGACGGCCGGCACAGCCGGTTCACAGACTTGTGATTTGTCACACCGGGGGAGCGACAAGGGCGCCCCATAGGACATACTGTGCCCCTTCCGTATCGAACCACGGTCGAAACGGATGCGTTCGCCCTCACGTACATCACCGAGGATCCACCGCCCATGCGTTTGCGTCCCCGCACCATCCGCACCCAGCTCGTGGCACTGCTCCTGGTGCCGCTGCTCTCCCTGGCAGGCCTGTGGACCTACAGCACGTACTCGTCGGTGCGCGACGCGCTGTCATTGCTGCGGGTCGCCGAGACGTACCGGTACTACGGCACCCCCGTCGACGACCTCGACCTGGCGATCCAGTCCGAACGCCGTGCCGCCGTCGTCTACAGCGCCTCGCGCGGCGCCGTGGGCGGCAGCACGCTGGCCGGGCTGGAGCGCAGGACCGACGCCCGCCTGGCCGTTCTGCGCGCGCACGCCCTCCAGCAGGCGCGGGGCACGACGCTCTCCGGTGACCAGAAGGAACAGCTGACCCTGACGCTCAAGGGGGCCGTGGACGGGCTCGCCTCCCTGCGCGAGGAGGTCCGCGACCCCGAGGCCAGCTGGGCCCACGTCCTGGAGACCTATTCGTCCGTGATCGAACCCGGGTTCCAGCTGCGCGAGTCACTGGCCGCCCTGCAGACCGGGCAGCTCGCGCAGCAGGCGATCGTGGCCGTCGAGGTGGTCCGGGCCCGCGAACTGCTCTCCCAGGAGGACGCGATAATCGCCGCCACCCGGGTCATGGGCGGCATGGACGACGCCGAGTTCCGGGACTTCACCAGCCTCATCAGCGGGCGCACACTCCTCCAGCGGGCCTACGGCGGCGAGCTGCCCGACGCCGCCGCCCAGCGGCTGGAGGCCTTCGAGAACGGCAAGCTGGGCGGCGCCCTGAACTCCGTGGAGCTGCTGACCATCAGCTCCACCGCCAAGGACGCCCCCTACGCGGTCGACGAGTCGCTGTGGCGCCAGAGCGTCAGCGACGCCCTCGACGAACTGGACGCCATCAATGTCACCGCCACCGGCGACATCGGCGCGGAGGCCCGTTCCACCGGCTACGACGTGCTGCTGCGCACCGGCGCGTTCAGCCTCGCGGGCCTGGTGCTGGTCATTCTCTCGATCACCGTCTCCCTGCGGCTCGGCCGCCGCCTGGTGCGCCGGCTGCGGACACTGCGCGACGAGGCGCTGGAGCTCTCCGGCAACCGGCTGCCCGAGGTCATGCGCAGACTGCGGGCCGGGGAGATGCTCGACGACGACGCGGTGTCCAAGGCCGCACCCGCACTGTCACTGGGCGCCGACGAGATCGGCCAGGTCGGCCGGGCCTTCACGACCTCGCAGCGGGCCGCGGTCCAGGCCGCCGTGGAACAGGAGAAGCTGAGGCGCGGTGTCTCCGCGGTCTTCACCAACCTGGCCCGCCGCAGCCAGGTGCTGCTGCACCGCCAGCTCACCCTGCTCGACAGCATGCAGCGCCGCACCCAGGACCCCACCGAGCTGGAGGACCTGTTCCGGCTCGACCACATGACCACCCGCATGCGCAGGCACGCGGAAGGCCTGCTCATCCTCTCCGGCAACTCGCCCGGCCGGGCCTGGCGGCGCCCCGTGCGGCTCGCCGAGGTGGTGCGGGCCGCGGTCGGCGAGGTCGAGGACTACCCCCGGGTGACGGTACGGCGGATGCCGCGTATCTCCGTGACGGGCGCGGCGGTCGGGGATGTCGTCCACCTGCTGGCCGAACTGATCGAGAACGCGGCCGCCTTCTCACCGCCCGAGACCAAGGTGGTGGTGCGCGGCGAGGTCGTCGCCGGCGGCTATGTCGTCGAGGTCGAGGACCGGGGGCTCGGGATGAGCCCCGAACGTCTCGCCGACGCCAACAACGTGGTCGGCGAGGCGGCGGCCGGGGTCGAGCTGCCGGAGACCGACCGGCTCGGGCTGTTCACCGTCGGCCGGCTGGCGGCCCGGCACGGGGTTCGGGTCACGCTGCGGCGCGGGGACTACGGCGGCACGGCGGCGGTCGTCCTCATTCCCCGGGACATTCTGGTCGAGCCGGAGGACGACGAGCCCGAGACCGGCGACGTACCGCTGAGCCCCCGTTCGGTGCCCGACGCGGCGGCCACGGCGGCGAAGCGGGTCGACGCCGTGGCCGCCGCGGGTTCCCGGACGCGTAATGGTGCCCGTACGGCGGGGGTCCCGGTGGCGTCGAGGGTGTCCCGGAACGAGGAGCGTACGGGCATGGGCCTGCCGAAGCGGGTACGACAGGCGAATCTCGTCCCCCAGCTCAGGGAGGACACCGTGCACGACAGCCCGGCGGACACCCCGCCCGTGGGTACTGACCGGGAACGATCGCCCGAGGAGGCCCGTTCCACCATGGCGGCGTTCGCCCGCGGGCTGGCCCGTGGCCGCTCCACCGAAGCACCACGACGACCGACCGGGGAGGACGGGGGATGACCGTGAGTACAGGACTCACCTGGCTGATGGACGAACTGACGGAACGGGTGCCGCATGTCCGGCACGCGCTCGTGCTGTCGAACGACGGACTGGTGACGGGGGCCAGCAGCAGCCTCGACCGTGCGACGGCCGAGCACCTGGCGGCGGTCTCCTCCGGCTTCCACAGCCTCGCCAAGGGCGTCGGCCGGCACTTCGAGGTCGGGGGCGTACGGCAGACGATGGTCGAGTTCGACGACGGCTTCCTCTTCGTCACCGCGGCGGGCGAGGGCAGCTGTCTGTCCGTGCTCAGCGGGATGCAGGCCGACGTCGGCCAGGTCGCGTACGAGATGACGCTGATGGTGCACCGGGTCGGCGAGCACCTGGGCGTGGCCCCCCGGCAGCACGACGCGGACGACCGGGGGGAGTGACGTCAGATGAGCCCGCCGGGCCCGGCGGACGAGGAGGGCGTGCTCTGGTATGACGACGACGCCGGTCCGATGGTCCGCGCCTACACCATCACCGGGGGCCGCACCCGCCCCGAGGCCGGTCAGGACATCGACCTCATCGCGGTGATCGTCGCGGACCCGGACGCGGACACCGAGCCGGACGACACCCTCGACGACCAGCATCTGGCGCTGCTGCAGCTGTGCCGTCGCGGCTCGCTGTCGGTGGCCGAGGTCGCCTCGGAGGCCGATCTGGCCGTGGGTGTGGTGCGGGTGCTCCTCGGCGACCTGCTGCGTGAGGGGCGACTGCGCCTCGTCCGCCCCGTGCCGCCGGCCGATCTGCCCGACACCGGGCTGCTGCGGGATGTGATCGACCGGCTGCGGGCCCTGTGACGACCGCCGAGTTATCCACAGGCCCGGACGGGGGCGCTGGACGTTGTCGTACCCCTGAACTACCTTCGTGACTGTCGGTAGCTGATCGTCACAGGGGGTTGATGACATGGCAGTGATCCAGGCCGCGGAGGACCTGCTCGGAATGGACCGGGCCCGGGGCGAACTCGGTCTTGAACTGGGGGAGTTCGAGGTGGCGCTCCAGGTCGCCGAAGTACGTACGGCGCAGTCCGGTGTCGGACGCCGCCGGATTCCGCTGGGGGAGGTGGAGCGGCTGCGGGCCGAGGACGGCTTCCCCTCGGCGCTGCGCCGGCGGCTGGCCGTCGTGGGCAGCATCGAGGCCGCCGAGCTGATCGGTATCAACCGGGACCGCTTCACCAGACTGGCCAGAGGCGGGCTGATCAGTCCCGTCCGCTGGTACGCCAACCGGTACCGGGCCGTCGTCTGGCTCTACCTCGCCGATGACGTGCGCGGCCTCGCGCGGGACCGCCCGGAACTTTTGACCGGCCGGCTCCCGGCGGCCCTGCGGCAGGCCCTGGGCGAGGGGGAGGACCACCGGGCCCGTGGCTGGCGGGCACGCCGCGCCGCGGGGTTCGTGAGGGACGCCGTCGACGCCTGGGGCGAGGCCGCCGTCTGGGCCGAGCTCCTCGGTCCCGAGGCGGCGGCGCGGATCGTGCCCGACGTCGCCGAGCGCACCTATCTGCGCAGGCTCCGGCCGGGGATGCCACCGGGCGGCACCGGCGCGCACGCGGTGCGCGCGGTGGTCGAGGCCGTGGTCGTCGCCGGCCACCCCGACGAGGTCGCCGACGCCCGCGACCGCCTGGCCGAGGCACTGACCCGGGCCCGGGCCGAGCGCCCGGCCCCCTGCCCCGGCCGGTCCGCCCCGGCTCATCCGCAGGCCCCGGCCGGGGCGGAGCGGCGACGCCGGGGCTGGCGGGCCCTGTTCACACGGCCGGCCGGGCCGCCCGGCGGGCGATGCGCCGGAGGATGCGATGCCGCCCGGGTCTGAACCGCCGGGCCTCGGCGTGCCCGGCACCCTCACCGTCCTCCGGACCACCCGGGGCGGGGTCTCAGGCCGCCGAGTACGGGAGCAGGTCCGCGGCCGTGCTCTCCCAGGCGGCCTTGAGTTCCGCGAGCAGTTCCGGCCGGTCGGGCGCGAGATCGGCCTGCTCCCTGGCGTCCTGGGCGAGGTTGAACAGGTGGTCCGTTCCGTCGGCGTCCTGGTAGTACTTCCAGTCCCCGCGACGCAGGGCACGGTTGGCACGCACCCGCCAGAACAGGTCGCGCTCGGCGGGCTTCTCGCCGCGCAGCAGGTAGCCGGCCAGGCTGGTGCCGTCCAGCGGGTGAGCCGGGTCCGGGCGGGCCCCGGCCACCTCCAGCAGGGTCGCCGTCCAGTCCGGGGAGAAGTTCGGCTCGTGACTCACCTGACGCGGCCCGATCCGGGCGGGCCAGCGCAGGATGGCCGGGACCCGGATGCCGCCCTCCAGCAGCGAGGACTTCTGCCCGCTGAGCGGCCAGTTGTACGAGTAGCGCTCGCCACCGTTGTCGCTGGCGAAGAGCACCAGGGTGTCGTCCTCCTGGCCCGAGCGACGCAGGGCCGACAGGACCTCGCCGACCGCGGAGTCCAGGCTCTCCACCATTTCGGCGTACTTGGCGACCGAGCCGCCGTCGTAGTGGTTCAGCGCCTCGACGATCTCGGCGCGGCTGCTCGCGGCCCTGATCCTCGCCTCGACCACGGCACCGGCGGCCGCGTCGCCCTCGGCCAGCCACGGCCAGTGCGGGGTGGTGAAGTTGAGGTTGAGCAGCCAGGGCTTGTCGTGGGCACGGGAGACGTACTCGACGGCCCGTTCGGTGAGCACCGTCGTGTAGTAGCGCAGGTCCTGGTGACTGGCGTCGCCCTCGTACAGGTCGTACTCGCCGAGCTGCCCGAGCTTGGAGAAGTACTCCAGTACGCCGCCGAAGTTACCGAAGAACTCGTCCCAGCCGGACTTCGTCGGGCTGTAGTCGGGCAGCCAGCCGCAGTGCCACTTGCCGATCAGCGCGGTGGAGTATCCGGCCGCCCGGAGCAGTGAGGCGAGGGTGGGATGGTTCGGGTCCAGCCCCTGGGAGCGGTCGCCGACGGGTTCGGCCAGCCCGCCCTTGGTGCGTCCCGGGTAGCGGCCGGTGTAGAGGCTGAACCGGGTGGGGGAGCAGGTCGCCGAGCCGGAGTACGCATTGGTGAACCGCACGCCCTGGCGGGCGAGGCGGTCGAGGTGAGGGGTCCTGATGTGTGGTGCGCCGTAGGACGACAGATCCGCCCAGCCCAGATCGTCGCCCAGGACGACCAGCAGGTTGGGGCGCCGGCCGGTGGCGCCGCCGGAGCGGGCGCGGTACGGGTGTTCCCCCGTGTCCGTGTCGTTCTCGTCGTCCGCACCGCTCGCGGCGGCCGGTGCGGCAGCTGCCACACCGGCCGCGCTCAGTGCGCCACCGCCCACCAGACCGTGGAAGAGGCGGCGGGATATCCCGGGATCGTTCATGGTGCTCAACGCTGCCGTTCGCCGCCCCGGCGGGCAACGGGTCACGGGCCGCCCTCACCCGATGTTCACGCTGGTCCACACGGCCGCAACACCCGGCCTCAACCACGCTTGGGTCAGCCGACCTTGCGGAACAGGCCCTCCTGCATCACGGAGACCAGCAGCCTGCCCTCGCGGTCGTAGATCTGGCCCCGGGCCAGGCCTCGGGCGCCGGTCGCGATGGGGGACTCCTGCTGGTAGAGGAACCACTCGTCGGCCCGGAAGGGCCGGTGGAACCACATGGCGTGGTCCAGGGAGGCCATGTCGAAGCCGCGCGGGCCCCACAGGGGCTCGACCGGTACGCGTACCGCGTCGAGCAGGGTCATGTCGCTGGCGTAGGTGAGCGCGCAGGTGTGCACCAGAGGATCGTCGCCGAGGGGGCCCACGGCGCGCATCCACACGGCGCTGCGCGGCTCGGCGCCCTCGATTTGCTCGGGGGTCCAGCGCAGCGGTTCGGCGTAGCGCAGGTCGAAGGGCTGGCGGCGGGCCATCCGTTCCAGTGACTCGGGCAGGGTGCCGAGGTGTTCGCGGATCTCGTCGGCGAGCTTCGGCAGGCTCTCCGGATCGGGCACCCGGGGCATCGGCAGCTGATGTTCGAAGCCGGGTTCCGGCTGGTGGAAGGAGGCCGTCAGATTGAAGATCGTCCTCCCCTGCTGGATCGCCACCACCCGCCGGGTGGTGAACGACCGCCCGTCCCGCACCCGTTCGACCTGGTACACGATCGGCACGCCGGGCCGGCCGGGACGCAGGAAGTACGCGTGCAGGGAGTGCACCGGCCGCTGCCCGTCGGTGGTCCGCCCGGCCGCGACCAGTGCCTGGCCGGCCACCTGGCCGCCGAAGACGCGCTGCAGGCGCTCGTCGGGGCTGTGGCCGCGGAAGATGTTCTCCTCGATCCTCTCCAGATCGAGCAGGTCGACCAGCCGTTCGGCCGGGTTGGTCATCGGGTGTGCTCCTTCGTTCCCACGGTTCCCACGGTCTCCACGGTCCCCGCTGTCCCCGCTGTCTCTGCCGTCCCCGCCGTCCGCATCCGCACCGTGCACCGTCACAGTGCGCCCACACCGGTCACGCGGACGACCGCGCGGCCCTCCTCGTCGGACGCGTCGAGGTCGACCTCGGCCGAGATCCCCCAGTCGTGGTCGCCGTTGGGGTCGGCGAAGACCTGGCGGACCCGCCACAGCCGGCTCTCCGGCTCCTCCTCGATCTGCAGCAGCTTGGGGCCGCGCGCGTCGGGCCCGGTGCCCAGCTCCTCGTACTCGTCCCAGTAGGCGTCCATGGCGTCGGCCCAGGCGTCCGCGTCCCAGCGCGAGCCCGCTCCGCCGTCCTCCAGGTCCGCCAGGTCCTGGTAGCGGTCCAGGGCGGCCAGCTCCACCCGGCGGAACATCGCGTTGCGCACCAGCACCCGGAACGCCCGGGCGTTGGAGGTGACCGGCTTGACCTGGTCGGCGCGCTCCTGCGCCTCCTCGGCCGTCATCACCTCCGGGTTGGCGAGCTGCTCCCACTCGTCGAGCAGGCTGGAGTCCACCTGGCGGACCAGTTCGCCCAGCCAGGCGATCAGGTCCTGGAGGTCCTCGGACTTCAGGTCGTCCGGGACGGTGTGCTCCAGGGCCTTGTAGGCCCCGGCCAGGTAGCGCAGGACGATGCCCTCGGTGCGGGCCAGTTCGTAGTGCGAGACGAACTCCGAGAAGGTCATGGCCCGTTCGTACATGTCGCGGACCACCGACTTGGGGGACAGCGGATGGTCGCCGACCCACGGGTGGCTCTTGCGGTAGACGCCGTACGCGTGGAACAGCAGCTCCTCCAGCGGCTTGACGTAGGAGACGTCCTGCAGGCGCTCCATCCGCTCCTCGTACTCCACCCCGTCCGCCTTCATGGCGGCGACCGCCTCGCCGCGGGCCTTGTTCTGCTGGGCGGCCAGGATCTGCCGGGGGTCGTCGAGGATGGCCTCGACCACCGAGACCATGTCGAGGGCGTACGACGGCGACTCGGGCTCCAGCAGTTCGAAGGAGGCCAGCGCGAACGTGGACAGCGGCTGGTTGAGCGCGAAGTCCTGCTGGAGGTCCACCGTCAGCCGCACGACGCGGCCCTCGGCGTCGGGCTCGTCCAGCCGCTCCACCACCCCGCCGGCCACCAGCGAGCGGTAGATGGCGATGGCCCGCCGGATGTGCCGCAGCTGGGAGCGGCGGTCCTCGTGGTTGTCCTCCAGCAGCCGGCGCATCGCGTCGAACGCGTTGCCCGGCCGGGCGATCACCGACAGCAGCATCGCGTGGGTGACCCGGAAGCGGGAGGTGAGCGGTTCGGGATCGGAGGCGATGAGCCGCTCGAAGGTGCTGTCCGACCAGGCGACAAAGCCCTCGGGTGCCTTCTTGCGGACCACCTTGCGGCGCTTCTTCGGGTCGTCCCCGGCCTTCGCGAGCGCCTTCTCGTTCTCGATGACGTGCTCGGGCGCCTGCGCCACCACGAATCCGGCGGTGTCGAAGCCGGCCCGGCCCGCGCGCCCGGCGATCTGGTGGAACTCCCGGGAGCGCAGCGTCCGTACCCGGTTGCCGTCGTACTTGGTCAGGGCGGTGAACAGCACCGTGCGGATGGGGACGTTGACACCGACCCCCAGGGTGTCGGTGCCGCAGATGACCTTCAGCAGACCCGCCTGCGCCAGCTTCTCCACCAGCCGCCGGTACTTGGGCAGCATCCCGGCGTGGTGCACGCCGATGCCGTGCCGCACGTACCGTGACAGGTTCTTGCCGAACTTGGTGGTGAAGCGGAAGTTGCCGATGAGCTCGGCGATGGCGTCCTTCTCGGCCCGGGTGCACATGTTGATGCTCATCAGCGCCTGCGCCCGTTCCACCGCCGCCGCCTGCGTGAAGTGCACGATGTAGACCGGCGACTGACGGGTCTCCAGCAGCTCCGTCAGCGTCTCGGTGAGCGGCGTGGTGACGTACTCGTACGACAGCGGGACGGGCCGGGTCGCGGAGCGTACGACCGCCGTGGGGCGGCCGGTGCGGCGGGTCAGGTCCGTCTCGAAGCGCGACATGTCGCCGAGGGTCGCCG
Source organism: Streptomyces sp. RLA131 (assembly GCF_056270125.1). Lineage (NCBI taxonomy): Bacteria > Bacillati > Actinomycetota > Actinomycetes > Kitasatosporales > Streptomycetaceae > Streptomyces > Streptomyces sp. RLA131. The sequence continues at coordinate 7,409,115 of NZ_JBWDOQ010000002.1, forward strand.
ACATCAGCAGGAACTGGGCCTGCGGCAGCTCCAGGATCGGGATCTGCCAGGCCCAGCCGCGGTCGGCCTCGGCGTAGAAATGGAACTCGTCCATCACGACCTGGCCGACGTCGGCGTTCCTGCCGTCCCGGAGAGCTATGGACGCCAGCACCTCGGCGGTGCAGCAGATGACCGGGGCGTCGGGGTTCACCGAGGCGTCGCCGGTGAGCATGCCGACGTTCTCGGTGCCGAAGAGCTTGCACAGGTCGAAGAACTTCTCCGAGACCAGGGCCTTGATCGGCGCGGTGTAGAAGGTGACCTCGTCCCGGGCCAGTGCGGCGAAGTGCGCACCCGCCGCGACCAGGCTCTTTCCGGAGCCGGTCGGGGTCGACAGGATCACGTTCGCCCCCGAGACGACCTCGATCAGCGCCTCCTCCTGAGCGGGGTAGAGGGAGATGCCCTGGCTCTCCGCCCACGTCGAGAAGGCTTCGAACAGGGCGTCTGGGTCGGCCTCGGAAGGCAGCTGATCGATAAGGGTCACCCCACCATCTTGCCTGTCCCGGAGGCCGGGGCGGGAACCGGCGGCATGGCGGAAGATCAACCGGCGGTATGGTGTGCCGTCGATTACGCGTCAACTCCGCCCGCGGGCGGGCCGAAAGGGGCGGGGCCGGAACATGATGGGACCTGCGCACTCACTGTCCGGAGCGGCAGCGTGGCTGGGGGTGGGGGCGGCGGCTGCCGCACTCGACCACCCCATGCCGTGGCCGACGCTCGTGGTCGGTGCCCTGATCTGCGCGGGCGCCGCCCTCGCCCCCGACCTGGACCACAAGGCGGCGACCATATCGCGGGCCTTCGGACCGGTCTCCCGGGCCCTGTGCGAGATCATCGACAAGCTGTCGTACGCGACCTACAAGTCGACCCGCAAGCCCGGTGACCCGCGCCGCTCCGGCGGACACCGCACCCTGACCCACACCTGGGTGTGGGCCGTGCTGCTGGGCGCAGGTTGCTCGGGTGCGGCGCTGGTGGGCGGCCGCTGGGCCGTCCTCGCGATCCTCTTCGTCCACATGGTGCTCGCCGTCGAAGGCCTGCTGTGGCGGCAGGCGCGGGTCTCCAGCGACGTACTCGTCTGGCTGCTCGGCGCGACCAGCGCCTGGATGCTCGCCGACGTCCTGGACAGCACGGAGAACGGCAGGGGCTGGCTGTTCACCCAGCCCGACCAGCACTACCTGTGGATCGGCATCCCCATCGTGCTCGGCGCCCTGGTGCACTGCATCGGCGACGCCCTGACCGTCTCCGGCTGCCCGATCCTGTGGCCGATCCCGATAGGCCGCAAGCGCTGGTACCCGATGGGGCCGCCGAAGTTCATGCGGTTCCGGGCCGGCAGCTGGGTGGAGATCAAGGTGCTGACCCCGGCCTTCTTCGTCCTCGGCGGTGTGGGCGCGCTCGGAGCGCTCGGAATCTTCGGATAGGGCGGCTCGGGACCGGCAGGTCGGGGGGCCGGGCGGGACGCCCCGCCCCCGCCCCCGCCCCCCGACCCCGGTCCGCCCGCGCCGGGTCCTGGCGTGTCACCCGTGCCAGGACCGCCACAGGGCCGCGTACGCCCCGTCGGCCTCGACCAGCTCATGGTGGCTGCCGAACTCGCTGATCCGGCCCTCCTCCACCACGGCGATCACATCCGCGTCGTGCGCGGTGTGCAGCCGGTGCGCGATGGCGACGACCGTGCGGCCGTCCAGCACCCGGGCGAGGGAACGCTCCAGGTGCCGGGCGGCACGCGGGTCGAGCAGCGAGGTGGCCTCGTCCAGCACCAGTGTGTGGGGGTCGGCCAGCACCAGCCGGGCCAGCGCCACCTGCTGGGCCTGGGCCGGGGTCAGCGCGGTGCCACCGGAGCCGACCTCGGTGTCCAGGCCGTCCGCCAGGCCGCGCGCCCAGTCGTCGGCGTCCACCGCGACCAGCGCCCGCCACAGCTCGTCGTCGTCCGCCCCTTCGCGGGCCAGCCGCAGATTGTCGCGGAGTGTCCCGACGAAGACATGGTGCTCCTGGTTGACCAGCGCCACATGCTCACGCACCCGCTCGGCCGGCATCCGCGCCAGCTCGGCCCCGCCCAGCGTCACCTCGCCCGCCCTGGGGGCGTAGATCCCGGCCAGCAGCCGGCCCAGGGTGGACTTGCCGGCCCCGGACGGGCCGACCAGGGCCATCCGGGTGCCGGGCGGCACCCGCAGGCTGATCCCGTGCAGTACGTCGCTGCCCGGGCGGTAGCCGAAACTCACCGCGTCGGCGCGCACCTCCCGGCCGTCGGGCTCCAGCCGCTCGTCGGCACCGTCCTGCCCGATCTCGCGCACCCCCACCAGCCGGCCCAGCGACACCTGCGCCACCTGCAGCTCGTCGTACCAGCGCAGGACCAGGTTGACCGGGTCGACCAGCATCTGCGCGTACAGCGCGCCGGCGGTCAGTTCGCCGACCGACATCCAGCCGTGCAGCGCGAAGGTGCCGCCGATCATCAACACCGCGCCCAGGATCAGCACATGGGTGAGGTTGATGGTCGGGAAGAGCACGCTGCGCAGCCACAGGGTGTAGCGCTCCCAGGCCACCCACTGCCTGATCCGCAGCCGTGACAGCTCCTCACGGCGGTCCCCGAGCCGGTGCGCCTCGATGGTGCGCCCGGCGTCGACCGACTCGGTGAGCACCGCCGACACCGCCGCGTAGCCCGCGGCCTCCGAGCGGTACGCGGCGGGGGCGCGCCGGAAGTACCAGCGGCAGCCGACGAGCAGCACCGGCACCGCGACCAGCACCGACAGGGCCAGCGGCGGCGAGGTGACGGTCAGCGCCCCGAGCAGCAGCCCCGCCCAGACCACGGCGATGGCCAGCTGCGGCACCGCCTCGCGCATCGCGTTGGACAGCCGGTCGATGTCCGTGGTGATCCGCGACAGCAGGTCCCCGGTGCCGGCCCGCTCCAGCACCCCGGGCGGCAGACCCACCGACCGTACGAGGAAGTCCTCCCGCAGGTCGGCCAGCATCCGCTCGCCCAGGATCGCGCCCCGCAGCCGCACCAGCCGTACGAAGACCGCCTGCACGGCCAGCGCCACCGTGAACAGCGCGACGGTACGCCCCAGATGCAGCTCCCGAACGCCCGACGACAGGTCCTGCACAAGGCGGCCCAGCAGGTAGGGACCGGCCATCGAGGCGATGACCGCGACCGAGTTGACGGTGACGAGCAGCGCGAAGGCCCCGCGGTGCCGCCGGGTCAGTTCGGCCACGTACGCGCGCACGGTGGCGGGTGAGCCGACCGGCAGGGTGGTGCTCTGCCGCGGCGCGGCCGGGTCGTACTCCGGTGGCTTCACGCCGATCATGCGGACTCCTCGGCTTCCTGGAGTTCGGGCAGTTGGGGCAGTTGGGGTAGTTGAGGCAGCTCGTCGAGCCGGCGCGGCCGGTGCGGTCCCGGTGCGCCCGCCGATTGCGGCGGCCGTGGTGCGCCCGCGCCCTCCGGCTCGGTCTCCCGGGTGACGACGGCGCGGTAGCCGGGATCCCGCCGGAGCAGCTCCTGATGGGTGCCGGCCGGGCCGGCCGACCCGTCGGCGAGGTGGACGACCCGGTCCGCGCGGTCCAGCAGCAGCGGACTGGAGGTGAACACGACCGTGGTGCGCCCGGCCCGCAGTTCCTTGATCCCCAGGGCGATCCGTGCCTCGGTGTGCGAGTCGACCGCGCTGGTCGGCTCGTCCAGGACCAGCACCTCCGGGTCCGTGACCAGCGACCGGGCCAGCGCCAGCCGCTGCCGCTGGCCGCCGGAGAGCGAACGGCCGCGCTCGGTGATCGGGGTCCGCAGCGGATCGCCGCCCGTTCCGTCCGCGGGAGCCTCCACCGAGGCCTGGGCCAGCGCGTCCAGGACGTCCCCGCACTGCGCGGCCGCCAGCGCCGCCGCGGGGTCCACCGCCCCGGAGGACGGTACGTCGAGCAGCTCCCGCAGCGTCCCGGACAGCAGCACCGGTTCCTTGTCCTGGACCAGTACCGCGGCCCGCGCCCGGCCAAGCGGCAGCGCGTCCAGGGCCGTGCCGCCCAGCAGCGCCGAGGGATCGCCGTCCTCCCTGGCCGGGCTGTGCCCGCCGAGCCGGTCGGCCAGCCGTCCGGCCGCGTCCGGGTCGCCGCACACCACGGCGGTCAGCAGCCCGGCCGGGGCCAGCAGCCCGGTCGCCGGGTCGTACAGATCACCGGCCGGTGCCACCGGATCGCCGGGCGGGGCCGGGACGGGCACGCCCCGCTCCAGGGCCAGGACCCGGGCCGCCCGCTTGGCCGAGGGCCGCGAGAAGGAGTACGCCATGGCGATCTCCTCGAAGCCGCGCAGCGGGAACGTCAGGAACACCACGGTGCCGTAGACCGTGACCAGCTCACCCACCGTGATCCGCCCGGCGAGCGCCAGTCGCGCCCCGTACCAGGCGACCCCGACCAGCAGCAGCCCGGGCAGCACGACCTGGACGGCGCTGATCAGGGCCCACATCCGCGCGCTGCGCACCGCGGCCGTCCGGACCTCCTGCGAGGCCCGCCGGTAGCGGGCCAGGAACAGTTCCTCGCCGCCGATGCCGCGCAGTACGCGCAGCCCCGCGACCGTGTCCGAGGCGAGGGTGGTGGCCCGGCCGGCCTTCTCGCGCTGCTCGTCCGCGCGCCGGGTGGCCCGGGGCAGCAGCGGCAGCACGGCGAGCGCCATCACCGGGATACCGGCCGCGACCATGAGCCCCAGCTGGGGCTGGTAGACCACCAGCGCCACGGCGACACCCACGGTGGCCACCAGCGCCGAGGTGAAGCGGGCGAGCGCCTCAACGAACCAGCCGATCTTCTCGACGTCACCGGTGCTGACGGCCACCACCTCGCCGGCCGCGACCCGCCGGGTCAGCACCGAGCCCAGCTCGACGGTCTTGCGGGCCAGCAGCAGCTGCACCCGGGCCGCCGCGCTGATCCAGTTGGTGACGGCGATCCGGTGCAGCATCGTGTCGCCCAGCGCGGTGAGCAGGCCCAGGGCGAGCATCAGAGCCCCGGCCGCCGCGAGCCGTCTGCCCGAGTGGTCGACCACGGCCTGGACGGCGATGCCGACCGTCGCCGGGAACGACGCCACGGCCGCCATGTGGAGCGTTCCCCACAGGGCGGCCGTGATCTGCCCGCGGATCTGGCGTTTCTCCAGCCAGAGCAGGAAGCGGAAGCCGGAGCGGGTGTCGGGGACACCCGGATCGGCATGAGGAAGAGCGCTGAGCGACATGACGTCCCGACATGGGGTGGGGGCGGAAGGGGGACGTGCCAGGGTCGCGTTACCGAGGTCACACTTTCAACCGGTTTTTCTCCCCCGGCCTGCGGAACGCGTAGGGGCAGGCCGTTCGTCATGCTTCATGGATGCGAGGATGGGGCACGATGCGTATAACCGGGACTGTACGAACGGCGGCTGCCGCCGCGGGACTGCTCCTGCTGGCCGGCTGCGGCGGAGCCTCCGCCGGGAGCGATGGCGACCCGTCGGCACCGGCGGCCAGGGCCGGCGAGTCCGGCAACGCCGCCGCCTCCGCCTCACCGGCCACCGTGACCCGCCAAATCCCAGGCGTCGGCGCGAAGCTGCGCGGCGACATCCCGGCCAACGCCCGCCAGGTGGTGGCGGTGTACGGCAAGAGCGCCACGTCGGCCGACTCGACCGTCGCGCTGTTCACCCGGCACGGCGACACCTGGAAGCGCGAGCGCACCTGGTCGGGCCACAACGGCAAGCGCGGCTGGACCACCGACCACCACGAGGGTGACAAGAAGAGCCCGGTCGGTGTCTTCACCCTCTCCGACGCCGGCGGCGTGCTGGCCGACCCCGGCGCGAAGCTGCCGTACCACCAGACCACCGCGTTCCAGGCGCCGCACTACTGGGCGAAGAGCCACTGGCACGACTTCGACCTGGTCATCGCCATCGACTACAACCGGGTCAAGGGCACTTCGCCGATCGACCCCACCCGGCCGCAGGGCCAGTCCAAGGGCGGCAGCATCTGGCTGCACATGGACCACGGAAGCGGCACCTCGGCCTGCGTCAGCCAGTCCAAGGCCGACATGGAGTATCTGCTGCGCACCCTCGACCCCGCCCAGCACCCGGTGATCGTCATGGGCGACACGGCGGACCTGGAGGCCTGACCGCCCACCGCCCGACCGCCCCGCCGCCCGGCTGCCCCGCCGCCCACTGCCTGACCGCCCACCGCCTGACCGCCCGCCGCCCGGCTGCCTGCCGATCGCCGGCCCGTCCCGGTGGGAAGGCGCTCTGGCGGCGGCCGGCCAACTCACGCTTCACTCCTGTCACATGAGATGTCGACAGGTCATGTCCATGCTCGCCGCGCTGCTCGGGCTCACCCTTCTCACCGTCCTCGCCGCGCCCGCCGCCACCGCGCAGACACCCCCGGCCGAGTTCGGCTCCGACTGGCACGATCCGGTCACCGCCGCCCCGCCCGTCGCCACCCCCGGCACCCGGTCCTGCACGGTGACCGTCGCCGACACGCGGTTCCGGGACTTCACCCCCTACACCGGCACCTACACCCCGCCCGCCGGGTGCGGCACCCGCTGGAGCAAGGTCGTCCTGCGCCTGAACGGCAGCGTCGCGGGCCGCCAGTACGACCGCCTGGGCTACCTCCACATCGGCGGCGTCGAGATCCTGCGTACCTCCACCCCCGAGCCTTCGCCGGACGGGATCTCCTGGTCCGCCGAGAAGGACGTCACGCGCTACGCCTCCACCCTGCGCGCCGAGCAGCCCGTCGAGATGCTCATCGGCAATGTCGTCGACGACACCTACACCGGCGTCATCGCCGTCAAGGTGACGCTGACCTTCTACGCCGCCGCGAAAAAGAGCGCGGTCACCAACTCCGCGGTCACCGGCTCCGCCGCCGAGTCCGCCGACGTCCCCGACAAGGTCATTCCGCTCGACTCCGCCACCCTCACCACGCCCCGCAACAGCGAGCGCGTCGTCGCCGAGGTGTACGCCACCGGATCGGGCGGCGGCTGCGAGGAGTCCTGGTATCTCGCCGTCCCCTCCGACGTGCCGTACTCCTGTCAGGCGGGCGCCGACGGCCCCAACCGTGAGGTGCGGGTCACCGTCGACGGCCAACTGGCCGGAATCGCCGCGCCCTTCCCGCATGTGTGGACCGGCGGCTGGTCCAACCCCTTCCTCTGGTACGTCGTCCCCGGCCCGCGCGCCTTCGACGTGCAGCCGGTCGAGTACGACCTGACGCCCTTCGCCGGACTGCTCGACGACGGCCGCCCGCACCGGGTCGAGGTCTCGGTGGCCGGGGTGCCCGAGGGGCAGAGCGGCTGGAGCGTGCCCACCAACATCCTGGTCTGGCAGGACGAGCACAGCAGCCAGGTCACCGGCCGCCTCACCGTCCACCGGGAGAGCGCCCCGTCCGCCACCACCGCGTACGACCCGGACGCCGGGCCGCGCACCCTGGACGCCACGGGCGGTCACGCGCTCACCGTCTCGGGCTATGTCAACACCTCGCACGGCCGCGTCACCACCACCGTCCGCCGCGCCGTGACGGCGGCCTCCACCCACATCTGGAACGCGGACGAGACCGCCGACGCCCTCACCGCCCGCTGGACCGACGACCAGACCCGCACCGTCGACGGCGTCACCACCCGGACCCGGCGCGCCTACACCATGGACGGATCGGTCACGATCGGCACCGACGACCGCCTGCGCACCGTCATCACGCTCGGCGACCACGCCCGCACCACCGGCGCCGTGCGCTCCCGGCTCGACGACACCTTCAGCGGCGACGCCACCTGGACCCTGGGGGTGCCGCGCGACCAGCGGCACGCGGTCGGCACCTCGTCCGAGCGCTACCGGCTCACCGGGGCGGGCGGTTGCTACGACCATGTCATCGCCACCGTCCAGGGGGTGCTGACGGAGGATCGGCTGCGCTGCTGAGCCACCCTGCCGGTTAACGCAAGGTTTCCGCAAGTAGTTGAAAACATTTCCACTCACGTCTTGACGTGCCCTCGCCCGAGGACCAGTCTCCTGCTCGGAGCTCCCACGGGCGGGGGCTCCGTCCCCCCTCAGGGCGGCCTGGCGTGTGGCTGTCTTCAGGGCACCTGTGTGCCCGATTCACCGAAGGAGCCGCACCCATGAGATCCCGTGCACTTCGCGGGGCGCTCGCCGGGCTGCTCGCCGCGACCGGCCTCGTCGCCCTGTCGCAGCAGCAGGCCGTGGCAGCCCCGCCCGGCAGCAAGGACGTCACCGCCACCCTCTTCGAGTGGAAGTTCGCCTCGGTCGCCAAGGCCTGCACCGACACCCTCGGCCCGGCCGGCTACGGATACGTCGAGGTCTCCCCGCCGCAGGAGCACATCCAGGGCTCGCAGTGGTGGACCTCGTACCAGCCGGTCAGTTACAGGATCGCCGGCCGGCTCGGGGACAGCACCGCCTTCGCGAGCATGGTGAGCACCTGTCACGCGGCCGGCGTCAAGGTCATCGCCGACGCCGTCGTCAACCACATGACCGCGGGCTCCGGTACCGGGACCGGGGGCACCAGCTACACCAAGTACAACTACCCGGGGTACTACCAGGACCAGGACTTCCACTCCTGCCGCACCAGCATCTCCGACTACACCAGCCGCGACAACGTCCAGAACTGCGAGCTGGTCGGGCTCGCCGACCTCAACACCGGCAGCGACTACGTCCGTTCCACCATCGCCGCCTACCTCGACAACCTCATCTCGCTCGGCGCCGACGGCTTCCGGATCGACGGCGCCAAGCACATCGCCGCGAGCGACCTGTCCGCCATCAAGGCCAAGCTGTCCGACCCGTCGGTCTTCTGGGCGCAGGAGGTCATCCACGGTTCCGGCGAGGCGGTCCAGCCGGGCGAGTACACCGGCACCGGCGACGTGGACGGCTTCCAGGGCGCGTACGACCTCAAGCGGATCTTCAGCAGCGAGAAGCTGTCCTACCTCAGCAACTGGGGCGCCTCGTGGGGCGCGGGCTATCTGTCCGGCGGCAGCACCCGCACCTTCGTGGACAACTGGGACACCGAGCGCAACGGCTCGACCCTGAACTACAAGTACGGCGCGACCTACACGCTGGCCAACATCTACATGCTGGCCTGGCCCTACGGCTCGCCCGACGTCTACTCCGGGTACGAGTTCTCCGACAACGACTCGGGCCCGCCCAACGGCGGCACCGTCAACGCCTGCTACAGCGACGGCTGGAAGTGCCAGCACGCCTGGCCGCAGATCGCCGGCATGGTCGGTTTCCGCAACGCCGTCTCGGGCACCGCGGTCACCAACTGGTGGTCCAACGGCAACAACGCCATCGCCTTCGGCCGCGGCAGCAAGGGCTTCGTCGCCATCAACCACGAGAGCGGCTCGCTGACCCAGACCTTCACCACCTCGCTGCCGGCCGGCACCTACTGCGACGTCCAGCACAGCGGCACCAACTACACCGTCGGCTTCGGCGGTACCTTCACCGCGACCATCGCGGCCAACGACGCCGTCGCGCTCTACGCCGGTGCCACCTGTGCCGGTACCGGAAGCGGCAGCGGCTCGGGTACGACGGTGTCAGGGGCCTCGTTCGCCGTGAACGCCACGACCGTGAGCGGCACCAGCGTCTACGTGACCGGCAACAACTCCGCGCTGGGCGACTGGGACACGGGCAACGCGCTGCTGCTCTCGTCCGCGGCCTACCCGGTGTGGAAGCTGGACGTCCCGATGAGCGCCGGCACCGCGTTCGAGTACAAGTACATCAAGAAGGACAGCAACGGGAACGTCACCTGGGAGACCGGCTCCAACCGCACCGCGACCGTCCCCTCCAGCGGCGCGGTGACCCTCGGCGACACCTGGCGCGGCTGAGCCGCGCGGGGCAACCCGGTGACCGCGTCGGGTCACCGGGTCCGCCGCTAGCAGCGGCCCGGTGCGGTGTCCAGGACGGCCAGCAGTGCCGTCAGGGCCTCGCGCTGGGCCGTCTCCAGTGGGGCGAGCAGTTCCTCGGCGGCGGCGCGGCGGGCCCGCCGCAGTCGTTGCAGGGTGGCGCGGCCGTCGTCGGTCAGCTCGATGCGGACCACCCGGCGGCTGGCGGGATCGGGGATCCGCCGTACCAGGGCGTGCGCCTCCAGAGCGTCGGCCAGGGTGGTGACGGCGCGGGGGACGACATCCAGCCGCCGGGCCAGATCGGCCATCCGGGGCGGCTCCTCGCTGTGTGCGACGGTGCGCAGCAGCCGGGCCTGGGCCGGGGTGATGCCCAGGGGTTCTAGGTGGTGCCGCTGGGCACGGTGGAGCCGGCGGGTCAGCCGCAGCAGCTGGTCGGCGAGGCGGCCGGTGGTCTCGTCGGCTTCGGCGGCGGCGCTGCGGGAATCCATGGTCCGATAGTACAGGACCTGGTTCATTGTGAGTCTAGGTAACAATCACCTATACTCTCAATCACTGCCCGGCCCGGACCTGCCCGGTCCGGGTGACAGGCAGACCTGCCTTCCGTCCCACCCCATCCCGCTCCGGAGGAGCCTTTGCACCCCGATGACACCTCGCGTCGCACCTCACGGTGGACGCCACCGCCCAAGGACCCCGACCGGCCCACCGATGTGCGCCGCGTCCTGCGCCTCTTCCACCCCTACCGTGCCCGGCTCGCCGTCGTCGGCCTGCTGGTCGCCGCCGCCTCCCTGGTCTCGATCGCCTCGCCGTTCCTGCTGCGCGCGATCCTGGACACCGCGATACCGCAGGGCCGCACCGGACTGCTCAGTCTGCTCGCCCTCGGCATGATCGCCACCGCTGTCCTCAACGGCGTCTTCGGCGTCCTGCAGACCCTCATCTCCACCACCGTCGGCCAGCGCGTCATGCACGACCTGCGCACCGCCGTCTACGAGCGGCTCCAGCGCATGTCGCTGGCCTTCTTCACCCGCACGCGCACCGGCGAGGTGCAGTCCCGCATCGCCAACGACATCGGCGGCATGCAGGCCACCGTCACCTCCACCGCCACCTCCCTGGTCTCCAACCTGACCTCGGTCGTCGCGTCGGTCGTCGCGATGCTCGCCCTCGACTGGCGGCTCACCGTCGTCTCCCTGCTGCTGCTCCCGGTCTTCGTCTGGATCAGCCGCCGGGTCGGCACCGAACGCAAGCGGATCACCACCCAGCGGCAGAAGCAGATGGCCGCGATGTCCGCCGTCGTCACCGAGTCGCTGTCGGTCAGCGGCATCCTGCTGGGCCGCACCATGGGCCGGGCCGACTCCCTGACCAGGTCGTTCGCCGAGCAGTCCGAGCGGCTGGTCGACCTCGAAGTCCGCTCCAACATGGCCGGCCGCTGGCGGATGTCCACCATCGGCGTCGTCATGGCCGCCATGCCCGCCGTCATCTACTGGGCCGCCGGCATCGCCGGGTCCGCCGTCTCCCTGGGCACCCTGGTCGCCTTCGTCTCCCTCCAGCAGGGCCTGTTCCGGCCGACCGTCAGTCTGCTGTCCACCGGTGTGCAGGTGCAGACCTCGCTCGCGCTCTTCCAGCGCATCTTCGAGTACCTCGACCTGCCCGTCGACATCACCGAGCGCCCCGACCCGGTACGGCTGGAACGCGCCCGCGGCGACGTGCGCTTCGAGAACGTCTCCTTCGCGTACGACCCGGCCGCCGGCGCCCGCACCCTGGACGCCATCGACCTCACCGTGCCCGCCGGCGGCAGCCTCGCCGTCGTCGGCGCCACCGGATCCGGCAAGAGCACCCTGAGCTACCTGGTGCCCCGCCTCTACGACGTCACCGGCGGCCGGGTCACCATCGACGGCAACGACGTGCGCGACCTCGCCTTCGACACGCTCGCCGCGACCGTCGGCGTCGTCGCGCAGGAGACGTACCTCTTCCACGCCTCCGTCGCCGACAACCTCCGCTTCGCCAAGCCCGACGCGACCGACGAGGAGATCACCGCCGCCGCCCGCGCCGCCCAGATCCACGACCACATCACCTCCCTCCCCGACGGCTACGACACCCTCGTCGGCGAACGCGGCTACAGGTTCTCCGGCGGCGAGAAGCAGCGCCTGGCCATCGCCCGCACGATCCTGCGCGACCCGCCGGTACTCATCCTCGACGAGGCCACCAGCGCCCTGGACACGCGGACCGAACAGGCCGTCCAGGACGCCATCGACGCCCTCTCGGCGGGCCGTACGACGATCACCATCGCCCACCGGCTCTCCACCGTCCGCGACGCCGACGAGATCGTCGTCCTGGACCACGGCCGCATCGCCGAACGCGGTACCCACGACGAGCTGCTGGCCCAGGACGGCCGCTACGCGACCCTGATCCGCCGGGACGCCCGCCTCGACCCCTACTCGCCGGTAGCGTGAGCCGGACCCGGACCCGGGCCCGCCCCCGGGCCCGACCCGAGCCGGACCCGACCCGGTCCCACCCACCCCACCCGGAGGTACTCCATGGCCGCGAGACAGCGCTCCGCCCGACTCCTCGCCGGACTGCTCGCGACGGCCGGCACGGCGCACTTCGTGGCCCCCGGGTTCTTCGACCGGATCGTTCCCCGTGCCCTGCCGGGCAGCGCCCGCACCTGGACCCACGTCAGCGGCGCCGCCGAACTGGCCGTCGCGGCCGGACTGGCCCTGCCGCGCACCCGGCGCACCGGCGGACTGCTCGCGGCCGGCCTGTTCACCGCCGTCTTCCCGGCGAACGTCCAGATGGCCCGTGACTGGCGGGACCGCCCGGCCCCGTACCGGGCGGTCGCCTACGGGCGGCTGCCGCTCCAGGTGCCGCTGGTGCTGTGGGCGCTGAAGGTCGCCCGGGACGCCGACCGCTGGAGCCGCCCGGCCCCCGACGGCCCCCACGGGCTCGGCCGGCCCCACGGGATCCGGGGCACTGTCAGTGCTCGCGGATAGCCTGCCCGTATGACCCTTGCCGCGCCCCGTATCGCCGTCGCCGCCGACCCGCTCGGGTCCGGCGGCCGGTTCCAGGGCCTGGCGGAGGACGGGACACCCACCGGCGCCGCCGAGCGGGTGACGGACCTGGCGGCGGCCGTCGCGTCGTACGAGAGCCACCGCCGGCCGCGCTGGGTGTGGGCCTCGACCGAGGAGCTCTACCCCGGGCTGCTGGAGCGGCTGCCGGCCAGGCCCGCCCGCTGCCACGACCTCAGACTCGTCGAGGCGCTGCTGCTCGGTGCCGAGGAGCGGTCCGGGCAGCCGCGCGCCCTGGGTGCCGCCTGGGCCAGGCTGCGCGGACTCCCCGTGCCGGACGACGCGGCGGACAGCGCCGCCGACGACCAGCCGGTGCTCTTCGCCGCCGACCGGCACCGGCTGCCGCCGGGCACCGACCCGCTGGAGGCGGTGGTCGCCGTCCACGCCGACCAGCAGCGCCGGATCGCGCTGGGCGAGTACCCCGACCGGATGCGGCTGCTGTGCGCGGCCGAGTCCGCCGGCGCCCTGGCCGCGGCCGAGATGGCGTACGACGGACTGCCCTGGAGCGCGGCCGTCCATGACGAACTGCTGACCGGCCTGCTGGGACCGCGCCCCTCCGGCGGGGCCCGGCCCAAGCTGCTCGGTGAGCTCGCCGGGCAGCTCCAGGAGGCTCTGGGACGGCCCGTCAACCCCGACTCGCCCGCCCAGCTGCTGCCGGCCTTCGCCCGGGTGGGCGTCCGGATCACCTCGACCCGCTCCCATGTGCTGCGTGACGTGGAGCACCCGGCGGCCGCCCTGCTGCTGCGCTACAAGGAGCTGTCCCGGATCCACTCCGCCCACGGCTGGGCGTGGCGCGAGCAGTGGGCCCCGGCGGGAAGGTTCCGCCCCGAGTACGTGGTCGGCGGCGTGGTGTCCGGGCGCTGGGCCACCCGCGGCGGCGGGGCACTGCAGATCCCCCGGCTGCTGCGGGCCGCCGTGGTCGCCGATCCGGGACGGCGGCTGGTGGTCGCGGACGCCGCGCAGCTGGAGCCGCGGGTGCTGGCCGCGATGTCCCAGGACGAGGGCCTGGCCCGGGCCGCCGCCGAGGGCGACCTGTACGAGGCCCTGGCCCGCACCGCGTTCGACGGTGACCGCCAGCGCGCCAAACTCGGCCTGCTGGGCGCGATGTACGGGCAGACCAGCGGCGAGGTGCGGCCGTTGCTGGACGTGCTGCGCCGGCGGTTCCCGGACGCCATGCGGCTGGTGGAGTCGGCCGCCCGCACCGGCGAGGCCGGCGGCGTGGTCCGCTCCCGCCTGGGCCGCACCTCCCCGCCGCCGTCCGCCGACCGGCAGGACATGAGCGACGGCGACGCCCGCGCCTGGGGCCGCTTCACCCGCAACTTCGTCATCCAGGCCAGCGCCGCCGAGTGGGCACTCGCCATGATGGCCTCGCTGCGCCGCCGTCTCACCGCGCTGGAGGGCGGCGCCGACGGGCCGCGCCTGGTGTTCTTCCTGCACGACGAGATCATCGTCGACACCCCCGAGGACCGGGCCCCCGCCGTCGAGGCCGCCGTCGCCGCCTCCGCGGACGAGGCGCGTCACCTGGTCTTCGGCCCGACCCCCGTGCTCCTTCCGCTTCAGACCAACACCGTGCGGTGCTACGCGGACGCCAAGTAGGACGACTCGCCCACCAGGACGACTTCCAGGGTGCGGGGCCCGTGCACTCCCTCGACCCGGTCGAGCTCGATGTCACTGGTGGCCGAGGGCCCGGAGATCCAGGTCAACGGCCGGGCCGGGTCCAGTCGTTCCAGCCCCTCCGGCACCGAGGCGACGACCTGACCGGGCACCTGGACGACGCAGATGTGGTGGTCGGGCACGAGCGTGATGCGCCGGCGGCCCTGGTCGCGGGAGGCGTCCAGGACGATGGTGCCGGTCTCGGCGATGGCGACCGCGCAGCCGGTGACCACGCTGTCCACGGAGTCCAGGTCGTGATGGGTCAGTGCGGCGGTGTCCTGGACGAGTTCCGCGCCCGGCGTCCGTGCCGCCTGCTCCGCCCACGGGCTCAGCCACCGCGCGGGCAGGCCCGGCGGTACGACGACCCGCCGGCTGCCGTGCGCCGTCAGCAGCTCCGTGAGCAGGCCGGGGAGCCCGGCCGGCGTCGTCCGGTGGACGATCGCCCGGTAGTCGGCGAGGTTCTCCGCGAGCAGGTCGGCGGTCCGCTCCGGCGACAGCCGCCCGTGCGCCCGCAGATAGTCGCGGGGCACCGGCACATCCTGCGGGGACTCCCCGCGCGGTACGTCGGCCAGCGCGCGCCGGATCCGGCCCATGACCTGCTCACGGGTGCTCACTTGGTCTCCTCGCCGCGCGTGCGCCGCCACCAGTCGCGGAACGACTCGGCCGGCACCGCGGGGATGTCGCGGGTTTCGGTCCATGCCCTGCCCGGGCCGGGCAGCCGGTGCCGGGGGTGCAGCCGGCGGGTGCGCGCGGCGAGCCGCTGCCCGCCGCGCAGCGCGGCGGGATGGTCCAGCGCCCAGCGGGCGGCCCGCATGGCGGCCCGCTCGGCGGCGTGGCCCTTCGCGGGCCTGATCGTGGTCCGGGTGCCGCGCAAGGTCACCTCGCCGCCCTGGACGACGCGTTCGCGCAGATGGACCAGGACCTCGGGAATGTCGATGGCCACCGGGCACACCTCGTAGCAGGCGCCGCACAGCGAGGACGCGTACGGCAGTGAGGCGTCCAGCTCGCTCTGCGTACCGCGCAGCTGCGGGGTGAGGATCGCCCCGATCGGGCCGGGATACGGGGACCCGTACGCGTGGCCGCCGGCCCGCTCGTAGACCGGGCAGACGTTCAGGCAGGCCGAACAGCGGATGCAGCGCAGCGCCTGGCGGCCCACGGTGTCGGCCAGGGTGTCGGTGCGGCCGTTGTCGATCAGGACGAGATGGAAGGCCTGCGGGCCGTCCTCGTCGGTGGTGCCGGTCCAGGTCGAGGTGTACGGGTTCATCCGCTCGGCGGTGGAGGAGCGGGGCAGCAGCTGGAGGTAGATCTCCAGGTCCTGCCAGGTCGGCACCACCTTCTCGATGCCCACGACCGAGATCAGTGTCTCGGGCAGCGTCAGGCACATCCGGCCGTTGCCCTCCGACTCCACCACGACCAGGGTGCCGGTCTCGGCGACCATGAAGTTGGCCCCGGAGATGCCGACCTTGGCCCGCAGGAACTTCTCCCGCAGATGCAGCCGGGCCGCCTCGGCGAGGTCGGCCGGACGGTCGGTGAGGCCCTCGGGGGCCGGGCGGCCCCAGTTGCCCATCTCCGCGCGGAAGATGTCGCGGATCTCGGAGCGGTTGCGGTGGATCGCCGGGACCAGGATGTGCGAGGGCAGATCGTCGCCGAGCTGCACGATCAGCTCGGCCAGGTCCGTCTCGTAGGCGCGGATCCCGGCCTCGCCGAGCGCCTCGTTGAGACCGATCTCCTGGGTGGCCATCGACTTGACCTTCACGACCTCGGTCTCGCCGGTCATCCGGACCAGGTCGATCACGATCCGGTTGGCCTCCTCGGCGTCCGCCGCCCAGTGGACATGGCCGCCGGCCGCCACCACGGCGGCCTCGACCTGCTCCAGGTAGTGGTCGAGATGGCGCAGCGTACGGTCCTTGACCGCGGCGCCCGCCGCGCGCAGTTCCGGCCAGTCGGCGAGTTCGGCGACCGCCTTGGCGCGCTTGTCACGGATGGTGTGGGTGGCGTGCGTCAGGTTGGCGCGCAGCTGTGTGTCGCGGGTGGACGCCGACGCCGCCTCGGGGAAGGCCGGCATGCCCAGATACGTACCGCTCATCGGAGGTCTCCCAGAGCGTAGGGATGCTCCTCGGTGGAGGCGAGGATCTCGGCGAGATGGACCGGACGGGTCTGCGATCCGAGCCGGGCCAGGGTGCCGCCGATGTGCATCAGACACGAGTTGTCGACCGTGCAGACCGCCGCCGCGCCGGTCTCGCCGATGTGCC
This sequence comes from Streptomyces sp. RLA131, assembly GCF_056270125.1. Lineage (NCBI taxonomy): Bacteria > Bacillati > Actinomycetota > Actinomycetes > Kitasatosporales > Streptomycetaceae > Streptomyces > Streptomyces sp. RLA131. The sequence goes on from NZ_JBWDOQ010000002.1 coordinate 7,425,907, forward strand.
GGGCCTTGTCCGCGCCCATCGCCGCCGACACGGCCGCGTTCTTGACGGCGAAGGTGCCGCCGAAGCCGCAGCACTCGTCGGCGCCGGGCAGCTCGCGCAGCTCCAGCCCCTTGACGTGGCTCAGCAGCTCCTGCGGACGGCGGCCCAGCCCGAGCATGCGCAGGCCGTGGCAGGTCGGATGATAGGTGACGGGGTGCGGGAAGTACGCGCCCACGTCGGTCACCCCCAGGACGTCCACCAGGAACTCGGTGAGCTCGTACGTCCTGGGCACGACGGAGTCGGCGATCCGCGCCAGTTCGTCCCCGCGGCCCTCGGCGGCCGCCTTGGCCCCGATCCGCGGATAGTTGTCACGGACCATCGCGGCACAGGACCCGGAGGGCGTGACGATGTGGTCGTAGCCCTCGAAGGCGCGGGCGTAGCGGCGCACCAGGGGCTCGGTCTCGTGGCGGTAGCCGGTGTTGAACTGGGCCTGGCCGCAGCAGGTCTGCGCGGCGGGGAAGTCCACCTCCACGCCGAGCCGCTCCAGCAGGGTCACGACCGCCCGCCCGGTGTCCGGGTAGAGCGTGTCGTTCACGCAGGTCACGAAGAGCGCAACGCGCATGCCGCCTCCTCCCATGCAGTGCTGTCACCTGAGGGTTCATACTGCCGCAGCGGCTGGGTGCGGTGCAGCAGAGATCGGAGGTCTGCGAGTCCGCCGCCGATCACACCGGCGGCGCGGGCCTGTACCAGGACGTTGCCGAGCGCCGCCGCCTCCGCCGGTCCGGCCACCACCGGCAGTCCGCACGCGTCCGCGGTCAGTTGGCAGAGCAGCTCGTTGTGCGCGCCGCCACCGACGATGTGGATCACGTCCACCTCGCGGCCGGACAGCCGCCGCGCGTCCTCGATGGCCCGCCGGTGCGCGAGCGCCAGCGAGTCCAGGATGCAGCGCACGGTCTCGGCCGCGTCGCGGGGGACTGGCCGGCCGCCGCGCTGGCACGCCCGCGCGATCCGCTCCGGCATCCCGCCCGGAGCCAGGAATCCCGGGTCGGCCGCGTCCACCACCGAGCGCAGCGGTGCCGCCCCGGCGGCCCGGCCCAGCAGCTCGGGCAGGTCGTGGGTCACCCCTTCGGCCGCCCAGTGCCGCAGGCACTCCTGCAGCAGCCACAGGCCCATGATGTTGCGCAGGTAGCGGATGGTGCCGTCCACCCCCAGCTCGTTGGTGAAGTTGGCCGCCCGCGACTCCTCGCCCAGCACCGGCGCGTCCAGCTCCAGACCTGCCAGCGACCACGTCCCGGTGCAGATGTACGCGAACCGCTCGCTGCGCGCGGGCACCCCCGCCACCGCAGACGCGGTGTCGTGGGAGCCCACCGTCACCACCGGTACCGGACCCTTGAGCCCGGTCTCGGCCAGCACCTCCGGCCGCAGTTCGCCGGCCGGATCGCCCGGTCTGCGCAGCGGCGGGAAGAGCGACAGGTCGATGCCGAGGCGCCGCGCCAGGCCGTGCGCCCAGTCCCCGGTGCGCGGGTCGATCAGCTGGGTGGTGGAGGCGTTGGTCAGCTCGGTGCCCGCCGTGCCGGTCAGCCAGTACGAGATCAGGTCCGGTATCAGCAGCAGCTGCCGGGCGGCCGCCGACTGCGGCGTCCCCCGGGCGGCGACCAGCTGGTAGAGGGTGTTGAACGGCGCGTACTGCAGACCCGTCGCGGCGTACAGCTCGGCCTGCGGAACGGTCTGCCACACCTTCTCCGGGACGCCGTCGGTGCGCGTGTCGCGGTAGTGCACGGGGTTGCCCAGCAGCGTTCCGTCGGCCGCCAGCAGGCCGTAGTCCACCGCCCAGGTGTCGATGCCCACCGAGGTCACCGGTCCTGCGGCGCGCAGTCCGTCCAGGACGCCCTGGTAGAGCGCCAGCACGTCCCAGTGCAGGGTGCCGCCGGTCCGCACGGGGCGGTTGGGGAAGCGGTGGACCTCCTGGAGGTCCAGTACGCCCGGTCCTGCGCGGCCGACCATGACGCGTCCGCTGGACGCGCCCAGGTCCACCGCCGCGAACGCGGCGGGGGAGGCGGATGACGGGGTGGGTGTCACGGGAAGTACCTCTGTCGGGGGCTGGTCGGGGGCTGGTCGGGGGCGGGTCGGGGGCGGACGACGGGCGGGGGCGGACGACGGGCGGGCGCGGTGACGGGAGTTCCCGTCCGGCGGACCCTGGCGCGACCGGAGTCGGGCCCGCCGGGCGGGTGTCGAACGGCCCCGGCCGGGATCGGCGGGGGTTCGGACGCGGGCTCTCAGCGCAGGAACGCCGCCGCGACGCCCGCGTCCACCGGGATGTGCAGCCCAGTGGTGTGCGTCAGTTCACCGCCGGTGAGGGCGAAGACCGCGTTGGCGACATGCTCGGGCAGCACCTCGCGCTTGAGCAGGGTCCGCTGCGCGTAGTACTCGCCGAGCTTGTCCTCCTGGACCCCGTAGACGGCCGCCCGCTTCGCGCCCCAGCCGCCGGCGAAGATGCCGGAGCCGCGCACCACACCGTCGGGGTTGATGCCGTTGACCCGGATGCCGTGCTCGCCGAGCTCGGCGGCCAGCAGCCGCACCTGGTGGGCCTGGTCGGCCTTGGTGGCGGAGTACGCGATGTTGTTGGGGCCGGCGAAGACGGCGTTCTTGGAGGCGATGTAGACGATGTCGCCGCCCAGTTCCTGCTGGATCATGACCCGGGCCGCCTCGCGCGAGACGAGGAAGGAGCCGCGCGCCATGATGTCGTGCTGGAGGTCCCAGTCCTTGGCCGTGGTCTCCAGGAGCGGCTTGGAGACGGAGATACCGGCGTTGTTGACCACCAGGTCGACGCCGCCGAAGGCGAGCAGCGCCGCGTCGAAGGCGGCGGCGATCTGCTCCTCGCTCGTCACGTCGACGGTCACCGCGACCGCCTTGTCGGGGCCGCCCAGCTCCTCGGCCACCGCCGCCGCGTTCTCGCCGTTGAGGTCGGCGACGACCACCACGGCGCCCTCGGCGACCAGCCGGTGGGCGATGGCCTTGCCGATGCCGGAACCGGCGCCCGTCACCAGTGCGATCCGGGTGGCGAGCGGCTTGGGCGCGGGCATCCGCCGCAGCTTGGCCTCCTCCAGCTCCCAGTACTCGATGCGGAACTTCTCGGACTCCTCGATCGGCTTGTACGTGGAGACCGCCTCGGCGCCGCGCATGACGTTGATCGCGTTGACGTAGAACTCGCCCGCGACCCGCGCGGTCTGCTTGTCCTTGCCGTAGCTGAACATCCCGACGCCCGGGACCAGGATGATCGCGGGGTCCGCGCCGCGCAGCGCGGGGGAGTCGGCGGTGGCGTGCCGCTCGTAGTAGGCGCGGTACTCGTCGCGGTACTCGGCGTGCAGCTCCCTCAGCCGCGCCACGGCCTGGTCCAGCGGGACGCCGGCCGGCAGGTCGAGGACGAGCGGGCGGACCTTGGTGCGCAGGAAGTGGTCCGGGCAGGAGGTGCCCAGTGCCGCCAGCCGGGGGTGCTCGGCGCGGGCCAGGAAGTCCAGTACGGCCTCGGCGTCGGTGAAGTGGCCCACCTGGGGACGGTCGGCCGAGGCGATGGCGCGCAGCACGGGCGCCAGGGCGGCGGCCCGGGCCCGGCGGTCCGCGGGGGGCAGCGCCTCGTAACCGGGCAGTGCGGGCCCGAAGGGCTCGGCCTTGCCCCGCTGTTCGAGGAAGGCCTCGGCGGTACGGATCATGTGCAGCGAGTTCGCCTCGCACTCCTGCGAGGTGGAGCCCCACGCGGTGATGCCGTGGCCGCCGAGGACGCAGCCGATCGCCTGCGGGTTGGCCGCCTTTACGGCGGCGATGTCCAGGCCGAGCTGGAAGCCGGGACGGCGCCACGGCACCCAGACGACCTGGTCGCCGAAGCACTCCTCGGTGAGCGCCTCGCCGTCGGCGGCGCAGGCCAGCGCGATACCGGAGTCGGGGTGGAGGTGGTCGACGTGGGCCGCCTCGACCAGGCCGTGCATCGCGGTGTCGATGGACGGCGCCGCACCGCCCTTGCCGTGCAGACAGAAGTCGAAGGCGGCGACCATCTCGTCCTCGCGCTCGACCCCCGGGTACACGCCCTTGAGGGCGCGCAGCCGGTCCAGGCGCAGCACGGCCAGGCCGCCCTCGGTCAGCGTCCCGAGGTCGCCCCCCGAGCCCTTGACCCACATCAGCTCGGTCTCCTGCCCGGTGACCGGGTCGGTGGCCGAGCCCTTGGCGGAGGTGTTACCGCCCGCGTAGTTGGTGTTGCGGGGATCGGCCCCGAGCCGGTGCGAGCGCTCAATCAGCGCGGTGGCCTCGGGGTGCGGCTGTGCGGTCATCGTGCGGGTCCTTTGCGGGTCAATGCGGTACGGGGGAGAGGCCGGCCGGTGTCGCGTGCCTGGGCGTGGGCGCGTGCCTGGGCGCGGGCGCGTGCGTGGGCAGCGGGCGCGGGCCGGGGCCGCGGGCCGGGGGCCCGGGAGCGGGGGGCCGGGCTGACGGGGCGCCGGGCCGGGGCGGGCGGCGCGGGCGACCCCCCGGCGACCCCGGCGGGGTTACGCGCCCCAGCCCGCCTGCGTGCCGCCGACGCGCTCGGTGACGATGCGCTCGGCCCAGCCGGAGGCCTTGTAGGCGGCGACCGGGTCCGCGGCGATGCCGGACTCCTCGCGGACCTCGCGCAGCAGCGGGCGTACGTCGGTGTTGTACGCGTCCATCAGCACGGCGTTGGCGTCCAGCACCTCGCCCGAGCGCTGTGCGGCGCCCAGCGCGTCGGCGTCGACCAGCAGCGCCTTGGCCGTGGCCTCCTGGACGTTCATCACGGAGCGGATGATGGCCGGGATCTTGGCCTCGATGTTGTGACACTGGTCGAGCATGAACGCCACGCCGGTCTCGGCCTTCAGACCGCCGCCGCGCACGACCTCGTACATGATCCGGAAGAGCTGGAAGGGGTCGGCCGCCCCGACCATCAGGTCGTCGTCCGCGTAGAAGCGGGAGTTGAAGTCGAAGCCGCCGAGCCTGCCCTCGCGGAGCAGGGTGGCCACGATGAACTCGATGTTGGTGCCGGGCGCGTGGTGGCCGGTGTCCACCACCACCTGGGCCTTGGGGCCGAGCTTGAGGCAGTGGGCGTAGGCGGTGCCCCAGTCGGGCACGTCGGTGGCGTAGAAGGCCGGCTCGAAGAACTTGTACTCCAGCAGCATCCGCTGGTCGGCGCCGAGCCGTTCGTACACCTCGGCCAGGGCCTCGCCCAGCCGCCCCTGGCGGTCGGCGATGTCGTCCTGGCCGGGGTAGTTGGTGCCGTCGGAGAACCACAGCTTCAGGTCGCGCGAGCCGGTGGCGTCCATGATGTCGACGCAGTCCAGCAGGTGGTCGGTCGCCTTGCGGCGGATCTTCGGATCCGGGTGGGTGACCGAGCCGAGCTTGTAGTCGTCGTCCTGGAAGACGTTGGAGTTGATCGTGCCCAGGCGCAGCCCGCGCTCCTTGGCGTAGGTCGCGAGCGCCGCGTAGTCCTCGACCCGGTCCCACGGGATGTGCAGGGCGACCGTGGGGGCCACCCCGGTGTGCTCGTGCACGCGCGCGGCGTCGTCGAGCTTCTCGTACGGGTCACGTGGTACCCCGGCTTGCGCGAACACCTTGAAGCGGGTGCCGGAGTTCCCGTACGCCCACGAGGGCGTCTCGATGGCCTGCGCCTTGAGCGCGGCCTTCACCGAAGACAGGTCGGTCATGTCATCGCTCCCGCCATGAATCGTTTCACTCAGTGGAAGCTAGGCGCCCCGGCCCGGAGTGTCAACCCACTGGTCAGAGGTCTCCGGTCACCGCCGGATCACGTCTGAGAAAAGTTGAAACGAAACCATTGACGCTTCCGGCTCCATGGGCCTAGCGTCCGTGAAACCTTGTTGAAACCTTTCATGCGAGGCTCATATGAACCAGCCGGAGACGGCCGGACGGCCCGTGCTCGCCCTGCAGGACGCTTCCAAGTCCTTCGGTGCCGTACGGGCTCTTCAGGGCGTGTCCCTGGAGCTCTTCGCCGGCGAGGCACACGCTCTCGCGGGGGAGAACGGCGCCGGAAAATCCACCCTCATCAAAATGCTCGCCGGGGTGCACCGCCCCGACAGCGGACGCGTCCTCATCGACGGGGAACCCGTGGTCCTGCACGGTCCCTCCGACGCCAGGGACGCCGGAATCGCGGTGATCTACCAGGAGCCGACGCTCTTCCCCGACCTGACGGTCGCCGAGAACATCTTCATGGGGCGCCAGCCGCGCCGCTCCTTCGGCCGCGTCGACCACAAGGCCGTGCACAGCGCCACCGCCGGTCTGATCAAGCGGCTGGGGGTCGACCTCGACCCCGAGCAGCCCTGCCGCGGCCTGTCCATCGCCGACCAGCAGATCGTGGAGATCGCCAAGGCGCTCTCCTTCGACGCCCGTGTACTGATCATGGACGAGCCGACCGCCGCGCTGACCGGCGCCGAGGTCGCCCGGCTCTTCGGTGTGGTCCGGGCGCTGCGCGAGCAGGGCGCCGCGGTGCTGTTCATCTCCCACCGCCTGGAGGAGATCTTCGGACTCTGCCAGCGCGTCACCACCCTGCGCGACGGCCGCTGGATATCCAGCGAACCGCTGGACGGCCTCACCGAGGACGACCTGGTCCGCCGCATGGTCGGCCGGGATCTCGACGAGCTCTACCCCAAGCAGCCCGCGAAGATCGGCACCACCGCCCTGTCGGTGCGCCGGCTCACCCGCGAGGGCGTCTTCAGCGATGTGTCCTTCGAGGTCCGCAGCGGCGAGATCGTCGCCCTGGCCGGACTGGTCGGGGCCGGCCGCAGCGAGGTCGTCCAGGCCGTCTTCGGCATCGACCGCGCCGACGCCGGAGAGGTTTACGTCGGCGGCACCAAGCTGCCGGCCGGCTCGCCGACGGCCGCGATGGACGCCGGGATCGCCCTGGTGCCGGAGGACCGGCGCGAGCAGGGCCTGGTGATGGACATGTCCATCGAACGCAACATCGGCCTCACCGGCCTGGACAAGCTCGGCCGCGGCGGCCTGGTCAGCAGGGCACTGGAACGCGGCCGGGCCACCGACTGGGCGGTACGGCTGCAGCTGAAGTACAACCGGCTCTCCGACCCGGTCGGGGTGCTGTCCGGCGGCAACCAGCAGAAGGTCGTGCTGGCCAAGTGGCTCGCCACCGAGCCCGGCGTCCTCATCGTCGACGAACCCACCCGGGGCATCGACGTCGGCACCAAGGCCGAGGTGCACCGGCTGCTGTCCTCACTGGCCGCCGAGGGCCTGGCCGTCCTCATGGTCTCCTCCGACCTGCCCGAGGTACTGGGCATGGCCGACCGCGTCCTGGTCATGCACGAGGGACGGCTCGTCCGCGAGCTCGACCGGGCCGACGCCACCGAGGAGACCGTCATGGCCGCCGCCACGGGCCGCACCGACGCGGGGAGGGCCGCATGAGCGGCCCGCGGCCCCCCGCCCCCGCCGATGTCACTGCCGATGTCACTGCCCCCGTCCCGGCCCCCACGCCCGAAAGGATCCCGTCGTGACGGCCACCCTCGACAGCCCGCCGGCGGCGCCGGAGGAGCAGCGCACGGCGCGTTCCCTGACCGAAACGGTCTTCCGGGCCCGTGAGATCAGCATCGCCGCCTGCCTGGTCCTGCTGGTGCTCGGCACCTGGCTGGCCAACTCCCGCTTCCTGTCCGACCAGGGCATCAACGACCTGCTCCTCAACGCCTCCATCCTGGCGCTGCTCGCGGTCGGCCAGTCGGTCGTCGTACTGACCCGCAACATCGACCTGTCGGTCGGCTCCGTCGTGGGCCTGTCCGCCTTCGCCTGCGGCAAGTTCGTGTCCGGAAGCGACCACAACGTCGTCCTGGTCATGGTGCTGGGCATCGCCCTCGGCGCGCTGTGCGGCCTGATCAGCGGCGCCCTGGTCAGCTTCGGCCGGGTGCCGGCGCTGGTGGTCACCCTGGGAATGCTCTACATCATCCAGGGCGTCGACTACTGGTGGGCGCACGGCGCGCAGATCAACGCCGTGAACCTGCCCGCGCCGGTGCTCACCCTGGGCAGCGGCAGCGTCCTGGGCATCCCGTACCTGCCGCTGATCGCCGCCCTCGTGCTCGCCGCGACCGCGTACTACCTGCGGTCCTACCGCGGCGGCCGGGAGCTGTACGCCATCGGCTCCAACCCCGAGGCGGCCCGGCTGGCCGGCGTACCCATCCGGCGCCGGATCCTGGCGGCGTACGTCTTCTCCGGCGCCGTCGCCGGTTTCGCCGGCTCCCTGTGGCTGGCCCGCTTCGGCACCGTCGTGGCCGACAACGCCCACGGCTGGGAGCTGACCGTGATCAGCGCGGTGGTGGTCGGCGGTGTGGCCATCACCGGCGGCGTCGGCACCGTGTGGGGCGCGGCCCTGGGAGCGCTGCTGCTCACCACCATCGGCAGCGCGCTGGTGGTGCTCAAGGTCGACTCCTTCTGGCAGAACGCCATCACCGGCGCACTGCTCCTGGCGGCCATCAGCGTCGACCGGATCCTGAACCTGCGCATGACCAGCGCACTGCGGAAGAGGAGTGCCCGCCATGTCCACAAGGCTTGAACTGAGCCGCCTCCTGCGCTGGGACGTCGCCGTCGGAGTCCTGTTCGTGGCCGTCTTCGCCACCGGCGCGGGCTCCACCGACGGATTCGCCACCACCGGCAACCTGGCGTTCGCGCTCAACGACCTCGCACCGGTCGCGATCATGGCCCTGCCGATGATCCTTCTGGTGGTCGCCGGGGAGATCGATTTGTCGGTCGCCTCGATGCTGGGCCTGTCCAGCGCGCTCACCGGCAAGCTGTGGGACGCCGGCTGGTCCTTCGAGACCATCGTCCCGCTGGTGCTGGTCGTCGGTGTCCTGGGCGGACTCCTCAACGGCTGGCTGGTGACCAGGGTCGGACTGCCCTCGCTCGCCGTCACCATCGGCACCCTGACCCTTTTCCGCGGTCTGGCCTCGGTGGTGCTGGGCAGTGACGCCATCACCGACTTCCCCCAGCGGTACGCCGACTGGGCCGCCGACACCACCACCGTGGCCGGCTTCATCCCCTACCCCTTCGCCCTGTTCGTCGTGCTGGCGGTGGTCACCGGCATCGTCCTGCACCTCAGCGGCTTCGGCCGGTCGCTGTTCGCCATCGGCGCGCAGGAGGCCGCCGCCTACTTCGCCGGCATCCGGGTCAAGCGGATCAAGCTGATGCTCTTCGTCGTCACCGGGTTCTTCTCCGCCTTCGCCGGAGTGGTGTTCACCCTGCGCTACGGAAGCGCCCGGGCCGACAACGGTCTCGGCTTCGAGATGCTCGTCATCGCCTCGGTGCTGCTCGGCGGCATCGACTTCGACGGCGGCAAGGGCACGCTGGGCGGCGCCATCGCCGGACTGCTGCTCATCGGCTTCCTCAAGAACCTGCTCATCCTCAACGACGTGGCCAACGAGATCCAGGTGATCGTCACCGGACTGCTCCTGGTTGCCTCCGTCCTGACCCCCCGCGTCATCGCGGTGGTCCTCGAACGACGTCAACGCCGCACAGCCGTGGCCGTCTGACGGCGCAAGCCCCCCACGCCTCGCTCATCTCCCGCTGGTAACCCGTTCAATGAAGAAGGGCTCCGCCATGTCTCTCAGCACCACCACCAGAGTGCGCGGTCTCGCCGCCGTCGCCGCCGTCTGCGCGCTCGCGGTCTCCGCCACCGCCTGTGGCGGCACCACCAAGAACTCCTCCAAGAAGGACACCGGCAGCGCGTCGACGTCCTCCGCCTCCGCCAACCCGGACGCGCCGCTGAAGAAGGGGCTGAAGATCGCCTTCCTTCCGAAGCAGATCAACAACCCCTACGAGACCATCGTCGACAACGCCGGCATCGCCGCCGCCAAGGGCTTCGGCGGCACGGCCAAGGAGGTCGGCCCCTCCGACGCCAGCGCCTCCTCGCAGATCTCGTACATCAACACGCTCATCCAGCAGCAGCAGGACGCCATCCTGCTCGCCGCCAACGACCCCAACGCCGTCTGCGCGCCGCTCAAGCAGGCGATGAAGAAGGGCATCAAGGTCGTCGCGTACGACTCCGACACCGCCAAGGACTGCCGCCAGCTCTTCATCAACCAGGCCAGCTCCGAGCAGATCGGCCGCAGCCTGGCGCAGAACATCGGCAAGCAGCTGGGCTACAAGGGCCAGATCGCGGTGCTGTCCGCGACCCAGAACGCCACCAACCAGAACACCTGGATCGGCTTCATGAAGGAGGAGCTCAAGCTCCCCAAGTACAAGAACCTGAAGCTGGTCAAGGTCGCCTACGGTGACGACGACGACCAGAAGTCCTTCCAGCAGACCCAGGGCCTGCTGTCGGCGTACCCCAAGCTCAAGGGCATCGTCGCGCCGACCACCGTCGGTATCGCCGCCGCCGCCCGCTACATCAGCTCCTCGTCCTACAAGGGCAAGGTCGTGGTGAACGGCCTGGGCACGCCGAACCAGATGCGCAAGTACGTCAAGGACGGCACCGTCGAGCAGTTCGCCCTGTGGGACCCGAAGAACCTCGGCTACCTGGCCGCGTACGCCGCCGCCGCGCTGTCCTCCGGCCAGATCACCGGCGCCGAGGGCGAGACCTTCAAGGCCGGCAAGCTCGGTGAGTACAAGATCGGTGCGGGTGGCGAGATCATCCTCGGCAAGCCCACCGTCTTCGACAAGTCCAACATCGACGACTACAACTTCTGACCGCACCCGGCCAGGTCCCGCCGCACGGCGGGACCCGGCCAGGTGAGTTACGAGGACACCACCGTGCAGCGTGTCTGCTTCCTGCTGAAGGTCCGTCAGGACCGGCTCGCGGAGTACCGCGAGCGCCACGCCGCCGTCTGGCCGGAGATGCTCGACGCGCTCTCCGCCACCGGATGGCACAACTACTCCCTCTTCCTGCGCGACGACGGCCTGCTCGTCGGCTACCTGGAGACCGAGGACTTCGCCGCCGCGCAGGCCGCGATGGCCGCCACCGACGTCAACGCCCGCTGGCAGACGCAGATGGCCGGCTTCTTCGAAGCACTGGACGGCGAGCGGCCCGACGAGGCCATGCGCCCGCTCACCGAGGTCTTCCACCTGGCCTGACAGGGCCCGAGCACCGAGGAGCCAACGATGTCCCTCACCTCTGACCGCAGAAGCCTGCTGCGCGGCGCCGTGGGCGGCGCGGCACTGTTCGCCCTGGGCGGCGCCGCGGCCGGCCGGGCCGCCGCGGCCACCGGCCCGTCCGTCACGCAGCTCTCCACCACCGTGCTCGACTCCACGGCCCTGTACTTCGTCTCGTACGACGGCCTGGTCAACAACAACGCCTTCCAGAAGAACGGCCTGCTCACCTACAACGGCTACCAGTACGCCGTCTGGTACGCCGCCGACCGCAACGCCACCGTGGCCCGCCGTGCCCTGGGCTCCACCACCTGGTCCAAGGTCACCGTCGGCCACACCCTCAGCACCGACGACTCCCACAACGTCATCTCGGCCGGCATCTCGCCCTCCGACGGCCGGCTGCACCTGGTGATGGACTCGCACAGCAGCGGCTACACCTACGTCAAGTCCGTGGCCGGCCTGGTCAGCAGCCCCGCCACGCACTCCTGGACCGCGGCGCAGTTCGGCTCCCCGCAGACCAGCATGGACGGTGTCGCGCTCACCTCCACCTTCACCTACCCCCAGTTCCTCGTCTCGCCGCAGAACCGGCTCCAGCTCAGCTACCGCACCGGCGTCTCCGGCAACGGCCTGGCGGCGCTGGCCGAGTACGACGGCAGCTCCTGGACCAACCTGGGCAACTGGACGAGCAACACCGGCACCTACACCAGCACCCACGGCTCCAGCAGCTACCGCAATCTGTATCTGCACGGCCTGGACTACGGCCCCGACGGCGCCCTGCACGTCTTCGGCACCTGGCGGGAGCAGAACGGTGCCGTGACCTGCGGAGCCAACCTCACCAACCACGACACGGTCTACCTCCGGAGCACCGATTACGGCCGCAGCTGGAAGAACTCCGCCGGCACCACGGTCGGCACCACCGGCTCCACCCTGGTCACCGTCAACTCCACCGGCCTGGTGGTCGACTCCCTCAACCCCGACCACGCCCTGATGAACCAGGAGAGCCAGGCCGTAGACTCCGCCGGCCTCCCGCACGCCCTGATCTCCTACGTACCAGGCCGCTTCGGCCAGTGCGTCACCGACTACGTCGCCGGCCGCACCGCCTACGCCCGCCCCTTCCACGTCTGGAAGGACTCCGCCGGCGCCTGGCACAAGACCGAGGTCCCGGTCGCCATGAACTCCACCCAGCGTTCCCAACTGGTCCTGGACGCCTACGACAACGCCTATGTCGTCATGCCCTTCGGCCGGATCGTCGCCGCCTCGGCGTCCTCCTCCTGGACCGACTGGACGGTGCTCTACGACGGGACGAGCACCCTCAACGCCTTCGGCGAGGTCGTCGTCGACCACACCCGGGTCTCCCAGGACGGGGTGCTCTCCTTCATGTACCAGGAGACCTCCACCGGGACGACCACCCCCTCCCCGCTGCATGTGATCGACTTCCAGCTGCCCGTCTGACCCGTCCAACCCGTCCGACCCGTCCGACCCGTCCGACGTCTGACCCGCCCGACCCGCCCGAACCGCCGACCCGCCCGAGTGGAGGATCCGTCATGACCCGCACCCCCGCCACCGCACGCAAGCCGAAGATCGGCCTTGTGGCGGGGGGACTCGGGGCCTACTGGCCCCAGTTCCCCGAGCTGCTCCCGCAACTCCGGCGCTCGGCGGCCCGAGTCACCGAGCGGATGCGGGAGTTCGACGCCGAGGTCGTCGACGTCGGCTTCATCTCCGACGCGCAGGAGGGCGCGGTCGCGGCGGAGAAGCTGCGGGCCGCCGGCTGCGACCTCATCGTCGGCTTCCTCACCACCTATATGACCGCCACCATGCTCGTCCCCGTCGCGCAGCGCTCCGGCGCCCCCGTGCTGCTGATCAACCTCCAGCCGACCGAGGCGATGGACCACGCCGCCTTCGACACCGGCGCCTGGCTCGCCTACTGCGGCGCCTGCCCGCTGCCCGAGATGGCCAACGCCTTCGAGCGCAGCGGCATCGCGTTCCGCTCGGTCTCCGGCCACCTGGAGGACGAGCGCGCCTGGTCCCGGATCGGCCGCTGGATCCGCGCCGCCGGAGTGCGCTCGGTTCTCCGCAACGGCCGGCACGGCCTCATGGGCCACCTCTACCCCGGGATGTACGACGTCTCCACCGACCTCACCATGGTCACCGGCAACCTCGGCGGCCATGTCGAGGTCCTGGAGTTCGACGACCTGCGGGTGCGGGTGGAGAAGGTCACGGACGCCGAGGTCGCGGACAAGCTCGCCGACACCCGTAAGACCTTCGAACTCGCCGACACCGTCGTCGCCGCCGACCTCGAATGGGCGGCCCGGGTCTCCGTCGGCCTCGACCGGCTGGTGGCCGACTTCGACCTCGACTCCCTGGCGTACTACCACCGCGGCCTGGACGGCGAGACCCACGAACGGCTCGGCGCCGGCATGATCCTGGGCTCCTCGCTGCTCACCGGGCGCGGCATCCCGGCGGCCGGCGAGTACGAGCTGCGCACCTCCCTGGCGATGCTGATCACCGACCGGCTGGGCGCGGGCGGCTCCTTCACCGAGCTGCAGGCGCTCAACTTCCGTGACGGCGTTGTCGAGATGGGCCACGACGGCCCCGCCCACCCCGGCATCAGCGAACGCCGCCCGCTGCTGCGCGGCCTCGGCGTCTACCACGGCAAACGCGGCTGGGGTGTGTCGGTGGAGTTCGACGTCAGGCACGGCCCGGTGACCGTGGTCGGCCTCGGCCAGACCCGCGACGGCCGCTACAAACTGATCGCCTCCCAGGGCGAGGTCGTCGCCGGACCGCTGCTGGAGATCGGCAACACCACCTCACGGGTCGACTTCGGCACCGACCCGGGGGAGTGGACCGACGCCTGGAGCGCCACCGGCGTCGCCCACCACTGGGCGCTGGCCACCGGCCACATCATCCCCGAACTGCGCGCGGTGGCCGAGCTCACGGGCCTGGAACTGGTCGAGGTCGGGCCCTGAACAGAAACGGCACGCACATAGGCATCAAGGATGTGGCCGAGCAGGCGGGCGTCTCCCTCGGCACGGTCTCCAACGTGCTCAACCGGCCCGACTCGGTCTCCGACCACACCCGACAGCGTGTCCTGTCCGTCATAGAACGGCTCGGTTACGTACGCAGCGAGTCGGCCCGCCAGCTGCGGGCCGGCCGCAGCCGGATCATCGCCCTGCTCGTCCTGGACATGGCCAACCCCTTCTTCGTCGAGATGGCACGCGGCGCCCAGCAGGCCGCCCGCGCGGCGGGGCTGGCGGTCATGGTCTGCAACAGCGCGGCCGACCCGGCGGAGGAGGCGGACTATCTGGCGATGTTCGCCGAACAGCAGGTCAGGGGCGTCCTGGTCACCCCGACCGACGGCGCCGGCGGTGATCTGCGGGCGATCCGGCGCCGGGGCATCCCCTATGTCTTCGCCGACCGCGCGCAGCCCGAGGCCGAGGCCTGCTCGGTCTCCGTCGACGATGTCGCCGGCGGCCGGCTCGCGGTACGCCACCTGCTCACCGAGGGACACCGCCGGGTCGTCCATGTCGGCGGCCCGGTCCATCTCCCGCAGTCCCGGCACCGGCTGGCCGGCGCCCTGGCCGCGTTCGCCGAGGCCGGGCTCTCCCCGGACCGGCTGACCGTCATCGAGGCGGCCCGCTTCGACGTGTCCGCCGGACGGGAGGCAGCCGCCCGGCTGCTCGGCATGCCCGACCGGCCCACGGCGGTGTTCTGCGCCAACGACCTGCTGGCGCTGGGCGTTCTGCAGGTGCTCTACGCGGCGGGTGTCCGGGTGCCGGAGGAGATGGCCATCGTCGGCTACGACGACATCGACTTCGCTGCGGCCGCCGCCGTGCCGCTGACCTCGGTGCGCCAGCCGGCCCACCGCATCGGGCGCACGGCGGCGGAGCTGCTCGTCGCGGAGACCGGCGAGGACGCGGCGGCCCATGTACACCGGCGGATCGTCTTCCAGCCCGAACTGGTGGTGCGGGCCTCATCACTGTCCGGGCACGGGCGGCGCTGATCACACACGGTGTGCGTAGCATGTGCCTGCGGCCGCAGTGAGCCGCGAACGGCGTGAAAGGCGGTGGCGCAGAGCCCGTGGTACGCATGGTGGGCATCAAGGATGTCGCACGACAGGCGGGAGTGTCGGTCGGCACGGTGTCGAACGTGATCAACCGGCCCGACATGGTCTCCGAGGACACCCGCACCCGGGTCCTCGACGTGATCGACCGACTCGGCTACGTACGCAGTGAGTCCGCTCGGCAGCTGCGGGCCGGACGGAGCCGGATCATCGCCCTGCTCGTGCTGGACATGGCCAACCCCTTCTTCGTCGAGGTCGCCTCCGGCGCCGAGCGCGCCGCCCGGGAGGCGGGCCTCGGCGTCATGCTCTGCAACAGCGCGGAGAGCCCCGCCGAAGAGGCCGACTACCTGGGCCTGTTCGCCGAGCAGCGGGTGCGCGGGGTGCTGGTCACCCCCGCCGACACCACGGGCCGCAGCCTGGACTCCTTCCGCAGGCACGGCATCCCCTATGTCTTCGTCGACCGGGTCGTCCCCAGCGCCGAGGCCTGCTCGGTCTCCGTCGACGACATCGCCGGCGGCACCCTGGCCGCCGAGCACCTCGTCGAGCAGGGCCACGAGCACATCGTCTACATCAGCGGCCCCATGCACCTCACCCAGTGCCAGGACCGCCGTACGGGCGCCCTGGCCGCCCTGGCCGCGGCCGGGCTGCCGCCCGAGTCCCTCGCCCACATCGAAGCCGACCGGCTCGACGTCTCCTCCGGCCGTGACGCCGGCGCCCGGCTGCTGGGCATGCCGCGCCGGCCCACGGCGGTGTTCTGCGCCAACGACCTGCTGGCCCTGGGCGTCCTGCAGTCGCTGTACGCCGCCGGCGTCGCCGTCCCCGACGAGATCGCCCTCGTCGGCTACGACGACATCGAGTTCGCCGCCGCCGCGGCCGTGCCGCTGACCTCCGTACGCCAGCCCGCCTACCGGATGGGCCGGGCCGCCGCGGACCTGCTGATCGAGGAGACCGGCGACGCGGCGGACGACCACGGCCACCGCCGTATCGTCCTCCAGCCCGAACTGGTCGTCCGGGGCTCCACGCTCAGGGGCCGGTGAGGGTCCCGGCGAGGGTCCCGGTGAGGGCGGGCACCGCCGAGAGCCGTTCCCGTACCTCGCGGACCGCGCTGCGCCCGGCGCGGTTCGCCCCGATCGTGCTGGCCGAGGGCCCGTAGCCGATCAGATGGACGCGGTGGTCCCGTGCGACGCGGGTGAGCGTGTCGAGCCGGATGCCGCCGCCGGGCTCGCGCAGCCGCAGCGGGGCCAGGTGGTCCAGCGCGGCCCGGAAGCCGGTGGCCCACAGGACGACGTCGGCGCCGACCCCGCTCCCGTCCGCCCACTCGGCGCCGTCCCGGGTGAGACGGTCGAACATCGGCAGCCGCTCCAGCACGCCCCGGTCGCGGGCGGCGGCCATCGCCTCGGTCATGGGCAGCCCGGTCACGCTCACCACGCTCTGCGGCGGCAGGCCCTGCCGGACCCGCTGCTCGACCAGGGCGACGGCGGCCCGGCCCAGGTCCTCGTCGAAGGGTCCGCCGCGGAAGAGCGGCGGGCGTCGGGTCACCCAGGTCGTCTCCGCCGCCACGTCGGCGATCTCCAGCAGCAGCTGCACCGCGGAGGTGCCGCCGCCGACCACGATGACGCGCCGGCCGGCGAACTCCTCGCGCCCCCGGTAGCCGGCGGTGTGCAGCTGCCGCCCCGCGAAGAGCTCCTGGCCGCGGTAGCGGGGTACGAACGGCCGGTCCCAGGTGCCGGTCGCGTTGACCAGGGCACGGGCCGACCAGGTCCCGGCGTCCGTCTCGACCCGCAGCCGGCCCCGCTCCCCGGTGTCGCGTACCGCCGAGACGTTCACCGGCCGGCGTACCCGCAGGTCGAAGCGGCGCTCGTAGCCCGCGAAGTACTCCGGCACCACCTGCGCCGAGGGCCGGTCCGGGTCCGCGCCCTCCAGTGCCATCCCGGGCAGGTCGTGCACGTTGTGCGCCCGCCCGTACGTCAGCGACGGCCACCGGAACTGCCAGGCGCCGCCCGGACCGGGGGAGTGGTCGAGCACCACGAAGTCGCGGCCGGGCAGCATCCCGGCCCGCCGCAGGAAGTACGCCGCCGACAGCCCGGCCTGCCCGGCCCCGATCACGGCGACGTCGGTCTCGCGCACCGCTTCCACCGCATCCACCGCGCCCACCGCGCCCACCGCATCCACGTCGTTCACGTCGTTCACGTCGTTCACGGTTCTGCCAACTCCGCCGGGCTCCTGATCCTTCCCGGGTCGCCGGCCCAGCGGCGCAGCCGGGCCACCCGCCCCGCGGCCTCCGTCAGGCGCGCGACCGGCAGATCGCCGTCCGCCACCGCCCGCGCGGCGGCCGTACGGATGGCCTGCCGGACGCCCGGACCGCAGCCGGGGCCCAGCCGCAGCAGGTCGAGCCCGGCGATCCAGGCCAGCACCGCGGCCCCCGGGATGCCCCACCGGTCGACGACCTCGGGGGCGTCCAGCGGCTCGCTCACCGCCACCCCGTCGAAGCCCAGCTCCGCACGCAGCACCCGCCGCACCCCGCCGCCGTCCAGTGCCGCGGCCGTGCCGACGCCGACCGCCCGCACCCCCGCCGCCACCGCCTCGGCGTACGGTCCCGTCGGAACGGCTCCGGTGAACGGCCCCACCGCCGCCGCCACCCCGTGCCCCTGCAGCCCGGCGACGTACGCCCCGGTCTCCCCGGCCCGCTCCCGGGACCGCGCGCCGAGCCACAGACCGACCCCCGCCGCCACCAGCTCCGCGGCCGGTGTCTCCGCCGCTCCGGCTGTCGCGGACGCCCGCCCCACCAGCGCGTCGGGACACGCCGTCCACAGCGCGGCGGGCGCCGGCCGGGCCCCGTACAGCACCACCCCCGGCAGGCCCTCCGTCAGGCCCCGCATGATCCAGCCGGGGATCCGCTCCCCGTCGCAGGCCGGGAGCAGGCACGCGTCGACCAGCGCGGTGACCGCGTTGACCGGGACATGGACTGAGTGCGGCGCATACACGTAGTGGTCCCCCTTCGGCGCACCTCGGCACGGGGACCCTATCCCGGGTGACCCTTATTGGTCCAGACCAATCAGCGATCCGGCTGCGGCGACGGGCGGCCCCGGCGTGGGAGACCATGGGCTCATGGCCGACGCGTTCACCACCCGTACGTTCGACATCAGGACCGGCTCCACCGAGACCGTCCACGACCTCACCGCCGTCTGCGCCGACTTCCTCGGCGAGGCCGCCCGCGGCCGTGACGGACTGCTCAATGTCTTCGTCCCGCACGCCACCGCCGGCATCGCCGTCATCGAGACCGGCGCCGGCAGCGACGACGACCTCCTCGCCGCCCTCCGCGACCTGCTCCCCGCCGACGACCGCTGGCGCCACCGCCACGGCACCCCCGGCCACGGCCGCGACCACGTCCTCCCCGCCATCGTGCCGCCGCACGCCACCCTGCCGGTGATCGGCGGCCGGCTGGAACTGGGCACCTGGCAGTCCGTGGTCCTGGTCGACACCAACGTCTCCAACATCAACCGTCAGGTCCGGCTCAGCTTCCTGGGCTGACCCCGGCGAACGACAACCCGGCCACGAGCCGAGGATGATCGATCGACAAGCGAACTGCGGCCGGGGCCCGCGGCGCCACAGGCACGGCACAGCCCGAACCGGAGACGGCCATGACGGACAAACCGGAGTTGAACGCGCGCGTCATCGACGCGGAGCGCGACACGGCGTTCGCCGAGCAGGCTCGCCGCTGTCCCGGCTTCGCCGGGCATCGGAGCAGGACCGAGCGGGTCATCCCGGTGATCGCGCTCATTCCCCTCGGCGAAGGCGCCGGGTCCGCCGACGGCGCGGAACGGACACGGCCACCGGCGGACAGCTGACTGCCGGACGGTGCTCCGTCAGCAAGGGGGAGGCGCGCACGATCCTCGGCGCGTAGGAGCCGTCGCCGCCACTGGGCGCAGGTATCCGACCGGCCGGGTGGTCGCCGGGCCCTGTCCGGCCGGGGTGTACCCCGGCACCGGAGCGCCGGCGGTCTCCCGCCGCCCCGGGGAGCGGCGGGAGCACCGGAGGAGTCGGACACCGGATGCCTCGGTCTCCGCCTAGTGGAACTGGTTGGCGGGCACCGGGAGCCCGTAGTGCTCGCGCAGGGTGGTGCCTTCGTACTCCTCGCGGAACAGGCCCTTGCCGCGCAGGATCGGCAGTACGTGCTCGATGAAGGTCTCCAGGCCCGAGGGCAGGGCGGGCGCCATGATGTTGAACCCGTCCGCGGCTCCGCCCTCGAACCACGCGATGATGGTGTCCGCCACCTGGTCGGGCGTACCGACGAACTCGAAGTGACCGCGGCCGCCCCCGAGCCGGGAAATGATCTGGCGGACCGTCAGTTTCTCGCGCACCGCGAGCTCGATGATCAGGTCGGAGCGGCTCTGCGACCCCTCCAGCTTCGGCCGCGCGAGGACGAAGTCCGGGAGAGGCGAGTCGAGTTCGAAGACCGACGGCTCGGTCTCGAAGACCGCGGCCAGCTGGCGCAGCCCGTACTCCGGGACCCGAAGCTCGTCGAACCGCCGCGCCAGCGTCCGGGCCTCCTGTTCGGTCGACCCGATGTACGGGACGATTCCCGGCAGGACGATCGCGGTGTCCGGGTCACGCCCCGCGGCCCTGGTCCGTGCCTTGATGTCGCTGTAGAAGCCGGCCGCGCGCTCGTACGTCCGGTGAGCGGTGAAGATCGCCTCGGCGTGCCGTGCCGCGAAGTCCTTGCCGTCCTCGGAGGAGCCGGCCTGGACGAGCAGCGGGTAACCCTGCGGCGGGCGTTCGACGTTGAGCGGGCCGGCCACCGAGAAGTACCGGCCCCGGTGGTCGAGGCGGTGGATCCGCGCGGGGTCGGCGTACCGCCCCGTGGCCTTGTCCGCGACGACGGCCTCCGACTCCCAGCTGTCCCACAGGGCCTTGGCGACCCGCAGGAACTCGTCGGCCCGGGCATAGCGCCCGGCGTGGTCGGGAATGGAGTCGAGGCCGAAATTGGCCGCCTCCTCCGCCCCCGCCGAGGTGACGATGTTCCAGCCGGCGCGGCCGCCGCTGACGTGGTCGACCGACGCGAGCCGACGAGCCAGGTTGTAGGGCTCGTTGTACGTCGACGACACGGTCGCGATGAGTCCGATCCGGCTGGTCGCCTGGGAGAGGGCGGTCAGCAGCGTCAGGGGCTCGATCTGGCCCGGCGGCCGGAACTCGCCGGTACCGGTGATCGCCGGGCCGTCCGCGAGGAAGAGCGAGTCGAACTTGGCGCTCTCGGCCAGCCGGGCCAGCTCGATCCAGTGCCGCAGGTCGAAGTCCGCCCGCGGATTGCTGTGCGGGAGCCGCCACGATGCCTCGTGGTGGCCGGCCTCCATGAGGAAGGCGTTGAGGTGGAGCTGACGTCTCGCGCTCACGAGTGCTCTCTTTTCCGTTCTGGGGGGGCGAGGCGGTCTGGTTCAGCCGAGCTTCGAGCTGTCGTAGCCGGCCGGGAGAAGGCTGTCGGTGATCGACGAGACGTCGACCTTTTTGGTGATCTGACCGGCCTCGTAGAAGGCGTTGCCGAGCTGCTGCTCGGCCGCGATGTCCGACGCCTTCACCGCGGTCACCCGCGTCTCCATGGAGGTCAGAACCGCCTTGGCGTCGGACAGCGGGATGCCCTCCTCCTGGGAGAGCGCCTTGGCGTACTGGTCGGGGTGCTGGACCGCCCAGTGGAACTCGCTCGCCAGCCGCTTCAGGAGGTCGGTGAGGGCCGCCCGCTTCGTCGGGTCCTTCAGCGACTTGTCGTTGGCGACGTAGTAACTGCTGGTCTGGTCGATCGGCGGGAGACCCTTCGCCAGGATTCGCGCGCCCTGCTTGACCGCGAGCGCCGACTGCGGATTCCAGATCGACCAGGCGTCCACCTTGCCGGTCGCGAACGCCGTGGCGCCGGCCGCCGGGTCGAGGAAGACCAGTTTCACGTCCTTGGGGGTGAGACCCGCGCTCTTGAGCGCGTTCAGGGCCAGACCATGGGCCGAACTGCCCTGCGGGACAGCGAGCTTCTTGCCCTTGAGGTCCGCGAGCGTCTTGAGCGTGGAACCCTTCGGCACGATGATGTTCTCCACCGGCCGGGTGGGCGTGAGCGAGCGCGACACGGCGACGATCTTGAAGCCGTACTCCTTCGCGGCACCGGTGATCGGCGGCACATCCCCGACGCTTCCCAGGTCGATGTCGCCCGACGCGGCAGCCTGCACGAGCGGGGGGCCGTAGGTGAACCGGGCGAACTTCACCTTGTACGAAGCGCTGTCGAAGGCGCCGGTGACCTTCGCCAGGGCCTGGCTGCCGTCACCGCCGTTGTCACCGATGGTGAAGGTGTACTTGCTCCACTCCGGGTGCTCGGCGGCGCTGGAACCGCTCAGCGGCGCGGCCGCCTGTGTCGATCCGCCGCAGGCGACGAGGGTGCCCGCCAGCGCGAGGAAGCTGACAGCGCCGGCGAGCCGGGAGGTTCTCCTGGACATGGGTTTCTCACGTGCCTTCTGTGGTGTGGTGGACAAGTCGGTGCTGGTTGGCGAGACCGAGGTCTTCCAGAAGCGCGGCGCGGAGCTCCTCACGGGCGATGCTCGCCTCGCGGTCGGCGTCGGAGAGCCGGACGAGGTGTGACCTGCCGATGCGCCCGTTGCTCATGACGACGACGCGGTCCGCCAGCGCGATCGCCTCGTCGACGTCATGGGTGACGAGCAGCATCGCCGCGTGGTGCTTGCTCCGCAGCGCTCGTACGAGACCGTGCATGCGCAGCCGAGTGATCGCGTCGAGTGCTGCGAACGGTTCGTCCAGCAGCACGAGTTCGGGCTCCGAGACCAGCGCCCGGGCCAGCGACACCCGCTGGGCCTCGCCACCGGACAGCTCCTTGGGCCAGGCCTTCTCGCGGCCCGAGAGCCCGACCTCCACGAGCGCGTCGCGGGCCCGCTGCTCCGCGTCCGGTCCGCGCAGCCCGAGGGTGACGTTGCGCAGCACCCGCTGCCACGGCAGCAGACGATCGCCCTGGAACACGATCGCGCGCTTCGCCGGGACCTCCACCCGCCCCCCGTCGGGACGGTCCAGCCCGGCGAGCAGCCTCAGCAGGGTGCTCTTGCCGCAGCCGGACGGCCCCAGCAGGACCACCAGTTCCTCGTCGGCGATGGTCAGGTCCAGGTGGTCCAGCACCACCCGGTCACCGAACCGGCGGACCACCTTCTCGATGACGGCCCCGCCCTGCAGCCGCGCACCGGTAGTGGTGCTCATGACGCCTCATAACTGGGGCGCCACCGCAGCAGCACCCGCTCAAGAGCCCGGACGAACTGGTCGGCGACCAGACCGAGGAGCGAGTAGATCGCCAGCCCCACGAAGACCTGGCCGGTCTGGAGGTAGGTCTGCCCCTGCGTGATCAGGAAGCCGAGACCCTCGTCGGCGTTGACCGTCTCGGCGGCGACGAGGCCCAGAATGCTGTACGCGAGTGAGAACCGGAGGCCGACCAGGAACCCCGGCAGCGCCCCGGGCACGAGCACCCGCGTCACCAGACGCCAGGTGCCCGCGCCGGTCGTCCGCGTCATCTCGATCAGACGCTGGTCGACCCCCCGGATCGCCGCGAACAGGTTGAGATACATCGGGACGCCGGCACCGAACGAGATCAGCAGCACCTTGGTGAGCTCGTCGATACCGAACCACACGATCATCAGTGGCAGCACCGCCAGCAGCGGGATGGTGTTCAGGACCTGGACGACGCCGTTGAACAGGTACTCGCCGCTGCGCAGCAGACCACCGAGCACCCCGGCGACGATGCCCACCGCCAGACCGAGCGCGAGACCGATTCCGGCCCTGCGCAGCGAGATCGTCAGGTCCGGCCCGAGCACGCCCTGTTGCCACAGGTCGGCGGCGTTCCTCACGATGACGGTCGGTGCCGGGGCGTAGGTCGCCGACAGCACCCCGGCCTGGGAGAGGATCTGCCAGGCGACGAGGACCACGACCGGAGTCGTGTAGATCCCGAGCGGCCAGCGCAGGCGTTCGCGGAGCGTGCCGAACAGCGTGCGGCGGCGGGCGTCGCGCGGCAGGAAGACCTCGCGTTCCCGCCTGCCCTTCGCCTCGGCGGCGACGGGTCCGGCGGCGACGGGTCCGGCGGCGGCCGGCGCCGCGAGGTGGACCTCGGTGCTGACGTCGGTCATGCCGCGACCTTTTGCACGCTGGTGTAGTGCGAGGCGTCCCCGACGAGCTGCTCGCTGCGGCGGCCGTCGACGCCGACCGGCACGTCTCCCGCGACCGTCACGCGGTTGAGGCGGCGCGGGTGGTCGTCATAGTTGTCGATCGCGTAGTGCTGGGTGATCCGGTTGTCGAAGATCAGCAGCTGGGCGGGCGACCAGCTCCAGCGCAGGATGTTCTCCGGACGGGTCACGTACGACTGGAGGACGCGCAGCAGATCGGTCGACTCGCCGCTCGAAAGACCGACGATCCGCTTGGCGAACCCGCCGATGAACAGCCCGCGTTCGCCCGTCAGCGGATGCACCCGCACGACCGGGTGCTCCGCCTCGTACGGTGTCGAGACGAAGATCCGGTCGTACTCCTCGCGCAGCGCCGTGACCGGAGGGCGCACGTAGTCGTACTGGTTGCTGTGCACGACGCGCAGCGAGTCGGCGAGAGCGCGCAGCGGCTCGGGCAGATCGCGGTAGGCGGCGGCCGCGTTCGCGATGAGCGTCTCGCCGCCGTACGGAGTGGTCACGATGGACCGCAGCGTGCTGACCTGCGGCGGGTTGACCACGAAGGTGACGTCCGTGTGCCACTCGTTCGCCTTGGAGGTCTCACTGTCGACGGCGAGCACGTTCCTCGTACCGTCGGTGGCCGGCACGTTCGGGTGGGCGGTCGTGAGCTCGCCGAACCACCCGGCCACACGCTCCTGACCGGCGTTGTCGAGGTGCACGTTGTCGAACACGATCGCCTTGTGCTCGTTGAGGGCGTCACGGAGTGCCCTGATCGTCGCGGGGGAGGGCGGCGCCGTGAAGTCGACACCCTCGACGACCGCGCCGATACGGCTGGTGAGCTTGCGGATGGACGGAGGCATGAGGAGGTCCCCTTGAGGAAGTAGGCGCGCTGCCGGGTGCCCGAGGCCGGAGCGAACGGGTGACGCGAGCGGGCAGGCCGATCCGGCGCGGGGTCAGCAGTCGGCCCGGTCGCGACGCGGGCACCACTGACGGCTGCGCGAGGAGGGCCCGACGCGGGTCGGGCACAGGGAAAAGGGTGGGCGACCGCCCGGGTCAGCGGGGTGACCGGGGCTGTTTCGCCGCGTCTGACGTCACGTCACTACCGCGGAGGAGGCGGTCAGGAGCTGGTCAGGAAGTGGGTACGAAGGTCCCAAGGAGAGGCACGGATGTGCGGGCTATGTCGCACCGCCTGTCCCGGATGCGCGCCTTCGGCGCACACCGGCCGTTGCCGGGGACCGCGTTCCGGGTCAGCGACAACAGAACGCGCTGGACACGTGCGCCAGGTCGATGTGGCGCCGCCTTGTCAGGTCCAGGTGCGGGTACATGAAACGTGAGTTCAGCAGACGTCCGACACCTCGGTCAAGACTTTCCGGACGGCTCTCGCATGGTGGACACCGGCCTGGCGGAGCGTCACCTCCGCCGGTGCGCGGGCCGGCCCCGGTCGGGACGGCGCCCGGCTGGACGACGGCGCCTCCGGCAGGCCCGGTGCCGGCGCCCTCGCCATCCCGGTCACCGTGACCGACTCCGACGGCGAGGCCTCGCTCGACGCGGACGGCAGGGGGAAGGCGGTACGGCGCAGCCCGGCCAGCCGTCCGCGGGCCCGGGGCCCGGCTCACCGGCCGGTGCGCCGGGCCCCGGGCGTGCCTTCGGCCGTCTTGCGCAGAAGTCCCGTCAGGCGGTGCGGCACGAGTTCGCGCATGGCCAGTGACGTGGTGGTGCGTTCGATGCCGGGGCAGGCGAGGATCTTCCCGGCGACCCGGTACAGGTCCTCCGCGTCGGCCGCGGCCACGCGTACGAGCAGATCGGTCGGCCCGCTGAGGCCGAAGACCTCGACGACCTCGGGGATGTCACCCAGCGTGCCGGCCACCTCGGCCAGCCGGTGCTGGTCCACCTGCGCGGTGACGAACGCGGTGAGCGGGTACCCGAGGGCGGCGGTGGCGATCCTGCGCTCGAACGATCCGAGGGTGCCGTTGTCGTCCATCCTGGCCAGCCGTGCCTGGACGGTGTTCCGGGACAGGGCCAGACGCTCGGCCAGGGCGAGCACGGTGGCGCGCGGGTCGTCGGCCAGGGCCAGCAGGATCCGGGCGTCGGTCGCGTCGGCCGTCGCGCCGCTGTTCACAGTGCTCAATGGGGAACCCCTTGGATGTCGCCTGACTGAGCAGAATGCTCACTCGGACGGCATCATATTGTGCAGATGATGGCTTGGCTGTCTACTTGCGGAGCACAAGGCGGAGCACAAGGCGGACCCCATGGCAACGAAAGCGGTGCGGCGTGATCACGACGCGACATGACCCCGGGCAGGACGTGCTGGAGACCCTCGGCTCGATCGAACGCCGGGTGCTGTGGCTGTCGACGGCGGTCGTCGATCACGCCAACCGGGTGCGCCCGAACCCCTCGGGGCTGAAGGTCGGCGGCCACCAGGCGTCCAGCGCTTCGATGGCCTCGATCATGACGGCGCTGTGGTTCCACGAACTGACCGCGCACGACCGGGTCTCGGTCAAGCCGCACGCCTCGCCGGTCCTGCATGCGATCAACTACCTGCTGGGGGAGCTGGACCCGGCGTATCTGACCACCCTGCGCTCCTTCGGCGGGCTGCAGAGCTACCCCAGCCGCTCCAAGGACCCCGACCCGGTGGACTACTCGACGGGATCGGTGGGCATCGGAGCGACCGCGCCCATCTGGGGCGCCATCGCCCGGCGGTACGTCGACGGGCGGTTCGGCGGGGCGGGTACCGGACGGCAGTACTCGCTGCTCGGCGACGCGGAACTCGACGAGGGCGCGATCTGGGAGGCCGTCCAGGACCCGATGGTCGCCGGGCTCGGCGAGATCGTCTGGGTCGTCGACTTCAACCGCCAGTCACTGGACCGCGTGGTGCCGGGCACCGCGGCCGAACGCCTTGAGGGCATGTTCGCGGCCGCCGGCTGGCAGGTGCTCACCGTCAAGTACGGGCAGCTGCTGGAAGGCCTGTTCGCCCGCCCCGGCGGCGACGCGCTCAGGACCCGCATCGACGCCATGGGCAACGCCGAGTACCAGCGGCTGCTGCGCTGCACCCCGGACCAACTGCGTGAACGCCTGCCCGGCAGCGGTTCGACCGCCGGGCCGATCGCCCGGATCGTCGCGGAACTCGACGACGACACCCTGCGCGCCGCCGTCCGCAACCTCGGCGGCCACGACCTCGGCGCTCTGCTGCGGGCGTACGGGAGCATCGACGACTCCCGCCCGACCGTGATCTTCGCGTACACGGTGAAGGGCCACGGCCTGCCCACCGAGGGCCACCCCCAGAACCACTCCTCCCTCCTGACGGAAGATCAGATGCGTGATCTGGCCGGCCGGTTGGGAACCGACCTGGACGATCCCTGGGCACCCTTCGCCGCCGGCGGCCCGGAGGCGGCGCTGTGCGCGCGGACCGCCGGCCGGCTGCGCCGCGAGCAGTTCCCGCCCACTCCGCCGCCGGAGCTGCCCACCGACATCGGCCGCACCCCGGCCGGCACCGGCAACACCCAGCAGGCCCTCGGCCGGCTGCTGCTCGACCTCACCCGGCAGGCACCGCAGGCCGCCGCCCGGATCGTGACCGTCAGCCCCGACGTCAGCTCCTCCACCAACCTCGGTGGCTGGCTGAACAAGGCCGGCGTCTGGTCGCAGAACGATCGCCCGGACTGGTTCGCCGACGACGCCGAGACCATCCTGCACTGGCGCGAGAACCCCACCGGCCGCCACCTGGAACTGGGCATAGCCGAGACCAACCTCGTGGGACTGCTCGGCGAGCTCGGCGCCAGCTGGAGCCGCTGGGGCCAGCCGCTGCTGCCCATCGGCGTGGTCTACGACCCCTTCGTCAACCGGGCCCTGGAGCCCTGGTCCTTCGGTATGTACGCGGGCGGCCAGTCGATCCTGGTCGGCACCCCCTCCGGCGTCACCCTCGCCCCGGAGGGCGGGGCGCACCAGTCGGTCACCACCCCGTCGCTGGGCATCGAGCAGCCCGGGTGCGTCGCTTACGAGCCCGCGTTCGCCCTGGACACCGAGTGGTGCCTGCTGGCGTCGCTGGCCGGCCTCGGCAGACCGGGGGGCAGTTCGGCGTATCTGCGGCTGTCCACCCGGCCGGTGGACCAGTCGCTGGCCGCCGTGCCGGCGGATCCGGCCGCCCGTGAGCGCCGTCGGCGTCAGGCCGTGGCCGGCGGCTACGTCCTGCGGCGTACGGAGCGACCCGCCGTGACCATCGCGGCGATGGGCGCCATGCTCCCCGAGGCCCTGGCGGCCGCCGACCGGCTGGCCGCCCAGGGATTCCCGGCCGACGTCATCTGTGTGACCAGCCCCGACCTGCTTTTCCGGGCCCTGCAGTCCAGGCGCGGCCTGGCGGACGGTCCCGGCTGGATCCTCGGCCAGGTCTTCCCCGCCGACCGGGCCACGCCGATGGTGACGCTGCTGGACGGTCACCCGCACACCCTGGCGTTCCTCGCCACGGTCAACAACGTGCCCGTCACCACCCTCGGCGTGAGCCGCTTCGGCCAGTCCGGGAACCTCGACGACGTCCACCGCCACCACGGCATCGACACCGACAGCGTCGTCCGGGCGGCCCTGGACCTCGTCGACTGAGGTTCGCGTCAGCGTTCGAGGGACCGGGCGTCCCCCATGACGATCACCGGGTGCTGCTTGGGGTCGAGCGTGAGCAGCAGTTCCCGCATGTGCTTGCGTGCCAGGCTCACACAACCGTGCGTGGGTCCTCCGTGATCGACGTGCAGCCAGATGCCGCCGCCCTTGCCGCTGCCCAGGGGGCGGGTCCAGTCGAGGGGGGAGGTTCCGGCCCTGCGGTTGTAGTTGATCGCCACGACATAGTCGAAGGAGCCCGCGAGCGGTTCGCCCTCGAAGCCCGTGTCGGCGATGGTGAAGCTCTGCGACTGGTCGTACGGCAGCCTGGTGCCGGGGTCGGAGAGCAGCCCGCCGGCGTCGGTGAGGGCGAACACGCCGATGGGCGAGTGGAGATCACCGGCGTGGTGGTCGTCCGTCCAGCCCTCGAGGGCGTTGTGGGCGGGCCAGGTGGCCCCGGGCTCCCAGCCGGCGTGCGTGCGCCGGTACAGCACCACCCGCGACACCGGGGAGTCCTTGCCCCGGCCGGTGACCAGGACGACCTGCCGCGCGTTCCCGGGGATCTCGGCCAGCGTTCTCGGGCCCAGGCCCGGCAGCCGCGCGGGTACGGACGGGGTGGACGCCCCGGTGGCCGCGGCCGTCGGGTGGGGCGCGGTCCGCGTCGCGGTGGGAGCGCCGGACGCGGTGGCCGACGGGTCTCCCGCACCGACAGCCGCCGCCCGGGCGTCGTCGGCTGTCCCGGTGCCCATGCCCCCGCACCCGGTGAGCGATACGGACAGGGCCAGGACGGCCGCCGGCATCCCGAGACGGCTCAGGCCCCGGGATATGGAGGCGGTCGCTTGATGCTTCCCGAACGGCGCGCGGGAAGGATGCCGTCCGGACTGGGGAACGTTCGATGAAGCCATGTCGTCAGCCTGGATGAGACATGTCAGGAACTGGTCAGCATTGCCGCGCGAGGTCCGACGAGGTCCGACGAGTGGTGACGAGGTCCGACGAGGTCCGACGAGGTCCGACGAGGTCCGACGAGGGGTGACGCCGGCGGCGCAATCCCTTCCGGTCTGCCCTGCCGTCCGGTGCCGACTCAGCGCGCGGAGCCCGCCTTCCACCGGTTCCACGGCATGTTCCAGCCGTTGAGGCCGTTGTCGGGGGCGATCGTCTTGTCGTCGGAGTGCTTCACCACGACCACGTCACCGATGAGGGAGTGGTTGTAGAACCAGGCGGCGTCCTGGCCGGGGTCGCCGCCGCCCCTGGTGTCGTTCAGTCCGACGCAGCCGTGGCTGATGTTGGCATGGCCGAACACCGAGTCCGCGCCCCAGTAGTTGCCGTGGATGAACGTGCCCGAGGAGGACAGGCGCATGGCGTGCGGGACGTCGGGGATGTCGTACTGGCCGGCGAAGCCCACCGTGGCTCCGTCCATCCGTGTGGTGAGCAGCTTCTCCGAAATCACCATCTGGCCGTTCCAGGTGGTCGAGTTGGCGGCGCCCGCTGTGATGGGGACGGTCTTGAGGGTCTTGTCGTCACGGACGACCTTCATCCGGTGCGTGGAGGCGTCAACGGTGGAGACCTGGCTGCGGCCGACGGTGAACCGGACGGTCCTGTTCTGTTCGCCGTAGGCACCCTCGGCACCCCTGACCCCGTCGAAACGCATCGTGACGGTGACGGTGGAGTGGGCCTTCCAGTACCGCTGCGGACGGAAGTCGAGGCGCCGCCCGCCGAACCAGTGGCCGACCACGGGCTGTCCGCCGCTGGAGCTGACCTCGATGGCGGACTCGACGGCCTTCCTGTCGGTGATCGTTTTGTCGAAGGTGAACGAGACCGGCATTCCCACACCGACCGTGGATCCGTTGTCCGGGGTGAACGTGCCGGTGAAACGGTCGCTTTCGGCGAGGGTGGTGAACGCGATCTTCCTCTTCGCCGCGCGTCCGTCGTCGTTGGCGGCCACCACGGTCAGCCGGTAGGCGGTGCCGTGGTCCAGAGCGGCATCGGGTGCCCAGGTGCTTTTGTCCGGGGAACGCGTGCCGGGCACGGTCCGGCCGTCCGTGGTGACCAGGCCGACCCTGGTGATCCGGCCCGCTGCGACCGTGACGCGGCCGCCGAGCCTGACCGAGACGTCGCTCTGCCCGTCGGCCGCGTTCAGATGTATGCGCGGCGTGGCGGTTGTCGCCGTGCCGGTGGCTCCGGACGCGGCCGGCTGAGCCTTCGTGGAGTTCTTCGCGTCCTCCGGCCCCGTGCTGCATCCGGCCAGGAGGCATGCCGAGACCGACAGAACAGCGAGGAACGGGGCGGGGCGGGTGCGGTCCATGGGTCTCCGTCGTGCGCGTCGAGTGGCGTGTCCCACCGAGTCGTGGGAAAGCGGGCCCCGGTTCCAGCGGCGCGGCGTCGGCGCCGTCCGGCGTGCCGGCAGAGCCGGAAAGGACCAAGGGCGACGCCCAGCCTGGCGTACGGATGTCAGGAAGTTGTCAGGGTGTGGGAAGGCCCGCAGCTGGGCCTGACGCCGTCCACGCGCGCCTAGAGTCAGTGGCGTGAGCGCACATATCCTGGTGGCGGAAGACGACCGAATGCAGGCCGAACTCATACGGCGGCTGCTGCTGCAGGAGGGTCATACCACCGTCGTGGTCCACGACGGCCGGGCCGCGATCGACCAGGCCAGGAGCCGCAGACCCGACCTGGTCGTCCTGGACCTGATGCTGCCCGGGGTCGACGGTCTCGGCGTGTGCCGGGCGCTGCGCCAGGACGGGGACATACCCGTCCTCATGCTCACCGCCCGTTCCACCGAGGAGGACGTGCTGCTCGGCCTCGACCTCGGCGCGGACGACTACATGACCAAGCCGTACAGCCCGCGCGAACTGCTGGCCCGCATCCGCACCGTGCTGCGCCGCACCCTCCGCCCCGCCGGCAACTCCCCTTTGCTGCGGGCGGGTCGCATCGCCGTCGATCCCGAACGCCACCTGGTGACCTGTGACGGCGCCCCCGTCATGTGCACCCCCGGCGAGTTCGCCATCCTCCACGCCATGACCGCGGAACCCGGCCGGGTCTTCTCGCGCCGCCAACTGCTGGAGTGCACCCGTGGCCACGACCGCGCCTCCACCGAACGGGCCATCGACGTACACATCATGAACCTGCGCAAGAAGATCGAACCCGACCCGCGCACGCCCGTACGGCTGTTGACCGTGTTCGGTGTCGGCTACAAACTCACGAACGACCACCATGACGACTAGGACCCGCCCCGGCTCCCGCGTTCCCTGGCGCAAGAGCCTGCTGGTGCGGCTGCTGCTCACCTCAATGGCGATAGCCGTCCTCTCCGTGGGCGCCACGGCCTGGCTGGCCGTGCAGCTCACCACGCGTGCCATCCAGGAGGAACGCGGGCAGGTGCTCTCCGACGACTCCGACATCCTGCGGCAGCTCAGCGGCTTCGCCGCCACCCACGCGGACTGGGACGGCGTACAGAGCACGGTGCGCACGCTGTCACGCACCATGGACCGGCGCATCGCCCTGACGACGGCGGGCGGACGGGTCATCGCCGACTCCGCCCCGGCGGGCACGGCCCTGCCCGCCCGTGCCTCGGCCGGCGTCGACCCCCTGCACGTCGACACGTACACCGAACCGGGAGCCCAGGTCTCCGACATCGACCCGCGGGCGGTGGGACCGTACAAGCTCTCCCGCGCCGAGCGGACGCGGGTGCGGAAGACAGCTGTCATACGGCTGGCATGCATGCGGCAGCACGGGAGCGACGGCACGAGCCGTCAGGTGCCCAGCGGCCGTACGGTGATCAGTCCCGAGGGCGGGCAGGGGAGCGTGCCGGAGCTGTGTGCCGACGGGGCTCTCAACACGCCCACGCGCACCGAGAGCGCCGCGCTGGAAAGACTCCACGCCATGCTCCGCCCCTGCTTCGCCCACGAACCGGGGGCGGAGGGCCGGGACTACTCGCTGGGCTACTTCGGGATCGAGATGATTCCGGGGGTCGCCACCGAGGAGGACAGCAGCCTCAAGCGGAACGACTTCTCCCAGCGGGCGATGAGCTGTGTCGAGGAGACGCGCCGTACCCAACTCGACCCGTACGTCGCTCCGAGAGCCGCCCTCTACCTCGGCAGCCGGGACCAGCGGCAGGCGGGCTTCGATCTCTCGTCCGCCAACAAGACCAAGATCATCGGGGTTACCGGGCTCGTCCTGGCCGTCACCGTCACCATGGCCGCGGCCGTCGCGATCCGCCTCGTCCGTCCCCTGCGCGCCCTGACGGCCGCGGTCGAGCAGCCGCCCGGGCAGCACGCCCGCGTCACCGTCACCACCAAGGACGAGACGGGCTTCCTGACCGCGGCCTTCAACGACCTCACCGAACGCCGCGAGCAGATGGAGGCCCAGCGCAAGGCCATGGTCAGCGACATCGCCCACGAGCTGCGCACCCCGCTGACCAACATCCGCGGCTGGCTGGAAGTCACCCGCGACGGGCTCCTCGACCCGGACCCGGACCTCATCGCCTCCCTGCACGACGAGGCGGTGCAGCTGCAGCACATCATCGACGACCTGCAGGACCTCGCCGCGAGCGACGCCGGCACCCTGCGACTGCGCCGCGAACCCGTGCGCGCGGACGAACTCGTCGCCCAGGTGGTGTCGGCCCATCGCAGCCGCGCCGAGGCCGCCGGCGTCTCCTTGCGGATGCGCACCGACCCCGGTATCTGGGTGGACGCCGATCCGGTGAGGATGCGTCAGGTGCTGGGCAACCTGGTCTCCAACGCACTGCGCCACACCCCCGAGCACGGCACGGTCGTGCTGACCGCCCGCCGGACCGGCGACCTGGCCGTCCTCACCGTGGAGGACACCGGCAACGGCATCGCCGCCGAGGACCTTCCGCATGTCTTCCAGCGTTTCTGGCGAGCCGAGAAGTCCCGCAGCCGACGCACCGGAGGCAGCGGACTGGGCCTGGCCATCGTGCGGCAGTTCGTCGAGTCCCACGGCGGAACCGTCACCGCCGACAGCCGCCCCGGCGCCGGGGCGGTGTTCACCGTCCGGCTTCCCCGCGGACCGGAACCGGCCCCGGAGACCGCCGCCGGGTGACCGACGCGAGCAGTTGGAAGGACCGCACCGCACCGCACCGGGACGGCCGGAAGGCATTCGGCGGCCACGGTGCGGTGCGATGCGGTGTTCCGCGTGTCACGACACGTCGGGATCCAGCACGACGGGCAGCTCCTTCAGGCCGCGGAAGGCGGGGAACGGCACCTCCAGCCAGGGCGCCTCACCTGTCGGGTCGGCCAGCGCCACCCCCGGGAAGCGGCCGAACAGGCCCGTGAGGGCGAGCCGGGTCTCCAGCCTCGCCAGCGGCGCGCCCAGGCAGTAGTGGATGCCGTGCCCGAACCCCAGATGGGCGCTCTGCGCGTTCCCCGGTCGCCGTACGTCGAAGGTGTCCGGGGAGTCGAACTTGCGCGGGTCGCGGTTGGCCGAGGTCAGCGCGATCTGGACCAGGGCACCCTTGGGAATGAGCGTGCCGCCGATCTCCACGTCCTGCGTCGTGTAGCGGAACGTCGCGCTCTCCACCGAGCCGTCGTAGCGCATCAGTTCCTCCACCGCCTGTCCGGCCAGCTCCGGGTCGTCCCGCAGGGCGCGGAGCTGCTCGGGATGGGTGAGGAGATGACGGACCGCGTTACCGATGAGGTAGGCGGTCGTCTTGTGGCCCGCGAACATCAGCAGGAACGCCGTCGACACGAACTCGCTCCCGGTGAGCCCGCGGCCCTCGTACCGGGCCGTGGTGAGCGCACTGAGCAGGTCGTCCTCCGGGTGGCTGCGCTTGCGCGCGATGAGATCCGTGAAGTAGGAGTGCAGGCTCTCCTCGGCGTGCTGCTGGGCCCGCCTGGACTCCTCGCTGAAGCCGGTCTGGGCCACCGTGGTGGACCAGGTCTGCACATCCGGCCGTTCGCCCTCCGGTACGCCGAGCAGTTCGCAGATCACGATGATCGGCAGGGGGAAGGCGAACGACGTCAGCAGGTCGACCGGTTCGCGCGTCGGGCACGCGTCCAGCAGCGTCGTGACGATCTGCTCGATCCGCGGTCGCAGCGCCTCCACACGGCGCGGGGTGAACTCCGCGCCGACCATCTTGCGCAGCCCGGTGTGCCTGGGCGGGTCGGCGTTGAGCATGTGGTCGTCCAGCGCCACGGACGAGTCGCCGAAGATCCTCCGGTAGGCGTCCATGGCACCGGACATGTCCTTGCTCAGGCGCGGATCCGACAGGGCGGCCCGGGCGTCCTCGTACCGCGTGATCAGGTAGGTGTCGATGCCGTGGGGCGGCTTCATGGGGCAGACCGGCGCGGTGTCCCGCAGCGCGGCGTAGACCGGATGAGGGTCCTGCCGGAACTGGGGGGTGCATCGCTCGACCGCGGCTGCGGGATCCTGAGTGGTGGTCACGGACGGCTCCTGAGGTCGAAGAGTGCCTCGGCGTTGCCGCCGAGGATGCGCTGCTGGTCCGCCTCGCCGACCGGCAGTTTCTCGATCATGCGGAGGCAGTCCTCCAACGGCACCGACAGCGGCGGCGAGTCGGTGCCGAACAGCATCCGCCCGGGCCCCAGCACGTCGGCGTTGAGCCGCAGGTGCGCCGGGTTGAGCGGGCTGGTGTCGACGTACATCCGCTCCAGCGCCGCCCCCGGGTCGGCCGGCGGCCGGCCGGTCAGTGGCTGACCGGCCGCCGGGGGCGGCGCGCCCCCGCCCCAGTGACGGGGACGCGCCGCTGTCCGGAGGCGGTCCGGCAGCAGTGCCATGGCACCGCCGCCGGTCGCCCCGATGAGCCGCAGTCCGGGGTACTTGTCCAGCCACCCCGCGAACGCGATCATCGCCATGCCCGCGGTGACGTCGCCGAAGCGGCCGATCTGCTCGACGAAGCCGGCGTCGTCGACCCGCTCGGTCCCGGCCGGTTCGGCCGGGGCGTGCACCAGGACCGGTACCTCCTTCTCCGCGGCGAGTGCGAAGAAGGAGTCGGCCCGGGGCGAACCGAGCAGCTCGCCGTGGACGCTGGAGGTGGTGATCAGGCCGACGAAGGCGGGGTCCTCCAGTGTCTCCGCGACCCCCTCCAGGTGATCGTCGTCGCCGAACGGGTTGGCGTACACGTAACCGCGCAACTGGTCCGGGAACGAGGCGATCAGGCCCGACATCCAGGTGTGGAAGCCGCGCAGCCGGTCCCTCGGCTGTGCGTAGTTGTCGACGCCCGGGACCCGGGCCATCGCGCCGGCCCCGACGGGGCTGCCGATGATGGTGAGGTCGATCCCGGCCTGGGCGCGGGCGGCGAGCATGCCGTCGACGTCGGTCAGGCTGGGGGGCATCGGGAAGCGACGCGCGGCTTCCGGCGGGGACAGGTGCCCATGGATGTCGATGATCATGTGCTGGTTCCTTTCCTGCCTACTCGGGGGCGAGGGCCCGGGCGACCGCGACGCAGTCCTCGTCGCCGAACCCCTTGTCGGTGGCGCGGCCGTGGGTCTCCGCGGCCGCGGTGGCGAGTGGCAGGCGCAGTCCGGCTGCCGCCGCCTGCTCGGAGGCGAGCCTGAGGTCCTTGGCCATCAGGCTCAGCCGGAAGTCGGGCTGGTCGAAGCGTCCGGCTGCCAGGCGCTTGGACTTGAACGCCATGACCGGCGAGGCGAAGCCGCTGGTCGCGATCATGCCGAGGACCTGCTGCCGGTCGAGTCCGGCGGCGTCCGCGAGCTCGGCGGCCTCCGCCAGAGCCTGCACCTCGATGCCCATCAGCAGGTTGAGGATCAGCTTCATCCTCATACCCGAACCGAGGGCGCCGAGGTGGACGACCTCCTTGCCGAGCAGTTCGAGCAGCGGGCGTCCGGCGGTGAAGTCCCGTTCCTCACCACCGACGAACAGCCGCAGGTCGCCCTTGCGGGCGTGGTCCCGGTTGCCGAGCATCCCGACGTCCAGAACGCAGGGCTGGTCCTCGGCCACGTCGACGACGTCCTCGGGGGAGACGGTGCCGGCGCAGATCAGTTCACCGGGGTACGAGCCGTCGGCCAGGACCCCGTCCGGACCCCGCAGCACCGAGCGGAGGGCGTCCCCGTCGGCCACCGTGCAGATGGCCGCGGTCGTGCCCTCGACGGCCTCGATCGGCCGTGTCGCGGCGAAGGCCCCCGCCGCGGTGAGCGGTTCGGTGCGCTCCGGGGTGCGGTTCCAGACCCGCACCCGCACACCCTGGTCGAGCAGCCGGCCGGCCACACCGGTGCCCATCGTGCCGAGCCCGAGGACTGCGACAGGTCCGCTGGTACGCGTCATGACTTCACCTCCACGGTCTCCTTGACCACCCGGAACCGCAGCGACTGGGTCGAGTCGACCCACTCACGCAGCGGAGCCACCAGCGCGCGGTGCTCCGCGCTCTGCTGCCAGGCGAAGAAGTGTTCGGGTGTCTCCCACTCGCTGGTGATCACCCACTGCCGGGAGCCGTCGACCGGTTCTCCCAGCCTCTCGACGATGTGGCCGGGGGTGCTGGCGACGGACTTCCGGATCTGGTCGTACATCTCCAGAAACCCTCGCTCGCCGCCCTCGATCACGTGGACCGCGAAGACCACGGAAAGCTTGGCCGACTGGTCGCGCTGAGCTGTGCCCATGTCTCCTCCTGATGGTGGGATCCGGTGGGACACGACTCCTACCGACTCATGGGCCCCCGGGCGGCGCAACTCTGCCGGGGCTGATGCCCCGTGGGACAAGGCCCCTCCGGCACGTGTTCGGCCGTTCGGGTGGCTCGGCGGGCCCCTCCCGGCACGGCCCCGGAGCCGACTCCTGTCGGCCTCTTGTGGCCGCCGTCCGGCGCGCGGACATGACGCGACAGCCCCCGGAGCCGGGTCGCGCGGGTACGCCGACAGCGCCGGCCGCACCCGGCTCCGGCAGCCGGGCAGTGGGGAGGCAGCCCGGCAGCCCGGCAGCCCGGCAGCCCGGCAGACCCGGCGATCGGGCAGCCGGGACCGGCGTCGGCGGGTCAGGAATCGAAGTCGACGCTCAGCGTTCCGGAGACCGGGAACGACTGGCAGGTGAGGACGTAGCCCGCGTCCACCTCGGCGGGTTCGAGGGCGAAATTGCGGCGCATGTCGACCGTTCCTTCGGTGACCATGGCACGGCAGGTGCCGCACACCCCGCCCTTGCACGCGAAGGGCATGTCCGGACGGGTCTTCTGGGCTCCGTCCAGGACGGTCCGTTCCCTCGGCAGGGCCGAGGTCGTGGAACGGCCGTCGAGGGTGATGGTGACCTGGCTGACCGGTCCGTCGGCCGCCGCGTCCTCGTGGCGCACCTCCCGGACCGGCTCGTCGTCGGCGTGGAACAGCTCCTGGTGGATACGGTCCCGCGGCACACCGAGCCCGGCCAGGACCTGCTGGGCGTCGCGGACCATGCCGTGCGGACCGCACAGCCACCAGTGGTCCGCACCGGTCACGTCGACCAGCGAACCGACGAGCGCGGACAGCCGGCCGGCGTCGAGACGACCGGAGAGCACCTCGGCCTCGCGCGGCTCGCGGGACAGGACGTGAGCCAGCTGGAACCGGGCCGGGTAGAGGTCCTTGAGGTCGGCGAGATCGTCGGCGAACATCACGGTGTCGGTGCGCCGGTTGCCGTAGAAGAGGGTGACCTGTGAGCGCGGGTCGGCGGCCAGCACGGACTCGGCGATGGACATCATGGGCGTGATACCGGAGCCCGCCGCGATCAGCACATGGTGGCCCGGGGCGCCGAGGTCTGGGGTGAAGGCGCCGGTGGGGGGCATCACCTCGACGGTGTCGCCGGGCCGTACGCCGCTCACGAGCCAGGACGAGAAGAGTCCGCCCGGCACCACACGTACGCCGATGCGCGGCGCCGACCCGGCGGGGGAGCAGATGGAGTACGAGCGGCGCTCGTCACGGCCGTCGATCTCGCGCCGCAGGGTGAGCGACTGCCCGGGGGCGAAGGTGAACTCCTCGGCCAGTTCCCCGGGGATCTCGAAGGAGACCGCGGCCGCGTCCTCGCACAGCGGTCGGACGGCGGCGACCCGCAGGGTGTGGAAGACCGGACGGCGGCGGCCACGGGCGCGTATCACCGGGGCGGGGGAGGTCGGGGCCATCAGATCTCCTTGACGTACTCGAACGGTTCCAGGCACGCGCGGCAGCGCCACAGCGCCTTGCAGGCCGTGGCGGCGAAGCGGGAGGACTCCTCGGTGTCCACCGAGCCGCAACGGGGGCAGGGCACACCGGAGCGCCGGGTCGGGGCCAGCACCAGGGGCACCGGACCGGCGGCGCGGCGGGGTGCGGTCCCGGGCGGCGCGATGCCGTGGCCGGCGAGCTTGGCGCGGCCCTCGGGCGTGATCCAGTCACTGGTCCAGGGCGGGTCGAGGACGGTACGGATCTCCACCCGCCGATAACCGGCGGCGCGCAGCCGAGCGGCTACATGGGCGCGCATCTCCGCCATCGCCGGACAGCCCGAGTAGGTGGGCGTCAGGCTCGCGACCACGGTGCCGTCGCCGGTCACCTCGACATCACGCAGGACCCCGAGGTCGGCCAGGGTCAGCATCGGCAGTTCGGGATCCGGCACCTGCCCGGCGATGTGCCGGGCCCGCCGGACGTCCGCGGTCACGGTCGGCACGGTCACCACGACGCTTCCGGGTGGGCGCGGGCCAGGGCCTGCAACTCGGCCAGCAGGGGCGCGAGATGCTCGGTGTGGTCGCCGTCGCGGCCGGCGCCGCGCAGCGGCCTCCACGGGGGCATGGGCAGTCCGGCCGCCGTGGTGACCTGGACCAGAACGGCGATGACCTCGTCATGCGCGTCGTAGGCGGTGAACAACTCGCCGAGGTACGGGGCGGTCCGGTCCAGGGCCGTGCGCATGCGGCGGTGGGACTCGTCGGTGCCGTCGCCCAGCCGCACCGCCCACTCGGCCGCGTACTGCCGGTGGTACGTCAGCTCCTTGACGCCTTTCGCGGCGATCGCCGCCAGGACGGGGTCGGAGTGGGACATGAGCCGCTCGAACTGGGCCAGGCGCCAGCTGGACAGCGTCAGGAGCCGCACGATCGAGAACGCGAAGTCGCCGTTGGGGAGTTCGGCCAGGCGTACGTTGCGGAAGTCGGCGGCGTCGCGGAAGTACGCGTAGGCGTCCTCGCCGCGGCCCGTGCCGTCGACCTGCCCGGCACGCGCGTAGAGCAGCCGGGCCTGGCCGAGGAGGTCGAGCCCGATGTTGGCGAGCGCCACCTCCTCCTCCAGCTCCGGGGCGCGGGTGCACCACTCGGCCAGCCGCTGGGCGCAGACCAGGACGTCGTCGCCGAGCGCCGTGCAGGAGGCGGCCAGCCGCCCGGCGTCGGTGCCCTCGGGCACCGAGGTGTCCACTCCGTGCAGCGGGTCCTCGAAGCCGGTGCCGAACGCCCAGCGGGCGTCGCCGTCGTCGTGTCCCTCGGCCAGGGACAGGTAGACGTGGTCGTCACTCATGCCTGCTCCTAGATGTGGGGCACGTCGTCGGGGATGTCGTAGAAGGTCGGGTGGCGGTAGACCTTGTCGGCGCTGGGCGCGAAGAAGGGGTCCTTCTCGTCGCGGGTGGACGCGGCGATGTGCCGCGAGCGCACCACCCAGATGCTGACGCCCTCGTTGCGCCGCGTGTACAGGTCACGGGCATGGGTGAGGGCCATGGCGTCGTCGGCGGCGTGCAGCGAACCGACGTGCACATGGTTCAGGCCGCGCTTGCCGCGCACGAACACCTCGTACAGCGGCCAGTCGCGCCTCCCGCCGTCGGTGTCACTCATGCCGCCGCTTCCTCTCGTGCTCGCGCGCTCTGCTTGGCGGCGTGTGCGGTGGCCGCCTCCCGTACCCAGGCGCCCTCCTCGTGGGCGGCCCGCCGCCGTGCGACCCGTTCCTCGTTGCACGGTCCGTCGCCGCTGATCACCCGCTTGAGCTCGGCCCAGTCGGGGGTACCGAAGTCGTGGTGCCCGCGCTCCTCGTTCCAGCTCAGCGCGGGATCGGGCAGGGTGACTCCGAGCTTCCCGGCCTGCGGGACGGTCATGTCGACGAAGCGCTGCCGCAGCTCGTCGTTGCTGTGCCTCTTGATCTTCCAGGCCATCGAGGCCGCCGAGTTGGGGGAGTCGCCGTCGGGCGGCCCGAACATCATCAGGGACGGCCACCACCAGCGGTTCACCGATTCCTGGACCATCTCGCGCTGCGCCCGCGTGCCGCGCATCATCGTCATCAGCAGTTCGAAGCCCTGCCGCTGGTGGAACGACTCCTCCTTGCAGATCCGCACCATGGCCCGCGCGTACGGCCCGTACGAACTCCGGCACAGGGGAACCTGGTTGCATATCGCGGCGCCGTCCACGAACCAGCCGATCACCCCGACGTCGGCGAAGGTCGGTGTCGGGTAGTTGAAGATCGACGAGTACTTCTGCCGGCCCTCGATCAGCCGCTCGGTCAGATCCGCCCGGTCGGCACCGAGGGTCTCGGCCGCCGAGTACAGATACAGCCCGTGGCCGGCCTCGTCCTGGACCTTCGCGAACAGGATGGCCTTGCGGCGCAGCGAGGGCGCCCGGGTGATCCACTCACCCTCGGGCTGCATACCGATGATCTCCGAGTGCGCGTGCTGCGCGATCTGCCGGATCAGCGTCCTGCGGTAGCCCTCCGGCATCCAGTCCCGCGGCTCGATCCGCTGGTCCCGTGCGATCGTCGCGTCGAAGTGCTCCTGGAGCGGCCCCCCGGACGACGGCTCGGCACCGGCTGCGCCGGACGCGGCGAAGTGCGTCGTGGTCATCGATATCAGCTCCCTACCGACCATTCGTTCGGTACCAGTGTGGCGTGTTTCCCCGGGCTGGGCAAGCCCCGGGAGGACTCCGGAACGGGCAGGGGCCGGGCGGGCCGGCCGGTGCGGTGACCTGGGTGGCTTCTCACCCCGTCCGGCGATCGAGGACGAGCGCCGCGGCGCGGCTACGGGAACTGGCCGCCGGGCGCGGGGCCCGGCCGCGGCCCCCGGCGTGAGGCGGCCCAGTTCTGGAGCTCGGAGGTCGCCGTCCCCTCGATCTCCTCGGACAGCCGCTGACGGCTCTCCGCGTCGCGCTGGGACAGCTCGTACCGCCGGACGGCCAGCCGCAGCCGCGCCCACGCCTCGGCGGCGAGCACATAGCGCTCATTGTGGTTGAAGACCTGCCGGAAGCCGCCGACGAAGACCGCCGCACCGGCCACCGTGGCCGTGACGGCGGCGGGCGCCGCGATACCGGCCGCGACGACGGTGACGGCCCCGGCGAACAGACCGACCAGCTCGGTTGCCCGGTTCATCCGCCGGGCCGTGTCCCGCGTCCGCGCATACCAGGCCAGATCCTCCATCGCCTGCGCCAGCAGCGGATCGTCGGGGTCGGTGCGCGTCAAGGGCGGCTGGTTACGGGGCATTTGAGCATCCTGCCGGACGCGCGGGCCCATGGCTATCGGGGAGATCGCGGGAAACACCTCCCGGGAGCTCCCCCGGTAGCCAGGGGCCCGCACCCCGCCAGGTGGCCCCCGTCGCAGCGCTTTCGGGTGACGGCGCGGCCCGGCGTCCGGGGCGGCCCGCCGGGCGTGTCCGACGATCGCAGGCGGCCCCGGGGGAGACCCGGCCGAGACGCCGACCGCCGGGAGGCAGCCGTGGACATCCTGCTCTTCGCCAGCGCGTTCAACAGCCTCACCCAGCGCGTCCACGCTGAACTGAGCGACCGGGGCCACACCGTCTCCGTCGAACTCGCCCTGCACGAAAGGTCCTTGCCCGAGGCGGTGCACCGGTACGAGCCGCAGCTCGTCGTGGCGCCGATGCTGCGCACGGCGATCCCCCGGGAGGTGTGGTCCGCGCACCCGTGTCTGGTCGTCCACCCCGGACCCCCGGGGGACCGCGGGCCGTCGTCCCTGGACTGGGCGATCCACGAGAACGCGACCCGGTGGGGCGTCACGGTGCTCCAGGCCGAGGAGGAGATGGACGCCGGCCCCGTATGGGCCTCGGCCGACTGCCCGCTGCCCCCGGTCGGCAAGAGCGACCTGTACCGCAACGAGGTGTCCGACGCCGCCCTGGCGGCCGTGCTGCTGGCCGTCGAGCGCTTCGCGTCCGGGACCCACCGCCCCCGGCCGCAGCCGGCACCGTCCGGACCGCGGAACGCCGGGCGGCCGCGCCCGTACCAGGACCAGAGCGTGCGGCGGATCGACTGGGGGCGCGACTCCACCGCCACCGTGCTGCGCAGGCTGCGCGCCGCCGACTCGCAGCCCGGCGTACTGGACGACCTGCTCGGCCGCCCCTGGTACCTGCACGGGGGCCACTTCGAGGACCTGCTGCGCGGCCGTCCGGGCGAACTGCTGGCCACCCGGGCCGGCGCGATCTGCCGGGCGACCACCGACGGCGCCGTGTGGATTCCCGAACTGCGGCCCCGGCGCGACCCCGGGGAGCCCCCGACGTTCAAACTGCCGGC
This sequence comes from Streptomyces sp. RLA131, assembly GCF_056270125.1. NCBI lineage: Bacteria > Bacillati > Actinomycetota > Actinomycetes > Kitasatosporales > Streptomycetaceae > Streptomyces > Streptomyces sp. RLA131. The sequence goes on from NZ_JBWDOQ010000002.1 coordinate 7,468,178, forward strand.
CGTCATGGCGCTCGCCGGGACGCTGCCGCCGCTGCGGGAGCACCCCGCCCCGCTCTGCCTGGACGAGGACCGCCGCACCTGGACCGACATGCGCTACCGCGAGGACGGCGACGTCGGCTTCCTGTCGTTCTCCTTCCCCGGCGGCGCGATGAGCACCACGCAGTGCCGGCGGCTGCTGAACGCCTACCGGGTGGCGTGCTCGCGGCCCACCTCGGTGCTGGTGCTGGGGGCCGGCCGGGACTTCTTCTCCAACGGCATCCATCTCAACGTGATCGAGGCCGCGGCCGACCCCGGCGCGGAGTCCTGGGCCAACATCAACGCCATCGACGACCTGGTCGAGGCCGTCCTGACGACCACCGACCGCCTGGTGGTCTCCGCCGTCGGCGGCAACGCCGCCGCGGGCGGGGTGATGCTGGCCCTGGCGGCGGACGAGGTGTGGTGCCGCTCAGGGGCCGTGCTCAACCCGCACTACCGCCTGATGGGGCTGTACGGATCGGAGTACTGGACGTACACCCTGCCCCGCCGGGTGGGCTCGGCGGTCGCCGGCCGGCTGATGGACGAGGCCCTGCCGGTGAGCGGGGCGGCCGGTCTGCGGCTGGGCCTGGTGGACCGGCTGGTCGAGTGCGCCCCGCAGGACTTCACCCAGGAGGCCGGACGGCTCGCGGCCCGGCTGGCCCGGCTGCCCGCGACCGGGTCGCGGATCGCCGCCAAGAAGGCGGAGCTGGACCGGCGGCAGAGCGAGCGCCCGCTGACCGCCTTCCGGGAGGCGGAGCTCGCCCGGATGGGGCGGACCTTCGCCGACCCGCGGGCCCCGTACCACGCGCTGCGCCGCGCCTTCGTGCGCAAGGAGCGGCCCGCGCGCACCCCGCCCCACCCCGCCCCACCCCGCCCCGTGGACGCCGCCCGTCACCGGAACGGCCCTGCGTGACCTCACACCGGAACCGGCTACCTGCTACCAAGAGAGCTGAAGGTCGAAATGCGTAACTTCCTCACATACCTCCCCTAGGAGGCACCCCGTGGACACAGCAACGCCGATCACGGACGATGCCGCGGAGAACGCCGGTACGCCTGCGGATGACGCGCCCCCGATCCACATCCTCTGGATCAACGCCGGCCTGAGCTGCGACGGCGACTCCGTCGCCCTGACGGCCGCGATGCAGCCGAGCATCGAGGAGATCGTGCTCGGTGTGCTGCCCGGCCTGCCCAAGATCGCGGTCCACTGGCCCCTGATCGACTTCGAGTGCGGCCCGGTGGGCGGCGCCGACAACTTCATCGAGTGGTTCTTCAAGGGCGAGCGCGGCGAGATCGACCCCTTCGTGCTCGTCGTCGAGGGATCGATCCCCAACGAGGCGATCAAGCAGGAGGGGTACTGGTGCGGCTTCGGCGACAACCCGGAGACCGGCCAGCCGATCACCACCAGTGAGTGGATCGACCGGCTGGCGCCCAAGGCGCTGGCCGTGGTCGCCATCGGGACCTGCGCGACCTACGGCGGCATCCACGCGATGGCGGGCAACCCGACCGGAGCGATGGGCGTGCCCGACTACCTGGGCTGGGACTGGAAGTCCAAGGCCGGCATCCCCATCGTGTGCGTCCCGGGCTGCCCGATCCAGCCGGACAACTTCTCGGAGACCCTCACCTACCTGCTCTACCAGGCCACCGGTGCCGCTCCGATGATCCCGCTGGACGACAAGCTGCGTCCGACCTGGCTGTTCGGCGCCACCGTGCACGAGGGGTGCGACCGGGCCGGCTACTACGAGCAGGGCCAGTTCGCCCACACCTACGACTCGCCCAAGTGCCTGGTCAAGCTGGGTTGCTGGGGCCCCGTCGTCAAGTGCAACGTGCCCAAGCGGGGCTGGATGAACGGCATCGGCGGCTGCCCCAACGTCGGCGGCATCTGCATCGCCTGCACCATGCCCGGCTTCCCGGACATGTTCATGCCGTTCATGGACGAACCGCCCGGCGGCAGGGTGTCCAGCGCGGCCAGCGGGGCGTACGGCGCCGTCGTCCGCAGGCTGCGGTCCCTGACGGCCCACACCGTGGACAACGAGCCGAAGTGGCGCCGCACGGGCGAGCGCCTGGCCACCGGCTACCGGCCGCCCTGGTGACCTCCCGCCCGACCACCCGAAGCGACCCGCGAAGCAACTCGAAGCGGCCCGAAGTGACCTGAATCGACCTGAAGAAGGGCACGGCACACACGATGGCACCGACGACGAAGGCGGCCGGCGACGGCAGTGGCCTGGTGGAGATGGCCTGGGATCCGATCACCCGGATCGTGGGCAGCCTGGGCATCCACACCAAGATCGACTTCAAGCAGAAGCGGGTCGCGGAGTGCTACAGCACCTCGTCGGTCTTCCGTGGCTACAGCGTCTTCATGCGCGGCAAGGACCCTCGGGACGCGCACTTCATCACCAGCCGCATCTGCGGGATCTGCGGTGACAACCACGCGACCTGTTCGGTGTACGCGCAGAACATGGCCTACGGGGTGAAGCCCCCGCACCTCGCCGAGTGGATCATCAATCTCGGCGAGTCGGCCGAGTACATGTTCGACCACAACATCTTCCAGGAGAACCTGGTCGGGGTCGACTACTGCGAGAAGATGGTCCGCGAGACCAACCCGGGCGTCCTGGAGCTGGCCGAGCGCACCGAGGCCCCGCACGCCGGGGAGCACGGCTACCGCACGATCGCCGACATCATGCGGTCGCTCAACCCCCTCGAAGGCGAGTTCTACCGCGAGGCCCTCCAGGTCAGCCGCTACACCCGGGAGATGTTCTGCCTGATGGAGGGCCGCCATGTGCACCCCTCCACGCTCTACCCGGGCGGCGTCGGCACGATCGCCTCCGTACAGCTCTTCACGGACTACCTCAGCCGGCTGATGCGCTACGTGGAGTTCATGAAGCGCGTCGTCCCGCTCCACGACGACCTCTTCGACTTCTTCTACGAGGCGCTGCCCGGGTACGAGGAGGTCGGCCGCCGGCGGGTGCTGCTCGGCTGCTGGGGGGCGCTCAACGACCCCGAGTACTGCGACTTCACCTACGCCAACATGACGGACTGGGGACGGCGCATGTTCGTCACCCCCGGCATCGTCGTCGACGGCAAACTGGTCACCAACGACCTCACCGAGATCAACCTCGGGATCCGGATCCTGCTGGGCAGTTCGTACTACCAGGACTGGCAGGGCCAGGAACAGTTCGTCACCCACGACCCGCTCGGCAACCCGGTCGACCCGCGCCATCCGTGGAACCAGCACACCATCCCGGCCCCCCAGAAGCGGGACTTCAACGGCAACTACAGCTGGGTGATGTCGCCCCGCTGGTTCGACGGCAAGGACTACCTGGCCCTGGACACCGGCGGCGGCCCCATCGCCCGCCTGTGGTCCACCGCCCTGTCCGGGCTCGTCGACACCGGATACGTCAAGGCCACCGGCAGCAGTGTCGTCATCACCCTGCCGCGCACGATGACCAAGCCCGAGACCACCTTCGAGTGGAAGATCCCGCGCTGGAGCAACGCGCTGGAACGCAACCGGGCCCGCACCTACTTCCAGGCCTACACCGCCGCCATCGCGCTGCACTTCGCCGAGAAGGGCCTGGAGGAGGTGCGCGCCGGCCGCACCCAGACCTGGGAGAAGTTCGAGGTCCCGGACCAGGCCGTCGGGGTCGGCTTCACCGAGGCCGTACGCGGTGTCCTCTCCCACCACATGGTGATCCGCGACGGCAAGATCGCCAACTACCACCCCTACCCGCCCACCCCCTGGAACGCCAGCACCCGCGACACCTACGGAACGCCGGGCCCGTACGAGGACGCCGTGCAGAACACGCCGATCTTCGAGGAGAACACCCCGGAGAACTTCAAGGGCATCGACATCATGCGCGCCGTGCGCAGCTTCGACCCCTGCCTCCCGTGCGGCGTCCACATGTACGTGGGAGAGGGGAAGACCGTGCAGAAGATGCACGTGCCCACCGGCCTGAGCGGGCTCGGCGGATGAGCGCGGCAGCCGACACCCGGCCCGCCGCCCGGGTCCCCGCCCCGGCCTCCGTGCCGCCCCGCGCGGCGAACGCGCAGGAGGCCGGGCGGCGCGTCGAGGAGGTACTCGACCACCTGGCCGCCACCGGCGACCCCCAGGCGTGCGCGGCGGCCGAGGAACTGGTGCGGGTCCTGATGGACTTCTACGGCGCGGGCCTGGCCCGCGTCGTCGGCCTGCTGGACGCCCCCGCAGCCCGCCGCTCCCCGGGCGCCCCCCTGGCCGGACTGCTCGGGGACGAACTGGTGGCGAGCCTGCTGGTGCTGCACGATCTGCACCCCGAGGACACCACCACCCGGATCACCCGGGCCCTGGAGACGGTCCGCGACCACCCGGTGGAGGCGGTGGGCTTCGACGACGCCACCGCGACCCTGCGGGTGCGCTCCACCGGCGGCTCGGGGTGCGGCTGCCCCAGCACCGGGGAGGCGGCCCGGCGCGCCGTCGAGGACGCCCTCGCGTGCTTCGCGCCGGAGGTGACCGCCGTGGAACTGGAACCGGCGGTCCGGGAACCCGCGCTCCTCCAGATCGGAACCGGCCCGGCGGACGCCGCGGGCGGGCCGACACCGCGGAGGAAGTCGCCGTGAGCGCACCGCCGACCTGTGCCCGGCCCCCCGGGCAGCAACCGGAATCCCGCGGCCTGCGGCGCTTCCTGACCGGGCGACCGCCCCGGCAGGAGCGCTGCGAGATGTGCGGGGTGCCGGTCACCGAGAACGGCCACCGCCACCTGGTGGACACCGAGCAACGCGCCCTCGCGTGTGCCTGCACCTCCTGCGCCCTGCTGTTCGAGAAGCCGGGTGCGGCGGGCGGCCGTTTCCGGGCCGTCCCGGACCGCTGGCTCGCCGACCCGGACCACAGCCTGGACGACGGAGCCTGGGAACGCCTGCGGATCCCGGTCGGCGTCGCCTTCTTCTTCCGCAACGCCGCCCTCGACCGGCTGGTCGCGCTCTACCCCAGCCCGGCCGGCGCGACCGAGAGCGAACTCGAACCCTCGGTCTGGCAGACCGTCCTCGACGGCAGCCGGCTGGCCGCACAACTCGAACCCGACGTGGAGGCACTGCTGTTGCGCCGGACCGGCGACCGGGTCGACTGCTACCTCGTCCCGATCGACATCTGTTACGAACTGGTGGGACGGATGCGCCTGCTGTGGCAGGGCTTCGACGGCGGGGCCGAGGCCAGGGCCGACCTCGACGCGTTCTTCGAGCACGTGGGGCGCCGCACCCGCCCGGCGGCACCCCGGGAGGCACGGCCGTGACGGAACTCGCCTTCACCTGCACCGGCGTACGCGCCGACCCGTACGCCGCCGGCCCGACCCTGGTCTTCCGGCTGCGCGTCACCGCGTCCGGTGACGCCCGGGTGCACGCCCTCGCGCTGCGCTGCCAGATCCGTATCGAACCGGCCCGGCGGGACTACGCACCCGAGGAGGCCGACGGCCTGACGGACCTGTTCGGCGAGCGCTCCCGCTGGGGCAGCACCCTCCAGCCGGTGCAGTTCGCCCAGGTCTCGCTGATGGTCCCCGGCTTCACGGGCGAGACCGAGACCGACCTCGTGGTGCCCTGCACCTACGACCTGGACGTCGCCGCGAGCCGGTACTTCGACGCGCTGTCCGAGGGCGAGGTGCCGCTGCTCATGCTCTTCTCCGGCACGGCGTTCACCGGCGCGGCCGGTTTCCGGGTCGAGCCGGTGCCGTGGGACCGGGAGGCGGCCTTCCGGATGCCCGTCCAGGTGTGGCGGCAGATGATCGGGCAGCACTTCCCCGGCTGCGGCTGGATCCGGCTGCCCGGCGACGCCATGGACGCCCTGCTGGCCTATCGCTCGCGGCACGCGCTCGCGTCCTGGGATGCGACCGTACGGTCCCTGCTGGCCGGTTCGGCCCCGCCGCCGGACCCGGTGCCGGCCGCCACCCCCACCGGCGCGGGAAGGACGGCGCCATGACGACCGGCACGTTCACACCGGAGACCGAGGCCCGGTTCGCCGTCGCCCGCCAGGTGGCCGACGCGGTGCTCTTCGAGGGCTATGTCCTGTACCCCTACCGGGCCTCCGCCGCCAAGAACCGGCTGCGCTGGCAGTTCGGGGTGCTGGTGCCGCCCGCCTGGGGCGCCGCGTGCGAGGAGCACGACTTCCAGCACACCGAGTGCCTGATGGAACCCAGGGCCGGTGCCACGCTCGCCGTGGAGGTGCGCTTTCTGCACGCCCAGCGGCGGACCGTGCAACGGGCCCGCGAGGACGGCGGGTTCGAGATCGTCCCCGAACTCCACCTGCCGGACCGGGTCGTGGTCCCCTGGGACGAGGGCGCCGAGGAACGCGTCGAGGTGGTCGTCCCCGTCGCCGAACTGGCCGGGGACGGGGTCACGGTCCCCTTCGGCCGCCCCGCGCGGGAGGAGACCGAACTCGTCCTCGACCCGTCCGGCCGCACCGCGGGCCGTCTGGTCCGCCGGTGCGAGGAGATCAGCGGCGCCGTACGCCTGTCGGCGCGGGAAATCGACGGCCCCTACCGGACGATGCGGCTCACCGTCGTCGTGGAGAACACCAGCACCTGGACGCCGCCGGACGGCGCCGCCGCCGACCGCGACGCGGCGCTGCCGCGCTCACTGGTCGCCACCCACCTGCTGACGCACCTGAGCGCGGGCTCCTTCCTGTCGATGACGGACCCGCCCGAGTGGGCCAGGGGCGCCATCGGGGCGTGCCGCAACCTGCACACCTGGCCGGTGCTCGCCGGTGAACCCGGCCGCGCCGACCTGGTGCTGTCCTCCCCGATCATCCTGGAGGACCACCCCGCCATCGCCCCGGAGAGCCCGGGCGCGCTCTACGACGCCACCGAGATCGACGAGATCCTCGCGCTGCGCACCGCCGCCCTGACCGACCAGGAGAAGCGCGAGGCCCGGGGCACCGACGAACGGGCCGCCGCCGTGATCGACCTGGCCGACTCCATGCCCCCCGAGGTCCTGGAGCGTCTGCACGGCGCGGTCCGGTCCCTGCGGGAGGTGACCGGCTCCGAAGCCGCGCTGATCCCGGCCGCTCCCGGACTGCCCGACGAGGGCGGTGTGCGGCCGCCGGAGACCCCCTGGTGGGACCCGGCCGGCGACACCGGCTTCGACCCGGCCACCGACCGGGTCGTGGTGGACGGCCGGTCGCTGGGCGCCGGCAGCCGGGTGCTGCTGCGGCCCGGCCTGCGGCGCACCGACGCCCAGGACCTGTTCCTGCACGGGCGCGGCGCGACCGTCGAGGCGGTGCTGCACGACGTGGACGGCGGAGTGCACCTGGCGGTGACCGTGGAAGGCGACCCGGGCGCCGACATCCGCCGTGAGCAGGGCCGGTTCCTGTACTTCCAGCCCGACGAGGTCGCCCCCCTGGAGGACGCGTGAACCCGCCCGCGCAGGACGGAGCAGGCGGAGCCCGGGTCCTGGTCGCCGGGGTCGGCAACATCTTCCTCGGCGACGACGGCTTCGGCGTCGAGACGGTACGCCGGCTGGCCGCGGGGCCGCTGCCGGAGGGCGTCGAGGCCGTCGACTTCGGCGTGCGCGGCGTCCATCTGGCGTACCAGCTGCTCGACGGCTACGACACCCTCGTCCTGGTCGACGCCACCGCCCGCGGCGGCGCCCCCGGCACGCTGTATCTGATCGAACCCGGCGACCCGCACGGCGCCGACGGGCGGGCAGCCCGCGCGCAGGCCGCCGACGCGCGGGCCGCCGGGCCCCCGAACGCCCTGGTGGACGGCCACCACATGTCCCCGGACGCCGTGCTGGCGCTGCTGGAGACACTCTGCGCCGGCACCGGCGGGAGCCCGCCCCGGCGCACGCTGGTCGTGGGATGCGAACCGGCCGGAGTGGAGGAGGGCATCGGCCTCAGCCCGCCGGTCGCGGCCGCGGTACCGGAGGCCGTACGGCTGATCACCGGCCTGCTGCGGGACGGCGAACAGGGAAAGCACGCGCCGCGGGCCGCGGCTGGCGAGTCCGTCAAGTGAGGAGAACAGCATGAAGAGCACCAGCAGCGCGCGTACCACCCGGAGCGCGAACGGGTCCCACGTCACCAAGCCCGTCATCGCGGGCGTGGCCGCCGCCACCGCGGTGGCCGCCATCGCCCACCAGGTCCTGCCCGACATCAGGCGCTACCTGCGGATGCGCCGTATGTGACCGGGTGACTGCACCGAACGACGTACACCGCCGGGCGGCGTCGGCGTGCCGGTCCGCCCGGCCCCCGGGGCGGACCTCTAATGGGGCCGAGCGAGACCGGCAGCCGAGGCCGCCCACCCGGCCCTCTCCAGGGCGGCCGACGGCGACCGGTCTCCGTCAGGACGGAGACCGACCGATGCACGAGATGTCCGTCGCGCTGGCTGTCGTCGGCCAGGTGGAGGAGGCGGCCGCCCGGGCCGGCGGCGTCACCGCGGTGACGTCCGTACGGCTCCGGGTGGGCGAGCTGGCCGGAGTGGTGGCCGACGCCCTCTCCTTCTGCTTCGGACTCGCCTGCGCCGGAACCCTGCTGGAGGGCGCGGAGCTGGTCACCGAGACCGTGCCCGGCCGCGCCCGCTGCGCACCCTGCGCGAACGAGTGGGCGGTCGGCATGCCGCCGGACCTGTGCTGCCCGGTGTGCGGCGGGGCGAGCGCCGAGCTGTTCGCGGGCCGTGAACTGCAGATCGCCGCAGTGCGCTGGGAGGACGGCCCGGCGCGCGAACACATCCGCGAACCGATCCCCGAGGAGTGCTGAACCATGTGCCGTGAGGTCGACCTGCACCAGGCGGTACTCGCCAAGAACGACGCGACCGCGCACACCCTGCGCGCCGAGCTCACCGCCCGGGGGACCACGATCGTCAACCTGCTGTCCAGCCCGGGGAGCGGGAAGACCGCCCTGCTGGAACGCGAACTGCTGCTGGCCCGCGAGCGCGGCGTGCCGGTCGCGGCACTGACCGCCGACCTCGCCACCGAGAACGACGCCGTGCGGCTGGCCCGGTCGGGGGTCCCCGTCAAGCAGGTCCTGACCGACGGGCTGTGCCACCTGGAGGCCGGGATGCTGGGCCGGTACCTGGACGGCTGGCTGCCCGACCCCACCCGGCTGCTGTTCGTGGAGAACGTCGGCAACCTGGTCTGTCCGGCCTCCTACGACCTCGGGGAGTCGCTGAGAGTCGTGCTCGCCTCCGTGACCGAGGGGGAGGACAAGCCCCTGAAGTACCCGACCGCCTTCGGCCTGGCGCAGCTGGTGCTGGTCACCAAGACCGACATCGCGGACGCGGCCGACTTCGACGAGGCGGCGTTCCGCGCCCATGTCGAGCAGGTCAATCCCGGAGTGGAGGTGCTGCTGACGTCCGCGCGGCGGGGCGACGGCGTCGGGGCGCTGCTCGACCGGGCCCACGCGGTGGCGGACGGCGCGCCGGCGCACATCCCCGTCATGGCCCGCCGCCCCGACGACCACGGGCACGTCCACGTCCACGGGCACCCGCACGCCGCGGCCGCCGCCCCGGCGCAGTCCGGCTCGTGACGGCTCCGCCGCCGGCCACCGCCCTGGCCGGGCAGCCGCCGCAGCGCCGCCGGGTCACCGTCCGGGGCGTGGTGCAGGGCGTGGGGTTCCGGCCCTTCCTGTACGCCCTGGCCACCGGGCTCGAACTGGCCGGGCATGTGACCAACACCGGAGAGGGCGTGGTCGCCGAGGTCGAGGGCGACCCGTCGGCCGTCGCCCTGTTCTGCGACCGGATCACCGTGCGGCCGCCCCCGCTGGCCCAGGTGGAGTCCGTCGACCACCAGGAGATCCCCACCTCCGGCGGCGCGGGATTCACCATCATCGCCTCCGGCACCGGCGGCCCCGCCCGCACCCTGGTCTCCCCGGACATGGCCACCTGCGCCGACTGCGTCGCCGAACTCACCGACCCGGCCGACCGGAGGTACCGCCACCCCTTCATCACCTGCACCCACTGCGGCCCGCGCTTCACCATCGTCACCGCACTCCCCTACGACCGGGCCCACACCACCATGGCCGGCTTCCCGATGTGCGCCGACTGCGCCCGCGAGTACGCCGACCCGGCCGACCGGCGCTTTCACGCGCAGCCGATCGCCTGCCCGGCCTGCGGCCCCCGGCTGCGCCTGCTCGTCGCCACCACGCCCCCCGGCCGGCCCGCCGGGCCGCCCCGGCAGGCCACCGGCACCGACCCGGTCACCGCCGCCCGCGAACTCCTGGCCCGGGGCGCGATCCTGGCCGTCAAGGGCCTCGGCGGCTACCACCTGGCCTGCGACGCCGCCGACCCGGGCGCCGTGGCCGAGCTGCGCCGCCGCAAGGCCCGTGGCGACAAGCCGTTCGCCGTGATGGCCGCGAGCCCGGCCGCCATCGAGCACCTGGTGCACCTCGGCCCCGAGGAGCGGGCCCTGCTCACGGGCGGCGTCAGGCCCGTCGTGCTGCTGCGCCGCCGCGGCGGCGCCGGCCGGCCGCCGGGAGCCCCCTCGTACGCGGAGGCGGTCGCGCCGGGCAGTCCCGATCTCGGGGTGATGCTCCCGTACACCCCGCTGCACCATCTGCTGCTGGGCCTGCCCGGCGACCCCGACGGGCCCCGGCTGCTGGTGATGACCAGCGGGAACGCCGCCGGTGAGCCGATCGTCACCGACGACGCCGAGGCACTGGAACGCCTCGCGCACCTGGCCGACGCCTGGCTCACCCACGACCGCCCGATCCATGTGCCCTGCGACGACTCCGTGGTGCGCGTCTGCGACGGCGAGCCGCTGATGGTGCGCCGCGCCCGCGGCCACGCCCCGCTGCCCGTCCGGCTGCCGTTCCCGGTACCGGCGGCACTCGCCGTCGGAGGCGACCTGAAGAACGCCTTCTGCCTCGCGGAGGGCGGTACGGCCTGGCTGTCCGCGCACATCGGCGACATGGACGACCTCGCCACCCAGCGGGGCTTCGAACGCGCCGAGGCGCGACTGGAGACCATCACCGGGGTCAGCCCCCGGCTGCTGGTCGCCGACCGGCACCCCGGGTACCGCTCAGGTCAGTGGGCCGTCCGGCACGCCGCCGGCCGGCCGGTCGCCCGCGTCCAGCACCATCACGCCCATGTCGCCGCCGCCATGGCCGAGCACGGGCTGGACGGCGGCACACCGGTGATCGGCGTCGCCTTCGACGGCACCGGCTACGGCGACGACGGCGCCGTGTGGGGCGGGGAGTTCCTGCTCGCGGACTACCAGGGCTTCACCCGCTTCGGGCACCTCGGCTACGTCCCGCTGCCGGGCGGCGACGCCGCCGTGCGGCGGCCGTACCGGATGGCCCTCGCCCACCTGCGCGCGGCCGGCCTTGCCTGGAGCCCGGACCTGCCCAGCGCGGCCGCCTGCCCGCCCGACGAACGACGCGTACTGGAACGCCAGTTGGAACGCGCCCTCAACTGCGTCCCGACCTCCAGCATGGGCCGGCTCTTCGACGCCGTCTCCTCCCTCGCCGGGGTGTGCCACCGCGCCGGGTACGAGGCCCAGGCCGCCGTCGAACTGGAGGCCGCCGCCCTGACCGCGAACGCCGCGGACGCCGGGCACGCCGCGAACGCCGGGGGCGGCCCCGGTTACGCCTTCACCCTGCGGCCCGGGCCCGTGTACGGCCCGGTCACGGTCACCGCCGACCCGGCACCCGTCCTGCGGGCCGTCGTCGACGACGTACGGGCAGGCCGGGGACCGGCCCTGGTCGCGGCCCGCTTCCACCGCGCGGTCACCGGCCTGGTGCACCGAACCTGCGTCATGGCGCGGGAACTGCACGGACTCGACACCGTCGTCCTGACCGGCGGGGTGTTCGCCAACGCCCTGCTCTCCTCGGCCTGCGCCGGGGCGCTGCGCGAGGACGGCTTCACCGTCCTGCGCCACCACCGGATCCCCCCGAACGACGGAGGACTGGCGCTCGGCCAGCTCGTGGTGGCGGCCGCCCGCACCACGGCCCGGCGCCCGGCCACCCCCTGACGGCGCACCACACCCCACCCACAGCGAGGAGAGAACCCATGTGCCTGGCGGTACCCGGCCAAGTGCTGGACATCGAGGAACGGGACGGCACCCGGATGGCCACCGTCGACTTCGGCGGCGTGGTCAAGGAGGTGTGCCTGGAGTACCTGCCCGACCTGCGGGTCGGCGAGTACGCCATCGTCCACGTCGGGTTCGCCCTCCAGCGGCTGGACGAGGAGTCGGCCCGGCAGACCCTGGAGCTGTTCGCCCAGCTCGGCACCCTCCAGGAGGAGTTCGGCGACCCGTGGGAGCGGGCGGCCGAGGCCGGCACACCCCCCGGGGCGGCCGGCGGGGACGCGCCACAGGAGGCACACCGGTGAAGTACATCGACGAGTTCCAGGACCCGGAGCTGGCCCGGCGGCTGCTCGACGACATCCACGCCACGGTGACCAGGCCGTGGGCGCTGATGGAGGTCTGCGGCGGCCAGACCCACACCATCATCAGGCACGGCATCGACCAGCTGCTCCCGGACGAGGTGGAGCTCATCCACGGGCCGGGCTGCCCCGTCTGCGTCACCCCGCTGGAGGTCATCGACAAGGCGCTGGAGATCGCCTCCCGCCCCGAGGTGATCTTCTGCTCCTTCGGCGACATGCTCCGCGTGCCCGGCACCGGCCGCGACCTGTTCCAGGTCCGCAGCGAGGGCGGCGACGTACGGGTCGTCTACTCGCCGCTCGACGCCCTCACGGTCGCCCGGCAGAATCCGGACCGCGAGGTCGTGTTCTTCGGCATCGGGTTCGAGACGACCGCGCCGCCCAACGCCATGACGGTGCGCCAGGCGCGCCGGCTGGGCATCCCCAACTTCACCCTGCTGGTGTCCCATGTGCGGGTGCCCCCGGCGATCGAGGCGATCATGCGGTCGCCGGACTGCCGGGTGCAGGCCTTTCTCGCCGCGGGGCACGTCTGCAGTGTGATGGGCACCGGGGAGTACCCGCGGCTGGCGGAGCGCTACCGGGTCCCCATCGTGGTGACCGGCTTCGAGCCGCTGGACATCCTCGAAGGCGTACGCCGGACGGTGCGCCAGCTGGAACGCGGTGAGCACACCGTCGAGAACGCCTACCGCCGCGCCGTCCAGCCGGAGGGCAACGCCGCGGCGCAGGCCATGCTGGCGGACGTCTTCGAGGTCACCGACCGCGCCTGGCGCGGCATCGGCGTGATCCCCGACAGCGGCTGGCGGCTGTCCTCGCGCTACCGGGACCTCGACGCCGAGCACCGCTTCTCGGTCAGCGGCATCCGCACGAGCGAACCGGCGCAGTGCCGCAGCGGCGAGGTCCTCCAGGGCCTGATCAAGCCGCACGAGTGCGAGGCGTTCGGCACGCTGTGCACCCCCCGCACCCCGCTCGGGGCCACCATGGTCTCCAGCGAGGGCGCCTGCGCCGCCTACTACCTCTACCGGCGGCTCGACATCCCCACGGCACCCCTGGAGGCGACCCCCGTTGTCTGAGACCATCCCGGCCGACGCCCTCCGGCTGCCCGACCCGACGGCGTGGACCTGCCCGGCCCCGCTGCGAGACCAGCGCCGGGTGGTGATGGGCCACGGCGGTGGCGGGGTGCTCTCCGCCGAACTGGTCCAGCATGTCTTCGCCCCCGCTTTCGGGGGAGAGGTGCTCGCGCAGCTCGGCGACTCCGCGGCGGTCTCGCTCGGCGGCGTCAGGCTGGCCTTCTCCACCGACTCCTACGTGGTGCGGCCGCTGTTCTTCCCCGGCGGCAGCATCGGCGACCTCGCCGTCAACGGCACCGTCAACGACCTCGCCATGAGCGGGGCCCGGGCGGCCTACCTGTCCTGCGGCTTCATCCTGGAGGAGGGCGTCGAGCTGTCGGTCGTCGGCCGGGTGGCCGAGGCGCTCGGCGCGGCCGCGCGCGCCGCCGGGGTCGAGGTGGCGACCGGGGACACCAAGGTCGTCGAAGCCGGCCACGGCGACGGGATCTTCGTCAACACCGCGGGCATCGGCCTCATCCCGGCCGGTGTCGACCTGCGCCCGCAGCGGGTCGTCCCCGGCGACGTGGTGATCGTCAGCGGGGCGATCGGCGTCCACGGTGTGGCCATCATGAGCGTCCGCGAGGGGCTGGAGTTCGGGGTGGAGGTCGTCAGCGACTGCGCGGCGCTCGGCGGCCTGGTCGAGGCCATGCTCGCCGTCACCCCGGACCTGCACGTCCTGCGGGACCCCACCCGGGGCGGACTCGCGGCGGCCCTGAACGAGATCGCCGCCGCCTCCGGCACCGGCGTCGTCATCCAGGAGCGGAGCGTCCCGGTCCCGCCCGCCGTGGCCAACGCCTGCGCCGTCCTGGGCCTGGACCCGATGTACGTCGCCAACGAGGGCAAGCTCGTGGCGTTCGTCCCGCGCGAGCACGCCGACGCCGTCCTGGACGCCATGCGCGCGCACCCCCTGGGCGCGGACTCCACGGTGATCGGCGAAGCCGTCGCGGAACACCCCGGCATGGTGGTGGCCCGTACCGGGCTCGGCGGCACCCGGGTGGTCGACATGCCGCTGGGCGAGCAACTGCCCCGCATCTGCTGACCCCCGCCGCCCCCCGGCTCCCCCGCGGGGGCCGGGGCGACCTGCGGCGGGGTGCGCCGCGCCGCCGCCGTGGGACCGGGGCGGTGCGAGCTGACACGACACCGTTCACGCGGACGGCCACGGCCGTCCGGCGGGCGCACGGGCGGCTCGACGTCTGCGTGACCGTGGCCCCGGATGACCGTGGCCCCGGGGCCCGCACGCCACACCTGGTGCTGCCCGCCGTGCCGCGACGGCCTCGGCGAGTTCCGGCAGATGTACCGAGCGCGCGGGGGAGAGGGCTTCGTGGTCCGCCCCGACGGCTGTCCGGGCCCGCGGGCCGCCCCGGTCAGCGGTCCGGACGTGACGGCCTGCCTGGACGCGCTCTTCCTGCCGTGACCCCCGGCTCGGCGGCGGCGCCCGCCGCCAGGGACCGCACCAGCGGCGACAGCCGGTGCGCCACCCGCTCCCGCAGGGCCATCTCGGTGCGGGTGCGCACCACGCCCGGCATCCGGATCAGGCGCTGGATCACGTCCTCCAGATGGCCGTTGTCCCGGGCGACCACACGGGTGAGCAGGTCGCCGCCACCGGTGATGGAGAAGGCCTCGATGATCTCGGGTACGGCGGCCAGTGCGTCGCCGACCTCGTCCAGCCGGCCCTGGGTGACCTCGATGTGCACGAACGCGAGCACGGGATGCCCCAGCGCGGCCGGTGACAGGGCGGGCGCGTGGTCCGTGATCACCCCGTCCCGCTCCAGCCGGTCCAGGCGGGCCTGCACGGTGCCGCGCGCCACCGCGAGGATACGGGCGTACTCGCGCACACTGGTGCGCGGCTGTTCCAGCAGCAGCGCCAGGATGCGCGTGTCCAGCTCGTCCACCGCCATCGGCCGCGGGCCTCCTCCTGGTCACCGTGCGTACGGTCCGACTGTACCCATGGCCCGGTGACCGCCACCGGGGAAGGACCGGCGGTGGGCCTCAGGCCCTCCTCAGCACCCGGTTCGCGCCCGCGGCCGCCGTCGTGGCCAGCAGCCAGCCGGAGCAGACCAGGACCACCGCCGCCCACCGCATGGCGCCGCGCGCGCCGAAGGCGCTCTCCTGGCCGAGGTCGACGACCGGCAGCAGCAGGTCCAGGGTGTAGATGGCCGCCTGGAACTCCGGCGGCCTGCCGTTCCCGGTGGGCGAGGGCGGCCATGCCGCGAACAGCGCGGTGCCGGTCACGAAGAGGGCGACGAGCAGCCCGACGGCGCGCAGCGGCCGGTAGCCGTACCCGACGGTGACGTCCTGGAGGAGGCTCCACAGACGGGCCGGCCAGGCCAGCGTCGCGCGCAGCCGCCGCTGCTTGGCCAGGAGTACGTCCCGGGCGTCGGCGTCCCGGCCGTGCCGCTGGTAGGTGGCGGCCAGCTGCTCGTACGGCCGGGGTGCGAAGCCCTCCGGGTCGCGGTCGAGCCAGGCCGGCCTCCGGCGGCCGGGCAGGGCGGGGGGTGGGCGCTGTCGTAGGCGAAGCCCTCCAGGACCAGCGCCCGGGGCCACCTGGCGGGATCGTCCCGCAGGACTCCCACCCGGGTATGGCTGAGGTTGACGGTGCCGGAGGGGATCTCGCGCGGCTTGAGCACCAGTTCGGCGGCCGTGGACCTGCGGGACACCAGCGCGTACTGCCCGGCCGGGACGTCGAACAGCGTGTTCTCGAAGCACAGCCGGCTGCGGACGGACGCGCTGCTGAGGGAGACCTTTCCGTGGGCGGTGAACCCGTCACAGCAGTTGAACTCGGCACCGATCTCGATGCCGTTCGCGCACAGCGCGGTGCCGCCGACGGCGTGCAGTTCTGCGCCCTCGAAGAGCACCGACCCGCCGACCCGGGCGTCACACAGATCGACCCGCCCGTACGAGCTGAAACCCCCACGGCTGTTCAGGTCGCCGCCGACATGGAGCCGGTTGGCCTTGAGCGCGGTCCCGGAGGGATGACGCAACCGGGCCTGCCGCAGTACGACACTGCCCCGCACCGAGGTGTCGGTGAGGTCGACACAGCCTCGCGCGACGGCCCGGGCCGCACGGATGTCGCCGCCCACCGTGGCGCAGACCAGTTGCAGCGCGATCTCGTCCTGCCCCTCGCCGGATCCGGTCAGAGCGCTGTCCTCCAGGTGCAGTGAGCCGCCGATCGAGGCCCCGTAGAGGTAGGTCCCGCCGTCTGCGGCAAAGCCCCGGTCGAGGTACAGGCCTCCGCCGACGGTGAGTTCGGGCGCCTGGAGGCAGGAGCGGTCGCCCCGCAGCCGCGCCCCGCGAAAGCCGAGGGTGTCCTGTATCCGGGAACTGTTGAGGTAGACCGGGCCGGTGCAGTCAAGCCCGGTGGCAAGCCCGGTGGCCCAGAAGCCCTCCTCCGCGGCGAGTGATTCCGCGTCGACGGCGGGCCGGCCCTCCGGAGCCCGTAGCGTGGACCGGTCGAGCGAGAGCCGGCTGCCGACGCTCAGGGAACGCAGGTCGAGCGTCCCCTCGGCCTCACAGCCGACGAACTCGAACTCCTGGTCGACCCGTGCCGCCACCGCGCTCAGACCCGGCAGCACGCAGCCGGTGAGTTCCAGCGACGCGAGCCGCGCCCGTCGAAGCACGGAATCGCGTCGAAACGGCAGCCCGTCAGCCGCACCGAGCCCGGGACCGACACCTCGGCCAGATCGAGTCCGCCGGTGACACACGCCCCGCGCAGCCGCAGCCGGGCCGGGTATCCCGGTTCCGCCGCCGGCGCCATGATCAGCAGTTGGCGGAGGGCCACCGCGCCGATCTCGGGTACCTCGCACCACTCGCCACGCCGGTACGCCTGCCACATCCGGTTCTCGGACCCGCTCCAGCCCGCCGGCGGGCTCTCGTGCGACACGCCGGGTTGATACCCCGCCGGATCCGAGATCACTCGCCGGGCCGGGGCAGCCCGGAGTACCCGACGCCGCCCCTCGCACGCGGGCCCTCCCCTAGAGTCGCCCGCGTGACTGATCTCCCCTACCTCGCGGCCGTCCGGGAGTCGTACGACACGGTCGCCGCCGACTACGCCGAACAGGTCAGGACCCCGGCGGAGCTGGATCCGCTGTCGCGCGCGATGCTGGCCGCGTTCGCCGAGGTGGTGCGGACGGCCGGCGCCGGGGCTGTCGCGGACCTGGGATGCGGGCCCGGCCTGGTGACGGCGTATCTGGCCGAGCTGGGGGTGTCCACGTTCGGCGTCGACCTGTCGCCCGCGATGGTCGGGCTGGCCCGCCGGGCTTTCCCGGGTCTGAGGTTCACCGTGGGGTCGATGACCGCGCTGGCAGTCGAGGACGACGAACTCGGCGGCATCCTTGCCCACTACTCCACCCACCACACGCCACCGGAGCTGTTGCCTGTCGTGTTCGGCGAGTTCCGCCGCACGCTCGCACCCGGCGGCCACCTGATGCTCGCCGGCCACGTGGGAGCCGGTGAGCGTCTGCGCCCGACGCGGGCGTACGGCGGCCATCCGGTCTCCTTCGAGTCCTACCTGCTGCCGCCGGACCGGATCGCCGGGCTGCTGGAGGAGGCCGGGCTCGTCGTCACCGCGCGACTGGTGCAGGCGCCGGGCGAAGGAGGCAGGAGGACCGCCGGTACCTTTCTTGCCCGCAAGCCCGAAAGGCCGGCCACCTGAGCCGCGGGAGCGGGACGTAAGTCGGCGTCAGACCCGTCAACCCGTGAGACCGGTCAACCCGTGAGACGGGTCAGCCCGGTCAGCCCCGTCAGACCCGGGAGGGCCCGCATGGCATACCCGCACACCCCTTTGAGCGAGTGGGCTCCCGCGTCCCTCGGTGAGGTCGCCGCCCGCTTCTCCCGTCTGGAGACTCCCTGGTGGGTGGCCGGCGGTCTGGCGATCGAACTCGCGGTGGGCCACCGCGTCCGGGACCACGCCGACATCGACGTCATGGTCCTGCGGCGCGACCGGCTCGCGGTGCAGCGGGCACTGCCGGACTGGCTGTGGTGGGCCGCCGATCCGCCCGGCAGTCTGCGGCCGTGGTCGCCGGGCGAGGAACTCCCCGCCAGGGTGCACGACATCTGGTGCCAGCCGGGGCCGGGTGAACCCTGGCGGATCCAGATCATGCTCGACGAGTCCGACGGCGAGGAATGGGTGTCGCGGCGTGATCGTCGCGTTCGCCGGCCGCTCGACGCGCTGGGACAGGTTTCCTCCGGCGGCATCCCCTATCTGTCGCCGGAAGTGCAGCTCTTCTACAAGGCCAAGGCGCCTCGCCCGAAGGACGAGGAGGACCTCACCGCGGCGCGGCCCGCGCTCACCGGCCACCAGCGGCGCTGGCTGGCCCAGGCCATCGCCCAGGCGTACGGACCGCACCCCTGGATCGACCGCCTCCAGGGACGGGATGACGGCGCGACGGCAGCGGAGTCCGCGACCTGACGCAGGTCAGGATCGCCGGTTCGCCGGTGGCCGCCCTCCGGGTCTCCGGACACGGCGGAAGCGCCGGCAAGGTCGTCGTCGACATCGACGTCACCGCCTTCGTGGACGCCGAACTCGACCGGCGGCACCCGGAGCGGGTGCGGCTGCCCGAAGCCGCACACCACGAACGGGCCGACGACGAGCCCTGGTTGCCGCCGTGCGGAGAGCGCTTCGCCCGTCGTCCTCGATCAGGGGGGAACCACGGGGGAACACCGGGGATGGCAAAGGTCACAGCCGCTGCCTCTGCTGTCGCTTTGGCGCCCTGCCCTAGCATCCAGGCATGACGGTCCTACCCGATGACGGGCTTTCGCTGGCTGCAGAGTTCCCGGACGCGACCCATGACCAGTGGCGCGGTCTGGTCGAAGGCGTGCTGCGCAAGTCGGGTAAGGATTTCGCCGGCCCGGCGGCCGAGGAGGCGTTGTCCACCGCTCTTGGTGACGGCATCGTCGCGCGGCCCCTCTACACCGCGCGGGACACCGCCCCCGACACCGGATACCCGGGTTTCGCACCGTACGTACGCGGCGGTACGCCCGCGGGCGGCGCGGTGAACGGATGGGATGTACGGCAGCGCCACGACCGGCCGGAGCCGGCCCGGGCCAACGAGGCGGTTCTGGCGGATCTGGAGAACGGGGTCACCTCGCTGTGGCTGACCGTCGGCGGATCCGGGCTGCCGGTGTCCGGCCTGGGGCAGGCGCTGGAGGGGGTGCTTCTCGATCTGGCGCCCGTGGTGCTGGACGCGGGAGCCGAGTCCGGCGAGGCCGCCCGCGCGCTGCTGCGGCTGTACGAGGAGCGGGGCGTGCCCCGCGAGGCGGCGCGCGGCGGCCTCGGCATGGACCCGCTGGGGCACGCCGCCCGCACCGGCGGCGCGGTGGAGGCCATGAGCGAGGCCGCGGAGCTCGCCGAGCTGTGCCGCCGGCACTACCCGGGGCTGCGGGCGCTGACGGTGGACGCGCTGCCCTACCACGAGGCGGGGGCCTCGGCAGCCCAGGAGCTGGGCTGTTCGCTGGCCACCGCGGTCGCGTATCTGCGGCTGCTGACCGGTGCCGGGCTGCCGGTCGGGGCGGCTCTGCGGCAGCTGGAGTTCCGCTATGCGGCCGGTGCCGACCAGTTCCTGACCATCGCCAAGCTGCGGGCGGCGCGGCGTCTGTGGTCCCGGGTCGCCGAGGTGTGCGGGGCGGGGCCGGGGGAGGCGGGGGCCGCGCAGTTGCAGCACGCGGTGACCTCGCGGGTGATGATGACCCGGCGCGACCCGTATGTGAACATGCTGCGCACCACCATCGCCTGCCTGGGCGCCGGAGTGGGCGGAGCCGACGCGGTGACCGTGCTGCCCTTCGACAGCGCGCTGGGACTGCCGGACGCCTTCGCCCGGCGGATCGCCCGCAACACCTCGACCATCCTGCTGGAGGAGTCGCATCTGGGACGGGTCATCGACCCCGCCGGAGGCTCCTGGTACGTGGAGCGGCTGACCGACGAACTCGCCCATGCCGCCTGGGCGTTCTTCCAGGAGCTGGAGCAGGCCGGCGGCCAGCGGGCCGCGCTGGACTCCGGGCTGGTCGGCGAACGGATCGCCGCCACCTGGCAGGCCCGCGGCAAGGACCTCGCCCGCCGACGCGAACCCATCACCGGCGTCAGCGAGTTCCCGCATCTGCCGGAGAAGCCCGTGCGGCGCGACCCCGTCCCGGCCCCCGTCCCGGCCCCCGTCCCGGCCCCCGTCCCGGCCCCCGCTGCCGGGCGGCGCGGCGGCCTTCCCGAGGTGCGGCGCGACGAGGCGTACGAGGCTCTGCGCGTCCGCTCGGACGCGCACCTGGCCGCCACCGGGGCCCGGCCCCGGGTCTTCCTGGCCGCGCTGGGCCCGGCATCGGCGCACACCGCCCGGGCCGGCTTCGCCTCGAACCTGTTCCAGGCCGGAGGTGTCGAGCCGGTCCACGACCCGGTGTCGGTCGACGCGGCCACCGCGGCCGAGGCGTTCGTACGCAGCGGGGCAGCCGTCGCGTGCCTGTGTTCCAGCGACGAGCGGTACGCGGAGCAGGCGGACGACGTCGCCCGCGCCCTGCGATCGGCGGGTGCGCGGTGGATCTTTCTGGCAGGACGGCCCGGGGAGTACACCGGGGTCGACGAGTACGTGTTCGCGGGCTGTGACGCCGTGGCCGTCCTGTCCTCCGTTCTCGACCGTATCGGAGTGGTGGCGTGACACAGATTCCCGACTTCTCGCGGGTGGACCTCGGCCCGGGTACCCCGGCCGAGGCCACCGAGGAGCAGTGGCGCGGCGCCGTCAAGGAGTCCACCGGCAGCAGCGACGCCGACCTGCTCTGGGAGACCCCCGAGGGCATCACCGTCAAACCCCTGTACACCGGCCGTGATGTGGAGGGCCTCGACTTCCTGGCCACCTATCCCGGTATCGCCCCGTATCTCCGCGGTCCCTATCCGACGATGTACGTCAACCAGCCGTGGACGATCCGTCAGTACGCCGGTTTCTCCACCGCGGAGGAGTCCAACGCCTTCTACCGGCGCAATCTCGCCGCCGGCCAGAAGGGCCTGTCGGTCGCCTTCGACCTGCCCACCCACCGCGGGTACGACAGCGACCACCCGCGGGTCACCGGTGACGTCGGCATGGCGGGCGTCGCCATCGACTCGATCTACGACATGCGGCAGCTCTTCGACGGCATCCCACTGGACAGGATGACCGTCTCGATGACGATGAACGGCGCCGTGCTGCCCGTGCTGGCGCTGTACATCGTGGCGGCGGAGGAGCAGGGGGTGCCGGCCGAGAAGCTGACCGGGACCATCCAGAACGACATCCTCAAGGAGTTCATGGTCCGCAACACCTACATCTATCCGCCGAAGCCGTCGATGAGGATCATCTCGGACATCTTCGCGTACACGTCGCAGCGGATGCCGCGCTACAACTCCATCTCCATCTCCGGCTATCACATCCAGGAGGCGGGGGCCACCGCCGACCTGGAGCTGGCCTACACCCTGGCCGACGGTGTGGAGTACCTGCGGGCCGGGCGCGACGCCGGGCTCGACGTGGACGCGTTCGCACCCCGGCTGTCGTTCTTCTGGGCGATCGGCATGAACTTCTTCATGGAGATCGCGAAGCTGCGGGCGGCCCGGCTGCTGTGGGCCAGGCTGGTCAAGCAGTTCGATCCGAAGAACGCCAAGTCGCTGTCCCTGCGCACCCATTCACAGACCTCGGGCTGGTCGCTCACCGCGCAGGACGTCTTCAACAACGTCACGCGCACCTGCGTGGAGGCGATGGCGGCGACCCAGGGCCACACCCAGTCGCTGCACACCAACGCCCTCGACGAGGCGCTGGCGCTGCCCACCGACTTCTCCGCCCGCATCGCCCGCAACACCCAGCTGTTGCTTCAGCAGGAGTCGGGAACCACCCGGGTCATCGACCCGTGGGGCGGCAGCGCGTACGTCGAGAAACTCACCTACGACCTCGCGCGCCGCGCCTGGCAGCACATCCAGGAGGTCGAGGCGGCCGGCGGCATGGCGCAGGCCATCGACGCCGGAATCCCCAAGCTGAGGGTGGAGGAGGCGGCGGCCCGTACCCAGGCCCGGATCGACTCCGGGCGGCAGCCGGTGATCGGTGTCAACAAGTACCGGGTGGAGTCCGACGAGAAGATCGACGTACTCAAGGTCGACAACTCCTCGGTGCGGGCCCAGCAGATCGCCAAGCTGCGCCGGCTGCGTGCGGAGCGGGACGAGAGCGCCTGCCAGGACGCGCTGCGGGCGCTGACCGCCGCGGCGGGGGGCAGCGGCAATCTCCTGGCGCTGGCGGTGGACGCCGCCCGGGCCAAGGCCACGGTCGGGGAGATCTCCGACGCACTGGAGAAGGTGTACGGACGGCACGCGGGCCAGATCCGTACGATCTCCGGTGTGTACCGCAACGAGGCAGGCCAGTCTCCTTCCGTCGAGCGCACCCGCGCCCTGGTCGGGGAGTTCGAGGAGGCGGAGGGGCGCCGTCCGCGCATCCTGGTCGCCAAGATGGGTCAGGACGGGCACGACCGGGGCCAGAAGGTGATCGCCACCGCGTTCGCCGACCTCGGCTTCGACGTGGACGTCGGTCCCCTGTTCCAGACTCCGGCCGAGGTGGCCCGGCAGGCCGTCGAGGCCGATGTGCACATCGTCGGGGTGTCGTCGCTGGCCGCCGGGCACCTGACCCTCGTACCGGCGCTGCGCGAGCAGCTTGCCGCCGAGGGCCGGGAGGACATCATGATCGTCGTCGGCGGGGTGATCCCGCCGCAGGACATCCCGGAGCTGCGGGAAGCGGGCGCGACCGCCGTCTTCCCGCCGGGCACGGTCATTCCGGACGCGGCGCACGACCTCGTGGAGCGGCTCGCCGCCGCCCTCGGCCACCGGCTGCAGGCCGGCACCGACTGACATGCCGATCGATCTCGACGCCTATACGAAGGGTGTACTCGACGGGAAGCGGGCGTACATCGCCCGCGCGATCACCCTGGTGGAGTCCACCCGGGCCGACCACCGCGCCCTGGCCCAACGGCTGCTGACCGAGCTGCTGCCGCACGCGGGCGGGGCGCGGCGGATCGGCATCAGCGGTGTGCCCGGGGTCGGCAAGTCCACCTTCATCGACGCCTTCGGCACCCGGCTGACCGGGCTCGGTCACCGGGTGGCGGTGCTGGCCGTCGACCCGTCCTCCACCCGCACCGGCGGTTCCATCCTGGGTGACAAGACCCGTATGGAGCGGCTGTCGGTGGATCCGGCCGCCTTCGTACGGCCCTCGCCGAGCGCCGGCACGCTGGGCGGGGTGGCCAGGGCGACCCGCGAGTCGATGGTCGTGATGGAGGCGGCCGGATACGACGTGGTGCTGGTGGAGACCGTGGGTGTCGGGCAGTCGGAGACCGCCGTGGCGAACATGGTCGACTCCTTCCTGCTGCTCACCCTGGCCCGCACCGGCGACCAGCTCCAGGGCATCAAGAAGGGCGTCCTGGAACTGGCCGACGTCATCGCCGTCAACAAGGCCGACGGGCCGCATGAGCGTGACGCCCGCAGCGCGGCCCGCGAACTGGCCGGGGCCCTGCGGCTGATGCATCCCGCCGACGCCGCCTGGACCCCTCCCGTTCTCAGCTGCAGCGCCCGTGAGTCCACCGGCCTGGACGTCGTCCTGGACCGCCTCGAACAGCACCGCGCCCTCCTGGCGGCAGCCGGCCGGCTCGACGCCAAGCGCCGCGACCAGCAGGTCGACTGGGCCTGGGCCATGGTCCGGGACGAACTTCTCGGCCGGCTCCGCGCCCACCCCGGCGTACGGGCCCTGACTCCCGACCTGGAGCAGCAGGTCCGCGACGGCCGGCTGACGGCCACCCTGGCGGCCGAGCGCATTCTCGGCGCCTTCCACGGCGAAGGGGCCTGACCTCGCGCGTGGCGGCGCGGAGCCGCTACGCGCTCCGGGAGCGGCTGCGGGCGATCGCGAAGGCCGCGGCGCCCAGCCCGAGCAACCCGACGACAAGGCCGGCGATCCCGATACCGCGGGCGGTGGAGTCGTCGGCGGAGGCCGTGGCCGCGGTGGACGCGGGCGAGGCCGCCGGCGCCTTGGGGGAGGCGGCGTCGGAGCCGGTGGTCAGGGTGAGCACCGGAGCCGGGTTCTCCGGTTCCTCACCGCCCTGCTGCGGGGTCTCGATCCAGCGGGCGACCTTGCCGTCGGAGTAGGTCTGGAGGGTTTTGAACGTCAGCTCGCCCGTGTCCTCCGGGAGTTGGCCGAAGGCGACGGTGAAGTCCTGGTACTGGCCGGGCTCGATGGTGCCCTTGGTCCAGGTGACCTCGGAGACGGCCTCGGTGATGGTGCCGTCGTCGGTCTTGACCGGGGTGGTGAGCTTGGTCGTCCTGGTGGTGGCGGTCCAGCCGGGCACGGGGTTGACCAGGACGCCGAGGACGGGATGGTCGGTGGGGAAGAGCACCTGGACCTTTGTGGTGCCCACCCCGTCCTCCTCGTTGGGGACGCGGAAGGCGAGGGTTCCGTCGGTTTCCCCCCTGGCGTAGCTGCCGGGGTGAACGGTGACGTGGGCGAAGGCGGAACCGGCGGTCAGCAGGACCGTGGCCGCGGAGAGGGCGGTGACGGCGGCGGTCCTGCGCAGGCCGCGCTCGATGGTGGTGCCGGCGGACGACATGGGGGCATCTCCGTACGGGAACGGGAACGGGGTGTGGGGGTGGGGTGACGCGGGCCGGGTTCGTGACGTCGGAGCCGTGTCCCGGCGGCCCGCGCCGGGACACGGCATGACGCAGCTCAGGTCGCCGCGCCGCGCACACCGGACGCGGCGGCGTCGTGACCGGAGCCGGCCCTCCGCCGGCGGGGCCGGGGGCGCCCGCCATCGGCGTCCTGCGCGGCGCGGCCTGGGCGGTGAGCAGTGCGCCGGCCGGCCGGTGCGCAGCGGCGGACAGCGTCACGCACATCGCGGCGAACACCGTCGCGCGCAGCACGCGTGCCGCCCGGGGAGCGTTCACCGGCCCGGTCCTTCCATGTCGTTCGGCCCGTCACATGCGCTGTCGGTTGTTCAGGCGTACGTGCGCAGGCCGCGCCGGTGGGCGATCTCGCCCAGGACGACGTCCACGGCGAGGAACGCCGCCAGCGGGATGCCGAGCAGCGGCACGTACCAGCCGAGGACGGCGATCACGGCGGCGCCGGGCACCAGGACGTACGGCGGGACGCGGCTCCAGGCGCCGCGCGGGACCGGGCGGCCGAAGGCGGAACCGCGGCCGCGCTGCCACCACATGCGGTAGCCCCACAGGATCAGGAGGACCAGCGCCAGAGCGAGGACGGCCAGCACGATCTGGTTGGCGAGGCCGAACAGGATGCCGGTGTGGGCGTCGATGCCCCAGCGGGTCAGTTTGGCCAGGACCGGGTAGTCGGCGAACCGCAGTGTGTCGGTGACCTCGCCGGTGGCCGGGTCGATGGCGACGGCGTCCTGTTTCTCCGGCCAGCTGCGCTGGATCTGCCTGACGACGTACGCGGAGGTGGCATCGGCGGGCGGCACGATCTCCACGGGGTTCGACAGGCCCTGGGCGCGGGCGGTCCTCAGGACCGCGTCGAGGCCGACCCCACCGGCGGCCGTGTCACCGGAGTCGCCGGTGCCGTGCTCCTCATGGGCGCCCGCGGCCGTCGCGGTGACCGACGGGGTGGCCTGGCTGAGCGCGTCGCGCAGATCGCTGATGCTGGTCCCGGCGTACGTGGACCAGGTCAGACCGGTCGCGGAGAGGAAGAACAGCCCGGCCGCCGCCCAGACGCCGACCGTGCCGTGCAGGGTGAGGGAGCGGCGGCGCCCAGTGGTGCCGCGCAGCTTGCGCTGCGCACGGCGGCGGCCGAACCACAGCACCAGGCCGCCGCCACTGATCACCCACAGCCAGCTGGCGGCCAGTTCGCTGTAGAGACGGCCGGTCTCGCCGAGGTGCAGATTGGCGTGCAGTTCGTCGATCCAGGTCCGCAACGGCAGTGCCCCGGTGGAGCCGTACTGCTCAAGGGCGCCGCGGACCTTGCCGGTGTACGGGTCGACGAAGACGGCCAGCGTGTGGCCCTCGGCCACGCCCTTGACGCCGGTCAGCAGGACGCGGGTGGTCGCCCCGGCCTCCGGCGAGGGGCGCACCGCGCTGATCACTCCCTCGGGGTGGGACGTGCGGGCGGCGGCGACCTGCTCGGATATCGGCAACTGGGTCGTGCCGACGGGGACGCGCAACTCATGGGCGTACAGCAGCTTTTCGGCCTGGAACGAGCCGGCGTACAGCAGCCCGGTCACGGCGGCGACCAGGAGGAAGGGGGCGATGAGTACGCCCGCGTAGAAGTGCAGGCGCAGCACCAGCGGCCGCAGAGCCCGCCCAACGGACAACCGGGCGGGCGCCGTTGCCGGGACGGGGCCCGGGACGGGGCCCGGGGCGGGGTCCTCGGCTTCGGGCGACGACGGGGCGAGGGCGGTCGGCTCTACGGACATGGCTGGTGCTCCCGCGTGGTTCTGGAGACGTAGGGCGGCACGGCGGAGGAAGCCGTGACACCCCAGCAGTCGGCCCGGGGCGGGGGCGAGTTCCGGAAGCGGGATGTGACGTGGGACACCTGGCAGGGCGCGCCCATATCACCGACGGCCGGGCGACGCGACGTGGTCGGCCCTCTCTACCGTCTTCCGGGGGGCGACTGGCACGATGGCCGCCATGACCTCCGGGCCCGGTTTCCGTCTCGCGCGCTCCGCGATCTTCGCGGCGGTGTGCGTGGCGACAACCGCGCTGGGGCACGCCCTCATGTCCGGCGACCCCCTGTCGGCCTGGGCCGTGGTGTTCGCGTTCGCGGGGGTCACCTCGGGTGCCTGGTGGCTGACCGGCCGGGAGCGCGGCGCGCTCGCGGTGACCGGGGCCACCGTCACCGCCCAGTTCGTCCTGCACTCGCTGTTCACTCTCTCCCACCTGGTGTCCGTGCCGAGCGCGGCCGGCACCGGAATGGCGGGCATGCAGGGCATGCAGGGCATGCAGGCGACGCAGGGGACGTCCGCGACGGGTGCCGGTCACATGGCGACCACCATGGCGACCACCATGGCGACCACCATGGGCGCCATGCCCGCGGCGCCCGCGGCCGAGATGGGTTCCACCGGCCGCGCGTGGACCCTCGGTATGTTCCTGGCCCACCTCGCGGCCGCTCTGGTCTGCGCGCTGTGGATGTGGCGGGGCGAGGCCGCGGTCCACCGGCTCGGCCGGGCGCTCGCGGCCCTCGTCTCCACGCCTCTGCGTCTGGCACGTCTGGTCGCGCGACTGCTCGCCCCCGCCGGGCTCCCGGCTCGGCTGCGCCCCCGGCCGTCCTCGGCGACGGTACGGCGGCTTCGCCGGTCGGCACTGCGGCACGTCGTCATTCGCAGGGGTCCGCCGGCGCGACCGGCTTGCTGCTGACAGGCGTCCGTCCTCGCCTTCCGGGCTGACGGGCGCACCACCGGCATACCCGTACGCGGTACGCCGGGCCCTCATGCCCTGCGGTTCTCCCACCGTGCCCGGCCCGTCGTGCGCCCACGCGGCGTCGAGGGCGCCGCCGGCTGCCCGGGAGACCGCCTGCCGGCGGCGCCGGGACCCGAACGGTCCGGACCGCCCAGCGAGCGAAGGACCCAACGCGATGAATTCCGGCCTGAAACCGAACAGCCCCCGCCCGCCCGTACCGCGCGACGATGCCCAGGTGACCGCCTGGGCGCTGGCCGCGGGCCGCGGCGACACCGATGCCGTCGAGCACTTCGTGCACGCCACCCGCGGTGACGTCCGGCGGTTCGTGGCACATCTGACCAGGGATGCGGCCGCCGCCGACGACCTCACCCAGGAGACCTATCTGCGCGCCCTGATCAGCCTGCCGCGCTTCGCCGGCCGCTCCTGCGCCCGGACCTGGCTGCTGTCGATCGCCCGCCGGGTGGTCGTGGACCGCTACCGGTACGACTCCGCCCGGCCGCGCCTTTCCGGCTCCGCCGACTGGCAGTCGGCGGCCGAACGGGCCCAGGACAGTGCGGCGGCGCCCGGCTTCGACGAGGGCGTCGCACTTCTCGACCTGTTGTCCTTCCTGGACGACCGGCGCCGTGAGGCGTTCGTGCTGACCCAGATGCTCGGCCTCCCGTACGCCGACGCGGCCGCCGTGACCGGCTGCCCCATCGGCACCGTCCGCTCCCGGGTGGCCCGCGCCCGCGAGGACATGGGAGTGATGCTCCGGGCCGCCGAGCACGAGACCGGGTACGGGACCGAGCCGCCGCCGGACGACGTCCTGTACGAAGCCGGTACAGCCGCCGTGCGGGTCCGCCGGGGTCCGGAGGGCGCGCGCGGGCGGGCGACGGCCCCTGGCCGCGCCTCCGTCGTCGTCACGGGTGCGGGCGCGGGCGCTTCGCGCCGGCCGCTCAGGGGCACCGCCGAGTCAGAGCCGAGCGGCCGCCGTCCCTCCGATCGCCGACCCCCCTCGAAGGGATGCTGATGGCGAGCGACCTCAACGGTCTCGAACCGGTGGCCGGCGGCCGCGCCACCGGCTGACCGCCCCCCGCCTGGTCCTGACGGCGGCCGCGGCCCTGACCGTTACCCGGGAGCCGGCGCGCGCGGCTCTGCGGGGTGGTCCGTTGGCCTGCCCGGTGGCGGCGATCGGCCGACCAGGCTGGGCCAACGGCCCAGTAGCGGAGCCTTCGCTTGAGCCACTGGGGTGCTTGATGCTCTGATACGGGCATCGATGGCGCTGCGGACTCCGCGGCGCCATCTTCGTGTCAGGGCGTCGAAGGGGTGGGAAGCAGTGCTGAAGAGGGTGTTCACAGCCCCGGATCCGGGGCGGCTGCGTTCGCGTGCGGCCGCGCGGTCCGTGCTCGGCGTCGGTGCGGCCGTGCTGGTGTGCGGCCTCACGGGCCACGCTCTCACCGCGGTCGTCAGTGGCGGGCTCGCCGCGTTGCTCGCCCTCTTCACGGTCGCCGACCCCACGGTGCGCGGTCAGGCCGTCACCACGGCGCTGCTGCCCGCGGTGGGCTTTCCGGTGCTCGCCGTGGCGGCCGGGCTGCACGGCAGTTCCCTGCCGCGGGACATGGTGTTCGTCGGGGTGGCCGGTGCCGGGGTGTACGCGCGCCGCTGGGGGCCGCGGGGCCATGCCCTGGGGGTCTTCGCGTTCATGACCTTCTTCATGGCGCAGTTCCTCCACACGGTGCCTGGACAACTGCCCGAGGTGTGCTCCGCCGTCCTGCTCGGCCTCCTTGCCGCTTCGGCGGTCCGCTTCGGCGTCTGGTGCTTCGAGCGGCGGCGGCCGGCGCCTGCCGTGCCCTCTCTGGCCGCGGGTTCCGGCCTTGGGCGGACGACCACCCGCCAGGCGGTGCAGATGGCGGTGGCCGGCACGTTCGCCCTGGCCGTCGGCCAGTTCCTCTCGCAGGAGCGCTGGTACTGGGCCGTCGGCGCCGCTTGGTGGATCTTCGTCAACACCGCCTCGCGCGGCGAGACGCTCGTACGGGGCTTCCGCCGGCTCCTCGGCACGGTCGGCGGCATCGTCGCGGGTCTGCTCGTCGCGGTCCCGGTGCACGGCGCGGTGGCCCCCACGGCCGCCCTCGTGGCGGTGTGCGTCTTCGTGATCTTCTACGCCGCCCCGGTCTCGTACAGCTGGATGACCTTCGCCGTGACGCTGCTGGTCTCCCTTCTGTACGGGCTGCTGGGAATCCTCCAGCCGAGCCTGCTCGCGCTGCGCCTTGCCGAGACCGGTGTGGGCGCGCTGGCCGCCGCGCTCGCCGTGGCGGTCGTGCTGCCCGTCACGACACACGCCGCGACCAACGCCTGGATCGAGCGTGCCCTGCACGGCGTACACGGCTGCGCCGCCGCCGCCGAGCGCCGGCTGGCCGGCGACCCGGTGGCCGACCCGGCGCCGCTCGCCTCGGAGCTGGAGATGGTGCTCGGCCGGGCGCGGCTCTCGGTGGCTCCGCTCCTTCACCCCCTGAACCCGCTGCGGGTCCGCAAGGCCCGCGCCCGCCGGGTGATGGCCCTGCTGGAGGACTGCGTCCGTGAGGTGCGCGGGCTCGTGTCCGTCGCGGCTGATCCGCAGGCGTCGCACGACGCCCGGCTGGTCTCCGCCTGCCGGCGCGTGGAAGCCGCGGTGCGGGCGCTCACCACGCCGGACGGCCGGGAGCGCGGGGAAGAAGAGGTGCGGCCCGCCTCGCCGCACCCCGACCCGGCCCTGGCGCATCTGCACGGTCTGGAACGAGCCCTGGGGGCGATGGCCGAGCCGCTCCGGGGCCCGGCCCGGGCGCGGCTCGCTCACGCCTGACGATTCGTCCGGAGGCCGCCGTCGGCGTGCTCAGCGCGGCGTGCACCGCCTGGGACGCTGAAGCCCAGAAACGGCCGTGGAACGCGGCCCTGACGCCCCCGGGTCCACCCCCGGGCCTTTCTGGCCACCCGCCCGCGTGATCCGGCCACCGGGGGGACTACTCTCAGCCGCCGTACGGACAACAGGCGGAAGAGGTACGGCAGTGGCCGGGCACGCATACATCGGGTCGTTCACATCGGCAGGCGGGCGGGGACTCACCGTGGCCGCCGTCGACCCCGGCACCGGGGCGCTCACCGAGCTGCACTCCACGGACGCGGTGGCCGACCCGTCCTTCCTCACGCTGTCGCCGGACGGCGGACTGCTCTACGCGGTCAGCGAGCACCCCCGGGACGGCGCCGCCGCGGCCTTCTCACTGGCCGACCCGGCCGCGCCCGGGCAGCTCGGCAAGACGGTGCCGGTCGGCGGTGGCGCGCCCACCCACCTGAGCGTGCACCGGGGGCATCTGCTCACCGCCAACTACGGGACCGGCACGGTCAGTGTGCTGCCGCTGGGCGAGGACGGCGGCATCGGTGAGCCCGCCCGTGTCATGGAGCACGAGGGCGACGGCCCGCACCCGGAGCGGCAGACCGGGCCGCACGCCCACGCCGTGCTCCCCGACCCGTCCGGCCGGTGGGTGCTGACCGTGGACCTCGGCACGGACTCGGTACGGGTCTGCGAGCTGGACCCGGACACCGGTGAGCTGGAGATCGAGCGCGAACTGGGCCTGCGCTCCGGGTCCGGCCCCCGCCATCTGACGTTCCACCCCCGGGGCGACCGCGCCTATGTCGTCAACGAGCTGGAGCCGGTGGTCACGGTCTGCCACTGGGACCCCGGGGCCGGGCGGCTGCGCCCGGTGGCCGAGGTGCCGGTGCTGCCTGCCGGCTTCGCGGGTCCCAACTACCCCTCGGAGCTGGTGATCTCACCCGACGGCCGCCGTGCCTGGGTGGCCAACCGGGGCCACAACAGCATCGCCGTACTGTCGGTGGACGAGTCCGGGGACCGGCTCGAACTGCTGGGGACCGTCGGCTGCGGCGGCGACTGGCCGCGCCATCTCGCCCTGGGGCCCTGCGGGAAGCGGCTGTACGTCGCCAACGAGCGCTCCGGCGACGTGACCTGGTTCGACGTGGACCCGCGGACCGGCACGCCGGTACAGGCCGGGTCGGTCCCGGTTCCGGCGGCGTCCTGCGTACTGTTCGGCTGACCGCCGCATACGGCCGGCGGGCCCCCGGCAGCGGGGGCCCGCCGTACCGTTCAGTGGGCGGAGGCGCCCTGTGAGGGCTGCTGGGCGATGCCGAGCGACGTCGTGTACTTGGCGACCACCAGCTTGCCGATCGCCGGGTAGGGGCCGAGCGCGTCGGCGCCCTGGCAGTCGGCCTCCTTGGAGGCGTCGTGGAGCAGCTCGGGGGCGATCTCCGGGCCGATCAGGCAGGGCGCCAGGGCCAGCCGGGACGAGCCGGAGCCGCGCAGCTGGTCGGCGGCCCGCGCGATGGAGCCCTCGACGTCCAGGGCGGCGGCCAGCACCGGCACCGCGAGCCGGGCGGCGAGCAGCAGCCCCGTCACGCCGGCGGCCTGGACCGCCTCCTCGCCGCCGACAGTGGCCAGGATGATGCCGTCCGCGGCGGTGGCGACGGTGAACAGCCGGGCCCGGTCGGCGCGGGCGAGGCCGGCCTCGGAGAGCCGCACGTGCAGCGCCTCGGCGAGCAGCGGGTGCGGGCCGAGGACGTCGGTCACCTCGGCGGCGGAGCGGCTGTCCATGACGGCCTGGCGGATGCGGCGCATCACCGAGGCCTCGGGGCCGGCGAGCAGGGGCACGACAACGGCGGCGGGGCCGTCCTGCCGGCGCTCGGCAGCGGTTCTGGCCAGCACGGATTCCAACGTCGGGTATTCGGCGTCCTCGCCGTCACCGTCGACAAAACCTATACGCGGATCAAGTCCGGAAAGCTCGGAACGGGCGATGCTGATGACTTCCTCCGCCAGACTCCGGGTCGCGGAGGACGGGGTGCCGGGCACGGCGAGGACAAGCGCCGGAGCGCCCTCGGGCGTGGTCAGCGGTTCCGGTCGCCGGTGCCGCCCGGGCTGGCGGGGGCGCGGCATACGAACGGGCAGGCCGGATGCGGGGCCTTCGGCAGTGCTCATGGCGAGGCATGCTAGTGCCTCGGGCGGCTCTCGTGTTCGGGAGGGTCCTACGCAGGGGTTAACTGTCCGGTTCCGTCCCGATACGGTGCCGGTCAGACGGAACCGGTATGGTTCCGACCGGTTTTCGGCACCGTACCGGGAC
This sequence comes from Streptomyces sp. RLA131, assembly GCF_056270125.1. Lineage (NCBI taxonomy): Bacteria > Bacillati > Actinomycetota > Actinomycetes > Kitasatosporales > Streptomycetaceae > Streptomyces > Streptomyces sp. RLA131. The sequence continues at coordinate 7,501,128 of NZ_JBWDOQ010000002.1, forward strand.
GGTGACGGCTCATCCGAGGCCGCGGGAGTCCTGCTTGAGAGCGGTGTCGACGGTGAGCGCGGAGGCGACCACCATGCTCAGCAGCGGGTCGGGGAGCTGCCGGTGGATCTGCAGCACGTAGTTGTCCGCCGTGGTGAACATGGTCTTGGCCAGGCCCTCCCACGTCTTGGTGATCCGGGCGACCTCGGTCTCGGTGTGGTCGACGATCGAGAAGTTCCAGGCCCGCCAGTTCTCGGCCTTGATGGCGCCGATCTTCTGACCGTTGACCAGGAAGGAGAAGTTGATCTTCCCGATGGCGTTCTGCTGGACGATCTCACCGAGCGTCAGGCCGTCCGGGCGCTGCACGATGACCTTGGACTTGATGAACTTCGCCGGCCGGGTGAGCAGCAACTGCGGCTGGCCGTACGCGTCCCGGACCTCCAGCCGCACCGGCAGGTACTGGTCGATGCTGGACACGAAGCGCAGCACCTTGCGGGCGGTGGACTGGCCGACCTGGATCACCGAGCCGAGCTGACGACCGCCCTGGTCGAAGACGCTGTACTCGTTGTTGAGCTCGATCAGCTTGGCCTTCTGGTTCACCACCAGCACCGGCTCGCTGAACAGGCCGCCGCCGCCCGGGCCGGTGGGGGCCACGCCGGCCTGCTGCCGCACCTGGCGCTGGACCTTGGCCGGGTCGTGGCCGCCGTCCACGCCGAGCTCCCACGGGTTGTCCTTCTGGTGCGGGGGCTGCTGGGGCTGCTGGCCGTACGGCTGCTGCGGGGGCACCTGGGGCTGCTGCTGGCCGGAGTGCGTGTGCTCCGTCCACTGGGAGCCGTCCCAGTAGCGCAGCAGGTTCGGAGTGCCGTGCGGGTCCGTGTACCAGCCCGCCGGGGTGTTCGAATGCGTCGTCACCCGGGCAGACTAACGGTTTCTCATCCTCTCAGGGCAGCCGCCAGTCGACCGGATCCGCGCCCTGCCGTGCCAGCAGGTCGTTGGCCCGGCTGAACGGCCGGGACCCGAAGAAGCCGCGGTCCGCCGACATGGGGGAGGGATGCGAGGACTCGATGGCCGGCAACTGCCCCAGCAGCGGCCGCAGATCGCGCGCGTCACGGCCCCACAGGATCGACACCAGCGGCGTGCCCCGCGCGGCCAGCGAGCGGATGGCCTGCTCGGTGACCTCCTCCCAGCCCTTGCCGCGATGGGCGGCGGGCTGGCGCGGAGCGGTGGTCAGCGCCCTGTTGAGCAGCAGCACGCCCTGCCGGGTCCAGGGCGTCAGATCGCCGTCGGCGGGCCGGGGCAGGCCGAGGTCGCTGCCCAGCTCGCGGTAGATGTTCTCCAGGCTGCCCGGGAGCGGGCGCACCTCGGGTGCCACGGAGAAACTCAGCCCGACCGCGTGCCCCGGGGTGGGGTACGGGTCCTGGCCGACGATGAGCACCCGCACCTCGTCGAAGGGCTGCTGGAAGGCCCTCAGTACGTTCGGCCCGGCGGGAAGGTATGTACGCCCCGCGGCGATCTCGGCGCGCAGGAAGTCGCCCATCGCGGCGATCCGTCCGGCCACCGGTTCCAGGGCTTTCGCCCAGCCCGCTTCGACGATCTCGTTCAACGGTCGTGCTGCCACGGGGAGTCAGTCTAGTGGCTCAGCGACGCCTCACACGACCGCCGCCCGCACGCAGAGCACGTCCGGCAGGTGGGAGGCGGCCTGCTCCCAGCTGTCGCCCTCGTCGGCGCTCGTGTAGACCTCCCCGTTGCGGTTGCCGAAGTACACCCCGGCGCGGTCGGCGTCGTCGGTGCGCAGGGCGTCCCGCAGCACCACGCCGAAGTGCTGTTCGGGCGGCAGCCCGGCGCTCAGCGGGCTCCAGGAGGCGCCCGCGTCCTCGGTGCGGAACACCCGGCACCGGTAGTCCGGGGGGTAGCGGTCGCCGCCGTCGCTGACCGGGAAGACGTAGGCGACACCGCCGCGCCGCGGATGGGCGGCCACGGCGAAGCCGAAGTCGGCGGGCAGCCCCTTGCCGATCTCCGCCCAGCTCGCCCCGGCGTCGTCGCTGCGGTAGACCCCGCCGTGGTTCTGCAGATAGAGCCGGTCCGGATCCACCGGGTCGGGCGCGATCTTGTGCACGCACTGCCCGAACTCCGGGTACTGGTCGGGCATGAAGTCCGCCTTGAGGCCGGTGTTGGAGGCGTCCCAGCTCACGCCGCCGTCCCGTGACCGGTACACCCCGCCCGAGGAGACCGCCACCGTCACCGCCCGCGCGTCCCGGGGGTCGGTGACCACGGTGTGCACCGCCTGTCCGCCGAACCCGGCACCCCACCGCTCGCGTTGCGGATGGTCCCACAGGCTGCGGACGAACTCGAAGGTCTCGCCGCCGTCGTCCGAGCGGAACAACGCACCCGGCTCGGTGCCCGCCCACACCACGTCGGGCTGGCCGGGACCGGCCGGGTGGAGCTGCCACACGCGCTCCAGCGAGGCGCCGGTGCCCTCGGGGAACCGCACGGCGGGCCGGGCCGGCTCGTGCCAGCTGCGGCCCAGGTCGTCGGAGCGGAAGACCGAGGGTCCCCAGTGCGAGCTGTCGGCGCCGGCGAGGATCCGGGGGACGGCGCGCCGGGTGTCGATGCTGACGGAGTACACGGCCTGCATCGGGAAGTGCGGGCCGGTGAACTCCCAGCCCGGGCTGCCCGTCCGGCGCCCGAGGAACAGGCCCTTGCGGGTGCCGACGGCGAGCAAGACGTCGTTCATGGTGCTACTCCTCCGGAATGCGAAGCCTCGGATGTGTCCGGTATCACAGAGTCTGCACCGCCCCACTGACAACGGCCCCTCCGGCGCGCGTACCCCCAGTTCAAAGGGGCCGCCGGGCCGGAGGGGCCCGAGGGCCGGGGCCGTGGGGTCAGACCGCTCGCAGGTACTGCTCGGGCGGGCGCACCCCGGGCCCCAGCTCGCGCGCCGCCCGCAGCGGCCAGTGCGGATCGCGCAGCAGCTCCCGGCCCAGGAGTACGGCGTCGGCCTGGCCGCCCGCGACGATCGCCTCCGCCTGCCGGGCCCCGGTGATCTCGCCGACCGCCGCCACCGCGAGGCCGGTCTCCGACCGCACGCGCTCGGCGAAGGGCACCTGGTAGCCGGGTCCGGTCGGGATCCGCACCCCGGCGGCGGGCCGGGGTCATCACCCAGACCTACCGGGGCACGTCCAAGATGAACGGCCTGCGCAGCGAGGACCTAGAAGACTGCTGAAAATCTTGTCGAGGGGCTGTCCGGCCGCAGGCCGGGCGGCCCTTTTGCTATGCGGTGGCTGGGGTGAGATGCCAGGTGTTGCTCGTCCGGGTGAGTCCCAGGTTGATCAGTCGGCGGAGGTTGAGGGCGGCGGCGCGGTGGTGGAGCCAGATGTTGTTGGCGATGACGCCGCGGTAGGGAACCCGGCGGTTGCCCTTGGCGACGAGCCAGGCGATGGCGCGTTCGACGGGTGGCCGCCATCGGCGGTATTCGTCCTTCCAGACGGGGTCGGTGGCGGCCTGGGCCCGGGCGGCGGCCAGCAGTTCGTACTGGGGGTGGACGTTGAGGGTGCGTCCGGTCTTGGAGGTGGTGCAACGCGTCCGCAGCGGGCAGTCGGCGCACACACCCTTGAACTGGGCGGTGCGGGCGCCGTCGGGTTTGATCTGGCCGAGGTTGGCGGTGTTTCCGGCCGGGCAGGTCGCGGTGCCTGCGGTCAGGCCGATACGGAAGTCGTCGACGGTGAACCCGCCGGGGACTGCCTGCCGCAACGGCGGCGGCTTGATCACCAGGGTGTGGCCGTCGGCCTGCAGTTGCGCGCGCAGGTCGCCGGTGCCGTAGGCGGAATCGCCGAGCACGGTTAACTCCGCGCCCTCTTCCTCGTCGGCCAGCAGACCGGCGGCGACGGCGGCCTCGTGGTTGTCGGGGCCGTAGCCGCTGGTCAGGGCGACGGCGGTGAACAGCCCGGTCTCCGGCTCGAAGGACGCATGCCCTTTGAAGCCGTCCTGGTGACGGGTGCGGTTTTTGTGGATGTGCCGCGCGTCGGGGTCAACGGTGGACACCGTCCGGTCCGCCACCGTGCGCTTGGCGATGCGCCAGCGCCCGTCGCGTCCGTCGGAGTCCTCGGCGGGTTCCACGTCCTGCCCGGCGACCAGGGCCAGCAGGCCGACCGCGTTCGCCGCCTTCTCCCCCAGGTTCTGCTCGGGCAGGTGCCCGAGCAGGTTGAGGGCGTCGGTGACCAGCGCGTCGACCAGCGCGGCGCGGGCCCTCTCGTCGTCCCAGGCGATCCTCGGCTTGCCCGGGTCGGTGTAGTCGTGTGCCCGGCAGTGCCCCGCGGCCACCTCGTCGGCGCCGGGGACCTCGCGGATCACCCGGCGGATCGCGGAGATGATCTGGGTGACGGTGTCCTGGGTGGCCACCGCGTCATCGAGCACGGTGGAGTCCAGCGCGCGCCGCTGTTTGCCCTTGAGCACGCCGGTCGCGGCCACGACTTCCCTGACCTTGGTGAAGATCCGCATCGGATCGGCCGAATGACGCAAGCGGCGCCGGAAGTACGTCAGCAGCGACGGATCGAACGCGGTGTCGTACAGCCCGAGCCCGCAAGCCGCCTTCCACCGCAGGTCACACCGCAGTTCCTGGACCGTCTCGAAGTCCGACAGCCCCTGCAGGCTCTGCAGCACCACCGTCGCGGCCAGCACCTGCGGCGGCAGACTCGGACGGCCATTGGACGACGGATACATGTCCGCGAACATCCCCGGCGGGAACAGCACCTCACGATGCTCGGCCAGGAACGCGAACACACTCCCCACCGGGATCAACTCCCGGCACGTCTCCCACACATCCGGCCCGACCATCTCCCCGGCCCACTCACCCTGCATGCCTACAAGACTGGCCCCGACTCCACCGAGCCGGGGCCAGAACATGAGATTTTCAGCAGTCTTCTAGACGCGCTGTTCCCCGGTCTCCTCGGCAGTGTTCTCGACGGCGCCGCCCGGCAGGACCACCGGCTCGGCGGCTGAACCACCCTTGCCCGGAAGGTGGTTGAACAGCAGGTTGAGCGCGATCGCGGTGATGCAGCCCGCGCTGATCCCGCTGTCCATCACCGTCTGGAACCAGTCGGGGAACCGGTCGTAGAACGTGGGCACACCCACCGGCAGCAGCCCGACCGCCAGGGAGACCGCGACGACCGTCGGATTGTGGTTGTCCTTGAACGGGACGCCGGCCAGCGTGCGCAGCCCGCTCGCCGCCACCGACCCGAACATCACCAGCCCCGCGCCGCCCAGCACCGGTGCCGGAATCGCGGCCACCACCGCGCCCAGCTTGGGCAGCAGACCGAGCAGCACCAGGATGCCGCCCGCCGTGGCGACCACCCAGCGGCTGCGCACGCGGGTCATGCCGACCAGGCCGACGTTCTGCGCGTACGCGGTGTACGGAAAGGTGTTGAAGACGCCGCCCAGGACCGTCGAGACGCCGTCCGCGCGCAGGCCGTCCGCCAGCCGCCCCGGCTCCACCCGGCGACCGGTCAGTTCGCCGACCGCGATGAGGTCACCGGTCGTCTCGGTCATCGTCACCAGCGCCACGACCAGCATCGACACGATCGCCGCGCCCTGGAAGGACGGGGTGCCGAAGTGGAAGGGCGTACTGATGCCGACCCAGTCCGCGTCACCGACCCCGTCGAAGTCCGTCATGCCCAGCGGCAGCGCCGCCACCAGGCCGAGCGCGATGCCGGCCAGGACCGCGATCCGGCTGAGGAACGGCGGCGCGAAGCGCTGGACCGCCACCACCGCCACCAGCACCCCGGCCGCCAGTGCGATGTTGCGCGGCGCGCCGAAGTCCTTCGCACCGGCCCCGCCGGCCGCCCAGTTGCCGGCCACCGGCAGCAGGCTCAGCCCGATGATCAGGATCACGGTGCCGGTCACCAGCGGCGGGAAGAACCGCAGCAGCCGCCCGAAGACCGGCGCCAGCAGCATCATCGCCAGGCCCGCCACGATCACCGAACCGTAGATCGCCGGCAGGCCGCCGTCCTTGCCGATGAGCACCATCGGCGAGACCGCCGCGAACGTACAGCCCTGCATGATCGGCAGGCGTGCGCCGAAGCGCCACCAGCCGACGCACTGCAGCAGCGTCGCCACGCCGCACAGCAGCAGGTCGGCGGTGATCAGGTACGCCAGGTCGGCGCCCTTGAGCCCGAGCGAGCCGCCGACGATCAGCGGTACCGCCACCGCCCCGGCGTACATCGCGAGCACATGCTGCAGGCCGAACGCCCCCAGCTGCGCGGCCGGCAGGACCTCATCGACCGGATCCACGGGATCCACGGACGTCTCGGCTGTCGCCATGGGAACTACTCCTCGACATGACAGGTGCGGGTGACAGCCCAGACCGTAGACGCCTTGAACATTTTGTTGATTTCGGAGGTGTTGCGGATGCGCCTCACCGGGCGGGCCGGGCCGCCGACAGCAGGCCGGCCCAGTCGGCGATCTTCACCGTCGTACGGTCCAGCGACCGGCCCAGCGCCCGCTCCGCCGTCTCGATCGCCTCCCACCCCGACCACTCCACCGGGTCCGCGCCCAGTGCCCGCAGCCCCTCCAGCGGATCCCCGGACACCGCACCGGACGCCTCCCCGGGCAGCCCTCCCGCCAGCAACGACGGCGCGTCGGCCACCACCGCGGCCGCGGTCTGCTTCGCGCAGGGCCGGTTGGTGCCGATCACCCCGGTGGGCCCCCGCTTGATCCAGCCGGCGACGTACTCGCCCGGCGACGGCCGCCCGTCGCGCAGCACCCGGCCCCCGGCATTGGGCACGATCCCGGCCCGGACGTCGAACGGCAGCCCGGCGAGCGGCACCCCGCGGTAGCCGACGCTGCGCAGCACCAGTCCGGCCTCGATCTCCTCCTGCTCCCCGGTCCCGGTGACCCCGCCCCGGCCGTCCGGCGCCGTCCGCTCGAACCGCACGGCGGTGACCGCCTCCTCACCCAGCAGCGCCACCGGCCGCAGGAAGAACCGCAGATGGATCCGGCGGGCCCGGCCGGCCGGGGGCCGGGCCGCCCAGCCCCGCAGCACCTCGACATTGCGCCGGGCCGCCGGCGCCAGACCGGACGGATCGGCGTACGCCGGGTCCAGGGCCAGTTCGTCGGCCCGTACCAGGACGTCGGCGTCCGGCAGACCTCCCAGCTCGCGCAGCTCCTTGGTGGTGAACTTCGCCTGCGACGGCCCGCGACGGCCCACCATGTGCACATCGGTGACCCGGCTGTCCCGCAGCGCGCGCAGCGCGGCGTCGGGCACGTCGGTGTGCCGCAGCTCGTCCCCGCCCCTGGCCAGGATCCGGGCCACGTCCACCGCCACATTGCCGACCCCGATCACCACCGCCGACCGGGCCAGCAGCGCGAACTCCTCACCGGGCTCGTCCGGGTGCGCGCTGTACCAGGACACGAACCGGGTCGCCGAGTGGCTGCCGGGCAGATCCTCGCCCGGCACCCCGAGCCTGCGGTCGGTCGCCGCGCCCACGCAGTACACCACCGCGTGGTACAGCGAGCGCAGCGCCGGCGGATCGAGGCGGCCGCCGACCGTCACATTGCCCAGGAACCGGATCCGCGGATCCTCCAGCACCCTGCGCAGGCTGACCTGGAGGGACTTGATCTTCTCGTGGTCGGGGGCGACCCCGTAGCGCACGAGTCCGTACGGGCACGGCAGCCGGTCGAGCACATCGACCGCCACCTCGGGGACATCCTCCTGGCGGGCCAGTGCCTCCGCCGTGTAGACACCGCTCGGACCTGAACCGACGACTGCGACACGAAGCATGTGGAGCCCCTCCGCCGGGGGTGCGCGAGTACGTCCAGCATCGCACCGCCGCCCGTTCCGCGGGAGGTGTGCGGCGCTACGGGAGGGTGCGCGGCGGCGGTGCGCCGTCCTCCCGGTCGGCCAGTCCGTAGCGCTGGAACAGCTCCGCCCGAAGCAGCGCCGGAGGCATCGGGGCCCCCGGTATGAGCTGCGCGAACACCGCCCCCATGAGCAGCGCCCGCAGCATCCGGTAGTCCTGCTCGGGGTCCTGCGAGCCCCAGGCCGCGACGCAGTCCCGAAGCAGCGCGGCCAGCTGCCGCTGTTCGGGGCATTCCACGAAACCCTCCGCCTGCAGGATCCCGGCCATGTGGGCGCGCATCAGCACCGGGTGCCGCACCGGCAGGCCCAGCACGCAGTCGACGGCCCTGGCGAGCAGCTCCCGGCCGTCCCGCGGATCCGGCGGGCGGGCCAGGGCGGCGGCCAGCTCCACATGCATCAGCCGGTGTGTCGCCGACTGCAGCAGCTGCCGCTTGCCGGGGAAGTAGTACGAGATCAGTCCGCGCGCCGCGCCCGCCCGGTCCGCGATCCCGGCGAGCGTCGTCGCCTCGTAACCGCGCTCCTCGACCAGCTCGACCGTCGCCCGCAGCAGCCGGTCCCGGGAACGCCGCCGCATCTCCTGGTTGACCGAGGGGCGCCGCGGGGACATGCTTGACTCCTGCAATGACTGGCTGGCAGCCAGTATACTCAGCGGCGGGTACCCGGCGGCGCGGGGGACTGCCGGGTACCCGCATCCGCGCAGGCCGGTGCGAAGGCCTCCAGGACCGGTCGCAGGCCGTCCGGCCGCTGGTCCACCGGCAGATGCTCCACGAGACGTACGGTGCAGCCGATCGCCGCGGCGCCCGCGTCGGCGTGCGCGTCGTCACCGACCATCGCCACCGACCCGGGCGGCAGGCCCAGCGCGTCGCAGGCGATGCGGAACAGTCGGGGATCCGGCTTCTGGACACCGTGCTCGAAGCTCAGGACGAAGGCGTCCACCAGGCCGTCCAGTCCGTGTTCGCGGAACACCGGCCGCAGGTCCCAGCCGATGTTGCTCACCACCGCCACCGGGACGCCGCGCCCGCGCAGCTCGCCCAGCACCTCCGCGGTGTCCGGGTACGGCGTCCAGGCGGCCGGGTCCATATGGCGGTCGTACAGCGCGTCGTACAGCTCCTCACGGGGCTCCTCCCAGGGCGGCTCCGCCTGCCGGGCCAGCCCGGTGAACGCCGCCCGGTGGTGTTCCGCGCTCAGGTCGCGGTCCCGCCACCGCCGCTCCAGCCCGGCCGGTACCCGATCGGGACCGGCGCCCCCCGGCTGACCGCCGGCCCGGCTCAACCGGTCGGCGTACGCGGTCAGCTCGGCCTCCGGAAGCCCGATTCCGGACTTCTCCAGCGCGGCCCGCAGCCAGTTGTGCGCGGGCTCGATGCGCAGCAGCGTCCCGGAGAAGTCGAACAGGCATCCTCTGAGCGTGAGTTCGATGGTCATGTCCGTCATCCTGCCCGCCAGGGTGCGCACAGCGCAGCCGCGCCCGAGACCACGACCCCCGCCAGCAGCCAGCCCCCCACCACGTCACTCGCCCAGTGCACCCCCAGGTACAGCCGGGTGAAGCCCACCCCGACTACGGACACCGCCGCCGCCGTCCACCCCGCCGCCCGCCACCGCGGGCCCGCCGACGTGCGGTTCAGCAGCAGCCACAGCAGGCATCCGCAGACGATCGCCGCCGTCATGGCGTGCCCCGAGGGGAAGGCCGCGTAGCGCGCGCTGTCCACCGGGTCCGGCCACACCGGCCGGGGCCGGCCCACCACGGCCTTCATCCCCTGCTGGACCGCGTTGCCCACCAGTCCGCACACAGCCAGCCACAGCGCCGGGCGCCAGGCGCGCCGCCACAGCAGCCACAGGACAGCGGCGGCCAGCAGGGCCCTCAGGATCACCGGATCCCAGACCCGGTCCGTCAGTACGCGGTTGGCGCGGGTCAGCGCCGGATGACCGACCGCCACCGGGTGCAGGGCCCGCGCGATCCGGCCGTCCAGTGACAGCAGCGGCCCCCAGCGGCCCGCCACCGGGACCAGCAGCAGTACGAAGAGCACGCCGAACAGGGCGCAGGCGCGCAGCCAGGCGGTGCGGGGGCCGGGGGCTCCGGCGGGCGGGGCGGCGTCGGCGGCGTCCATGGGCCGATCCTCGCCGATCACGCGGCCCACGGGCGCCCGGCGCCGCCGGGGCGCCGCCAGAGGCGCCGCCGACTCGCAGCGGGGCTGACGGCTGCTCGGACAATGAGATACGAATGACGCCGGGCACGGCCGGGGACGACTCGTCACAGCCGTCGGCCGTCGGCGGGCTCGCCCGACCGCGGCGATCGCGGCCGCACCGGTTCCTGCGCGCGCTTGAGGAAGACGCGGGTGAGCTGCGTGGCGACGCCTTCGACGGCCGCCTCGACGCTGGTCACCAACCGGACGGCGACGGACCGGTACCGGACATCAGGCCGGTCGCGGCCCGGTGCGCCCTCGTGGCCGCCGCCGGTCATGGATCGGCCTCGCGGCTTCCGCTGGGATCCTGCGGCAGGGCGCTGCACGGCGTTCGTCGCCAAAGGCCGCCGGCGCTCGCCGGTATCACTCCTTCGCGGTGGTCGTGTGCCCGTTCGGGCCCCCTGACAGGCTTCCAGTCCGGCGCCGGGTCGGCGAGCCGGTCAGGCCGAACGGACGGCCACTTTGTCCGAGTGCCGGCCGCGGCCACGGTGAGGCGCCCTGGGCGTGAGGCCCGCGGTTACCGCCGGAACTGCCATGCGGCGTCCGCAGAGGTGCGGGGGCCGGGCGTGGTGACCGCGGCGAGGTGCGGATGTGACGTGGTTCCCACCGGCGCCCCGTTACGCCAGCGCCGTCAGCCCCGGGCCGAAGGCCACCAGCAGCGGGACGGCAGGCACCAGCAGGGCGAGCGCGGTGACCTGGGCGCGGTGCGCGCGGCTGAGCCGGGGCGCGGGATCCAGCAGCCGGTTGACCCGGACCGGCACCTGGGCCAGGGGCGCCGGGCAGGGGCCGAACACCCCGCGGTCCTCGTTGAGCTCGACCAGGGCGAGAGCGGTCGTGAGCCGGCCGAAACGGCGTGAGGCGATGTCGTCGGCCGACAGTTCGATGAGCCGGTGCACCTGGTTGCGGAAGCCCGCGAAGACCGGGACCTGCGGGAAGCCGCTGGCGAGCGCCCCCGCGCAGTGCAGCAGTACGTCGTGCCTGGCCCGGGCGTGACCCTGCTCGTGCGCGAGCAGGGCGTCGAGCTGGCGGCCCCTGAGCCTGCGCAGCGCGGCCGTGGTGATGACCAGCTGCGGCCGGGCCCCGGCCAGCCACCAGGCGTCGGGACGGTCGTTCTCCAGTACCACCAGGCGCTCGTCGGCCGCGAGCCCGAGACCCTCGCCGGGCAGCCGGGGGACGCGGACCAGCAGTTCGGCCCGGCGCTGCCGCTGACGGGCGCGCGCCGCCCGTATCTCGCGGGTCAGCATCGCCGCCGTCCAGGCGCCGCCGCAGGCCAGCAGCACGGCCAGCACTCCCGCCCAGGGCCCGTAGCCGGGCAGGCCGTAGGCGTCCACGACGCCGTGCGGCGCGTACGCGAAGAGGTGCCCGCGCACCGCGCTCCAGGCGGCGGACGCGCTGAGGGCCATCGCGAGGACGCAGCACAGCAGGACGGCGGCGACCACGCACTGCCAGACCCACAGGGCCAGCACGGGCTCGCGCTCGGGCCACTGGGCCCGCGTCAGCAGTCGCGGCGCCGTCGCCGCGGCCATCGCGCCGAGCAGGAGCAGCACGAAGGGGACCGTCATAGCGGACAGACTATGAGGGTGCCGCTACCCATCGGTACGGCGTTCTGCTCAAAAGTGACGCACGCCTCACAGATGTCACACGGTGAGCAGCATCGCCAGCATCCCGATCGCCATCGACACCCGGCAGGCAGCCGTCAGCTCCGCCGACCACGGAGCCGCCGGCATCCCCGGCCGCGCGCCGGCCCCCGCCGTCCCCGCCGCCACGGGCACCGACACCAGCCGCACCCCCGAGGCCAGCACATACGCCGTGTAGTACGCCAGCAGCACCCCCGTGAGCAGCGGCGCCCCGCCCGGCAGGTGCCCGGCGTGCGACGCCCCGGGCGCCCCGTCCCGGGCCATCGCCACCGCCATGTACGCCATGGTCCCGGCCCCCACCGCGTGGTGCGCGTGGTGCGCGGCGGCGCCTTCGCGCCGGGCGAGCAGCAGCGCCCGCACCGCGGCCGCCCCGAAGGCGACGGCGAACAGCGCCGGCTCCCACGGATGCGGGTCCAGCACGGAGACCGGCACCGCCATCACCGCCATGCCCAGCCCCATCAGGCCGTCGTCGCGCACGGCGTGCCGGTCCGCGGCCCCCGCGCCGCCCGGCAGCGTGCGCAGCAGGCACAGCAGCCCCGTGGCGCCTCCGAGGGCCACCAGCAGCCACCCCACCAGCACTGGTCCGTGCATGACCGGCCTCCCCGCCTCGGCACCCTCGGCCGCCCTCCGGAGGATGCCCCTGCCCGGCGGCGCACACCCGAGCGCACAGACGTATCCGGGGCGCGTCGGCCCCCGGCGCGATGCGCGGGGCGCCCGGCCGGGGGCGGCCACAGGCTCTCAGGCCCGGTAGCGCAGCGGATGGTCCCCGGGAACCTCCACGATCACGATCCGCACGCCGTCGGGATCGGCGATCCACATCTCGACCAGCCCCCACGGTTCCCGCCGCGGCTCCCGCACGACCGGCACCCCGCGCCGCGCGAGCCGCCCGTGGCAGGCCGCCACGTCCTCGACCTGGAGCCACAGGCACAACCCGGGGCCGGGCGGTTCGTCGGCCTGCCCGGAGACCTCCAGGAAACCGCCGCCCAGGAAGAAGACCGTCCCGCGCCGTTCCCACTCGCCGAACTCCCGGTAGACCGCCAGCCCCAGGTCGTCCCGGTAGAAGGCCCGCGACCGGGCCAGATCGGTCGGCCGCAGCAGGATCCGGCTGCTCAGTACGTTGACCATGGGATCGACGGTAGGCGACCATGCGGCGATGGACACCGAGAACCGCTCCGCGCCGCCCACCATCCGTACCGCCGTCCCGGCCGACGTTCCCGCCCTCGTCGAGCTCGTCGAGTCGGCCTACCGGGGGGACGCCAGCCGCACCGGATGGACCACCGAGGCGGATCTGCTGGAGGGGCAGCGCACCGACCCCGACGGCGTGGCGGCCGTCGTGGCGTCCGAGGCCGGCCGGATGCTGGTGGCCGAGTCGGCGGACGGGATCGTCGCCTGCTGCCAGCTGGAGAACCGCGACGGCCACGCCTACTTCGGCATGTTCGCCGTCCGCCCCGGCCTGCAGGGCGGCGGCCTGGGCAGGGTCGTGCTGGTCGAGGCGGAGCGCCTGGCCCGCGACGAGTGGGGCGCGGACGAGATGCACATGACGGTGATCTCCGCCCGCGAGGAGCTCATCGCCTGGTACGTACGGCGCGGCTACGCCCGTACCGGTGAGATGTCGCCCTTCCCGTACGGCGACGAGCGGTTCGGCCTGCCCACCCGCACCGACCTGCAGTTCGAGCTGCTGGTCAAGAAGCTCGGCCCCGCGTAGGGCGCCGAGGGCGCCGGCCGCGGACGTTCACCGGCCTACAGCCGTCCGGCCTACAGCCGTCCGGCCTCGACGATCCGCCGCAGGAACTGCTGGGTACGTTCCTGCTGCGGCGCGCCGAACAGCTGTTTGGCGGTGCCGCGCTCCAGCACCACACCGCCGTCGAGGAAGCACACCTGGTCGGCCACCTCGCGGGCGAAGCCCATCTCGTGGGTGGCGATGACCATCGTCATGCCCTGGTCCTTGAGGTCCCGCACCACGTTGAGCACCTCGCCGACCAGTTCGGGGTCGAGCGCCGCGGTGATCTCGTCGAGCAGCAGCAGCTGCGGCTGCCCGGCCAGCGCCCTTACGATCGCCACCCGCTGCTGCTGGCCGCCGCTGAGCCGGTCCGGGTACTCGCCCGCCTTGCCGTCCAGCCCCAGGCGGGCCAGCAGGGCGCGGGCCCGGTCCTCGGCCTCCTTGCGGGCGGTGCGGTGCACCCGGCGCGGCGCGAGCGTGATGTTGTCCAGGACCGTCATGTGCGGGAAGAGGTTGTAGGCCTGGAAGACCACGCCGATCCGCCGTCGCACCTCGTCCGGGTTCACCCGGGGGTCGGTTATCTCGTCGCCGTCGAGGTAGATCGCCCCGTCGTCGATCTCCTCCAGCAGGTTCGCGCAGCGCAGCAGGGTCGACTTGCCCGAACCGGAGGCGCCGATTAGCGCCGTCACGGTGTGCGCGGGCACCGCCAGGTCCACGTCCCGCAGCACCACTGTCGTGCCGAAGGTCTTGCGTACGGACTCCAGCCGCAGCACGGGTGTGTCGGTCATACGGTGCCTCCCTGCGACTGGCGGCGGTTCATCCTGGCGGTGACCCAGTCGGTGAACCGGGTCATCGGGATCGTCAGCGCGACGAAGACGAGGCCGGCGACCACGTAGGGCGTGTAGTTGAAGCTCTCGCTGGACATGATCTGCGCCGCGTAGACCGCGTCGACGGCCCCGCCGATGGACACGAGCCCGGTGTCCTTCTGCAGCGACACCAGGTCGTTGAGCAGCGCCGGCACGACACGCCGCACGGCCTGCGGAAGGACCACATGGCGCATCGTCTGCGCGCTGCTCAGTCCCAGGGAGCGGGCGGCGGCACGCTGGCTGGGGTGGACGGACTCGATGCCGGCCCGGAACACCTCGGCGACGTAGGCCGAGTACGTGAGCACCAGCGCGGCCCCGCCGAGCACCACCGGATCGGTGGTCACCCCCTGCAGCCGCAGCGCGGGGACGCCGAAGATCACCGCGAGCAGGCAGATGATGAGCGGCAGTCCGCGGAAGAAGTCGACGTACGCGGTCGCCAGCACCCGCAGCGGGAAGAACGCCGGTCCGCGCAGCGTGCGGACGACGGCCAGCAGCATCCCCACGAACAGCACGATGACACCGCAGATCACCATCAGCCTGAGGTTGAGCCAGAGCCCCTCGATGACCTTGGGGAACGCCTCACGCGCGTAGTGGCCGTCGAAGAAGGTCTCGCGGGCCCGGGGCCAGCCGGGGGAGCCGGTGACCGCGAACCAGAGCACGCCGGCGGTGAGCACGGTGCTCACCGCCGCGACCGTCACCGAGTAGAGGGTGCGGGAGCGTTTGCGGCGCTCCCGTTCGATCCGCCGCGCCGACGGCCGGTACGTGTCGTCCAAGGTCACTTGAGCACCGGGGCGTTGACCGCGTCGGACAGCCACTTCTTCTCGATCGAGGCCAGGGTGCCGTCCTCGCGCAGCGCGTCGACGGCCTTGGTGACACAGGAGGTGAGCTTGCTGCCCTTGTCCAGGACGAGGCCGAACTGCTCCTGTCCGTCACCGGTGTTCTCGAACTGGCCGACCACCTTCGCGTCGGTCACCTCGGCGGAGGTGATGTAGAAGGCGGTGGGCAGGTCGGTGACGATGGCGTCGACCTGGCCGTTCTTGAGCGCGGACTTGGCGAAGTCGTTCTTCTGGTAGACCGCCGCGTCCTGGGTCGGCTTGATGACGTCGTTGATGTACTTCAGGCTCGTCGTACCGATCTGCGCGCCGAGCTTGAGCTTCCTCAGGTCCGCGAGGCCGGTCGCCTTGGCGGCCTTGGAGCCCTTGAGGGCGATGACCGCCTGGCGCACGTCGTAGTAGCCGGACGAGAAGTCCACGGCCTTCTTGCGCTCGGTGGTGATCGAGACCTGGTTGATGTCGAAGTCGTACTTCTTGGCGCCGGGGGCGACCGCGCTGTTGAACGTGACCTTCTGCCAGACGACTTCGTCCTTGGCGAAGCCCAACTGCTCGGCCACCGCGTACGCGACCGCCGACTCGAAGCCCTTGCCGTTGGACGGGTCGTCGCCGGAGAACCACGGGGCGTACGCCGGGTTGTCGGTGCCTATCGTCAGTTTGCCGTCGGCCTGGGTGGCCAGCGACGACGCGGAGCACGACGCGGAGGCGGAGGACGAGCCGCCGGCCGCGGGTGTGTCGTCCTGCGGAGCACACGCGGCGGCCGTGATGACGAGGACGGAGGCCGCAGCGGCGGCGGCGAAGGCAGGGCGCATGGCGCGAGATTGGCACCGCGCGAGGGAGAATGTCCAGGTCGTAGACGTGTGATTCCACATGCCGGACATATGTGTCCGGCATGTTGCGTTCCCGGTCAGTTCCCGGACTCCACCGCCCGCTTGATGTCCGGCAGGTCCGTGACCGCGCCGTCCAGCCCCAGTGCGTGCACCAGGGCGAGGTCGGCGGGGGTGTTGACGGTCCAGGCGATGACGCGGATGCCGGCGCGGTGGCACTCCTCCACCAGGGCCCGGCTGATCCGGCGCAGGCTCAGGCTGACCAGCCCGGCGCCCACCGCCCGGGCCCGGGTCACGATCTCCGAGCCCATGGGGCCCTGGGCGACCAGCACGGTCCGTACACCCGGCAGGCAGGCGCGGATCTCGCGCAGCGCCTCGTCGTGGAAGGACAGCACGTCCACCCGGTCCAGCAGGCCGCGCTCGCGCAGGACGTCGGCCAGGACCCGGGCCGCCGCGACGTCCTTGATCTCCGCCTGGATCGGCTTGGCCACCGCGTCCAGGACCTCCTCGAAGACCGGTACCCGCTCGCCGAGCCCCGCGTCGAGCTCCCGCAGCTCGTCCAGGGTCAGGTCGGCGATGGCGCCGCTGCCGTCGGTGGTCCGGTCGACCTTCTCGTCGTGCATGACGACCAGCGCGCCGTCCTTGCTCAGATGCAGGTCCAGCTCGATCTGGTCCAGGTCCTCGCGCTCGGCGCGGACGAAGGAGCGCAGCGTGTTCTCGGGCTCGACGCCCATGACACCGCGATGGCCGACTGTGAGAAAGCTCAAGGCGCTCCCGCCTCCGTGCGACAGATGGATCACCACGGATGGATCACCAGGACGCCCGCCAGCCTAGTAGGGCCGGGCGGCAAGGAGTCGAACGCCACGTGAATGCGGAGATCGTCCACTTGTACGGGAGAACCCGCCCCGGTTACCGTGGTCGCGCAATAATTTCTTCTGTGCAGGAGGGGCCGTGACGGAAAATCTGTCGTCGCCGATCGTCAGCCACCCGGCGTGGGCGGTACTGAAGCAGGCCGTGGAGGCGATCCGCCCCTGGCAGAACAAGGACGGCTCGATCGACTTCACCGCCGAGGGCGCTCCCTCCCGGGACGACGCCGAGCGCACCCTCGGCCGGGTGGCCGGGGCGGTCGAGGACCTGGCGCCGCTGCTCCCGCACGACGCCGACTACCACCAGGCCCTGGTGAAGGACCTGCGCAAGTGGGCCGACGGCGGCTTCGGCGTGCCCGACTTCCTGGACTCGCTGCTGGCCTTCCGGCCCGCGGCCGACCGCCGGGACGGCCTGGAGCACCTGGTGGTCTTCCCGATGTACACCCAGAACGGCAACCCGGACCGCAACCTCGAAGCGGTCGCGCTGAGCGTGGTGTGGCCCGACTGGCTGGCCGAGCTGGAGCGGACCCGCTACGACAACCCGCTCTTCGTACCGATCACCTTCCAGGACTTCACGCCGGGCTACGACACCAACTCCGCCGTGCTCTTCCCGGAGACCGTCGCCGTCCGCGAGGCCCCCGAGCGCTTCACCTGGGGCGGTATCTTCTGCGACCGCGAGGCCGCCCGCTTCCGCAAGGTCACCCAGGCCGCCGTCGGCACGCTGGGCCTGACGCTGCCCGGTGACGCCGCCGCGCTGCTGGAGGACCAGGAGCTCGCCCAGCAGACCTTCGTACTGTGGGACATGATCCACGACCGCACCCACAGCCACGGCGACCTGCCCTTCGACCCCTTCATGATCAAGCAGCGGCAGCCGTTCTGGATGTACGGCCTGGAGGAGCTGCGCTGCGACCTGACCACCTTCAAGGAGGCCGTGCAGCTGGAGGCCGAGGGTCACCCCATGGGCCTGGGCGTCCAGTACGCGATCCTCTTCGACCGGCTCTTCCGGTTCCCCGTCACCGGCGACCGGGTCCGCAACTACGACGGCCTCGGCGGCCAGCTGCTCTTCGCTTACCTGCACAAGCACGACGCCGTACGCTGGACGGACAACAAGCTGCACATCGACTGGCAGCGCGCCCCGCAGGTGACCAACCAGCTGTGCGCCGAGATCGAGACCCTCTACCGGGACGGCATCGACCGCCCCAAGCTGGTGCACTGGTTCGCCGCCTACGACCTCGTCGCGAACTACCTCTCCCCGCACCCCGGCTCCGCCTGGGCCAAGGGCCCCGGCGCCCTGGACCTGGACCAGCCGCCGCGCAAACTCGTGGACGACGTGCTTCCGGACGAGTTTCCGCTCAGCATGTTCTACGAGGCCCTGGCCAAGAAGCTGCGCGACGTGATCGCCTCCACCAGGGGGATCACCGCCGGCGACCGGCAGAAGACGGCAGCGTGAAGGAGGCGGTGGAGGAGATGAGCGAAACCGGCAACGGAGGCCCGAGCCCCCTGGAGGGCGCCGTGATCGCGGTGGCCGGCGCAGGCGGCCCCGCGGGACGTGCCACCCTGCAACGGCTGGCCCGGGCAGGCGCCCATGTCGTGGGCGGCGACGCCAGCCCCGAACGCCTCGCCGAGGCCGTGGACCAGGCCCGCTACGACGCCGGCGGCGCGGCCATCACCGGCGACATCGTCGACCTGCTCGACCTGGACGCCTCCCGCGCGTGGGCCGCCCGGATCGAGAAGGACCTCGGCCGCGTCGACGGCATGGTCCATCTGGTCGGCGGCTGGCGCGGCTCGGCCTCCTTCCCCGAGACCGACCTCGCGGACTGGGACTTCCTGGAGAAGCTCCTGGTCCGTACCGTCCAGCACACCTCGCTGGCCTTCCACGACGCGCTGCTGCGCAGCCCGCACGGCCGCTACGTCCTGATCAGCGCGGCCGGCGCCACCCAGCCGACGGCCGGGAACGCCGCCTACGCCGCCGCCAAGGCCGCCGCCGAGGCCTGGACGCTGGCGCTGGGCGACTCCTTCCGCAAGCTCGGCGGCGCCCAGGGGGAGGAGCACCTGACCACGGCGGCCGCCGTCCTGGTCATCAAGGCGCTGGTGCACGACGAGATGCGCGAGCAGCGCCCCAACGCCAAGTTCGCCGGCTTCACCGACGTGACCGACCTGGCCGACGCCATCGCCGACGTGTGGACCCGCCCGGCCCGAGCAGTGAACGGAAAACGCCTGTGGCTCACCCCGCACCCGTAAGCGCGACCGACGCGGTCCGGCACCACGACCCGGACGTACGCGGCTTCGCCAGCGACAACTACGCGGGTGTCCACCCCGAGGTGCTGGCCGCGCTCGCCCTCGCCAACGGCGGCCACCAGGTCGCCTACGGCGAGGACGACTACACCGCCCACCTCCAGGAGGTCTTCCGCCGCCACTTCGGCCCGCGCGCCGAGGCCTTCCCGGTCTTCAACGGCACCGGGGCCAACGTGGTGGCCCTGCAGGCGGTCACCGAACGCTGGGGCGCCGTGATCTGCGCCGCCTCCGCCCACATCAACGTCGACGAGTGCGGAGCACCCGAGCGCGTCGGCGGCCTCAAACTGCTCACCGTCCCCACCCCGGACGGCAAGCTCACCCCCGAACTGATCGACCGCGAGGCCTGGGGCTTCGACGACGAGCACCGCGCCCAGCCGCAGGTCGTCTCCATCACCCAGACCACCGAACTCGGCACCTGCTACACCCCGCAGGAGATCCGGGCGATCTGCGATCACGCCCACGAGCGCGGCCTGACCGTCCACCTCGACGGCTCACGGATCGCCAACGCGGCCGCCACGCTGGGCGTGCCGCTCGCGGAGTTCACCACCGACGCGGGCGTGGACATCCTGTCCTTCGGCGGCACCAAGAACGGGCTGCTGTTCGGCGAGTGCGTGGTCGTGCTCAGCCCGGAGCGGGTGCGCGCCATGAAGCACCTGCGCAAGCTGTCGATGCAGCTCGCCTCCAAGATGCGCTTCGTCTCCGCGCAGTTCGAGGCGCTGCTCGCCGGCGACCTGTGGCTGCGCAGCGCCGGCCACGCCAACGCCATGGCCAGGCGCCTGGAGGCGGCGGTGCGCGGCGTCGAGGGGGTCACGGTGGTCCGGCCCGTCCAGTCCAACGCCGTCTTCGCGATCCTGCCGCGCGATGTCGGCGAGCGGCTGCAGAAGCGCTACCGCTTCTACTTCTGGGACGAGGCGAGAGGCGAGGTCCGCTGGATGTGCTCCTTCGACACCACAGAGGAGGACGTCGACTCCTTCGCGGCGGCCCTCGCCGAGGAGATGACCGCGAGCCCGACCGCCTCCTGAGGCGAGCTTCCGCCTCCTGAGGCGAGCTTCCGCCTCCTGAGCCGAGGACGTGGCGCGGAAAGCCCCGAGGGGCGCCCGGAGGAAATCCGGACGCCCCTCGGGGCAGTGCCGTGGGCCCCCGCTCAGGGGCGCGGGATCACGCGTTGACGCAGGTGTTGCCGGCCGCCGGGTTGAGCAGCCCGATGACGTTGATGCTGTTGCCGCAGACGTTGATCGGCACGTTGATCGGCACCTGCACGATGTTGCCGCTGAGGATGCCGGGGGAGCCGATGGCCACCGCCTCGGCCGAGGCGCCGCCGTGGTGGCGATGGTGGCCGAAACCGCGGTCGTTGTCGTGAGCGAGGGCACCACCGGCGGTGCCCAGGACGGCTGCGCCGGCGGCGGCGGTCAGGGCCACTGCCTTCACAATGCGGTTCATGCGTTCTCCTTGGAAGATCGCGGACTGGGGCGTTCTGGACAACGACCGGTGTGACGTTCGGACATGCCGCTCCACCCGTTCGGCCGAAACGTTCATCTACGGGCAAACGTGATCGTCTCGTACGGCGAGGTCAGGCCCGTCTCGTAGAGCAGCCCGATCCTGCCCCCTTCGAGCTCCACCAGATCGGAGTAGCCGGCCGGGTCCCGTGACACGGTCCACGCGGTGGCCCAGGATCCGCCCTGGTCCCGGCTGTGACGGACCGTCATGCGGGCCCGCCTGCGCGGGTCGGCCGGACCGGAGTACAGCAGCCGCCCGCCGGCGCCGGAGGTCTGCAGCACGCTGCCCTGCACCACGGGCCCGCGCAGGTCCGGCTGCGGACGGAAGGTGCCCTCCACGGTGCGGCCGCCGTCCGGGCTGTAGGCGTCGGCGCGGGTGGCCTCCGAGACGCCGCCCTCGTCACGGGCGTTGACATAGACCCGGCCGTCCGGGAGTTCGGCCAGGGTGGCCTCGTTGAGGTTCACCCAGTCGCCGGGGATCCGCTGGGTGAAGCCGATGTGCCAGGAGGTGCCCCCGTCGTCGCTGTAGAGCGCGTGGGCGCCGGGCAGCACCTCGCCGTCCACCAGGGCGGTGTGGTCGGCGGGGGCCAGCAGCCGTCCGGCGTGCGGGCCGTGCCGCAGCGCGACGGCATGGCCGGGTCCGGTCGCGTACCAGCGCCAGCCGGCCGGTTTGACCTGGCCGGTGATGTCCCGGGGCGGGCCCCAGGAGGTGCCGTCGTCGTCGCTGGCGGTCACCGAGACCTGCCGGGTGGCGCCCGCACCCCGGCACAGCAGTACGAGGATCCGGCCGGTGCGCGGATCGGCCACCGGGGTCGGGTTGCCAATGGTGGCGCCGCCCCCGGCGGCGACGACCTGGAGCCGCCCCCAGGTGCAGCCGCCGTCGAAGGACCGCCTGAGCACGGTGTCGATGTCGCCGTCGTCGGCGGCCGAGTTCCGGCGGCCCTCGGCGAATGCCAGCACCGTGCGCTGTCCGGTCCGCAGCACGGCCGGAATACGGAACGTGTGATAGCCCCGGGTTCCCGACCGGAAGGGGACGGAGGAGGCACAGCCGCCGTCGGGCCCGTCGGGCACGTCGGATCCGGCGGGCCCGGCAGGCCCGGCGGGCCCGGCCAGGGACGGGCTTTCCCACCCGGCGGTGCCGAGGAGCAGCAGCGCGACGGCGGCGACCACCGCCCGCCGCCGGGTCCTGGCCCGGGTCCGGGCCCGGCCGTGTGGGCCGGGGGTGGCGGAACCACGTGGGATACGGGGACTCATCGGCTTTCCTCGGTGATCTCGACGGCCGAGTTCCAGGCAGGCTTACAATCTCATCGGATACGCCGGAATTACGTGATGACACTCCGTCAATCTGGCTGTGTACTGCGGCGATGTGATGACAAGTACGAAAATCAGAGTGGTGTCCTTGACAATGGCGCCGGGTATCCATTCGCTGGGTGTCAGGTCTCCACCGATGAATGAATCCGGCCTGCCTCGGAACTCCGGCCGAAAGGCGGGCACCGCGGCGATGGCTGTACTTCCGCCGTGCCGTCACCGCCCACGACAGGGGGAACCGCCCATGACAAGACCCACACCGCCGCGCCGCACCGTTCTGGCCGCCGCGATCGCCGTGGCCGCCGCCACCGCCGCCACCGCGAGGCCCGCCCTCGCGGCGCCGCGCACGGACGGAGACACCGCCACGGACGGCGACACCGCCACGGACGACCAGGCACCCGTGGACTACCGCTCCTGGACCCGTGCCACCGACTGGCAGAGCGGCGAGGCGCAGGGCACCAGGGTGGTGACGGACCCGTGCTCCGGCATCGTCATCGGTACCTCCACCGGCACCACCGAGTACACCGACCCGCACACCGGGACCACCGCCACCTGGGAGACCGCCGTCTGGACCTCCCCCGTGCACACCCCGCCGCACCCGGCCGGCGAACTGGTCGCCTCCTGGAACGCCGACACCCCCGCCGGTACCTGGATCCAGACCGAGGTCGGCGGCACCTACACCGACGGCACCGCCACCCCCTGGTACGTCCTGGGCCGCTGGGCGGCCGGTGACGAGGACATCCGGCGCACCTCCGTGGACGACCAGAGCGACGGCAGAAGCAGCGTCTGGACCGACACCCTCTCCATCGACGACACCACCGGCGGTCTGCGGCTGGCCTCCTACCGGCTGCGGCTGACCCTCCACCGCAGGCCCGGCACCGCGCTGACCCCCACCGTCCGGCGGATCGGCGCGATGGCCTCCGACATCCCCGACCGCTTCACCGTCCCCGCCTCCGTCCCCGGCGAGGGCCGCGGCGTCGAACTGCCCGTCCCGCGCTACTCGCAGGAGATCCACAAGGGGCAGTACCCGCAGTACGACAACGGCGGCGAGGCCTGGTGCAGCCCCACCTCCTCCGAGATGGCCGTCGAGTACTGGGGCCGGGGCCCCACGGCCGCCCAGCTGGCCTGGGTCGAACCCGGCTACGCCGACCCCCAGGTCGACCACGCCGCCCGTTACACCTACGACCACCAGTACGAGGGCTGCGGGAACTGGCCGTTCAACGCCGCCTACGCGGCCACGTACCGCGACCTCAACGCGATCGTCACCCGGCTGCGCGGTCTCAACGACGTCGAGAAGCTGATCCGTGCCGGAATCCCGGTGATAACGTCCCAGTCCTTCCTCGCCGCCGAGCTGGACGGCGCCGGTTACGGCACCGCGGGCCATCTGATGTGCGTGGTCGGCTTCACCCCGGACGGCGACGTCATCGCCAACGACCCGGCCGGCCCCGACGACGCGTCCGTCCGGCGGGTCTACAAACGCTCGCAGTTCGAGACGGTGTGGCTGCGCACCAAGCGCTACAACGCCGACGGCCTCGTCCGCAGCGGCAGCGGCGGCGTCTGCTACCTGTACTGGCCGCTGCGACCCTCCGCGCGTCAGCGCCGCGCGCTGCTGGACCTCGGCATCCGCTGAGCTTCGCCCGCCCCGCCCGAGTGCCCCCGTCCACCCGGGCCGGGGGCATTCGGCCTGTGCGTCACTGAATGTAACGGAGTGTCATTTTCGCTCATTCCACTCCTGGACTGTCCCGGATGCACCACAGTGGTCGATACGTTCGGGGGTAAGGAGCGCAGCACGTTCATGAGCATTCTGAGTCTTGTCGGGGCAGGGCTGTTCGGAGTGGTGATCGGCTGGATCACCTATCGCACACTGCGCAGGGCCGAGGGGGGTGCCCGCATCGCGGATCTCGCCGCGGTCGTCGCCGCCGTCGGGGGTGGCGCCGTCGTCAACGCGCAGCTCGCCGAGCCGGACCTTTTCGCGGCCTACGGCATCGGGCTGTGCGCGGGATTCTTCTCGTACCTCGTTGTCAGTCTGATTCTGGAAGGGCGTCCGGCCGTGGTCGGTTTCATGGGGGACGACCCGCCCGCCGCACTCTCACGCGCCGCGCAGCGGCCTTCCGGCGGCGGTTTCCTCGGCGGAGACGACGACATCCCCGGAAAACACTGTTGAGCGCTCGCCCCTCCTTACCGGAGGACACGGGGCCGGACATCACGGGGGCGGGGAAGTGACGGTTGACGCGTCGTCGGGTGACAGGCTGCCCACTCCCTGGCTGCGGCACCCTGCCGGCTTCGACGTGGGCGCTTTCATGGCCGAACTGGCCGGAGTCCAGGCGCCCGGCCCGGCCCACCGGGACCTGCTGCTGGCCCTCCATCACGCCCGTACGCGTCTGGAGGGGCACCGGCCCGACGGGTCCGACGGGGCCGCGGACCATGCGCGGGCAGTCCTGGAGATCGCCGTGGAATGGCGGATGCCGGCCGTGGAACGGTGGGCCACGGCCTGGCTGTTCGCGTGCGGCGACACCTTTCTGCGTCTGCGGTGGTCCTCGCGGTCCCGGGACGGACGGTTCCGCCGCGACGGGCACGCCTCCGGGAGCGTCGGTGTGATCGTCGGCGCGGGGAGCGCCGCGATGGTGGGCACCATGTCCGGGTCCGTACAGGAATGGACCCCGGAACAGGGCCTGGCAATGGTCACCCACCTGGAGGAAAGAGGGCCGGTGAGGGCGCTGGCCGTCCGCGGCGGGCGGGTCTTCGCCGGAGGACAGCACGCCGCCTTCGTCACCGCGGGCCTGGACGATCCGCCACCCGCCCTCGAACGGCGCGCCGCGATCACCGCCGCGGCCATCGGTGCGCGGGGCTGGATCGCCTGCGGCGACGAGCTGGGACGTGTTCTGCTGTACCGGCCCCCGGCCGGTGACTGGAGCGAACTGCCCTCCCCGGCGCACGCCGACGGGCGGGTCCTCTCCCTCGCCTTCCGTGGCGACGCCGTTCTGTGCGCCGCGTGGCTCAGCGGCGCGGCAGCCGAGTGGACCGCCGGAAGATCCGGCGACCGGGGGACGGCCGCCTGGCGGGCCCTGGCCGCGCCCATGACCGGCATCACGGCTGCCGCCTGGGACGACACCGGGGAGCGGTTGGCCGTGGCGACCTCCGCGGGCGAGGTCCGGGTGGTGGGGCGGGACCATGCGGCGGCAGCCTGGCCGCACCTGGGTGTACGGACGGTGGCGTGGTCGCCCGACGGCCGTCTCGCCTCCGCCGGCCGGGACGCGGTGCTGGTCGGTGACCCGGGCGCGCCGCTGTCCGTGGAGCACATCGTCCCGGACGCCCCGGTCGGACACATAGCCCTGCTCGGCTCCCGGTATCTGATCACGACGCACGGCACCGAGGTGGCCCAGTGGGATCTGACGCTCACGGGGAGCGAACTGCCGGGCGACCACGGACCGGTGGCGCTGCGGGGCGGCAACGCCGTCACCGCGGTCGCGACCGCGCACCGCGGACTGACAGCCGTGGGGACCGCCCATGGGGAGGTGCGTACCTACGACGGCCGGGGCACCCCCCAGGCGCGGATCGCCCTCCGCCCCGCAGGCGGCCGGGTGTACCAGCTGACCCCCTACGGCGAGGGCTGGCTGATAGCCGGCCACTTCGGGGCGTTCTGGTGGTCTCCGCGCGCCGGCGCGGCGGACGCGGTGATGCGGCTGAGCACGTCCCTGTGCACCGCCGTGGCCGGTCGGCGGGCGTACCGGGCCCATGCCGAGGGAGACAGAGTCGTCCTGACCCATGACGACGGGCGGCAGGTGCTGCCGTTACCCGGAACCGTGGTCGACATCGGTTTCGCGCCGGACGGAACGCTGGCGGCCCTCGATGACGGCGGCCGGATCCTGGTCCGGCGACCCGACGCCGACGCCGACGCCGACGCCGACGCCGACGCCGACTCCGGATCCGGATCCGTGTTCGGTCTGACGGCCGGCACCAGGCTGCTGGGGTTCGGTTCGAGGGGCCCGCTCGTTCGCGATGCCAGGGGCACGGTGAGGGAGTTCGACGTCGGGCGCGGACTGAGACCGGTCACGACGCTCCCGGTGGGATCGGGACCGGCCGTGGTCTACGACCGGGACCACTTCGCCGTCTCACACCCCGGCCGGGGGCTCGTGCTGGTTTCGGGGACCTCTCGGAGCCCGGTGGCGGCGATGAGCCACGCCCACCGCCTGGCGGTGGCGGACCGCCGGATCGTGGCCGCCGACAGCACCCGGGTGCTCGGCTACGACCTGGCGGAGCCGGCGGCGTCCGGGAAGGGCGTCGTCCGGGTCCGCATCACCTCCACGGCCGCAGGCCACGAGCTCGGCCTGCCGGGTGGCAGCCGCGTCCTGCTGCCGCACGCCGAGTTCAGGGCCCCGCAGGTGATGGACCCCCGTACCGTGGACGACCTCTCGCGGACCGTATCCGACGCGGGCCGCGTGGGGGAGCTGGTGTGGCAGGCAGGCCTCGACCTGGCCGTGGACACGGCACGGGGCACGTCACCCGACCTTCCTGTGCGGATCGAGCTGGACGCCGACAGCGAGGCCGACAACCTGCCCTGGGAGCTCCTGCACGCCGCGAGCGCCCCCCTGGGGTGGTTCAACCAGCCTCCGGTGACGATCGTCCGCCTGATCGAGCCGGATCTGCGCCCCGAGCACGGTCCTCGCCCGGTTCCGGGCCGCAGACCGACCATGCTCGTCGTCCGCGGGACCGACCGCACCGGTCCAGGCGGCGCCGACCTGCTGGAGAGCGTCGATGACGCCTACGACCTGATCCAGCGCCGCACCCGGCGCAGCCATGTCCGGCTGGTCGCGCCGAAGCCGGTGGCCGTCGAGGAACCCGAGGATCTGCGGCGGGCGCTGCACAATCCCGTGGACCTGCTCCAGCTCTGGGCGCACTGCGCGCCGGACGTGGTGCAGTTCTCCCACTCCTGCCGGCTGCGGACCGACCGGATCGCCCGGGACGTCGCCCGTGTTCCTCCCCGTCTGGTGGTGGCCGTCGGCTGTCGCTCCGGCACGCTCGGGCGCCTGCTGGTCCGGCTGGGCGTCCCCTGCGTGGTCGCCATGCGGTCCGAGGTCTACAGCCACACCGTGCAGCCCCTGGTCGAGGACTTCACCGCGCTGGTCCTGGAGGGCGCTCCGGTGGACCTGGCCTTCGCGGACGCCCTGCACCGTTACGTACTGACCGGCCAGCCGGGAGCGGCGGCCGTCCCCATGCTCTACCTGGCCACCGACGCCGACCCGGTCCTCTTCCCGGCGGTGAGCACGGCCGAACCAGTCCCACAGGCACCTTAGGAGGCACGATGTACCAGCGAATGGTCTTCCTGGAGTCCTTCGACTCGACCAGGGCGACATCCCAGGATTCCGGCCACCACCCCAACCACGCGCAGGCACAGACCGAAGCCCTGCTGTATCTGTTGCTCGGTCACTCCCTCTCCGTCAACAACAGCTACGGCATGGACTCCGTGAGCGTGCTGGAGCTTGTCGACTCCGTGCTCTCCACCCACAGCGAGACCGTCAAGCGGACCAAGGACCCCGCGGCCCGTCAACGCCTGCTTGAAGCCCGCCCGTTCATCGTGTCGTGGTTCGGCGCCGACAACCTGCTGTCGGCCTGCGCCCTGCAGTTCCGGCGAGTCGAACCCGGCGCGAAGTTCTACCTCTCCGGATGGGGGCCGATCAATGACGACGTCGAGGGCCGCCGCGACCTGGCGGATGTCCTCACCAGCGCCGGCGGCGATCCGCGCACACCGCTCAGGACTCCCGGCTGGCTGGAGAGGGACCACCCGAAGCTGGCCGAGCGCTTCGAGATCCTGATCCGGCTCGCCGAATACGCCGGGAACCCCGCCGCGGGCTTCGCGTCAGGAAGCGCCCACATCCAGTTACTGGACTACCTCGACTACTTCATGGACCTGGGCGCCGACGAGGTGAGGGATCTCGCGCTCCAGCTCGGCTGTCCCGCCGACATCGCGCTGAGGATGCGGGAGGAGATCATCCGGCAGAGGACTCTGGTCGATCTCGGCAAGCGTGGCTGGGCACACGACCTGGTGCTGCGGGCTTCCGGCGACGACTCGCGGGAACACGAACAGATCCGCGAGTTCGTGGACACCCTGTACAACGCCGTCCTGGCAGACTCGGCCAGGGCGCAGTCCGGCTACATGTCCTCCGTCCCGCGATCGGACGACCGGGAGCAGCTCAAGCAGGTGAACGCGCTGGCCATGGAGATCATCCGCCGCCGGCGTCACGGTGGCCGGCCCGATCAGCCGGAGGGACGGGTCGAAGCCATCGCTCCCACCCTGTCCGGGGTGTTCACCGCCGCGGACACCCTCACCGGCCTGCCCGCCTCGGCGCTGCGGCAGCTGTTCACCACGTACTGGGCCCTCGTCGCCGACCACGACCGCTGGCCGTCGTGGCAGCAGAGCTGCACCCGGCTGAACGGGCTGCTGGAAACGGTGGACAAGGGGCGGACGAAGAACGCCCTGCTGCCCGCCGCCGCGCCGCGCAACAACCCGGTGGACGACGGCGCTCTGCGCGAGGCATGGGCGGCGCATGTGGAGACACTGCAGAACTTCCTGCCGGACACACTGCGCGACGACGACGGGAGCCTGGCGGTGGGGATCCGTCACGGCGGGACCGAGTACGCGCAGGCGATGGGACTGAACGCCCTTCCGCCCCACGTACTCGCGAACGCCCTCGCTGTCGGCGAGCACCTTTCGAGCATGGCCACCGCCATCGCCGAATGACCGTGCTCCTTCTACCGGGTGGGACGACCAGTGAACGCGCAAGCCGTCAAGGACCTGTTGTACTCGCCCCGGCGTCCCGGGGCGCCCGAGCCGACCCTGCTGCCCTGGCTGGCGCGGCACGCCGACCCCGCGGATCTGCCGAGGCTGGCGCAGGCCGCCGCCGGCCTGGCGGCCACAGTGAACCCGGGATGGCCACCGATCGCCGACGCGGTCGCCGAGGTACTCGCCGACCGCGTCCACGGCACCCCGGAGCTCGCCGCGCTCGTCGAGGCGCTGCCCGCGCTCGCCGGCCATCTCGGCGCCGGGTGCTCCCTCGCGCCGGGCGCCCCGTGGGACCGCCCGGACGTCCTGGTCTACCGGGCGCTCGCCTCCCGGCCGCCCGTCTCACGTCAGGCACCGTCCGCCGCCGAACCCGCGGCCGGGACCGGGAGTCCTGACGACAGCGCGTGGCGCCGTCTGCGTGCCCTCGCCGAAGCCGCTCCCGGCGGCGTCCCGCCTCTGGCCAACCTCTCGCTCCTGGCGGCCCTGCTCACCGGTCGCGCCGAACGGCACGGAGCGCTCATCAACAGCGAGGCGGCGTACCTGCTGCCGTGTCTCGATCCGCCGGGCGGACACGGCGGAGAGCGGGCCGGGCTGGCACTGGCACTCGTCGAGGACGCGCTGGCCGCAGAGGCCGAGTGGTACGCGGTGGCGGTCGCGGCCCGCATCGCGCCCTACCTGGACGAGGAACAACGCTCGCGCCTGCGGGACATCGCCGGGCAGGTACTCGATCCGTGGGGCGAGCGGCTGCGCGAACTCTCCCTGACCGCCCCGGTGCCCTGGCCGTCCGCGCGTGCCGAACTGGCCGCGGCCCACCCCGTGGTGACCGCGCTGGAGCACGCCGCGGAAGGGACCGGGCCGGCCGCCCTGGCCGAGATCTGCGGGCAGGCCACCGACCGCGTCATCGCCCAGCACACCCTCCAGCGGGGCCGGCGGAAGCCGTCCCCGGACTGGCTGCCGTACACGGGGGCCGACGAGTTCGCCGCCCCCGGTGAGCCGGCGCCTTCCTGGCAGTCGCCCGGCTCCGGCCACGGCGGCGGCGGACAGATCCCGTTGTCCGCCGAGAGCCCACCGACGGACACGGCCAGGTACGTCAACGCCGACATCGTCAGGCGGCACGGTCCCACGACCCCCGTGGACCGGTTCCGGCCGCTGAACCCGGGCACCGACTACCTGCTCCGTGTCGGCATCGGCCCGGTGGACGCGGGCTCACTGCTCGACCGGCCGGCGCCCCTGCCGTACGAGGTGCTCCCGCCGACCACCGAGGGTCACTGGCTTGAGGTCGCCGTGGCCAGCGACGACCTCAAGGTGGACCCCACCCCCGCCGACCTCTTCCTCCCCCTGCAAGGGGAGGCGTGGAACTGCCCCTGTACGCCGGGGACTCACCCTCATCGTTGTCACCCCTCCGACCGCGGTCCCCACGTCCTGCTGCGGCTGCGTTCCGCCGACACTCCCGGAACGGGCGGTCTGCGCCTGGGCGTCTACCACCGGGATCACCTGCTGCAGTCCTTCCGGTTCGTCGTGACAACCGGTACCGGTGACGGGACCGCGGCCCCGTCGACGGTGCCCGTGCTGCACGGCGCGGCGGACTACACGGACTCCCTGGACCTCGCGGACATCGCCGCCAGGACTCCCCGGACGCTCAGCGTCGTCACGTACCAGGCGGACGACGGGACGTGCCGGATCTTCTGGAAGGGAGGCCCCGGGGACGGAATCCGGATGCTCACCGGCGAGGGCCAGCTCAGGCAGGCGATGGGTGCCTTCCGCGATGTCCTGCTGAAGGCCCACCTGGAACAGCGGGGCGGGCGCGCGGTCAACGCCTACGCACCGGACAACAGCAGGGAACCGCGAGGGTATCTCGGCGATCTGGTCCGCCTGGCCGTTCTGGGACGGACCCTGCGCGGCAGCCTGCGCGCGACGGCCGGGCCCCTGCTGCCCCTGCTCGGCCCCGGCGACGAGCCCTCCGTCATCCAGATCGCCCGTATTCGCAACTCCGCCTATGTCTTCCCGTGGGCCGGAGTGTACGACCTGCCGCTCGACGACCCGCCCCCGGGCACCGAGGACAGTGACTGGTACGACCCCTGTCCGGTCATCGAGCGCTGGCGCCAGGACGTCATCGAGGCGGGATATCCGCACGCCTGTCCGCACCGTTCCCGCCACCGGGTGAACACCCTGTGCCCCTATGGCTTCTGGGGACTCAGACACATCGTCGAAGTCCCGCCCTCGGCGCACGCGGACATCCCGATCCGACTTGAGATCCCGGTCGGAGACAGCGCCGGCATGGTGGTCGGACGCACGTCGAGCCGCGACCTGGACCACGGAGCGGTCGACGCCCACCTCGGCCGACTGACCGACCGGCTCCGCGACTTCGCCGTCGACCAGTACACCTCCGCCGCGCGGTTCGGCGAGGCACTGGCCAGATCCGACCTGCAACTCGTCTACTTCTACTGCCATGGGCTGCGCCAGTCGCGGCGCGACCAGTACATCGGACCCGTGGTCGAGATCGGCGAGTACGACGAGATCAGCACGCACCAGATCACCACCTGGGACGAGACCCTGTGGACGCCCCGGGAGGACCACTGGCGGGTGACAGCGCCCCTGGTGGTCATCAACGGCTGCCACACGGTGGAGATCTCGCCGGATGCCCTGGTCTCCTTCGTCGACGCCTTCAGCCAGGTCCGGAGCGCCGGGGTCATCGGAACCGAGGTCATGCTGCATCAGAACGTCGCCGCCGAAGCCGCGGAGAGCTTCTTCCGGCACTTCGCCGGCCCGGACCTCCCCGGGGCAGGAGAGGCCCTCCGCCGCATGCGCCTGGACCTGCTCGGCAAGGGCAACGTCATGGGTCTGGCCTATACCGCGTACTGTTCCGCGGACCTGCGCCTGTGCCGGACGCGGACCGGGGAACGCCGGGCGCCCGAATCCGGACGCTGACACGCACGGTGTCCGGCGCGCTACGGCGGAACTGCTTGATCCAGGCCGGCTCGTGGGTAGATTCGACCCGGCGGAGCCAGCACGGTGACGCCCCAGCCGCCGCAGGAGGGACTGAACGTGGACACTTCAGAACGCCGAGCCCACCGTTTGGCCGCTTACGAGAAACTGCTGGCCGACAGGCCCCATCTGTTCTCCAACCCGGATGACGCACCGTTCCGCATCCTGCTCGACGCGAAGAGCCAGAACGACGTCGCCGATGCCTCGGCGGAGATGGCACGCGCGCAAGGACTTCCCGAGGAATTCGGCGACATCGGAGTCATCTACCAGGACCGCTATGTGACGGTGGTCCGCGACGCCGTGCTGTTCCCGTCCGGGGTGCCGGGCGCCTATGTGCGCGTCTGCCCCTCGTCCGACGGGGTCGGAGCCGCGATCCTGCCGGTTCTGAGCGACGGCCGGATCGTTCTCGTACGTCACTTCCGGCACGCGGACCGGCAGTGGCACTGGGAGGTACCACGAGGGTTCGGGGAGCCCGGGGAGCAGGGCGATGTCACGGCCCGCCGTGAGGCCGAGGAGGAGCTCGGCTGCCCGGCACGGGAACTGATCCACCTCGGCGCGATGGAAGCCGACACCGGGATGGCCGCGGCCCGTACCGAGCTGTACCTGGCCCGTCTCGATGAGGACGAGTTCCGGCTCACCCCGTCCGAAGGCGCCACGACCGAGGGAATCGGCGAGGTCAGGGCGGTCGGACCGGAAGAGCTTGAGCAGATGCTCCTGGACGGTGGGATCACCGACTCGTTCACGCTCGCGGCCCTCGCCCACGCCAGGGCCCGCCGCCACCTGTGACCACCGTTCCGGCGCCCGCCGTCGCATACCAGCCATGCGAAGCCGTGATGGCCCTTCGCGCCGCGGAACCTTGTCCGGCCGATGGCGGCGAATCTACGCTGCAGTCGCGCCGCAGGCTGCGGCGGGACGACCGAAGGGCACGGCATGGGACGGCTGACCGGGAAGATCGCTTTCATCAGCGGTACCGGAGCGGGAATCGGCAGGGCCGCGGCGCAGGTGTTCGCCGCTGAGGGGGCCACCGTTTTCGGGTGCGACATCAATCCCGGGGCCGATGCCGAGACGGTGGCGCTGGTGGAGAAGGCGGGCGGGCGGATGCGCTCCCTGTCCCCGGTCGACCTGTCCACGCCCGAGGGCGCCAAGGAGTGGATCGAGGCGGGCGTCGAGGCCTTCGGCGGCATCGACATCCTTTACAACAACGCCTCCGCGCTGCGCAACGGTCCCTTCGAGACCATGCCGGCCGAGGACTGGTACTTCACGATCAAGAACGAACTGGACATCCCCTACTTCTGCACCCAGGCGGCCTGGCCGCATCTGATCGCCCGCGGCGGTGGCGCCGTCCTGAACGTCGCCTCCGTGGCCGCCGTCCGCGGCGCCCCCTTCATGCCGATGGTGCCGCACGGCGCGGCCAAGGGCGGCGTGCTGGCGATGAGCCTGCACATGTGCGCGGCCGGTGCCGAGCACGGCATCCGGGTCAACACCGTGGCCCCCGGTATGACGCGCACCTCGGCCACCGCGCCGTTCCTGGACGACCCCGACGGGCCCAGGGCGGCCCTGGAGGCACGGATTCCGGTCGGCCGGGTGGGACAGCCCGAGGACATCGCCCGGGCGGCTGCCTTCCTCTGCTCCGATGAGGCGGCCTTCGTCAACGGCGCCAACCTCATGGTCGACGGCGGCGACAGCGCGATGGCGGGCTGACATGACCGACGCACCGCACGCGCGCTCCGCCCGCTTCGACCACGTCGGCGTCAACGTCCGCGACCTGGCGGCCGCGACCGCCTGGTACAGCGAGGCCTTCGGGCTGCGCACGTACTTCGAGTTCACCCTGGAGGGCCCGGGGCTGTCCGCCGTGGTCCTGGAGAACATCGAGCACGGCTGGCGCGTCGAACTGCTGGCCAGGCCGGGATCGGTGGCCGGCCTGCGGGCCGCGAATCCGCTGGCGGCGGCCCTGACCGAGGGCTACGGCCACTTCGCCGTCAACGTCCCCGAACTCGACCCGGTCTACGAACAGTTGCTGGCCCACGGGGCGGGCGAGGTCATGAAGCCGGGCCCCTCCCCGCAGCCCGGCTACCGCTTCGCCTGGGTCAGCGACCCCGAGGGCAATCTCATCGAGCTCATCGAGAGCGCCCCGTAGGACGCCCCCGGCGACGCAGCACCACCGCACCAGTGAAGGGAACCATCGTGTCGACCCCGGCAAAGACGCCTGTCCTGGACCGGAGCACGCTCATGGCGTGCTGTCTGGCAGTGGCCATCGCCCAGATGTGCATCACCATCCCCTCGCCGATCAACGGCGACATCACAGCGGCGTTCGGCTCCTCCGGCTCCCAGGTCGCCTGGGTCACCTCCGCGTTCATCCTGCCGACGGCGATCCTGGAGCTGAACTTCGGTGTCGTCGGCGACCTGTTCGGACGTAAGCGGCTGCTCGTCCTGGGAGGCCTGATCCTCGCCGTCGGCGAGCTGGTCGACGCCACCGCCCAGAACATCCAGTCGCTCTGGATCGGCCAGGCCATCGCCGGTGTCGGCGCCGCCGCGCTGTTCCCGTCCACGCTGGCGGTGCTCGCCGCCGCCACGCCCGACACGAAGGAACGGGCCAGGGCCCTGTCGACCTGGGCGCTGAGCATCTCGCTGGCCTCCGCGATCGGCCCCTTGCAGTCCGGCATCCTGGGCACGTACGCGGACTGGCGTTACGCCTTCGTGCCCGCGGCGGTGATCGGCGTCATCTCGTCGGTGGTCTGCCTCAGGTACGTCACCGACTCGCGGGCGCCGGAGGGCCGGTCGCTGGACTGGCCCGGCCAGATCACTGTCGCGGTGGCGCTCACCGCCCTGCTGTGGGCCATCATCGAGGGCGGTGACCTGGGCTGGGGCTCCGTTCCCATCGTGGGCTGCTTCGTCGTCGGAGTCCTGGCCCTGGCCGCCTTCGTCCTGGTGGAGCTGCGCTCCAGGACCCCGATGATGAACCTGTCCCTGCTGCGGATCCCGTCCTTCGCCGGTGCCGCCGGGGTCGCGCTGGTCGGCATGCTGGGCTTCATCGGCACCGCCTACTGCGTCAGCATCCGGCTCGGCGCGGTGATGCACCTGAACGCCCTCGCGGCGGGGATGCCGTTCGTCGTCCTCCAGCTGATCCCGCTGCTCATGGCGCCGGTGCTGAGCCGGCTGCTCGGCGGGGTCAGCCCGCGCCGGCTGCTGCTGGCCGGGCTGCTGCCGATGGCGGCCGGGCAGTTCTGGCTGGCCGCGCTGCCCATCACCACCACCTCGCTGGCCGCGTTCCTCGGGCCGGTGCTGCTGCTCGGTGTCGGCTTCATCTTCGTGATCAGCTCGCTCACCGCGGCCGCTGTCAACTCGGTCCCGCCGGAGCTGACCGGGATGGCCAGTGGAGCCACCAGCCTGGTCCGGGAGTTCGGCCAGGCGCTCGGCCCGGCGGTCATCAGCTCGGTGGCGATGGGGCTGGCCGGGGACGCGCTGATCGGCAAGCTGTCGGGCGCCGCCGCCGCGATCAACGCCGCCGGCGGTCCGCTGGCCGTCGTCAACGTCCCGGCCGCGGGGGCGGCCGCCCAGCTCGCGGCCCGTGACGCCCTGGAGCACGGCCTCGCGGTCGGCGTCACGATCTGCGGTGTCGCCTCGCTGGTCGGCGCCGCCATCGTGCTGTCCGTGGTCCGTTCCACGGCGGCTCCCGAGACGGCCGGGAGCCGCCCGGTGGAGGAGCCGGCCCTCGCCTGAGCCGGCCCTCGCCCGAGGCGGCTCCTGCCCGAGGCGGCTGCTGCCCGAGGCGGCCGGGGGGTCAGGTCGCGGTGGCGGCGACCCGCAGGCCCACGGTCGGGTAGTAGCCGCTGCCGGTCCGTCCCTCGCCGCGGTATTTCGCGGTGCAGCTGTTGCCGTTGGCGTACCAGGAGCCACCCCTGATCGCGTTGACCTGCCGGCCGGCCTCGCCGCCGTTGGTCGCGGTGATCAGGCTCGTCGTCCACTCCCAGCAGTTGCCGGACATGTCCTGGACGCCGTAGGGGCTGACACCGCCGGGGTAGGTGCTCACGGGGGTGGTGTAGCCGCCGGTGCCGGTCAGTTCGTCGTAGACGTCGGTGTAGATGAAGCCGGTGCGGGTGGCGAAGCTGTTCCAGCCGGCGATGTTCCCGGTGCTGCCGACGGAGACGATGTCGGAGATCGGGAAGCTGAGCCCGTACAGCGTGGAGCCGGGGTCGGTGTAGGTGGCCTGTTCCGGGCCGTGCTCGGCGAGGTAGTAGGCCGCGCACACCGCGTTGTAGTTGTAGTCGCAGGTCAGGGTGGGAGCCGTATAGCTCGTACCGGAGCTGTTGCCCCAGGGGTAGGTCAGGGACTGCGGCCCGGCGGCGGCGTTCTCCCACTCGGCCTCGGTGGGGAGCCGGAAGGTCCAGCCGGTGGTCTGCGCGGTCAGCCAGGCGCAGTAGGCCGTGGCGTCCGCGAGGGACACCAGCAGCACCGGGTGGTCGGCCTTGCCGGAGGGATAACCTGCCTCGCTCCAGTAGGAGGGCGCGCTCCGTTCGGTGGCGGCCAGGAACGTCAGGTACTGGGCGTTGGTGACCTCGTACGTGCCCAGCCAGTAGGCGGAGGTGACGGGGGAGGCCTCGCCCGCGCCCCGGGCGTTGGACAGATCGGCGGCGAAGACGAAGGAGGGGTTGGCGGGAACCGGGACGAGTGACTGTCCCGCGACCGTGGTCGCCGCCGACGCGGGGGTGGCGCCGACGGCCACCGCGATCCCCGACAGCCCGGCCGCGCCGGCTCCGGCGAGGCCGAGCAGCCTTCTCCTGCTCGGTCCTGTGCTGGTCGACGCGTCGGTCCGGCCGGTGGCGCCCATGTCGGCTCCTCGGGGGTGAGTCCTGGTGCACGCATGAGCTGATGGTCCATCAAGAACGCTGTTGTGTCGACAGTTTGTGAGCTGTGAGAGTCCTGGGATTCTCAAATGCGGTTCCCTGTCGACAGCAGGTGGGAGCGGACTACGACGCGTCGAGGGCGTTGGTGATGTGCTTGACGCCGCCGTGCGCCGAGTAGCCGCCGTCCACGGTGATCTCGGCGCCGTTGACGTACGACGCCTCGTCGGAGAGCAGATAGACCACCAGCGGCGCGACCTCGTCCGGGGTGCCGGCCCGGCCCTGGGGGGTCATGTCCAGGTGCGCCCGCTGGAACACCGGGTTGGCGGTGGCCATCAGCGGGGTCTCGATGAACCCGGGATGGACGAGGTTGACCCGGATCCCCTTCCCGCCCAGCTCCAGCGCGGCCACCTTCGACAGCCCGCGCAGCGCCCACTTGCTGGCGGTGTACGCCACCGCGTGATGGGCGGTGAGACCGGCTACGGAACCGATGTTGACGACCGAGCCGCCCTCCGGCGCGGTCATGAGGGGCACCAGGGCCTGCATGCCGAGCATCGGGCCGGTGGTGTTCACGGCGAAGGCCCGGTTCCAGTCGTCCAGCGCGACCGAGCCCAGCCGGGCCCGCATGGGGATGCCCGCGTTGTTGACCAGACCGTGCAGCGGGGCGTGACCCTCCCGCGTGAGCCAGTCGGCCAGGGCCTGCCACTGGTCCTCGCGGGCCACGTCGAGGTGGCGGAAGTGGACGTCCAGACCCTCGGCGCGCAGCCCTTCGGCGAGCTTCTCCCCGGCCTCGTCGAGCAGATCGGTGGCGACGACCGTGGCCCCCTCGCGGGCCGCGGCCTCCACCTCCGCCGCTCCCTGGCCCTGGGCGGCCCCGGTGATGACGACGGTCCTGCCCAGCAGGCGATTGCGGCTCACGTTTCCCTCCAGCGTTCGGCGTCCTCACGGACGACGCTAGGTGCACCGGTTCACCGGGGGAAACGCGCGCTCGGTATGGCTGCCATCAGGCCACCGGGCCACCGGGCCACCGGGCCACCGGGTCATCAGGCCGTCAGGTCATCAGGCCGTCAGCCGGAAGCGGCCCGGGTGAACGGCAGGACCGAGGCGTCGTCGTCCCGGATCCCGGCACCGGGCCTGGCGGAGGCGCTGTCGTCCAGCTGGGCGCCGACCCGGCGGATCGTCTCCCGAAGCCAGCGGTGACCGGGGTCGGTGTGGCGGTTGTGGTGCCAGTACAGCGCCTCGATGAGCGGTACGTCGGGGAACGGCGTCGGCACCGACAGGCACCCGACGAACGGCGTGTAGCGGGTGGCGAGCCGCTCGGGCACCAGGGCGACCAGGTCGGTGCCGGCGACCAGGAACGGCAGCACGCTGAAGCCGGGCGTGCTGACCTGCACCTGCGGGGTGATGCCCAGGGTCTCCAGCTGGCGCCCGGCCGGGGTCGGGCTCTTGCCGAAGCCGGCCACCGCGTGCGGCATCTCGGCCAGGTCGCGCAGCGTGAGGCGGCCGTCCCTGACCCTGGGGTTGTTGCGGTCCACGATGCACACGAAGCGGTCGTGCATCACCGTCTCGCTGATCCCGGGCAGGCTGTAGCCGAGCGGCACCACCATCACGTCATGGCAGCGCAGATGCGTCTCGTTCTCCGGCTCGCCGTGCACCAGCGGATGGAAGTCGATCCGCACGCCCGGGGCCTCCTCGGCCAGCACGCGCAGCAGCGGCTCGACGAAGACCGTCATCGCGTAGTCCGACATCACCACCGAGAAACGCTGGCGGCTGCGCGAGGGATCGAACTGCCGGGTCAGCGAAAGCGCCTCGTCGGCCTTGCGCAGGGTGTCCTGGACGACCGGCAGCAACCGCTCGGCGAGCGGGGTGAGTTCGTAGTTGCGGCCGACCCGGACCAGCAGTTCGTCGTTGAAATGACGACGCAGCCGGGCCAGCGAACCGCTCATGGCGGACTGGCTGGTGGAAAGCCGGACGCCGGCGTGCGTGACATTCCGGTCTTCGAGAAGGGCCTCCAGGGCAACCAGCAGATTCAGGTCGATCGCTCCGAGACCCATGGATTCGCTCCTCCGGCCGCTCACGTTTCATTTCGATGAAACGTGAGCGTAACGATGAATTAGCAGGGCGAGGAAGAGTCGAAAGGACTTTCTCAGAATGCGGCCGCAGAACCGATGCCAGCCATCACGCCGGTGGATCGTGCCCCGCCCCGGGCAGGCACACGTGACCCCTGAGCCCCACAGGGCCCAGGGGTCACGGGGTCGGGCGGCTGTCAGGGTCGCGGGGTGCGGCCCCGCTTGCGGGCCACGGGCAGCGGGTGGTCGCCGTTGCCCGGGACGACGCGGTTGCTGATGGTGCCGATCCCCTCGACGGTCAGGGTGACCTGGTCGCCCGGCCGCAGCGGCGGCGGGGTGCGTTCCCCGTTGCGGCCCCAGTGCTCGGCCAGCGCGCCCCAGCCGCAGGTGCCCGAGCCGAGCAGGTCGCCGGGGCGCACCCAGGCGCCGCGCGAGGCGTAGGCGACCATCTCGTCGAAGGTCCAGGAGGCGTTGGCGAGGGTGTCACGGCCGATGAGGGTGCCGTTGAGGGTCACCGTCATCTCCAGGTCCAGGTAGCCGTCGCCGTCCCGCCGGTGCTCCAGCTCGTCGGCGGTGACCAGCCAGGGGCCGAGCGTGTTGGCGAAGTCCTTGCCCTTGGAGAAGCCCAGGCCCAGTTCCCGTTCGGGCTTCTGGAGATCGCGGGCCGACCAGTCGTTGAAGACCATGTAGCCGATGATGTGCTCGCGGGCCTGCCCGGGCGTGAGGTCCCGGCCCGGGCGGCCGATCACCGCGGCGACCTCGATCTCGAAGTCCAGCACCCGGCAGTTCTCCGGCACCGCGACGTCGTCGTACGCGCCGTGGCAGGCGTGCGGATTGGTGAAGTAGAAGGCCGGCGCCCGGTACCAGACCTCGGGGACGTGCTCCAGGCCGTCCAGGCTCTTGGAGACACCCTCGATATGGGCCTCGAAACCCACGAAGTCACGGATGCTCGGCGGAGTGGGGATCGGCGGCAGCAGCTTCACATCCGCCAGGGCGACGGTGCCGGTGCCCGCCAGAGCGCGGATGCCCTCCTCGCGCAGCGCGTCACCGCCCTCCTGGATCAGCGACAGCAGGGTGACGCCGGCGGGCAGCGGGTGGATGCGGTCTTCGAGGACCACACCGGCCCGCTCGGCGCCCTGGTGCTCGTACGTGGCGAAACGCATGCTCTATCGCTCCCAGTGATTGGTGTTCGTGGGCGGCTCGTCCGCCGTGAGGTATCCGGCGAACAGGCCCTCCGGGTCACGCTCGGCGCGGATGGCCCGCAGGCGGGCCCACTGCTGGTCGCCCATGAAGCGCAGCTGGCGGTTGGTGAAGTCGGAGTCGCCGAGATACTGGCCGGCGGTCACCGGCTGGAGGTCGGACATGGCCTCGTTGAGCCAGGCGCGGTGTTCGGCGTCCCTGGATTGGTCGTCGTAGACCACATAGGTGGCGCAGTAGATCTCGCTCTGCATCGAGAAGGCCATGTCGGGCAGCTCGCGCAGCGGCGCCATGCTGAACCAGATGGTGAAGGTCCGCGGCGTCGGGTGGTCGGTGAACGCCTTGCGCATCGCCGGGACGACCTCCTCGGCGGTGCCGGTCAGCCAGGCGTTGTCGACCAGGTAGCGGTGGCCCTCGGGGTTGGCGGTGCGCTGGTTGTGGAGCTGCTCGGCCAGGGTGGTCGGCTGCGCCTCGATGCGCAGCAGCGCCCGGTCGGCGTACGGGTTGGCGTGCAGCGGGGCCAGGGCCTCGGCGGCCTGCTCCGGGGTGTCGGTCATCGACACGCCGGTGACCAGCAGGATCGCGCCGCCGTCGTGACCTGGAAGCGGCTCGGGTGGGGTTTGGGTGACGGCGACGATCTCGACCAGGTCGCTGACCGTGTGGTGGGTGTTGTGCAGCCAGGTCATGACCTCGTCGAAGAGGTCCAGCGGATAGGCGTGCACGGTGTGCGCCAGGTGCTCGGGCAGCGGCCTCGTACGCAGATGGAAGCGGGTCACGACGCCGAAGAAGCCGGGGCCGGCCCCCCGGGCCGCCCAGAACAGGTCGCTGTTGCGGGTGGCGTCGGCCCGGACCAGCTCGCCGTCGGCCGTGACGACGTCGATGGCGGTGATGTTCTCCGCCGCCCAGCCCCAGCCCCGGGCGTTCCAGCCCTGACCGCCCTGGAGGAGGAAGCCGCCGATGCCGACCGACGGGCAGTGTCCGCCGTTGAAGAAACGGCCGAACTGCCCCAGGTACGGGTTGAGTTCGTCACCGCCCTTGACCGAGGGCGTGGCGGTGACGATCTCGGTCGCCGGATCGTACGACAGCTCGCGGAGGCCGCCGAGGTCGATCAGCAGCGCCTCGTCGCGCACGCTCCACGCGGCCCAGCTGTGTCCGCCGGAGCGCACCGCGACCTGCCAGCCGCGCTCCCGCGCCAGCCGTACGCCCTCGACCACGTCCTGCTCGCAGACGGCCTCCAGGACGGCGGCCGGACGGCGGCCGGGGCGCCGGGCGTTGAACACCCGGCCGATGCGGGCTTCCTCGTATCCGTCCTGGCCCGGAAGGTGCAGACGGCCTGTGAATCGGTTCATGGCTCTCATTTGATGGCGATCGGATGGACGGGCCGGCCCGGCGGGGCCGGGTCGGGGCCGTGGTTCGTGGCCGGCAGCGGGGCGGCGACCAGGAGGAACTCGTACACGCCGTCGGCGGCGCAGTCCTCGGCCAGCTCCTCCAGGTCGAAGCCGGTGCCCAGCGGCAGCCGCAGTTCGGGGATGGCGATCCGGCGCAGCGGGTCACCGCCGGCCGCCGGGAGGTCGGGGGGCCGCACCTCGAATCCCCAGGTGTCGGTGGCGGCGGCCGCGATGTCGGTGCCGTGCAGCCAGCCCAGGGTGCTGAACGACATCCCCGGGGCGGCCCCGGCCGGGTAACCGCTCCAGTCGTCCAGGCGGCGGCAGCGGGCCGGCTGACCGGTCCTGATCAGGACGATGTCACCGCGGCGCACCCCGGACGTGGCGCCCTGGGCCTCCACGGTCAGCCGCAGATGCACCTCACGGACCGGGAAACCGTCCGGCAGTTCCGCCCCCGGGCCGGCCACCGCGCGGGCCACGTCCAGCAGCACCCCGCGTCCGGTGAAGCTCTCCGGGGCCTGGCCGCCGGTGTGCCAGCGGGCGGTACCGGCGGGCGCGAGGGAGACCGGTCTGCCGCGCCGTACGAGGCTGGCGGCGTGGGCGCGCTTGCCGTTGTCGAGGAAGTTGAGGGTGCCGAGGGTGTCGTCGGCGCCCCAGCGTCCCCGGTTGCGGTACGCGGAGCGGGCCCTTGCCAGCTCCCCGTCCGAGGCGTCCGTGGCGTCCGTGGCGTCCGTCGCGTCCGTCGCGTCTGCGGTGTCCATGGCTCAGCCCTCCCGGTGGCCGGGGAGCCCCAGCAGCCGGGCCGCGTTGCCGCCGGCGATGTCGTCGCGTTCGGCCGGTGCGAACCCGGCGGCGTCCAGCCGCCGGACCGGGTCCTCCACCCCCATGTCGAACGGATAGTCGGTGCCCAGCACCACCCGGTCCCCGCCGACCGCGTCCACGAGATGGCGCAGCCCGCCCGGGGTGTAGACCAGGGCGTCGAACCACATCCGGCGCAGATAGCTGCTGGGCGGTCGGAGGCACCCGCGGGCGTCCTCGCGGACCTGCCAGGCGTGGTCGGAGCGGCCGATGTACGTCGGCAGATAGCCGCCGCCGTGCGCCACCACCAGTCGCAGCCCGGGGAAGCGGTCCAGCACCCCGGTGAAGATCAGCTGCGACAGCGCCACCGTGGTCTCCACCGGCTGCCCGACCGTGTTGCCCAGATAGTGGGTGGCCAGCCGCTCGGCGAGCGAACAGCCCCAGGGGTGGATGAAGACCAGCGCGCCCAGCTCCTCGGCGCGCGCCCACACCGGGTCGTGAGCCGGGTCGGCCAGCTCGCGGCCGTCCACCGTGGTGGAGACGCTGACCCCGCGCAGCCCGTACCGCGACACCGCCCGCGACAGCTCGGCGACCGCGAGCCCGGGGTGCCGCAGGGGGATCGTGCCCAGGCCCAGCAGGCGGTCCGGGGCCTTGGCGCAGTGCTCGGCGACGGCCTCGTTGGTGGTGCCGGCCAGCCGGGCGGCCAGTTCCCGGTCGGCCCAGTAGTGGTGCATCGGCATGGGGCCGACGACCTGGATGTCCACGCCCATCGCGTCCAGCCGGGACAGCCGGGTCGCCACGTCGGTGAGCTGCGGGCCGAGCCGGCCCAGCTGCGCCCGGTTGGCGGTCAGGCTCTGCGCGGAGTGCGACCGCTGCTCGGCGGCCAGTTCCCCGGCGAAGCCGGCCGTACCGGCCACCAGGGCGTCGGCGGCGGGCACGGCGAGGTGGCCGTGGAAGTCGACGACCGGGACGGGGGAGGTGGCGGGTGCCCGGCTCATCACGCCTCCGCCTGGAGGAAGGCGAGGGTCTCCTGCATGAGGCGGCCCGGGTCGGCGCCCGGTGTGTCCGGGTGGATCTCCCACTCGGCCAGCTTCAGGGAGTTCTCCAGCACCTTGCGGACCCGCGGCATCCGGCGGGCCATGAAGTCCTTGAGCGCGGTCTCCACCGGCGACTGCCCGGTGACCAGCTCGGCCAGTACGACCGCGTCCTCGGTGCACATCGCGGCGCCCTGGGCGATCAGCGGCGGGCAGGCGTGCACCGCGTCGCCGATCAGGACCATCCGGCCCCGGTACCAGGGGGACTCGACCAGGACCGCCTCGATCCAGCGGTAGTCCACCACGGTGTCCTCGGGCAGCGAGGCCAGGACCCGCCCCCAGGTGCCGCCGTATCCCGCGCCGCGCTCGCGCAGCAGCGAGACCGGGGCTCCCGGCCCGATGAGCGAGGGGTCGAGGTTCTCGTCCAGCAGATAGGCGTAGCACTTGTCCTCGGAGATCGGGCTGTACCCCGCCTTGTAGCGCGGCCCGCCGTAGTAGACCTCCGCGCAGTCCATCTCCCGGGGGCGGTCCGCGACCACACGGAAGATGCTCATGCCGACCGGCTCGGGGCCGGTCTCGATCCCCATCAGCGCGCGCATGTGCGACTTCAGGCCGTCGGCGCCCACCACCAGGTCGTAGCGGCCCGCCGAGCCGTCCGTGAAGGCGATGTCGACATGGTCGGGCGACTGCTCGAACGACTCGACGCTCAGCCCGAGGCGCACCCGCACCCCGGCCGCGTACACCGCGTCGCACAGCGCGTTCTGCAGGTCGGAGCGGAGCGCGCCGGTCGTGGAGGGCAGGTCCGCGCCGCCGGTGTGCGGGGTGTCCAGCTCCACGATCAGCGATCCGTCGGCGTTGCGCAGGCGCATCTTGTCGAAGGGCACGGCCTTGTCGAGCACCCGGCCCAGCACACCCACCGTGCGCAGCGCCTTG
Organism: Streptomyces sp. RLA131; assembly: GCF_056270125.1. Lineage (NCBI taxonomy): Bacteria > Bacillati > Actinomycetota > Actinomycetes > Kitasatosporales > Streptomycetaceae > Streptomyces > Streptomyces sp. RLA131. The sequence continues at coordinate 7,545,007 of NZ_JBWDOQ010000002.1, forward strand.
AGGGCGTTGCCCTGGACGGTGATCCCGTGGCCCACGCCGAACCACTGCGGCGATATCTCGACGAGATCGACGGAGACGCCGCGCTGGGCGAGTGCGAGGGACAGCACACTTCCGGTGATGCCGCCGCCGACGACGAGCACCTTCGAGACAGCCATGGGTCGTTCCTTACAGGTAGGAGTTCGAAAAAGATCAGCCGGTGAAACGCGCGCCGAGGGCGTCGAAATGCTCGACGGCGGGCGGCGAGGCGAAGAACGGCCCGATCAGCTCCCGCCACCGCGCGAAGGCGCCGGATTCGCGGAAGCCCACGGTGTGGGCCTCGACGGAGTCCCAGCCGACGAGCAGCAGGTAGACGCCGGGGCGTTCCACACCGCGCAGCAGCTCCACCCAGTGGAAGCCCCCGGCCTGCGAGATCACCTCACGGGCCTGGCGGAAGGCCGCTTCGAACTCCTCCTCACGGCCGGCCCGGACGGCCAGTTCGGCGTGCTCGACGATCACGTGTACTCCTTGGTTCCGGTCGGTGCCTGGCCCGACCTTCCTTCGCACGTTGACGCACAGTCAACGGATGGAGTCATCGGCAAGGGAGTGGTCATCCATCCCGCACGGCGATGGGCCGGACAACCCCGCTCCCACCTGGGCTTCCGCCCACTGATGCCAGGCATCGCGGATGGGTATTTCCGCTGCCGCCACGGCGCTGCCTAGCGTGGCCGCAACGATGCTGCAACCTCCTGCCCCGATCCGAGGAGCGAACGTGCCAGATCCACTCCCGCTGCCCACCCACGCCGGGCCCTTCGCCGTGGGTACCTTCGGTGCCGGCGCCGGGGCTCCCTTCCCCGGCCTGGTCACCGGACGGCAGGTGCGCGACCTCTCGGACGTGGCGCCCGATGTCGTCACCCTGGTCAAGGACTGGGATGCCTGCCTGCCCCGGCTGCACACGCTCGCCGGCGACTCCGGCGGCACCTGGTACGACCTCGCCGACCTGCGCGTCCACGCGCCCCTGGAGCCCGGCCAGATCCTGCAGAGCGGCGCCAACTACCGCCGCCATGTGGTCGACCTGGTCGCCGCCGAACGCGAGAGCGTGCACGGCGCCACCCCCGAGGAGGCCCGCGCCGACGCCGAGAAGATGATGGACGAACGCGCCCGCAACGGCGTTCCGTACATCTTCCTGGGCAGCCCGCGCGCCATCTGCGGCCCCTATGACGACGTGATCCTCCCGGCGCTCGGCGAACAGCACGACTGGGAGCTGGAACTCGCCCTGGTGATCGGCCGCGAGGGCCGGCACATCGGCCGCGAGGACGCCATGTCGTACGTCGCCGGGTACACGATCGTCAACGACCTCACCACCCGCGACCGGCTCTACCGGCCGGACCTGAAGGCCATCGGAACCGACTGGTTCACCGCCAAGAACGCCGACACCTTCCTGCCGACCGGCCCCTTCCTGGTGCCCGCCGCCTTCGTGCCCGACCCCTCGGACATCCGCATCACCCTGCGGCACAACGGGGTCGTCCGGCAGGACGAGTCCACCAAGGACATGATCTTCGACATTCCGACGCTCATCGAGTACGCCTCCGCCACGACCACCCTGCGCCCCGGCGACCTGCTGCTCACCGGTTCCCCGGCCGGCAACGGCGCGCACTGGGGGACCTTCCTCAGGCCCGGCGACGTCATGGAGTCCGAGATCACCGGACTCGGCAACCAGCGCAACACCTGCGTTCCCGACCCGTACACCCGCTGAGGAGCAGCACCCATGGCCTTCCAGCCGATCACCCATCTGCGCCATGTCGACATGGCGGTGCCCGACTTCGAGAAGCAGCGCGCCTTCTACGGCACCACCTGGGGCCTGACCGAGGTCGCCGGCGACACCGGTATCGCCTTCTTCGCCGCGGAGGGCAGCCCCGAGCAGTACGTCGTCCGTATCCGCGAGGACCAGCAGAAGCGTTTCGACCTGGTCGCCTTCGGCGCCGCGAGCGCGGCCGACGTGGACGAGCTGGCCACCCGGCTCACCGCCGCCCCCGACGTCCGGGTGATTTCGGAGCCGGGCACCCTCGACACCCCCGGCGGCGGCTACGGCTTCCGCTTCTTCGACTGCGACGGCCGGGTGGTGGAGGTGTCCAGCGATGTCGCGACCCGCACCCACCGCAGGATCGAGGAGCGCGAGGCGATCCCGGTGCGGCTGTCGCACTGCGTGGTCAACTCCCGCGCCCCCGAGGCGCTGCGGGCCTTCTACGAGAAGCACCTCGGCTTCCGGCTCTCCGACACCCTGTACAGCGACCGCATGGGCGAGCTGATGTACTTCATGCGCTGCAGCCCGCTGCACCACAGCTTCGCCATCGCCCGCGGTCCCCATGTCTCCCTGCACCACGCCTCGTTCGAGATGCGCGGCGTCGAGGAGTACATGCGCGGCACCGGCCGGGCACTGCGCGCCGGCACCCGGCTCACCTGGGGTCCGGGCCGGCACACCGCGGGCGACAACACCTTCTCGTACTTCCACGACCCGCACGGCAACACGGTGGAGTACACCACCGAGCTGGCGGTCCTGGACGAGGACACCTGGCACCCCGGCATGCACGACGTGGACGACCAGCTCACCCAGGACCAGTGGGGCACCGCCGACCCGATGAGCGAGATCATCGCCAAGGAGCAGTTCAACGACCCGGACGTGCTCTTCAGCGCGCCGCCGGTCTGAGCGGGGGCCGGTCCATGACCTTCATCCCACGCCGGGTCGTCACCGGCCACGACGAGGCGGGCGTCTCCGTCTTCCTGTCCGACGCCGCGCCCCCGGTGGTGCGTACCGCGCCGGACGGAGCGCTCTTCTACGAGATGTGGTCCACCGGGGCCATGCCGGCGCCGGTCGCCGCCGACGAGCCCGACCCGACGCGGATCTCGCTGACCGTCCCGCCGGAGCCGAACGGCACCAAGATCCGGGTCAACGAGTTCCCGCCGGGCGTGGTCTCGCCCATGCACCGCACGCAGTCGGTGGACTACGGCATCGTCCTGGAGGGCGAGGTCGTGCTCGTTCTGGACGACTCCGAGACCGTGCTGCGCGCCGGTGACGTGGTCGTCCAGCGCGGTACCGACCACCGCTGGGAGAACCGTTCCGGCGCGACGGCCCGCATGGTGTTCGTCCTCGTCGACGGCGAGTTCACCCCGTCCCTGGTCGAGACGCTCGGCAAGGACGTGCTCGGCGGCCTGCTGCACGACCCCATGCACCCCTGAACCTCCCCCCGTCAGATCTCCCCGGAACCCTCACCCCTTTTCAACGGAAGGCATCCGCCGTGAGCAGGACTCTGAAGAACGCCGTCCCCAAGGAGCAGGTCGCAGCCGACCTCAGCGCGGTCCGGGAGACCGTGACCGGCGTCATCGCCGACATCCGCGAGCGCGGCGACGCGGCGGTCCGTGAGTACTCCGAGCGCTTCGACCGGTGGTCGCCGGAGTCCTTCCGGCTCTCCACCGAGCAGATCGAGAAGATCATCAGTGAGGTGCCGCAGCAGGTCATCGACGACATCCGCACCGTCCAGGACAACGTCCGGACCTTCGCGGAGCACCAGCTCGCCTCCATGGGGGAGTTCGAGATCGAGACCCTGCCCGGGGTCAGGCTCGGCCAGAAGCACGTTCCCGTCCAGGCCGTCGGCGCCTACGTCCCCGGCGGGCGCTACCCGCTCACCGCCTCCGCGCACATGACCATCGTCACCGCCAAGACCGCCGGCGTGCCCCGGGTGGTGGCCTGCACCCCGCCGATCCGCGGCGAGGTCCCGGCCGCCACGGTCGCCGCCGCGCACCTCGCGGGCGCCGACGAGATATGGCTGCTCGGCGGAGTGCAGGCGGTCGCCGCCATGGCCGTGGGCACCGACACCATGCACCCGGTGAACCTGATCGCCGGCCCCGGCAACGCCTATGTGGCCGAGGCCAAGCGCCAGTTGTTCGGCCAGATCGGCATCGACCTGTTCGCCGGTCCGACCGAGATCCTGGTGCTGGCCGACGACGACGCGGACCCGTACACCTGCGCCGTCGACCTGCTCAGCCAGGCCGAGCACGGCCCCGACTCCCCGGCGGTCCTGATCACCACCTCCGAGACGGTCGCCCGCCGGACCATCGAGCACGTCGAGGCGATCCTGCCCGGCCTGCGCACCAACGACTTCGCCGGACCCGCGTGGCGCGACCACGGCCAGGTCATCGTCGTCGACTCGCTGGACGAGATGTACGAGCTGGCCGACGAGTTCGCCTCCGAGCACGTCCAGGTGCTCACCGCCGAGCCCCGGCTGGCGCTGGAGCGGATGACCCAGTACGGCGCGCTCTTCCTGGGCGAGGGCACCTGTGTGTCGTACGGCGACAAGGTCATCGGCACCAACCACGTACTGCCCACCCGTGGTGCCGCCCGCTACACCGGCGGCCTGTGGGTCGGCAAGTACCTCAAGACGGTGACGTACCAGGAGGTCACGAACCCCGCTTCCAGCGCCGAGCTCGGCCGGCTGTGCGGACGCGCGGCCCGGGTGGAGCTCTTCGAGGGCCACGCCCGCTCCGGTGACCTGCGGGCCGCCAAGTTCGGCGGCGACGCGCTCACCTGGGCGACGGACGGCTCCGGTTACCAGGGGACCGGCGCGTGAGCCCCCTCCACCCGGTGCGGGGCCGCACCGCGCTGGTCACCGGCGGGGGCGGCCCGCTGGGCCGGGCCTTCTCGGTGGCCCTGGCCGAGGCGGGTGCCCGGGTGATCCTGGTCGGCCGTGACGCCGACGCCCTGGCGTCCGGCGCGGCGGCGGTCGAGAAGGCCGGCGGCGCGGCCAGGGTCGCCCGCTGCGACGTCTCCGACCCGGCGTCGGTCGCCGAGCTGGCCGCCGAACTCGCCGACGAGGACGTCTCGGTGCTGGTCAACAACGCCGGTGTGGCCGGTCCCGTCAAGCCGCTCACCGACATCGAGCCGGGGGAGTGGGACGAGGTCTTCGCCGCGAACGTCCGCGGTGTCTACCTGGTCTGCCGGGCCTTCCTGCCCGCCATGACCGCCGCCGGGCGGGGCGACATCGTCAACGTCGCCTCCGTCAGCGGCAAGCGGCCGCTGCTCAACCGCACGCCGTACACCGCGTCGAAGATGGCGCTGATCGGCCTCACCCGGACCCTGGCCGGTGAGGTCGGACCGCTCGGCGTCAGCGTCAACACCCTGTCACCGGGGCCGGTGCGCGGGCCGCGCATGGACCGCAACTTCCGGCTCGAAGCCGAACTGACCGGTTCGACGCCGCAGGAGGCCGAACGCGCCTTCGCCTCGCGCTCGGCCCTGGGACGGCTGGTCGAGGAGCCCGAGGTGGCGCGGGCGCTGCTGGCCATGCTGGCCATGCCGGGGCTGTGCGGCGCCGACATCGACCTGTCGGCCGGAATGATCGCACCCGCCTGAAAGACGTGCCCTCGACCCGGCCCTCATCCCGGCGGCCGCCGCTCCAGCACCCCGCACAGCAGGTGCAGCGCCTCCACGACCCGGGCGCGGTCCGGGCCGAGCCCGTCCAGCAGTTCGGCCTCCAGGGCGAGCTGCCGCGGGAACATCGCGTCGACCGCCTCGGCTCCCGCCCCGGTGATCGTCACGATGGCCGCGCGCCGGTCCGCCGGGTTCGGCTGCCGCTCGATGAGGCCCCGCTTCTCCATCCTGGCGAGCGTCTTGCTGACCCCGGCGCGCGAGTACCGCATCCGTTCGGCGAGCCGCCGGGCGATCAGCGGCTCGTCCGCGTGCCGGAGCAGGACCAGTACGTCCAGCTCCGACGAGGTGACCGGAGCCGCCTCGTACAGCGGCTCCAGCGCGGCCGCGTAGAGCGCCTGGATCCGTTTGACCGGCGCGATGACATCCATCGGCGAGGTGTCCAGGCCGGGGCGGGCGGCGTTCCACTGCCCGCGCGGGGCGTCGTTGTCGTTCCAGGACGGGATGCGGCTCATGACTCCGACTTCATGACGGGATTTTGTTAACCGGTAGACCGTTAGTTACTCTTTTTCCCATGGTAGCCCCTCAGACCACCCCCTCTGGCTCCGCCACGACGGCGGCCACCACCCCGGCCGCACCGCCCCGCCGGACCGGCGCGCTCATCGCCGTCCTCGGGGCGCTCACGGCGGTCGCGCCACTGGCCACCGACATGTACGTACCCGGATTCCCGCAGATGGGCAGCTCGCTGAACGCGGGGGACTCCGCCGTGCAGCTGTCCATGACCGCCTTCCTGGCCGGGATGGTGCTCGGCCAGATCGTCATCGGCCCGCTCAGCGACGGCCTGGGCCGGCGCCGCCTGCTGCTGTCCGGCACCTCGGCGTTCGCCGTGCTGACCCTGCTGTGCGCCGTCGCGCCCAGCATCCAGGTGCTCGTCGCGGCACGCTTCCTCGAAGGCGCCGCGGGCGCGGCGGGCATGGTGCTGGCCCGCGCGGTCATCACCGACTGGTTCCACGGCGCGGACATACCCCGGTACTTCTCGCTGCTCTCCCTCGTCCTGGGGGTGGCGCCGGTGGCGGCGCCCGTCATCGGCGGCGCCATCCTGTCCGTCTCCACCTGGCGGGCCGTCTTCCTCGTCCTCGCGGCCGTCGGCGCCCTGCTGGTCCTCGCCGTCCTGGCCGAGGTCCCCGAGTCGCTGCCGCCGGACCGGCGGCACACCGGCGGACTCGGCAGCACCTTCCGGGTCATGGGCGGCCTGCTCGGCCGCCGTCCGTTCCTCGGCTACGTGCTGACCCTGGCCTTCGGCTCCGGCGCGCTCTTCGCCTACATCGCGGGCTCCAGTTTCGTCTTCGAGAACGTCTACGGGGTCTCCGCGACCCGGTACAGCCTGGTCTTCGCCGTCAACGCCATCGGCATGCTGCTCGCCGGCGCGGCCTTCGGCGTACTGGCCCGCCGGGTGCGGATGAACACCCTGCTGACCGCCGGTGTGGCGATCGCGGTGGCCGGTGTCATCGCCCAGGTGGTGCTGATCGCCACGGTCGGCGCCGGGCTCACCGGCACCTGGATCTGCCTGTTCGTCACCCTGGCGGGCATCGGCATGATCTTCCCGGCCGCCATGAGCCTGGGCCAGACCCTGGGCCGCGAGGCACCCGGCGCGGCGTCGGCGGTGATGGGCGGCACGCAGTTCCTGCTCGGCGCGCTCGCCTCGCCGCTGGTGGGCCTGTTCGGCACCGGCAGCGCGACACCGATGGCCGTCGTCATGGTCGGCGCGCTGGTCTGCGCCGCACTGTCACTGACGCTGCTCGCCCCGCCCTGGCGGGGGTACGGCGAGTTCCGCGGGCGCGCGCCCTCTGTTGCGGGCGCGTGAACTCCCCGCGCCGGACGCCCCGGAGGGGAATAGCCGTCCGGGCCGCCGCCGCTGACCGCAGCGAGTCCCGCCCGACGCGAAGCCATCAGGAGCTGTCCGTATGACCCGTACCGCCGTCACCTCCATCCCCGTGCACCCGCTGCTCGCCGAGCGCTGGAGCCCGCGCTCCTTCGACCCCGCGCACGAGGTGACCGACGAGCAGCTCGCCGCGCTCCTCGAAGCCGCCCGCTGGGCGGCGTCGGCGAACAACATCCAGCCCTGGCGCTTCATCGTCGGGCGGCGCGGCGACGAGACGTACAAGGCGGTGTACGACGCGCTGATCGGCTTCAACCAGGCCTGGGCCGGCAATGCCTCGCTGCTCGTCGCCGCCGTCGCCGCCGAGCGGCTGGAGGACGGCTCGCCGCACAAGTCGGCCGCGTACGACACCGGCCAGGCCGTCGCCCAGCTCACCGTCCAGGCGCACGCCGAGGGCCTGCACGCCCACCAGATGGGCGGCTTCGTGCCGGAGCGGCTCAGCGACTCCTTCGGCATCCCCGACGGTTACCGGCCGCTCGCGGTCGTCGCCGTCGGCGCGCTGGCCCCGGCCGAGCAGCTCTCCGACGCCACGCTGCGCGCCCGCGAGACCGGGATCCGTGCCCGCCGGCCGCTCGGTGAGACCTTCTTCGCCGGAGCGTGGGAGACCCCCGTCGAGCTGGGCTGACAGCCGCCTTCGCCCCGGGCGGGACTTCGACGACAGTCCTCAGCCCGGGGCGGGCCGGCCGTAGCGTCCGGCCAGCTGCATATCGGCCTCGATGCGGGCGGCGGTCTCCCGCAGCGGCGGCAGCAGGTCCCGGCGGGCGTCCTCGGGGGTGCCGCGGCCGGCGTGCAGGGAGATGTTCACGGCCGCCACCACCCGGCCCGAGCGGTCGTGCACCGGGACGGCGACCGACCGCAGGCCCTCCTCCAGCTCCTCGTCCACCAGGACGTGGCCCTCCTCGGCGGCGCGGTCCAGGATCGCCGCGAGCTGACGCGGCGAGGTGACGGTCTGCCGGGTGAGCGGCCTCAGCTCGGTACGGGCCAGCCGCGCGGCCCGCTCGCCGGGGGGCAGTCCGGCCAGCAGGACGCGGCCCATCGCGGTGGCGTACGCGGGGAAGCGGGTCCCGACGGTGATGTTGACGCTCATGATGCGCACCGTGGGGACGCGGGCGACGTACTGGATGTCGTCCCCCGCGAGCACGGCCATCGAGGCGGAGTCGTGCACCCGCCCGACCAGCCCGACCAGATGCGGCTCGGCGATCTGCGGCACCGTGAGGGTGGACAGGGGGGCGAAGCCCAGCTCCAGCACGCGCGGGGTGGGCCGGAAGAGCCGGCCGTCGGGGTCCGTCCGCTCCACGTAACGCAGATGCTCCAGGGTGATCAGGGAGCGCCTGGCGGTCGCCCGGGCCAGGCCGGTGGCCTCGGCCACGGCGGTGAGCGGCAGCTCGCCCGCGCCGTGGTCGAAGGCGGTGAGCACGGTCAGCCCGCGGGCCAGGGACTCCACGAACTCCGGGCCCAGCTCCTGCTTGGAGGCCCGGGTCCAGCCGGCGGGCGCCGGTCCGGTGGCCGAGCGGGTGGCCGGGGGAGTGCTGGGCGGAGTGGCCGAGGCAGTGCCCGGGGCGTCCTCGGCGCCTCGCAGGGCGGCCTCCATGGCGCCGACCGTCTCCCGCAGCCGGGGGAGCACCGCCTCGCGCAGCGACCCGGCGCTGTGCCGGCTGGTGTGGCTGACCACGCTCACCGCGCACACCGGGTGCCCCCGGCCGTCACGTACCGGCATCGCGACCGCGACCAGACCGGGCTCGATCAGCTGGTCGTCCGGCGACCAGCCGGCCTCGCGCGCCTCGGCGGTACGCCGCTCGAAGGTGCCGGCCGCGTCGGCGTGCCCCTGCGGAACCTGCGGCCCCTGCGGCACCGCGGGGAAGCCGGCGTCCCGGGGATCGGCCTCGCGTCGCAGCCGCCACCGCCGCCAGTCCGCCTCGCCCCACCCGGTGGCGAACAGCGCGCCCGGCGCGCCGCGTTCGGCGGGCAGCAGGTCGCCGATCCGGAAGGTCAGCGACATCGCGCGGCGCCGGGTCGCCTGGTGCACGAAGCGCACCCCGTCCCGGTCGGGGACGGCGATGGACACCGACTCGTCGAGCCCGTCGGCCAGTGAGTCGGCGAGCGGCCCGAGCAGATCGGGCAGCCGGGAGGCCGACAAGTAGGCGTTGCCCAGCTCCATCAGCCGGGGGGTGAGCACCGCGTCCCGGCCCTCGACCCGCAGGTATCCGGTCCTGGCCAGGGTGCTGACCACCCGGTCGACGGTGGAGCGGGCCAGGCCGGTGGCCCGTACGAGATCGCCCACCGGGCGCCGTCCGTCGGCGGCGGCGAGCTCGCGCAGCACCGCAAGGCCACGGATCAGCGGACCCACGGCCTCCTGCGGCGGCGCCGTGGCGGTGCCGGCGGCGGTCGTGGCAGCGGGGTCGGGGGGCCGGGTCATGGGGGCTCCACAAGAAAGGCGCTTGACGGGGGTCCCCCCGGACGGAGTCTGGGGGAGAAACCGTACCGCCTCGAAACGTTGACAGGGCGGACGGCCAAGGATCACACTCAGGCACAAGCAATTATGAACTAAAGTTCACCAGGCGAACAAGAGGATTGGCGGGCGAATGGACAAGGTGGTCGCCACAGCCGCCGAGGCCGTGGCAGACGTCCCTGACGGAGCGTCGTTCGCGGTAGGCGGCTTCGGACTCAGCGGCGTTCCCAACACGCTGATCCAGGCGCTGTACGACAAGGGCGTCAGCGGCCTGCGCGTCGTCTCCAACAACTGCGGCGCCCTGGAGTCCGGCCTCGCCGTCCTGCTCGCCGCCGGCCGCATCGACCGGGTCACCGGCAGCTACATCGGCGGCAACAAGGAGTTCGCCCGCCAGTACCTCGGCGGTGAGCTCGAACTCGAACTCATCCCGCAGGGCACCCTCGCCGAGCGGCTGCGGGCCGGCGGGTGCGGCATCCCCGCCTTCTTCACCCCCGCCGGCGTCGGCACCCAGGTCGCCGACGGCGGCCTGCCCTGGCGCTACGACGGCAGCGGCGGTGTGGCCGTGGCCTCCCCGCCCAAGGAGGTCCGCGAGTTCGACGGCACCGAGTACGTCCTCGAACGCGGCATCACCACCGACTTCGCCCTCGTCCGGGCCGCCCGGGGCGACCGCCACGGCAACCTGGTCTTCAACAAGTCCTCGCGCAACTTCAACCCGCTCGCCGCCATGGCCGGCCGGATCGCGATCGCCGAGGTCGAGGAGCTGGTCGAGCCGGGCGGGATCGAGCCGGACCAGGTCCATCTGCCGGGCATCTTCGTCCAGCGCGTGGTGGCACTCACCCCCGAGCAGGCCGCCGACAAGAAGATCGAGAACGTCACCGTCACGGCGCGGCGGACCAAGGAGGTGCGGGTCTGATGGCCTGGACGCGAGACGAGATGGCCGCCCGCGCGGCCCGGGAGCTGTCCGACGGCGAGTACGTCAACCTCGGCATCGGACTGCCCACCCTGATCCCCAACCACCTCCCCGAGGGCGTCGAGGTCATCCTCGAATCGGAGAACGGCATCCTGGGCACCGGCCCGTTCCCGTACGAGGACCAGGTCGACCCCGACCTGATCAACGCCGGCAAGGAGACCGTCACGGTCCTGTCCGGCGCCTCCTTCTTCGACTCGGCGCTGTCCTTCGGGATGATCCGCGGCGGCCACATCGACACCGCCGTCCTCGGCGCCATGCAGGTCTCCGCGCGCGGCGACCTCGCCAACTGGGCGATCCCGGGGAAAATGGTCACCGGTATCGGCGGCGCCATGGATCTGGTGCACGGAGCCCGCCGCGTCATCGTCACGATGACCCACACCGCAAAGGACGGCAGCCCCAAGATCCTGGAGGAGTGCGAGCTGCCGCTCACCGGACGCGCCTGCGTCAACCGGATCATCACCGACCTCGGCGTCCTGGACGTCACCGAGGACGGCCTGCTCCTGGTCGAGACCGCGCCCGGCGTCACCGCCGAGGAGATCCAGGACCGGACCGCCGCCAAGGTCCGCCTTCCCGAAGGGAGCCTGCGATGAGCCAGAGCCAGAGCCAGAGCCAGAGCCAGAGCCAGAGCCGGAGCCGGAGCCAGAGCCGGCGGAGCGCGCACCGGGGCCGGCGTGACGTCTACATCGTGGACGCCGTCCGCACCCCGGTCGGCAAGTACGGCGGCGCCCTGTCCGGCATACGCCCCGACGACCTCGCCGCAGGCGTGCTGCGCACGCTGCTGGACCGCACCCCCGGCCTCGACCCGGCCCGCGTCGACGACGTCTTCTACGGCAACGCCAACGGCGCCGGCGAGGACAACCGCGACGTCGCCCGGATGGCCGTCCTGCTCGCCGGACTGCCCGTCTCCGTCCCCGGCACGACCGTCAACCGGCTCTGCGGCTCGGGCATGGAGGCGGTCATCCAGGCCGCCCGCGCGGTCGCCGCCGGTGACGCCTCCGTCGTCGTGGCGGGCGGCGTGGAGTCGATGAGCCGTGCCCCCTGGGTGCTGCAGAAGCCCGAGCGGGCCTTCCCGGCCGGACACCAGGAGCTGTACTCCACCACGCTGGGCTGGCGCATGGTCAACAAGCGCATGGAGCCGCAGTGGACGGTGCCCCTGGGTGAGGGCGCCGAGCTGATCGCCGACAAGCACGGCATCACCCGCGAGCAGCAGGACGCCTTCGCCGCCGCCAGCCACGAGAAGGCCGCCCGCGCCTGGAAGGACGGCCTCTACGACGGCGAGATCGCCCCCGTCGAGGGCGTCGGGCCGACCCGGGACGAGACCATCCGCGACACCACCTCGGTGGAGGCGCTGGCCAGGCTCAAGCCCGCCTTCCGCCCCCAGGGCGGCACCGTCACCGCCGGCAACGCCTCCCCGCTCAACGACGGCGCCGCCGCGCTGCTGATCGTCGACGAGGACGGGCTGAAGGCCACCGGCCGTGAACCGCTGGCCCGGATCAGTACCTCCGCCGTGGCCGGCATCGAACCGCAGTACTTCGGGCTCGGCCCGGTCCAGGCCGTGCGCAAGGCGCTCGCCAAGGCCGGCCGGGGCTTCGACGACCTCACCACCTTCGAGCTCAACGAGGCCTTCGCGGCCCAGGCACTGGGCTGCCTCGCCGAATGGCCCGAGCTCGACCCGGCCCTGGTCAACCCGCGCGGCGGGGCCATCGCCATCGGCCACCCGCTCGGCGCCTCCGGCGCCCGGATCACCGGAGCCGTCGCCCACCAGCTCGCCGCCGCGGGCAGCGGCACCGGCCTCGCCGCCCTGTGCATCGGTGTCGGGCAGGGCCTCGCCATCGTTCTGGAAAGGTAGGAAGGACCCGTATGACCACCCCCCTGACCCAGGGCGACATCGACGCCGAGATCGCCCAGGAGCGCGAGGCGTACGCCAAGCGCCTCGCCGACGGCGCGCCCGTGGAGCACCACCCCAGCCGCGGCTACGCCCCGTACCGCAGCAGCGTCCTGCGCCACCCCAAGCAGCCCCTGGTGGCCGCGGGCGGCGACCCCGAGGCCGTCGAACTGACCGGCCCCGCCTTCGGTGTCACCGACGTCACCGCCCTCGACCACGACCTCACCCGGCAGCACCGCGGCGAGCCGCTGGGCGAGCGCATCAGGGTCACCGGCCGCATCCTGGACCGCGACGGCCGCCCGGTGCGCGGCCAGCTCATCGAGATCTGGCAGGCCAACGCCTCCGGCCGGTACGCCCACCAGCGCGACGACCACCCCGCCCCGCTGGACCCCAACTTCACCGGCGTCGGCCGCACCCTCACCGGTGACGACGGCTCGTACGAGTTCGTCACCGTCAAGCCGGGTGCCTACCCGTGGCGCAACCACGTCAACGCCTGGCGCCCCGCCCACATCCACTTCTCGCTGTTCGGCACGGCGTTCACCCAGCGCCTGATCACGCAGATGTACTTCCCCGGCGACCCGCTCTTCGCCCACGACCCCATCCTGCAGTCCGTCACGGACGACGCAGCCCGGGACCGCCTCGTCGCCCGCTACGACCATGACCTGTCCACCCCCGAATGGTCGCTGGGCTTCCACTGGGACATCGTCCTGGACGGCCCCGCCGCCACCTGGATCGAGGAGGGCCGATGACGCTCGCCCCCACCCCGTCGCAGACCGTGGGCCCCTTCTACGGTTACGCCCTGCCCTTCGCCAAGGGCGGCGACATCGCCCCCGCCGGCCACCCCGACACCCTGACCGTGCACGGTCACGTCTACGACGGCGCCGGCGACCCCGTCCCCGACGCCGTCGTCGAGGTCTGGCAGCCCGCCCCCGACGGCTCCCGCACCGGCGCCCCCGGCTCACTGCGCCGCAACCCCGTCACCGGCGAGGTCATCGGCCGCGACGGCGTCGCCTTCACCGGCTTCGGCAGGATCGCCACCGACGCCGACGGCCACTACGTGATCCGCACCCTGCCGCCGGGCGGCGCCCCCTACCTGGCGGTCATCGTCTTCGCCCGCGGCCTCATGCACCACCTCAACACCCGGGTCTACCTCCCCGAACTCACCGACACCACGGCCGACCCGCTGCTCGCCTCGCTCACCCCCGAGCGCCGCGCCACACTGCTCGGCACCCCCGAGCCGTACCGGCGGCTCCGCTTCGACATCCGTCTGCAGGACGACGGAGTGCACGAGGAGACGGTCTTCCTTGCCTTCGACTGACCCCTCCGAGGACCTCGGCCTGCTCGCCCCCGGGTGGGCCGGATCCGACGTCGAAGCCGCCACGGGCGACGCCGCGTACGTACGCGGCATGCTCGACGCCGAGGCCGCGCTGACCCGCGCGCAGGCCGCGCTGGGCCTCGCCCCGGCCTCGGCGGCGGCCGCCGTCACCGCGGCCGCCGCCGACCCCGGCCGCTTCGCCGTACGCGACCTCGCGCTGCGCGCCCGCTCCGGCGGCAACCCGGTGATCCCCCTGGTCGCCGACCTCACCGCCGCCGTCACCGGGCGCGACGCGGCGGCCGGCCCGTACGTCCACCGCGGCGCGACCAGCCAGGACATCCTGGACACCGCCACCATGCTGGTCGCCTCCCGCGCCCTGCGGCCGCTCCTGGACGACCTCGCGCGCACCGCCGGCACGCTGGGCCGGCTCGCCGCCGAGCACCGCGACACGCCGATGCCCGGCCGCACCCTCACCCAGCACGCCGTCCCCACCACCTTCGGCCTCAAGGCGGCCGGCTGGCGCGCCCTGGTACTGGACGCCCACGACCGCCTCACCGCCGTACGTGCCGCGCTGCCCGCCCAACTCGGCGGCGCGGCGGGCACCCTGGCCGCCTTCACGGCCTTCGCCGAGGCCGACGGCAGCTCCGTGGAGAACGGCTGCGACATCGGAGTGGGCCTGCTCGCGGCCTACGCCGCCGAGACCGGCCTCGCCGAGCCCACGCTGCCCTGGCACACCCTCCGTACCCCCGTCGCCGACCTCGCCGGCGCGCTGGCCTTCACCGCGGGCGCCCTCGGCAAGCTCGCCGCCGACGTGCTGCTGCTGTCCCGCACCGAGACCGGCGAACTCGGCGAGGGCAGCGGCGGCGGCTCCTCCGCCATGCCGCACAAGGCCAACCCGGTCCGCTCCACCCTGATCGCCGCCGCGGCCCGCCAGGTGCCCGCCCTGGCCGGTGTGCTCTACGGCAGCCTCGCCGCCGAGGACGAACGCCCCGCCGGGGCCTGGCACGCCGAATGGCAGCCGCTGCGCGAGGCCCTCCGGCTCGTCGGCGGCGCCTCCCGCGACGCCGCCGAACTCACCGCCGGCCTGCTCGTCCACCCCCACCGCATGCGCGAAAACCTCGACGCCACCGACGGCCTGATCATCACCGAGCACCTCGCCGCGGCCTTCACCGCCCTGATCGGCCGCGGCGAGGCCAAACAGGCCCTCGCGCGGGCGGCCCGCCGCGCCGTCGAGGAAGGCCTCGAACTCGACGAGGCGCTCCTGGAGGAACCGGCCCTCGCCGGCGTCCTGCCCAAGGAACGCCTGCGCGAACTCACCGACCCGGTCAACTACCTGGGCTCCGCCGCCGCCCTGGTCGACCGCGCCCTGCGGCGCCCCGCGCCATGACCGCCGCCGGCGGGCCGGCGGCCGGGGCAGCCGCCCGAAGCAAGCGAAGCGCCCGCGAGGGCGGCGTGACGACAGGGAGCCCCGCATGACCACCCCCGCCGCCCACCGGCAGCTGCACCACCGCGTCGAGGGCGCCGACAGCGCCCCGCCGCTCGTCCTGGGTCCCTCCCTCGGCACCTCGCTCGCCGTCTGGGCCCCGCAGGTCGCCGCACTCGCCCGGACCCGTCGCGTCATCCGCTACGACCTGCCGGGCCACGGCGACTCGTCCGCCGAACTGCTGCCCGCCACCGGGGCGACCGTCGCCGACCTCGGCCGGCTGGTCCTGGCCCTCGCGGACAGCCTGGGCGTCGACCGCTTCGCGTACGCGGGCGTCTCCCTCGGCGGAGCCGTCGGCATCTGGCTCGCCGTCAACCACCCCGAGCGGATCGAGTCGCTCGCCCTGGTCTGCACCTCCGCCCGCTTCGGCGAACCCCGGGGCTGGCATGAGCGCGCCGCCCTGGTCCGGGCCAAGGGCACCGACCCGGTGGCGGACACCGCGGCCTCGCGCTGGTTCACCCCGGCGTTCACCGCCGAACCGGCCGCCCACGCACTGGTCGGGGACATGCGCTCCGCCGACGCCCAGGCGTACGCGGCCTGCTGCGACGCGATCGCCGGCTTCGACCTGCGCGCCGACCTGCCACGGATCACCGCCCCGACGATCGTGATCGCCGGCCGTGAGGACCCGGCCACCCCGCCCGCCCACGCGCGTGAGCTGGCCGACGGCATCCCCGGCGCGAGCCTCACCGAGGTCGCGCACGCCGCCCACCTCGCCGGTGTCGAGCGCCCGGCACCCGTACTGGCGGCCTTGCTCGGGCACCTCGCGCAGAGCGGGGACGCCGCACGGCCGGCCGACGACGGCGCCCGGCACCGCGCCGGGATGACGGTCCGCCGCGCGGTGCTGGGCGACACCCACGTCGACCGGGCCGTCTCCCGCACGACCCCTTTCACCTCGGTGTTCCAGGACTTCATCACCCGCTACGCCTGGGGTGAGATCTGGACCCGGCCGGGCCTGTCCCGCAAGACCCGCAGCTGCATCACCCTCACCGCGCTGGTCGCCCACGGCCACCACGAGGAACTCGCCATGCATGTCCGGGCCGCGCTGCGCAACGGCCTGACCCCCGACGAGATCCAGGAAGTCCTGCTCCAGTCGGCCGTCTACTGCGGAGTGCCCGCGGCCAACGCCGCGTTCGCCATCGCCAACCGCGTCCTGGAAGAGAACCCCGCAGAACACCTCGAAGAAGAGGGGCACTGATCCTCATGCACACCACCGTCGGCATCATCGGCGGCGGCCCGGCGGGCCTGCTGCTCGCCCGCCTGCTGCACAACTCCGGCATCGACTGCGTCGTCCTGGAGAGCCGCGACCGCGCGTACGTCGAGCAGCGCCAGCGCGCCGGCATCCTCGAACAGAGCACCGTGGACGTGCTGCGCGGCTGCGGGGCGGGGGAGCGCCTGGACCGCGAGGGCCTGGTCCACGACGGCATCGAGCTGCGCTGGGACCGCAAGGCGCACCGTATCGACTTCCCGTCCCTGACCGGCGGCCGGCGCGTGTGGGTCTACGCCCAGACCGAGGTCTGCAAGGACCTGATCGCCCTCCAGCTCCAGGACGGCCCGCCGCTGCGCTTCGAGGCCCGGGTCAGGGCCGTCGAGGGCGCCGACACCGAACGCCCCGTGATCCACTACACCCACCAGGGCCAGGACCGGACCCTCAGCTGCGACTACGTGGTGGGCTGCGACGGCTTCCACGGCGTGGCCCGTACCGCGGTACCCGACAGCGTGCGCAGGACGTACGAACGCGTCTACCCCTACTCGTGGTTGGGCATCCTGGCCGACGTTCCGCCGTCCAGCGACGAGCTGGTCTACGCCCACTCCGAACGCGGCTTCGCCCTGCTGAGCATGCGCTCGCCGTCCGTCAGCCGGCTCTACCTCCAGGTCCCCAACGGCACCGACCCGGACAGCTGGAGCGACGAACGGATCTGGGACGAGCTGGACGCCCGCTTCGCCGTCGACGACGGTGGCGCCTGGAAGCTGGAGCGGGGCCCCATCACCTCCAAGGGCGTGCTGCCGATGCGCAGTTTCGTCTCCGAGCCGATGCGCTGGGGCCGGGTCCTGCTGGCCGGCGACGCCGCGCACATCGTGCCGCCCACCGGGGCCAAGGGCCTCAACCTCGCCGCCGCCGACGTCATCGTCCTCGCCAAGGCCTTCGAGCACCTGAGATCCACCGGCTCGGCCGCCGCGCTGGACGCCTACTCCGACACCTGCCTCAAGCGGGTCTGGCGGGCCGAGCACTTCTCGTACTTCATGACCACCACCCTGCACACCGACCCGGAACAGAGCGCCTTCGACACCCGGCTGCAGATCTCCCAGCTCGACCGGATCGCCTCCTCCCCGCATGCCGCCGCCGAACTCGCCGAGAACTACGCGGGCCTGCGCATCGGCTGACCCGCGCCGGCATCCGCCGCCCGCGCATGCCCGCGCATGCCCGCGCGCAGGTCCTTACCGTCCCATTACGGCCGGTGGCCGATCATGGGAGACCCAGACCCCTAGCAGTAACGTGGACGGTATGGAAGAACAGGGCGCGCCGGTCGGCCGGCGCGTGGTGCTGGGCATGATCGGGCTCGGGGCCGCCGGAGTGGCCTTCGGCGCCAAGCTCCAGGGCGGCCTGGACTCCGCGCTCTCCACCGTCAGCAGCAAGGACCCCACCGGGGTCACCGGCCTGCTGCCCGGCGGCGGTGGCTTCCGCTTCTACTCGGTCTCCTCCTCGGTCCCGCACCGCTCCGAACAGGACTACCGGCTGAAGATCAGCGGCCTGGTCGACACCCCCGCCACCTACCGGCTGGCCGACCTGCGCGCGATGCCGCAGACCCGGCTGGTGCGCGACGTGCAGTGCGTGACCGGCTGGCGGGTGGACGACACGCCCTTCGAGGGCGTGCGGCTCTCGCATCTGCTGGATCTCGCGGGCGTGCGGGACAGCGCGACCGCCGTGCGCTTCACCTGCTTCGACGGGGCGTACAGCGAGAGCCTGACGCTGAAGCAGGCCCGCCGCAAGGACGTCATCGTGGCGCTCAAGATGCAGGACAAGGCCGTCACCACGGCCCACGGCGGCCCGGTCCGCCTCTACGTCGCCCCCATGTACTTCTACAAGTCGGCCAAGTGGCTGTCCGGGATCGAGGTCACCCGCGAGGTCGAGCCCGGCTACTGGGAGCACTACGGCTACGACGTCGACGCCTGGGTCGGCCGCTCCAACGGGCGCAGCGATGACGCGACCTGACGCCCCCGGCGGCGGCCGCATCCGGCGGTTCACCCGGGCCGAGCACTGGGTGCACCGCAGCACGTCCGCCCTGATGCTGATCTGCCTGGCCACCGCCGCGATGCTCTACCTGCCCGCCCTCGCCGAGATCGTCGGCCGGCGCCGCCTGGTGGTGACCGTCCACGAGTGGGCCGGCATCATGCTGCCCGTCCCCGCCCTGGCCGGGCTGGCGTCCCGCGCGTTCCGCCGCGACCTGGGACTGCTCAACCGCTTCGCCTCGTACGACTGGACCTGGCTGCGTGACGCCCTGCGCAGGCGGCCCCAGGACCTGCGGACGGCGGGCAAGTTCAACGCAGGGCAGAAGATGTACGCGTCCTTCGCCGCCGGTGCCGCCCTGGTGATGATCGGCACCGGTCTGATGATGTGGTTCCCGGAGATCGCGGTGGTCACCCTGCGCACCGGGGCCACCTTCGTCCACGACTGGCTGGCGCTGGCCATCGGGATCGCCGTGATCGGCCATATCTGGATGGCCGCACAGGACCCCGAGGCCCGGCTGGGGATGCGTACCGGCTTTGTCACCCCGGAGTGGGTGCGCCGGCACCACCCCCGGTGGAAGCACGACGGGACGACCGGGTCGTCACAGGTCGAGGACCAGCCGCGCACCCCGGCAGCGTGACACGCAGATCATCATCGTCTCGCCCGCGGCCTGTTCCTCTCCGGTGAGCACCGAGTCGCGGTGGTCCGCCTCGCCCTCGACGATGTCGGTCTCGCAGGTGCCGCAGGTGCCCTCCTCGCAGGAGTACAGCACCTGGACGCCCGCGTCCCGGACGGTCTGCAGGATGCTGCGCTCCGGCCCGACGTCCAGGGTCAGCCCGGACCGCCGCAGCACCAGCTCGAACGCGTCCGAGGCGTCCGACGCGGCCCGCGGATCGGGCGCCTTCGCCCGGAACCGCTCGGTGTGGGCGGCGGCGCAGCGGGCCTCGACGGCGTCGAGCAGCGGCCCCGGGCCGCAGCAGTAGACCAGGGTCTCCGGGCTGTGGGAGCCCAGATGGGCGTCCAGGTCCAGCAGCCCGGTCTCGTCCTGCGGCGCGACCCGCACCTTGTCGCCGTAGGCGGCCAGCCGGTCCAGGAAGGCCATCGAGCCGCGGGTCCGGCCCCCGTACAGCAGCGTCCACCGCGCCCCCGCCGCCTCCGCCGCGGCGACCATGGGCAGGATCGGGGTGATGCCGATGCCGCCGGCGACGAAGAGGTAGCCGGCGGCCGGCCGCAGCGCGAAGTGGTTGCGCGGCCCCCGGACCCGGACCCGGGAGCCCCGCTCCAGCTTGTCGTGGACGTACGCCGAGCCGCCCCGGCCGTCCGGCTCGCGCAGCACCGCGACCGTCCAGGCGGTGGCGTCGGCCGGGTCGCCGCACAGCGAGTACTGCCGGACCGGTCCGTCCGCCAGGAGCAGGTCGACATGGGCGCCCGGCTCCCAGGCGGGCAGCGGCTCACCGGCCGGGTGCCGCAGGGTCAGCGAGACGACGCCGTCCGCCTCGTCGGCGCGGGCGGCGACGAGGAGTTCGGCCTCGTACTCCTCGTGCTGCGGAGCCGTGGTCACCGTTCCTCCTTGCTGTCAGGGATGTCCGTACTGCTGTCGGTACTGCCGTGGCCGGCCGGGTGGGCCAGCATCCACTGCCACATCTCCACCGGGTCCTGCCCGTCCCGCTCGGCCCCGCAGTGGCAGAGGCCGTGCAGCCAGTCGGTGCCGGGCACCCAGTCGATGCGGTAGACCTCGGCGGTGTGCGGGCGGCTCATCGCGTGGCTGCCGGAACGGACGCGTCGGCAGAGGCCCGCGCCGCCCCCTCCGCGGCCAGCCGGGCCAGGATGCGGCGCGCGGCCAGGCCCCCGGTGTCGATGTTGATGCTCAGCTCCTGGTAGCCCGCCGGCTCGGTGTCCAGGGCCTTCTGCAGCAGGTTGAGCGCGTCGACGTCCTGGATGACGACCTCGCGGTTGAAGTCGTGCAGGAACGCCGACATCTCCTCGTCGCCGTGCCCGAAGTCGCGGGAGACCGACCAGAAGTCGTACACATGCCGGTCCGTCGACGGGGTGATCGCATAGGTGATCTCCACATGGAACGCGTCCGGGTCGGTGCCGTCGGCGTTCGGCAGCACACCCTGCGGGGCGATCCGGCTGTGCAGCAGATACAGACAGGGGGCGTGGTACTCGATGTCCTGCCAGCGGGTGATCCGGCCCTGGATCCCGGTCGAACGGGCATAGAACGGCGGGCACTCGGCGTCGTCCATGTGCCGGCTGACCCGTACGATCCCGGCGCCCTCGTCGACCTCGGTGGTCATCGGGGTCTCCGCGACCTCCGGGGTGCCGATGTAGCCGCCGTGCAGATACGTCTCGTGCGACAGGTCCATCAGGTTGTCCACGAGGAGGCCGTAGTCGGCGTCGATCGGCTCCATGCCGCCCACCGTCGTCCAGTTCGCGGAGTCGGCCAGATGCGGCGCCCGCGGGATGGCGGCGGCGTCGGCCGACGCCGGGTCGCCGATCCACACCCACACGAAGGAGTCCTGCTCCACCACCGGATAACTGCCCACCCGGGCGGTCCGCGGTATCCGCTTCTGGCCGGGGACATGGACACACGTACCGGTCGTGTCGTACGTGAACCCGTGGTAGCCGCACACCACCCTGTCGCCGTCCAGCCGGCTCGCCGACAACGGGAAGCGCCGGTGGACACAGCGGTCGGCGAGAGCGACCACCTCCCCGGTGTCCTCGGTCCGGTAGAACGCGATCGGCTCACCGAGGATCGTCCGCCCGAGCAGCTCGCGACCGACCTCACGGCCATAGGCCGCGACATACCACTGGTTCCTTGCGAAAGACGTCATTGTCCGGGCTCCCGTCACTGGTGGTGCCGACATCGTCCAGAAGGGCGTCGCAGCCCCGCAACGTCTCTTCCGCTGGACGGAAGCGCGTCCACAAACCGCCTGTTCAGAGCTGGTGGTGGTGCGTGAGACGAGTGATCTGGACGAAGGATCGGGGCTACCACTTCTGTGCGAGCGGGGACGAACGGGCCCCGTGGGGCGAAGTGCGGCAGGCATCGCGACAGTGCGTCGAGTGGCCTTGTAGCGACGGGTGGCACGCAGCGCATCTCGGTGTCGAATTCGTTCCGCGTCAGCGAAAAGCAGCCACGCCTGCGAAGAACAGACCCATCGCCGCAGCGCCGGCTCCGGCGCCCGTGCACAACGCGGTGGCTCCTGAGGCCCCCAACGCGTACACCACGTTGCCGGCGACAAACCCGGCGACGATCGAGCCCAGAAGCCCGATCGTCAAGAGCATGCATTTGGTGGCTGTCACCACTGACCTCCCATGACCGCGTTGTGGACGAGGCACCGAGCACCCGTCTCCTCAGCAGTCTTCCTGCGCCGAGACCCCCAACTTGCGGTGCCGACAACGTGCTTGCTTGTCCAGACATCGGCGCACGTCACCGGATTCCCTGGTTGCTGAAGCGCACTATGACGGACAATGACGGACAACGCCTGCCGACAGGACTACCGGGTTCCCTAGGTCCTGTCTGGAGTTCGGATCACGAGTGTGGTGCGATGCTGCGGAGCCAGAGCATCGCACCACACAGGTGCAGTCCGGCCTCGTAGCTCTCCGGGGTCTTGTCGTACCGGGTAGCGATACCGCGCCAGTTCCGCAGCCGGTTGATGCACCGTTCCACGGTGTTGCGCTCTTTGTAGAGTGTCGCGTCGTGTGAGACTGGCCGACCGCCAGCGCTGCCACGCTTCTTGCGGTTCGCGGCCTGGTCGACCTTCTCCGGGATCACGGCTCGGATCCCGCGTCGTCGCAGGTAGTGGCGGTTGCGTCGGGACGAGTACGCCTTGTCCGCGGCCACCGCATCCGGCCGGGTCCGCGGGCGCCCGATCGGGCCGCGCACCTTCACCCGTTCCAGGACCGGGGCGAACTGCGGACTGTCGCCGGCCTGCCCGGGCGTGAGGACGAACGCAAGCGGGCGACAGCGTCGGTCAGCCGCCACATGGATCTTGCTCGTCAGTCCGCCCCGGGAACGCCCCAGCTCGGCGGCTTTCAAGCGGGCTCGGTGTCGTCGGCGGACCCGTCGCCGCTCGACGCGCGCCTCATCCTCGGCCTGTCCGTCCTGCGTTCTTTGCGCCTTGCCATCGCCCCCTTTTCGGCCTCGACGGCCATTTCCAAGGCCGCCAACTGCTCGGGGTCCAGGGCCATCCCGGCGGCGTGATGGTGGGCCCGGGCGGTCGCAGAGTCCACGCTGACCAGGCCCAGGTCGGCCTGGCCGCGGGCGGCGGCCTCGGCGATCACTGTTTGCATCAGATCCTGGAAAACACCCCGCGTCGCCCAGATCCGGAAGCGGTCGTACGCGCTCGGCCAGGGCCCGAACTCGGTCGGCAGGTCACGCCAGGGGCTACCGGTCCGGAACCGCCACATCACCGCGTTGAAGTGTTTCCGCAGGTCAGGGATGGGCCCAACCGCGGCAATCGGGAGATGGGGCTCGATCAGGGCCCACTGCTCTTCGGTGAGATCGCCTCGCGCCATGACTGACGGCCTATCAAGACCGAGCCCTCGCGCGCAGGCGATCTACCGAACTCCTGATCCGAACTCCAGACAGGACCTAGGGAGAGAGATGCCGCGACGTCCTCCACAGCTCGATCCCGAACACAACCCGGTCCATCGGTTCGCCGCACAGCTGCGCGAGATCCACCGCGCCGCCGGCAAGCCCACCCGGGTCAGACTTGCCCGTCAGATGAGCTGCTCGGCCGCGACGGTCACACACATACTCAACGGTGACCGATTCCCCAACTGGGACCACGTAGTCAGCTTCGCGGCAGCCTGCGACGCGCCCGCGGAACCCCTGCGCACGGCATGGATCCAGATCGACGCCGAACGCGAGAACACCTACCAGCCGAGTCACTACCGCCCCCTCGAACTCCATAGTCCGATCCTGCCGATCTACCTCCTCTGCGACGTCTCCAGCTCTCTCGCCGCACAGGTGCCTGCGGTCAATGAGGCGTTACGAGAGTTCGCCTACACCCTCGGAAACAGCCCCCCTCTGGCCGAGATCGTGCGAGTGTGCGTGATCGGATTCGAGTCCACCGCTTATGTGGTGACGCCGTTGTCCGACTACGCCGATCTCTCCCGAATGCAACCGCTCGTCGCTGGTGGGGGGTGTGCCTACGGCCCCGCATTGAGCCTGCTCCGAGAGCAGATCGCCCGCGACGTAGCTGCGTTCAAGGCCGCCGGAACGCGCATGTGGCGGCCTGTCGTCTTCTTCATCACCGATGGGGAACCCACCGACCGCGGTTGGGAAGAGGCGCATGCTGCGCTCATCGACGCCACCTGGCGTCCCCACCCTCACATCCTGGCCTTCGGCCTCGGCTACGCCTCCGCACAGACAATCCGTCGGATTGCCACCCTCGGTGCCTACAGGGCCCATCACGCAGCCTCGGCTGTCGCTGCACTCCGAGAGTTCATCACGTCGATGCTGAGTTCCTTCGCAGCTGGCGTACCGGACGCACCAGCGGCGGCGGGACTGTCCACCACTGTTTTCGAGAGCAACGAGATCGATCTCATCTCGTAAGACGTCGTGAGGCCATCCGGGCATCTCAGCGCAACGGTCGGCGCGATTGCGGAGCGCCGACTTCTTCCCCCTGACACGGTCCACCAGGAGGCCGCGAAGGCCGACGCCGAGATGCCCGACGCCGAGATGCCCGACGCCGAGATGCCCGACGCCGAGATGCCCGACGCCGAGATGCCCGACGCCGGCGGAGCGGTGCTGGGCGGGGAAATACGAGTGCCAGGACCCCGGGATCCGCCGTTCTCAGACCCCGGGCGTGGTGCCGGATGGCGGCGGCGGGGGTGAGGTGAGGATGCGGTCGTGTTCGTGACCGGCCGCCTCGGACAGGGGGATCGCTCCGCAGGCGACGGCCAGGGTTCTGGCCTTGTCCAGTTGGGTGAGTCCCTCGGCCCGGTGGCCGGAGGCGGACAGTGCGATGCCGGCTGTCAGTCGGGCCATGGCCTCGTGGAGGGGAGTTCGGGCTGCACCGAATTCGGCGGCGGCCCGGCATGCGGTCGGGCCCGCTGACGTGTCCTGCCGGGTGAGTTGCACCTCGGCACGGGCCAGCAACGCGAAACCGCGTCGGCCGGGCGACCCGTCCGGGTCCGCCGCGCAGTCCGCGCGGTCGGCCCACAGTTCGGCAGCTCCGATGTCGCCGCGGGCCAGTTCCGCGACGGTCAGCACCCGGAACCACATGGGCCGCACCGGTGCTTCGATTCCCAGCAGTTCGGGGCCGCCTCCCGCTTCGAGTATCTTGCTCACGCAGCTGGCCGGATCGCCGTTGAGCAACAGCGTCTGGCCGTACATCGCGACCATCGCCGAGCGGCGCCCGCCCGGTGCAGGGCCGGACTGGGCGAGTGACTCCTCGCAGATCTTGAGTGCTCCGGCGAAGTCTCCCCGCCATAACGAGACCGCCGCGCTCACCACCTCGGCCAGTGAACGTGGTTCGTTGCTCCCGATGAGTGACGCCGCTTCCAGGGCATCGTCGGCGTACGTTGCTGCCTCGTCCAGCCGCCCGAGCCACATGAAGCTGTAGGCGGAGGCCGCGAACAGGTCGGCGAGCACGTTGCTGTGGCCCGTACGCCGGGATATCTCCAGGCCGCGGCCCAGATGGTGCAGGGCGGGGTCGTAGCGTTCGTGGAGCATTTCCGTCCAGCCGGCCATGACGAGCGTGTCCAGCTGGCCGGCAAGCTGCTCGTCATCGGCGTCGTCGAGCACATCCAGCACCGGGCCGAGGAAGTCCGCCGACCGGGCGGAGTCACCGGCGAAGGTATGCGCCAGAGCCAGCAGAGCGCGGACCGAGGTGATCTCCTGCGGGTCGCCGGTATGTTCCGCCGAGCGCAACGCCCGCCCGCCCCGGTCGATGGCCGTGCGGAAGTCGTTCGTACGAAGCGCCACGACCGCGGCCCCCAGCTCCAGGGCTGCGGTCTCAGGCTGCGGCCGGCCGTGGTGGTCGGCCAGTTCGTGGAGCAGAAGGGCCGTAGCTTCTTCGTACCGGCCGAGCATCCATTCCATTGTGGCCAGGGCGACCGTCACCCGGGCCCGCCTGCCCAGGGCTTGCCGGGGCAGGAGGGAGGCGGTGGTGCGCAGGACGTCGCGGCTTTCGTGCAGGCGCCCGGCCATGCCGAGCGCGTCGGCCCGCTGGAGCCACAGTTCGGGCCGCAGGGTGTTCCGCTCGCCGAGCAGCCGCAGGGCTTCCTGTGTCCAGAGGGCGGCGGTGGCCGGTGCGATCGTCATCACCTGGCGGGCGGCCCGAACCAGGATGTCGACGGCATGGTCATCTCCTGCCCGTGCCGACCGCTGGACGTGCGACGCCTGGGCGGTCAGCGGTGCGCCGCGCCGCGCGAGGTGGTCCGCGGCCCTGGCGTGGGCCGCGATCCGCCAGCCGGCGCCCGCGCCTTGGTACACCGCGGCGCGCACCAGGGGGTGGCGGAACCGGAACTGACGTGTGGAGCCGATCTGGCGTATCAGGTCCCGCTCCGCGATCTCGTCCAGGGCCGCAAGGGCCTGGGTCTCGTCGGTTCGGGCCACGACCGAGACCATCTCGGCTTCGAAGGAATCGCCGAGCACCGCCGCTGCCCGCGCACAGGATGTCGCGGCGGCAGACAGGCCTTCCAGCTCCTCCAGCAACGCGGCACGCACCGACGGCGGTAGGTCGTCGGCGGCGGCCACCGAGTCGGCGGGAACCGCCGGAGGGCGTTCGTGCCCGGCTCTGCGGGTCAGTGCCTCCAGGTAGAACGGGTTGCCACCGCTGGCCTCGTACAACTGCTGGAAGCGCCAGCGGTCCGTCCTGGCGCCGCACAGCTCCGCGCCCTCTGCCGGGGACAGCGGCCCCAGCTCGACCCTGGCCATCCTTCTTTCCGAGGCCGCCCGGGTCAGTGCCGCGGCCAGCCGCTGCGGGACCTGGCGCGGGCGGTAGGCCAGCGCTATCAGCAGCGGAGCTCTTGGCGGGTGCCGTACCAGATGGTTGATCAGTTCGGCCGTACCGTCATCCGCCCACTGCAGGTCGTCCAGGCCGAGCACCAGCCCGCCATCGGCACTCAGCGTCTCCAGCAGCGACCGCACCGCTCGGTGGAACCAGTACCGTTCAACCGCCACCGGCCCGGACCCGCCCGGAATCCGCTCGGCGAGCGCCGGGAAGACCGCACTCAGCAAGGGGAACAGTCCGGGCGATGCACCGTCCTGTCGGTGCCCGAGAATGCCGGCGTCCACCGTGCCGAGGTGGTCGTCCAGCGCGTCCACGAATACGCCGTACGGAGCCCGGTCGAACTCCACGCCATGCCCGGCCAGGGTTACGAAGCCGCGCTCTCGCGCGCGCCTGGCCAGTTCGCCGAGCAACCGGGTCTTCCCGATCCCGGGTTCTCCGACGATCTCGACCACCCCTGCCGCCCCGGCCAGGGCGTCGTCGATCGCACCGTCGAGGATCCCCAACTCCGCGGTTCGCCCGACCAGACGGTCTCCCGTCCGGGGACGCCGCTGCGTCGGCGTACGGGGGAGGTCACCGCCGTCCCGTGCGGTGGGCGCCGGTGGAGGTGCGGGTAACGGGTGCGGTACCGGGGCGGATGCCGGCTTGCCCCGGGCCGCGGGGGTGTTCAGCGCGGGGTCGGTGGTGAGGATCCGCTGGTGCAGTTGGCGAAGCGGGAGGCCGGGGTCGCAGCCGAGTTCTTCGGCCAGCCGCAGCCTGGTCTGCCGGTAGTGGTCGAGGGCATCGGCGGGGCGGCCGGACCGGTAGAGCGCGAGGATGAACTGGCCGGCCAGACGTTCGTCCAGCGGATGTGCTCCGGCCCGGGCGGACAGCCCGGCCAGTAGTTCCGTGTGGTGACCGAGGCGGAGCCGGACGTCGGTGTGGTCCAGTTCGGCAGCGGTCCGTTCCTCGTGCACGGTATCGCGGAGGGCGTTGATCCAGGGCGTGTCCAGACTGGCGAAGGCCTCGCCCCGCCAGAGGCCGAGTGCCCGCCCGAACAGGGCAGCGGCCTGCTCGTCCTGCTCACGCTGCCCGGCCGCCCGGGCCTGTGTCGCGAGGGCGTGGAAACGGTGCAGATCCACTGCCGCCGCCTCGACGTCGAGGACATAGCCGCCGGACCGCCGGACGATAGCTGCCCCCTCGACAGCGGCCAGCGCCTGCCGGAGACGGGAAAGGTAGCCGTAGAGGGTATTGCGAGCCCGCTGCGGAGGACGGTCGGCCCAGACGCGGTCGGCGAGCCGGCCGACCGGGACCACCTGGTTGGCCTCCACCAGCAGTACCGCCAGAACGCAACGCTGCCGGGCATGGCCCAAATCGACGATCCGGCCCTCGACACGCGCCTCGATACTGCCGAGCAGATCGAACTCGACCGTCACCGTACCCCCCCCGGGTATCAGATCCGCACTCCAGCACAGCGCTTCCGACCAGCCCATTCAACGTTCGTCCAAGGTTCGCCGACTGACGGCCGTGCATCGTGGCCATTCCGTCCCACATCGGACGGGTGGTCATGACCCTGACGTACGGCTGAGCTCAAGCACTGGTCCATCCGCCCCGGCGATGGCACCGAGGCCCGACACCGCTGACCTGATATTGACACGCGCATGTCGTAAATAGTTGAGGGAACGCGTATGGAGCACTCGTCCTGCCCCGATGGAACCTGGCAGGTGGCAACTGCCCGTCCCCATCCCCGGTTACGCCCGGGCGTGCTGGGCTACCGCGGCTTTCGCCTGGATCTGGGACGGCCGCGACGGCGCCTGGAGGTCCCGACGGGGACAGCGGCCATGGTCATCCTCTTCGAGGAGAAGCTGCGGCTGACCGGCCTGTCCGACCGCGCGGTACCGGCGGCCGCGTTCCCCTCGCTGGTGTGCGGCCCGAACACCCGGGCCAGGACAGGAGAGCACGACGGCCGCCTGTACGGGATCGAGGTAGCCCTCGCCCCGTGGGGGGCCTTCACCCTCTTCGATACCGCCATGTACCACCTGGCGGATACAGCGGTCGAACTGCCGGACCTGCTCGGCAGCCGCGCCGACGACCTCGCCGGTGTACTCGCAGCCACCCCCACCTGGCCGGAGCGCTTCACCCTGCTCGACACGGTGCTCACACAGTGGAGCGGGGGCGGCCCCGCCCACGCACCGCGCGTGGCGTGGGCCTGGCAGGAACTCGTCCGCACCGCCGGGACCATCACCATCCCCGCCCTCGCCCGGGCGGTGGGCTTGTCCCAGCGGCAGTTGGAGAGCCGCTTCCGGGAGCAGATCGGTCTGACCCCTAAAACCGCCGCGCGAGTGATGCGCCTGCAGCGGGCGCTGCGGCTGATGGCCGAGGGCCGGCTCGCAGCCGAGGTGGCAGCGGCGGCCGGCTTTCACGACCAGGCGCACCTTGGCCATGAGTGCAAGGCGATGACCGGCTGCACACCGCGCCGGTTCCTTGCCCATCGCGCCGCGGCCCGCCGGGACCCCTCGGCCGGGGACCGGCTGGAAGGACAGAGCGCCAGCGTGCTGCTGCCCACCTGAGCAGACCGGAGACCCGCTGAAGCGTTCCGCGGCTCGCCGGAGTGCGGCCGGCACGGCCCGGTCTTCGCCACCTGCCGGCTCGGAGAGAGGCCTGAGGAAGCGGTCCGGCAGCAATCCCGGCGCCGCGCCTCAGGTCACTTCGACGGATCACCGGCCTGTTGCCCCCCGGCTGAGAGGACCGCACACACCGGACCGAGTACCAGGTGCGTCGGAAAGTAGCCCACGTGCCGGGAATCAACGCTGTGGTCGGAGTTGTCGCCCAGCAGTACGAGTCTGCCGTCAGGGACGAGCGCGTCCCGCCGGCCGGGAGGCCGATCCCCCGGTCCGGATTCCATGGACGTGCCCAGGAAGGGAACCGGATCGCCGGGCATCGCGGCCACACGCTTGATCAACCAGTGCCGCGCCGGCAGCGCGACCTGCCCGGTCCTCGTCAGCCGACGCCGCGTCTGCGCAAGCGCGGGGACCGCCGGCCTCTCGATGACCACCACCTGATCCCTCCGGAACGCCGCGCCACGCCGCACGAGTACCCGGTCGCCATGACGGTACGTGGGCTCCATGCTCTCTCCGTCCACGCGGATCACCACGAAGCGCCGCGCAAGGAAGGTCGCGGCGATCCAGCACGTACAAGAAGCCGCCGCAGGAACGCAGCAGACCAGGGCCCAGACGCCAGTACCCACGCTGACCAGGACCGTTGCTCCGGCGAAGAACAGCAGGGCGCCCATTCCAATGGCGGCACGGGCACGCGACGGACCATGGCTGCCGGCCCGGCCGGCCCCGCCCTCCCGAAGGGTCTCCGCGCCGGGCATCTCTTTCCCCGGCAGGCCGATGACAGGCTGTTCGGGCGGCGGCACGCTGCTCACGACTGATCGATGGTGTGTGCGGGGGGACTGCACGACTCGGCCAGATATCCCGCAGCCTGGAGCCGGAACAGCTGGGCGTAATGGCTTTCGGCCGCCATGAGGGTTCTGTGGTCGCCGAGTTCGAGCACCTGACCATCCCTCAGTACGACGATCTGGTCCGCCTCGCGGATCGCCGCCAGCCGATGGGAGATCAGCAGACTCGTTCCGCCCTGACGGAGCTTCCGGAGCGAGGCGTGCATCTCGTGCTCGGCTACCGCATCGAGCCCTGCTGAGGGCTCGTCGAGGACCATCAGGTCGCGCCGGTCGCGTAGGAAGACGCGTGCCAGCGCCAAGCGCTGCTGCTGGCCGCCGGAGAGGCTGATGCCCGCATCAGGATTGTTGTGCCCGGATTCACCGAAGAACTTCCGCGACAGCATGGTGTCGTATCCGCGCGGCAGCCGGGCGAGGTCCTCATCGATGCCGGCCAGCCGGGCCGCAGCCTCGATCCGGGACCGGTCGTCGAACACTTCGGGGTCCCCCAGGCCGATGTTGTCGGCCGCAGTCAGGTCATAACTCATGAAGTCCTGGAACAGCGCGCCGATGTGGCAGCGCAGCTGTGTGGGGTCGAGGTCGCGCAGGTCGATGCCGTCCCAGAAAATACTGCCCTGAGTGGGGTCGTAGAGTCGGCAGAGCAGCTTGACCAGCGTGGTCTTTCCCGCGCCGTTGAGCCCCACCAGGGCCGTCTCCGTCCCGGCTGGGATAAACAGGTTCACCCCCCGGAGCACCCAGGGGTGCCCCTTCGCGTACCGGAACCATACGTCGCGAAGTTCGATGCCACGATGCAGGCGTGGCAGCTCCTTCGGGGTGGGGGCGACGGGAAGATCGGCCTCCACCCGGGTCACGGCCACATAGTGTCCGAACATCATGACTGCCGTGTTCGACCCCGCGACATCGCCGGCGAGCGCAGCCAGACTGCCCTGGACAGCAGAGACCGCGGCGACGAACATCGCGACGTCGCCTACGCTGATCGATCCGGAGTGGGCCTGAGCCACGGCCAGCAGCAGACCGGCACCGGCGACCGCCGCCGCAAGGATTTCCAGTGACCCCTGGGCGATCACCTCCCGACGGTCCATCGCCTGCCTGGCCCGGTTGGCCGTGCGGCGCTCGGCCAGCATGCGCCGGCGAAGGAGGTCGCCGATTCCGAACATCCGCACCTCCTTGGCCGCCTCGGCCGTGGACAGCAGCGAGGAGTAGAACAGTTCCCTGCGCTCTGTCGGCCCGATGGTGCCCAGCATCCTCACCCGCCTTCGCGACAGCGCCGCCTCGGCCAGAAGCATGGGCACGCCGGAGCACAGCACCAGCACCGCAACGACCGGACTGAAAAGGAACAACGACCCGCAGAGACCGCCGATGGTGATGCTGGTCCGGAGAATCCCCAACGTACCTTCCAGTACCTGGCCGGGGCCGGTCCTGGCCACCTGCTGGGCCAGCCGAAGGCGGTCGAGGAAGTGCGGGTCCTCGAACCGGCCGATCCCGACGAAGCTGTTCACCGCGGTGAACAACCGGTCCTGGGCCAGGAGGCCGGTCCGACGCTCGGCCTGGGCCCTCAGGTACTGGCCCAGTTGCGGAAGTGTTCCGGTCACGACTCCGGCGACGGACAAGGCCGCCCCGAGGACCACCAGGTGCCGAAGGCTTTCGTGCCGCACGACCGCGTCCAACAGGGATCTGATCAACCATGCGCTGACGACGGGGCCCAGCCCGGACACGATCGTCAGCACCAGGTAGAGCGACATCACCAAAGGCGCAGCCGCGAATGCCAGGAGCACTGCCGCCCGGAACCGCCCGACCCAGCCGGGGTCCTGCTCCGACGAGGACGGATCACCGGCGCCGGTCATCCTCATACCGGGGCGCCGAGCGTGACCGCAAGATCCAGCTGCGGAACCTTGAGCACCGGACGTCGCGCCGGCCCTGCGCCCGGGCCGGCCAGCAGGACGGTAGGCGTACCGGAGACTCCGAATGCCGAACAGAGCGGGCCTCCCTGCTCCTCGACGACCACCCGGGCGACCGGGTTCAGCTTCGCCGACAACGCCGCACACGTGGCGGCGTCCCCGACCAGCGCGACGAGCAGACCGTCCCGCCCCGCCGGGAACGCCTGCGCGAACTCCAGGAAGCGCGGCAACTTCTCCTCGCAGGGCTTGCAGTCGGGCGCGAAGAAGGCCACCACCGTGTCCCGGTCGAGCGTGTCCCTGTGCAGGGCCGTGCCGTCCAGGGTGACGGTCTCGAACTCGCCGATCTCGTCCCCTGTTTCAAGGCTCGGCCGGGTGCCCCCGCTGCCCAGGGCGGCGAGGAAGTCGGAGTGCTCACGCAGCCGCTTGACCACTCCGACGGTCAGTATCAGATCCAACGCGCACAGCACTCCCACGAGCACCACGGCGGCGCTGAGGATCGCCATAGGAAGTCCTTTCGTCGAAGGGGCGAAGCAGGGCCAGCAGGTCGTCCAGAATCGTCACAAGGCCGCCGATGAGTACTCCGCCTGAGGCCGCGACCACCGCCCCCGCCAATGGCGCAGCCCCCGATCCGCGGCAGGCGGCGGATGCCCACACAGCGGCTGCGGCCAGCAGCAGATTGCGTACCGCGTGGCGGTGGCCCAAGGCGGAGACTCCGGCGCCGAAGCATCGGCAGGTCACCGAGATCTTCCGTCGTACGGTCGTTTCGATCCCGCCTGCGAAAACCGTGAGCAGGAGAGCCGCCCACGCGAAACCGATTTGGCGGACGAGAGGGAAGGGAAGGATCAGCAGGGGGCAGCATGCCCATTCCGCGGCCACTACGGCGAAGCCCAACGGCGTGGAGAACCGGGCCGAGACAATCCTCAGCTCCTGCAGGGAACTGCAGAATTCCTTGAAGGCGCGGCGGCTTGATGTCTTGCTTACTGCGGACAGTGCGAAGACGGATGCGAAGAGGTAGCAGAGGATAATCACCGTGTACGACAAGAACGACTCCTTGCTGCGTGTACGAATCCCGGCGGCGCCTTCGGCCCGTGGGCCGGCGCCGCCGGGACCCGAGGCCGCGACTAGCAGTAGCAGTCGATGTACGTGTACGACGAGCCGTTCCAGCAGCCCCTGCAGGGCGCGTTGTAGCCACAGAAGCCGTTCGGTCCGTTGGCACACTGCCAGCAGGCGTTGTAGCTGTACCACTTGCAGCCGGCAGCGTCCGCCTTGGCCTCAGGCACGAAACGCTCGAGCAGCCTGCTTCCCATCGATTCCAGGATTTGCTTCACCGTCACTCCTTCCTCATACAGTGCGGCGCCGTTTCGGCGCAGCCTCGGTCGGTGCGCCGGCTTTTCCGTCGGCGCCCCTCCTTTCGGAGTGCACTGATGCTTTCATCGGCAAGGAGCCCTGTATTGTATATTTCCGCAGTGTGAACTCGTGGAGTCTGAGGGGTGGTAACGGTTCATGGTCCCTGGCCCGGCAACTCAAGGCCGCCCTGCGCCGACGCTGCGAAGCCGGAGAATCCGTCCCCGCACCGGCCGCCCCGGCTGCGGCCGCTCGGTGAGCACGGTCCGCCGGCTGCTCCACCAGGGCCGGACCGTCGCTCCGGCCTCGTAGCGGGCGCACAGTTCCCGGGCGGGAGCGCGTCGGGCGGCTGCCTGGTCCGCAGTGCGCGGCAGGCGGGTTTGGTGCTGCGGGGTGCGCGTGGTGGTTCCTGCCGCGTGCAGCCGGTTGATGATGGTGCCGCCTCCCCGCACCGGCGGTTTCTCTGATACCGCGCAGGGCCCGCACCGCTCCGGCACGGGCCCTGCGCTCAGTTCAGTGCGTCACCGACAAGGGCGAGGTCCTCGATGGCCGCGAGACCGTACAGCGCCGTGGAGTTGGTGCTGATCCAGGTGGCGTCGGTCCCGGCGTTGAGCACGGTGGGACCGTTGATCTTCGCCGTCGCCCATGAGGTGCCGGCGTCCGGGTAGCCGTCGCTCGCGGTGAACTTGCTCCAGGCCCGGGTGGCCAGCGCGGCCTCGCCGGTCAGGCTCGCCGCGTACGCGTCCAGGCGGGAGTGGCCCTGGACCAGGCTTACCTTGAAACTCGCGCCGTAGCGGGCCGCCTGCTCGGCGGAACTGGCGTTGAAGTAGCGGCAGTAGTCCAGCCAGGCGGCCCGGAAGCCGGGGATGTCACTCTCGTCGAGAGCGTCGATCAGCTCGGCGGCCAGTTCGGGCAGGCCGAAGCTCGCGGAGAGGTGGGAGACGGCGATGACGGGGGTGGTCTGGATGGCGAAGGCGCCCGTGTCGAGGTCGTACAGGCCGCTGCCCTGGACGAAGCCGTTGGGCTGGGCGGCGATGGTCGAGGCGCTGGCCAGCAGTTTCTTCTTCGCCGTACGCCATGAGGGGCCGCGCCGCTCCCACTCGGTCCACCATGCCCAGCCGAGGCCGCTCCAGTCGGTGCCGAAGCCGATGGACAGGGCGTGGCGGTCCCCGAGGGTGTAGCCGTCGGCGCGGACCTTACGGTTGGGATCGAGGGTCAGGAAGGTCTTGTCCGCGTCGACCTGGGCGTGCATCAGGTCGCCGGTCCGCTCGTCGGCGGTGAGGTAGTAGAAGAGGCGGCGGTAGACGGGCGTCGAGATACGGACCTGTTTGGCGCTGTCGCCGAAGTGCTGGACCCCGTGCCGGGTGCCCAGGCCCGCCCATTTCCCGATGTGGTAGACGTCGACCTCGCCGGTGTGGCGGGTCATGGCCTCGGCGAAGCGGTAGATGTCGGCCCGTCCGGAGCGCAGGTAGGCCAGCCAGAGCCACAGGTCGGTGGAGAGCTCGGAGTTGTCCCAGGCGTAGCCGCCGACGTCGTAGCACCAGGTGTGGCGGTCCGGGTCGTAGGTGTGCTGGACGTCGCCGTAGTCCAGGAAGCCGTACCAGCGGCGCTGTTCGCGCTGGTCCCGGTAGTAGGCGAAGAGCAGGTCGAGGCGGTCCTCGATGGACTTCCTGGTGGGGGTCGAGCGGTCCACGGGGGACCAGAGCCCGGCGAAGACGCCCGCCTTGTGCAGGGTCTCGGGGGCGGCGACGAGCTGTGGCGGGGCGGTCAGCGCGTCCTTCTGCGCGACGAGGGTGTCGGCTGTGGGGGTGGCGGCGTTGGCCCACAGGTAGAGCTCGGAGGTGCGGGCGATGCCGTAGGGGGTGGCGAAGCCGGGTTCGTAGTCCTCGTAGGTGATGTTGAGCCCGGCGGTCTGCTCGTCGTAGGTGTCCTGGCCGAGGCCGTCGTGGTAGAAGCGCAGGTCGAGCGGCTGGGCCTCGGGCGACCAGAGCCAGAGGGTGACGGTCGCCTCGTCGGAGGCGGCGTTTCGGATGTCGAGCTGGGCGGGGTGCTTCTGCCAGAAGTCCCGCAGGCCGAAGGAGAGTCCGCCGCTGATCCCGCCGACGTAGCCGAAGCCGGGGGCACGGGTGCCGCCGGTGGTGTGGATCCAGCCGTGGCCGGCCTTGGTGCGCTTGCGGACGGTGAAGCCGTCGGCCGAGAGCTGGGCGAGGGTGTAGTCGCCCCAGGCGGGGACGTACTGGAGGGCGGAGGAGACCCGGGTGTCCCAGGTGGAGATGTCCGGCAGCTTCTCGCCCTTGACCTGCGCGGTCCGCACGGCCGCGCCGGGGTCGCGGCGCAGACCGGTGATGCCCTGGACGGCTTCGGTGAGGAAGCCGTCGTCGGCGCCGGCGAGGCGGAGGTGGCGGTTGTAGAGCTCGTCGGAGAGCGGGACGCGGATGCGCAGGCCCAGGCCCTTGATGAAGTCGCCGCCGGCCTTGCCGGGCTCTTGGGTGCCGTCGTACGTGATGGTGTGGACGACTCGGATCGCCTCGGACCCGGCGTACAGGTAGAGGCGGATGACGAAGGGCAGCCAGGAGCGGCTGCCGCGCTCGTGCTCGCCCTCGAGGCGGATGACGGCGCGCACCGGTCCCGACTGCTCGACGGTGACGGAGCCGACGCGGCCGGTGAAGCGTTCCCATCGGTTGCTGGAGGCGCTGCCGTCGTAGTCGTCGTCGATCTCCGGCTGGCGCAGTACGACCAGTTCGGCCTTGCTCGCGATCTTGGTGTTGCCGCGCCTGATGGTACGTATGACGTCGTGTGCGCCGGCCTTGGCGATACTGACCTGGATGACGCCGGTGTCGACGTCGATCGTGCCGCCCTTGGTGTCCACGGTGAGCGCGGTGTCCGCTTTCGCGGGTGTGCCCGGGGCCAGTCTGTAGCTCTCGGCGGGTCCGGTGGTGGCGCCGACCGCGTGGGCGGTCCACTTCAGTGTGCCGTCGGGCCAGTAGGCGGTGGGCCAGGACTGGACGGGGACGGCGGTGCCGTTGTCGGCGGTGAGGGCGAAGGACTGGCCGGCGGGGAGCGCGCCCTTGGGCCAGGCCACGCCGAAGGTGGTGCCGGGGGCCTCGGCGGGGGTGCCGTCCTCCAGCCAGGTGAGCTTCACCGGGTCGGCGGTGGCGGCTTCGGCCGGCGCTGCCGCGGCCGGGCTGGCGGCGAGCGTCAGGGAGAGCTGGGTCGCCGCGATGGCCGCGGCCGCTGCCTTGAGGGCGTCTCTGCGCGATATCTCAGGCACCGTGACCGCCCGCGAGCCGCCAGACACGGAAGTCGGTGATGCGGAAGTGACTCCAGGTCGTGCGGAAGGCGAACCAGCCGCTGGTGTACGGGTCCTCGTCGGTGTAGTCGAAGACCAGCTCGCCGTTGTCCCAGTACTGGATGTGCTTGCCGTCGGAGACCAGCCGGATGCGGTTGGGCTCGTTCGCGGTGAGCAGCGGCGAGGTGTAGTCGTAGATCAGCGGCCGGGAGCCCGCCACGCCGACGTAGCGGCGAAGCCGGGTGGTGGTGTTGGAGTTCGCGCCGAGGCCCGCGTAGTACGTGGTGAGGTAGTCGTAGTCCGCCAGGGCGCCGCTGCGAGTCGTGGCGAACAGGTCCTCGGGGGATCGCGGATCCCACGCGTTCCAGAAGGAGTTCAGGTCGCTGACCCGGTCGTTGTCACCGCCCGCCGAGACGGGGGTCGCCGTGAAGTCGATCTCGTACCGGCCGGAGAACTGCCGCTTGAACCAGACCGAGGCCCCGGCGGGCACGTCGACGTCCAGCACACCGTCCTTCGCCGTGACGCTGCCGCCCTTCTCCAGCTCGGCCGACCACTGGCCGGTGCCGTGCCGGAAGTCGTCGCGAGCCAGCAACTGGCGGTACTGGTGAGGGCCTTGACGGTCCGGTGCGGCGGCGGAGGTGCCGGTGGACAGGGCGGTGCTGACCGCGACCGCGAGGCTCACCGCAACGGCGGCCCAGGTGTAGCGCATCGGAAGATCCCTTTCTGTGGACGGCCAGAAGCGTACGGAAACCAATCCTTCCGATCAGCGAATGCCACAGAAGTGAAAAGAAGCGTTCATGATCAAGCGAACTCGTTGTCGAATCCCACATGTTGGGACCGAATGTGACGTGCCGTTACATCTTCACGATCATCGGCGTTCGATCCTCGTTCGGAGCCGCTCGGGCGGGCACGCTGGGGACCCCTTCCCCAAACCTCCCTCGGATCACAGGAGTTGTCCGCATGCCGTACGCCAGCCCGCTCTCCCGCCGGACCGTCCTCGCCTCGGCGGCCGGACTCGCCCTGGCCCTCGCCACCCCCGTCACCGCCTCTGCCGCGAGCTTCGGCTACACCGACGACGGCACGAACTACGTCGTCGACACCGGAGGCGGCCTGGTCTTCAAGGTCAACCACAGCACCGGTGACCTCTCGTCCTTCGTCTACAAGGGCACCGAGTACCAGGGCTACGACGGCAAGAACTCCCACATCGAGAGCGGCCTCGGCACCTCGACGGTGACGATCTCCACGCCCGCCGCCGGAGTCGTCCTCATCAAGGTCGTCCACGGCACCCTGATCCACTACTACGCGGCGCGCAGTGGCGAGAACAACATCTACCTCTTCACCTACAAGGCCGACACCTCCGTCACCGCCAGCCGCTACATCGCGCGCTTGAAGCCCGGCATCTTCCCGACCACCTACCCGGACACCTGGTCCAACTCCGACACCGTCATCGAGTCCGCCGACGTCTTCGCCAAGACCGACGGGACCACCAGGTCCAAGCACTTCTCCAACCTGCGGACCATCGACTACGACTACTTCGGCTTCAGCTCCTCCGCCGCCTCTGTCTGGGTCGTGCGCTCCACCAAGGAGAAGGACTCCGGCGGCCCCTTCGTCCGCCAACTCCTGCGACACGGGAACGAGTCGGGCGCCGGGCTGTACGAGCACCTCTACTACGCCGAAGGCCAGACGGAGGCCGAGCGCTTCGGTCTGCACGGCCCGTACGTCCTTGCCTTCACCGACGGGTCCGCGCCGGCCTCCGCCGTGTCCGGGCGCGACAGCACCGCTTGGGTGGACGCCCTCGGCCTCACCGGCTGGACCGGCGCGAGCGGTCGCGGGCGGATCGTCGGCAACGGGCTGGCGGGGCGGGACACCTCGTACCCCTACGTCGTGGTCGTGTCCAACGCCGGGGCCCAGTACTGGGCGAAGGTGGACGCCGGCACCGGCAAGTACGCGGTCAACGGCATCCTTCCCGGCACCTACACCCTCACCGTCTACAAGGGCGAACTCGCCGTGCACAGCCAGGACGTCACGATCACCGCCGGCGCCGTCACCACGGCGCACACCATCACGATCACCGGCGACCCCGCCACCGACACCGCCATCTGGCGCATCGGCGACTGGAACGGCACCCCGGCCGGCTTCAAGAACGCCTCCCTCGTCACCTACGCCCATCCCTCCGACTCCCGCGCCGCCGCGTGGACCGCCGGCACCTACGTCATCGGCACCTCGACGGCCTCGGGCTGGCCCGCCTACCAGTTCAAGGAGATCAACCAGGGTCTGCTGGTCTCCTTCACCCTCACCGCCGCCCAGGCCGCCACGGACCGCACCCTCCGCATCGGCATCACCACCGCCAAGGCGGGCGGCCGCCCCCAGATCACCGTCAACGACACCTGGACCTCCGCCATCCCGGCCGCCGCCACCGAGCCCTCCACCCGGACCCTGACCGTCGGCAGCTACCGCGGCAACAACCACACGTACGAATACGTCATCCCCGCCGCCCAGTTGCTGACCGGAACCAACACCCTGCGCATCGACGCCGCCAGCGGCTCGGCGGGCGGCGGGGGCTACCTCAGCCCCAGCTACGGTTTCGACGCCCTCGACCTTCTCTGAGGGCGGGACCGGCAGGCGGACGGTGCCGGGAACGCGCACCTGTGTTCGTGCGGGCAGCGGGTGCCCCGGGCGCACCCGTGGTCGCCCGTGAGGTGGCCGGACCGGACCACATCGGGCTCGGCGGCCACCACGACGGCGTCGACCACCGGTCCACCGGTCAGCGTGAGCGCGCCGACCCGCACCTGGTGTTCGTCGTGCAGTTCCTCGACGGCGAAGGCGGACGACCTTCACGGATTTGTACAGCGTCAGCGACAGCCGGCGCCGGCAGATCTCGGACCGCCCGCCGGCCATGGCCTCGGCGAGGGTACGCGGTCGCATGTCGGTCCAGGTGCGCTCGACGTAGTCCAGGCACACCTGCCGGGTTCGCCGACCTCGTGCGCAGCTTTCCTCATCTCCGCGGCCAGGCCCACAGAAGTCTTGATGGTGCCGCGCACCAGCGGCTTCGCGATCCGCTTCACCAGCGCGTGCGATAGGTTGCCCGCCATGACTGGACTCGGCCCCGTCGCCTGGCCGCCCGCCCCGATCAGAACCGAGCGGCTCGTGCTCCGCGAGCCCGAGGCCGGGGACCGTGCGGCGTTCATCGAGCTGCTCGCCTCACCGGAGGCGCATACCTACCTCGGTGGCCCTCGACCGCGTGATGAACTCGACCGCGCGGTGCCCGAGATATCGGGACGGCGGCCCGGCCTTTTCGTGATCGATCTCGACGGAGCGATGATCGGCATGGTCAAGCTCGATCGGCACGACGCCGAGAGTCCGGGGCACGTCCGTCCGGATGTCGGGGAGGCCGAGCTCGGCTACCTGGTCCTGCCGGAGGCGTGGGGGCGCGGGTACGGCGCCGAGGCGTGCGCGGCGGCACTCGACTGGTTCGCCGACGCGCTTCCCGGCAAGCCGGTGGTGCTGCGCACCCAGACCGCCAACGAGCGCTCGATGCGCCTCGCGGCGAAGCTGGGGTTCACCGAGGTGGAGCGGTACCAGGCCTACGGCGCCGAGCAGTGGTTCGGCGTGCGGTCCTCGGTCACGCCGTCCGGTTGATACTCGATTCTGGGCAGGGGCCGGGTGGCGATCTCCTGGGCTTCGGCGCGTGTCAGGCCGAACATGCTCAGCAGGCGGGCGGCCAGTTGACCGGTGACGCGCTCGGCGTCGAGGTCGGGGCGGGTCTCCAGGAGGTGCAGTACTCGGAGCGGGGCGCCACCGGCCATGGCGACGGCGGTACGGGGGTCGTCGATGTCCAGTCGTCCACTGTCGGCGGCGGCCTGCAAGTCCCGCATCGCCTGTGGGGCCAGGCCGGCCTCGGAGGTCGGGTAGGGCATACCGGTGCGCACGAGGATCCTGGCCCTCTGCGGATGGGTGCGCTGCAGGCG
Organism: Streptomyces sp. RLA131; assembly: GCF_056270125.1. Taxonomy (NCBI): domain Bacteria; kingdom Bacillati; phylum Actinomycetota; class Actinomycetes; order Kitasatosporales; family Streptomycetaceae; genus Streptomyces; species Streptomyces sp. RLA131. Next base: position 7,585,568 of record NZ_JBWDOQ010000002.1, read on the forward strand.
GCCGGTCAGGCGGACGCTGGCGGAGAAGACCTCTGCCGGGTCCTTGAGGTCTCCTGCCACGGAGTTCACAAGCGCGCCGTGTTCCTCCAGGGTGAGGGCGGCGTCGAACAGCTCGTCCTTGCTGGTGAAGTGGTTGTAGAACGAGCCGAAGCCGAAGCCGACGTCCGCGGGCCCGGCTGCCGGGCGCCTCCGGTCTCGTACTGTCCGCCGTCAGCCCGCCGCTGAGACCTGGCCCCCTCGTCGGCTCCCGCCGCCGTATGGGCCACCCGCGCCCCGGGACGCTGTGCCCCCAGCCCATGGTCCCCGGCGCCGCCGACGACCCGCGCCTGATGGACGACCTGCTCGGTGAAGACTTCGCGCTGCTGGCCACCGCGCACGCGCCGCTCAGTCCCGCCCTGCACGCGTCGGCGCGGGCTCTGGACGCCCGCGTCATCCACCTGCACGACCCCCGGCGACGGCCTGGCACCGGCGGCGCCGAGCTCCGCGCCGAAGCCGGCACGAGCGCCCTGGTCCGCTGGATGGGCACCGCGGGCGCCGTCCTGCTCCGTCCCGACCGTGTCGTCCTCGCCACGGCGGCCCCGCCCCGTCCCGGCAGGACGTGCGGAGACGACCTGGCTGCCGCGGCGGCGGCCTGGGCGCCCATGCTGTGCGGCAGCGGCAGCGGCAGCGGCAGCGGCCGCGTGGCCGGGAACGCCACCACCATGGCCACCGAGCCGGCGTGAGGGCGGCCGAATCCGCACGGGGGAGGAGCGCCGTCCCCACCGGCAACGGCCAGAAAGCGCCCGACGCCCCACGACGACCCCTCAGGGGTCACGCGGTGCTCCCGGGAGCCCGGGCACCGGCTCCCGCGGGACTCCTGGTCGGTCTCTCGGCAGCAGCACTCGCAGTCCACGTGGCCGGGCCTCGCACGTGACAGGAAGGAGCAACGTCACGGGTTCACCATCGATCCCCGCGTGCAGTTGCCGCCCCCGGCCGTGCAACGTGATGCCGGCCGCTGTCCAGGTGATGGCTGGATCACCTGCCGTACCCGGGCCTGGCTGCCGCCGCAGCAGCTCACCGCGAAGGTGCCGGAGGAGGTCCGGCGGTGCCTCGGGCGGGCGCTTGAGCACGATGCCGCCGAGCAGTCCCGAGGTGAGCGTGAAGCGGCGCCCCAGATAGCGCGGTGTGGCGACGTGGTACGGGTTGTTGGAGACCAGCACCAGTTGCGGAGACCGGACGGTTCCCTGCGGGGTGTCCACGTCGGCGTCGACGAACTGCTTTCCCTTGAGGTAGTCGGGGGCGACGGAAGCGAGGGTACGTGCCTTGTCGTCCCGGTACCCGGGTTCCAGCAGGGCGTCGGCGTAGAGGCCGAACGAGACGTTGTTGACGAAGACGTGCGGGCCTATCGAGCCGAGATCCACACATAGGGGTACGCCGTCGATCAGGGCGCGGAGCGAGGCCTCCGGGTTGCGGATGTCGAGGCCGAGATCCCGGGCGAAGTGGTTGCGCGTGCCCGCCGGGACCACCAGCAACGGCCGATCCGTGTCGGCGGCCACCGCGGCCACGGCCGATACCGTTCCATCTCCGCCCGCGACCCCCAGTACCTCAGCCCCCTCCTGGACCGCGAGCCCGGCGAGTGACGCCGCGTCGCGCTCGGCACTGGTCGACCAAACCTGTGCGCCCATGCCCTCAGCCCGGTTGACCAGGTCGAAACGGGCGGCTTTTCCTCCGCCCGAGCGCGGGTTCATCACGATCACTGCCCGGCCACACGCCTCAGATCCAGCCATCACCGCACCCACTTCTGCCGCCCGGGCCAACCGCCGCCCGACCGATCGGACCCTGTACGACCAGGCCGGCGGACCAAGGTTCCTTCGCCGGCCGGGAACGACCGCTCGGCGCCTCCTCACAAGCGGCAGAGGCCGCGGAGCCCGCGCTGCGAGAACCGTGACCGTCTACTGCTCCAGTCGTATCGCGGAGACAGATCCGAGGCTCCGCGACGGATCTCGTGCCGCGGAGCGGGTCGACCTCGTTGAAACAGATCGGCTTGTGGCAGCCGCGCTCGGTCCAGCTGCGTGGCGCATGACGGATCTCACCGGGAAAGGCCGTCACGGCAGCGGGGACGGAGATGCCCGCGGCGTTGAAGTTGTCGGAGTTGTTCTCTCAGTATAGCTGTGCGGAAGAAATCGCACTGTTGGTGACTCGGCAGAGCGTGATGTCGTCGAGCATCTCGTCCCGAGTGCGTGAGGTTCTTTCAGCGCTGATCATTTCCGATCCTGTCCGCGGAGTCGGGCAAGGGTGGCGGTCTACGCTCGCGCCATGACGATCACGTATGAGTGGCGGGGCGATTTCGACAACGCCGCGCTCAACGCGCTGCATGCGGGGGGCTTCAACCATCCGGCCCTGGAAGTGGATTGGCCGACCCGGCTGCAACGCCACAGCCTCGGCTGGGTCTGTGCACGTGATGACGGTGACCTCGCCGGCTTCGTCAACGTCGTGTGGGACGGCGGCGTTCACGCATTCATCCTGGACACGGTGGTCGCGGGGGGCCACCGCCGGTCCGGGATCGGAGCCGAACTCGTCGCCGAGGCCGCCCGACAAGCCCGTGAAGCCGGATGTGAATGGCTGCACGTCGACTTCGAGGACGACCTGCGGTCGTTCTACTTCGACGCCTGCGGGTTCAAACCGACAACGGCAGGTCTCATCGCGCTCTGAGCCAGGCCCCGCCGCGCGACGCCCCCAGGCCATGGACAGCCGTGAAGCCCCTGGCACTGACGGCATCCGGTGCTTCAGGGCCGCCGGGCGGACGCCGGTGACGGGCCGGGGGTGTTGAGCAGGCCGGCGAGGAGTTGGAGCCGTTCGTCGTCGGGGCCGCCCTCGGCGGCGGTGTAGACGATGAGCATCGGGCCGGGAGCGCCGGGCATCGGGTAGGCGTCCCAGTCCAGGTTCAGTTCCCCGACCAGCGGGTGGTTGACGCGCATCCGGCCGCGGGTCGGCTCCTCCACGTCGTGGCGGGCCCACAGCGTCGCGAACTCGTCGCTGCGGACGGCGAGTTCACCGACCAGTTCCAGGGCGCGCGGGTGTCCCGGGTCGGCGGCGACCTGCCTGCGCAGCATCGCGGTCAGCTCGGCGACGGTGGCTGCCCGCTCCGGGCAGGTCTGGTCGGCCTCCGGGTGCAGGAGCAGCGACAGCAGGTTCCGTTCCGCCTGCGGCTGCTGGGTGAACTCGCCCAGCAGGGCGCCCGCGAGCGGGCTCCAGGCCAGCACGTCCAGGAAGCGGCCGATGACCACCGCCGGCGTGGACATGGTGCCCAGCAGCCGCAGCGTGGTGGGCGGTACCTCCTCCGGCACGTGCTCGCGTGGGGGGCGGGCGGGTGTGCGCGCGGCGGCGGCGAGGCCGTGCAGGTGCCGGGCCTCCTCGGTGGAGAAGTTGAGAGCCCGCGCGAGGGCGTCCAGGACCTGTTCGGAGGGCCGCACGTCGCGACCCTGCTCCATGCGCTGGTAGTAGTCCGCGCTCACCCCGGCCAGCAGGGCCAGTTCCTCACGCCGCAGCCCGGCGACGCGCCGCCTCGGGCCGGGTTCCAGGCCGACGTCCTGGGGTCGCAGCCGGGTTCGGCGGGTCCGCAGGAACTCGGCGAGTTCGCGTCGGGGATCGTCGGCCACGGCGAGTTCGCGTCGGGGATCGTAGGTCACGGCGACAGTATGCCCGGGGCGCGGTCGGTGAGGGTGGGTCCGGCAGTCCCAGGAAAAGGCGAACGACCGTGATTCCGTGAGCCGGGTGCAGGATGGGATCCACCCCACCCCGCCACGGAAGGAACAGCGCCATGAAGGCCGCCCAGATCACGAGTTACGGTGCAGCGGACGTCCTGCGGGTCAACGACGTCGACCGCCCCGCCATGGGTGCGGGCGACGTGCTGGTGGCGGTCGAGGCGTCCAGCGTGAACGGACACGACGTGATCGTCCGCGCCGGGGAGCTGAAGATGGTGTCGGGACGCCGGTTCCCGATCGGTGCGGGTCTGGACTTCGCGGGCGTCGTCGTCGAGACCGGCGCGGATGTCGAGGGTTACCGGGCGGGGGACCGGGTGTGGGGCATGGTGCATCCCCGGCAGCGGCACATCACCGCCGGGGCGGCCGAGTACGTCGCGGTCCCCGCGGACCGCATCGCGCTCGCCCCGGCGGGTGTCTCGTCGGTCGAAGCGGCCTCCCTGGTCGTCGCGGGTGCGACGGCACTGATCGCACTGCGGGACTCCGTGCGCGTGGAGAAGGGGGAACGGGTCCTGGTCCGCGGCGCGGCGGGTGGCGTCGGCACCGCCGCCGTACAACTGGCGCACGCGCTGGGCGGCCACGTGACCGCACTGGCCCGGGACCGCCACGCCGAGGTCCTCACCGGTCTCGGCGCCGAGCAGGTCCTCGACTACGGCTCCACCACCTCGGACCGGCTCGGACCGTTCGACGTCATCGTCGACACGGTCGGCTCGGAACTGAACTGCTACCGGAGCCGGTTGGCCAAGGGCGGCCGGATGGTCACCGTCGGGCTGTCGGCCGGGGCCCTGGCCGCGATCGCGGCGTCGAGCATCCACGGTGCCCGTCGCATCCGCACCTTCAGTGCCAATCCCGGCACCGCCGTGCTGCGTGACCTGGCCGGCCACGTCACCTCGGGTGCGCTGCGCCCGGTGGTCGACAGCGTGTACCCGCTCGCCGACATATCCGCGGCTCATCGGGCGTTCGAGCGCGGTGGCGTCGTGGGCAAGCACATGGTCGAGGTGTCCGCGCCGCTCCGGTGACGGTGATGCCGGGTCCACGGAGACGGTGCCGACCATGACGCGGTCCTCTTTCCGGTCCGCCGCGTGCCCGTCAGGCCCGCTGCCCCTGCGGCTGCCGCTGCCCACTGTTTTTGCGCAGGCCGAGGCCGGCACCGAGGGCGACGACACCCATGCCGACCGAGGTGGCGATGCCCTGGGCGCCGTCGACGACGAAGGGGGCGGCGAGGGCGACGACGAGGTTGAACAGGAAGAGGAACCAGAGGACCGGCCGGGACGAGAGCAGCGACTTCATGAGTGGTTTCCTTTGCGTGGGGCCTGTGAACTTCTGAGATCAACGATCCCTTCCTCCGCCCGCCGCCACGAGGTAGTGCACTCCCGGACCGTGGTGTAGCCCGCTACACCACGGTTCGCGTGAACTGTCGTGTCGCAGCGGTCTCTTCGACCGGGTGAGGGTGCAGCGGCAGCTCGGTGACGACCTCGAAGCCGCCCTGGGGGCGGTGGCCCACGCGGAGGCGGCCACCGACGGAGAGGGCGCGCTCGCGCATGCCGGTGAGGCCGTAACCGGCGGCCGGAGCCGGGGCCGTGGTCGGGGCCGTGGCCGTGTCAGGGGAGGAGGACGCGGTCACGCTGGCGCCGTTGCTGACGGCGATGCGCAGCCGGTCGTGGGAGTAGGTGAGCCGTACCCCGGCCGTGCGGGTGGTGGCGTGCTTGGTGACGTTGGTGAGCCCCTCCTGCACGATGCGGTACGCCGTGAGATCCGTACCGGGGGACAGTGGCCGGGGCTCTCCTTCGGTGGTGACGGTGACCGCGAGTCCGGCGCTGTGGAACGAGGCGGCCAGGTCGGGGAGGCGCGCGAGTCCGGGGGCGGCGTCCGGTGGTTTCTCCGCGTCGTCGGCGTGGCGCAGCAGGCCGACGGTGGCCCTGAGTTCACGCACGGCCGAGGAGGTGGCGGCCGTGAGGTCGGCGACGATCCTCTCGGCCTCGTCGGGCCGGGTGCGCATGAGGCGGGCGACGGCGCCGGCCTGGATGTTGGCCAGGATGAGGTGGTGGGCGACGACGTCGTGCAGGTCGCGGGCGATGCGCAGGCGCTCCTCGGTGACGCGGTGCTGTGCGTCCTCCTCTTGCTCCTCCCGGGATCGTTGCGCGTGCTCGGCGCGCAGCCGGGCGATGGTGCCGAGGGAGATGGGCAGGAGCAGCCAGGCGGCGGTGCCGACGAGCTTGAGGACCAGCGGTTCGTCGGTGGGGCCGGCGAGCAGTGCCGTGCCCGTCAGCAGGGCGATGGCGGTGAAGGTGAAGGTGTTCGCGGTCTTCCGGCGGGTGCGGACGGCCGGGGAGTGGAGCGCGGCGGTGACGGCCGCGTCGACGGTACGGGGATGGCTGCGTGGATGCCGCTGGGAGCTGTTGGCCACGGGGTGGGTCCCTGTCTGCTGGTGACCGCGGTGGCGCGACGCGGCGGCCCGCGGGTCCCTGCCCGCCGGCTTCGGCCGGCGGGCAGGAACCCCGGACGCCCTGCTGCTGCCGGCTACCGCTGGTCGTCGAAGGTGACGACGACCTTCTCGGCGGCGCCCGGTGTCCTGGCGAGCAGGAAGGCGGACCCGACGTCGGAGAAGGGCAGACAGTGGCTGATCAGCTTCGCGAAGCGGTCCTGGTGCTCGGCGAGTTCGGGGGTCACCTCGAAGATCTCGGTGGGGTAGCCCTGGGACGCGACGAGGGTCAGCTCGCTGCGGAGCATGCCGCCGAGGTCGATGGCGTCGGACTTCTTCTGCACGGCCACCATGACCATGACGGCGTGCCACTTGGCCGAGGCCAGCACGGTGTTGAAGACCGCGGCGGCGCCCGCCGCGTCGATGTAGATGTCGGTGTCCGGGCGGGGCTGGCCCAGCGCGTTGGCGCCCTGGCCGTGCAGCTCGGTCAGCCGGGCCGTGACGTCCTCGGTGGCGGAGTTGATGACCGCGTCCGCCCCGACGGCGAGCGCGGTCTCCAGGCGGCTGGGGATGATGTCGACGACCACCACGTGCGCGACGCCGCGCAGCTTCAGCCAGATGGCGGCGCCCAGGCCGATCGGCCCGGCGCCGAACACCACGACCTTGTCCTCGGGCCCGGCCTCGGAGCGGTTGACGCAGTGGCGGGCGACCGCCATGGGCTCGTTGAGCGCGGCGATGTGCCAGGGCAGGGTGTCGGGGATGACCGCCACGCTCTCGCCGACCACGGCGTCCTGGATGAGCAGGTACTCGCGCATGCCGCCGAGCTCCCCGCCGCAGCCGATGATGCCGGAGGGGGCGCCCTGCGGGTTGACGACGACGCGGTCGCCCACCTTCAGGTCCGCGACCTCGGCGCCCACCTCGACGATCTCGCCGGCCGGCTCGTGCCCGAGCGGCAGCGGGATCATCGACCCGCCGGGGCCGAAGGGGATGCCGCCCATCTGCAGGAAGTGGGTGTCGGTGCCGCAGATGCCGCAGGCGCGGATCCGCAGCAGGACGTCCTTGGGGCCGGGCACGGGGCGTTCGATGTCCACCAGGTCGATCTTGTTCTGCTCGCCGGTCTGGACGGACTTCATCGTGGCCATGGGGAGACTCTTTCTTTCCGGAGCTGCTGGACAGAGGTGTTGCCAAGCTCGCGCGGGCCCTTGATCGCCCGGAACCGTGCCGTTTCCCCGTCCGCGGAGTGGGTGCTGTTTACTTAACTTAGGCAAGCGTATCTCCGTTACTTAAGTCAGGCAACATTTGTGGCTTACTTGACTAAGGCAAGTGGCTGTTACGGTGGTCGCATGTCCACACCGTCACCCGCAACGCCCTTCTCGCCGGACGTGATCGAGATCGAGCAGGCCCTCACCCGCGTCACGTACCTGGCGGGCCGGGCCCGGCAGCACGAGCGTCTGATGGCCGTGGCCGGACTGACGCTCGACCGGGCCGCCGCCGCGATCCTGCGGAACATCGCCGAGAGCGAGCCGTTGCGGCCCGGAGTGCTGGCGGTCCGGCTGTCCGTCGAGGCCTCCCACGTCAGCCGGCAACTGCGGCAGCTGGAGAAGGACGGCTACGTGGTCCGCGTCCCGGACCCGGACGACAGCCGTGCCCACCGCATCCAGCTCACCGAAGCCGGCCTGCGCGCGGTCGAGCGCATACGAGAGGCGAGCCGCCGGGGCCTGGAACTGGTCCTGGCGGACTGGTCGCCCGAGGACCTGCGGCAGATGGCCATGCTCTTCCATCGGCTGGTGGACGACTTCGTCACTCACGCCGAGGCGGCCATCGACATGGGGCCCTCCGTCTGACGAAGTCGCGGCCGCGCGCGGGCGGCCGTTCCCGCCGCCTGGCGACGGGCGGCGCCTCGTGGCCGTCGCGGACGATTTCCGGTGTCACCGAACTGCTCACCGCCACACGGGAGTCGCCCGGCGGCCAGTGGCTGACGTCGGCTCAGGAAGCGGGCGCGCGCGATGATCCGCGGGCGGATCGTCCCGGGGTGTAGCGGGCTACACCCCGCATTCGGGGGACCGCTACCTCGTGGTGGTGAGCGTGCGGCGGGATCGTAGCCGGCGGAGATCACATCGAGGAAGGGACTGTTCCCATGGCTGCGAACCGCCGACGTGGACGCCGTACTGCCGTCATAGCAACCGCCGTGGCCGCCGTCACGCTGACCGCCGGACTCGTCACCGGCTGCGACAACGTCGATGACTCACTGAGCTGCTTCCAGAACGCCGGCACGATCGCCGACAGCCTCAAGGCGATCCATGAGGCCGGCCTGGACGCCGCGAAGGACCCCACGCGGACCGACGAGTCCATCGACGCCATCGACGCCATCGACAAGAGCCTCGCAAAGATCGGCGACCGGACGGACAACGACAAGGTCAACAAGGCGGTCGACAAACTGGACAAGGCGATCGCGGACTACAACAAGGCGATCGTGAACGGCGACACCGACCCGGACGCGAGCAGGATCGACGAGGCGGCCGGCGAACTGACCGACCTCTGCGCGTCGTAACGCCGCCGCCGCTCACGCGGCAACCGTGCGGAACGGCCCGGCCGCCACCCTCCCGGCGCCACGCCCGCCCGCCGGAGCACCCGCCGGAGCACCCGCACGAGGCAGGCGCTCCGGCGGGCTGCGGTCAGCCGCGGACGAGCTTGTCGATCGCGCGCTCGATGTTCTGCCGGTCGGGCAGCCACTGCTGCTCCAGGTTCGGAGCGTAGGGCGAGGGAGTCGGGGCCGCCCCCACCCGCATCACCGGTGAACGCAGGCTGCCGAAGCCCTCCGAGGCGGCGACCGCGGCGATCTCGGCACCGATGCCGAAGTCGGTGACCGCCTCGTGGGCCACGAGCAGACGCCCGGTCCGTGACACCGACTCCAGGATCGTCGCCGTGTCGAGCGGAGCGACCGTTCGCAGATCGATGACCTCGACGTCGATCCCGCGCCCCGCCACGGCGTTCGCGGCCGCCAGGGCCTCGTGGACCATGCGCGAGACGCTCACCAGCGTCACGTCGCTTCCGGGGCGCACGATCCTGGCCTTCCCGAGCGGGACGACGTGGTCGGCCGGCGGGCGGGGCCCCTTGACCCCGTACAGGTGCCTGTTCTCGATGAACACCACGGGGTTGGGGTCGCGGATCGCGGCACGCAGCAGGCCGTAGGTGTCCGCCGGGGTCGACGGCATGACCACGGTCAGTCCCGGCACATGGGCCAGGAGCGCCTCCAGGCTCTGCGAGTGCTGACTGCCCGACGACCGGCCCGCTCCGAACTGCGTCCTGATGGTCAGGGCCATAGAGGCGTTCCCGCCGGTCATGAACCGCATCTTGGCCGCCTGGTTGTAGATCTGGTCGAAACAGACCCCCAGGAAGTCGAGATACATCAGCTCCACGACCGGCCGCATGCCCGCCATGGCCGCGCCCACCCCGAGCCCCATCACCGCGGTCTCGGAGATGGGCGTGTCCAGCAGGCGGTCGGGCCACCGCTCGTACAACCCCCGGGTGAGCGCGAACACGTTGCCGCCCTTGCCCACGTCGATGCCGGCGACGAACACCTCGGGATCGTTCTCGAGCTCGTACTCCAGGGCCAGCCGCACGGCGTCCATACCGCGGAACACCTGGGAGCTGTCGTCACCCGACCAGTCCGGTGTGTCCTTGCTCCGCACGGCCCTGGGGGCGTACAGGGACTCGGCGGGCACCGTGGCCTCGGGCAGCGGGGCCTTGCGGGCCGCGACGACGGCGGCTTCGACGCGCTCGCGGATCCCGGTGTCGACGGCGTCCAGGACGGCGTCGCCGATGCCGCGTGCGAGCAGCCGCGCGCGCGTGATCGCGACGGGATCGCGCTCGCTCTGCCACTCGGCCCGCTCGTCCTTGGACCTGTACCGCTCGGGGTCTCCCTCGTAGTGCCCGTGCCAGCGGTACGTCCGCGCCTCCACGAAGACCGGCCCCGCGCCGTCCCGGATCCGCTGGACGATCCCGGACATCGTGCCGATGACGGCCTCGACGTCGTTGCCGTCGACGTCCACGTAGTCGAGCCCGTATCCCGCGGCGCGCGTCCTGAGATCGACCGGATGCTGGTCGCCGGCGGGGGAGAACTCGGCGTACCCGTTGTTCTCGCAGAAGAAGACCACCGGCAGCTTCCAGAGGGACGCCAGATTGGCGGCCTCGTGGAAGGCGCCCTGGGCGACGGCGCCGTCGCCGAAGAACGACACGGTCACCAGCCGTTCCTTCCGGAGCCGGCCGGCCAGCGCGGCTCCGACGGCGATCGGCACGCCGGCCGCCACGATGCCGTTGGCGCCGAAGATTCCCAGGCCGGGGTCCGCTATGTGCATCGACCCGCCGAGACCGCCGTTGGTTCCCGTGGCCCGGCCGAAGAGCTCGGCCATCATGCCCTCCGGGGACAGCCCCTTCGCCAGCGTGTGGCCGTGCCCCCGGTGGTTCGAGGTGATCGTGTCCTTGGGGCCCAGTGGCCAGCAGGCGCCGACCGCCGTCGCCTCCTGACCGATCGACAGGTGGAGGAATCCGGGGATCTCCGTGTCGCGGTACAGCGCGGAGGCCCGCGTCTCGAACTCGCGGATCAGGGTGATCCGCCGGTACGCCTCCAGCAGTTGGTCGGTCGGCAGTTCCCCGTGCCCGGCGGTGCCGGACAGCTCCTGTCCGTCCGATGCCGTCGCGGTACGGGGCGGTGTGTCACGGAGTACGCGCTTGAGCACCTTGCCGGACGCGGTACGCGGCAGCAGGTCGACGAATGTGATCTCCTTGGGAGTCTTGTAGCCGGCCAGCCGCTCGCGGCAGTGGGCGACCAGTTCCTCCGAGGTGAGGTCACGACCGGGCTTGAGGACGACGAAGGCCCGGGGGACCTCGCCCCACTTCGGGTGGGGCACGGCGACCACGGCCGCTTCGAGGACCGCGTCGTGTTCGTAGACGACACGCTCCACCTCGGACGCCGACACGTTCTCCCCGCCGGAGACGATCATGTCCTTCTTGCGGTCGTCGATGTAGAGGTACCCGTCCTTGTCGAGGTGCCCGATGTCGCCCGTACGGAACCAGCCGTCGGCGGTGAAGGCCGCCGCCGTGGCCTCCGGGTCCTTCCAGTACCGCGAGACCACCTTCGGACCCCGCAGGAGGATCTCCCCGGACTGCCCGGCGTCGACCGGCGCGTCGTCCTCACCCAGCACCTTGACCCCGAGGTTCACCACCGGCTTGCCCACGGAGCCGATCTTCGTGAGCGTGTGGGCCTGGTCGAGGAACGTGTCGCCCGCCACCGTCTCGGTCAGCCCGTAGGCATCGGCGAACCGCGCGCGGGGAAACGCGGACAGGAGGCGCTCGATGAGCGTCAGGGGCATCTTCTCGCCGCCACCGATGACGAACCGGACGCTGGAGGTGTCGAACTCGCCGAGTCCGGGCTCCTGCAGGATCGCGTTGACCATCGCGGGCGCGAGCCAGATGTTCGTCGGCTTCTCGGCCGCGATCGCACCGAGCAGGTCGGGCACGTCGAAGCGCGGCAGGATCAGGAGACTGCCGCCGACCCACCAGGTGCCGATGCCCGGCAGGTCGAACGCGCCGACGTGGTAGAGCGGGCCGACCATGGCCGTCCGGTCCCGCTCGCTGATGCCGAACTCCGCGACGTGCGCGAGGGTCTTCCAGTAGAAGTTGCTGTACGTGATCGGCACACCCTTGGGATGCGAGGTCGTCCCGGAGGTGTACATGAGGCGGTGCAGATCCGCCTCGCCGACCTCGACGGCCGGCACGACGGCACTGCGCAGGCCCTCGACGAGCGACTCGTACGGCACCGTCGCCGCGCCCCCGTCATCCGCGCCGCCCCCGCCGACCATCACGACCGTCCACGAGGAGGACGACGGCCGGCGCTCGCCGATCGCCAGGACCGGGCCGGCGTAGGCGTGCTCGGTGACGACGACGGTCGCTCCGGCATGGCCCAGGATGTAGTCCAGTTCCGGCTCGGCGAGCCGGACGTTGAGCGGCAGGAAGGCGGCACCGAGACGGTTCGCCGCCAGCGCGGTCTCCAGGTACTCGGGGCGATTGCTCAGGAGTATCGCCACGATGTCGCCCTTCCCGACACCGGTCTCGCGCAGGGCGGCGGCGAGCGCGTTCACCCGCTCGTACAGGCCTTGGTGAGTCAGCCTGGTGTCACGGAAGATCACCGCGTCCGTGTCCGGTGAACGGTCGGCGTTACGGTCCAACGCCTGGGAAAGGTTGAACATGGCTCACGCTCCTCCTATCGCGACCGGTAGCCGCAGCCAACCCGCACTGGTAGTGCCGTCCGCCATGGCCTCGAATCCATGGGTGACGATGTCCTCTAGTCCGATGGCGGGCGCGAACAGCCACCCCACGTCCAGCTTTCCTGTCTCCAGCAGTCTCAGCACCGCTTCGTGGTCGTGCCGGTAGCCGAGCGAGCCGATGACCTCACGCTCGAAGTACACCAGGCGGTCCGCGCGGATGGCCGACGGCTCGTGGGCCAGCCCGCAGATGACCACCCGGCCACCGCGCCGTGACAGTTCGACGCTGACCGGCAGCACGGACTCCCGCCCGGTGCAGTCGAGAACGAGGTCGCCGCCGCGACCCTCCGTCAGTGAGAGGACCGCGGAGCGAAGTTCGGCACCGGGCGCGAGCACGTCGGTCGCGCCCGCCCGGCGGGCGGCTTCGGCGCGCGTCGCCGAGGCCTCGACGCCGATGACCCGGCCCGCTCCGATCGCGGACGCGATGAGGGTGACGGCCGCGCCGACCATGCCGAAGCCGACGACGACCACGGTCTCGCCGGCACTGAACCGTCCTCGGCGCAGTCCGTGCAGGCCGACTGCCAAAGGCTCGACGACGGACGCGGACGCGTCGTCGACCCCGTCCGGCACCCGGTGCAGGGTGTAGTCGGGGACTTTGAGGTAGTCCGCGAACGCCCCGTCGGCGTGCAGGCCCACGGACCCGCCCGACGAGCAGATGTTGTACTCCCCGCGACGGCACCAGAAGCAGGTGCCGCACCGCAGGCACGCGTCGCCGCACACCCGGTCGCCGACGGACAGGGCCTCCACGGCCGCCCCCTTGGCGACCACCCTCCCGACGAACTCGTGACCGAGGGTGACGGGAGCGAGCTTGCCGGACAGGCGGTGCGGACGGCGTACCGGTATGACATGCGGACCGTCGCGGTACTCGGCGAGGTCGGAGGCGCAGATGCACGCCATGTCGACCGCGACCAGCACCTCGTCCGGCGCCGGCTCCTCGGGGACGGGGACGTCCTCGACACGGATGTCTCTCGCTCCGTGCCAGACGGCCGCTCTCATGGTCCTGCTCAGTGTCCCGCTCGGGGCGTTGCTCATGGTCTTGCTCACCTCGGACTCCTTTGTCCTTCCGTCAGGCTCTCGGCGGGCAGGTCACGGTCACAGCAGTGAATATCCGCCGTCGACCGTGATCGTCGTTCCTGTCACATAGGCCGAGGACTCCGAGGCCAGGAAGAGATAGACGCCGGGAAGATCGGCGGGGCCGCCCCAACGGCGCAGCGCCGTGTGCGCCACGATGCCGCTGTCACGCTCCGCGTCGCGGCGCCAGTGGGCTCCCAGCCCGGTGTCGAACCATCCGAGCGCCACCGTGTTGACGGTGATCCCCCGTGGTCCGAGCTCCTGCGCCAGGGCCCCCACGAGGGAGCTGGCGCCGCCCTTCGAGGCGGAGTAGGCGGCCAGGCCGCCCCGTGGCCGGTCGCCCAGTACGGAGCCCGTCACGATGATCCGGCCACCGGGCCCCATCACCGCCGCGCCCGCACGGGCCCCGAGAAACGTCCCGGTCAGGTTCACGTCGACGATCTCCCGCCAGGCGTCGGCCGTGGTCTCCGTGACCGCCGCGACCCCGGGGGAGACCCCGGCGTTGCAGATCCACGCGTCCACTCCGCCGAAGCGTTCCAGCATGCGTGCGGCGACGAACTCGTTGAACTCCTCGTCACGCACGTCCCCCGCACACACCAGCGGGTCGCCCCGGAGCGAGTCGGCCACCTCCTTGAGGGCGTCCTCGGAGCGTGCCACCAGTGCCAGCTCCGCCCCCGCGGCGTCGAAGGCCGTCGCGAGGATCCGTCCCAGGCCGCGCCCGGCCCCGGTGATCACCACACGTCGGCCCGAGACGTCGGCGTGCTCCGTACGCATTCGCGTTTCCCCCTCCATTCGCGTCAGCAACCCAGCTCTCGAGCGATCACCAGGTGCTGGATCTCGTTGGTTCCCTCGCCGATCTCGAGCACCTTCGCGTCGCAGTAGAAGCGCGCGACCGGGCTTTCGAGCATGTAGCCGGTACCGCCGAAGATCTGCACCGCCTCACTGGTCACCGAGGTCGCGACCCGGCTGGCCTTGAGCTTCGCCATGGCCGCCGCCTTCCTGAACGGCTTGCCGGCGTCGCGCAGCGAGGCCGCGTAGTAGGTCAGCCACCTGGCCGCCTCGATCTCGGTCGCCATGTCGGCGAGTTTGAACTGGATGGCCTGGAAGCTCGAGATCTTCGCCCCGAACTGCTCGCGCTGCTTGGCGTACTCCAGGGCCAGTCGCAGCGCGCCCTCGGCAGTGCCGAGCGACAGTGCCGCGACGGAGATCCGTCCTACCTCCAGCGCACCGAGGAACTGCTGAAGACCGGCTCCCGGCTCGCCCACGACCTGGTCGTCGGAAACCCACACATCGTCGAAGAACAACTCCCGGGTGTCGAGTCCGTGCCATCCGATACCCCGGAGCTTCTTGCCCTCGGTGTAGCCCTTGGCCCCGCGCTCGACGATGAAGCTTCCGAAGCGCGGTCTGCCGTCGGCGTCCTCCCCGGTGCGGGCGAGGACCGTCACGCCGAAACTCATGTCGGTGCCCGCGTTGGAGATGAACGCCTTCTGGCCGTTCAGCACCCAGCCGTCCGACACCCGCGTGGCCCTGGTCCGCAGCGACCGTACGTCGGAGCCGGCGCCCGGCTCGGTCAGCCCGAACGCGCCCAGAGCGGTGCCCTCGGCCAGCGGGCGCAGCCATCGTTCGCGCTGGTCGTCCGAGCCGAAGAGCAGCAGCGGCAGGCTGCCGATGGTGGAGTGCGCCTGCCAGGCCGCCGCGATCGACGGGTCGATGGCGGCCAGGGCCTCCAGCAGGCCGACGTAGCCGACCGTGGACGTGTCGATCCCGCCCCACTTCTCGGGCACCAGCGCCCCGAGCAGCCCCAGTTCGCCCAGGCCCCGCAGGACCTCGGTGGGGCAGCGCTCCTCGTGCCATGCCTGTGCCGCGATCGGGGCGATCTCCCGCTCCGCATAGGTACGTCCGAGGTCGAGCAGCTCGCGTTCGGGCTCGGTGAGTGTGAAATCCATGCCTCTCCTGCCTGGCAGTGAGTGTTGACCGGTCGGTACATTAAACGTGGGAAGCGTAGCGCGCACAACCAGGGAGGCACAGACGTGACCAGCACTTCGGACTCGGCCAGGGTGAGACTCGACCCGCACCCCGCTGACGGGCGGCTCGCCGTCCTGCGGATCGAACGGCCTCCGGTGAACGCGCTCGACCAGGCCATGTGGGATCTCTTCGCGACCGTGACGGCGGCGCTGCACGCCGGCACGGCGTACCGGGCGGTCGTGATCACCGGAGGGTCCGAGCACTTCGCGGCCGGTGCCGACGTGAAGGAGATGCTGGGGCTGACCGCCGACGAGTTCCACCGGCGGAACCGGGTGCTCCAACAGGCGTTCCACGCTCTGGCGACCGCACCACAGATCACCGTCGCGGCGATCAACGGCTATGCGCTGGGCGGTGGTTGCGAGCTGGCACTCGCCGCCGACTTCCGGATCGCCGGCCGTGGCGCCGTCGTCGGCCTGCCCGAGATCACCCTCGGGATCATGCCCGGTTCCGGCGGGACGCAACGGCTCACGCGGGTCGTCGGACCGGCCAGGGCGAAGGATCTCATTCTCTCCGGCCGCCTCGTGCCCGCCGAGGAGGCCCTTCGGATCGGCCTCGTCGACCGGGTTGTCGACGACGCCGACGTATACGACGCCGCTGTCGAGCGGGGACTCGCGTACGCGCGCGGACCCCTCGCCCTCAGGTACGCCAAGCAGGCCATCGACGCGGGTTGCGAGCTGCCGATCGAGGAGGGGCTGACCCTGGAGGCCGAGCTGATCACCACCTGCTTCGCGAGCGAGGACGGGCAGCACGGGTTGCGCAGTTTCGTGGAGAAGGGCCCGCGCAAGGCGACGTTCCGGGGTCGGTGACCGGCAGAACCATTGCGTGTATGGACCGGTCGATCTAATGTTTGCCGGGCCTGGAGCGACAATGGAGTACGACAGGAGTCACACATGAGCGAGTACAGCTTCGAAGGGCGCGTCGCGGTCGTCACCGGCGCGGGCCGCGGCCTCGGCCGGGCCTACGCCCGTCTCCTGGCGGAGCGGGGGGCGAAGGTCGTCGTCAACGACCTCGGCGGATCGATGGAGGGCGAGGGTGCCGACACCGGGCCCGCGCAGTCGGTCGTCGAGGAGATCGTCGCGGCCGGCGGCGAGGCCGTGGCCGACACCCACGACGTCTCCACGCCGGCGGGCGGCCAGGCGATCATCGACACCGCGCTCGACCACTTCGACCGGATCGACATCCTCGTCAACAACGCCGGGATCATCAGGTGGGCCGGCCTGCCGGAGGTCGATCTGGACGATCTCGAAGCCCACCTCGACGTTCACCTCATCGGTTCGTTCAACACCACACGGGCCGCCTGGCCCTACTTCGTCGAGCAGGGGTACGGCCGGGTGGTGCTGACGACGTCGAGCGGCCTGTTCGGCTTCGACAACAACCTGTCGTACGCGGCGGCGAAGGGCGGCGTGATCGGGATGGCCCGCAGTGCCAGGCTGGCCGGCGAGCCGCACGGGATCAAGGTCAACCTGATCGCACCGGCGGCGCAGACGCGGATGGCGGGCGGCGCTCCGCTGGCCGACGACGCGCAGCCCGTCCCCGGCCAGCCGTACATGCCTGCGGACGCGGTGGCACCCATGGTCGCCTACCTCGCCCATGAGAGCTGCCCGGTCAACGGGGAGATCTACACGGCCGGGGCCGGTCGCTTCGGGCGGATCTTCATCGCCTCGACCGAGGGCTATCCGCACCTGGACGGTCCGGCCACGATCGAGGACGTCGCCAAGAACTGGGACGCGATCAACGACGAGACGGGCTACTCCGTGCCCACCGACCTGATGTCCTGGTCCGGCGCGTTCCTGAAGCACCAGTTCGCGCAGAGCGCGGATTCCGCGACCACGTAAGCGGTGCCGGTATGCCGAAAACCGCTCGCCGGCGGCTCCTCGTGGGGAGTTCGCGGCGAGCGGTTTCGGTATGTTACCGGTTCACACGGTTCGGACGGTTCGGACGGTGCGGACGGTTCACGCGGTTCACGCGGTTCAGACCTGGGAATCGGCCCGGGAAGCGGCCTGGGAGTCACTCGCCGCGCTGCGCAGCGCCCGGAGAACGGAGCGACCGCTCTCCAGCTCCGACTCGGCCGCCGCCTGGTCGACGGGCTCGTCCACGATCCCGTTGAAGAAGATCTCGCAGTAGAAGCGGGAGAGTTCCTCGACCTCCAGGTTCCTGCGGCTGGCGATCCACTGGTACGTGTAGTTGTGCAGGTTGAGGAACGCGAGCGTCGTCAGCTCCAGATCCTGCACCCGCAGCAGCCCCTGGCGCTGCCCGTCGGCGAGCACGTAGCGGATGTTGGACTCGAAGCGATGCCGCTTGTCACGGAACAGCACGAGGTACTCGCCCTGCAGCTGGCGGTACTCGTGGAGGAAGACCCACACGTGATCCTGCCGGTTGACGATCTGCCAGAGCAGTGACTCCGACAGCAGCCGCAGGCGGGCCTGGAAGCTCAGGTCGAGTTCGACGATCGCCGAGGCTTCCGTGAGCAGCGGATCCATGACGCGGTCGTGGATCTCGGCGAGCAGCGCTTCCTTGGAGCCGATGTAGTAGTAGAGCGCCCCACGGGCCAGTCCGGCGGCCTCACCGATGTCCGCCACGCCCGTGCCGGTGTACCCGTTCTTGGAGAACAACTCGACAGCGAGATCCACCACATGCTCTCGCATGCGGTAGTAGCGCTTGGTCTTGCCGCGCTCCTTCCGTGTTGTGGGCATCTCACCGATCCTTGAAACCTGGTCTGCCGTCACGCGAGATGCCACGTCAGGCGTCGCGGGAAGTCTGTGATATTCGCGTCACGATACACGAACTGTGGGTGTCCTCCCGTGGGAGAACGTGGGGAAAAGCCGCTTCGGCGCAGATCGGACACGCGGCCCGACCTGCACCGAACGAGGTGGCCCCCCCCCGTGCGCCGTCCGTCCCTGTCAGACGGTCGCGACCGGCGTGAGCGGGCTCCCCTGGGTTCCGGGAAGGTTCAGCGGGGGAGCCGTGAGCAGGAACCGGCTGCGGTTGTGTTCGCGCAGCCAGGCCGCGAGGTCGTTGAGGTACCACAGCTCGCCGAGCGGGACGCCGAGCTTGAACAGGCAGAGGTTGTGGATCGGGAGCAGCGTGTGCCGTTCCTGGGGCATCTCCTTGACGCCGACCCCCTCGACCGCGTAGTTGTCCGCGACCAGGGCCGAGATCCGCGACTCGGCGATCCACTCCAGGAGTGCCGGGTCGTGCGCGTCCAGGTAGGAGGCCGTGGTGTGGATGGCCACCGGGTCCGGGTTCTTCTCCCAGGCCAGGACCTGGGTGGCGAAGCCGGTGTGCAGCAGGAGCATGTCACCGGGCTCGACGACGACGTTGTCCGCCGCCATGATCTCCTTGAGCGTCTTGAGGTTGACCGCCTGCCAGCCGGTGCCCAGGTGATGGGCCAGGTCGACCAGGACACCCCGTCCCTGGACCCCGTGCGCCGCCATGTGCTCCAGGCCGAGGTGGCGGGCGAAGCTGAGACTGCCGCTGCCGTCCCCCTTGGCGTCCTCCTGCGGTCCGACGATGTCGGTGCCGGGCCGGTACCCGTTGTAGAAGACCGGCTCGTCGACCCCGTCGCCGTCCGCGTCGAACTCGGCGCCCTGATGGGCGAGGGAGTCCCACTGCGTCGAGTACTGGAGCCAGAGGGTCACCACGTCGTCGGACCACACGTCGATCAGGGGAGGCGCGATCTGCTCGCGCGCCACGACGTTGTAGAAGACGTCCTGCTTGTGCGCCAGGTCCTCGGTCGGCCTGAGGATGGGCGGGTAACGCCGCTGGTTCAGGGCCGTCCCGCCGGGATAGTCGAGGGGCAGGCTCAGGCTGAAGCTGATTCCGTGCTCGACCTCGCGCACCCCCTCAAGGACCTTCTGCGGGGTGAGCAGGTTGATGCGCCCCAGTTCGTCGTCCTCGCCCCAATCGCCCCACGTCGAGCCCGGCGGACGCTGATTCCAACGCTTCGTCATGGTTACTCCTCCTCCTGGCGACAGTCCTCGTTGACGGCCGTCAGTATGCTATTGAGATTGTACTGATCGGTCAATGAATCTGGGGCGGGTGGGTGCGCGGAGGTCAGTAGTGGCGAGGATCGCACAGCATCCCGCACACCCCCTCCCCTTGTGCTCGGTCTGGCAATAGACTGACCGGTCGAAACATACTGACCTTGGAGAGACAAATGAGCGAAACCACACAGGCGTGGGTCGCGGCCGGTGTGCGCGGCGTCATCGGCGCGCACACCCAGGCGCAGGACGCCGGCAACACCGACGACGTCGTCGCGCTGTACGCGCCCGACGGAGTTCTCGAACTCCCCGGCATGGACCCCGTCGAGGGACACGACGCGCTCCGCGAGGTCTTCAAGGGATGGGCGCCGACGCTGCCGCAGCTGCACCTCGTGGCCAACACCGTCATCACCTCGTCGACCGAGGACGAGGCGACCGCGGTGAGTGACGTGGTCTTCCTCCAGCGCGGTGAGTCGGGATGGGCGCCGCAGGTCGCCGGGCGCTACGTCGACACCCTGCGCCGGCTCGACGGCGCGTGGCGGTTCCAGCGCCGGGTCACGACCTACCAGGCGTAGGCCGCGAGCAGCCCGACCGGTCAGGAACACCCGGCCGCGTTCCGCAGGAGAGCGGGCCGTCCACTCAACCCCTGGAGAGAGATGAGCACATCCATCGAGGCGTCGGTCGCAGCGGGCGTGCACGCCGCCATCGCCGCCTACTCGCATGCGCTGGACGCCGGACGAACCGATGACATCGTCGAGCTGTTCCGGCCCGACGGTGTCGCCGAGATAGCCGGCTTCGGCGTCTTCGAGGGCCACGACGCGATCCGCGAGGGTTACGCCGCCTTCGCGCCGGCACAGCCGCAGCTGCACCTCGTGGCCAACACCGTCATCACCTCGTGGACCGAGAAGGAGGCGACGGCCGTCAGTAACCTGGCGTTCCTCCAGCGCGGCGAGGCGGGCTGGGCGGTGCAGCTCGTCGGACGCTACGACGACACACTGACCGGTGACGACGCCGGGTGGCGGTTCCGGCGCAGGGTCACGACCTTCCTGCCGTAGGAGCCGGGACCTGGAGCGCACGGGCCTCGTCGGGACGATCGACCGCCCCGACGAGGCCCGTACCGCTGAAGCGGCCCTGGCCGGTGGCTCACTCTGCCTTGGAGAAGACGAACGCCGTGAAGTCGTTCTCGGCGACGCCGGCGATCTTCTCCTGGAGCGTCCACCGGCCCGTCGGGTTCAGCAGCTGTGCGACCGGCTTGCCGGGGATGTTGGCCCCGTAGAAGTAGCTGCTCTGCAGGAAGGACGACTGCGCGCCGGCGCCGTTGATCATGTCCGTCCACTCCTGCTCGGCGGCGGGATCCGTCTCGATGACGTCGTATCCCTGGTCGCGGGTACGGACCAGCGCGTCCATGACGAAGTCGACCTGGTCGCCGGAGTACCGCGGGTTGTTGCCCGTCGCGCCGTGCGGCCCGCCGGGGAAGAAGAAGTTCGGGAAACCGGCGGCCGTGACCCCGAGGTAGGTGCGCGGACCCTGCGCCCAGTAGTCCTCAAGGGCGACACCCTGCCGGCCGCGCACCCCAAGCCGCTTGAGTGCGCCGGTGCCGAAGTCGTATCCGGTCGCCCAGATGATGATGTCGAACTCCTGCACCCCTTCGGCGGTTTCGATCCCCGTCTCGGTGATGCGGATGATCGGTGTCTCGTTGATGTCGACGAGGGAGACGTTCGGCTTGTTGTACGTCTCGTAGTAGCCGGTCCCGAAGGGGGGCCGCCGCCCGCCGTAGCCGTGATCCTTGGGGATCAGCTTCTCGGCCGTCTTCGGGTCCTTGACGATGCCGCGGATCTTCCGGGCCATGAACTCGCACCACTCCGCGTTCACGGTGGGGTTCGACAGCATGTCCATGTAGTGCTCGGACAGCTTGGTGAAGCCGGGGCTGTTCCACTTCGTCTCGTAGAACTCCTGGCGCTGCTCCGGGGTGTCGTCCAGGCCGGAGCGCATGGTGATCTGGTGGAGGAACCCGCTCGGCGAGGTCTTCAGCGTGTCGCGGATCGACTCGAAGTTCGCCTTGAGCTCGGCCTGTTCCTCGGGTGTGATCGGCGCGTTGTTGAGCGGCGTGAGCCAGTCGGCCACCTTCTGATAGACCGTCAGCTGTGCCACGTCGTCCGCGATCGCGGAGATGATCTGCACCCCGCTGGATCCGGTGCCGATCTGGGCCACGCGCTTGCCGGAGAAGTCGACGGGCTCCTTCGGCCAGCGACCGGTGTGGTGCTGCTCACCGCGGAAGTGCTCGCGCCCCGGGATGGCGGGGATGAACGGCACCGAGAGGATGCCGGTCGCCGCGACGAGGAAGCGTGCCCGGAGCCTGGCGCCGTCCGCGGTGCCCACGCTCCATGTGCCGGACTGCTCGTCCCAGACGGCCGAGGTCACCTTGGTGTTGAACCGGATGTGGCGCCGCAGGTCGAACCGGTCGACCACGTGGTTGAAGTAGCGCTCGATCTCCGGCTGGCCCGCGAACTGCTCCGACCACTCCCACTCCTCCCACAGCTCCTTGGAGAACAGGTAGCCGTAGGTGTAGCTCTCGGAGTCGAAGCGCGCCTCGGGGTAGCGGTTCCAGTACCAGGTGCCGCCCACGCCGCTGCCTGCTTCGAGCAGCCTCACCGAGAACCCGGCTTCGCGGGCCTGGTGCAGCTGGTAGATGCCGGTGACGCCGGCCCCTATGACCAGCACGTCGACCTGGTCCCCCGGGCCGGCGTCCTGTCCCGGTGCGAGTGCGTGCGTGGCGGGCACGTCCAACGCGTCCGACGCCTTCGTCGATTCGCTCATCTGCTCTCCATGTTTCGACCGGTCGATCTAACTTTCCCCCGAGAGTAGATGAGGGGATGGGCCCGATCAACGGTGGTGACGTGAGAAGCGCGGTGCCTTCCCGTCCGGGAAGCACCTGCGGGCGGGTTACAGGCAGGTCATCTCGCCGCAACCTTGAATGTACCGACCGATTGGTCTAACTTCTGCTTACGTCGAGCACGGACAGTCGAGCACGGACAACGGCACGCGACGGGAGTCACGCATGAGCACCAACGACACCGAGGAACCCAACGCCGCCGGGTCCGCGAGCGCGGCGGCGGGGCCGGCTCCCGCCGGGTCCGGGGGCCCGGCCGACCTGCGCACCGCGGGCATCGAGGCCATGCGCGCGGCGCTGCCCGGGGTGTTCCCCGAGGGCGACCTCGACCTGCGGGACGGCCGTCTCGGAGAGGACCTCGTCGAGATCGGGCTGACCAGCGTCTGGGGCGCGCTGTGGGCCCGCGAGGGGCTAGGCCCCCGGGACCGCAGCCTGGTCACGCTGGGCATCCTGATCGCGCTCGGGGCCGAGACCGAGCTGAAGACCCATGTCCGGATCGGGCTGACCAACGGACTGACCAAGGACGAGATCGCCGAGGTCATCTACCACGCCAGCGGCTACACCGGCTTCCCCCGGGCGGTGGCGGCCCGCACCGCGGCCCGCGAGGCACTGGCCGACTGAGCCGCAGCCCCCGGACGGCACACCGAGCCCGGAGACGGAGTTCCTCTCGGTCTCCGGGCTCGCCGGTACCCCACTGACACCACGCGGACTAGGAGCGAAACATGTCACTGGAAGGAAAGGTCGCGGTCGTCACCGGCGGCGGCCGAGGAATCGGGCGGGGCATCGCGACCGTACTCGCGGCGCGGGGCGTCGCGGTCGCGGTCTGGGACCTGAACCTCGAAGGCGCCGAGGAGACCGTCGACGCGATCCGCAAGGCGGGCGGCACGGCGATCGCGGTCGCGGGCGACGCGGCCGACGCCACCGACGTGGCCGCCGCGGCCACCCGCACCCGTGGCGAGCTCGGGCCCGTCACGATCCTGGTCAACAACGCCGGGACGAGCGCGTACGAGCCCTTCACCGCCATCACCGAGGAGTCCTGGGACCGTCTGATCAGGATCAACCTCAAGGGGCCGTTCCTGGTCACGCGGGAGCTGGTGCCCGACATGCTCGAAGCGGGATGGGGCCGGATCATCAACATCTCCTCCTCGTCCGCGCAGACCGGAGCGCCCGCCATGGCCCACTACGCGTCGTCCAAGGGCGGTGTCATCGGCCTCACCAAGGCGCTCGCGATCGAGTACATAGAGAAGGGGATCACCGTCAACAACGTGCCGCCCGGGTTCATCGACACCCCCCTGGTGCGCGAGGGTCCCATCGATGTCGAGGCGGCCGCGGCCACGATGCCGATGAAGCGGGCAGGCCGGCCGGAGGACGTCGCCTACGCGGTCGCCTACCTCGCGTCCGAGGAGGCCGCGTATGTGACCGGCCAGACCCTCAGCGTCAACGGCGGGCGCTACCTGGTCTGAGCGCGCCGGCAGGTGGTGGTCGGGAGGGGCGCCCGGAGCGGACCGTCGCGGTCGCGCGGGCACCTCGCCGCCTGTTATTGATTGTACCGACCGATTGGTCTATTTTCGTTTGTGAGGCGGATGCCGCAATGAAGCTGCAAGGGGAGTCACCCATGAGGGTCGAGGACGACACCACCGAGGCGGCCGTATGACGGCCCCGGCCCGGGTCCTGGTGGTGGGCGCGTCCGCGTCCGGGCTGACCACCGTGGAGGCGCTGCGGCGCAAGGGGTACACGGGTGGGATCACGGTGCTCGGTGACGAGCCGCACGCCCCGTACGACCGGCCGCCGCTGTCCAAGCAGGTTCTCTCCGGTGCGTGGGAGCCGGTCAGGGCGACACTGCGGACCCCGGACGCTCTGTCGGCGCTGGACGCCGAGTTCGTCCTGGGGGACCCGGCGATCGGGCTGGACCCGGCGACGCGGACCGTGCGTACGGAGTTCGGACGTGACCTGCGGGCGGACGCGATCGTGATCGCCACCGGCGTACGGGCGCGGAAGCTGCCCGGTCAGACAGGCCTGGCCGGTGTGCATGTGCTGCGCACCCTCGACGACGCGCTGGCCCTGCGGAAGGACCTGCTGGCCGGCTCGCGGCTGGTGGTCGTCGGTGAGGGCGTCCTCGGCTCCGAGATCGCGGCCACCGCGCGGACGCTGGGCCTGGACGTGACCCTGGCCGGTCCGCTGTCGGGACCGCTGGCGCTGCAGGTGGGCCCGTTGGTGTCGGGACTGCTGGCGCAGCTGCACGACGAGCGCGGGGTGCGGCTGCGGCTGGGCAACGGCGTCGTGGGGCTGGCCGGTGAGCAAGGCCGGGTCACCGGCGTGGAGTTGAGCACGGGCGAGGTGCTGCCGGCCGATGTCGTGGTGGTCGCGATCGGAGCGTCCCCGGCGACGGACTGGCTGGCGGACAGCGGGCTGCTGATCGACAACGGCGTGGTGTGCGATTCGCGGTGCCGAGCGGCGCAGGGGATCTACGCGGTCGGTGACGTGGCCCGCTGGCATCACGAGGGGTTCGGCCGCCTGATCCGCCTGGAGAACCGGACGAACGTCACGGAGCAGGCCGCGGCCGTGGCCGGGGCGATCCTCGGGGAGGACCAGCCGTACGTGCCGGTCCCGTACTTCTGGACCGACCAGTTCGACGCGAAGCTCCAGGTGCACGGCCTGCTGCCCTCCGACGCGGACGTGGACATCGTCGAGGGTGATGTGGCCGCCCGGCGCTTCGTCGCGCGGTACCGCAGCGGCGGTGTGGTCACCGGTGTCCTCGGCTGGAACATGCCCAAGCAGACCCGCCTGCGCCGGCAGGAGATCACCGACCCCCGTCAGGCCCCCGCGCCCACTCACTGAACGATCTGGAGAGCTCCCATGAAGGTTGTCATCGACGAGGAGAAGTGCGTCGCCGCCGGGCAGTGCGTGGGTGCCGCCATGGAGGTGTTCGACCAGCGTGACGAGGACGGCATCGTCGTGCTGCTGAACGAGTATCCGCCGGCGGAGCTGGCCGAAGACGTGCGTAACGCGGCGGCGGTGTGTCCCGCGCTGGCGATCCGCATCGAGGAATGAAGCGTTCCCCCGACACCCCTGGAGGAAAGACCATGGCCGAGACAGAGACCGAACTGGCCGCCCCCGACCCGGAGGTTTTCGAGTACCCGGGGGAGAGGGACGGCAAGTGCCCGTACGCCCCGCCGGCCGGGCTCCTCGCACTCCACGACAAGGGCCCCGTGTCAAGGGGCCGGATCTGGGACGGCAGCACCCCGTGGCTCGTCACGGGCCACGCCGCGCAGCGCGTGATCCTGTCCGACCCCCGGGTGAGTTCGCACGACAAGCAGCCCGGGTTCCCGCATCCGAACCAGGCGATGGCGGAGAACGTCCAGCACCACCCGCTGACCATCTTCAACGCGGACGGGGCCGACCACTCACGGATCCGCCGCATGATGACGAGTCCGTTCACGCGCAACCGGATGGAGAAGCTGCGGCCGGAGATCCAGAGGTTCACCGACGAGCTCATCGACAAGATGCTGGCGGGCCCGAAGCCGGTGGACCTGGTGACCGCGCTGTCGCTGCCGCTGCCCTCGCTGATGATCTGCGCACTGCTCGGTGTGCCCTACGAGGACCACGACTTCTTCCAGGAGCACGCCTCCTTCGCGACCCGGAGTGACAAGACCGCCGAGCAGGACAGGGCGGCGATGGAGGCGCTGGGCGGCTACCTGGCCGGGCTGCTCCAGGCCAAGATGGAGGAGCCGACCGAGGACGTGATCTCGGACTTCGCCGCGCGGATCAAGGCGGGCGAGATCACTCTTCCCGACGCCACCCTGCTGTGCATGATCCTGCTGATCGCCGGTCACGAGACCAGCGCGAGCATGATCGCCCTGGGCACCGCCCTGCTCTTCGACAACCCGGAGCAGCTGGCGCTGCTGCGCGAGACGGACGACCCCAAGGTCGTGGCGAACGCGGTCGAGGAGATCCTGCGCTATCTGACCATCCCGCAGCTCGGGCAGCGGCGGATCGCCAGCGAGGACATCGAGATCGAGGGCGTGACCATCGGGGCCGGGGAGGGCATCATCGTCCCGCTGCCGGCGGGCAACTGGGACCCGGAGGCATTCCCCGAGCCGGCGAAGTTCGACATCACTCGCGAGGCGCGCCATCACCACGCGTTCGCCTGGGGCATCCACCAGTGCCTCGGCCAGCAGCTCGCCCGCATCGAGCTCCAGGTGGTGTACGGCACGCTCTACCGGCGTATCCCGACCCTGCGCCTCGCGGTCGACCGCGACGAACTCAAGTTCCGGAACGACGACGATCTCGCCTACGGCGTTCGCGAGCTGCCGGTCACCTGGTAGCGCGGACCGGGTCCCGGGCCTGAACGGCCGACCCGCCGACCGGGGAGGCGGCAGCGTGCGCGGAGCACGCTGCCGCCTCCCTCGTCGCCGTGGGCGTCATGCCGATACCGGCGGCGCCGGCCGGTGGGCGCGCCCGTACTGCTTCTTCTCGCCGGGCCTGGACGTACCGCGCGGGCTGCTCGGCCCCTTCGGGGGCACCGCTCGCCTCGGCCGCGCCGGGCCCGCCGCCCGCACCGCGGTCCGGGACATGGCCCGGGTCGGGGTCCTGGTCGGGGTCCTGGTCGGGCCGCCGGCGAAGACGAACAGACGCAGCACCAGGAACCGCCCGATTCCGGCGAGCCCGGCCGCGCCGAGGTAGACGGTCTGCTCGTACAGCGTCCCGGCCGAGGGCTGCACCATGCGCAGCACGGACATCGCGACGCAGGTCACCGCGTAGGCGGCCGTGGCCGACCCGGCCGACTGCCAGTGCCGGCGCCATCCGGCGCGCCGTCCGGCCCCGAAGGTGAAGCGCGCGTGGAGTTCCGTGCACAGGAGCGTGGAGGCGACGGTGATCAGCGCGTTGGCCACCGCCCAGGGCATCAGTGCGGCGAGAAGCGCCACGGTGGCGCTGGAGGCGACCCCGACACCGCCGCCGCACAGTACGAACCGGGCGAAGGATGCGAACGGACCTGGAGCGGCCGGGGCCGGGGCCGGGGGCGAGTCGTTCACGGCGGACTCCGGCCGCTCCATGCGCTGCGTCGCGTACGCCGTCCCGGGCTCTGACGAGAGCAGCGAAATCATGGGGGTTCCTTCCGGACGGAGACTGCGCCGATTTGCTTAACTCACTCAACTATAATCATGTTGATTGACTTAGGCAAGTGTATTGCGGGAGTGACGGCAGGCACCGCGGAGATCGCGCAGGGGGAGGGGATCGCGCGGGGGGAGGCCCTGTTCTCGTATGGCTACCGCCAGGTGGCGTGTGCGACAAGCTCCGAGGGCCTTGCTCCTGTGCCCCGGGGCGCGATCTGCGCCTCTCGGAGGCACGTTCACACGTCGCGGTGCCGCACGACGACCACAGCAAGTACAACCGCGATCAGCGGCCAGAGCGCGTACACGGCCCACGAGCCGGGGACAGTGGCGCTGTAGGCGAGCGAATGGGGATCCGGCGCCCAGTTCTGGACCAGGCGCTTCCATGCCGTGACCGGCATAGCGTGGCTTATGGCGGCGGACCAACGGGCGCTCTGCGAGAAGATCGGCGGCAGCATCACCAGGGTGAAGGCGCTGGTGACCATAGTGGTGGCGCTGTGCCTGATCAGAGTCCCGAAGCCGAGGCCGATCAGTGCGCAGACCGGGGCCAGCAGGGCGGACGCGATCAGCGCCCGGAGCACTCCGGGATGGGTGAGCGGAACCCCTGCCTGCTGCCCGTTCAGGATGGCTTGGGAGATCAGGAAGCAACCCGTGGAGATGACCGTGCCGACTGCGGTCCAGAGCGCGGCGGTGACGACCGCCTTGGCCAGCACCACCGCACCACGGGCGGGGACGGCCACGGTGGTGGTGCGAATCAGGCCGCTGCTGTACTCGCTCACGATGGTGAGGGCGCCGACGCTGCCGGCGACGAGCATCAGCGTCATGTAACCGGCCGCGGGGAACGCGACGAACACTTGGAATCCCTGATCGGCCCTTGCGGCCGGGCTCATCGTCCGGAGGTTGTTGATTTCCGCCAGTGCCGCTACAGCGGCGGACCCGATGACGAACAGGGCGGTGAGCGCGAGCGTCCACGGGGTCGAGCGCAGGGACCGCATCTTGATCCACTCGGAGGCGAGTAGGTCGCGGAAGCGGGCGGGCGGCTCGGCGACGGGTGCGGACGAGGTGGCCGTGGGGACGGAGGTGGCTGTGGTCATCGGAGCTGTCCTGCCTGGTATTCGACGCTGTCGGTGGTGAGTTCCATGAAGGCCTCCTCCAAGGAGGCGGTCCGGGTGGTCAGCTCGTTGAGCTGGATCCGGTTCTCGAAGGCGAGCGCTCCGATTCGGTCCGCCGGCAGCCCGGTCACGGCGAGCTTCTCGGTGTCCGGTGAGCCTTCCGGCTCGACTGAGGCGCCTGCGGTGGTCAGCACTGCTGCCAGCTCGGCGGCCTGCGGGGTGCCCACCACGACGCTGAAACAGGTGCTGCGGGCCGCGAAGTCCCTTACCGACTCGGCGGCGATGAGCCGGCCCCGGCCGATGACGACGAGCTGGTCGGCGGTGTTTTCCATCTCCGACATGAGATGGCTGGAGAGGAAGACCGTACGGCCCTCGGCCGCGAGGCGCCGGAAGAGGCGGCGCATCCAGAGCACGCCTTCCGGGTCCATGCCGTTGACCGGTTCGTCGAACATCAGCACCGGCGGGTCGCCGAGCAGTGCGGTGGCGATCCCGAGCCGCTGCTTCATGCCGAGCGAGAAGCCGCCGATGCGGCGGGGAGCGGCCTCGGCCAGGCCCACCTCGTGCAGCACCTCGTCGACCCGGCGCGGAGAGATCCCGTTGCTGCGGGCCAGGGCGGACAGGTGGGCCGCGGCGGTGCGTCCGCCGTGGACCTGGCCGGCGTCGAGGAGGGCGCCGACGTGCCGCAGGCCGCGCGGGTGGCTGCGGAAGGGGACGCCGCTGACTGTGGCGGCGCCGGTGGTGGGCGCGTCCAGGCCGAGGATCATCCGCAGGGTGGTGGTCTTACCGGCTCCGTTGGGGCCGAGGAAACAGGTGACCTGGCCCGGTCGCACGGTGAAGGACAGCTGGTCGACGGCGGTCTTGCCGCTGTAATGCTTGGTGAGTTCGTTGACTTCGATCACAGGGACAACCCTGCCGGGAGGGCCTCGTCCGGTCATGGGGTCGTGGGTGGCAATCGTGCGGCCGCCTTCGCCCGTGGGCGTACGTCCGCGGGCCGATCCCGCAGGGGCGGCGGCTGGATAGTGTCGCGGGATGGATGCCATACCGACCACCTCGTTCCTCGTGCGCGTCGCACAGCGCGGTCTCCCTCTTGAGAGGTCGCACCAGCGATGACGAGAACGAAGATCATGGCCTGGGTGGGAGGTGTCCTGTATCTCCTCGCGGTGGGTGTGCTCCTGGGAGGTGCACCGCGGGCTTCGGGCACGGTCCACGGTTTCGGGGCACTGCTTGCGGCGAGTCTGCTCGTCGGTGTGCTGCGACGCATGCCGCTCCTGGCTCTGTCCATAGCGCTCTTCGGGTCCACCGCCGTGGTGGTGGGCCCCCCGGGATCCGCCCGCGCGAGCCTGTCGGCCTCGTATCAGGGCCAGTTCCTGTCGTATCTGGCGGTGGACCTTGTCCTGGGCCTCATCGTCGCCACCTGCGCGCGGCGAGCTTCGATCGTCGCCGTGGCCGGATCCCTCATCGTCCAGCTCCTGGTCATCGCCGGCTTCTCGCATGGGGACAACCTGACCGTCAACGTCGTGATCGCCCTCCTGGCGATGGCCGCGGCCTGCACGGGTGGACTGTTGAGCCGCGAGCGCCGCGAGCACGCGGTGGCGCTGCGTTCACAGGAGGTGGCCGAGGCCGTGATCGCCGAACGGCTGCGGATCGCGCGGGAGTTGCACGACATGGTCGCGCACAGCATCGGCATCATCGCCATCCAGGCCGGGGCGGCGAGCCAGGTCATCCGGACCCGGCCCACGGAGGCCGGGGAGGCGTTGCGGGCCATCGAGGCCACCAGCAGGGAGACCCTGTCGGGTCTTCGGCGCACATTGGTGGCACTCCGTCAGGCAGACCCGGGCGCGGCGGCCTCGGGGAACCAGGCAGCCCTCGCGCCCTCGCCGGGTCTGGCGGACATCGACCGGCTGGTGGTGGCCACGGCCGACGCGGGGGTACATGTGGATGTGCGCCGCAGTGGGGAAGAGCGCCCCCTGCCGGCCGACATCGACCTGTCCGCCTTCCGTATCGTCCAGGAGGCGCTGACCAACGTGGTCCGCCACGCGGGCACCGGACGCTGTCGGGTGCTCATCGACTACGGGGACGAGGAGCTGTCCGTGGAGGTCGTCGACGATGGGCGCGGTGCCACCAAGAACAATTCGGCCCACGGCTTCGGTCTCGTGGGCATGCGGGAGCGGGTCGCCCTGTTGTACGGCGACCTCAGCGCCGGGCCGCGTCCCGAGGGCGGATTCCGGGTGACGGCCCGGCTGCCTCTGCCCGAACCCGCCGGAGTCGCGGTGGAAGCCCGATGACAGACAGTCCCGTACGCGTCGTGCTCGCCGACGACCAGCCACTGGTGCGGTCCGGCCTGCGCCTGATCATGGCCGATCACCCCGACCTGGAGGTTGTCGGCGAAGCCGCAACCGGTGCCGAGGCGGTCCAACTGGTCAGGGACACCGGCCCTGACGTCGTGGTGATGGACATCCGGATGCCCGGCATGGACGGGATCGAGGCCACTCGCCTGATCACCGCCGGACCGACCGCGACGCGCGTCCTCGTCCTGACCACGTTCGACGAGGACGACTACGTCTACGGCGCGCTGCGGGCCGGAGCGAGCGGCTTCGTGGTCAAGGACATGGCGCTGAACGACATCCTCGCGGCTATCCGCGTGGTCGCCGTCGGCGATGCACTGATCGCGCCGGGGGTCACGCGCCGACTGATCGCCGGCTTCGCCGGTCGCCCCCCGCGGCGCTCCCCGCGGCCTGTCGCGGGCATCACCGAGCGGGAGCGGGAAGTCCTGACCCTCATCGGGCGCGGCCGGACGAACACCGAGATCGCGGAGGACCTCTTCATCACGGTGGCCACCGCCAAGTCGCATGTGTCACGCCTGCTCACCAAACTGGGCGCCCGGGACCGGGTCCAGCTCGTGATCACCGCCTATGAGATGGGGCTCGTCACGCTGCCCGGCTGAGCAAGCACCCCGGCTTCGGCCAGGACCGGAGTCGCGGTGCTTGCTGCCTCCCCCTCTTCATGTGGTCTTCGAGCAGCGTCCAGACCTCGATCAGATCTTCTGGCTCCCAGTCCTGCCGCACCCGTGCTCCCTCGCCCAACCAGTTGGATCGCCACAGCGTGGCGAGGCGGAACCGGAGCAGAGCGCTACACGCCACCTGGCGGTAGACACCTCACGTTGTTAACTCGTCAAGCGGCAGCGGCAAGAAGTGTGGGGAACGCTGCTTCCTCATCGAACAGCTTGTGGTTCTGAAGGCAGTGGTAGAGCTGTCCGATCATGCGGTTGAAGAGGTTGCGCTCCGCGGCGGCGTGCCAGTCGCCGGCGTCGCGACGTCGTCGGTAGTGCGCGTTGGCCCCGGGCGAATGCCGGAGGGTGGCGAAGGCCCAGAGGTAGCCGGCGTGGTTGAGCCGGTCGTTTTTCACCCAACGCCGGGTGATGCTGGTCTTCTTGCCAGAGGCTCTGGTGATGGGCGGGGAGCCTGCGTAGGCCTTCATGCCCCGGGCGTCGGCGAAGCGGCTGCGGTCGTCCCCGATCTCGGCGAGCACCCGGGCGCCGAGCTGAACACCGAGGCTGGGGAAGCTAAGGATGATCTCAGCGTCCGGGTGCTGAGGGAACGTTTCCTGCACCGCCGCCTCAAGGTCGTCAGCAGCAGTGCAGGCCGCATCCAGCTGAACCAGGAGAGCGAGCATCTGTTTGCCGAGTGCGTCCTCGACCAGCGGCGGCTGGTGGGCCCAGCTGCCCCGGAAGACCTGTCGGAGCCGCTCAGCCTCAGCCTCGATGCCGCGCTGGCGGCCGGCCCGCTTGAGGGCGGCCCGGAGCTGCGTGCGGGTCAACCGGGCCGCGAGAGCCGCAGTTGGAGCGGCCTTCAGGAGCTCTCGGGCCTCCGGGCGGCACAGACCGTTCTTCCACGGTTCGAAGGCGGTCAGTGCAGCCGGAAAGAATTCCCGCAGCAGCGAGCGCAGCTGGTTGGAGATCTGCTGCCGATTCCACGTCGCGTCCTGCTGAGCACGGGCGAGGACGGAGATGGCGCGGGCCAGATCGGAGTCCTTGGGCAGCGGCCGGTGGGCGTGCATGTCTGTGCGCAGGATGTCGGCCAGGACAAGTGCGTCACCGGAGTCCGACTTCTTGCGGGAAACGCTGTGGCGGTCGCGGTAGCGGGCGGCGGACATCGGGTTGATCGCGAACACTTCTCGCTTCCCGGCCCGCAGTACCGCGACCAGGAGGCCGCGGGACGTCTCGATCGCCACCGGTATCGGGTTCTCTTCGCTGTCGCCGTACTCGGCAAGCAGGTCCAGCAGAAGCCGGTAGCCGGCCGAGTCATCGGGGATGTGTCGCTTGGCGAGTAACTCGCCGGTGTCGTCGACGAAGGCGACGTCGTGGTGTCGCTCTGCCCAGTCGATACCGCAGCAGATGGACATCTTCCCTCCCCATATTCGGGGTATATGTGCTGGTCACGAGCACATGCGGGCCACGCGTCGTGCTAATCCCAGGCCTCAGCCGGTGAGGGCAGGGCCGACACCTCACAAGTCGTTCGTGGCACCAGCGCACCACGCGGGCCCCGGTCTGTCGGTCTACGGCCAGGCTTTGCGCGCCAGCTATACGAAAGGCGTCCCTTCGACATCTCCTCGGGCAACGAGCTGAGCTATGCGATCAGCATCGTTGCTCGAACGGCCCCAGGGCTCAACGCCTGCCCCGTGGTGCCGCTAACAACGGATTAGCTATACGAGACAGGGCCGGGGAGGGGAGTTCGCGGCCCCCAGGGCGTGGCCGACCGCACCCTGGGGGCCTCAGGCGGACCGCGTGCTGTCGCGGCGGCGCCCTGTTACGTGATCAGCGGCAGCGCGGCGAAGGTGTGGCCGTGCCAGAGGCGGCGGGACGTCTCCTCCGGGTAGGCGGTGACCCGCGGGTCCGCGTCGAGGACCTGGACCAGGCGCCGCTGAGTGTCGTACGGGGGCCAGCCCGGGTCGCCCGTCGCGGCGAAGGCGGTCCAGGCCGCGCGGAAGCGCGACGACAGCGCCTGGGCCTCCGGTGACGGTTCGGAGCCGGCGAACAGCAGCGAGCCGAGGTCGGCGTCGAACGTGCCGAACAGCAGCGGTACGTCCAGGCCGTGGCAGGCGCCCAGGGCGCCGCCGTTGCCCGGGGCCGGCCAGGTCAGCTCGTACACGTGCGCGCGGCCGCCCCCGGCGATCTGGGCCTCGGCCAGGTGGAGTGAGGGCATGTTGAACAGCCAGTCGGTCTGGACCCGTTCGTACAGCTCGCCGGGTGAGGCGTCCGGGAAGGCGGCGCGGTAGGCCCGTTCGCCGTCCGGCCCCGGTCCGAACGTGCGCAGGGCCGCGGCCGCCTCCTCGTCGCCGATCTTCCCGAGTTGGCCGCCGAGGGCGACGAACAGCCGGAACTCGTCCCGGTTGTGCCCCGCGATCAGCTCCACGTCCCGTGCCGAGCCGGCCGCGAGCGCCTGCCAGGGTGTGGTCGGCAGCACCTCGCCGTCGACGACGGGGGAGAAGGGGGTCAGTGTCGGGGCGACCTGCCCCCACCTTTCCGCGTACTGGTGCATCTTGGGTGCCAACGCCTCTCCCGCTGCGGGCAGTTGACGTGGGTCCACGGTGGACAGGTCGGCGACCGTCGGCCGCCGGCCCGCCTCGGCGGCCAGGGCGGCGCCGATGTCCCGGGCCAGCTCGTCCGAGAAGTACGTGCCCGGCACGCTCTGCGCGACGGCACGCCGGAACAGCCCGGCCGCGCTCGGCATGGCCAGTAGCGAGGCGACCGAACCGGCTCCGGCCGACTCCCCGAAGACGGTGACCTGACGGGGGTCGCCGCCGAAGCCCGTGATGTTCTCCCGCACCCATTCCAGGGCCGCGACCTGGTCGAGCAGGCCGCGGTTGGCGGGCGCCCCGTCGATGTGGGCGAAGCCCTCGATGCCGACCCGGTAGTTGAGGGTGACCACCACCACGTCGCCGTCGTGGGCGATGCGCCGGGCGTCGTAGCCGGGGCTGCCGGAATGGCCGAGCTTGTAGGCGCCCCCGTGGATCCAGACCATCACCGGGCGGCGGGCGGCCGGGTCCGGGTCGGGCGTCCAGACGTTGACCGTCAGCCAGTCGTCGCCCATGGGCGCGTCCAGCACGCCGGTGCGGCCCTGGAACCCGGCCTCCTGCGGGGGCGGCGGCCCGAAGGTGAACGCGTCCCGTGTCCCGTCCCAGGCGAGGGCGGGCCGCGGAGCCTGGAACCGGGCATCCCCCACGGGCGGCTCGGCGAACGGGATGCCGCGGAAGACGGTCAGGCCGCCCTCCCGGCGCCCGCGCACCGTACCGGCGGTGGTACGCACCACAGGCTCGGCGGAACTCCCTGCCGAATCAACTGACTTGGCTGTCACCGTCTGACTCCTCACTGGTCGCTGGTGGAACGATACGGGTGCGGATACGGGTGCGGACGCGCCAGGCGTTCGCCTCCCGGGAGAGGCGAACGCCTGGCGCTCGGTGATCGGCGGGCGTCCCGCGCGGGGCGCTACGCCTTGGCGTCGGCCACCTCCGCGGCCCCGGCCGGAAGGCCGGCCCCCGCGGGGGCGGACGCCGCCTGCGAGTCGGCGGCGCGGCGGCGCGGGAGGAAGGAGGCCAGCAGGAGGGCGAGGAGGGCGGCACCGGCGCCGACGGCCATCACGGTTTTGAAGCCGTTCTCGGAGGGCAGGGCGGTGCTGCCGAAGGTGGTGGTCATCTGCGCCAGGATGACGCCGGCGAGGGCGCTGGCGAAGGACGTACCGATGGACCGCATCAGGGTGTTGAGGCTGTTGGCGGCGGCCGTCTCGGACGCGGGCACGGCGCCCATGATGAGCGCGGGCATCGCGCCGTACGCGAAGCCGACACCGGCGCCGATGACGCAGGAGACCAGGACGAGGTGCCAGACCTCGGACATCAGGACGATGTTCAGACCGTAGCCCGCTGCGACGATGACGGCGCCGAGCATCAGGGTGATCTTCGGGCCCTTGGTCTTGGAGATCGCGGCGGACAGCGGTGCCATCGCCATCATCACCAGGCCCTGCGGAGCCAGGACCAGGCCGACGGTCAGCATGGACCTGCCGAGGCCGTAGCCCGTCTGCTCGGGCAGCTGGAGCAGCTGCGGCAGGACCAGGGACATCGCGAACATCGAGAAGCCGAACGCCACCGAGGCGAGGTTGGTGAACAGCACCTGGCGGCGGGCGAGGGTGCGGAGGTCCACCAGCGGCTGGGCGGTGCGCAGTTCGAACGCCCCCCAGGCCAGGAGCACGACGACGGCGGTGGCGAACAGGCCGAGGACCGTGCCGCTGGTCCAGCCCCAGTCGGAGCCCTTGGAGACGGCCAGCAGCAGGGAGACAAGGGCGGTCGACAGGCCGATGGCACCGATCAGGTCGAAGCGGCCGCCGGCGCGCACCTTGGACTCGGGCACGATCGTCAGGACGAGGGCGAAGGCGACGGCGCCGAGGGCGGCCGAGGTCCAGAACAGGATGTGCCAGTCGAAGCGGTCGGCGACGAAGGCGGCGGTGGGCAGCCCCAGGGCGCCGCCCACACCCAGCGAGGCGCTCATCAGCGCGGTGGATCCGGTGAGCCGCTCGGCGGGCAGTACGTCGCGCATGACGCTGATGCCCAGCGGGACGACAGCGGCGGCCAGGCCCTGCAGGGTCCGTCCGATGATCATCGGGACCAGGGAGTCGCTCAGCGCGCAGACGACCGAACCGGCCACCAGCAGGACGATGCTGACCAGCAGCATGCGGCGCTTGCCGAACATGTCGCCGAGGCGGCCGACGACCGGCGTGGCGACGGAGGCGGCGAGCAGCGTGGCGGTGACCGCCCAGATGGTGTTCGACGCCGAGGCGTGGAGGAGTTTCGGCAGCTCCGGGACGATCGGGATCACCAGGGTCTGCATCAGCGAGACGACGATCCCGGCCAGGGCCAGCACCGCCACCACGGCGTTCGACTTCGGCGGGGCGGAGCCCCCGGCCTCGGCGGATCGGGCAAGTGCGTCGGACATGGCGGGGCCTCCGTCAGGGTCAGCAAATTGCTTAACTCACTCAACTATAAGCAGATTGATTGACTTAGGCAAGTGCGTCCTGCGGTGGAGGTGGAACGTGCTCGGCTACACGGTCTTCCCGGGCGCTCCGCCGGTGTCGGGGGAGGTCGGCAGCAGGTCGTGCAGCGCCTCGTACCCCTGGGAGCAGGCCGTCTGGGCGATCGCCCGGGAGACGGCGTCGGCCAGCGGGTGCGAGGACTCCCGCAGCAGGTCACGGGCCTTGTCGGTGAGCACCACCTCGACCCCGCGCCGGTCGCCGCACGTGGAGCGCCTGGTGATCAGTCCGGCGTGTTGCAGGCAGGCGACCTGATACGTCAGCCGTGTCTTGGGGCGGCCCAGCAGCTCCGCGATCTGCGTCATCCGCAGGCTGGCCCCGGGCTGGTCGGCGAGCAGGCACAGCACCAGGAACTCGTCGTGCGAGACGCCGAGGGCGTCCTTCACGCGGGAGCGCAGCTGCTGTTCGATCGCGCCGGCCGCGGCCAGCAGGCGCATCCAGGCCCGCAGTTCGGCCGGCAGCAGCCCGTCGTCGCCCGGCGGTCGGTGTGCGGGCGGGTCGGCGGGGGCTGGTGAGTTGGCCATGACGTCACAGTCTACCGGTTGTCCAATTTTGGATAAGTGGCTAGCGTGGGGTCATCCAAATTTGGACAACTGCCTGAGTCCTACCCACGGCCTCTGTCCACCACCCGTAACCATCAGGAGAAACCCCATGACCGTCGCTGTCGAAACCGGCCTGTGGCAGCTCGACCCCGCCCCCTCCACCGTCACCATCAAGCACAGGACGATGTGGGGCATGGTCACCGTGAAGGGCACCTTCACCGGCGTCACCGGTGAGGGCGAGGTCCGGGCCGACGGAACCGCCAGCGGCAGCATCACCCTGGACGCCGCGTCCCTGGACACCGCGAACGCCAAGCGCGACAAGCACCTCCGCTCCGCCGACCTCTTCGACGCGGACCAGCACCCCACCATCACGTTCGCCGTTCGCAAGGCCGTGGCCCGCCAGGACGACACCGTCGAGATCGACGGACAGCTCACGGTGCGCGGCATCAGCAAGCCGCAGTCCGTCGTGGCCCGGGTCGCCGACGCGGGCCCCGACGCGGTCACGCTGGCCGCGGAGTTCACCGTGGACCGGGACCGGTTCGGCATGGGATGGAACCAGATGGGCATGATCCGGGGCCTGACCACCGTCAGCGCGACCCTCGCCTTCAGGCCCGCGGCGGCGTGAGAGGCCTCCGGTCGCTCCGGCCCGACCCCGCCAGTACTTACTTCTGGAAAGTACCCAACCTGAAGTAAGGTACGTCCATGGCAGTGAGTCATGAGCTGAAGGCGCTGCAGGCGCTGGTACCGGATGTCAATGTGGCGAGCTGTCCCTCGCGGCTGGTCCTGGAACATGTCACCAGCCGCTGGGGTGTCCTGGTGCTGGCCACGCTGATCGACGGCACCCACCGCTTCAGCGAGCTGCGCCGCGCGGTCGGCGGGGTCAGCGAGAAGATGCTGGCCCAGACCCTCCAGACCCTGGAGCGGGACGGCTTCGTGCACCGCGAGGCGCATCCCGTCATCCCGCCGCACGTCGACTACTCCCTCACGCCGATCGGCGAGGAGGCCGCCCGCCAGGTGTGGTCGCTGGCCCGGTGGGTGGAAAGCCGCGTCCCGGACGTCATGGACGCCCGGGACACGTACGACAGGGCCAAGCAGGGCTGAACGCGGGGCGGCCTCGCCTCATGGTGCCGGGACCCGCGTCCGCCGGGGCCGTCACCAGGCGACCGGACGACCTCGAACCCCTGGCCCGGCAGGTGGGGAACGGCGACTCGGGCGTTCCCCACCCCGGCCGCCGCACGGGTCGGCCCTCCACTCGGGAATGCCGCGATGAGACCCCGAGCGGCTGTGCGCAGTGTTCCGATTTCGCCACGCTGCGATCGCGTCCAGGAGATACGTGGCCTCCGGCCGCGGAGGCCACGTATCTCCGCGAAAACCCGTTGGCGGACCACGGCGACCACTGCTAGTTTTCCGGAGGCCGTGCGAGAGACCGAGGAGGTGGTACCCGTGAAAGCAGTATCGACATGGGTGCTCCCCTCCGGGGTCACGGTCGGACGGTAGGTCGTCCGGGAGCGCCGTTCAAGAGCACTCCCGAAAGGCACGACCATGCGATTCACTTCCGAACAGCGCCTCGACGACGGCGTCCTCGAACGCGAATTCACCCTCGGCGAGATCCCCGGCACCCTGTGGACGTCCCAATCCGCCGCACCGGCCCCGCTGATCCTGACCGGCCACAACGGCGGTTTGCACAGGCGGGAATCACGGCTGGTGGCCCGAGCCCGGCAATCCGCGGTGTACGGCTACGCGGTGGCCGCCATCGACGCCCCCGGGCACGGGGACCGGCCCCGTTCCGCCGTCGATGAGCAGGCTCGCGCCGACCTCCGCCGGGCGATGCAGGCCGGCGAACCGGTCGATGAGATCTTCGAATCCTTCGTCGGCCCGCTGGTCGAAAAGACGGTCCCGGAATGGCGGACCACCCTGGACGCCCTCCTTTCGCTGCCCGAGATCGGCGGCCCGGTCGGGTACTCGGGGTGGACCGCCGTCGGCATTCGGCTGGCGGTGGTCGAGCCGCGCATCGTGGCCGCCGGTTTCTTCGCCGGGGGTTACGTGCCCCGCGCCCAGCGCGAGGAGGCCCGGCAGGTCACCGTTCCGCTGCTGTTCCTGCTGCAGTGGGACGACGAAGGGAACCCCCGGCAGCGGGCCCTGGACCTGTTCGACGCCTTCGGCACCGAGGAGAAGACGCTGCACGCCAATCTGGGCGGGCACGCCGGCACCCCGTGGTTCGAGGTGGACGACGGGGACCGGTTCTTCGCCCGGCACCTGAAGTGAGGCCGGGCCGTCGGGCCGGCAGCAGCCGGTAGGCGGTGTCGGCCAGGAGGCCGCTCGTCGAGGACAGGTCCCGGCCTCCCTGGATGCGGTGGCCGGCAGACGCACAACCGCCCCGATCGCGGCGGTACCGGCCATCGGCGGTAGCGGCCGGTCGGGGCGGCGCTCGGCCGCCAGCGCCTCCTCCCGAGTGGAGGGCCGGGTCAGGTGCCTGCTCGACGGCCCCCGGGCCGGGTGATCACAGGGCGATCGCCCGATAGCTCAGAGCCGCCTCCACGATCGCCTCGGCCGAAGCCTCCCGGAGCCGGGCCGGTGGGTGGAAGACCAGGTCGGCTGCTCGCGGGTGGGGCACATTGACGTCGAACAGCAGCAGGTAGTAGCCGGCTTCGGGGTGGCCGGCCGTGATTCCGCGGACGATCTCGACGAGCTCCTCCCGCGTGACGCCGGGCACCTTCGGCCGGGCCGGCCGGGCGGCTTCCCGGGCGAAGTCCTCCAGGTCGCGTCCGCTGTCGTACGCGGCGAAGTCCAGAGGCGAGTAGTCGTGCCCGGTCCGTTCGTTGAAGGCGGTGATCGCCTCGTCCGCCGGGCCGCCGCCGGCGACCAGGTTCGAGATCTGTCCGATCTCCGCGCGGATCCCGGCAAGGTGCCGGTGGTCCACGGGTGGCGGCAGCAGTTCCGGGCGCAGGTCCATGCCCCTCATTGTGCGGGCGGGGCCGTGGTCAGTGCGGCGGTTCGTCGGCGAGGGCGGCCCGGCAGCGGTTGAGGTAGCTCTCCAGGGCGGTGCGCTCGTGGGGGGCGAGGTCGCCGAGCATGCGCTGTTCCAGGGTGTCCATCGGCGGGTCGTAGGCGGCCAGCAGTTCGCGGCCGGCGTCGGTCAGGCTGATGAGCAGTACGCGGCGGTTGTCCGGGTCGCGGCGGCGGTCGATCAGGCCGCGCCGCTGCAGGGTGGTGACCATGTCGGCCATGGACTGGGCGGTGACGAAGGAGTTGCGGGCCAGTTGGGCGGAGCTGAGCCCGTCGCGGCGGCGCAGCACGGTCAGGGCGGTGTACTGCAGGGCCGTGATGCCGGTCGGCTTGAGCAGCTCGTCCATGTGGGCGCGAGCGGCGAGTTCGACCTGTTTGACGGCGTACATCAGGGACGGCCGGGGGAGTCCGGCCGGACTGCCGGGCCCGCCGGCCCCGTCGTCGGCCGTGCGCGCGGTGTGTGTCGCCACGTGCGCCCTCCAGAGCTGCTCGACATTCAGACTTCCTGATTATCCCTACCCCCTTGCGTTGGCGGTCATGGGGGGTAATTATCAGGAAACCTGTTGGTCGCAGCGGTGCGGCCGGCATCAGCGCGGTGCGCGTACCCGCACCGGGAAGGCGAGCGGGTCATGTCCGTGAACAGGCCTACGATCGAGCCGGGCAGGCTCTTCATCGACGGGGAATGGCGCGAGGCGGCGGCCAAGGGCAGGCGTGACGTCGTCGATCCGGCCACCGGCACGGTCGTCACCACGGTCGCCGAGGCGGACGCGGCCGACCTCGACGCGGCGGTCACCGCCGCCCGCCGGGCCTTCGACGAGGGCCCCTGGCCGCGGACCCCGGGCCGCGAGCGGGCCCGCGTCCTGCACCGCGTCGCGGACCTGATCCGCAGGCGTGAGGACGAACTCGTCGCCGTGGAGAGCCTCGACGTCGGCAAGCCGGTCAGCCTGGCCCGCGCCGTCGATGTGGCGACCGCGGCCGAGGAGTACGAGTACTACTCCGCGATGGCCCAGAGCGTCGACGGCTCCACCCGGCAGATCCCGATCCCCTCGCACGCCTACACCCGGCGCGAACCGCTGGGTGTCGTCGCGGCCATCACCCCTTTCAACTTCCCCCTGATCCTGAGCAGTTCCAAGCTGGCCCCGGCCCTGGCGGCCGGCAACACGGTGGTCCACAAGCCCGCCGAGGACACCCCGCTCAGCGCCCTGCTGATGGCCGAGATCCTCGCCGAGGCCGGGGTGCCGGACGGCGTGCTCAACGTGGTCACCGGCAGCGGCGCGGTGGTCGGCGAGGCGCTGCTCCGCCACCCGGGGGTCGACAAGATCGTGTTCACCGGCTCCACCGAGGTCGGCCGGCACGCGGCCGCCACGGCGGGCGAGGCACTCAAGTCCGTCACCATGGAGCTGGGCGGCAACGCGGCCAACATCGTCTTCGAGGACGCCGACCTGGAGCAGGCGATCGGCGCCGTCATCAAGGGCTTCGTCTTCAACACCGGCCAGTTCTGCATGGGCGGTCCGCGCCTGCTGGTCCACCGCTCCCTGCACGACACCGTGCTGGGCATCCTCGAAGGCGCCGTCGCCGGGGTCCCGGTCGGGGCGCCCTCCGACCCGGCGACCGTCGTCGGCCCGATGGCCGGCCGCCGGCACCTGGAGAAGGTCGAGGAGTACGTGCGCCTCGCCCGGCAGGAGGGCGGCCGTATCGTCGTCGGCGGCGAGCGGCTCGACCTCGACGGCGGCTACTACTACCGGCCCACCGTCATCGCCGGCCTCGGCAACGACTCGCGGGTCGTGCAGGAGGAGGTCTTCGGGCCCGTCCTTACTGTCCAGCCCTTCGACACCGAGGACGAGGCGGTCACCCTCGCCAACAGCACCCCGTACGGCCTCGCCGCCGGTCTGCAGACCCGGGAC
This sequence comes from Streptomyces sp. RLA131, assembly GCF_056270125.1. Classification (NCBI taxonomy): domain Bacteria; kingdom Bacillati; phylum Actinomycetota; class Actinomycetes; order Kitasatosporales; family Streptomycetaceae; genus Streptomyces; species Streptomyces sp. RLA131. The sequence goes on from NZ_JBWDOQ010000002.1 coordinate 7,627,769, forward strand.
CTGGCGCGCGCCCACCGCGTCGCCGCCCGCCTTCAGGCCGGCATCGTCTGGGTCAACGACTGGGCGATGCTCGACCCGGCCATCCCGTTCGGCGGCGTCAAGCAGTCCGGTTTCGGCCGCGAGTACGGGCCCGAGGCGCTGGAGTCGTACACCAGGGTCAAGTCCGTCGTCATCTCCCTGGCCTGAGGCCGCTCGCCGCCTCCCGCCCGCCGCCCACCCGCGGTTCGCTCTTCCCCCTCTTCCCCCGCTGGAGCACATATGACCACCACCACCGCGGCCGCAGTCGTCGAGTCGGCCGGCGCGGGCTTCTCCTTCTGCGAGGTCGAACTCGCCGACCCCCGGCCGGACGAGGTCCTGGTCCGCGTCGTCGCGGCCGGCGTCTGCCACACCGACCTGGGCGTCGCGGCCGGCGCGCTGCCCTTCCCGCTGCCCGGAGTCCTCGGCCACGAGGGCGCCGGCGTCGTCGAGGCGGTCGGCTCGGCCGTCACCCGGGTCCGGCCCGGCGACCAGGTGCTGCTGTCCTTCACCTCCTGCGGCGGCTGCGCCAACTGCCGTGACGGCCACCCCGCCTACTGCGCGACCTGGCTGCCGCTCAACCTCCTGGGCGGTACGCGGGCGGACGGTTCCGCCACGGTCAGCCGGGGCGGTGAGGGCATCGGCGGCCACTTCTTCGGGCAGTCCTCGTTCGCCCGGCACGCCCTGGTGGACGAACGCAGCCTGGTCAAGGTGCCCGCCGACGCGCCGCTGGAACTGCTCGCCCCGCTCGGCTGCGGTGTCCAGACCGGCGTCGGCGCCGTGTGGAACGTGCTGCGGCCGCGCCCCGGGGACACCGTCGTGGTCACCGGGGCCGGAGCGGTCGGGCTGTCCGCCGTCATGGCCGCCCGCCTCACCCCCGCCACCCGTATCGTCGCCGTGGACCGCGTGCCGGAACGGCTCGCCCTGGCCCGCGAACTCGGCGCCACCCACACGGTCGACACCTCGGCCGCCCCGGGCGCCGACGGTACCGGCGCCGGTCTGGCCGCAGCCGTCGCCGAACTCACCGGCGGCGCAGGTGCCAACGGCCTCGTGGAGACCACCGGCAACGCCGGCGTCCTGACCGAGGCCATCAGCACCCTGGCCGCGCGCGGTACCGCCGTCATCGTCGGCGCCCCCGCCTTCGGCACCACCGTCCCGCTCGACGTCAACTTCATGCTCCCCGGCCGCACGGTCGTCGGTCTCACCCTCGGCGACAGCGAGACCCAGTCGCTGCTCCCGGTACTGGTCGACCTGGTCACCTCCGGCCGGCTGCCGGTCGACCGCCTCGTCCGGCACTACGCCTTCGAGGAGATCGCGCAGGCCGTCGCCGACATCGTCTCGGGCGACACCATCAAGCCGGTGCTGCGCTTCTGAGCCCGTCCCGGTCAGGACGGGGGAGCGGCGGGCTGCCAGCCCAGGGTGCGGGAGATGCCCCGGGCGGCGACGCGGACCGCGGGCACCAGGGCCTGGGTCTGCGCGCCGTCCACCGGCACGACCACCGAGACGGCGGCGACGACATCACCGCGCGGCCCCCGCACCGGGGCGGCGACGGACAGGGCGTCGTCGGTGATCTGGCGGTCGCTGATCGCGCAGCCGCCGCGCCGGACCTCCGCCAGCATCCGGCGCAGCCGCGCCGGGTCGGTCACCGTGAAGGGGGTGAAGGAGGCCAGGGCCCGACCGCAGACCTCCTCCTGCAGGGCCGCGCTGCCGTGGGCCAGCAGCGCCAGGCCCACCCCGGTGGCGTGCAGCGGCCAGCGGGCACCGACCTGGCTGCGTACGCCGACCGCCGAGCGGCCGGAGATGCGCTCGATGTAGACCACCTCCAGCCCGTCGCGGACGGCGAGGTGGACGTTCTCGTGGGTGGCCTCGTACAGGTCCTCCAGAAAGGGCATCGCGGCCTGTCGGAGGCCGATCCCGCGCGGGGAGAGCGCGGCCAGCTCGTACAGGCGCAGGCCGACGTGGTAGCCGCCCGCGTCGTCGCGTTCCAGGGCGCCCCAGCCGGTGAGGGTGGCCACCAGCCGGTGGGCGGTGGTGAGGGTGAGCCCGGCGCGGTGGCTGATCCCGGTGAGGGTGAGGCAGGGGTGCCGGTGGTCGAAGGCGCCGAGGACGGCGAGCAGCCGCTCCGCGGCGGTGGGGCCGGCCGGCACGGCGGCTCAGCCCCGGTCGGCGGAGTCGGCCACCCGCTCCAGCAGCGCGTGCAGGGTCTCCCGTTCCCGCGGGCCGAGCGGCTCCAGCAGGTCGTCGGTGACGCGGCGGCCCGCCGTGTCGGTCTCGCGCAGTACGTCACGGCCCCGGTCGGTCAGGACGACGACGCGGCTGCGCCGGTCCCCGGGGGACGGGCGGCGTTCGGCCAGACCCAGGCCCTGGAGGTCGTCGACCAGGCTCACGATGGCGCTGGGGTCGTAGCCGAGCCGGGTGCTCAGCTCCCGCTGGAGCGCGCCCCCGACGGTGGCGAGGTACCGCAGCAGCGCGTAGTGCCGCAGTCGCAGGCCGTGCTCCTCCAGGCCCGCGTTGAACAGCCTGCCGGACAGCAGTCCCAGCCGGTAGAGCAGATAACCGGTGTCGGTGTGCAGGCCGCGCATCCAGGGCGCGTCCACCTCGGTGTCAGCGATTTCGTGCTCCAGGGTCAGGTCGGGTCAGGGCGGGTGCCCCCTCCCAGCATGAGGCATGTCGAGGTCTCAAACAACTATTGACGTCAACAATGATTGGTCATAGCTTCTATTTCTGTCAGCTCCCATGAGCCAATCCCCCCGAAGGGACACACCGTCGTGTCGAACGTCCCCATCGACCTCACCGGCAAGGTGGCCGTCGTCACCGGCAGCGGCCGCGGTCTCGGTCTGGCCTACGCCACCGCCCTGGCCCGGGCCGGCGCGGCCGTGGTCGTGAACGACCTGGACGAGGCCCTCGCCGCGCGGGCCGCCGATTCCATCAACGAGGCCGGCGGCAAGGCGGTGGCCGAGGCCGTCGCCGTGGGCACCACCGAGGCCGCCGAGCGCCTGGTCAACCGGGCCGTGGAGGCCTTCGGCCGGCTCGACGTCCTGGTCACCAACGCGGGCATCCTGCGCGACCGGGTGCTGTGGAAGATGACCGACGAGGACTTCGACGCCGTCATCGGCGTCCACCTCAAGGGCACCTTCACGCTGGCCCGCGCCGCCGCCGTACGGCTGCGCGAGCAGGGCGAGGGCGGCAGCCTGATCCTGGTCGGCTCCCCGGCCGGGCAGCGCGGCAACTTCGGCCAGACGAACTACGCGGCGGCCAAGGCCGGCATCGCCGCCATGACCCGCACCTGGTCCATGGAACTGGGCCGGGCCGGCATCACCGTCAACGCGATCGTGCCGGTCGCCGCCACCGCGATGACCGGGACGATCCCCGCCTTCGCCCCGTACATCGAGGCCAACCGGGCCGGCGAGCCACTGCCGGACTTCCTGCGCAAGGGCGAGGGCTTCGGCACCGCCGAGGACTGCGCCGCGCTCGTGCCGTTCCTGGCCTCCGAGGCGGCCCGGGACGTCACCGGCCAGTGCATCGGCATCGGCGGTGACAAGCTGGCCCTGTGGTCGCACCCGCAGGAGGTCTCGGTGGCGTACGCGGACGGGGGCTGGACCCCGGACACCATCGCCGCCACCTGGCACACCTCGGTCGGCCGCGAGCCGCAGACCGTCGGCATCCCGGCGCCCGAGCTCCCGGAGGCGTGATGACCGCCATCGACGTGGACGCACTGACCGCCATCGACGTCCACACCCACGCGGAGGTGTCCTCCAAGGGCCACTCCTCCCTGGACGACGAGCTGCACGACGCCTCCAGCGCCTACTTCAAGGTCGAGGGCAAGCGCAGGCCGACCCTGGAGGAGACCGCCGCCTACTACCGTGAGCGCGCGATGGCCGCCGTCATCTTCACCGTGGACGCCGAGCACGCCACCGGCACCGCGCCCGTCCCCAACGAGGAGGTCGCCGAGGCGGCCGCCGCCAACGCCGACGTACTCATCCCCTTCGCCTCCATCGACCCCTTCCGGGGCCGCGCCGGGGTGAAGCGGGCCCGCCGGCTGGTCGAGGAGTACGGGGTGAAGGGCTTCAAGTTCCACCCCAGCATCCAGGGCTTCTTCCCCAACGACCGCCTCGCGTACGGGCTGTACGAGGTCATCGAGGAGACCGGCACCGTCGCCCTGTTCCACACCGGCCAGACCGGCATCGGCGCCGGAGTCCCGGGCGGCGGCGGCATCCGGCTGAAGTACAGCAACCCGCTGCATGTCGACGACGTCTCCGCCGACTTCCCCCATATGAAGATCATTCTGGCGCATCCGTCCTTCCCCTGGCAGGACGAGGCGCTGGCGGTGGCCACCCACAAGCCGGGCGTCCACATCGACCTGTCCGGCTGGTCGCCGAAGTACTTCCCGCCGCAGCTGGTGCAGTACGCCAACACGCTGCTCAAGGACAAGGTCCTGTTCGGCTCCGACTTCCCCGTCCTCACCCCCGACCGGTGGCTCGCCGACTTCGCGAAGCTGCCGATCAAGGACGAGGTCCGGCCGAAGATCCTCAAGGAGAACGCCGCCCGCCTGCTCGGGCTCACGAAGGTCTAGGGGACCGCCCATGCGCAACGAGGGACTGGGATCGTGGCCCGCCCGCCGGGCCCGCAAGACCCCCCACCGCACGGCACTGGTCCACCAGGGCGGGGCCGTCGGCTACGCCGAGCTGCACCGCCGCGTCAGCCGGCTCGCGCACGCCCTGCGCTCCGCCGGGATCCGCCGTGGCGACCGGGTCGCCTATCTCGGCCCCAACCACCCGGCGTATCTGGAGACGCTCTTCGCGGCCGGCGTCCTGGGCGCGGTCTTCGTACCGCTCAACACCCGGCTCACGGCCCCCGAGATCGGCTACCAGCTCAAGGACTCCGGTGCCAAGGCGCTGATCCGCGCCGCCTCGCACGACGCGCTGATGGACGAACTGCGCGGCACGACCGACGTACGGGTGCATGTCACCGTCGGCCCGGAGTACGAGAACCTGCTGGCCGCGGCCCCGGACGAGCCGATCGACGAACCGGTCTCGCTCGACGACGTCTGCATCATCATGTACACCTCCGGGACCACCGGCCGCCCCAAGGGCGCGATGCTCACCCACGGCAACCTCACCTGGAACGCCTTCAACGTGCTGGTCGACCAGGACGTGATCGCCGACGAGGTCGCCCTGGTGTCGGCGCCGCTGTTCCACACCGCCGGGCTCAACATGATGACCCTGCCGGTGCTGCTCAAGGGCGGCACCTGCGTGGTCGTCGAGGCCTTCGACGCGGCCGGCTCCTTCGACCTCATCGCCCGGCACCGGATCACCTTCATGTTCGGGGTGCCGGCGATGTTCGACCAGATGGCCCGGCAGCCCGGCTGGGCCGACGCCGACCTGTCGTCGCTGCGCATGCTGTCCTGCGGCGGCTCCCCGGTACCGGCCCCGCTGATAGAGGCCTACCAGGCCCGGGGCCTGACCTTCCTGCAGGGCTACGGCATGACCGAGGCCTCGCCGGGCGTGCTCTTCCTGGACGCCGGGCACGCGGTCAGCAAGGCCGGTTCGGCCGGAGTGCCGCACTTCTTCAGTGACGTACGCGTCGTCCGCCCCGACCTGACCGCGGTCGGCACCGGCGAGCCCGGCGAGATCCTGGTCCGGGGCCCGCACGTCATGCCGGGCTACTGGGGACTGCCGGACGAGACGGCGGCGGTGCTGGCCGACGGCTGGTTCCGGACCGGCGACGCGGCCCGGATCGACGAGGACGGCTATGTCACCATCGTCGACCGGCTCAAGGACATGATCATCTCGGGCGGCGAGAACGTCTACCCCGCCGAGGTCGAGGAGGTCCTGCTCGCCCACCCCGACATCGTCGAGGCCGCCGTCATCGGTGTCCCGGACGACAGATGGGGCGAGGTCGGCCGCGCGGTCGTCGTCCCCCGCGAGGGCGCCGCCATCGACCCGGACGAGGTGCTGGCCTCGCTGGCCGGGCGGCTCGCCAAGTACAAGATCCCCAAGTCCGTCGTGGTGGTCGACGCGCTGCCCAGGACCGCCTCGGGCAAGCTCCTCAAGGCCCGGGTGCGCTCGCTGCACGGCGCTTCCTGACGCCCGGCCGACGACGCACCTCCTCACCTCACCGAAGCCGGCCATCACATCACCTGGAGAAGAGCGATGAGCATCACCGTCAACGGCCTGGACGAGCTGAAGAAGCTGGCCGGCAGCGACCTGGGCACCAGCGACTGGATCGACGTCACCCAGGAACGCATCGACACCTTCGCCGACGCCACCGGCGACCACCAGTGGATCCACACCGACGTCGAGAAGGCCAAGGAGGGCCCCTTCGGCGCGCCCATCGCCCATGGATATCTGACGCTGTCCCTGTTCATCCCGCTGTTCACCGGACTGCTCGACGTCGAGGGCGTCACCACCAAGGTCAACTACGGCCTGAACAAAGTACGGTTCCCCTCCCCGGTCAGGGCCGGCTCCCGGATCCGGCTGACCGCCCGGCTCGCCGAGGTCGAGGAGATCCCCGGCGGCGTGCAGATCACCGTGGACGGTGCCATCGAGATCGAGGGCGGCGCCAAGCCCGCCGCCGTACTGCAGAGCGTGTCGCGCTTCTACGCGTAGGCGCCCGGGCGGTGCGGGGCGTCGGGGGCCCACGCGGGGCACCGGGCACGGCGGGCGGGTGCGGTAGCGTGTCACAAACGTACCGGTTCGTACATTACGTGGATGTGAATGATGCCGAACTCCACTGCCGTGCTCGTCCTCAACGGCCCCAACCTCAACCTGCTGGGACAGCGGCAGCCCGAGATCTACGGCTCCGACACGCTCGCCGACGTCGAGAAGCTCGCCGCCGGCACCGCCGCGCGCCACGGCTTCACCGCCGACTGCCGGCAGAGCAACCACGAGGGCACCCTCATCGACTGGATCCACGAGGCACGGCTCGGCCACGCCGCCGTCGTCATCAACCCCGGTGCCTACAGCCACACTTCCGTCGCCCTGCGGGACGCTGTCGCCGCGTGCGACGGACTGGCCGTCGTGGAGGTCCACATCTCCAACATCCACCGGCGCGAGGAGTTCCGGCACCACTCCTACGTCTCCGGGGTCGCCGACGCCGTCATCGCCGGCTGCGGCGTCCAGGGCTACGGCTTCGCCGTCGACCGCGCCTGCACCCTCGTCCGGGAACGCCGGGAACGCCGGGCCGCCGGTCTCGCCGGTTGACCCTTCCCCAGGGGCAGACCCCACCGTGGAGCCGTGCGCGTGAGTGAACGAGAGCGGGCGGACCCGCTGCTGGGCATCGGGGTCTTCGCGCGGCGGTCACGGCTGTCGCTGAAGGCCCTGCGGCTGTACGACCGGCTGGGCGTCCTGGCCCCCGCCGACATCGATCCGGTCAGCGGCTACCGCCGTTACCGCGAGAGCCAGTTGGCCACCGCGCGGCTCGTCGCGACCCTGCGGGGTCTCGACATGCCGCTGGCCGTGGTCGCCCGGGTCGTCACGGCCCCGGCGGAACACGGGGCCACGCTGGTCGAGGAGTACTGGTCGTCCGTGGAGCGCCGCGTCGCGGCGCAACGGGAGCTCGCCGCGCACCTGAAGGTCACGTTGTCAGGTGGAAAGGGGAGTTACGGGATGTACGCGATCAGGGAACGCGAGGTGCCCGAGCAGCTGGTGCTCACCGAGCAACGGCTCATCGGCCCGCAGGAGTTGCCCGGCTGGATCGGCGCGGCCCTGGACCGGCTGGTCAGGGCCGCCCAGGAGTACGGGGGAGTGGTGGGGCCGCCCTTCGTGATCTACCACGGCGAGGTCGGCGAGGACAGCGACGGCCCGGCCGAGGCCTGTGTGCCCGTCGCGTCCGGGCAGGACATCACGGCGGTCGCCGCCCGCGTCGAGCCCGCCCACCGGGAGATGTACGCCCGGCTGGTGAAGGACCAGGTCCAGTACCCGAGGATCGCGATCGCCTTCGACGCCGTCGCCCACGCCGTCGCCGAGCGCGGTCTCACCGCCGGCTCGGCCTGCCGCGAGGTCTACTTCGCCGACTGGGACGCCGCCGGCCCCGACGACGAGGTCTGTGACGTCGCCTACCCGGTCGCGGACTGAGCCGCCATGACCCTGCCCTGCACCGGCTCCGGCCCGTACTGCCTCACCAACTCCCCGGTCATGACGCTGGGCGGACACGCCCCGCCGGCCGGGGGAGGGCCCCACTCAGCGAGTCGGCCACCCGGGTCACCCGGCTGCTTCGGCTGACCGTCGGGCTGCCCTGGTGCGGTGACGGCGTACGTTCGCCGGGTGGCGCGGCCCGTCGGTTGCGCAACCCGGCGAACCGTTCCGGCCACCGCCCTGGGCGGGCGGCCCCGTCACACCCGGTTGGTCCCGAAGGACGGGAGGTCGTGCGAGAGCAGCGTCTGGAGGTCCGCCATCCCCGGGTTGTCCATCGTGGCCAGCCGGCGGGCCTGGCGGGTCGCCAGCTGCTCGACCGTCTGTCGGGCCAGCCTGGCGTTGCCGAACGAGCGGCCTCTCGGCAGCGATTCGAAGAACTCCAGGAGCGCCTGAGACACGTCCGGGGCGCAGGTGAACCCGGAGGCGGCGGCGTGCTGCTGGACGATGGTCACCAGTTCCTCGGAGCTGTAGTCGTCGAACTGCACCCGCCGCGAGAACCGGGACGCCAGGCCCGGGTTGGAGGCCATGAAGCGCTCCATCTCCTCGTCGTAGCCGGCGACGATCACCACGACCTCGTCGCGGTGGTCCTCCATCAGCTTGAGGAGGGTGTCGACGGCCTCGCGGCCGAAGTCGGAGGGCGCCCCGACGGGCGTGAGCGTGTACGCCTCGTCGATGAACAGCACACCGCCGAGGGCCTTCTCGAACACCTCAAGGGTGAGCTGGGCGGTGTGCCCGACGTACCGGCCGACCAGGTCGGCCCGGGACACCTCGATCAGCTGGCCGCGCGGCAGCACGCCGAGGGAGCGCAGCAGCTTCCCGTACAGCCGTGCCACGGTGGTCTTGCCGGTGCCGGGCGGGCCCGCGAAGACGAGGTGCTGGTTGATCCGGGAGGCGGGCAGCCCGGCCGCCTGGCGCTGCTGGGAGGCCGACAGCAGGTTGATCATGTCGGTGACCTCGTCCTTGACGCGGTCCAGGCCCACCATCGCGTTCAGCTCGTCCAGCGGCGAGGCCGACACGACGCCCGTGGCGGCGGCGACGGCGGCGGCCGCCGCCACATCGCCGACGTCCTCCGGCAGCAGCACTGTCAGGTCGTGCTCCCCGGCCTCCAGCAGGCCCGCCAGCCGGAACGCCTGACGGTCGACCATCTCCTCGAAGACCTGCCGAGCCACGCGGCCGTTGCCGAAGCCGGCGCCCCGCGGCATCTCTCCGAAGTGCAGCGCGAGCGCGTCCTTGGTGTCCGGGGACAGCTCGTAGCGGTGCCGCTCGCACATGCTCTCCACGATGGTCACCAGCTCGTCCACCGTGTAGTTCACGAACTCCACGGTGCGGGTGAACCGCGAGGCGAGTCCCGGGTTGGTGGCCAGGAACGACTCCATCTCCTTGGAGTAGCCGGCGGCTATCACCACCACGTCGTCGCGGTGGTCCTCCATCAGCTTCACGAGCGTGTCGATCGCCTCGCGGCCGAAGTCGACGCCGGAACCCTTGCTGTCGGAGACCAGCGTGTACGCCTCGTCGATGAACAGCACCCCGCCCAGCGCCCGGTTGAACGTCTCCGTGGTCTTGATGGCCGTGCCGCCGATGACCTGCGCCACCAGGTCGGCCCGGGAGACCTCCACGAGATGGCCGGAGCGCAGCGCGCCGAGCGAGGCCAGAATGGAGCCGTAGAGCCGGGCGACGGTGGTCTTGCCGGTGCCCGGGGCACCCGCGAAGATCAGGTGACGGCTCATCGGCGGGGCCGGCATGCCGAGGCTGGCCCGGCGCTGCGCCAGGCGGGCCAGGTTGATCAAGCCCTTGACCTGGTGCTTGACGGCGTTCAGGCCGACCAGCGCCTCCAGTTCACCGACCGGGCCGTCCGGTTCCCCGCGCTGCGTGCGGGCTGTGCCGCCCTCGCGGTCGGGCTTGGACAGCAGGTCGTCGAGCAGTCCGGGCGTCGCGGGCTCGGCCTGCGGCGCCCCTTCCCAGGCGTCCCGCGCGCCGTTGCCCACGCTGGACAGGTTGTCCACGGCGAGCCGGCCGTTGTCGGGCACGGTCTGCCGCAGCCCGGCTCCCCGGTTGTCGCTGACCGTGCAGTCCTTCACCGACACCTGCTCGGCGCTGTCGATCCGGATGCCGTCCGCCTGTCCGCTGGAGACCGTGCAGCCGTTGAGTGCGGCCCGAGCCCCGGCGGCGAGCAGCACGCCGTGGGCCCGGGCGCCGGTGATCCGGTTGCGGACGGCGGAGATCTCGCCGCCGTCCTCGACCCGGATGCCCTCGGCGCCGCACGAGTCGATCCCGGTGTCCCGGATGTCGGCGAGGCCACCTGCCTCGACGGTCACACCGGGGCCCGTGGCGGAGGTCAGGGCGCTGTTGCCGACATGCGGGCGGCCGTCGTCGCCGACCCGCAGGGCCGCGCCGCCGGACCTGTCGATCTCGCAGTCCTCCAGCCGCCCGCGCCCGCCCTGGACGACCTCCACGCCGTGGCCCTTGGACGAGGTCACGTGGGCCCGCCGGATCAGCGGATTGGCCCCGGAGCGTATGGAGATGCCGACCCCGGCGGCCTCCAGCACCTCCAGCCGGTCGAACTCCGCGGCGGACTCGCCGGTGAGCAGCACGGCGGTCGCGGCCGAGCAGTCGCGCACCACCGTGCGTACGAGCACGGGCGCGGCGCTGTCCACGGCGAGGAGGGCGGGCCCGGCGCACGAGGAGAACTCGCAGTCCTCGTACGTGCCCCTGGCCTTGCCGGTGACGGCCAGTCCGCTGCCCTTGGTACGCGCCACCCGGCAGCGCCGCAGCACCGGCTCGGCGCCGGCCGAGACCAGGATGCCGTGCTCGGAGACCGCGAGGATCTCCAGATCCGTCAGTTCCGGGCGCGAGGTGCTGGTCACCAGGACGCCGGTCACCAGGTCGTGCAGTGTGGTGCGCAGCACCTGCGTGGTGCAGTTCTGCTCCAGCGCGACGCCCGGCTTGTCGGTGGCGGAGATGTCGCAGTCCTCGACCGACCCGCGCGCCTGCCCGTTGGCCAGTACGCCGTTGCCGCGCGCGTCGCGCAGGGTGCAGCCGCGTACGGTCGTACGGGCCCGCTCGCCGAGGACCACCGCCGAACTGCCCAGGTGCTCGATCACGCAGTCCTCGACGACGCTGTGCTCGGGCGAGGTGTCGACGATCCCGGCGCCGGCCGGGTTGGTGATCCGGCAGTTGCGCATCGCCAGCGAGCCGCCGTTGCGGCTCAGCACCGCCGTCCAGCCGGTGCCGACGATCTCGCAGCCGTCCAGGGCGGCCTGGCCCCGGAAGGCGTCCAGCACGGGGACGTCGTCGTCCTCCGGGCCGCGCAGCACGAGGTCGGTGAGCATGACCGCGTCGGCCTGCAGGGTGATGGCGGAGCCGCGCGCGGGACAGATCTCCACGCTGCCGCGGGCGCCCTCGGCGACGATGGTCACCCGGGTGGCGACCCGCAGGTTCTCCTCGTAACGTCCTGCTGTGACATTGATCACTGCTCCGGTCCGTGCGACGGCCAAGGCGTCACCGATCGTCCGGAAACCGTCCGGCCGATCGGGACCGACCGTGAGCAACTGGCGTGCCACGTTCGAACTCTCCTCCTCGTGTGGGCGCTCTGGTTGGTCTCGGCGGTCTCGGCGGAGCGGTGTTCATCATGCCTGATACCTGCGAATCACCAGTCGCGTATGCCGGGGTCCTATCATGCGCCACATGCGACTTCCTCGGCGTCAATCCCCCCGTCCGGCTGTCGCGTTGGGCATCTCGACCGCGCTGATCGCCCTGTCGGCGCCGGTGGCCGCCGCCGGTGTGAGCCTGCCGACGATGCCGCCGGTCCTCGGCTCCAAGGACCCCTGCACGGTGGCCTCGACGCAGACGGCGGCGGCCGAGTCGTGGGCGCAGCAGAGCCTTTCACTGTCCCGTGCCCGGCGATTGTCCCAGGGCGCCGGGGTGACCGTCGCGGTGGTCGACACCGGTGTCGCCACCGGTACCCCGGCGCTGTCCGGCCGCGTCACGGCGGTGGGCGGCGCGGACCAGGACTGCGTGGGGCACGGCAGCTTCGTCGCCGGGCTCGTCGCGGCCGCGCCCAGTAAGGCGAGCGCCTTCGAGGGCGTCGCCCCGCAGGCGCGGATCCTCGCAGTCCGTGGCACGGACGAACGGGGCACCGCGACCGCGGCCCTCGTGGCGGACGGTATCCGGACGGCGGTGGACCACGACGCGGACGTGATCGAGGTCTCCGCCGCGCTGACCACGGGGGAGGCCCGACTGACCGCCGCCGTACGGTACGCGACGCAGCACGACGCGCTGGTCGTCGCCCCGGCCGCGCCGGACGTCAGCGCCTCGTCCTCGGCAAGCACGGCGAGCCCGGCCCCCGCGCGGTACTGGCCCGCCGCCGCGCCCGGCGCGCTGTCCGTCGTCGGCGTCTCGCCGGACGGCACCCGCCTGGGCACCGCGGCCGGCGTCACCGGGGCGCAACTGGCCGCGCCCGGCGGGGCGGTGGTCAGCATCGGCGCGCGCGGGTCGGGGCACTACATCAGTGCCGGTTCCTCGCTGGCCGCCGCGTTCACCGCGGGCGCGGCCGCGCTGGTCCGGGCCTACCACCCAGGCCTGACCGCAGCCCAGGTCGCCGTTCGCCTCACGGCCTCCGCCGCCCCCGCCGAACCCGCGCCCCGCCTCGACCCCTACGGCGCGGTGTCCCTCGTCCCCGCCTCGGCCGCCCCTGCCGCCCGCCCCGCCGCCGTCCCGGTCCACATCGCCCTGCCGTCCTCCACGCCCCGCCGCCGCGCCCTGCTCGTCGCGGGCGGCGCCACGCTCCTCGTCCTCCTCGTCGCCGGCGCGGCCGTCGTCATCCCCCTCGGCCGCGCCCGTGGCTGGCGTCCGTCGGGGTAATTCCCCCACTCCGGCCCTTCCCGGAATCAGGGGCTCCGCCCCTGGACCCCGGTCCGCCTGAGGGCACGCCCGCAGGGCGTTCGGGGGCCCGGGGGCGTTCGGGGGCCGGGGGGGGGAATCACTCCTCGGCGACCTGCGCCGTCTGCACGAGCACCACCTTGCGGCGAGCAATCCGCATGGCCCGCCCCTTCGGCAGGACGCGCGGCTTGACGTTGCCGAAGAAGTAACCCTCCGTGGGCGGGCAGGACAGCAGCAGGCCGGGCGAGTTGACCTCGGTCATCCGGCGCAGCAGCGCCTCGTTGAGCCCGCGTCCCGCGCCGGAGGCGGAGCGGGCCACGACCATGTGGAGGCCGACCTCGTAACCGAGCGGAAGGTGGTCCAGCAGCGGCAGGAAGGGGTTGTTGCCGGGGCCGGCGCCGACCATGTCGTAGTCGTCGACGAGGACGAACAGCCTCGGACCCTCCCACCAGTCGCACTGGCGCATGCGGGCCGGGGAGATGTCCGCCCCCGGTACGCGGAGCTTGATGGCGCGGGCGGCGCCGGAGACCAGTTCCTTGAGGGCGTCGATGGAGACGGCGTGGCCGAGGCGGTACTCCGGCGGGACCGCGTCGACCAGATCGCGGCGGTAGTCGACGAGCAGGATGCGGGCCTCGGCGGGGGTGTACCGCTCGGTGATGGCCCTGGCCACCAGCCGTAGCAGGTTGGTCTTGCCGCTCTCGGTGTCGCCGACGATGAGCAGGTGCGGGTTCTCGGTGAAGTCGTGCCAGGCGGGGGTGAGTTTCTCCTCCTCGACGCCGAGCGCGACGCGCAGGCCGGCCGCCGCGCTCGGCGAGGCCTCCGGGGCGGGCAGGTCGGAGGCCGACAGCATCGCGGGCAGCAGCCGCACCACGGGGGCCGCGTCGCCCGCCCAGTACTCCTTGATGTCGGAGATCAGGCTCGCCGCGCCGTCGGCGAGGTCCGCCGCGCTGTTGACGCTGTCGATGCGGGGCAGGGCGGCGATGTAGTGCAGTTTGCCGTCGGTGGTGAGCCCGCGGCCGGGGAGGCGGGGCACGGTGCCCGCCTTGCGGATGTCGACCATGGACTCCATGGCGTCGCCCATCCGCAGCTCGATCCGGGTGCCGGACTGGTCGCGTACGGCGGCGGCCAGCTCCACCCAGCGGGCGGTGGTGACGATGAGGTGGATGCCGTAGTTGAGGCCCCGCGACGCGATCCTGGTGAGGACGGGTATCAGGTCCTGGTGGTCCGCGCGGACGGTGGACCAGCCGTCGACGACCATGAAGACGTCGCCGAGCGGCTGGTCCGGGAAGTCCCCGGCGGCGCGGCGGCGCCGGTACTCCACCATGGAGTCCAGGCCGTTCATCAGGAAGAGCCGCTCGCGCTCGTCCAGAATCGCGGTGACCTCGGCGATCGTCCGGCCGATCCGCTCCTCGTCCACCCGGGCCGCGACCGAGCCGACGTGCGGCAGCCCGGCGAGGGAGCCGAGGCTGCCGCCGCCGAAGTCGAGGCAGTAGAACTGCACTTCGCGCGGGGTGTGGGTGAGGGCGAGCGCACAGATCAGGGTACGGACCAGGGTGCTCTTGCCGCTCTGCGGGCCGCCCGCGATGGTGACGTGGCCGCCGGAGCCGGACAGGTCCACCGACAGCAGGTCGCGTACCTGCTCGAACGGCCGGTCCACGATGCCGATCGGCACCGCGAGCCTGCCCCGGCCGGGCCAGCCGGTGGTGGTCAGACCGTGCTCGGGGTGGTGGTCCAACGGGGGCAGGATCTGGTCGAGGGTGGGCGGGGTGTCGAGCGGCGGCAGCCACACCTGGTGAGCCGGCGGGCCGGAGTCCGCCAGCCGCTCCAGAGCGGTGGAAAGCAGCGTCGGCGAGCCGGGGCCGTCCGGCTCGTCCGGCACCTGCGGCTGCTCGAACTCGTCCGGCAGCCGGCGCGGGACCACCCAGTCCGCCGTCCAGGGCACGATCTGGCTGGCCGCCCGCGCCTGGGCGACCGCTCCGCGCCGCTGGGCGTACGGGCCCGACACGTAGGCGGCCCGGAACCGGGTCAGTTCGCCGACGCCGTCCTTGAGGAAGCCGCTGCCCGGCTGAGGCGGCAGCTGGTAGGCGTCCGGCACGCCGAGCACGCCCCGGCTCTCCATCGCGGAGAAGGTGCGCAGACCGATCCGGTACGACAGATGGCTCTCCAGCTGGTGCATCCGGCCCTCGTCCAGGCGCTGCGAGGCGAGCAGCAGATGCACGCCCAGCGAGCGGCCGAGGCGGCCGATCATCACGAACAGCTCCATGAACTCCCGGTGCGCGGCAAGCAGTTCGCTGAACTCGTCGACGACGACGAACAGGCTCGGCAACGGGCTCAGCGGCGTCCCGGCGGCGCGGGCCCGCTCGTACTCCAGCGCCGAGGTGTAGTTGCCGGCGGAGCGCAGCAGCTCCTGGCGGCGCATCAGCTCGCCGTGCAGCGCGTCCTGCATCCGGGAGACCAGGGCGACCTCGTCGGCGAGGTTGGTGATCACCGCGGAGGTGTGGGGCAGGCTGTCAAGGCCGAGGAAGGTCGCCCCGCCCTTGAAGTCGACCAGGACGAAGTTGAGCGTCTCGGACGAATGGGTGAGCGCCAGCGCCAGCACCAGTGTGCGCAGCGTCTCGCTCTTGCCGGAGCCGGTGGCGCCGATCAGCATGCCGTGCGGGCCCATGCCGCCCTGCGCGGACTCCTTGATGTCCAGCACGACGGGCTGCCCGTCGGCGCCCACCGCGATCGGCACCCGCAGCCGGTCGGCGGCGCCGCGCCGCTCCCACAGCTCCTTCGGGTCGAGCCGGTGCAGGTCGGGGATACCCAGCAGCGAGGTCAGCTCGATGTCGGCGAACGGCAGCTCGGCCGCGTCCCCGCCGAGCCCCATCCGGAACGGGGCCAGCAGCTTGGCCAGCGCCAGCGCGCCCGCCGGGCCGAGCCGGTCGGGCCGGCCCAGCGGCGTGGCCTGCTCCTGGCGGTTGCGGTCGGTACGGACCAGGCTGACCGGGCCGGTGCCCTCGTCGAGGTCCAGCCGCAGGGTGGTCCGCCCCGGCCGCCAGGTCAGCTCGCCGGACAGGTCGAGCACGGTGGCGTTGCGGAACCCCGACCCGTCGAACCGGTGCCCCTCGGGCACGTCGCCGCGGTCCACCACGATCACGGTGAAGGGTTCCTCCCGGCCCGGCGTGGCGTCCGGGTCGAACGGGGGCCGCTCGGCGAACTCGGCGCCGAGCAGGTCCTCAAGGGCGTTCGTCGAGGAGACGACGAGCCGGGCCGGGCCCGCGCCGTCGTACTCCTGGGAGTGCAGGGTGTGCGGCAGCCATTTCGCCCACTCCCAGTCGGCGCGCCGCTCGTCGGACACGCAGAACGCGATCCACAGGTCGTCGGGGGAGTGGAACACCGCGAGCTGCGCGATCATGGCCCGTACCGTCGCCCGGATCCGCTCCTCGTCGCCCCGGAACAGTACCCGCGACCAGGCCCGCAGCGACAGGGCGATCGGCTGGTCCGGCACAGTGGTGTAGGCGCGGATGAAGCTGCGCAGCGCGTGCGCGCACAGCGGCTCCAGGTCCTCCACCGGCTTGGTCGACAGCGGCGCGAGCCGCAGACCGAGCCGCTGCCCGCCCACCGCGACCCGGACCTCCGCGAAGTCGTCGTGCGAGGGGCGGCGTTCCCACAGCCGGGTGGAGCCCACCATCGACGACAGTGCGCCGGGCTCGGGATGCCGCCACGCCAGCGCGACCTGCTGCTGGACGAACGCGCCCCGCACCTGCGTCCGGGTCTGCCGCAGATAGCGCAGATAGTCGCGGCGCTCGCCCTTGAGCCGGCCCTTGCGTTCGCCGGACTTGCGCATCACCTGGCCCACCATCATGGCGCCCGACGCCGTCAGCATCATGGCGAGCGCGGTGTAGCCCAGCGCCGAACTGCTGTTGCCCATCCGGACGAAGAGCAGCATCATCGACGCCGACATCATGCCCATCGGCAGGTAGTTCCAGATGGCCGAGTTGTCGGGCACGACCTCCGGCAGAGTGGGCGGCTCCTGCAGGCTCAACTCGCCCTGGGGCATGTCAGGGGCGCGGCGACGGGCCGGACGGCGGAAGAGGACCACACTCAACGTACGGACTCCTTGGAGACGAGGGACCCGAGGGCCTGCGATCCGTGGGGGGCCTACGGCCTTGTAGGGTACGGCTGTTCGTCAGACGCACCTGACTCTCACCCCCGCCGGAACGTGTTCCCGGAGAGACGAGCGAACTTGACCGACAGCTCGACGACGGGGCTGTGCCGCATCACGGTACGCGCCCCCTCGAAGTCGATGGACCTGGCGGTCCCCGGCGACATCCCCGTCGCCGACCTGCTGCCCACCCTGATCGAGTACTGCGGCGAGGGCCTGGCCGAGTCCGGCTTGGAGCACGGCGGCTGGGTACTCCAACGGCTCGGCGGCCGGCCGCTCGACGAGGAGACCACCATCGACGCCGCCGGGCTGCGCGACGGCGAGACGCTCTACCTCCGCGCCCGCGCCGACGCCCTGCCCGAACCGCACTTCGACGACCTGGTGGACGGCATCGCCACCGCGATGAGCCGCCGTCCCTTCGCCTGGACCCCGGAACTCGGCCGCCGGGTGCTGATCGGGCTCGCGGTGACCGCGCTGGCCGCCGGGCTGATCGTGCTGGCCCTGCCCGGACAGGACTTCTGGATACGGACCGGGGTGGCCTTCGCCGGCGGCCTGCTGATCCTGGCCGGCGCGGCCTCGGCCAGCCGCGCGGTGGGCGACGCGGGCGCGGGCGCGGCGCTCGGCTTCATGGCCACCTGCTACTGGACGTACGCCGGCTGGCTACTGCCGGGCGGCGAGCTGCACGGCGCCGACGCACACCAGGTGCTGGGCGCCCGGCTGCTCGCCGCGTCCGCGGCGGCGGCGAGCGGCGCGGTGCTGGCGCTGGCGGCGGTGGCGGCCTTCACCCCGCTGTTCCTGAGCACGGCGGCGGTCGCGGCGGCGGGCGCGCTGGGCGGTGCCATCGTGATCGTCTTCGACCTGACGCCCAGGGACGCGGCGAGCATCGTCGCCCTGGTCACCGTGGTCTTCGGCGCGCTCGTCCCGGCGATGTCGTTCCGGCTGTCGGGCCTGCGGACGCCACCGCTGCCCACCAACGCCCAGCAACTCCAGCAGGGCATAGACCCGCACCCCAGCGCCGAAGTGGCCGCCCGCACCGACATCGCCGACATCTGGATGACCGCACTCCTCGCGGCGGCCGGACTGATCTGCCTCGCCTGCTCCGCCGCCCTGGTGCATCCGATCGCCCTGCCCGGCGGCTGCATGGCCGGGGCGCTCTCCCTGCTCCTCGTGCTGCACGGCCGGGGCATGGGCAGCCTGTGGCAACGGCTCGCGCTCATCGCCCCGGGCGCGTTGGGCGCGCTCGGGCTGATCATCGGCACGGCCCTGACCATCGCGCCGCAGCAGCGGCTGAGCCTGCTCGCCGCCCTGTTCGCCACCGCCGCGGCCCTCGCCATCGCCTCCTGGACGGTGCCGGGCCGGCGGCTCGTGCCGTACTGGGGCCGGGCCGGCGAACTGCTGCACTCCGCCGCGGCGGTCAGCCTGCTGCCGCTGGCCCTGTGGGTGCTCGGCGTGTACGGCATGCTGCGGTCGCTCGACCTCTGAAAGGGCGGAACCAACCCATGCAGAACCGTCGCGACCAGGTCCAGGCACACATGTTCATCATGGGCCGGCTGACCTCGGGATTGCTGCGCACCGACCTGGACGCCCCGGAGAGCCCGGTCGGCCGGACCAACCGGGGCCTGGTCATCGGCGTCGTCGTCGCGGTGCTGGTGGCCGCCGGCGCCTTCGTCTTCGGCCTCATCTCGCCCGGTACGAAGGGCGCCTGGCAGGTCTCCGGGGCGCTGATCATCGACAAGGACACCGGCTCCCGCTACCTCTACGCGGACGGCGAGCTGCACCCGGTGCTGAACTACGCCTCGGCGCTGCTGCTGGTCGGCTCGGCCAACCTGTCCACCACGACCGTCGGCAACGCCTCGCTGCGTCACGCCCCGCGCGGCGGCGCCGTGGGCATCAGCGGAGCGCCCGACACGCTGCCGGCCACCGGCGACCTCGGGGCGGACCGGCCCTGGCTGGTCTGCTCGACGGACGCCTCCTCGTCCTCCACCGTCCTGGCGGTGGGCTCGTCCGCCGTTCGGCAGGGCCTGCCGGACGGCGGCGCCCTGCTGGTGTCCGGCCCGGACCGCACCCGCTACCTGGTCTGGGAGGGCAGCCGGCTGCGGATCGACTCCGCAAGCGGCGCGCTGGAGAGCCTGGGCTACGGCACGGTGACGCCACGTCAGGTCTCTGCCGCCTTCCTCGACGCGCTACCCGCCGGGCCCGACCTCGCCCCCGCGGACGTGCCCGGCCGGGGCGACGCCGGACCGTCCCTGGGCGGGCTCACCACGAAGGTCGGCCAGGTCTTCCAGACCCAGGTGCCGGGCTCGGCGGCCCAGTACTACCTGCTGCGACGCGAGGGCCTGGTGCCGCTGACCGCCACCGAGGCAGCGCTGCAGCTCGGCGCCCCGGACGCCGCGAAGAAGGCGTACGCGGGAGGCTCGGCGGTCGCCCGGGAGCTTCAGGCCGGCGTGCTCAAGGGACACCTGGCCGCCGCGGCCACGTCCGGAGCCTCCGCCGCCTCCGGCGACCTGCCCGCCGCCCCGCCCACCGCCGCCGGGGTCGCGGACGGCTCGGCGGTCTGTGTCGGCGTACAGCCGGGCTCGTCGGCCGGCTCGGGCTCGGCCTCCGCCGTGCGCGTGAGCGTCGCCCTCGTGCCGGCCTCTTCGCTCACCGAGGCGGCCCCCGTGACCGCCGACCGTACGACCGCCGCCCGGGCCGCCTGCCTGCCGGTGGACCGTGTCGCCGTCGAGCCGGGCGGCGGGGCCCTGGTCCAGGCGCTGAACGCGGGCGGCGGCGCCACGGACGGGAGTACGTACCTGGTCACCGACACCGGGCAGAAGTACCTGGTCCCATCGGCCGACGACCTGACCGCGCTCGGCTACACCACGGCCGAGGTCCGCCAAGTGCCCTCGCTGCTGCTGTCGATGCTGCCGGCCGGCCCCGACCTGGACACCTCCGCGGCGTCCGGCGGGGGCGGCGCCGGCGGCGGCCCCGGCACCCAGGGATGCGGGTCCGCGGCGGCGAAGCCCTCCGTCGGCCAGTCCGGTGGTCCCGCCGATTCGCCCCCCGGTGCGACGTCTGTTCCTTCGGGCGGCAGCGCAGGGTGAACACGGGGTTAACGGGGCCACCGAGGCGTCACTTGAGAGCTGTTGCGAACGTCAACTCCCCGGCCCTACGATCGAATTGGCCTCCAGAAAGCGGGGAGAACGAGTGGCTGAGGTGACCCACGGTCCGCAACGACCGAGTCGTCGATCCCCCGTCCAGATCGTGGTCCGTGTGCCCCGAGCCGCACGAGTGAGAAACAGGGCTCGGCCGGCGAGGCCCTCGGCTCTTGCGCCGACCATAACGCCGCCGCAGTACTACTTCCCTTCCGTGCGTCCGGTCTCCTGACGCCGGGCGACAGGAGACGACGAAGAGATCCGGCGGCACCGACACCGAACGCGACCCGACCGAGAGAAGGGGCCCGCATGTCCGACGTGACCAGCGGCCAGCAGTCATCCGAGACCTCGACCCGCAACGGCATCATGGCCCTGGAGCAGGCGTACTCCAGCATCCAGAACTCGCTGCGCGACGTCGAGAGCACCAAGAACAACCTGGCCTCCAACTACATGGGCAGCGACGGCGGCAAGTACGGCCAGCTGCTGGACCAGTGGGACGACCAGGTGGTGGTCATCCTGAACAACCTCAACGACATGATCGACAAGCTCAACCAGAGCCTCGCCGAGCACGGCAAGATGCAGGGCTCCGCCCACGACGCCATCGACAGCGCCTTCAGCAGCAGCCAGGCCGCCTTCGACGCGCTCGCGCCGTCGATCTCCTGAACAGGATCGGGGACAACCAATGAGTGACAGCCTGAGCGACGGTTTCATCCACGTCGAGTACAACGCCGCCTACAACGCCGCCGACGACATGGTCGGCCAGACCAGGGCGATCGAGGGCACGCTGTCCAACCTGGAGCAGGAGCTCAACGAGCTCAAACAGACCTGGTACGGCAGTGACGCCGAGGTCTACCGGCAGAAGCAGGCGGCCTGGGACGGCGCGCTCACCACCATGCAGCAGCTGCTCAACTCCCACGCCGGTCTGCTCACCGACGTCTCGGACCAGTACAAGTACACCGAGAACAGCCTGAGCCAGCTCTGGTCCGAGGTGTCCATCGGCCGGTGACCCGGACCGGGGCCACAGCCGCCGCACCGGGGACGCATGACGCCCCCCGGCGGCGGCCGGCCCCGCAGCGCACGCACCGCACCGCCGTCCACCTCTGAGAGGAAGAACCCGTGGCGGATCTCACCCACCTTGATTCGGCCGGACTCACCGCGTTCGTCAACGGCCCCGTCGACACGTTCGTCAACGACCTCAAGCTGATGGACGGGGACGACACCAATGGCGGCTACCCGGCCCTGAAAACCATCAGGGACGGTGTGAGCGTGGACCAGAAGGAGGGCATGGTCTGGCCGCTCGCGATCGGCAACATGGCCAAGGACGCGGATTCGCACGTCGACGGCGTGAACTTCGGCAAGGCGTTCTCGGACAACGTCGCCGCCCTCATCACCATTCTCGACAAGCAGCACACGCTCTTCGGCGACATCGCCGACAACCTGCGGACCACCATCAAGGACCTGCTGAGCGCTCAGGGGTCCAACCTGACGAGCGTCGAGGGCGAGCCCTTCCTCGCGGACTTCACCGACGTGGACGGCGACCTGTCCAGCGGCGGTGGCTCGACCACCACGTAGGCCCCTGACGCCTCGCCGGGCAGTGACCCGGCACCCGGCCGTTCCGTCCTCCCGTCGCCGTCCCATCCCGGAGCCCCGTCTTGAGCAGCCTCGACGTCCCCACCGATGACAAGTGGGCGATCGCCGTCACCCTTCTCACGGGTTACCCGATGCCCTCGCGGACCACCGTCTTCGACGCCGTGACGAGCGACGAGGCACACGGCAGGATCCCCATGATCTCGGTCGTGATCGAGGACAAGCCGTTCTCGTGGAACTGGGGCACGATCGGGACCAACGTGGACGGCCACGACTGGGTCATCCCGTTCTACAACGCGGGCTCGGACGGATCGCATGACGACCCCACCCTGAAACGGGTGCTCATCGACTACATCAACCCCGGTACCGCGCCGTTCAGCTACCCGAACACCTACCTGACCGAGGGCGACAAGGCGTCGCTGGACGGCGGCGCACTCGGGCAGTACATCGTCGGATCGGGGGCGGCGCTCAACGCCCTGGCCTACACCCCCTATTCGACCTACAAACTCGCGGTGAGCGGCATGGACGTGCCGGACGCGGGAGCCGTCGACCTCAACACCTTCACCAACGCGGCGAAGGCATTCGACCGCGTCGGCACGTTCTTCGTCGGCCACGCCGAGACCCTGAACCAGTGGAAGGAATCCCTCGGCAAGGAGAACGCCTCCTGGAAGGGCAAGGCGGCCGGCGTCTTCTGGCACCTGATCGACGGCCTTCACAAGAACTACCAGAGTTACGCGGACCAGATGCACCCCAGCGACTTCACGGCCGCGAACACCGGGAAGGTCAACGGATACGTTCCGACGACCAAGCAGGGCGACGCGGTCATGGGCGCCGGAAACGCCCTGTACGCCGAGATCCTCGCGTTGCGCACCGCGTGGCAGTCCTGGAGCAACGGGACCTACGACCAGACCCTCACCATGGCGGAGGACACCGCCCAGCATTCCATGACCGGGGCCAACCCGTACGGCATCGTGGAGAGCATGCTGAGGGAGGTCTACCTCTGGACCCTGAAGCACAACCTCACCGAGGTCACGTCCAAGATCTCGTACACGTACACGACGACCACGCTGCCCAACGGCAACCAGGGGCCCACGATCAAGACCGGGCACTCGGGCCCCCACACCACGGCGGACTTCAAGCAGAACTTCCCGGGGTTCGGCGATCTCGGCGTCCTCAGCACCTGGCAGGCGCTCGGCAAGACGGCGGTGCACCAGTGGAACCAGATGGTGAACGACCACCTCCTGCCCACAGCCGAGACGTCGCTGTCGAACATCCACAAGGCCTGGGTCGCCGCCCAGCACGACCTTGAGGACGTGGTGACGACCAAGAGCACCACCACGCTCGCCGCGTCCTACGAGACGGAGAGTTCCACCACGGGCGGCGACGACACCACGGACGAGGTCAACAAGCTCATCAAGCAGATGGAGGAGGACTCCAAGAAGGCCATCGACGAGGCCAACGCCGCCGCCAAGAAGGCCATCGACGAGGCCAACGCGGCGATCCAGAAGGCGCAGGACGAGGCCCAGAAGCAAGCGGAGGAAGCCAACGCCGCCGCTCAGAAGGCCATCGACGAGGCCAACGCCGAGCTGAAGAAGGCGCAGGAGGAGGCCAAGGCCGCAGCCGAGGAGCAGAACAAGGAGGCCAAGGAGGCCATCGACGAGGCCAACGCCGCGGCCAAGAAGGCCGTCGAGGACGCCAACACGGCGGCCGGGGAAGCCGTGGAGGAGGCCAACGCGGCGGTTGAGGAAGCGCAGAACGAAGCCTCGGCGCAGATCGAGGAGAACAACGACGCGGCCCAGAAGCAGATCGACGGGTTGGAGCAGGAGCTGGAGAACCAGGCCTCCACTACGACGGGGGACACCAGCGACCCCGGCGGGGACGTGACCGCCGGTCTCACCACGACGATCACGGCGGCCCCGCTCGACGACACGA
Organism: Streptomyces sp. RLA131; assembly: GCF_056270125.1. Taxonomy (NCBI): domain Bacteria; kingdom Bacillati; phylum Actinomycetota; class Actinomycetes; order Kitasatosporales; family Streptomycetaceae; genus Streptomyces; species Streptomyces sp. RLA131. Next base: position 7,651,597 of record NZ_JBWDOQ010000002.1, read on the forward strand.
CGCTCCTGCCCAGCGGGACCACCACCGCGGGCGGCGCCGGCACGGTCACGAACGACGACGGCAGCATCACCGCCGACTACCCCGACGGCACCACCGTGACCACCGGCACCGATGGGACCGTCACCCGCGTCGACCCCGACGGCACCACCACCGTCACGTACCCCGACGGCACCGTGCAGACGCAGAACCCCGACGGCACGATCTCCACGCAGACCCCCGAAGGCACCATCACCACCAGCAACCCCGGTTCGACGGGCGGCGACGTCACCACGCAGTACCCGGACGGCTCGTCCGTGACGACCAACCCGGACGGCTCGACCACGGTCACCGAGACCGACGGCACGACCACCACGGTCAACGGGAACGGCGACATCACCACGCATTACCCGGACGGCACGACGTCGGTGACCACGCCGGACGGCACCATCACCACGACCAACCCGGACGGCTCGACCTCGGTCACGGGCCCGGACGGCTCGGCCTCGGTGACGGGTCCCGACGGCACGGTGACGACCACCGACGGCAACGGCACGACCACGGTCCAGTACCCGGACGGCACGTCCCTGACGACGACCCCGGACGGCACGACCACGGTGACCGGGCCGGACGGCACCATCACCACGTCCGACGGCAGCGGAACGATCACCACGACCAACCCGGACGGCACGACCCAGGTCACCAACCCGGACGGCACGATCTCCGTCACCGGCCCGGACACCGGGGCCACGGTGACGGCTCCCGCCACGGGGACCGTCACCACGCCCGACTTCCCGACCACCACGGTGCCGAGCGGCACCACCACCGTGCCGGACACCACGTTCCCGACGACGACCGTGCCGAGCCGCACCACCAGCGTGCCCAGCGGCACGACCACCGTGCCCAGCGGCACCACCAGCGTGCCGAGCGGCAGCGCCTCGTACGGCGGTGGCGGCTCCGCGGGCGGCTCCGGCTCGCTCGGCTCCTCGGACGGCTACGACTACCAGGACCTGTCCGGCAGTTCCGGCGACCTCACGTCCAACCCCTTCTCGTCGTCCGACGTGTCGGCCGCGACCAGCCTGCTGGGCAACGCCGCCTCGTCCTCCGGAGCCTCGCAGAGTTCCTCGGGCAGCCCGGGCATGATGGGCGGCGGCGGCATGGGCGGTGGCAAGGGCGACGACTCCAAGAGCGAGCGCGTACGCAACACCCCCGGTACCAGGGGCAACATCAGCCTCCCGGGACGTGGCGTGACGGACTCCCGCTCCCGCCGGACCGACGACGACGAAGTGATCGAGGAGGAGGCTCCGGCGCCGTTCGCGACGGCCGGCGGACCCGGCGGCGGTGGCAACAACCGCCAGGCGACCGAGAGCGGCGACCGCGAGCGGTTGGCCTGGGTGCAGGAGGACGAGGACGTGTGGGGTACCGAGGAGGGCTCCGCCCCGGCGGTGATCGGAGGATGAGGCGGCGATGAACGAACGTACGGGCCCCGGGGACCCCATGGAGCAGCGCCTCGCCGAAGCGATGGCGGAGCTGGAGTCGATGGAGGCCGCCGTGGCGAGCGCCGAAGCGCGGATGAGCCGCTTCTCGACGGTGGTGACGTCCCGGGACGGGTCGGTCGAGGTCACGGTGGGCCCGCAGGGCCAGCTGACGGACCTGAAGTTCCTGGACGGTAAATACCGCTCCATGCCCGCCCCGCAGTTGGCCGCCGCCGTGCTCGACGCGGCGGAGGAAGGCCGTACCCGGGCCGCCCACGAGGTCAAGCGCCTGTTCAAACCGCTGACCGAACCGAGCGAGGCGGTGCCGGAGCTCTCCGGCATGACCGTCGACTGGGACAGGCTCTTCGGCCCCGGAGCCGCTGCCCCCGGCGAGGGTGCCGGAACACCATGGCAGTCGGCCAACGCCCGGCTGCGTGACGAGATCAACGAGGACGACGAGGACGGACGGAACTGATGACAGGCCAGTCATTCGACGCCGACAAGGACGCCGTGATCGCAGGCACCCGCGCCATCCGCGACCTCGCCGCGTTCGCGAAGAACCTCGGCCTGGTGTTCAGCGCTCAGCTGGCGGACACGAGCTGGACGGGTAACGACAGTTACGGAAAGCAGCTCAAGCCGAGGTTCATCAAGAACAGGGATGCCGTCGAGGAGACGATGAACGGCGTCAGTACCGGGTTCGAGGCCATCAGCCACGGCACGCTGACGAACCTGGGCACGATTTTGAACACGCAGGGTTCGGTCATCGAGTCGATCGACGAGCAGGGCGGCAACTCCGGGGTCCACACATAACGTGGCCATCATCATCTCGCCAAAGCTCAACTGGCTCTTCTTCATCCTCATCGGCGAGACGTTCCTTGAGGCGAATGAGGATGAGGCGTACGACAAGAGCATGGCGTACCGCCAGTTGAAGCGGGGCATCGGCGAGCTGAAGTCCCGGTCCAACGGCGCGATCGAGACCGTCGGGCGGGGCTTTCCCCCCGAGGTCGCCCAGCAGTTCATCACCGCGATCAACGAAGTGCTGCCCTATCTCGACCAGTTCAGCACCGACCTGGAGGACTCCGCTCAGGGCCAGGTCAACATCTCCATGCAGATCAGGGAGGCGAAGTGGAACATCATCGCCGAGTTGATCCGGCTGGCCGCCGAACTGGCCGTCATCGCCATCATGTCCATCTTCACCGGCGGTGCGAGCGCGAGTGAGGCCCCGCTCGCCCGGGCGCTGAGCAAGATCCGCATCCTGACGATCCTGGCCGAACTGGCCCGCCGTACGCACCTCATGCCGAGCCTCACGGAGGCGGCCGAAGAGGCCTTCATGACCCTCGCGGTCCGGCTCGCCATGATGACGGTCGCCCCGGTGGGCCAGCGGCCGGGCGGGATCGACTGGACCGACGTGGGCATCAGTGGCGTCTTCGGCGCCGCGGCGGGAGGATTCGCGCATCTCTTCTCAAATATCGCCAAGAATATTTCCAACACCATCGTCAACACATTCAAGAACCTTTCCAATATCGACAATAAATTCAAGAACAATATCAACATCAAGAATGTCGGCAATCACAACAACAACAACGTCAATCACACGCCGACCCCCACGCCGAATCCCACTCCGAATCCCACTCCCCATCCGAACCCCAAGCCGAGTCCGAACCCGAACTCGAATCACACCCCCACACCCACGCCGACTCCTACGCCCACACCCACGCCCACGCCGCTCAAGCCCGGCCTCGGGGCAAAACTGACCCACCAGTTCTTCGAGGGACTGTCCGACGGATCCTCGGAGACGCTCGCCGAGTCGCTGGTCATGGGCGCCTTCTACGGGAACTTCGTCCCGACGTGGCAGACCTTCGTCGGCGCCGCCATCAGCGAGCGGGTCGAGGCCGGCCTGGAACACGGCGTCACGAACAGCGTCAACTGGTTCAAGAACCTGGCGGGTGTCGGCACCGTGGCCCCCCTGAACACCGACGGCCCGCAGACCACCACGTCCACCGGCGGCGGCGATGCGGTCGGCGGCGGCGGTTCCGCGAACCCCGTGAAGCGGACCAACACCGAGACCTCAGCCGTCCTCCCGCCCTCCTCGCCGATCACCACGTCATCCGGCACCCCGCTCATCGGCGGTACCTTCACCCCGCCCACGGTCACCGCGACCCCGCTCACCCCGACCACGACACCCTCCACCATCCCGTCGTACGTCCCGCCCGCCGGCGCCCCGCTCCCTACCAGCTCGTCGACGCCGGTCTCCACGACGCCGGTCTCCACGACGCCGGTCTCCACGACGCCGGTCTCCACGACGCCGGTTTCCACGACGGGAAGCCCGATCCGGGCCGTTCCCTTGCCGGACGGGCCGGAGACGTCCGACCCCGTGAGCCCGGACCCGGCCCCGGGTCTGCCCGCGGCGACTCCAAGCCCCAGTCCGGCGCCCGGCCGTTCGACGACTTCCGGTCCGACGCGGCCGGACGCCGCCACGCCGGTGGCCCCCCAGGAGGCGGCGCCCACGCCGACCACCTCCGCGCCTCCGGCGGCGCTGCCGACGACCTCGCACCCGTCCGGTGCCCCGGCTGCCACCACGCCGCCCCGGAGCACCCCGTCACCGGACGCGTCGGAGACAAGCGATCCGGCGGTGACGGGTCCTGTAGCAGCAAGGCCGACGGCTTCCCCGGCGGCCCCGGCCCCGACGTCGTCGGGCTCGTCCAGCGCCGCGCCTACGCGGGCGAACCGCACGCCGGACGGGTCGGAGACTCCCGATCCGGCAATGACGGGTCCCGTGACGCCGACACCGATCCCGACCAACTCGACGCCGGGTTCGACGCCTTCGGGCTCCACGACGCCGACCACGACACCCCGGGCCGGCCGAACGGCGACGCCGGACACGGCACCCGGGCCCAGCACCGCCGACGGGCAGGACGAGTCGGTTCCGTCGCCGCGGCCGCGGAGCACCAACAGCGGCCCGACCCCGGAGCGGCCGCACCTGGATACCGGCACCGACACCGGCAGCCACGGCCCCGTACGTCCGCGTATGAGCAGCGATACCGAGCCGGACCCCACGCGCGACCTGGACCGCGACTTCGACGTCGATCCCAGTGCGCTGCCGGACGCCGACGCCGACGCCGACACCGTCTCCTACGACAGCGACAGCGACAGCGGCTACGGCAGCGCCGAGGACAGCGACAGCGATACCGACGTCGACACCGAGCCGTTCAGGCCACGGACCGCTTCCGGTACCTCCCCGAGCCCCCACAAGGGCAAGGGCAGGGCGGGGCCCCTGAGCGACGACACCCCCACCGTGCCGCGCGTCGACGACATCGCCGTCGCGCGGGACGACCACGCGCACGCGGTGCGTACCTTCGCCGACGCCGTCAAGTCTGTCGAGGGGCTGCGGCACCGTACGGAGTCAGGCAACGGGAGCAGCCGCGACGACTCCGCCCTCCAGGGGGCTGTCGCCAAGGCCGAGCAGGCCCGGGGACATCTGACAAGCACCGAGAGCCAACTGCGGGGCCTCGGCGTGGACCCGTACGCGCCCGCTGCGGACCCGGGTGTCGGCATCGTCCCCGTCGTGCGTCGCGACGAGTCCCAACGGCATTGGGTAGCTCGGCAGTTGTCGCCCGATGACCTGCCGGGCGATCTCGTCGGACTCGACCTCGAAGGCGCGGTCAGCATCGCCGACGTGACCGCCGCCGATATCTCGCTCAGCCCCGAGAAGCAGGCCCTGGCGCTGCTCGGCGGCCTGCGCGGCAGCGACTTGTCCCCGGTCGACCAGGTCCGGGTGCTGATGGTCCGGCCCGGCCCGTGGCCGAAGGCCCTCGACACCGCCGCGGCCAACACGACCCGGCGGACCTGGCAGCAGTCCTACGCGGACTTCGCGGACGCGGCCCCCGACCCCGCCAAGGGCGTCGCCCCCCGCGCCTGGGACACCGCCACCGGCCTGGTCCTGCCGCTGGAGCTGCACCCAGTGCTCGCCGACTCCCGGCACGCCACCGACCCGTACCGGGACGCCGTACGTCAGGTCGCCGACCACCTCGTCACGGGCGGCAGTCCGGACACGGCCACCGCCCTCGCCGACCGCCTCCGGCGCGGCCTCGGCCTGCCGTTCCGCGTCCGGGGCGGCGCCCCGGGCCCCGCCGGTACGCCGGAGGCGATCCGTACGTCCACCGGGACGGCTGCGCCGGAGACCGTCACGACCGGACCGGCCCCGGACGACATGACTCCCGCCATGGCGACCATGCCGAGCGCCTCGCCCGCCGTCACGGTCCCGGGGCCGGCCTCCGACAACGACAGCGTGCTCGACGTCCCCGGCTCGGCCGGGTCGTTCGCCATCGCCCCCCTGGCCGCCGCCAGGCCGATCCCGCCGCTGCCACCGTCCCGGGCCCGGATCGCCTTCGAGCACCGGCACAGGGACATCGATCAGGTCCAGCGCGAAGAGATCGCCGACCTGGCCGAGCAGATCGTGGTGGCAGGCCTGCGGAACCTGCAGGCCGGACTCCGGGCCCCCCGTGTCACGGTCACGGGCTACAGCAACGGTCCGCGCTTCTCGATCGGCGGAGGCGGCGCCCGGCATGCCGAGTCGGTGGGCGGGCAACGGGCGGGCAACGTGGCCGACCTCCTCCGCCAGGAGATCGCGCGCCAGTTGGGGCTCAACCATGACGCGGCGATCAATGTCGCCTACGAGCGGGGCAGGGTGCCTCGGGTCGAGGACTTCCCGGTCACCAGCGCGAGCGGCGGCCGGGACATCGACTCCGGCGGCCGGTTCGGCGGCATGAACGGCCGGGGGACGCTGCGGCAGGCGGTGATCAAGGTCGAGCAGTCGCCACTGTCGCCGGCTGTCGCGCTGCTGGAGAGGCTGGGCTCGCACGGCCCCGGATGGGGAGACCGTTCGTTCGAAACGCACGGGTTCATCACCGAGATCCTGCGCCGGCCCGATCAGGACGCTGTCGGCAGCCGGTCCGGAACCCCGAGCGTCGTGTCCTCCGGCGCCGTGAGCATCGCGCCCTCGCTCACGGACGCCGGCTCGGACGCCCACAGCGACCCGGGCGACGCCTCGGACACCGCAGCCACGGCAGCTGACGATGCCGACGCCTCCGACGAATCCGAGCACATCTCCTTCGCGACCGACGACCTGACCGACAAGCGCCGAGAGCTGTACGAGCTGGTGGCCGAGGCGATGGCGGCCGGGCGGGCGACGAGCCTGCCGGCGCTGACCGCGTTCCACCTCGGCAAGCAGGGCCTGCTGACCGAGGCCACGCTCGTCACCGCGCCGGACGGCACACCGCTGGGACGCAACTGGACCGGCCGGGTGGTGGGGGACGTCGACACCTCCTCGTACCACGAGGTGAAGGGGTGGTCCGTTTCAACCCCCCGCGACTCGCCGTGGGCCCTGTCCCCGGGTGCCCCCCGCCCTTACCTCATAGGGACGGCCGGCGGCACTCACCGGACGGTCGAGGTGGCCCTGCCTGACGGCAGGCGGTGGACGTTGCCGCAGGAGGTGTTCGGCGAGCTGGTGGCGGCGGACGCCGGCCTTGCGGCCCGCGACAGCGACGTCCCCGTGGTCCTCGCGTCCGCGAAGGCCGGTGACATGCGGCCGGACGTGCCGCGCGGGGTCGCGGTCCGGTCCGGGCGGACCGTGTGGGCGCACACCGGCAGCGTCGGGCTGTGGCCGGACCCGGACACCGGCGGGCACCGCATCGAGGTGCCCGACGACCGGGACCACGAATTGCCGCTGGGCCGGTGGTTCGCCACCGGACCGGACGACGTGGCGCCCGACGACGTGCAGCCCCGCCGGGAGCTTTTCGACGCCGGCGACATGGAGGCCGTCGACGGGACGGAGATCGACGACGACGAGGTCATGAGCGTCACCCTCACCAGCGGCTGGCGGCCCAACGGCCGCGCCGTCTTCGGCCTCCGCGACCAGAGAGACCGCGAGGAGTTCTTCTCCAAGCTGGACGCGGTCAAGGAGTGGTTCGAGTCCGACCCGGTCACGAACGCGGGCGACGGCCATGCCACACCGGTGCTGTGGCATGGCCGGAAGGTCTACTTCTTCTTCTTGCACGGGCAGCCGGGCGCCAGCCAGATTGCCCGGCAGCTCGGAGACCCCAAGCTGGTCCGCGGTCCGCAGACCGGCGGCTACCTCAGGCGGAGCCCGAGCCTGCGGCGCCTCCGCCCGGATGTACCGATCGTGCTCATCTCGTGCTGGGCGAACTCGGCGAGCGATGACCCCCGCCACCCCGCGAACGAGGCGAGCCCCGACCCGTACGTCGCCAATCCCCTGTGGACGCTCTCGCTGGCCCAGGAGGTCGCCAACGAGACCCGTCGCACCGTGTTCGCCCCCAGCCGGGTCCACGGCGCATGGCGGCAGGGCAACCGGCACGGGGTCTCCACCACCCTTGACGGCACCTCGGCCACCTGGGCAGAGGTGAGGCCCGAACCGACGCCGGACGAGCTCGACGCGCTGGCCGAGGTGGCCGGCCTCGGCACGGCCACGTCGGGCCTCACCCCGCGAGAGGCCCGCGACACGACCCTGCTGCTGGTCCGCGCCCTCCGGCACAGGTTCGGCGTCTCCGTCGAGGACGACAAGGACGACCCGGCCGGCGGCTACCATCAGCTGCTTCGCGGTATCGGCGCACTGGAGTCCATGCGCCGCCGCGACGAAAGCCTGCGGGGCACCGGGGAGTTCACCCTCGACCTGCTTGAGCAGGTCGACCGCGCGAACTTCAAGCGGCAGCCCGCCCCCGGCTCCCGGCCCTCGACGTCTCCGGGCCCCGACACGGCGACGACGCTGGTAAGCGCATTGGAGCAGCTGACCACCCACCCCGGTTCCAAGCTGAGCGACTTCGTCTCCCTGCCCTCCGTCAACCGGGCCCGGAAACTGCTGTCGGACGGCGACCCGGACCAGCGGGCCCGCGAGGTGCTGGGCCTGAGCCCGAAGGCCCCGGTCACCGCGGCCCAACGGCAGAACCTGCTGTGGGCCACCGTCAAGGCCGTCGAGAGTGTGGAGAACCACCCCGACGCCGACGCTTTGACGACGCGGGTCCTCCACCTGCGCGGCGGCGACGATCCGCGGGAGCCCGCCCGGCAGGCCGAACTGCTCTGGACGGCGGCCGGGGCGGCGGCGGCCGGCCGCGACACGGACAACCGGACCGCGCTCGCCGCTTACCACCTCCAGCTCAACGGGGCGCTGGACACCGCCACCGAGATCGGCTCGGCGGGCGGCGGATCGAACCCGATCGGGCGCAACTGGACGGGGAAACCTCTCAAGGGCCAGGTCACGGTGAACAGTTACCTGGTGAACGGCAGCAGCACCACGTCGTACCGGAGCCCCTGGCACAAGCGTGGCACCGCCCCGGCCGCGAGCCCCACCACGTACTTCCTGAACATGAACCCGGCCTCGGGACAGTCCGGAACGGTCGATATGCCCTGGCCGGACGGCAGCACCCGTGCGGTGCCCATGGACGAGATCGGCGAACTGCTGGTCCACGACCGCAATCTGTGGACCCTCGGGGCGTACGGGACCACCATCGTCCCCGTGGGGCTCCCGGGCGGGGACACCCGGTCGGCCGGGATCCTCGCCGCCCGGACTGCCACCAGCCGGACTGTGCTGATGGCGAAATTCCCTCTCCGCTTCGTCCACGATGCGCCGACGAACCAGACCCGGCTGGACATGACCGGGCCGGCGAACACCAGGGCGAAGGACTGGACGGCGGTCGCCCCGCCCCCGTTGCCCGCCCGGCAGCCCGCGCCGTCCCCCGCGCCCGCCGTGCAACCCGCCGCGCAACCCGCCGCCGATCCCGCCGTCGTCATGTCCGCGACGTCCCCGCCACCGCCGCCACCACAGCGCCCCGGCGCCACCCCGCTGGGCACCATCCCCGAGGACCCCTCGGCCCCGGCCCTCGCGCCGGCACCGCGCCCCGCGTGGATGGCGGAGCGCCGGCCGCCCCGGCTCGACCGTGACCTGCCGCCCCCGGCCGAGGACGCGGGGCCGCCGACGTTCAGCGACGGCACCCGGCTGCCCGGCTACATGGGGGACGTCGCCTCGCTGCTGCCCGACCTCCCCCCGGACCTCCGGCGGCGCTCCTGGACCTTCGGACAGGGCGACCCCGTGCTGCGCGGCGCCGACCTGGTCGTCGAGGAGCTCGGCACCCGGCTCAGCCAGCCGCCCGGCGTCCGGCCGGCCGCGCCGAAGGGCCGTGGCCCGGCCGGCAGCCCGGAGGCCGGCCTGCTGGGCGACGTGCGACGCACGCTCGTACAGTCCCCGCGCAGCTTCTTCGGCGACGGGCAGCGGTTCGTCTACGAGAGTGCGAACGGAAAGACCAGGGTGCTCACGGTCACCGCCCGGCCGTACACCCGCCGGTGGGAGAGATTCACCTTCGGCTACGCCAGCCCCGTGAAGATCGACACCATGCAGCGGTACAGCGCCATCACCGGCCGTACCGCTGTCAACAGCACCGCGACGGCGCTGGCCCCGACCACGCCGTTGGGCCCGGCCAAGAATCTGATCAGCGGGTGGGGACGGGTCTTCGCGCGGTTCCACTGGACCAAGCGCGTCCAGTACTCGTTGCAGAACCAGGTGATGAGCCAGAACGAGACCCGCACCACGGACACGTCCCACCCGCATCTCAGCGACGTCTGGTACGAGTTCACGGTCACCGACACGGCAGGCCGCCGTATCGGCCGGACCGGCAAGGCCATCCCTCCGGGAGACACCTGGCACCAGCCGGTCGGCTTCGGCTTCGCCGTACGCCGCGGACTGTACGTACGACTCGCCGACAGCATCACCGGGAGGCAGCCGGAGGCGACCCGGAAGGACCTGCCCGAGCGGATTCGGTTCGGACCCCGGTCGAACTACCGGATGATGAACACCGAGGACTACGGTCCGGTGGCGCACATCCGCGACTGGGCCGTCAAGCAGGCGGGGGTCGGGCTGGACGGCATGGCCAGCAGCCAGCTGAGCGACTTCTTCTCCACCGACGGTTTCCACCGGATGGGCCGCGTGCTGGCCGCCGGCCCCGTCACGACGCCGCCGCTCTTCCGGGACAAGGCGGGACGTGAGCCGCTCGGTGTCTTCTCCGTGGAGGTGAAGTCCGGCGAGGCGGTGCTCATCGACGGGACGAAGGCGGCGGAGCTGCGGGACATCATGCAGTCGACGGTCCGGAACGAGCGGGTCAGCGGGAAGGCGCGGGGCACCTACGTCGGGGGATCGGCCGGGCCCGCGTTCCAGTTCCTCGGGCTGGCGAACGGCAACGTGGACGTGCGGCTGATGGCCGGGTTGAACTTCCGTTACGGCGCCTCCCGCAACCGCGCGTCCGTCACCGGCGGCAGCGGCGCCGTCAAGTCCGCCGCCCAGGCCAAGGGCGACACCACCGGCCTCTACCTCGTCCAGAAGCTGGTGACCGTCACCGCGCCCCCCGACACAAAAGCCCCCCTGCCCGACCAGAAGGGCGACGGGCGCGGCAGGCCCGGGAAGCTCCGCAAGAACCCTCCCCAGAAGTGGAGCGCCCCACCACGCACCGAGACGTTCCAGACGTGGAGCGTGGAGAGGCTGACCGTCACCGAGGCCCGGCGGCTCGCCGGGCTGGACGCGAACGCGCCCCGGGGCCCCGAGCCGACCCCGCCGCCGTACCTGACAAAGTACTACCCGAGCACCCTCGGTATGAGCCGCGCCGAGGAGTTCACCTTCGACGACGGCGCCCCCACCAGGACCGTCAACGGCAGGGAACGCACCTTCCCGGAGCACTTCGCCGACCAGATGCTGGAGGCGGTGGCCAAGGCCTATCCGGACCTGGTCGCACCCCTCGACGAGCTCAACCCCGACAACCCCCGCTGGCGGGACACCGACCACTTCCAGGTGGTGCTGTCCAACACCCTGGAGGTACGGAACACCCTCACCCACCACAGCATGGCGGGGACCCTTGAGACGATGATGACCACAGGCCTGCCGATCGCCCTGGTCGACTCCCGCCGGGCCACCCGGGCGCTGCGGTACGTGTGGGTGGAGGCGCGGCTGACCCAGCGGCGCTTCGAGGGCACGCAGAAGGACGAGCGGCTGCGGTTCAGCGCGCCCGGCACGGAGACGCTGGCTGGAACGCAGGGCGGCAGCCGGGGCCTGGACGGCGGCGTCGAGGGCCTGCTGGCGCTGCGCGACGGGGGTGTCGACAACGTCGGCGCGCCCTTGCACGCGGGCACGGCGTCGGTGGGCGGCAGGTTCGGGCGGCGCAAGGACACCGAGAGCGGATACGGTCCGTCCGCCACGCATGAGGCGATGTCGATCGGTACCAGGGGGTCGCACCTCTACAGCTACCAACTCACCCTGACGGCGAACCGTGGCGGCTTCCGGCGGTTCCGCAGCCTGCTGCGCGGCGTACTCTTCCTGAACACGCTGGGCACGCAGCCGTTCGTCTTCTCGGAGACGGAGACCGAACTGCTGGGCCCGGGCACCGGGACCACCGGGACCACCTCGGGCGGGCAGCCCGTGCCCACCGCCGCATCCACGACCGCGTCCACGCCGAACGGCGGGCCGGTGGTCGGGCGGGTGCTTCTCAGCATTCCTGTCGAGCACGCGCCCACCCGCGATCCCGAACTCCCCCGGAACACGCTGAGCGGCATCGCGCTGCCCATGACCCGGAGCCGGGCCCGGGCCCTGGCGCTGGCCAGGCGCTCGGTGTTCGACGAGGCCGCACGCCGGACCCCCGCGGACTACCGGAATCACCCCCATATGACGCTCACCGTGGTCGCCGATCCCGCGGTGGCGAGCGCCGCGGAGGAGGTGCTGAAGGAGTCCTCCGGCGGCTCCTGGACGATGTCGCAGAAGGGTGCGCCGGCCCACGACTCGGCGATGCGGGTCTTCCAGAGCCAGTACCTGACCGCGAACTTCGACCAGAGCTCCGCGCCGACGGGCTGGCGGGCGTCCGGGCTGTGGGCCAAGCTGCCGTACCTCAACCGCACGTCCGTGCTGGCCCACCGGACCCGGATTCCGCCCAGGACGATGGTCGCCCTGACCGGCGCTGTCCCGGTGGACGCCGAGACCACGGTCGGGGGCATCACCCAGGCCAGTGGCCGCAGCAACAGGACGAGCACGCTGTTCTTCGGCGGCCAGTTGGTGTATCTGCACTCCCACGAGGCGGGGCCCGGGGTCTCCGGCAACTACGGTCTCTTCGTCAGCCCGTACCGGCTGGACCGCTCCGGGATGCTCGCCGTTTCCCGGGCCGCCATCTCGGAGATCAACCGCAAGGACATGGGCCGCCAGGTCCTGGTGCGCGGCGACGTGGAGCACGAGATCGCCGCCGTCTCCAGCACCGTCGGCCGGACGGCGACGCGCTGGCGCCGGTTCCCGCGCCTGTTCGCCGGGGCGGCGGGGCGGCGCGTCCTGGTCGACGGCGGCTGGGTCGGGCACATACCCGAGAAGAGCGCCTACCGACTCGGCCTGCTGACCGACCGGTGGGGCGACGTACCGAGGTACACCGGGCGGTCCTGGTCGCCGCAGCCCTGGCTGCTCGACAACCCCTTCGGCAGCTTCCCGGTCAACTCCCTGAACACCGCCGGGGTGCTGGGCGACTTCGACCGGAAGGTGCGCCCGCTCGGGCTGTCCAAAGCCGACCGGGACACGATCCACCGGCTGGTCTCGGACCGGCTGGTACGTGCCATCGGCAAGGAGATGGTGGGGGCGGGTTCCTCGGTTCCGGCGGAGATCGGCCGCTGGGGCTCGCAGAGCGTGCAGATGTGGGTCGGCAAGCGGCAGGTCCGGGCGCGGGCCGAGCTGATACCCGTGAAGGTGCCGCGCGGTACGGCCGCGGAGGCCGGGACGGGGTTCGGCGGCCTGGGGCACAGCGTGGAGCTGGAGGAGCACCGGCAGGCCGTGGAATCGGTTCAGGAGGGCAGCGGCCGGGCGTCCGGCGCCGCCGTGGGAACCGTCGTCACGGAAGGCGTGCACACCGTCAACAACACGATCAGGGCCGCCGGTCCCACGTATTCGGAAATGGGCTCCACCGTCCAGACGGCGGCCCAGAACCGTCAGGACGGCAGTGTGCGGATCGCCACCGCCACGACCACGCAGGCACACGGCGAGTACGTCACCCGGTACCGGCTCCGCCTCACCATGGAAATCACGGACGGCCGGGATCCGGACGGGTCCGCCGCTGCCCCGGTGCCCCCCGGCAGGCGCACGCAGGGCCTGAAGCGCTGGTGGCAGCAGTGGACCACGCGGCAGAAGCGGGTGATCGAGTCCGAGGGCGATGTGGGCGAGCTGATCGAGCACTATCCGCTCAGTCTCATGCGCCCCGACCCGGTCGTCCCGGCGGCCGGGGGCACCTCGCCGGGGGCCGGGCCGGATCCGCTGGCCCCGCCGGAGCTCGCTCCGCCCGGCGAGCCCCGTTCGGTCGCCGTGCCGCGCGCCATGGGAGCCGGCGGGTGGCATGACGTGCGGCACCCCGGCGACGGCACCACGAAGCCGTTCCAGCTGCCCGAAGAGGGCTTCAAGGTCCGCCGGGTCGTCGGCCTGGGCAACCTCCACGCCGCCAACACCGTGGCTCTCGCCGCCGCGTACGACCCCTCCCTCACCGTTCCGCGGAGCGGCCTGCTCGACGAGGAGTTGCTCGCGCGGGCCAGGGACACGTCGCTGACCCGCCCCGGCACCGGGCCCGCGCAGAACCTGGAGGACGGCACGAGCAATGGCGCGCTCTCCGCGTTCTACGACCGGACCCTGGCCCCCGGCGGTTACGAGGTGCCCGGCCTGACCGACCGCGGCTTCTTCGGCGGCGCGGACGGCGACCTGAGGCTGTACTCCAGGCCCGACTTCGGGGGAGCCCAGCTGCTCGCCGTCACCGACGGTCTGAAGCACGAGTCCCCCAGACGCGACGTGCACGGCGGCGGCATGTCGACCTCCCGCGTCGGATCGACGGAGTCCTCGCTCGGCGGCGGCCCCGCCACGTCCTCGCAGACCACCGGCACCAACCAGATGGGCGCCGGCTCCGGCGACTCCTCCACCGACTCCGACGCGCTGGCCTCCTCCGCCGACCGGCTGGCCTCGGTCAACATCAAGCCGAACCCGACCCGGTCGTTCCTGTTCGCCATCCCCACCACCTTCCTGAGCGTCGCCGGAGTCCAGCACCATGTGAAGGACAGCGGGGTGGGCAGGGCGGCCCGCAGCGTGTTCGGCAACCCCGGCCGCGGGCCGCAGGCGATGGAGACCGACACCACCGTCCTGGCCTGGGTACGCGAGGACGTCGCCCGTGAGCTGGGGCTGATCGACGGCACCGGCTTCCCGCCGAAGGTGGACAAGGCGTGGGACGCGGTCACCAAGGCGGACAAGGCGTGGACCGGCGCCGACAAGGAGTACTGGGACCTGCGCCGCGACGGCGAGGCCAAGCGGCGGGCCGCCCTCGCTACGGCCGAGCAGAACCTGGCCGTGCTCACCGCCCGCGCTCCCGAGACCCTGCCGGACGTGATCGCCGCCCGCACCGCCCTCCGCCTGCTCGACGAGGCGGCGGCCATCGCGGAACCCGACCACGAGGGCTGGGCCGACCTGCGGCGCCAGGAACACGAAGCGGCCCAGGACCGGCTGGCGGGCCTGCTGCGCGCCGCGGCCGCCGAGGTCACCGACGCCCGCACGGCCCGGGATACCGCCCAAGCCGAACTGGACGGCCTGGGCGACGACTTGAAGGGCCTGCGGACCACCGCGGAGGCATTGGCCGACGAGTACGCCCGGGTACGCGAGGCCACCGACCGGCTCACCCGCTGGCACCAGCTGAACGCCACCGAACAGGGCCGCACGCGGCTCGGCGCCACCCCCGAGCCGGACGAGGTGACCTTCACACCACCGAAGATTGCCGCCCCGGAGAAGGACGCCGCCAAGAAGGACCCGGCGAAGCCCGAGAGCCGGACGCCGACGGCCACCGGTGGGGGCCCCGCGTACGACAAGCCGCCGTGGCAGTCGGCCGGCCACCAGGGCGTTCGCCGTTTCGACGCCGCGACGGACCACCGCACGCTGTCCGCGACGGATCCCGACGGGAGCAGCTATGTCTTCGACCTGGATCCGCCGAGCGGCGGCGGCAACGGCTTCTACGCCGCCGTCCAGGGGGCCAGGGGCCGCGGCACCCGCGACGCCGAGTGGCTGGCCGGGCAGGTCGCCTTCAGCAACCTGATGCCCGACGACGTGGCGCTGGACCCGCAGGCGGTGTTCCACCTGGCGGAACTGGGCAGCCTCGACGTGGCGCTGCGGAACGAGATCGAGGCGAACGGAGGCGTCCTGCCCGACTCCGCCCGGGCCGGCCTCACCCCGGAGCACCGCCGGAGACTGATCCGGCTGCACGTCCGGAAGGCCCGTCAGTGGGATGCCGCGACGGCCGGCCTGGCCGCCTCCATCTCCGCGCGGACGCTCGGCGTGGACCTGACCGTCGTCGCCGAGGACGGCTCGTACCGGCACTACTCCGGAGCCCGTCCCGACGCCACCGGACCGCTGGAGCAGGTGACCGTCTACCGGCGCGGCGACGACTACCTTGCCGCCCGTCCCCGCCGGGCCACCCCGGCGCCGCCGGTCCCGGAGCCCACCCCACCCCCGACGCCGAAGCCGGACCCTTTCGCGGCGGCCGCCGTGCAGGTGGCGACGGGCCATCTGGGGACGATCGGGCGGCGGCCCATGCTGAAGCTGTACGCGCAGGCGGCCGTTGGCGGCATGTTCACCAGCTTGCGCGGTGCGGGCGGCCGGGTGACGGCCACCGGCGATCGGCAGCGCAAGCTGATCGCCGATGTGCGGACGTTCTACCGTCACTCGGAGTCGCTGGCCAAGGACGTGGGTCCGCATGGGCCGGTGCGGCTGTATCGCGCGGTGCAGATGGACCCCGAAGCCCGCTCCGCCGAGGGGTTTCTGGAGCGGATACCGTCGTCGACGTCGCTGAGCCCCGACCATTGGCGGGAGTGGACTGCCGTTCAGGGTGGCGCGGCCAACTACGCGATCTTCGAGATCAACGTGCCGCCCGGTCACCGGATGATGGTGTTCTCGTATCCGCCGGGGCACGTCCCCGGCCCGGGTGACCCGGCCGAGATCAACGCGGACCAGCGCGAAGTCCTGCTGGGGCCGAGCCGTTTCACGGTGACGGGCCGGCGTGCGGAGGGCGACGCCACCGTCATCACGGTGGACGCGCACCCGTTGACCCTGGACGAGGCCTTGACGGCGATCAAGGAGACCGGCTCGGACCTGGGGTCCGACCGGGCGTATGAGCTGTTCTCGGCGTACTTCCGCGGCGACTCGCTGCTGCGCGCCTTCGACTTCTCCCTCAAGGGCGCCCGCGTCGCCGAGGACGTCTCCGGTGACGGCCTGACACGTACGTTCACGGTGACCCGCCCCGACATCGCGGACCACCATGTCACGTTCACGATCCGGCACGACCCCGGCGCGGGCTCGGTGCACGTGGAGCGCAAGAACAGCGAGGGAAAACGGTGGGCCAGTGACTGGGACGCGGACAACCTGGACGTGATCGCGTCCCATCTGCGGTCGGGCCGGCTGCACGAATCGCCGACCAGCTTCGAATCCCTCCCGGTGCCGAAGGCCTGGCGTGAGACCCCGGTGCCCGCCCCGGAGGTTGTGGAGCAGACGGTCGTTGCCGCCCGGGGCAAGCCGCTCAGGGTTCCGGCCACGGGCGACTGCCTGCTGTACTCGTTCATGGCGAGCGACCCCCGCTTCGTCCGCGACGTCCTCGCAGCCTCGGGCATCGGCTCCCCCGAGGTCCACGCCTGGCTCGGCGATCCGGCGGCGGTCCGGGACGAGCTGCGCAGGGTCGCCCAGATCTTCAGCGCGACCAGCCGGCTCCCGGACAGTCCCTCGGGGGCCGCCATGGCCGCGATGTACTCCTACGTACGGCGGTACGTGGAGACCCACGCCGACACGCTGCACCCCCAAATCCTCGGCCAGTTCCGGAACACCGCCGCCGCCGGTTTCACCGCCCGGCTGACCGGCATGGACCGTGCCGATCTGCTGGACCGCCTCGCCCACCACGGCGTGGACCGCGTCACACTGGCGGAGGCCTTCGAACCTGAGGACCTCAACGCCCGCTACACCGTGGCCCGCGCGGGCACGGCGGAGCCCCGGGCGGCCGGCGACCCGGCGCTCCGCCACCAGTTCGCCTATCTGGCCGACCGTGACCTGCTGCCCCGGCTCGGGGAGCTCACGGACACCCAACTGCGCAGCCTGCTGGGCGCGGTCTACCCGGTGAGCACTGCCTCGCTGGACCGCGAGGAGTTCGCCGCAGTCCTGAACGCCGTCACGAACTGGCGGCTCGAATGGGAGTCCGACACCGGGGAGATCTTCCTCCCGCTGCTCACGCACGCCTTCGGAGTACGGACCGACGTCGTCTCACATGGCGGCGGACAGAACCCCAGTTGGGGACTGCAGGACGCCACCCGCGCCATCGAGGTCCACTACAACGGTTCCGACCACTACAACGGCAGCGACGCCGCGCCCCTGACCGTTCAACCCACTCACCCCGCTCTCCAGCCGGCCACCTTGTTCGATTCCGGCCCGGATGACTCGAACGACCCGATCGGTCCGGCCGGTCCGGCGCCCGCCGTCACCGAGTCCGCCCCTGCTCTGCCGCGCCTGCATAGTGAGGTACAGCTGTTGGCCCGCGAGGTGGCCGAGGTGGGGCTGCGCGACGTACGGGCCGGGCTCACAGCGCCACGCGTCACGGTGACGGGGTACAGCAGCGGTTCCTGGCTGACGCTGTTGGGGAGCCCCCGGGCGGCGCAGAACCTGGCGCGGCAGCGCGCGGAGGCCGTCGCCGCCGCGTTCCGGGCGGAGATCGAGCGCACCCTTGACCGGCTCCAGCGAAACGATCCGCCCACCGCCCTACGGGTCGGGCCCGGAGTCTTCACGGTCAGGACGCTCAGCGCCGGGCGGTCGACCGGCGGAGCCGACGCGCGGCCAACGCGGATCACGGTCGTCCGGTCGCCCCGGGCGGACGCCGTCGACCGGCTGGACATCCTGCGCCGGGCGGACCCCGACCCGGCGCTGAGCGGGGGTACCTTCGACGCGGACCGGACGGCCCGCCGCGTCCTGCACCTGGACCCGTCGGACCCGGTGCCGGACGAGCGGCTCCGGGAGCTGTACGCGCTGGTCGACGAGGCGATGGCGGCCGGCCGGGCGACGAGCCTGGCGGCGCTGGGCGCATACCACCTCGCCCGGCAGGGCGCGTTCACCGCGAGCACACTGATGACGGGTCGTAACGGCCGGGCGACGGGCCGCAACTGGACAGGCCGGGACGTCGGGATCGTGCCCACGGAGAGGTACGTCGAAGTGCGCGGCGGCATGGTCGACGGAGGAAACATCATCGGGCGGTGGAACCGCGACGGGGAACCCCGTCCGTTCGTCGTGGCCGCCGAGGGGGGCCACAACCATGTCATGGTGCCGCTGCCGGACGGCTCCCGGCACCGGGTGCCGCTGACGGAGTTCGCCGAACTGCTGGCCATGGACCCGGATCTGGCCGCGCTCGACGCCGCCGTCCAGGTGGTGCTCGCGGTGCCTGACGCCGGTGCCCGCGGACTGGACCTGCCGCGTACGGCCGCCGCCCGGATCGGCCGGAAGGTATGGGCGAACGACGGCGACGCGGGGCTGTTCCGCGACCCGGAGACGGGCCGGGACCGGATCGCGGCGATCGACGGGCGGTCGCCGGGGGCGCAGAGCGGGCGGCTCGGCAACTGGCTCCTCAGCGGGCCGGACGACCTGGGCCCGGAGGGGGCGCGGGACGGCCGCATCCGTACGATCACCGGGGAGCCGGTGCCGGACAGTGAGATCCGGAGCGTCACCATCGCCGACGCGGGGCGGTCGATCGGACGGGCGATCTTCAACAAGGCGGACCTGCGGTCGCGGGAGCCGTTCTACCGGCACTTCGCCCGGATGGACCAGACCGTCCGCGTCGATCCCGTCACCGGGAAGCTGATCGGCAAGCCCGAGCGGGTGCCGTGGGCCGGCCGGAAACCGTACTTCCTGCACCTGCACGCGCTGCCCAACCGCATGGACTTCGAGGCCGGCGGCCCCAAGCCGCACAAGGTGGGCGGTGACCAGAGCGGGGGGTTCCTCCGGCGGCGACCGAGCTTGCGGCGGCTGGCCTCCGACTCCCCGATCGTGCTGCTGGGCTGCTGGATCGACGTGGCCGCGGACGGTTCCCCGACGCCGAGCAGGGTCGGCTCCGCACCCTTCGCAGCCGATCCGCTGATGACGATCTCCGACGCGCAGCGGGTCGCCAACCGGACCGGGCGCACGGTGTTCGCCGCCGAACGCCCCGGAGGACTGAGGTATCTGCCGGACGGCACGCCCGTCTTCGCGATCGTGACCGACGCCCTCAACCGGCCCGTCAGCTGGCGGGAGGTGCGGCCCGAGCCGAGAGGCACGGCGCTGGACGCGGCGGCCCGGACCGCCGGTCTGCACAACGGGACCGGCATCGCTTCGCAGGAGGTCAGGGACGACGCGCTGCGGCTCGTGCGGGCGTTGCGCCTGACGTTCGGCGTCTCCGTCGAGGACGACCGGGACAACCCCGCCGGGCAGTACCAGCGGCTGCTGCGCGGCATCGGTGCCCTGGAGAGGATGCGGCAGGCCGATCCGGAGTTGCGGCAGCACGGCCGCTTCACCATGGACCTGCTGAACCACGCCGCCGAGGCCTACGCGGACTCCACCCCGGACGGCGTCCGGGCGCTCCTCCACGCGGCCCCGGCCACCCCGCCCGGGACGCGGCTGCGCAAGGTCCTCGGCCTGCCCGCCGTCGAGGGCGCCATCTCGTGGCTGGCGAGCGACACGCTCACCCCCGACCGGCTGGCAGCGCGGATCCTGGGCCTCGGCCCGGGCTCCGGCCCGGGGGTGACCGAGGCGGACCGGCAGCGGCTGTTCTGGGCGATGGTCAAGGCGTACGCGAGCCTGGCGGCCGCTCCCGATCAGGATGCTCTGGCCGTCAAGGCGCTGCACTTGGCGGACCCCACGAGCCCGGTCGACCAGCCCAGGCGGGAGGAACTCTTCTGGCTGGCCACGGCAGCGGCGGCGGCGGGCCGTGATGTTCGCGCCCCGGCCGCCCTCGCCGCGTTCCACCTCGAACAGAACGGCGCGCTGTCCCCGGGCACGCAGATCCGCTCGGCCGACGGCCGGGTGCTGGGCCGCAACTGGTCCGGCACGCCGCTCACCGCTCCGCTGGCCGTCGACCGGTATGTCATGTCGCCCGACGGCAGCCTCGCGGGGGGCACCTCCCACCGTCCGCCGTGGCCCGCCGACACGGACCACGGGGGCGTGCGGTGGTCGCCCTACTTCGTGGTGGCCGGCGGCGCGGCCGGCCACGTCGACATGCCCTGGCCGGACGGCTCCAGCCGCCGGGTTCCTGCGGACGAGATCGCCCGACTACTGGCCGCCGACCGCTCGTTGAACCGTCGCCCGACCGGCCTGCCGGTCGTCACGGTGGTGCCGCACACCGGTGCCGCCAGCCCCCTGGCCACGGCCATCACCGACCGGGCGGCGACCGCCAGGGCCGTGGCCTCACCCACCGGTGCGGTCGACCTGCGCCTGGATCCCGAATCCGGCGAACACGTCATCGTGGTGACTCCGTCCGCCGGACCGGACGCCTGGACGCTGACCCCCGTCCCGGAACAGGCCCAACCGCCCGGCCGGACCGTCGCAACCCCCGCCCCGGTCGAGCCCGCCACGGACGGCGAGTTCGACCGGCAGGCCCTGGCGGTCGACCGGGACCACTTCCTCGGGGCGCTGGCGGCCGTGCTACGCAGGGACGCGCCGGCGTCACTGCCGCCGGCCGCCTCCGCCCCGGCCGGGGCGGAGGGGCTTCGCGGCTGGCTGGAGCGGCGGTTGGCGGATGACACCGAGGCCGCCGCCGGTCTCGGCGGCCTCGGAGCAGCACCCGTGATCGACCCTGACGAGATACTCACCACCCGCGAACTCGGCCGTGTCGGTGCGACGCGGACCGAGCTGACGCAGGCGACGCTCCAGGGCGGCCGCGTCCGTGCCGGGGACGTACAATTGACGGCTCGTCAGCAACTGAGGATCCTGCTGGGCCGTCCCGAGGGCGCCCGCAGCGCACCGGTGATCGAGGCGCTCGCAACCGTGCTGGCGGCCGAACTGGGCGTCACTTTCACGCTGGTTGACGCAGCCCGGCACCGGTTGGTCATCGGCCCGGGCGGTCGGGGTCCGGCAGTGTCGCTCGACGTTCACCAGCTGTATGTACTGAGGCAACCAGAAGTAGTCCAGGGTTGATTCAGTGCACGAGGAACCCGTGAAGTGTGGCGAGCGACCGTGTGGGATGGATGAGGGCCTTGTGCGTCTGGAGTGTGGGTGCCGGTGAGTGAGCGGAGCGATGGGGCGATGCCCACGCCACCCGAGGACATCGTCGAGGCCGCACGGCTCGCGCCCGACCACTGGATCAGCATGATCGACCCCGGCTGGCCGGGCGAGGGCGTGCCGCCCGACTGGGCGGTGGTCGGCCGGTGGCGGTCCGGACCGACCGGTGAGATCGAGGAGTGGGAGGACAACGAGACCTACCGCCCCTCCCCGGACGCGCTCGGCTGGCCCGAGCCCGCCGACGACGTCGACGAGGCCCTCCAGCTCGCCGTCACCGGCTATGGGCCTGCCGAGGGCGTGACGCGCGCCCTGGCCGCCGCCGAGGTCGCGGTGCTCACCCTGCCCGACGGGGAGCCGGTCACCGCCGTCGCGTCGGACGGCACGCCTGTGGTCCCGGTCTTCACCTCCTCGCCGTACCTTGACGCGGCCGGGGCGTTCGCCTTCGAACTCGTCGCTGTGTCCGACCTCTTGGACCGCTTGCCGAAGGGTCACGCGCTGTACGTCAACCCGTCCGGGCCGGCGGGCGTCGTCCTGGTGACCGGGTCGCTGGCCGAAGCGATCGCGGCCGGGGCGGCGGCCCCGGAGATCCCCGAGGCGGTCCGCGTCGCGACGGTCGGCAATGCGGCGGTCCCGCACCCGGCGGAAGCGATCCCCGGGGAAACGACCCCGCACCCCCTGGACGTCAGGGCGACGGAGGAGACCGGATGAGCCGCAGGACCGGCCCCTTCGGTCGCCGCAGGGGCGGACCCTCCGAGGAGGGACCGCCCCCGTCGGAGCCGCGCGCCCCGCGGCCGCTGCCCCGGGTTCTCGTCGAGGACCACGACGGCCTGTTGGTGCTGCGCTCGCCCGCCGACGACACCCTGCGCCCCGCCGACATCGCCGACATGGCCCGTACGTTCCGTACCGACGGCAGCACCGTGACGCTCGTGGCCGCTGCGGAGGGCGAGGCGGCCGGCGATCTCTGGTCCCGGATGAGCGAGACGCTCGACTCGCTGCGCGAGGCGGGCACGAAGTCCGTACGACTGGTCATGGCCGGAGCCGGGAACGACCACCCGGACCGCCCCGCGGTTGCCCGACGCATCGCCGACGCGTGGGGCATGGAGGTGGAGGCCCCGGACGGGCCGGTGTTCGTTGTGCCCGGCGGCTCCGTCTTCGTCCCGTCCGGTGGTGGCGGAGCGGCGGCGGACGGGGGCTGGCGGCGGTTCACGCCGGGGCTGAAGCCGATGGCGCTCGGCCCGCGCAGCCCCGCCCCGTCCTGGCAGTCCGGCCTGCGCGGGATACCGGCCCGGACATCCGGCGGCTGCGTGGTGGACCAGATCCCGGCGGGCCTGCTGGTCCGGCCGGCCGAGGCCGCCGGGCCCCAGCCGGGCGACCTGTTCCACGCCGTACCGGTCGACCCCAGGCGCCCCGCCGTGGTGGTGGGCGTGCCGTACGGCGAGGACGTCGCCGCTTCGGAGGTGGCCGAGTTGCTCAGCGCGCTCCCGGCCGAGGTCCGGCCCGGCGTACGGCTGTGCCCGGGCGGACTGCGGGACCTGCTGCCGCTAGGCCAGTCGGTCGCCTGGATGCTGGGCGCCGCGGTGGAAGTCACCACAGGGCTCCCGCTGTTCGCCGCCGACGGCCTGCTGGGGACGTACGGTGTCCGGTCCGTGCTGGTCGGCCCGGACGGTATGCCCCGGTGGCTGCCGTTCGTGGACGCCGTCATGTGCGTGCCGTCCGAGGAGGCCGAGAGCCCCGCCCCGCCGCGGCTGCTGCGGTGGTCCCCGCCGCTGCGGGGACCCGGCCGGGCGGAGGAGGGCGTCGTCCACCTCTCCGACCAGTGGCAGGCCACGGTGACCCGGGCCGGGGTGTGGGTGGGCCCGCGCGACGGCGTTCCGCTGTCCCACAGCGCGCGCCCGGTCAGCTCCGAGGGGCCCGCCGTCGAGGTCGGGCGGCCCGGCGAACGGCTGGAACCGTCGCTGCTGCCCGTACTGTCCCGGCTGCTGGACGCCCTCGCCCCCGACCTTCGCAAGCGCGCCACCCTCCATG
Organism: Streptomyces sp. RLA131; assembly: GCF_056270125.1. Taxonomy (NCBI): domain Bacteria; kingdom Bacillati; phylum Actinomycetota; class Actinomycetes; order Kitasatosporales; family Streptomycetaceae; genus Streptomyces; species Streptomyces sp. RLA131. The sequence goes on from NZ_JBWDOQ010000002.1 coordinate 7,675,390, forward strand.
TTCACGCCACCCCACCGGACGGCGGCCGCGAACTGCGCCGGCTCGCCGCCCATCACGGCCTCCGCGTCATCCGCTTCGCCCAGGCCCCGGCCCAGGCCCCGGCCGTCGGACCGCGGCGGGCGCCGGCAGCCGCCGCGGCCCCGAAGCCGGTCCCGGCCGCCGCGACCGCGACGGCGACCGCCCCGGTGGGGCAGGTGTCTGTCGCCCCGGTCCGGGCGCCCGCGCCTGCCCGGCAGGCGCCGGCGACCGCAGAGCCCGAACCCGTCCCGGCCGCGCGGCCGGGCCCCGCTCCGGAAGCCATGCCCGTAATCACGGCCGCAGCCGCGCCCACGGTCACTTCCCCCGGCTCGCCGGAACCGGATCCGGTCTCGGCTCCCGCCCCGCGTCCGATGCCGGGGCTGAGTTCCGCCTCCGCGTCGGTCCCGGTCTCCTCCGCTCCCGCCCCCGCTCCCGCCCCCGCTCCCGCTCCCGCCCCTGAGCCCGATCTCGTACGTACTCTCGTCCCCGAGCGCGAACGGGCCCCTGTGCCGCCGCTGCGAACTCCGGTCCGTCCCGTGGCCCGGAGCCCGCTGGCCCCCCTCAGGGTCTCTCCCCGGCACCGCAGCACGGAAGCCGACCGGAGTGCTCTGCGGGCGCTCGCCGGACCTGTGTGGGAGCGGCACAGCGCGGCCGTGTCCCGGGCGCTCGCCGGGCTGCCGGCCCTGCGCGGCCAGGAACAGGAGGCCGCCCGGGCCGACCTGATCGCGCTGCGGCTGTACCTCCAGAGCGCGGACGGACCGCTCGGCCACGCCGAACTGGTCCGAGCGCTGCGCTCCGGCGAGGACCGGCTGCTGCCGTACGCCGCCTGCCTGGCCTCCGGGCTGAGCAGGCTGCCTTCGTACCGGGGAGTGGCTCTGCGCGGTGCCGGGCCCGACGCCGCCGGCCTGCGGCCCGGGGCGCTGCTCCGCGACCCGGGCCCGGTGAGCGCCCTGCCGTTCGACCCGGCGGGGAAGGCGCGGGTGCCGGGCGTGGGGTACGCGATCTGGTCCATCACCGGCCGGCGCGTACGGCAGTTACTGGACGAGGGCGACGAGGTTGTCTTCGGCCCGGGCACCCCGCTTCCGGGTGCTGGACGTACGCGCCGACGGCGCGGCCACGCTGGTCCTGCTGCGTCAACTTCCCGACGCCGTCGCGGCGTCCACGGGCCTGGACGACGCGGACACCACCGCCCTCGCCCGGCTGGAGCAGGCCATCAAGGACCGTACGTCGCCCGGCACGGGCACCTGGCCGGAACGCTGCGCCGGTGCCATCGGCGAGGACTGAGGGAGCGGACAGCATGCCCCACGAGAAGCCTGGCCTTTCCGTGACCGGGGACCCGCCGCCGACGGGCGGCGGGTCCCCGGTCACCGTACGCCGCGCGGCGGCCCTGCCCGCCGTAGCGGGGGATCCGGGCGCCGCCCTGACGCCGCGCGGGGCCGAGCAGCAGGTCCCGGCCGCCGCCACGGCCGTGGTGACTCCGGTCCCGGAACGGGTCCCGGAACGGGTCGCGGCACCGGTAAGGGTCCCTGAGCCGAAGTCCGGGTCGCAGCCGGCAGCGCGACCTCACGCGTCGTCGGAAGTCCGGGTTGCCGCAGCGGGGGAGGGCGCGGACGGGGATGCGGACGGCGCCGGGGAGGCCCGGCCGCTCTCCGCCGGGCCGCGCAGGCCGATGCTGGCCGCCGCCGCCATGACCGGGGTGCTGCTGATCGCGGTGCCGTTCCTCGTCCTGGCGCTGGGCGACGACGGCAAGCCGGACCACTCGGCCGCGGCGACCGGCACATCCGGTACGGCCGGTACGGTCCTGGCGCCCGGCGAGCCGGACGGATCCGCGAGCCCCTACGCCACCACCTCACCGTCCGCCTCGCCCTCGGTCTCCCCGAGCGCCAAGGTGAGCGCTTCCCCGGCCAACGCGTCCGGATCGCCGTCGGCGGCCCGGCGGACGGGCCAGGCGCAGTCGGACGCGACCAAGGCCGCCAAGGGCACGTCGGCCACGCCGGCCAAGGACACGTCGGCCGGGAGCGCGAGCACGTCGACCACCAGCGCGGTCACCCACACCGTGAACCTGGCACTGGGCAAGGAGGTGGAGGTCGACAACCACAGGCAGGACTACGTGGGCTCCAACGTCACCGACGGCGACGCCAGTTCGTACTGGGAGAGCACGAACGGCACGGACCAGTTCCCGCACCTGGCCAGCGTCGACCTCGGGGCGGAGAAGAGCGTTGCCGAGGTGGTGCTGAAGCTCCCCCCGGTCGCCGACTGGAACTCCCGTACCCAGACCCTGATCGTGTACGGGGCGCACAACACCAACAGCTCCTTCGTGCTGGCCCCCTCCGCGGCGTACACCTTCAACGCGGCCACCGGAAACACCGTCACCATCCGCTTCACGGCGGCTTCGACCCGCTACGTCCAGATCTGGTTCACCGCCAACAGTGGCTGGCCCGCGGCCCAGCTGTCCGAACTCGCGGCCTACTGAGAGACGACGATGCCACAGCAGAACGAGACCCCCAACGGCGGCGCGGCCGCCACCGGCCCCTCCCCGGTCGCCGTACGACGCGGTGTCGGGATTTCCGGGCCCGCGAACGAGCCCGGCCCCGAACTCGGCCCCCGCACCCCCGATCCGGCCGCCGGCCGGGCTGCCGCGACCGTGCCCGGGTGGGCCCTGATGCGGCAGCCCCCGGGCAGCGCGGTTGCCGAGGAGGCGACCGCCCCTGCGGCCGCCCCGGAGGCCCAGGAGGCCGCCGACGGCCGGGCCGAGCCGGAAGGCGCGGCGGCGGGCATCGACGAAGGCATGGGCGGCCTGGGCGGGGCCGGGGCCGAAGGCGCCGCCGTATCTCCCTCGAACACTCCGCGCAAGCCCATGCTGGCCGCCGCCGGGATAGCGGGCGCCCTGCTGATCGCGGTGCCGTTCCTCGTCATGGCCCTGGGCAACGACGACAAGCCGAAGGACCCGGTCAACGCGGCACCGGTGGGCGGAATGACCCTGGCCCCCGGCGGAGCCGACGGACCCGCCGCCGGCTACGCCGCCGAGTCCCCCTCGGCCTCACCCTCCCCCTCGGGCTCGCACTCGGCCTCCAGGTCCCCCTCCCCGTCCGTCTCGGCGTCGCACAAGGCCGCGGCGGCCCGTTCGGCGTCGACCACCCGGCCGAGCGCCGCGCAGACGTCCGGAGCCGCAGCCAGGAGCCAGGCCACGACGAAGGCCGCCAAGCCCAGCGCCCGCGCCCTCGCCAACGCCGCCTCCAGCCAGACCAGCGTCCTGCTCAAGAACCTGACGACCGGCATGTGCGCCGACGTCCCCGGCTACGGCAAGGGCACCACCGACGGGCCGGTCAACCAGTACCCCTGCAACGGCACCAGTGGCGACAACCAGCTCTGGAACCTGGAGACCCACAAGGAGGCAGGCAGTGGTCCCAAGGGCTCCGTGCTCTTCCTGATCCGCAACACCAAGGACGGGATGTGCATGGACCTCCCGTACTACGGTGCGGCGGCCTCCGGTACGAAGATCACGGAGTACCCGTGCCAGGCCACGACCTCCGACAACCAGTACTGGTGGCTCGACCCCCGGTCCGACGGCACGTACTGGATCCGCAACTTCGTCAGCGGAGGCATGTGCCTCAACGTCCGCGGCAGCGCCACCGGGGGCAATGACACACCGTTGGACATCGGCACCTGCAACGACAGCACCACCGACGAACATCACTGGTCCTTCGTCTGACCCGACTGCCGGGACTGTCCGTCAGTGCGTTCTCCGGGCCCTGGAGACGGCGTCACACCGTGAGCTTGAGGGCGGTGAGCCAGAGCGTCTCCTCCAGGGCGCCGGCGAAGACGTAACCGCCGGGCTTGTCGCAGCCCATGCCGTGCCATCCCTGCTCCGTCACCTTCGCGGTCGCGCACGCCGAGCCCGAGCCGACGTTCACCGCGAGGGCCCGCATATACGGGGTCTTCTTGGCGACTCCGATGGTGAGGTCGACGCCGTCGACCGAACTCCTCCAGGGCGTCTGCTGCCATCCGGTGCCCTGCTGGAAAGCGTTGGCGGCAGTTCCGCTCGTGCCGGACACCGCGATGTCGACACCCGAGATGGGGTGGCTGTCCGAGCCCGTGCCCGCCGTCAGGCCGTCGCACACCGGGTCCTGCCACCCCATGTCGCTCACGTAGACCCGGTAGCAGATGTGCCGGCCGGGGCTGCTCGCGGCCAGCCGCTGGACGGCGACCGACGCGGTGTTCCGCGGGGGCGCGGACGTCTTCGCCGGGGTGGCCGCGGTCGTCTGCCCGCTTCCGCTTCCATTCCCGCCGACGCCGACGCTTCCGGCCTTCGGCATGGCCGACGGCGAGGGCGACGGCGACTTCTTCGCGCTCGCGCTCGCGCTGGGCGACGGGGACTTCTTCGCCGTGTGGCTCGGCGAGGCCGACGGGGACTCGGAGACGTACTGGCTCCCCGGCAGGCCGGGCTGCTCCGTCTCCAGCGTCGTACTGCCGTTCACCGGGGCCGCGTTGACGGAAGGATCCTTCTTGTCGCCGTCGTTCAGTGCCAGCACCAGGAACGGCACCGCGATCAGCAACGCCCCCGCGATGGCCGCGGCCGCCAGCATCGGCTTCTTCGGACCGGCCGAGGGCGGCCCCACCGCCTCGGACTCGTTCGAGCCGGTGCCCGCAGGCGCTTCGCCGGCCGCCTCGGCACCGGCGGGACCCGCCACCAGGGACTCCGACGCCGTCTCCTCCGCGGCCGGGCCGTTCTGCGCGGGTATGCCCTGGCCGCCGGGCTCCTGCCCCTGTTCCTGCTCCGTCCCGGACTGCGGCTCCGCTTCGGCTTCCGCTGTCGTCTCCGGGCCGTACGCTTCCCCGAACCGCGGCACGGTGACGGCGGCGGCCGCACCGGGGTACTGCCGCCGCCCCCGGGGCGCGAGGGCGGCGCCGGGATCCCCGGCAACGGCGGGAATGGCGGCCCCGTGCCGGACGGCGACCGGGGACTCGTTGACCGGCTCCTGCGGCGAACTACTGGAGGGGTCGTGCTGGCCGGGCTGTTGGCGGGGCATTGTGGCCTGCTCTCTACAGTCTTCGGCACGGAGTCTCCTCCGTCCTACAGAGTCACCCTCATACTTCAGGGGTTCATCTGTCACACGCAACTGGCTTGGTAACAAAGCCAGTTGGCTCCCCGCGCCCCGCGCGTACGCCACCCCCGCGCGGGGCACGGGTCCGTCCACGACGGACAGGCCCTACGGGATCCCGACGCCGCCGGCCTGCGAGACGCGGTCGATCTCGGCGAGCTCGCCCTCGGTGAGCGGCGCGGAGTCGATCGCGGCGAGGTTCTGGTCGAGCTGGGCGACGCTGCTCGCGCCGATCAGGACGGAGACGACGCGGGGGTCGCGAAGGACCCAGGCCAGGGCGAGCTGGGCGAGGGTCTGGCCGCGCCGCTCGGCGATCTTGTTGAGGTCGCGGAGCATGGTGAGCCGCTGCTCGGTGAGGGTGTCGCGCCTGAGGAAGTGACCGACGGCCATGCGGGAGTCGGCGGGGACCTCGCCTCTCAGGTAACGGTCCGTCAGCAGGCCCTGGGCGAGCGGGGAGAAGGCGATCAGGCTGGTGCCGGTCTCACCGATGGCGTCCAGGACGCCGTCCTCCAGGCCGCGGTTGAGCATGTTGTACGCGGACTGGTGGATCAGCAGCGGCGTGCCCAGCTCGGCGAGGATCTCCGCCGCCCGGCGGTGCTGCTCGGCCGGGTAGTTGGAGATGCCGGCGTACAGGGCCTTGCCCTGCCGCACCGCGGTGTCCAGGGCGCCCATGGTCTCCTCCAGGGGCGTGTCCGGGTCGAAGCGGTGGGAGTAGAAGACGTCGACGTAGTCCAGGCCCATCCGGCCCAGCGACTGGTCGAGGCTGGCCAGCAGGTACTTGCGCGAGCCCCATTCGCCGTACGGGCCGGGCCACATGTCGTAGCCGGCCTTGGTGGCGATGAACAGCTCGTCGCGGTACGGGCGGAGGTCGGCGCGGAAGTGGGTGCCGAAGTTGGCCTCGGCGGAGCCGTAGGGCGGGCCGTAGTTGTTGGCGAGGTCCAGGTGGACCACGCCGCGGTCCACGGCGCGGCGGAGCACGGCGCGTTGGGTCTCCAGGGGGGCGGTGTCGCCGAAGTTGTGCCACAGGCCGAGGGAGACGGCGGGCAGCCGTACGCCGCTGCGGCCGCAGCGGCGGTACTCCATGGAGTCGTAACGGTCGTCGGCCGCGAGGTAGCTCACGCGAGGGCTCCAGGGATTGCTGTTGGAAAATGTGCGGGATTGTGAGCCTACCGGCCCGGCGCTGGAGAATCCATGACGCGCGGCGGCCCGCCCGTCAGGTGGCGGCGGGTTCGTCCTCGTTCGCCGCCCGCTACCAGGTGCAGGGCAGGGTGCGGTGTCCGTGCGAGATGAACGAGCTGATCGGCCGCAGCTCCTCCGGGGGTACGGCCAGTGTGAGGCCGGGGAACCGCGCGAACAGGGCCGGTAGCGCGATCTCCGCCTCCAGCCGGGCCAGCGGCGCGCCCAGGCAGTGGTGGACGCCGTGGCCGAAGGCCAGATGCTCCTTGCCCGGGCGCGCCGCGTCGAAGCGGCCGGCGTCCTCGCCGTGGACCCCGGGGTCGCGCCCGGCGGCGGCGTACGAGGCCAGGATCGCGTCGCCCCGGGCGATCAGCACGCCGCCCGCCTCGATGTCCTCGACCGCGTAGCGCAGCGGCAGATGGGCCAGCGGTGCCTCGGTGCGCAGCGTCTCCTCGATGACGTCCGCCCAGCCGACCTGCCCGGTGCGGACCAGTTCCAGCTGCCCGGGGTGGGTGAGCAGGGCATGGACGGCGTTGTCGATGAGGTTGACCGTGGTCTCGTGCCCGGCGGCGATGATCAGCAGCAGGGTGTCGAGCAGTTCGGACTCGCTCAGCGCCGATCCGTCCTCCGCGTCGTGGGCGGCGATCAGGGCGCTGGTCAGGTCGTCGCCGGGCTCGGCCCGCCGGGTCGCGGCCAGGTCGCGCAGGATCCCGTACATCCGGTGGTAGTTGGCCATCGACTCCGCCGGGGTGAGCGAGGTGTCGAAGCCGCGGTCCACGCAGGTCCGCAGTCCCTCGCGCAGTCGCTCGGGCACGCCCATCAGCTCGGTGATCACCTGGATGGGGATCGGATAGGCGAAGGAGGCCCTCAGGTCGGCCGGGGTTCCGGGGGGTGTGGCGGCGAGCCGGTCGAGCAGTCCTTCGGTGATCTCCTCGACACGGGGGCGCAGGGCGGCGGTGCGGCGGGCGGTGAAGGCGGGGGCGACCAGCCGGCGCAGCCGCCGGTGGTCGGCACCGTAGGCGTTCAGCATGCTGGTCACGGCGACCCAGACGAACAGTGGCCAGTCCTGCGGTATCGCGCCGTTGATGAAGGCCGGCCAGTGCCGGCGGGCGTCCTTGGAGACCCGGGGGTCGGTGAGCAGCCGCTTGAGCAGGTCCTGGCTGGTCACGGACCAGGCGCGCACCCCGCCCGGCAGTTCGATCAGGGTGACCGGACCGCGCTCGCGTAAGCGGGCGCCTTCCGCGTGGATGTCGGCGCCGGTCGGATCGAGAACCACGGGGGGCTGAGAAGTCATGACCAAGACATGCGCCGCGGGGCCACTTTCCATGCGTGACCGGATGAGTCGGGGCAAATCGCCCACGGGTGACGGGTGTCACTCATGAAATACCGTACGGAACACCCCTGTCGCTATCTGTCCACATTAACCCCATTCTGTGACTCCATAAATTGATCGAGTTACGGACGGTCAGCATTTTGTGCACACAGAGCGGACACTTCTCACCTAACGTCATCGAATTCTAAGATCAAGTTGCAGTCCTCTTGATCCTATGTTTGGACACCTTGCTCTGGCCGGACACCGTCGTTTAGCTTCGCAGTCCCGCAGGTCAAATGCCTTCGGGATTCTGTCGGGCGGAACGCCGAATCCTGCCGCCGCCCGGTGGCCAACACTGAACGCTCAGGGCAGGAGCGGGGGACCCAGGTAATCGCCGTAGCCGGAGGACCGGAACGGCTTGGGGTTAAGTCGCAGTGCAGTGCCGTTTGTTCCGGCCTGCCTGTGGCCGGGCATCTCCAGCCCGAACCCGACAGCTTACCTCGCAGGCGCCGGAGAGGAATTCCGCATGCCCGCAAAGGGAAAGCACCGTCGTGTCCGCGCAAACCGTTTCACCCGGATCGGCGTTGTCGCCGGCACCACCGGTGCGGCCATCGCGCTCCCCATGGTCGGCGCCACCGGCGCCCGCGCCGCCTCGGTGAGCACCTGGGACAAGGTCGCCACCTGCGAGAGCACCAACAACTGGAGCATCAACACGGGTAACGGCTTCTACGGTGGCCTGCAGTTCACCCAGAGCACCTGGGCGGGCTTCGGCGGCACCACGTACGCCCCCCGTGCCGACCTGGCCACCAAGGCGCAGCAGATCGCCATCGCCGAGAAGGTCCTGGCGGTCCAGGGCCCGCAGGCCTGGCCGGTGTGCGGCCCCAAGGCCGGACTGACCCAGGCCATGGCCGACACCTCCTCCGCCCCGGCGGCCTCCACCCCCGCGGCCGCCCCGAAGAAGGCCACGGAGGCCAAGGCCCCGGCCGCTTCCTCCCCGGCGTCCTCCTCGAAGTCCACCGCCAAGACCTACCGGGTCGCCGGCGGCGACACGCTCTCCAAGATCGCCGACGCCCAGGACGTCGCCGGTGGCTGGCAGGAGCTGTACTCCGACAACAAGAGCGTCATCGGCGGCAACCCGAACCTGATCTACCCCAACCAGGTTCTGACGCTCGGCCAGAAGGCCGCCGCCTCGACCGCCAAGACCACCAGGTCCGCGGTCGTCACCCCGCGCAAGAGCACCGCCCCGGCGACCACGTCGTCCGCGGCCAAGTCCTCCTCCGCCGCCCAGAGCAGCGCCTCCGGCTACACCCGCCCGGTCGACGGCGCCATCCTCGGCACCGCCTACCGCACGGCCGGTGCCATGTGGTCCAGCGGCTACCACACCGGCCAGGACTTCGTCGTCCCGACCGGTACCCGGGTCAAGGCCATCGCCAACGCCACCGTGGTCTCGGCCGGTTGGGGCGGTGCCTACGGCAACCAGGTCGTCCTGCGGCTCGCCGACGGCAAGTACGCCCAGTACGCGCACCTGTCCTCGATCGCGGTCTCGGCCGGCCAGTCCGTCTCCGAGGGCCAGCAGCTCGGCCTGTCCGGCGCGACCGGTAACGTCACCGGCCCGCACCTGCACTTCGAGATCCGCACCTCCCCGAACTACGGCTCGGACCTGGACCCGCTGGCCTACCTCCGCGCCCACGGTGTGAGCATCTGAGGCAGCCCCGTCAGGGCGTGACTTCAGAGCCTGGCTCTCAGTCAGGACCCATGTGCCTGTTCCCGCGGCGGCGGGGACAGGCACATGCCTTTGTCCCGTGACCGAAACGGACCTGATATTTCCGTTTGTTGTTCCCTCTCGAACTGGCGATCAGTAGCCTGACTGCGCACTACTGACTTTCTGCCGAACGCCTGACGAGCTGGAGACAACAGATGGTGGAGCGTCCCGCCTGGGCACCGCAGGGCATCGACGTGTCGGTGCCGAGCGTGTCCCGCATCTACGACTACTACCTCGGCGGTTCGCACAACTTCGAGGCAGACCGGGAAGCGGGACGGCGGGCGATCGAGGTCTTCCCCGGGCTGCCGAAAATCATGCAGGCGAACCGGGCGTTCATGCGCCGCGCCGTCAGACACGCAGTGGACCAGGGCGTCACCCAGTTCCTCGACATCGGCTCCGGGATACCCACCTTCGGCAACGTCCACGAGGTCGCCCAGGCCGCCAGCCCCGGCGCCGCCGTCGTCTACGTCGACCACGACCCGGTCGCCGTCGCGCACAGCCGGTCGGTCCTGGCCGGCAACGAACGCGCCGACATCGTCTCCGCCGACCTGCGCACCCCCCGGGACATCCTCGACAGCGAGGCGGTCGGCCGGCTCCTCGACCTCGACCGTCCGGTGGCCCTGCTGCTCGTCGCCGTACTGCACTTCCTGGAGGACGCCGACGAGCCGCGCAAGGCCGTCGCCGAACTGCGCGACGCGCTCGCCCCCGGCAGCCTGCTGGTGCTCACCCATGCCTCCACCGACGGCGGCCCCCGGCTCCCGGAGCAGGGCGACCGGGTCGAGGGCGTCTACCGCAACATCGGCTCCCCGCTGGTGATGCGCTCGCGCCCCGAGGTGGAACGTTTCTTCGAGGGCTTCGAACTGGTCGACCCCGGAGTGGTCGCCATGCCGCTGTGGCGTCCCGACGGCACGGACGACGACGCCGACCCGGTCATCCACACCGGCTTCGCGGGCGTGGGGCGCAAGGCGTGACCACCGCACCGGGCGAACCCGACGCCCTGCGGCGCTTCGCGGCCATCTGGAGCCGCGCCATCTACCCGGCCACCGCCACCTCGATGACCAGCGCCGAGTTCGAGGACTACCTCATCCCGCTGGCGCAGAGCCTGTCGGACGCGCTGCGGGCCCAGCCCTTCGACCCCAGACCCGGCGCCGGGACCGGGTCCGCACTGGTCGCCGCACACTGCACCGACCCCGACGCGCTGCCCCGCATCCTCGGCGTCGTCGACGCGTATCTGCTGCTCTACTGCCCGCCCGGGACCGCCGTCCCCGCCGACGAGGCCCGCGCCCGGTGCGGCCGGCTCCAGCACTGGATAGCCGCCGGATACGCCCGCAGCCTCCGCGAACGCACCCTGGCCGAACAGGAGGCGCTCTCCCGCGCCGCCCTCGCCGCCCGCGCCGAGGCCGAACAGGCCCTCCACGAGAGCGAGGCCCGCTTCCGGGCCGTCTTCGAGGGAGCCTCCATCGGCATCGGCATCGCCGACATGGACGGCACCGTCATCGACGTCAACGACGCCCTCACCCGGATGTTCGGCGGCATCGAGCACCACGTACGCAGCCGCAAGGTCAACGACTGGGTGCATCCCGACGACGGCCCCGGGACCTGGGACCTGCAACGCGAACTGGCTCGCGGCGAGCGCGACGACTACAGCATCGAGAAACCCTACTTCCGCACCGACGGCACCCCGGTGTGGACCAATCTGACCGTCTCCCTGCTGCGGGACTCCGCCGGCACCCCGCAGTACATGCTCTCCCTGATGGAGGACATCACCGAGCGCCGCCTCCTGCACGAGCGGCTGCGCTACGAGGCCACCCACGACGCGCTCACCGGCCTCGCCAACCGCACCCTGTTCTTCGAACGCCTCGAACAAGCCCTCGCCGCGGGCACCGGCACCGACGGGGACACCGTCACCGCTCCCGCCCGGATCGGCCTGTGCTACCTCGACCTCGACGGCTTCAAGGACATCAACGACAGCCTCGGCCACGCCGTCGGCGACCAGCTGCTGGTCGCCGTCGCCGACCGGCTGCGGGCCTGCGTCACCTCACCGGGACAGCTGGTGGCCCGCGTCGGCGGCGACGAGTTCGTCGTCATCGCCGCCAATCCCGCGAGCCCCTCCGACGTGGCGGCCCTGGCCGACCGCATCCTCGCCGCCCTCGCCGACCCCATCCACATCGAGGGCCGGGACCTGTCCGTCCGGTGCAGCATCGGCATCGTCGAGGGACCGGCCGCCGCCCTCGGCCCGGCCGAGGCGCTGCGCAGCGCCGACATCACCATGTACCGGGCCAAGGCCGCCGGCGGGAACCGGTTCGCCCTGTCCGACCCGGACGCCGACGCCCGCGCCATCACCCGCCACGGCCTGGTCAACCGGCTGCCCACCGCCCTGGAACGCGGCGAGTTCTTCATCGAGTACCAGCCGCTGGTCGACCTCGCCGACGGCAGCGTACGCGGCGCCGAGGCCCTGGTCCGCTGGTGCCACCCGGTGCACGGCACCCTCGGCCCCGACCACTTCATCCCGCTCGCCGAGAGCACCGGCCTGATCGTGCCGCTGGGCCGCTGGGTACTGGGCGAGGCCGCCCGCCAGGCCCGCGGCTGGCAGCTCCCGGGCGACACCGGGCACGGCCGGCCGCTGCGGGTCAACGTCAACCTCTCGCCCTCCCAGCTCCACCACCCCGGCCTGGTCCGCGAGACGGTCGCCGCCCTCGCCGAGGCCGGCCTCGAACCGTCCGCGCTCTGCCTGGAGGTCACCGAGAGCGCACTGATCGGCGCCGACGAGGACCTGCTGCGCCCGCTGCGCCAGTTCGCCGAACTCGGCATGGACATCGCCCTGGACGACTTCGGCACCGGCTACTCCAACCTGGCCTCGCTGCGCAGGCTGCCCATCACCACCCTGAAACTGGACCGGTCCTTCACCCGGGGCATGCAGCACCGCCCCGTCGACCCCGTCGACGTCAAGATCGTGGACGGTATCGTCCAGCTCGCCCACACCCTCGGCATGTCGGTCACCGTGGAAGGCGTCGAGACCGGGCTGCAGGCCGAGCATCTGAGGGTGCTGGGCTGCGACACCGCACAGGGCTGGTACTACGCCCGCCCCGGCCCGCCCGACCGGCTGCACGCCCTGTCGCTCGTCGACGCCGGTTGAGCACGGGGCCCGGGGGAAGGAATGGGAGCGAGGGTGAGATGAGCTCCCATGACGCACCACAGCAACCGCGGCACCGGCGAAGCGGGCGCCCTCCCGCCCGGTGACCTGGACGACCTCGTCGACACGGCGGCCACCGCCCGCGCCACCCTGGACGGGCACGGGGTCGTCACCGGCTGGAGCGAAGGCGCCCGCCGTCTGCTCGGCCACCGCCCCGGCGAGGTCGTCGGACGGCCCGCCTCCGCCCTCCTCGACGGCGACGCCGACGCCGACGCCGAAGGCACGGTCCCGCACCTCGTGGACCTCGTGGACCGCTCCCTCGCACGGCTGCCCCGCTGGAACGGCACCCTCTCGCTGCGCCACCGCGACGGCCACCGCCTACGGACCCGTCTGCTGGCCCACCGTCACGCCACCGCCGACGGCACCACCGAATGGCTGCTGGTCTCCCCGCTGACCGGAACCCTTCCCCGCCCCCGCGACGACGACCTGGACCGGCTGGCCTTCGCCCAGTCACCGTGCTGCACCACGGCCCTGTACGACACCCGGCTGCGGCTGTGCCGGGCCAACGAGGACATGCAACGGGCCATGGCGCTCACCGAGGACGAGATGCGGGGCCTGCGCGTCCCGGAGATAGTCCCCGACCCCCAGAGCGACCGCACCGAACAGGCCATGGCCCAGGTACTCGCCGACGGCCGGCCCCGCTACCTCGAAACGTATCTGCGGACCGAGGGGGAGCGCTGTGAGCACGCCTGGAACGTCTACCTCGGCCCGCTCAGGGACGCCGACGGAGCCATCCGCGGCGTCTGCCTCGCCGCCCACGACCGGACCGATCAGCACTGGGCCAGGCAGCGGCTGCAACTGCTCAACGACGCCGGCCTGCGGATCGGCACCACCCTGGACGTCGAGCGCACGGCGCGGGAACTCGCCGAGGCCGCCGTCCCCGAACTGTCGGACTTCGCCAGCGTCGACCTGCTGGACCGCGTCTACCGGGGCGCCGAACCCGACACCGGGCCCGAACCGGCCTCGGTGCTGCTGCGCCGGCTCGCCCACGCCTCCGTACTGCCGGGTGTCCCCGAGTCCGTCGTCGGCCTGGGAACCGCCGACTCCTACCCGGCGTTCTCCCCGCCCGCCGAATGCCTGGCGACCGGCCGCCCGGTCGTACAGCGGCTCACCGACCCCGGGGTGGCGCGCTGGGCGGCCGCGGACTCCGTCCGCGCGGAGCGGATGAACCGCTTCGGGGTGCACTCCCTGATGGCGGTGCCCATCCAGGCCCGCGGCAGCACCCTCGGAGTGGTGGTCTTCGTCCGCCACCGGCGCCCGGACCCCTTCGAGGAGGACGACGTCCTGCTGGCCACGGAGATCACCACCAGGGCCGCCGTCTGCCTCGACAACGCCCGCCGCTACACCCGCGAACGCACCACCGCCCTGACCCTGCAGCGCAGCCTGCTGCCGCGCGCCACGCCCCCGCGGGCGGCCGTGGAGGTCGCCTCCCGCTATCTGCCGGCCGGCTCCGAGGCGGGTGTGGGCGGCGACTGGTTCGACGTCATCCCGCTGTCGGGGGCCCGGGTCGCCCTGGTCGCCGGGGACGTCGTCGGCCACGGCATCCAGGCCGCGGCGGCCATGGGCCGGCTCCGTACCGCCGTACGCACCCTGGCCGACGTCGACCTGCCGCCCGACGAACTCCTCACCCACCTCGACGACCTCGTCAACCGGGCCTCCACCCAGGGCGACGCCGACGAGGCCTCCGCCGGCGTCACCGGCGCGACCTGCCTGTACGCGGTCTACGACCCGGTCTCCGGCACCTGCTGCGCCGCCCGCGCCGGGCATCCGCCACCCCTCCTGGTCGGCCCCGGACCCGGGACGGCCGGCGGACACACCGTGGAGTTCCTGGACCTGCCGGCCGGGCCCCTGCTCGGGCTGGGCGGCGGACTGCCCTTCGAGGCCGCCGAGACCGCCGTGGACCCGGGCAGCCTGGTCGTGCTCTACACCAACGGGCTGGTCCAGTCCCGGGAGCGGGACCTCGACCAGGGCCTCGCCGAGCTGCGGCGGGTCCTCGCCACCCCGGCGCCCACCCTGGAGGGCACCTGCGACCAGGTCCTGCGGGCGATGCTTCCGCAACACCCCGGCGACGACGTCGCCCTGCTCATGGCACGCACCCGGGTGCTCGACCGGGGCCAGGTGGCCACCTGGGACCTGTCCGCCGAGCCCTCGGTGGTCTGCGCGGCCCGCAGAGCCGCCGCACGGCAGCTGGCCGCCTGGGGCCTTGAGGCGGCCGGGTTCACCACCGAACTGGTCGTCAGCGAGCTGGTCACCAACGCCATCCGCTACGGCGCCGCCCCCCTCCAGCTCCGGCTGATCCACGACCGCACCCTGATCTGCGAGGTCTCGGACGGCAGCAACACCGCCCCCCATCCGCGCCGGGCCCGGACCTTCGACGAGGGCGGCCGCGGACTGCTCCTGGTCGCGCGGCTCTGCGAGGCCTGGGGCACCCGGCAGTCGTACCGGGGCAAGACCATCTGGGCCGAACAGGCGCTGCCCGCCGACCTGTGAACACGGGTCAAGAGCGGAGAATAGTACGGATCCGGCATGTGCCTGGTGGAAATGCCGCAACAACCGCGAATCGCGCGACGCTCCACTAACGTTCCGTGGCATCTGGTCTACCGAAAGTATCGGGTGAGGGAGTTCGTGTTGCCCGGAATCGACGAGTGCCTGGCCGAGGCCATGGCCATCCCCGGAGTGCTCGGGGCCAGTCTGGTCGACTGGAGCAGCGGACTCGTCCTGGGCACCGCGGGGGAGGGACCCAACGACGACCACGAGGTCACCGCGGTGGAGACCACCGAGGTGGTCCGCGCGGTGGTGGACGGCGGATCCTTCACCGCGACGCAGACCGGCAAGGTGCCGGTCGAGGACATCATCATCAGCGCCAGCGCCGGCTACCACCTGATGCGGTTCATAGACACCTCGTTCGAGAGCAGCGTCTTCCTCTACCTGTGGCTCGACCGCGGCGAGTCCAACCTCGCCCTCGCCCGCTTCCGACTGCAGTCCCTGGCCGAGAAGCTGGTGCTGGTGTGAGAACCCTGATCGGACAGGACTTCGACGCCGCGCTGGCCTCGCTCGCCACCGAACGGGCCACCGGCGCCCTCTACGGCGACCGCGGCGTGCTGTACCTGTGCGAGGGCGCGGTGGTCCACGCGGAGAGCCCCATGGCGCCCGACCTCGGCAGCCGGCTCACCGCCTGCGGGCGGCTGTCCGAGGACGCCTGGCGCAAGGCCCTGGCCGAGGCCGGCCACGACTGCCGGGTCGGACCCTTCCTGGTCGAGCACGGCTGCCTGACCCGGGGCGAGCTCGAACTGTGCCATCTCGGGGCGCTGTTCGACGCGGCCTACTTCGTCCTGCTCCCGGGGTCGGAACCCAGCCGCTTCCTGCAGGGCGCCAGTCACTGGCTCGGCCCCGTACGGCCCGTCCGCGCCGATGTGCTGCGACGTGAGTCCGGCCGCAGACGGGCCCTGCTGGACCGGGTCTGGCCCTGGCCGGCCGCCGACGCCGGGCCCGTCGTCCCCCGGGCCGGCGACGACCCGTACCGCAGGCGGGGCTGCACCCCCAATCCCGGCCAGCGCGCGGTGCTGGAGCTGGCCGACGGCTCGCGCACCCCGCCGCAGATCGCCTGGCTGCTGGGACGCTCCGCGTTCACCACCGTGCTCGACGTACGGCATCTGGCGGCAGCCGGCTACGTCGAGACCCCGGCGCCTGCGGGCCGGGAAGCCCGGCACGGTCAGAACCCGCCGCAGGACCCGCCGCCGCGCGACCCCGACCCCGATATCGATCTGCTGATCCGGATCCGCGACGCGCTGGAGGCCCGTCTGTGAGTGCACTTCCCGCCCGTGCCGGGTTCTCGGACCGGCCATGGAGGCGCGCTCTGAAACAGCTCGCCGGAACCGGAAGGAGGCAGCCGATGACCGTGCAACCCGAGGTGCTCGCCGAACTGCGCAGCCTGCGCGCACGCGTGCCGCATCTGACGGGCGGCCTCGTGGCGAGCACCGACGGGATGGTGATCGCCCACGACACGAGCGGCATCGAACCGGACGGCGTCGCCGCGCTGACCGCGGCGGCGCTGGGCGTCGGCACCCGCCTCACCGAGGCCACCGGGCAGGGGGGTTTCCGCGAACTCATGGCCCGGGGCGAGCTCGGCTATGTGGCGACCTACTCCGCGGGACTGAGCGCCACTCTCACCGTGGTGGCCGGCCCCGACACAAACGTCGGCCGGCTCCATCTGGAGGCCCGCCGATCCAGCGGGCGTATCGGCGACCTCGTCGACGGCGCGCCCGACCACCAGGAGCGGACATGACTCCACAACCACCCGGCACCGGGCGCGGGCGTGCCGCGCCCGGAACCCGGCGCCAGGTAATAGGCAAACCCACGAAAGGAAGCGAGACCCTGATGGCGAATACCGAAACCGCGTTGAAGGACTGCATGACCTCGATCGAGGGGGTCATCGGCTGCGCGCTCGTCGACTACGGCAGCGGCATGGCCCTGGGCACCCTCGGCGGCTCCAAGGACCTCGACCTCACGGTCGCGGCCGCGGGCAACACCGATGTGATCCGGGCCAAGATGCGCACGATGGAGATGCTCAACATCAAGGAGGGGATCGAGGACGTCCTGATCACCCTCGGCTCCCAGTACCACCTGATCCGGCTGATCAGCAGCCGGGCCGGAAAGGGTCTGTTCCTCTACCTGGCCCTGGACCGGGAGCGGGCCAATCTGGCGATGGCCCGTCACCAGCTCAAGCGCATCGAGGCGGACCTCGACGTCTGACGGGACGTCCGCCGGCCGGTGGCACGCGCGTGTGGGGCGTGCGTGCCTGTGGTTCCGGTGATCGCGACTCCCGTCCCGGCGGCGGCTCGGCTCAGTGACTGCCGTGGTCCTCGCCGGCCTCGACCGATCCGCCCAGCTCCTTCTGGACCGGCCCCAGGGCCTTGAGGTCGGCCTCGACCACCCAGCGGGTGCCCACCAGATAGTCACCGCCGTACGGCTTGGCGTTGTCCAGCCAGGTCCGCTGGCCCGTCTTTGACGCGAAGGTCAGCACGATGAACGTCTGCTTCGCCTTGCGGCAACTGCTCTGCCGCAGCTCCGCGCTGTCCGTCTGCAACGACGACTTGCACCCGATGGTCTTGGTGATCCGTTCCAGCTTCATCGGCCCACCGGTCGCCTGTTGACCGCTGTCCGACGAACCGCAGCCCGACACCGCGAGCAATGCCGCGGCGGTCGCTGCCGCCGCCGCCCACCGTACGGTCATCAGTGATCCTCGAACGTCGTTTTTCCCGGGTCGTCGCACGCCGCGACGGTAGCCGCTCTCGGCCGTCCAGGCGAGGCACAAGCCGAATCCGTCACGCTGACAGCGTCCGTATGCCAAAATTCGCCCCCGCGCGCGCCAAGAGCGTCCGATCGGGCATACTCATCGCGCCGCAGCCGCTGGTCAGGCCGCGCCGAGACCCGGCGGGAGACCATCGGTACACGGTCACGACACACGGCGCGCCCGCCCACACCCTGAGCGGATGCCGCCGCCGCGCCCGACAGGGAGGAGAGCGCCGCCATGCCCCACGACGGCCAACCACCGGTGGACCGACAGCTGCCGACCGAGGAGGCCCGCGACCTGCTCGCGCTCGTCCGCGATCTGGCCCGCCGGGAGATCAGCCCCACGGCGGCCGAGGAGGAGGACGCCGGCATCTTCCCGCGCGACACCTTCGCCCTCGTCGGCGAGGCCGGACTGCTCGGCCTGCCCTACGACGAGGAGTACGGCGGCGGGAGCCAGCCCTACGAGGTCTACCTCCAGGTCCTGGAGGAACTCGCCGCGGCCCGCCTCACCATCGGCCTCGGCGTCAGCGTCCACACCCTCGCCTGCCACGGCCTCGCCCACTTCGGCAGCAAGGAACAACGCGCCGAGCACCTGCCCGCGATGCTGGGCGGCTCACTGCTGGGCGCCTACTGCCTGTCCGAACCCGCCTCCGGCTCCGACGCCGCCTCGCTGCGCACCCGGGCCGTCCGGGACGTCGCCGCCGGCGGTGACAACTGGGTGATCGACGGGACCAAGGCCTGGATCACCCACGGCGGCGTCGCCGACTTCTACACCGTGCTCGCCCGCACCGGCGAGGAGGGGCCGCGCGGTATCACCGCCTTCCTCGTCCCCGGGGACGCCGCGGGGCTGTCGGCCGCGCGGCCCGAGAAGAAGATGGGCATGAAGGGCTCGCCCACCGCGCAGGTCCAATTCGACGCGGTCACCGTCCCCGACGCCCGCCGCCTCGGCGACGAGGGCCAGGGCTTCACCATCGCCCTGTCCGCCTTGGACTCCGGCCGCCTCGGGATCGCCGCCTGCGCCATCGGCCTCGCCCAGGGCGCGCTGGACGAGGCGCTGCGATACACCATGGACCGGCGGCAGTTCGGCCGTCCGCTGGTGGACTTCCAGGGCCTGCGCTTCATGCTGGCCGACATGGCCACCAAGATCGAGGCCGGCCGCGCGCTCTACCTCGCCGCCGCCCGACTGCGCGACAGCGGAAGGCAGTTCTCCCGGCAGGCGGCCATGGCCAAGCTCTTCTGCACCGACGCCGCCATGCAGGTGACCACCGACGCCGTCCAACTCCTGGGCGGATACGGCTACACCGCCGACTTCCCGGTCGAACGCTACATGCGCGAGGCCAAGGTGCTGCAGATCGTCGAGGGCACCAACCAGATCCAGCGGATGGTCATCGCCCGGCACCTCGCCGGCCCGGAGAGCAGGCCGTAGCAGGCACGTAGCAGGCACGGAGCAGGCACGGAGCAGGCACGGAGCAGGCACGGAGCAGGTCGCGGCAACAAGAAGTGCCGCGCCCCGGCCGGGGCGCGGCACCAGCGGTCCGTCGCGTGCGCTACGCCGCCCGCTCCAGCGGCACCCGCAGGGGCCGCGAGCCGGGACCGCCCACGTGCGAGAACGGCTGGGTACGCCAGTCGAGACCGGCCGGAAGGGTCAACAGCACCCCGAGGTCCGGCTCGTCGGCCGCCGCCGCCTCACCGGCCGCCGGCCGGGCGTCGCGGGCGGCCCGCCCGGAGCCGGGGCAGACCGTCAGGCCGAACGGGTTCCACGGCGTCGGGCAGAGCGCGTGCTCGGGCAGCACGTCCTCGTCCGCGAGCAGCGCGATCGGGCGGGCACAGTCGGGGCAGGCCACCCGGTGGACGTCGTACGCCTCGTCGTCGAAGCCGTCCTCGGCGTCTGCCGTGATCAGCTCGAACGCCGGGAATCGTTCGTGCGCCTCCTCAAGTGCGGCCTGGCTGTGTTCCCCGCGATCCCCGCGATCCCCGCGTTCCCCGCGTTCTACGCCGCGAATCTGCCGTGCATGGGTACCCATAGCTACTCTCCCCCTCAGGATGAGCGCCCTCATCGGGGCCGGCCGGGCGCCTCGGCCTCGACCATAGCGAGCACTTCCCCTCAGCCACCCCCCGTAACCACCCCCGCACCTGTGAACGGAGACCGGGCATGTGGCCTTCGTCACACAGCACTCCACCGGGTCCGGCCCCGGCGATCCGCCGTACGCGGCCCGGCGCGGTTCCCGGTTACCGGAGGGATCCGCCGACCCTGTAGGTTCTGCGCTGTGGAGGAGCTGGACCGGCACATCGTGGAACTTCTCGTCGCCGACGGGCGGATGAGCTACACCGACCTGGGCAAGGCCACCGGCCTGTCCACCTCGGCCGTGCACCAGCGGGTGCGCCGGCTCGAACAGCGCGGGGTGATCCGCGGCTACGCCGCCATCGTGGACCCCGAGGCGGTCGGCCTGTCACTGACGGCCTTCATCTCCGTCGCGCCCTTCGACCCCAGCGCCCCCGACGACATCGCCGACCGTCTCGCCGACGTACCCGAGATCGAGGCCTGCCACAGTGTCGCCGGTGAGGAGAACTACATCCTCAAGGTCCGCGTCGCCACCCCCGGCGAACTCGAACACCTCCTCACCAGGATCCGCGGTCTCGCCGGTGTCTCCACCCGCACCACGGTGGTCCTCTCGACGCCCTACGAGGCCCGTCCGCCGCGCATCTAGCATGTGTTCGCGGTCCTCGCGGGCGCTCGCCTGCCCCGGGCCGCCGCGCCGGCCCCGGCCGCCGCCCACGCAGCCGGCACACGACCCTGGCCGGCGACCGAAGCAACAGCGAGGCAGAACCGCATGAACCGGACCACGTTGCTCCGCAACGGTTTCGTCTACAGCCCGGCCGACCCCTTCGCCACCGCCATGGTGGTCGACGGCGCCACCGTCGCCTGGATCGGGTCCGAGGGCGCCGCCGACTCCTTCGCCACCGGCGTGGACGAGGTCGTCGACCTCGACGGAGCCCTGGTCACCCCCGCCTTCGCCGACGCCCACGTCCACACCACCGCCACCGGCCTCGCCCTCACCGGCCTCGACCTGGGCGACGCCGACACCCTCGCGGACGCCCTGGCCCGTACCGGCGCGTACGCCGTCGCCAACCCCGGGCAGCAGGTCCTGCTGGGCCACGGCTGGGACGAGACCCGCTGGCCCGAGGGGCGCCCGCCGACCCGCGCCGAACTCGACGCCGTCACCGGCGGGCGGGCGGTCTACCTGACCCGCACCGACGTGCACTCGGCGGTCGCCAGTACCGCGCTGCGCAGGGGCGTCCCCGGCATCGAGGCGCTGCCCGGCCACGACCCGCAGGGCCCGCTCACCCGCGACGCCCACCACGCCGTACGCCGTGCGGCCCACGACGCCGTCACCCCCGCCCAGCGCGAGGCCGCCCAGCGGGCCGCGCTGCGCCACGCCGCGTCCCTGGGCATCGGTTCCCTGCACGAGTGCGCCGGGCCCGACATCTCCTCCGAGGACGACCTGACCGGCCTGCTGGCGCTCGCCGCCGACGGGTCCGCGCCGAGGGTCTTCGGCTACTGGGCCCAGGCCGTCACCACCCCCGCCGACCTCGACCGGATCCGCGCGCTCGGCGCGACCGGCGCCGGGGGCGACCTCTTCGTCGACGGATCCCTCGGCTCCCACACCGCGTGCCTGCACGCCCCCTACGCCGACGCCGCCCACACCGGCACCGGCTACCTCGACGCCGCCGCCGTCGCCGACCACGTCGCCCTGTGCACCGAGGCCGGGGTCCAGGCCGGCTTCCACGCCATCGGTGACGCCGCCGTCGCCACCGTCACCGAAGGCGTACGCAAGGCCGCCGAACGCACCGGCCCCGACCGGGTCCGCGCGCTGCGCCACCGCGTCGAGCACGCCGAGATGATGACCCCCGCCACCATCGCCGACTTCGCCGACCTCGGCCTCGTCGCCTCCGTACAGCCGGCCTTCGACGCGGCGTGGGGCGGCGACGGCGGCATGTACGCGCGGCGCCTCGGCGCCGACCGGGCCCGCACCCTCAACCCGTACGCCGCCATGACGCGGTCCGGCGTGCCGCTCGCCCTGGGCTCCGACAGCCCGGTCACCCCCCTCGACCCCTGGGGCACCGTCCGGGCCGCGGCCTTCCACCACAACCCGGCCCACCGCATCTCGGTCCGGGCCGCCTTCACCGCCCACACCCGGGGTGGCTGGCGCGCCGTCGGCCGGGACGACGCCGGTGTCCTGGTCCCCGGCGCCCCCGCCGACTACGCGGTCTGGC
This sequence comes from Streptomyces sp. RLA131, assembly GCF_056270125.1. Taxonomy (NCBI): domain Bacteria; kingdom Bacillati; phylum Actinomycetota; class Actinomycetes; order Kitasatosporales; family Streptomycetaceae; genus Streptomyces; species Streptomyces sp. RLA131. The sequence continues at coordinate 7,697,520 of NZ_JBWDOQ010000002.1, forward strand.
GCACCGGCGACCTCGTCGTCCAGGTACCCGACCAGCGGGTCTCCAACTGGTCCACCGACCCCCGCTCCGGCACCCCGGGCCTGCCCGACCTCACCCCCGGCACCGCCCTGCCCACCGCGCTGCGCACCGTGGTCGCCGGACGTACGGTCTTCGAGCGCCCGAACGGGTGACGCCACGCCGGTGCATGCGCCCGAACGGTGCCCGGTGAGCGGCCCAAAGCGATTCCGGCAGCCCCGCACTGACCTGCTGATTTGCGCAAACGGCGCAGGTCACACCGCTGTTGACAGCTGACGGTCGGGGGCGAGTAGGTTCGGCCGGGTCCACCGCAGCACGTCCGACCGGGATCCTCCGTCATCCGCCCTGGCAGCCAGGTCCAGTGCCTGGGGCACGGAGCGGGGCTCGCCACACGGCGAGATGCCGCCGGCCGGCAGGTGAGACCCGGGGAGGGACCCGGCGCCCAGTAGACAACGGCCTTGTCGCCGGCCCGCAGCCAGCGGGTCCCAGGTCGGCCCGAAGGGCGTCCGTGGCCCCTCCCCGCAGATCACCTCCGGCCCGGCACCGCCGTGCCCGCCGCAACCCCCCACCCCGGGCCCGCGCGTACCGCCATCCGATGTACGGTCACCTACAAAGTCACCACCTGCAAGGAAGGCCGCGACCGTGCGCGTGCGCCCCGATTCCGCACCGGCACCCGCCGGTACGGCAGCCACCGCCGCCCCGGCGGAACCGGCAGAGCCGCCAGGCCCCGCAGCGGATCCGCCGGCACCGGCCCGTCCGGGCATGCTGCGGCGCGCCCGCGAAGCGGCCCGGCGCCCGGCTGTCCCGGATCCGCCGGCAGTGCCGCCCGCAGCGGCCGAGCCGTCGGTGGGGCGGTGGGGACGGGCCCGGGGGGCTGCGCGCCGGGCGGCGCCGCGCTCGGCGGTCGCCGCTGCGCTCGGGCTGGCTCTGGCGGCCGCCTTCCCGCCGTACGACGTCTGGCCGCTGTCCCTGGTCTCCGTCGCCGGGCTGGCCCTGCTCGTCCGGGGGCGCACCGGCCGCCAGGGCGCGTGGCTCGGGTTCGCCTTCGGTCTGCCGTTCTTCGTCTGGCTGCTGCAGTGGCTGCATGTGGTCGGCTGGGACGCCGTGGTGGGCCTGTCCGTCATCGAGGCGCTGTTCGTCGCGGCCCTGGGCGCCGGCCTCGCGGTCACCTCGCGGCTGCCGGCCTGGCCGCTGTGGGGGGCCTGCCTGTGGGTCGCCGAGGAACTGGCACGTGACCGGCAGCCCTTCGGCGGCTTCCCGTGGGGCCGGCTCGCCTTCGCCAACACCGGCTCGCCCTTCACCCCGCTCGCCGCGCTCGGCGGCGCCCCCCTGGTGACGTTCGCCGTCGCCCTCTGCGGTGGTCTGCTGGCCGCCGGGGCCCTGGGCGCGTACCGGCTCCGTACGGGCGGCAGCCGTACCCTCCGCGCGGCGGCCCCGGCCGCCGGGGCGGTCGTCCTGGCCGGCGCGGTCCTGGCCTGCGGCTTCGCGGTACCGGTGCCCACCGACGCCGACGACAGCGTCCAGGTCGCCATTGTCCAGGGCAACGTCCAGCAGCCCGGGATGCACTTCCTGGGCCGCCCCCGGAAGATCCTGCAGAACCACGTCAAGGCGACGCTCAAGCTCGCCGCCGACGTCCGGGCCGGCAAGGTCGCCAAGCCCGACCTGGTGATCTGGCCCGAGAACTCCTCCGACATGGACCCGTTCGGCGACCCCGAGACCTACGCCGACATCGAGGAGGCCGTGAAGGCCGTCGGCGTCCCCGTCCTGGTCGGCGCCCTCGTCGACGGCCCGGACGTCTCCCACGTCCAGAACGAGGGCATCGTCTGGGACCCGGTCACCGGCCCCGGCGCCTCCTACACCAAGCAGCACCCGGTGCCCTTCGGCGAGTACGTGCCCTTCCGCACCGAGCTGACGAAGGTCATCAAGCGGCTCGACCAGATCCAGCGGGACTTCTACCCCGGCCGCGACACCGGCGTCCTCGACATCGCCGGCGCCAAGCTGGGCGACGTGATCTGCTTCGAGGTCGCCTACGACGAGATCGTCCACGACACCGTCAAGGCCGGCGCGCGTGCCCTGGTCGTCCAGACCAACAACGCCACCTACGGCCGCACCGGCCAGCCCGAGCAGCAGCTCGCCATGTCCCGGCTGCGCGCCGTCGAGCACGGCCGGGCCGTCGTCACCGCCGCGACCAGTGGCATCAGCGCCGTGGTCGCGCCCGACGGAACGATCGAGCAGCGCACGAAAGAGTTCACTCAGGACGTTCTCAGCGCGAAACTGCCGCTGCGTGACGAGCTGACGATCGCCGACCGAGTCGGCGTCGCTCCCGAGTGGACGCTCGCTATGGTGGGGCTCCTGTCCTGCGCCGCAGCCGTCGCGCTCGGCAGGAGGGGACGTACGAACGTGAACGTGAAGGGGCAGCAGCAGTGAGCGACGATGGGCAACAGGGCCGGCAGGGACAGCGCAGCTACGGCCCGCTGGGCAGGGTGTTGGTGATCATCCCGACCTACAACGAGGCCGACAACATCAAGCCGATCGTCGCCAGGGTCCGCTCCGCCGTTCCGGAGGCGCACATCCTGGTCGCCGACGACAACAGCCCGGACGGCACCGGCAAGCTCGCCGACGAACTCGTGGCCGCCGACGCCTCGGTGCACGTGCTGCACCGCAAGGGCAAGGAGGGCCTCGGCGCCGCCTACCTGGCCGGCTTCCGCTGGGGCATCGAGCAGGGCTACGGCGTGCTCGTCGAGATGGACGCCGACGGCTCCCACCAGCCGGAGGAGCTGCCCCGGCTGCTCACCGCGCTCAAGGGTGCCGACGTCGTCCTGGGCTCCCGCTGGATCCCCGGCGGCCGGGTCGTCAACTGGCCCCGGTCCCGCGAGATCCTGTCGCGGGGCGGCAGCACCTACTCGCGCCTGATGCTGGACGTGCCGATCCGCGACGTCACCGGGGGCTACCGGGCCTTCCGCCGGGAGACCCTGGAAGGCCTCGGCATGGACGAGGTGGCCTCGGCGGGCTACTGCTTCCAGGTCGACCTGGCGTGGCGCGCGGTCAAGGCCGGTTTCCATGTCGTGGAGGTGCCGATCACCTTCGTGGAGCGCGAGCGCGGCGACAGCAAGATGAGCCGCAACATCGTCGTCGAGGCACTGTGGCGGGTGACCGCCTGGGGCGTCGGCTCCCGGGTGTCCCGGATCGTCCGGGCCGGGAAACCGGGGCCGGGCGGAGCCAGGCACAATTGACCGTATGACGACTCCCGCCCCGCGCTCCCGCGCCCGTACGCTGCTGCCGTTGGCGGTGGCAGCGTGGGTGCTGCTCGAAATATGGCTGCTGATCGTGGTGGCCCGGGCGGCCGGCGGGTTCACGGTCCTGCTGCTGCTCCTGGCCGGGCTGGTGCTGGGCGCCCTGGCGGTCAAGCGGGCAGGCCGCGCCGCCTGGCGCAACCTGACGGCCTCGATGCAGCCGCAGCCGCAGCCGCCCGCCGGGGACGCCCCGGAGGGCATCCGGGAGGGCACCGGCCTGGCCATGCTGGGCGGCCTGCTGCTGATGATCCCCGGTCTGCTCTCCGACGCCGCCGGGCTGCTGTGCCTGTTCCCGCCCACCCGCTCGCTGCTGCGCAGGGCCTTCGGGCGCGGCCTGACGCGCCGGGGCGCCACCCAAGGCACGCCCGGTTCGCTGGGCGACCTGTTCCAGCAGGCCCGCACCGCCGACGAACAGCTGCGCATCCACCGCCCCGACGGCAAGGTGATCCAGGGCGAGGTCCTGGACCGGGGGGAGCCGGCGGGCGAGCCGACCGACGCCGACGGCAAGAACCCCGGGTCGCGGCGCCGCTAGGCGCCGCCTCCCGGGGTGCAGTGCGTTGTTTCCGGGCCCGCCCCTCACGGGCCCGTGCCTGGCGTCAGGCGGTCTTGCGGTTGTCGCGCGGATGCACCGCGATGTTCATGGCTCCGGAGCGCAGGACAGCCAGGCGCTCGGCCAGGACTTCCTCCAGCTCCTCCAGCGTACGGCGCTCCATGAGCATGTCCCAGTGCGTGCGCGCGGGCTTGGTCTCTTTCTTCTCCGGGCCCTCTCCGTCCACCAGGAGAGCGGTCTGGCCGCATGCGCGGCACTCCCACTCCGGCGGAATCTCGGCCTCAACCGAGAACGGCATCTCGAATCGATGTCCGTTCCGGCATGCGTACTCCACCGTCTGGCGCGGTGCCAGATCGATGCCGCGGTCGGTCTCGTAGCTCGTCGCCCCGAGTCGCGTGCCGCGGAGAGCTCGCTCACTCATGAATCGTGCCTCCCGGGCTTTGTCGCCCACAGGACAGGTGTCGCTGTCGTCGTCATCCGGTCAACGTCCGGTCGGCGGTGAAGATTCCCGCTTCTGGACATGCGTCGCCCGTCGTGCCGCCCCTTTTTGTACCCATCGGCGCCCGTTTTGTCACATCTAACGAGAGATATCACCCTGCGCCTTCCTGTCTTGACGCGCAGTAACGGTCCGTCCGACGAGCCAACGGCGTACACTACCGCCCCACACCCCGCAGGGCTAAATCGTCTCGGGGACCGGATTGCCCGCCGCCGCGATCGCCCGCCGCACCGGCACCCTCGCCAGCAGGACGAAACCGATCACGAAGAACGCCACCAACGAGATGATCGCGTCCCGGTAGCTGCCGGTCAGCTGGTATGTCAGCCCGAAGAGCAACGGCCCCAGCCAACTCGTGCCCCGGTCGCTCACCTCGTACACCGAGTAGTACTCGGCCTCCTTTCCGCGCGGCACCATGTGCGAGAACAACGACCGCGACAGCGCCTGGCTGCCGCCCAGCACCATCCCGATCGCCGCGGCCAGCACGAAGAACCACAGCGGCTCGCCCGCCGGCAGGAAGTAGCCGGTGCCGATCGTCACCGTCCAGGCCACCAGGGACCCCAGAACGGTCCGCCGGGCCCCGTAGCGCGCCGCGAGGCGGCCCAGCAGCAGGGCGCCCGCGATCGCCAGCACCTGCACCAGCAGGATCGCCGCGATCAGCGTCGACTGACCGAGGCCGAGCTCCTCGGAGCCGTACACCGACGCCTGGGAGATCACCGTCTGCACGCCGTCGTTGTAGACCAGGTACGCCAGCAGGAAGGCCAGCGTCAGCGGATACCGGCGCATGTCCCGCACGGTCGCCGCGAGCTGGCGGAAGCCCTGTCCCAGCGCGGCACCCCCGCCGCCGGTCCCGGTACCGCGGCCCGGCCCGTCCCCGTGCTCGCGCAGCCTCAGCAGCGGCACGATCGTGAACGCCCCCCACCACAGCCCCGCCGAGGCCAGGCAGATCCGTACCGCCATGCCCTCCGACATCCCGAAGGCGTCGTGCCGCAGGAACAGCACCAGGTTGGCCACCAGCACCAGCGACCCGCCCGCGTAGCCGAAGGCCCATCCCCGGGAGGAGACCGCGTCGCGCTCGTGCGGCTCGGCGATCTGCGGCAGGAAGGAGTTGTAGATCACCACCGACGCGGCATAGGCGACGTTGGCGACGACCAGCAGCCCCCCGCCCAGCAGATACCGGTCCCCGGACAGGAAGAACATCCCCGTCGTGGCCCCGGCCCCGATGAAGGCGAACCCGCCCATCAGCGGCTTCTTCCGTCCGGTACGGTCCGCCACCGCCCCCGCCAGCGGCATCACCAGCACGGAGAGCAGTACGGAGGCGGAGATCGCGTACGCGAAGTACGAGCCGGCCCGCACCGGGATGCCCAGGGGACGGACATAGCCGTCGGCGTCGGCCGCCGCCTTGGCGACCGTGGTCAGATACGGCCCCAGGAAGACCGTGATCACGCTCGCCGAGAAGACGGAGTTGGCCCAGTCGTAGAAGTACCAGCCGCGCTGTTCGCGCCGCCGCTCGCTCAGTACGGCGGCGTCGGCCGGTGCCGCGTCCGCCGTGCCGTGCGCCTCGCTCGTGTCCACCGTTGCAACTCCGCCGTCACCAGTGCCGATGTGACCGGCCATGATGCCATCGCGCCTTTCGCGGGTACGCGACTGCCCCCGGGCGCCGTGAGGCGGCCCGGGGGCAGGGCGGTCACACCTGGATCGCGGAGGTCCGCAACGATCAGGCCTGGCCGCCGTTCATGCGGCGCCGGCGCACCAGGTAGATGCCACCGCCGGCGGCGACCGCGAGCAGGCCGGTGCCCACCGCGGTCTCGGTGGTGTTCAGGCCACCGATCGAGCCACCGACACCGGTGTGCGGGCTGCCGGTCGGCGGGGACCAGTTGTCGCAGTCGTCATTGCCGCCGCCCCAGTCACCGTCGTCGTGACCGCCGCCCCAGCCGCCGTTGTCGTGCTTCCAGCCGCCGCGGCCGCCGTCACGCCCGCCGTCACGCCCGCTGTCCCACGAGTCGTCGGTGTTCTTGCCGTCCGTCGTCGCGGTACCGCTGCTCTCCTCCTCGTCCAGGGTGTTGAGTTCCTGGTTGTCGCGCTGGCCGGGGCGGTTGTTGCCGCCCCCGCCCTGCTCGTCGCCCTGCTGGTCGCCACGGCCGCCGCGGCCGCCGTCCCCGCGGTCGTTGTCACGGCCGCCCTGCCAGCCGCCGTCGCCCCGGCCGCCGTCGCCGCGCCCGCCGCCGTCGCCGCGCCCGCCGTGGTCACCCCGGCCGCCGTGGTCCCCGTGGTCCCCGCGCCCGCCGTGGTCGCCCCGGCCGCCGTGGTCACCCCAGCCGTCGTCCCCACCGCCCCAGCTGTCGTCGCACGGGTCGCCCCCGTGCCTGCCGTGGTCGCCGCGCCCGCCGTGGTCGCCCCGGCCGCCGTGGTCCCCGTGGTCGCCGCGCCCGCCGTGGTCGCCCCGGCCGCCGTGGTCCCCGCGGTCGTCGCGGTCACCCCGGTCGTCACCGCGGTCACCCCGGTCGTCATCGCGGTCGCCGCGGCCCCCGCCGTTGTTCCCGCCCCCGCCGTTGTTCACCGGGGGCAAGCCCTGCGCGCTGCGGACCTGGAGGATCGCCGTGCTGGTGCCCGCGGCGGCCGCGGGGGCGGCGCAGTTGATGGTGATCGTGTGCTGCCCCGGAGTGGCGTCCTCGGAGACATCGAAGCCACGGCTCGCGGGGGCCGCCGTGAACGCCACAGGGGCGTCCAGGGCGTCGCCGCTGAGCGTGCCGACGTTGCAGTCCGAGGTGATCGTCACGTGGCCACCGGCGCTGACGGTGTCCGGGGTGAAGGTGAGAGTGGCCGCCAGTGCGTTGGTTGTCGGCAGAACGACGGCGGTCGTGGTCAGCACCGCCCCGGCCAGAATGCGTGTTACACGCATGGGTTGAACCTCCTTGCGGACGGGGCAGGCGGGATTGCTTCCCTCGAGTCGAACTGCGACCGCGTCCTTGTTTCCATTGCGCGGGCGGCGGGGTCGTCCCGCATGTTGAGAAGATCTTGTCCGTACCCTCGGACGGACTATCGGAACAGCTGATGCGCCGACATATCCGCAGGTCGGGAGCGGTGCCGGAGCTGGTAGGAAACTTCTAAAGATCGTGGTCGAACGGGTGACGTCGTATCAGCCGTCACCCGACGGCCCGTCAGGAGACGGCGATTCGGACACCCGCCGCGACAACCCCCGCGTACAGTCGCGCGCCTGACGGACGCGGGTGGATCCCGTCGTTCCAGAGGCGCTCCGGGCAGCGGGAGACGGCTGTGTCCCAGTCCGCCAGAATGGCCGCCCCGCGGTGCCGTCGAACCCCGGCCGCGAGCGCCGCGTTGACCCGGGGCGCCCAGGAGCGGGCGGCGTGGACATTGACGAAGAGCACGGTCCGGGAGGGGCCCGCGACGCGCAGCACCCGCTCCAGGGTGCCCGCCGTGACATCGCCGTTCGTGCCGAGCCCGACGACCACGACCCGCCGCAGCAGGCCGGCGGCCGCCAGTCGCTCCAACACCTGTGGCGCGGAAGACATCTGACGCCCAATCACGGCATCCACCTCGATCCCGGGGAACCGCCGCTCCAGGGCGTCGGCCGAGGCCAGTATCACCGAGTCGCCGACGGCGGTGATGGCGGCGCCGCCGACCGCCCCGCGCCCCGCCGCCGTGCGCGCGACCGCGGCACGCCCGGCGGCGGCGGGGCGCGGGAGAGCGGTCCGCCGGGCCGCGATGGCCTGCCGGCCGGCCGCGATCTGGGCCTCCAGGCCACCGCCGGACGGGGCCCGCGACACCCCGACGCACGCGACGGCCAGCACCGCGGCACAGGCCGCCGCCACGCCCAGCACCGCCCGGGGCCGTCGGTCCGCGGCGGCCCGGACCCGACCGGCGGCGGCCTCGGCCCACCGGCGTGGACCCAGCCGGAGCAGGGGCTCCTCCAGCAGCCGGTACGACAACGCCGCCAGCGCCACCGGAAGGACCAGGGCGACCACCCTCCCCGGGGCCGAAACGGCCACCCCCGGCGCGGCGTTGGTGAGGCAGGCCAGCACCGGCCAGTGCCAGAGATAGACGCCGTACGAGCGCCGGCCCAGCCACACCAGCGGCCCGCGGCCCAGCGTGCGGCCGACGACGCCGGGCGCGCACGCGGCCACCGTCAGCGCGGCGGCGGCCAGACAGACGCCGACCAGGCCGCCCCGGTAGAGGAAGGTTCCGGTGCCGCTGACGTACACCGCCGCGAGAACCAGCGCCAGCAGCCCGGCGGCCCCCAGTCCGTCGATGGCCCGCAGGTACTCCGGCCGCCGCAGTGTCCCGGCCCGGGCCAGCGGCAGCGCCAGGGCGAGCGCGGCGCCCAGCAGCAGCCCGCCGCCGTGGGTGTCGGTGCCGTAGTACACCCGGGAGGGTTCCGTCCCCGGTTCGTGGAGGACCGCCATCGCCACGAAGGACGCGGCGGCCAGTGCCGCCGCGCAGGCCGCCTGGTGCCGCTGGCGGCGCAGCACCGCCATCACCGCCCACAGCAGGAGCGGCCAGCCCAGGTAGAACTGCTCCTCGACCGACAGTGACCACAGGTGCTGGAACACCGGCATCGCACCGAACCGCGCGAAGTACATGTCGTGTTGGGAGAGCTGCCACCAGTTGCTGCGGTAGGTCAGCGCGGCGGCCACCGCGCCCCGCAGGCCGTCCCGCGCGTCGCCGCCGGTCAGGGTGGCCGCGCAGGCGGTCACCGCGAGCACCAGCCAGAGCACCGGGAGCAGCCGCAGTGCCCGGCGCCGCCAGAAGTCCGCGAGCCGGATCCGGCCCGACCGCCAGTGGTCGGCGGCGAGCAGACTGGTGATCAGGTATCCGCTGATGACGAAGAAGAGGTCGACGCCCAGGAACCCGCCCCGCAGCCAGGGCGCGTGCACATGATGGACGACCACGGCGCCCACGGCCAGCGCCCGCAGGCCGTCCAGTCCGGGTGCCCGCCGTCGGTCGGTGTTCACCGGTCCACGGTGGGTCAGGTACGGCCCGGCCGCACGCCGCTGTGGTCCGATTGCCCGGGAGCGCGGCCCGCTTCAACCCGATCGGGTGATGCCCCGTTCGCCCGCCTGGGATCGCGCGGTACGCGGACCGCCCCTACCGTCGGATATGACGGGCCATCATGTGCCGTCGTACCGGCCGCAGCTGAAGCACAGTAAGGACCGTGATGCAGCGTTCTACCGGGGGCCACCCTCCTGTCATCAAGGTGTCGCGCGGGGGGACGTCCACCGCGCTCCGCCCGCCACTGCAGGCGCCCCGCCATCCCGGCGCCGCGCTGCCGCAGCGGCCTCAGCACCGGCTCACCCGCCGGGGCCGGCGGGTGGCCATCGTGGTGGCGGGGTCGGTGGTGGTGACGGGTCTGATGATGATGTTCGACGGCCTGAACGGCTCCGGCGGGCCGCCGCAGCCGGGCGCGGGGTCGGCCGCGCTCGGCGCGGACGGCGGGGGCAAGGACGCGGTGATGCCGCTGCCGGAGTCCCAGCCCCTGCGCATCAAAATCCCCGAGGTCAGCATCAACGCGCCGGTGATGAACGTCGCGCTCGACAAGCAGAAGACCATCGAGGCCCCGCCGCCGGGCTACAAGAACCTGGCCGCCTGGTTCAAGGGCTCGGTGTCACCCGGTGCCAAGGGCGCATCGATCATCGTCGGACACGTCGACAACGCCGACGGCCCCGCGGTCTTCTACGGCCTGGGCGCGCTGAAGAAGGGCGCCAGGATCGAGGTGGCCCGTGCCGACGGCACCACCGCGATCTTCACGATCTACGGCATCGAGGTGTTCGCCAAGAAGGACTTCCCCGCCAAGCGCGTCTACGGTGACACCGCCCGCCCCGAGCTGCGGGTCATCACCTGCGGCGGCACCTACTCCAAGGCCGGCGGCTACTCCGGCAACGTCGTCGTCTTCGCCCGGATGACCGGACGCAAGTGACGGGCCCCGCATCGCGAAGACCCGCAGGAAGAACTGGGCCAGCGGACCGATCGCCAGCGCGTAGGCCACGGTGCCGACCCCGAACGACCCGCCGAGGGCGAAGCCGACCGCCAGCACCGTGACCTCGATCCCGGTGCGCACCAGCCGTACGGAGCGGCCGGTACGGGCGTGCAGCCCGGTCATCAGGCCGTCGCGCGGGCCGGGGCCGAACCGGGCCGTGATGTAGAGGCCGGTGGCCGCGCCGTTGAGCACGATCGCGGTGACCAGCAGGGGAATCCGTACCCCCAGTGCGTGCGGCTGCGGCACCAGCCACAGCGTGGCGTCCATCGACAGCCCGACCACGAACACATTGGACACCGTCCCCAGGCCGGGGCGTTGCCGCAGCGGCCACCACAGCAGCAGCACCGCCGCGCCGACCACGATCGAGACGGTGCCGATGCTCAGCCCGGTGCGCTCCGAGACACCCTGGTGGAAGACATCCCACGGATCCAGACCCAGGGCGGCCCGCACCTGAAGGGCGGCACTGCCGCCGTACAGCGCCAGACCGGCGTAGAGATGAAGGACCCGCCGCCCGGTGTGCGACGCGGATTGGACCTGCACGGGAACCCCCAGTGGTCATATCGGTAGCGTTCGTGCCACCCTGTGGCCTGTGCAGGCCGCCCAACCATGGCCAATTCGCGGAAGGTGGACTGGAAGCGATGTCACAGTGGACCGCGTCGGTGGGAGCCCCGCATCTCGCCCGGCTGCTCGAACCCCGGCCGCAGCGGGTCGCCGGCAAGCGGGTACCCGCCTACCGCGGCCTCGCCGACGGCATCAGGGTCCTGGTCCTGGAGGGCCGGATCCCCGTCGCCGCCCGGCTGCCCGCCGAGCGGGAACTGGCGCTGGCGCTGGGCGTCAGCCGCACCACGGCGGCGGCCGCGTACGAGGCGCTGCGCGCCGAGGGCTTCGCCCGTTCCCGGCGCGGCGCGGGCACCTGGACCGCCGTGCCCGAGGGCCACGGGCTGCCCACCCGGGAACTGGAACCCCTGCCCCCGGACGCCGCCGGTACCGTCATCGACCTGGGCTGTGCGGCCCTTCCGGCACCCGAGCCCTGGCTGTCCCGCGCCGTGCGCGGCGCCCTGGACGACCTGCCCGCCTACTCCGCCACCCACGGCGACTTCCCGGCCGGCCTCCCCGTGCTCCGGGAGGCCGTCGCCGAGCGCTACACCGCCCGCGGCATCCCCACCCGCCCCGAGCAGATCATGGTCACCACCGGCGCGATGGGCGCCATCGCCGCCGCCGCCCGCCGCCTGAGCACCCCCGGCGAGCGGGTCGCCGTCGAGTCGCCCAGCTACGCCAACGTCCTGGAACTCTTCCGTGAGAACGGCTCCCGCCTCGTCCCCGTCGCCATGCGCGAGGACCTCGCCGGCTGGGACCTCGACGCCTGGCGCCGCGTCCTGCGCGACGCCGCACCCCGTATGGCCTACGTCATGCCGGACTACCACAACCCCACCGGCGCCCTCATCGACGACGCCCAGCGCCGGGCCCTGGTCGACACCGCCCGCGCCGCCGGCACCGTGATCGTCGCCGACGAGAGCATGGCCGAACTGGCCCTGGACACCCCGGCCGACGCGCCCCGCCCCATGGCCGCCTTCGACCGGGGCGGCACGGTGATCAGCGTCGGCTCGGCCAGCAAGGCCATCTGGGCCGGACTGCGCATCGGCTGGGTCCGGGCGGCCCCCGATGTCGTACGCCGCCTGGTCGGCGCCCGCGCCTACCTCGACATCGGCTCCCCGGTCGTCGACCAGCTGGCCGTCGCCTGGCTGCTGCGCACCGGTGGCTGGGACGAGGCCGTCGCCTCCCGCCGCGACCGGGCCCGCCAGTACCGCGACGACCTCGTCGCCGCGCTGCGCGAGCAGCTTCCGGACTGGGAGTTCTCGGTCCCCTCCGGCGGTATGACCATGTGGGTCCGCACCGGCGACGTCTCCGGCTCCCGGCTGGCCGTGGCCGGCGAACGCCTCGGTGTGCGGGTCCCCTCCGGCCCCCGCTTCGGCATCGACGGTGCCTTCGAGTCCTACGTACGGCTTCCGTTCACCGTCGGCGGGACCGTCGCGCGTGACGCGGTGGCCCGGCTGGCGGCGGCCGCGCAGGCGGTCCGCCACGGCGGGGGAGCCGACGGGGAGGGCTCGGGCCTGTTCGTGGCGTGAGCGGGACCGGGCAGGCGGACCGGGCCGCCGGACCGGCGTTCCGGTCGGCCGGTCAGGCCTCCAGTCCGAGATCGGCGGCGCGCCGCACCGGCTTCTCCAGCGACATGGCCTCGCCGGTGAGGTCGGCGACCTCGGGGGCCGCCGCCGTGGCCTCGGTGGGCAGCAGTGCCAGGACCGTGTCCCGCAGCGCCTGCGGCGTCTCCTCGTCGTACGGGTCCGGTGTGGCCGGTACCTGCAGCCGCAGCACCGGGCCCGCGCCGAGCCGGACGTACCCGCGTCCCGGCGGCACCACGGCCGCCGGGGTCGTGCACTGCGGGGCTCCCAGCACCAGCCGGGTCTCCTCGGCCGAGACGGCGCCGAGCACGACCCTGGCCCGGGTGTGCGTGGCGACGACACCGCCGAGCGCCTCCGCGGAGTCCAGCGAGTCGGCCACCACCACCGTCACCCCGGCGGCCCGGCCGTGGCGCAGCGGCACGTCCAGCAGCCCCTGCGGATCCGGCCGGCCCTCGGCGTGCGCGAGCTGGGTCAGCGCGGTCGGCCGGTCGGCGAGGATCCACAGCGGACGGCGGGTGTCCTCGGGCGCCGGGCGTCCGGCCTGCCGGGCGCGGTTGACCGCGATCAGCCGGCGCTCGGTCTCGTGCGCCGCCCACTCCAGCGTGGCGAGCGTCCCGGCGAGCCCGCTCTCCACGGCCAGGACGCCGGGCCGGCCGGCCAGACACGCGTACTCGCCCGTGCCGCTGCCGTCGATCACCACGATGTCGCCGTGGACCAGCGCCTGGAGGGCGACGGAACGCAGCAGGGTGGTCGTGCCGGTCCCGGGCCGGCCGAGCACCAGCAGATGGGGCTCGGCGGAGCGCGGGCCGGTGCGCCACAGCACCGGGGGAGCGTCGTGGACCTCGTCGCCGTCGGCCACCGGCACGGTGCGCTGCACCGCGTCGGCGTCGGTGAAGCCCAGCACCGTCTCGCCGGGGGCGGTGACGAAGCGCTGGGCGGCGATGCCGGTGGGCAGCGGCGGCAGCGCGGTCAGGGCGACGCGGTTCTCCTCCTCGTCCCAGTCGAAGCGGTACTCCCGGCCGCGGCCGGCCTTGGCGTTGAGCACCTGCTCGACGCGGGCCCTGGACGCGGCCTCGCCGTCGGTGAAGTACGCCGGATAGCGCAGCTGCAGCCGGACCAGCCGGCCGTCCTCGAAGCCGTACGCGTCGAAGGCCGTCTGCCAGTCCCCGTCGTGCGTGTACATCGGGCCGGGGTCGGCCGGGTCGGACAGATAGGGCACCAGCGCGTCGTACAGGGACTTCAGCCGGGCGGCCTCGGCCTCGCTGGGTCCGGCCGGGGCGGCCGGGGCGTGGTCGCGGCCCATCCAGGCGGCCGAGCCCATCAGGGTGGCCACCGCCAGATAGGGGCCGTACGGGAAGAGCACCACGACCAGGCCGATCGCGGCGACCAGCAGCAGTGCCGGGCCGCGGCGGTCCTTCGGGGTGCGGGCCCACCAGGCGCGCAGCCAGCCGGCCTGGTGGCCCATGCCGAGCAGGATGACGATCAGCGGGTGGAACACGTCGGCGGCGCTCTCGGCCGCCGACCGCGCGACATCGCGCCCTCTGGCCAGCGAGGGCCGGCCACCGTCGACGAGGCGGCCCAGCGAGGGGCGGCTGCCGTTGAGAATGCCGGGGAGGGGTCGCCTGGCCACGTGGTGCTCCAGAGGGTTCGTCGCAGGGAAGTCGGGGTGAGCCGGGGGAGACGGACCCGGGGGAGCGGGCCCGGCCCGCGGGGCGGGGTACTACGGGATACGGGGTTCTACGGGACGGGCCCGGAGCGGCAGGAGCGCACCGGGCCCAGGGGTACGGCCGCCGGGGGTACGGCCGCGGGAAACGCCGCGGGGAGGGGCGCTGTCAGAACTTGATCCCGCCGAGCAGGCTCGCGAGGCTGGCACCGCCGGCCTTGATGCTCGGGGCGATGGCGGTTCCCGCGAGGTAGAAACCGAAGAGTGCGCAGACGAGTGCGTGGGACGCCTTGAGTCCGTCCTTGCGGAAGAACAGGAAGACGATGATGCCGAGCAGGACGACGCCTGAAATGGACAGGATCATGGGGTTACTCCTGTGTGATGGGGACTGTCACCATGAGTTCTTCCATGCTCACAGAAAGTAATAGAGGATGGAAAGCGGCAAATGGGTGATTTATGTACCGTTTCGCCCAAGTGGTCGGCTTTTGGTGCTTCCGTGACCCGGAACATACGCCCGGCCGAGTGAAGTTCCCGCCTGATCCGCGGCCATGGCTTCCGCCGGCGGTCACGGACTCGCCCGGACCGGCATCGCCCGGCTCGCCGCCCCGCTGGGCTCCCCGCGGCCGGCCGTCGGCGGGCGGGGGTGTGCGGCGGGTTGACGCTACGTAAGGTGGTAGCTGCCACCCGTACATTCCCGTAGAGCCAGCGGAGCGAGAAACGATGAGCGAGCCGACCCCCGCCCCCGAGCCCGCCCCCGAGCCCGCGCACGACCCCGAGTTGCTGCAGCTCGCCGCGAAGGTCTTCGACCTCGCCAGGCAGGGCGGCACCGACACCCTCGCCGCCTATGTCGACGCGGGGGTCCCGGTCAACCTCACCAACGACAGTGGCGACTCCCTGCTGATGCTCGCCGCCTACCACGGCCACCTCGACGCGGTCGCCGCCCTCCTCAAGCGCGGTGCCGACCCCAACCGCAGCAACGACCGCGGCCAGACCCCACTGGCCGGTGCCGTGTTCAAGGGCGAGGACGCGATCGTCGTGGCCCTCGTCGAGGGCGGCGCCGACCCCACCGCGGGCACGCCCTCCGCGGTGGACACCGCCCGCATGTTCGGCAAGGACGACCTGCTCACGCTGTTCGGCCACGGCTCCCGAGGATGACGATGGAACCCCTGCGCATCGGCGTCCTCGGCGCCGCCCGTATAGCCGGACGCGCCATCATCGACCCCGCCCGCGCCACCGGGCACCGCGTCGTGGCCGTCGCCGCCCGCGACCGGGGCCGGGCCGAGGCGTTCGCCGCCGAGCACGGCGTGGAGCGGGTACGGGACTCCTACGCCGACGTCGTCGACGACCCGGACGTCGAGGCGGTCTACAACCCGCTGGCCAACAGCCTGCACGCCCCGTGGAACCTCGCCGCTGTCGCCGCCGGCAAGCATGTGCTGACCGAGAAACCCTCCGCGAGCAACGCCGAGGAGGCCGCCGAGGTCCGGGACGCGGTCGCCAAGGCCGGGGTGGTCTTCCTGGAGGGCTTCCACTACGCCTTCCACCCGGTGAACCGGCGGCTGCACGCCCTGCTGGAGTCCGGTGAACTCGGCGACCTGCGGCACAGCGAGACCACCTTCACCGTCCCCGCCCCGCCCGACGACGACCCGCGCTGGTCCCTGTCCCTGGCTGGCGGCGCGCTCATGGACCTGGGCTGCTACAGCCTCCACGCGCAGCGCCTGCTCGCTCCCTGGGCCGGCGGCGCGCCCCGCCTGGTCTCGGCGCACGGCACCGAACGGGCGGGCGCCCCCGGCGTGGACCAACGGCTCGACGCCGAGCTGGAGTTCCCCGGCGGAGCCACCGCCACCGCCCGCTGCGACATGGCCGGCGACAGCCTCGTCGTCACCCACCGCCTCGTCGGCACCAAGGGCGAGGCCACGGCCCGGAACTTCGTACTGCCGCATCTGGACGACCGCGTCGTGGTGCGGGCCCCGGCCGGGGAGCGGGTGGAGGAGCTGGGCCGGCGCAGCTCGTACACCTATCAGCTGGAGGCCTTCGCCGCCCGGCTGCGCGAAGGGACGCCGCTGGCCCTCGGTCCCGACGACGCCGTCGAGACCATGGAGCTGATCGACGCCTGCTACCGCGCCGCCGGCTTCCTGCCCAGGCCGCGCACCTCCCGCTGACGGCTCAGAAGCCGCCCCCGCCGCCGCCGTCCCCGAACCCGCCGCCGTCCCCGAACCCGCCGCCGAAGCCCCCGTCGAACCCGCCACCGGACGAGCCGCCGTCGACCCCGCCCCCGCCCCCGTCGCCGAAGCCGCCGTCGAACCCGCCGCCGTACGAGCCGCCGTCGAGCGCGCCGCCCAGCAGGGTGCCCGCCAGCAGCCCCGGCAGGAACATCGAGCCGTATGCGCCGAAGTAGCCGCCCGCCCAGGGTCCGTAGGCCGGTCCCGCCTCCCAGTAGGGGCGGCGTTCCGCGCCGACCGCCACGGTGCGCACCGCCGGGTCGGCGCCGTCGTCCAGGCGTGCCGCGTCCGCCGCGCACACCGGCACCGTACGCGGCGCACCGCCGTCCGGTGCCCACGCGGCGTCGCGCACCGACGGGCCGTGGCGGGGGTCGAAGAAGCAGGGCGGACGCCGCTCGGGAAGCGGCAGGCCGTGACGGCGGGCGTCGAGCACCGCGAGGGCGAAGCGGCCCTCCTCCAGTGCCTCGGTGACGGCCCGCACGTCCTCCGGGCGCCGGGCGGCGGCGGAACGGTCCTTGGCGGTCTCGTACGCGTCCAGCGCGCGGCCGTAGTCCTCCAGCATCCCTGGGGTCGCGGCGGGGTCGGACGGGGTGAAGTCCAGCCGGTCGAGGGTCTCCCCGTAGGCGGTGATGTCCTCCTCCACCGCGCCGCGCACCTGCTCCAGATCGGCCCGCTCGCGTTCCCGGCGGCGCCGGTTCCCCCTGCGCACCAGCAGCGCCCCGCCGCCGGCGAACGCCACCAGTACCGCCCCCAGCGCGATCAGCGAGACCGTCCCGCTGCCGCCCGTGCCGCCGTCGGCACGGCTTCCCCGGTCCCTCCCGCCGCCACCACCGCCGGCCGCCGCGGCCACGTCGGCCACGAAGCCGTCCAGGATCGCCGACGGGTCTCCCGCGTGCTCCCGTACGTTCCGGGCGGCCAGGGACTTCGCGGTGCTGCCCGCGAGCACCGAGGCGTCCGACGCCGCGCCGAACCGCGAGCCCAGCGCCACGGCGTACACCCCTGGGCGCCCCACGGCGGCGCGCAGCCGGTCGAAGACCCGGGCGCCGCCGTAGACCGGGTCGTCCGGCAGGACCGCGACATAGATCGGGACCCCGGAGTCGCCGATCCGGGCCGTCAGGGCGCGGGCGTCGGCGGCGGACAGTTTCCCGGAGGCCGCCGGGTCGACATAGACCGGATCGGTGCGCAGCGCCCTGGCCACCGCCTCGATCCCGGTCGCCGAAGGGGCGGCGGCCGAGGCGCCGGGGACGCCTGCGATGCCGGGGGCGACGGCCGGAAGAAACAGCACGGCAGCCAGCACCAGGAACGCGACGAGCGCGCCGAGCGCGACCCGTGCAGCCCCTCGCGCCCCCGATGCGCCGCCGGTCATAACGGTCAGATACCCGCAATGCGGTCATCGCACGCGCAGTCCGGGGGCTGTGTCGGACCCGGACCGTAGGCTGGCGGAAAGCTGTCCGGAAGGCTGTCCGGAAACCGTCCGAAGAGCGTCCGAAGAGCGGGAAGGCCCTCATGTTCGCCCTGCACGCCGTGTGGAGAGCGGACCGGCGGCTCGCCCTGTGGGCGGAGGACTCCGACGCCCCGCTGCCGTCCGGCCGGCACGCGTGCCCGCCGGAGACGGTGGCCCGGCTGCTCGCCGGGACCGGCCCCGGCCTGGAATGGCTGATGTCCAAGGCCACCGAGGGTGCGACGACCCTGCTCCTGCCCACGCAGAACGGCGTGCCCCTGCCCTCCCCCGAGCTCGGCCGCCCGGTCCTGGGGCCGCGCGCTCCCGTCACCCTCGCCCCCTGGCACCTGCCCACCCTCCTCCTCGCACCCGGCGAGGCGGCGCAGCTCCTGGGCGAGCTCTACGCCCCCGGCAAGCCGTTCCTGCCCACCCAGCTGCCCGAGGAGGGCCCGGTCGACGTCCCGTACGGGGCCTCGCTGCGCTGGCTGACCGCCGTCCACGACCTGGCCTGGCGGCTGGTCGGACGCGGCCAGGTGCGGCCCGCCCTGACCACCGAGGCCGGCCGGCCGTACGCCCGCTGGCGCCCGGTGCCCGACGCCGACGGATGGCGGCGGACGCGGGAGCTGACCGCGGCCACCCCGCCGGTCTCCCGGGCCGAGCGTTCCGACGGCCACCCGGACGGGCGGACGGCGGCCGAACTGGTCGCCGACCTCCTGGACGTCCTGGCCGACTGCGAGGCCCGCGCGGTGCTGGAGGACGGCCCGCCGCTGCTGCGCCCCGGCCGCGCCCGCGGCCCTGAGGGCGGCGCCGCCGAGCCGTGGCTGCGGGCGCTCACCACCGACCACGGCCGCGTCGAGGGGGCCGAGCCCGCCGCGCTGGCCGCCCTGGGCGAACGGCTCGACGCCTGGTACCGCTCCGAGCCCCCGGCGGACGAGCCGCTGCGTGTCTGCTTCCGGCTCCGCGAACCCCTCGGCGCCGAACTCGACGACTGGCGGCTGGAGTTCCTGCTCCAGGCCGCCGACGAGCCCTCGCTGACCGTCGCCGCCGACGCCGTCTGGCAGCCCGGCCCCGCCCTCGACGCCCTGGAACGCAAGGCCCCGCGCCCCGGCGACGCCCTGCTGGACGGCCTCGCGCGGGCCGCGCGGATCTGGCCCCCGCTGCGTACGGCCCTGCGCTCCCACCGCCCGGCCGCCCAGAGCCTGGACCGGGACGGGGCACTGGCCTTTCTGCGCGACGCGGCACCGGCGCTGACGGCGGCCGGCCACGGGGTGCTGCTGCCGAGCTGGTGGCAGCGCCGGTCCGGCCTGGGCCTCACCCTGACGGTGCGCACCGCCCAGCCCGGATTCGTACACGACCGCAGCCTGATCGACCGGGACCGGATCGTCGACTTCCGCTGGCGGGCCGCCATCGGCGACCAGCCGCTCACCGAGGCCGAGCTCACCGAACTGGCCGCCGCCAAGCAGCCGCTGGTTCGGCTGCGCGGCCAGTGGACCGAGGCCGACCCGGCCCGGATCGCGGCCGCCCTGGCCTTCCTGGAACGGCGGGGGAGCGGCACCATGGGCGCCGGTGAGGTGCTGCGCGTCGCGCTCGACCCGCAGGCGACGGCCGGCGGTCTGCCCGTGACCGGGGTCAGCGCAAACGGGCGGCTCGGCGAGCTGCTCTCCGGCGCGGCAGGCACCTCGGGTCCATCGGGTCCATCGGGTCCATCGGGTACAGCCGGTCCATCCGGTGCTTCCGGTACGGCAGTTGGGGCCGGTGGCCGGGCCGAGCCGGTGGTGCTGCCCGCCGGGTTCCGCGCCGTCCTGCGCCCGTACCAGGAACGCGGCCTGGCCTGGCTGGACTTCATGTCCGGGCTCGGCCTGGGTGCCGTCCTCGCCGACGACATGGGGCTCGGCAAGACCGTGCAGACCCTCGCCCTGCTGGCGGTCGAGCAGGCGGCCGGCGCCACCACCCCCAACCTGCTGGTCTGCCCCATGTCCCTGGTCGGCAACTGGCGGCGCGAGGCGGCCAGGTTCGCCCCGGAGCTGCGGGTCCACGTCCACCACGGGCCGGGGCGGCTGTCCGGCGAGGCGCTGCGGTCCGCCGCCCGGGCGGCGGACCTGGTCGTCACCACCTACGGAATCGCCGAGCGGGACGCCGACGGTCTGCGGGCCGTCCAGTGGCGGCGGGTCATCGCCGACGAGGCCCAGCACATCAAGAACTCCGCCACCCGGCAGGCGGTGGCCGTGCGCACCCTGCCCGCCGCCCACCGGATCGCCCTCACCGGCACCCCGGTGGAGAACCGGCTCGCCGAACTCCACGCCGTCCTGGACTTCGCCAACCCGGGCCTGTTCGGCTCCGCCGCCCGTTTCAAGGAGCGCTGGTCGATCCCGATCGAGCGCGACGGCCACGCCGACACCGCGGCCGAACTCCGGCGCCGTACCCGCCCGTTCATCCTGCGCCGGCACAAGAACGACCCGGCCGTCGCCCGCGACCTGCCCGCCAAGACCGAGATGACCGTCGACTGCGGCCTCACCGCCGAGCAGGCCGGGCTGTACCGGGCCGCCGTCGCCGACATGCTCGCCCGGATCGCCGAGAGCCGCGGCATCGAGCGCAAGGGCATCGTGCTGTCCGCGCTCACCCGGCTCAAGCAGATCTGCAACCACCCCGCGCAGTTCCTCCGCGAGCCGTACGAGGGCCCGTCGGCACGCCTCACCGGCCGCTCGGGCAAGGTGGAACGGCTGGAGGAGATCCTGACCGAGGCCCTCGCCGAGGGCGACAAGGTGCTGTGCTTCACGCAGTTCGCCGAGTTCGGCCGGCTGCTCCACGGCCACCTGGCGGGGCGGCTCGGCCGCGAGGTGCTGTTTCTGCACGGCGGCGTCTCCCGGCGGGCCCGCGACGAGATGACCGCCCGCTTCCAGACCCCGGACGGCCCGCCGGTCTTCCTGCTGTCGCTCAAGGCCGGCGGCACCGGGCTCAACCTCACCGCCGCCGCCCAGGTCGTCCACCTCGACCGCTGGTGGAACCCGGCCGTCGAGGACCAGGCCACCGACCGGGCCTTCCGGATCGGTCAGCGCCGCAACGTACAGGTCCGCAAGTTCGTCTGCGCGGGCACCGTCGAGGAGCGCATCGACGCCATGATCCAGGCCAAGCGCAGCCTCGCCGGCGCGGTCGTCGGCGCGGGCGAGCAGTGGCTGACCGAACTGTCCACCGAGGAGCTGCGGGACCTGGTCGCGCTCTCCGCCGAAGCCGTCACCGTCGCCGACGGGGAAGAGTAGAGGGGACCCACTGTGCGACCTGCCGCGCACCGCGCCGGGGAGCGGCATCTGCGCCCGCTCGCGGACTGCCTTGAGGACTTCTGGTCCGGCGCCGACGACCTCCCCGCCGACGCCCCGGACCCGGACGCCCCGGACCCGGACGCCCCGGACGCCGCCGCGCCCGTGCCGCCGCGTCTCGGACCCTCCGGTATCGCCGTCCGGGGCCGCGACCTGGTCACGCTGCTGCGCCCGGCGTACGACGCCTTCACACGACGAGCGGACGGGCCCCCGGACTGATCGGGCAGGGCAGTTCGGTCGCGCCCACGAGATAGCGGTCCACGGCAGCCGCCGCCGACCGGCCCTCCGCTATCGCCCAGACCACCAGGGACTGGCCCCGGCCCGCGTCACCGGCCACGAACACCCCCTCGGTCCCGGCGGCGAACTCCGTGTCCCGGGCGATGGTGCCCCGCGCGCTCAGCCGCAGCCCCAGCCCGTCGATCAGCCCGCCGCTGCGCTCCACACCGTCGAACCCCAGGGCCAGAAGCACCAGTTGGGCCGGGAGTACCCGCTCGGTCCCCGGGCGCGGGGTGCGCCCCAGTGGCTCCACCTCGGCCAGCCGCAGCGACGCGACCCGCCCCTCGCCGTCCCCCTCGAAGCGCAGGGTGGACGCCGAGAACATCCGGACGTCCCCGGCCGCCCGGTGCAACTCCCTGGCCTCCTCGTGGGCGGGGGAGACGCGGAAGACCCTGGGGTACATCGGCCAGGGCTCGTGCTCGGCCCGCTGCTCGCCGGGCCGGGGATTGATGTCCAGCTGGGCGACGGAGGCCGCGCCCTCCCGCAGTACGGTCCCCAGGCAGTCGGCGCCGGTGTCGCCGCCGCCCACGATCACCACGTCCCGGCCGGCGGCGGTGAGCGGGGAGGACGCGATGTCCCCGTCGCAGACCCGGTTGGCCAGCGTCAGATACTCCATCGCCTGGTGAATGCCCGTCAGCTGCCGTCCGGGGACGGCGAGTTCCCGCCATGAATGGGCGCCGATCGCGACCACCACCGCGTCGTGCCGCAGCCGCAGTCCGCCCGCGTCCGTACCGGCGCCGATCTCGGTCCCGGTACGGAAGGTGGTGCCCTCCGCGCGCATCTGGCCGAGCCGGCGGTCCAGATGGCGTTTCTCCATCTTGAACTCCGGTATCCCGTACCGCAGCAGCCCGCCCGCCCGGTCCGCCCGCTCGTACACCGTCACCGTGTGCCCGGCCCGGGTGAGCTGCTGGGCGCAGGCCAGCCCCGCCGGTCCCGAGCCGATCACCGCCACCGTCCGCCCCGTCATGCGCTCCGGGGGGCACGGCGGGACGTAACCGTGGCGCCAGGCGTCGTCGGCGATGGCCACCTCGACGTTCTTGATCGTCACCGGGTCCGCGTTGATCGCCAGCACGCACCCCGACTCGCAGGGGGCCGGACACAGCCGGCCGGTGAACTCCGGGAAGTTGTTGGTGGCGTGCAGCCGGTGGCTGGCCGCCTCCCAGTCGTCCCTGGCCACCAGGTCGTTCCACTCCGGGATGAGATTGCCCAGCGGGCAGGCGTCGTGGCAGAACGGGATGCCGCAGTCCATGCAGCGATCCGCCTGGGCGTTGATGATCGGCAGCAGTGCCTGCCCCTGGTGGACCTCGTGCCAGTCCCTCACCCGTTCCCTGACCGGCCGCCTGGGCCAGGGGCGGCGGGGGGTGGTGAGAAAGCCCTTCGGGTCGGCCACGGAGGCCTCCAGCAGCGCGGGAGCCGATCGAACGCTCTCTCGTTACGATACGTCCGCTCTGGCCGATTTTCGACGTCAGCCCGCAGCGCGTCCGCCACGGCCCCCTACCGCCGCGACCGCCACAGTGCCGCGGCAACCACCGCGTACGGGACCGCGGCCAGCGCGAACAGCGGACCGGGGTCGGCCCACCGCGACCCCGCCGCGTAACCGGCGAAGATCAGGACCGCCACCACTTCCGTACCGAATCCGGCCATCGAGGTGACCGTCGCCCGTGAGCTGTCCGGTATCCGCTCCTGGAGGCGGGCGTCGGCCGCCGCGATCGCCCACTGGAAGATCCCGAAGGCGACCGCCACCGCCACCATGCCGGCCGGGCGTCCGCTGAGCGCACCCGCCGCCAGCGTGCCTGCCGCGAGCGCCAGTACCGGCCCCGCCCGGCCCTGCCCGCGCCCGGCCAGGAAACCGCCCACCGTGACGCCGGCCGTGACCAGCAGCACCAGCAGCGGCACCGCCGCCGCCCCGGCCCCGGTGGCCCCGGCCAGCAGCGGAACGTACTCGTCCAGGGCGTCGAAGCCCGACAGGGCGGCCACCAGCAGCGCACACCGCCACACCGCCGGTCTGCCCCGTAGCTCGGCGAGCCCCTCCCGCAGCACCGCCGTGTACGCCCGGTCGGCGCGCCGGCGCCGCCGGTCCTCGCGGTCGCGCGACTCGGGCAGCGACATCGCCACCGGCACCCCGAGCAGCGCCGCCGCGACGCTGGCGGCCCCCAGCGCCCGGTAACCGCCCGCGGCCAGCACCGGTCCGGCCAGTGCGTCCGCCGCCAGCACGGCCGTCGCGCCCACCGCCTGCGCGCGTCCGATCAGCCGGGCGTACCGCTCCTGGTCGCCGGTCCGCGACAGCTCCTCGTACACCAGGGCCTGCAGGGTGCCGGAACGCAGCGCGCTGCCCGCGCCCCAGAGCACGAATCCGGCGGCGAAGGACGGATAACAGGGCAGGAACGTCCACAGCGCGAACCCGGCGGCCGACAGCAGAGGGGCCAGCGCCAGCAGCAGCCGACGGGAGCAGACGTCCGCCCACACCCCGGACGGCACCTCCAGGGCGAAGCCGGTGACCGACCAGATGGCGAAGAGGGAGGAGATCGCGGCGGCCGACAGCCCGGTCCCGGCGAACAGCACCGCGTAGACCGGGTACAGCAGCACGAAGTCGTCGAGGAAGGCGTACGCGTGGATCCGGCGCGCCAGCCGCGACCGCGGTGAAGATCAATGTCGCCATGTCATACCGGCAGCCTACGGCGGCAGCGGGGCCGTTGTCAGTGCCCTCCGGTAGCGTCGGTGACGGTGGTCGTAGTCGGCGCGAGGACGGTTCCCGATGAGTGAGCTCACGGCGGAGAGCGGGCTGGAGTTCCGGCTGGAGCGGCACCGGAGAGAGCTGACCGCCTACTGCTACCGGATGCTGGGATCGGCCTTCGAGGCCGAGGACGCGGTGCAGGAGACGCTGGTCAGGGCCTGGCGCGGCCACGACCGGTTCGAGGGCCGGGCGAGCCTGCGCTCGTGGCTGTACCGGATCGCGACCAACGTCTGCCTGGACATGGTCAAGAGCGGCCAGCGCCGGGCCCGTCCGATGGATCTCAACTCCCCCTCCGCCGCCACGTCGCCCATCGACGCGGGGCTGCCCGAGGCCACCTGGATCGGCCCGGTGCCCGACGGCCGGGTCCTGGCCGAGGGAGGCGACCCGGCCGAACAGGCGGTCACCCGGGAGTCCGTCCGGCTCGCGTTCGTCGCCGCGTTGCAGCGCCTGGCGCCGCGACAGCGGGCGGTGCTGATCCTGCGCGAGGTGCTCGCCTGGAGGGCGGGCGAGGTCGCCGAGCTGCTGGACACCTCCGTCGCCTCCGTCAACAGCGCCCTCCAGCGGGCCCGCGCCACGCTCGCCGAGGGCGGCCCGGTCCCCGCCACCGATCCCGCCCGCCCCCTGGACGAGGCGCAGCGCTCGCTGCTCGCCCGCTATGTCGACGCCTTCGAGCGGTACGACCTCGACGCGCTCACCTCGCTCCTGCACGAGGACGCCACCTTGTCCATGCCGCCCTACGAGCTGTGGCTGCGCGGCGTCTCCGAGATACGTGCCTGGTTCCTGGGCACCGGCTGCGGCTGCTGCGGCTCGCGGCTGGTCCCCGTCCGGGCCAACGGCGCCCCGGCGTTCGCGCAGTACCGGGCCGGCGGTGTGCCCTGGGCGATCCAGGTCATCGATGTGTCACAGGGCCGGATCACCGGGCTCAACTCCTTCCTGGACACCGACCGTCTCTTCCCGCTCTTCGGTCTCCCCGAGCGGCTCGACGCATAGCGGAAGGACCACCTCGAAGCCCGTCAGGGCCAGCAGCTCGCGCAGCGCCTCGCCGGCTCCGCGCAGCCGCAGCCGGTAGCCCAGCCGCCGCGCGGTCAGCCGAAGCCGGGCCAGCGCCTCCACGGTGCCGAGCCGGGGGTCCTCCAGGGCCGACACATCACAGACCACCACGGCGCCGGGGCCCGGCTGCGGCAGCTCGCGCAGTCGCGCGTCGAGCCGAGCCGCGTCGGCGGGCAGCAGGCAGCGGCCGAGGGTCAGCACCGGGGTGTCCACACAGGGAAGACGCTCCGGAGCGCCGGAACTCATCGCGCCGCGGCGCGGAACCGGCCACCGGACGGACCCGGTCAACGGACCCGGTCAACGGACCCGGTCAACGGACCCGGTCAACGGACCCGGTCAACGGACCCGGCCAACGCGCTAGATGTCGAAGGTGACGGTGACGGGTGCGTGGTCCGACCAGCGCTCCGGGTGGCTGGCCGCCCGCTCCACCACCGCCGTGGCCGCCCGCCGGGCCAGCCCCTCGGTCGCGACCAGCAGGTCGATCCGCCAGCCCGCGTCGTTGTCGAAGGCCCGGCCCCGGTAGGACCACCACGAGTACGGTCCGGCGACGTCCGGGTGCAGCCGGCGCACCACGTCGACGTATCCGCAGTCCTCGTAGACGCTCGACAGCCACGCCCGCTCCTCGGGGAGGAAGCCGGCCTTCTTCGTGTTGGACTTCCAGTTGCGCAGGTCCGCCTCGCGGTGGGCGATGTTCCAGTCGCCGCCCACCACCACCTCGCGGCTGCCGGTGGCTGCCCGGTCGCGCAGGTCCGTCAGATACGCCTGGAACTCCTTCATGAAGCGGAGCTTCTCCTCCTGCCGCTCGGTGCCCACCTCGCCCGAGGGCAGATAGAGGCTGGCCACCGTCACGCCGGGCAGGTCGACCTCCACATAGCGCCCCGAGCCGTCGAACTCGTCCGACCCGAAGCCGATCCGGACCCGCTCGAACTCCCGGCGGGAGTACACCGAGACCCCCGCCCGCCCCTTGGCGGCAGCCGGGGCGTGCACCACGTGCCAGCCCTCGGGCGCGCGTACCTCGGCCGGGAGCTGGTCCGGCTCGGCGCGCACCTCCTGCAGGCACACCACATCGGCCGCGGTGGCCTCCAGCCAGGGCACGAAGCCCTTGCGGGCGGCGGCGCGCAGCCCGTTCACGTTCACGGTCGTCACGGTGAGCATGCCGGGGACGATACCCGGCCCGCCAAGCACCCCGTGACAGGCCCCGTGACGGGCCCCGAGCTGGGCATACCCCGGGCTTCCGTACGATGTGCGGGTGGAGATCCGAACGACGCCCTACGACCATCCGGACGCGCTGAAGCTGACCGAGCAGGTGCAGCAGGAGTATGTCGAGCGCTACGGCGACCCCGACCTGACGCAGATGGACCCGGCCCACTTCGCCCGCCCGCGCGGGGTCTTCCTCGTCGCCTACCTCGACGACGCCCCCGTGGCCACCGGCGGCTGGCGTGCCCAGGACACCTCCCCGGAGGGCTTCCAGGACGGCGACGCCGAGCTGAAGCGGATGTACGTGGTGCCGCAGGCCCGCGGACGCGGACTGGCCCGCCGGATCCTCGCCGGGCTGGAGGAGGACGCGGCCGGGGCCGGCCGCACCCGCATGGTCCTGGAGACGGGCACCCTGCAGCCCGAGGCGATCGCCCTCTACACCTCGTGCGGCTATGTGCCGATAGAGAAGTTCGGCTACTACCGCCATCACGCCGACAGCGTCTGCCTGGGCAAGGACCTGCCCGTAGCCCGCCCCGTAGCCTGACGTCATGACAGACGACAAGGCGGCCGACGAGGCCCTGACGCGGCTCGGATCGGGCAAGTACCTGCTGGTCATCAGCTTCCGGCGGGACGGGCGGGAGGTGCCGACCCCGGTGTGGGTGGTCCGCGACGGCGACGCCCTGGGGGTCTGGACGGTGGCCGGCTCCGGAAAGGTCAAGCGGATCCGCAACCGCGCCGACGTCCTGGTCAGCGCCTGCGACGTGCGCGGCAACCCGTCGGGGGAGAGGTATCCGGCCCGTGCCGAGATCCTCGGCGCCGAACAGACCGCGCACTACCGCGCGCTGCTGGGCCGCAAGTACGGGCTGCTCGGCAGGATCACCCTGCTCGGCAGCCGGCTGCGGCGTGGCGCCGAGGGCACGGTCGCGGTGCGGATCACCCTCACATGAGCCGTCGGATACCCCGCAGGGGGCCCGCCGCCCCGGCCTGCACGGTGAGCGTCTGCCGTGGCTGCTGCTGCGGTACGCCGAAGATCCCGGCCGTCGACCACGCGGGGCAGCTGGCCCGGCTCAAGGAGGCCCTGGCCGGTGTGTCGCGGGTCCGGGCCACCGAGTGCCTGGACGTCTGCGAGCACGGCAACGTCGTCGTCGTGCAGCCGTCCGCCGAGGGCCGCGCGGCCGGCGGGCGCCCGGTCTGGCTCGGCCTGGTCAACGATCCGGACGCGATCGAGGACATCACCGCCTGGGTGCGCGACGGCGGTCCCGGCCTCGCCGACCCGCCCGGTGTGCTCGACCTGTACGCCTTCACCCCCTCGCGGCGCGTCCGGGAGGGGCTGCCGGGCGGCGGCGCGACGGGAGCCTGACGGGCCCGACTGGCCCGGTACAGCAAGGGGCCGTACGGGCTGTGTCGGCCCGTACGGCCCCCGAGATCGGTGCGGCGCGGAATCAGCCGGCCGTCAGTCGACGCTGCGCAGGATGTGCGATTCGGACGGGTCGTCCTCGTAACCGGCGAGGCGGATGGGTGCGGACCGGGCCCAGACGTCCAGATTGCGCACATCCTGCGCTGGGTCGGGGCGGTCCTCGGTATCGGGAGGGAGCTGGTTCCGCTTGGTCTTCTCGGGTGTCACCGCGTACTCCTTGCATCGGTGAACCGGACGCCCGGCGCGGCCGCTACCGGGGCGCCTGACGGCCCGGTGGGGCTTGGGGATCAACTGTTCGGACGCGGTGGCGCCGGAGGACGGTACTACCGGGCGGGCGGCCATGGTCGCTGGCGCTTCCCGGGACGGGCCGAGGGTGTCGGTGCTTCCCTGAGAGGCGTTCCGTCCTGACCCAGCCTAAGCCCATCGCGCCTGAGTCACCAGCCGATTACGGATCGGACACCCCGGTCAGCCGCAGACGAGAGCCGCCCATACGGTGCGGCCCGGGCCCTCGCCCAGCCGCCGCACGCCCCACTGCTGGGCCACCTGGTCCACCAGGACCAGCCCGCGCCCGTTCTCCTCGCTGTCCGCGGCCTCGCGGACCCGGGGCCCGGCGGAGCGGTCGCCGCCCTGGTCGGTGACCTCCAGGTGCAGCAGGCCCTCCCCGGCCCACAACGCGCAGGTGACGTGCTCGCTGCCGCTGTGCAGCACGGCGTTGGTGAACAGCTCGGTGACCACCAGACCGGCGTCGTCGCCCAGTCCGTCGAGCCCCCAGTGGCGCAGTATGGCGCGCACCTGCCGTCTGGCCGCGCCGACGCACTCGGCCAGTGCGGGGAGCCGGAAGGCGTCCCCGGTCAGTCCGAGCGCGGTGGGCAGATCCATTCGTGTCACACCGCACACTATGGGCACGCCACGAACAGCTGGCAAGGGGCATTCTGCAAATTGCACATTTGCCGCTACAGGCTGTCCGGTGCATGGAGCCCGTGGCAGACTGCTCTTATGCGAGAGGCGCGGCGTGGCTGAGACGCGGTCGGGCAAGGCCCCGACCGTGCTGCGGCTGATCCTCGGCAAGCGCCTCCAGCACCTGCGCGAGAAGGCCGGCCTGAGCTACGAGGAGGCCGCCCGCTCCCTCGACGTCACCCACGCCACCGTACGCCGGATGGAAAAGGCCGAGGTCAGCCTCAAGATCCCGTACGTCGAGAAGCTGCTCCAGCAGTACGAGGTGGCTCGCGGCGACATCGAGGACTTCCTCGTCCTCGTCCGCCAGGGCAACCGCCCCGGCTGGTGGCACCGCTACCGCGACGTCCTCCCGGCCTGGTTCAGCGCCTTCGTCAGCCTCGAAGGCGAGGCCCACGTCATCCGCGCCTACGAGCCGCACTACGTCCCGGGGCTGCTCCAGACCGAGGAGTACGCCCGGGCCGTCCTGCGGGCCGGCAGCCCCCACCTCGGTGCCGAGGGCGTCGACCGCGCCGTGGCGCTGCGCCTGGAGCGCCAGACCCTCCTGGCCCGGCCCGACGCCCCCGTGCTGTGGGCCGTGATCGACGAGACCGTGCTGCGCCGCCCCATCGGCGGCCCGGCCGTCATGCGCGCCCAGCTCGACCACCTCGTCGAGGCCTGCTCCGCGCCGAACATCCGGCTGCAGGTCATGCCCTTCTCCGCCGGACCGCACCCGGCGATGTACGGGCCGTTCCACATCTTCCGCTTCCAGGTCGGGGAACTCCCGGACGTCGTCTTCACCGAGAGCCTGGTCGGCGCCGCCTACCTGGACGACCGCGACGACGTGTCGGCCTTCCTCGAAGCCCTGGACCGGATGTGCGCGCAGGCCGCGCCGGTACACAGCACAGCAGCCGTCCTCGACGGCGTTCGCAAGGAGATCTGACGACCACATGAACGACCTCGACCGCATATACAACGGCATGCGCGCCGGTGACCTCGGCAACGAGGGATGGCACAAGCCGTGGAGCGGTGGCAACGGGGGCTCCTGCGTGGAGGCCATGAAGCTGGCCGACGGGCGGATCGCCCTGCGCCAGTCCACCGACCCCGACGGGCCGGCCCTGATCTACACCAACCACGAGATCACCAGCTTCATCCAGGGCGCCAAGGCCGGCCACGCCGACTTCCTGCTGTGACGAGCCCGACCGGACGAGTCGGACGAGCCGGACGAGCCGGACGAGCCGGACGAGCCGGATGACCGGACGAGCCGGATCACGGGATGATGCCGACCAGCACCGACGAGGGGAGCCCCATGGCCGCACACCAGGGTCCGCTGCACGAGCCCGGCGTGGCTCATGTCCGCATCGCCGCCGCTGACGCCGCGACCGCCCACCGCGTCGCCGACATCATCGCCTCCCGTTACCCCAGAACCCGCCCGCCGAGCGTCCGCACCACCCCGGACGGCATGGTCGAGTTCGACCTGTACACCGACACCCTCGACGTGGACTGACCGAGGCCCGCCGGCCCGCCGGCCCGCCCGCCGGTGTCAGCCGACCGGTGTCAGCCGACCGGTCGACCCGCCGGTCGGCCGTCCGGCGCCGGCCCCGTCAGTCCGGCGAGCGCCGCCAGCCGACGGTACGAACCGGCCATCGCCGCCCGGTCGAAGGTGCTCGCCGACACCAGCACCTCGTCGGCGCCGCTGCGCCCCACCAGCCCCGCCAGCTGCTCCGCCACCTCGTCCGGCGTGCCGTGCACATGGCCGAGCATCGCCTCGTCGAACAACGCCCGCTCCCGTGGGCTCATCGCCGCCGGCACGACCTCGTCGGCCGGCACCAGCGGCGGGAACGTCCCGTGCGTACGCGACCATGCCTGCGCCCAGGCCTCCGGCACCAGCAGCTCGCGGGCCCGCTCGGCCGTCGCCGCGACCGCCACCGCCGCCGACACCACCACATACGGCCGCTCGGCCCAGGCGGACGGCCGGAAATCCTCGCGGTAGCGCCCGATGGCCTCCAGCATCCGCTGCTCGCCGCGCACCGCCCCGATGACCAGCGGCAGACCGTGCGCGGCGGCCGTGACCGCCCCCGCCCCGGTGGCCAGGACGAAGGGCGGCACCCGCAGCCCGTCGGCCGGACAGGCCCGCGCCGCGCCGCCGCCGGTGAAGTACCCGAGCAGCTCCGTCAGCAACGCCCCGAAGTCCTCCATGGCGTCCTTGTCGCGCCCCAGTGCCCGCCGCACCCCGTCGGTGAACCCCACCGAGCGGCCCAGCCCCATGTCGATCCGCCCCGGGAACAGCGACTCCAGCACCCCGAACTGCTCGGCCACCACCATCGGCCGGTGATTGGGCAGCATCACCCCGCCCGTCCCCACCCGGATCCGCGAGGTCGCCGCCGCCACGGCCGCCGCCAGCACCGTCGGCGCCGACCCGGCGATTCCCGGCACCCCGTGGTGCTCCGCGACCCAGAACCGGTGGAAGCCCAGCTCCTCCACCACCCGCGCGAACGCCACAGTGTCCCGCAGCGCCTGCCCCGGATCCTGCCCCCGGCGGACCCGGGAGCGATCCAGAACCGAGAACCTGACCCGCGGCGCCTTCGACATCACCTCTGCTGCAACGCCCGCCGCGCCGTGGGATTCCCGGCCCCCGCGGCTACCGTGGCAGGGTGCGCCTGCTGCTGATCTCGGACACCCATCTGCCGACGCGTGCCCGCCGGCTGCCCGGCGAGCTCCTCGACCGGCTCGCCGACGCCGAGGTCGTCGTCCACGCCGGTGACTGGGTCGACGAAGCCACCCTCGACCTGCTCCAGGCCCGGGCGTCCCGGCTGATCGCGGTGTACGGCAACAACGACGGACCCGGCCTGCGTGCCCGGCTGCCCGAGGTGGCCCGCGCCGAACTGGACGGAGTGCGGCTCGGCGTGGTCCACGAGACGGGCCCGGCCCGGGGCCGGGAGGAGCGCTGCGCCGAGCGCTTCCCCGACCTGGACGTGCTGGTGTTCGGGCACAGCCACATCCCGTGGGACTCCGCCGCCCCCGGCGGGCCGAGGCTGCTCAACCCGGGCTCGCCGACCGACCGCAGGCGTCAGCCGCACTGCACGTACATGACGGCGGACATCGAGGCGGGCACGCTCACCGGCGTCCGGCTGCACCGCCTGCCGCCGCGTCCCGCGCGGTGAGGCGGAGCCGTACCTCCAGCTCCTGGTCGCCGGAGACCGAACTGCGCTCCTCGACACCGAAGGAGTCGGCCAGGGCGTGCTCGACCTCGCGCACATGGTGCGGGTCGCCGGACAGATCGGCCGTGACGGCGGAGCGCAGCGGCACCGGCCCGGCTCCTTCGCCGTGGGTGCGGGCGTCCACGTCCAGCGACCACACGGTCGGATGGCCCGAGGCCGCGTTCTGCGGCGCCCGTACCGGGGTGGGGCCGTTCCTCCCGGTGGCGGTATCGGGGAAGACATGTCCCAGGGTGTCGAACACGGCGTCGGCGTCCTTGCGGTCGTCGGCCGACAGCAGGACGTCGACATGGGTGTGGGGGTGCGGCGTGCTCATCAGCGTGGCTCCTCGGACGGATGACTGAGGCGACTCCAGCAGTCCCGACGATAGGACTTCCGGAGACCGGCCGCACGGCGGCGGCCGTCCCTCGCCTTCCCCCGGTCAGCCCCCGTAACCGATCTCCTCGGCCACCGGGTCCCGGCCCGGCGCCCCGAACCGCCAGCGTGTCATCGACTCGACGAAGGCCCCCTCGAACCAGCTGTGCCCGGTCACCGGTGTCACGGCGTAGACCCGCGAGTCACGGACGGTGATCGGTACGCCCTGGCCGGTGCGGGGCATCACGTACTTCGCGGTGTACGTGGCGTCCACCGCCGCCGGCACCCGGTCCGGCGGGACCTGCGTGGCACGACCGCGCAGTTCCACCAGGTCCGAGGCGTTCTCCAGATGGACCGCGACCCGTGGATCGGCCGCCAGATTGCGGGCCTTCACGGTCGCCGGGCCGGTGCTGAACCACAGCCGGCCGTTCACCCACACCCCCCACACCGGCATGGCGTGCGGGCCCCCGGCGGCCGAGGCCGTGCAGATCCAGTAGCTGCGGGCCAGTTCCAGGCGGTTGCGTACTTCCGCCCACGCGATGGGGATGCGTACGCTCATGAGCCGAGTCTGCGCCGTGCCCGCACGGGCCGCCGGGTGGGCGTAGCCTGCCAGCGGAGGAGGCCCGTATGTCGGACGCGGC
The DNA here is from genome assembly GCF_056270125.1 of Streptomyces sp. RLA131. NCBI lineage: Bacteria > Bacillati > Actinomycetota > Actinomycetes > Kitasatosporales > Streptomycetaceae > Streptomyces > Streptomyces sp. RLA131. The sequence goes on from NZ_JBWDOQ010000002.1 coordinate 7,730,503, forward strand.
GAATGCGGCACATACGGCGGGCCGACCCGCCGGCCTGACCATGTCGCAGGCGGGTGGCCGCTGGGTGCTGGCCGCCGTCGTGCTCGGGTCCGGGATGACCTTCCTGGACGGCACCGTGGTCAATGTCGCCCTTCCCACCATCGGCCGCGATCTGGGCGCCTCACTGGCAGGACTGCAGTGGACGGTCAACGCCTACACCCTGTCGCTGGCCGCGCTGATCCTGCTCGGCGGCTCGCTCGGCGACCGTTACGGCCGCCGCAAGGTGTTCGTCGTCGGGGCGGTGTGGTTCGCCGTGGCCTCGCTGCTGTGCGGGCTGGCCCCTGACATCGGGATGCTGATCGGCGCCCGCGCCCTGCAGGGGGTGGGCGGGGCGCTGCTGACCCCGGGGTCGCTGGCGCTGATCCAGGCCTCGTTCGCCGCCCAGGACCGGGCGCGCGCGATCGGCGTGTGGTCCGGGCTGGGCGGGATCGCCGGGGCGCTCGGTCCGCTGCTGGGCGGCTGGCTGGTGGACGCGGCCAGCTGGCGCTGGGTCTTTCTGATCAACCTGCCGCTGGCCGCGTCGGTGGTCGCCATCGCCGGCCGGCATGTCCCGGAGAGCCGTGACGAGACGGCGACCGGCCGCTTCGACTGGCAGGGCTCCGTGCTGGGCGCCCTGGGGCTCGCCGGGGTGACGTACGCCCTGATCGGCGCGGCCGGGAGTATGGCGCCGGCCGCGGTGGCCGTGCCGGCGGTGCTGGGCGTGGCCGGCCTGGCCGGGTTCGTCGTCGTCGAGCGGCGCAGCGAGCACCCCATGCTGCCGCCGGGGCTCTTCGCCTCCCGGCAGTTCACCGCGGCCAACCTGGTCACCTTCGCGGTCTACGCGGCGCTCGGCGGGGTTTTCTTCTTCCTGGTCCTGGAACTGCAGACCGAGGCGGGCTTCTCCGCGCTCGAATCCGGCACGGCCCTGCTGCCGATCACCGTGATCATGCTGCTGCTGTCCGAGCGGTCCGGGCAGTTGGCGGCCCGGATCGGTCCCCGGATCCCGATGACCGTGGGGCCGGCGGTCTGTGCGGTCGGGCTGCTGCTGATGACCCGGATCGGCGCCGGGGCCTCGTACGCGGCCGATGTGCTGCCGGCCGTGTGCGTCTTCGGCCTGGGCCTGGCCACCACCGTCGCCCCGCTCACCGCCACCGTCCTGGCCTCCGCCGACAACCGGCACGCGGGCGCGGCCTCGGGTGTCAACAACGCGGTGGCCAGGGCGGCCGGACTGCTCGCGGTGGCCGCCCTGCCCCTGGTGGTCGGGCTCTCCGGCGACGACTACCGGGTCCCCTCGGCCTTCGGCGCGGGCTTCCGGGCGGCCACGATGCTCTGTGCCGGGCTGCTGGTGGCCGGGGCCGTCCTGGCCTGGGCCACCATCAGCTCCGACGCGCTGCTGGAGACACCCCCCGAAGGCGACGAGAGCGCCGGGGGCACCGGGGGCACCGGGGAGCCGGGGCAGCCGGCGCGCAGGCCCGAGCCGCCCTGCCGTCACCACTGTGCGATCGGCGCCCCGCCGTTGCAGTGCTCGTCCCGCGAGGAGCGCTGACCGGCACGCCTCACGGCACCACCACGATCTTGCGGCCCTGCCCGGACCGGAACTGCTCCAGGGCCAGCGGGTACTCCTCCAGCGGCAGCCGGTGGCTGATGAACACCTCCGGATCCAGCACACCGGCCGCGAACAGGTGCGCGGCCCGTTCGAAGCTGTGCAGCACCGCCATCGAGCCGGTGATGGTGATCTCCTGGTTGTAGATCCGGTACGGCTCGATGGTGGCGGTCGTGGCGTAGTCGGCGACCCCGAACTGCAGAAACGTCCCGGCCTTGGCGACCCGGCCCAGCCCGTCCTGGATCGCGGCGGGATTGCCGGTGGCGTCGATGACCACGTCCCAGCCGCGCGGCTGTTCCAGCTCCGCCGCCGAGGCCGCGGACCGGGAGCAGCCCAGGGCGCGGGCGGTGGCCAGCCGTTCGGGATTGACGTCGACGATGTCGGCGCCGGCGGCCCCGGTGCGCTTGGCCAGTTCCAGCATCATCAGGCCCATCGTGCCCGAACCGTAGATCAGCACCTCCGCGCCGAGGCGGCTGCCGAGCACGTCGTAGCCGCGCACCGCGCACGACAGCGGTTCGATCAGCGCTGCGTCCGCCACACCGACGTTCTCCGGCAGCCGTACGCAGTTGGCGACCGGGGCGACGGCGAACTGTGCGGCGCCGCCGGCGACGGTGACACCGATCGCGCCCCAGCGGTCGCAGAGGTTGCCGTGCCCCATCCGGCAGTAGCGGCACTCGTGGCAGTACAGCGACGGGTCGACGGCCACCGTGTCGCCGACGGCCAGTTCGGTGACCGAGGTGCCGATGCCGACCACCTCCCCGGCGAACTCGTGGCCCGGCACGATCGGCAGGGTGGGCGCGAACTCGCCCTGGAGGATGTGCAGGTCGGTCCCGCACAGCCCGCACGCGGCCACGTCGACGACCACCTCGCGCGGTCCCGGCGCCGGGTCGGGGACCGTGACGACGGAGACCTTGCCGGGGGCTTCGATGAGTGCGGCCCTCATTTGACGGCTCCTAGGGACAGGCCCTGGACCAGTTTGTCCTGGGCGGCGAATCCGGCGGCCAGCACCGGCAGGGAGATCACGACGGACGCGGCGCAGACCTTGGCCAGGAACAGGCCCTGGCTGGTGATGAAGCCGGTCAGGAACACCGGCGCGGTCTGCGCGGTCACCGAGGTCAGGACCCGGGCGAAGAGCATCTCGTTCCAGCTGAAGATGAAGCAGATCAGCGCGGTGGCGGCGATCCCCGGCCCGGCGACGGGGCCCACCACCCGGGCCAGGATCGTCGGCAGCCGGGCCCCGTCGATCCGGGCGGCCTCGATGATCGACACGGGCACGTCGGCGAGGAACGACTGCATCATCCACACGGCGATCGGCAGGTTCATCGACGTGTAGAGGATGACGAGCAGCCAGATGTTGTCGAGCATGCCGGCGTTCTTGGCGAACAGGTACACCGGCAGCAGTCCGGCCACGACCGGCAGCATCTTGGTGGACAGGAAGAAGAACAGCACGTCCGTCCACTTCCTGACCGGCCGGATCGACAGCGCGTACGCGGCCGGTGTCGCCAGTACCAGCACCAGCAGCGTCGACACGACGGACGCGGTGGCGGAGTTGATCAGCGCGGGCCAGGGGCCGGCCCCGCCTCCGGTGCCGAAGAACTCCCGGTAGGCGTCCAGGGTGAGCGAGGCCGCCAGGGACGGCGGGTTGGTGGCCGCGTCGGGCTCGGAGTGCAGCGAGGTGAGCGCCATCCACAGCACGGGCAGGACGAACACGATGCCGGCCAGCCAGGCCAGCAGGCCCAGCGCGGCGCCGCGCCGCCGGGCCCGCCGGGCGGCGGGCGGCAGGATGGGCGGGCCGGGAGGGCCGGGAGGGTCGGCCGGGATCACGAGCGGCATGAGCGTCATGAGCGGGACGCCTCCTCACGGAAGAGGGAGGAGACCACCCGCAGGGCGAAGGTCGCGATCGCGATCGAGCCGATCACGACCAGCACCCCGGCGGCGGAGGCCTGCCCGTACTCGTGGGCGGTGTAGAAGGTCTGGTAGATCGTGTAGGGGAGGTTGGCGGTGCCGAGCCCGCCGGAGGTGATGGTGAACACCGCGTCGAAGTTCTGCACGATGTGGACCGAGCCCAGCAGGACGCCCAGCTCCAGATAGCGGCGCAGATGCGGCAGCGTCATGTACCTGAAGATCTGCCGGCCGCTCGCCCCGTCCAGCCGGGCCGCCTCGATCATGTCCGGGGAACGGCTCTGCAGTCCGGCCAGCAGGATCAGCATCATGAAGGGCGTCCACTGCCACACCAGCGCGGTCTCCACCGAGATCAGCGGCATGGACGAGATCCAGTCCGGCTGTGCGGGAGTGGTGTCGCCCCACAGCTTGCCCAGCCAGGTGAGCGCGCCGTTGAACAGCCCGTACTCGGGGTTGTAGAGCACGTGCTTCCACAGCAGCGCCGCCGCGACCGGCACCAGCAGGAACGGGGCGATGAGCATGGTGCGCACCACGCCCCGGCCGGGGAAGGAGCGGTCCAGCAACAGCGCCAGCAGCAGGCCGAGCACGACGCTGGCGACGACCACGGCGGCGGTCAGTACCGCGGTGGTGACGACCGACTCGCGCAGACCGCTGTCGGTGGCGACGGCGGTGTAGTTGGACAGGCCGGTGAACCGGCGGTCGTCGGGATACAGGGCGTTCCAGTCGAAGAGCGAGATCACCAGCGTGGCCACGAAGGGCAGTTGGGTGACGACGATCATGAACACCAGCGCGGGCAGCAGCGGAGCGCGGGTGGCCCAGGCCCGGGGGCCGCGGGGCCCGTACCGGGGACGGTCGGTCCGTGGCGGGGTTCCGGCGCGGGCCGCGCGCACCGTCATCGGCGTGGCCATCAGCCGTGGTACTTCTTCGCGACCTTCTCCGCCAGCGCCTGGGACCTGCTCAGGGCCGTCTCGACGGACTGCTTTCCGGCGATGGCGGAGCTGATCTCCTGGGAGACCTTGGTGCCCAGGTCGGAGAACTCGGGGATGTCGACGAACTGGATGCCGATGGTCGGACGGGGCTGGGTGCCGGGGTCGCGCGGATCGGCGGCGGTGATGGACGCCTTGGTGACGTCGGCGAACGCCGCGGCGGACGTGAGGTATTCGGTGTTGGTGTACGTGGAGGCGCGCTTGCCGGCGGGGACGTCGGCCCAGCCGGCCTTCTCGCCGACCAGCTCCTCGTACTTCTTGCTGGACGCCCAGGAGATGAACTTCCAGGCGTTGCCAGGGTTCTTGGACGCCTTCTGCAGGCCCCAGGCCCAGGTGTAGAGCCAGCCGGAGCTCTTGGTGTCGACCACGGGGGCCGGTACGTAGCCGATCCTGCCCTTCACCGGGGAGTCACTGGCCTCCAGCGAACCGGCCGCCGAGGTCGCGTCGTACCACATGGCGGTCTTGCTCTGGGTGAGGTTGTTCAGGCACTCGCTGAACCCGGCCTGCGCGGCGCCGGACTCACCGTGCTCGCGCACCAGGTCCACGTAGAACCTGGTGGCCTTGACGAACGCCGGCGAGGTCAGCCGGGCCTGCCAGTCCTTGGTGAACCAGGTGCCGCCGAAGGTGTTGACGACCGTGGTGAGCGGCGCGATGACCTCTCCCCAGCCGGGCTGGCCGCGCAGGCAGATGCCCTTCATGCCCGCCCGCGCGCCGTCCGCCTTCGCCGCCAGGTCCGCGACCTGCTGCCAGGTGGGGGCGGAGGGCATGGTCAGCTTCTTCTCGGCGAACACGTCCTTGCGGTACATCAGGAACGACGACTCGCCGTAGAAGGGCTCGCCGTAGAGCTTGCCGTCGTCGGCGGTCAGCGACTGCGTCATGGACGGGAGGATGTCGGACTGGTCGAAGGCCTTGTCCTTGGCGACGTAACCGTCCAGCGACAGCAGCCACTTGTTCTTGGCGTAGAACGGGACCTCGAAGTTGCTGATGGTGGCCACGTCGTACTGCCCGGCCTGGTTGGAGAAGTCCTGGCTGATCTTGTCGCGGACGTCGTTCTCCGGCAGCACCGTGAAGTTGACCTCGATGCCGGTGTCCTTGGTGAAGTGGGCCGCGGTGAGTTTCTGCAACTCCATCATCTGCGGGTTGTTGACCATCAGGACGTTGATGCTGTCGCCGCCGGAGGAGCCGGCGCCGCCCGCTCCGCTGCATCCGGCCAGCAGCGCGCAGGCGGCGGCGGCCGCGATCAGGGTCCGTATCGTCTGTGGTGCGGGGATGGTCATGGCAGGCTCCCGGGGCTCGGTGGGCTCGGTGGGCTCGGTAAGGGTTCGGGGCGTGCGGAACCAGGCCACCCGCGGACGGGCGGACCGGGTGGTGCGGAGCGGCGCGGTGGTGGCGCCGGTCAGACGCGGATGACGTGCGGGCCCAGCAGGGAGTAGCGGTGGGCCTCGGACGGGGGCAGCGCGGTGTCGGTGATGACGGTCTCGAAGTCGCGGACCTCCGCGAAGCGGCAGAAGCTCACGGCCCCGAACTTGGTGTGAACCCCGGCGAACACCCGGCGCCGGGCCACCCGCATCACCTGGGCCTTGACCTCGCTGACCGCCGGGTCGGGGGTGGTGAGGCCGTATTCGCGGGAGATGCCGTTGGCGCCGATGAAGGCCAGGTCGATGACGAACCCGGACAGCATGTGGGTGACCCAGTGGTCCACGGTGGCCAGGGTGCCGCCGCGCACCCGGCCGCCGAGCAGCAGTACGGTCGCGGCGCCGGCGGTCGCGAGCGCGCTCGCGGTGGCGAGGGAGGCGGTGACCACGGTGAGCGGGCGGCTGCGGGGCAGTGCCTGGGCGATGAGCTGCGGGGTGAAGCCCTCGTCGACGAAGACGGTCTCGGCGTCGCCCACCAGATCGGCGGCCGCCGCCGCGATCCGCTGCTTCTCCGGTACGTGCATGGTGGTCCGGAAGGCCAGGGTCGTCTCGAAGCCCGCGCTCTCGACCGGATAGGCGCCCCCGTGCGTACGCCGGACCAGACCGTGGTCCTCCAGCACCCGCAGATCACGGCGGACGGTCTCCACGGCCACCCCGAAGTCCGCGGCCAGCCCGGCGACCGTGACCGATCCGGTACGTCGTGCCTGCTCCAGCATCCCTCTGCGGCGCTCCTCGGCGTCCACGGTGGGGCACCTCCTGTCCGGCTCGTTCCCGGGTTCCGGTTCCCGGGCCCATGGCGATGCCCGTTCGGGCTTCTGGAGGAGTTCTACAAGGGTCGCAGGGCGGAGACCAGGCTCGACACAAGCGGGATCGTGACCGAATGCGCCCGCTCCCGGAACGGCAGCCGTGCTGCCAGCGCCGCCGGGCCGCGCCGCCGGGTGGTCCCGGCGCTGCCCGCTCGTCCGCCCGGTGGGCCCGTTTGGCGCCCGTTCGGCGGCCGGGCGATGGCCGTTCGGTGGCCGGGGCGGTCCCCGGGCGGGCGCCAGCGGGTGTCAGCGGGTGTCAGCGGGCGCCAGCGGGTGTCAGCCGGTGTCTTCGGCGGCTTCGGCGGCTTCGCCCCGGGCCCGGGCCCGGATCAGGTCGCGCAGTTCCCGCAGCTCGTCGGCGGGCGCGCCCAGGCCGTTGAGATGCAGCCGGGCCGCCTCGGTGCGGGCGTCGGGGTGGGAGGTGAAGGCGAGGTTCAGGGCCTGCTGGACCATCCAGTGGTGGTAGTCCAGGAGACGGGAGGCGCGCTCCCGGGCCTCGGCGAGGTCGCCGCACAGCGCCAGGTCCCGCAGCCGCCGGCCGAGCCGGTGGCACAGTACCGCCTGCCGGCCGCCGTCCCGGGCGACCGAGACGGGCACCGGCCCCGGATCACCGCAGGCGGCGATCACCAGGTCGGACTGCCGTTGCGCGAGGGCGATCTCCTCCAGCACCTCGGCCAGGGCCCGCAGCTGTTCCGCGCGGGCCGGGTGCGCGGACCGGGCCGGCGGGACGGGCGGGGCCGCCGGGGCCGGCGCTGTCGGGGGACCGGCCGGGTTCGGCTGGTCCGGTGGCGGGCCGGGCGGGTTCGGGGGGCGCGGCGGCCGGTCGGACATGGCTGTCCCGGCCGCTGTCAGTACTGCTCGGAATCCGGGATCACGTGCACCGCCGCCTCCTCCGCGGAGGCGGCCGCCCCGTCGACCCCGACATCATGGCCGACCAGGCCCTCGGTGCCGTAGCGGGTGCCCTCGTTCGGGGCGACCAGCCGTCCGGCGCGGGCGTCCCCCACCTCGTCGTCGAGCAGTTCGCCGTCGGTGTCCCAGGCGTCGCCCAGGCCGTCGCCCCGGGGTACGCCGATGTCGGGCAGTTCCTCGGACAGGCGCTGGTCCAGGCTCTCGCCGCGCCGCTGGCCCTCGGCGGTGACGCCGCTCTTGTTGACCGCCCAGGGGCGTTCCGGGGGTGAGTAGCCCTCGTCGAGGATCTGTTCGACGCCGTGCTCGTCGAGGGTGTCCTCCGGATCGAGGAGTCCGGCGTCGTCCTGCACTTCGGAGCCGTCCGGCTGGTAGACCTCGTCGCCCATCGTGCTGTCGCTCATCAGTGTCTCCTCGGTCGGGCGCACCCTCATACCACGAGGGTGCCAGTCCCGGCGCCGATCGGCACGCGCTGCTACCCGGCGGGTTGCGGCTGCGGGGTGTGGGCGCGCAGTGCGGCGGCCAGGGGGGCCAGTTCGGGCCGTAGCTCGGCCTCGTCGAGGGCCTCGCCGAGGGCCGTGTCATGGGTGGGGCGGGCCAGGTCCAGGAGCGCCCGGCCGGCCTCGGTGACCTCGGTGTAGATACCGCGCCGGTCGTCGACGCAGAGATAGCGGGAGAGCAGTCCCCGGTCCTCGAGCCGTGTGACCAGGCGGGTGGTGGCGCTCTGGCTGAGCACCACGGCGTCCGAAAGCTGGTTCATCCGCAGGTGGCCGCCCTGGCCGGAGTGCTGGTCGCTGAGGACGTCGAGGACGGAGTACTCCCGCGCGCTCAGATCGTGCCCGGTCTGCAGGGCCCGCTCGATCCGCGCCTCGATCCTGCCGTGCAGGGCGGACAGCGCGCACCAGCTCTGGGCCAGCGCGATCCGGCCTGTCTGCGGTGACTGCGGCACGGACACCCTCTCCTTCGGTGGTCTGGAGCCAGAATACCGCGACGCCGAAATAGCCCGCGTTTGCAAGTAAGCAGCGTCTGCAATTATTGTCGGCGCCTGTAAACCTCGTAAGCAAGCGTAATGCCCTACCGCCCCGCAGGAGGGCTCCATGCCACTCGCACTTCTCGCCCTGGCCATCGGCGCCTTCGGGATCGGCACCACGGAATTCGTCGTCATGGGCGTGCTGCCCGACGTCGCCGGAGACTTCGGGGTGTCCATACCCACCGCCGGCTACCTCACCACCGGCTATGCCCTCGGTGTCGTCGTCGGCGCCCCGGTCCTGGCCGTCCTGGGTGCCCGGATGTCCCGCAAGCGGATGCTGATGGTCCTCATGGGCCTGTTCGTCGCGGGCAACGCGCTGTCCGCCGCCGCCCCCGACTTCGGCCTCATGCTCGCCGGGCGGGTCATCGCCTCCCTCGCCCACGGCGCGTTCTTCGGCATCGGCTCGGTGGTCGCGGCCGGGCTCGTCGCCCCCGGCAGGAGGGCAGGCGCCATCGCCATGATGTTCTCCGGCCTCACCGTCGCCAACGTCGTAGGCGTCCCCCTGGGCACCCTGCTGGGCCAGCAGGCCGGCTGGCGCGCCACCTTCTGGGCCGTGGCCGCCCTCGGCGTCGTCGGCCTGGCCGGCATCGCCGCCCTCGTCCCCGCCGACCGCCGCCCGGCCGCCGGGGCCCACGGTGCCCGGGTACGCCGCGAACTCGCCGCGTTCCGCAACGTCCAGGTGGTGCTGGCGATGGGCATGACCGTCCTCGGCTTCGGCGGGGTGTTCGCCGCGATCACCTACATCGCCCCCATGATGACCGGCGCCGCCGGCTACGCGAGCTCCAGCGTCACCTGGCTGCTGGTCCTGTTCGGACTCGGCATGGTCGGCGGGAACCTCGTCGGCGGCCGGTACGCCGACCGCGCCCTGATGCCGATGCTGTACGTGGCCCTGGGCGCACTCGCCCTGGCGCTCGCGCTGTTCACCTTCACCGCGTACGACAAGGCCGCCGCCGCGATCACCCTCCCGCTGATCGGCGCCTTCGGCTTCGCCACCGTGCCGCCGCTGCAGAAGCGGGTGCTCGACCAGACCGCCCAGGCCCCGACCCTCGCCTCCGCCGTCAACATCGGCGCCTTCAACCTCGGCAACGCCCTCGCCGCCCGGCTCGGCGGCCTGGTGCTCTCCGCCGGCTCCGGCCCCACCCTGCCCAGCGCCGTGGGCGCCGTCCTGGCCGCCTCCGCCCTCGGCCTCGCGCTGTTCTCCGGCGCCCTGGAGCGGTCCGCCGCCCGCCGGGCCACGGCGTCGTCCGGCGAGCCGGCGGCCCTGAGGGCTGCCGCCGCGCCCGCCGCGCAGGGGGCGCCCGCCGCGCAGGGGGCCGCCCGTCGCTGAACGCCCGAGGCCCGGCGTCCGTAGTACCGGTCGGTGGTCTGGGCACGGGAGGGAATCGGGATGACCGGAGTACGTACGGCAGGGCGGGCACTGCTCGTCGGCACGGCGGCTGTGCTGTTCACCGTCCCGGCGGTGATCCCGGCCGCCGCCCACGGCGCGCCGGTGAGCCCGATCAGCCGGGTCGCCGCCTGCTCCTCCGTGGGCGGCGCCGACCTGAACTCCGCGGCGTGCCGGGCGGCCGTGGCCCAGCACGGCGGGCAGCCCTTCGAGGACTGGGACAACCTGCGGGTCGCCGGGGTCGCCGGCCGGGACCGCCAGGTCATCCCCGACGGCAAGCTGTGCAGCGGGGGTATCGCGGAGTACCGCGGCCTCGACCTGCCCCGCGCCGACTGGCCGGCCACCCGGCTCACCTCCGGGGCCCGTTTCACCCTCACGTACCGCACGACCATCCCGCACCAGGGCAGTTTCGAGCTCTACCTCACCACCGCGGCCTACACCGCGACGCAGCCCCTGACCTGGTCGAAGGTGGCCACCAAGCCGTTCCTGACCGTCACCGACCCGCCGGTGACCGATGGCGCGTACCGGATCTCCGGCCGGCTGCCGTCCGGCCGCACCGGCCGCCAGATCCTGTACACGGTGTGGCGCAACACCAGCACCTCGGACACGTACTACTCCTGCTCCGACGTGGTCCTGGCCCGCCCCGCCGCCGCCCGGCCCGCCTCCACGGCACCGGCGGCCCCGGCCCGCACCACCGCGGCGGCGACCCGCGCGCCGTCCACCCCGGCGGCCCGTTCCTCGGGCCCGGCCGCTTCGGCAGCCGCTTCCCGTTCGCGTCCGGGGGGCTCCACCCCGGCGACGGCGATCGCCTCCGTACAGCCGGTCTCCGCCTCCGGCAAGGACGACGCGGCCCGCCTGCTGGCCGCCGCACTGGGCGCCACGGTCCTGGGCGGCGGTGCCCTCGCCGCCTTCACCCTGCGGCGCCGGCGCCGCTCGTGAGCCGGGGCGCCCGCCCTACCCGCCCGGCCGGTCCGGCGGGGCGGGTGGGGCGGGCGCCGGGCCGTCGGACGGGCCGTCGGGCGGGGTGACCAGCACCTGGGCGAGCGGGATCCGGGCCAGCAGCACCGCTCCGCCCAGGATCATCGCGGCGCCCAGCACCTCGGGCACCAGCCACCAGCCGGTCCGTACCCGTTCCCCGAACAGGGTGATCCCCAGGGTGAGGCTGACCAGGGCGTCCCCCAGGGTCAGGGTGGGCTGCGACGCGACCAGCGGGCCGGACTGCACGGCGTTCTGCAGCAGGAACAGGGCGCAGATCCCGGCGACGGCGAAGCCGTAGGTCTGCCAGGCGAGCAGGAACGCGGCGGGGCCGCCGGTCTGCCACGCGTCGGTGGCGTCCTTGATCAGGGCGGCGGTCAGCGCGTAGCCGACCGCCGCCGCGCAGCCGAAGCAGGCGGCCCGCGCGCGGCCCGCGTCGCGCCGCAGCGCGGTGAGGGTGAGCACCGCCATCGTGCCGCCGCAGCAGACGATCGCCACGATCCAGCCGTCCGCCGCGGGCCGGCCGGTCCCGGCGTCGGGGGCCGCCGCCGCCAGTCCGATCCCCAGCCCGGCGGCCATGCAGGCCACCGCCGTCCAGCCCACCCGGGTCACCCGCCGCTTCAGCACCAGGCTCCCGATCAGCAGCGCGAGCGGCAGCTCCAGGACGAAGATCGGCTGCACCACCGCCAGCGCCCCGTCGGCCAGGGCGAGCGCCTGGAATCCCGCCGCCGCCAGGACCGCGAGCATGCCGGCCAGCCACACCGGGCGGTGCAGCAACGCCGTGAGCAGCGCGAGGCGGAATCCCTCGGACAGCGGCACGTCCAGCGCCGCCCGCCGCTGCAGGACGGTCGCCGTCGCGTTGCTCCCCGCGGCCGACAGGGCGAACACGACCGAGAGCACCAAGAGCACCGCCGGCTCCTTCCTGGTCGGAAGGCCCATGCTCCCTCAGCCTCGCCGCTCCCGCCCGCCTTCGGTCAGGGACAGGAGTACGTGAACCGCACCGCCGCGGAGCGGGCCGCCTTCGGCGTGGCGGGCGAGACGATCCGCAACTCGGCGCGGGCCCGGTAGTCGCCCTCACCCCGGAAGGTCCACCGCAGATGGAGCCGGGCCTCCCGCTCGCCGGCCGGCACCTTCTCGTGGAGCAGGCCGGATGTGCTGCCGTCGCTGCGCAGCCAGCGGTAGCCGATGGTGCCCCCGGCCCCGTTGGTCCGCACCACGCCCACCACATCGGCGGTGCCGTCGCATCCCGGGGCGTGGGTCGACCCGATCCGTACGCTCACCTCACGGACCGCCAGATCCGGGCCGAGCCGCTGCCAGGCCAGGAACGCCAGCACCGCGGCGAGGACGGCCGCGGCCGGCGCGTACCGCCGCAGCCACGCGTACCCGCGCCGGCCGGCGGCCGGCCGCACCTCGCCGACGGCGGGGAGCACGGTGCCGGTGACGCCGGGACCGAACCGCAGGACGTCGCCCTCGACCCGGTCGGGAAGGGTGACGGCCGTATCCCGGACAGTGGCCGCATGCCCTGCCGGAGGCGCGGGCGCGGGCGTGGCCGGCGATTCGGGCGCGGGCGTGGGCAGCGCCTTGGCCAGATGCACGGTCGCCTGGTCCGGCACCGCGTCCTGGGGCTCGGAAAACCGTGTCCGCGGATCCGTCATCGCAGATCACACTGCCGGGTGACGATCTGCTGCGAAGCGCTGCCGCCGGCCGCGGCCGGGGCGGTGGCGGCCAGCGACCCCCAGTAGCAGCCGCTGCCCTGGAAGTCGTGGGCAGGGCTCACGGTGTACTGCGTGCTGCCGCTCAGGTCGTAGCTCTGCGAACTGCCGTCCTGGGTGCCCAGCTCGCCCTTGGTGTCGCTGTAGTACCAGGAGACGGTGAGCGTCACCGGCCCGGTGCCGTCCGTGCCGACGGTCACCGAGGCCGCCGCGCTCACCGTGCCGGTCTGCCGGAGGCTCACCACCGACAGGGATGTCACCTTGACCACGGGGGCGCCGGACGAGGGCGGGGCGGACGTCGTGGATGTCGCCGGGGCCGATGTCACCGGGGCCGACGGAGCCGACGGGGATGGTGACACGGACGGCGTCGCCGGGGCCGTACCGGTCGCCTCGGCGGTCGTGCTCGTGCTCGCGCCCGGTGACGGTGACGGTGAGCTGGACCCGGCCGAGGCGTCCGGCGCGCCAGCGCCCGGCGTGCCCGGTGTGACGCTCGTCGTCGCCACCGTCTCGGCCGTGGTGCGGCGCGGCCCGCCCGAGGTGGCCACCGCCGTGACGCTCAGCGCGCCGAGCAGGATCAGCACCCCGGCCCCGACCAGCACCCGCCGCCGGGCCAGCCACCTGCCGAACCCGCCGCCGGCGATCAGCGTGGTGGCCAGCGCGGTCGTCCCTTCCGCCGAGCCCCCGGCCGACGGAAAAAGCAGTGGCAACAGGGCTGCCAGCGCGGCCAGTTCGCGCTGTCCGCGCTCCTGCCACTGCTCGCCGTACGCCGCTCCCGCGACCTCCTCCAGCTCGGCCAGGAACACCGCCGCGCTCTGCGGCCGGTCGCCCGGGTCCTTCGCCAGCCCGCGTACGATCAGCGGCCGTACCTCCTGCGGGGCCCGCTCCGCCGGGATGGGTGCCGTGACGTGCTGCAGTGCCAGCTCCGCGAAGTTCGTGCCGTCGTACGGCCTCGCCCCGGTCAGGCACTCGAAGAAGGTGGCCGTCGCCGCGTACACATCCGTCGCCGGCGAGGCGGCCGCGCCGTTCCACTGCTCCGGGGCCATGTAGGGCGGCGTCCCCGCGATCCCGCCGACCGACCCGCTGCGCACCGCGATTCCGAAGTCGACCAGTTTCGACGTCCCGTCGGCGGCGACCAGGACGTTCTCCGGCTTGTAGTCGCGGTGCACCACCCCCGCCCCGTGCGCCGCCACCAGGCCCAGCAGGGAGCCCTTGAGCACCACCAGCGCCGCCTCCGGGCCCGTGGCACCCTCCCGCCGCAGCAGGGCGCGCAGCGCGATCCCGTCGACCAGTTCCATCACGATGGCCGCGCCGTGCGGCGACTCGACGTACTCGTACAGCCCGGTGACGTACGGCGAGGCCAGGGCGCCCAACAGCCTTGCCTCACCCCGGAATTCGAGCAGGAACTCCGGATCCGCCCGCAGCTCCTCCCCGAGGTACTTCACCGCCACCGGCGTGCCGGTCACCTTGTGCACCGCCAGCACGACCCGCCCGCCCGACCCCGCGCCCAGCTCCCTGACCTCGCTGTATCCGGGGACCGTCCAACCGTTCATCGCGCAGCCCTCCCCAGCCTCCGCCACGCCCGTCCGCCGAACGGCGCGGGCGCGCCGGCCGTCGCCCTCACAGACACATTTCCCCCATGTCCGGTTCCCGCAGGGGGTGACGCCCTCAGGCGGTGCGCGGTCGGTGCGTGCTCGGTTCGTGCTCGGTTCGTGCTCGGTTCCTGTCCACGATGTGAGATTGACGTCCGATAAACGGATCGAGGTGCGAGGGGTGATCCTTTCCGGCCGATGTGAAAGCGATGTGCCGGCTGTGTGTGTACCTCTTCACGCGCCTCGCTGGTGACTGATTCCTTTCATTCGGGCCATCAGATCATCAGAAATGCGTATGTATCGGGTAGTACACAGTGTGAACAACCGATGACTGAAAGTCGCGTCGCGAGGTGACGGAATCGAGGTCGGTGCAGAAGACTCCGCTGTGTTCGATATTCGGATTCGAGAGCGAAGGGACGGTCGCTATGCGGTTCGGTCGGATGGGGGCGTGTCTGGTGGCAGTGGCGGCGATGGGGACGGTCGGGGTGGCCGCCGCGCCGGCGGTGGCCCGGGTGGACGGCGGGGACAGCCTGTACGCGCCGTCGGCGCTGGTGCTGTCCGTCGGGAAGGGCGGGGATCCGGCGACGGTCACCGTGCAGCGGGCGGTCACGCTCCGGTGCAGTCCGTCGCCGTTCGGCGACCATCCGGCGCCGGCCGACGCGTGCGCCGAACTGCGGGCCGTGGGAGGGGACTTCGACCTGCTGGTGGCCGACGGGGCGGGTACGCCCTGCACCCGGATCTGGGATCCGGTCACGATCACGGCGGACGGTGTGTGGGAGGGCCGGCGGGTGACGTTCAGTCACACCTTCGGCAACTCCTGCCTGCTGCACCGCAGTGACACGGGTGTGGTCTTCGCGTTCTGACGCCCTGGGCGTCGTCATGGACCACGGGGTTCGCCGTGGGGGAGAGTCCCGTGAAGGGGCGGTCGGTGCGCGGGGTCGCGCCGGCCGCCCCTGTTTCGTTCCCGAAGGCGTGAGGGCCGCGGTGCCGGGCCGCCGTGTTGTCGTGGGTGGCCGGGGTCGCTGATCGTTTTCGGACAACGGTTGGCGCTGTCATGACAAAACTTGAGGTCCGGTGGCACGCTCTCCTCGGCACGCACATCCCGCGTCGCCCGCACATGACCCTCCCCTCCGGCTCGCCGGCCGCGCCTGGACAGCGCTGTCCCCGGTCCCGCGAGCCCCGACCCGTTCGGCATACCCCGTCGGCGGGCCTCACGGCCACCTTCGGCCGACCCGTAGGAGGAGAACCCTTGTCACGTCTCTCGCGCTCGTCACGCTTACGTACCCTGCCGTTCCGCGGCCGGACCGCGGTGTCCGTCCTGATCGCCGCGGGCGCGCTGCTCGGCTCCGGCCTCCCGGCCGGTCCGGCCCTCGCGGCCGGCCACGACCGCAGCGGTCAGCGGATCGTCGCCACTCCCCGGGCCGGGGCGGCCCCGGCGAAGCTGTCACCGGCCGCCCGCGCGGCCCTGCTGAGGAAGGCCACCGCCGCCACCGGCGACACCGCCAGGACGCTCGGTTTGGGAGCCAAGGAGAAACTCGTCGTCAAGGACGTGTCCAAGGACGCCGACGGCACCGTGCACACCCGCTACGAACGCACCTACGCAGGGCTGCCGGTGCTCGGCGGCGACCTGGTCGTCCACAGCGCCGCCGGCCGCCGTACGGTCTCCGAGGCCACCGACGCCACGCTCTCGCTGCCCGGCACACAACCCGGGCTCACGGCCTCCCGCGCGGCGCGGAAGGCCGTCGCCGCGGCCGCGTCCGTGGACCGGAAGACGCAGGTCTCGGGCGACCCACGGCTGGTGGTCTGGGCGGCCACCGGCAAGCCCGCCCTGGCCTGGGAGACGGTGGTCGACGGGGTCCAGGCGGACGGCACCCCCAGTGAACTGCATGTCGTCACCGACGCGGCCTCCGGCAAGGAACTCTCCCGTTCCGAGGGCGTCCGCACCGGCACCGGCACCGGCGCCTTCGTCGGCACCGTCCCCCTGGGCACCACGCTGTCCGGCACCACGTACCAGCTCCTGGACGGCACCCGGGGCGGCCACTACACCACCGACCTCAACAACGGCACCTCGTCGGGAACCGGCACCCTGTTCACCGACGCCGACGACATCTGGGGTGACGGCACGGTCACCAACCGCCAGTCGGCCGCCGTCGACGCCCAGTTCGGCGCCGCCGCCACCTGGGACTACTACAAGAACACCTTCGGCCGGAACGGCATCTTCAACGACGGCGACGGCCGCTACAGCCGCACCCACTACGGCAGCGGCTACGTCAACGCCTACTGGAGCGACACCTGCGGCTGCATGACCTACGGCGACGGCTCCGGCAACACCCACCCGCTCACCGCGATCGACGTGGCCGGACACGAGATGACCCACGGCGTCACCAGCGCCACCGCCGGCCTCAACTACTCCGGGGAGTCCGGCGGTCTCAACGAGGCCACCTCGGACATCTTCGGCACCATGGTGGAGTTCTCCGCGAACCTCGACGCCGACACCCCCGACTACCTCATCGGCGAGGAGATCGACATCAACGGCGACGGCACGCCGTTGCGCTACATGGACAAGCCCTCCAGGGACGGCAGTTCCAAGGACTACTGGTCGTCCTCGCTGGGCAGCGTCGATGTGCACTACTCCTCCGGCCCGGCCAACCACTTCTTCTACCTGCTCGCCGAGGGCAGCGGGGCCAAGACCATCAACGGCGTGGCCTACGACAGCCCCACCTACGACGGTGTCGCGGTCCCCGGTATCGGCGCCGCCGACGCGGCCGCGATCTGGTACCGCGCGCTGACCACCTACATGACCTCCACCACCGACTACGCCGGGGCCCGGGTCGCGACCCTGCAGGCCGCCGCCGACCTGTTCGGCGCCTACAGCCCGACGTACGTCACCGTCGCCGACACCTGGGCCGCGATCAACGTCGGCCGCCGCATCGTCGACGGCATCGACCTGATCCCGCCGGGCGACCAGATCAGCGGGGTCGGCCAGGCGGTCTCCGTACAGATCGACGCGACCACCAGCAACGCCGGTGCCACGCTGGACTACCAGGCCACCGGGCTGCCCGACGGACTGGCCGTCGACACCGCGACCGGCCTGATCTCCGGCGCCCCGACGACCACCGGCAGCAGCGACGTCACGCTGACCGTCACCGACAGCACCGGCGACACCGCCTCCACCGACTTCACCTGGACCGTGGCGTACGTCTACGCGAACGCCACCCGGGTCGACATCCCCGACGTGGGAGCGGCGGTCGAGTCACCGATCACCGTCACCGGCCGTTCGGGCAACGCCTCGGCCGTCACCCAGGTCTATGTGAAGATCGTCCACACCTGGCGCGGTGACCTCACCGTCGACCTGGTCGGCCCCGGCGGCACCGTCTACTCCCTGCTGAACCGCAGCGGCGGCTCGGCGGACAACGTGGACCAGACCTTCACCGTCAACGCCTCCGCGGAGACGCTCGAAGGCACCTGGAAGCTGCGGGTCCGGGACCTGGCCGCACTGGACACCGGCTACATCGAGAAGTGGACCCTCACACCGTGACGCGATGTGACCTGACCTGACCTGACCGGCCTGACCTGACCTACGGCCGGCCGGCCCTTCCCGGGCCGGCCGGTCCGCCGGTCCGCCGGTCCGCCGGTCCGCCGGTCCGGCTCACCGGGCGCGCAACCGCGTGGTGATCGCCCGTGCCCCGAGCCGGGCGGCGTCGGCCAGCCGGTCCAGGCGGTGCGCCGGGTCGGTCAGCAGACACAGCGCCGCCACCGGAGTCCCCGAGCGCACCGCCCCGCCCTGACCACCGAACACCGGGACCGCGACGCAGCTCACGCCCTCGATCAGCTCCTCGCGCTCGAACGCGGCGCCGCGGTCCCGGATGTCCGCGGCCTCGCGCCGCCACGACGCGGGCACGGAGCCGAGCGGGAAATCGGGCGGCATCCCCGCCACCAGCACCTTGCCGGCGGCGGTGTACCAGGGCCAGCTGATCTGGTCGCCCAGCGGCGTCGGGGCCCCGGGGTCGCCAGGCGTCCAGTTCAGGACAAGCGTCCGGCCCTCGCGCAGCACGCCGAGCGCCACGGTCGCGCCGGTCGCCTCGGCCAGCCGCCGGACCGGCCCCCGGGCGGCGTCGCGCAGCCGCGGATGCGGCTCCCAGGCATGGCCGAGCCGGAACAGCCGCGGCCCCGTCCGGTAGCCCGTCGCGCACCGTTCGAGCGCGCCCAGCGTGACCAGCTGCTCCAGCAGCCGGTACGCCGTCGTCTTGGGCAGCCCGCAGTCGGCCGCCAGTCTCGTCAGCCCGGCCTCCCCGGCCTGCTCCACCGCGTCCAGCAGCCCGAAGGCCCCGTCCAGCACACCGCGTCCTCCCGCGTCCTGCAATGCCTGCGTCACAGATGCCGCCCCCCGTCGCCGGGCCGTCCCCGTTGCGGGCCCGATGCGTATTCAGCCTCGCGCTCCTGTGTGGGTGAGGAGCTTGCCGATAGGCTGTCGCCCGCCACGTGCGGGGGCGCGACCAGGCCGGTGGATGCAGTTCGGGGGCGAACGCGATGGTTGACGTGCGATTACTGGGACCGGTGGAACTGGCGGTGGGGGACCGGCCGGTGGAGATCGGACCACCGCAGCGCCGGATGGTCCTGGCCGCGCTGGCGGTGGACGCGGGCCGGCCCGTCCCGGTCGACGTGGTGATCGAGCGGGTCTGGGGCACCGCCCCGCCGGACGGGGCCCGGCGCGCACTGCACGCCCATGTCGCCCGGATCCGGCGCAGCTGCGCGCTGGCGGCCGCCGCCGGGCCCGATCCGGTGAGCCTGCTGCGGCGCTCCGGCGGATACGTCCTGCAGGCCCGCGCCGACCAGGTCGATGTGCACCGGTTCCGGCAACTGGTCGACCGGGCAAGGCAGACGGGGGTCCCCGACGACCTACGGGTGTCGCTGCTGCGCGACGCGCTGAGCCTGTGGCGCGACGCCCCGCTGGCCGGACTCGGCGGCCAGTGGCCGGACGGGGTGCGCGAGGCGTGGCGGCGGCAGCATGTGGACGCGGCCGTGGACTGGGCCCGTGCCGAACTGCGGCTGGGCGGTACCGGCGTGGTGATCGGGCCGCTGACGGATCTGCTGGGCGAGTACCCCCTGGCCGAGCCGCTGACCGAGGCCCTGATGCGGGCGCTGTACGCGGCCGGTCGCGGCGCCGAGGCGCTCAACGCGTACGAGGCCCTCAGGCGCCGGCTGGCGGAGGAACTGGGCGCCGATCCCGGGACGGCCCTGCGCCGGGCCCATCAGGAGATCCTGCGCAGCGACCCGGCCGCACCGGCCGCCACGACCCGTCGGGCGACACCGCCCGGACCCGCCCCGGCCGAGATCCGGGCCCAGATCCAGGCCCGGGCCTGGATCCAGGACCAGGCCCAGATCCAGGACCAGGCCCAGGCGCCTGTCCAGGCGCCTGTCCAGGCGTCGGCACCGGTCCGGACCCCGGCGCCCTGGCCCACCGCGGTTCCCGCCCAACTCCCCATGGGCGTCATGGGGTTCACCGGCCGTGCGGAGGAGATCCGCCGGCTGGAGGAACTCCTCGCCCCGGCCGTCCTCAGCCGGACGGGCGGCCAGCCGGCGGCCGTGGTCATCTCGGCGGTGTCCGGGACGGCGGGCGTGGGCAAGACCGCCCTGGCCGTGCACTGGGCCCGACAGACCCAGGACCACTTCCCGGACGGCCAGTTGTACGTCAACCTGCGCGGCTTCGACACCGGCGGCGCGGTGACCCGTCCCGAGGCGGCGGTGCGGGGCTTCCTGGACGCCTTCGGGGTGCCGTCGGCCCGTATCCCGGCCGATCCGGAGGCCCAGGCCGCCCTGTACCGCAGCCTGCTGGCCGGACGCCGGGTGCTGGTGGTGCTCGACAACGCCCGCGACGCCGAACAGGTCCGTCCGCTGCTGCCCGGAGCCCCCGGCTGCGCCGCCCTGGTGACCAGCCGCAACCTGCTGACCAGCCTGTCCGTGACCGAGGGCGCCCATCTGCTGTCCGTCGACCTTCTCGGTCACGAGGCGTCCCGGGACCTGCTGGCCGCGCGGCTCGGCCCCGACCGGGTGGCCGCCGAGCCCGGAGCCGTGCAGGAGATCGTCGCACTGTGCGCGGGGCTTCCGCTGGCGCTGGCGATCGTGGCCGCGCAGGCCGCCGCGCAGCCCCGGATCCCGCTCGCCGCGCTCACCCGCGAACTGCGGGAGGCGGGCAGCCGTTTGGACGCCCTGGACGGCGGCGACCCGAGCACCCAGATACGGGCGGTGTTCTCCTGGTCATACCGCGCGCTCAGCCCGGAGGCGGCCCGGATGTTCCGGCTCCTCGGCCTGCACCCCGGGCCCGACGCGGGACTGCCGGCCGCCGCGTCACTGGCCGGCGTGCCGGTACCCCGCGCCCGCAAACTGCTCGGCGAACTCCTGCGCGGCCACCTGCTGACCGAACACGCCCCCGGCCGCTACGGCTTCCACGACCTGCTGCGCGAGTACGCCGCCGAACTGGTCGCCGCCCACGACAGCGACCAGGACCGGCGAGCCGCCACCCGCCGCATGCTCGGCCACTACCTGTCCACCGCCCGCAACGCGGACGCGCTGCTGACCGGCAGGCTGGACCTGATCGCCTACCCGGCCGCCGACCCGGGCGCCGTCACGGAACAACCCGACGACCACGAGGCGGCGTTGGCCTGGTTCCGCGCCGAACACCGGATACTGACGGCCGCCGTGGAACGGGCGGCGAAGGAATCCCGCAGCCACGCCTGGCAGCTGGCCGCCGCCATGTCGACGTTCCTGGACCTCCAGGGGCACTGGCAGGTCCTTGCCGAGACCCACACCATCGCCCTGGCCGCCGCCGAACGGGACGGCGACACCGCCGGTCAGGCCGGTGCCCACCGGGGCCTCGGCGTCGCCCACGACCGGCTCGAACGCCCCGACGAGGCCCGCGTCCACTATCTGCGCGCCCTCGACCTGTTCGCGGCGGCCGGCGGCCACGCCGGCCAGGCCCGGGTCCACCAGCACCTGGGCCGGCTGGCCGGCGCCCAGGGTCGCCCCCGGCAGGCACTCGCCCACGCCCACGAGAGCCTGCGCCACTACCGGGCCGCCGACGACCGCGGCGGCCAGTCCGCCGCACTCAACCACCTGGGCTGGTTCAACTCCCAGCTCGGCTCCCACCGCCAGGCTCTGACGTACTGTCAGCAGGCCCTGGAGCTGGCCCGGCTGACCGGCAGCTTCAGCAGCGAGGCCCACACCTGGGACAGCCTGGGCTACATCCACCGCCGGCTCGGCGAGCACACCGAGGCCGTGCACTGCTACGAGGAGGCGCTCCGGCTCTTCCGTACGACCGGCGACGTCCACAGCGAGGCCGCCGGACTGGCCTACCTCGCCGACGCCTACGAGGACGCCGCCGACGACAGCGCCGCCCACCGCGCCCGCCGGCAGGCCCTGGCCATCACCGACGACCTGGGCCTGCCCCCGACCGACCCGCTGCGCGTCAAGATCCTGCACGACCTGGCCGCCCACCCGCTGCCCCGCGCGTAGGTTCTGTAGTGGGTGGTAGGTCGTGTTCGGAGCCGGAGGGGTGTGTCCGCCGCCTGGGCGGGCGACGGCTGACGCCTGCCGGACGTGGTCAGGTGGGTGGGGGTGTGCGGTGGCCGGCCGGCCATTGCCGGAGTTCGCGGCCGGGGATTACGGGACAGCCCTCAACCCCGGCCCGCCCCCAGTACCCCGGGGAGCGCGACGGCGGCGCCCGAGGACTCCGGGCCCCGGCAGGTCGCGCGGTGCAGCCGCGCCATGTGCTCCGGACAGAGGTTGCCGCCGAAGGCCGGGTGCGCGCGCAGCCGCCGTACGTAGGCCCACAGCCGGTCGTACGCGCCGATACGGTGGACCGCGTCGGCGTCCAGGTGGAGCCGGTGCACGGTTTCGAGGTGGACGAGCGTCACCCACAGGTCCACGTCCGCCGCGGTCAGGGCGTCGCCCAGCAGATACGGTCCGGCGGCCAGCTGCCGGTCCAGCAGCTCCAGTGCCGTCAGCAGCGTCTCCGCCGCCTCCCCCGTGCGGTGCGCGGCCGGCGCCGCGCCGGCCCGCTGGGCGGCCTGGGTGATGTCCTCGTCCAGGAGTTCGCGGATGGCGTCGATGTCCGCGGCCAGGGCCCGCGGACGCAGCCGGGGGCCGCCCGCGTCCGGGTCGCCGAAGCAGGTCGCGAGGTCCCGGAGGATGTCCGGTGTGTGGTTGCTGACGATCCGTCCGCTCCACCGGTCGCTCAGCGCGGGCACGGTCAGCGGACCGCTGTAGTGGTGCCAGGTGGTCTCGTACGCCGCCCGCAGCGGCGCGAGCGGGTCGCCACCGGCGCGGTCCGGGAAGGGCAGCGCCGTGGTGCCGACCGAGTCCCGCAGACCGAGCAGGTCCAGGGTGACGGAGACACGCAGCGAGAGCGGGCAGCCGGGGGAGAGGTACACCAGGTAGCGGTGCGGGGCGGGGTAGAAGCCCCCGCCGAGGTTCGCGCCGATCCGGTTGCGGAAGCGCTGGCCGACGCGGGCCGGTGAGTGCGGGGCGTGGACGGGCCGGCCGGGGCGGAGGTCGCGACACGCCGCCGGAACCGAACTGCGCAGAGTTGTCTCGGACATGGCTCTCCCTGGGGGTGGTGGAGCTCCGGAGGGGGTCCGGGGCGCGGGGTTCGCCGCGCCTGGACCCGGGACTGCCGTGGCGGCCCGGACGACCCGGCAGGACGCGGGTCAGGACAGGACGGGGCCGGACCGGGTCAGGCGGTCGGACCGCATGCGCTGCGGAGCCGCAGCAGATCGATGTGACGGCGCCTGGTCAGGAAGCAGGCACGGCTCGCAGAGACCCGCCGGGTGGCCCGGCGGGCGCTTGCGCGGGTGCTGGCCGTCCTGGGCATCTCCGCCGGTCCCGTCACCGTCGAGGCCTCGCGCATCACGAGACCGCACTTGCCCCGCCGCACCGGCGGGACCCGGTCGTCACCCGGGGCACCCCGTCGCGGTGGAAGGGTTGCCTGTCAGCGGGCCGGGGCCGATGACCGACCGGGCCCGAACTGCCCGGTGAGCGCTGACAATCGTGACCGTCGCCAACAGTGTGAGTGCGCCCCGGCAGGCCGTCAAGAAGGCCGTACCTGTCACACGGCCCGCGGAATAGACGCCGTCCTCCCGGTGTTTGAGGTCACAGTGCGAGCTTGATCTTCCGGGGATTGCGCGGTGCTGCGGCCTCGCGTAGCGTTCCCGGCAGGTTACGAGCGTCAGCGTCAAGCCCTGGCTTGCTGACCGGCAACCCTCCTACGCGGCGGGGTGCTCCAGGTGACGACCGGGCGGGTCCGTACGGGGCCCGCAAGCGCGATGCCGGTGCGGCCCCCGGGCCCGCCGAGCCGGAGGGGTGGAGGTGATGGTGGTGCGACCCGTGCCGAGCCGCTTCGTCGTCACCGTTCTCGCCCCGCGCGGCTGCGTCCACCTGTACTCCCGGCACCACATCGACCTCCAGCGCGTCGCCGGCGCGCTCTGTTGTTCCTGACCTGTTCCCCGCCGCCGGACCCTCCTGTTCACGGTCCGGCGTTCACGTACGGTCGATCAGGAAGGCAGCCCCCTTCATGTCCGCAGCACCCCCTTCCCCCGCTTCAACGGATTCCCCCTCCTCACCCGCGTCCCCGCCCGCGCCGCTGCATCTCGCGGTCGCCCTCGACGGGGCCGGCTGGCACCCGGCCGCCTGGCGGGAGCCCGAGGCCCGCCCCCAGGACCTGCTCACGGCCGGCTACTGGACCGACCTGGTCACCGAGGCCGAGCGCGGACTGCTGGACTTCGTCACCTTCGAGGACGCCTTCGGGCTCCAGTCCTCCCGGCCCACCGAACCCGACGGGCGCACCGACGAGGTCCGCGGACGGCTGGACGCGGTGCTCATCGCCGCCCGCGTCGCACCGCTGACCCGCCACATCGGACTGGTACCGACCGTCGTCGCCACCCACACCGAGCCGTTCCACATCTCCAAGGCGATCGCCACCCTGGACTACGTCAGCACCGGCCGCGCCGGCCTGCGGGTCCAGGTGTCGTCCCGCCGGCACGAGGCGGCGCACCTGGGCCGCCGTACGCTGCCGCAGTTGCCGGCCGAGGCCTTCCAGAACGCGGCGGCCCTGACGGACCCGGTCGTACAGGAGCTGATCGCCGAGCTGTTCGACGAGGCCGCCGACCACATCGAGGTGGTACGCCGCCTGTGGGACAGCTGGGAGGACGACGCGGAGATCCGCGAGGCCGCCACCGGGCGCTTCGTTGACCGCGACAAGCTGCACTACATCGACTTCGAGGGCCGGCACTTCAGCGTCAAGGGCCCCTCGATCACCCCCCGGCCGCCCCAGGGCCAGCCGCCGGTCAGCGCGCTGGGGCACGCGAGCGTTCCGTACCGGCTGATCGGCCGGTCGGCCGACATCGGCTATGTGACCCCCCACGACAGCGACCAGGCCCGTGCCGTCGTCGCCGAGATCCGCGCCGCGCAGGCCGAGGCCGGCCGGGCGGACGAAACCGTGCACATCTTCGGCGACCTCGTGGTGTTCCTCGACGACGAACCCGGCGCGGCGGCGGACCGCAAGGCACGCCTGGACGGCCTCGCGGGCCACCCGTACACCAGCGACGCGAAGGTGTTCACCGGCACCCCCGGGCAACTGGCCGACCTCCTCCTGGACTGGCAGCGGGCCGGACTCACCGGCTTCCGGCTGCGCCCCGGCGCCATCGGCCGCGACCTGGAGGCCGTCACCCGGGGCCTGGTGCCCGAACTCCGGCGCCGCGACGCCTTCCGGCACGCGTACGAGGCCGACACCCTGCGCGGGCTGCTCGGACTCGCCCGCCCCGCCAACCGCTACGCCACCGTCTGAGCCGGAGGGATCTTCCGACCATGAGCAAGCCCCTGAAGCAGATCCATCTCGCGGCCCACTTCCCCGGCGTCAACAACACCACCGTGTGGAGCGACCCCGAGGCGGGCAGCCACGTCGAGTTCAGCTCCTTCGCGCACTTCGCGCGGACCGCCGAACGCGCCAAGTTCGACTTCCTGTTCCTCGCCGAGGGCCTGCGGCTGCGCGAACAGGGCGGCCGGATCTACGACCTGGACGTGGTGGGCCGGCCCGACACCTTCACCGTGCTGTCCGCGCTGGCCGCCGTCACCGAACACCTCGGCCTGACCGGCACCATCAACTCCACCTTCAACGAGCCGTACGAGGTGGCCCGCCAGTTCGCCAGCCTGGACCACCTCTCCGGCGGCCGCGCCGCCTGGAACGTCGTCACCTCCTGGGACGCCTTCACCGGCGAGAACTTCCGCCGGGGCGGCTTCCTCCCGCAGCAGGACCGCTACTCGCGGGCGCAGGAGTTCCTGCGGACCGCCGAGGAGCTGTTCGACTCGTGGCACGGCGACGAGATCGTGGCCGACAAGGAGTCCGGCACCTTCCTGCGCGACGCGCGGGCCGGCGCGTTCGTCCACCAGGGCCGGCACTTCGACATCGCCGGCCAGTTCAACGTCCCGCGCAGCCCGCAGGGCCGCCCGGTGATCTTCCAGGCGGGCGACTCCGACGAGGGACGCGAGTTCGCGGCGGCCGGCGCGGACGCGATCTTCAGCCGGTACAGCACCCTGGACGCGGGCCGGGAGTTCTACGCCGACGTCAAGGGCCGCCTCGCCCGCCACGGCCGTAGCCACGACCAGCTGCTGATCCTCCCGGCGGCGACCTTCGTGCTCGGCGACACCGACGCCGAGGCACGGGAACTGGCCCACGAGGTACGGCGGCAGCAGGTCAGCGGCCAGACCGCGATCAAGTTCCTCGAACAGCTGTGGAACCGCGACCTGTCCGGCTACGACCCCGACGGGCCGCTGCCCGACATCGATCCGGACCTCGGGGAGCACACGATCGCCCGGGGACGGGCCAGCGTACGGATGTACCGGGACCCGCTGGCCACCGCCCGCGAGTGGCGTGAGCGCGCCGAGGCCGAGAAGCTGTCGATCCGTGAGCTGGTCATCGCCACCAGCGCCCGGCAGTCCTTCGTCGGCTCGCCGGCCACCGTCGCCGAGACCATCAACTCCTTCGTACAGGCCGACGCGTCCGACGGATTCATCCTCGTCCCGCACATCACCCCCGGCGGCCTGGACACGTTCGCCGACACCGTGGTCCCGCTGCTGCAGGAGCGGGGCGTGTACCGGCGCGAGTACACCGGCACCACCCTGCGCGACCACCTCGGCCTGGCCCTCCCCGCCGTGGGCGGCGCGGAACCGGCCGAGCGGCGGGCGGCATCGTGAAGTTCCTGGCCATCACCCTGATCGTGCACGCCCCGGACCCGGTGACCGGCGTCCTGAAACCGACCACGGAACGCTTCCGTGAGGTGATCGGCAACGCCCTGCTCGCCGAGGAACTGGGCTTCGACGGCTTCGGAGTCGGAGAGCGTCACGAACGGCCCTTCATCTCCTCCTCGCCGCCGGTCGTGCTCAGCCACATCGCCGCCCTCACCTCGCGGATCCGGCTGTTCACCGCCGTCACGACGCTCAGCCTGCTCGACCCGGTACGCGCCTACGAGGACTACGCGACCCTGGACCACCTGTCCGCGGGCCGCCTCGACCTGATCATCGGCAAGGGCAACGGCACCGCCCAGCGCGAGTTGTTCCACGTCACCCCCGAGGACCAGTGGGACCGCAACGCCGAGAGCTACGAACTCTTCCGCCGGATCTGGCGGCAGGACACCGTCACCGCCGAACCGCGCTTCCGCCCCGCCCTGGACGGCGCCGAGGTGTGGCCCAGGCCCCTCCAGCAGCCCATCCGGGTCTGGCACGGCAGCGCGACCAGCCGTGAGTCGGTCGACCTGGCCGCCCGCTACGGCGACCCGCTCTTCTCCGCCAACGTCACCCATCCGATAGGCCCGTACGCCGAACTGATCCGCCACTACCGGGAGCGCTGGGCGCACTACGGACACGACCCGGCCCGGGCCGTGGTCGGCGCGGGCACGGCCGGCTACTACGCCGCCCGCACCTCGCAGCAGGCGATCGCCGACTACCGGCCGGTCTTCGAGGGCCATCTCGGCTTCCAGAAACGGCTGGGCGTCGAGCCGGTGTTCGCGACCCTGGAGGACTTCGTCGAGCGCAGCTCGGCGCTGATCGGCAGCCCCGAGCAGGTGATCGAGAAGGTGCACCGCTACCACGAGCAGTTCGGGCACAGCGTGCTGCACCTGCACGCCGACGCGGGCGGTCTCACCGACGGTCAGCACCGCGCCGCGCTCGAACTCTTCCAGTCCGACATCGCGCCCGTACTGCGGCGGGAGATCCCCGACCCGCCGTTCCCCTGGGCCCCGGCCCTCGCCGGTCCTACCGCTGAGCCCGCTGACGGGTCCGTATCCGGGCCCGGTCCCGTGTCCGTGCGCACCGACGCCTGAGGAGCCCCGATCATGTCCGGTATACCTCTCGGGGTCCTCGACCTCGTCCCGATCTCCTCCGGCTCCACCGCGCCCGAGGCACTGCGCAACACCATCGACCTCGCGCAGCGGACCGAACACTTCGGCTACGCCCGCTACTGGTTCGCCGAACACCACCTCAACCCCGGCGTCGCCGGGACCTCGCCCGCCGTGCTGCTGGCCCTGACGGCCTCGGCGACCTCCACGATCCGGATCGGCTCCGGTGCGGTGCAACTCGGCCACCGCACCGCCCTGTCCACCGTCGAGGAGTTCGGCCTGATCGACGCCCTGCACCCCGGACGGCTCGACCTCGGCCTCGGCCGGTCGGCCGGCCGTCCCCCCAAGGACGCCGGACCACCCCCGCCGACCACGACCCCCGTCGTCGACGGGCGGGCCCCCAACGGACTGCTGATCCCGCCGCGGTTCTCCTTCGAACATCTGCTCGGCTCGCCCCGGGTGGCCCTCCAGCAGCGGATGCTCCGCCAGCCGAACGCCGAGGCCCAGGAGTACGGCGAACAGATCGACGACATCCTGGCCTTGCTGCGCGGCGACTACCGCGACGAGAACGGCACCGAAGCGCATGTCGTCCCCGGCGAGGGCGCCGAACTGGAGGTGTGGATCCTCGGCAGCAGCGGCGGGGTCAGCGCCGACGTCGCCGGGCGAAACGGCCTGCGTTTCGCGGCGAACTACCACGTCAGCCCGGCCACCGTACTGGAGGCCGCGGAGGGATACCGCGCCGCGTTCCAGCCGTCGGAGGAGCTCCACAAGCCGTACCTGAGCGTCTCCGCCGATGTCGTCGTCGCCGAGGACGCCGCCACCGCCCGGGAACTGGCCACCGGTTACGGCCTGTGGG
The DNA here is from genome assembly GCF_056270125.1 of Streptomyces sp. RLA131. Lineage (NCBI taxonomy): Bacteria > Bacillati > Actinomycetota > Actinomycetes > Kitasatosporales > Streptomycetaceae > Streptomyces > Streptomyces sp. RLA131. Next base: position 7,759,070 of record NZ_JBWDOQ010000002.1, read on the forward strand.
TCCGCAGCATCCGTACCGCCGAGGGCGCCATCGCCTTCCCCACCCCCGAACAGGCCCGCGCCCACACCTGGAGCGACGCCGACCGCGCCCTGGTCGACGACCGCCTCGACACCCAGTTCGTCGGCTCACCCGGCCAGGTCGCCGACCGGCTCGAACAGCTCCAGGAGGCCACCGGGGCCGACGAGTTGCTGATCACCACCATCACCCACGACCACGCCGACCGGGTCCGCTCCTACCAGCTCCTGGCCGAGGAGTGGCACCGCCGCTGAGCGGCCGGGGCCGGCTGACCGGGGAGGCGGGCGCGGCCGGGCTCTGTGAGGATCACGGCATGGTCGTCGAACGCGTGCGGGGCTGGGCCTCCCGGTGGAGCACCATCGTGCCCCTGGCGGCTCTGCCGGTGCTGGCGGGAACCTGGGGGCGCGAGCCGCCCGTCGCCGTGGTCGTGGTGGTGGCCTTCTTCCTGGCCGGGGCGGTGCTCGCGGCCGTGCACCACGCCGAGGTCGTCGCGCACCGGGTGGGCGAGCCGCTGGGCTCGCTGGTGCTGGCGGTCGCCGTGACCGTCATCGAGGTGGCACTGATCGTCACGCTGATGGCGGACGGCAGCGAGAAGAACAGCACCCTGGCCCGGGACACCGTCTTCGCCGCGGTGATGATCACCTGCAACGGGATCCTCGGCGTCTGCCTGCTGGTCGGCTCGCTGCGGCACCGGGTCGCGGTGTTCAACAGCGAGGGCACCGGTGCCGCCTTCGCCACCGTCACCACGCTGGCCACCCTCACCCTGGTCCTGCCGAGCTTCACCACCAGCTCACCGGGCCCCCGGTTCTCCTCCGGCCAGCTGGTCTTCGCCGCGGTGGCCTCGCTGGTGCTGTACGGGGTGTTCGTGCTCACCCAGACGGTGCGTCACCGCGACTACTTCCTGCCCGTCGACCGGGCCGGGGAGCCGATCGACGCCGACCGGCACGCCGAACCGCCCAGCGGCCGGACGGCGCTGTCCAGCCTCGGCCTGCTGGCCGTCGCACTGGTCGTGGTGGTCGGCCTGGCCAAGGTGGAGTCACCCACCATCAAGGAGGGCGTACGCGCCGCCGGGCTGCCCTCCTCCGTGGTGGGCGTGGTGATCGCACTGCTCATCCTGCTGCCCGAGACGATCGCCGCGGTGCGCGCGGCCAGGCTGGACCGGGTCCAGACCAGCCTCAACCTCGCGCTGGGCTCCGCCATGGCCAGCATCGGGCTCACCGTGCCGGCGGTCGCGCTCGCGTCCCTCTGGCTGCCGGGCCCGCTGGTGCTCGGGCTCGGGCCGAGCGACATGGTGCTGCTGGCTCTCACCGTGGTGGTGGGCACCCTCACGGTGGTCCCCGGCCGGGCGACCCCGTTGCAGGGCGGCGTGCACCTGTCGGTCCTCGCCGCCTACCTGGTCCTCGCGGTCAACCCCTGACCACCGCTCGCGGGACCGGCCGGGCCCGGACCGGCCCCGGTATCATGGCGGTACTGAGCCGTCGTACTCCGGCGGTCCCGACCCGGTGGGGGTACACCATGCCGTCGACGCCGCCCCGCGAGACCTCCGCGACCTCGGAGGACACCGCGCCCGTCGCGGACGCGTCCGCCGCCCTCCGTTCCGCGCGCTTCGGCAGCCTTCCTGCCCGGATACCGCTCGCGCGGACCGTGGAGTCGCAGCCTTCCGTCCCGCCGAACGACCCCTGCTTCGGGCGTGACCCCGACAACGACTGGCTGGTCCGTTACTGCGCCTGACCCTCGTGTGGGGCCGCGTGGGCCCGTACACGGCGGCCCCGTTTCCGTTCAGTGGGCGAAGACCCGGGTCTCGGCGTCCTCGATGATCTCCGCCGGAGTGGGCGGGCCGTACAGCAGGGAGACGATGCGTTCCGCGCTCGGATCGCCGGAGCGGCGGGTGCGCTCGACGGCGTCCTCGACGTCGTAGCGGGTGGTCCTGAGCGCGACGTCGGGGCCGAGCAGGGCCCAGTAGGCGGTGCCGGGTTCGCCCTCGTGGAAGGGCAGGCCCACGCTGCCGGGGCCGACGCTGCGCCGGCCGGCCACGGCCCGGTCGAACTGCAGGTGCGTGTGGCCGCTGACGATCGTCGGCGCGTCGACGGCGGCGGCCAGTTCGGCGAACCGTGCGGCCGGCGTCCCCGGGGTGATGAGTTCATGGTCGCTTCGGGGTGAACCGTGGCAGAACAGCACCGGACCGAGGGCGTCGACGCCGACGACGACACTGAACGGCACCCCGGCCAGGAACGCGACGGCCTCGGGCGAATGCCGGGCGGGAATCCAGGACTCGCGCGGTGTGGTGGGCCGTCGTACGGCCGTGGCGATCTCCAGGGCGTAGCGGTCCCCGTTGCCCCGCACGCACAGGGCGCGCTCGCCCAGCGCGGCGATCAGCTCGTACGTCCGCTGCGGTTCCGGGCCCCAGGTCAGGTCACCGCACAGGACGACGAGGCCGGCGCCGGCGACATCCGGTTCGGCGAGCACGGCTTCGAGGGCGGGGATGTTGCCGTGCACATCGGACAGCACGGCGACCCGGGCTACCGGGCCGTACCGCACGGGCGCCCCCTCCCACTCCGCCGGGCCGTACAGCGTCGTACCGTCGTCCATCGCCGTGTCCTTCCCCCCAGGGGCTCCCGCCGCTGTCCGGCGGGGCCACGGTCAGCGCAGTGCGGCGCGCAGCGAGGTGATCCGGGCCACCGCCGACAGGAAGTCGGCGGTCGCGAGCGACCCGTCGTCGAGCGCGGCGGCCAGCGCCGTGACGGCGGCCTCGCCCTGGCTCACCTTCTGCGCCGAGCACAGCAGCAGGTCCATTCCGGCCTCGGCCGCCAGCAGCGCCCGCCGCCCGGTGCTGTACGAAGCGCTCAGGGCGCCCGCCTCCAGGGCGTCGGTGATGGTGACGCCACGGAAGTCCAGGCGGGAGCGGAGCTCCTTGCGGACCACGGTCGCGGACAGCCCGGCCGGATGGTGCGCGTCCAGCGCCGGATAGACCGCCCAGGAGACCATGACCAGCCGCACGCCCGCCGCGATGGCCGCCTTGTACGGGGCCTCGTCCACGGAGCGCAGCGTCGACAGTGACTGGCCGAGCCTCACCGGCCCGGCATCGGTGTTCTGGTCCGCCGCCGCGGCGCCGAGACCCGGGAAGTGCTTCGCGGTGGCGGCCACCCCGGTGGCCTGCTGGGCGGTGACGAACGCCGCGCCCAGCCTGCCGACCTGTGCCGCGTTCTTTCCGTACGAGCGCTGGTAGCGGTCCATGAAGTCGCCGGCCTCGCGGTAGACGTCGAGCACCGGGGAGAGGTTGAGGTTCATGCCCACCCCGGCGAGGTTCTTCCCGGCGCCGGTGCCCGCGGCCGTGGCCGCCGCCAGGGGGTCGGCGGCCTGCCCGACCTGCTTCTCGGACAGGACCGGTTCCCCGGGAAGGCGGCGCACCAGCCCGCCTTCCTGGTCGGTCATCAGCAGCAGCGGCAGGCTGACCGGGCCGGCGGCGTGGGCCTCCACCAGCTGCGCTATGACGGAGGCGATCTGTGTCCTGCTGCTGATGTTGCCGCCGAAGAAGATCACCCCGGCCACCTCGCCCGCGCGGATCCGCTTCAGCAAACTCGCCGGGGGTGTGAGGCCGGGGTAGGAGTAGATCACCCGCTGTCCGGCGAGCTGGCGGTTCGTCAGGTGCTGGGGGGTGCCACCCGGTGAGGCCATGGCGGCCGGTGCCGAGGTGTCGATCACCAGTCCGGCCACCGCGGCCCCGGCCCCGGCCAGTACGGTCCGGCGCCGGGTGAGCGGTGTGCCCGGTACGGGTCTGCGCATGAGCTGCCTCCGGATCGGATCCTGGGCCCGCTCTCAGGAGCCCCACCTCCGATCATGGTGGGCCCGGGACCCGGGGCCAAGACCTCGGCGCGGTGGAACCTGCCGGCTTCGCCGGCCGGCCCGCACTCTGTTGCGAGGCCGCCCTCAGTCGGGGGCGGGCGCGGGGGCGGGCACGGGGCCCGGGCCGACGGGTTCCGTCACCCGTCGGGTCCGGGCCAGGTCGAGCAGGATGAAGACGAGCCCCGTGGCGGCGAGCGCCAGGGAGGTACGGGAGGCGGTGACCTCCTTCACCGCGAGGCAGGTGATGAGGGCGCCCGTGAAGGCCGTGCCGACGACGACGTCGACGAGATCCGCCTCCCCGGTCCTGAGGCTGCAGCCGCCCGCGGTGAGGGCGACCAGGCACACGGTGAGGAATTCCCGGCCCAGGCCGCCCGGCGTGGCGGCCTGGATATGTGCCGTGTACAACAGTCCCGCGAGGACGGCCAGCAGGAAGGCCGGGACGAAGACCAGCAGGGCGGGCCTGATCCACCCGGTGTCGTCGGGCCGCAACCGGGCCTCCAGCGCCGGTCCGCAGAACGCCGTCACGGCGAACAGACCCACGGCGAAGAGGAAGACACCGGGAAACCACAGGTCCTGCGACCCCAGCGCGGTCAGGGCCGGCGCATAGGTGTTCACCGGTCGGGACACGACCTCCGCGACCAGCTGGTCCGCGCCGATCAGCACAGCGGCCGCCGACACCATGGCGTAGCCCAGCCCGGCGTTGAGCACCAGATAGCCGCTCAGCAGCGCGAACGGCAGGGCCACCGCGAGCGCGATCAGCACGCCGAGCACCATCCGCCCGTTGCCCGTCGTGCTGTTGACCCCGATGATCGCCGCGCTCAGCCCGGCCACCCCGATCGTCGCCGGCTCGACGTGCCCGCTGCGCAGGAGCAGGAACTGACCCAGCGCGAGGACCCCCGGCACCGTCGCCGAAGCCGCGACGACCTGCAGCACCGTGCCGGGATGACCGACCTGGTCGCAGGTCGTCACCACCAGCACAATGGTGGCGGTGGAGACCAGGGCGAGCCAGAGGCGCTGCCCCTGCCGGGTGCCCGAAGCCGCAGCGGTCACGTTTCCCCCTGTCACGTGTACCTCGTGACCGCACACGCTACGGATGCCGCACGCGCCCCGCAGGGCTTTCGCACCGATTCCGGACGACGGCCGTCCTACGCACCCGCAGGCGGACAGAGGTTCGGCCCGTTCTCGTTGCCGAAGTTGCCGCCGAACCGGGCGGCGGTGGCGGGGGCGCCCAGTGCGGTGGGGCCGAAGGCGATGGTGGCGGTGGTGGTGAGGCCGGTGGTGGCGCCGCGCAGTGACCAGACGGCGCCGGCGGCGTTCTCCTCGGGGGCGGAGACGGCGAGGTCGGCCCGGGCGTCGGGGGTGCAGCACCCGGTCCGGCTGCTGTGACGGGCGGATGGTTGTGCGCCGGCCTGCTGGCTTTATTGCGCCGTCCGGTAGCACTCGCCCCCTTCGGAGGGCCCTGATTCGCGGTGAGTGGTGGGTCGAGGCTTCCTCCCCGGACAAGAGATGTGAGGATGGGTCCATGAGTAATGTGTTTTTCGACGTCACGATCAACGACCAGCCCGCTGGACGGATCGTCTTCAAGCTGTACGACGACGTGGTCCCGCAGACCGCGAGGAATTTCCGTGAGCTCGCCACCGGCGAACACGGCTTCGGCTACGAGGGCTCCGCGTTCCACCGGGTCATCCCCGACTTCATGCTCCAGGGTGGCGACTTCACCCGGGGCAACGGCACCGGTGGCAAGAGCATCTACGGTGAGAAGTTCGCCGACGAGAACTTCCAGCTGAAGCACACCAAGCCGGGGCAGCTGTCCATGGCCAACGCGGGCCCGAACACCAACGGCTCGCAGTTCTTCATCACCACCATCGTCACCGACTGGCTGGACGGCAAGCACGTCGTCTTCGGCGAGGTCGTCGAGGGCATGGACATCGTGAAGACCATCGAGGGCCAGGGCTCGCGGACCGGCGCGACCAAGAGCGTCATCAAGATCGCGAAGTCCGGCGTCGTGGACCAGTAGCCTCCGACACCTGCCGCTCGCCGAAGTCTCTGCCGCCGCCCCCGCGGGGCCGGCGGAGGCCTCGGCGGGCGGCCCAGCCCAGCCTGTACGTCAGTCCGCCTCAGGCCGGGCCCGAGGCGACGCAGAACTCGTTGCCCTCCGGGTCGGCCATCACCACATGGTGCCCGTCGGACTCCTCCAGCACCCTGCCGCCGGCCTTCACCAGCCGCTCGGCCTCGCTCCTGATCCGGGCCCACCGCTCGTCGGGGCCGCCGTGCCCCGGCACCCGGACATCGATGTGGAGCCTGTTCTTCGCCTTCTTGGGCTCGGGCACCTTGAGTATCGACAGCCGGGGGCCGACGCCGTCGGGATCACAGAGCCACGCACCGTCGTCCTCCGAGTCGTCCTCCGGCAGGTCGAACTGCGCCAGCCACTCCTCCCGGGTGCTGAAGGGAGCGGGCGGCGGCTCGTCGATGTAGCCCAGCGCCGACTTCCAGAAGGCGGCGAGGAGTTGTGCGTCCGTGCAGTCAAGGGTGAGATCGATGCGGGCGGCCATGACACGAACGTACATCGGGCCACTGACATCGCCCCGGGGGTCCGGGCCCGCGATGCGCCCGGACCCCCTCGTACACGCTCCCGCCGGAGGGGCTATGGACGGGTCGCGCGGGTCCGGATGACGACGAACGCCGCGGCGCCCAGGCCCAGCAGGCCGACGACCAGGCCGGCGATGCCGATGCCGCGTGCGGTGGAGTCGTCGGCGGATGCCGATGCCTTGGCCGCGGCGGGGGCCGGGGAGGACGAGGACGCCTCGGCCGTCTTCGCGGAGGAGCTGTCGGCGGTCGCGGTGAGCTTGAGGACGGGGGCCGGGTTCTCGGCTTCGTCCTGGCCCTCCTGGGGTTGCTCGATCCAGCGGGCGACCGTGCCGTCGGAGTAGGTCTGCAGGGTCTTGAAGGCCAGTTCGCCGGTGTCCTCGGGGAGTTGGCCGAAGGCCACGCTGAAGTCCTGGTACTGGCCGGGCTTGATGGAGCCCTTGGTCCAGGTGATCTCCGAGACGGCCTCGGTGATGGTGCCGTCGTCGGTCTTGACCGGAGTCGTCAGCTTGGCCTTCGTCGTGGTCGCCGTCCAGCCGGGCAGCGGGTTGACCAGGACACCGAGGACGGGGTGGTCGGTGGGGAAGAAGACCTGGACCTTGCTGGTGCCCGCGCCGTCCTCCTCGTTGGGGACGCGGAAGGTGATGGTGCCGTCCGTGGCGCCCTTGGCGTAGCTGTCGGGGTGGACGGTGACGTGCGCGAAGGCCGGGCCGGCGACGGCCAGGACCGCGGTCGCGGCGAAAGCGGTGACGGCCGCGGCTCTGAGCGGGCCGGACCGGGCGGTGGTGGGGGCGGATGCCATGGGGGTGCTCCGTACGGGGACATGGGTGGGTGCGAGGCGCACAGGACGCGGGGCGGAACCCGCGCCGGGCGGCCCCCGCCGGGAGACCGCGTGGCGCAGCTCGGACCTCGGTACGGGCGCGGGGCGGCGTGCCGCCACGGCCGGGTCGGCGCAGGGCACGACGGGACCGGTACGGCCGCGCCACCAGGCGGCGAGGCCCGGGGCGAGCGCCCCGGCCCGGCGCAGCAGGGACCAGAACGCGGCCTCACCCCGGTACAGCCACCACGACGCGAGCAGCGCGGCCAGCAGATGCGCCACCGCGCCGTGCGCGGTGAAGGCGTGCCCGCCGGGCCGGGCCGCCATCGGCATACCCGGCATGGGCATCGCGCCGGTACGTGGGCCCGTGGAGCCGAAGGCGAGGTGCAGCGCGGCCTGGACGGTGAGCATCGCGCCGCTGATGCCGCGCAGTGAACGTTCCCGCCCGCCGAGCGGACCGGCCAGGGCGGTGACGGCGAGGAATCCGCAGCCGTCGGCCCACACCGGCGGAGTGGTGCCCACGGCCAGCCGGTGGGCGGCGGCGGACAGCGTCACGCACATCGCGGCGAAGACCGCCGCGCGCACGATCCGGACCGCCCAGGAGGCGTTCATGACGCCTGGGCGCCCTGCTGCCCGGGGGTGTGCGTGCCGGCTGACGGTCGCTCCTCGTGCCGCGGTGGGAGTGGGTGCGGTGGGTCTCTGGCGACGAGTACGGGACCACGGCCACGATTGTTCAGGGCCACGTTCGCACGGCGGACCCGCGCCTGCCCGATCCGGCCGCGGTACCCGGCTGTCAGCGGCGGGCGATGGTGATGATCTCCCGGCTGGAGGCGGTAACGGGTTCGCGGTTCCAGTCGCCGTACTGTGCCTCGATCTCGAAGCCCGCCTCGGCGAGGAATCCGTTGAGCGCGGCGACATCGAGAAACCGCAGGCTTTCGCCGAGGACACGCAGTACGGTGCCGTCCGGCGCGGCCACCGTCCCGCGGAGTGTGACCACGTCGCCGATGATGGAGTCGACGTCGTGCCGATACCGCAGGGCACGGCCGGAGTGATCGACGAGCCCGACCACGTCATCCGGGTTGGAGGAGGTCCACTCGTCCCAGGCCCGCGCCTGCGGGTGCCGCGTCTCGAACGCGAAACGACCACCTCGGCGCAGGGTGCCGTGGATCGCGGCGAGCGAAGCACGCACGGCGTCGTCGGTGAGCAGGTCCTGGAAGGCATGGCCGGTCATCGTCACAAGATCGAAGCCGGCACCGCTCCTGGCGTCTGCCGCGGTGCCCTCGACCCACTCGACGTCGGCCCGGCGCCGGGCCCGGTCCAGCGCGGCGCGGTCCGGGTCCAGGCCGGCAAGCCGGCCGTGATGGCCACGCTCACGTGCGACGCGCAGCATGGCGCCGGTGCCGCAGCCGACGTCCAGGACCGACCCCGCGCCCATGACCAACGGGAGGTAGAAGGGGGCCTCGGGCCTCCGGCCGGGATCCCACGGGTTCAGCAGGTCGTACAGCGCGGCAACCTCGGCATCGGAGAACACCGCGACAGCGTCCGCCACCCAGCGCGTGCCGGCAAGCGATGCCGAGCACCGCGGGCCCGCACCGCGCGGGCCCGCGACGGATGTCCGGGTCAGGCGTCGAGTGAGGTCATGACGTGTTTGATGCGGGTGTAGTCCTCGAAGCCGTAGGCGGAGAGGTCCTTGCCGTAGCCGGACTTCTTGAAGCCGCCGTGGGGCATTTCGGCGACGAGGGGGATGTGGGTGTTGATCCAGACGCAGCCGAAGTCGAGTTTTTTGGACAGGCGCATGGCGCGGCTGTGGTCTTTGGTCCAGACGGAGGAGGCCAGGGCGTAGTCGACGTCGTTGGCCCAGGTGAGGGCCTGGTCCTCGTCGGTGAATTTCTGGACGGTGATGACGGGGCCGAAGACCTCGTTCTGGATGATCTCGTCGTCCTGGTGGAGGCCGGAGACGACGGTGGGGGCGTAGAAGTAGCCCTGGTCGCCGACCTGGTGGCCGCCGGTCTCGATTTTGGCGTGGGTGGGGAGGCGGTCGATGAAGCCGGTGACCTGGGCGAGCTGGGCGGCGTTGTTGAGGGGGCCGTACAGGACGTTCTCGTCGTCGGCGGGGCCGGTTTTGGTGGCGGCGGCTGCTTTGGTCAGGGCGGTGAGGAATTCGTCGTGGATGGTGTCCTGGACCAGGACGCGGGTGGCGGCGGTGCAGTCCTGGCCGGCGTTGAAGTAGCCGGCGACGGTGATGTCCTCGACGGCTTTGGCGATGTCGGTGTCGGCGAAGACCAGGACGGGGGCTTTGCCGCCGAGTTCGAGGTGGACGCGTTTGACGTCTTTCGCGGCGGAGGTGGCGACCTGGGTGCCGGCGCGGACGGAGCCGGTGATGGAGGCCATGGCCGGGACGGGGTGTTCGATCATGGTGCGGCCGGTGTCGCGGTCGCCGCAGATGACGTTGAACACGCCGGGGGGCAGGATGTCGCCGATGATTTCGGCGAGCAGGAGGGTGGAGGCGGGGGTGGTGTCGGAGGGTTTGAGGACGACGGTGTTGCCGGCGGCGATGGCGGGGGCGAACTTCCACACGGCCATCATCATGGGGTAGTTCCAGGGGGCGACCTGGGCGCAGACGCCGACGGGTTCGCGGCGGATGATGGAGGTCATGCCGTCCATGTACTCGCCTGCGGAGCGGCCTTCGAGGAGGCGGGCGGCGCCGGCGAAGAAGCGGATCTGGTCGACCATGGGCGGGATTTCCTCGCTCGCGGTCAGGGCGAGGGGTTTGCCGGTGTTCTGGCTCTCGGTGGCGACCAGTTCGTCGGCGCGTGTCTCGATGGCGTCGGCGATCTTCAGGAGGGCTTTCTGGCGTTCGGAGGGTGTGGTGTCGCGCCATGCGGGGAAGGCGGCGGCTGCGGCGGCCATGGCGGTGTCGACGTCGGCGGCTGCGGACAGCGGCGCGGTCGCGTAGACCTGGCCGGTGGCCGGGTTGACCACGTCGGTGGTCCGGCCGTCGGCGGCGTCGCGGAATTCTCCGTCGACGTAGTTGCGCAGAGTACGGAGCTCGCTCACTGCAACCTCTCCCTGTGGGTGGTTCGGTGGTCCTGGTTCGGTGGTCCTGGATCGGGGCGGCCGGACGGACCGGCCGTCACACGTCGGTCGTGGTCTCGCTCGCCGCCGCCGGGGACAGGTGCTCGTGCACGGCAAGCCAGCGGTCGCCGCCATGACGGCTGAAGACGATGGTCTCGCGTTCCCGCAGGGTCTCCGGGCCGCCCGAGCGGGTGGAGATCCGCGTCTCCACCTGATGGCTGAAGACCGCCGTGTCGCCGTAGAGCCGCACCAGCGGCCGGGAGGAGACGCAGCCCAGCACCCGGAAGTCGTCCTCGTCCACCCAACTGCGCCACAGCGCGCGGTACTCGGCGGTGGAGTTGAGCCGTTCGGCGGTGGTGTGGAAGACGAAGGTCGCGTCCGGGGCGAAGGCGCCGAAGTAGTCGTCGAGGAGGTTTCCGGCGAAGGCCGCGACCAGGGCGTCAGCGGCGGTCCGGACCTCGGCCTCGGCCGGGGCGGGGGCGGCGCTGGTGGTGTCGGTCATGTCGGGCTTCCGTTCCTGGGGCGGGTGCGTACGGGGCGGCGGCGTCACCGGGCGGCGGCCGGCTCCTGGGCGGCGTCCTCGGCGCCCGGGCCCACGATCGGCCGCACCGGGGCGGCGGAGGCGCGGACCAGGCGCGGGCCGGCGGGGCCGAAGACCCCGCGGGGCTCGGGGAAGGCGGCGAGGAGCCCCAGGTAGAGGGCGGCCGCCAGGACGAGGGCGACCGGCAGCGAGATGTCCGCGCCGCCGGCGAGGTCACCCAGCGGGCCGACGAACTGGCCGGGGAGATTGGTGAAGAGCAGCGCCACACAGGCGGCCACCAGCCAGGCCCCCATCCCGCGCCAGTTCCAGCCGTGGGCGAACCAGTAGCGGCCGCCGCTCTGGCGCCGGTTGAACACCTGCAGGGCCTCCGGGTCGTACCAGCCGCGACGGGTGACGTAGCCGAGGGTCATGACCACCATCCAGGGCGCCGTGCAGGTGATGATCAGCGTCGCGAACGTGGAGATGCTCTGCGTGAGGTTGAGCGCGAACCGGCCGAGGAAGATGAAGCCGATCGACAGCACCCCGATGAAGAACGTGGCCTGTACGCGGTTGAAGCGCGGGAAGACGCTGGAGAAGTCCAGGCCCGTGCCGTACAGCGAGGTCGTCCCGGTGGACAGGCCGCCGATCAGGGCGATCAGGCAGACCGGCAGGAAGTACCAGCCGGGGGAGATGGCCAGCAGACCGCCGACGTAGTTGGGCGCGGCCGGGTCGACGTACTTGGACGCCTTGGCGGCGATGATCGAGGCCGTGGTCAGACCGAAGAGGAACGGCAGCAGGGTGGCGAGCTGGGCGAAGAACGCGGCGCCCATCACCCGGCGGCGCGGCGTCGAGGCGGGGATGTAGCGGGACCAGTCGCCGAGGAACGCGCCGAAGGAGATCGGGTTGGAGAGCACGATCAGCGCGGCGCCGATGAACGACGGCCAGAACAGCGGGTCGGCGGTGGAGGCGAAGGCCCCCGGGTAGCCGAAGTCGAAGTCACCGGCGAAGGCGAAGGCGCCCAGTACGAACAGCGCCGAGGCGGCGGCCACCGCGACCTTGTTGACCAGCAGCATGAAGCGGAAGCCGTACACGCAGACCGCGAGGACCAGCCCGGCGAACAGCGCGTAGGCGACGCCGTACGAGACGTTGGACTCCGGGGTGCCGACGAGCCGGTGCGCGCCGCCCACCAGGGCGTCGCCGGAGGACCAGACCGAGATCGAGAAGAACGCGATCGCGGTGAGCAGCGACAGGAAGGAGCCGACGACCCGGCCGTGCACCCCGAGGTGCGCCGAGGACGACACGGCGTTGTTGGTGCCGTTGACCGGGCCGAACAGGGCCAGCGGCGCCAGGATCAGCGCGCCCACCACCAGACCGAGCACGGTGGCGGCCAGGCCCTGCTTGAAGGACAGGCCGAACAGGATCGGGAAGGCGCCGAGCACGCAGGTCGCGAAGGTGTTGGCGCCGCCGAAGGCGAGCCGGAAGAGGTCGAGCGGGCTGGCGGTGCGGTCCTCGTCGGGGATTCTCTCGACGCCGTACTGCTCGATTTCGGTGACCGATGTCGACACGGTTTCTCCAGGGGAGCGGGGACGGTGGCGGCTGTGCCGGGGTGGGTGAGCGCCGGGGGTGTGCCTGCGGATGCCCTGCTCCACGGCCCGGTGAGCTGCTGCCCGTGATCGACGGGGCTGCTCTGCGGGTGGGTTTTCCCCAGTCTGTGCGGCCCGGGGACCGGATCGCAATCGTTGCTTTGACGAAGAGTTACCCTGTGCTTTGTGGCCGGCAACAAAGTGACCGTCGAGGATCTGCTCTCCTTCCCCGCCCTGCAGCTCCGGCTCCTGGCGGGAGCGGCGGGCCTGGGGCGGTCGGTCTCCTGGGCGCATGTCAGCGAGCTGGACGACCCGACGCCCTGGCTGCTGGGCGCCGAGGTGATCATGACGGCCGGGCTGGCGATCCCCCGTTCGCCGGAGGGCCAGCGCGCGTACCTGGAACGGCTCGACGACGCGGGGGTCTCCGCGCTGGCCCTCTCGGCCCAGCTGCACGTACCGCCGCTGCACCAGGCCTTCCTCGACGCGGCCGAGGACCGTGGCATGCCGCTGCTGGAAGTGCCGCTGGCGGTGCCCTTCATCGCAGTCGCCCAGGAGATCGCCGCCGCCGTCCAGGAGGACGCGCGGCAGCGGCTCGGTGCCCAGCTCCAGGTCTTCGGGGCGCTGCGCTGGCTGACCTCCGAGGGCCTGGACAACGCGATGCTCTTCCGTCGGCTGGAACGGCTCTCCGGCTACGAGGTCTTCCTGTGCACGCCCCAGGGCCGCCCGCTGCTGCCCGGGGTCCCCGCCCCCGACCCCTCGGTGCTCCCCGCCTCCCCGGACGCCCCGCCCACCATCCCCGGCGGATTCGCGGTGCCGGTGCCGGCGCCGGGCGGCGCGGCGGGCTTCCTGGTCGCCTTCGAACGCGAGGGCGCCCGCCCCGCCGGGCTCGCCGTGGTCCAGCACATCGCGACGGTGGCGGCACTGCAGCTCGCCATGGGCCGCAACGAGCGGGAGACGCTGCGCCGCGAGGGCGCCGAGACCCTGGCCGAGCTGCTGCAGGACGTACTGGATCCGGCGGCGGCCCGCCGACGGCTCAGCCGCCACGCCATCGAGGGGGACATCGTCCTGATGGTGGTCAGGGGAGTGGACGACGACACCCTGCTGCGGAGCCTGGACCAGCATCCGCATCTGCTGCTCAGCCGGGGTGAGGACCGGTACATCCTCGGCCGGCCCGACCTCGGCACGGCCGTCGCCGCTCTTCCCGGTGTCGTCGCCGGAATGAGCCGCCCCTTCGCGCCCGGCGAGTCCCTGCGCATCGCGCGCCGCGAGGCGCTGTGGACGGTGTCCCAGGCGGCGGAGTCCGGCCGCCCCCTCGTCGCCTACGGTGACGACGCCACCGGGCGATGGCTCTCCGACGACCCGGCCGTACTGAACCTGCTGGTCGAGCAGGTCATCGGCGAGGTGCTGCGCTACGACGCCTCCCACGACTCCCGGCTGCTCGCGTCCGTCCGGACCTGGATGGAACGCGACCGCCGCACCGAGGCAGCCGCCGCCGCGCTGCACATCCACCCCAACACCCTGGCCTACCGGCTCCGCAGGTTCTCCGAGCTGACCGGGCGCGATGTCTCCTCGACCGCCGCCTTCGCCGAGGTCTGGCTCGCGCTGCGGGCGGCCGGCCAGCTCGGACTCACCCACGGTGACGACTCCGGCGCGGATGCGGGCGCCCCGTGACGGCGGCTGACCGCCACCGGGGGCGGCGCCGGGCACGCGGAAGCGGGCGGTGACCCGCGCGGTCACCACCCGCCTCACCCGCTGTACGCGCCCGTCCCGCCTACCCGCCTGAGGGAGCCGAGCGCCCGGCGTCAGCCGCGACGGCCGTCGTGCCCGCCACGGCCGCCGCGGTCGCCGCGGTCGCCGTGGTCGTGGTCGCCGTGGTCGTGGTCACCGTGGTGGCGGCCCCAGCTCTCGGTGTCCACGGTGCGGCCGCGGTCGTTGCGCAGGGTCGCGGTGTCGGAGTAGTTGTTCCAGAAGTAGTCGCGGCGGTCCTGGTACACGTCACGGTTGGTGTCGCGTCCGTTGCCGGTGTGCACGCGCACCGACTCGTGCCCCCTGAGCCGCAGGCCGTGGAAGCGGTAGCTGCGGTGGCCGGAGTTGGACAGCGTCCATCCGTCGAGGTTCACGCCCGAGCGGCTGTTGTTGGTGACGGTGACCCACTCGCTGTTCAGGCTGCGGATGGAGCGGTTCTCGGGCCCGGGGCTGTCGTACTGGACCGCGCCGATGCTCACGGCGGTCCGGTAGGGCAGGTGCCGGCCGTGGTCGTGGTCAGCGGCGGTCGCGGGCAGGGCGGCGGCCGCCATCAGGGCGCCTGAGGCCAGGAAGGTGGCGGTGAGACGCTGCGCGTTACGGGACATGATGACCCCTCCGTTTGGTGCGGTTGTGCGAATTTCACGGCTTGTGTGCCGATGGGCATGACTCTGTCCCACCTCGCGCCGCGAACGCCGGATAAAACGGCGCGCGTTACCGAATGCGGACATGTCGGTAACGTGCTGTTGTACGCCACAGCTATCCGGGTCCCCGTCGCCGTGAAACCGGGTGCCCCATGCACGCACCCTTGGTGCACCGCCCACCTGCGCGAATACGCCACCCCGGGCCACCCCGCACGCCACCCCAGCGCCATCCCCCGGGCGGCGTACGGCGAACGTAACGACGCGGGTGCCCGTCGCGAGTCCGGGCCGGGCGGGGCGAGTCGCTATCGTGCGGGTCGTGCATGGTTCCGCTCAGCGTCCGCTGCTCTTCCTCGATGTCGACGGACCGCTCATTCCCTTCGGCGCGCCGCCGCCGGAGTACCCGGACGGGCATCCGACGTACCGGACCCGTCCGGGCGGACCGGGGGCCGCCTCGAATCCGCTTCTGGACAGGATCGATCCCCGGCACGGGGCCAGGCTGGCGGCGCTGCCGTGCGACCTGGTCTGGGCCACCACCTGGATGGACGACGCGAACGAGTGCGTCGCGCCCCGGATCGGCCTGCCGCCGATGGCCGTGGTGGTCTGGCCGGAGCCCTGCGAGGCCGACGAACGCGACGGGCCGGGCGGGATGCACTGGAAGACCCGCGCGCTCGTCGGCTGGGCGGCGGGGCGCGCCTTCGCCTGGGTCGACGACGAGATCACCGATGTCGACCGGGCCTGGGTGGCCGCGCACCATCCGGGACGGGCCCTGCTCCATCGTGTCGACCCCCGCCGGGGGCTCACCGATGCCGACTATGCCGTGCTCAGGGCGTGGTTTCCGTCCTCGCCGGTTCAGAAATGCACGCCGCCGTGATGGTGGCCGCCCCGGCCGCGCGGGTCATTGTCCTCGTACCACTGGTCGTCGCTGCTGCTGCCTTTCCCGCCGCCGCCCGCGAGGCCGGCGATGAGAATCACCGGCATGAGCAGAAAAATGACCATGGCAAGGACCGTCATGACAAGGCTGATGACCAGGGCCAGGACGAATTTCGCCACGAAGTAGCCCGCTATGGCGAGTACGGCCACGACGGCGGCTTTCCAGAGAAACGGCAGCTTCTTGAAGCGGCCCAGGAGGACGGCCTTATGAGCTGCTGCTCGTTCTTTGAATTCAGGCGTCATGCCGTCGCCTTTCCTGTTCCGTGCTGCGGCCGTATGTGAATTGAACTGCCCGTACGTTATCGCAGACGGCGGGTCGGCACGTTTGGATTCACCGGACAAAAGAAAAGGTGATCCATGATGCCGGTCTTTCGAAAAGGGTCCGGTGTCAAGGCATCGGATTCCGGTACCGAGCGGTCGAAGTGTCACGCCGCGCCGGAGGACGCCGTCCCGCCCGGGGCACCCGAACGGCCGCACCGACAGGCGGCCGGGGCCGCCGCTGCACACGATGGGTGGAAGTGACTCCCGCCGGGCGTCACCGGAACCGTTCGGGAAGGTGGGCACTCGTGGCTGAACGCAAACGACGCACGGCAGGGCTCTTCAAGGAGCTCTCCGCGGAATTCGCCGGCACGATGGTCCTCATCCTGATCGGACTCGGGGTGGTCGCCCAGGTCGTCGCGGGCGGTGCCCTGACCAAGCCCCCCGGGGGGCTTGGCGGTCACGACAGCATCGCCTGGGCCTGGGGCCTGGGCGTGACCCTGGGCGTGTACGTCGCCGCACGTCTCAGCGGTGCCCACCTCAACCCGGCGGTCACCCTGTCGCTCGCCGCCTTCAAGGGCTTCCCCTGGAAGAAGGTCGTGCCCTACTCCCTCGCGCAGGTGGCCGGCGCCTTCGTGGCGGCCCTGCTGGTGCGCTGGAACTACACGGAGGTCCTGGGCAAGTCCGACCCCGGGCACACCCTCAAGACACAGTTCGTCTTCTCCACCCTCCCGGGAAACGGTTCCCTGCCGGTGAGCGAATGGGGCGCGCTGCGGGACCAGGTGATCGGCACCGCGCTGCTGGTGCTGCTGATCTTCGCCATCACCGACCTGCTGAACACACCTCCCGGGGCCAACCTCGGGGCGTTCATCATCGGCCTCGTCGTGGTGGCGATCGGGATGGCCTTCGGTACGGACGCGGGTTACGCCATCAACCCGGCGCGCGACCTGGGCCCGCGGCTGGCGCAGTACATCACCGGCTACGGCGGGGCGTGGCGGGACCAGTACGGCGAACTGTACTTCTGGGTGCCCATCGTGGGGCCGCTCGTCGGCGGCCTGATCGGCGCCGCGCTGTACAAGCTCTTCGTCGGCCGCTACCTCTTCCCCGGCGAGATGCCGGAGGTCGGCCGTGTCCCGGTGGCCGACGAGTCCTGATCCCGGCGCCCGGCGCCCGCCCGCCCGTACCCAGAGAGGCAGAAGGCATGGCTGACTTCGTAGGAGCGGTGGACCAGGGGACCACCAGCACCCGATTCATGATCTTCGATCACGACGGCAGCGAGGTGTCGAGGTACCAGCTGGAGCACACCCAGATCCTGCCGCGCGGAGGATGGGTCGAGCACGACCCGGTGGAGATCTGGGAGCGCACCAACTCGGTGATTCAGAACGCGATGCGGCAGGGCAACCTCGACCCGGCCGATCTCGCCGCGATCGGCATCACCAACCAGCGCGAGACGACCGTCGTCTGGGACCCCCGTACGGGCCGGCCCTACTACAACGCCATCGTCTGGCAGGACACCCGCACCGACTCCATCGCCGCCGCCCTCGAACGCGACGGCCACGGCGAGGTCATCCGGCGCAAGGCTGGTCTGCCGCCGGCCACGTACTTCTCGGGCGGCAAGATCAAGTGGATCCTGGAGAACGTCGACGGTGTACGCCAGGCCGCCGAGCAGGGCCACGCGCTCTTCGGCAACACCGACAGCTGGGTGCTGTGGAACCTCACCGGCGGCCCCGACGGCGGTATTCACGCCACCGACGTCACCAACGCCAGCCGCACCATGCTGATGGACCTGGAGACCCTGGACTGGGACGACGAACTCCTCCAGATCTTCGGCATCCCCCGTGCCATGCTGCCGACGATCAACCCCTCCTCCCACGCCGAGGCGTTCGGCCGCACCCGCACCTCCCGACCGCTGCGCGGCGCGATCCCGATCACCGGCGTCCTGGGCGACCAGCAGGCCGCCACGGTCGGCCAGGTCTGCTACGCCCCCGGCGAGGCGAAGAACACGTACGGCACCGGCAACTTCCTGGTGCTCAACACCGGTACCGAGCTGGTCCGTTCCCAGCACGGACTGCTCACGACGGTGGCCTACCGGTTCGGCGACAGCCCCGCCGTGTACGCGCTGGAGGGCTCGATCGCCGTCACCGGCTCGGCCGTGCAGTGGCTGCGGGACCAGATGAAGGTCATCGGCGACGCCGCCGAGAGCGAGCGGCTCGCCGCCACGGTGGAGGACAACGGCGGCATGTACTTCGTGCCGGCGTTCTCCGGGCTGTTCGCCCCGTACTGGCGCTCCGACGCCCGGGGCGCCATCGTCGGCCTCGCCCGCTTCAACAACAACGGCCATCTGGCGCGCGCCACCCTGGAGGCGATCTGCTACCAGAGCCGTGACGTGGTGGAGGCCATGGAACGTGACTCCGGGGTCCACCTCGACGTACTGAAGGTCGACGGAGGTGTCACGGCCAACGACCTGTGCATGCAGATCCAGGCCGACGTCCTCGGTGTGCCGGTCAGCCGCCCGGTCGTGGCCGAGACCACCGCCCTGGGCGCCGCCTACGCCGCCGGACTGGCCACCGGCTTCTGGCGCGACACCGACGAACTGCGATCGCACTGGCAGGAGTCCAAGCGCTGGGAACCGCAGTGGAGCGAGGACAGGCGCGAGGAGGCCTACGCGGGCTGGAAGAAGGCGGTCGAACGCACCCTGGACTGGGTGGACGTCCAGTAGGAGCGACCGCGACCGCAGCCGAAGCCGCACCGCACCGCACATCACCGCACCGCACATCACCGCGTCCGCAGCGGCAATCGGACTCGGGGCGGGTTCCCACGGAGGCATCCGTGCGGGCCCGCCCCGCCCCGGCGCGCGTCAGGTCCACACGTCCGGACCGCCGCCCCGCCACTCGATCAGCCCGGATTCGTCCAGGCTCACCGTGTCGGGGTCCAGGCCTGCCCGGCGCAGGAACTCCAGCAGGTCCCGCCGGCTGTGGGCCAGCCCGAGGACCGTCCCGTCGACCCGCACCCGGCGCCCGCCCGAGGGGGACGGCGGCTGCACAACTATTCGACTCTCACCCATGGGCCCAGCCTGCGGCATCCAACCCGCCGGGCGCACGGCGACCGCCCCCGCCCGGGTGGCCGGGCACGGAAAACCGGATGCGCCCGGTCAGCCGCACTGCCACGCTGCGGCGGTGAACCGTGAAACGATCTCCGTACTCGCCCATGCCGGTCATCCGATAGCGTCCCCCGTCGGCGACGACACGGTGCGCGAACTGCTCGGACACGCCATCCCCAGCGGTGCCCGGCGGGTGCTGGACCTCGGCTGCGGTGGCGCGGAATGGCTCCTTCGCGCCCTGGTCACCCACCCGCACCTGCGGGCCGAGGGCGTCGACATCTCGCAAGGCGCCCTTGACCGGGCCCGCGAGGCCGCGACCGCACTGGGCGTTCACGAGCGACTCGCCCTGCACCACCACGACGCCGCGCACTTCACCTCCCCGCACTCCTACGACCTCGTCCTCAGTTCCGGGGCCGCGCACGCCTTCGGCGGTCCGCTCCCCACCCTCGCGGCGGCCCGCGCCCACCTGGCGCCCGGCGGACGCGTCCTGATCGGCGACGGATTCTGGGAACGCGAACCCTCGCCGGAGGCCGTGGAGATGCTCGGGGAGTTCACCGACCTGGCGACCACCCTCGACCGGGTCGTCGCCGACGGCTGGACACCGGTCCACGGACACGTCAGCACCCGTCAGGAACTCGACGCGTACGAGTGGTCCTGGACCGGGTCGTTGGCCACCTGGGCCCTGGACCATCCGGCCGACCCCGGCAGTCCCCACGCCCTGGCCACGGCCGGCACCCACCGGGCCGAGTGGCTCCGCGGCTACCGCGACACCTGGGGCTTCGTCAGCCTGGTGCTGCGCCGCACCCCCGCCGGCTGACCGGCCGCGCCGCGGCGGCCCGGGGAGCCCGGTTCACGGCAGCGGCGTGCCCCCGGTGGCGTTGATGATCTCCGTGGTGACGCCGCTGGCCTGCGGGGAGGCGAGAAAGACATAGGTGGTGGCGCACTCGGCGGGCCCCGCCGGGGGGACCGGTGTGTCCGCCGGGCCGGGCTCGACCGCGTTGACGCGGATACCGTCGGACTCCAGCATCCGGGCCAGCCCCTGGGTGAAGGTGGCCACGGCGCCCTTCGTCATCGCGTAGTCCAGCAGGTCGGGATCGGGCCGGTACGCCTGCGCGGAGGCGGAGTTGATGACGCAACCGCCCCGGGGCATGTGCGGGAGCGTCATCTTCGTCAGCCAGAACATGCCGTACAGATTGGTGCGCATGACCCGGTCGAACTGCTCCGTGCTGATCGCGCCGATGCCGGCCGGCTGCGACTGCTGGTAGGCGGCGTTGTTGACCAGGATGTCGATACGGCCGAACTCCTCGACGACCTGCTCGACCAGCCTGCGGCACTGGACCTCCTCGCGGATGTCGCACTCCACGGGCACGGCCTTACGCCCCGCGTCCTCCACCAGGCGGGCCGTGACCCGCGCCTCTTCCTCCTCCTCCGGGGCGTAGGCGAACGCGACATCGGCGCCCTCGCACGCGAAGGCGGCGGCGACCGCCCTGCCGATGCCGGAGCCGCCACCCGTCACCAGCGCCTTGCGGTCCCGCAGCAGCCCGCCGGTGCCGGGCACGACGCCCGGCAGCCCCGGTCCGATGACGGGGTCCTGGAGTCTGCGGTCCTGCTTCGCCATGACGGCCTCCCGGCGCGCGGTGTCTCCGACAACCGGCGGGTGCCCGGAAGACGGCCGGCGAACCGTCACCGACCGGACCTGGTCCGCTGAGCGGAACGGGGCGCGACGGGTCCGCGGCCCGCGCCGCACGCTACCCACCGTCGGTCAGCAGGAGGCAAGGAGGAGCGCGTGGGAGCAACGGGGGCACTCGGCCGGCCCGCCCTGGTCGGCCGGGGCGTGGAGCGGGACGTACTGGAGGAGACACTGCGCGGGGCCCGCGAAGGGCGGGGCCGCGCGCTCTTCGTGACCGGTGAGGACGGCATCGGCAAGTCGGGACTGGCCCTGGAGGCCGCCGCCCTGGGGAGCGCCCACCGGATGCGGGTGCTCCGGGGGCGGGCCAGCCCGACCTGTCCGGCGCCACCGCTGCGACCGCTGACCGAGGCACTGGCCTGTCTGTTCCGCCACGGCCGGGGGCCGGACGGCCGGCGGCTCGAACCGTACCGGGAGGCCCTGGGCCGGCTGATTCCCGAATACGGGTCCGGCGGGTCCGGCGGGTCTGACGGGTCCGGCGGATCCGGCGGGGATTCCCCGGTGCTGCTCGCCGAGTCGGTGCTGCGCCTGGTCTGCGCCGACGGCGCGGGACGCGGCTGTCTGCTCGTCCTGGAAGACCTCCATGACGCGGACCCGCAGACGCTGGCGGTGGTGGAGTACCTGGCCGACAACATCGCCGAGCAGGGTATGGCACTGCTGGTGACGGTCCGTCATGGACCGGGCCCCTGCTGGGATCTGGCGCAGGCCCTGGCCCGGCGGCGCAGCTGCGTGCTGATGCGGCTGGGCCGCCTCGGCAGGGAGGAGGTGCGCCGGCTCGCCGCGGCCCAACTGGGCGTCGACGCCGCGGACCTGCCGGACGACGCGGTCGACCGGCTGTGCCGGGACAGCGGCGGAAACCCCTTCCTGGCCGAGGAGTTGCTGCACACCATGGTCGGTGCCGGGGCACTGGTCGCCGGCCCGCAGGGGTACCGGCTGGTGGACGGCGTCCGTACGGAGATCCCCTCCGCGGTCGGCCGGAGCATCGCCCGGCGGGCCGGGCGGCTCGGGCCTGTCGGCCACCGGCTGCTGTCGGCCGCGGCGGTGATCGGCGTCCGGTTCCCCGTCTCGGTCCTCCAGCGGTCCCTGGACATCACCGAGTCCGACGCCCTGGACTCCCTGCGGGCGGCGGTCGCCACCGGCCTGCTCACCCCGGACGGCCCGACCTCCGACTGGTACGCGTTCCGTGCCCCGGTGACTCCGGCCGCGCTGCTCAGCCAGCTCATCCCGACGGAACGGGCTGCGGTCGCCCGCCGGGCGGCGGAGGTGGCCGAGGAACTGCACCCGGGGCTGCCGGGGGAGTGGTGCCGCTTCGCAGCCGCGCTCAGCCGCCGCGCCGAGGACGCCGACGGCGCCGCCCGGCTGTACGCCGAGGCAGGCCGGCGGGCCCTGGCCACCGGGCGCGCCGAGGAGGCGTCCGGCCTGCTGAAACAGGCCTGGGAGGCGGCCGACGACTCCGATGACGCACAGCTGCGCTGCGACGTCCTGGACGGGCTGCTGTCCGCGCTGGACGAGAGCGACGAGGCCGGGCACGGTCGGCAGCTCGCCGAGTCGCTGGACGAACTCGCCGGCCCCGGCGTGGACAGCGCCCGGGTCGCGGCCCTGCACGTCCGGCTGGCCCGGCTGGCCTGTGCCGAGGAGCGCTGGGACGACGGGCTGGCCCAGGTGAACGCCGCGCGAGCCCTGCTGGGCGCGCGGGCGCAGGACCGGCACAGCGCGCCGGTGGACGCCGTCGAGGCCCAGTTGCTGGAGGCCCACGCACCGGGGCGGGCCCGGCAGCTCGCCGTACGGGCCACCGATCTCGCCGAACGGTCGGGGCCGCCGGACGCCGCCTGCCGGGCCTGGCGGATCCGTGGCGCGCTGGCCCGGCAGGCACCGGAAGGCGACGACGAGGCGGCCCGGTGCTTCGGGCGGATGCGGACCCTCGCCGACGAGCACGACGTGCCGCTGTGGCGCCTGCACGCCGCCCTCGAAACCGCCGTACAGCAGTGGCTGTTCAGCGGCGACCCCACCGAGCTGCTCCGGGTCGGCCGGCACGCCCGGCGGCTGGGGGCGACGACGGTACGGCACGCGGCGGGCGTCCGGCTGGCACTGGACCAGGTGCTGCGCGGCGAGTACGCGGCGGCGTGGCGGGTGGCCGGGAGCCCTTCCGGGGAGGGCGGCGGCCTGATGCCCGCCGCCGGCGCGCGCCGGCTGGCGGTGATCCGGGTGGTCGGCGCCGGGCACCAGGGGCGGCGCGGCGAACTGGACCGGGCGCTGGGGGAGTTCAGGGCCCTGGGCGGCGGCCCCCGGTCACCGCTGTCCGCGCTGACGTACGGGCTGGGCGGCGCGGTGTGCGCGCTGCTGGAGGAGGACCGGGGGCTGGCCCGGGACGAGCTGGGCCGGGCCGCCGCCCAGGAGGCGGTGAGCGCCGCACCCTGTCCGCTGGCGGGCCGGCACGGTCTGACCCTGCTGCTGGAGGTGCTCTCCGGGGAGGCCGGCCGGTCCCGGTACGGCGAGGTCACCGCGTCGCAGGCGGCCCGGATGCGCTGGAACCACCAGTTCGTGACCCTGGCCCGCGCGGTCCTGCTGGGCCGGCGGGGACGCGGTGACGAGGCCGCCGCCGCCGTGGCCGACGCGCAGGTGCTGGCGCGGCCCTACCCGATGGCCGCGCACCTGGGGCTGCGGCTCGTCGCGGAGGCGGCGCACACCGACGGCTGGGGCGAGCCGGTCGGCTGGCTGCGGCGGGCCGAGGAGCACTTCCACCAGGCAGGGGTGCCCGCGGTGGCGGCGGCCTGCCGGGGCCTGCTGCGGCACACCGGCGCGGTCGTGCCGCAGCACGCCGAAACCGAGCTCATACCCAGGGCGTTACGCCTGCTCGGCGTGACCCGGCGGGAGTACGAGGTGCTGCGACTGCTGGTGGACCGGCCCGACAACCGTGGCCTGGCCGGCCGGCTGTTCATCTCTCCGCGCACCGTCGAGAAGCATGTCGCGAGCCTCATCACCAAGACGGAGCAGCCCAACCGGGCGGCGCTGTGCGCGTACGCCTCACGGCTGCCCTCCGTCGGGCGGGACTGACCCCGCGTTCTTCTCCCACCAGGCGATGACCGTCTCGGTCGCCTCGTCCGGAGGGGGCATCGAGATGCCGAGGACGTTCTCGCGCCGCCAGAGTTCGAAGACCACCTGTTCGCGCGGATGCACGACGGTGTGGCCCTCGGCCTCCAGCGTCGCCACATGGCGGCGCGTCGATGCCTTCTCCCACATGGCGCGGTTCATGTTCGGGAAGAACAGCACGGGCTGTTCGGCGGCGAGGACGACGGTCTGCGCCGGTGTCGCCGCCAGACCCAGGGCCGCCGAGGCGACCATGTTTGCGGTGGCCGGCAGGACGACGATGGCCGCCGACCGCTTGGCGAACTCGGTGGGATTGAGCGCCGGATCGTCGCCGGTGTAGGTCTCGTCGGCGTACCACGCGACGAGTTGGGGCTGGACGAACCGGGTGGCGCTGCCGGTCAGCAGCACCCGCAGTCCGAGGTCGATCTCCTGGCGGAACCAGGTCAGGTAGGCCGGGAGCTGGCTCGCCGCGCTGGATCCGCAGGCGATCACCGACAGGGCGTCATCTCGCATGGGGTCGAGCATCCTCACCCCGGCCCGGTCCGGCATGGGGGCGCGACCCCCATTTCCGGCCCCCGGGCGCACGGCGAATACGGGGGCGTTTCCCCCATGCCGGACCTGTGGCGCCGATGACAGTGTCAAGCCGACGCCGCTTCCGCGGCGACACCGCCGGAACCGTCGAAACCGAGTGAAGGAGGTGATTCAGATGAAGAAGATCTCCGTGCGCAAGACCGGATCCATCAAGCTCACGTCGTCCGCCTCGATCTACACCCTCAGCGGCTGCTGACGACAACGGCCCGTGCCCGTACACGCCGTGTCACCACCGTACGGGGACGGGCCCTTCTCCTTCGACCCGGGTGAGGAGGCCCACGGCGCCCATGTCAGACATCGAGTTCCACCCGCTGACCTTCGTCGACGAACCCGACGGCGTCGTGGTCGGCCGGTCCGACACCCAGTCGTACGCCGTGCTGCCCGACGACGGCGCGGCGCTGCTGCGGCAACTGGCCGCCGGCATGCCGGCGTCGCAGGCCGCCCTGTGGTACCGCTCCGAGTTCGGCGAGTCCGTCGACATGGCCGACTTCATCGCGACGATGCACGAACTCGGATTCGTCCGGGACGGCGCCGACGCACCCGCCACGGCCCCCGAGCCGCGCTTCCGGCGGCTCGCCGGGGCGGCCTTCTCGCCGCCCGCCTGGATCGTCTACGCCGCCCTGGTGATCGCCTGCGCCGTGGTGACGGTGACATCCCCCCAGGTCCGCCCGCAGCCCGGCCATGTCTTCTTCTCGCCCTCGCTCGTCGTCGTACAGCTGACCCTGCTGCTGGTCCAACTGCCCGCCGTGGCCTGGCACGAGGGGTTCCATGTGCTGGCCGGGCGCAGACTCGGGGTGCCGACCCGGCTCACCGTGGGCCGGCGCCTGTACTTCGTCGTCGTCGAGGCCCACCTCGACGGGCTGTACGGCGTCCCCAGGCGACAGCGGTATCTGCCGTTCCTGGCCGGGATGCTCGCCGACGTGCTCGCGTTCTGCGCGCTGACGCTGTGGGCGGCGGCCGGACCCTCCTGGGGCACCGGCCCGGCCCTGGCCGTGGCGTACACGATCCTGCTGCGGCTGGCCTGGCAGTTCTTCATCTTCCTGCGCACCGACCTGTACTACGTGCTGACGACCATGGCGGGGTGCACCAATCTGCACGAGGCGGCCTCCGCCCATCTGCGCACCACGCTCAGCCGGTTGCCGGGTGTCCGCCCGCCGGCCGCCGTCGACGAGTCGGCGTGGTCGCCCCGCGACCGGCTGATGGCCCCCTGGTTCGCCCTGCTGACCCTCGGCGGCGTCGGGTTCCTCCTGGCGACAGCCGCCCTGGCGGGCATTCCCCTGGTCGTGGGCTTCGTCACCCGGCTCGGTACGCACCTGGCGGACGGCACCGCGAGCGGAGCCCGGTTCTGGGACTCGGCCACGGCGCTCTCCCTGTTCGTCCTCGAATTCGCCCTCCTGCCCCTGCTCGCGCGCCGCAGCGCGGCCCGGGCCGGCACATCCGCATCATGAAGGGAGTCCCCATGAACACCCACCGGTGGCATTCCGGCCCCGAGACCCAGGAGCACGCGCCGGCCGACGTGGCGGTCAGCTGCCATCGGCGACTGCGCGGACCGTACACCGGGACCGGAAACCTCATGAGGGCGCTGGTGCCCGGGGTGTACGAGCGCCGGCCGGAGCTGGTGCGCGAGCACGCCATCGAAATCCTGTCGGTGGCGCCGGAGCTGCGCGACCACATCGGTGCCGCACGCGAGACCCTGACCTCGCTGGCGGTCCCCGAGGAACAGACCCGGCTCTACCCGGTGGTGCGCACCCGCCGGATCGCCCACGGCCTGGTCGAGTTCCTGCACAGCTACGCCGCACTGAGCGGCCCCGGCCCGCTGTCGCTGTCGTTCACCGATGCCGACGAGGCCGACCACACCGACCAGGAGTTCCTGGCGATCCTGATCCGGCGCACCCAGGACAGCCCGGTCAGCGTCTCGGTGAGCACCCGCGGCGCCCGTCCGGCCGAGGTGCTGGCCACCGCGCTCGCCCGGTACGCGCGCCCCGCCCCGCCGGCCGCCCCGCCCGCCTCCGACGCCGCCACCGCCTCCGACGCCGCCTCCGACGCCGCCGGCGGGCCGTCCCGCGACCCGGAACAGCTGCTCCGCGCCTATGTCGACGCCGACGGCACCTCCGCCGACCCGCGGGAACGGGCCGCCTACCTCGACGCCGACCCGCGTACCCGGGCCGCCCTCCACGACGAACGCGCCGCCCATCTGCTGCACCACGGCGACCGGAGCCACCGTCTCGGGGCGGTGCCGTACCACCTGACCCATGGCGCCGACCCCGCCAAGGCCGGCGGCGGCGCGCTGCTGGACGCCGTCTACTACTGCGCCGGCATGGGGTTCTGGCACTCGCTGCTGGACTACGTCCCACGGGCCCGGGCCGTGGTCGACCGCGACGCGCAGGCCGAGTCGTACTGGGACTTCACCGGCAAGATGTCCACCGCCCTGGCACTCCTGGGACGCAGCACCGAGGCCGAGTCGCTGTACGTGGAGGTGCGGGGCCACTACGCCGTGCCCATGGCCCAGATCTTCACCGGCTACGCCCTGGCCATGCTCTACACGCGGATCCATCCCCAGCCCCTGCGCGACCACCGGCTCGCCAAGGCCTACCTCAGCAACACGATCACCATCGCCTCGCTGCTGCCCGACCCGGCCCAGCGGTCCTTCCACACCGTCTTCCAGCAGAACGGGCTGGCCCTGGTCGAGATGCACCTCGGCGACCTCCCCGAGGCCCACCGGCTGGTCACCGCCGGACTGGAACGCCTGGACGCCGAACTCCCCGCCGACCGGCACCAACTGCACCGCTCGGTCCTGGTCCACAACCGGGCCAGGGTCAATGTGGCGCTCGGCTGGCTGCGGGACGCCCTCGACGACTTCACGACGGTCATCCGGCTGGACCCCAACTACCCGGACTACTACTTCGACCGCGCCGACCTCCTCCAGCGGATGGGCGACACCGCGGCCGCCCTCGCGGACTACGACACCGCGATCACCCTCACCCCGCCCTTCTGGGAGCTGCACTTCAACCGCGCGGACCTACGGGCCTGGCTGGGCGACACCGCCGGTGCCGTCGCCGACCTGGCGCGCGTCATCGAACTCGAACCCGACCAGCTCGACGCCCGGGTGAACCTCACCGGCCTGCTCCTGGAGACCGGGGAGCCGGACGGGGTCGCCGAGCTGCTGCTCGAAGGACTCCGGCTCCACCCCGGCGACGCCCGCCTGCTGCACATCCGCGGCCTGCTCGCGCTGGAGTCCGGCCACCCCGACCAGGCCCGCCGCGACTTCGACCAGGCACTGGAGGCGGACCCCGGCTGCGTACCGGCCCTGGCCTGCCGCGCCGCACTCGCCTTCGACGCCGGCAGCCCGGACGCCGCCGTACGCGACCTGGACCGGGCCGTGGAGGCCGCGCCCGGCAACCCCGACCTGCGGTACAACCGCGGTTACGCGCACCAGGCGGCGGGCCGGTGGGCGGCGGCCGTCGAGGACTACACCCGGGCCCTCGACCTCACCGGTACCGACGGTCCCGACGGTGGCGGCACCGTCACGGGCGAACTGCTGCGGCTGCGCTCGCAGTGCCACCGGGAACTGGGCGACCCGGCGGCTGCCCGGGCCGACGAGGACGCCGCCGCCCTCGCGGTCGCGGGGCCGGCCGAGCGGGCCGGAGCGGCGTGATGTCCCTTCCGCAGGCCCGCCAAGGGGGCCCCGCCGAGGCCGCCGGCCAGGACGCGTTCCACCTGTTCATGCGCGCCTGGGCGACCGGCGTCGCCGTGGTCGGCAGCCGCGCCGCGGACCGGCCCGTGGGGTGCACGGTCACCGCGGTCACCTCGGTCTCGCTGCGGCCCGCGCTGCTGCTCGTCTCGCTGGGCCGCGACAGCCGTACGCTCGCCGCGCTGCGGGCGCACGGCTCGTTCGGGGTCAGCGTGCTCCAGGGTCACCAGGGCGCCCTGGCCGAACGGTTCGCCACGGCGCCCGGCGACCGGTTCGCCGGTGTCCCGCACCACCTCGTCGACGGTGTGCCGCTGCTGGACGAGGCGCTGGCCACGGCCGTGTGCCGGGTCGAGGACACCGTCGTCGCGGCCGACCACGTCCTGGTCCTGGGCGGTCCGCGCCGGTGCGGCGCCGGCCGCGAACTCGCCCCGCTGCTCCGCTTCGGCGGTGCCTGCCTGCCGCTCCGGCCGGGGCGCTGACCGCGGTCGGCAGTCGGGTCGGCAGTCAGGTCGGCAGTGAGGTCGGCAGTCAGGTCGTGTTCAGGTGGGCCGTGCCAGCGTGACCTGCCATGACGACCCATACCGAAGAGCGCGGGGCCGTGTCCCGCGGCCGGCAGATGCTGAACAAGGTGCCCGAAGTCACCCTCTACTTCTGGATCATCAAGATCCTGTGCACCACGGTCGGTGAGACGGCCGCCGATCTCCTGAACGAGAACCTCGGTCTCGGCCTGACCGTCACCTCCCTCCTCATGACCGTCCTGCTGCTGGTCACCCTGGTCTTCCAGTTCAGGGCCACGGCCTACGTGCCGGGGGTCTACTGGCTCGCGGTGGTCCTGATCAGCGTGGTCGGCACCCTGGTCAGCGACAACCTCACGGACAACCTGGGGGTGTCGCTGACCGTGACCACGCCGGTCTTCGCCGTGCTCCTGGCGGTGACGTTCGGGGCCTGGTACGCCAGTGAGCGGACGCTGTCCATCCACAGCATCCGGACGGCCCGCAGGGAGGGCTTCTACTGGCTGGCGATCCTGTTCACCTTCGCCCTGGGCACCTCGGCCGGGGACCTCGCGGCGGAGCGGCTGGAGCTGGGCTACGGGGTGTCGGCGGTCCTGTTCGGCGCGCTGATCGCGGCTGTCGCGGTGGCCCGTCGATGGCTGCGGGTGGGCGCCGTCCTGGCGTTCTGGATCGCGTATGTCCTGACCCGCCCGTTCGGGGCCTCGATCGGTGACTACCTCTCCCAGCCGCGCGGCGACGGCGGACTGGGCCTGGGAACCGTCGGGACCAGCTTCCTGTTCCTCGTCACGATCCTGGCCCTGGTCCTCCACCTGACCGTCACCCGGCGGGACGTGGCACCGGCCGACCCGCGCTGAGGGCGCCGCGCCGGTGCCGCGCCCGCGCCGTACCGGCCGTCACCCGGCGGGCAGGGTGACCGTGAACTCGGCGCCGCCCGCCGGGCCCTGCTCCGGGCCGGCCAGCGCGATGTCGCCGCCCGCCGCCCGGGCCAGCCGGCGGGCCAGGGCCAGGCCCAGGCCCGCGCCGTCGTGACCGTCCGCGGGGTCGGCGCGGCGGCCGGGTTCGAAGACCGCCGTACGGAAGTCCTCCGGCACCCCGGGGCCGTCGTCCCGCACGACGACCCGGACGGCCCCGGCGAGCTGCTCGCACTCGACGGTGACCGTACGGACTGCGTAGCGGCGGGCGTTGTCCAGCAGCGGCGCCAGGACGCGTTCGGCCAGGGCGGCGGAGACCCCCGCCGTGGCGTCGGTGCCGCTCACCGTGACGCGCGGGGCGTCCGGATGGTCCTCGGCACTGCGCCGGGCCAGGTCACGGGCCACCTCCGGCAGGGCGCAGCGGCCGGGGAGCTGCCCGCTGCGGGTGCGGGCCTCGGAGAGCAGGCTCTCGCAGATCCGCCGCATCCGGGCCGCCGCGGCGGCGATGGCCTCGTGGGACGCCCGCTGCTCGGCCGCGTCGCGGGGGCGGGCCGCCAGCCAGTCGGTCTCGGCGGTGATCCGCGCCAGCGGGGTGCGCAGTTCGTGGGAGAGCTCGGCGGACTGCTGCTGTTCGTGACGCAGGACGGCGGCCAGCCGGTCGAGGAGTTCGTCGAGGTTGGTGGCCAGGCTGGACAGTTCGGCGGGCGGCTCCGAGGTGCCGAGGCGGAACCGTTCGGCGGCGCCGCGTTCGCTCCACCGCGCGGCCTGGGCGCTCATCACCGTGACCGGCCGCAGTGCCCGGCCGACGACCGTACGAGTGACCAGGTATATCCCGCCGAGCAGCAGCAGGGAGAGCCCGATCGAACCGGCCAGTGCCGCGTCGGCGGTGCTGCGGTAGGCGTCGAGGCCGACCGAGGCCACGACGGTCCCCACCTGACGGTCGCCGTAGCGGACGGGCAGGGCGTACAGCCGGGAGGCGTACGGCTCGGCGGTCCGGGCGAACGCCGGGCCGTGGCCGGCGAGCCGGTCCGCGGCGGTGCGCGGGGCGCCGGAGACGGTGGGCCGCTCGACGACCCGGTGGCCCTGGTAGATCCAGACCCCGATGTCCAGGGCACGGTCGTCGGCGGGCTCGTGGACGACGAGGCTGCCGTCCGGGCGGGCCTCCACCGTGGCGGCCACGGCGGTGGCGCGGGTCCGCAGCAGCTCGTCGGCCTGCTGCCGCAGCCGCGCGGACAGCGCGAGGTTGAAGGCCAGGGTCAGCAGCAGGACCCAGGCCGCGGTGGTGGCCAGGGCCAGCAGCGCCAGCCGGCCGCGCAGCGTGGCGGGGCGGGGGACACGGAACGGGAGTGGCGGTCGCGGACTCATGCGAAGCGGTAACCCACACCCCGTACGGTGCCGATGCCGCGCGGGCTGTCCGCCTCGCGCAGCTTGCGGCGCAGCCGCGCCAGGTACTGGTCGAGGGTGTTGTCGCTGACCTGCGCTCCCTCGGGCCAGGCCGCCCGCAGCAGCACCCGTCGGCGTACGACGGTGCCGGGGGAGGCCATCAGACAGGCCAGCAGCCGGAACTCGGTGGGCGTCAGGGTCACCGGCGCTCCCTTCACCTCAAGCACGTGCCGCACGGGGTCGAGCCGCAGCTCCTCGACCTCCACGGAGGGCTCGCGCCCGGCCCGGCGCAGGGCGGCACGTACCCGCGCGGCCAGCTCGGACAGGTGGAAGGGCTTGGCCAGATAGTCGTCGCCGCCGGCGGAGAACCCCGCGAGACGGTCGGTGATGTTGTCGTGCGCGGTGAGGAAGACCACCGGGGCGTCGATGCCGGAGGCGCGCATCGCCTGGCACACGTCCCGCCCGTCGGAGTCGGGCAGCCCGATGTCCAGCACCACGGCGTCCACCCGGTCGCGCACGGTCCGCAGGGCGCTCGCCCCGTCGGACGCGGTGAGCACGTCGAAGTGTTCCTCGCGCAGGCCGCGGGCGAGGATCTGGCGGAGTCCGTGGTCGTCCTCGACGACCAGCACGCGATGGGCGGTCACCGGCCCAGTATCACCCGTGCCGGGACGCCGCCCGGCGCTGCGGCCGGGGCGTTCAGGTTGCGTACAGGTTCGGCACCGGACACTGCTGGCTCGTGACGGCTGTGGTGAGAGGGGCAGATGTGGCGACAGGGCAACTCCGGCAGGACGGGCCCCAGGCCCAGGCCCAGGCCCAGACCCAGGCCCAGGCTCCGGTGCGGGTACGGGTCCGGCAGGCCGCCATGAGCAAGGTCCCGGAGATCACGGTCTACTTCTGGATCGTCAAGGTGCTCACCACGGGCATGGGCGAGACGGCCTCCGACTACCTCGCCCATGTGCTCGGCCCGGTGCCGGCGGTCGGCCTCGGCGCGGCCGGCCTGGCCGCCTCGCTGGCCCTGCAACTGGCCGTGCGCCGCTATGTGGCCTGGATCTACTGGACGGCCGTCGCCATGGTCAGCGTGTTCGGCACCATGGCCGCGGACATCCTGCACGTCGGGCTCGGCATCCCCTATCTGGTGTCCACCCCGGTCTTCACGGCGGCGCTCGCCGGGGTCTTCGCCGCCTGGTACGCCGCCGAGCGGACACTGTCCGTCCACAGCATCCGCACCCGGCGCCGGGAGCTGTTCTACTGGGCCGCGGTGCTGGCCACCTTCGCGCTCGGCACCGCCGCCGGTGACCTCACCGCGACGACGCCCGGCCTGGGGTACTTCGGCTCGGGCCTGATCTTCGCCGTGGCGATCGCCGTACCGGCGCTGGCCCACCGGTGGTCCGGCCTCGACGCGATCACGGCCTTCTGGTGCGCCTACGTCGTGACCCGCCCGCTCGGCGCCTCCCTCGCGGACGGGATGGCCGTACCGGCCGGCCGCGGCGGCCTCGGTCTGGGTCTGGGCCCCGTCACGCTGTACTGGACGCTCGCGATCCTCGCCTTCGTCGGCTGCCTGGCGGTGACCCGCAAGGACGTCGCGGCCTGACTGACGCCGGACCCGGACCCGCGCGAGGGCAGGAGGAGGGCGAGAGGAAGGTGAGAACCGCCGGCCGCCGTGCCGCGACGGCTCGGTGGCCGTGCGGGCCGGTGCACACTGGCCGGGTGACGAACACCGTGCTGCTCGCCGAGGACGACCGGGCGATCCGTAAGTCGCTCGAACGCGCCCTGGAGCTGGAGGGATACCGGGTCACCGCCGTACCCGACGGCATCGAGGCGCTGGCGGTCGTGCACCGGGAGCGGCCCGACGTGGTCGTGCTGGACGTGATGATGCCCGGCATCGACGGCCTGGCCGTGTGCCGGGTGCTGCGCGCGGAGGGCGACCGTACGCCGGTGCTCATGCTCACCGCCCGGGTGGAGACCGCCGACCGGATCGCCGGGCTCGACGCGGGCGCGGACGACTACGTGGCCAAGCCCTTCGAGGTCGAGGAGGTCTTCGCCCGGCTGCGTGCCCTGCTGCGCAGGACCGCCCCCGGCGCCGGGCCGGCGGAGGCCGGCCTCGTCGAGGCCGCCGACCTGAGGCTCGACCCGTCCGCACGGCGGGCCTGGCGGGGCCGGCAGGAACTGGACCTGACCCGTACCGAGTTCGACCTGCTGGAACTGCTGGCCCGCAACGCGGGCATCGTGCTGGACCACGGCACGATCTACCAGCGGATCTGGGGGTACGACTTCGGGCCCCGCTCCAAGAACCTCACCGTCTACATCGGCTATCTGCGCCGCAAGACCGACCTCCCCGGCCTGACGCCGCTGATCCACACCGTGCGCGGGGTCGGCTACACGCTCAGGGAGCCATGACCCGCGGGGCGGCGGCGCCGTCGTCGGCTCACCCTCCGCCGGTGAGGACCGGCCCCGGACCGTGCCCCTGACCCGGACCGGGTCGCGGTTTGCGGGCCACCAGGCGGTGCACCCTTCTGCCGGAGGACTCGCTGACCGACTCCTGGTCGTACAGCGGTCCGGCGGGCGACAGCCGCTGCCGGACCAGGCCGGGGTCGACGGCGGCGTAGAGCCGTCCGTGCTCGTCGCGCGGGCCGCCCTCCCCGGCGACGCGCCAGCTCAGGAAGAGCGTGCCGCCGGGGGCGAGCAGCGCCATGAGCCGGTCCAGGGAGGCGGCCAGTTCCGAGGGCGGCAGATGCATCACGACGGTCTCGCACAGCACGTTGGTGAAGCCGCCGTCCGGCACTCCGGTGAGGCCGGGCAGGGCGGCGGCCACGAACGGTACTTCGGGGTGCCGTTGGCGGGCCTGGGCAAGGAGCCCTTCGGAGGGGTCGTATCCGGTGGCGGGGAAGCCGTTGGCGTTCAGCCAGGCCGTGTCCCGGCCGCTGCCGCAGCCGATGTCCGCGGTGGGGCCGGGGGAGAAGAAGCGCCGGATCAGTGCCCGAAGGTCGGCCGGGGGGCTCTGGCCCTCCTCCCAGTCCTCGGCGAAGGCGTGCGCCTCGCGGTCGTAGGCGCCCAGGGTCTCGGTGTCGATCGGAGTGCTCCTCCGCGCGTCGCGGGGCCGGTGTGTCCACCCTCCCCGGCGCGGTATCTCCATGTCAAGCTTCTTCATGTCGAGACACATCTGCGGAGGGGCGTCTACGCTGGCTCCCGGTCCGCGGAACCGGCCGCCCAGGGGCCGGCCGAGGACACCGAGATGACCGAGGACACCGAGGAGTTGGCCGTGACCTACGACGTCGCCGCTGTCCGCGCGCAGTTCCCCGCGCTCAAGGCCGGTTCCGCCCACTTCGACGGGCCGGGCGGCACCCAGACGCCGCAGCCCGTCATCGACGCCATCGCCGACGCCCTGGCCGGCCCGCTGTCCAACCGCGGCGCCGGCACCCCGGGTGAGCGCAACGCCGAGGCCGCCGTGACCGGCGCCCGGCAGGCCCTCGCCGACCTCCTGGGCGCCGTTCCGGACGGCATCGTCCTGGGACGCAGCGCCACCCAACTCGCCTACGACTTCTCCCGCACCCTCGCCAGGACCTGGTCGCCGGGTGACGAGGTCGTCGTCACGCGGCTGGACCACGACTCCAACATCCGCCCCTGGATCCAGGCCGCGGCCGCGGTCGGCGCCACCGTCCGCTGGGCCGACTTCGACCCCGCCACCGGCGAGTTGACCCCCGACGACATCGGCGCGGTGCTCTCGCCGCGCACCCGCCTGGTCGCGGTCACCGCCGCCTCCAACCTCATCGGCACCCGCCCCGACATCCCGGCCCTGGCCGGACCCGTCCACCGGGCCGGGGCCCTGCTCTACGTCGACGGCGTCCACCACACCGCCCACGCCCCCGTCGACCTCACCCGGCTCGGCGCGGACTTCTACAGCTGCTCGCCCTACAAGTTCCTCGGACCCCACCTGGGCGTCCTGGCCGCCCGCCCCGAACTGCTGGAATCCCTCCGGCCGGACAAGCTGCTGCCCTCCAGCGACGCCGTCCCCGAGCGCTTCGAGTTCGGCACCCTGCCCTACGAACTCCTCGCCGGCACCCACGCCGCCGTCGACTTCCTGGCCGGACTCGGCCCGGCCCACCACGGCACCCGCAGGGAACGGCTGGTCTCCGCGCTGACGGCACTGGAGGCGTACGAGGACTCGCTGCGGCTGCGCATCGAAGCCGGACTGGCCGGGTTCGAGCAGGTCACCGTCCACTCCCGGGCCGCCGACCGCACCCCCACCCTGCTGCTGACCATCGAGGGCCGCGACACCGTCGGGGCCTACCGTCACCTCGCCGAGCGTGGCGTCAGCGCGCCGTCCGGCTCCTTCTACGCCGTCGAGGCGTCCCGCCGCCTCGGCCTCGGCGACACCGGCGGCCTGCGCGTCGGCCTGGCCCCGTACAACAGCGCCGAGGACGTCGACCGGCTGCTGGAGGGGCTGTCGGACTACCTGCGCGCGACGCCCTGACGGGCCCGCCCGTTGCCGGGCGACGGCCGCCATCGCACCCGAAGCCGACGACCGCGCCGAGCCGTCCCCGTGACGGCACCTTCCGCGAACACCGCGGCCCCCGGGTGACCGTTGCCTGAACCAGCCCACGGGCAGTTCGACTCACATCAACATCCTGTGTCCTGTGTCCACGCCAAGATCTCCGCGGCACCCCGACGGACAGATGCCTCCGGGTCCCGGGCGGGCTGCCCGCAGAGTGCTGCGACGTCCGGCACACCGTCCAGTCCGGCGAGCGCATCATGCACCCCGGTCCGCATCCAGTCGGCATGGCTGTCGTCGGCCCCGGCAACCGCGAGAGCGATCAGCCTTACGGCGGCCACCGTCCCCACCCGGGCCAGGGCCTCTGCCGTCTGTCGGGTCACCGCCCACACGCTTGACGAAAAGCCTGGAGGCAGTCCCCGGGGAGTGTGGCGGGCCTACGGCTGCTGCCGTACGTCGGGCCGACCGTGACGCGAGCGGTCCGTGGCGTCGCCGGTCAACTCCCTTTCCCAGCCCGGTACGTGCGCCGGCACCTGCACCGGCGCCGGCACCCACACCGGCATCGGCACCGGGGCGGGGACAGCGGCCGGGGCGGTACGGGCCGGCCGGCGGCGACGGGCGAGCCACAGGACGGCTGCCGCGTACGCGGAGATCGCGAGGCAGTCGATCAGCACCAGCTGCCACGGCGAGTCGGCCGCCGTCTCGTCGGAGGCCAGCCCGTCGACCACGGCCGCCGAGAACCCGAACGACACCAGGTTGTTGATGACATGCAGGCAGATGGACGCCTCCAGCCCGCCCGTACGGATCGTCAGCCAGCCCGCCACGGCCGCGAAGAACACCAGGTCCGCGAAGCCCCACGGGGTCCCCAGACCGTGGGCGGCCGCGAACAGCACCGCCTGCGGCAGCACCGCGCACCACGGCGACCGCAGATAACCGCCCACCGCCTGCAACAGCCAGCCGCGGAACACGTACTCCTCGGCCGCCGACTGCAACGGAACCAGCACCAGCAGCATCGCCATGGCCGGCCCGAATACCTGCCAGCCGGCCCACCCGGCCTCCGTACCGCCCACCCCGGCCCCGTCGTCGGCGGGCAGCAGGAGGGTCGACGCCGTCATCAGGCCGACGCACAGCACCGCGGCGAGCAGGCACACCGCCAGCCACCGCCACCGCAGCCGCCCGGCCACCGACGACACCGTGCCGGCCGGCCGGCGCCCGATCCACCGTACGGCCAGCAGCACCACCGGTATCGCGGCGGCCAGATACAGCAGATCCTGGGCCGTGCCGACGACCGGCCCGAAGTCCATGACACCGTCCCGGTCGGCGGTGTACCCGCGGGTCTCACCCCAGCCGGAGGCAGCCGCGTCCAGGAGGGTGACGACCAGCAGCCAGAGCCCGACGACCAGCAGCGAACCGACCGGCGCGCGCCACCAGGAGTGACGACCCGACACACGGGCCAACCGGTGATAGGGCAGGGAATCGGGCAGTGGTGGTTGTGTCAGTGAATTCGTCATGCCCCAAGCCTCCCGGCCCCACGATGTCATGGCGTCCGCCCCCGGGAGGAACAACTCCTCTGCCCCAGGGTGCAGATGCCGCCGCCAACCCCGCCCCCGGGACCCGCCCTCCCGGCGCGGCGGGCTGCCTTAGGCTCGTAGCCGCTATGGAGACCATACGGAACTGGCTGCTGCCGGCGGCGCTCGCCGTCGCCCAGGGTGCGCTGCTGCTGTGGCCCGGCGCCCCCCTGGCGGGCGGCCGGCCGCCGGACGCCGCCGAACTGGCGGCCGTGCTGACCGCCGTGGCGCTGGAGACGGCCGCGCTGGGACGGCGGCGGCGCGAACCGGTCCTGGCGCTGGCCGGTGTGCTGGCGGCGTCACTGCTGGGACTGCTGGCGGCCCCCGACCAGTACGCCGACGTCGGCTCGACGGTGGCGCTGTTCTCCGTCGCGGCCCGCTGCCGCGTCCGGATCGCCGCCGGAGCCACCGCGGCGGTGGTCGGCGTCGACTGGTTCGCCGGCGCCGTACACCCCGACCCGGGCTCGGTGTTCGCGGCGGACGCCGTGATCACGGCCCTGCTCTACGTGGTCTGCGCCGGACTCGGCGAGGCCCGCCGGCAGTGGCTGGCCGCACGCCGGGCCGCGGCCCGCCGGCTGGCCGGGGCCGAGGACGCCGGGCGCAACGCCGCCGACACCGAACGCCGCCGACTGGCACGGGAGTTGCACGACGTCAGCGCCCACCACCTGACCTCGGTCGTGGTGACCGTCAACGCCGCGCGCACCCTCGCCGACAGCAGACCCGAACTGGCCGCCGAGGCACTGGCCTTCGCCGGGGCGACCGGCCGCGAGACCCTGGACGCCATCCGCCAGCTGGTCGCGGTGATGGGGGAGCCCGAGCCCCGGGACGCACCGCCGATGTCCCCCCGCATCGAGGAACTCGTCGCCGGATTCGGCCGACTGGGCCGCCCGATCGCGACCGACCTGCCCGGCGACCTGGCCGGGCCCGCCGCCGAGGCGGTCTTCGGCATCGTGCGCGAGGCCCTCACCAACGCCCTGCGGTACGCCCCCGGCGCCCCGGTACAGGTCGCCGTGCGGCGGGACGCCGGAGCGCTGGAACTGGCCGTGGACAACGCCGCCCCCCGTGGCTCCGCCGGCCAGGACCGCGACGCGGCGGGCCTGGGATCCGGCCGGGGCGTGGCCGGGATGCGGGAACGCGCGGCGGCCGTCGGCGGAGAACTGACCGCCGGGCCCGGCCCCGCGGGCGGCTGGCGGGTCCGGGCCACGCTGCCCGACGCCGACGGCCCGCGGCCCCCCGCCGAACGCCCCCGGCGCCGTGACTTCCTGAGGGAACAGCGGCTGGCCGACGCCGCCCTCACGCTCACCGCCACCCTGCTGCCGATGATGTTCGTGCTGGTGGCCGTGGAGGAGGGCACCGACTTCGGCGGGGCCGCCACCGTCGTCGGGATGTCGCTGCTCATGGCGGTCCACGCACTGCCCCTGCTGTGGCGGCGGCGCGCGCCCCGGGCCGCGCTGTCCGCGGTGGCGGCCACCGCCTGGCTCTGGCCGGCGGCGGTCGTCGGCGGCGTGCTGCCGCCGTCCTTGTCGGAGTACCTGGCCGCGGGTGGGTTCGCCGAGACGATGGCCGTGTACGCGCTGGCGGTCTACGGACGGGGCGCCCGCCGGACCTGGGCGTGGGTCCTGGCCGCCGGCTGCGCCCTCGTCGGCGCCCTCACCCTCGGCGCGGCGGCCGACGGCGCCCTGCTGGGCGGGCCCCCGTCACCGCTCGCCGCGCTCGGGGCCGCTCTGGTCCTGGTCCTGCTGGTGAGCCCGTTCCTCACCACCGCCTGGAGCGCGGGACTGCTCGTACGGGCGCACCGGCTGCGGGTCCTGGCCCGGGAGGACCACGCCGTCACCGACGCCGTGCGGCGGGCCGCCGCCGAGGCGGAGGCCGAGCGCCGCCGGCTGGCCGCCGGCCTCCACCAGGCCGTACTGCAACGCACGGCGCTGATGGTGGAGTCGGCCGACCAGGGACGGCTGGACGAGGTCGGCGACCGGTCCCGGTCCGCGCTGGCCGCCATGCGCGAACTGCTGCGCGGCCTCGGCGACGCCGGGCCCGCCGAACGCGACCACACCCCCCAGCCCACCGCCGCCGACCTCGACGACCTGTGCCGCACCCTGCGCGCCGCGGGCCGCGACGTCACCCTGCGCGCCGCGCCCGACGCCGTCACCGGGCTTCCGGTGCCGGTGGCCCTGTCCGCGTACCGCCTCGCGGAGGCCGCACTCGGCGCCGGCGACCGCGGCCCGGCCCGGGTGGTGCTCAGGCGCCGGCGCGACGGCCTGCACCTGACCGTCACCGGAGTACGGATGGCCGTGGCGGGCCCCGTCGCCGAACGCCTGCGGGCCCAGGCGGCCGCGGCCCGGGGGCGCGTCACGGTGGGCCGGGCCGGTACGGTTCGGGTGCTGCTGCCGACCGGACCGTACCCGGTCCCCGTACCGGAGGTGTCCCCGTCGCCATACGTGTGATGGTCGTCGACGACCAGGCGGTGGTCCGCGCCGGGTTCGCCGCCATCGTCGACGCCGAACCCGATCTCACCGTCGTCGGCGAGGCCGGCGACGGAGCGGCCGCGGTGTCCCTGGCGACCCGGCACGCCCCCGACGTGGTCCTGATGGACATCCGCATGCCCGGGATGGACGGACTGACCGCGACCCGCCTGATCACCGCCCTGGACAGCCACCCCCGGGTCCTGGTCCTCACCACCTTCGACCTCGACTCCTATGTGTACGAGGCGCTGCGCGCCGGATCGTCGGGCTTCCTCCTCAAGGACGCCCAGCCGCACGACCTGCTCACCGCGATCCGTACCGTCGCCGCGGGCGACGGCATCCTCGCCCCCGCCGTCACCCGCCGCCTCATCGACACCTTTGTGAACAGCGCGCCCCCGCCGCCCGGCCGCAGCGAGCTCCTGGCCCAACTCACCCCGCGTGAGAGGGAGGTCCTGCTCCGGGTCGGGTCCGGACTGACCAACACCGAGATCGGAACCGAACTGGGCGTGGCGACCGGCACCGTCAAGTCCCATGTCAACGCCCTGTTCTCCAAACTCGGCGTGCGCGACCGGGTCCAGGCGACCATCCTCGCCTACGAGACCGGCCTCGTCCGGCCCAACGGGAACCCGGCCCGATGACGTCGCCCGGCGTACAGGAGACCACCGCGAGTCAGCGCGGATCCCGGCGAGCCGCCCCGGCGGCCGCGGTCGAGGCACTGAAGCTCCGGCTGGGTGGGCAGTCACGCCGGGACGGATACCTGTTCGTACCGCTCGTCGCCCTGCTCGCGCTGTACGGCGTGGCTGCGCTCGTCACGGGAGCCGTGGTGAGCAAGGGGAACGACAAGAACGCGTTCATGGACAGCGGCCACGGCTCCCCGCTCCGGCCCTGGTTCGGCTCCTGCGGCGCCGCCTTCGCACTGGCTCTGCTGTTCTACCTGTGGAGCCTGCGGCGGGCTTCGGAGCGCCACACCCGACTGGAGCTGGCCGAGCTGGAGGCGCGCACCGAGGACGAGGTACGCGGGGCCATGGGCTCCACGGACCTCGACACCCTGCTGGACATCAACCGGGCGCTGCTGACCCAGTACCACCGCCTGTCCACCGGCCAGGCCCGGACCGCCTTCCGCATGGCACAGGCGGTCATGGCGACCGCGGCCGTTCTGCTGCTCCTGGGCTGCGCCCTGGCCGTGGCGGCGCACGACACCGCCACCGGCGTGACCATCGCGAGCCTGTCCGGCCTGGCCTCGGCGGTGGGCGGCTACATCTCCACGACGCTGCTGCGCACCTACCAGATCTCGGTTCGCCAGGCGGAGGTGTACTTCCGCGAACCCGTCGCCGCGAGCTACCTGCTGGCGGCCGAGCGGATCGCCCGCGGCCTGGACACCTCCCATCAGCAGCCGGTCCTGGGCCGGGTCGTCGACGGTTTTCTGCAGGCGGCCACCGGGGTCACCCACAGCACGGCGGTC
Organism: Streptomyces sp. RLA131; assembly: GCF_056270125.1. NCBI lineage: Bacteria > Bacillati > Actinomycetota > Actinomycetes > Kitasatosporales > Streptomycetaceae > Streptomyces > Streptomyces sp. RLA131. Next base: position 7,800,027 of record NZ_JBWDOQ010000002.1, read on the forward strand.
CCGGCCGACGCCTCACCGGTGGCCGACGGTGGCTGACCGGGGCCGACGGGGCCGCTTTTGCGCTCCCTGCGCCGCCCCGGCAAGGTGAGGCCATGGACGAGCTGAACGACGTGCTGGCCGCGGTCGGCCCCCGCCTCAAGTCGCTGCGCGGACAGCGCGGCATCACGCTGGCGGACCTCGCGGAGACGACCGGCATCTCGGAGAGCACGCTGTCCCGGCTGGAGAGCGGCGGCCGGCGCCCCACCCTGGAACTGCTGCTGCCGCTGGCCCGTACGTACGGTGTTCCGCTGGACGAACTGGTCGGCGCACCGCACACCGGGGATCCCCGGGTCCACCTTCGTCCGGTGCGGCGCAACGGGATGACCTTCGTGCCGCTGAGCCGCCGCCCCGGCGGCATGCAGGCACACAAGATGGTCATTCCGGGCCGGCGCCAGAACGCCGGTCCCGAGCCCGACCTCAGGACCCACGAGGGTTATGAGTGGCTCTTCGTCCTCAGCGGCCGTCTGCGCCTGCTGCTCGGGGACCGGGATCTGGTTCTCCAGGCCGGTGAGGTCGCGGAGTTCGACACGCATCTGCCGCACTGGCTGGGCACGGCGGACGACGAACCCGTCGAACTGCTCGTGCTGTTCGACCAGCAGGGCGCGCGCGCCCATCTCCGCGCCCGGCCGGCCTGACCGGCCCTCCCGGCTACGGCCTGCCCGGGGGCGGCAATACCGTGCCGAGCCCGCGGCGGCGCTCGCCCAGGACACGTACGCAGTTCGCGGCCTCGCCCGCCGGGCCGAGGACGTCGGCTGTGGACGCCGCCCATGAGGTCGGTGACGTTGCCTGCCACCCACACCCCGGGAACGGCCGTGAGCCCGGCGGCATCGGACGTCACGTGGCTCCCCACGCCCATGGGGTGCTCCACGGCCATGAGACCCAGTCCGGCCAGGAACCCGCCGCGCGCCACGAACCGCGGGGCGACCGCCAGAGCCCGCACCGGCACCCGCCTGCCGGACGCCAGCCGGACAGCCGCCAGGTGGTCGCCCCGGACGTCGAGCCCGCTGACCTCGCCGTCGACCACGGTGATGTCCCGCGCGGCCAGCTGTTCCCACTGCTCCTGGCCGGGATCGTCCGCGGTGCGCAGGAACAACGTCACCTCGCGGGACCACTGCCGGAAGAGCAGCGCCTGATGCACCGACTGCGGCCCGCAGGCCAGCACACCGATCCTGGTGTCGCGCACCTCCCAGCCGTGGCAGTACGGACAGTGCAGCACATCGCGCCCCCACCGCTCCCGCAGCCCGGGCACCGGCGGCAGTTCGTCGGCCAGCCCCGTCGTCACCAGCAGCCGCCGGGCCGTGAGATCGCGCCCGCCCTCGGTCCGTACCGCCCGCCCTCGGTCCGTACGGTGAAGCCGCCGCCGCCGTCCGCCGGCCGGGCGGACACGACGCGATCGGAGATGCCCCGCGCGCAGCAGCTCCAGCGGCGGCACACCGTCGCGCGAGAGCAGCCCGTGCGCCCCGGACGCGGGCGAGTTCCGCGGCTCACCGGAGTCGACCACCAGCACGGAGCGGCGGGCCCGCGCCAGCGTCAGCGCCTCTGTTGCCGGAACAGCAAGTCGCCCGTCGCCGCCGGCAGCGAGGGGGTGGCGGGTCGGAATCCCAGCCGTTCGGCTGACGCGCGTTCGGTGGGTGGCTGTTCGACGAGCGCCCAGGGCTGTCGTCCTCTGACCGACGCGGCTGGCCTGATGCGCGCCGGCGCCGTCGTCGGCTTCCGCCCCTACCCGGTGGCTTGGCCGCCCGGCCCGCCGGGGCCGGCCTTCGCGGCGGCGCGGGCGGCGGCGGTCCAGTGCGGCGAGCCCCACCGCTCCGCGACGGCCGCGGCGTGCGTGAACTGGCGGACGGCCTCGGCCTCGTCGCCGAGCAGCCGGTGGAGTTCGCCGAGGGAGTGGGCCACCGGACGCATGAGCATCACCGAGTACGCCGCCCCGGGGAGCTGGTCGCGCAGCGGAGACAGCTGGCGGATCAGTTCGGGGGCGGCTTCGGGCTGCCGGAGCAGCACGGCCAGTTCGGCGCGGGTGGTGGCGTGGCGGCTGTGCAGATGGCCGGGGGCCAGCGGGACCAGGGGGATGGATCGGGCCTCGTCCAGCCTGCCCTGGTGGGCCAGGACGAGGGCCAGGGCGTCCCCGACGACGGGACCCATCCTCTCGTAACGGCTCCGGGCCAGTGGTTCCGCGTCGTCCCAGCGGCCCTGGCTCAAGCGGATGTTGAGGACGGCCAGGCTCCGGAAGTCCCAGGCGTGCATCGTACGGTGACGGAACATCAGATCACTGACCCCGGCGTAGCGGGCCTCGGCCCCGTCGAAGTCCCCGTGGGCATGGGCGAGCATGGCCAGGCTCGCGAGGTGCACCACCTCGGGTTCGACCAGGCGGTAGCGGCGGGCGATGGCGAGTCCGGCCTCGGCGTGCCGGCGCACCGCGCCGGGGTCGTTGCGGGCGCCGGCCACGGTGCCGTCGAGGTACTCGCAGATCCAGCGGTACCGGGGCAGGCCCGCGGCGTGGGCGATCGGGCGCAGTTCGGCGGCGATGCGCTCGCGGGCCGCGATGTGCAGCTCGTGCGAACGGGACTTGGCGGCGGAGGTGAGCGCCTGGGCGAGCAGCGCGGGGTCGTCGCAGCGGCGGGCGATGGACAGTTGCCGACGGGAGGCGCGGGCCAGGCGGGGGGCGTCGTTCTCGCCGTTGAGCTCCTCGATGAGCGAGTCGAGGAGTCGGCAGCGGGTCACCGGGTCGAGGCCGGGGAGGGCGAGCAGCCGGTCGAGTACGTCGATGGTGGCGCGGTCCACGGAACCGTAGGGCCGGGTCTGCCACGGCGTGGGCTCGCTCCAGCCGGCGAACGCCGCGGCGAGCAGGTCGTCACGGCCGGCCCGGCCGGCCAGGTCGAGGGCGCGTTCCCGGGTCCTGCGGGCGGCGGCGACTTCCCCGGCCCGGATCTGGGCCCGCATCAGCCGGCCGAGCAGATCGACCAGTCGCGCGTCCCGGTCGCCGTCGGCCGCCGGTATCCGCTCGAAGGCATCCACCGCCCGGCCCAGCAGCTCGACGGCCAGGTCATGGGCGTAGCGGCGTTCGGCCAGCTCGGCGGCGCGCACCCCGTACTCGACGGCGAACGGCGCCAGGGCCGCCGTCGCCGCCTGCGAGCAGTGGTGGGCCAGGCCGGTGAGATCGTCGGGGCGTACGGTGCGCAGGGCCTCGGCGACGAGGGCGTGCATGCGGCAGCGGCGCGGCCTGGTGAGGTCGGTGTAGAGGGTGTCGCGGACGAGCGTGTGCTCGAAACGGACCAGGCCGGGGGCGGGTTCGGTGAGCAGCCCGGCGGTCACGCCCGCTTCGAGGCCGTCCAGCACCAGGTCCTCGGGGCTGTCCGAGGCGTGGATCAGCACATCGACGCCGGACTCCCGGCCGACCACGGCCGCGAGCCGCAGGACGTCCACGCAGTGTTGGGGCAGCCGGGCGAGGCGGCGGCGCAGCACGTCCCGTACGCCCTGGGGCACCTCGGAGGTGGCGGCCGGCGCCCCCTCGGCGGCCAGCAGGCGCGCGCTCTCCCGTACGTAGAAGGGGTTGCCGCCGGTGCGTTCGGCGAGCGCCGCGACGGTGCCGGGGTCGACCGGGCCGCGGCAGACGGCGGTCACCAGCCGTTCGACGTCGGGTGCCGACAGACCGGCCAGCGGCAGCCGGTACGGGGACCGGGCCGCGATCGCGGCCAGCGTCCCGGCCAGCCGGCCGCTGTCCTCGGCCGGCCGGTACGCGGTGAGCAGGAGCAGTGGCGCGCCGCTCGGGCCGGGGCCGGCGAGATGCTCCAGCAGGGCGAGGGTCTCGTCGTCCGCCCGGTGCAGATCGTCGACGACGATCGCCAGCGGGGCGACACGGGCCGCGGCGCGGATCCACGCGCCGACCGCCCGGTGCAGCAGGAAGCGGCCCGCTGAGGCGTCCCCCACGGCGGCCGGAGGTCCCGGCTCGCGCAGCAGCGGGGCGACCGCGTCCGGGTCGGCGGGCGGCACCAGCGCGGCGAGCGCCCGCAGCGCCTCGACCCACGCCCAGGCGGGCGGCGCGCCGTCGGACTCCGGGCAGCGGCCGACGGCCACCGTCCAGCCCTCGGCCGCCAACTGCCCCGCCGCCCGCCCCAGGAGCCGGGTCTTGCCGGCCCCGGCCTCGCCGGTGACCAGCGCGATGACGACCCGTGACGCCCGGCGGGCGGTGACGGCTGCCTCGGCCAGCGTCCGAAGTTCCGGCTCCCGGCCGACGAACGGCTCCGCGCTCCGCGGTTCGGCCGCCGGCGGGAGCAGCACCGTGGGGGGCGGCGGCGCGACCGCGTGCAGCACCTCGGTGCTCTGGGCCAGGACGGCCCGTTCCAGCTCCACCAGCGCGGGGCCGGGGTCGAGGCCCAGCTCGTCGCGGAGCAGCCGCCGGTTGCGGCGCAGGGCGGTGAGGGCGTCGGCCTGACGGCCCGAGGCCCACAGGGCGAGGGCCAGCAGCCGCCAGCCCTCCTCGCGCAACGGGTGCCGGTGGGTGAGTACTTCGGCCGGGGGCACCGCCTCGGCGGACCGCCCGGCGCGGACGGTGGCCTCGACGGACAACTCGGCGGCGATGATCCGGAGTTCGGTGAGGCGGGCGGACTCGGGGGCGGCCCACTCCTCGTCGGCGAACTCCGCGTACGCGGGGCCGCGCCACCAGCCCAGCGCCTCGTCCAGCAGCCGCCGGGCCCGGTCCGGCGGCGCGGTCCTGGCCTGCCGCAGGACGTGCTCGAAGCGCCGGGCGTCGACCGCGTCGTCAGGCAGCCGCAGCACATACCCCCCGGCCGCGCTGACCAGCACGGTGGCCGGGGCGCGCGGGGGCCGGCCGGGCTCCAGCAGCCGCCGCAGATTGGACACGTACGCCTGGAGGGAGGCGGCGGCCCGGCGCGGCGGCCGGCCGCGCCACAGCTGGTCGATCATCCGGTCGGCCGGGACCACGGTGCCACGGACCGACAGCAGCAGCGCGAGCACCGCACGTTGCCGGGGTCCGCCCAGTTCGAGCGGGATGCCGTCGAGTTCGGCCTCGATCGGCCCGAGCGCACGGAGGAACAGCTGCTGCATGGTGGCGGAATCGTACGTCCTCAACCTCGTTCCCCGTGATCCGGGCGCAACCGTGAACATTCCCGCTCCGGGCCCGGAACGCGGGTTGTGTGGCCGGGTCCGGCGCCTGGCGGCACGCGCACCGGTCGTCTCCGCGAACGTGTGCGCCGGGCCGGCGGCTCAGCGGCGCTACAGCTCCGCGAGCGTCGCCAGCAGCCCAGCGGCGACGGTCACATCGGAGGTCAGCGGCCGGTCGTAGGGGTCGGCGGGCAGAGCAGCGGTGAGGTGGACGAAGGCCGGGCTGGTGGGCGGTACGGGGTGCTGGCGCAGGGCGCGTACCGCGGTGACCAGTTCGCAGGCCAGGACCAGGCGGTAGGCGTCGACGACGCGCTGGGCCTGGCGGACGGCCTGGGAGGCGAAACTGGCCGCCTCCTCGACGCCCCGGGACAGCACGGCATGGCCGACGGACGCCGGTGCCGCGCAGGCCCGCAGTTCGGCGAGCGCGGCGCTGGCGCTGTATTCGAGGATCATCATGCCGGAGCTGGCCGCCGGGCCCCCGGCCAGGAACGGCCGCAGCCCGGTGATGTCGGGGTCGCCCAGGCAGGACAGCCGCGCGGCGGAGAGCTGGGCGGTCTGCAGAACGGCCAGGCAGAGATGGTCCAGCGCGAGGCCGAGCGGGGCCGCGAAGAACCCGCCGTGGTGGTACGCGGCGGGTCCGCCGTCCGGGCCCGCCTCGGTGATCATCGGGTTCTCCGAGGGACAGCTGATCTCGACCGCCAGCATCCGCCGCAGCGCGGCCACCGCTTCCAGCGCGGGGCCGTGGGCCTGCGGGAAGCAGCGGAAGCCGAACGGATCCTGGATCCGCGGCCCGGGCATCGGCGGATGGTCCGGGACCCCGAGCAGGCGCCGTACCTCCGCCGCCGCGTGGACGACACCCGGGTACGGCCGTACCGCGTGCACGGCGGCCGCGTAGGCCTCCAGCGAGCCGGAGACGGCGGCCAGCGACAGGGCGGTCACCGAGTGGGAGGCGCGCAGCAGCACGTCGAGGTCGTGGCAGACCAGGGCGGCCTGGCCGAGGGTGAGGGCGTTGCTGCTCATCAGGGCGAGCGCGTCGCCGCGTTCGAGGGCGACCGGTCCGGGCCCGGAACCGCCGGTGCCGGGGCCCGCCCCGGTGGCGTCGCCCCGGTGCCAGGGGCGCTCGCCGATCAGCGCGAGCCCGGTCTGGGCCAGCGCGGCCAGATCGCCGGTGCCGACCGATCCGTACTCGTGGACCGGCGGGTGCACACCGAGCCGCAGGGCCTCGACGAGCCCGAGGACGATGCCCGGCTGGATCCCGGAACCGCCCGCCAGGAGCTGGTTGGCCCGGACCGCCAGCATCGCCCGCACCTGCCGGGCCGGCAGCAGGCCGCCGATACCGCCCGCGTGGCTGCGCAGCAGCCGCAGGTCGTGCCCGTCGGTGTCCTCGTCGGCGACGGCGACCGTACGGTTGGCCCCGACGCCGGTGCTGCGCCCGTACAGCCGCCCGGACGCGGTGAGTTGGCCTGCGGCGTGCCAGGAGCGGGTCGCCCGGTCGAGGGCCTCGGGCAGGATGGCGGGCTCGGCCGTGCCGTCGGCCAGTCGGACCACGCCGGAGACCTCCAGGCCGGCGCCGTCGAGGAGCACGAAGGCGCTGGGCGGGTCCGAGGCCGCGGTGCCCTGCGGCGGCGGCTCCTCGGCGGACGGGGTGGCCGCCACCGCGGTGACCGGGGCGTCACCGCCTTCGGTCACGCCGGGTGCCGCGGCTGCTCCGGCCGCCGTCGCGGGTGTGTGGGTCGACATCGCGGCATCCTCCCCTGCGGCGCCGGGCGGTCCGCGCGTCGCCACGGCCCGCCGCCGGCGCGTCGGGGGACGACGGGCCGGCGGCGGGCCGTGAGGCGGGCCCTGAGGCGGTATGGGCCCCGTGCGGGCTCAGCTCAGGCCGACCGACTTCAGCCAGGCGGTGGCGACCTCCAGCGGGTCCTTGTTCTCGTTCTGCACCTTGGCGTCCATGGACAGCAGCGCCGCGGTGTCGAGCTTGGCCGACACGGCGTTGAGCGCGTCGACGCCCTCCTGGGACAGACCGGACTTGGAGACCAGGGGGATCACGTTCTCGAAGCCGAAGAGGTTCTTCGGGTCCTTGAGGGTGACGAACTTGTCCTTGGTGATGGTCGGGTCCGTGGTGAAGATGTCACCGGCCTGGATGTTGTTGTTCTTCAGCGCCGCCTGCGTCAGCGGGCCACCCGCGTCGAGCGCCTTGAAGGACTTGAACGACAGCTTGTACACCGACTTGAGCCCGACCAGCCCCTGCTGGCGGGTCTGGAACTCCGGCGAGGCGCCGATGACCAGGTCGGCGGCGGCGTCCGCCAGGTCGGCGATGCTGGACTCGGAGGTCAGGTGGTACTTCTTGGCGGTGGCCGCGTTGAGCGTGACCGAGTCCTTGTCCTGTGCCGGCGCCGGGTCCAGCAGCGTGAGCTTGGAGTCGAGCTTCGCGGTGATCGCGGCGTCGGTGGTGGCCACCGTGGTGGGTGTGGCCTTGGGGTCGAGATAGGCCAGCAGGGCGCCGTTGTACTCCGGCAGGACGGTCAGCGTGCCGTTCTTGATCAGGCCGTAGGTGGTCTCGCGGCTGCCGATGTTGGGCTTGTAACTGACCTTGACGCCCTTGGCCTTGAGTGCCTCACCGTAGATGTCGGCGATCAGAATGCTCTCGGCGAAGTTGTTGGAGCCCACGACGACGGTCTTGCCGCTGGCCTTGGTGGGGGCGAGCGGGTCCGCTGAGTCGTCGGAGGACGACGAGGAACAGCCCGCCAGCAGCGCGGCGGCCATGGTGGCGGCAAGTGCGGCGCCGGCCGTGCGGGGATGTGAGAAGCGGTGCCAACTGGTGTTCTTCGTGGTGGTGGTCACGTTTCCCGTTCCGGGATCAGATGGTGGCGGCTGTCAGACAGGAGGCCGCGGAGCGGAGTCGGGCGGGGTGTCCACGCGGTCCCGGCTCGCGGCATGCGGTGCTCGGTCACCGCACAACCTAGATCCAACCCAGCGGAATCACACGCAGTCAAGTGCATCCTGGTCACCGATTGGCTTCGATGAGTTGCTGTTTGTGAAGAGTCGCAGATGACTTATGACTGAGATGCAGCACCCTCGTAACCGATTTTTGATGAGGGCGGCGAGTGGCCGTCTCTCAGGAGCAGGTAGTCTCCCCGCTGTTGCAGCAGGTGTGACGGGAGTTACGGCACGTTGATGGTCAATCGGCGCGGAAACACGGCTGAAATCAGCCAGTGATCGAGTATGTCATGATCATTTCCTGCTCCGCCGATCGTCGAGGGCCTGTCGTGCCGGCCGTCGACAGTGACCGGTTGTCGGTCGGAAGGCCACGAAGGAGGCTTGGTGTCCGCGAACGAGGTGGACCCGTCGGTTCGGCCGGCTCCCGTACGACGGGTCCGGGGAGCACTCGCCCGCTTCCCCGACCGCTGGGCCTTCCGGCGCAAACTCAACATCCTGGTCGGCGTACCGCTCGTGGTCGTCGCCGGGATGCTCGCCTACGGTGTCGACGGTCAGGTGGACCAGGCCCGGGCGGCGGCGGGCGCCGCCCAGCAGGTCCGTGACAGCGTGCGGATCGCCGACCTGGTCGACCGGGTCGCCACCGAACACCAGCAGGCCGTCCTGCTGTCGGTGCGCTTCGAGGCGATGCGGCACGGCGACTCCAAGCCCTCGCTCACCGCGTTCCGCGCGGCCCAGAGCGATGTGGACAGCCATGTCGCCGCGATCCGGCAGGACCTGGGAGCACGGCTGCCGGAGAAGGAACTGCAGGCGCTGAAGGAGATCAGCGGCCTGGGCAGCCTGCGCGGGACCATCGAGCAGAGCTATCTGCCGTCGGACAACATCGACCCCGCCTACAGCGCGGCCGCCGAGGACCTGATCGACGGCCTGGGCCTCGACCAGAACTCCGACCTCGCCTCGACCTTCACCGGAAACCTGCTGGACTCGCTGCTGCGCGCCGACGCCGCGCACAGCGCCTTCGAGACCAGTGTGTTCTCCGCGCGGACCGGCGACACCAACGCGCTCATCCAGTTCGTCAACGCGGTCGGCAACCAGCAGCAGTACACCTACCAGGCGGCCCGCTTCGCCCGGTTCGCCACCGAGAAGCAGGCCACCGTGCTGGCCGGTGTCCAGCACAATGTTCACGAGAATGCCATCGAAGTGCAGTACGCGGGGCTCCAGATCGACCCCAGCGCGCTGGCGGCGGAGACCCCGGCGCAGGTGCGGGCGGCGTTCACCAAGGCCCTGGCCGCCTATCCGGACTACCGCCAGGAGGCGCAGACCCGGCTGCGGATCACCGAGTCGCTGATCGGCCAGATCGCGGACCGGGCCGACGCCTCCGCCTCCGACGCCTGGTGGCGGGTCGGCTGGCTGCTGGGCGGCGCACTCCTGGCCTTCGTGCTCTGGCTGGCCTTCTCCGTGGCGATCCGCCGTTCCGTGGCCCGCCCGGTGCTGGCGCTGACCGGTGCGGCCAAGCAGGTCGCCGACGTCGCCGGGCGCGAACTGGCCCGTGTCGCCGACGACGACGCCGCCGATGACAGCCCGCCCCGCCTGCGGGAGGTGCCGATCACGGTCCGCGACGAGATCGGCGAACTGGCCGAGGCCTTCAACCGCGTCCAGGTCACCGCGGGCGCCCTGCTGGAGCGCCAGGTGCTCAGCCGCCGCAATGTCGCCGAGATGTTCGGCAACGTCGGCCGTCGCGTCAGCAACCTGACGACTCGTCAGCTCGCCTTGATCGACGCGATCGAACGCGGCGAGACCGACCCGGCGCTGCTGGACCAGCTCTACCGCATCGACCACATCGCCGTCCGCCTCCAGCGCAACGCCGACAGCCTCATGCTGCTCGCCGGTATCCGCGAGACCGGACTCGAAACCAGTCCCACCGCGCTCACCAACGTCGTACGCGCCGCCCTCGGCCAGATCGAGGGGTACCAGCGGGTCTCGCTGCTGGCCGAGACCGAGGTGACCGTCGCCCCCGACATCATCGGCGACCTCACCCTGATGCTCGCCGAACTGCTGGAGAACGCGGTGTCGTTCTCGCCGGTCCGCAGCCCCGTCGAGGTCACCGTACGCACCGGCGCGGACGGGGCGCTGATCGAGATCAGCGACCACGGACTGGGCATGAGCGCCGAGCGGATCGAGGAGGAGAACGCCCGCCTCGTGCGCCGTGAGCGGCTCGACCTGGTGCCCACCAAGGTGCTCGGCCTCTTCGTCGTCGGCAGCCTCGCCCGGCGCTGGGGCGTCGGCGTGACCCTGGCCAGGACCCCGGGCGGCGGCGTCACCAGCCAGGTGTCGATCCCCTCGACGCTGCTGCTGATGATGAGCCCGATGACGCCGTCCCGCCCCGCCACTGCCCAGCGCCACGAGCGGGCCGTCCCGGCGGCCGGTCCCACCCCCGCGCTGCCGGCCGCCGAGCCGGCCCCCGCGGCCGCCTCCGTCCCCCTGCCTGCCGCGGTGCCCGCCGCGGTGCCCGCCGCGGCCGTGACCGAGGCGCCGAACGCCGCCCCGCCGGCCGCCGAACCACCGCGGGCCCCGCAGCGCGCGGACGTCCTGCCGCCCCGCGAGGGCGCCCTACCGCGCCGCGTGCCCCGGCACCAGGCCGGCCCGGCCGGCGAGGCCCTGACCACGACGGCGGACACCGCCACGGCGGACATCACGACGGCCGACACCACTACGGCCGACACCGCCACGGCCGGCACCACGACCCTGCCCCCCGCCACGAGCCCCGGGAGCAGCCCCGCTGCCACCGGCCCGCACGAGGACCGGGAGGATGCCCAGGGGCGCCCGCTGCGCCGGCGGGTGCGCGGGGCGACGCTGAGGACAACGGTGTCCGCGGCGGCTCAGCAGGCGGCGGCGCGGGCCCCACGGCTCGCCGACGCCGACGAGGTCCGCTCGGAACTCGACGAGTTCGACGCGGCGGTGGAGCGGGCGCACCGTGACAGCGCGCTGCTCGTCGCGGAGTCCAGGACCACGACCGACGAACCAGGTCTCCCGGAAGGAGCGGAGCAGTGACAACGCCGACAGGTGCCACCTCGGACAGAGGGGCAGTGTCCACCGATCTGCGGGCTGCCGCAGCCGACTTCACCTGGCTGCTGAATCGATTCGCCACCGAGACCGCGGGAGTGGTCGACGCCATCGCGGTGTCCTCGGACGGTCTGCTGATCGCCGTCTCCCGGCTGCGCGACCACGCCGACTCCGAACGGCTCGCCGCCATCGTCTCCGGCATCACCAGCCTCGCGGCCGGCGCCTCGGGGAACTACGGCCTCGGCGGCCTCAACAAGGTGATCGTCGATCTGGAGGGCGGTCATCTGATCGTCTCGGCGATCGGCAGCGGCGCGCTGCTCGGAGTCGTGGCCTCCAAGGAGGCGAAGCTCGGGAACATCGCCTACGAGATGACCCTCTTCGCCAACCGCGCCGGCGCCGCGCTCAGCCCGCAGCTCGTGCTCGAACTCAAGAACAACGTCGGATCCGCCACCACCGGATGACCGGTCCCCGGGGCAGGACAGCCGGGGCCGAGGGAAGGAACCACGATGGCGGCGGGTGACGCGCCAGCCGACGACGACGCGCGGGGAGCCGTACCCCACATGGCCGGCCGCGTCTCCGCGGTACGCCCGTTCCTGGTCACCGCGGGCCGGGTGGCCGGTACCGGCAGCACCGGTACCGGCTCCCCGATCCCCGTGGAGACCCAGGTCGTGGCGACCGACACAGGGCTCGAAGTCCTCGACACGCTCTCCTTCGAACGCCGGGACATCGTCCGCGCCTGCCGGCAGCCGCAGTCGCTCGCCGAGATCGCGGCGAAACTGCGGCTGCACCTCAACGTGGTGCGCGTGCTGGCCGAGGATCTCAGGTCCGGGGGGCAGCTGTCGGTCCACGTGCCGAATCCTGACGCCGCCCAGGACGTCTCCGTACTGCGAAGGGTTATCGATGGGCTCCGCACCATCCCCGACTCCCGGGGGGTACTCCGTGACCGCTGACCTCACGGCCCCCGGGCCGGCCGTCCCCCGGGTGGTCCAGCCCCCGCTGCCGGTCAAGCTGGTGATCGCGGGGGGCTTCGGGGTGGGCAAGACCACGACCGTCGGGGCGATCTCCGAGATCGCGCCGCTGACCACCGAGGCCGCCATCACCGAGGTCGCGGCGGGCGTGGACGACCTCAGCCACACCCCGCACAAGACGACCACCACGGTCGCCATGGACTTCGGCTGCATCACCATCGACCCGACCCTGAAGCTCTATCTGTTCGGCACCCCGGGCCAGGACCGGTTCGGCTTCATGTGGGACGACCTGGTCGAGGGAGCGCTCGGCGGCCTGGTCATCGTCGACACCCGGCGGCTGGACGACTGCTACGCCGCCGTCGACTACTTCGAGCACAAGAAGATCCCCTTCGCGGTCGCGGTCAACGCCTTCGACGGGAAGGTCGAGCACGACCTCGACGAGGTCCGCTGGGCCCTCGACGTCGCCGACGGCGTCCCGGTCATCACCTTCGACGCCCGGGAACGAGGCTCCGTGCGGGACGCGCTGCTCGTCGTCCTGGAACTCGCGCTGGCCCGCGCCGGGGGATAGAACCACGCGGAAGGGGGTGAGGGGCGGTCCGCGCCGCCCCTCACCCCCTTCCCCGCGGTCCGCGCCGTCGGACCCCGGGTGACACCGCGAGCCGCGTGATCATCCAGAACACGCCGATCGTCGCCAGCGCGAGCATGGCCACCAGCGTCGCACCGCCGACGACCTTCTCGTAGTTGCGCTGGTACAGCCCGTCGACGATGTAGCGGCCGAGCCCGCCGAGACTGACGTACGCGGCGATCGTCGCCGTGGAGACGACCTGGATGGCCGCGGACCGCAGCCCGCTGAGGATCAGCGGCAGGGCCACCGGCAGTTCGACCTGGAAGAGGATGTTCGCGGGGGTCATGCCCATGCCGCGGGCGGCGTCGACGGGTGACGGGTCGACCGTGCGCACCGCCTCGTAGGTCGTCACCAGGATCGGCGGGACGGCCAGCACGACCAGCGGGATCATCACCGGCAGCAGTCCCAGCCCGAGCAGGACGAACATCAGCACCAGCAGGCCGAAGCTCGGCAGGGCCCGTGCCGCGGTGGCGATGAACGCCAGCGCGTTGCCGCCGCGCCCGGTGTGTCCGGTGACCAGGCCCACCGGCAGCCCGATCCCGGCGGCGATGCCGAGCGCCATCAGGGAGTACCCGATGTGCTCCAGGACACGCTGGGGGATCCCGTCGTAGCCGTGCCAGTGGGCACTGTCGCTGAAGAACGCGTTCATGTAGTTCAGGACGTTCACTTGACGGCATCCTCCATGACGCGCGCGGCGGGCTCCGGCCGGCCGTCCGGGGCCGTCGTCACGGCCTTGGCCGCCGTACGGGTACCGCTTCCCGGCTGCCAGGGCGTCAGCACCTTGCGCAGCAGCACCAGCAGCGCGTCGACGACGATCGCCAGGAACGCGGTGGTGACGACGGAGTTCACCGCCAGCACGGGCCGGTGGTAGAGCATCGCGTCGGCCAGCAGGTTGCCCAGGGCACCCTGGTTGCCGATCAGGGCACCGACGCTGACCAGGCTGATGCTGGAGACGGCCGCCACCCGCAGCCCCGCGAAGATCGCCGGAACCGCGATCGGCAGCTGTACGTAGGCGTAGCGCCGCGCTTCGCCGAAGCCCATCGCGGTGGCCGCCGCCAGGGTCTCCTCCGGCACCGACCGGACCCCGTCGACGATGGCCGGCACCAGCAGCACCAGGCTGTAGAGGGCCAGCGGGATCATCACGGTGGTCTCGCTCTGCCCGGTGTAGTCGATGAGGACGACGAAGAACGCCAGCGAGGGGATCGCGTAGAGCACCGTGGTCACCCACAGCACCGGCGCGTACAACCACCGGAAACGCACACAGAGATACCCGATGGGCAGGGCCATCAGCAGCCCCACCAGGACGGGGACCAGAGCCTCCCGCAGATGCCAGCCGACCAGGCCCAGGTAGCTGTGCTGGAGGTCGCTGGGGATGTCGAAGAAACCGTTCATCCCGCGACCCCGGTCGGGGTGTCGGCGGTACGTGCCGCCTTGCCGCCGCCGCCGCCGTCGCTGCTGCTGTGGCCCTCGGCGTGCGCGGTGCGGATCGCGTCGGCGATCGTCTCCTGCGAGGCGACACCCACCGCGCGTCCGGTCCCGTCCACGGCGACCGCCCACCCGGTGGGGGAGAGCACGGCGCTGTCCAGCGCGGCGCGCAGCGAGTCCCGGCCGGCCTCGAACGGCCGCCCGTACGGGATCAGGTCCGCGGCCGGGGGGACCCGGCCGTCGTCGGTCAGCGCCGAGGGCTCGGTCCAGCCCAGGGGGTTGCCGTCGAGGTCCGTGACCAGCAGGTAGGGGACCTCCTCCCGCTCGGTGCGCTCGGCCACCTGCGCGGGGCTCGCGTCGACCGCGACGATCGGCAGCGTCGTCAGTTTCAGCCCGGCGGAGGTGAAGAACGACAGGCGCCGGATGCCGCGGTCCGCGCCGAGGAAGTCCTCCACGAACGCGTCGGCGGGGGCCGCGAGCAGCTCGTCGGGCGGTGCGAACTGGGCGAGCCGGCCGCCCGTCCGCATGACCGCGATCATGTCGCCGAGCTTGATGGCCTCGTCGATGTCATGGGTGACGAAGACGATGGTCTTGCCCAGTTCGCTCTGGATGCGCAGCAGTTCGGCCTGGAGCCCCTTGCGCACGACGGGGTCGACGGCCGAGAACGGCTCGTCCATCAGCAGCACCGGAGGATCGGCGGCCAGTGCCCTGGCCACGCCCACCCGCTGCTGCTGCCCGCCCGAGAGCTGGTACGGATAGCGTCTGCCCAACGACGCGTCGAGACCGACCCGCTCCATCAGCTCCATCGCCCGGGTACGGGCCCGGGCGCGGTCCCAGCCCAGCATGCGCGGCACGGTGGCGATGTTGTCCACGATGGTCCGGTGCTGGAAGAGCCCGGCGTTCTGGATGACGTACCCCATGGACCGGCGCAGCGCGTTGACCGGCTGCCGCTGGATGTCCGCACCGTCGACGAGGATCCGGCCCTCGCTCGGCTCGACCATGCGGTTGATCATCCGCAGAGTGGTGGTCTTCCCGCAGCCGGACGGCCCGACCAGGACGGTGATCGACCGGTCGGGTATGTCCAGGGAGAGTTGGTCGACAGCGACGGTGCCGTCGGGGTAGCGCTTGATGACCTTCTCAATGCGTATCAAATCGACGAATACCCCTCGGGATTGGGCAAGAGGCGGCCTGTTTCGGACGCACTTGACCAGGCTGTGTCTGCGCCGAGTTTAGACTGCCCTGTTTGTCGCCCGTCACCGGTGTCGGACTCCTGGTCGGACGGGCCGGACAGACCCGTCCGGCCCGTCCGCGACCGGACGGCCCCGCCGGCTGGCGGCCCGACAGCTTTCCGCGAATGCTGGGAGGGCGGCTCCCAGGGCGCGGGCCGGCGGCACCCCGCTCCAGCACACATGAGGAACGGCATGGACCCCATCGTCAGCACCGAGTACGGCCGGGTCCGCGGCCGCGTCGCCGGGCACGGTGTCACGGTCTTCCGCGGCATCCCCTACGCCGCCGCCCCCGTCGGCCCGCACCGCTTCCGGGCGCCGGCCCCGCCGCCCGCCTGGGACGGCGTCCGCGATGCCGGCGAATGGGGCCCCACCGCCCCCAAGCTCCCCTACCCCGCCCCCCTGAACCGCTACCTGTCCGACCCGGCGGTGCCGGGCGACGCCTGTCTGAACCTCAACGTGTGGACCCCCGGCCCGGGCGGCTCCGCGCTGCCGGTGATGGTGTGGATCCACGGCGGTTCGCTGCGGCACGGCTCCGCCACCGTGCCGACCTACGACGGCACCGCCTTCGCCCGCGACGGCGTGGTCCTGGTGTCGCTCAACTACCGCCTCGGCATCGAGGGGTTCGGTGTCTTCCCCGACGCCCCCGCCAACCTGGGCCTGCGGGACCAGCTCGCGGCACTGCGCTGGGTGCGGCACAACATCGCGGCGTTCGGCGGCGACCCGGACCGGGTGACGGTGTTCGGTGAGTCGGCCGGGGCGATATCCGCCGCCGCGCTGCTGGCCTCGCCGCTGTCCGCGGGACTGATCCGGCGGGCCGTGCTTCAGAGCGGCGCGCCCGCCGCCGTACCGCTCGCCCGAGCCGCGCGCACCACCCGGCGGATCGCGTCCCGGCTCGGTGTCCCGGCCACCGCGGCCGCCTTCGGCGCCGTCGACCGGGACCGGCTGCTGCGCGCCCAGGGCGAGGTGGCCGGGGGCGGCCCGCTGGGCGGTGGCGCCGGCTTCGAACTGGTGGTGGACGGCGAGGTGCTGCCGCAGGACCCGGCCGCCGCGCTGCGGGACGGGCGGAGTGCCGCGGCCGGCCTGCTGATGGGCACCAACACCGAGGAGTACCGCCTGTGGTTCGTGCCCGACGGCACGGTGGACCGGATCGGCCCGGTCACCCAGCGCCTCGCCCTGGCCCGGTTCGGGGTCGGCCGCCGTACCGCCGCGGTCTACCGGGCGGGCCGGCCCGCCGCGTCCCCGGGGGAGGTGCTGGGCGCGCTCGCCACGGACCTGCTGCTGCGGATGCCGCAGGGCAGCCTCGCCGACGCCCGCGCGGCCCGCGAGGGCGCCGCGCCCACGTACCAGTACGAGTTCGCCTGGCCGTCACCCGTGGGGCGGCTCGGCGCCTGCCACGCCCTGGAGATCGGCTTCGTGTTCGACACCCTGCGCGTTCCGGCCACCGCCGCCCTCACCGGACCCGACGCGCCGCAGGCCCTGGCCGACGCCATGCACGCCGACTGGATCCGCTTCGCCACCACCGGCGACCCAGGCTGGCCCGCCTGGAGCCCCGACCGCCCGGTGATGACCTACGGCCCCGGCACCCCGGCCCTCGTCCACGCGCCCCGCGACGACGAACGCCGGGCCTGGCCCGCACCCGGCCCCGGCGTCCCCCGGCGAAGCCCTGCGGCGGCCGAGAACGAAACGGCCACCGGACGGACCCGGTGAACCAACCCGGTCATCGCAACGGCCGCATCGGACGAACGTGATGACGAGCCGTCAGCCGTGGGCCCCGGCGGTGCGGATCGCCGCGTCGAGCCAGTCGAGGTACCAGGAGGCGAACGTCGCCGGCTCGTTCTTCGCCGGACCCGTCATGAGGGGCTCCAGGTCCACGTCGTCGCAGCGTGCGTCCGCCCAGATCCGGCCCCGCTGCGGGCCGCTGACGACAAGCCAGCGGCGCTCGGCGCAGCCGATGTGGCACAGGCAGATCGCGCCGACCGTACGATCGGCGGACCACAGGACGGCGGCCCACCGCTCCTCCCAGGCCTCGTACGCGGCGTCGAAGCCACCATCGTCATCGTCATCGTCATCGCCGCCGGCGGCGGCGAAGGCATCCTCGTCGGGCCGCTCGGCCTCCAGCGCGGCCAGGTGCTCCGGATCGGGTCCGCGCACCGGGAAGGGCTCGGCGATCCGGCCGCGGTCCGTCATGTCCGCGCCGTCGCCCTCCCACTGCCATTCGCCGCCGGCCGTTCGGCCCACCGGGAAGACGCCGTACGCCGGCCCGGCCCCTCCCGCGCCCACCTGGAGCAGGAAGTCCCGGTACTCGCCGGGCAGCCGGACCCCCAACCCGGCTTCCAGGTCGGCCAGTTCATCCTGCGTGAGGGGATCGGCCAGCGAGAAGCCGTGCCCGTGGCGGCCGAACACCTTCTCGGCGCCGGGCGCCGAGGCCAGCGCCAGCACCCTCGCGCGGACCCCGGCCCAGGGCCGCGTCACCACGATCTCCGTCACCGGTTTCTCACTCCTGACTGTCAGTGCCGGCTGACAGACTGCCGGCATGAACGAATCCAAACCGAAGGCGGACCTTCTCCGCTACCTCCGGACCGCCCGTGAAGCCCTGCTGTGGAAGCTCGACGGCCTCTCGGAGTACGACCTCCGCCGGCCGATGACACCGACCGGCACCAACCTGCTGGGGCTGGTCAAACACGTCGCCAGTGTGGAGCTGGGCTACTTCGGCGAAACCTTCGGACGGCCGTCCGGCGAGCCGCTGCCCTGGTTCGAGGACGACGCCGAACCCAACGCGGACATGTGGGCCACCGCAGACGAGACGCGCGAACAGATCGTCGGGCTGTACCACCGGGCGTGGAAGCACTCCGACGCCACGATCGCCGAGCTGTCCCTCGACGCGACCGGTCATGTGCCGTGGTGGCCGGACGAACGAAACGAGGTGACGTTACATCAGATCCTGGTGCACATGATCGCCGAGACCCACCGGCACGCCGGCCACGCCGACATCGTGCGGGAACTCCTCGACGGAGCCGTCGGAGTCCGGGAGGGCAACGACAACATGGCACCGGGCGATCCGTCGTGGTGGGCGGAGTACCGGAGCCGACTGGAGCGGGTGGCGAGGGAGGCCGGGCAGGGCTGATCAGCGTCGTGACCCAGGGTGCGCAAACGATCGAGGTACGCAACTCGATGGAAGAGCCGTACGACCTCGACGACATGGACGAAGAGGCCCTGGAGGCCCTGGGGTTCCTCCGCCCGGAGGCGAACGCGATCATCCGCGCCGGCTCCGTCGAGGGCTGGTCCTTCGCCATCCAGGCCTCCACCTCCTACGTCTCCGCCCGGAACTACCTGCCCACCCTCTCGCAGGGCACCCGCGTCGTGGCCGTCACCATGGACGTGAACATCACCCAGCGAGTCGAGTACGCGGTCGACGGCCGCGTACTGTCCTCCTTCGACCCGATCTTCCCCGGCGACGACATCGGCGCGGACCCCTCGGCACTGGCCTGGCCGGCCGGCGAACCCATGGACCCGGCGGAGGTCCTGGAGCAGACCGGCGCCCGATTCGGCCTCTGGGTCCCCCAGGACTCCGAAAACCAGCGTCTGCCGGCGGCAGCACTGTCCAGTTCCTGCTGGTGCGGCCGACGGCGGGGCGGTGTCCACCGCGTTCATGACCGCCGGCCGCCGGACGCCCGTCTCCACCCCCGGGTAGAGACGCGGTTCCTCCGGTACGCCGACGCCTCGCCGGCCGTCCACCGGAATGCTGGTGCCATGGACCTCACCGTGCTCCTCATCGCCTTCAGCGTGGTCGTGATCCTCGCGACCGCCGCCGTCACCGCCTCCAACGAGCCCCCGTTGTGGGCGGTGCTGGTCGTCGGCCTGTGCGCCTTGCCGGTGAGCAGGGCGCTGCTCACCATGCCGGCGTTCGCCGACGCCGTCGGGGGCAGCGCCCTTGCCGCGTGGTGCGTGCGGATCGCGGTGCTGTCCACGGCCACCGCCGCGCTGAGCCTCGTCCTCCGCGGGGTCACGCGCAAGCGCCGTACCGGCGCCGCCGGCTGAAGCGGGTCCGGCGCGGGGAACGGGCGGGGACGGCGGCCTCCGGAGGCCGCCGTCCCCGCCCGTTCGGGGTGGGTCGGTGGTGTCAGACGGGGGAGATCCGGCCGCGCCAGCCGCCGTCCTCGTGGCCGCGCGCTTCGACGTAGTCCTTGAAGCGGCGCAGATCACCCTTGGCGCGGCGGTCGATGACGCCGGCCAGCTCGGCGGCCTTGTCGGCCAGTCCCGAGGTCTCCACGTCCATGGCCAGGTGCACCCGGGTGCGGGTGTCCTCCAGCCGCTGGAAGGTCACCACGCCCTTCTGCTTCACGTCCCCGGAAACGGTGCGCCAGGCGACCCGTTCGTCGGGGAGCTGGTCGATGATCTCGGTGTCGAACTCCCTGCGGGCGCCCGCGATACTGGTGACCCAGTGGTTGTGGCGTTCGTCGAGCTGGGTGATCTGCTCGACGCCCTCCATGAACTGCGGGAATTCCTCGAACTGCGTCCACTGGTTGTACGCGGTGTGGACGGGGACTTCGACATCCACGGATTCCTTGACCGTGCTCATCAGACGTCTCCTTTCGGGAGAAGGTGCGATGATCGGGTTTCCGGTCGGACGAGGATGAAACGTTCGGTCTCCGGTACGCGTCAGGGACGGCGGGGCCGGTCGGCACGGATCACCACCAGTTCCTCGGTGTCCTGGTCCGGGGCCAGCAGGCCCCGCTCCCGCAGCCGCTCGGCTCGCGCGCGCATCACGGGGCCGAAGGGCACGGTGGCCCGGTCGACGACAGCGGCCTTGAGCCCGCCGCCGCGCAGCAGCGCCAGGGTCTTCTCGGTGCCGCTCACCGCGGACTGGACCAGAAGCAGTGTGCCGCCGGGCGCCAGGCGCGGCGGTGCCGTCGCGCAGATCCGGTCGAGCAGCGCCCGCCCGTCCGGGCCCGCGTCCCAGGCCAGCCGGGCGCCTCCGCGCGGCGGGCGGGGACAGCCGGGGTCCGCCACGTACGGCGGGTTGGCCACGATCGTGTCGAACTCCTCACCGGCCACCGGCGCGGTCAGGTCACCGCGCAGCACCCGTACGGGCGCGCCGCGCACGGCGGCGTTGCAGCGGGCGGCCAGCACCGCCCACGGGGACAGATCCACCGCGGTCACCTGCCCGGCCCCGGCCCGGACGGCTGCCAGGGCCAGAGCCCCGGTGCCGGTGCACAGGTCGAGGAGCCGGGATCCGGGCCGGATCGCCGCCGTCCGCATGACCCGCGCCAGCAGCCACGTATCGCTCTGCGGCGGGTAGACGCCCGGTGGTCTCAGAAGCAGCACACGCCTCGGGTACCTCGGCAGAACCGTCTCAAACCGCAAAAAAGCGGGCATTCGGCTACGAGGGCGTTGCCGCGATCGACCGAATGGCCCGGAATGTACCGGGTAGGCGCAGTGCATGACCACGCAATTCGGATACACGATGATGACCGAGCAGGCCGGGCCGCGAGAGCTGGTCGACCATGTCGTACGAGCCGAGGAGGCCGGGTTCGACTTCTCCGTCACCTCGGACCACTACTCCCCGTGGCTGGACGGCCAGGGCCACTCCCCGTACGCGTGGAGTGTTCTCGGCGCGGCGGCCCAGGCGACCTCCAGCATTCCGCTGATGACGTATGTGACCTGCCCGACCGTCCGCTACCACCCGGCGGTCGTCGCCCAGAAGGCCGCGACCGTCCAGCTGCTCTCGGAGGGGCGCTTCCGGCTGGGGCTCGGCTCCGGCGAGAACCTCAACGAGCATGTCGTCGGCGGCGGATGGCAGTCGGCCGACATACGGCAGGAGATGCTCGCCGAGGCCGTGGAGATCATCCGGGCGCTGTTCGCCGGGGGATACGTCAACCATCGCGGCACCCACTTCGACGTCGAGTCCGCCAAGCTGTGGGACCTGCCCGACCAGGCGCCGCCGATCGGCATCGCCGCGTCGGGTCCCCGGTCGTCGCGGATGGCCGGGGAGCGGGCGGACCTGCTGATCGCGACGGAGCCGGACCGCTCCCTGGTCACCGCCTTCGAGGAGCACGGCGGCGCGGGCAAGCCCAGCGTCGGTCAGCTCCCGGTCTGCTACGACCCCGACCGTGACACGGCCGTGAAGCGGGCGCACGAGCAGTTCCGCTGGTTCGGCGGCGGCTGGAAGGTCAACTCCGAGCTGCCCGGGCCGCAGAGCTTCGCCGCGGCCACCGAGTTCGTCCGGCCGGAGGACGTGGCCGGCTCCATCCCGTGCGGTGACGACGTGGACGCCTTCGTGGACGCGGTACGCCCCTACGTCGAGGCGGGCTTCACCGAGGTCGCCCTCGTCCAGGTCGGCGGCGACAGCCAGCCGGAGTTCCTGGAGTGGGCGCGGCGGCGGCTGCTGCCGGCGCTGCGCGAGCTGTGATCGCGCGCCGTCACTCTCCGAGGGCTCCGCGCGGGTCGGCCGTGGTCATGGTGGAGTGCCTCTGATACCCGCCCCTGCGGATCCCGGCCGGGAATGGTCCGAACGGCCCAGCCCGGGGAATGACCGGGAGGGCCGGGGGAAAAGCGTGGGGAATGGAAGACGAATCGCGCAGCCCCGAGTGCTCCGCCACCCATGAACGGCCGTCGGGCGTGAGTGATGCCACCGTCCAGGCCCTGGGTGCGTTGTCCAAGGCGCTGGAGACCACCGAACGCGCCCGGGGCGCCCTGTACGACTTCCCCCAGCTGACCGGCTCGGCCGACCTGCAGCTGGGGGACGCCGTACGGCTCCTGCGGGAGGCGGGGGACACCGGGGCGGCCGACGCGATCGAGAGGGACATCGTCGGCCGCAACGTCATTCCCGGTCACTGGACCTTCCAGATCGTCGAGGCCTACAACGCCACGTACTACCGTCCCTTCGCCGCCGCCGAGGAGCGGATCCGCCGTGACCTCGCCCAAGGACGGGAGCACCTCTTCGAGGCCGAGATGAAGCGCCGGCGACGCGCCGACAGCGCCCCAGCTCCGGACGACCCGGATGCCCCGGACGCCCCGGACGACCCGGATGCCTCGGGCGGCTGACGAGTGCGGCCGGCGAGGTGTCCCCGGCGCCGGGCCGCTTGACGCCCCGGCGCCGTCCGGCCTAGCGTCGTAGCGCATGTACATGACTATCGTTCACGGATGAGAACGGGTGGGGCATGGCTCAGCGACGAGTAGTGGTGTCCGGCGGCGGGACGGGAATCGGCCTGGCCACAGCCGGGGCCTTCGCGGCCGACGGTGACCGGATCGTCCTGTTGGGGCGGCGCGCGGAGGTCCTGCGGAAGGCGGCCGACGCGCTCAACGCCGCCCACGGTGAGGCCACGGCGACCTGGACGACCGCTGATCTCAGCGAACCACCGCAGGTGCGTGCCGCGGTGGACTTCATCACGGCCTCCGCCGGCCCGGTGGACGTCCTGGTCACCAACGCGGGCGGCAATGTCGCCTCCGGCAACGACGGCAGCCTGGAGTCCGTCGCCGACGGCTACCGGCGCAACTTCGCCGCGAACGTCCTGACCGCCGTACTGCTCACCGAAGCCCTCCTGCCCCACCTCACCCGCCCCGGCGGCCGCATCGTGCACCTGTCCTCGGTCGCGGCGCTGCGCGGGCCGGGTTCCTACGGCGGGGCGAAGGCCGCCGTACAGACCTACACCTTCGAACTGGCCCAGCGGCTCGGCGCGGAGAGGATCACCGCCAACGCGGTCGCTCCCGGCTTCGTGGCCGACACCGAGTTCTTCGGCGACCGCGCGACGCCGCAGTTCGTGGCCGGCCGGGTCGCCCAGACCCTCACCGGCCAGGCCGGCAGCCCGGCCCAGATCGCGGCGGCGATCCGGTATGTCGCCTCGCCCGACGCCGCCTATCTGACGGGCCAGATCCTCCACGTCAACGGCGGAGCCGTGCTCGGACGTTGACGCCCCGGCGGAACGTCAGGCCGTGGGCCGCTCCGCGGACCGTTCCGGGGTGACGAGCCAGCGGAGTCTGTCGGACATGGCACGTGCGCAGTCGACGATGGCACGTACATGCGCGGAGTCGTCGTTCGCCCGCCACAGAACCGACCACGGATAGTAGGACTCCGGCTCGGTGAGCGGCCGCCAGATGGTCCCGGGGAGCGCGGAGATACAGGAGGCGGGCACGCAGTACAGGCACCGTCCCTGGGCGACGAGGTCGGCGGCGGCGCGGATGCTCTCGACGGTGCCCTCGTACACGGTGGGGGTGAAGCCCGCGGCCCGGCACATCTCGACGGTGAACTGGTTGAACTCCGGTGCCCGCACCTCCTCGGCGAGCAGCAGCGGCTCCTGGGCCAGGACGGCGACCGGAATGCCGTCCATCGCCGCGAACCGGTGCTCGCTGGGGACCATCACCCCGAGCGGATCGCGGCGGAACAGGTGGGAGGCGATCTGCGGCGGGGCGAGTACCGCCCTGCCGATGCCCACGTCCAGCCGGCCGTCGACGAGTTGCTGGTACTGCTCGGGTACGCCGGCCTCGACCTGGTGGATCACCAGGCCGGGGTAGCGGGCCTGGACCTCGTGCAGGATCTGCGGCATCGAGTCGTAGCCGGCGTCGATGATGCCGACCCGCAGCGCGGGGGCCGTGCCGACCACGCTGCGGGCGATCGCCGTGGCGCGTTCCACCTGGGCGAGGATCTGCCGGGCCTCGACCAGGAACACCACCCCGGCGGGAGTCAGTACGACATGGTGCGTGCTGCGCTCCACCAGCCGGACCCCGAGTTCGCGCTCCAGCCGCTGCAGTTGCTGGCTGAGCGCGGATTGCACGATGTGCTGCCGGGCCGCGGCCCGCCCGAAGTGCAGTTCCTCGGCCAGGGTGACGAAGTAGCGAAGCTGGCGCAGCTCCACGCCCTGCCACCCCCTCGCCCACCCGGCCGGCCGTGCCGGTTCACCAGCCCGTACCAGCCTACTTCGGTGCCGTGGCCCCGGAAACCGGGTCATCGGCTCCGGTGATGGCCCTTGCTCGGGTTGCTCGTTTCCGTCACCGCGCACAGCGGATTGACTGGTGCCGACAGGCCGGGCGGTGCCCGGCCATCCTGTGACGGCGGGGAGGCTGCCATGATCGCCGGGCCCCCCGCGCCGATGGTCCAGGGACCGTTCGTGGTGCATCTGAACGGGTCGGCCCCGCGCTGCGAGCACCTCGACGGCCTCGGACCGGTCACCCCCAGGTGGAACGGCTGCCGGGACTGCCAGGCCCGTGACGCCCCCTGGGTGGGCCTGCTGCTCTGCCTCACCTGCGGCTGGGTGGCCTGTTCCGACGACTCACCGGGCCGGCACGCCCGCGCCCACTACGAGGAGACCGACCACCCGGTCGCCCGCTCCCTGGCACCGGGGCCGGGGCACCGATGGTGCTACGTCCACCGGCGTGCCGTCTGATCCGCTCTGCGAAGGAGCCAGCGATGACCCCGACCGCCCGGGAGACGGAGCCCGCCACCGGCTACGACGGCACCGAGCCCTTCCCCGCCGACAGCCCCGACGCCGCCGAACCACGGCCGGACGGCCCGCGGTTGCAGGCGGTGGTGACCGCGCTGTTCGTCGTACTCCCCTTCGTGGGCCTGGCGGTGGCCGTGCGGATGCTCTGGGGGCACGGCATCGGGCTCGCCGACGTACTCCTGGCGGTCGCGTTCTACGCGATCACCGGACTGGGGGTCACGGTCGGTTTCCACCGCCTCATCACCCACCGCAGCTTCACCGCCCGGCCCTGGCTGCGGACCACCCTCGCCGTCGCGGGCTCGATGAGCTTCCAGGGCAACGTCATCGACTGGGCGGCCGTGCACCGGCGGCACCACGCCTTCACCGACCGCCCCGGCGACCCCCACTCGCCCCACCGCTACGGGAGCGGGCTCACCGGCCGGCTGCGCGGCCTCGGCCACGCGCACCTCGGCTGGCTGTTCCGCGACAACCTCACCAGCGCCGTCCGTTACGCCCCCGACCTGCTCGCCGATCCCGCGGTCGTCCGGGTCGCCCGGGCGTTCCCCGCCCTGTGCGCCGCCTCGCTGATCCTGCCGGCCCTGGCCGGCTGGGCCATCGGCGGCGGTGACGCACGGGCGGTGCTCACCGCCTTCCTGTGGGCCGGGCCGGTCCGCATCCTGCTGCTCCAGCACGTCACATGGAGCGTCAACTCCCTGTGCCACATGGTCGGTTCACGGCCCTACGCGAGCCGTCGATTCGACCGGTCCACCGACCTGTGGCCACTCGCACTGCTCTCCTTCGGCGAGAGCTGGCACAACGGCCACCACTCCGCACCGACCTGTGCCCGGCACGGCGTCGGCCCGCACCAGATCGACCTGTCCGCCGGCCTCATCCGCGGCTTCGAACACCTCGGCTGGGCCACCGCCGTCCACTGGCCGGCCCCGGAACGTCCCCTTCGAATGCCAGAACCGAGGCACCATGCCCCTCCCGCAGATCCTGTACATCTTCCGGACCGTCAGCGGCAACCGGGTGCTGGTCACCTTGACCGGTGAGATCGACCTGACCTCGGTGCCGCCGCTCCGGGTGGCGCTGCTGCCACGCCCGCAGGACGGCAACCGCAGCATCGACGTCGCGACCTGAGCACCGTCACCTTCTGCGACTGCAGCGGCCTCAACGTCTTCCTCGACGCGGCCCTGCGCGCCACCGTCGCGGGCGCGACCCTGCGGCTCCACGACCCGCCCCCGATGCTGACCCGGCTGTTCGCCCTGACCGGCTCCGGTCTCCTGCTCGCCGTTCCCCGGCCACCGGGCTCCCCACAGGTGCCGGCCGCGCGGCTGCCGACCGTGCCGGTCGGTGCGCCGTGACGTCCCGGTCCGGCCACCCGGAGCAGCCCGGACTGTCCACCGCACGGCTGCGGCGGCTCAACCGCTGGCAGGCCGAGGGCATGCGCGAGGACCTCGCCGACCTGTACGTGGAGTCCACCCGCACCGCCTCCGGCTCGGAGTACCGGGGGCGGCAGGACTTCCTCGACCGGCTCGCCGGGGACGTACGGCAACCGGGGTTCAGCATGCTGGTCGCGGAGACCACGGCCCTGGCCGGGTGCGCCTTCGGATTCCCGGTGGGACGTGACGGGTCCTGGTGGCAGGGGTTTCAGGGGCCGCTCCCGCACCACCTTGAGCAACTCACCGCCTCGGGCCATGTCTTCGCGGTCACCGCGGTCGTGGTCCACCCCCATGAACGCGACCGCGGCCTCACCGGCCGCCTCCAGGAGCGGCTGCTCGCCGACCACCACGCCTCACTCGGCGTCACCCTGCTGGACCAGGACGACGACGGCGCGTACAGCGCCTTTCTGTCCTGGGGGTGGCAGCAGACCGGACAGGTCCACCGGTCACCCGGGCCGGCCGTGCTCCGGGCCCTGACCCTGGTGCTCGGCGGGGGGAACCAGCCCCAGCCGGACGGCCTCGCGCACGACGCACGCACCCAGCGGCCCGAATAGTGTCCTGCCGCGCCGGCCGGACCGGACCGAGTAGTGGCCGGTGATGCGGGTACACGCCGGACAGCGCGCAAAGGAGGGTGACTGTGTTCGAAGCCGGTGACATCCGGGAGTGGCGGGGCCATTCGGTCGTCGACGCGGCCGGACACAAGGTCGGCACGCTCGAAGCGATCTACGTCGACACCCGCACCGACGAACCGTCGTTCGCGACGGTCACCGTCGGCCTGCCGACGCGGCACCGGCTGGTGTTCGTGCCGCTCACCGGGGCGACCGTGGGCCCGGGGTACCTCAAGGTCGCCTACGACAGACAGCAGGTCAAGGGAGCCCCCTCGATCGGCACCGACGGGGAGCTGCCCGCCGAGGCGGAGGAGGGCGTCTTCGCCCACTACTCCCTCGGCTACGACCCCGGCAGCAAGGGCGAACGGCGGCTCGCGCGACGCTGACGCCGCGTGCGCCGCCGGGCACTGGAGAGGGAGTCCTGAGATGACGTGGTTCCTGCTGCTGCTTCTGGTGGCGGTTGTCCTGGGGATCGTGGGCGCGGTGGTGAAGGGCCTGCTCTATCTGTTGGTCATCGCCGTGGCCGTGTTCCTGGCCGCCCTCGTCCTGGGCGGCGTACAGCTCCGGCACAGCGGCCGGAGCCCGGGCCGCTGAGGCCCGGGCCGCGGTCGTTCACGCGGTTGCGCGGCCTTCGGCCGCACGTGTCCTCGATCCCCGGACGGGCTGGGAACCGCCGCCCGCCATCACGGCGCTGGCGGTGAGCAGACCGCCGGGGGCGGCCGCGGTGGCCATCAGCCGGGCGGCCGCCGTCTCACCGGTCCCGGGCGGGACCACCAGCAGGTCCCAGCGGCCGGAGGTGTAGGAGAGCAGCAGCAGTTCGTTCTGGTCCTGCTCGGCGGCGAACCAGCCGACCCGTACGGTGTGCCCGCTCACCGGCACCTTCCGCGGGATGACGGGCCAGCGGGCCGGATTCACCGCGACCCGGGTGATCCGGCCCCAGGTCTTGTCCAACGCCGCCGCCAGGGCGGGGAGTTCACGGGTGAGATCACGGGAACGCGGCCACCAGGCCCCGTCCAGGAGACCGGGGGCGGACCCCGCCGGGGTCAGCGACAGCCGGGCCGCCGGGAAGTCCGCCGCGGGGAAGTCCGCCGCGGGCAGGGCCGCCGCCGGGAGGGGTACGCGCTCATGGACGGTCGTGGGATCAAGGGTCGCGGTCATGGGGCTGACCTGTCCCCGGGCGCGTCGTCGACGTCCCGGCGTGGTGGCTCACCGAGAACGACACCCGCGTGGAAGCCGGTGTGCGAAGTACTCCCGGTGCCTTGACCCTACTCCGGTAGACGCCCCGGGAAGGCTGTCCATGGCGTACGGACAGGGCTAGTCTGCTCATTGAGGCCCCAGACCCCCGGCAGCGTGAGGTCCGCTCCGCTCCGAGGAGGCAACTGGTGTATCAGGGTCCCGGAACTTCCCTCATCCCTGTCAGGGCCCGCCGCGTCAGACCGGTGCCCACGCGCGGGGCCGCCCGGGACAGCACCGTCATCGTCACCGGAGGCCTGGACGTCGACACCGTTCCGGGACTGCGCGAACGCCTCCTGCGGGTCTCCCGCGTCCCCGGCTCCCGGATCGTCCTCGACCTGTCGGGAGTCACCTTCTGCGACGCGCTCGCTCTGGGGCTCCTGGTCGCCGTCGGCCGGCGGGTCCGCCGCCACGGGGGCGGGCTGTGCCTTCTCGCGCCGTCCGCCGCAGTCGTGGAGGCACTGAGGACCAGCGGGCTGCGCCGCCTTCTCCCGGTCGTCCCGGCCGTGGAGGCCGTCGCCGTGGCCGGCCGGGACCGGATCCGTCAGACCACCAGGCCCCCGAGCGACTCGGAGCCGTCGACGAAGGCCCGGGCCACGTCGGACAGCCGGCGGTTGTGCGAACGGGCGTAGCCGCGCAGGGCGGTGAAGGCCTGTTCCATGTCGATGTCGTGCCGTTCGGCGAGCTTGCCCTTGGCCTGTTCGATCAGTACGCGGCTGTTCAGGGCGTTCTGCAACTGCTCGTTGAGGACGCCGCTGCGGACCGTGGAACGCTGCTGCAGCAGACTGATGGTGGCGACATCGGCCAGCGCCTGCGCGATGGGTGTGCCGACCGGGTCGAAGGGGCCGGGGCGGGCCCGGAAGAGGTTGAGGGCGCCGACGACCTCGTCCCGCAGGCGCATCGGCAGGGCCTGGACCGCCTCGAAGCCGCTCTGCCGGGCCTTGGCGACGAAGCGCGGCCAGCGACCGGCCTCGGCGGTCAGGTCGGGGACGGCCACCGCTGTGCCGTGCCGGAAGCACTCCAGGCATGGCCCTTCGTCGTTCTGGAGCTGAAAGAGCTCCAGCAGGCGTACGCGTTCGTCGGAGGCGGCCATCACACGCAGCTCGCCGTTCCGGTCGGCGAGCAGCACACCCGCCGCGCTCACGCCGAGCATCTCCACGCAGCGGTCGGTCAGCAGACGCAGGAAATCAATCAGGTCGAAGTCGGCGACGAGGTTGTCCGCCAGTTCGACGAATGTCTTGGCAAGGAGCCGTTCATCCATCCTGCACACCCTCTGTCGGGACTGGTCCTGCGCGGTAATGACATGACGTACGGTCAGATGTCATCGTCGGTCCGATCCGCTGCGGGCCCGGTGGGGTCCCGGGTGAACCGCAGCCGCCGGGCGACCACGTCGGTGGCCACCTCGGCGAGCCGGCGCTCCTGTGCGTAGGCGTGGGCCCGGAGCCGTACGAAGGCCTCCTCGATGCCGACGCCCAGCTGTTCGGTGAGCATCCCGGTGGCCTGGTCGATCTCGGCCCGGTAGCCGTTCAGGTGCCGGTGCTGCCCGTCCGGTCCGTCCGGTCCGTCCGGCCCCGAGGCCGCGGCGTCGAGCAGGACCAGGGTCGCGGTGTCGGCGAACGCCATCGCGTCGGCCAGATCCTCGGCGTCCAGCCCGCCGGCCGTAGCGGCGTACAGGTCGAGGACGCCGGGGCTTATCGCGCCGATCTGCAGGGGGAACGCGAAGACCGCCGTCGCACCGGCCTCCGTGGCCGCGGCGGCGAACACGGGCCAGCGGTCCCGGACCCCGGCGGCCCGCAGATCGGGGGTGAGCACGGCGGCCCCGAGGGCGAACGCGTCCACACAGGGCCCCTCGCCCAGGGTGAGCTGCAGCTCCTCCAGCCGCTCGCTGACCTCGTCGGTGCTGCACAGCGGATGACTGGTCGCGGTCCGCGACATCGCCGAGACCCCGGCCCCGCCGACCGGCAGCGCCCGCACGGCTGCGGCACACACGTCCACCACGCCGACCCGCGTGCCCCGGCGGGCCGCCTGCTCGGCCACCAGCACCTGGATCCGGGCCGACCGGCTACCGCTCATCGTTCACAGCCCGGCCCGCAGCACCAGGGCCCGCAGTACCGCCGGGCCGGGAAGCCGGTCGACCTCGCCGATGTCCCGCCAGCCCCACGACCGGAACGCGGCGCACGCCGCCCGGTTGGGCCGGTCCACCAATGTGGCGCCCAGCGACGCCTGATGGTCGGCGAGCAGCCGCTCCTGAAGGAATCCCGCGAGGCCGCGGTTCCGCTCGTCCGGACGGACCACCAGCCCGGTGACCGCGAACACCTTCCCGGAAGAGGTGAGTTCCTCGACCGCTCGCGGGAGCCCGCCACGGAATCCGCGCCACCAGGAGCCGTCCCGCCGCACCGGGAACCCGAACGCACACCCCACCAGGGTCGGTGCGCCCGCGATCAGCATGGCGAAGCCCGGCCGCCGCAGGTCACCCGCGAGCCGGCGCAGGAAGTCGCCCCGGTTGCGGTGCTCCCAGCCGGGCGCCGTGGCGCAGGACGCCACGTACAGCTCGGCCAGTTCCTCACGCAGGCCGTCGACCTGACCCCGGTTCAACCGGACGAGTCGCGGCATCACCGCACGCCACTCGTCGCGGCGGCCGGTACGGGCCCGGCGACGCCGCCCGGGCCGGCCGGCCGCTGACCACCGAACGGGAGCCCGGCCAGCAGGAATCCGGTGCCGGTGGTGGCCAACAGCCGCGCCACGATCGGCGACGGGTGGCGCAGCCTCAGCGAGGCCCCGGCCGCGGTGGTGCGCTGCGCCGCGTCGAGGAAGACATTGAGACCGCTGCAGTCGCAGAACGTGACGGCGGTGAGGTCGACGTCGACGGCCCGGATGCCGTCGTACAGGCAGTCCCGCAGCGATTCCCGTACCAGGGGCGCCGATTCGAGGTCGATCTCACCCGAAAGGGTAATCGACGCCTGCTGGTTCCTGTCGTGCCGGTGGACGGTCAGCTGCCGGGGGAAGGACGAGTACGGGGTGACGGGCATGGCGCCTCGGTTCGGGAGACCGCCCGGGACGGTGCCGTCCGGCGGCGCCGGACTCCCGGCGTCTCCTTACGCGTTCCCAGTACGGATGTACTTCGGGCAGGCAGGCGGACAACAGGTCCTGCGGACGGTGTCGCGGAGTGTGGGACCCTGTTGTTCCCTCGGGGGATGCACCGGGTGAGAGGACGATCGAACCGTTCTCCTCAGGCATCTGAGCCAGGCAAGAGCCAGCCGCCGGGGTCTGGGACGTCCATCCGACAGCATAGCCCCCGGGAGGCCCGCCAGGGGCGGGAGGAGCCCGGCAATTCCGCTGCCCGGCGCCGTCAGCGGCTGTCGCCGTCCGCGGTGGTGTCGGCGGGCTGCGACGGCGGCAGTACGTGATCCTCCCACCAGGCCATGCCCATGACGGTTCCGAGTAGCACGAACGGGGTCAGTACGGGGAGGATCAGCGCGAACATGAGGACTGCCTGTCGTCAGATACGTGTGACGCAGACGGGCTGTGGAACGGTGCCCGTGTGGGGCGCATCAACGCTGCGCCGAAAGCCGGCACCGATGCGCGACATGCGCTCCCGGGGGAGCGCGGTCAGGGCTCGACGCCGCCGGGGACCGGAGCTGCACCGCGCGTACGACGCCTACCCGCATCGCGCCGGTAGATGTCCACCGGCCGTACCCCGCACGCCCGTTGTGGTCCCAGCGGCGTAAGGAGACCGGCCCGGGGTACGCGAGCCCTGGCTACTGTCGTGCGGGACCTCGCGGGGATTCCAGGCAGGAAGGTCTCACATCTGACAGCCCGAGGGGGCAGCGATGGACGATCCGGAAGACGAAGAAGGCACGCCCGAACGGAAGGTGCTCGACCTGAGCGCCGTCCAGGTGGCCGCGAGCACACTCGCGTCCGTGGTGGGCGCCGTCATGGCGTCGCTGCTGGGCGTGCACGGCACGATCGTCGGCGCCGCCGTGGTCAGCACGAGCGCCACCACCGGCGCCGCGGTCTTCCAGCACGTCTTCCACCGCACCGGCGAGGGGATTCGCGGACGGATGGGCACCGGCACCGGCACCGCGCGGCCGCCGGCACCCTCCGGGGCGGCACCCTCCGGGGCGGCACCCCCCGAGGCGTCGCCGGACACCGGTCGGCGGCGCAGGGGCTGGAAGACGTACGTCCTGACCACGGGCCTGGTCTTCGCGCTGGCGATGGGCGTGGTGACCGCGGCGGAGCTGATCGCGGGCAAGCCGGTCGCCGCCGTGGTCACCGGGAAGCCGGGCCGGGGCACCTCCGTGGGCAACGGCTCGACCGGCACCCCGGGTCCGTCCGCCAGCCCGGCACCCACGCCCGACGCCTCCGCGGGCACGGCACCGCTGACCCACGGACCCGGCGCGCCCGGGGCGAGCGCGACCTCCACCGGCACTCCGGGTTCCGGTCAGGACTCCGGTCAGGACTCCGGTACCGGCGCCCCGTCCTCAGCGGCCCCGTCCGGCGGCGGCGCCACGGGCGACCCCGCCACCGGCGAGTCCGCTGCCGCCACCGCCGGCTGAGGCGGCCGTCACTGGATGACGAGGAGCAGGTCACCGCCTTCCACCTGCTGGACCTTGCCGATCGCCAGGCGGCTGACGGTGCCGGAGCGCTGGGTGGTGATGGCGGCCTCCATCTTCATCGCCTCGATGGTGGCGACGGTCTGGCCGGCCTCGACGGAGGCGCCCTCCGCCACCTGGAGGGTAACGACGCCGGCGAACGGCGCGGCGATGTGGCGGTCGTCGGCGCGGTCGGCCTTCTCGGCGGCCTTGACGCTGCTGGTGATGGAGGTGTCGCGTACCGACACGGGGCGCAACTGGCCGTTGAGGGTGGCCAGTACGGTGCGGTAGCCGCGCTCGTCGGCCTCGGCGATCGCCTCCAGCTCGATGAGCAGGGTCACGCCCTGTCCGAGGGTGACGTTGTGTTCGGTGTCGGGCTCCA
Organism: Streptomyces sp. RLA131; assembly: GCF_056270125.1. Lineage (NCBI taxonomy): Bacteria > Bacillati > Actinomycetota > Actinomycetes > Kitasatosporales > Streptomycetaceae > Streptomyces > Streptomyces sp. RLA131. The sequence continues at coordinate 7,833,104 of NZ_JBWDOQ010000002.1, forward strand.
GGCCGTAGAAGAAGTCCTTGGTGGACAGCACCGAGGTGTCGCCGTACGTCTCGTGGTGGGTGTCGAACGCCTTGGCCGGGCCGGGGAAGAGCAGCCGGTTCAGTGTCCTACGCCGTGCTTCGGCCAGCCCGCGCCGGTCCTCGTCGGTCAGCCGCGGTGCCGGCGCCTGCGGGGGCCGGCCTTCGAGGGCGCGGGTGCGGAACGGCTCGGGCCAGCCGCCGGGCGGGTCGCCGAGTTCGCCGCGCAGGAAGCCGATGACCGAGTCCGGTACGTCGAACTTGCCGGGCCCGGACTCGAAGTCGGCCGCCTCGACGCCCGCCCCGACCAGGTGCAGGGCGAGGTCGCCCACGACCTTGGAGGACGGGGTGACCTTCACCAGCCGGCCCAGCATCCGGTCGGCGGCGGCGTAGCAGTCCTCGATCAGTTCGAACCGGTCGCCGAGGCCGAGGGCGATGGCCTGCTGACGGAGGTTGGACAGCTGGCCGCCGGGGATCTCGTGGTGGTAGACCCGCCCGGTCGGCGAGGCCAGCCCGGACTCGAACGGCGCGTAGACCTTGCGTACCGCCTCCCAGTACGGCTCCAGGTCGCTGACGGCCTGCAACGACAGGCCGGTGGCCCGCTCGGTGTGGTCGGTGGCGGCGACCAGCGCGGACAGCGAGGGCTGGCTGGTGGTGCCGGCCATCGAGGCGACGGCCGCGTCGACGGCGTCCACCCCGGCGTCGATCGCCGCGATCAGGGTCGCCAGCTGGCCGCCCGCCGTGTCGTGGGTGTGCAGGTGCACCGGCAGGTCGAAGCGTTCCCGCAGCGCGGTGACCAGCTTCCTGGCCGCCGGCGGACGCAGCAGCCCCGCCATGTCCTTGATCGCCAGGACGTGCGCCCCGGCGTCGACGATCTGCTCGGCCAGCCGCAGGTAGTAGTCGAGGGTGTAGAGCCCCTCGGCCGGGTCGGACAGGTCCCCGGTGTAGCAGAGCGCGACCTCGGCCAGCGCGGTGCCGGTGGCCCGCACCGCGTCGATCGCCGGGCGCATCTGGGAGACGTCGTTGAGGGCGTCGAAGATCCGGAAGATGTCCATCCCGGTGGCGGCGGCCTCGGCCACGAACGCGTCGGTCACCTCCGTGGGGTACGGGGTGTAGCCGACGGTGTTGCGCCCCCGCAGCAGCATCTGCGTACAGATGTTGGGTGCCGCCTCCCGTAGCAGCGCGAGCCGCTCCCACGGGTCCTCGGCCAGGAACCGCAGGGCGACGTCGTAGGTCGCGCCGCCCCAGCACTCCAGGCTCAGCAGCTGTGGCGTGGTCCGCGCCACGTACGGGGCGACGGCGAGCAGGTCCCGGGTGCGGACCCGGGTGGCCAGCAGCGACTGGTGCGCGTCGCGGAAGGTGGTGTCGGTGACGGCGACCGCGCTCTGCCCGCGCAGCTCGGCGGCGAAGCGCTCGGGGCCCAGTTCGGCCAGGCGCTGCCGGGAACCGGGCGGCGGCGGATCGCCGAGGTGGGCGGCGGGCAGCTTCTCGGCGGGTTCGACCACCGAGGGCCGCGCCCCGTGCGGCTTGTTGACGGTGGTCTCGGCCAGGTAGTGCAGGATGCGGCTGCCCCGGTCGGCCGGGGGACGGGCCCGCACCAGCTGGGGGCGTTCGTCGATGAAACTGGTGGTCACGCGTCCGGCCTGGAAATCCGGGTCGTCGAGGACGGCGGCCAGGAACGGCAGGTTGGTGGAGACCCCGCGGATCCGGAACTCGGCGATGGCGCGGCGGGCCCGGCGGGCGGCGTTGGCGTAATCGTGCCCGTGGCAGGTCAGCTTGACCAGCATGGAGTCGAAGTGCGCGCTGACCTGGGCGCCGGTGTGCACGGTGCCGCCGTCGAGGCGGACGCCGGGGCCGCCCGGAGAGCGGTACGCGGAGATGGTGCCCACGTCGGGCCGGAACCCGTTGGCGGGATCCTCGGTGGTGATACGGCACTGCAGCGCGGCGCCGGTCAGCACGATGTCGTCCTGCGTCAGGCGCAGTTCGGGCAGGGTCTGGCCCGACGCGATCCGCAGCTGGGCGATGACCAGGTCCCGGTCGGTGACCTGCTCGGTCACCGTGTGCTCCACCTGGATACGGGGATTCATCTCGATGAAGACGTGCTTGCCGCGCTCGTCGACCAGGAACTCCACGGTGCCGGCGTTGATGTAGCCGATGTGCCGGGCGAAGGCGACGGCGTCGGCGCAGATCCGGTCCCGCAGCTCCGGGTCCAGGTTGGGCGCCGGGGCGATCTCCACGACCTTCTGGTGCCGGCGCTGTACCGAGCAGTCCCGCTCGTAGAGATGGACGACGTTGCCCGCGGCGTCGGCGAGGATCTGCACCTCGATGTGGCGCGGGTTGACCACCGCCTGCTCCAGGAAGACGGTGCCGTCCCCGAAGGCGGACTCGGCCTCGCGCATCGCCGCTTCGATCGAGTCGCGCAGCTCGGCGGGCTCGGCGACCCGCCGCATCCCGCGCCCGCCGCCGCCCGCGACGGCCTTGACGAAGATCGGGAAGCCGATCTCCCCGGCCGCGGCGACCAGCGCCTCGACATCCGTGGAGGGCTCCGACGAGGCCAGGACCGGCACCCCGGCCGCCCGTGCCGCCGCGATCGCGCGGGACTTGTTGCCCGTCAGATGCAGTACGTCGGCCGGCGGCCCGACGAAGGTGATGCCGGCGGCCGCGCACGCGGCGGCCAGGTCGGGGTTCTCCGACAGGAAGCCGTAGCCCGGGTAGACCGCGTCCGCCCCCGCCTTGCGGGCGGCCTTGATGATCTCGTCCACCGACAGATACGCCCGTACCGGGTGGCCGCGCTCGCCGATCAGGTACGACTCGTCGGCCTTGGCCCGGTGCAGCGAATTGCGGTCCTCGTGCGGAAACACCGCCACCGTGGAGATCCCCAGCTCGAAAGCGGCCCGGAACGCCCGGATCGCGATCTCACCCCGGTTGGCGACAAGAACTTTCCTGAACATCTGATTCCTGAACGTCGGTCGGAACACGTGTGAGGAGGTGTCATGCGGTACGGCGTCTGCCGGGCCGGCTGCGGGCCCGAGTCACCTCCGGGATGTTGTGCCGATCCGCGAAGATCGTGCCGGTCGCGGCAGGGGGAGCATCTCATTCCCACTGGGCCCTGGCCAGTGGGCGAGGCGGCCGTTCGGTGTGACTCCGATCATGGTGCGCGGCCACGATCCGGGCCCTCGCCGGTGGCGGGGACCGGACCGGTGGGGTCCGTACGGGGGTGACGGGCAACCCACGCGGCGGGCGCCGCTGCCGGGCGGGCGGCCATGGGCCGGGTCCGTCGGGCGTGTTGGGCCGGAAGCCGTGCGGTGGCGGTGAAGGCCGTGCGCGCCGGCCGGCCGGGCCGGGGTGCGGGCCCTCGGCCGGCGCACCTCGTGCCCACGTCCCCGGGACGTCCGCGCACCACCGTCACTCGCCGGAACCGATGGCCGCCAGCGCTGCCTGGAGGCTGCTGAGCCAGACCGCGGCGTCGACGGCGTAGAAGAGCCGCGGATCGAGCCGGTCGCCGTGGGCCGTGGCGCAGAGCTGGGCGATGACGGCCTCGTCGGCGGGCGGGAAGGTGTCGCTCGACGGGGCCGGGTTGCCGCCCGAACGCAGTTGCGCGGCGAGGGCCTCGCAGGTGTGGCGCAGCCGTCCCGCCGCGTCGCGCAGGCTCGCGGCGGCCCGCGGCCAGGCGGCGAGGGCGCCGGGCGGGCAGCGGTGGTGGAGGGTCTGGGCACCGACGACCATGCGGTGGCCGGCGACCATGACGGCCTGCCAGTCGACGTCGGACGCCTGGTGCTCGCGGTTCTCGGTGGCGTACTGGGCGTAACCGGCCTCGGCGAAGGCGAGGTCGAGGCGGGCGCGGGCGAGGGCGGCGCCACCGCGCGGGCGGGTGCCGGTCATGGTGTCGACGACATCGGCGACCGCCGCCACGCCCTGGTCGAGCAGGGTGGACGCGGCCCGCCGCATCTCGCCGGCCCCGCCGCGCGGCCAGGTCAGCAGCCCGACGAGGGCGCCCGTCAGGCCGCCGACGAGTACGTCGAGGAAACGGATCCCGGCGAGTTCGGGCCCGGTGGCGGCGAGCTGCGCGAAGGCCGACGCCACCGCGAGGGTGAAGAACCCCTGCCCCCAGCCGGCGCCCAGCACCGGACCGGCGGCGAACGCCAGCAGCAGAAGGGGCGGCAGCACGGCCGCGTAAAAAGCGGTATGAGTACCCGTCAGATACAGCATGAGCGCGGTGACGGCGGCGCCGGCGAGGGTTCCGCGCAGGGCCGGGCGCAGCGCGGTGCGGGTGTCGGCGGCGCTGGAACGCATCACGGTGAGTGTGGTCAGCAGCGCCCAGAAGCCGTGGGACAGGTCGAGTTCGCCCGCGACGATCCGGGCCGCGGCCAGCGCCACCGCCGTACGCACCGCGTTCTGGAAGTACACCGAGCGCGGCGTGAGGTGGGCGCGCAGCCGCCGCGCGTAGAGCGTCCCCGCCCGGTGGTGGGCGTACCAGAACGGGCCGGGCCGCTCGGCCGGCGGCGTGGCGTCGGGCGGGACGGGGGCGCCCAGGGCGATCCGTACGGCGGTGACGAGGAAGTTCGCGCCGTAGGTGACCTCCAGGGCGATCGCGCCGCCGCGCAGACGGGCCTGGCTCTCGGCGTCGCCGGCCCGGAAGCCGCTGGTGCGGTGGTGCTCGAAGGCGGTGGCCGCGTCCGCCGTCGGCCCGGCGGCCGGGGGCGGGGACCGGCCGTCCAGGGCCCGGGCGACATCGTCGGAGGCGGCGGCGACCACGGCCAGCAGTGCGGCGGCCCGGGGGTCGGTGGCGGCCCGGCCGCGATGGATGGCCAGGTCGAGCCGCCGGGCCTGGGCGAGCAGATAGCGGGACCACGTCGCTGCCTGGCTCAGCGCCCGGTCGCGCGCCGAGGCCGACGCCGGGCGCTCGCCGATGGGCACCCGGCTCATCCGGATGGCGTCGGACGCCGCCAGCAGCCTCGCCGCGGCCCCGGCGGGCAGGCTGCCGGCGGCCAGCGTGCCCAGGAACCCGCCTGCGGTGTCGGCCGCCCGCGCGAGCCGGTCCTCGTACCGCCCCGGCCGGGTACCGGGCCACAGCAGCAGCTCGGCTGCCGCCAGGACCATGACTCCGCAGGTCAGCCCGGCGAGCCGGGACCCCAGGCTGCCGGGTTCGTACGGCGGGAAGCACGGCAGGATGTAGAACAGCTGAAGCCCGGTGGCCAGCCCCACCAGCCGGGGCCCGCCCACCCCGGCGAACGTCACCAGGAAGCCCACCGCCAGCATCCCCAGCGCCGCGGCCCAGGTGTGCGCGGCCAGTACGGTACCGAGCGTGACCAGGATCCAGCCGACGGGCAGCGCCGCGACCAGCGCGCGGGCCCGCTGCCGCGGCGTCCCCGGAATGCGGCACAGTCCACCGGCCGCCACGGCGCCGAACAGCGCGTAGATCGCCACGACGCGGTTCCCGAGCCCGTACCGCGCGCCGTAGAACACCACGCACACCACGACCGTCACCCGGGCCGCACTACGTACCGCCCCCAGCCCCGGATCCCGGGACGTCAGCCACCCCCGAGCGCTCCCACGGGCCACCGCGACTCCCTCGCTCACCCCGACACCGATCACGCTAGGCGCCCCCGGGACCCGAGGCCACCCGGCCGGCCCCGCCGCTCCACGAACGGGCGATACCTGCCCGGAGGGGCTGCGCGGGCTGGGCGGAGGCTTCTGACCGCAATTGGGCGACACGGCCACGCAGGCCCCACGTGTCGTTACGTTTGGTAACAGTCCGAACGCATAACGTGTCGGCCAGGCGTCTGGAACAGGCGGCTGGCTCCGGCCTGCGAAGGCGGTGGCAGCCACGCCGGTCCGTCAACGGTCAACGGTAAGGGGAGTGCAGTGAGCAACAAGGAACCGCAGCTGATCTACGGCCACGGGGTCGAGGCGTGCCCCGAGGGGAACCTCTGCCTCTACCGGGCCACCGGCTTCAACGTGGGTCAGGCCCCGGGGAGCGGCGACAAGATCCTGGCCATTCCGATGGGCGTGTACGTCAACAACTTCTCCGAGTACGGCTTCGACCACAGCGGCGACGGGGTGAGTGGCGTCGTCAACAACACGGCCGAGGACAACGCGCTCTTCTCGGCCGCCGGTCAGCAGGGGCACTCGCTGCCGGTGGAGCGCGGGACCTCGATCGCGAACCTGCAGCGAGTGCCCATGGCCGGGAGCCCGAACGGTTCCTGGAACGACCAGGCCCAGTCCGCGCTGGCGTCCCGTTTCGTGGGGAACCTGCGCGTCGACCAGGAGCTGCGCGGCCACTGGGCGGAGGGTCCGGGGCATGTCTACTCGTACCGGCTCACGATGCACGCCGAGGACACCCGCGTCATGAAGTGGGCTGTCGGCTTCGGTGACCTGCCGGAGGGGACCTCGCTGTCCAAGAGTTTCGTCGACGCCTTCTGGGGTGAGATCCTCCGCGACGGCACCGACGGCGCCGTCCTGCTCGGCTCCCCCCAGGGTGGCGGGCACAGCGTCGATCCGGGAACCGACCTCCCCATCGACATCCAGGTCGTGTACCCCGACGAGAACCCCGCCCACGAACGCCTCGTCGGCCTGAACGCCCAGCAACTGGGCTGACCGGGCGCCCGGCCCGCGCCGGCCCGCGCGGAGTGTCGCAATCCGGATCATCGCGTTCTTCCGTACACAGTGCGATATGACACGTACACGGACGGCGATGCTGTGCGCCGCCACCCTGATCACCGCGACGCTCCAGACCGTGGCAGGCACCGGGGCCACCGCCCCGGCCACCGCACATCCCCGGCAGCGCCACGCCTGTGCCGGCTCCCCGGCCCCCGCGCACAGCCAGGCCCGCCGGCTCCTCGACATCGCGAGACAGGCAAAGAGGGACCTCCACCTCAGATCCGTGCTGTTCCGGGTCAACAGCCACGGCCGGGAGGTCGTCACCGGCGCACTCGGCGAGTCCGGGGCCGGCGTGCCCGCCCGGCCCGGCATGCACTTCCGTGCCGGGTCGGTGGGCATCGCGTATCTGGGCACGGTCCTGCTCCAGCTCGTCGACGAGAAGAAGGTGCGCCTCGACGCCCCCGTCTCCCGCTGGCTGCCCGGGCTGCCGCACGCGAACACGATCACCCTGCGGATGCTCGGCAGCAGCACCTCCGGCCTGAGGGACTACGTCACCGACCCCGGGTTCATCGCGGCGCTCTACGCCGACCCGTTCCGCCAGTGGACGCCAGGGGAACTCGTCGGGATCTCCACCGGCCACCCTCTGCTGTACAAGCCCGGCACCAACTGGAGTTACTCGCACGCCAACTTCGTGATCCTCGGCGCCGCCCTCGAAAAGATCACCGGCACCCCCCTCGACGCCCTGCTCCGGCACCGCGTCATGGACCCCCTCGGACTGCGCGACACCCGCAACAGCCACACCCCCGCGATCCCGGCCCCCGTACTGCACTCCTACGACGCCGAACGCGGCAGCTACCAGCAGTCCACGTACTGGAACCCCTCGTGGACCACCGCCCCCGGCGCGGTCCTCACCACCCACATCTGCGACCTGGCCCGCTCGGCGCAGGGCATCGGCGCGGGAGAACTCCTCTCCCGCCGCTCCTTCAAGGTGCAGCTCGACCCCGGGACGGTCGGCCTGGGGAAGGCCACCGCCACCTGCGCGGCGACCGTCTGCCCGCACAACACCAGGGCCAGGCACTTCGGCCTCGGTGTCATCGTCCTGAAGGACTGGATCGCGCAGAACCCCTCGTTCTTCGGCTACGCAGCCGTCCAGGCCTACCTGCCCGCCCAGCGGCTGGCCATCGCGGTCAGCACGACCGTGGGCCGCAGATCCCCCGGTGGCAACACGGCCCAGGTGGTGGCCTCCCGCATCGCCCGCGCCCTCGCCCCCCGCCACCCCCTGACCTCCGGCTGAACGCAGGGGTGGAGCCGCCCGGGACGGATCTCGTCCCGGGCGCTCCGCTCGACGGGCCGCCGTCCGGCCCCGCGCGGACAATGGGGGCAGGACGCCGCCCTGACAGGGCCAAGGTGGTGACGATGCCGAAGTGGCGACTGCGTGACTTCCACGACGACGACCTGGACCGCGCCATCCAGATCTGGGACCAGGACCGGCAGACGGACGACGCACCCGCCGTGTTCCCCGTCTCCGAGGTCATGACCGCGGCCCGGAGCGGCGGGCCCGCCGTGGTCGCCGTGGTGGGCGACGACATGGTGGGCATGGCGGTGGCGCAGGCCCATGGCGAGCGGGCCTGGATCACGCTGGTGGCGCTGGCGGGAACGTGGCGCAACCGCGGGATCGGCAGCGCCCTGATCGCCGAACTCGAACGGCGCCTGCGGTCGCAGGGCGTGCGCCGGATCGCCGCACTGCTCGCCCCCGGCGCCACCGGAACCGCCGCCCTGGAGAACTCCGGCTACCGGACGCGTGCCGGGCTGGTCCTCTACGAGAAGGTCGAGCACCTCGACCCCGGCGACGCGGGGCTGCTCGCGGAGCTCGGCGGGAGGCTGCTGCCGCAGGGGCTGTGGGATGCCCTCGCCGGAATGGAACGGGAGAAGGAGGCGATCGAGCGGCGGATCGTGCTGCCGCTGGCCGAACCGGCACTGGCCGACCAGTACCGGGTGACGCCGCCGAAGGCGGTCATCCTCTTCGGCCCGCCGGGTACCGGCAAGACCAGCTTCGCCAAGGCCGTCGCCTCCCGGCTGGAGTGGCCGTTCGTGGAACTCTTCCCCTCCCGGCTCGCGGCGGGGGCCGCCGGCGGCCTGGCCACCTCGCTGCGGGAGACCTTCGCCGAGCTGGCCGAACTGGGCAGCGTTCTGCTCTTCATCGACGAGGTCGAGGAGATCGCCGGTGTCCGGTCCGGCGTGGCCGTCGACCCGGGCCACGGGGTCACCAACGAACTGCTCAAGCTGATCCCCGGCTTCCGCGACCACGACGAGCGCCTGCTGATGTGCGCCACCAACTCCGTCCGCTCCCTCGACCCGGCGTTCCTGCGCCCCGGCCGCTTCGACTACGTCATCCCGGTCGGTCCGCCCGACCCGGGCGCCCGGGCGGCGATCTGGCGGCGCTACCTCGGCACCGCCGCCGAGGGCGTCGAACTGGACCGGCTGGTGGCGGCCAGCGAGATGTTCACCCCCGCCGACATCGAGTTCGCCGCCGGTAAGGGGTCCCACGCCGCCTTCGCGCGCGAGGTCGCCGACCGCCAGGGCACGCCGGCCGGCACCGACGACTACCTCGACGCCATCGCCGACACCCGGCCCACCCTCACCGACCAGGCGCTCACCGAGTTCCGGGAGGACATCGAGCGCCATGCGCGCCTGTGACGGCTGATGCCGGACGGAGGCTGCCGAATGCCGGAGGATTCCCGGTTCGCCGGGGGAGCATGGGGCCATGACGAAACTCCCCGCGCGCGGCACGCGCTCGTTCTCGCTCTGGTCGACCGACTCCTTCCTGTCGATCGGCTCGGTGGGATCGGTGCTGTCCATCGGTTCGGTGGGCAGCAGCCTGTCGATCGGATCCATCGGCTCCGCCCTGTCCGTCGGCTCGATCGGCTCGGCGCTGTCGGTCGTCTCCATCGGCTCGATGCAGAGCCTCGGCTCCGTCCTGTCCGTCCAGTCGAGCTGGTCGTGCCTCGCCGCGCGGTCCCGTGGGGCCGTCCCGTCGAAGGCCGCGCCGGCCGTGCTCTGCGGCGCCGTGGTGGTGGCCGGAGCGTTCGCCCTGCACACCCGGCGACAGCGTTGAGCACCGGGCCCTGCGGGCGCTGCCGGCCGAGGGCAGCCGTCCCCGACGGTCAGGGCCGTGAGGCAGGCCCAGGTCGGCATGTGACCGGTGGCGGGCCCGGAGCCCGGATGGGCAGCGGGGCCGGAGCACGGTCGGTGATCTCGCGGCCGGGACAACGCGAGTGCCCCGACGGGCGGGCGAAGAGCGTACTGCTGCGGGTCACACGTTCTTCTGGGCTGCGGCGCGGCGCTGCCGTTTGCCCAACGCCGCCCGGGAGAGGTCCTCGGCGCTGCTCCTGAGGTTCTTGCAGCCGTAGCCGCGTTCGGCCAGCCACGTTCTCGCCGCCTCTTCGGCGCGTTCGGTCGCTTCCAGGATGTCCTCTTCTTCCTCCCCCGAGTCCAGGAAGCGGAAGGTGAAGGCGGATCGCGCGGCCAGGTCGTAGCTGAGGTGCCCCTCGGAGGTGAAGGCCGCCCGCAGGACGTCGTGCTCCGCGGCACGGGCCAGGAGCTCGGCACGCTGATCAGTGCTGAGTCCGTCGAAGACACCGCGGACGGTGATACGGAAGGTGCGATTACTCATCCCACGACCCTAGCCAGCGCGGTCGGCGTGGCTCCAGTGCGTTTCCGGCACCCGCCTTCGCGATGACGGGGTACGGCGAGCGCCTCACCGCCGCCCTCGGCGACCAGGGGGACCCCGAACCCACGGCGCGGCCCGTGGCGCGGGTCGCGCCGTGATGGTGACATGAGGAGGACCGGGCCGGACGGAAGGCGGCGGGACCACCATGAGCTGCATCGATGTCGGCGGCGTCACGCTCTGCTACGAGCGGTGGGGACCCGGCCCCGCGCTGCTGTGCATCCCCGGCGCCGGGGGTGACGCGGGGCTGTGGGCCAGGGTGGCCGAGGCGCTCGCGGACGAGTACACGGTGGTCTCCTACGACCGCCGGGGGAACTCCCGCAGCCCCCGCCCGAGGAACTGGACCTCGACGTCGATCGACGAGCAGGCCGACGACGCCGCCCGGCTGCTGGGCGGGCTCGCCCTGGCCCCGGCGACGGTGCTCGGTTCGGGTGCCGGCGGCGCCATCGCCACCGACCTGATGGTGCGCCACCCCGAGGTGGTGCGCGCCGCGGTCATCCACGAGCCGCCGTTCCTCGCGGTCGGCTCCGACCCCGACGAGGTGCGCAGACAGCTGGGCCGCCGCTTCGAGCAGGGCATGGCCCGGGGCGGCCCGGACGGCGCCATGGAGGCGCTGCTCCGCTGGTCCTGGGGCGAACACGGCCTGGTGGCCGCCGGATCGGACCTCCTCCGGCGGCTGCTGCCCAACGGGCAGGTCTATCTCGACGGGGAACTCGGCGCCCTCATCGAGTACCTGCCCACCCCTGCCGACCTCGCCGGTGTCCAGGTCCCGCGGGTCGTCGCGGCCGGTGCCGACAACCGCCCGCCCGCCGCCGGGTACCACCACGGCTACGAGGCGTCCCGGTGGCTCGCCGGCCATCTGCACACCGACCTCGTCGAACTCCCCGGCGGCCACGCCCCCTACCTCACCCACCCGGCCGAACTGACCCGGAGCCTGCGCCCCCTGCTGCGCACCCTGACCGGCTGACCGGCTGACCGGCTGACCGGTCCGGCGGGACCGCTCGGCCCGGAGCACGTACGGTCGTCGTCGAGCGGGGCGCCGGCGATCAGCCCCGGCGGGCGATCACCCGGTAGGCGTTGGCCAGACCCCACCGGCCCGCCATACGTCCGACCAGCAGCCGGTCCAGCAGGGTTCCGGCGACGAGGGCGGGCACGCCGGCCAGGAGAACCGCGGGGCGCAGCAGACGGCGGAGCAGGCCGGGCCGTTCGGGCAGCCAGGGGGAGTCCTCGCGCGGGGCCACGGCCGTCAGCAGCAGCCAGACGGCGGCGAGCAGGTCGACCGGGTCGTGCGGCTCGGTGTGCTGTTCGGCGAGGACGGTGAAGCCGAGGCCGGTCAGCTCCCGGCGGAGGTTGGCCACCGGTACGAAGTGCAGGTGCTGGGGCTGGAGCCAGGGGAGCCACCAGCGGCCGAGCAGCCTGGCGTAACGGCTCTCGGGGTCGGGGACCTCGATCAGCAGATGCCCGCCGGGGCGGATCGCGTGCCGCGCCGCGCGGAGTTCGCTGCGCGGGTCGGTGCTGTGTTCCAGGTAGTGGAACATGCTCACCACGTCGTAGCTCTCGGTCAGTTCGTCCGCGAGGCCGACGAACCCGCCGCGGAACGCCCGCTCCACGCGGCCCTCCCGCGCGGCCAGTTCGACGCCCTCGGTGAGGTCCAGCCCGTCGAAGGAGGTGCCGGGGAAGACGGCGCGGGCCGCCTCGCAGAAGTGGCCGTGGCCGGTGCCGACGTCCAGCCAGTTCTTCGGGGCGTCCGCGTACGGTGCCAGGGACGCGGCGCGCCGCCTGTACATCTTCCGCCGTCCGGCGAAGACACCGCCGAGGCTCTTCTCGCCCAGCCCGTCGTAGAAGTCGCGGTAGTAGAACTCCAGGCCCTCCGCGCTGAGCCGGGGGTTCTGGAAGGTGTGGCCGCAGCCCTCGCACCGGTCGAGCTGGAAGCTGCCCGGCTTGTGCTGGAAGCGGTCGGTGGTGCGCAGCCGCTGCTTCAGCCGGTCCGAGCCGCACCATGGGCACTTCTTCCGGCGCGGCTCGAAGAACCGCCCGGTGCCCCGGTCCAGGTCGGCCTGATAGCGCGGACGGAGGGCGGCGACGGCTTCGGCGCGGCCGGGCGTGGACGCCGTGGGCCGCGGTTCCGGGCTCTCGCTGCTCGCGCCGCTCTCGGCACTAGCGCTCATTGCTCCTCCTTGACGGGTTCCACGGCCAGCTGTTCGAGGTGGGCGGCGGCTGCGGCGGCGCCGCCCGCCGCGCGGAAGGACGTGCCGACCCGGGCGGCCGCGGCGCGGTAGCCCGGGTCGTGGAGAACGGCGTCGAGCGCCTCACCGAGCCTGGGCGCGGTGACCCTGCCGAATCTGACCCGGATGCCCGCCCCGGCGTTCACCACCTGCCCGGCCACCACCGGCTGGTCGTCGCGGATCGGGGCCACGACGAGCGGCACGCCGTGCCACAGCGCCTCGCACACGGTGTTGTGCCCGGCGTGGCAGACGACGGCGTCGACCCGCTCCAGCAGGGGCAGTTGGGGGACGGCCGGGAGTACCAGGATGTCCTTGTCCTTGTCGTGGTCGGCGGCCGGGGGCGGGCCGAGTGAGCCCGCCGGGTCGGCGATCACCATCTGGAGCCGGTCGGCGCGGCCGCGCGCGGCCGCGCGGCACTCGCCGAGGAAACGGGCCCCGGCGTCGGCGTTGGCGGTGCCGAGGCTGACCAGGACGGCGGGCCGCCGTGGGTCGAGCCAGTCCCAGGGGAAGTCCGGGGCGGAGGGGCGGGCGTCGATCGACGGGCCGACCCAGCGGATCCGCTCACCGTCCCTGGAGGCCCGCCCGGCGAGTTCCTCGGTGGTGAAGGCCAGGACCAGGCGCGGGGAGAAGCGGGGGTCGGCCGTACCGGCCAGGTCTCCGATCCGGTTCCGCAGCCCGGCCATGAGCCCGTCGATCCAGGCGTCGATCCTGGGCATGCCGTCGAGCGCGCCGGTGAACTCGGCCGAGGTGGTGGCCGAGGTGGCCCACCGGATGCCCAGCCGCTCGGCGGTCAGGCCGCCGGCGACGGCCTGCTGGTCGGCGACGATCACATCGGGGCGGAACTCCTCGGCGGCGGCCCGTACGCCCGGCGCCATCTGCTCGGCGAGCGGCGCGAGGAAGCCCTCCCAGAGCAGCTTGAGAGCGCCCGCGCCCCGTAATCCGGGCGGGCGGACGGCGCCGTCCTCGCCGGGCCGCGGTCCGGCGCAGCGGAAGACCACGGCACCGTCCCCGGCCAGCGGTACGACGATCTCCGGCATCCCGGCCCAGGCCACCCGGTGTCCCCGGGCGGCGAGCCGGGCGGCGACACCGACGGCCGGATTGATGTGCCCGACCAGCGGGGGCACCACGAAGAGGAATCGGCTCACCGCACCCCGCCCGTCGCGGCGCGTTCCGCGAGTCCGGTGTTCCGCCGGCCGGGGGACGGGACGCATGACACGACGCAGGACAGGACGACGTCGAGCACCAGCGCGGGTGCCTCGACCAGGACGGAGTGCTCATGGCCCGGGACGATGACCGTCCGGCTGCGCGGCAGCAGCGACTCCAGCCAGTCCGCCTGGTCGGCGAGGTCCGAGTCGCTGCCGTAGACGGCGGTCACCGGGAAGGGCAGCGCGCGGATCCGGTCCTCGCTCAGCACCGGGCTGGCCGGGATGTCCTGGGTGATGGTGGTCGTACGCACCAGCCGGGCCGCCGACCTGGCCAGCCGCGCGGTGTGCGCGCCGCGGTGTGTGCTGATCCAGGCCAGGGTGTCCGCCTCGTTCCTGTCCAGTTCGGCGGCGGTGCGCCCGAGGATCCGGCCGAGCTTGGCCGCCCAGGCCGCGGTGGGGGGCTCCGACTCGATCACGGTGAGACCCGCCACCCGCTCCGGGTGACGGTCGGCGAATCCGAAGGCCACCGTCCCGCCGAAGGAGTTGCCGACCAGATGGACCGGGCCGGTGATCCCCAGGCCGGCGAGCAGCGCTTCGAGGTCGGTGACGAAGGCGTCGAGGTGGTAGCCGGTCGCCGGGCGTTCGCTGCGGCCGTGCCCCCGCAGGTCGTACATGACCACGTCGAGGCCCGCGGCGGCCAGACCGTTGGCCACGGTGAAGTAGTAGCTGGCCAGGCTGTCGGTGAGCAGGCCGTGCAGGAGGACGGCGGTGGCGGTGGCCGGACGGCCGTCCGGCGGGGCGAGCCGCTGCACATGGAGCCTGATGCGGTCCGTCTGGAGCATCGCCACGGGTCAGCTCCGCCCGTCCGCGCCGATGCACCCGGCGACGTACTCGACGAGGCGGCCCACGGTGAGGTCGATGATCTCGTCGAGTTCCAGACCGGCCACGAACTCGGCGAAGTTGACCTGCCGGCCCCACCGGGCCTCCAGGCTGCCCGCCAGGGTGACCAGGTCGATGCTCTCCATTTCCAGGTCGTCGGTGAAGCGGGTCTTCATGGTGATCTCGATGTCGTCCAGGCCGTATTCGTCGAGCAGCGTCCGGAGCATCCCGGCGATCTCCGCGAGAACGGTCTGCTCACTGGTGGTCACCGTCACTGATCGGTCTCCTCGTCGTTGTCCGCCGGGCCGGTCGTCCAGGCCACGGCGTAGTCCCTGTCCGGCAGCCCGGGAGGGTTGGCGGTATGTGTGCTGTGCACCCGGTAGCGGCGCACGGTCCGGCCGGGAGCGGCGGCGACCTCGACCACGAGCCGGCCCGGCTCCGCCGCGACCACGGCGAAGTCCCTTGGCCGGCCGAGGAATCCGGTGCCCTCGGCCTTCGCCACGGCCTCCTTCGCGGCCCAGAAGACCGTGACCCACAGCGCCTCGGACCCGCCGCGGGCGGTGCGTACGGAGGCGAGGAGCCGCCGTTCCGCCTCGCCGAAGGCGACCGCGAGGGTCGCCTGGTCGCGGTCGGTGATCTCCTCGATGTCGATGCCGGGGCTCGTGCCCCCGGCGCGCGCCGTCACCAGGGCGACCGCGGCCTCGGCCCGGTGTGCCAGCGAGAGGTCCAGGTCCGGCAGGACGCGGCCGTACAGCCCGGTGGCGTGGGGGCGGCCCCGCTCGTCGGACGTCACCTGGATCTCGGCGGGGAACACCGGGCCCTCGCCGTGCTCCCAGAGCCACCGCCGTACGGCGTCCTTGGCCGCGATCCGGCCCAGCAGCCACTGCCGCCGACCGCGCGGCGGACGGCCTTCGTACCCGGCGCGCTCGGCGCCGCCCAGGTGGTTGCGCATGATCAGGTCGCGGGAGGCCAGGTCCGGCCACCGTTCGTGGAGGAGGACCCAGCCGCCCGGCTGCGGCCGGGAGAGCGTGTTGCGCTGCGGGAAGCGTTCCACCGGCTTGGTGTCGGGGTGGTTGTCGAAGCGGCGGTCCTGCCAGCCGTCGATCTGCGCCCACACCTCGCCGTCGCCCGTCACGAGCTGCACATCGGCTTCGAGCACGGCGTCGGTCAGTGTCACGATCCTGACCACGCACTCCACCGCGGTGCCGGGCCGCGGGTGCGGCCCGAAGAAGCGCATCCGCCGCATCCCGACGGGGAAGACCACGGTCCGCTCGGTACGGGTGGCCATGATCCAGTAGCCGAGCAGCTGGCCGACGTTGTCCAGCAGCGCCCCGGGCGCGGCCGGTGTGGTGATCGTGCCGCGTACGTGCGACTCGCCGATCGCGGTGATCGCGGTGACGCCCTGGAACGCCGGGCCGTGGAACATCCAGCGCCCCTGGTACAGCTCGGCCGCCGTGTGGTCGGGGTCACGTTCGCCGGCGGGGTCGGTGCGCCAGGGCGCGGGCCGGACAGCCGGGTGGCGGGCGGCGACCTCCACCGTGGCGCGGGCGGCGCGGCCGAAGGTGACGGCGAACCGGTCCGGGCCGTCGGGCGAGGCCACCGCGGTGACCGGCACCTCGACCGGCGGCGCGGCGGTCACCCACTGGTCGAACCGGGCGTCGTGCACCGCGACGGCCCGCGTCCCGGGGGCGGCCCGCTCGGCCGCGTCCATCAGATGCCCCACGATGGTGGTGGCCGGGACCACCGGCCAGCGGTCCGTCTCATCGGGCCAGCCGGGCCGCTGGGGGAAGAAGCAGTGGTCGAGCAGATACGGCATGGCGTCGGTGGAGACCCGCAGCACGCTCTGCGACTCGCCCCGCGGGCGCTCCCGTACGGGGGCCGGGCCGACCGGCGGCGCCGTGCGCCGGCCGCTGCCGGCCGCGATGAGCTCGGCGGCGGTGCCGGCCGTCTCCCGCAGCAGCGCGCCGAGTTCGGCCGCCACCGGGAAGCGCCCGGCCATGGCGTCGAGCGCCGACACGGGAGCGGACACCGGCCGGGTCGTGCGGGACGCGGCCGCCGCCGGGGCGAGTTCGTGGCGCAGCGCCGCCAGATCCGTCCCGTCCAGGGAGATCAGCGCGCCGCCGAGGTCGAGCCGGGTCGGCCGCCGGGTCACCGTCCCGGCCGTGGGGCGGGGCAGCGCAGGGTCGAGGCGGGCACCGTCGGCCCACAGGGCGGTGGCCACCCGGCGCAACTGCGCGACGCCGTCGCGGTGCGGGGAGTTGGCGGCCACGGCGAGGTGCTCCCGGTCGTGCAGGGTGTCGCCGATCAGTGAGGCCAGCTGCCCGGTGCCGACCTGGACGAACGCCCGGAACCCGGCCTCGTACAGGGCCAGCGTCAGCTGCCGGAACCGCACCGGCTCCAGCAGGTGCCGGACGAACAGCTCGCGTACCCCGGCGTGATCGGCCGGATAGCGGGAGGCGGTGGTCCCGGACCAGACCGGGACGTGCGGCGGGAGCAGGTCGAACCGGCCGGCGGCGGCCGCGATCGGGCCCAGGTACGGGGCAAGCATCGGGGTGTGGAAGCCGGACTGGAACGGCAGTACCTGTCCGATCACGCCCTCGGCGCGCAGGGACCGTACGAACTCCTCGACGCCGGCGCGCGGACCGCACACCATCGACTGGTTCGGCGCGTTGTCGTGGGACAGTACGACCCGGTCGTCCGCCCGCTCCTCCAGCGCGGCACCCACCCGGTCGGCGGAGGCACCGAGCACGGCGAAGGCCAGGCCGGGCACGCGCAGCGCGTCCGGGTCGAAGGAGTCGAGGAAGGCGTCGGCGTCGGCGCCGGAGTAGAGGCCGCCCGTCACCATCGCCGTCCACTCGCCGAGGCTGTGTCCGGCCACCGCGTCCGGCACGATCCCCATCCGCCGCAGCGCGGCGTCCAGCAGGCGCCCGACACCGAAGACACCGACGGCGTGCCGGCCGACGTCGCCGACCCGTGCCTCCTCCCCCTTGCCGCCGGGCACACCCGGCACGCCGGGGCGGCCGGCCAGCCCGAAGTACTCGGCGACGCCGTCGGTCCGGGGCGTGAACTCGCCCTCCAGACCGGGGAAGACGAAGGCCACCTTGCCCGGGGCCGCCGCGCCCAGCAGCGGGGTGGGCGCGAACCAGATGTCGTTCCGGCCGCGCCAGGGACGGCCCTTGGCCACCATGCGCCGGGCCAGCGCCAGCCGTCTGGCCGTCGGGTCGACGATGCCGAGCCGGGTACGGCCGGTGCCGCCCGCCGCCCGGGCCAGCACCGCGGAGTCGTCCGCCGCGAGCAGCGCGGCCAGCCCGTCCGGGGTGTCGGCGGTCAGCGCCAGGACGCGTTCCGGCTCGGTCACCACGGCCCGGCGTACCGGACGCGGGGCCGACGGCGGCTGCTCCAGCACCACATGGGCGTTGATGCCGCCGAAGCCGAAGGCGTTGACCGCCGCCCGGCGCACCGGCGCGTCCCACGGCGCCGCCGTGCCGATCGTACGGAACCGGGTGGTCGCCAGTGCCGGGTGCGGGTCGTCGCAGTGCAGGGTGGGCAGCAGCACCCCGTGGTGGACGGCGAGGGCGGCCTTGACCAGCCCGGCCACCCCGGCGGCCGGCATGGTGTGGCCGATCATCGACTTGACGGACCCGATCACGGCGTCCTCGGCTCCGCCCCCGGGACCGAACACCTCGGCCAGGGTGACCAGTTCGGCCGCGTCCCCGGCGGGCGTCGCGGTGCCGTGCGCCTCCAGCAGCCCGATCGAGGCGGGCTCGCGCGGGTCGAGCCCGGCCGCCCGCCAGGCCTGCCGTACGGCCCGGGTCTGGCCGCCGGGATCCGGGCTGGCCAGAGCCGCGGTACGGCCGTCACTGGCCACGCCGGTGCCCCGGATGACCGCGTAGATCCGGTCGTTGTCGCGCTCGGCGTCCGCCAGGCGTTTGAGCGCCACGACACCGGTGCCCTCGCCGATCAGGATGCCGTCGGCGTGCCGGTGGAAGGGGCGGATGCGCTGGCTCGGGGAGAGCGCGCCGAGCTGCGAGAAGACACTCCACAGCGTGATGTCGTGGCAGTGGTGCACCCCGCCGGCGAGCATCAGGTCGCAGCGGCCGGAGGCCAGTTCCGCCACCGCCTGGTCCACCGCGACCAGCGAGGACGCGCAGGCGGCGTCCACCGTGTAGGCGGGGCCGCGCAGGTCCAGCCGGTTGGCCACCCGCGAGGCGGCGAGATTGGGCACCAGCCCGATGGCCGCCTCGGGACGGTCGGGGCCCAGCCGGTCGGTGAAGGCCGCCCGGACCCGCTCCAGCTGGTCGGCGCCCAGATCCGGCAGCAACTCGCCCAGCGTACGCACCAGTTGCCCGGCGGTACGGACCCGCTGGTCGAGCCGGACCAGCCCGGGGGTGAGATAGCCGCCCCGGCCCAGCACGACCCCCACCCGCTGCCGGTCGGGCAGCCGCTCCTCGCCGCCCGCGTCGGCGAGGGCCGCGGCGGCCACATGGAGGGCGATCAGCTGGTCGGGCTCGGTGCCGGGCACCGAGGCGGGCATGATCCCGAACCGGGTGACCTCCACGTCGGCGAGCTCGTCCACGAACCCGCCGCGCCGGCAGTACACCCGGTCGGGGGCGGCCGGACCGCCGGCGCCGTCCGGGCGCGGACGGTAGTAGTCGGCGTCCCACCGGCCCGCCGGAACCTCGGTCACCGCGTCCGTACCGGCCGTCAGATTCCGCCAGTACGCCGCCAGATCGGGTGCGCCGGGCAGCAGGACGGCCATCCCCACGATGGCGACCGGGGGCAGGCGTCCATCGGTCACGGTCACCAGCCCGACGCCGTGTAGACGACGGCCCCGGCCGACTCGTCGCCGTACGCGAGTTCGCGCAACAGCGCCAGCGCGCCTTCCTCGGGGTCGATGAGCCGGATGCCGCGCTTCGCGTACTCACGCCCCAGCTCCGGGGTGACCATGCCGCCGCCGTACTCCCCGGTCGGTGCCCACGGGCCCCAGTGCACGGTCAGCGCCCGGCAGCCGGTGCGGGCCTGCCATCGCGCGCCCAGGGCCTCCAGCGCGTCGTTGGCCGCCGCGTAGTCGGCCTGGCCGCGGTTGCCGAGTACGGCGGAGATGCTGCCGAAGAGCACCGCGAAGCCGAGGCCGGCGCCGGTGGCGGGGGCGGTGCCGGGACCGTTCGCGGGACCGCCGGGCAGTTCCTCCAGCGCGGCCAGCAGGGCGCCCGCGCCGTCCGCCTTCGTAGCGAACACCCGCCGGAAGGACTCGTCGGACTTCTCCTCGATCAGCCGGTCCTCGATGACCCCGGCGGCGTAGACGACACCGTCCAGCCGGCCGTGCTCGGTGTGGATCTCCTTCATCGCCTGGAGCACCGCGTCGGGTTCACGGAAGTCCACCGACCGGTAGCGCACCGCGCTGCCCAGGCCGGTCAGCCGGTCCACGGTGGCGGCCACCTCGCGCCGGGCCAGGATCCGGGCCACCTCCCGCTGGATCTCGGCGGGTCTGCGGCCGCCGCGAGCGGCGAGCACCGCACGCAGCGCCATCTCGTCAGGTGCCGCCGCGGTGTCCGGCTCCTCGGGCCCGTCGGCCTCGGGGGTGCGGCCGAGCAGCTCGATCCGGCAGCGGGAGGCCGTGGCGAGCGCGGCGGCGAACCGCGCGGTGATGCCCCGCGCCCCGCCGACCAGCACCACCACCGAGTCGCGGTCCAGGCCGATGGCCGCCGCCTCCGCCGCTCCGTCGCCCGCGGGCCCCGCACCCGAGGCGGCCAGGCCCCCGAGCGGGGTCTCCACCAGGTCCAGCCCGTACCGGCCGGTGGCGGAACGCAGCACCACGGGCGCGCTCCGCGGGTCGAGCAGCTCATCGGCCAGCGCCTCGGCCACGGCGTCCGCGTCCGCGCCCGCGTCCGGGGCGAAGCCGACGACGCGGGCCACGGTCCGCGGGTACTCCCTGACCACCGTACGGAACAGCCCGTGCAGCCCCGCCGCCCGCACGTCCAGCGGGTCGGTGCGCCGCGCCGCCAGCAGCCAGCGCGGGGCGCGCCGCAGGGCGGCCCGCAGTACGGGGAAGGCGTCCGGCAGCACCGGTGGGCCGGATCCGCCCAGCGGGTCGAGCAGGATCACCCCGTCCACCGGGCCGTCCTGCTCGGTGAGCAGGTGCCCGGCGCCCAGGGCCACCGCCTCGGCGCCGTGCCCGGTCAGCCGGGCCGACAGCGCGGCGGCGACACCGTCACCGTCACCGAGGAGAACGATGCGTCTGCCCGCCAGAACGGCGTCGGGGCCGGCCGCGCCATCGGGACCGTCCAGCGGTACCGGCCGCAGCTGAAGCCGCCCGGGGACCACCCCCGTCACGACCTGCGGCACCTGCCGGACCGCCGCCTCCGCCGCCTCCGCCGCTGGGGCGGCCGGGGCGGCCGGGGCTTCGGTGAGCGCGAGCCGTTGCGTCAGCCAGGCGGTGACGGCGGCGGCGGTGCGGGCGGTGGCCAGTTGTTCCAGTTCCTCGTCGGCGAGGGTGGCGGTGCTGTCGGCGATGCCGAGTCGCTGGGCGAGTTCGCCGGCGATTTCGGCGCGTTTGATGGAGTCGATGCTGAGGTCGGCTTCGAGGTCGAGGTCGGGTTCGATCATGTCGACGGGGTAGCCGGTGCGTTCGCTGATGATCTGGGAGACCACGGACAGTACGTCGTCCCCGGTGACCGGGACGGAAACGGCAGCGGGGACGGGAGCGGGGACGGGAGCGGCGCTGCCGGATACCGCGAGCCGTTGCGTCAGCCAGGCGGTGACGGCGGCGGCGGTGCGGGCGGTGGCCAGTTGTTCCAGTTCCTCGTCGGCGAGGGTGGCGGTGCTGTCGGCGATGCCGAGTCGCTGGGCGAGTTCGCCGGCGATTTCGGCGCGTTTGATGGAGTCGATGCTGAGGTCGGCTTCGAGGTCGAGGTCGGGTTCGATCATGTCGACGGGGTAGCCGGTGCGTTCGCTGATGATCTGGGAGACCACCGACAGCACGTCGTCCCCGGTGACCGCGGCCGGTGCGGGAACGGGCACGGGCACGCGCACGGGCTCCGCGACGGCCGGTACGGGCTGCGCGACGACCTGCACGGGCGGGACCGGCCCGTGCCCGGCTGCCGCCGTACCACCGCCGAAGTAGGTGAGGAGCACGTCGCGTTGGGCGGCGACCATCTCCCGGCTGGTTCTCAGGAACTCGGAGATCAGGGCATCCTGCGGGGTGCCGCCATTGCCGTTGCCGCTGGTCACAGTCGCCTCCACGACGCGTCGGGCCGGTGCCAGCGCACCGGGCAGGAGTTCGCCGGCCGCGGTCCTGACCAACTGGCCGTCGACCGTCCAGCCGGGCCGCTTCGGCATCGCGGTACGGCCCGGGTCCACCGCGTCGCGGCCGTGGAACATCCATCCGGTGCGCACCGGCACTCCGGTGACGGCCAGTTGGGCCAGGGCGTCCAGGAAGGCGCGTACTCCGCCGGAGCGGTCCTGGCGGCGGCTCTCGAAGGCGATCGCGCGGTGCGGGCGGTCGCCGAGGATCGCCTCGGTCAGCCGGGTGAGTACCGTGCCGGGACCGGCCTCGACGAACGTCCGGGCCCCGGCCTCGTACATGGCCTCGATCTGCTCCATGAACCGGACCGGGGAACCGATCTGCGCCGCGAGTTCGCAGCGCAGCGCGTCCGGCTCGGCGCCGTACGGGGCGGCGGTGCGGTTGGCCCAGACCGGGAACTCCGGCGCCCGTACGGGGCGGCTCGCCAGCGCCGCGGCGAACCGGACGCCCGCGCCGGCGACCAGGGGGCTGTGGAAGGCACAGGCCACCGGGATGCGTTTGGCGCCGTGGCCGCGCTCCCGCAGCAGGCGTACGGCGGACTCCACCGCCTCCACCGGCCCGGAGACCACGGTCTGCCGGGGCGCGTTGCGGTTGGCGACCACGACCCGGCCGTCGAGTCCGTTCTCCCGCAGCGCCCGTTCGACATCCTCGGCCCCGGCCGTGACCGCGGCCATGGTGCCCGGATCCGTGACACCGGAACCGGATGCCCCGGATGTACCTGCCGCACCTGCCGCCTCCAGGATCGCGGTGGCCCGTTCGGTGCTGAGTTCCAGCAGACCGCGGGGGTCGAGGGCGCCGGCCGCGCACAGGGCGACCAGTTCACCGTAGCTGTGGCCGGCCGCCATGTCGGGCCGTACGCCCGCGGCGGTGAGCAGCTCGTGCGCCGCCAGGCCGACGATGCCCAGCGCGGGCTGGGCCGCCCGGGTGTCGGTGATCCGGGCCTGCTGTTCGGCCCGGCCGGCCGGGTCGAAGGCGGTGGGCGGGTAGAGCGTGTCCGCGTGGTCGCCGCCGAGTTCGAGGTAGCGGTGCAGCGAGGGGAACGCGACGAAGAGGTCCGCGAACATGCCGGGCCGCTGGCTGCCCTGACCGGGGAAGAGGAGGGCCACCTTGCCGGGGTCCGGCGTACCGTCCCCGGGGTCGGCGAGATGGATGCCGGCGGTGGGATCGTGCTCGCCCGCCAGTACCCGGCGCAGTTGTCCGGCCAGCGAGTCCAGGTCCTCGGCGACGACGGCCGCCCGTACGGGTTCGTGGCCGGTGTCGGAGCGGCGGGCGGCGGCCAGCGCCAGGTCGCGCAGGCGCCACGGCGATCCGGCGGCGTCGTCGGCGGTGGCCAGCTTGAGCGTCTCCTCGACCTCGCGTGCAGCCGCCGCGCGGTCCGCACCGCGGAAGAGGAACAGCTCGGCGGGCCAGGCGTCCAGCGCGTGGGCCGGGGGAGTGCCGCCGTCGTGGGCGGCCACCACCAGGTGGAAGTTGGTGCCGCCGAAGCCGAACGCGCTGAGCCCGGCGATCCGTTCTGCGGCCGGTGCCGCCCACGGCCGGGCCTCGGCGTGGAAGGCGAAGGGGCTGCTCCCTTCCTTCCAGGCGGAGTTGGGCTGCTTGAGGTGGAGGGTCGGCGGCTTGACGCCGGTGTGCAGGGCGAGGACGGTCTTGACCAGGCCGGCCAGTCCCGCGGCACATTTGGTGTGCCCGATCTGGGACTTGACGGAGCCGAGCGCGCAGCGGCCGGGCCGGGCGCCGGCCGCGGTGAACGTCTCGCTGAGGATGGTCAGTTCGGTGCGGTCGCCGACGACCGTACCGGTGCCGTGGGCCTCGACCAGTCCGACGTCGGCCGGTGAGACGCGGGCGTTGCGGTAGGCGCGTTCCAGGGCGGCGCGCTGGCCCTCGGGGCGGGGGGCGGTCAGGCCCAGCGACCGCCCGTCGCTGGAGCTGCCCACGCCCTTGATCACACCGTAGACGCGGTCGCCGTCCCGTTCGGCGTCGGCCAGCCGCTTGAGCACCACGCAGGCGACGCCCTCGCCCAGCGCGATGCCGTCCGCGGACCCGTCGAAGGCGCGGGAGCGGCCGGTGGGGGAGAGCGCGTGCACCGAGGAGAAGAGCATGTAGTCGTTGATCCCGTTGTGCAGGTCCGCGCCACCGCACAGGACGAGGTCGCTGGTGCCGGTCACCAGCTCCTTGCAGGCCACGTCGACCGCGGCCAGCGATGACGCGCAGGCGGCGTCCACGGTGTAGTTGGCGCCGCCGAGGTCGAGCCGGTTGGCGATCCGCCCGGAGATGACGTTGGCGAGCATGCCGGGGAACGAGTCCTCGGTGAGCTCGGGCAGCTGCTCCGTCAGCCCCTCGGGCACGGTCGTGAAGTAGGACGGCAGCACGGCGCGCAGCGTCTGGGCGTTGGACAGGTCGCTGCCGGCCTCGGCTCCGAAGACGACGGAGGTACGGGAGCGGTCGAAGCTCCTCCCGCCCCGGCCCGCGCCGCCCCGGGCCGCCCTGTTGCCCCGGTCGCGTGAACCGGCGCCGGCACCCGTGTCGTACCCGGCGTCGTGCAGGGCGCGGCGGGCGGCCTCCAGTGCGAGCAGCTGCACCGGTTCGATGCTGCCGAGGGAGGCGGGCGGGATGCCGTAGCCCAGCGGGTCGAAGGGGATCGGAGGCAGGAAGCCGCCCCACTTGGAGACGGTGGCGGTGTGCGCCGCGTCCGGGGTGTGGTGGACGGCGGGATCCCACCGCGTGGCGGGCACCTCGGTGACGGCGTCCACGCCGCCCAGCACATTGGCCCAGAACGAGGCGAGGTCGGGTGCCTGCGGGAACATGCAGGCCATGCCGATCACCGCCACGTCCAGCGGTTCGGGGGCCGGCGGCTCGGCGGTACGTCCGGCCGGGCCGTCGCCCAGGCGTTCGCGGAGTTCGGCCGCGCGCGCGGTGAGGTAGTCCGCGGCGGCGGGGGCGACCGAAGCGTGCAGGGCGCCGATGGTGGTGGTCGCCGAGCGCAGCACCGCGACCTCACCTGCCATGAACATGCCATCCAAAATTTGCCGGTCCTCCGCCACCGGCAGCAGCTCACCGTCGGCGCCGCGCTCGACCCCCTTACTGGCGATCCGCAGCCGGCCCACATTGAGGCGCTCCAGCTCCTCCCACAGCCGCCGGTCCGGCACCCCCTCGGCCCGCAGCCGCTCCTTGGTGGCCCGGTAGCCCTCGGTGAAGGGGCTCGGCACACACCGGGTGGCGTGCCCCGGGGCGGTCTCCAGCAGTGCGGTGCGCCGCGCGGCCAGCACCTGGCGCTGGAAGAGCGGCTGAACGGCGCCGTGTTCCACCGCCTCCCCGGTGAACAGGTACGCGGTGCCCATCAGGACGCCGACGGCGCAGCCGCGCCGGGTCAGCGGGGCGGCGAGGGCGGCCACCATCGCGGCGGACCGTTCGTCATGGATCCCGCCGGCGAAGAAGACCTCGATGCCGCCGGGGGCGCCGCTGTGGGCGGCCGGGTCCGCGTCGTCCAAGTAGTCCTCGATGACCGCGAGCTGGGCCTCCCACAACGGGAAGCTGCCTCTCGGTCCGACGTGGCCGCCGCACTCGGAGCCCTCGAAGACGAACCGCCGGGCACCGGCCCGCAGGAACTGGCGGAGCAGCCCGGGGGAGGGGACGTGCAGAAATGTCCGGATCCCGTCCCGCTCCAGGGCCTCGGCCTGCGAGGGCCGTCCGCCCGCGATGATCGCGTGGCTGGGGCGGAGTTCGCGTACGGCTTCGAGCTGGGCGGCTCTGACCTCCTCCGGCGCGAACCCGAGCACCCCCACGCCCCACGGCCGTCCGGCCAGTGCGGCGCAGGCCTCCTCCAGCACGGCCCGCGCCTGCTCCCGCCCGGCGAGCGCCAGCGCCACGAACGGCAGTGCGCCCTCCGCGGCGACCGCGGCGGCGAACCCCGCCTGGTCGCTGACCCGGGTCATCGGTCCCTGCGCGACCGGCAGCCGGGTGCCGAGGGCCTCGCCCATCGGCGAGCCGGGCAGCAGGGCCGAGGCGGCGCGGTCGTCCCGGACCGCGTCCCGGACCGCGTCGGTCAGCCCCCGTACTGCCCCGCTGACGTCGTGCCAGCGCTCGGCGAACCGGGCGGCGAGGAAACCGTCCTGGCCCACCGGGAGCAACCGGGCGCGCAGATCGCCTACCCCGAGCAGGGCGGCGACGGCGGCGGGCGCCGGGTCGGGCGGCAGCGCGGCGCCGGGGCCGCGGCGGTGCAGCACCCGGTGGCCGCCGATCAGCACGGTCTCCGAGCCGTCCATGGAACGGAGCGCGGCAGCGGCCTCCTCGGGCAGTCCGGATTCGGCGAGCAGGGCCAGTTGGGTGTCCAGGACGATCCCGGCCGCCCCGCCGGCCATGGCGGCCGCCGCGGTGTACGGGCCGATGCCGCCGCAGGCCCAGACCGGGACGGACACGCCGGGCTCGGCAAGTACCTGCTGGAGGAGGACGAAGGTGCCGAGTTCGCCGACCCGGCCGCCGCTCTCACTGCCCCGGGCGATGATGCCGTGCGCCCCGGCCCGCACCGCCGCCAGCGCCCCGTCCAGGTCGGTGACCTCGACCAGTACCCGGTAGCGGTCGGCGACATCACGCACCGCCCAGGGCGCGTCCACGCCGAGCACCACGCTGTGCGGCCCGCTCCCGCCGTCCGCCGCGCCGCCTGTGCCGCCGCCGGTGCCACCGGCCGTGTCGCCTGCCGTGTCGCCGTCCGGGCCCGCTGCCAGGTCCGCCGGGGTGAGCCGGCAGCCCGCGGCGATCCGTACTCCGTACCGCGCGCCCGCGACCCAGCGGCCAGTGCGCTCCAGCGCCTCCCGGGCCTGCCGGTCGCCGGTCCCGAGGTCGAGCACTCCCAGTCCGCCGGCGCGGCTGACCGCCGAGACGAGCCCGGCGTCAGGTTCGTTGAAGGGGCTGATGCCGATGACAATGTCGCATAAGTGCGCAGCGGACGTCATGTACTCTCCGAGAGAATCAATGGCGCAGAACGAAGAAATTCGGGCACGGCACACCGAGGCTCGCGCTCCGGATTGCCGGTCGAACCGATTCCCGAATTGGCGGCGCCATGAAAGTAGCGACGCAGTTACCGACCGGTCAACCATGCCTTCGCCTTCCGATCAGCCGGAAGGCCGGATCGCCCGTTCCGTGCGGCGCGCCGGGCGGAACGAAAGTGTTCCGCGTCGGCGATCGCAACATTCACGGAGAACAAACCGGCTGATTTCTGCCCGGTCTCCCGAGGACTTCACCCGGCGATCATCGTCGCGACACATGAAAACCCGCCGCCCGCGCGCGTGTTAAATCTGGACGCCCCGGGGGGAACAGGTCTCCCATGACCGGAAAAGGCAAGATTTCGTCCATGGAGTGGAACGCGCTGGACATGGGAAGTTGTCATGTACGCAACGTGAGTCAGGGAACGTGGACCCGCCCCGGCCGGCGACGGCAACCCTGTCTCCGGTCCGCGGCGGTATATCCCGGGACTGGATGGAGGGCAAGCCGTCATGACCGAAACCATGAGGCGATTAGCCGGAGCAGCCGGAGCAGCCGGAGCAGCCGCGCGAGGACATGAGCCCCCCGGCCCCGCCCCGTCGTATCCGCCCCCGCCCCTGTCGCGCCGCCGCCTCCTGGGCCTGGCGGCGCTCCAGGCCGCCGCCGCGGCCGGGCTCACCACGGTGGCGGTACCCGCTGCCGCCACCGGCAACGCCTCCTCGTCCGCCGCTGCCGACACCGTTACCGCCGTAGTGGTCGGCTCCGGCTACGGAGCGGCGGTGGCCGCCCTGCGCCTCGGCGAGGCCGGGGTCCGCACCCTCGTGCTGGAGATGGGCCGGCTGTGGGACCAGCCCGCCGAGGACGGGAACGTCTTCTGCGCCATGACGGACCCGGACCGCCGGTCCATGTGGTTCAGGAACCGCACCCGGGCACCGCTGTCCTCCATGCTGTGGCTGGACGTGGTCGACCGCGACATCGAGCCCTATCCAGGGGTGCTGGACCGGGTGGACTTCGCCGAGATGTCCGTCTACGTCGGGCGCGGCGTCGGCGGCGGCTCGCTGGTCAACGGCGGAATGGCGGTCACCCCCGCCCGTTCGTACTTCGAGGAGATCCTTCCCGGCGTCGACGCGGAGGAGATGTACGGGCGGTACTTCCCGCTGGCGAACTCCACCCTCGGGGTCAACTCCATCCCGCCCGGCTACTTCGAGAGCAGCGACTACTACCGCTTCGCCCGCGTCTCCCGGGCCCAGGCCCAGGCGACCGGGCTGAGCACGGTCTTCGTCCCCAATGTCTACGACTTCGGCTACATGGCGCGCGAGGAGAACGGCGAGGTACCCAAGTCCGCGCTCGCGGCCGAGGTGATCTACGGGAACAACCACGGCAAGCGCAGCCTCGACAAGAGCTATCTGGCGACCGCGCTCGGCACCGGGAACGTCACCATCGACACCCTCCAGCACGTCACGTCCATCCGCCAGGCCTCCGGCGGCGGTTACGTCCTGTCGGTGAACGTCATCGACACGACGGGCGCCGTGGTGTCGGTCAGGGAGGTCCGCTGCACGTACCTCTTCCTCGGGGCCGGCAGCCTCGGCACCACCGAACTGCTGCTCAGGGCCCGGGAGACCGGCGCGCTGCCCAAGCTCAGCCCCCGTATCGGTACCGGCTGGGGGAACAACGGCAACATCATGACCGGCCGTGCCAACCACCTGTGGAACCCCACCGGTGCCAACCAGTCCGCCATCCCGGCCCTCGCCATCGACGACTGGGCCAACCCCGACCACCCCGTCTTCGCCGAGATCGCCCCCGTGCCCGCCGGTACCGAGACCTGGATCAGTCTCTACCTCGCGATCACCAGAAACCCCGAACGCGGCACCTTCGCCTACGACGCCGCCACCGACGCCATGACCCTGAACTGGACCCGCGCCCAGAACCAGCCCTCCGTCACCGCCACGGCGTCCCTCTTCGACCGGATCAACGAGGCCAACGGCACCGTCTACCGGTACGACCTGTTCGGGGACACCCGGGCCTTCGCCGACGACTTCTGCTACCACCCGCTCGGCGGATGCGTCCTGGGCGACGCGACCGACGCCTGGGGAAGGGCCACCGGCCACCCCAACCTCTACGTCACCGACGGCTCGCTGATCCCCGGATCGACCGGAGTCAACCCCTTCGTCACCATCACCGCCCTCGCGGAACGCAACCTCGCACGCGTCCTCGCGGAGGACATCGCCCCAGGTCGCTATTTGTCAGCCAGGGGCTGAGAGCTGTCCCGTAATTCCCGGTGGATCGGCGCGCGGCATCGGGTGCGGTGCTTCGCAAGGCGGTGGGGCACCCCCGGCGGTAGCTGGGGGAGGTCGTCCTCATACCGGGTGTGTTTCGGCTGATCCGGCAACGCGGCGAGGTGCAGTAGTCCCCCTGCCCGGCGGCCGGGTGGGGGAGTGCCCCCTGTCGTCGCGCGCCCGCCGGGGATTACGGGACAGCCCTTGGCGCGTTCGCCCGTACGGCCTTGGTCTCAGGCGTCGTGCCGGGGGTCGCTCGGGACGACCACGACGGGCCGGTCGGCGTGGTGGACGACCTCCGTGCTGGTGGAACCGAGGGTGAGCCGGCCCCAGGCTCCCGACCCCCGGCTGCCGACCACCAGCAGGCCGGCGTCCTGGCCCGCGGCGAGCAGGACCTCGGACGGGCGGCCGGTCTCGATCCTGATCTCCACCTTCACCTCGGCCCCGCCGGCCTCCCGCTGGGCGGCCTCGACCAGTTCGCTCACCCGCTGGTAGGTGAGGTCACGCAGCTGGGTGTCCAGATCCGGTGGGCCGGGTGCCGCCAGCCAGCCGGAGGTGGTCTGCTCGGCGGGGGTGAAGTTGTAGGCGCACACCGCACGCAGGGCGGCCCCGCGCAGCTGCGCCTCGCGCAGGGCGAAGAGCACGGCCTTGGCGGAGGCGGCCGAGCCGTCGGTGCCCACGACGACGGGTGCGGATGCGGCGGCGTTCGCGGTCATCGGGGAACCTCCGGGGCGGCGGGGCGGCGGGGCGGCGGGGCGGGCGGGGCGCGGGACACGACACCGTACGATTCTGACCCCCGCCCCGCACTCCCGCCCGGCGAGCGGCGCGGCCGGACGGGCGAACGCCGCCCGCGGGCCTCTCCCACGGGCGTCCGGCCACGGGCGCTTCCTACGGCTCGGGCTCCCGGTCCGCCGCGGTCAGCTGCGGCCGTTCGGGGGCGGACGACAGGGCGGTCGCACTGTCCTGGGTCAGCGAGGTCAGCGAGGTCAGCTTGAAACGGGACCGTTCGCGCTGGCGCTCGAACCAGCTCTTCCCGCCGCCGCCGACCGCCTGCAGAATGCGGACCGCGTCGGTGGCGCCGGAGATCTCCATCGCCAGCTCCAGCAGCTTCTCCTCGTCCTCCAGGCCGGTGTCGAGGAACCGGTCGAAGTTGTCGATCAGGACCCGGATCTTCTCACCGTGCATCAGCTCCAGCTGGACCGTCTGGTGCATGATCAGGTCCCGGCGTTCGTTGCCGCCCGAGGTGAGCGCGCCGTCCGCCTCCACGTCGACCAGCCTGCGGCGGCCGTCGTGCCGGTACAGGCCGACCTCCCGCACCCGGCACCTGGCGATCACGTCGTACCGGAAGGTCTCGTCGTCCCGGTTGCCCTCCTGGCCGATCAGGAAGTCCAGCGGCCACAGGTTGTACCAGACCCCGTCCTCGGTGAGGATGAACAGCCGTACCACGTAGGCCGAGTAGCGCGGCGGCCCGTTGAGCACCCGGGCCCGCTTGCAGCCGTCCGCGGCCTCCAGCAGGAAGAAGGTGTTGATGACCTCCCAGCTGGTGAGCCCGTAGTTGTCGAAGGCGGCCATGCGCAGCGCGCGCTGGTCGTAGTCCAGCCACGCCGCCATCTCCGCGTCGCTCGGACGGTCGGACAGATACGCGACCCAGTCCTCACGGGCGGTGGTCTCGGCGGCCAGCTGCGCGGCGTACTTCTCACGGTCGGTGTGGTACTCGAAGTGCTCACGGACCAGCGGATATCCGGCACGCCAGCTCAGCCACCCGCCGCCGCCGGCCAGGGCGACGACACCCGGCACCACGAGCGGGTGGGTGGTGAGGAGTACGTCCAGGGCCAGCAGCACCCCGAGTCCGGCCGCCGCGGTCCCGGCGACGAGTGCCAGCAGCAGACGCAGCGGCAGACGCAGGGTCCGCTCGAAGTCCCGCAGCGTGCCGTTCCTCCAGCGGGCCGCCACGTCCTTCGCGTGCGTCTCGATGAGCCAGCCCAGCGCCTGCTGCCGGTTGGTCATGTCGTCCTGCTGTACCACGTGGTAATCGAAGGCGGCCGGATCCTGGCCGGGTGCCGGGTTCCCGCCCTGGGCGACGAACGCCTCGAAGCGCTGCCGCCCGGCCGCCTCCGACGGCTCCGGGCCCTGCGGCTTCGAGCGGCTGAGCCGGCGCAGGGCCGCCCGCACCGCGGGCCACCGGCCCGTGACGGGCCGGGGCACCGCCGGGGGTGCCCCGTAGCGCTCGACCAGGTCGTTGGCGAGGGCCACCTGCGGGCCGATCCTGGCCTGCCGCCACTCGTCACGGCGCTCGCCCTCCGACCGCTGGTCCTGGAACCAGCGGTCGGCGGCCGTGTACATCTCCGACCAGAACACGCCCCGCTCCCGGACGGCCTCCGGCGGCCCGCTCGTGTCGATCCGCTGGGCGTTGAAGCGGCTGTGCTCGTAGGACGTACGCAGCCTGCGCTGCCGCAGCCACACCCAGCGCGGCCCGAACACCACCAGGGCGTAACCGCCACCGCCCCACAGCGCCAGGGCGAGTACGGCGCCACCCCAGCCCTCACCGGCCATGACGGCCACCGCCCACAGCAGTCCACCGGCGAGCAGCGCGGCGCTCGCGCCCAGCGCCACCCGTCGCGGCAGGTGCCGCGAGGGCGGCACGGCCACCCGGGCGACCAGGGGTTCGGGGTTGGGTATGAAGAACTTCGGCGCCCTGTCGCGGCGGTCGTGGGCCCGGCGTTCCCGGCGGACCTCCTCGCGTTCCCTGGCCTCGAGTTCGTCCCGCAGTGCCCGGTGCATCAGCATGTTGAGGTGCTGGCGGATCTCGGAGTCGCGCTGCTCGGGAAGTGCGCCGAGCCGCGTCTGGATCTCGCTCCACCGGGCGCCGCGGCTGTCCGCCGACTCATCCTGTACCTGACACCACACCAGGGCCAGGACGGCCCCGGCGGCGGCGAGGAAGCCTTCGTCGGGGCCGTCGTCCGCGCCCTCGTGCGCGCCGTCGTCGGATGTTTCCGGCGTGCTCGCGGAGGCGCCGCCCGGGAGCAGCCGGCCGGCCTTCTGGAGGGCCATGAGGTCGGCGTTGCCGAGCTGTTCGAAGAGCCGCTTGCTCAGGATGGCCAGCAGCCAGTAGTAGACGCTCTCACCGGTGACGTAACCGTCGTCGACCGCCCCGCCGATGAGCCGTTCGGCGCTCGACCGCTTGCCGCTGCGCAGATCCTCGACCCCGGCCCGGAACCGCTTCTCCGGCGGGTCCTCGGCGCTCACGGTGGTGATGTTGGTGTGGTGGATGACGTTGTTGAAGTGCACGCCGCCGGTGACCGAGCCGCCCTGTACGCCGACCTGGGTCCGGTCCTTGTTGAGGTAGTTGTTGGTGTCGTTCATCCGACACCGGCCACCGTGGCTATGACGGCGGCCACCGCCGCCACCAGTCCACCGACCTCGTCCACCAGGCCCTTGACCTTGCGCAGGGCGCGTACGAACGCGTTCTGGCCGTCCTCCCCGGGGGCGTCGGCGTGCTGCGAGGCCTCGTCCAGCGCCTCGGCCGCCTCGGTGTGCGTGGGAGTGTCGATGTCCCCCGCGGTGTGGGCCTCGGCGAGTGCCCGGCGCAGCTCCTCGATCTGCTGCCGCCGGCTCATGCCGGCGTAGGCCGCCGGCTCGGAACCGTAGAAGTGGACACCACCGTTGACGACGCTGCCCTGGGCGCCGACCCTGGTGTGGTCGTTGTTGTGGTAACTGTGCGTTCCGCGCTGGTCGTTCATGATCCCCCCAGGCTTCGAGCAGCGTGCCTCGTGACGTTCTTGACCACTCGTCAGAGTGAAGCATCACGATGAGCTCGAAGGGGGACTTTTCCCGGCTTCGTGCGCCATGAATCCCGTTGTCCTGGCTGGTCCGGGGGCCGGGGCGGACCGGGGTCCGGGCGGTCCGGGCGGTCCGGGCGGTCCGGGGCGGTCCGGGGGCGGTCGGGACGGGCGTCGCTCGGGCGGCGACCGCGGAGCCGGGCACTGGAGGTGGTCGTAATCGGTCGGTCGCATCGTAAGGTGGTAAGTAGTATGGGTTATTTGATTCATTTGATGACTCTTTGCTCTTCTCGCCTCGACTGTCGGAAATGACCACTAGGGTGAAGCACCGCAGCAGCGTGTCGAGGAGGTGAGGAGGTGTCGTGCCGGCCGGAAGTTCCCTGAAGCCCGGGGTCATTCCCGTCCAGCGGATGGCGCCCGGCGATCACGCGTATGTCGGCTACGACCACGACGCGGGATGGACGGACGTGCTGAACGCCTATGTGCAGGGCGGCCTCGCGCGCGGCGAGAGGGTGATGGTCCTCGCCGACCCCGCCCTCGGGGACGACGAGGTGGTCGACCGGCTCTGCGCGGGCCGCACCGGCCGGGCCGAAGCAGTCCGGCGCCGGCAGCTGGTCACCACCAGCATGCGGCAACTGATCGCACCCGACCGCCGCTTCACCGTTGAACGGCAGCTGAGCCGCATCGAGGAGGAGACCGAACTCGCCCTGAACCAGAGGTATTCCGGACTGCGGACCTTCATCGACATGCGGTGGGTCGCCGACCTCGACGCCGGGACCGACCTGATGTCGCACCGCGAGACACATGCGCAGCGGCTCTTCACCGGCCGCCCCTACAGCGAGATCTGTGCCTACGACAGCCGGTGCTTCACCGCCGAGGTGCTCGACGCGATGCACCTCGCCCACCCGTGCGACCTGCTTGCCCGCCCGGGAATGCTGCGCGCCGTGTGGGAGCCGCCGAACTGAGGCTCATCGGCGAAGCCGATCTGGGGACCCGCGACCGCTTCGGCACCGTGATCCGGGAGGCACTTGCCGCGAGCGCGGCATCGGGGGTGCTGACCCTGGACATGAGGCTGCTGTGCTTCATGGACGGCGCCTGCGCCGCCGACCTCCTGAGATGCGTGGCCCGCACCTGCCATCACGAACGGATCGAGGTCCTGCGCCTCCTGCGACGGCTCGGGGCAGCCGGGAACCGCCGTCTGGTCCTCTCCGAAACGATCGCGGCATGCTAGGGCGTGTTGCGAAAGTCCCGCCTGCTCCACGACGCCTGGCACGCACGCTCGCCGCGTTGTCGGGATCATCCAAGTACGTCCAGTACGAGGACGACCCTCCGCCTTGCGATCGCACGCACCAGACGCCGCGGAGCCCGCCCTACGGGCGGACGGCACTACTTTCGCAACACGCCCTAGGCCCAATGCCGTTGCGTTACGGGCTTGCGGGCTGGGGTCTTGTGATGAGGACCGCTTGAGGTCCGGTGCGGGTCGGCTGTGGCCAGGAACGGTGTTCAGTTCGCTTGAGGCGGTAGTTGGACATCTTGCGTTTCACCACGCGGGGCTGGCTGCGGAGGCGTCTGACGGGCAGGAGCCGTTCCAGGAGGTCCTGCTCGAGCATCACCAGTGCTCTGACCAGGAGGTCAGGGGGAAAAACTGCCCGGCGTGACGGTCACGCTGCGCCGGGCAGAGCGCAGCGTTTCGGTGAAGGAGACCCGGTCAGGGCCCAGGCCACGGGTGGCAGCCGTTCTCAGCATGAGTTCCCGCAGAGCGTGGTGGACCAGCAGGTGTGCCCAGATCTGCTGGTGAACACCGTCGGGTGTTTTACTGCTGAGCACGACGCGTGCGCCACGCTGATGGGTTTTGATCTCGGCGAAGACGGACTCGATCTCCCAGCGTTCGCGGTAGAGCGCGGCCAGCTGCCGGGCAGGATACCGTCGGGCGTCCAGCAGGCTGGTGACCAGGCGATAGTCGTCGGTCTCACCCTCACCGGCCCGGTCCTTGAGCCGGTAGGCCAGGACACGGACCACAACCGGCTCCTTGCGGGCCGGGCCGCCGCTCGCTCTGATGTGTGAGAGCCATGACCCGTCGCGGAACTGTTTGGTGACGGGCAGGACGCGGTTGGCGGGCACCCGCCACAGCAGGTCGGCGCCGGTGGCGGTGAACGCCTGCCACAACGGGACGCCAAGGAACCCACGGTCGGCCAGGACCAGCTGACCTGGGCCGGTCGAACGCGGCAGGCGGCCTACCAGAGTGACTTCCCCGGTGCGGCAGCCGGCCAGTTCCGCGTCCAGCACCGCATGGCTGCCGATCTCCACCAGAGCTGCCATCCGCACTTGCGGAAACGCGCTCCTGCCCGACCCGCGGCCACTGCCCGGACGTCCGAAGGCAGTCTCGTTGGCTTCACTGTCCGCGACGTCCCAGCACGTGCCGTCGACGGCGAGCAGCCGCAAGCCCCGCCAGAACGCGCCGGGCGTCGCCTCGGTCGCCATCGGCTTCGCGGTCGTGGCGAACAGCACCCGCAGCGGCTCGGAGCCCAGCCGCTGCCGGGCCCTGAACAGCGAGGACTTCGCCGGAACACGCCAGTTGCCCAGCAGCCCCGAGCCCCGCAAGCCCTCGACGAGATGGCGCATCACTTCCAGATACGGGGCAGGTGAGAACAGGGCCAACGCCAGCACGAAGTACACCACCAGCCGCGCGGGAAGCAGCCGCTGACGTCGCTCGGCACGGCCGCACGCCGTCACCACCCGGTCCACCAAGCCTGGCGGATACACCCAGGTCAACAGGCCGAGACCCGATAAGTCAGACACACTCGCAGCCATCCGAACCACCCCCGGGACGAACTGCCAAGCACAGTACGCCTACAGCAAAGGCAACGGCATTGGCCCTAGGCCGCCGCCCGCCCTCCACCGGCCCCGGCAGCCGCGAGCAGTGGCAGGACGTGCCGCTGCTGGACATGGACTTCAAGGGGTCCGACATGGCCTCTCTGCGCCTGCTCGTCGCGGAAACGGTGGCATCGGCGGGCCTCGGGCCCGTCCGCGCGGGTGACTTCGTCCTCGCCGTCAACGAGATCGCCACCAACGCGGTGGAGCACGCCGGCGGCGGGGGCCGGCTGCTGCTCTGCCAGGACCAGGACGAGCTGATCTGCCACGTCACCGACTCCGGCCCCGGCCTCGCCGAGGACACCATCCCCGAACTGCCCCCGGAGGTGGACAGCGACGCGGGCGGCCGCGGTCTGTGGCTGGCCCGGTTCGTCACCGACCGCCTGGTCATCACCGACGGTGGAGAGGGCGCCAGGGTGACCGTGGCCATGAGGATCTGACCGTCGCGCCCTCACCGTCGCGCCCTCACCGTCGCGCCCTGACCGTCGCCCGTGTGACCGTTCGCCCGCCTGACCGTTCCGCCGTTCGGTCGTTCCGCTGTCGTCGTGGGCGGCTACGTTGAGCCGATGCCCCTGATGTTCCCCTCGCATGCCGCCGCCGTCATGCCGTTGAAGCTGTGGCGTCCCCGGCTGTTCGACGGCGTCGCGGTCGTGGTGGGCTCGACCGCGCCGGACCTGCCCTATGCGGTGGGCGCGCCGCTCCTGACCTACGGTCACACGTGGGTGGGTCTCGCGCTGTGGGGAGTTCCGCTGACCGTCGTGGCGGCCGAGCTCGTCCGGTGGTCGGCACCCGCCGTCGCGGCTCATCTGCCCGGCCGGGCAGGGGAGTACGGGGTGCTGGGCCGGGTACGTCACCGCTGGTACGTGACGACGGTGTCGGCGGCGGCCGGCGCGGTCACCCACCGGCTGTGGGACGACGTCACCCATGACCACCTGGCCGGTACGTCCCTGGGATTCCACGCCCCCGGTGAGCCGCTGCTGCCGGGGGTGCCCTGGTGGGTCGTGCTGCACGGCGTGTCCACCGCCGCCGGAGCGGCCGGATGGTGCTGGGCGTCCGCGCACATCGCCCGTCGCGGCCTGCTCGGCCACTGGCACGGCCCGCCCCCTGCGACCGCCCGCAGACCCGTCCTGTTCTGGACCTCCGTGGCGGCGGCGCTGGCGGCCGGCGCCGCCGCCTCGGTGCTGCTGCCCGACGGGCGGATACCGATCGTCCTCGGTGTGCGTCTGGTGGTGGCGCTGGGGGGCGCGCCGGTGGTGGCCGCGGCCTTCGTCCGGTGGTGGCCGCCCGGCCGGCCCTGACCGGGGAGGCGGACCCGGCTCACGCGCTGCGCGGAGCCGGACTGCCGTGCGGCGCGCGGCACGGCAGTCCGGGTAGGCGACCGGACCGGGCCCGGCCCCGGGCGGATCGCGGCGGCCACCGGCGGTCACGCGCCTCACCTGACCGCGCCCACGGTCACGCCACGGGTCAGCGTCCGCTGGAAGACCAGATAGAAGACGACGGCGGGCAGCATGCCGAGCAGCCCGGCCGCGTTGGTCATCGTCGCGTCCATCAGCCGCTGCCCCTGGAGCACGCCGAGGGCCACCGGGACGGTCTGGTTGGCGTTGGACGGCAGCAGGACCAGGGGCAGCAGGAACTCGTTCCAGGTCCAGATGAAGAAGAACACCAGCAGCACACCCAGCGTGGGCCGGCTGACCGGAACCACGATCCGCCACAGCGTCTGCCAGCTGTTGGCACCGTCGATGCGGGCGGCCTCGATGATCTCCCTCGGGAAGGCCCCGAGGACGGAGGAGAGCAGATACGTGCCGAACGCCGCCTGGATGACGCTGAACACGATGACCAGGCTCAACCGGGTGTCGTAAAGGCCGAGTTGCTTGGCCAGGTAGTAGAGCGGATACACCAGGGCTTCCTGCGGCAGCACATTGGCCAGGACGAAGAAGCCGAGCAGCCATGTGCGCCCCCGGACCCGGCCGATACCGATCGCGTACGCGTTGAGCAGCGACAGCACGGTCCCCGCCGCCGCCACGGACCCCGAGATCAGTACCGAGTTGAGGAGTACGCGGCCGAAGTCGACCCGGGTCCAGAAGTCCTGGAGGGCGGTGAGCCGGATGCCGTGCGGCAGGGCCAGGGGTCCGTGCGCGGCGTAGTCCGCCGGTGACTTGAGGGCGTTGTTGAGCACGATGAGCAGGGGCAGCACCATGAACAGCGCGCCCAGGACGATCGCCACCAGGACGGGATAACGCTTGACCGCGGTCACCGGTCGTCCTCCGTACGGGTCTGGAAGCGCAGCCCGGCCAGGGTGAGCGCGAGGATGACGAGGGTGAGGACGGTGGCGATGGCCGAGCCGTAGCCGACCTGCGTCTTCTCGAAGAAGGTCGCGAAGGAGAAGTAGGAGGGGACGATGGTGGCGTCGGCGGGCCCGCCCTTGGTGAGGACGTAGACGGCGCCGAAGACCTTGAGCGCCGCGATGGTGCACCAGAGCAGGACGACAGAGATCTCCGGCCTGATCTGAGGAACCGTCACATGCCGGAAGCGCTGCCACCAGGACGCCCCGTCGAGTTCGGCGGCCTCGTGCAGGGAGGGGTCGGCCCGTTGCAGCCCCGCCATGAAGATCACCACGGGGAAGCCCAGCTGGACCCAGACCATCACCGCCATGACGCTGTAGAGCGCGAACGTGGGGTCGCCCAGCCAGTCCTGCTGGAGCGACCCCAGACCGACCGCCTTGAGCAGGCGGTTGAGCGAGCCGTCACCCGGCGCCAGGATCCAGCTCCACACGATGCCCGCCACGGTGATCGGCAGGACCTGCGGGAGGTAGAAGCAGGCCCTGAGGGCGCCGGCGAGCTTCGAGCCGAAGTGCCGGGCGACGAAGTCGAACAGCGCCGCCGCCACGACCAGGCCGACGACGGTGGGGATCACCGCCATCGCCAGGATCATGGCGGCGCTGTGCCGGAAGGACTCCCAGAACTGGGAGTCCTCCATCAGCGCACGGTAGTTGTCGAGCCCGGCCCAGGTCGGGGAGCCGACCCCCTGCCAGTGGGTGAAGCTGATCCAGATGTTCATCGCGAACGGGACGACGACGACCGCGAGGAACGCCAGAACACCGGGGAGCAGATACAGCGCATACGGATTGCGGGTGCGGGTGCGGGTGCGGGCGCGGGTGTTGCTGTTGCTGTCGCTGTGCGTGCGGGCCGTCCGTGCGGTCATGACGTGGGGGCGCCCGCGTCGTAGGCCTTCTGGAGCTGGTCGAGGACCTGGTCGGGACTGGCGCTGCCGGTGAGCAGCTTCTGCACCGCCGAGACCAGCACGTCGTAGAACCCGGCCACCGGCCAGTCGGGGTAGAAGGCCAGGCCGTCCCGGGTGGAGACGGTGTTGAAGCCGGAGATCAGGGCCTTGGAGCTGGGGTCGGTGATCGCGGAGGGGGTGGCGGCCACCGGGATGCCGCCGTGGTTGCCGAGGGTGTTCTGAATGCTCTTGCGCAGCGTGATGTTGATGAAGTCGTAGGCGAGTTTCTTGTTCTTGGCGTGCTGGGGGACGACCCACAGGTTGCCGCCGGAACCCAGGGTCAGCGGGGAGCCGGGCCACAGGAAGGAGCCCCAGTCGAAGGTGTTCTCGGAGCGGAATCGCCCGTACCACCAGCTGCCGGAGAAGAACATCGGGGCGGTGCCCTTGATGAACGACACCCCGGCGTCCTCGGCCTTCGCGCCGCTGGAGGTCTTGGCGATCCAGCCCTTGCGCACCCAGTCGGCGAAGGTCTCGGCGGCGTAGGTCCAGGCGGCGTCGTGGAAGTCGGCCTTGCCCTGGTAGAGCTCGTAGGCGTTGACCCAGTCGCGGTCGGCCTTGGTCAGGGCGAGCTGGTAGAAGTACTGCTGGGCCGGGTACTCCGCGCCGGCGTCGGCCAGCGGGGTGATGCCCTTGGCCTTGAAGGCGGCCAGGGCCGAGGTGAATCCGGCCGCGGTGGTGGGCACCTTGATGTGGTTCTTCGCGAAGAGGTCCTTGTTGTAGTAGACCATCGTGTACTCGCCGAAGTTGGGGATGCCGTACCACTTGCCCGACCCCATGACGCCCGTGGCGCTGTACCTGCTGGTGGTGGTCACGCTCGGGCTGAGCAGCTTGTCCCAGCCGTACGCCGAGACCTGGGGCGTCAGATCCGACAACAGGCCCTGCTTGGCCAGCAGTCCGGCCGTGGCGTTGCCCTTGTTGTACTCCATGACGTCGGGTGCGTCATCGGAGTTGAGCACCATCGAGGCGGTCTTCTGGATCTGTTCGAAGCCCTTCGACTCGAACTCCACCTTGACGCCCGGATGGGTCTTCTTGAACTCCGTGACGGCCTGCTTCCAGGCGACGCCCATGGCGCTGTCCGAGCCCTCGTAGTGCCAGAGCCTGAGGGTTTTGCCGTCCTCCGCCGCGTTGCCGCCGGAGCTTCCGCAGGAGGCGAGCAGCATGACGCCCGCCAGTGCGGCTGCCGCCAGGGCAACCGGTCCGCGTTTCATGGCCATTGACGTGACCTCCACCTGTGCCGGAACGACGTGGTGCTGTGTCGAAGCGCTTCGACGGAGGACCGTAGGCTGCTGTCAGGGATATGTCAATGGTATGAACAAATCAGCGACCAGCCGATTCGTGGGAAACCGGGGGCTCAGGTGGCCGGGCGGGCCGGAGCCGCGGGCCTGCCGAGTTGTCCGACCGCGCTGGGCGTCGGGATGCCGTAGTGGGCGTCGAGGATCTGCATCGCCGCGCCGGCGGCGATGACGTCCGCGCCCATGCCGGACAGTGTCACCTCCACGGTCAGCCAGTCGGCGCGGCGTACGTCCGTGCGGATCGCGTCGGCGACGGCGGTGCGGTAGGTCGCGCCGTGCCGCAGCAGGTCCGCGCCGGCCAGCACGACATGGCCGATGTCCACGGTCTGGGCCAGGTTGACGACGCCGGTGGCGAGGATCCGGGCCGCCCGCCCGATGTCGCCGGCGGCGACCGCGTGGTCGTGCAGGACCTCCAGGCAGCCGTGGCGTCCGCAGACGCACAGCGGCCCGTCGAGCTGGAGGACGGTGTGCCCGAACTCCCCGGCGTTGGTGTGGGCTCCCCGATGGGCCTGGCCGCCCAGCCAGAGTCCCGCGCCGACACCCGACTCGACCATGATCAGCGCCGCGTCGTGGAACGCCGTACCGCGACGCCACGCCTCGGCCGTGACCCCCGCCGTCACGTCCTTGTCCAGATGGACCGGCAGGGCCAGTGCCGCCTCGGCGCGTTCGCGCAGGGGTACGTCGTGCCAGTGCCGCAGCCGGTGCGCGTCGCGGACGATCCCCAGCGCGTGGTCGAGCGGACCGACCATGCCGATGCCGACCCCGGCGATCCGGCCCGAGGTCCGCGGATGCTCCCCGGCGATCACGCCGATCGCCCCGGCGATCTCGTCCAGCAGTTCCCGCGGGGTGAAGTCGGCCGGCAGCGGGGTGACCGCCGAGGACAGGACGGCGCCGCGCAGGTCGGTGAGCACCGTCCGCAGGGTCCGGCGCGCGACATGCGCGCCGATCGCGTAACGGCTGGTGGGGACCAGTTCGTAGACGGTCGCGGGTTTGCCGACGCCCTGGCGCCTGACCCCCACGGGCGCGACGAGACCGTGCTCGATCAGCCGGGCCAGCACCTTGGAGACGGCCTGCGGGGTCAGCCCCGTCGCGGCGGCCGCCGACCCCCGGTCGAAGGAGGGGGTGGCTCGGGCGATGGCGAGGATGAGCCCCTCGTTGTAGTCACGGAGGAAACCGAGGTCGGCGGCGGGGTTGCGCATCGCCCGAGTATATTACGCAACAGCGTTGCTATACTCCCTTCCCATGGATCACCTCACCCCGTCCCGCCGCCGGGCGGCCCTGACGGCCCTCGCCATGGGCGGATTCGCCGTGGGCCTGACCGAATTCGTCGCGATGGGCCTGCTCCCGGAGATCGCCCGCGGCCTCCTGCCCGGCGAGTACGCGCGGTCCACGGCGCACGCCATCAGCCACGCGAGCTGGTCCATCAGCGTCTACGCCCTCGGCGTCGTCATAGGCGCGCCCACCATCGCCGCCCTCAGCGCCCGGGTGGCCCGCAAGCGGCTGGTCGTCGGACTGCTGATGCTGTTCGTCGCCGGCACGGTCGCCTCGGCCGTCGCCCCGACCTTCGAACTCGTCCTCCTGGCACGGTTCGTGGCCGGCCTGCCGCACGGCGCCTACTTCGGCGCGGCGGGCATGCTCGCCGCGAGCATCATGGGCCCGGGCAACCAGGCCAAGGGGTTCGCCGCCGTACTGAGCGGCCTGACCACCGCCAACGTCATCGGCGTACCGATCGTCACCGGCCTGGGCCAGGCCGCCGGCTGGCGGACCGCCTACCTGGTCATCGCCTCGGTGTTCCTGCTGACCCTCCTCGCCGTGTGGGCGACCGTCCCGGAGACGTCCGCCGCCACCGGCGGCTCACCCCGCGCCGAACTCGCCGCCCTGCGGACCCCGCAGGTGTGGCTGGTCGCCGCGGTCGCGGCCATCGGATTCGCCGGCTTCTTCGCCGTCGACAGCTACATCGCGCCGATCACCACCCAGGTCACCGGTCTGTCCCCGTCCGCCGTGCCCTGGGTGCTGGTCGCCGTCGGCCTGGGCATGACCGTCGGCAACGCGGCCGGCGGCTGGTCCGCCGACCGCGACCTGCGCCGCAGCCTGCTGCTCGGCTTCGCCGCCATCGTCGCCGCCCTCGCGGTCTTCGCCCTGATCGCGCACACCCGCCCCGGACTGTTCGCCGGCGCCT
Source organism: Streptomyces sp. RLA131 (assembly GCF_056270125.1). Taxonomy (NCBI): domain Bacteria; kingdom Bacillati; phylum Actinomycetota; class Actinomycetes; order Kitasatosporales; family Streptomycetaceae; genus Streptomyces; species Streptomyces sp. RLA131. Next base: position 7,875,653 of record NZ_JBWDOQ010000002.1, read on the forward strand.
TCCTCATCGGGGCCACCAGCCTGTTCCTGGGCCCGGCCCTCCAGGCCCGCCTGATCGCGGTGGCCCCGGGCGCGCAGCTCATGGGCGCGGCCGTCAACCAGTCCGCCATGAACATCGCCAACAGCCTCGGCGCGGCCCTCGGCGGCCTGGTCATCGCCCATGGCTTCGGCTACCTCGCACCGGGCCTGCTCGGCGCCGCCCTCGGGGTCCTCGGCTGCGCCCTGGCAGCCTTCAGCTTCGCTTCGGAGGTCCGCTCCGCCCGCCGCGACGCCCTGTCCGCCCACCCGGTCGAGCGCCCCGAGGCCGGAGCGGCGACCCGCCGTTGAGCGGGGCGGAGACGCCGCGGCGCTCACCGGTACCCGGCCCGGCGGACGGCCCCGGCCCTCGCGCCGCGCGGCGCCCGTGCGGGCGAGTACGGCGTCATCCGCACGTGGGGCGGGCATGGGAGGATGCCTCACGTGGACAAGCCCACGTATCTGATCGAATTCGAGACCATGCTGCTCGGGCGGCATCTGCACCTTTCCAGCCCCCGCGCGCAGAGCGTCGGCGGGCGGCTCGACCGCAGTGCCTACGTCCTGCTCAGCCGCATCCAGATGGACGGCCCGATGTCCATCGGCCAGCTCAGCGAGGCCTTCAGCCTGGACGCCTCCACGCTCAACCGGCAGACCGGCGCCATGCTGCGGGCCGGAGTCGTCAGCCGCATCCCGGATCCCGACGGCGGCATCGCCCGTAAGTTCAGCATCACCGCGGAGGGCGAACGCCGCCTGGACGCCGATCGCGCCGAGTACACCGAGGCGCTGGAGAGGGTGCTCACCGACTGGACGCCCGAGGAGGTGGCCGACTTCGCCGCCTCGCTCGCCCGCTACAACAGGGACATCGAGAGACTGCAGGGGAGCCCCTGGCCGCGCCCGGGAGCCCCGGCGCCCTCGCCCGCCGGGCAGCAGTCCCCGCCCGGCCGCGGCTGAGGCCTGAGACGCCCCCGTGCGGACTCATGCCGTCGTCCCGGCGAGGACGCGCGCCCTGACGCAAACGCACTCCGGGTGGTGGTGGACAGCCGTGCGAGGTACGTTCGGAAAGGTTGGACACGTTGCGGCGGAGCATCGCGAGCGGGCGATCCGCAGCCTTTCAGAAGCCCTGCGGGAAAGGTGTCCCATGAGGATCGACGGGTCCGTTGCATTTGTCACGGGCGCCAACCGAGGGCTGGGGGAGCAGTTTGTGCGAGCCCTTTTCGAGGCTGGAGCGGCCAAAATCTACGCGGGAGCCCGCGACCCCGCAAAGGTCACGGTGCCGGGAGCCGTTCCGGTGGCCGTCGACATCACAGACCACGAGTCGGTGCGGGCAGCCAGCGCCCAGGCGCAGGACGTGACACTCCTCATCAACAACGCCGGATCCACCACCCGTGCCGGCATCCTCACGTCCGACCTCGACGCATTCCGGATGGAGTTCGAAGCGCATGTGGTCGGGACGCTGGCTATGAGCAGAGCTTTCGCCCCCGTGCTCAAGCGCAATGGCGGCGGCGCACTGGTCAACGTTCTCTCCGTGCTGTCATGGGTGTCGATCCCGGTCAGCGCCGGGTACGCCGCAGCCAAGTCCGCCGAATGGTCGGTGACCAACGCCCTGCGCGTCGCCCTCGCGGAACAGGGGACGCAGGTCACCGCTCTGCATGTCAGCTACCTGGCGACCGACATGGCTGCGAATGTACGCGGCCCGAAAGCCGATCCCGGCGAGGTTGCCCGGGCGGCGCTCGCCGGCGTGGAGGCCGGACGTCACGAGGTGCTCGCCGACGAGGTCAGCAAGCAGGTTCAGACCGCTCTGCCCGGGGGACCGGACGAGCTGTATCCACAACTGCACGGTGGGCAATCGCTGGTCTGACGCACCCGGGGGAGACACAGCCCTCCCGCGTGTCGTCTCGTTGCCGCCGTCAGATCATCGGAGGCACTGATGAGCGGAAGTGAGCTGAACCAACACCGGGATTTGGTCGACCAGACCGTCGTCGTGATTGGCGCAAGCTCGGGAATCGGACTCGAAACCGCACGTCAAGTCCGCGCTGCCGGTGGCCAGGTGGTCATGGTCGCACGAGATCCGCAGCGGCTGGAGCGAGCGGCTGCGGAAGTCCGGCCGCGGAGCACTGCGGCCCTCGACGCCACAGACACGGACCGACTCCAGCAGTTCTTCGGTGACCTGCCCCACGCGGTCGACCACGTCATATCGACAGCCGGCGGCCCGTTGTACGCGCCCCTGGCCGACATGGACCTGGCGGAGACCAGTCGGCACTTCGGCGAACGCCTCGCCATGACGCTCGGGATAGCCAAGTACAGCCAGGGCAGGGTCCGGGACGCAGGAACGCTGTTGTTCATCGGTGGCACGGGCGGTCGCCGCCCCGGCGTCGGCAGGGCCGTCACCTCAGCGCTCACCGCGGCACTTCCCGCCCTCACCGCGAACCTGGCACTCGAACTGGCGCCGATCCGGGTGAACCTCATCGCTGCCGGATTCGTCGACACGCCATTGTCGGCCTCGCTCCTGGGCGATCAGATCGATGCACGGCGTGAAGAGCTCCGCTCCTCGCTCCCCATCGGACGGGTCGTCGGCCCGGAGGACGTCGCTGCTCTGGCCGTACACATCATGTGCAACGAAGCATTGACGGGCGCGACGTACGACATTGACGGCGGTCAGCAGTTGTTGCCCCAATGATGGCGGTGGGCGTGTTGTTACAGCTGCGACATGACGGACGCGGAGTGTCGGGTCGTCCGGCCGGTGCTGCCCATTCCCGCGTGGTTGGAGGGGGTCTGGTTCTGAGGTCCGGGCTCCCGGGCCCGCGCTGGACGGGCCCGGGAGTGTGCGCCGTACCCCCGTCCCCACGGGTTCCGGCGCGGCGGAACCGCGTCCCTCAGGGCGGTTCCGGTCTGTGCGGGCCTTCTCAGGGCCGGTTGTGGAGCGCCTCCAGGACCGCGTGCGCCATGCCGCGCTCACCGCGTGCGTTGGGGTGGACGGAGGCGGCGGGGACCGCCGGGAGCAGCGGTTCGATCCAGCGGGTGCCCTGGGCCGAGCAGGCGTCGTGGCCCACGGAGGGTGTGTACGTGTCGACGTAGCCGGCGCCGGCGGCCTCGGCCCGCTGCCGCAGTGTCGTGTTGAGCCGCTGCTGTTCCTGGTGAAGGAACGTCACGTCACCCGGGGCGAGGCTCATCTCGCGGGCGCAGCCCGTGCCCCCGGGCGGCAGGATCGCCGGGTACCCCACGACGTACACCCGGGCGCGCGGCGCGCGGTGCCCGATCGCGTTCAGCGCGCCGGCCAGCCGGCGGCCCGTCGCCTCGATCCGCTGCCGGACTTCGTCGGTGCCCGCGGAGACGTACTGCCCCCGGCAGGGCGCGTCGTCCGGCAGATACCTGCCGCTGCCGGTGGCACGGTAGAAGACGCCGGCCTTGACGCACCGGGTGACCAGGGCTCCGAAGCCGATGTCGTTGCCGCCGATGCCGATGGTGACCAGCCGGGTCCCGGTGGACAGGGCCGACAGCTGGGCCGGGTTGACCCCGTCGCCGGTGGTCTGCGGTGCGGAGAGGTCGGAGACGGTGGCCCCGCTGCAGCTCATGTCCCGGAAGTCGGCCGCTTTGAGCTTCAGTTGCCGGGCGACCAGCGCAGGGTAGTTGTGGTCGGAGCGGGCGCACCCGGCGGGCCTGCCGGTCCGGGCGGGGATCTTCGGGCCGGAGGTGTAGGAGTCGCCCAGCGCCACATACGGGCCCCTGGGCGCCGTGGACAGGTCCGGGCCGCCGTCGCCGAGCTGTGCGAGGCCGACCGCGGCGACCAGTGCGCCGCACACGACCACCGCGGCCGGGCCGGGGCGTACAGAAGGTCTCATCACAGGTGCTCCGTGTCGGGTGGTCCCGGGCGGTCGGCATGAACTTACTTGAGTTAGGCAAGCATGTGTGAGTTACTTAAGTCAAGCAATCGAAGGGAATAAATTACTTGAGTCAGGCAAGTGTTTCCGTCCCGGGGCCGTGCTCCGGACCGGTGGTGCAGTCCGCTCCACCACCGGTCCGGGGGCCGGCTCCCGTCCGCACGGGTGGCGGTTCGCCTAGCCTGATCACCATGCGAACGACAGTGCGGCAGGCGACGAGGGCCACGGCCCGCCTGGCCGCGGCCGCCACGCTGGCCTTCGGCTCTTACATCTTCATCACCGTGCTGCTGATCACTGCCACCGTCACGCTCCTGGTGGTCGGTGCCGGGATGCTGCCCGAGACGGTGCTGGTGGTGCGCCGGATCGCCGGGGCCAAGCGGCGCCAGGTGGCCGTGTGGACGGGCCGGGCGATCCCGGAGGTCTATCTCCCCATCGAGGGCCCGCTCCGCGAACGGCTGCGCACGGCCACCCGCGACCCCGGCACACACACCGATCTGCGCTGGATGCTCGCCTACTACGGCTACGGCTTCCTGCCGTGCCTGGCCCTGCCACTGTGGCCGGTGGGCCTGCTCGTCGACGGCGTGCGCCAGGGGCTGCTGGGCCGCGAGGCGGTCGTCCTCCCGTTGATCAGCCGGCTCGCGGACCTCGACGCCGCCTGGTCGACCGCCCTGCTCAAGCCCTCGCCCAAAGCGCGGCTGGCCGAGCGGGTCGAGGAGCTGACCGAGACCCGGGCGGGCGCGGTCGCCGCCCACGGCGCCGAACTGCGCCGTATCGAACGGGACCTGCACGACGGGACACAGGCGCGGCTGGTGGCCCTGTCGATGCGGATCGGGCTGGCGAAACGGGCGTACGAACGCGACCCCGAGGGCGCGCGCAAGCTGCTGGACGACGCGCAGGACCAGGCCGAGGAGGCGCTGACGGAGCTGCGGCACGTCGTGCGCGGCATCCACCCGCCGATCCTCACCGACCGCGGTCTCGACGGAGCCGTACGGGCGTTGGCCGCGAGCAGCGGACTCGACACCACCGTCCGGGCGGACGGCCTGGAGGACGGGCCGCGGCCCCCGGCGGCGGTCGAGGCGGCCGCGTACTTCGTGGTGGCCGAGGCGCTGACGAACGCGGCCAAGCACAGCGGATCCGACCGGGCCGAGATCCGGCTGACCCGCACCCCCGGCGGGCTGCGGGTCCGCGTGCACGACCAGGGGCGGGGCGGCGCCGACGGGACGAGCGCGGGCGGCACCGGGTTGCTCGGCATGCACCGACGGGTCGCGGCACTCGACGGCACCTTCGCCGTGAGCAGCCCCGTCGGGGGCCCGACCATGATCGAAGTGGAGCTGCCGTGCGTGTGGTGATCGCCGAGGACAACGCCCTGCTGCGGGAAGGGCTCGTGCTGCTCCTCACCTCGGCGGGCCACGAGGTCGTGGCCGTCGCGGGCAGCGGGCCCGAGGTGCTGCCCGCGCTGCTCACCCACCGTCCGGACATCGCCGTACTCGATGTGCGGATGCCGCCCGGCTTCCGCGACGAGGGCCTGCGCGCGGCGCGTGCCGCGCGGGAGGAGATCCCCGGGCTGCCGGTTCTCGTGCTCTCGCAGTACGTCGAGGAGTCGTACGCCGCCGAGCTGCTGGGCGGCGGGGCGAGCGGGGTGGGCTATCTGCTCAAGGACCGGGTGGGCCGGGTCGACGAGTTCCTGGACGCGCTGGACCGGGTCGCGGCCGGCGGCACGGCCCTGGACCCCGAGGTGGTCACCGAACTCCTCACCCGCCGCCGGGACTCGCCGCTGGACTCGCTGACCCCGCGCGAGCGCGAGGTCCTCAAGCTGATGGCCGAGGGCCATGACAACACGGCCATCGCCAACGCTCTCGTCGTCACGGAACGGTCGGTCAGCAAGCACATCGGCAATGTGTTCCTGAAGCTGGGGCTGCCGCAGAGCGACGGCGGGCACCGCAGGGTCCTGGCGGTACTCGCCTACCTGAACAGCGCCTAGAAGACTGCTGAAAATCTCATGTTCTGGCCCCGGCTCGGTGGAGTCGGGGCCAGTCTTGTAGGCATGCAGGGTGAGTGGGCCGGGGAGATGGTCGGGCCGGATGTGTGGGAGACGTGCCGGGAGTTGATCCCGGTGGGGAGTGTGTTCGCGTTCCTGGCCGAGCATCGTGAGGTGCTGTTCCCGCCGGGGATGTTCGCGGACATGTATCCGTCGTCCAATGGCCGTCCGAGTCTGCCGCCGCAGGTGCTGGCCGCGACGGTGGTGCTGCAGAGCCTGCAGGGGCTGTCGGACTTCGAGACGGTCCAGGAACTGCGGTGTGACCTGCGGTGGAAGGCGGCTTGCGGGCTCGGGCTGTACGACACCGCGTTCGATCCGTCGCTGCTGACGTACTTCCGGCGCCGCTTGCGTCATTCGGCCGATCCGATGCGGATCTTCACCAAGGTCAGGGAAGTCGTGGCCGCGACCGGCGTGCTCAAGGGCAAACAGCGGCGCGCGCTGGACTCCACCGTGCTCGATGACGCGGTGGCCACCCAGGACACCGTCACCCAGATCATCTCCGCGATCCGCCGGGTGATCCGCGAGGTCCCCGGCGCCGACGAGGTGGCCGCGGGGCACTGCCGGGCACACGACTACACCGACCCGGGCAAGCCGAGGATCGCCTGGGACGACGAGAGGGCCCGCGCCGCGCTGGTCGACGCGCTGGTCACCGACGCCCTCAACCTGCTCGGGCACCTGCCCGAGCAGAACCTGGGGAGAAGGCGGCGAACGCGGTCGGCCTGCTGGCCCTGGTCGCCGGGCAGGACGTGGAACCCGCCGAGGACTCCGACGGACGCGACGGGCGCTGGCGCATCGCCAAGCGCACGGTGGCGGACCGGACGGTGTCCACCGTTGACCCCGACGCGCGGCACATCCACAAAAACCGCACCCGTCACCAGGACGGCTTCAAAGGGCATGCGTCCTTCGAGCCGGAGACCGGGCTGTTCACCGCCGTCGCCCTGACCAGCGGCTACGGCCCCGACAACCACGAGGCCGCCGTCGCCGCCGGTCTGCTGGCCGACGAGGAAGAGGGCGCGGAGTTAACCGTGCTCGGCGATTCCGCCTACGGCACCGGCGACCTGCGCGCGCAACTGCAGGCCGACGGCCACACCCTGGTGATCAAGCCGCCGCCGTTGCGGCAGGCAGTGCCCGGCGGGTTCACCGTCGACGACTTCCGTATCGGCCTGACCGCAGGCACCGCGACCTGCCCGGCCGGAAACACCGCCAACCTCGGCCAGATCAAACCCGACGGCGCCCGCACCGCCCAGTTCAAGGGTGTGTGCGCCGACTGCCCGCTGCGGACGCGTTGCACCACCTCCAAGACCGGACGCACCCTCAACGTCCACCCCCAGTACGAACTGCTGGCCGCCGCCCGGGCCCAGGCCGCCACCGACCCCGTCTGGAAGGACGAATACCGCCGATGGCGGCCACCCGTCGAACGCGCCATCGCCTGGCTCGTCGCCAAGGGCAACCGCCGGGTTCCCTACCGCGGCGTCATCGCCAACAACATCTGGCTCCACCACCGCGCCGCCGCCCTCAACCTCCGCCGACTGATCAACCTGGGACTCACCCGGACGAGCAACACCTGGCATCTCACCCCAGCCACCGCATAGCAAAAGGGCCGCCCGGCCTGCGGCCGGACAGCCCCTCGACAAGATTTTCAGCAGTCTTCTAGCGCCGTGACCTCGTTGGTTCACCGGGTCCGTCCGGTGGCCGTTCTGTCCTCAGTCGCCCGACGGGCCGAAAGCCGGCCGGGCCATGGCGCCGGCCCCGGCGGTCGCCGCCGCACCGTCACCAGGTTCCGGCCGGCGGGGTGAAGCCGGGGTGGACCGACCGCATGTAGGCGGTGTCGTCGCGGCGTCGGAGGCCGCACTTGAGGTAGTCCTCGTGCATCCGGGCGAGCGCGTCGCGGTCGAGCCCGACACCGAGCCCGGGGCCCGTCGGCACGGGCACCGCTCCGTCGGCGAACCGCAGCGCGCCGGGCTCGATCACGTCGGCACCGTTCTGCCAGGGCCGGTGGGTGTCGCAGGCGTACGACAGGTGGGGCGAGGCGGAGGCGACGTGGACCATCGCGGCGAGACTGATGCCGAGGTGGGTGTTGGAGTGCATCGACAGGCCGATACCGAAGGTCTCGCAGAGGGTGGAGACGCTCTGGGTGAGCCGGAGCCCGCCCCAGTAGTGGTGATCGGACAGCAGCACCCCGATCGCGTCGAGCCGTACGGCCTCGGGGATGTGTTCGAAGGCCACCACGCACATGTTGGTGGCCAGGGGCATCGCCACCCGGCGGGCGACCTCGGCCATGCCGGGTACGGAGGGTGTCGGGTCCTCCAGGTACTCCAGGACCCCGTCGAGCCGGTCGCCGACGCGGATGGACGTGGGCACCGACCAGGCCGCGTTGGGGTCGACACGGAGCGGGTGGCCCGGGAACGCCTCACGCAGCGCCAGGACGGCGTCGACCTCCTCGTCGGGAGGCAGGACACCGCCCTTGAGCTTGATCGAGCCGAAGCCGTACTCCTCGACCAGGGCGCGGGCCTGCGCGACGATCCCGTCCGGGTCCAGTGCCGCACCCCAGCGGTCCTCACCGGCGCCCGGATGCCCGGCCCACTTGTAGAACAGGTAGGCGCTGAAGGGCACAGCCTCGCGGACCGCTCCGCCCAGCAGGTCGCTGACCGGGCGGCCGAGAACCTTGCCCTGGGCGTCCAGGCAGGCCACCTCGAAGGCGGAGAAGACGGTCAGCTCGGTCTTGGACGGGGTCGAGGTCCCGGTCAGGCCATGACGGTCCGTCACGAGACCGGCGGACAGGGTCCGGGCGACCCGACGCCGCAGACCGTTGAGGTCGAACACGTCCAGGCCGGTAAGGGTGCTGGCGACCGCCTCGGCCCGGCCGAGGAAACCGTCGTCGCCGTAGGACTCGCCGAGGCCTACGACGCCGTCGTCACAGACCAGTTCGATGACCGTGCGCAGTGCCCACGGCTCGTGGACGCCGACGGCGTTGAGCAGCGGCGGGTCGGGAAAGGCGACCGGGGTGAGCCGCACCTCACGGATCCTCATGCGTCCAGTGCCTTCCGTCCGGCCTCGGTGATCTCCGCCAACCGTGCCACGTGCTCCGGCAGGGCGTCCACGAGCGGCGGCCGTACGCTGCCGAGTCCGGCGCCGGCCTTCACCAGCGCGACGGCGTAGCCCGGCACCGTGTCGCGGAGCCGGGCGAACGGCAGATAGAAGCCGGTCAGGAGGCGGGTGAGGGTGTCCTGGTCACTCGCGTGCAGCGCGCGGTGGAAGGCGTGCGCGATGTCGGGCGCGAAGCAGTGCACGGCGGAGGAGTAGAGCGGCACGCCGATTCCGGCGTAGGCGGGGGCGCTGAGTTCGGCGGTCGGCATGCCGTTGAGGAAGAGGAAGTCCGCGCTGCGCGCGTGCCCGGCCGTACGGACGGTGGTGACGATGCGCAGCAGCGCGTCCAGGTCACCGATGCCGTCCTTGAGGCCGGTCACCTGCTCCAGGTCGAGGAGGGCGGTGGCGGTCTCCGGGGTGAAGACGGCGTTGGCCCGCTGGTAGACGATGACGGGAAGGTCCTGGCCCTGGACCACGTAGCGGACGTGGTCGAGCTGCCCCTGCGGGGTGGAGGAGACCAGGTAGGGAGGCAGCAGCAGGGCGCCGTCCGCGCCGGCCTCGGCCGCCGACTCCAGCGTCGCGCGGGCCAGCCTGGGTCCGCCGCCCACTCCGGCGTGGACGGGAACCCGGCCGGCCACGGTCCTGACCGCCGTCTCGACGACCCGTCGGTGCTCGTCCAGGCCCAGGGCGCTGAACTCGCCGGTGCCGCAGGCCACGAAGACCGCACCCGCACCGGCCGTCACCTGGTGGTCCACGTGTTGGGCGAAGAGGTCGAGGTCGATGTGGTCGGCGCTGGTGAAAGGAGTGAGGGGGAAGGACAACAGACCGTCCATCGAGCGTCTCCATTGCTTCATGCGTCTATGTATGTGAATGTCGTTCGTGAATGTAGATTACTGTCCCATGGATGACGAGGTCAACGCAGGAGGGCGGCGCACGGCGGCACGATCCTCGTCGACAGCCCGTCAGGCGGCGGCCCGGTGCTGCCGACGTCGAGAGCCGCGATGAGGGAGGCGACGGACGGCTCCCCGGAGGAAGTGCTCGACCGCGCAGCCGGCCTTCACCTCGACGGACGGAACCGCAGTTCACCGTGCTGCACGGGGCGCCGGCGGGGCTGGTCACCGCCATTCAGGCAGTCGATGACGCACCTCGTTTCCACCTCGACATCGAGACCGACGACGTCGAAGCCGAGACCGAGCGCTTGCTCGCCCTGGGCGCCATCCAGGTATCGCAATGGCTGGAGTGCCACGTGCTGCGCGCGCCCGGCGGCCACCTGGTCTGCGTCCTGCCCGTGCACAGCGACCCGGAGGTCTTCAAAACCCACGCCAACACCTGGCCGTGACCGGCCTGCGCCCAACCCTTCACGAACTTCCGCGGGGCGGCTGCCTAGTGAGCGCTGGTGGGGAGGGAGAGGCCGGCGTAGACCTGGTTGAGGACGGTGGGCAGCAGCGCGTTGGCCGTGGTGCGGCCTTCGGGCGACAGGGTCAGGTTCGTCCAGATCACGAGCGTGACCTTGTTGGCCGGGTCGTGGCCGATGAAGGAGTTGAAGCCGGGAAGTTCACCGCCGTGGTAGTACATCGAGGCGTGCGGACCGAAGCGCTGGTAGGAGATGCCGTACCCGTACTTCTGCCCGTTGGGCGCGGCCGGGTTCTCGGCCTGCGGGCTGTGGAGCCACTGCTGCTGGAACGCGGCGTTCAGGACCCTTCCCGTCACCAGGGCCCGGATCCAGGTGGCCAGGTCGTCCGCGGTGGAGATGGCGGCTCCGGCGGCGTTGGCGTAGGAGGGGTTCTGATGGGTGTAGTCCACGGGCCGGAGCTCTCCCGACCGTGCCGCCGCCGTCAGTGCGGCGGGGTAGGGCCGGTCGACCAGTGCGTAGGACGATCCGCCGTACATGTAGCCGTGCGAGTAGGGCGCGGGGAGGGTCAGGTCGTCGGCGGCGGGCAGTGACGTCCCCGCCAGCCCGAGCGGGGCCGACAGCCGGTCCCGGAACTGCTGGGCCAGGGGGTGGCCGCCCGCCTTCTCGGCGACCAGGCCCAGCAGTACGTAGTTGGTGTTGCTGTACTCGTAGGACGTGCCGGGCGCGAAGTTCGGCGGGTGCCGGAACGCGATGGCCAGCATCGACCGCGGCGTCACGGCCCTCCCCGGATGGGCGTCCATGGCCGCCGCGAGCTCGGGTGCGTTGGTGTAGTTGTAGAGCCCGCTGCGCATCTTCAGCAGCTCGGCGATGGTGATGCGGTCGCCGTTGGGCACTCCCGCGACGTAGTCGGACACCGGGTCGTCCAGCCGGAGCCTGCCGTCCTGGGCGAGGAGGGTGATCAGCGCCGAGGTCATGGTCTTGGTGTTGGAGGCGATCCGGAAGTGGTCGCCCGTGGTGGGCGGTGTGGCCGTGCCCGGTTCGGTCGTCCCGACGAGCGCCCGGAAGGTCCCCTGCGGGGTGCGGAGCAGAACCACCGCGCCGGGAACCATGAGCTTCTTCGCCGCCCGCTCCACGGCGGACCGCAACGCGGCCGGATCGATGGGCTTCAGCGCCGACGGCGTCGGGACGGAGGCGGCCGCCGTCGCCGCGGGCCTGGCCCGGGCGTCCGGGAGCGCCGTGGCGCTCGCCGCGGAGGGCAGCACGCAGGCCGCGATCAGCAGGGCCGCGCCCGGCGCCAGCGCGGCCGTGCGGCGGGCGGTTCGCGAGGTCCCGGGACGGGCGCCTCTCCGGCGCGCGCGGGTCGGGGCGTGGTCGTCGCTCCGGGAATCTCTCATGCCGGCATCACAGCCCTCGTGCTCGGCGGTCCAGTACCGCGGTCAGGGGCGATGCGGCGGGGCCGAAGGGGCCAAAGCGTTAGGAATCACCTCATTTTAGCATCCACTCTTGAGGGGGCGGGCGACGAACCCAACGCGGGGTTCCACGTTGTGGTTAGGGTGGAACGCCTGTTGTTGCCCTGGGCCCGCGGCATCCCGGCTGGACGGAAGGCGGCAGCAGTGACGTACCCCGACATGTCGCGCGACGCGCGTCTCGCCGCGCACGGTGCCGTCTCCACCGCCCTGGCGCTGTACGGCGATCGCGCGCTGGGCGAACTCGTGGACACGGCCACGCCGATCGGGTCCGGCATCGGCGGCACGGTGGCGCTGCTGGACGTCGCCGGAACCCCGGTCTTCGTGAAGCGGGTACCCCTCACCGATCCTGAGCGACGACCGGAGAACGCCCGGTCCACGGCCAACCTGTTCGAGCTGCCGGTCTTCTGCCAGTACGGCATCGGCGGCCCGGGCTTCGGAGCCTGGCGGGAGCTGGCCGTACACACCCTGACGACGAACTGGGCGCTCACCGGCGAGTACGAGGGCTTTCCCCTCATGCACCACTGGCGGGTGCTGCCGCACTCGGCGCCCCTGCCACCGGAACTGGCCGAGGTGGACAAGACCGTCGCCTACTGGGGTGGCGGAGCGCAGGTGCGCCGCCGGATCGAGGCGCTGGAGCAGGCCTCGGCGAGTGTCGCGCTGTTCCTGGAGTACATCCCCCGGAATCTGCACCAGTGGCTGGGCGCTCAGGTCGCCGCCGGTGAGGAGGCCGCCAACCGGGCCTGCGCCATGGTCGAACGGGAACTGGCGGCCGGAACCGCCTTCATGAACAGCCGAGGACTCCTGCACTTCGACGCCCACTTCGAGAACATCCTGACCGACGGCCGACGGCTGTTCTTCGCGGACTACGGCCTCGCGATCTCCTCCCGGTTCGAACTGTCCCGGGAGGAGACCGGCTTCTTCGACCGGCGTCAGACGTACGACCGCTGCTACTCCGTCACACATCTGGTGAACTGGCTGGTCCACGAGTTGTACGAGCAGCGGCGGGACGAACGCCAGGCCCTGGTGCGGGCCTTCGCCGGGGGCAGGCGCCCCACGGGAATCCCGGCGAAGGCCGCGGACATCATCGTCCGGCACGCCCCGCTGGCCGCGGTGATGTCGGACTTCTTCCACAGGCTCCGCTACGAGAGCAGGCAGATCCCGTACCCGCTGGCGGAGCTCCGCCGGGCCGGCCGCACATAGGACCCGCGGCTCAGCAGGCCTTGGTGCGGAGGGTGATGCCGGCGGTCCTGGCGCCGGTGAGGTTGTCGTAGAGGACGTCCTGGGTGGCCTTGTCCCAGATCTTGACGCGGAAGGTGTCGGGGGCATCGGTGGCCCAGATCCGGAAGCCGTAGTGGCCGGTGCCGTTGACCGTGCCGGAGCCCTGGTACTGGGCCTCGCCGCCGGTGATCACCAGCCAGTCGGACGAAGTGGAACGGAACTTCAGCTTGCCGGCCCCGAAGTCGAAGGCCGCCTTGCCCTCGACGGTCCCGGACCTGCCGTACCCGGCGGTGAAGGTGAAGGTGGCCTTGCCGGTCAGGGCCGGGTGGGCGGGCGAGGCTCCCGCCGGTGAGGTGATGGTGCCGGTGCCGACCGCGCGATGGGCGATGTCGTACACGATCAGTTCGGGGAGCGTGACGCGGTCCGAGCCGCCGTCGTCGTCGGTGACGGTGACGACGGGCCGGCGGATGCCCGCCGAGGAGTAGGTGTGGACGGCCCGGCAGCCGGAGGCGGTACGGGTACCGGTGGCGGGGGCGGAGCCGTCCTTCCAGTCGACCCGGCAGGTCTGGGTGTCGGCGGTGCCCGGGTCGGTGAACGCGGCGGTCACCGTGACGGGCTTGCCCGTCCGTACCGGCGCGGCCGGACCGGTGGACGAGCTGATCACCGGGGGCGCGTTGTCGACGGTGACCTTGAGGGTGTCGCTGCTGCGGCCGCCGGTCAGCGTGACCTGGTACGTACCGTCGTCGGCGCAGGCGATCGTGGTCGAGATGGCGTCGGGGTCCGCGAAGGCGCAGGGTGCCCCGGCCTCGACCGTCCACTTCGGGTCGCCGGCGCCGGAGACGGTGCCGGTCACCGGGATGGCGCCGCCCTCGGTGCCCAGGGCGTCCGGACCCGCGCGGACGACGGTGACCGGGTCGATGCCGCCGAGAGTGGGGACGACCTTCTTGATCAGGCCGTCGGAGCCGAACTCCAGCTTGTCGATGGTGGTTTCGCGGTGGGTGCCGTCACCGCCGGGGATGGCGAAGCGATGGTATGCGATATACCAGTCGTCGGTGTTGGGCACCTGGACCACGGAGTGGTGACCGGTGCCCTTGATGCCGAGGTCCAGGTTCTTTTCGAGGATCACGCCCTGCTTGGTCCAGGGGCCCTGGGGCGAGGAGCCGGTGGCGTAGGCGACGCGGTAGTTCTCGTCGCGGGTGTCGTTCTCCGACCACATGAAGTAGTAGGTGCCCTTGCGCTTGATGACGAAGGACCCCTCGTTGTAGCCGCTCGGGGTGATGTCGGTGATCTTCGAGGCGTCGAAGGAGGTCATGTCGTCGTTGAGCGGGACGACGTACGCCTTGCCGTTGCCGAAGTACAGGTACGACTGGCCGTCGTCGTCGGTGAAGACCGCCGGGTCGATCATCTGGCCGCTGAGCCGGCCCGCGGCGATCAGCGGTTTGCCCAGTGCGTCGGTGAACGGGCCGGTGGGGGAGTCGGAGACCGCGACGCCGATGTTGGCGTCGGCGCAGAAGTAGAAGTAGTACTTCCCGTTCTTCTCCGCGATGGTCGGGGCCCAGGCCCGGCTGTCGGCCCAGCTGACGTCCGGCCCCAGGTCGAGAATGACGCCGTGGTCCTTCCAGTGCACCAGGTCGGTGGAGGAGTACGCCTTGAACAGGGTGCCGCTCCAGCCCGCGAAGCCGTCGGTGGTCGGATAGATGTAGAAGGTGTCGCCGAACACCACGATGTCCGGGTCGGCGTTCAGCCCGGGCAGTGCCGGGGTCTTCATCTCCAGTGCCTCCACGGTCCAGGTGCGGGTGGTGCCGTCGGCGCCGGTGACCTCGTACGTCAACGGCTTGGTGAAGTCGCGCGCCGTACCGGAGGCGGGGCTGATGACCGCCCCGTGGGCAAGGGTGAACTCCGGTGCCAGGGACGTCAGATCGGTGCCTTCGGCCAGCGGCAGGGTGATCCGGCTGTCGGCGTCGTTGATGATCGCGTCGACCTTCAGCGCGGGGTGGGTCGCCTTGGCGACGCCCGTGGTGTTGCCGCTGATCTCCAGCACCTCGGCGGCCGACAGCGCCCGGTCGTAGATCCGGAAGTCGTCCACCTCACCGCCGAAGTAGGGGTCGGCGGAGTACAGGGACCTGCCGATGTAGCCGGTGTAGTCCCTGGCCGCGTCATAGAGGTCGGACGGCTTGACGATGACGCCCGTCGCCCGTGACACCTCTACGCCGTCCAGGTACAGGACCGCAGTTTCGGACGCGCCGTCCAGGGTGACGGTGACGTGCTGCCACTCGCCGACCGTGAGCGCCGAGCCGGCCGTCATCTTCGACTCCCCGGACCAGGTGGCCGTGGTGATCGCCGAGTACAGCGCGGAGCCGCCGTTGGAGGGGGTGGCGAACAGGTACTTGTCGCTGTCGGGGCCCAGCCCGAAGAGCCACTGGAAGTTCGCCCCGCCGTTCCACTTGGCGTAGGTGGAGACGGTGACGCTGTCTGCGCCCTTCAGGACGCCGTTGGGGATCTTCACGTACGGCGAGGTGGTGGAGGTGCTCGAACCCCCGGACATCACGAACGAACCGTCGTGGACGCCGTCGCCGAAGGCCGGGGTGTGAACGTAGGTGCCGTGGTTGCCGTGGCCGCTGGAGTCGCGGGCGATGCTGCCGCCGGTCTCGTCGAAGTCGTAGTGCAGGACCAGGTCGGCGGGCACGCCGGAGCCGTCCGCCGAGACGGTGACCTCGGCCTGCACCTTGAGCGCGGAGCCGTTCGGCAGACCGCCGGTCACGGTGAAGGTCCCGGCCTGCGCGTACGCCGAGGCCGGGACGTCGTCCCAGGTGACGGGGACGGGACGCTTGACGCCGTCGGCGTAGTCGGCGACGACGGTGGCCGGCAGCACCGGGGCGTCACCGACGCCCGTCGTCACCGAGACGTCCTCGGCCGACTCGACCAATTGGTCGGGCTGGTAGGCGCGCAGCAGCCGGTCGTACTCGGCCTGCGTCACCGGGAGCACGGTGCCGTGACGTGGCTTGGCGGGCAGGGCGTAGCCGGTGGACGGCGTCCAGTTGCCGGAGGCGAGGTCCGTGGTCTCGAACGGCAGGTAGCCGCGGCCGCCGAACTCGTCGAGGAACGCGTACCACTTCTCCTCGGTGTTGGACTTGAAGACCAGCGGTCCCTCGGCGGCGCTCATCGCCCCCTTGCCGATGCCCTCGGCGACGGCCTCGTAGGACGGGTTGAGGATCGAGTCGCTCTTCTCCTCGAAGATGAACTTGCTGTTGGGGGTGGAGGAGGTGTTGTTCCGCTCGTCCTTGGAGAGGCGGTAGTACTCCCCGTCGTGCTTGATCATCGTGGAGTCGATGACCGAGTAGCCGCGGTCGATCCAGACCTTGGGCTCGCTGAAGGTGTAGAAGTCGCGGGTGGTGGCGTACATCATCCGGTTGTACGTGTCGCCGGAGTGCTCGGCGTTGTCGTACAGCTTCGAGGCCCAGAAGACCACGTACTCGCCGAGCGTGTCGTCGTAGTACGCCTCCGGCGCCCAGGTGTTGCCGGCGGTGTCGGGCGAGACCTTGACCAGGCGCTGGTCGGTCCAGTGCACCAGGTCGGTGGACTCCCACACCATGACGGACTTGCTGCCGGTGCGCTGCGCCGCGTCCCAGTTGCCGTTGCCGTAGATCCGCAGGTCGGTGGCGATCTGGTAGAACTTGTCGCCCTCGGGGGAGCGGATGATGAACGGGTCGCGCAGGCCCTTCTCGCCGAGGGTGGAGGTCAGCACGGGCTTGCCGTCGTTCAACTCCTGCCAGTGCAGGGGGTCGTTGCCCTTGCTGAGGGCGGAGTAGAGCTGCTCGCCGTCCGAGGTGCCCTCGCCGGTGAAGTAGCTGAACATGTACCCCTTGAGGGCTTCCTTGGCGGGCAGTTCGGGCACCTTGGCGGTGAGGACCCGGGTCGCGGTGGCGTCGCCCTTGGTGACGGTGGCGGTCAGCGCGACGGTGGTGGCGCCGTCGCCGTGCGCGGGGCGGTGCACCACGCCCCCGTCGGAGACGACGTCGGGCTCCGCGGACGACCAGGTGACCTGTGTGCCGTACGCGCCGGCCGCCGGCAGGTCGAGGTTGCCGCGGACGTCGTCGACGTTGTGGACTTTCAGCGCGTCGGCGGCCTGCCGGGTGGCGGTGGCGTCGTCGAACGCGGCGGGCACCGTGATGTCGAAGGTCGTGGTGTCGGTCACGTTCCCCTTCTTCAGGGTCGCGGTGAGGGTGGCGTGCCCGTCCGGTTCACCGGCCGCGGGGCGAGTCACGGCGCCGGTGGCCGACACCACCGAGGGTGTGTCGCTGGCCCAGCTGATCTTGGAGCCGCCCGCCGTTCCGGAGGACGGCAGGGTCAGGTCCGCGACGACGGCGTCGGTGTCGCCGAGGGTGAGGGCGGCCTTGTCCAGGGCGACCCCCTCGGTGGCGACGGGGAGGGCGAGCTGTTCGACCTCCGACGCGGCCAGCGCCCGGTCGTAGACCCGGAAGTCCCGGAGCTTGCCCTTGAAGTAGTTGTCGCCGCTGTAGAGGGACCGGCCGAGGTAGTTCGCGGTGGTGACGCCGGAGCCGATGGCGCCGGGGGTGATGGTGACCGCCGTGTTGCGGGCCACCTCGACGCCGTCCTCGTAGAGCACACCCGTGCTGCCGGTCTGGGTGTAGGAGACGTGCTTCCAGACGGCGCGGGGAAGGTTGTAGGAGGCGGAGACCCGGGTGGTCTGCTCCGTCGACCAGTTGCCGGTCGCGACGGAGGTCCGGAACTGGTCGCCGGTGGTGAAGAGGTATCCGTTGCCGTTGCTGCCGCTGGTGTTGCCGAAACCGTAGATGAAGTACGGGGTGGCCTGAGCGGAGTCGATCTGCACGTCCATCGACACGGTGATGGCGGTGATGCCGCTCAGGGCGTTGTCGGGCATCTTGACGTAGGTGTCGGAACCGTTGAAGGAGAGCCCCTGGCCGGTGCCCGACCAGCCGGCGGCGCCGTTGACCGTGCCGTCCCGGCCGTTGCCGGAGGCGTCGGCCGCCACGGTGCCGGAGGCGGCGTCGAGTTTGTACCACAGGGCCAGGCCGTCGGTGATCTCCGCCGCCGTCGCCCGGGCGGGTGTGGCGGGCCCGGCGACACCCAGAAGCAGCGACACGGCGGTCAGTCCGGCGAGGCAGCCCGCCCAATGTCTCAGGCGGCTGCGCGATCTCGCATTTTGCATCGTTTCAAAATCCCTTGGTGAGACGGCATGGTGCAGGAAGGGCGATGCGAGACCTCGGCCGTGGGCTCTCCGCGTAACGCGCGTCGCGCTACGTCGTTTCGAGAGTGTGAAGCGGCGTGGAGCAAGGCGTCAATAGATACCGAACGACGTCCGACCAGCCGGACAAGTGGATTTCGATTCGTCAGGATCCGTTGTGATCCGCGTTGTTGGGGCATTCGGGATACCGGACAGGGGAGGGGTGGCTGTCGCCCATCGGGGCCGAATCGGGGCCGAATCGGGGCGGAGCCGGGGTGGAATCGGGGTGGAGCCGGGGTGGAATCGGCGCCGGGTGGGGGTGTGGGCGGCTCGGCCGGAGGGCGCGGCGGCGCGGCGGTAGGTGGTATTTCGTATACAGTCGACGGCCGCCAGGGTCTGGGGTCGTCGGCCGCGTTCGTGAACTAGTGCATACAGTCGGCAGTCGGCAGTCGACGGGCGACTGTATGCGGTCGACCGCCGACTGTATGCAGTAGGTTCCCGCGTGAATCACCCCGCCGGGCCGGGACGACCGTCAACGGCTCAGGCGCTGTACCTCTGTGTAGGTCGGTGCCGTGCCGCCCCGCAGGGGGCGACCCGCACGGATGTCCGTCGCGGCGGCGACCGCCGCGCCCAGCGCGGTTCGGAACAGCAGCGAGCCGAGACTCACCCTGCGCACACCCAGCTCGCCGAGCTGCGTGACCGTGGGGCCGGCGGGGGAGTAGAGGATGTTCAAGGGGACGTCGAGAGTCCTCACCAGGGCTGCGATCTCCGTCGGGTCGCACAGGCCGGGGACGAAGACGCCGTCGGCGCCGGCCGCCTGGTACGCGTGAAGGCGACGGGACGTCTCGGCGCGCCCGGTGTCCAGCCAGTGGGTGTCGGTGCGCGCGTTGACGAAGAGATCGGGCACCGCGGCCTTCACCGCCGCGACCTTGGCCGCGTGCAGTCGCACCGGCGTGAGCGTGCCGTCGCCCCGGCCGTCCTCCAGGTTGATGCCCACCGCACCGGCCGCGGCCAGCTCGCGGGCGAACCCGGCCACCTCCGCCGGGTCGTCGCCGAAACCGCCCTCGGCGTCGACCGACAGCAGGAACGGCCCCCCGCCGAGCCGCCTGGCCAGCACGAGGGTCTCCTCCCGGGTCGCGGCCGTACCGTCGGGCAGTCCGGCCGCCGCGGCTGTCCCCAGACTCGTCGTGCCGATCGCCGCGAAGCCCTGATCGGCCAGGGCCGCCGCAGAGGCGTGGTCCCAGGCGTTGGGGAGCAGCAGTGGCCGGTCGGCGTGGTGCAGTGCGGAGAAGCCGGTCACGGGTTCCTGCTTTCGGTGGGTGCGAGGGAGCCGATCGCGTCGGCGTAGTAGACCGAGCCCGCCAGGTGGAGGGCGAGCTTGCGGAAGGTCCATCCGGGGCCGGGGGAGTGGTCGAGTTGCCCGGGTGTCAGGGAGCCGAGCCGGTTCGACCAGATCCGGGCGAGCCGGCTCAGCCGGCTGTGTGCCTCGTCGAGGTCGGCCTGGGTGAACGGGGCGAGGTCGGCCCGGGTGGTGGTCTCCGACGCGTGCCAGTGGTCGGCCTGGGGCTGCTCCCCGACGAGGCGTGCCTCCATCTCGGCGAGGTGGTCCACCAGATGGTCGGCGACCCTGCGGATGGCCTTGTGCGGGGTGTAGACCCGGTCGTCGACCGGGACGGGGCGTCCGTCCCAGGCGGTCCAGGTGTCCGCGAGGGTCAGGACGTGTTTCACCATCGCCTCGACGGTCTCGGCCGGCGCCCGGTCCAGGACTCCGGCCGCGAGGGCCAGGGCATGGTTCCTGCCGGGGCAGATCCGGGGTTCGGCGCCGAAGGTCAGGGCGGGCGGGCCGGATCGTTCGGGGTCGAAGGTGCCGGGATCCGCGAAGACCTCCGGGTCGCGGTTCGCCGCCGCGATGTTCAGGCTCACCAGGTCGCCCTCGGCGATCGCGACCCCCGCGACGCGGGTGTCCCGGACGGCTGTCCGGTGCATCGCACGCACCGGCGGATCGTGGCGCAGCGTCTCGGCCAGCAGCGCCGCGGTGCCGGTGGAGTGCGTGGCCGGGCTGTCGTCGGCCGCGCGCCGGGCGTGGCCGACCAGGCTGCCGGTGGCGTCGCACGCCTGCACGAGCAGTCCGATGCGGTTGGCCGCGACCTCGGCACTCTCCGCATCCTCGGCGCCCTCCGCAGCTTTCGCGACCTGCGGCCGGTCCCCCTCCTCCCGCTCGTCGAGCATCCGGGGCAGGAGCCAGGCCACCGCCGCGTCGGCGTCGGCGTCGGTGTCGATGCCGGTGTCGTGCCCGCCGAAGTACGCCCTCGCCACCACCGTGACCGCCGCCGCGACGGCGTCGGGCTCCGCCAGTCCCAGGCTCTCGGCGAGGGTACGGACCACCATGACGCGAGCGTCACCGGCGGGGCCGGACGCGATGGCCCGTCGTAGCGCCGCCGGATCCAGGCGGGCCAGGTCGGCCTCCAGCAGTGCCCGGCGCCGGGCGTGGATCTCGCCGCTGCTGAACCGGGCCACGGTGTCGCGCAGCCAGGCCATGCCGCCGGGAGGGCCGGGAGGGCCGGGAGGGCCGGGAGGGCCGGGAGGCCCGGACCGGGCGGGCACGGGGACGAGGTGCGGATCGGCGAGGGCGGTCCGGATGTCGGCGTAGCGGCTGAACTCGTGAACGGAGCGGGTCATACGGTCACGCTAGGACCGTGATACTTCGGCAGCCGCCGAACTGTGCCGAGGGCATGATGAGGGTATGTCGCTCGCACAGATCGCCGGGTTGCTCGCCGACCGGACCCGGGCCGCGTTCTGCATGGCCCTGCTCGACGGCCGGGCCTGGACGGCCGGCGAGCTGGCCCGGCACGCCGGGGTGTCGCCGTCCACCGCGAGTGAGCACCTGTCCCGCCTGGTCGCCGGCGGGCTGCTGACCGAGGAACGCCAGGGCCGGCATCGCTACGTCCGCCTGTCCGGCCCGGCCACGGCGGCCCTGATCGAGGATCTCGCCGCGTATCCCGCGTATCCCGAACACCCCTCGCCGTCCTCGCGGCCCTCGGCGCGCTCTTCCCCCGACCCCGCTCCGTCGGGCCTGCGCGAGTCGGGGCGGATGAATGCCGAAGCGCGGGCGAGGACCTGCTACGACCACCTCGCCGGTCATCTCGGCGTGGCCGTGACCGACGCGATCCTGAGCCGCGGCCTCGTCGCGGACGACGCCGGGCTGGTGGTCACGGAGGCGGGCCGGATCTGGCTCGCCGAGCTGGACATCGACCTGCTCGCGCTGAAGGGGTCCAGGCCGATGGTCCGCGGCTGCCTGGACCGGACGGAGCGGCGTACCCACCTGGCCGGAGCGGTCCCGGCGGCGCTGTGCGAGCGGGCCTTCGACCGGCACTGGGTGGAACGGATCGGCTCCGGCCGGGCCCTGAGGGTCACCCCGGAAGGCGGCCGGGCCTTCTACGACCTGCTCGGGATCGAGCCCGCCCGGCACTCCCTCGCCATGTGATCCACCCCACGGGAACGCCGCTCGCGCGGCGGAGAGGTAGAGGGTGTGGAGCACATGAGACAGACGGGAAGGCCGGGGAGGATGAGCGGGGCGGAAGAGAGTCCGACGGACCGCGTGGACGCACGGATGCGGGAGGGTGTGCGGGCCGGGGACCGGGACGCTTTCGCAGCGCTCTACGACCGGTACGCGAAGGCGATCCTCAGCCATGCCCTCCACCTCACCGGTGATGTGACGGCCGCGGAGGAGGTGATGTCGGAGACCTTCCTCGTCGCGTGGCGTACGCGCGAACGGGTGGATCCGGAAGGCGCCTCGCTGGGCCCGTGGCTGTACGGGATCGCCACCAACAAGGCGCGCAACCACCGGCGTGGTGTCGGCCGGTTCCTCGCCTTTCTGGCCAGGCAGCCGAGACCGAGGGAGGTCGACGACTTCGCCGACACCTCGGCGGGTCGCATCGACGACGCACGCGAACTGGAAGCCGTACGCGAGGCCATGGGCCGGCTGAGGCGTCAGGAGCGGGAGGTGCTCGCGCTCTGTGTGTGGTCCGGGCTGGACTACGCGCAGGCGGCGGCCGCCCTCGGGATACCCGTGGGCACCGTGCGCTCCCGGCTGTCCAGGGCACGTACCCGGCTGCGCGCCCTGGCGGAGCGGCAGCTCGCGGAGGAACGGCGGGAACCGCGTACGGGCCGAGGAGAGGTAAGGGTCAGGGCGGCATTCGCCGCTCTGCCCGACAAGGAGGGAGACCGATGACCGGCGCTGGTAGGAACGAAGGCCGCGACGGATTCGCGCGGCACGGCGAACGCGCCGACCGCGGCGAGCGCCCCGAGCGCTCCGACCGTGGCGAACGCGAGGAACTGCTCGGCCTGTTGCCTCCCCGCGTCGCCTGGGATCTCCCGTCGGGCCGCCATCTGCACCACAAGGAACTCCTGATGCGGACGATCGACAACGAGAGCAAGACCTCACAGCACAAGGACGCGGCTCCGGCCGGGCCTGCCCGGCGCCGCGTGCTGCGCCCGGTCTTCCTGGCGCCGCTGACGGCGCTGGCGATAACCGGCGCCCTGGTGGCGGGCTTTGCCGCCCGTGGTGGGGACGACGGGTCCGGCGGTGCGGCCACGGTGCGCACCCAGCCGGTGGCCCAGGTGCTGGCCACGATCTCGGAGGCCGCCCTGGCCAGTGACTCGGGGCCGGTCAAGGACGACCAGTACGTCTACGTCCAGAGTGTGACCCTGGACGTGGACCTGACCACTGGCAAGCTGGTGACGGGCCCGATGAAGAAGCGGGAGATCTGGTACTCCCAGCAGCCCGGACAGGCCAGGCGGCTCGGCTACATCCGGGAGGACGGCGAGACCTTCCCGATCAACGCCGACCTGTGGGACACCCAGCACGGCCACGGCACCCCGGTGGGTCTGAGCCGGCCCACCTACCGCTGGCTCGCCTCGCTGCCGACGGACCCCGACGCGCTGCTGCGGTATCTCTACGCCAAGACCCCCACGACCGACGGCCAGGAGCGCGACCAGGCGGTCTTCGACCAGATCGGTGAGCTCATCGCCGAGACCATCACACCGCCCGAGACCGCCGCTGCCCTCTACAAGGCCGCGGCCAGGATCCCCGGGGTGACCAAGGCCCCCGACGCGGTCGACGCCGTCGGCCGGCGGGGCATCGGGATCGCCCGCACCGACACCAAGTACTCCGAGCGCTCGGAATGGGTCTTCGACGCAGAGGACTTCCACTACCTGGGCGAGCGGCAGTATCTGACCAAGGACACCGCGATCGGGAAGGCCGGCGCCCTGATCTCCAACTCCGCGGTGCTGCGGCGTGCCGTGGTCGACAAGGGCGGCGTGCGGCCCACGGCCGGTCAGCTCCTCAACTCCTAGCCGTGGCGGGGAAGTCCAGTCCGATGGTGAAGTCGTCCTCGACCGGTGGATCGAGTTCCTGCTCGCGCAGGCCGGTGGCGGCGAAGCACCGCACCCGCACCGCTTCCGGGCTGACGTCCAGCCGTAGGAAGGACTTGAAGAACGGCGGACTGTAGGTGGCCGAGCCCGGGGAGAGCACCTGGGTGAGGACCCTGCGGACCGGCAGCCGCATCCGGGCCCCTCGGCCCGGGCGCGGCGCGACGCCCAGTACGCGGGCGACGAAGCGGGTTCGCAGGGTCACCGGGGCGCTGGTGGCGCGGGTGGGCTTCATCCCCAGGTTGCGGGCGATGACCGACGCGGCCTCGTCGGCGGTCAGTTCGAACAGGCGGCGCATGCGCAGCCTGCGCCCGTAGAGCCTGCTGTAGAAGGCGAGCGAGTCACCGCGCATCGGATAGCAGCGGAACCGCTCCTCGGTGACCCCGCCGACGGTCACCTCGGGGATGGTGTGGGTGGCGTGCATGAAGGCGCCGCCTCCACCGGAGACGATGTACTCGATGGTGCGGCCGCCGACGTCGACCGGGTAGTGCTGGTAGTTGTGGATGTCCCCGCCGATCGCCGCGACGAAGCGGTGGTCCGGGTCGCGGACGATGTCGTCGACCGTGCCGCCGCCCTCGATGGCGCACGGGTGGTGCTCGCCGTCCACGTAGATCGGGGAGCCGGTGACCAGGATCTTGGGACGGGGCCCGCGGGACACCCGCCGCAGCCACGCGCCCTGTTCCGCGTCGATACCGCCGAGGAGCCCGGTGTCGATGCCTATGATCCGGATCGGCCCCGAGTCGATGGCCCAGTACGGTCCCGGCTGGGACGCCGCCTGGGAGGGCGCGGAACGCAGCAGCCGGGCCTCGTCGAGGCGGGCGTCGTCGGGTGTGTCGGGGCGCTTCCACAGCAGGGTCCGCAACCACGCCGCCGTCAGCGGCCGGGGGCGGGCGGCGGCGGGCGGCAGCGCGGGGGCACGGCAGAAGACCCGCATGAAGCCGGTGAGGCCGTCGTACCAGTCGTGGTTCCCGGGAATGGCGTAGATCGGGGCGTCGTACTCCTGGTAGGGCCGGAAGAACTTGGTGTCGTACTCGTTGGCGCTGCCCACCGGATAGAGGACGTCGCTGGCCAGCACGGCGAAGCGGCTGCCGGCCCCGGCCGTGAGCAGACCCGGCACCACGGCGTACTGCGGGTCGTCGCCCTCACCGGTGTCCGCGATGACGACGAAGGAGTACTCGTCGGGGTCGTCGCGCCGGATGACCAGATCGGGGGTGGCCGCCCCGCGCTCCAACTGGCCCCGCACCCAGCGCTCCCGGTCGCCGCCGGTCGGGTCGCCCAGCAGCGCGGCAAGCGGCCCGTTGCGCGCCTTCCACAAGGTGGCCGGGTTCAGCCAGGACAACTTGACGACATGAGACGGCATCAACGTCCGGTACAGACCGGGCTTTTGGTCCTGCCAACCGGCGCCGGCCAGGGAGTCACGCGAGGAAGCGGGCATCGGCGCACTGTAGCAACCGGTGCCCGCCCCGGTTCCGGACACCCCACCCGGTGTTCCGGCAGGTGAACCACCGGGCGCCGGCCCGGTGTTCCGGCAGGTGAACTACTCCGCGCCGGCCCGGGACGGGCGGCCGGTCAGACCGCGCTGGACGGAGGCGGCGACCCACCGGGCGGCCGGGCCGCGCAGGGCGGCGCGGGCGGCGTTGGCCCCCGGGGCGCCGTGCACCCCGCCGCCGGGATGCGCGCCGGAGGAGGCCAGGTACAGGCCCTTGACCGGGGTCTCGGGCCGGCCGGCGCCGGGAGTCGGGCGGAAGACGAGCTGCTGATGCAGGGCGGTGGTGCCGCCGTTGACCGCGCCGCCGTCCAGGTTGGCGTTCATCGACTGCAACGTGGGCGGGGCCAGGATCCGGCGGTCGCGGATACGGGCACGGAAACCGGGGGCGAGCCGCTCGACCCGCCCTTCGACCCGGTCCGCCATGGCCTCCTGCTCGCGGCGGTCCCAGGTGCCGGTCAGGCCGTCACCGCCGGCGTCGCCCCTGACCTCCCGGGGTACGTGCGTGTACGCCCAGGCCGACTCCGTCCCCGCCGGGGAACGGGTCGCGTCGGAGGTGGTCATCTGGCCGAACAGGACGAACGGGCGGTCCGGGACGTGCCCGGTGGCGATCTGGGCGGCGAACCGGGTCAGGTCGTCCACGCCGTCGGCCAGATGCACGGTCCCGGCCGCCGCCGCCTCCTGGCTGGACCACGGCACCGGGCCGTCCAGGGCCCAGTCGACCTTGAAGGTGGCGAAGTCCCACTGGAAACTCCTGCGTACGTCCTCCAGCAGGCGGCCCGGCAGTTGGGCGGCGTCCACCAGCCGCGTGAACAGGGCGGGCGCGGAGACATCGGCGAGCACCGCCCTGCGGGCCCGCACCCCGTCCCCGTCCGCCGTCCGCACCCCCACCGCGCGGCCCCCGCGTACGACGACCTCCGTGACGCGGCGGCCGCACCGCACGGTGCCGCCCCGGCGTTCGAGCCGCCGGACCAGCGCCCCGGTGAGCGCCGAGGCGCCGCCCACCGGCACCGGAAAGCCGTAACTCTGGCCGAGCATGCACAGCAGCCAGCCGAAGCCGCCCCCGACGGCGGTCTCCGGGGACAGGTCGGAGTGCAGCGCGTTGCCCGCCAGCAGCAGCCTTCCGCCGTCCCCGGCGAAACACTCCTCGCCCAGCCGCCGCACCGGCAGCAGCATGGCACGGGCCAGCCGCAGCCCGCCCGCGGCACGGACCCGGGCGGCCAGCCGCAGACCGGACCTGACCGGCGGGAAGGGTGTGAACAGGCAGGCCAGCAGCTCTTCGCCGACCCGGTCCCACAGCCCGCACAGCTCGCGCCACGCCGCCCCGTCGCCGGGCGCGAACGCGTCGAGCCCGGCCGCGGTCTCCTCCCGGTCCCGGGACAGAACGGCGCACCGCCCGTCGGACAGCGGATGCGCCAGCACCCTCGGCGCGTGACTCCACCGCAGCCCCTCGTCCTCCAGGGCGAGGGCGTTCAGTACCGGCGACGCCGCGGCCAGCGGATAGAACGCGCTGAACAGATCGCTGACGAACTCCGGGTCGACCCCGCGGTCGCTGCGCACCGCCCCGCCCGGTTCGTCCTGTTCCTCCAGTACCTCCACGCTCCACCCGGCGTCCGCCAGCACATTCGCGGCGACCAGCCCGTTCGGGCCGGCCCCGATCACCACGGCGTCCGCCATGTCCTGCTCCGTTCTCCGTGTCGCGTCGGGGCGGGGCCCGGTCAGGACGGCGGTGCCTGGACCCGGTCCCGTTCCGGCGCGGTGGTGCGCTCCACGACGTCCGCCAGCCGGCCGAGCATGCTGCGGTGGCGCAGTTGCATCAGAGCGTCGAGCGCCACGTTGTGCAGCGCCCCGGCCGAGCCCCGCAGTGGGTGCTCGTCGAGGACGACGATGCTGTCGCGCTCGCCCCACGGCCGGACCTCGATGGAGATCCGTGCCGTACCGAGCGGCCCGCTGTCCGCTTCCAGCTCAAGGAGGTACGGGGGCTCCGCCCGGCGGACGGCCGTACGCCCGCTGCCCGACCAGGGGCCGACCGACACCGTGTACGTCAGAGCCGCGCCCAGCTCGGGCCAGGCCCCGCCGCGCGGCTCGGAATCGGACACGCCCACCACCCAGTCGCTGAACAGCCCGGGATCCGCGAGCACCGCCCAGACCTGCCGGGGCGAGCGCTCGATCAACTGGTGCCGAATAGCCATCCGTCCTCCACCTGGCGGGGCCGTACCGGTCCTGCGGTCTCCGCAGCCCAGCCTGCCGCCTGTCGCCCCTTCCCGCCCGCCGGGTGCGCCGGCCGGACCGGCGGCCGGTGCTGCGGCCGGTCCTGCGGCCGGATCGGCGGCCTGACCGGCGGCCGGATCGGCGGCCGGATCGGCGGCCGGATCGGCGGCCTGACCGGCGGTCGCCCGTATGGAGCAGGTACCCGGGCCCCCGCTCACCGCCTGTGACTACGGTGACCGCATGGCACGAGCCGACACCGTCCGGGGGCCGCTGCGGGGCCGCGTCGCCGTCGTCACCGGGGCCGCGCGGGGCCTGGGCGCGGCCATGGCCGGCGAGCTGGTCCGACGCGGCGCCGTCGTGGCACTGCTGGGCCGCCAGGGGGAAGCCCTCTCCCACGTCGCGACCTCCCTGCCGGGACAGGCGCACTGGTGGGAGGTCGACGTCACCGACGACGCCGGGATGGACCGCGTCGCCGGTCGCGTCCGCGAACGACTGGGCGTTCCGTCCGTCGTCATCGCCAACGCCGGTGTCGCCGAAGGCGGTCCGTTCGCCGAGTCCGATCCGGCGACCTGGCGGCGCGTGATCGAGGTGAATCTCATCGGCAGCTCGATCACCGCCAGGGCCTTCCTTCCCGACCTCCTCGCCACCCGCGGCTACTACCTGCAGATCGCCTCCCTCGCCGCGATCGGAGCGTCCCCCATGATGAGTGCCTACTGCGCCTCCAAGGCCGGCGTGGAGTCGTTCGCCCACGCGCTCCAGGCCGAACTGGCGCCAGAGCGGGTCGCCGTCGGCATCGCGTACCTCAACTGGACCGACACCGACATGATCCGCGGCGCCGACCAGCACGCGGTCCTGCGGGAGCTGCGTGCCCACATGCCCCGGCCGGCCAGGAAGGTCTACCCCGTGCGGCACGTGGCCGAGAGGATGATCTCGGCGGTCGAGCGCCGTTCCCCCGCCGTCTACGCCCCGGCCTGGCTGCGCGCCACCCAGCTGGTCCGGGCCGCCCTGCCGCCGCTGGTGACCCGGATCTCCCGCACCGAACTGCCCCGGCTCGCCGCGAAGGACGCGTTCGCGGCCACCGGCCTGCTCGGAGCCGGCGGCCGCGACGATCCGGCCGGGTGACGGGCCGGCGGACGTGCGGGTGGCGAGAGCGGGGGCGTAGTGTCCCCGCGACGGTGGTGCGCCGGGGAGACGTGTTCGGGAGGTGGCCGCGTGACGACGGGGACCGGGAGCGTCGCCCTGGCGTCGTTGAACGTCTGCTGCGGCTTGTCCAACTCGCTGCGGCCGGTGCGGGAGCGGGCCGCCGAGTTCTGCCGCCGCCTCGATCGCGCGGACGTGGACGTCGTGAACTTCCAGGAGGTGTGGACCCCGGGCCTGCACAGGTTCCTGCGCCGGCGCCTGCCCTCCTTCCCGTTCGTCGCCCGCGGGACCGGCATGCTCGGCCAGCCCGCCGGAGGCCTCGTCTCCTTCTCCAGGACGCCCCTGCGGTCGGTCGGCTACGTGTCGTTCCGCGGTACGCGGCCGCAGGCCGGCAGCCCGTGGTTCCGCGCCGCGACGGCGCTGGGCAGCTGCCTCCAGGGAGTGCTGACCTTCGAACTCTCCGGACGCCGCACCCTGGTGGGCAATGTGCATCTGACCGCGAACAGGGACGGTGACTGGTCGGCGGGCAACCGGCACGAAGCCCGTCAACTGAGGCAGGTGGAACGGGTCCACCAGGTGCTGCGCGGGGCCCGCGCCGCTGACACGGAGCTGGTGATGGCCGGCGGCGACTTCAACCTCCCCAGCGGTTCGGCTCTCTACGACGCGCTGCTGGACGCGGGCGCCTGGCGGGACCCGTTCGCCGCGGCCGATCTGCCCACCTTCCACGCCGAGTTGCTGCCCGCCGGCGCGCGGGCCCACCGGGTCGACTACCTGCTCGTCGGCGGCGACCCCGCCCGCCACCAGGTCACCGGGACCGGCCTCCTCTTCACGGAACCGGTCGCGATGCCGTCGGGCGGCACGGCGTTCCTCTCGGACCACGTGGCGCAGATGGCACGGGTGGCCTGGATCGCGCCCCCGTCCAGCCCCTGCCCGACCCCCGACGTACCGGATGTACCGGATGTACCGGATGTACCGGATGTACCGGATGTATCGGACGCACCCTGAACGCCCCAGCCGGCAGCGGCCAGTGCCGGCCGGGCCCTCCCGGCACTGTTCCGC
This sequence comes from Streptomyces sp. RLA131, assembly GCF_056270125.1. Taxonomy (NCBI): domain Bacteria; kingdom Bacillati; phylum Actinomycetota; class Actinomycetes; order Kitasatosporales; family Streptomycetaceae; genus Streptomyces; species Streptomyces sp. RLA131. The sequence continues at coordinate 7,905,243 of NZ_JBWDOQ010000002.1, forward strand.
AGTTCGCGCTCCAACTCCGAGCCCAATTCCCGGTTCACCCCCCGCCGGCCCGCGGTGCTGTCGGAGGCCGTGAGCAGCACCCGTACGGTCCGTGCATCCGATATCACCGGTGGGCGCGCTGTTCCGCGAGGTCGAGCAGGCGCTCGACGTCGGCGGCGGTGAAGTGCCGGATGGCCCAGTCGACCATCCGCAGGCTCATATGGGCCCAGGCCGGCCGCAGGAGGTCGCCGGGTACGGAGTCGAGGAGGTCGTCGAGCCGTTCGGCAACGCCTGGTTCGGCGTGCTCGGGGCGGATGCCGAAGCGCAGGGTGACCAGGTCGAACCGGCGGTCGCCCCGTCCGGCGCCGTCCCAGTCGACGATGCCGGTGATCGTGTCGCCGAGCGTGAGCATGTTGCCGGGATGGAAGTCGTAGTGCACGGCGTCCTGCCCGGCGAGCTGCTCCGGGCGGTCCTTCCCGACGGCGGTGACCCAGCGTTCGAGCGCGGCGGTGCGGCGGTTGTGCCGGCGCAACGGCTCGTGCAGGCAGTAACCGGGACCGTCCGCACGCAGGTGCAGATCAACCGCGGGGACACCCGGGCGGCCGGCGAGCACCGCGGTCTGCGTCCGGTTGAGGGCGAGAGCCTGGTCCAGCCAGTGGTGGTCCAGCCGGTCGCTCTTCGTGCCCGGCAGGAGTTCCTGCACGGTGACCACCGCGTGGCCGCTCTGCACGGCCAGTTCGGTGGCGGGCGCCGGATATCCCGCCGACCGGAGCGCGTCGGCGACCGCGAGCGGCCCCGCTCGCAGGTCCGCCAGTGCGCTGTGCGGTCGCCACTTCAGGACGGACCGGCGGCCGTCGGGCCATCGCACGTACGCCGCACCGACCTGCCCGCCCGGGCAGGGACCCTGCACGGTCAGCCGGACACCGGTCTGCGCGTACAGGGCATCGGCCATCCGCCCGGCGTCGAGCCGCTCGGCACGTTCCCGTCTCCCCGGAAAAGGTTCCACCCGTGGACTGTTCCCGTTGAGGGCGTCGCGTCACACCTCGTCGCATGCGCGCGGCCTCGTGCCGGGAGCCTGCGGCTCCGTCACCGAGCGGTGGACCTGGGACGGCACAGCCCCGACCCGCGGTGGACCTGCACGGTGAGCTGACCGGCCCGGGGCCGTCGTTCGCGGTTCCGCCGTCCTCGACCTACGGCGAGATGCTGGAGGGGTATCCGTTCCGGCGCTGGAACGACCTCGTACTCGAACGACTGCGCTGCCCCCTGTCACCTGCGTCGGGTCCTTCACCTCTTATCCGATCGACCCGGAACGAGACGCCGTACTGCACCGCTCCGTACTGACCGTGGTGTGGTTCCAGGCCGCCCCCGCCGCCCCGTCGGGCGTGGACGCCGATCACCGCCTCCGCGCCATCCGCCGGGACGAGGTCGCCGGAGACTTCGAACTCCAGGGCTGTGGCTGCCATCGTGTATTCGACGACGGAGGTGATCTTGCCGTCGCGGACGGTGGAGATGCCGATGCGGCGGTTGTCGTAGGTGCCGCCGTGAACGGTCTTGGCCTTGGAGGTCCATTCGGCGACCACGCGGTCACCCTCGGCGGTCACGCTGACCAGCTCGATCTTCGCGGGTCATCCCCGCCTGGTGCGGGCGGGGATGACCCGGCTGCGACGGGCCGGTCGGTTCTGCGGTGAGCTGCCAGTAGCCGTCGATACGGGGGCGGGCGAAGGCCGGCGTTCACATGCCGTGGTCGCGGAGCGGGCCGGTGTGCCAGCCGTGGGCGGCGCAGGTGTCCAGGATGCGGGGCAGCGCGCCGAGGGTGTTGCGCCAGGAGCCGGTGGCGGAGGTGCAGTCGGAGTCGTGGAGCAGGATCGTGCCGCCGCCGCGCAGACCGGCGGTGACGGTGTCGTGGACCGACCGCGGGGTGGCCCGGCCGCGCCAGTCCTCGCCCCAGGCGGTCCACAGTACGGGGGTCAGGCCGAGCCGCCGGCAGGCCAGGTGGGCGCCCGTGGTCATCACCCCGTACGGCGGCCGGAAGAGCCGGGGCGGCTCGCCGGTGACGTGGGCGACGAGGTCGCGGGCCCGGGCCAGGTCGTCGTACGTCGCGCGTGGCCCGCGCAGCAGCAGGGGGCGGTGCAGCCAGCCGTGGATGCCGATCTCGTGCCCGGCGGCGGCCATCTCCCGGGCCAGGCCCGGCGCGCGGACCAGCATGGAGCCCAGCAGGAAGAACGTGGCGCGGACGCCGCGCGCGTCCAGGACCCGCAGGAAGTGCGGGGTGGAGAGGTGGTCGGGCCCGTCGTCGAAGGTGAGCGCGATGTGGTCGGGCCGGCCCTGTCCGGACAGCCGGGGCATGGTCCGGTTGCGCAGAGGTCCGAACGTCGAGACGACCGGCGCCGCGTGGACGGCGAGGGCGGCCGCGGCCAGGGCGGGCAGCGCCACGGCCGCGGCACGCAGGGGCGGACGGGTGGTTGTCACCGGCCGGTCTCCTCGAAGTACTGGGCCACGGCGCCCAGGCCGCCGGGGGCTTCGCCGAGGGCCTGGCCCAGCGGGACACCGACACCCAGGGCGACGGTGGCCAGCGCGGTGGCCGCCATGACGGTCACCCGGCGCCGGCCGGGGGAGCGGCGCGGGATGCGCGATGTCGGCACGGCCGGGCGGCGGTCGGTCGCGGAGGTCGTGGTGCTCGTGGTGTTCGTGGAGGTCGCGGCGGCGGCGGCGATGACCTCGGCGGGGCCGGGCCGGCGGGAGTGCAGGGCGAGGCCGGCCTCGCGTTGTGCCTGACCGCGTACGCCGTCGAGGAGTTCGCGGAGCCGGGGCGCGAGCTGGTCCACCTCGCGGATCCACACGGCCAGGCCCGCCTCGTCGAGGGCGGCGGCGTTGGTCCGGCCGTGGCCGGGTATGCAGCGGTAACTCGCCACGGGGAGCCCGCAGGCCATGGCCTCCAGCGAGGTGAGGCCGCCGGCGTTCTGGACCAGGACGTCGCAGGCGTGCATCAGGCCGGGCATGTCGTCGGTCCAGCCGTGGACGTGCTCGACGCCGTCGGCGCGCAACTGGTCGGCGAGGACCTGGTTGTGTCCGCACACCACGACGGGGGTGGCCACGCCGCTCCTGCGGAGCTCGGCGGCGGCCTGCCGTACCGGACCGACTCCCCACGAGCCGGCGACCAGCAGCGCCAGCGGTGCCCGGGCGGGCAGGGCGAACCGCTCCCGGGCCGCCTGTCGCGCGGCGGGGGTGGCCGGTGCGAAGCGGGGGTCGGTGACGGGACCGGTGACGGTGACCCCGGCGGCGCCCTGGGTACGGGCCTGACCGGCGGGAACGGGGTGGGCGGCGAGGTGGGTGTCGATGCCGGGCGCGACCCACAGGGGGTGTACGGAGAAGTCGGTGAGGTAGGTGAACGCCGGGACCGTCAGCCGGCCGCGCAGCCGCAGCGCGCCCAGGACCTGGCTGGCCCCCGGGTACGTCGAGACCACGGCGCGGGTGCCGGGGGCGATGGCCGCGAGCATCCGGCGTTCGGCGCAGCGGAACATGGCGCGCACGGCCGGGCCGGGGCGCCCGGCGTGTTCGGTCACGGCGTAGATCCGCTGGTAGCCGGAGGGCGCCAGGGTCAGCAGGCGGTGGTACGTCCCGGAGAGCAGCCTGCCCAGCCCGGCGGGGAGAAGGTCCAGGAAGTCGTGCCGGTCCACGGCGAAGCCGGCCGCGGTGAGGCGCCGGGTGAGCTCGGCGGCGGCGCCGTCGTGTCCGGCTCCCACACCGGCCGAGACGATGACGACCCGCGGGGCCGGTGCCGGGCGGGCGCCGAGCCGCGGCGCGTCCGGCGGCGGACGGGTGCCTTCGTCCGCCGGATTGTCGCGGTAGGACATGGCAGACCAGCCTCCTGACTGATGCGTGCGTGACGGGATATGGACGGCTCCGTCCCGCCGGTTGCCGCAGTCGTCAGGCAGGCGTTAGGGGCTGACAGCAGAACCTACTACATGATGTAGAAATTGAGGAATGATCCGGCGTGAGGGCCGACGAGGGGCAGCCTGGCCCAGGGATCTGTATGCCGCCCGTCACCTGAACGCTCACCCGCTGTCGGGCAGGAGAACGCGCGACGCCGGACCGGCCGGCGCCCGCGATCCGCCACCCGTGGGGCGGGTCGCGAAGTCCCGCCCGCCCCACGGCCCCCGGCCCGGCGGCGCGCTACTTCCGCGACTCGCCCTCGTGCGGCGGCGGCGGCCGGTGGGACCGGCCGTGCGCGACGGCGTGATGGCCGCCGTACCCGGCCAGCTCGAACAGTTCCTCGCTGTCATGGGCGGCCTCGGTCACGCTGGCGCAGCAGAGCAGCATCAACGCGGCGCACGCCACGGCCGGGGCGCGCCGCAGCGGGGCCGGCGGGGTGAGCAGCGCCCGCACCCGCTGCGGGACGGGGCCGCCGGTCGCCGCCAGGGCTTGCTTCGGTGCCCGGGTCGCGGCCAGCGCCGCGCGAGCCACGGCACGGGCCACCAGCGAACGGTCGGCCACCTCCGAGGCAGCCTCCTCGTCCGCCCACCGCTCCACCGCGTACTCGCCTGCCCGCGCCAGCGGACGCAGCAGCGGAAGCACCGCCGCCGTCAGGTCGAACGCGAGCAGGAACAGATGGTGCCGGTGCCGCAGATGAGCCCGCTCATGGGCGATCAGCGCACGCCGCTCGTCCGCCGACAACGCCTGGAGCATGCCGGAGGAGACCACCACCCGGCCCGGTGCCCCGGGCAGCGCGAACGCGGTCGGCACCGGATCGTCGATCACCGCGAGATCCGCTGCCGCCGGGAGTTCACGGCACTGGCGCCACGCGCTGACCAGCGTTCGCGTACGCTGCCACGCCGCGACCGCCAGATGTGTCGCGGACGCCAGCAGCAGCAGCCCGCACACCAGCGCCACCGGGCGACCGACCGGATCGTTGGCCGCCAGGACGCCGACCGACCACGGACCCTGGGACGCCACCAGCGGTATCTGACCCACCAGGGTGAACGCCAGCAGCGCCAGCGTCGTCGCCCACGCGCCCGCCGACACCACCGCGGCGCAGGCCAGCATCCACGCCGCGGCTCTGGGGTGCAGCCTTCGTCCCGCCCAGGGCGCCGCCACGCCGAACGAGGTGCTCAGCAGCAGCGGTATGTACACGTCGATCCGCACGCGTCAGGCCTCCGGCTGCCCGCGCAGCAGCCGTTCCAGTATCTGTTCGTCCTCGGCCGGCAGCTCCGATACGAAGCGGGCGAGCACCGCCGCCCGGTCGCCGCCCTTCTCCAGCAGGGCCCGCATCCCGGCCGCCGTGTGCCCGGCCTCGTCCCGCACAGGGGTGTACACATAGGCGCGGCCGGCCCGCTCGCGGGTCACCAGGCCCTTGTCGAGCAGGCGGGTGAGGATCGTCAGCACCGTGGTGTACGCCGGGTCGCCGTGCAGCCGGTCCCGGATCACGCCCGGCGCCACCGGCTCGCCGGCCGCCCAGAGCGTGGCCAGGACCTCGCTCTCCAGCTCACCGCGCGCCCGCCGGCCCGTATCCCCGTGCTCCGCGCCGCCCTGGTCCGTCACATCGCCGCTCACGTCCGTCGCTCCTCCCGCCCGCGCTTCTCACCACCGGGCACCAAATTACTACGAGATGTAGAGCACGGAGACGCCGGTGGCGACCGGGCCGCCGCCGACGGGAAAACCGGGTGCCCGGCGGGTTCGGGTTTCCCTACACTCGGCACACCATCGCGCGCCGCACCCACTTCGCGGCGCGCACCGTGACGAGTGAGGGGGCCGCGCCGTGCGTTACCGCACCGCTGTCGTTGTCCCCTCGTCGCGGTACGAGGTGATCCTGGTGTCCCGGAGGCTCCGGTGCCCGCTGCGCGGCCGGCACCGGACGCAACCCGTGACGAACAGCTGACCCCTTTCTGCTTTCCGCGCCCGAATGGTGACGTGAGCCGTGCGGCCACGTCCCGACGCGGCCGTACGGCACCGCACCGCACCATCAGGGGTTGGTCTCCGCAGGCCCGGCCACGGGCAGGCTCGTCCGGGATTCGCGCTCTCCCGAGACCGGAATCACCCCGAAAGGCCCTCGGCCGTGCGTACCGAACTGCACCCTGCCGCCACCCACCCGCTGACCCGCGTCCGCAACCTGGGCATCCTCGCCCATGTCGACGCCGGCAAGACCACCATCACCGAACGGATCCTGTATGCGACCGGCACGACCTACAAACGTGGCGAGGTCCATGACGGGACGACCGTCACCGACTTCGATCCCCAGGAACGCGACCGGGGGATCACCATCTTCGCCGCGGCGGTCAGCTGCGCCTGGGACGGTCACCGGATCAATGTGATCGACACCCCGGGCCACGTCGACTTCTCCGACGAGGTGGAGCGTTCGCTGCGGGTCCTCGACGGCGCGATCGCGGTGTTCGACGCGGTCGCGGGCGTCGAGCCGCAGAGCGAGTCGGTGTGGCGGCAGGCCGACCGGCACGCCGTGCCGCGCATCGCCTTCGTCAACAAACTGGACCGCGTCGGCGCCGACCTCGACACGGCGGTCGCCTCGATCCGGCGGCGGCTGCATCCGGCGCCGCTGGTGGTGCAGTTGCCGATCGGGGCGCAGGGTGAGTTCACCGGAGTGGTGGATCTGCTGCGCATGCGGTCGCTGGTGTGGGCCGACGGCTGCGACACACCCGTGGAGGGCCCGGTGCCCGACGCCCTGCGCGAGCAGGCGCTCCGGCGTCGCCGGCTGCTGGAGGAGGCGGTGGCAGAACTCCACCCGGTCGCGCTGGAGGAGTTCTGCGCGCACGCGGAGGTCTCCGCGGCAACCCTGGCCGGCGCACTGCGCGACCTGACCCGCACCGGCGAGGGTCTGGTCGTGCTGTGCGGTTCGGCCTACCGCAACCGCGGCATCGAACCGCTGCTGGACGCGATGGTGGCCTACCTGCCCTCGCCGCTGGACGCACCGCCGGTCCGAGGCGTCCAGGACGGCACGGTGCGGGAACGGCCCGCCGACCCGGCGGCGCCGCTGCTGGCGCTGGTGTTCAAGGTGAACGCGACCGCCACCGGCCGGCTGACGTATCTGCGGGTCTACGCCGGAACGATCAACAAGGGAGCGGAGGTGAGGGACGTGACCGGAGGGCGCACCGAGCGCATCGCCCGGATCCTGCGGGTCCAGGCCGACCGCCATGTGGAGGTGGACCGGGCGGTGGCCGGGGACATCGTCGCGGTGGCCGGACCCAAGGCCGCCCGCGCCGGGGCGACCCTGTGCGCTCCGCAGGCCCCGCTGGTCCTGGAGCCGCCCGCCGTCGCCGATCCGGTCGTCTCGGTCGCCGTCGAGGCCCGCCGGGGCACCGACATCGACCGCCTGGCCGCGGCGCTGGCACGGCTGGCCGAGGAGGATCCCTCGCTGACGGTCCGGACCGACCCCGAGACCGGCCAGCGGGTCCTGTCCGGCCTGGGCGAACTGCATCTGGAGGTGGCGGTGGAGAAGGTCCGCCGCGCCCACGGACTGGACGTCGCCGTCGGCCGGCCGAGGGTCGCCTACCGCGAGACGCTCGCCGGCGCCGTGCCGGGGCTGGTCTACCGGCACGTCAAACAGGACGGCGGCGCGGGCCAGTTCGCCCATGTCGTCCTCGACACCGAACCGCTGGAGGTCACGGCACCCACCGGGAACGCCGCCGGCACGGCGGACTTCGTGTTCCGGTCCGCCGTCGTGGGCGGGCGCGTACCGCAGGAGTACGTCCGGGCGGTCGAGGCCGGCTGCCGGGACGCCCTGGCCGAGGGGCCGTTGGGCGGTCACCCGGTGACCGGGCTGAAGGTCACCCTGACCGACGGGGCCACCCACCCCAAGGACTCCTCGGAACTGGCCTTCCGTACGGCCGGCCGGCTCGCCCTCCGCGAGGCACTGCGCTCCGGCGTGATGCTGCTCCTGGAACCGGTGGCCGAGGTCACCGTCACCGTGCCCGACGACGCGGTAGGCGCGGTACTCGGCGACCTGGCGGCCCGTCGCGGCCGGGTCTCGGGCTCGACCACCCGGGCGGGCACCGCGGTGGTCACCGCCACCGTGCCGCTGGCCGAACTCTTCGGCTACGCGACCCGGTTGCGCAGCCGCACCCAGGGCCGAGGCACCTTCACCACCCGGCCCACCGGCTACGCCCCGGCCCCGGGAACGGCGCCGGCAACGGCCCCGGCAACGGCGCCCCACGGGACGCCGCCCCGGTAGACCGCGAGTGGCCCCGCCCGCCCCCGGGGCGGGGCCACCCCGGCGTCAGCGGGCCCGCGTCGACCCGGTCGGTCCTAGCGGGTCCCGACGCTGCGCAGCACGGCCAGCACCAGGGCGCGGGTGACGTCGATGATCTCGGGCAGCGAGACCTGTTCCCGGGGGCTGTGCGCCAGGGCGACGTCCCCCGGGCCGAACTGCAGGGTCGGGATGCCGGCGCCCGCGTACAGCCGCAGGTCGCTGCCGTACGGCGCTCCGCGCTCGGGCGGGCGCGGGCCGCCGGTGGCGTCGGCGTGGGCGTCGCGCACCAGGTCACGCAGCGGATGCCCGGCCGGCAGGCGGCCGCTGGCGAACTGGCCGCCGGGCCATGTCACGGTGGCCGGGTGGGCACGCAGCCACGGGTCGGCGGCGCACGCGCCGGCGACGCAGGCCTCCAACTCGGCGCGGGCGTCCGCCGGGTCCTCGCCCAGGCGCACCCCGAGCCGGCCCTCGGCGGTCAGCAGATCGGGCACGCTGCTCGCCCAGTCGCCGGCGCGGACCGTGCCCACGGACAGCGAGTACGGGACGGGGTGTGCCGCCAGCAGCGGGTCGGGGTCGGTGTTGCGCCGGGTCTCCAGGTGGGCCAGGGCCCGGTGGACGGGCAGGTAGGCGTCGATGGCGCTGACGCCCGCGTCACGGGTGCTGGCGTGGGTGGCGAGTCCCGGGACGGTGATGCGGAAGGTCAGCGCTCCGGCGTTCGCCGTCACCACCGCGCCGCCGGTGGGCTCGGTGATCACGCACGCGTCACCGGTGTGGCCGCGGCGCAGGGTGCCGAACGCGCCCAGGCCGCCGTCCTCCTCGCCGACCACGAAGTGGGCCGCCACGCGCCCCCGCAGCCGCACCCCGCTGGTCCGTATCGCCCGCAGCGCCGCCAGGTTGGCGACGATCCCGGCCTTCATGTCGCAGGCGCCGCGTGCGTGCACCACGTTCCCGGCGCACCTGGGCACGAAGGGGTCGCCCTGCCACCGTGCCGGATCACCGGGCGGGACCACGTCGACGTGCCCCTGCAGTATCAGCGTCGGCCCGTCGCCGCCCCCGCCGTCGTCGTCGGGCGTGACGGCTGCCAGTCCCCAGGCCTCGTCCCGCGGCGCCTCGGTCCCGGGGAAGCCGGGCAGCCCGCGCAGCTCCGCCAGATCCATGGACCACAGATCGACGTTCATGCCGAGGCCGTCCAGGTGCCCGGCCAGCTGGTGCTGCAACTCGGACTCGGCCGCGCTCCCGGTCACACTGGGGACCCGGAGCAGGTCGAGGAGCATGCCCGCCGTCCCCGCCTCGTCGATCGCCGCCAGAGCCGCTGCCTCGTCGGCGCTCAACGCTGGGTTCATGGCTTCGTCGTACTCCTGCCGGACGGAGGTCGGGGGGCTGCCTGGATGCTACGGCCGGGACGAGACCGCGATCAATCGCCCCGCGTCACACGGCGGTCGGCCGGGACGCGGCGTGGGCGGGCGAGCGGGTTCTCCTGGTTCAGCCGGGCGGGGATGTGTAGCTGACGCCGAAGCGGAACCTGCGTTGCTGGCCGGGCTCGATGCGCAGGGCCGCTGCGAATTCGCCGCGGTTGAACGCGTCCGTGATGGCCTCGACGGGTTCGAGCGCGATGGAGTCGCGCCTGTCCCTGGCCAGTGTGTCGCCGGTGAAGACGTGCATGTATCCGCCGAACTGCCACACCCGCAGTTCACTGCCCGTCGCGGCGTCGCACAGCACGGTCTCGGTCCGGCCGTCGGGGCCGGGTCTCAGATCGGCGAAGCAGGCGTCCATGACGGTCCCGCCCAGCAGCCGTGGCTGCCGGAAGTCCATGGCCGGGCACTGGTCCAGGGGGAGGCGGCCACGCTCGTCGTCGAGCGGGATCAGCGAGTCGTCGGTCCGTATGACGGTGTCGGCCGGTATCCGCAGGGTCAGGTTGTCGATCGTGTTCGACAGCCGGAAGTACGGATGCCAGCCGGCCGCGTACGGAGCGGGTGTGGGACCCGTGTTCGTCGCCCGGATCTCGATGTCGATCCCGTCGGCCGTGACCAGGTAGGTGACCTGGAGGTCGATCGCGAACGGGTATCCGGGGTACGTGCCGGGCCTGATCCGCGTGGTGCGCAAGGTGAGTTGCGCGGACTCCGCCGTCGTCGTGGTGCCGGTGAGCTCGAAGGGCGCGCCGCGGACGAAGCCGTGGTAGATCGTACGGTCCCGGGGCCGGGCGGGCAGCAGGTCGTGGTCGTGGCCCCCGAACCGGTAGCGGCCGTCGGCGATCCGATTGGGGAACGGCGCCAACAGGCCGTTACGCACTCCGTCCTCGGCGAGCAGTTCGGCCTCGTCGCGGTAGCCGTCGGTCAGTTCCCTGCGTTGTCCGTGCCGGCTCACCTGCCAGTTGAGCAAGGTCGCACCGCGCAGCGCCACCACGACACGCGTCGAGTCGTCCGGCGCCGAGACGACGACGGTGCGCTCGGCGCCGAGCCGGTCCTCGGTGATGCGGTACTGGGTCAACGTCGGGCTCCTCGTGGCGGTTCGTACGGTTGGCCGACGGCGGGCGCTGCGGGCGCTGCGGGCGCTGCGGGGTGGGGCGGGGGTCAGCCGGGCTCGGGGGCGAGCTTCTTGGCGCCGGTCATGATGGCCACCGCGTCCTCCATCGAGTGGGTCCGCGGGGTGATGACCCCCACGCTGCTGCCGAGGCGCTGGATGTGGATCCGGTCGGCGACCTCGAAGACGTTGGGCATGTTGTGGCTGATCAGGATGACGCCCAGCCCCTGGTCGCGCAGATCCCGGACCAGTTTGAGTACCTGCCCGGTCTCGCGGACCCCGAGGGCCGCGGTCGGCTCGTCGAGGATGACGACCCGGCCGCCGAACGCGCCCGCGCGGGCCACCGCCACGGCCTGGCGCTGGCCGCCGGACAGCGTCTCGACGGCCTGGTTGATGTTCTGCAGCGTGCTGATGCCGAGCCGCTTGATGTGTTCCTCGGCCTGTCGTTTCATCTCGCCCGTGTCGAGCATCCGCAGCACCGAGCCCAGGGGGCCCTTGCGGCGGATCTCCCTGGCGAGGAAGAGGTTGCTGGCGATGTCCAGGGCGGGGGCCACCGCGAGTGTCTGGTAGACGGTCTCGATGCCGGCGTCGCGGGCGTCCTGTGGTCGTTTGAAGTGGACCTCGGTGCCGTCGACGAGGATGCTGCCCTGGTCCGGGATCATGGCTCCGGAGAGGCATTTGATGAGGGTGGACTTGCCGGCGCCGTTGTCACCTATGACGGCGAGGACCTCGCCGGGGTGGAGGGTGAGGTCGACGTTGCTGAGGCCGACGACCCTGCCGAAGAGTTTGACCAGGCCCTTGGCCTCGAGCACGGGTGCGGTCATGACTTCACGCTCCGGATCCACTGGTCGACAGAGACAGCGGCGATCACCAGGATGCCGACTGCGAGCACTTGGTAGTTGGGGTCGAACCCGGCCAGGGCCAGGCCGTTGACGAAGACCTGGACGATGAACGCGCCGATCAGCGAGCCGAGAACCACACCGCGTCCGCCGAACAGGCTGGTGCCGCCGATGACGACCGCCGTGATGGACTGCAGGTTGGCGTTCAGGCCACTGTTGGGGTCACCGCCACCGACGCGGCCCACCAGGATCCAGGCGCCGACCGCGATGGCGAGGCCGGCCACCATGTAGGCGCTGAGCAGCACCCGGTTGACCGAGATGCCGGCCAGGCGCGCGGCCTCGACGTCGTCGCCCACGGCGTAGAGGTGCCGGCCCCACGCGGTGTACCGCAGCGCGAAACCGATCACCGCGAACAGCGCGATCATCAGCAGGACGCCCGTGGTCAGGTGAAGCGAGCCGATGGAGACGGTGTTCGCGCTCCACAGCAGGAAGGAACCCGGTGACAGGGTCACGGTCTGGCCCTTGGCGTAGACCAGGGTGGCCGCGGTGAAGATGCTCAGGGTGCCGAGCGTGACGATGAACGGCGGCAGTTTGATCCGGGTGACCAGAAGCCCGTTCACGGCCTGGGCCGCGACAGCGATGACGGCCCCGATCAGCAGCGCCAGGACACCGGGCACGCCGTGGTCGGCGACGAGTTTCGACATCACCAGCGAGGAGAGCACCAGGACCGCGCCGATGGACAGGTCGATGCCGGCGGTGAGGATGACCAGCGTCTGGCCGGCCGCGAGCGCGCCGACGACGGCGACCTGCTGGGCGATGAGGGAGAGATTCTCCAGGTGGTAGAAGCGGCTGTTGAGCAGCCCGAACACCAGCCCGGCGAGCACCAGCACGATCGCGGGGCTGAGTGCCGGCTGGCGGTGCAGCACCGTATGGATGCGCTGGTTGAGCGTGGCGGGTCGGTTGAGGAGCTCCACCGCCGATGCCGGTGCGGGTTCCTTGTCCACGTGGGTGGTCACAGGGGTCCTTCCAGTTGCGACCTGTCGGCCCGAGGTGTGCTGGTTGAGGGGCGTGCGCGGCTGACGCGCACGACGTGGCGCAGGCGCGCCGGCGGGCAGGCCCGTGCCCGCCGGCGCACCTGGTCCGGAGCGTTGTGTCAGCGGGGGTCAGCTGCCCCAGCAGGTCGCCCCGGCGTCGCTCGGTGACTGGATGGTGACGCCGTCCTGCGCCTTGGTGGCGACCAGGCCGGTGCCGGTGTCGAAGAAGGTCTTGCCGTCGGTGACGGTCGGCTTCTCCCCACCGCGGGCCAGCTTCGCGATGGAGCTGACGCCCAGGGCGGCCATCTTGCCGGGGTACTGCACGGCGTCTGCGGCGAACACACCGCTGGTCACGAGCTTCAGGCCGGAGCAGCTGCCGTCGATCGCGTAGATCTTGGCCTGCTTCTCCTTGCCCGCTGCCTTGAGCGCGTTGTACGCGCCCTGGCCGGCCGGTTCGTTGATCGCGTAGACCACGTTGATGTCGGGGTTGGCCGACAGGCAGTTCTCCATCGCGGTGCGCCCGCCGTCGACGGCGCCCTGGGTGGGCTGGTGGCAGGCGATCGTGTACGTGCCGCCGGAGTACTTGCCCTTCTTTGCTTCCTTGCCGTTCTCGGTGGTGCTGCCCGGGTCGATGCCCATTCCCTGCAGGAATCCGTGGTCACGGTTGATGTCCACCGAGACGACCTGGTTGTTGAACAGGTCGAGCATGGCGATGACGGCCGGCTTGCCGTTGAGCGCGGCTGCGGCGTACTTGCCGTCGAGCTTGCCGGCGGCGGTGTTGTCGGTGGCGTAGGTGATGTCCGCGACACTGGCCGGGTTGGTGGCGGTGTCCAGGGCGATCACGAACAGCCCGGCCTGCTTGGCCTGCTTCAGCGCCGCGTTCACCGCGTCACCGTTGGTGGTGATCAGGATGCCCTTGTCGCCGCGCGAGATCGCGTTGTCGATCGCGGTGATCTGGGTCTGCGTGTCGCCGTCCTTGGTGCCCGCCGCCACCGTGAGCTTGACGTTGTCCTTGGTGGCCGCGGTCTCGGCGTCCTTCTTCATGCTGACGAAGTACGGGTTGGTGAGTGTCTTGAGGATCAGGGAGACACCGACCTCCTTGCCGCTGCCGCCGGACGCGGAACTGTCCGAGGAGCCCGAGCTGCCGTTCGACGAACCGCAGGCCGCGAGCGCGGCCGAGAGACAGACGACAGCGCCGACCGCAGCTGCGCGAGTACGTCGACTCTGACGGCCCGACGACGCAGCGACACTGCTGCCAATTGGCATGTTCATGTATAGCCCTTTCGGAACCGTCCCCGCGGGGGGAGAGTTGAGACAACGTTGCCTCGACGCGATACTGCGCTGTGTGGGAGAGTGCGTCAAGACACTGGTCGACGTGTACACGCAACAAGTCGGTAACGCGGATTCTCGGAGAGACAACGATGCCTCAGGGGGAACAATCACCCGTGGAACGCAACAGCCGTCCCACGATGCGAGACGTGGCGGCACTGGCCGGGGTGGCCATCAAGACCGTCTCGCGGGTCGTCAACGGGGTCACCACCGTCGACCCCGTGCTGGCCGGCCGGGTCAACGAGGCCGCCGCCAAGCTGGGCTACCGGCCGAACCTGACCGCCAGTAACCTGCGGCGCAGCGACGGCCGGACAGCCACCATCGGGATGCTCGTCGAGGACGCGGCGAACCCCTTCTCGGCCGCGCTGACCCGCACCGTCGAGGACGCCGCACGCGAGCGCGGCGTCCTGGTACTGATCGGCAGCCTGGACGAGGACCCGGCCCGCGAACGCGAGCTGGTCGGCGCGCTCATCGACCGCCGCGTGGACGGGCTGGTGATCGTGCCGGCCGGCCGTGACCACAGTTACCTGATCAAGGAGCGGCACGCGGGTACCTGCCTGGTCTTCCTCGACCGCGAACCGCAGCTCCTCGACGCCGACGCGGTGGTGTCGGACAACCGGCAGGGCGCGATCAACGCCGTCGATCACCTGCTGGAGGCCGGCCACCGGCGCATCGCCTACCTCGGCGACCGGGCTTCGATCTCCACCGCGGTGCAGCGCCACGCCGGATACCGGCACGCCCTGGAACTCGCGCACCTGCCGGTCGACGAGGAACTCGTCCGGCACCAGGCGAGCACCGTGGAAGCGGCCATCGAGGCCACCGAACAGCTGCTGGCGCTCCCCGATCCGCCCACCGCGCTGTTCACCAGCCAGAACCTGGTCACCATCGGCGCCAGCCGCGCGCTGCGCACGCTCGGACTGCACGAGACGGTGGCGCTGGTGGGATTCGACGACTTCCCCCTCGCCGACATGCTCCAGCCCGGCGTTTCCGTCATCGCCCAGGACATCGAGGCCCTGGGCAAGCTCGCCGCCGAGATCCTGTTCCGCAGGCTGGACGGCGACCAGTCGCCGGCCAGGACGTTCACCGTGCCGACCCGCCTGATCGTGCGGGGCTCGGGCGAGATCAGTATCGGAGAATCCCGTCATGACTGAACCCATCCCGCAGACGGACCCGTTCGTGGTCACCGTGATCGGGGAAGCCCTCATCGACCTGGTCCCGCACGGCGACCCCGGTGACTTCCGGGCCCAACCCGGCGGCAGCCCGTTCAACGTCGCCATCGGTCTGGCCCGGCTGGGACACCGCACGTCACTGATGGCGCGACTCGCGGACAACGCCTTCGGCCGGATCCTGCGCGACCACGCCGCGGCCGAGGGGATCGATCTGACCTGCGCCCCGCGGGCGACCGAGCCGACCACCCTGGCGGTCGTCTCCATGGACGCCGACGCGCGGGCCAGTTACGACTTCTACTTCAACGGCACCGCGGACTGGCAGTGGACCGCCTCCGAGGCGGCCCTCGTCCCCGAGGACACCGCCGTACTCCACTTCGGCTCGGTCGCCTCCTGGACATCGCCGGGGGCCGACCACATCCACGCCGCCGTGAGCGAGGCGCGGCAGCGCGGCCGTACCCTCATCAGTTACGACCCCAACGTCCGGCCCGTGCTGCTGCAGGACCCGGCGCGCGCCCGCGAGGCCGTCGAACGCAGTGTCCGCGCCGCACACATCGTCAAGGCCAGTCGCGAGGACGTCGAGTGGCTCTACCCCGACGTCGGCATCGAGGAGATCAGCGCCCGCTGGCTGGAACTCGGTGCCGTCCTCGTGGTCATCACCGACGGCGCCGAGGGTGCGCACGTGTTCCCAGCGGGTGCGGCGGCGATGAGCCGCCCCGGCCGCAAGGTCGCGGTGGCCGACACCGTAGGAGCCGGGGACGCCTTCACCGCGGGGCTGCTCGGCGCGCTGGTGCGGCACGGCCTGCACACCCCCGCGGGCATCGCGGACTCCTCGCCCACCGTGCTCGCCGCCGTCATCGACGACGCGATCCTGGTCTCCGCGCTCACCTGCGAACGCGTCGGCGCCGACCCGCCCGTCGCACTCACCCGGCCGGACGTGCACGCCCGCGCACCACTCACCGGGACAGACCTGCGCTTCAGGGATCAGTCGCCGGGCTGACCGGGACGTGAGCCGGGGCACGCCGGGCACGCGCCTGCCGGCTGCACCCCACCGGGGCCTCCGGCCGACGACGTGCGTGGCCGCCCTGCGGCTGCTCAAGGCAGCTTGGCGGCGACCGCCCTGACGAATTCCGGGGCGACGCTTTCCTGCCAGAATTCCCGGTTGTTCTCGTCCGGTTTCTGTCCCTCGAAGCGGCCGTCCAATCCTTGTGGAGGACAGCCCTTGGATGGCGACCCCGTTCTTGAGATGCCCAAAGGCCGATGCTGGTGTTCCGGCTGCACCTTCGCGATTCTGGAGGTGCCGGCCACGCGGACCGTGACGCTCCGGTTCGTACTCGGGAGACAACCGGACCTGGTACTCCCACAAGGCGTTGGGAGAAGCGGAAGTCGGCCAAGGGGAGTTCGGCGCGCGGGCTCTGGGTGCGGCTGACGGGGCCGCCCCGGTCGAGTTCCAGTAGGCGGGACCGAAGACGATGATGTTGGTGCACCAGACCTGCGGCGCGGCCATGAGCACCCCCGTCCTTCACCCCGGCGTGGACGAGTTGGTGCACCAGGATTCCCAGCGCCGCCAGGTCACTGATGGCGATGACCGCCACAAGTGACAGGGACAGGATGCGGAAAGCCCTGGTCTGCCGGGTCAGCCGCTCGGGGTTGATCGCGATCAGGGGAATCAGCAACAGCACTTCGAGGGCCGGCAGTACGTAGCGCGGGGCGATCAGCAGCTGCTCCGGCAGCGCGAGGCAGAGGGTGATCGCGGCGACACGCGGATGGTCCCTCGGGCCAGGACGGTCAGGCGGCCGGGCACAGCGCGTGGCCGGCACCGGTGGGACCCCGGTGTCGGCCACAGCGCTTGTACGGAGCGTGGGTCAGGCGTGGGGCGTCCCGTAGTAGCCGCCGACCTGCTCGTGGTAGCCGGCGTCGCCGGCGTGCTTGTCCTTGTCGAACTCGGGGGAGTTCTTGATCTCGTCCTTGGTGCGGTCGACGTAGATCCGCTGCTCGGCGACGTCGATGGAGGAGATCGTACCGACGGGCAGCAGCACATGCTTGCCGAAGATCCACACACCGGTGTCGACGACTATGTGGGCGGCACCGACGTCATCGGAGTGCTTGTCGACCTTGCCGATGCTGCCGTCGATCGCCTCGACCTTGAATCCGGTCAGGTCCGTCCCCGCCTGGTGACCCGACGCTGCCTGGTAATCCCACACGCTGTCAGTCATGAAAACCCTTCCTTTGCGGTGCACGAATATCGAGAAAACCGGCCCGCGCAATTCCGCGGGTGTCTCCCATCGGATCGCGTACCCATCATTTCCCGATGCACACTGTCTGTTCTCGCATTACGAGAACAACGACCGTGACCCGATCTGCGGGCTCGTCTTCCCGGCCCGGAGAACATCATGCGTCCGAGGAGAAACGGAATACCGCCGGAATTCACCGCGTGGACCGCGGGGGCAGCGTGGACCGGCCGGTCGGGGGTAGACGCGCGGGAAGGCACGCAACTACCGCAGGAGGCAGGGGAGATGGCCCGTCAGTACGCAGAAACCGGGGTCCGCACGGTCGTCGTCACGGGTGCGACGGGTGGCATCGGCCGGGCGGTGGTCCGCGCGTTCGCCGCCCGTGGGGATCGGGTGGCACTGCTCGCGCGCGGTGAGGAAGGTCTGGCAGCCGCCCGGCAGGAGGTGCTCGACCTGGGGGCGGAGGCCTTCGCGGTGGCGGTGGACATGGCGGACCCGCAGGCCGTGGCGGCCGCGGCCGAACAGGTGGAGAAGGAGCTCGGCCCGGTCGACGTGTGGGTGAACGACGCCTTCACCTCCGTCTTCGCCCCGTTCATGGAGATCAAGCCGGACGAGTTCCGGCGCGTCACCGAGGTCACCTACCTCGGATACGTCTACGCCACCCGGGCCGCCCTGGAGCGGATGCTGCCCCGGGGACGGGGCACGATCGTGCAGGTGGGCTCGGCGCTCGCCTACCGTGGCATCCCGTTGCAGAGCGCCTACAGCGGGGCCAAGCACGCCATCCAGGGGTGGCACGAGGCGTTGCGCTGCGAGCTGCTGCACTCCGGTACGGATGTGCGGGTGACGATGGTGCAGTTGCCCGCGGTGAACACTCCGCAGTTCGACTGGGCGCTGTCACGGCTGCCGCGCCGGGCGCAGCCCGTCCCGCCGATCTACCAGCCGGAGGTGGCGGCCCGCGCCGTGCTGTACGCGGCGGATCACCCGGACCGTCGCGAGTACTGGGTGGGCGGCAGTACGGCCGCGACACTGCTCGCCAACGCCGTCGTACCGGGCCTGCTGGACCGGTATCTGGCCCGGACCGGCTACGCCTCGCAGCAGGACAAGGAGGCGCAGCCCGCCGACAGCCCGTCGAATCTCTGGAACCCGGTGGACGCGGCGGTGGACGAGGGGGCGCACGGGCGCTTCGACGGGCGGTCGAGCTCGCGCAGTTACCAGTTGTGGGCGTCGCAGCACCACGGCGTGCTGGCCGCGCTGGCACTGGGCGCGGTCGGCGGCTCGCTCGTGGCCGCGCGAGTCATGCGGCGTTGAACAGGGCCGCGCGAGTCATGCGGCGTTGAACAGGGCGGCGTTGCACAGGCGTTGCCGGACAGGGGTCATCCCACCTGCCGGTTCAACCGGATCCACCGGAACCCGTAGCCGCCCAGGCGCAGCCCGCGCAGCTCGGGTTCCGGTTCTTCGTATGACTGGTCGCCGAAGACCTCACCGAAATCGGGCCCGGTGCCGGGCTGGCGGCCGAGGTCCAGGATGACCTCGTGGTCGGCCAGGTTGTGCAGGAAGAGCACCGCGCCGGCGGGGGAGTCGGCGCGGTGCGCGAGCACCGAGGTGGGCAGCGGCACATCGAGGACGTCGCAGCCGCCCTCGCCCACCTCGGGGCATTCGCGCAGCATGCGGATCGCCCGTTCCAGGAAGGTCAGCAGGGAGTCGGGGTCGCGGCGCTGGTCGGTGACGTTGACGTGCTTGTAGCCGTACGGGCCGCGACGGATGAGCTGGGCCGCGTTGCCGAGTTTCGGGGCGGTGCTGAAGCCGCCACCGCGGTGCGCGGACCACTGCATCGGGGTGCGGAGGGCCTCGCGGCCGGGCAGGTCGAGGTCGTCGCCCATGCCGATCTCCTCCCCGTAGCGCAGTACGGGAGTCCCGCGCAGCGCGAGCATCAGGGCGTACGCGAGCCGCAGGCGCCGGGGGTCGCCGTCGAGCATCGGGGCCAGCCGGCGCCGGATGCCGCGTCCGTAGAGCCGCATCTCCGGCTCGGGGCCGAAGACGGCGAAGACGTCCCCGCGCTCTTCGTCCGTGAGCCGGCTGAGGTCCGCCTCGTCGTGCATCCGCAGAAAGGTCGCCCACTGGGCGGACCGGGGTATCGGCGGGGAGCCGCGCAGCACCTCGGCGACGGGTGCGGCCTCGCCCCGGGCCAGGGCGAGCAGGAACTGCCCGTTGAGCTCGAAGTCGAACATCAGGTGCACCCGGTCGCCCGAGCCACCGGAGTCGCCGAAGAACTCCGGCAGCCGCGCGGGCTCCACATTGGCCTCGGCCAGGATCACCGCGTCCCCGCGGATCCAGGACAGGTGCTCCCGCAGTTCGGTCAGGAAGCCCCAGTCCTCCGGCAGGTCCGGCTCGTCGGGACGGGTCAGCTCGATCACGAAGGGCGCGGCGTCCATGCGGAAGCCGGAGACGCCCAGTTGTGCCCAGAAGCCGACGATCCGCTTGATCTCCTCGCGGACCGCCGGGTTGGCGATGTTCAGGTCCGGCTCGCAGTCGTAGAAGCGGTGGTAGTACCAGGCCCCCGCCTCCTTCGACCAGGTCCAGGTCTCGTCCTGCTCACCCGGGAAGACCATGCCCTGGCGGCGGTCGGCGGGCTCGTCCTGGGACCAGATGTACCAGTCCCGGTAGGGGGATTGCGGGTCGCTGACCGCGGAACGGAACCAGGGGTGCTGGTCCGAGGTGTGGTTGACGACCAGATCCATGATCACGCGGATGCCCCGGTCGGCGGCCAGTCGCAGCAGGTCGGCGAAGTCGCCGAGGCTGCCCAGCCGCGGGTGGATCCCGTAGTGGTCGCAGACGTCGTAACCGCCGTCGCGCATCGGCGAGGGGTGGATCGGGTTGAGCCACAGGCAGGTGGCACCCAGTCGGCTGACATGGTCCAGTCGGCCGGCGAGCCCGCGCAGGTCTCCGATGCCGTCACCGTCGGAGTCCTGGAAGGCGTCGACATCGACGCAGTAGACCACCGCCCGCTTGTACCAGTGCTCGCTCATGTCGCTCCCCGGGCGTTGGGTACGGTCGGTTGACCGTCTACCCGGACGGGCCGGAAGGACGCACCGCGCGCACGGCCCGGATGCGTTCCCGCTTCCCGGACGGCCGCGCGCCGCCGTGGTCCGTCAAAGCGGTGGCCGGACTCTCCTGTGCGGAGGGGCGACGTGGCCGGCGCCCGTCAGACGGCGGGCAGCGCCTGTTCGGCCCAGATCGTCTTTCCGGTGTACGTCTGGCGGGTACCCCAGCCCTGGGTGAGCTGGGCCACCAGGAGCAGTCCGCGGCCTCCTTCGTCGAAGGTGCGGGCCCGGCGCAGATGGGGGGCGGTGCTGCTGGCGTCGGAGACCTCGCAGATGAGGTTGCGGTCGTGGATCAGCCGGAGCTGGATGGGCACGCTGCCGTAGCGGATGGCGTTGGTGACCAGTTCGCTGACCACCAGCTCGGTGACGAAGGCGGCCTCGTCCAGGCCCCAGGCGGTCAGTTGCCGGCAGGCGTTCTTACGGGTCTCGGCGACAGCGGCGGGGTCGGGTGGCACGTCCCAGGACGCGACATGGGCCGCGTCCAGCGCGCGGGTACGCGCTATCAGCAGCGCCACGTCGTCGGCGGGTCGGTCCGGGAGAAGCGCCTGGAGCACGGTGTCGCAGGTGGTCTCCAAGGAGGGAACCGACCGGCCCAGCGCCTGACGGAGCACGGCGAGGCCCGCGTCGATGTCGCGGCCACGGGTTTCGACGAGACCGTCGGTGTACAGCGCGAGAAGGCTGCCCTCGGGCAGCTCCATCTCGGTGGCCTCGAAGGGCAGGCCGCCCAGCCCCAGGGGCGGGCCCGCGGGGATGTCGAGGAACTCCACGGCGCCGTCCGGGGTCACCAGCGCGGGTACGGGGTGGCCCGCGCGGGCCACCGTGCAGCGACGGGAGACGGGGTCGTAGACGGCGTACAGGCAGGTGGTGCCGATGCCGCCGGCGGTGTCGGACGCGGGGTCGGCCTCGCCGGACAGATGGATGACGAGGTCGTCCAGGTGGGTCAGCAGTTCATCGGGCGGGAGGTCGACATCGGCGAGGGTACGTACGGCGCTGCGCAGCCGGCCCATGGTCGCCGAGGCCTGGACGCCGTGTCCGACGACGTCGCCGACGACGAGGGCGACCCGCGCGCCGGACAGCGGGATCACGTCGAACCAGTCGCCGCCGATGCCGGCCCGCGCGTTGGCCGGCAAGTAGCGGGAGGCGACCTCGACGGCGGCCTGCCGTGCCAGGCGTTGGGGCAGCAGACTGCGCTGCAGGGTCAGGGCGGTGCGGCGTTCGCGGGTGTAGCGGCGGGCGTTGTCGATGCACACGGCGGCCCTGGCGGTGATCTCCTCACCCAGGAGCAGGTCGTCCTGCTCGAAGGGCTCCGGGTGCCGGTGGCGGGAGAACGTGGCCACGCCGAGGGTGATGCCGCGGGCGCGCATCGGCACGGCCAGCACCGAGTGAAAGCCGTACCGTCGCATCCGCTCGGCCCGGTCCGGGGTCTGGACCGCCACCCGGGCCAGCGCGGGGGCGCTCATGTTCTCGATCAGCGGCCGTCCGGAGGCCAGACACCTCGCCGCAGTCGAGTCGTCCGGATAGGCGGCCACCGTTCCGTACGGCACCACGACCTCCGGGCAGCCCTCCAGGACGGACTGGTAGGCCACCCGGCGCAGCCGGACGGGGCTGGGCGGCGAGCCGGCGCGGGGGTCGTCGCCGCCTTCGATGGCGGGGAGCAGGTCGACGGTGACGAAGTCCGCGAGCTGCGGGATGGCCACGTCGGCGAGTTCCTGCGCGGTGCGGGCGAGGTCCAGGGTGCTGCCGATGCGCAGGCTGGCTTCGTTGAGCAGGGCCAGCCGGCCCCGGGCCAGGTGCTCCTCGGTCACGTCGTACGCGGAAAGGAGTACGCCCCGCACCGCCCCCTCGGTGTCGCGCACCGGGACGAGCGATACGGCCCAGATGCTCTCGCGCTCATGGCCCGCCAGATGCAGGCCCTGCTGCAGATGCTGCTGTTCGCCGGTCTCCAGCGCCCGCCGCATGCACTCTTCCGTCCACTCGCTCTGCGGGTCGGCCACGATCTCCGACACGCGCAGCCCCCGCATCGCCTCCTCGGACAGGCCGATCACCCGTTCCATGTCCGCGTTCGCCCGCCGCAGCCGCAGGTCCGTGCCGTACAGCGCCATCGTGGACGGGGACTGGGCGAACGCACACATCACCAGTGCGTCGTCCTGGGAGGGCGACGGGGGGCGGGGCACGGGGGACATCAGCAACCAGTCGCCCTGGCCGCCGCCCTCCCCGCCGCCCTCCCCGTCGTCCTCGCTGTCCGGCTCCCGGCGGTGGGCCAGCAGGTTCACGGTGAGGCGGTGGCCGTCCCGGTGGAGAAGCGTCGCGGTCCCGTTCCACCGTGGCAGTGTCCGGAGGGAACGCAGTGTCCCGGGGGCCGGCTCTTCGGCGAGCAGCGGCTCGCGGCCCGGCCGAGGACGTCCGCGGGCCGGTATCCGAGCAGTCTGCGCGCTCCCTCGCTCCAACCGGTGACGATGCCGCGCTGGTCCACGGTGGCTCTGGCCGTGGCGGTGGCTGTGGCCGTGGCCGTGGTTGCCTGCGCGACGGCATCCTCCGACCACGTCGCCCGGTCGTCCCCGGCGGCTTCAGATCGCGTCATCGTGCACATCCGCCCTCGCCTCGGTCTCTCCACCATGGGCCGCCGCCCGGCCAAGAGCAACCGATGACCGACATCACGCGACATACATACCGAAAAAGGTATGAGGGAAAAAGGCAGTGGACACACTGATCGGCGAGCGAATCGGCTGCCCGGAGATGGAGGGCCGCACCATGACTGTCACCCGCGACGGGACGTGGCCCGACGCGGCCCCATGGGCCGGGCGGATCTACAGCGGCGGCTGGCGGCGGTCCGAGGGCGGGACCCGGCCGGTGTACGAACCGGCCACCGGAGAGCCACTGGCGGAGGTGGGGGTGGCGGGGCCCGCCGATGTCGCCCGGGCCGGGGCACTGGCCGCCCGGGCACAGCCCTCCTGGGCCGAGGCGCCGCCCCAGGAGCGCGCCGAGGTCCTGCTCCGCGCCGCCCGGGCACTGCGCGACCACAGCGGGGCCGTCCGCGAGTGGATCGTCAGGGAGTCCGGAGGCGTCCCCGCGAAGGGCGACTACGAGATCGCGGCAGGGCTCAGCCAGCTCGCGCAGGCCGTCGGGCTGGCGTCACTGCCCCGGGGCGAGATCCTGAGCCCGACGGGACCCGGGCAGGCCAGCCACGCATGGCGGGTACCGCTGGGGGTGGTCGCCGTCATCAACCCCTGGAACGCACCGCTGCTGTTCGCCATGCGGGCCCTGGCGCCGGCCCTCGTACTCGGCAACGCCGTCCTGCTCAAGCCCGATCCCCGTACTCCGGTGTCCGGCGGTGTCGTCGTGGCGCGGCTCTTCGAGGACGCGGGACTCCCCGAGGGGCTGCTGCACGTTCTGCCCGGAGGTGCCGGGACCGGCCGGGCCGTCGTGGCCGATCCGCACGTCGCCATGGTCGCGTTCACCGGTTCCACCGACGCCGGGCGGGCGGTCGCCCGTGCCGGCGGCGAGGGGCTCAAGCGGGTGGCCCTGGAACTGGGCGGCAAGAACTCGATCGTCGTACTCGACGACGCGGACGTCGACGCGGCCGCGGCGGCCGGGGCGATGAGCTCCTTCGGCTATCAGGGGCAGGCCTGCGTCGCCGCCGGACGTCATCTGGTGCACGCCGACCTGGTGGAGCCGTACACCGAAGCCCTGGTCGGGCAGGCCGGGGCGCTGCGGGTCGGTGACCCCCGCGAGGAGGGTGTGGCCCTCGGCCCCGTCATCGACGAGCGCCAGGCCGCGAGGATCGAGCGCATCGTGGACGAGAGCGTGGCCGCCGGAGCACGGGTGCTGGCCGGCGGGCGCCGCGACGGGCTGTTCTACCCGCCCACCGTCCTGGACCGCGTCGAGCGGACCATGCCCGCCTTCACCGAGGAGATCTTCGGGCCGGTGGCCCCCGTCGTCCCGTTCCGCACCGACGCGGAGGCCGTCGAGATGGCCAACGACACCGAGTACGGTCTGGTGGCGGCCGTGCACTCCCGTTCCGTAGGGCGGGCCACCGCCCTCGCCCGGCAGTTGCGCACCGGCATGGTGCACCTCAACGACGTGTCCGCCAAGGACGCCGCGAACGCGCCCTTCGGCGGAATGGGGGCGTCGGGCAACGGCTCCCGTATCGGCGGCACAGCCAACCTGGAGCAGTTCACCCAGTGGCGCTGGATGACGACGGCGGATACGGCCTGATCCCCGCCGGTGCCACCACCGGTGGCCCTCGTCAGGCGTGCGGGCCCCGGCCGCTCCCGAGGGGCCCCAACACCCCTGAGGATCACGCGCGGTGAGCGGGGAAGGCGGGCCGATGCCCGGTGACCGTGATGACGAGGGTGACGGTGACGAGCGCGAGGGTTCCCCACGCCGGCGACGGGGCTCCGACCCCGCCGGGCAGCAGCCCGCCCAGGATTCCGCGACCTCGGAACGAAGCGGCGTCAGCGCCGTGGCGAGGGCTCGACCTTGACATTAGTGTCAACCATGCATGGTGCGGTCGGCCAAGGGCAGGAGCTGCCCGGACCACCACTCGCGAAAGGTCGAACCTCCACATGACCACCCATACCGACAGCGCCCGACCCGCGGAGTCGTCCGGCACCTTCCGCCTCGGCGGCGATCTCCGGATCAACCGTCTCGGCTACGGCACGATGCAGTTGACCGGCAAGGGCGTCTGGGGTGAGCCGAAGGACCGCGACGAGGCCGTCCGTGTGCTCAGGCGCGCCGCCGGGCTCGGCGTGAACTTCTTCGACACCGCCGACAGTTACGGTCCCGATGTCGCCGAGAACCTTCTGCGTGAGGCCCTGCACCCCTACGGTGACGACATCGTCATCGCGACGAAGGCCGGCCTCACCCGCCAGGGCCCCGACCTCTGGGCGCCCGTCGGCCGCCCCGCCTACCTGCGCCAGCAGGCCGAGATGAGCCTGCGCCGCCTGCGCGTGGAGCGCATCGACCTGTTCCAGCTCCACCGCATCGACCCCGACACCCCGTTCGAGGACCAGATCGGCGAGCTGAAGAAGCTGCGGGACGAGGGCAAGATCCGCCACATCGGCCTCAGCGAGGTCACCGTGGCCCAGGCCGAGGCAGCCCGGAAGATCGCGCCGATCGTGTCCGTCCAGAACCTCTACAACCTCACCGACCGCTCCTCGGAAGAGCTGCTCGACTGGTCGGCCGAGCAGGGCATCGGCTTCATCCCCTGGTTCCCGCTCGCGACCGGCCGGCTCACCGGCGAGGGCAGCCCGCTCACCGAACTCGCCAAGCAGCACGACGCCACCCCGTCGCAGCTCGCCCTCGCCTGGCTCCTCAAGCGCTCCCCGGTCATGCTCCCCATCCCGGGCACGTCGAGCGTCGCGCACCTTGAGGACAACCTCATCGGCGCGACCGTCGAGCTGACCGACGACGAGTTCGAGGCACTGTCGAAGGCCGGCGTCTGAAGCAGGCGGGACGCCACGCGAAGGACCGGGCGTGAGCGTCGAGTTCGTGCCGCTATGAGCCGGTAAGCGCCGTCCGGGGCGAAGTTGTGGCCGAGACCCGGCGCAGGCCCGGTGTGCCGGCTCCCACCAGCACGACGGCGCCGACGCAGAGCAGGCCGCCGCCGACCAGGGCCGCCGTGCCCGATGTGACGTCCGCGAGGAGGCCGGCGCGCAGGTTGCCGATGTCCGGGCCGGCCTGCCCGACGATCTGCTCGGCGGCGCCGACACGGCCGAGCAGCTCGCGCGGGGTGTGCGTCTGCACGAGGGTGCTCCGGGACACCACGGAAACGGTGTCGGCGGCGCCGGCCAGAGCCAGGAAGCCCAGCCCGACCCACGGCTCGGGCGACAGACCGAACAGCGCGAGTGCCACCCCCCAGGTGGCGGATCCGCCGAGCATGACCAGACCGGGCCGGGGGAGCCGTACGAAGGTCCCGGAGACCAGGGACGCGGTGACGCCGCCGACGGCTGTCGCCGTGAGGAACAGTCCCAAAGTGCGGGGGTTGTCGCCGAACCGTTCCGCGTTGATCAGGGGGAACAGGCTGACAGGCATCGACAGCACCGTGGTGGCCAGGTCGGTGAGCAGCGCTCCGCGAATGACGGGAGTCCTGACCAGGAAAGCCAGCCCGTCCCGCACACCGCGCAGGCCGGGTCGGGCCGGCTGGTCCACGGGGCTCATCCGTGGCAGGCCGAACGCACCGTGGAACGCGGCGACGAAGGTGGCCGCGTCGATGAGGTAGCAGCCGCCGAAACCCAGCCGGCTCACGGCCAGGCCGCCCAGTGCGGGGCCGGTCAGCATCGCGGTCTGGAAGGCGGTCCGGCTCAGTGCCAGTCCGGCGGCCAGCTGGTCCTTGGGCAGCAGTCGCGGGATGAAGGTGCGTGAGGCCGGTCCGCCGCCGGCGACGAAGCACGACTGCGCGGCGACCAGCGCCAGAAGTCCGGCGGCCGGCAGGTGCCCCCAAAAGCCCTGGAGCGCGAGCAGGAGTGAGCACGCCGCCTGGCCGCCGGTCGTGAACAGACAGAGCTTCCGCCGGTCCACGCGGTCGGCAAGCGATCCGGCGACGAGTCCGAGCGCGATCAGCGGGACGGCCTGAGCCAGCCCGAGGGCGCCGGTCCACGTGGTGCTCCTCGTGGTCTGCCAGAGCTGGAACAGCACGGCGACAAGCGTCATCTGGCTGCCGACCCCGGAGAGGGCCTGCCCGATCCACAGCCGTCGGAACGGTGGTGACGACCGCAGCGGCGCCACATCGAGCAGCGTGTGCCTCAGCCCCATGCCGGATCGTCCGCCAGTTTCTCGGCGACGCGGTCGTGGAAACTCCTTCGTTCCAGGGCCTGTTCGATGTCGGCCACGACCTGGGTGAGCGGATAGGGAATCTCGGCCTCGATGTCCGCGATCGCGGCCTCGGTGGCCCGCCACTCGGCGGCCAGGCGGCCCACGATGCCGCGGGCGCTGTCGGTGAGCGTCACCTTCTTGCTGCGCGCGTCGTCGCCCGCGACGGTCCGGACCCACCCGGCAGCGCGCATCGCGGCCACCTTCTGGCTGAGAGCCGAATGCGTCCGGCCGACCGACTCGGCCAGTTCCGTGATGGTCATCGGTCCCTCGGCGTGGAGCCGGAGCAGCTCCATGACGAAGCTGGGCTTGAGTCCTTTGACCCGCCCGTCGGAGTAGACCCGGGCGATGTCGGCGTCCATCGACGCCTGAAGGAGCCGCAGTGGCCGCCAGAGGCTCTGCCGGGTGGGGTCGAGTGCGGGAGTGTCGGCCATGAGCGCATCGTAACAGTGCTTATGTAAGTGCTGTTGGATTACGTCGGAGACGATTGCCGCCGGGTGCGGTGAGCGACCGGGGCCGAGGCCTCACAGCGAGCCGATGAAGCGGTCCAGCCTTGAGACAACCTGCTGGAGGAGGCCGGCGGAGGCTACGGCGTCGTCGGGGATCTCCAGAGCGTGGTCGGCCGAGGGGATCTCCAGGATCTGGTGCGGGAGTTCGCGCGCGATCCGGACGTCCCAGAGCTCGTCCCCGGTCCCGCCGACGAGAAGGGCCGGCGCTGTGGCTCGTTCGAGGGACCGGACGACCTGATCCGAGGTGAGCAGAGGGGTGAGCCAGGCGGCCGGGATCTGCCGATCCGCGGCGAATCCCGCGGCGAGCGAGCCCAGGGACTTGCCGACGAGAAGGCGGCAAGCTCCGTCCTCGGCATCCACGGCTGCCCCGACCTGCCCTTCCACCCATGTCGCCCGCTCTTCCGCGGAGAGTTGACGAAAGTCTTCGGGGATCTGCCACCACAGTTCCTGAACGGTCCAGCCGTGTTGGAGCAGGACGGCGCGGGCGAAGTGCAGCAGGGGCCGGGCCGGCGAGTAGCCGGCGCCCGGGATGATCAGGGCGACGCGGCCGGTATCGGCTTCGAAGCGGGTCGGGACGGCGAAGGGCGCGGGATCCGGCATGACCGCAGACTAGGGCGTGTTGCGAAAGTCCCGCCTGCTCCACGACGCCTGGCACGCACGCTCGCCGCGTTGTCGGGATCATCCAAGTACGTCCAGTACGAGGACGACCCTCCGCCTTGCGATCGCACGCACCAGACGCCGCGGAGCCCGCCCTGCGGGCGGACGGCGCTACTTTCGCAACACGCCCTAGTGCGCATCCGTTGGGTCCGGTGATGAACGGCCGTGCGACAGCGGGGAGTTGGTCCCGCTGCTCAGGACCGGTGCAGCCTGGAGCGCCAGGGGTCGGGTACCCGGTCGCCGTACGCGATGTCCCTGGCGCCGAGGAAGGCGGCCAGGCCGGTTATCTCGCCGGTGACCGCCTCGCGAAGCGCCGCCGTCGGCTTGACGTCGGGCTCCAGGTACAGGCCCTCGATCAGCAGGACTTCCCGGTTCCGGTCGTAACGAGGTGAGGCCCGGCCGACCAGGCGGTCGCCGTGCACGATGGACAACAGGTAGTAGCCGTACTGCCGTTTGGCCCTCGGCACGTACATCTCGTTGCGGAAGGTGAAGCCCCACAGCCGTTCGGTGAGGCGCCGGTCGTTGATCAGATTGTCGAACGGCGACAGCAGCGCGGTCCGCCCCTGCCAGTCGCCCGCGCGGATCGCGTCCAGTTCGGGCATGGCGTCGGCGTGCACGTACCAGGTCTCGGACGGGGAGGTTCCCCCCTCGACCTTCACCGGTACGACCCCGCCCTCCTGTGTGAGGGTGCGCAGCACGTCGGCCAGGCCGGGGTACTTGCCGCGAAGGAAGTACTGCTTGATGTCCAGGGGGCGGGCGACCCCGAGTGCGCGCAGGGTGTGCTCCGTGGTCGTGGTGACCATCTCCCGGGGCGGCAGCGCCACCCGGTCCGCGTCGGCCGGCAGGCAGGTGTCCGGGAGCCCCCACAGCCGCTGCCCCGCCGAGCGGCCGGCCACCATGATCCTGCCCTGGAGCCACAGGAACGTCAGCATCCGCTCGACGTTGCGGCCCGCGGTCCAGCCGGTGGAGGGCCACTCCATCACCGAGCGGTCCTCGAAGGCGCCGGTGGGCAGGGGGGCGCCTTCGGCCAGGCGGTGCAGTACGTGCTTGCGCAGTTGGTCGTTGGCGTCCATCCAGACCCTGGTGAAGGAGAGGTTCGGCGGGGGATAGCCGTCCATCGACACCCGGTGGATCGGGTAGTCCTCGGTGAGCACGATGGCCGCCGCATGGGCCCAGTATTCGAACAGCTGGCGTTCCTGCCACCACGGACTGACGAGATGGGGGCCGGCCTGCGGGCCGAGGCGGCTCCAGACGACGAGTTCATGGCTCGGGGCCACGACGTTGACGGGGTCCAGCTGCAGGTAGCGCAACGATCGCAGGACGGTGCGCACACTCCCCGCCTCCGGGGGCAGCCGGGTGCCACCGGCCAGGTGCTGCCGCGACAGGGCCAGCCTGCGTGCGTCCACCTGACTGATCGCCAGAGGGTGCTGGATCGTGGTCATCGGGGGCTCCTTGCTCCTCCGTCACGTGAACCCGAGGGTGAAGCGATTCGAACACACACTCTACTGCGGCCGGAGCGGCCCGCGCCGCCCGGCCCCGTGCCCGTCCCGGGAAGGGAGAGGAAACCCGTCGCGCGACGGCGGCCCCACCGGCCAGGATGTCCGCATGAAGGACCTCCCCCGCGGCCTGCCGCCGGCGAACTCGCGCAAGTGGCACAGCCGCCGGTGGTGGGACCAGCTGGGCTATCTGCGGGCACGTTCCCTGGCGAACCCGAGCTGGTCCAGGGACATACCGTGGCTGATCACATGGTTCCGGCGAGAGCGCGCGGCCGAGCCCGCGGAAGACCAGCCCCTCTACGACGCAGCGATCGCCGCGGCCCAGGACTATGCGCGAACCCCCTTCGGCGCGACCGAGGTTGAACGCGCGTGGGATCGGATCCTCGAACCCGTCGACGAGCTGCTCGTCCGGCGCCAGGCACGGCACCTGGACGCCGTACGCAGAGCACGCCCGGAACGCGAAGGATGAGCACGGTGACCGGACCGCGGGATCCGTTCGTCGCCGCGCTCCTCACGCTGTTCTTCCGGTGCTCGCCGCGGTGTCCGTATGGCTGGGAACCGTCCGGCTCCGACCTCGGTGCCCCTGGGGTACCCGCAGGGCATTCCGCTGTCGGCAAACCGGCGGGAAGGCGGCTCGCGGCCTTGCCAGGATGGGCGGATGGGGAAGAACGTCGCAGTGCGTCGGCTTGATCTGGGGTACTTCGTCCGGCCCGCGTCGGAGACGGGCGGTCCGCGACCGCGCGTCGAACCCGTGCTCGCGTATCTGGTGCGGCACGACCGGGGGCTGATTCTCTTCGACACCGGCATCGGCGGCGCGGACCCCGGGACCGAGGCGCACTACCGGCCCCGCCGCCGGGCACTGCGGGACGCGCTCTCGGCGGCCGGGGTGACCCTCGCCGACATCTCCCTCGTGGCGAACTGTCACCTGCACTTCGACCACTGCGGCGGGAACCCCCTGCTGGCCGGCAGACCGATCCTGGTCCAGGACGTTGAACTGGCCACCGCCCGCCGGGGCGGCCACACCATCGATGAGCTCGTCGACTTCCCCGGCGCGGCCTACGAGGAACTCAGCGGTGAGGCCGAGTTCTGGCCGGGAGCCTGGATCATCCCGACGCCCGGACACACCCAGGGGCATCAGTCACTGGTCATCCGGCAGGACGACGGCACGGTGGTCCTCGCCGGCCAGGCACACGACTTCGCATCCCACTTCGCCTCGGACCAGCTGGCCCGGCAGGCTGTGCTCGACGGCGTGGAGCCGCCGCTTCCCACCTACCCGCACTGGCTGGAACGGCTCGCCGACTTCGACCCACGACGTGTGCTCTTCGCCCACGACTGCTCGGTCTGGACCGCACATCATGGGCCATGACGGTGGTCCGCTCACGGGTCGCCGGGCCACGGCCCGGCCCGGGTCGTCCGCGTGCCGCGAGTTGCCCGTGCGGTCGGTCAAGCCAGCGACTTCCGCACCGCGTCGACCAGCGTCGCCGCACGCGCATCGCTGGGAGCGCCCTCGATGACGTGGTTCATCACATAGCCGAAGGCGATGCCGTGCTCCGGGTCGGCGAAGCCGAGCGAGCCGCCACGACCGGGGTGGCCGAAGGCGTTGGGGCCGGTCATCGGGTTGGTCTCGGTGGGCAGCATGTATCCGGTGCCGAACCGGGTCGGCAGCACGATCACCCGGTCCGCCCCGAAGGCCTGTTCCCTGGTTGCCGAGGCCAGGGTCTGCGGGGTGAACAGGCGCACGCCGTCCACCTCGCCGATCAGCGCGGCGTACATCCGCGCCAGGCCGCGCGCGGTGCCGATGCCGTTGGACGCCGGGATCTCCGCCGCCTGCACCTCGGGCGAGTTGAAGTCGATCCCGGCCGGATCGGTTATCGCGAACGCCCTGTTGGCCAATGAGTCCGGGTCGAGCATGGCGGCCACCACCCCGCGGAACTCCTCGGGAACCGACTCCAGCGACCCGGCGGCGAACTCGAAGTCCGGCTGCTGGTACACCATCCGGCTGACCCGGCCGCGCTCACTCGCAGGCAACCCGATGAAGAAGTCCACCCCGAGCGGAGCGGCGATCTCGTCCGCGAAGAACCGGCCCGGCGTGCGGCCGGACACCCGGCGGATGACCTCGCCGACCAGCCAGCCATAGGTCCGGCCGTGGTAACCGTGCGCGGTACCCGGGGTCCACAGTGGACGCTGCGCGGCCAGCGCGGCCACCATCGGCTGCCAGGCCAGTGCGTCGGCCAGCGGCACCGGTCGGTCCAGCGCGGCCAGGCCGGCCTGATGGGACAACAGCCAGCGCACCGGGATCTCCGCCTTGCCGTTCGCGCCGAACTCCGGCCAGTACTCGGCCACCGGCGCGTCCAGGTCCAACGCCCCGCGCTGGGACAGCAGATGCGCCACGGTCGCGGTCGCGCCCTTGGTCGCCGAGTAGACCAACTGCAGTGTGTCCCGCGCCCACGGCAGACCGGTGTCGGGGTCTGCGGTCCCACCCCACAGGTCCACCACCGGCCGGCCGTCCCGGTACACGCACACCGCGGCACCGATGTCACCGTGCTGCGCGAAGTTCGCCTCGAACGCCTCACGCACCGGCTCGAACCCGGCCGCGACCTCACCGATGATCGTCGTCATGCGGCCCATCCTGCCATTCCCGCCATGCGACCGAACCGCCGGACGCGAAGGCGCCCGGCGTGGACAGGACGGCGACCGTCCAGCGAGCTCCGTACCCCACGGCAGACCTCCGGACCGGACCGGACCGGCCGGCCGCACCGCACGGCCCGGTGTCGCGTGGTGTCCAACTGCGGGTAGGACCAACGCTGATGCCCGGATACGGGTCGCCGGCCACGGACCCGCGACACGCCCTGTCGCGGCTTGCGCCAGACGAAGACCTCGGTGCTCGGCAGGCGTTCGGAGAACAGACCGGAGGGGGAGGCGTCACGGAGCAGCCGGTCGAGGTCCGCCACGAAGACGTCACGGCGCCCGCCGAACAGGTGCGGTGCCGAGGACGAGAGTGAGAACACCCAGGCGACGACATCCTCACAAGTGCGTTCCAGCGCCTGCCCGCCGGGCACGACCAGCCGCTGGGAAGCGGCGAACCCCGCGCGGACGAGCACGGCTTCCTCGTTGCCGGGCGTTCCGTGCCGGAGTACGCCGCGGCCGGCCCGCCGCTCCGCCCCGAGATACCGCCTGATGAGGCTACCGACCGCGGAGTACGGGACCGTCGGACGGGGGAGGCCGGAGGTCGTGGACGGTTCGGCTCTCCGTCTTCAGGTCCGCGATGTGCACGGGAGCCCCGCCGTCCCGGAGCATGCCCAGGATGACCGACGCCACCAGGTCGCGGTCCATCCAGTGGAAGGACTGGCCGAAGGTCGCGACGGTGAAGGTCCCGAGGCCGGCGGGGAGTTCCTCGGCGCGGGCCCGAAGCCACCGGGTTCTGCCGGACAGGCCCGCCGCACCGGCCTGCCGCTCGGCTTCGGCGAGCATCCCGCGGTCCGGGTCCACACCGACGACCTCGCCGAACAGGTGCGCCAGGTCCAGGGCGAGGGTGCCCGGTCCGCATCCCACGTCGATCAGCCGCCCCCGGCCGTCGAGCGCGAGGGTCTCGGCGAGTACGTCCGGGAGCCCGACCGCGTACGGGAGCCTCCCGCGCCGGTAATAGGGGGCCGACCCCAGGAACAGCGTGTCGTCCCACTCCCAGCCGTCCGGCATGCCGGTGTCCCGTCCTTTCCGGCGCGGACGCCTCCCGCCCGCAAACCGCGGTCATTCCACGGCCCGGAGCCCTTGGTCCCGGGGATTGTCAGTGGTGGGGGGCACGATGGCGGCATGACGACCACTGATGTTGTGATTGCCGACGGCCTCGCCTACGCGGAGGCGGTCGAGGCCGCGGTGCGGGCCGCTGCCGCCTACTACGCGGGTGGGGACAGCGCGCTCGACGACGACGCGTACGACCGGCTGGTGCGGGCGATCACGGTCTGGGAGGACGCGCACCCCGAGCAGGTGCTGCCCGCCTCCCCGACGGGGAAGGTCGCCGGGGGCGCCGCGCAGGGCGATGTGCCGCACAGCTGGCCGATGCTGAGTCTGGACAATGTGTTCTCCGCCGAACAGTTCGCCACGTGGGCCGCTTCGCTGGAGCGGCGGATCGGCCGGCCGGTGACGGCGTGGAGTGTGGAGCCGAAGCTCGACGGCCTGGCGGTCGCCGCCCGTTACCGCGCGGGGAGGCTGGTCCAGCTGATCACCCGCGGGGACGGAACGGCCGGTGAGGACGTCTCACACGCTGCCGGGACGGTCAGCGGACTGCCGGAGCGGCTGGCCGAGCCCGCCGATCTGGAGGTGCGCGGTGAGATCCTGATGACCGCCGAGCAGTTCGAGCAGGCGAACACGGTGCGCGCCGCCCACGGTGCCCCGCCTTTCGCCAACCCGCGCAACGGCGCCGCGGGCACCTTGCGGGCCAAGGACCGCGCGTACCGGCTGGAGATGACGTTCTTCGCCTACGGCTGCCTGCCCCTGCCCCTTCCCACGGCCCTGCCCCTGCCCGAGCCCGCCGGCACCGATGCCCCGCCCGTGGAGCGTCTGTCCGGCCTCGCGCACAGCGAGTTGACCGCCTACGTCGCCTCGCTCGGCGTGCAGACCACGGCGGAGACACAGGTGCCAGGACGAACCGCGGCCACGGTGGAGGAGGTACAGGCCCGGGTGGAGGAGATCGCGGCGCTGCGCGCCGGGCTGCCGTTCGGGATCGACGGGATCGTCATCAAGGCCGACGCGGCCGCCGACCAGCAGGCCGCCGGCTCCGGTTCGCGGGCGCCGCGCTGGGCCATCGCCTACAAGCTCCCGGCCGTCGAGAAGGTCACCCGGCTGCTGGAGGTGGAGTGGGCGGTCGGGCGCACCGGGATCATCGCTCCGCGTGCGGTCCTGGAGCCGGTCGAGATCGACGGCTCCACCGTCACCTACGCCACCCTCCACAACCCCGCAGACATCACCCGCCGCGACCTGCGCATAGGCGACCAGGTGATGGTGCACAAGGCCGGCGACATCATCCCCCGCGTCGAAGCCCCCGTGGTGCAGCTGCGCACCGGCGACGAGACGCCGATCGTCTTCCCGCAGGCCTGCCCGCACTGCGGGGACGCCATCGACACCTCCGAGCAGCGGTGGCGGTGTGTGCGCGGCCGCGCCTGCCGTCTGACCGCCTCCCTCGGTTACGCGGCGGGCCGCGACCAGCTCGACATCGAGGGTCTGGGCACCACCCGGGTGGTGCAGCTGGTCGACGCCGGTCTGGTCGCCGATGTGGCCGACCTGTTCACCCTCACCCGTGAGCAGTTGCTGTCACTGGAGCGGATGGGGGAGACCAGTACCACCAATCTGCTCGCCGCGATCGAGGCGGCGAAGGACAAGCCGCTGAACCGGGTGTTCTGCGCGCTGGGCATCCGTGGGACGGGGCGGTCGATGTCCCGCCGTATCGCCCGCCACTTCGCGACCATGGACGCCATCGTCGCGGCGGGCCCGGAGGGCCTGCAGCAGGTGGAGGGCGTCGGTCCGGAACGGGCGGCGCTGATCGTGGCCGAGCTGGCGGAGCTGGGCGGCGTCATCGACAAGCTCGCCGCCGCGGGCCTGACCCTGACCGAACCGGGCGCCACCCCACCCGCCGCCACGGACGCCGGCGGCCCGGAGATCGGCGCCGATGCCGATGAAGCGCCGGCGGCGGGTCCGTTGGCGGGCATGGCGGTCGTCGTCACCGGAGCGATGACCGGACCACTGGAGAAGCTGACGCGTAATCAGGTCAACGAGCTGGTCGAAGCCGCCGGTGGCCGTGCCTCCTCCAGCGTCTCCAAGCGCACCTCGCTCCTGGTCGCCGGAGCCGGCGCGGGCTCCAAGCGCACCAAGGCCGAGGGGCTGGGCGTGCGCGTCGTCACCCCGGACGAGTTCGCGGTACTCGTCGCCGACCACCTCTCCTGACCCCCGGCGATCACATCGCCGTTCATCCACGAGCGCTCAGGCGGCCGACATGGCGGGGGCGTGGAGCAGATTGAGCGCGCCCGTCCGGAATGTGCGGGAAGAGGCCCCGCGTCCAGCAGCTGACGGACGATGCGGACCGAGCCGCTCATCGCGACGGGTCCGGTGCCCGGCTCGTTCTTCAGCGCGGCCACCGTTGTGACGAGTTCGCCTCGGAGCGGCTCGGAGTTCGGCCGCCTCACGCCCGGGCCACGCCCCGGCGAAGGTGTCGTAGGTCCTACGGCCCAGGAGCATGGTGTCGGCCGCGCCGAGCGTGGCGCAGGCAGCGGAGCCCATCTCGTCGTCGAGGTAGGGGAAGTGCCACTGGTCGGGGCGCCTCCACGACGCCGTCGAGCGAGATGAACAGCTGCGCGGTGATCTTCGTGGCTCTCCACAGAAACGGGCCGGCTGAAGTCATCGGCGGCGTATCGCCGGGGACGGGCCGGCGGCCGAGGGCCGAGGGTCGACAGCCGCCAGGGGGCGGGCGGAAAACCATTCGGAGGATGAGGCTCCGGCCAGCAGAATGCCGTCATGAACGAGCGGCTCGACGACGTCCCCGAGGTCCCCGGCGCGCCCGCGGCGGCCACGGCGACGGACCGGATCACCACGCCCATCACCACGGACCTCCTGCGCGGTGCCCTGGATCTGGAGCGCACCGAACACGGGGTGCTGCCGCACCGGCTGCCCGCCCGGGCCCGCGCGCAGTGCGCCGACGGGCAGCTGGCCATGGCGGAGGCCCAGCCCTCCGGCGTACGGCTGGTGTTCCGCACCCGGGCCACCGTCGTCGAGCTGGACGCACTCCGTACCAAGAACGTCTACCAGGGTGCCCCGCCCCGCCCCGACGGCGTGTACGACCTGCTGGTCGACGGCCGGCCGGCCGGGCAGGCCGGCGTGACCGGCGGCAACGTCCTGATGGTGGACATGACCACCGGGACCGCGGAGACCCGGCCCGGCCCGGTCGGCACTGTGCGGTTCGCCGGCCTCCCCGACCGCGTCAAGGACGTCGAGATCTGGCTGCCGTACAACGAGATCACCGAACTGGTCGAGCTGCGCACCGACGCCCCCGTCGAGCCCCTGCCGGACGAGGGCCGCAAGAAGTGGCTGCACCACGGCAGTTCGATCAGCCAGGGCTCCGACGCCGCGAGCCCCAGCACGACCTGGCCCGCGCTGGCAGGCGCCCTCGGCGGCGTGGAACTGACCAACCTGGGCCTGGGCGGCAGTGCCCTGCTCGACCCGTTCACCGCCCGCGCCCTGCGCGACACCCCCGCGGACCTGATCAGCGTCAAGATCGGCATCAACCTCGTCAACGCCGACCTGATGCGCCTGCGCGCCTTCGGTCCCGCGGTGCACGGCTTCCTCGACACCATCCGCGAGGGCCACCCCACCACTCCGCTCCTGGTCGTCTCGCCCATCCTGTGTCCCATCCACGAGGACACCCCCGGCCCCAGCGCCCCGGACTTCAGCGACCTCGGCGCGGGAAGGCTCCGGTTCCGGGCGGCGGGCGACCCCGCGGAGCGGGCCACCGGGAAGCTGACCCTCGACGTCATCCGGGACGTACTCTCCCGCATCGTGAAGCAGCGGGCGGCCGACGACCCCCAGCTGCACTACCTCGACGGCCGCGACCTCTACGGCGAGGCGGACTTCGCCGAACTGCCGCTGCCCGACCGGCTCCACCCGGACGCCGCCACGCACCGCCGAATCGGTGAACGCTTCGCCGCCCTGGCCTTCGGTCCCGGCGGCCCCTTCGCCGCCGAGCGCGCCTGAAACGCCCGGACCTGGTCCGCCCCGGTCCCGGATCTCTTGCATGTTCTATGCCGCACCCCATAAGTTACCAGTCGGTATTCGACGCTTGACTCCTGTCCGTGACGTTTGGAAGGCGTGCCCGGTATGCGCACTGGTTCTTTCCCCGTGGGCACGGCCGCCCGCTGCGCCGCCGGGGTGGTGGGCGCGTGAGCCCGCGTAGAGCGACAGTCGTGAGCGGGTGGTTGTGAGCGCCGCCGCGCTGCTGGACGAGTACGGTGCGAGCGCCACCGGCATCGACCGCGTGCTGGAGCACAGCGGTGACCCGCGCGGCTCGGGCTACCGCCATTTCGCCGGCGGCCGGGCGCGCTGCGGCGCGACCGGCCGTGTCGGCAGCGACTTCAGGGCCGGCTGCCCGGGCGTGGCGGTCGCGGTGGAGACCGACGACGACGCCCCCCAGCCGGCCCGCTCGGACGCCGAGGTCTTCGCCGCTGGAAAAGGCGCTCGCAGTCCTGTCCGTCCGGCACGGCCTGCCCGACGAGCGGGGAAAGAGGCCGGCAGCCAGTGTCGTCGCCGCGGTCGAAGGCGCGGTGATCATGTGCCGGGCCGAGCGGAGCACTTCCGCTGGAGGCGGCCGCCGGTGAGATCCATGACCTGCTGGTCCACGCGCTTCGGCCGTGACCTGCCCATCCTGACCCACCCACTCTCCTGAGGGATCCGCTATGCCAACGCTCGACCGCCAGGACAACGTCTTCGTCCTCGACCTCGGGGACGGCGAGAACCGTTTCCACCCCGACTGGATCGCCTCGGCCAACGCCGCGCTGGACGAGGTGGAGAAGACGGAGGGGCCCCGCGCCCTGGTGACCACCGCCACCGGCAAGATCTTCTCCAACGGCCTCGACCTGGACTGGCTGTTCGCCAACGCCGACCAGTACCAGGACTACGTCATCTCCGTCCACGAACTCCTGGCCCGGACGCTGTCCCTCCCGGTGATCACCGTGGCCGCCCTGCAGGGCCACACCTTCGCCGCCGGCGCGATGTTCTCCCTGGCCCACGACTTCCGCGTCATGCGCGCAGACCGCGGCTACTGGTGCCTGCCCGAAGCCGACATCAACATCCCCTTCACCCCCGGCATGGCCGCTCTCATCCAGGCCAGGCTGACCCCGCAGGCCGCACACGAGGCCATGGTCACCGCCCGCCGTTTCGGCGGCCACGACGCCGCGGCCGCCGGAATCGTCGACCGAGCGGTCGACGAGGACGCCGTGCGCGCCGCCGCGGTGGAGATCGCCCAGGCCCAGGTGGGCAAGGCCGGCGACACCCTCGGCACCATCAAGGCCCGCATGTACGCCCCCGCCCTCCACGCCCTGCGGGACAAGGACAACCCCCTCGGCTGACCGAAGGCAAGGTCCTCGGCGAGGCCGGGAGACTGATCGCCCGCACCACCACTGCCTGCCTGATCCCGCGACCCTGAGCCGACGGCGTCCTGCAGGCCGCCTTCACCGCAGAAACGCCGCGGTGGCCGCCACGAACCGGTCGGCGTCGTCGAGCCAGGGGTAGTGGCCCGCACCCGGCTGGACGACGAGCGTGGCATCGGGGAACAGTGCCGCGAACTCGGCCGCCGACCGAGGGGGACTGTTCAGGTCGAACTCCCCGGCGAGCAGCAGGACGGGGGCGTCGCAGGCCGCGAGCGCCGCACGAGTGGCCTTCGGGTCGAAGGCACCCTCGGCCGCGAAGACGGCGACGGCTTCGTTGTTGCTCGGCCGACCGGTCACCTGGTGCCGCTGTGCCGCCGCGTCCCACCGGCCGTAGAAGAAGGGGGTGACGGCCTCCCAGTCGCTGCCGGTGCCCTCGGTGATCGCCTCCAGCGCGGCATACGCCGCCGGGAACCACGGCTCGTTCCCGCGCAGTCGCGCGAGCTCGCGCCGTGTCTCCCCGGTGACCGCTATGCCGACGGCGCGGCTGCTGGGGCCGATCAGGGCGAGCCTGCTGATGTTCTCCGGGTACCGGGCCGCGTACTGCGTCGCGATGTTCGTACCGGCGGAGTGGCCGAGCAGGTCCATCCGGGAGAGCCCGAGGTGTTCGCGCAGCGCCTCGACGTCGTCGACGAGACGGTCGCAGCGGTAGGAGGAGGTGTCTTCGGGAATCGCGGACCGGCCGGTGCCGCGAAGGTCCAGGGCGATCAGCCGGCGATGCGTGGACAGTCCGCCGAGGTCGCCGAGGTAACGGGAGTCGGTGGGACCGCCCGGGACGCAGACGACCGGATCGCCGTCCCCGACCTCGTTTCCGTCCGCGTGTACGCGGTAGGCCAGCTGGGTTCCGTCAGGCGCGCAGAAGGTGGGCATGCCGTGGATCCTGTCAGCCATAACCAGGTTGTACAACCCGGTTATGAACGACCGGGCGACCGAGGTGTATAACCAGGTCATGGCAGGCGAAGACACCACGCACCGGATCCCCGAGGCGCTGACCGAGGAACAGGCCGGGCGGATGCTCGCCGGCATGAACGAAGTCATCCGTGCGGGCGAGGAGATGCGGAGGCTGCGCACCGAAATGATCAAGCTGTTCGCCGGCTTCGGCTGGACCCAGGAGAAAATCGCCCAGCTCGCCGACATGAGCCAGCCCGCCGTGTCCAAGCAGGTGACGAAGTACAAGAAGGGCGACCCGCTGCCCCCGGTGGGGCTCTCCCTCGACCAGCGCGACACGCCATGGCTCGAAGGGCGCCTGTGGGGTCTCGCCGAGGAGATCTCCGAGACCTTCGACGCCGCCCGCTGCGCCCGTCACGTCAACGCCATCGCCCGGGGGAGGAAGCACTTCACACCCGAGAACGTCGACGAACTGCGGCGCCTCCTCGAAGAGGACCTGAGGCAGCACCGGGCGGAAATGCCCCGCGGTCACCAGGACGCCTACGACGAGATCGGCCGCGGCCTCGACCTCCCCGACATCCCCGCGAAGGTCACCACCGCGCCGGCCTCCGTACGTCGCGCCCTCGCCCGCCAGATCCAGCGCGACCGGCTCGGCGGCGACGGCTGAGCGCCGCGCTCGCCCGCCGCCGGCGTGCGCCACCGGCGCAGGTGCACGCGCAGGCGCGGGTGCGGGCTCCGCGGCCGGGCACCACGTGGGTGCCCGGACCGGACGGGCCGCGTCCTACTTGCTGATGGCGAAGCGCATCAGGGCGTGCTCGTCGCCCTGCTTTATCTTCCCCGTCGTGTTGATGACCTCCAGCTTCCAGCTGTCGCCGGTACGCACGGCCTTGGCCACGGCGCAGCCGTTGTCACTGCTGAGCAGGCTCGGCCAGATGTCGGCGACCTGCTGGGAACTGCCCCCGGTCGCGTCGTACACCTTGAAGCTGATGTTGCGCGCCCTCTGGAAGGAACTGCCCTTCTTGTACGCGGCGGCGACGAACACCACCGACGTGACGTTGTGCGGGATCCGCGCGAACTCGACCGTCACCGTCTCGTCGTCGCCCTCCCCGCGCCCCGTCTGGTTGTCGCCGCTGTGAACCAGGGAACCGTTGCCCATCGGGTCGAGCGAGTCGAGGCCCGCCAGGCGCACCGGGTCGGCGCCCTGCATCGCGATGGCGATCAGGTCGAGGTCGGTGCCGGTCTTGCGGCGGAACGCGCCCATCACCCCGCCGCTGCTCCCGGCGGTGGGGTCCCAGGACACCCCGATGGACAGATGGGTCACTCCACCCAGGTCCGCCGGGCCGTCTTCCTTCTTGAGCGTAATCATGCGTTGTTCATCCTCTTGGTGAGCGGGACTGCGACTTGCAAAGTCTGCCTTGAGACTTCGGTTTTCTACACACCTGGTCCGCCAGTCGCCGGTTCGTCCCCATCTCGTGCGGCATCGCACCTGTGTGCCGCCGGCCGTGACTTGCCGGATGAGCCAAGTAGGAGTCTATAGTGCTAGGCAACTAGCTAAATGGAGGAACCAGTGATTGAGTTCCACCTGAACGGCCGGTCAGGCCTGTCCCCTTACCAGCAGTTGGTCCAGCAGGTGCGGCACGCGCTGCGCCTGGGCCTGCTGGAGGAGGGGGATCGGCTGCCGACCGTCAAGGAGGTGGCCAGGCAGTTGGCGATCAACCCGAACACCGTGCTCAAGGCGTACCGGGAGCTGGAGCACGACGGGCTGGTGGCCCCCCGCCCGGGGGTCGGCACGTTCGTGACCCGCACGCTGGCCGACGCCACACTCGCCGCGCACGGCGCGCTCCGCAAGGACCTGCGGCGCTGGCTGACCAAGGCCCGCCTGGCCGGGCTCGACGAAGAGAGCATCGAGGCCCTGTTCATGAACACCGTTCGTAGCGCAGCCGGAGAGGACGTGGCGTGACCGCCGTCTTACGAGCCCAGGCCCTGGGCAAGAAGTACAAGCAGCGCTGGGCACTGCGGAACTGCGACCTGGACGTCCCCGCCGGTCGGGTCGTCGGCCTGGTCGGCCCCAACGGGGCAGGAAAATCAACCCTGTTGAACCTGGCCTCCGGCATGCTCGCCCCGACCGAAGGCACCATCGAGGTCTGCGGTGGCCGTCCCGCCGATGACGTGGAGCAGCTGACCAAGGTCGGCTTCGTCGCCCAGGACACCCCGACGTACGCCTCGTTGAGTGTCGCGGACCACCTTGACCTCGGCCGGCGCCTCCACCCGAACTGGGACGACACCGTGGCCCGCGACCGCATCCGGCGGCTCGGCCTGGATGCCCGGCAGCGAGCCGGGAAGCTGTCCGGCGGCCAGCGCGCACAGCTCGCCCTCACCCTGGGCATCGCCAAGCGCCCCGAGCTGCTCATCCTGGACGAACCGGTCGCCGCGCTCGACCCGCTGGCCCGTCGCGAGTTCATGCAGGACCTGATGGGAGCCGTCGCCGAACACGGGATGAGCGTCGTGCTCTCCTCCCACCTGGTCTCCGATGTGGAGCGGGCCTGCGACTACGTCATCGTCCTGGTCGACTCCCGGGTGCAGGTCGCCGGCGACATCGACGACCTCCTCGCCACGCACTACCGGCTCACCGGGCCCCGCCGCGATCCGGCCGACCTGCCGGCGGGCCAACATGTCGTCTCCGCCAGCCACACCGACCGGCAGACCACCCTGCTGATACGCACCGACGGCCCGGTCCACGATCCGTCCTGGGCCGTCGGCCGGCTCGGCCTGGAAGACCTCGTCCTCGCCTACATGGCCCGTCCCGCGGACGCGGTCCGTGACACCCGACCCACCTTTGAGGTACTGCGATGATCTGGCTGACCTGGCGGCAGTTCCGCACCCAGGCCACGGTGGTGTTCACCGCCCTGGCCGCCCTCGCCGCGCTCCTGGCCGCCACCGGCCCACAGCTGGCCGACCTCTACGAGGCCGTCGGAGACGACCTGTTCGGCCGGATCACCGGCGCCGACAGGTCCGTGTACTACCTCGGTCTCGCCGCCGTCCTCCTCGTACCGGCCGGGATCGGCGTGTTCTGGGGCGCGCCGTTGATCACCCGTGAGCTGGAGACCGGCACACACCGGCTGGCGTGGAACCAGAGCGTCACCCGTACCCGCTGGCTCGCGGCCAAGCTCGGCCTCACCGGCCTGGCCACCATGGCCGCGGCCGCCCTGGCCACCCTCGTGGTGACCTGGTGGAGCGGCCCGATCGACCGGGCCGTCGACGCCGGGGGATCCGGCGCGGACCCCTTCTACCCGCGCATCGATCCCCTGGTCTTCGGCGGGCGGGGCATCGTCCCCATCGGGTACGCCGCGTTCGCCTTCATCCTCGGCGTCACCCTCGGTGTCCTCATCCGCCGCACTGTGCCCGCGATGGCCGCCACCCTCGCGGTCTTCGCCGCCGTCCAGTTCGCGGTGCCCCTGTGGATCCGGCCCCACCTGGCCGCCTCCGTCCGGGCCACCCTGTCGTTCACCGACGCGAAGCCGGTGAACATCGGCGTCGACGCCGTGCGCGAGGTGGACTTCGGCCGGCCCGGTGCCTGGGTCCTGTCCGAACACACCGTCGACGCCTCCGGCCACCCGGCCGCCCTGCCCGCGTCGTTCACCCACTGCACCTCCATGTCGGACTGCGCGGCCGCCCTCACCAGGGCCGGCTACCGGCAACAGGTCACCTACCAGCCCGCCGGCCACTTCTGGGCGCTGCAGTGGGCCGAGACCGGGATCTACCTCGGCCTCGCGCTGGCCCTGACCGGGTTCTGTGCCTGGTGGATCCGCCGCCGGCTGACCTGACGGAGGTGGGCGGCGTCACCAGGTGGGCAGCGTGACGCCGGCGCCGCCGGCGAGGCCGGACCGCGTCCGCTGCTTCGAACTGCGCCGGCCCGAGGTGCCGGACCGCGAGCGGAGCCCGCTCGGCGGCGGTCCGGCCCCTGGCCGACCACCGCACGGTGGCGGCGGACCTCGGCGCCACCGGGGAGACGGCGGCGCAGGGCCGGCGGGACGCCCCGGTCCCGCCGCCCTCGCTGCGGGACGCGCCCCGCATCCACTTCCCGCACGCGGCCCGTGCCGACGGGGCCCGCGCCGGTGTGACGACTATGGCGCCCGGGTGAGCGGCATGGCCCTGAACGGGTGAAGTCGTTCCCTCCCGACTCTGTCCGACGTGTCGGTTTCACGGCTTTAAGTACCTTGAGTCCCACGCCGGTCGGCCACACGCCTCCCCAGGAATGCCGCCATCGGTCGAGCGGTTTCGGACCGGGCCGTCGCCCTCCCCTGTCCCGTCCCACCTACCCAGTCGAGGCGTTCGCCCATGCCCAGCCACACCCGGAACCGGTGCCCCT
Organism: Streptomyces sp. RLA131; assembly: GCF_056270125.1. NCBI lineage: Bacteria > Bacillati > Actinomycetota > Actinomycetes > Kitasatosporales > Streptomycetaceae > Streptomyces > Streptomyces sp. RLA131. The sequence continues at coordinate 7,949,553 of NZ_JBWDOQ010000002.1, forward strand.
ACCCCCTGGACGGCAGCGCCGCGGACATCCACGGCGAAGCCGTGGCCCTGCGCGCCCTGGGACCCGCCGCGCGGGTGGAGCTGCCCGGTGGAGTGACCGCGTGGTCGGTGACCGATCCGCACCTCATCCGGCGGCTGCTGGTCCACCCCCGGGTCTCCAAGGACGCACACCAGCACTGGCCCGCCTGCCTCGACGGCGGCCTCCCCGCCGGCTGGCCGCTGCGGAGGTGGATCGACGCCCGCACCGTGCAGACCGCCTACGGTCCCGACCACGGCCGGCTGCGCCGGCCCCTGACCCCGGCGTTCGCCACCGGCCGGGTGCACGCCCTCGCCCCCCGGATCGAGCAGACCACGGCCGAACTGCTGGACGACCTCGGAGCGGCGGCCTGCGCGGCGCCCGACGGGGTCGTGGACCTGCGGGCGCACTTCGCCGCCCGGCTTCCCTGGCTGGTGGTCACCGCGCTGCTCGGACTGCCGGAAGCCATGCACGCCGGCTTCCGCGCCGTCACCGAGACCGCGTTCGCCACCAACCTGACCGAGGAGGGCGCCGCCGCCACCACCGCGGAGGCGGACCGCCTGCTGGCCGAACTGGTGGCGCTCAAGACCGCGCACCCCGCCGACGACATCACCAGCGCCCTGGTCGGCGCCCACCGCGACGGAACCCTCAACGCACGCGAACTGGCCGACACCGTGTGGATGCTGATCGGCGCCGGCTACGGGACCACCGTGAGCCTGCTGGACCACGCCGTGGTCAACCTCCTCACCCACCCGGCCCAGCTCGACCTGGCCGTGACCGGCGGCGCCTCGTGGGACCGGGTCGTGGAGGAGACGCTGCGCCACCAGGCCCCGGTCGCCAACTTCCTTCTGCGCTTCCCCACCGAGGACCTCATCGACGAGCCGACCGGGCTGACCTTCGCGCGGGGCGACGCCCTGGTCATCAACTACGCCGCGGCCGGCCGCGACCCGGGAGTGCACGGCGCCGACGCCGACCTGTTCGACATCACCCGCCCCACGGCCGGCGAACACCTGGCGTTCGGCCACGGCCCCCACTACTGCCTGGGCGCCGAACTCGCCCGGCTGGAGGGGCGGATCGCCCTCCCGGCCCTGTTCCGGCGCAACCCGGCCCTCGAACTCGCCGTCGCCCCGCAGGACCTGATCCCGCTGCCGTCCTTCATCTCCAACGGCCACCAGGAGATCCCGGTGCGGCTCGTACCGAAGGGCGGCGCGTGGGCGTGAACGACCGGGCCCGGCACCCCTGACGGCGTACCGGCGGGACGTGTGGATCGCCGGCTCCCGGACCCCGCGGTCAACGCCGTTCAACCGCGTCCCGCGCGAACGTCTCCCGGGCCGGCCCGACCCCGGCCGGCCGGCGCCCGGCGCCGAGCGCGCGCTGCGCCGCTACGACACCTCTTCCGGCAGGTCGCCGGCACCGGCGTACCGGTCACCGTGGTCGACCTGTCCGCGGGACCGGCCCCGGAGGCGGCCTCCGTACCTATGTCCTGCCCGCAGGAGCCGCTCCCGGCTCGCACCGGGGGCTGGACGCCGTGCTGCGGCCGCCTGGACTCGTCCCGTCCTGAACCAGGTCCGGCAGGGGAGGACGACGGCCGTGGCGGGACGTCACCGGTTGCCGGACACCGAGCCTGATCCCGGCGCCCAGCCACAGGGCGTTGGTGTTGAACGGCTCGCCGAACGCCGCTTCCGCGACCGTGCCGAGGCCCGGCCTGGCGGCGAGGGTGGCGAGCCGCAGCAGCGGCGTCACCCGGCCGCCCTTGCGGTGCAGGCGCCCGCTCGCATCCCGCGACATGGGCATGGTGCGGCCGCGCAGGAGGCCGAAGACCCCGGACACGACCAGTCCGGCGATCAGGAACGCGATCCCGGCCGAGGTCGTCCGGGCCGGCCGGGCCGGGCCGGACCGGGCGGAACACTGCCGCGCAGGATGCAGGAGGGCGACCCACAGGTACGTCCGCGGCCTGACCCCCATGCGTCCCGTGCCGCACGGCGGCCGCCGCCTTCACGCCCGTCACGGAGGGTGGTTATCGGGTCCTGTGGATCGGCGGGCCGGCGCGCCGTGCTGACGGTGGCCGACGACAGACCGTGACCTCGCCCGTCGCCCTCGGTCTGCTCACCGCCCGGGGCAGGACACGTCGTGTGCGCGACGTGGCCGGCGGGCGGGCGCGGGCCGGGACCGGTAGCCCGCCCTGGAGAGCTCGCTGCCCCCGCTGTCCGCGGGCCGGGGACGCCGGACACGGTAACTACCCCCCTCAACCCGCCACTTGCTCGCCACTGTAGGGCTGCGGGCTCCTGGGGACCCGGGATCGGGCAGCTGGTGACAGCTGCGGCGGGTCCGGGGAACGATCACGCCGAATGGCCGTGCCGGGGCGTGGATCTCTCTGAGTTGCCATCGGCACCCCGCGTACTAGCGTGGCAGGAGGCGGCAGTCGTACCACCAGGGAGACCTCGCATGGCCACGCTGATCGCGGTGAATGTCGGCATGCCCAAGGACGTCCCCTGGAAGGGGCGCACGACGCACACCGGTGTGTGGAAGCGGCCGGTCGCAGGCCCGCGAATGGTCCGGCGTCTCAATATCGAAGGGGACGGGCAGGGCGACCTGGCCGGGCACGGAGGACCCAACCGGGCCGTGCTGGTCTACCAACTCGACTCCTACCGCCACTGGCAGGAACACCTGCGGCGTGACGACTTGACCCACGGCCAGTTCGGCGAGAACTTCACCGTGGACGGACTCCCCGACGACGAGGTGTGCATCGGTGACCGCTATCGCATCGGTGACGCCGTCTTCGAGGTCACCCAGCCCCGCGTGACCTGCTACCGCGTCGGTCTGCGCATGAACGAGCCGCAGATGCCCGCGCTGCTCGTCGCGCACGGCCGGCCCGGTTTCTACCTGAAGGTACTGACCGAAGGCCGGGTCCAGGCCGGGGACGAGATCGTCAAGATCGCCGACGGACCGGAAGCCGTCACGGTCGCCGAGATCGACGCCCTGCTCTACAAGCCCGGCCATCCCCGTCCGCAGCTCGAAAGGGCGCTGCGCGTTCCCGCCCTGAGTCCCGGCTGGAAGACCTCGCTGCAGGCCCTGCTGGACGCCTCCGAACGGCACGGCCCGGCCGCCGGCAACACCGGTCTGACCGCCGCCGCCACCGGCCCGCTGCCCGCCTGGCCCGGTTTCCGCCCACTGAAGGTCACCGGTATCGACCCCGAAAGCAGCAGCATCTTCTCCCTCACCCTCGCCTCCACCGACGCGAGCCCGCTTCCCGCGGCCCTGCCCGGCCAGTTCGTCACCGTACGGATGCGTCCCACCGCCGGGGGAGCGCTGGTCATCCGCAGCTACTCGCTGTCCGGGCAGCCCGGAGCCGACCGGTACCGCATCAGCGTCAAACAGGAACCCCACGGCGCCGGCAGCGGCTATCTGCACCGCCATGTCGCGGTCGACGACGTCCTGGACGTGGCGGCGCCACGGGGCACCTTCATCCTCGCCCGGGGTGACAACCCGGTGGTCCTGGTCTCCGCCGGTGTCGGGGCCACCCCGGTGCTCGCCATGCTGCACGCCCTCGCCGACGCCCGCGATCCACGCCCCGTCTGGTGGCTGCACGGAGCCCGCGACGGCACGGCCCACCCCTTTGCCCGCGAGGCACGCTCGCTCATGTCCCGCCTGCCGTCCGGCCACGTTCACGTCGCCTACAGCAGGCCGCGCGCCGACGACCGCCCCGGCGACGACTACACCTCCGCCGGACGGCTGTCCGCCCGGTTGCTGACGGAATGGAACATCCCGGCGGATGCCGACGCCTACATCTGCGGACCCGTCCCCTTCATGGACGAACTCACCAAGGCCCTGGCGGGATGCGGCCTGGATCCCGCCCGCATCCACACCGAGAGGTTCGGATCGCTCGCCGCGATCACCCCGGGCGTGGTTCCGGCCGACACGCCGGCCCCGCACCTGCCGGCCCACCCGCCAGGCCTGGCCGGCCTGGCCGGCGAGGCCGGCCCGAGTGTCTCCTTCGCCCGCAGCGGTCTGACCGTCCCCTGGGATCCCGGATACACCACGCTCCTCGACCTGGCCGAGGCATGCGATGTCCCTGTCCAGTGGTCCTGCCGCACCGGCGTCTGCCACACCTGCGAGACCGCCGTCGTCTCCGGCCACGTCGGCTACTCTCCCGACCCCATCGACGCGCCCGCCGGCGGCAACGCGCTCATCTGCTGCTCGCAGCCCGCCGAAGATCTGATCCTCGACCTGTGAGGATCCGCGTCAGGCCACCCGGCCGGGAAGGCGCGTGGTGATCTCCTGGACCAGCCAGCCGTTGCCGTCCGGGTCGCTGAAGGAGGCGAACGACGCGTAGCTGAGGCGCTGCGGATCCGGGCCGGACACCCGCCCCTCGGTCCCGGCACGGTGGAAGACCCCGCCCGCGTCATGGAACACCTCGCTCACGTCGACGCCGCGGTCGGCCAGCTCGGCCCGGGCCGCTTCGATGTCGGATACGACGAGGAGCAGGCCGTCAGCGGAGCCCGGTGCGGCGGAGGTGACCCCGGTACCGAAGATGATCGAGCAGTCGGAACCGGGAGGAGTCAGCTGCACCACCCGGAAGTCCTCACCGGTGACGACGTCGGCGTCCAGCCGCCACCGCAGCTTCGTGTAGAAGTCCTTGGCCCGGTCCACATCGGCGACGGGCACCGTCACGACCTCAAGTTTCATGTCCATGACCCGGCGGTCCTCTCGTTCTGGCGTCAGCGGCGAGGATGCCCGCCGAGGGCGCTGTCCCTCAGCCGAGCATCGACCACGGCCAACCGACCGGCAACCGGGGAACCCCTGCACCGGGAGGCGACCGGCTACCGGGCCGGTCCTGGCCGTCCGGGCCCTACCCGCCGTCTCAGCCGAGGCTGGACACCTGGTAGTGGCTGATCAGCCAGCCGTCGGCCGTCTGCTTGACCACCACGCTGAGGTAGACGCTCAGTGTCGGCCGGTCGCTGAAGGAGAAGTCGACACTCAGGTAGGCGAGTACGAGCTCCTTGGTGAGCTGTCTGGTTTCCAGAATGCGGTACGCGGCCGCCAGCCCGAGCGGCTGGGACGCGTAGTAGTCGGCGACGCCCTGCCGTCCGACACTGTACGGATGCAGGCCCTGGAAGATCGCGTCCTCGGTGAAGTAGGAGGCGACTCGTTCGGGCTCGTGCGCGTCGACGGCGGACTTCCACCGGTCGAGGACGTCACGCAGGATCTCTTCGTTCTCCGCCGTGCTGTTCATCAGGGTTCTCCTTCGGATCGCGGTGCGGATGCCCCGGCGATCGCTTGCCCGTCCTGGCTCAACACTTGATCATGCGCGACGATCCCGGACCCACGCCACGACCTGTCCGCTCTCTGCTGGTAGGCCCAGGCTCCCACCGCACCGCGGGCAGTCGCCGAACCTGTTGCTCCTTTCGGGAGAGTCCGACGTTGTGTCGGGACCGGTTCGCCCGTGGGCGCGCTGATCCGGAGCTACGGTGCGAGTGCGCACAATTCGAACGAGTGATAATTCCTCGCGCGTTTACTGTGCTCCTGTCGCGTTTTCACGAGAGGGATTCCGGATGATCAACAGGCGCACCTTCGGCAAGGTCTTCGGTGCGGGAGCGGTCGCGGCGTCGGTCTCCGCATTCCCGTCCGTGTCGGCGTCGGTGAATACGCCCGACGGGAAACCTTCGGCGGTTCCGCCCGCGACGGAAACGGGGGTCCATACGGGTTTCAGGTCGCTGAAGCGGATCAAGGCCGGCGTCCTGAATGTGGGCTACGCCGAGGCCGGTCCCGCCCATGGCCCTCCGGTCATCCTTCTCCACGGCTGGCCCTACGACATCCACAGCTATGTCGACGTCGCGCCCTTGCTGGCGGCGAAGGGCTACCGGGTGATCGTCCCGTATCTGCGCGGCCATGGCACTACACGCTTTCTTTCGAGAAGAACCTTCCGGAACGCCCAGCAGTCGGTGTTCGCTCTCGATGTCATCGCCTTGATGGACGCTCTCAAGATCAAGAAGGCGACCCTCGCGGGGTTCGACTGGGGGTCGCGGACGGCTGACATCATCGCGGCGCTCTGGCCGAACCGCGTCAAGGCCCTGGTCTCCGTGTCCGGCTATCTGATCACCAACCGTGAAACCCAGAAGCTGCCGTTGCCGCCGAAGTCCGAATTGGCATGGTGGTACCAGTATTACTTTGCCACCGAAAGGGGCCGGCTCGGCCTCAAGAAAAACCGGCACGATCTGGCGAAACTGATCTGGAAGAACGTCTCCCCGACATGGCATTTCGATAACGCCACGTTCGATCGCACCGCGGCGGCCTTCAACAATCCGGACTACGTCAGCATCGTGATCCACAACTATCGCTGGCGGCTGGGCCTGGCGAAGGGCGACCCACGGTACGATCGTCTCGAAAAGCGACTTGCCGCAGGGCCCGCCATCACCGTTCCCACGATCACCCTTGACGGTGAGTTGGATCCCTTTACGCCTGCCGGGCACGGCGCGCTCTACCGGGCCAAGTTCACGGGCAAGTACGCGCACCGGACCCTGAAGGGCATCGGTCACAACGTACCGCAGGAGGCACCCCGGGCCTTCGCCCGAGCCGTCATGGACGTCGACAGATTGTGACCGGTGCCCAGGGGCCGCCGGACCGCACCGGGCAGCCCTCAGCGGGCGGTGAGCACCATGCGGAAGCGTGCGGCGCCCGAGAGCATCCTGCGGTAGCCCGCGTCGGCCTCGTCCAGCGGCATGATCTCGGTCATCGGGCGGATCCCCTTCAGCGCGCTGAACTCCATGGTGTCCTGCACGTCCTGCGCGGTACCGGACGGGTGGCCGCGCACGCTCCTGCCTTGCAGCAGCAGCTGGAACGGGCTGATCGCCAGCGGCTCGGGAATCGCACCGATGACCACCAGCTCGCCGCGGTGCGACAGCCCGTCAACGGTCGCCGTGATGGCTTCGGAGTTGGCGGCGGTGGCCAGGACGACCTTGGCGCCACCGAGGGACTGCAGCGAGTCCGCGACCGAGGTGCCGGCCGTGCTGTCGATGTAGTGGTGCGCGCCGAGCTGCTCGGCGAAGTCCGCCTTGTCGGCCCCGCGGGCGATGGCCACGGTCTCAAAGCCCATGGCGGCCGCGTACTGCACCCCCAGGTGGCCCAGGCCACCGATGCCGAGCACACCGACCAGGTCGCCCGGCCGTGCGGCGCTGCGCCGCAGCGCGTGATACGTGGTCACGCCCGCACAGGCCAGAGGTCCCGCATCCGTCGCGGCCAGCGCGTCAGGGATCCGGGCCAGGGCGTCGACCGGCGCGACGACCGACTCCGCGAAACCGCCGTCGTACGCCCATCCGGGGACCTTCAGGTTCACGCACACCACGAAGTCGCCCTGCCTGCAGGGCGTGCAGTGGCCGCAGCTGCCGCCGAACCAGCCGACTGCCACCCGGTCGCCCGTCTGCCAGCCGTAGTCGGACGCTCCCTCGCCGAGTTCCTCGACGCGTCCGGCGATCTCATGGCCGGGGACCAACGGAAACCGCACGCCCGGAAACACGGCGTCGACGAATCCCGCGTCGCTGTGGCAGATCCCGCACGCGTCCACGGCGATCCGCACATGACCGGGGCCCGGTTTCGCCACCTCACGCTCGACGATTGCGAACGGCTCGCCGACGGCCGCGACCTGTGCAACGCGATATGTGCCCATGTGGACCTCCCGAGTAATGCTGGGGACGGTCTTCAGAACCAGTAGACCATGGCGGGCTCTGTCGTGCGCGGCGACCGCAGGCCGGGCGAACCCCGGTGTCCGGCACCGGACTCACGCAGGTGGGAGGCGTCCGGGAGGTCACGGGCCGGCCGGTGTCAGACGGTGGCCGCCACGTCCTGGTGGGTGGCGGCGCCGAGGAGGGCCAGGCAGTTCGCCCAGAGGGTGTCGAGGCCGCGGGTGTCGTTGTAGAGCTTGGCGAAGAGCACCTGGCCCTCAAGCTGGGCGACGACGGACCGGGCGGCCTCGCGGGTGTCGGTGACCGTCACCTCGCCCCGCTCCCGGGCCTCGGTGACGACGGCGTCGACCATCTCGACCTGGGCCTCGAAGATCTCCTGCAGGCGCGTGCGGACGGCCTGGGCCTGGTTGCTCATCTCCAGGGTGAGGTTTCCGAACAGGCACCCCGAGACCGTGCCGCAGCTCTGCTGGCCGGTGCGCTGACCTTTCTCGGTCTCCTCGAACAGCTGCCTGAGCCGCTGCAGCGGCCGCGCGTCGCCGTGCAGGACGCGGGTCCAGTCGCGGCGCTGGCCGGCCCAGTGCTCGTCGATCACGGCCAGCGCGAGGACCTCTTTGGACTCGAAGAAGTAGTAGAAGCTGCCCTTGGGTACGCCCGCTGTCTTGCAGATCTCGGCCACGCCCAGCGCGGAGTAGCCGCGCAGCTCGATCAGCGACTGTGCGGCGGTGAGGATCTTTTCCCTGGCGTCACTGGTCCGTCCCATGCCGTGAGTGTACGACCGGTCGACTAGTCACCGGTGGCCGGCCGCTCACCGGTCCGGCCGTCACGTGGTGGTGCCCTTGCCCGGGTCGTTGGGGTGGGACTCGACGGCGGTGACGGTGAACGTCATCCACGCGTGCAGCGGCAGCGTGCCGAGCACCTTCTCGTGGAGCTCGCTCTCGTCGTCGGCGCGCCACAGGCCGATGCTGCGCAGTTCGCCGACCGGGCGCCACAGCCGCCCCAGATTGCCGGTCGCGGCCAGTTCCTTCGCCCGGACGGCTTCGGCGGCGCGGCGGCGGTCGACCTCGGCCGGGTCGGTGCCCTCGGGGATGGTGGTGGTGATCTCGACCAGGAACTCACGCATGGTCCTTCTCCGTTCGGTAGGGCGTCCGGCCGGGTGCCGGAAGGGCCGGACGCGTCGGCTGCGGGGCCAGGTACGAATGTGGTCGGCCGCGCCGCTCGGACGCCGGCCGACCCGCCGGGGGAGCGGCGATCAGCCCGTCCCGCAGGCCCTGATGGGTGAACGCCGCGCGCGGGGCGCCGAGGATCCGGGCGGCGCCGGCGAACAGCACCGTCAGGCCGACGGGTGGGGGCGGGGCGCGGTGGCCGGCTCGCTGGTCCAGCTGGCGAGCAGCCGCAGGGCCTGCTCGGAGGGGGTGCCGGGTTCGACGGTGTAGATGCCCAGTGTCTGGTCGGAATCGCCGGTGACGGACAGGGCTTCGTAGCCGAGGCTGAGGTCGCCGACCAGCGGATGGTGGAAGTGCTTGGTGCCGTACACCCGGCGCTGGATGTCGTGGTCGGCCCACCAGGCGCGGAAGTCGGCGTCGCGCACGGAGAGTTCGCCGACGAGTTCGGCGAGCTGCGGATCGTGGGGGTGCTGGCCGGCGTACAGGTGCAGGGCGGCGACGCTGGTACGGGCGGTGCCCTCCCAGTCGTCGTAGAGAGTGCGGGCGGCCTTGTCGAGGAAGATGAAACGGGTCATGTTCCGTTCACGCCGGGGCAGGGCGTCGAAGTCGGTGTAGAGGGCGCGGGCCAGCCGGTTGGCGGCGAGGACGTCGGTGCGGCGACCGACGACCAGGGCCGGGACCTCGGTCAGGGTCTCCAGGACCCGGTACAGACCCGGGCGTACCCGCTGGGGCGGCAGCGGGCGTGGCCTGGTCCGGGCGGGCCGGGCCACGGCGAACAGGTAGCCGCGCTCGTCGCCGGTCAGCTGCAGCGCGCGGGCGACGGCGTCGAGCACGGCCTCGGAGACGTTGACCTTGCGGCCGCGCTCCAGCCGTACGTAGTAGTCGACGCTGACCCCGGCGAGCTGGGCGACCTCCTCACGGCGCAGCCCCGGCACCCGGCGCGTGGTCGGCGCGGGCGTCAGGCCGGCCTGACCGGGGGAGATCTTCGCGCGGCGGGTGCGCAGGAACTCTCCGAGTTCGGTCGTCCGCCCGCCCGCCGCAGAGCTGTGAGCATCCATGTCCTCCACGCTACGACGCTCACCGCACCGGCTCCGGCCGTAAAGGGGTACTGCCGGACCCCCGGCCGGACCGTGCCCCTTCGAGCGCTCTGACCAGCGGCTCCGAGTGGTTGCCTGGACGGGAGACACCATCCGGCCCTGCCGCTGACGGCGGGGCACACCGAAAGGCGAACACATGACCGAGCGCGCACGCGTCACCACCCCCTTCGGCCCGCAGACCACAGCGGCGGAGGTCGTCACGGGCGTAGACCTCACCGGCCGCCGCGCGGTCGTCACCGGCGGCTCCTCGGGCATCGGTGTGGAGACCGCCCGCGCCCTGGCCGCCGCCGGCGCCGAGGTGACCCTCGCCGTCCGTGACCTCGACGCGGGCCGGCGCACCGCCGAGGACATCACCGCCACCACCGGCAGCGAGCAGGTGCTCGTCGCCCACCTGGACCTCGGCGACCAGGCCTCCGTCGCGGCCTTCACCGCCGCCTGGGACGGCCCGCTGCACATCCTGGTCGACAACGCCGGTGTGATGGCCACCCCCGAGACCCGTACGCCGGAGGGCTGGGAGCTGCAGTTCGCCACCAACCACCTCGGCCACTTCGCGCTCACCACCGGCCTGCGCCAGGCGCTCAGGGCTGCCGGCAACGCGCGGGTCGTCGTGGTGAGTTCGGTCGGCCACATCAACGGTGAAGTCCTCTTCGACGACATCGGCTTCGACCGCCACCCGTACGACCCCTGGGCCGCTTACAGCCAGTCCAAGACGGCCAACATCCTGTTCGCGGTCGAGGCGGCCAAGCGCTGGGCCGGCGACGGCATCAGCGTCAACGCCCTCAACCCCGGCCGGATCGCCGACACCGGCCTGGCCCGGCACATCGGGTCGCCCGTCAACGCCCCGGCCTCCTTCGAGCCCGGCCGGAGCGTCGGCGTGTCGGTGAAGAACGTCGAACAGGGCGCCGCCACCTCCGTGCTGCTCGCGGCATCCCCGCTGGTCGAGGGCGTCACCGGCCGGTACTTCGAGGACTGCAACGAGGCCGGTCCTCTCCAGCCGGGCATCCGTCGCGGCGTGGCCGCCCACGCCCTCGACGCGCGGACGGCAGCACGCCTGTGGCAGGTCTCCCTCGACATGCTCGCCGCCGCCGGGACCGCCGCCTGACCGAGGGCCGCCGTGCGATTCCGGCGCGCGCGGACAGCCCCGGACGGGAGCGGCTCGACTTGCGGCCCGCGGTCTGTGAGCCGAGCATCGTAAGTGCTGTGTTCCTGCTCCCGCCCGGTTCGCACGCCGGTCGGCGTGCGTCGCTGACTGCCCCGATGACCCCGAGCGGCAGTGCCCGGGGGCACCACTGACTCCTGGGGCAGGAACCGGCCGACGAGAGTGGGTCACATGGCCGCGTCAGTAGATCCGGAGCGTTCGGAGTGGGACGTCATCGTCCTGGGAGGCGGCGCCGCGGGGGAGAACGCGGCACAGTACGCGACGCAGAACTCGCCCCTGGAGGCGGTGATCGTCGAAGCCGGGCTGCTCGGCGGCGAGTGCTCCTACTGGGCGTGCATGCCGAGCAAGGGCCTGCTGCGCCCCGTCGAGGTACTGGACTCCGCCCGTCATGTGCCGGGCGTGGCCTCCGTGGTCAAAGGCGCCGAACTCGACGTTCCCGCGGTGCTGGCGCACCGTGACGGCATCGTCAACCACCTCAGCGACGCCTCCCAGGTGCAGTGGGCGCTCGGCACCGACATCGATGTGGTCCGCGGGTACGGACGGCTCGCGGGGGAGCGCGTGGTGACGGTGACCGGCGACTCCGGCGCGGTAAGGACCCTGACCGCCCGTCATGCGGTGGTGGTGGACACGGGTTCCTCGCCGGCGATCCCGCCGGTCGCCGGTCTGTCCGAGGCGCAGCCGTGGACCTCGCGGGACTCCACCAACCTCCACCAGGTCCCGCAGCGCGTCGTCATCGTGGGCGGCGGGGTCACCGCGTGCGAGGCGGCGACCTGGCTGCGCGGTCTGGGCGCCGAGGTGACGCTGCTGTACCGCAGCGAACTGCTCTCACAGCAGGAGCCTTTCGCCGGCCGCCTCGTCGCCGATCGGCTGCGGTCCGCAGGTGTACGTCTGCTCGGCGGCCGCAGTCCGGTCGAGGTGAGCCGCGTCGACGCCCGCGACACCGGGACCGGCGTCATCCACGGCGGTGAGGTCACCGTGCGCTTGAGTGACGGCGGCGTGCTGCACGCCGATGAGATCTTCGTCGCCACCGGCCGAAGGCCCCACACCGACGACATCGGACTGGCCTCGGTCGGTCTGGCGGACGGCGGGTATCTGCACGTGGACGACGACCAGAGCGTCAGCGCGGCGAGCGGCCAGTGGCTGTACGCCGTCGGTGATGTGTGCGGTCGCGCGCTGCTCACCCACATGGGCAAGTACCAGGCGCGCGTCGCCGGTGAAGTCATCGCGGCACGCGCGTCGGGCCGGCAGCCCTCTCGTGACCGTCTCAGCCGCTTCAGTACCTACGAGGGGCACCGTGCGCTGCCCCAGGTGGTCTTCACCGTTCCCGAGGTCGGCTCGGCGGGCATGACCGAGCGTCAGGCCGTCACCGCGGGCCTCGACGTGGAGACGGTCGAGTACGACATGGCGGCGCTGGCCGGCACCTACGTTCTGCGGGAGGGCTACGCCGGCCGGGCCAAGCTGGTCATCGACTCCGCGACGGACACGGTGGTGGGCGCGACGTTCGTCGGCGACGGCACCGTCGAACTGGTTCATTCGGCCACCACGGCCATCGTGGGGCGTATGACCGTGTCGCAGCTGTGGCACGTCGTTCCCAGCTACCCCACCGTCGGCGAGGTCTGGCTCCGCCTGCTGGAGAGCCTGGACGCGCAGCGCCGCCTGCACTCGCTCAAATAAGGACATAAGGTATCGAATAGTGCAAGTTGTCCCCGGCTGTGTCGGGCGGAGACGAGGAGGCGGTCTGAAATTGGCGAAGCTACTGTTCGTGATGACCGGAACGACGTATTGGACACTCAAGGACGGCACCAGATACGCGACCGGCTACTGGGCCGAGGAGTTCGCGGCCCCGTACAAGGCGCTCACCGAAGCCGGCCACCAGGTCGTCGTCGCCACCCCCGACGCGGCGGTTCCCAACGTGGACATGATGAGCCTGCGTCCCGATATGGCGGGCAGCGCGCAGATCGCCCTCGACCTGGAGGCGATCATCCGCTCGGCGGAGGAGATGCGGCGGCCGATCCCGCTGGCGGTCGCCCGCCTGGAGGACTACGACGCCGTCTACTTCCCCGGCGGCCACGGTCCGATGGAGGACCTGTGCGTCGACGCCGACGCGGGCCGGCTGCTGACCGCCGCGCTCGCCTCGGGCAAGCCCCTCGCCGTGGTCTGCCACGCCCCGGCCGCGATGCTGGCCACCAGGATCCACGGCGTATCCCCCTTCGCCGGCTACCGGGTCACGGCCTTCACCAACGACGAGGAGGAAGCCGTCGGACTCGCAGGCAGGGCCCGGTGGCTGCTGGAGGACGAACTGAACATCCTCGGAGTCGAGTTCACCCGGGGCGAGATGTGGAAGCCGTATTCGGTGGTGGACCGCAATCTCTACACCGGGCAGAACCCCGCTTCGGCCGCCGTCCTGGCGGAGCGGCTGCTCAAGGTCCTCGTCTGACGAGAGGTTGCGTCCCCACGCCTTCGATCAGGACCGGTAGCCGCGAATGGTGTCGGCGAGGGAGGTGGCGGGTCGGCCGGTGAGGCGAGAGACGGCGTCGGTGACGCCTTCGAGTTCGCCCGCGGCGATGGCGCTGTAGGTGGAGACCCAGGCGTCCAGCTGCCAGTCGGGAGCGCCGTAGGAGGCGCGGGAGCGGTAGGCCTCTTCGACGGTCTCGAGGTGGTAGGTGACGGTACGGCCGGTCACTTCGGTCAGTACGGCGGCGATGCCGGCGAGGCTGTGGTCCTGGGGCCCGGTGAGGTCGTAGGCGGCGCCGGAGTGCTCGTCGGCATGGGTGAGGACCGCGGTGGCGGCGTCGGCGATGTCGTCCTGGGCCACGACGGCGGCACGCCCGGTGCCGCCCGGGCCGCGGATGACGCCGTCGTCACCGACGAGGGCGGGCATGAAGTCGGCGTAGAGGTTGTCCCGCAGGAAGGTGTGGTTCAGCCCACTTGAGCGGATGTGCTGCTCGGTGTGCCAGTGGTCGCGCGCCAGGGTGAAGGTCGCCTCCGGGGCGGCCCCGTAGAAGGAGATGTACACCAGATGCCCGACGCCCGCCTCGGCGGCGGCGTCGATGAAGGCGCGGTGCTGCTCCAGCCGGTCGGGCGCCTCGGATCCGGAGACCATCAGCACACGGTCGATGCCGCGCAGGCCCCGTACGACGGCGTCACGGTCGTCGTACGCGCCGGCGACGACGGTGGCACCGGGCAGATCGGGCGCCCGCTCGGGGGTGCGGGCCAGCAGCGTCTGTCGGGTACCGGCGGCGGCCAGACGGCGGGCGACGCGCCCGCCCAGGCGGCCGGAGGCGCCGGTGACGGCGTAGCTGACGTCGGTGGTTGCCATCTGAGGTGTCTCCTCGTGCTGCGGGGATCCAAGGATTTCAGATGTTTCGCCCGCGAGGATGCTCATCACCGGGCGGCGGGGCCAAAGCGGAGAGCTCAGGCCTGCGGAGGCGGGCGCTGGGTAGATGGTCCGGTGTAGGAGTGGATGCGGGCGGAGGGACTGGAGAGTTCGGTGACGGTCAAGGCGAAGGGCTGGGCGCACTCGTTCTCCGTGACGGGTGGGGTGCGCGCGGGGCGGCAGTGGACGCGCGAGCATGTGGAGTCCCTGCCATGGGCGGCTGCTGAGCCGGATACGGTGGACGCTGTCGTCCTGACCGTGTCCGAGCTGCTCACCAATGCTCATCTCCACGCGCGCAGCGATGCGCATCTGGTTCTCGCCTGGGACGGCGACTGCCTCCATGTGAGCGTCCACGACGAGGATCCGACGCTGCCGCGGCAGCGTGACCCGGAGACGGGCGAGGAGTCCGGCCGGGGAGTGGCGATCGTGCGGATGCTCGCCGACGAGTGGGGGATGACGTGTCAGCGGCACGGCAAGACCGTGACGGCGTGCTTCCGCCCGGCCGGGGGCGGCCGGCACGACAGCAACTGACCTCCGCCCCCCGGCCCTCCGGGTCGCTCGCTCGTTCTGCGCCGGCTCCCCGCTTCTGCCTGCGGCCCGGCACTGCTTCGCCGCCTGCTGCGGCCGCAGAGGTGAGGGACGTTCCTCCGAGTGAACGCCAGGTCCAGATCAGGGTCCGGACAGGAAACCTTGCGGCCGGAGAGTCACCTGGGGCAGCATCGGATGACGCGCGATACGCGCAAGCCGGGGCGGCTGGTCCGACATCAGTTGTCCTGCTTCCAGGCAGTCAGCTGGAAGAGCCGGGCGGTGTGCATGTAGGGCGGACGCGCGGTGGTGGCAAGTTCGAGGCGTTCGAGATCAGCGTAGAAAGCTGGGTCGGACTTGCGCGCGTCGTCAGTGATGTAGTCGCAGAAGCTGCGGATCCCGTAGTGGTTGACGTCCCGGCAGCCGAGATTCTGCATGATCGGGATGATCTCCTCGGCTGTGTGGAGCGTCAGCGCTGAGTCGAACATCTCGGTGCGGGCCTGGTTGGTTTCGAGTGCGGCGTGTGCGGCGGCGGGATCCATCTGCCGGACGGCGATGTTCAAGGGTGCCGAATGCCGGTTGATCGCAATCACGGAGACCAGACCCCCGGGCTTGAGTGGGGTGAGGGCCGAGGCAATTACGTTCGGGATGTCCTCCATGTACGGGAGGAGGTTGTGGCAGAGTACGACGTCGAAATCTCCGGCGGCGAGATCGGCGGGGAGGTCCGTCACGTCAGCCTCGACGCAGGTGATCGACTCGGTCAGGCCGCCTGCGGCGGCCCGCGCGCCTGCCGCAGCGAGCATGGCGGGCGGGTGGTCGGCGATGGTGACATGGTGCCCGCGGGCCGCGAGGCGAATGGCGTCGCCGCCGTCGCCGCCGGCGAGGTCGAGTATCCGCAACGGCCCGTCGTTCAGGCTGTCGAGACGGCGGACGAGATTCGCCTCGGCAATCGAGTAGCGCAGCCGGCCCCAAGGGGCGTCCTGCCACGCTTGCCAGGCGGTCATCGCGGTATCGAATTTCTCGGGAGCTTCAGACATCTGGCGACGATAGCGGCCAGGCCAGCCGGGCCGGCACCGGGCGTGGGTGGTCAGCTGCAGGATCCGATCGTGGCTGTTGACATAAGACCTGACGGATGCTCAGTGGGCCCGCCTGGAGCCGCTGCTGCCCATGGGCAGGAAGCCGGGACGCCCGCCGATATGGACGAGGCGGCAGCTGATCGACAGCATACGGTGGCGGACACGGACCGGGACGCCGTGACGGGATGTGCCGGAGCGGCACGAGCCGTGGGGTCGGGTGTACGACCTGTTCCGGCGGTGGCAGCGGGACGGGACCTGGCAGCAGATCGTCACTGCGCTGCAGGCTCGGGCCGATACGTGCAGCCCGGACGATAGCCTGCCGTGGTGGGAAAGAGCATCACGACGTATTTGGAGATGACCGTCCCGGATGAGCTATGTCCGGCTCCGGTCGTGCCAGCTCTCGGCCTGCTCCGGATCGACAGCTCCTCGCCGCTGGTGCGCAGCACCCAGGCTCGGGTCGGGGAGCCGTACGGGTGGCGTAGCGCCTCCCGTACGGAAGCCGAATGGGAAACCACGATCCAGGCACGTCCGCTGCGCCAGTACTGGCTCATCACTCACGAGCGCGAAACTGCGGGAGTGGCTTACCTGGAACCGCAGCCAGGCGGGGACGTGGAGATCACTGCCTTCGGGCTGCTACCGGACTGCGTGGGCAAGGGCCTCGGAGGGTATGCCCTGACGCTCGCGCTTCAACAAGCGTGGGCGACCGAGCCCGTCGACGCCGAATCGGTACGCCGCCTGTGGCTGCACACCTGTACGCATGACCACCCCAATGCGCTGCGCAACTACCAAAGGCGTGGCCTGCGTCCCTATCGCATCGACGTTCACGAGCAGGAGATGCAGAGGGCGAGTGCCTGGCCGCGTCGCGCGCCGGGGTGAGGCGGGCGTGTTCCCCAGCGGCGGTCAGCCGAGCCGGCGGACGTCACACATGAGGTCACGTCCCCGCGACTTCCTCCAGTCACTTCCTGCAGTCACTCCTGCGGAGCCCTTCCTCTGTGCGTATCAGCCGGCGCCCGGCCGGGGCAGGCTGCGGTGGCACGTCAGGGCGTGGGTACCGGCGATACGGCCTCCCATGCGAACCCGTCCGGGTCGGTGAAAGGCCCGGCGTCGCCACCGATCACGAGCCGGTGCGATCCGGTGCCGTCGGGGGAGACGCCGGCGTCCTTGGCGAGGGCTCGGCGCCGGTACAGCGCCAGCTTGACTGGACCCGGCCCGGCGGCGAACTCGACGTACACGCGGCCGAAGCTCTTCGCGACGGTAAGGCCCTGGTCGACGTAGAAGCGCTTGCTCGCGGTCATGTCCGCGACTCCCAGCAGGAGCACGATCTCGTCGAACCGGCGGGTGGCGGGGCCGGTGTCCTTCTTCGCCGAGGTCGCGACCTTCCAGATCGTGCCGTCCGGGGCTTGTACGACACCGCCGTAGCCCCAGAGCGACTTCGAGGCGGGCTTCAGCGACGTGGCGCCGGCGTCGAGGGCCGCGTCGATGAGGCTGTTGACGTCGGCCGGCTGGGACACCGTGAGCGACAGCGTGAACCCACGGAAGCCGGTTGTGGGTGCCTCCGAGGCCCGCAGGCGTATCTGCGTGTCCAGCCCGAAGGCGGCGGTGTAGAAGTGGTTGGCGGCCGTGGGGTCGGCCACGTCGAGGGTGATGGATTCGATGGATGCCATGGCCATCACGCTAGTTGCGGTTCGGCGACCGGCGCTTCTTGATTCCTGACCGGTCTGGTCACCTGTTTCGCCACACATGGCGGCATCCCCGCAGCGGCGCCCGTCGCGCGGCGCCGGTAGGTGCTGGGCGGCATACCGACCAGCTCGGTGAAGCGGGTGCTGAAGGTGCCCAGCGACGAGCAGCCGACCGCGAAGCAGACCTCGGTGACGTTGAGGTCGCCACGACGCAGCAGTGCCGTCGCGCGCTCGATGCGACGCGTCATCAGGTACGTGTACGGCGACTCGCCGTACGCCAGCCGGAACTGGCGGCTGAGGTGCCCGGCGGACATGTTCACGCCGCGGGCGAGCGCCTCGACGTTCAGCGGCTCCGCGTACTCCCGGTCGATCCGGTCGCGGACGCGGCGCAGTCGCGCGAGGTCGCTCAGGCGCTGCGCCGCGGTGCGTGCGCGCGCCCACGAGGGGTGACACATGAGAGAACTCCTCAGGTCGGTGGACGGCTCGGCGAACGATGACCGGATGCTCAACGCAGTTCCTGGATGCGGATCAGGTTGCCCGCGGGATCGCGGAAGGCGCAGTCGCGGATGCCGTACGGCTGCTCGGTCGGCTCCTGGACGACCTCGGCGTCGCCGGCCTGCACCTTCTCGAACGTGCCGTCGAGGTCCCGGGTGGCCAGCAGGATCCAGCCGTAGGTGCCCTTGGCCATCATCTCGACGATGGTGCGGCGCTCGTCCTCGGTGACCCCGGGGTCGGCGGCCGGCGGCGCCAGGAGGATGGACGTGCCGGGCTGGCCGACGGGGCCGACCGTGATCCAGCGCATCTTGCCCTGTCCGACGTCGCTGCGGACCTCGAAGCCGAGGGCGTCGCGGTAGAACGCCAGGGACGCGTCCGGGTCGTCATGCGGGAGAAAGCTTGTGTGAATGGTGATGTCCATGACGATCAGGCTAGGTGCGGGCCCTGGCCCGCGCTTCTCGATTCCTGATCGATCCGGCCATCTGTTTCGCCCCACGGCCGCATCCCGGCCGTGGGGATGGTGGCCGGCCACGGTGACTCATGGCCGGGCCGCCGGCGCCGGGAGACGGCTCCGGCGGACCATGGGATCGGGAATGTGCTGGCCCCTGTCGTAGCCGGCGAACTCCTCGTTCCCTACCCTGGACATCTCGGCCTACCCGGCGGTCGCAGACGCGCGTGCTGCCGGCGATGGCGGAGGACCGGCGCGCCGAGGTGTTCACGCCCGACCAGTGGCGACGGCTCGCGGCGGCAACCGAACTGACGGTCGCTCCGTCTCCGCCTCCGCAACGACTGCGCACGGCCCTGGACATGATGGCCCGGACGGCGCCCCCGCGGGGTCGGCCCCCGCCGCGACCGGAAGTTCTGGTGGTCTGCGGCGGCCAGGCCGGTGAGGCGTCCGCCGATCTGGAGCCCGGTCCGCCGGACAGGCTGCCGGCTCTGCGGCTCATCTGCCGTCTTGACGCGCCTGATGCGCTCGACGCGCCTGACGCGCCTGTCGCGTCTGTCGCGTCTTCCAATCCCGGCCAGTTCCGCGGACTCGGACTGCACGTCAACCGGCCCTGTCGGTCGGGACTACCAGGGGAGGGTGCCCTCGGCGTCGAAGTAGCCCCCGGTGGGGCCGTCGGGGCCCACCCGGGCCATCCGCACGATGATCTCGGCGCCCTGCTCGACGGTCTGGACGCCGGTGTTCCCGTTGAGGTCGGTCTTGGTGAAGCCGGGCTCCACCGCGTTGATCCGCATGTTCGGGAACGCCTTCGCGTACTGCACGGTGATCATGTTGACCGCGCTCTTCGACGCCGGGTAAGCCACGCCCGGGTAGGCGTACCTCGGGGTGCCCGGGGTGCTGACCTCGGTCAGCGAGGCCAGTCCGCTGCTGACGTTGACCACGACCGGGGCGGCGGAACGCATCAGCAGCGGGAGAAACGCGTGGATGACCCGCACCGTGCCGAAGACGTTCGTCTCGAACGTCCTCCGCATCACGTCGGCGGTCACGTCCGCGGGGCCGATCACGCCGTTGCTGTCGCCGCGCTCCTCGATGCCGGCGTTGCTGACCAGTACGTCCAGCCCTCCGCCGGCCTCGACGGACCGCACCGCGGCCTCCACCGACGCGTCGTCGGTGACGTCGAGCCGGACCACCCGCGCGCCCAGCCGCTCGGCGGCCCCGCGCCCGCGTTCGGCGTCCCGGCTTCCGATGTAGACGGTGTGGCCCGCCGCGATGAGCCGGCGGGCGGTCTCGAACCCGAGACCCTTGTTCGCTCCCGTGATCAGTGTCGCTGTCATGCCTCCACGATGCGGCGGGGCCGCGCGGTCAGCCAGGCGTCCCGTCTTCCTGGGACTGTCAGTACCAGGAAGAATCCGGGCGGGGCAGTGCACAGTGGTGTCATGGCGATCACGGAGTTCGGGCACATGGTGCGGCGCTGGCGGGACCGGGTGTCCCCCGAGGCGGCCGGGCTGCCCGTCGGCGGGCATCGGCGCGCGGCCGGGCTGCGCCGTGAGGAACTCGCCCTGCTGGCCGGGATCTCCGTCGACTACGTGACCCGCCTCGAACAGGGCCGGGCGACCAACCCGTCGGAACAGGTCGTCGAGGCACTGGGCCGGGCCCTGCGCCTGTCCGGGGCCGAGCGCGAGCATCTGTTCCACGTCGCCGGGCTCGTGCCGCCGGGGCAGGGCACGGTGCCCGCGTACATCCCGCCGAGCGTTCAGCGGATGCTGGACAGGCTGACCGGGACGCCCGTCGCGGTCAGCGACGCGACGTGGACGCTGCTGCTGGCCAACCCGCTGTACACGGCGCTGATGGGTCAGTACCGCGGCAACGACCGCAACGCGGTGTGGCGCAACTTCCTCGGCTCGGGCAGCCGCGTCCGCCACACACCGCGGTCCCGGCGCGCGCTTGAGGCCGCGCAGGTCTCCGAACTGCGTACGACGGCGAGCCGGTATCCGGCGGACCAGCGGCTGCGGCGGCTGGTCGCGGAGCTGCGCGCGAACAGTGACCGGTTCGCCGAGCTGTGGGATTCCGGAGCGGTGGGCCGGCACGCGGCGTCGCGCAAGACCGTCGATCACCCGCAGTCGGGACCCTTGACGCTGGACTGCGACGTGCTCAGCGTCGCGGGCAGCGACCTGCGCGTCATGATCTACACGGCCGAGCCCGGCACCCAGGACGCCGAGCGACTCGCGCTCCTCGCCGTCCTCGGCACCCAGACATTCGCCGGATAGCGGCCCCGTCGTGTTGCACACCGGCGGCCGTCTCAGGGCGTCGGTACCGACTGGTTCTCGTTGAGCCGGCTGTAGATCCGTTCCGGGGTCAGGGGCAGCGCGCGGTAGCGGACGCCCGTCGCGTCGTGGAGCGCGTTCGCCAACGCGGGGGCCACCGGGTTGATGCAGCATTCCGCCATTCCCTTCGACCGCATGGGCCCGACGGAATCCGTCGACTCCACCAGGAGCAGATCGGTGCGGGGGATATCGGCGTAGGTGGGGATGCGGTAGTTGCGGAAGTTCGGGTTGACCATGACCCCGTCCGCGTCGACGAGGTGGTTCTCGGTCAGTGTGAAGCCGATTCCCTGGGCGACACCGCCTTCCACCTGTCCCCGGACCTGCGCGGGGTTGATGACCACGGCGGCGTCGGTCGCCTGGACGCTGTAAAGGATGCGGATCTCACCCGTCACCCGATGGACGGCGATTCGGAAGCCCTGCGTATTGGAGGTCACGCTTCGGGGTGAGCCGTAGGCCTTGCGGGCGGCGGTGAATCGAATTCCGCGCGCCCGGGCCAGGGCGACGAGTTCGGCCAACGACAGGCGGTGGTCGCCGCAGACGACACCGCTGTCGTCCATCGTGCACATCACGACATGGATACCCGTGTGTGCGGCGGCGAATTCCAGGATGCGGTCGCGTACGGCGTTGGCCGCTCGGAGTACCGCGTTGCCCGACACGAAAAGGCCCGCGCTCGCGAAGGCGCCGGTGTCGAATCCCGTGCGGTCGGTGTCGGATTGCACCAGCCGAATTCGCGACGGCGTCGTGCCCAGCTGGTTGGCCGCGATCTGGACATGCGCGGTCGACGTACCCTCGCCGAATTCGACGGTTCCGACGGCCAACTCGTATATGAGGTCGTCGCCGAGCGTGACCCAGGCCTCGGAGACGTGTTCGGTCGGGGGTGCGGTCTCGTGCAGTGAACTCGCGACGCCGGTCCCGACGAGCCACCCGGGACCGGGGGACTGCTCATGGGCCGTACGGGCCATGGCGTGGTCCACCAGATCAATGCACTTGCCGAGTCCGTCCTCGGTGAATATCACGTCGTCGGGGCCGTCATCCATGGCGACGAGCGGATCACCCGGTCGCACGATGTTGCGTCGTCGCAGTTCGAGCGGATCGAGATGCAGTGCGAGTGCCAGTTCGTGCATCGCCGATTCCACGGCGAAGGCCGGTTGTGTCATCCCGTAACCGCGCAGTGCCCCGCTCGGAACGGTGTTCGTGTAGACGGAGAACGCGTCGTACTTCTTGTTGGGGCAGCGGTAGATCATGACGGCGGCACCGCCCGCGTACAGCGTTTCGCCGCCGTGGTTTCCGTAGGCGCCCGTGTTCGACACATTGCGGACCTGGAACGCCGTGAGCGTTCCGTCGGCCTTCGCGCCGAGCTTGACCGTCAATGTCATCGGATGCCGTGGCGAAGCCGTTGTGAACTCCTCCTCGCGGGTGTATTCGAAGCAGACCGGCCGCCCGGTGTCCAGGGTCGCGAGTGCGACCAGATCCTCCGATATCACTTCCTGTTTGCCACCGAAACCGCCGCCGACGCGTTTGCAGAACACCCGGAGCTGGTCCGGGCGCAGCCCGAAAAGATATGCGAGTTTGACTTTCCCGATCGACGGCGACTGTGAACTGGTGCGGACGTTCAGCCGACCGTTCTCCATCCAGGCGATCGAGCCGTGGGTTTCCAGATGTGCGTGCTGAACTCGCGGTGAGGAGTACGTGCCTTCGTGGATCACGTCGGCTTCGGCGAACCCCGCGTCGACATCGCCTATGTGTGAGTGGATTTCGAGCAGGATGTTGTGCACGGGATCGCGGACGAACGGATCGTGCGCACCGTGCAGTTGTGGTGCCCCCTCGGCCATGGCCTCTTCGGGGTCGAACACGGCCGGTATTCGCTCGTACTCCACGACGACCTTTCGGCAGCCCTCCTCCGCCGCCCCGACCGTGTCGGCCAGGACCGCGACGACGCGCTGGCCGACGAAACGGACCGTGTTGTCGAGGATGAAGGTGTCGTCGGCATCGACGAGATGATCGGTGTGGATCGCCGTGGTGAAGCGTTTGCGCGGTACGTCTTCCCAGGTGTAGACTCGATGGACGCCGGGAACGGCGAGTGCCGCGGTCTTGTCGATCGAGACGATCCGGGCGTGCGCGTGTGGTGAGTGCAGCACCTTGAGGTGCAGCATGCCGTCGATGTGGGTGTCCATGGTGAACTCGGCGCGACCGGTCACCACGTCGTTGGCCGCCGGCGCGCCGACGCTCGTCCCGACGGCCTTTCCCGGCGCGGCGGTCTCCACGCCGGTGACGCCCTTCACGGCGTCCTCGATCACCCGATAGCCGGTGCAGCGGCAGAGGTTGCCCTTCAACGCCCGCGGCAGGTCCTCTTTCTGGGCCTGCGTGAACGTCGCCGACGTCATGATCATCCCTGCGGTGCAGAAGCCGCACTGGAACCCCGGGGCGTCGCGGAACCGCCGCTGCATCGGATGCAGGTTGCCGGGCGATCCGATGCCCTCGATCGTCGTCACCTCGTGACCGTCCGCGCGGAAGGCAGGGGTGATGCAGCTGTGTACCGGACTGCCGTCCAACCACACCGTGCACGCGCCGCAATCGCCCGCGTCACAACCCTTTTTGACGCCGAAGTGGCCGAGTGAGCGAAGGAAGGTGCGCAGGCACTGGCCGGGGTCCGGTTCTTCGTCGAAGCTCCTGCCGTTCACGACGTACGTCATACCGTGCCCCCGTCCATGAGTTCGCGGCGAATCTCCTCGGCGAAGTGCCTTGTCAGATGGCGACGGTGGTCGGGGGTTCCGTTCGGATCGGCGAACCAGACGCCTGAGGGGATGACGTCGATGCTCTGCTGAAGAGTTCGGGCATCGGGCATGGTGTCGAAAGCGATGCGCACCGGCCGTGTGGTACCGGCTGTGACGGTGAGCGACAGGTCGTTCATTCCTGGAGTCCGAGTACCGATGAGGAATACCGTCGAACGGCCGAGCCGGGTCAGGGCGAAGCGCCGGTGCGCGGTGCGCTTCCTCAGGGCGCGCGCCGGAATGTCGATGCGCCGCAGAATCTCCCCGGGAGCCAGAATGTTCCGGTTGTTGCCGGTCACGAAGTCGAGGGCATCGGCAGTGCGTGCGGACCCGTCAGGAGCCCACAGTTCGTACTGTGCCTCAAGTGCGACCGTCAGCGTGATCATCGGGCCGGCAGGCAGAGACATGCAGATATTGCCGCCGACGGTCGCCGAGTTCCAGACTTTGAACGAGGACAGGAACGCTTCGCAGCTTTCCGCGAAAAGAGTGCCCGCGATCCAGTCACCTGGCAGCCCGAAGACATACAGCTCGCGAATCGTGCATGTCGCGCCGATTTCGAGGCCCGATTCGCTCGGGACGAGGGAATCCCAGCGCAATGCCGTCAGGTCGACCAGACGGCGCGTACTGAGCTGCTGCTCGGAATACAGCCACGTTCCGCCTGCGAGCCAGGCGTCACCTTCGCGCCAGTCCGTGCCTGGCTGATCGGACGGTCGCCGGACGACTTCGGTGATGGTGTTGAGGTCCATGGGGACTGACTCCCTCACGATGACAATCGTGCGACGACCGCCTACCGATCACTCGCGGACCTTCGGCTCGATACGCTCGTCGAATGTCGCCGGGTCACAATGCGCGCTGGGAGCGGCACAACCCGGAGCGACATTGCCGAATTCTGGCCGCTGCGGTCGAAGTGCTCATCCTGAGGGCTGTCCCGGACAGCCCTCAGGAGAGAGCGGCGGGCGCGGAGATTCCCGTCAAGTCTATCGCCGAACGATGGATCACGCCCGGCTCGCCCGGCTCGCCCGCCCGCCCGTGTGCGCGGCGGCGTGGCGCAGTGAGCGGTACGCCACCACGGCCCAGGCGGCGACGAGCAGCGCGTAGAGGACCACGGCAGTCCAGACGAACAGCGTCGAACCGGTACGGGCAGCGAGGGCGCCGGTGCCGGTGACGCAGGCGCCGAGGGGGAAGATGAAGGACCACCAGGTGGCCGCGAAGGGGAGCCCCGCTCGGAACTCCCGTACGGTCAGCGCCGTGGCGAGTGCCAGCCACAGCATCGCGAAGCCCCACACCCCGACTCCGCCCAGCAGCGCGAAGACCGCCGCGCCGTGCCCGTACGGCGCCGGCAGCGCGCTAGGCGCCGCCGTGGCCAGCACGCCCAGCCCCGTCACGATCTGACCCAGCGCCCCCAGGCCGATCCACACCGTGGGCACCATCGCACCAGTGGGCGCGTCATGGTGCACCAGGCGGCTGTAGACCATGGCCAGCACCAGCATTGCCGCCACCAGGCCGAGCCCGAACATCGCGTAACAGCCCAGCAGCAGGGCCAGTCGCGGCTGCCCGGCAGGCATGTGCGGGACCAGCAGCGCGCCCGTCGTGGCCGAGACCAACGGCGGAACCACCGGCATCAGCCAGCCACCGAACGCCGCGTCCGGCGCGAAGCGGTGCCGGGTGACCATCAGGTACGGCACCGTACAGGCCGTGGCAAGACCGAGTGCGGTACCGAGCGACCACAGCGCCCAGTCCACGTCCAGCGCGGCCCGTGCCCCGATCACCGGTCCACCGAGTTGCAGCGCCCCGGCGCCCACCGTGAGCAGCGCCACGGCCGGCGCGCCGAAGAACTGGACCTGCGTCGGATCGGCGGCGTGCAGCCGCAGCGCCCGCTGCCGGACGTAGCCGGCCGTCAGTACGACGAGCAGCAGGCCGGCCCCCAGCCAGACCACCGTGGCGGCGGCCCGCAGCCCGGCAAAGCTCCGGGGCAGGGTGACCGCCGCGTTGGCGACGATGCCGGTGCCCATGACGGCCGCGAACCAGCTGGGGCCGAGCAGCGGACGTCCTGTCACCGTCGCCGTGGGCAGCGGGGGATGAACGAAAACGGAGGGCCCCGGGCCCATGTCGTCCTCGGTCGGGACGGCTCGGGCACTGCTGGGGTGGGGTGTCACGGCGTGGAACGCCTCTTTCCTGGTCTTGGGAATCACCGTCGTGAACCGGCCGGCCGGGCGGCCCAACCCCAACAGATCGCGGGTCGCGGCCAGGTCCGTCGGCCCGTTGTCGTCATGAGGCTATGGCGGCCGTTGGTCCCCGCCCTACAGCAGCAGGCGCCACAACACCCTCACATCAGGACTCGGGACGGGATCGTGATCCTGCCCGGCCGGGCGGGAAGCGGTCTGTCAGTCCGCCGAGCGCGCCATCGCCGCGAGTCGCGCGATCTGCTCGCCCATGCCCCGCGTTCCGCTCAGCGGGGTCAGGGCACGCGGCCACACGGCCTTGGCGAGAGCGACGTGGCGGGCACCGCCGAGGACCATGACGGGGTCGAGGGCGGCAATGCCGCGTCGCGCTGCCTGGTCGCGAAGAAGCCGGGCGGTCACCGTGCCGGCGGCGCCGTGCGGCGTGTCGTAGGGCTCGATCTCGTCGTCGAGGTCGAGCAGACCGTAGCGGGCGGAGAGGATCACGAGCCGATCCGGTCGGAGTGCCTCGGCGGCCCTTCGGCACGCGCGGTGGTAGGAACCGATGTACATCTCCGCCGCCCGGGCGCGGTGGTCCAGCTTGCGCGCGCCACAGGGGACGACGATCAGTTCCGGGGCGACGCCGTCGGTGTAGTCGTGCGGAGTCATGCGGGTCCCTTCCAGGTCCGGGTAGGCTCAGACGTGACGGAGCTCCGTTCGACCTGCGAACGGCACCCACCGTGTGGAACGCGGCCCGGGGCGAGGGCCATGGCCGTACCGCAGGACATCGGAGCCTCGCATCCGGACATGCCGCGGACCCCCGGCGGCGATGTCCTGATCTGCGGCGGTCCTGGCACGATCGGTGCCCCGCCGTGCCGAGGAGCCCTCGTAAGCTCGAAGGTGCTGACGAGGCCGACGGTCCTCATCCCTGCGGACCGCCTCGGCCCAGGCGGCGGCTTGACCGGACGGCCAGGCCGCCCGTGATGGTCTCCGTAAGTGGAAAGAAGGCGTTCTACGCCGTGGCGTCACAATCCGGCAGTGCTTCCTCGGTCTCGGACCAGGTGG
Organism: Streptomyces sp. RLA131; assembly: GCF_056270125.1. NCBI lineage: Bacteria > Bacillati > Actinomycetota > Actinomycetes > Kitasatosporales > Streptomycetaceae > Streptomyces > Streptomyces sp. RLA131. The sequence continues at coordinate 7,976,581 of NZ_JBWDOQ010000002.1, forward strand.
AATTCGGTATCAACGAGTGGCTCGTCGACGAATTCCGGGAGCGGTATCTCCGTGATCCCGATTCCGTCGACCCGGTCTGGCGGGACTACTTCCGGGTGTCCGCCCCGACCCACGAGGTCGTGCCCGGGCGTCCCGGAGCGACAGCGCGGGAGGCGGATGCCGACCTTGTGGCCAAGGCGGTCCGCGTCTCGGCCCTGATCCACTCGTATCGGGTCCGCGGGCACCTGGCGGCCGTCACCAATCCCCTCGCCGTGGAGCCGTCTTCCGGCCACCCGGACCTGGAACTTTCGGGACATGGCCTCGATGCCGCTGACGCCGCGCGGGAATTCCCCGTCGACGGCTTCGCGGGACGCGAGGAAATGACACTGCGCGATGTGATGGGCACGCTCCGTGACGCGTACTGCGGCACCACGGGCATCGAGTACATGCACATCCAGAATCCGCAGGAGCGGCTCTGGATCCAGCAGCGCGTGGAGGGTCCGCAGCCCCGCCTCGGGCACGCCGAGCGACTGCGGATCCTGTACCGTCTGGGCGCCGCCGAGGCGTTCGAGACGTTCCTGCACACCAAGTACGTCGGGCAGAAGCGGTATTCGCTGGAAGGCGCGGAGTCGGCAATCGTCCTGCTGGACACGCTGCTTGAGCGCGCCGCGCGGCCGGGCATGCGTGAGGTGGTCATCGGGATGGCGCACCGCGGCCGGCTGAATGTCCTCGCCAACATCGTGGGCAAGCCGTACGCCCAGATCTTCGACGAGTTCGAGGACGCGGTCGACGTCCGGTCCGCGCAGGGCTCCGGCGACGTGAAGTACCACCTCGGGGCCGCCGGCACCTTTCACACCGCGGACGGCCGCTCGCTCGCGGTCTCCGTGGTGGCGAACCCCTCTCACCTGGAGATCGTGGGGCCGGTGGCGCAGGGGGTCGTGCGGGGGCGGCAGGATCTCGCAGACGGCGGCGACCGGTCGTACTCGGTGCTGCCCGTGGTGGTCCACGGCGATGCCGCCCTCGCGGGGCAGGGAGTGGTCGCCGAAACGCTGAACATGTCGCAGCTGCCGGGCTACTGCACCGGCGGTACGGTCCACGTGGCCATCAACAACCAGCTGGGGTTCACCACCACACCTGCCGGTGGCCGGTCGAGTGCGTACGCGACGGATGTCGCGCGGACCGTCGAGGCGCCCGTCTTCCATGTCAACGGAGATGATCCCGAAGCGGTCGTCCGGGTGGCACGGCTGGCCTTCGACTACCGTCAGGCGTTCCACAAGGACGTGGTCGTCGATCTGGTCTGCTACCGGCGCCACGGGCACAGCGAGGTCGATGATCCCTCCATCACGCAGCCGGCCATGTACGACCGCATCGCCGCGCGGCCGTCCATACGGAACCTGTACGTGGAGTCGCTGTACACCGCGGGCGTCATCGACGAGCGGGAGGCCGAACGTGCCCGGCAGCGCTACCGGGACCAACTCCAGCGAGCCTTCACCGAGACCGCCGGGGCCTCCTCGCCCGACCACGAGTCGCTCGCGGCCGGCGCTGTCGCGGATCCCCCGGTCCGCCAGGCCGGAACAGCCGTCGCCGAGCCGACGTTGCGGCGCATCCTGGGCACCCAGACCGACCTGCCGCGGGATTTCACCCCGCACCCGCGGGTCCTGCCGCAACTGCGACGCCGGGCGGCCATGCTCGACGGCGGGAACGTCGACTGGGCCACCGCGGAAGCACTCGCGATCGGATCGCTGCTCCTCGACGGAGTGCCGGTGCGGCTGGCCGGCCAGGATTCCCGCCGAGGCACCTTCGGCCAACGGCATGCCGTCCTCACCGACCGCCGTACGGGCCGGCAGCACACTCCTCTGCAGTCGCTCGGCTCGGGAGCCGCACGTTTCGAGCCGTACGACTCGCTCCTGTCCGAACTCGCCGTGCTCGCCTTCGAATACGGCTATTCGCTGGCCCGGCCGGATGCGCTGGTGCTGTGGGAAGCGCAGTTCGGCGACTTCGCCAACGGCGCCCAGACAGTCGTCGACGAGTACATCGCCTCCTCGGAGCAGAAGTGGGGGCAGCGGTCGGGCGTCGCGCTGCTGCTGCCGCACGGCCTGGAAGGGCAGGGGCCGGACCACTCCTCCGGCCGCATGGAGCGCTTCCTGCAGCTGTGCGCGGACGACAACATGACCGTGGCCAACCCCTCGCTGCCGGGCAACTACTTCCACCTGCTCAGGGAACAGGGCCTCGACGCGCGACGCAGGCCGCTGGTGGTCTTCACTCCCAAGTCCATGCTGCGGTTGAAGGCCGCGACCTCCGGCCTGGAGGAGTTCACCGAGGGTTCCTTCCGCCCGGTCGTCCCGGACACCACGCCGGACCCCGCCCGGATCGAGCGGGTGCTGCTGTGCTCGGGCAAGGTCTTCTACGACCTGGACGCGCACCGGCGCGACTCGGGAGAGGACGGGACCGCCATCGTCCGGCTGGAGCGGCTGTACCCGTTCCCGGCTGAGGAACTGCGAGCGGAACTGTCCAGGTATCCGTCCGGTGTCGATGTGCGATGGGTTCAGGAGGAGCCGGCCAACCAGGGTGCGTGGACCTTCGTCGGGCCGCGCGTCGACCCCCTGATACCCGCCTCTGTGGCGGGTGTGAGCCGGCCGGCCGCCTCCGCTCCGGCGGTCGGGTCGGCTCGCCGTCACGCCGCCGAACAACAGGACCTGGTCCGGCGGGCCTTCGCCTGACGTGGAACGTGCCGTGGTCGCGGGCTGCCTTCAAGGGGGCGGCCGCGGTCACCGGCCGGTCGCGGTGCCGGCGGTGTCCGCTTCGAGTGCGGGCGCCGATGGTGCCTCGGCGTCCGCCACCCCGGTGGTGTGGAACCGCGCCCGGAACGCGCCCGGGGTCACCTTGAGATTCCGTACGAAGGCTCTGCGCAGCGACTCGGGGGAGCCGAATCCGGTGCGGCGGGCGATCACCGCCATGGGGTCGTCGCCGGTCTCCAGCATCGCCTGCGCCGCTTCCAGCCGGATCTGCTCCACGTACCGGGCGGGGGTCGTGCCCACCTCGTCACCGAAGAGCCGGGTCACATGGCGGGAACTGATACTCGCCCTGCGAGCCATGGCGGACAGGGTGTGGTCGGCACCGGGGTCCTCCGCGACGGCGTCCAGCACCCGGCGAAGCGTCTCCTGGCGAGTGTGCGGAGCACGGGCGCGAACGCTGAACTGGGACTGCCCGCCGGGCCGTTGCATGAAGACCACCATGTCCTTGGCGACCGCGCGGGCCACTTCGGCCCCGTAGTGCTCTTCCACGAGCGCCAGTGAGAGGTCGATGCCCGCGCTGACTCCGGCCGAGGTCATCACCTTGCCGTCCTGGACGAAGATCGCGTCGGGCTTGACCTGGACGGTGGGAAAACGCAGGGCGAGCTGCGGTGAGTAGCGCCAGTGGGTGGCGGCGCGCCGGCCGTCCAGAAGGCCGGCGGCGGCCAGCAGGAAGGCGCCGGTGCAGACGGAAGCCGTGCGACGAGAGTTCGCGTCGAGCCTGCGCACGAGGTCCAGCAGCGCGTCGTCCTTGATCAGCTGGTCCCAGCCCGGACCCCCGGGGATCACCAGAACGTCGCTGGTCTCGTGTGCGTCCTCGACGGCCATGTCGACGCCGAGACGGGTGCCCGCCGCGGTCGTCACGTCGTTGCCGTCGGCCGACACGATCTTCAGCCGGTAGCGGCCGCCGAAGTCGTTCGCCGAAGTGAACACCTCGATCGGACCGGTCACATCCAGCAGCCGGACCCCGGGAAAGACGAAGATCGTCACGAGGAGTGAGCCGGTTCCGCCGTGTGTGTGGTTCATCGAATGCCTCCGGACCTGCCGTGCGGGTAGCGTCGATCTTAGACCTAGTAAGTTTGGAAAACAAACTAACTAGGTCTCGCCCCCGCACCGGTGCGACCGGGTCAGCGCAGGGCATTGTTCAGGACGGTACGGGCGGCGGTGCCGGAGGGCTGCCAGCGGGTGGTGAGCGGTTCCCAGACCCGGATCCCCCGGCCCATGCCCACCTGGGCGGGGCGGAACGCGGTGCCCCAGTGCGACGGGTCGCCGGAGACGGTCATGCTGTCCACCACCCGACCGGTGGTGCCCGCCGGGTCGATGGTGCGGACGGCGGCGTACGCGGTGCCGCCTCGCGGCAGCCGGTAGCGGCCGCGCACGACGGGCGGCACCGGCTGGGCGGAGCCGTCCAGGGCACCGAAGGTGACGACCGGGGCCCGGTCCACGGTGCAGGCGCCACGGCCCCGGTTGGTGACGCTGAACAGCACCATGTACCGCTGCCCGGTGGGGGCGGCCCGCAGCTTCAGGCTCTTCTCCTGACACCTGGCGACGGCCGCCCCGGGGGCCGCCGCCGACGCTTCGGTGGCCGTCAGGGCCAGGGCGGACAGGGCCGCCGCCAGGGGGACGAGCAGGGCGGACCCCCGGCCGGGCCCTCGGGCGGACCAGGGGGTGGAACGGTGGCTCATGCCGGCTCCTTCCGTACGATCCGGACATGCCCGGTATGAACGATCATCCGCCTGTCACGCCCGCCGCACCACCACGGCCGGGCACGGCCCACGGGCCGGTTACCCCGGGTGCGCCGTGACACGCTCCGCGGATGGGACGGCCGGGCCCCTCGGGAACAGCCGGCAGCAGCGGAGCCACGCGCTCCCGCAGGTCGTCGGTCGTCCGGAACGGGCCCGACCGCACCCGCCGACCGGCTGCCGGACACGCCCGCGCCACCGAGGGCGACCGCCCGGCAACCTTTTCCCGTGCGGTGACGACTGGTGGGGGACAGGACAGGCGCGGGATTCGCGCCGTCCGTACAGGAGGACTTCACAGCTCATGGGACGACGTACGGCAGTGACCGCCAGACATGGTGACCGAGGCCCCCGAAAGCGGCTGACCCTGACGGCGGCGGCCGCCGCCCTGGTGGGGCTGGCGGTGTACGGTACGGCGTCGGCCGTGGGCAGCGACGAGCCGGCGCAGACCACCGGCGCCACCGCGACGGCCACGGCCACGGCGAGCCGCTCGCTCGCCGACCGGCTGACGACGACCTCGGTGGCGCTGCCCAAGAAGCTGTCCTACCTCTCGGCCGGTTACAACAACACCAGGGAGTGGACCCGCGTCACGACCGCCGTCGCCCCCGACGGCACGCGCCGCGTCGCCTGGCCGGCCTCCGACGGGGTACACGTCACCACACTGACCACCGCCGGGGCCCGCTCCGGCACGGACGCCGTGGTCAAGGGCGCCAAGGAGGTCGGCGGCCTGGTCGCCCACAACAACGGCTTCGCGCTGCTCACCCGCGTCCCCGACACCAACAAGTGGGACGAGACCGCCGCCGCACTCGTCCGCTGGAAGAACGGCTCCAAGGCGTGGACCAAGAAGCTCACCGGCACCGCCAGTCACGACACGTCGCCCACCCTGGACGGCCAGTTGAAGTGGAACGGCACGAAGTACGGGGCGTACTTCGTGGTCCACGGTGCGGGCGGCTTCGCCGACGGCCACTTCGGTGACAAGCTCGCCTACGTCGGCACGAGCGGCAAGAAGCTCAGCGGCGGCTGGGACTGGGGGTGCAGCCACAACGAGGGCATCGCCCTCAACCCCGAGAAGACCGGCGCCTTCACCTCCCTCTGCTTCGACGACTGGCGCTCCGGGCTCCTGGTCTCCACCGGCATCGGCGCCCCGGACGACGCGCCCGTGGTCCAGCGCGAGCAGTGCTGGGCGGGCTACTGCGGCGGCACGTACGCGGGCCGTACCGGCGAGATCGTGAAGTCCTCCACGGGCCGCTATGCGACCGCCTACGCCTCGCGCGGCGCCGCCTCCGCCAAGAAGAACCCGGACGACTCCAGCGGGCGCGGCTGGACCGTCACCCCGAAATGGAAGACCCACCAGGTCACGGTCGCCTTCCTGAAGAACCGTTCCACCGCCTCCGGCAAGCCCGTCAACCTCACCACCGCCGCGGGCACCGACCATGTCAACGTCCATGTGGCCCCGTACGGCAAGACCAAGCTCCTGGTCTCCTGGGAGAGCGTCAAGAACGCCAAATGCGCCGACGGCACCTGCACCGGCACCTTCACCGGGACGCACCTGCGGCTGATCGACTGGAAGGGGAAGTTCCTGACCGCCGACAAGGTCGTCACGGCGCGCATCGCCGGGGACATCGCCGTGCTCCCCGACGGCGACCTCACCTGGGCCTATGCCCCCGCCACCCCGACCTACCGGAGCGCGCTGACCGGATCGTCGCCGACCACGGCCAAGCTGTCGGTGGCACGCCTCGACGTCTCCTGAACCCCGGGTCACCGCAGACGGCGTCGCGCCGTCGCGCCGTCGCGCCGTCGCGCCGTCGCGGTGTCCGGCCCCCCGCCCGCACGGGCCGCTATCAGCTGCTACCAGCCGCTGCTACAAGGTGGTAGCTTGCCGGTATGGCGAAGACCCAGGTGAACCTCCGGCTCGACGAGTCCACGGCCAAGATGGCCAAGGACGCGGCGGCGACGCGTCATGTGCCGGTCAACGAGTACGTCGCGGAGCTGATCAAGGCCGACAACGAGGGGCTCTACGAGGTCTTCCTGGCCGGCGCCCAGGAGGTCCTGGACACCTACGGCGACCTCATCGACGAGATCGAGGCCGCGTGACCCTGCACGTGGACCTCGCGTGGATCCTGGAGGTCGCCCGCCGTACCGGCGAGACCGACCCCGCGCCGGAGGACTACGGCGTGGCGATCGCCGCCGTCGAACGCCACCGGGCCGTGCTGACCGGCCAGGATGTCTACCATGGCCGATTCGCCCGGGCCGCCGCGCTGACCCACACCCTGGGGCGGCTGAAGTGGCTGGAGCACTCGAACCTGCGGGTGGCCGTCGCTGTGGCCCACGGCTACCTCGTGGCCTCCGGCGCCGAGGTGAAGCTCACCCAGGCCGGAGTCACCGCCCTGGCCGCCGAGCTGAAGAGGCCCGACTCCACGGCGGTCTCCGTCACCGACGTGCTGCGCACCTGGACCACCTGAGCGCGGCGTTCAGCGCCGGAGTGTCTCCATGTGGAGCCCGGCGTCGCCGGCGGCCTCGTCAGGAGTCCGGCCGTCCTCACGGGCGACGATGTACGCGGCGTACCAGTCCGACCACTGGTGCGCGGGGGCACTCGCCTCGTACGGGCCGTGGTGCTCCTCGGTCTCACGCAGAAGTGCTGCCAACGTGGGGACGTCCATGGCGGATCCTCCTCGGTGCTACGGGACTCGTCATCGTCCGGGCGCACGCTCCTGAACCCCTTGCAGCAGCCACCCGTTGCCGTCCGGGTCGCTGAACGAGGCGTACGAGGCGTAGCTGCGGCCGTCCGGGTCGGGGCCGTCCACCTGTTCTTCGGCACCGGTGTCGTAGGTGTGGTGGAAGACCTCGCTCACCTCGGCGCCCTTGCTGATCAGGTCGGCGCGGGCCCGGTCGAGGTCGAAGACCACGAGGTAGCCCCGGGCGGAGCCCGGCGGCGCGGGGGTGACGCCGCGGCCGAAGTGGATCGAGCATGCCGACCCCGGCGGCGTCAGCTGCACGATCCGGAATGCCGGGCCGGCCTCGTAGTCCGCGTCGAGCCGCCATCCCAAGCCCTGGTAGAAGCGCAGGGCACGGTCGACGTCGGCGACCGGAAGGACGATGACCTCGACCTTCATGTCCACGACCGGCTCTGTGCCGGCGTCCGTTGCGCTGTCCTGCGCTGCCTGCTGGGTGCTCATGTCGACCTCCCGTGACGGATCGCCCGGACACGGTCGTCCAGCGAAGCGTCCGGAAGCGCACGCGCAGCTCTTCGGTAGAGCGCTGCGGCTGTTCGTCGTCGGCGTCGCTGCGCCGCCGGTTCTTCAACGATGGCATGGGCGGGTAGGCCTCGCACCTGGGGAAATCCCGCGGCCGGTCCCGTGGTTGAACCCCCGGGGGGGGCATGGCGTTCGCGCCGGGAACGGCAGCGCCCGAGGCGGCGGAACCGCGGTCACGTACGGTCCGGGGCGATACGTCAACGACAGCGTGACCGCCACCGTATGCGGTGGCGGTCACGACGATCACGGGCCGCGTCCTGCGACGAACGCGTGTGCAGGATGCCTCGCCGTCCGTTCATGCCGGCGGTTCAGCGCGCGGGTTGACCCGCCGGCCGGGCGATTGTCAGCTCAGGGGACCGGCGTGCGCGCACTCCCAGGCACCCGGGCCCTGCATGGCGAGCAGCTTGTTCGCCACCTGGATCTGCTGGCTGCGGGTGGCGTGGTCGGCGCGGGACGCGAACTTCGTGCCGCCGGCGGCGGCCCAGCTGGAGGGGGAGAACTGCAGGCCGCCGTAGTGGCCGTTGTGGCCGCTGTCGTGGTTGGCCCAGTTGCCGCTGGACTCGCACTGGGCAACGCGGTCCCAGACGGAGGCCGGGGTGGCGGAGGCGGATGTGGCGCTGAGCAGCGGAGCTGCGATGGCGGCACCGGTGATACCGGCGAGAGTGGCGAAACGGACGGCCTTGGAGGCGCGGCTGATCTTAGCCATGTCGAGGAGTTCCTCACCGACGCCTGCGAGGTCAGCTGTCGGGTTCGGACGTGAGTTGCCCGGCGGCGCGTTGACGCGTCGCTTCACCCCAAGCCGGTGCGTTCACCACATACGTGGTCCGCACCGGCGGAGAACCTTGGGTCCCCCGCTCCTGCCTACGGCGCTTTCGCGTCGACTGTTCCCGTCGGTCGGCGGCAGGACTCGGCGTTCCTGACCGGCGGGGCTCACGGTGGCGAGCAATGACGACCGTAAGCGGACATCACCGGCAAGAACAAACACCCCAAGATCGAAGGTTAGCGTATATTTCACCCAGGAAATTTCACATAATCCCAGCTCAGAAGGTGCGAAACGGACATCGAATCCGGCTGGAGCGGCGCCGGCCGCGAGAGGCACGTCACATGAGCGGCGGGGTCGGTGCCACTCTCCGGTCGGCGGCGCATGCGCACAGTCACCGATCGCGGCGGTCGAACGCGCGTCGAGCGCACCCCCCGGCCCGCTGGGCGGAACAGGGCGCGACAGCCATCCGCCGGGCACCCGACGGTTCCCCCGGACGGCCCGACAGGACAGTCCGACGCCATTGGAGGCGGGGAGGCCCTTGCCGCGGCCGGACATCCCGCTCGGGCGGCCGGAAGTCACGGCGCGACGCATCGCACGGCCGATCCCTCGCGGGGTCCGGCACCGGCGGGGCGGGGGTCCGGCGAATGAGTGGCGGAACGGAACCGGCCGTGGAGGGCGCGGTGGTCTCGCTGCCGAAGGGCGGCGGCGCGGTCGGCGCCGTGGGAGAGAAGTTCGCTGCCGACCTCTTCGCCGGTACGGGCAATCTCACGGTGCCGAGCGCGGTTCCCTTGTGGACGCCATGACCTGATTGGCCGTCAGCTCGGTCGCCCGTCGTGTGAGCCTTGGCGCGGCGGGCGGAACTCCCGTCCGGTGTGCGCTATCGTCCGGCTCGGGGAGGGGCGGAGACGTGGGACAGCTGACCAGGATCGAGGAACAGGTCGCCGCGGTCGACGCGGCACTCAGGCCGATCGCGGAGCGGCCGGTGGACACCGCCGATCCCGACTGGGCGGTGAAGACGCGGCAGGGGCCCGCCCCGCAGGACGAGGCAGGTGTCCGGACCCAGGCCGAGTCCGCGCTGACAGAACTGATCGCCGCCTACGAGCACGGCGACGAGGCACTTCGCGCCTCCGTACGCGGCCTCTTCGCCCGCTACACCGCGTTCCGTTGGGCCGTACACCTGCCGGTCACGCCCACCCCCGAGGGATTCCGGCTCCGCCTGCTGCACATGTCCGCCGTCGACCAGGGCTCCGACACGCGTGACGAGCTGCTCGCGCTGCGCGACCTGTGCGCGGACGCGCGGGACGCGGGCGTCGACCTCCGGCCGATCCTGCGGGAGGTGGCGCAACTGTCCAGCCACGAGGACAAGTACGGGATGGGTTCCATGCGCGACATCCTGCTCCGCGTCGCGCGGTGACTGTTCTCGGGCCAACGAGTCACCGGATTCCCGGCCGCCTGAAATCGCGGCGGAGAATTCGCCGGACCCGGACCGGGTCCCGCCCGCCGTGGGGGTGGGCGGTGCGGTGCGGCTGCCGCCGCCTGCGCCGGGCGCGCACGGTTCGTCCCGGGGCTGCCGGGGCCGCCGGGGCCGGTCGACCAGGTTTCCGGGGTGTCATCGAAGCGCGTCGGCCCCTCCGACGGACCCTTGACGCCCCCTTGGGAGGACGGCGTGGTGAGTACCCTCGTGCTGTGCTCCCAGCGCTATGTCGACCTGCTGCTGGTCTGCGGCTGTCTGTGTCGTCAGGACTGACCGTCCCTCCCTCGGCGTAACCGCGGCTCTCCTCGGCGTGTGTACCCCCGAGGTCACGGTTGCCCAGGTCGCCGACCACGTCGACCACGCCCGCGAGGTGGCCGGCGTCGGCCACCTCGGCCCCGGCGGCGACTACGACGGTGTCGACCACCGGCCCACCGGCCTCGCCGACGTCTCCGGCTACCCGGCCCTCTTCCGCGAACTCGCCGAACGCGGCTGTTCCCGGACCGAGTTGGAGGCACTGGCAGGGCGCAATGTGCTGCGCGTCCTGCGCGAGGCCGAACAGCACGCCACCGTACCGCTGTGGCCGGAGACCCCGCTGCGGTGAACGCCCCCGCGAGCCGGCCGGCCGGCCGGCCGTCCCGGCCGGGTCAGCCGGGTCAGCCGGGGGAGTCCAGGTCGAGGCGCAGGCGAACGTAGTCCGCGTCGCACGGACCCGGCCGGCGGTGCCCGTCCGGCTTCCATCCGTGCCGGGCGTAGAAGGCCTGGGCCCGGCTGTTGCGCTCCCACGCTTCGAGCAGCCCGGTGGACAGTGACGCATCGCGAAGGAACCGCACGAAGGCCGAGTGCAGCCGGCTGCCGATGCCTTGTCCCCAGTGGGCCGTGCTGACGTGGATCTGGTGGAGCTGCCCGGCAGCCGGGGCATCCACGTCGGCCTCCAGCGCTGGGCCCATCGCCAGAATGCCCACCATCCGCCCTTCGCGCACGGCACACAGCACGGTCCTGGTGTCGGACTGGACGGCACGCATCCAGGCCTCCCGCCGGCGGGAGCGCGCATCGGGGGAGGTGAGCTCGGGCGCCGAGAATCCGCCTGACCGCTAGTACGCGGTGCGGGCCCGCGTATGCAGGTCGGTGATCCCGTCCAGATCGGCGAGGTTCGCGGTTCGCGGTTCGCAGCAAGGTCCTGGGAGTCGTCACGATCATGTGACGCACTCCCCGCGATCCACAGTTCCCCGCTCGGCCGCAGGGCGGAGCCGGGCAGCGGGCGGACGTCGGTCAGGCCCGCGCCGGGGGATCGGTGGCGCCGCGCCCAACTCTGACGGCTGTACTCGTCCGTTCACCGATCCTGACCACAGGGGAGCAGACCGTGCCGCCGTGACGCCGTGCCGCACGAAGATGCGCCGGACGAACTGCCAGGGTGGACTTGATCAGTCCCTGGAGTCACCCAACGATGGAGTCAGCATGGCAAGCAGGCCGCCGGTACCTCCCTTCACGCGCGAGAGCGCCATGGAAAAAGTCCGCCAGGCGGAGGACGGCTGGAATTCCCGCGACCCCGCGAAGGTGTCCCTCGCCTACACACCGGGCAGCCGCTGGCGCAACCGCGCCGAATTCGTCAACGGACGCGAGGAGATCGTCGCCTTCCTCACCCGCAAGTGGACCAGGGAGCAGGACTACCGCCTCATCAAGGAACTCTGGGCCTTCGAGGGCAACCGCATCGCCGTCCGCTTCGCCTACGAGTGCCACGACGACTCCGGCAACTGGTACCGGTCCTACGGCAACGAGAACTGGGAGTTCGACGAGGACGGCCTGATGCGGGTGCGCCTCGCCTGCATCAACGACCTCGCCATCGCCGAGTCGGACCGCAAGTACCACTGGCCACTCGGACGGCGCCCCGACGATCATCCCGGCCTGTCCGACCTCGGGCTCTGAGCCGCCCAGGAGCGCCCGCCCCGCGCTTGCCCCGGCCTCCGCCGGTCCGTCGCCGCCCTGTGCAGGGTCGTGGCGGCCCGGCGGTGGCGAACGCCCTCCGTTCGCCCGGCTGTTGCAGTCGGGGGGCCGGGGCAGCGCTTCCCGCGGGTACCGTCTACTTGCCGCGGCCCGGATCCCCTGACGCGTACAGAGCCTCACGCAGCGCCGCGGTGATCTCGGCGACGGCCTGCTTGTTGGCCCGAGTGCCCGCGAGGGCGTTGAGCATCATGAAATCGTGGGTGACACCGGCGTAGTGGGACGTGGTGACCGGCACTCCCGCGGAGCGGAGCCTGGCGGCATAGGCGTTGGCCGCGTCCACGAGGACATCCGAGTCGGTGATCACCAGAGCCTGCGGCAGGTCGCGCAACTGGTCGACGGTGGCCTTCAGCGGAGAAGCCAGCGGGTTGGATCGGGCGGCCACGCGAGGAGCGTAGGCGTCCCAGAACCACTTCATGGCGGGCCTGGTGAGCCAGCAGTTCTCCGCGAAGCGCTTGTACGAAGGCGTGTCGAAGTCGGCGTCGGTGACGGGGTAGAGCATCGTCTGCTGGCGGAAGTGCGGGCCGCCTCGCTGCTTGGCCATCATGGCGACGGCAGCGGTCATGTCACCGCCCACGGAGTCGCCGGCGACAGCCAGCCGGCGGGAGTCGACGCCGATCGCGCTGCCGTGGGCGGCCACCCACCGGGCGACGGTGTAGGCCTGCTCGATCGGGACCGGGAACTGAGCCTCGGGCGAGGGGGTGTAGTCGACGAAGACAACGGCCGCGCGAGCCCTGTTGGCGATCTCCCGGACCAGTCGCTCGTGGGTCCTGAAGTTGCCCAGCACCCAGCCACCGCCGTGGATGTAGACGATGCCCGGCAGGTTTCCGACGACGCCTTCGGGCCGGACGACGTGCACGGCCACGTGCCCGGTCGGACCGCCGGGCACGGTCCGCCGGCTGATCCGGGCGGGCAGCATGTGCACGGGCCCCGCCTGCAGCTTGTTCAGCACCTGACGGGCGGCCGTGTACGACATCTTGTACAGCGGGGGCCCGCCGGCCGCCGCCAGCCCGTCGAGGAAGTCCTGGTCGGTCCTTACCAGCGTCACCGGCGGATTCCCGCAGGGCACGTACTTGGCCGATATGGGCTTGGGTACAGCGGCGATCGCATGGCTGCCGTCGGACTTGTCACTGCTGCGGCCGGCACAGGCACTGGCCGCCATACCGGTGGTCGCCAGCATCGCGGCCGCGACGCCGTAGCGGATGCGGCGAGTTCTGGGCACGGTACGGGACGGTTTCATCTTGTCGGATCCCAACGTGAGACTGGTTCCCCCAGGCCAGCCTGTGGGTCCGGCCGATCGCCGACGAGCCGGGCTAGCCCGTCAGTGTGCCCGCGGCCCATAACGGCTCGGGCCTCGGGCCGGGATCAGCGAGGCACCCGTGAACATGACGAGCGTGGACCGAGCCTGCCGCGGATCGGCGAGGAGCAGGGCTTTCACCGGCGCCGCACGAGGCCGGTCCGGTCGACCCACACCGCGGAGGCCGCGAGCCGCGAACGTCGTCGTCGCCGCTATCCGCGGGCCGCCGCGTCCATCCGGTCCAGGACACCGACTGTGACCACCGCGTAGGCGACGTGCGGGACGATGTCCGAGATCCAGTCGGAGACGGACCAGGTCCGCGGGTCGGTCACTCCCAGCGCTGTCATCGGCCCATTGGTGCCGATCAGCGCCCCGATCGCGGCAACGGTGTATTTCGGAGCCGATGCCGGGTGCCAGCCGGCTGCTTGTGCCAGGGACAGCACGGCTCCCATGCCGAGGCCGGCGGCGAATCCGGTCAGCGCGGCAAGGCCCGCGACCCGGTTGTCCAGGGCCTGACCCTCACCCGGAATGCCCAGATGCAACTTCGCCGCGAGCGCGCGCAGGGTCACTTCGGGTGCCGAGCTGGCGGGCCTGGCCCGCAGGGCCATATCGGCGTAACCGACGATGTTGAGCGCGGTCGTGCCGGCGGCGCCGGCCGCGGCCCCGTAGAGCAGCGGGCGCATCACACGGATCATGTCCGGTCCTCCTGCTCCACGCATACGTCCCGCACATCTCGCCCTATACCCTAAGAGGGTCCCATTTCGGACGGCACCCCGCATCACGTGAACATGTGCGGCGAGCTTCCGCGGCCAGGGCCGCCGCCACGCACCGGTTGCCGACCCGGGGGCGCGCCCGTTACCGAGGAGGTGCCAGTGGTGGCACACGACAGCTCGTTCACCCTGGACGACAGCGGAGATGTCTCCGAGTGGCGCGACGATACGAACAGGTTTCCGGCGCTTTCCGCGCGCGACGCCGTAGGCAAGCCCGCAGGACGCGTGCTGAACGCTCTGCTGGACCAGCTCGCCGGCGAGACCGGGCCCCGTACGCGGGCGGTCGTGCGGTTCGCCGCCAGCCGTGACGGCTCGGCGACCGTCATCGCCATTCGCGACGGCACAGTGCCCGACGACCAGGACGCGCACGTGGAAGCCGCCTTCGAGTCCTCGGCATTCGAGCAGTCCACCGCGGGTCTGGAAATATACGATGCCGACCTGCGCGTCCTGCGCAGCAACTCCGCCGCTCTCGCCATGCGTGGACGCTCAGCCGGCCAGGTGCTGCGCCGACCGGTCGCGGACCTCGGCTCGCGTCTTCCCCTGGCGCCGCTTCTGCGGCAGACCCTGGCCGGCGGCGAACCGGCCGTCCACCAGCAGATCGACGGGCACGACGGCCACGGGCACCAGCGCATCTTCGCCGTCACCGCCTTTCAGCTGCGGGAGGAGCGGCACATCATCGGTGCCGGCACCGTGATCCACGACGTCACCGATCAGACCCGTGCCCAGGCCGCCGCGCGTCTGCTCGCCCGGGCCCACGAAGAGATCGGTACCACTCTCGACGCCATGCGCACCGCCCGCGAACTCGCCACGGTCACCACCCGTGAGTTCGCCGACGCCGTCTCGGTCGACCTCATCGATTGCGTCCTGCGGGGAGAGGCCGCGCCCGCGCCTCCGGTCGGCACCGATGTGCCCCTGCGCAGGGCCGCCTTCGAAGCGCCGGGCAACCGCCCCGGTCTCTACTCGGTCGGGAAGACGAGCGGCTTCGTCTCCCCCACCCCGTACACGCAGGTGATGGCCGATCTCGTACCGCGGCTTCTGGACCCGCGGACCTCGCCGTCGGACTGGGTGATGAACGACGCCGCACGGGCCGGCGCGCTGAGGGAGGCCAGGATCCACTCGATGATGGTGGTGCCACTGGCGTTCCACGGGCGTGTCCTGGGACTGGCCAGCTTCTATCGCGGACCACGCCACCCCGTTGCCTTTGACGCGTCCGACGTGGTCCTGGCCGAACAGGTGAGCGCGAAAGCGTCCGTCCACATCGAGAACGCACGCTGCTACACGCGGGAGCACACCACCGCGGTCACACTGCAACGCAGCCTTCTCCCGCAGACGTTTCCCGTCCTGTCGGCGGTGAGTACGGCGCACTTCTACACACCGGGAACCCGGCAGACGGTCTGGTTCGACGTCATCGCGCTGTCCGGGGCGCGCGTAGGTCTGGCGATCGGACAAGTTCCCCAGCAGGGACTGAACGCCTCCGTCACCATGGGGCGTTTCCGTACGGCTCTGGCCACGCTCGCCGCGCTTGACCTTCCTCCCGACGAGCTGCTGGCCCATCTCGACGACGCCACCGGCCGTATCCTCTCCGACCAGGCAGTCCCGCAGGCGGGCGCGTTTCCCGCGTCGACGGATTCCCCCCGCTGTCAGTACGCCGTCTACGACCCCGTGACCGGCGAACTCGCCATCGCCGCCGCGGGCTGGCCAGCCCCCTTGCTCACCTCTCCGGCCGGTGACGTCACATCCCTGGACCTGCCGGTCGGTCCGCCGCTGGGACGCTGGGCAAGTTACGAGGTGAGCCGCCTGAACATCGCTGCGGAGAGCATGCTGACCCTCTACTCGGAATCACTCCTCGAGCCCGGCCCCCGGGCGGAAGGAAGCCTGGCGGAACTACGACAGGCCGTCGCCCGCTCGGGCCAGGATCCCAAAGCCATCTGCGACTGCATCGTGCACAGCCTGCCGAGCCGGCAGGGATACGACGGTGCCGCCATCCTCGCCGCCCGCACCCACCGTCTTCGCGACGATCACATCGCCACGTGGACAGGAACGCGGGAGCCGGACACGGTTGCCGTCAGCCGGGAGAAGGCCAGTGACCAACTCGTACGCTGGGGCCTCGACACGCATGTATTCACCACGGAACTGGTCGTCAGCGAGCTCGTGACCAACGTGATCCGGCACGCCAGCGGCAACCCGACGGTACGTCTCATACTCGACCGGTCGTTGACGATCGAGGTCTCCGACGAAGCCACCACCGCACCGCACCTGCGCCATGCCCGAGCCCAGGACGAAGACGGACGCGGCCTGCTGATCATCGCCGCCCTCGCGCGGCGCTGGGGAACCCGGTACACGCCGAACGGAAAGATCATCTGGGTCGAGGAACCGCTCACCGACGACGAGGCGTAGCCCGCTTCCGGGGAGGCGCCGGGGCTCGGGCCGGGGCTCGGGCCGGCGGGGCCGGGCGACGCGCTGAAACGATGCTTCTCGGGTAGCGTGGTTGCGACGACGTGCTGATTCCGGTCGCCTTTCGCTGCTGACCTCTCCGTCGACGCGCCACGCACGTCATCAACTACTGGTTCGCGGCGTGACATCCACCTTCCGGCCGGGCACCGAACTCCACCGACGCATGGAGTCCTGCGATCAGTCCGAAAGGAACCGCACCATGCCCTTCGTCACCGCCAAAGACGGCACAGAGATCTTCTACAAGGACTGGGGATCGGGCCCGCCGGTCGTGTTCTCCCACGGCTGGCCACTGATCGCCGACGCATGGGACCC
The DNA here is from genome assembly GCF_056270125.1 of Streptomyces sp. RLA131. Lineage (NCBI taxonomy): Bacteria > Bacillati > Actinomycetota > Actinomycetes > Kitasatosporales > Streptomycetaceae > Streptomyces > Streptomyces sp. RLA131. The sequence goes on from NZ_JBWDOQ010000002.1 coordinate 7,993,413, forward strand.
GCAGCTGAAGCTGATGGCGGACAACGGCTTCCGCGCCATCGCCCACGACCGGCGCGGGGGCGGACGCTCCGGCCAGACCTGGGACGGCCACAATCTCGACACGTACGCCGACGACCTGGCATCGCTCGTCGAGACCCTCGACCTGCGCGACGCCATCCTGGTCGGCCACTCCACCGGCGGCGGCGAGGTCGCGCGCTACATCGGCAGGCACGGATCCAGCCGCGTCGCCAAGGCCGTACTGCTCAGCGCGATCCCGCCGCTGATGCTCAAGACGGAAGCGAACCCCGAAGGACTGCCGATCGAGGTCTTCGACGAGATCCGGGCAGGCGTCGCGAAGGACCGCTCGCAGTTCTACCAGGACCTCAGCGCCAGCTTCTACGGCGCCAACCGCGACGGATCAACCGTCACCGAGGGCACCCGCGACGAGTTCTGGCTCTGGTCGATGTCGGTGGCCATCAAGGCCGCCTACGACTGCGTCAAGGCGTTCTCCGAGACGGACCTGACCGAGGACCTCAAGAAGTTCGACGTCCCCACCCTGATCGCGCATGGCGACGACGACCAGATCGTTCCTCTCGTGGCCTCCGGCGACAAGTCGTCCAAGCTGGTCAAGGACGCGATCCTCAAGATCTACCCCGGCGCCCCGCACGGCCTGGCCATGGTCCCCGTGTTCGCCGAACGGTTCAACGCCGACCTGCTCGAATTCGCACGCGGCTGATAGCGGCCTCGTCGACGTCACCGCGACGGCGAAGCGGCCCGGGAGCCGCTCGCCAGCGCTGGGCGACGGAGGCTGCCGGGGCCCGAGGGTCACTTCGAGAGCTGGTCGGTGAAGTCGGCGGTGTCCGAGGCCGGGGGAACCGTGATCGTGCGGGTTGAACCGAACGACAGGAAGTCCATTGTGACCTTCACCTTGCCGAACTTCTCGCCGAGTCTGACTGGCAGGTTTTTGCCGTCCACCCAGACATCGACGGTGACGGAGTCCACCGACCCGGTCAGGGAGCTGAGCAGGGTCTTCTTGTCCTTCTTGGTCAGCGCGTTCTTCAGGGTGCCTATGTTGTCCTTGTCGATCTTGGCGTGGTAGTGACGCGTCTTCGTGCCGCGGATCGTCTGCGCGCCGAGGTCCTTGGTGTTCTTCGACAGGGCGAAGTAGCGCAGGCCCGCCGTCGGGTCGGCATTGCCCTGGACCGAGTCGGCACCGGACTGTCCCAGGACCGCCGCCACATCCACGCGCAGCCAGTGCTTGCCCTTGAGCAGACCCTCGGGCTGCGGGTCAACGCCGTAGTAGTAGGCGCCCTTGACCATTTTCGCCCGTATTCGCGGATCGTCCTGCACCGAGTCCAACTGTGCCGCGACGGTGTCCATCGTTATGTCGAACGCGGCGCCCTTCCCCCACGAGTAGACGCCCGTCATGGACACCGGACTGCCCGATCCGCGATCGATGGTCATCTCCAGCCGCGCCGATCCGAGCTTCTGCGTCCGCGCTGTCACGCGCGACAGCGCCGCGGTGATCGACTCCGTGTGGTCCACCGCCTTGTCCGCGGTGTTCCGCACGGACTGCGCGGTGCACCCGGCCGCGGCCAGCGCCACGACCGTGACCGCTGCCGTCAAGGTCGCACGCGCACCCCTGGACTGCCCCACCATTCCCCACCCCTCAGCACCACAAGTGCAGTTGTGAATCAGCTGTGCGCACTTTATCCCCCGCAACTGACATGCACGCGTCCGGGCCCGGTTGTTCCCGGTCCGGTACGCACTACCACCCGGCGCTGGTCACGCGGGAGCCTGTTCACCGGCGCCTACAGGGGGATCAGACCTGCTGTCGTCTGCTTGAAAGCACAGGCGTCGAAGTAGAACGGGCTCAAGTGCTCCTCGAAGTCGGTTTCGGAACGAGGAGGACTCGTTCACGCCCCGCGATGCCCAGCGCGGGGAAGTAGGTGCGGCTGTGTCTGCGGATCCGGCAGCCGTCTGCGAGAAACGCGTCGTGCGAACGGCGGACCTACGTCCAGCAGTCGGCCGGCCGGGGCCGCACCCGAATGGCCGGTTTCTTCGAGGTGTCCGACAGTCGCAGCGCCGTCCGGGCGAGATGCCGACCGGAGCGGCCAAGAAGGCGAGAGGCTGGATCCATGCACACTGGAGAGGGCGAAGTGCCACTGCCCGGAGGGCGGATCACGCCGGGTGTCGTCCGCGTTGGCGACACAGTCCGCCGACCCGCCACAGCCAGGTCGGCCTTCGTCGCCGAATTGCTGAACCACCTTCAACAACGCGGGTTCAATGGCGCACCGCGGTATCTCGGACTCGATGACGCGGGCCGCGACACCTTCACGTATGTGCCTGGCCGAGTACCGGCCAGATTCCACCTCTGGAAGGACGATCAGGTGGTGGCTGCCGGCGCTCTCCTGCGCTCGCTGCATGAGGCCACCCGCGGCAGCCACCTCACCGGAACCTCTCCCGTCGTCTGCCATCACGATCCCGGCCCGAACAACGCCGTCTTCCACCAGGACCGGCCGGTGGCCTTCATCGACTTCGATACAGCCGCCCCCGGCGACCCCCTGGAAGACCTCGGATACATGGCCTGGACCTGGTGCATCTCCTCCAAGCCGCAAGCCCCGTCCGCCCACGCCCAGGCAGCCCAGGTACGGATTCTCGCCGACGCCTACGGGCTGGACACTCCCGAGCGCGGCGACCTCGTCGACGCCATTCTCGACCGCCAGCACCGCAACGCCCTCTGGTGGCGCCGGCACCTCAACGCTTCAGAGCCCCGTGTGGCCGGCAGGGAGCAGATCCTTGCCCGGATCGCCTGGTCCCGGCGTGAACACGACCACACAGCCGCCAACCGCGAGGTCTTCGCGAGCGCTCTACGCTGGCCGAGCTCGGTTGCGCCTGGAGGCTGAATACGCAAAGTGAATCCGGCACACTACGGGCAGCCGTCGGACGTCGCCGCGACCGTGGCCCATCCTCATGACCGCTGCCGGTCACCCCACCCCGGTCCCGGCCGACCAAACTGCTGGCGGACTCGAAGTCCACATCCCCGACACGACGAGAGACCGGTCTCAACGGCCCTACCCATCAGGACAGATGCTCAGCGGTACTGACCACCCGTGGTTCCTCGGGCCGGAAAACACGGTGCGTGCCGGCGGCGGAGCCATCAGAGTCGCGGGCATGAGTGCGAAGATCACCCGTATCAATCCCGACCAGTTGCATGAAACGCCCGGCTATCACCACATCACCGTCGTCGAGGCCGGCCGGACGGCCTACCTGGCGGGACAGTGCCCACTCGACCGCAGGGGATCCCTCGTCGGTTCGGGCTCCCTCGACATGCAGATCGACCAGGTCGCGGCAAACGCTCTGACCGCTCTGGCTGCGGTCGGCGCCCAACCGCAGCATGTCGTTCGCTCGGTGATCTACGTGTGCAGTGATGCCACCGACGTCCTGGGCGCCGCGTGGCGACGGCTCACCAGCTCGGTCATCGGTCCGGCTTTCACCACCGCCAGCACGCTCCTTGGCGTCGCACAGCTCGGCTTCGGCGGACAACTGGTCGAGGTGGACCTCACCGTAGCGCTGCCCGATTGAACCTGTGCCGCCTGGCTGCCGCGTCAAACGGGCTCTCGGCGCTCAGGGCGGTCACCACCCTCGACAACGCGGCGTCCATGGCCGTACTCGGGCGCAACGGGTTCGCCGCCGTGGGGGACATCATGCTCAACGGGCGACCCGGCGTCCGGTATGAGCGCCGTATCCTCCCCCCTTCCTGACACGCGTGACTCGTCGGCCGGGTCGAGAACTCTTCTACGCTTGCTTCCGTTCGTTACGAGGCGGACGTCCGGACCGAGCAGGGGGCTGGCTTTTCGATGCGCGTTCTGATCGCAGGCGCTACGGGTGCGGTCGGCCGGCTGCTTGTCCCGCTGCTGCTGGACGCCGGGCACGAGGTCACCGGGACCTCGCGTTCCCTGGCAGGGGTTGAGCGGGTACGGAGTCAGGGTGCGTCAGCCGTCCAGGTGGACGCATTCGACCCGGACAGCCTGCGGCGGGTGGTGACAGAGGCCGCGCCTGATGCGCTGATCCACCAGCTGACCGACCTTTCGGACGCCGATGGGGCGGCCAACAGCCGGCTCCGCCGGGAGGGCACGCGCAATCTGGTGGACACCGGCGAGGCGATGAGGATTATCGTGGTCAGGTCGCTGGAGCTGTCAGCCCACGGACGGAGGACGGGACCGTGCCGCCGACCGTGCAGCGCTGGCTGGACTCCTTCGGGGTCGCCCCCGGCCCGCTCCCTGCCGTCGTCGCCGTCGGCTGCGCGCACCTGGCCTGGGCGGCGTCCGGCGCCATGCGACTCACCGGCCGCCCCGACGGCCCGCCCGTCCTCGCGCCGCCCCGGCTGCCCGCGCTGCTGCACGAGGCGGCGCGGGTCCTGACGATGCTCGGCGCGGACGCCGGACGACCCGTCCGAGTGGACCCCGCGACGCTGCTGAGCGGCCGGGCCGGTGCCCGCGGGCTGAGCCGACGGGGACACATATCGGCGGGCGGGGCCACCCGTCTGCTGCGTGCACGGGAAGGATGGTGTGCGCTCACCCTCAGCCGTCCCTCCGACCTGGAACTGGTGCCCGCGATGCTCGGCCGTGTCACGGGCGGCGACCCCTGGCAGGATCTCACCGCTGCGGCCGGGGCGGCGACAGCGCGGGACTTCGCGGCGCGCGCGCAGCTGCTGGGGATCCCTGCCGCCGCGCTGCCCTCCGAGGTACCCGTGGTGGACGTGCCGTGGCGCGTGACCCGGCTGGCACCGGCCGCGGCGCGCGTCTCCCTGGAGGGGACTCTGGTCGTGGACCTCTCGTCGCTGTGGGCCGGGCCGTTGTGCGCGCGTCTGCTGCACCGGGCCGGAGCCCGGGTGGTCAAGGTGGAGAGCACCCGCCGCCCCGACGGAGCCCGGACGGGCGCCCCACGGTTCTACGACTGGCTGCACGCCGGGCACGAGAGCGTCGCGGTCGATTTCACCACCGCCGAGGGGCGCGCGGCACTGGCCGACCTGGTGGGCGCCGCCGACATCGTCATCGAGGCCTCCCGGCCCCGTGCCCTGGCGCAACTGGGCCTGGCGCCGGAGACGTTGGCGCACCGGCCGGGCAAGGTCTGGATCAGCGTCACGGGATACGGACGCGGCTGCCCGGAACAGGTGGCCTTCGGGGACGACGCGGCCGTCGCCGGTGGCCTGGTCGGCTGGTCCGACGGCACGCCGGTCTTCTGTGCCGACGCCGTCGCCGATCCGCTCACCGGAATCGTCGCCGCGCTCGCCGCGCTGGGTTCGCTGGCCGCGGGCGGCGGACACCTGATCGACATCGCCATGGGGGACGTGGCCGCGGCGTTCGCCGCACCCGCCCCCGGGAACGACCATGGCCCGCACCGGGTGCGGTGCGGGCCCGGCGGATGGTTCGTCGACTGCGCCGCGCTGGGCCGTACCCAGGAGGTCCTGCCCGCCCGTCCGCCCGAGGCGACCGGTACGGCGGCGGCGATGGGAGCCGACACCCGTCAGGTACTCGCGTCCTTCCGGCCGAAGAGCGGGAGGGGCTGAGGCGGGACTGAGGCGGGACTGGGGCGGGACTGGGGCGGGTCTGAGGCAGGACCCGGTCGCCGGCCGGACCCGGTGACCTCACGCGGTCGTCGCGTCAGGTCGCTTCACCCGCGCCGTGCACGATCCGCCCGCCGATGACGGTGACCCGCACATACCCGGCGTCCGGCCGCCGCAACGCCTCGGCCAGCGGCCTGTCGAGCAGTACCAGGTCCGCGGGTGCCCCCGCCGTGGTGCGTCGCGGCCGGCCGCCGGGATCGGAGAGCGGCGTGAGCATGGCGCGCAGCGCCGTGGAGGCGGCGACCCTCTCCTCGGGCCCCAGGACGCGACCGCCGCGGGTCAGCCGGTCCGCCGCCGTCCGCAGACCGGCCCAGGGGTCGGGATCGCCGTAGGGGGCGTCGCTGCTGGGCGCCACCTGGACACCCGCGCGGAGCAGGGCGGCGTACCGCCACAGATCGGGGCGGTCCCCGGGCTCGGAGCGCTCCCAGTAGTCGTCGCCGCGCAGCGCGACCAGTGAGGGCTGGGTGACCACCCGGATGCCCCGCTCGGCCAGTTCGCGGGCGGCCGCGGGGTCAGCCACCGCGCAGTGCTCCACCCGGTCGCCCCGCATGTGTCCCGCCTGGTCCAGGGCGGCCAGGGTCAGTGCCAGGGCGGTGCGGGTGACGCAGTGGACGGCGACGGGCCGTCCGCCGGTGTGCGCGTGGCGGATCGAACGGACGAGGCCGTCGAATTCGGGGAGCGCGTGGTCGGCGACGATCAGTTTGACGGGGCCGGTCAGCAGCCGTGGATGGGCCGCCGGACCGCTGCCGTCCGCCATCACCATCACGTGTTGCGGCAGTTCACCCCGGTGCAGCGCCGCCGCCAGGGCGTCGGCGGCGCCCGCCTCGGGGGTGGCGTCCGCGACATGTGTGATGCCGAGCGCGGCCAGTCGTGCGCCGGTCGTCCGAAGCGACGGCGGGCGGCTGCCGAGCGTGTCGCGAAGGAACGCGTCGCACCGCCACAACCGCCCGGTCGGACGGCCCGTCGGGTCGCGTTCGATGCCGGGATGGGCGGCGGACGCGGCTCCGAGACGGTCCAGCGCGGGGGAGTTGACCACCCACAGCGCGCCTGACCGGTGCTGGAGGCGCACCGGTACCCGGCTGTTCCACCTGTCGACGGTCTCCCGGTCGAGTTCGCCGTGGAGCACGTCGTCGTAGCCGACCGCCCGTACCCAGCCGTCGTCCCCGGTGGGGGAGTGGGCGAACGCCGACGGCAGATCAGCCCGGGGCAGCGCCGACACGTCGACGGAGAGCTGCCGCGCCGCCATGGCCGACAGATGCAGATGATGGTCGGCCAGGCCGGGCAGCAGGGCGCCGCCGCGGCCTTCCACGAGCAACTCCCCCCGCCGCGGGCGTAGTCGGCGGTCCACCTCCACGATGTGGCCGCCGCGTATCCGGCAGTCCCCCAGGTCCCGCCCCGGCAGCCCCGGCAGCCCCGGCCGCCCCGGCCGCCCCGGCAGCTCCACGTCGCGCACCAGGAGGCCGCCGCCGTCGTCGTCAGACATCGTCGGTCACCTCGTCGGCCAGGCCCCATCCCCGTGCGGTGGCGGCATCGACCCGCGCGCCGCCGAGCATCATCCACGCCGCCCGCCAGCGCCCGATCCGCCGCACCACGCTCACGGTCCCCCCGGCTCCCGGCACAAGCCCCATCGCGGTCTCCGGCAGCAGGAAGAAGGCGTCGCGACCGGCGACCACCCGGCCCGCGAAGGCGGCCATCTCGATGCCCGCGCCCACCGCCGCTCCCTGCACGCGCACGGTCAGCCGGTCCCGCAACCGGTCGATGAGGCGTCCGGGAGTCCTTTCGAGACGCGCCAGCCACGCCGCCACCGGATCGGTTGCCGTACCGAACTCGCCGAGATCGCCGCCGGAACAGAACGCCGGTCCCGCACCGGTCAGTTCGACCCGCTCGACCGTGTCGTCGAACACGGCCACCGTGAGGGCCTCGTACAGCTCGTCCCGCATCCGGAAGCTGAGCGCGTTGCGTCGCTCGGGACGGTCGAGACGGATCGACAGGAGGCCGCCGTCACGCCGGAGGTCCACCGGCGGACGGCCGGGGTCGGCCGCGGGTCTCGGGGCGTCCCGGCCGCTGAGCCAGGTCCTGAACTCGGTGCCCCCGAGAAGCATCGAGTAGACGGCGGCCTCTGCGGCGAGGCCCGGCACGGTGTCGAGGACGGCTGTCTGGCGCAGCAACTGGCCCAGCGCCAGACTCGCCCGGGGCCGCCGGGTGACGGCTTCGGCGAGCGTCCGGTACGCCTCCAGCGGGTCCGTCGTGGCGACGAGCGGGCGCTGCCCGTCCGTGGCCCACGGGCCCGCCAGGGTCGTCGTCAGGGCGTGCAGCAGCGGCTTCAGCGTGTCGGGGGGCGGTACGGTCGCCACTCCCACGACCAGCGGCAGCGAGGACGACACACACGTCGCGGCGCGTGCGACGGCGACCGCGTCGCGGGTGTGCCAGTCGTCGAGCATCAGGGGGAGCAGCGGTCGCCGCGGCCGCCCGTCCGGCCCTGTCCCCGCGCCGCCGTCCAGGTCGGTCCCCCAGGGCGTCACGCGGCCGGCCCGGCCGCGGCGGTCCGTGCCGGGCTCCGGTCCGGCGCCCCTCGCCCCCACCGGTTCATGACCATGTGTCAGGTCCGTTGTGTGCGGGGGTGGGGGCGTTCGCGGACGCCGGGGTCATCCGCAGGCGCAGGGCCGCGGTGGACCGTCCCCTGATCGCGGAGATCCAGACGCCCGCCCCGTAGGCGAGGTCGTCCAGGCGCCGCGCGATGCCGTAGCGGACCGGGTCCAGCGAAGTGGGCGTGCGACCATACTCAAGGGCTGTGTCCACGAGGGCGGCGACCGCGGTGGCGCGGCGCACACGGGTCGAGACAGCGCAGCCGAGGGCGGTGAGCGGCCACCAGTGCCGGGTGATCAGGGCGGAGGTCTGGGCGAGTGTGCCGACCGTCCCGGTGGCCGTGAGCCGAAGCGCCAGCCGGTGGGGATGCCGGATCCCCTTCAGCTTGTGCGCGATCCTGAGGGACGTGACGGCGAAGAGGGTCCCGGCGACGGGCACCGACCACCGCCGCTGGGCGAGCAGGGCCAGTGTGAGAGCGGCGCTCCACGGAGCCAGCACGGCCGGCGCGATGCATCGCGGGTGGCGCAGCGCCAGGGGGTGGGCCCCGGTTCCGTACTCCGCTTTCCGCTTGAACCAGTCACGGGCGCGGGTGCGGTGTTCGTGGGCGGCCTCCACGGCCGGCTCGTACCGTACCCGCCAGCCGTTCCCGATCAGCCGCCAGCACAGGTCGACGTCCTCCCCGACCCGCAGGCTTTCGTCGAAGCCGTCGCCGAGGGCGTCGACCCGGGCCACGGTGCACGCGGTGGAAGCCCAGGAGACCGGGCTGCCCGGCCGCACCGCCGCCGGGTGCGAGCCGAGGTCGAGCGACGAGCGGGTGTTCTCGTAGCGTCCGATCCAGCCGGTGGATGCCGTGGTGACCAGCCCGGTGATGCGCGGTACGGCCATGGCGACCCGGGGATCGGCGAAGTGCCGGAGCAGCGTGGGGATCGTGTCCGGACCCAGGACGACATCGGAGTCGGCGAAGACCACGTAGGGAGTGGTGACGAGCCGGAGCCCGGCGTTGCGCGCGCCGGCCGGTCCGACGTTCGTGCGCAGTGTGACGAGCGTGGCCCCGTGCGCGGCGGCGACGGCGGCGACGGCCCGGGGGTGCGACGACGCGTCGTCGACGACGACGACCGGGTGGCCCGCGCCGAAGCCGGCCAGCAGACGGTCGAGTTGACGTGGGCGGTCGCGTACCGGAACGACCAGGGTGCAGCGCGGATCGGGGTGGTCGGGCAGCGAACCGACGACAGGGTTGGCCATGCCGAGGTGGAGCAGCCGGTCCGCCAGGAGGCGGCTCGCCGCGTCGTGCACACGTATCCTCCGGCCGGTCAGGAGCAGCCGGGCGCGTGGGGTCAGCCGCAGCAGCCGGGTGGGAAAGCCGCCGATGAGGGCCCGGCCGCCGTCGATGACCCGGGTGTGCCGGTCGAGTTCGACCAGGAACCCGTGGGGGAGGGACATGAGGGCACGACCTTCGTTCGCGGTGGCTTTGTTTCCTGGTGACCGGCCCACCGGGGACATGGTTCCGCCGACGGGAAACCGGTGTTCACAGCGCGGCGGAGCCTGAGGTCACCGTCGGCGGTCCCGGCGGCACCGGGGCGGTGTCGCCGAGCCTGCGGGCGAATCCGGGAGGGATGACCAGGTCAGCCGGGCTGAGGTCGTGGACGCTGGAGTGGCCGAGGGCGAGAAGGGCGGAATCGAGGCCGTCACGGAGAATGTCGAGAACGTTCTCGACGCCGGCCTGCCCGTTGGCGGCCAGGCCCCAGAGGTAGGCGCGCCCGATCATGACGGCCCGCGCGCCGAGGGCCACGGCCTTGATCACGTCGCTGCCGCGGCGGATGCCCCCGTCGAGGACGATCTCGACCTGGTCACCCACCGCTTCGACGACGGCCGGGAGGGCGCGGATGGATGCCGGAGTGCCGTCGAGGTTGTTGCCACCGTGGTTGGAGACGGAGATCGCGGTGACTCCGGCGTCCACGGCGCGCCGGGCGTCGTCTATACGGGTGATGCCCTTGAGCATGAACGGGCCGTCCCACTGCTCCCGGAGCCATCGAACGTCCTCCCAGGTGGGCGGCGGAGTCCGCATCCATTCCCCGTAGGCGCCGAAGAACGGGGGAGCCTGCTGACCCGGAACCGCCACGTTCGGCACGCTGAGATCGGGGAAACGGCGAGCTCTGGCGAAGCCGGCCAGCCAACGTGGGTGAGTGAGGGCCTCGGGGGCGTAACGCAGCACGGCCCTGAGATCCACGCGCTCGGGAATCGACGGGCTGCCCCAGTCCCGGTGGTGGGAGAACGACCAGTCCAGGGTGACGATCAGGCCCTTGGCGCCGGCGGAGCGGGCGCGTTCCATGCGCTGCAGCATGTGTTCGCGGGTGCCCGACCAGTAGACCTGGAAGAAGGTCAGCGGGTTCGCGGCGACGACGTCCTCGACGGGCTTGGCGGCGAAGGAGCTCAGGCCCATCGCCGTACCCCGTGCGGCGGCCGCGCGGGCGACGGCCACCTCACCGTCGGGATGTACGGCCTGTGCTCCGGTCGGGGAGATGATCACCGGCAGCGCGATGGGCTGGCCCATGACCGAGGTCGACAGGTCGCGTCGGGCCGAAAGGTCTGCCACATGGGGCGCGAATCCCAGTTCGCCGAAGGCCGCCTGGTTGTCCCGCACGGTCAGGCCACGCTCGGAGCCCGCGATCAGGGCGCCGTAGACGGACTTCGGCAGCCGCCGCTTCGCGCGGCGTTGCGCCTCCGCGACTGTCTCGAACCAGGAGTTGCCCATCGGGTGGTTCCCTTCGTCTGCGGTGCGGTGGTGCCGTCAGCGCGGGGCGGCGGTCCGGGCTGCGGCGGGGGTGAGGGGCGGTTCCGCGGTCTTGTTCACAGCGCCAGACCTCCGTCCACGGGGACGACCGCGCCGGTCATTCCGCTGCTCTTCGGGCCTGCCAGGAAACCGAGTACCGCCGCGACCTCCACCGGGTCCAGAAGCCGGCCCAGTGGCTGCTGCCGCGCGAACGACGTGGTGTCGGGCAGGGAGTACAGTCGCGCGCTCTCGGCCAGGATCGGGGTGTCGGCGGAGCCGGGGCTGACGGCGTTGGCGGTCACACCGGTGCCGCCCAGCTCACTGCCCAGCGCCCGGACGAGTCCGGCCACTCCGGCCTTGGCGGCGCAGTAGGCGGCGAGCATCGGCAGGCCGCGGGTCGCCGCCGCCGAGGCGACGGCGAGGAACCGGCCGCTGCGTGGTTCGGCACGGCGCAGCAGTGCCGGGACGGCGGCCCTGGCCAGGGCCAGGACGCCGCCCAGGTCGATGTCGAGCACGGCGCGCTCCTGCGCGAGGGGGACCTGCCACATGGGTACGCCGCCGGCGATGACCCCGGCGCAGGCGATGGCGGCGTCCAGACCGCCCCAGTGCCGCTCCGCTTCGGCGACGGCCGCGCCCAGGGCAGCCGGGTCGCGTACGTCGGCGACGAACCGGCGGACGCGGTCCGGTGATCCGGCGATGTGCCCGCCGTCCGCGACGACTTCGGCCAGGTCCGCCTCGGAGGCCATCGGGTAGGGCAGCGCCGGATCGTCGGCGGCCAGATCGACCGCCAGGACGGACCAGCCGTCCGCCGCGAGGGTGCGTACGGTGGCGGCGCCGATACCGCGGGCCGCGCCGGTGACCACCGCGACCCGGCCGTTGCCCTCCGGACCGGCGGCTTCTCCCGTGCTCATGCCCGCGTCCCCCGTTCCGCCATGCGCCAGGCGCCGACCTCGGCGACGAGGTCGGCGGCGATGCGGTCGAGCAGGGCCAGCCCCTCGGCGGCGCCGGCGCCGGTGGGGTCGCCGAGGATCCCGTTGTCGCTGATGGCGCGTACGCCCCCGGTGCGCAGCAGTGGCCAGGTCTGCGCCAGTGGACGGGTGTCACCGCGGACGGCGTGCCGCATCCGGACCCGCTGCGGGGTCAGGGCCAGCAGCATCGACGTCTCCGGGCGGCCCGCGTGCGGATCGCCGTTCCACCTGGGCATGAACACATGGACGTTCCGGGATTCCCTCGTCAGCCGCTCGGCGGCGCGTGTCACCGGTTCCGCGTTGCCGCCGTGCGCCGAGACCAGCAGCAGATGGCCGAACGTCTCGGAGGCGGAGCGGCACAGCTCGACGACCAGCAGTTCCAGGGCCTCCTGACCGATGGACAGGGTCCCGGGAAAACCGGCGTGTTCGCCGCTGGACCCGTAGGCCACCGCGGGCGCGATCAGTACGTCGTCGCGAGCCGCCGCGAGCCGTTCGCACAGGGCCACCGCGATGTCGGTGTCCGTGGACAGCGGAAGGTGGGGGCCGTGCTGTTCGGTCGACCCGAGGGGCACCGCGAGCACCGTCCCGTCCTGTGCGGCCCTGCCCGCAGCGGGCCATGGCAGATCGGCCAGCAGGGTGCCTCGGCCCGCTCTCCTACCCACGCGGGGACTTCGGGGGCACGAAACCGGCGAGCGGGCTCTCGTCGCAGGCCGGGGACGGTGCGTCGCGCCGCACCGGGCGCGGCCCGATCGACACCGGGACCGGCCTCGAAGCCGGCTTTTCCCGGTGTGAGTGGTCCAACGACGGCCGGGGTGCCGAGGCGCTGTCCACCCCGGCGAGCGCGGCCTCGCCGAACCCCTTGACGCATTCGGGGTCGGGGCCGTCCAGGGGCAGCCCGGTGAAGAACTTGGCGGCCATGCATCCGCCCCGGCAGGTGTCGTACGCCGAGCACGACCGGCACGCGCCACCGGTCTGCGGGCGGCGCAGGGCGGTGAACAGCTCGGAGTGCTGCCACACCCGCTGGAAACCACCGGGGGCCAGGACGTTCCCCGCCAGGAAGTCCTGGTGGATCGCGAACGGGCAGGCGTACACGTCGCCGAGCGGATCGATCAGGCACACCACTCGTCCGGCCCCGCACAGGTTCAGCCCCGGCAGTGACTGGCCGTAGCCCGAGAGGTGGAAGAACGAGTCGCCGGTCAGAACGCCCTCACCGTGCGCCAGCAGCCATTCGTACAGCTCACGCTGCTGGGCCGCCGTCGGATGGAGTTCGTCCCATACGTCCGCGCCCCGGCCGGACGGCCGCAGCCGGGTGATGCGCAGCCGGGCCCCGAACTCGTCGGCGACGGCCTTGAACGCGTCGAGCTGACACACGTTCTGACGGGTCATCACCACCGAGATCCTGAACCCGGTGAACCCGGCGTCGGCGAGGTTGCGCATGGCCCGCAGGGCGGTGGCGTACGAACCGGGGCCGCGTACGGCGTCGTTGACCTCGGCGGTCGCCCCGTCGAGGGAGATCTGTACGTCGACGTAGTCGCTGTCCGCGAGCCGCCGCGCGATCCCGGGGGTGAGCCTGACGCCGTTGGTGGAGAACTTGACCCCGACGTGGTGCTCGGTCGCGTAGTCGACGAGCTCCCAGAAGTCGGGACGGACGGTCGGTTCGCCACCGCCGATATTGACGTAGAAGACCTGCATCCGCTCCAGTTCGTCGATCACCGCCTTGCACTGGGCGGTGCTCAGCTCGCGGGGATCACGGCGGCCCGAGCTGGACAGGCAGTGCACGCATGCCAGGTTGCACGCGTACGTCAGTTCCCAGGTGAGGCAGATGGGCGCGTCCAGCCCGGACTGGAACTGATCGGTCAGTGCGCCGGTACGGCCGACGGGAGCCGCCGGTGACGCGACCGTGCTCATGTGCCCGTCCTTTCACAGATCATGGTGGAGGCGGCCAGGGTGGCGAGGGCGACGAGGTAGGCGGGCAGGTCCGCGTCCCCGACGCCGGCGGCCGCGCAGGCCGTCCGGGCGCTCGGCTGTGCTTCGAGCGAACGGACCACCGTCAGCAGCGTCGGGTTCTTCAGGAAGGACAGCCGGCGTGTCCCGAAGTGGTACAGCAGCGCGCCGAACCGCTCGGGACGAATCGACACCCGGGGATGCAGGCGCCAGGCGGCATCGGCGTCGAACCGTGCCGCGGCGCTGTTCCCGGCGGGGTCAGTAGACACCGCACATGCCGTCGATCGACACCTCTTCGACGAGCAGGTCCTCGACGAAGACACTGTCCGGGGCGGCCGCCCCGGGCTCTGCGGACGGTGTGTCCAGGACGGCGGATTCCTCATCCATGTGCGACTCCTCGTGGAGGGCGGGCCGGTGACGGCAACGCTTTTGGCACGCTGTGACGAATTACTGGTTACGGTAACGTCACCCTGTGACAGAAACAAGACCCCGGATGGAACGACCACGCCGATGACCCCTCCCGAGCAGCACACGGTGCGCCGCCGCCAGGGACGGCCCCCCGGCACCAGCTCGCGCGCGATCGAACTCATCGCGCTGCGGCTGTTCACGGAGCAGGGGTTCGAAGAGACCACCGTGGAGCAGATCGCGGAGGAGGCGGGCGTCAGCAGTCGGACCTTCTTTCGTTACTTCGAATCCAAAGCGCATGTTCTCTGGTACGAGTTCGACGACGAGGTCACCCGGCTCCGCGTCGCCTTCGCGGCTGCCCCGCCGGACGTCCCCCTGATGGAGGCCATCCGGCAGGTCGTGGTCGGCGTCAACACATATGCGGCCGAGGACGTCGCCGAACTGCGTACCCGGATGAATCTGATCGGCACCGTGCCGGCACTCCAGGCCAGTGCCGCACCCCACTACGACGCCTGGGAACGGGAGGTGGGAGAGTTCGCCGCCGGCCGGCTCGGCCGGCCCCGGGACTCGCTCATCCCGCTCGCGGTCAGCCGTACCACGCTCGCCGCCTGCCGGGCCGCCTTCGACCGGTGGGTCGCGGAGGCAGGAAGTGACCTCACCACGTATCTCGACGTCGCGCTCCGGGCCCTGGGTAACGGTTTCGCGGCCGATCCCGGCGGCCCGGGGCCCGGTTCCTAGCCAACGAGACGGCCGATCTGCTCGACCAACCGCAGCCGCGCGACCGGGTCTTCGGCCGCCTCGCCCATCGGACTGACGGACAGGGTGGTGACACCGGCCCCGGCATAGGCGGCGATGCGCTCGCCGACCTCACCGGGGGTGCCGACCAGGCACAGGGAACGGACGAGCTCCTCGGGCAGGGCGGCCGCGGCCTCCTCCTTCCTGCCGGCCAGGTAGAGGTCCTGGACCCGCTCCGCCGCCTCCTCGTAGCCGTATCGGCGGACCAGATCGTTGTAGAAGTTCTTGCCCCGGGCGCCCATGCCGCCGATGTAGAGGGCGAGTCTGGCCCGTACGGCCCGCAGCGCCGCCGCGGTGTCCCCGCCGATGGCGGTCGGTACGTCGACGTGGATCCGCAGATCGCCCAGCCGCGGGTCGCGTGTGGCACGGCCCTCGGCGAGAGGACCCTTGTAGAGTTCGGGGGCCCTGTCCGGGTGGAAGAGGAACGGCTCCCACACCTCGGCGATCTCCGCGGCCAGCGCCACGTTCTTCGGACCGATGGCCGCCAGCATCACGGGGATGCGGTCGCGCACCGGATGGTTGATGAGCTTGAGCGGTCTGCCCGGTCCGGTGCCCCGCGTCGTGGGCAAGGGGATCCGGTAGTGCGTTCCCTCGTGCCGCAGGGCCTCGCGGCGCCAGACCGCACGGCAGATCTGCACGACCTCACGGGTCCGCCCCAGGGGCGCCTGGTAGGGCACCCCGTGGAAGCCCTCGACGACCTGTGGACCCGAGGCGCCCAGCCCCAGCGTGAACCGGCCGCCGGAGACGTGATCGAGCCCGGCGGCCGTCATGGCGGTGAGCGCGGGGGTACGGGAGAACACCGGCAGGATGCCGGAGGCGATCTCCAGGCGGTCGGTCGTGGCCGCGATGTAGCCGAGCTGACTGACCGCGTCGAAGCCGTACGCCTCCGCCACGAACACGATGCCGAGTCCGGCGCGTTCCAGGTCGCGCAGTTGCCCGACGGCCTCGAAGAACCCTCCGCTGTGGTCCAACTGCATCCCGATACGCATGACGGTGGGCCCCAGGTTCGGTGGTGGTGTGGGACCGGGTCCCGGGTGCACCAGGCGGTGGTGCGCCGGGAGAGCCGGTTTCGGCGGAGGCGGGGGCCCGGTCAGCCCGCCGGCTGCGGCGGCGGGCTGAAGGTGTGGCCCCAGAACGCACCGTCGGTGATCTCGTAGACGGGCACCGGAACGGGAACCTTCAGGCCGTTCCAGCCGAACTCGACGGCGTAGTTCTCCGGCGACCAGACATAGAACGACACCATGTGGTCGTTGGTGTGCTTGCCGAGCGAGTGCATCATGGGGATCTCGTACCGCTGGGCCCGGTCGAGGGCGAGCCCGACGTCGTCCAGCGAGGCTCCCTCGACCATGAAGTGCAGCAGGCGTCCGGGACCCGGCATCGGGGTGATGCCGAGGGTGTGGTGCCGTGCGTTGCACCCGAGGAACCATGTGGTGCCGCCCTGGGAGCGCATGGTGTTGCGCTCGATGAAGCCGAGGACGTTCACGTAGAAGTCGAACGTCGCCCTCGCGTCCTCGGCGGAGACGATGGCATGTCCCATGCCCATGTCGCCGGTGACGAACCGCGAGACCAGCGGCGTACGGACCGGCACGTGGTCGAGGACCGTGCCGTAGAAGAGCTCGACCGGATTCCCGCCCGGGTCGTTGAAACGGGCGAATCCCGTCACGCGCCGCTCCGCGCTCTCCGCCGCGGTGCCGGCGGTCACCTTGATACCGGCGCTCTCGACGTCCGCCACCAGCTTCGCGAGCTCCCGCTCGTCGAGGACCTCCAGGCCCAGCGCGGTCATCCCGCTCTGCGCACCCGGAGAGACCGTGATGCGGGCCGGGTAGTCGTCCAGCCGGAAGTACAGCGATTCGGGATCGCTGCCCTCGCCGGACATCAACCCCAGGAAGTCGGCCCCGAAGCGCTTCCATTTTTCGGTGTCCGTGGATTCCAGCCTCAGGTACCCGAGTGAGCGAACGCCCATACGACTCTCCAATCACGGTCATTACGCGAGGGCCGCTGCGGGCCCCCGGTCACGCGACGGGGGCGACAGTAGCCAACTCGTCGCGCCTGGACACGGAACCGTCCCGCTGACCGGGATGTGGATGACGACCGCCCCGTCGGGACGGCCGGGCCCGTGACGACCTGACCCCGCAGGGGCGGCCCCACCCGGCTATCGGGACTCCCGTGGCAGTCCGAGTCCCCGCTCCGCGATCTGTGTCCGCAGGACCTCGTTGGCCCCACCGGCGATCGTGTAGGCGCGCGAGTACAGGTACGCGTCCTGCCACCAGCCGCCCGCCACCACGTCCGGGTCACCCTCGACCAGCATGCCGTCCGTGCCCTGCAGTCCCATGCCGAAGGCGGCCATGTCGTGGTTGAGTTCACTGAAGAAGATCTTCCCCAGCGGTGCGTCGGCCGGCTGCTCGGTGTGGTGCAGGATGCGCGACTGGGCGAGACCGACCATCGCCGCGTTGACATGCGCCCGCGTGGCGAGCTCGCCGATCGTCTGCCGGGTCGCGGAGTCCTGGAGTGCGGGACGCCCGCCGACCGAGGTGCCTCCGGCCAGTCGCAGCAGGTCGTCGAGTACGGCGAACAGCTCGACCCCGTGCGCGGCCACGGCCGAACGCTCGTGACCCAGGCTGCTCATCGCGACCCGCCAGCCGGCGTTCACCTGGCCGATCACGTCGGCGGCCGGGATCCGGACGGCATCGAGGAAGACCTCGTTGAAGTCGGTGGTCCCGGTGATCTCGCGCAGGGGCCGCACATGCACTCCCGGGCTGCGCATGTCCAGGGCGAACGCGGTGATGCCCTGGTGTCTGGGGGCGTCCGGGTCGGTTCGGGCCAGGAGGTAACCCACGTCGGCGTGCTGGCCGTTGGTGGTCCAGACCTTCTGCCCGTCGACGACGTACACCGCGGCGTCGCCCTCGCCCTCGATACGCGCCCTTGTCCGCAGCGCCGCCAGATCGCTGCCCGCGCCGGGCTCGCTGAACAACTGGCACCACACGTCGTCACCTGCGCGGATGCGGGGCAGGAAGCGGTCCCGCTGTTCCTCGGTGCCGAACTCGACCAACGCGGCCGAGGCGAGCGCGGACGCACCGACGGGTTGCCAGGTGCGGGCCCGGGCGATCTCCTCGGCCACGACGAACGGTTCGAGGGGGTGCGCGTCGGGCCGGCCGCCGTACTTCGCGGGCCAGGTGATTCCGAGGAAGCCGGCCTCGTACAGCCGGGCGGTCCACGCCCGGATCGCCGGCATGAGTCCGGGCTCGGGTGCGCGTACGCCCGTATGCGTCCTGACGCCGGGTGCGTGCTCGGCGACGAAAGCTCGTACTTTCTTCCGGAACGCGTCGAGCTCCGGTGTGGACTCCAGCCGCATCGTCATCCGCCCTTGTTGTCGATCGCCGCGGTCTCCCATGATGGGGTCACTCTAAGTGCGTCATCGAACCTGTCACGAGGTGTTCTTCCTGGTTCTGCTCGACCAGGAACGCAAAAGAGGATACTTTCAATGCTCCGACGCTGTAACCGGCGGGGCAGCGTGACGACGCGGGTGGTGCCTGGTGGACTTCGAGCTCAGTGACGAGCAGGCGATGCTGCGTACGGCATCGCGGGACCTGCTCCGCGACCATGTCCCGGTCGGTGTCCTTCGGGCACAGATCGATCAGGACGAGGAGGTCGACCCGGCGCTCTGGCGGCTGGCGGCCGCGTTGGGGTGGCCAGGTCTGGCCGTGCCCGAGGAACACGGTGGCGCGGGCCAGGGTCTGGTCGAACTCGCCCTGGTCGCGGAGGAGATCGGCCGGGCCGCCGCCCGTGGGCCGTTCCTGCCCACGGTGCTTGTCGGACGCGCTCTTGCCCGCGGCGGTTCGGCGCACCTCCGGGCCGAGGTACTGCCCGCACTCTCCGAGGGGGCGGCCTGGGCGACCTGGGCGTTCGCCGAACCGGGCGCGCCGTGGACGCTCGACGGTGTACGCGCCACCGCACGCACGGACGGCGGCGCCGTGGTTCTCGACGGTGTCAAGACGGCGGTGCAGGACGCGGCCGGGGCGCGGTGGCTGCTGGTGACCGCTCGCCACGAGGGCACACCCGTGTCGTTCCTCGTCGACCGTGACGCGCCCGGTGTCACGCTCCGGCGCCAGCAGGTCCTCGACCTGACCCGTACGTTCTGCGAGGTCCGGCTCGACGGCGTCCGGGTACCCCCGGGCCGCCGCCTGCACGGCGGCCCCGCCGACGTGCAGCGGCTGCTCGACGACGCCTCGGTGCTGCTGTCGGCGGAGGCCCTGGGCGTGATGGACCGGATGCTCGCGATGACGGTCGAGTACATGAAGGCACGCGTCCAGTTCGGCCGGCCACTGGGCACCTTCCAGGCCGTCAAGCACAAGTGCGCCACGATGGCGATGCTCGTCCACGGCACCCGGGCCGCCACCTACTACGCGGCCATGGCCGCCGACGCCCGCAGCGCGGACGCCGCCCGGGCGGCATGCGTCGCCGCGTCGTGTGCGAGCGCCGCGACCGGGGACGTGGCCGGCGAGTCGCTGCAACTGCACGGCGGGATCGGGTTCACCTGGGAACACGACCTGCACCTCTACCTGCGCCGCGCGAGGACCGACGCGGTGCTCTACGGCGATGCCGCGATCCACCGGGACCGGCTGTGCGGCCTGGTCCAGCAGACCCCTGCGTCGATCGCGCCGAACTGAGCAACGAAGGGAACGTCCGTGGAGATCAAGGGCAAGAAGGTCGTGGTGGTCGGCGGGGCGTCCGGGATGGGCCGGGCCAGTGCCGAACTGCTGGCGGCCCGCGGCGCCGACGTGGCCGTGCTGGACCGCCCCGGCTCGGCCGGCCCGGAGGTCGCCGCCGCGCTCGGCGGCAGCTTTCACCCGGTCGACGTCACCGACTTCGAGGGAACCGAGCGGGCGCTCGCTGCCGCCGTCGAGGGTCTGGGCGGGCTGCACGTCACGGTGACCACCGCGGGCGGGGGAGTGGCCAGACGCACCCTCACCAGGGAGGGCCCGCACGACCTGGAGACCTTCCGCCAGGTCCTGGACCTCAACGCGGTCGCGACCTTCAACATCAGCCGGCTCGCCGCGGCACACATGAGCCGCAACGAACCCGAGGACCCCGAGGTCACCGGCGAACGCGGCGTCATCATCACCACGGCGTCCATCGCCGCGTTCGAGGGCCAGATAGGGCAGGTCGCCTACAGCGCCGCGAAGGCGGCCATCGCCGGCATGTGCCTCACGATGGCCAGGGACCTCGGTTCCCTGGGGATCCGCGTCCTGGCGATCGCACCGAGCCTGTTCGAGACCGGCGCGGTGCGGAAGGTCTCGGCCGAGATGAAGTCCACGCTGGTCAGGGACGCCGCGTTCCCCAAGCGGATGGGCCGCCCGGAGGAGTACGCCAAGCTGGTGCTCGCCGTCGTCGACAACCCCATGCTCAACGGGCAGTGCCTGCGCCTCGACGCGGGGCAGCGCTTCGCGCCCAGGTGATGCGACACTGGCGCTCCGCTTCGGCACCACGCTTCGGCAGGCGGTCGGTGAACAGTAGCCTCAACGCTGTCTCCCGCTCCCGCCAACACATATCGCCTCCCCGTCGTACTGGCCTCGTGCGTGCCCCGTCGTACCGGCGGACTAGACTGAGGACACGCAACGTCCATCCTGAGGAGTTGGTCGCATGGCGACCGCTGTCGACCACGAGCCCGCCGACGGTGAGCGGGAGTCGGGCCTCGTCGAGGGCAGGACCGCCGCCCCGGTCGGCAAACTCGCGGCGCAGATCGCGCACCGCATCGAGGCCGAGGTGATACACCGGAACTGGCCCGTCGGTGAGTCCCTGGGATCCGAGCTGGAGCTGCGGGAGCGCTACGGGGTGAGCCGCTCGGTGCTGCGGGAGGCGGTGCGGCTGGTCGAGCACCACCAGGTCGCCCGGATGCGACGGGGGCCCAACGGCGGGCTGCTGGTGTGCGCCCCGGACGCGGGGCCGGCGACCAGGTCCGTCGTGATCTATCTGGAGTACGTCGGCACGAGCGTCGCGGACCTGCTCAACGCCCGCCTCCTGCTGGAGCCGATCGCGGCCGGCCTGGCCGCCGACCGGATCACCGAGGAGGGCATCGACACCCTTCGTTCCACTCTCGGCGACGAACTCGCCCACCAGGACGAGCCGGGGGTCGGCTCGCAGGACCCGCTGCACCCGGTACTCGGTCAGCTGTCGGGCAATCCGGTGCTGCACCTGTTCATCGACGTGCTCACCCGCCTCACCGCGCGGTACGCCCACACCTCCCGCCGGATCGCCAAGGCGGACGTGCTCACCGCGAAGGAGACGTCCCACGAGGCGCATCGCGCCATCGTGGAGGCCGTGGTCGACGGCGACGGCGCACGTGCCAACACGATGCTGACCGCCCACCTGGAGTGGCAGGCCGCATGGATCGAGAAGCACCGGGTGCGGCGCGCTCGGATCGCGGGCAACGTGATCGATCCCGAGGAGGCCGAGGGCCCGCGGGCGAAGCTCGCCGAGGTGGTCGCCGCCCGGATCCACGACGACATCGCGGCGCGCGGCTGGCAGGTCGACTCGGTACTCGGCTCGGAGGCCGACCTGCTGGCCCGCTACGGGATCAGCCGGGCCGTGCTGCGGGAGGCCGTCCGGCTACTGGAGTACCACTCGGTCGCCCGAATGCGCCGTGGCCCCGGCGGCGGGCTCATCGTCGCCGCACCCGAGTCGCAGGCCAGCATCGACACGATGGCACTCTTCCTGGAATACCAGGGCGTCACGGCGGACGATCTGCGGATCGTCCGCAACGCGATCGAGCTGGGCACGGTGGCCGCGGTGACCGCCCGGCAGGCGGAGCGCCACGAGGAGGTCGCCGAGCGACTCACCGCGGCCGTCCGGTGGGCCACGGACGGCCCGGCCGACGATCCGCGCAAGGCCGACCTGTTCCACTCCGAGCTGGCCGGACTGGCCGGCAACCCGGTGCTGTCACTGTTTCTGGGTATCATCACCGAACTCTTCCGGCGGCACGCGGCCGGTCAGGACCGGCCGCTCCCCGGTGACGCCGCGGCCGACGAGGTCCACCACGTCCACCAGCGCATTCTCGACGCGATCCTCCAGGGGGACGCCGGTATCGCCCGGCACCGGATGCGCCGCCATCTGGACGCTCTGATCCCCTGGTGGCACTGAGAGCCCGGGTTCGGACCCAGGCTCTCGGTCAGAGACGTGTTGCCACCCGGACCAGGTCGGCGACCGCGCGAAGCCGGCTCTGCGACGGCCAGGCGATCACCGTTGTCACGGGCGGAGCATCCAGGACCGGTACGGTGGCGAGATCCCGGCGCAGGTCGATGGCCGCGGACTCGGGCAGGATCACGGTGGTACGGCCGAGCGCGATCAGCTGGAAGAGCTGCGTCAGGTTCCGTACCTCTGCCCCCGGTCCCTCCGGGTAGCTGCCGCCGGGACCGGGCCAGCGAGCCATCGGGAGTTCCGGCAACGCGGTGACCTCGGCCACCCGGACCGCTGAGCGGCCGGCCAGCGGGTGACAGGTGGGCAGGATCGCCACCTGTCCCTCGGTGTACAGGGTTTCGGTGTCGAGTCCGACCGTCGAATCGAATGGCAGGTGCAGCAGAGCCACGTCTGCTTGCCCGTCCCGCAGCAGTCTCTGGTGCTGATGGGCCTCGCAGAGCAACAGATCGACGGTGGCGGCGCCTGGCTCCGCGCGGTAGGCGTCGAGCAGTTTGGCCAACAACGCGCCGGCGGTGCCGGATTTGACGGCCAGGACGAGGTGGGGGCGCTTTCGCGCGGCCTGCTGGGTACGCCGCTCAGCCGCGGCCACCGCGCTGAGGATCGCGCGCCCCTCCGACAGCAGCACGGCCCCGGCCTCGGTGAGCGCGACCTTGCGGCTGGTGCGTTCCAGCAGCGTGACCCCGAGCTGTCGTTCGAGCCGGCTGATCGCGCGGGACAGGGGAGGCTGGGCTATCTCCAGACGCTGGGCGGCCTTGCCGAAGTGCAGTTCCTCGGCGACGGCGACGAAGTACCGCAACTCCCGTATCTCCATGCATGCACAGTAGCTCCGGCGTGGGGTCTCCCCGCCGAAGGCAGGGGGAGGTCGATCGATGTCGCCCGGCTATCGCTGCATTACCCGGACGGTGTTGGTGCCTGGTCGAAGCGCGGCCATGCTTGCCGTCATGAGTGAGAAGACAATCGCGCTGGTCACCGGCGCGAACAAGGGAATCGGATACGAGATCGCGGCCGGGCTGGGCGCATTGGGCTGGAGCGTCGGTGTCGGCGCCCGGGACCGGCAGCGCAGGGAGGACGCCGTGGCGAAACTGCGCGCGGCGGGTGCCGACGCGTTCGGCGTGCCCTTGGACGTGACCGACGACGAGAGCGTGACCGCCGCGGTGCGGCTGATCGAGGAGCGAGCCGGACGCCTTGACGTGCTGGTCAACAACGCCGGTGTTGCCGGGGGTTGGCCGGAGGCGCCCACGACCATCGACCTGGAGACCGTGCGGCGGCTGGTGGAGACCAACGTCATCGGCGTCATCCGGGTCACCAACGCGATGCTGCCGCTGCTGCGCCACTCGGCGCACCCGCGGATCGTCAACCAGTCCAGCCACGTCGGCTCTCTGGCCCTGCAGACCGCCCCCGGTGCCGACCTCGGAGGGATCAGCGGGGCGTACGCGCCGACGAAGACCTACCTCAACGCCGTCACCATCCAGTACGCCAAGGAGCTGAGCGACACCAACATTCTGATCAACAACGCCTGCCCCGGCTACGTGGCCACCGACCTCAACGGGTTCAGCGGCACCCGGACCCCTGAGCAGGGCGCGGCGATCGCCATCCGGTTGGCGGCACTGCCCGACGACGGCCCTACCGGCCAGCTGTTCGACGACAGCGGAGTCGTGCCGTGGTGAATCTCCGACACCGGCCGGTCGCCGCCACCCGCCTCAGCGGGCGGCCCAGCTGATGCTCTTGGTCTGCAGGTACTCGTCGAGCCCGAACTCCCCCCACTCCCGGCCGAGTCCGCTCTGCTTGTATCCGCCGAACGCCGCCCGCGGGTTCACCCCGCCACCACCGCCGTTGATCGTGACGCTGCCGGTGCGGATCCGGGTCGCCATCCCGTGGGCGGTCGCGGTGTCGGCGCTCCAGACGGCACCCGCCAGGCCGTAGGGACTGTCGTTCGCGATCCGGACCGCCTCGTCGTCCGTGCTGAACGGGATGACCACGCCGACGGGGCCGAAGAACTCCGCCTGCGCGATCGCCATCGAGTTGTCGACACCGGTGAAGAGCGTGGGCTCCAGGAAATAGCCCTTGCCGAGTCCGGCTGGACGTCCGCCACCGCTGACGATCCGAGCCCCCTCCTCCTCGCCGGTGCGGATCAGCTTCTCGACCTTGTCACGTTGCGCCGCGCTGATCAGCGGGCCCATCGTGGTGGACTCGTCCGCGGGATCGCCGACCGTGACCCGGGCCAGGCTCGCGAGGATCCGCTCGACCAGTTCGTCGTGGACGGACTCGTGGACGATCGTGCGGGTCAGCAGCGAGCAGCCCTGCCCGGCATGGGTCGTGATGCCGCCGACCGCCGCCCGGACGGCTCCGTCGAGGTCGCCGTCGGCGCGGACGATACTCGCGGACTTTCCGCCCAGTTCGAGGACGACCTTCTTCATCGAGGCGGCGGCCTGGATGTAGACCAGGCGCCCGACCGCGTCCGACCCCGTGAAGCTGACGAGGTCCACCATGGGGTTGGTGGTCAGATCCCGGCCGGCCTCGATGTCACCGGTCACGACATTCAGCACGCCGGGCGGCAGGCCGACGGCATCGGCGAAGTCGCCCATCAGCAGGGACTCCAGCGGTGTGGCGGGCGCCGGCTTCAGCACGGCGGTGCACCCCGCCGCGAGGGCGGGTATCAGCTTCATCATGCCGAGGAAGAACGGGAAGTTGTAGGCCGGGATCAGGGCACAGACGCCGAAGGGCTCGCGGCGCAACTGTCCCTGGGAGATACCCCTGCCGGGCGCGATCGTGGGATCCATCGGGCGTTCCCACGTGAAGCCGGGGATCACACGCTCGGCCATGTCGCGCAGATGCGCCACCGGGACCCGCGTCTGAATGCTCTCCGCCACCCAGCGGACCGAACCGGCCTCGGCCATGTTGACGGCGACGAGCTCGGGGAGGCGGCGCTCCATCTCCTCGGCCATGCGCAGCATCACCGCCGCCCGTTCGACGGGCCTCATCCGTGGCCACGGGCCCTCGTCGAAGGCCCTGCGTGCGGCCAGGACCGCCCGGCGTACGTCCGTCAGCGAGGCCTGGGCGACCTCCGCCACCGTCTCCTCCGTCGCCGGGTTGCGCACGACGACGGGCGTGTCCGTCTCGCCGTCCGTGTGACGCCCGTCGATGTAGAGCTGCGAAGAGAACGAGTACGCCATCGTCATGTGCTGTCTCCTGATCGCCTGCGGTACGTCGTCGTACCGGCCGAGCCGCGCAGACCGAGGTCTTGATTTGAGAGTACTGAATTACCGGCGGTTGGGCAGTACTGCCGCTGCGGATCCGGCGGCGCTTCCGGTGGCGCTTCCGGTGCTGAAGGTGCCTGTCCGCATGGCCGTGGTAACCAGGATCCCTAGTGACTCGGTGGCCGGGACGCTCTGGTCCCCAACGCGGCGTCGGGACAATGAATGCACTCAACCTCATTGACTTCGACCGGTCGGTACAGCTAATTTCGGGAATCTCCCAGGTGCCGGGTTCTGGAGCGAACGACGAGGTTCGAAGAGAGGTACGGTCTGTGTTCAAGGAATTTGTCGTGTCCGGCGATTCGCACATCATCGAGCCGGTGGACCTGTTCAAGACCCGCCTTCCCAAGGGCCTTCGGGACCGGGCCCTGTGGGAAGAGGAGTTCACCCTCGACGAACCGATCGTGCCGGGTGGCCATACGCAGTTCAAGAAGCTGCACACGATCGGGTTCGACGGCTGGACCATCTCCAAGTACCGCCAGCTCGGCGGCCAGACCCCGGACGGCGAGCCGGAGCACATCATCCGGGACATGAATCTCGATGGCGTCGATGCCTCGGTGATGTTCCCCAACCTGTCGCTGTTCGTGCTCTTCACCGACGACCACGAACTCTCCATGGCGCATGCCCGGGTGTGGAACGACTACCTCATCGAGCGGTACCTCCCGTACAGGGAACGGCTGCGCCCGACGGCGGCGATCCCCCTCACCCACATCCCGGACGCGGTCGCCGAGATCGAGCGGGTCGCGCGTGCGGGACTCGGGGCGATCCTGCTCCCGGAGATCCCGCCCAAGCCCTACTGGTCGCCGGATTACGACCCGGTGTGGGCTGCCGCCCAGGCCAACGGGATGCCGGTGTTCATCCATGTCGCCACCGGCGGGGTGCACGTCAAGGAAGGCATGTCCGAGACGGCGACCACCGTCAAGGGCCTGATGACCGCGGTCAACATGGGCAAGGGCCAGCTGACCGACGACATGGTGTCGAGCCGGACCATGGGCGGCGGGAACACCGGGGCGGCCAGCCCGCAGGGCATCATCGCCGACCTCGTCGGCGGCGGTGTGTGCGAGCGGTTCCCCGACCTCCACTTCAACCTGATCGAGTTCAGCGCGGGTTGGCTGGTCTCCTACCTGGGCTTCATGGACAAGTCCTGGAGGACCGGCATCGGCCAGGACTCCGACTGGTGGCTCGGGTTCTGGGACGACAGCCGTTCGCCGCACGACCAGCCGGCCATGGGACGGCTGTTCGCCATCAACGCGAAATGGCCCTGGCCGCTCAAGCCCAGCGAGTACGTCCGGCGACAGATCCACGTGCAGTTCGCCGACGACCCGACGGCGGTCAAGGCCCGCCACATCACCGGGCTGTCGACGATCATCTGGGGCAACGACTACCCCCACGCGGAGGGCACCTTCCGCAGCAGCGCCGAGTGTGTCGCGGAGAACTTCGACGGAGTTCCCGACGAGGACCGCGCGGCGATCCTGGGCGGCACTCTGGCCGGAGTGGTCGGCTTCGACACGACCAGGAAGCTGGCCCGGGCCCCCGAGGACGCCTGACGTACGTCCAGGCCGCCGGCCGGGCCCCGGAGCGTCACGCTCCGGGGCCCGGCCGTGCTCGGCAAGGACGTGGCGAAGGACGCGGCGAGGCGGGGCCGGGCGCTCGCGGGCGACGGGTCAGGCGGGCGTCGGCACGGACCCGATCAGGGCGAGGCTGGACCGGGCGTAGGCGGCGCGGCGCCCGCGGCCCACCAGGAAGCTCGGTCCCGCGAAGTAGCCGACCCCGCGGGGGAGCGAACCGGCACGCCGGGCGAGCATGTCCTTGGCTTCGGCGGTCGTTCCGCAGACGGCGATCCGGGTGAGCATCTCATCGGTGACCGCGGCGGCCATGCCGTCGGTGTCTCCGGCCCGGAACGCCGCGCGCACCTGCTCGACCGGACCCTCCCAGCCGTGGTGGGCCACGAACGGGTCGTACGTCTTCACGGTGAGGTAGAAGGCGATCATGCGTCGGGCGTCGGCGATCGCGCGTTCGGGTGCGGCGTCGTCCACGGCGGTGATGATCCAGCCGTGCTCAGTGGGAGGTCCGGTGCGGTCGCCCGCGGCGGCCCCCTTGTCCACCGCCGGTCGCACGACGTCGTTCCACCACGAGTGGGTGAACAGCCCGTGCCCGATGACGCCGTCGGCGACCCGGCCCGCGGTCATGGCCATGCGCTTGTTGAACGCGGCGAGCAGCACCGGGATGTCGAGGCGGCCGAGCACGGGGGCGCGTACGTCGGCGTCGATCGAGTAGAACTCGCCGGAGTAGCGGACCTCCTCGCCGTTCTCCGCGTGCAGCCAGGTACGGACGGCTGCGACGGTCTCGGCGATCCGGTCCACCGGGCGGTCGGCGGGCACGCCGAACCAGTCGCGGTTGATGCGGAACGCCGCGGTTCCCAGCCCGAGGAACAGCCGGCCCGGTGCCTTCGCGTGCAACTGGCGCATCGCGGTGGCATGGGCGTACGGGGTGCGGGCGAACGCGTAGGCGATGGCGGGGCCCACCAGCGCCCGTTCGGTGTTCGCGACGATCTCGGCCAGCGTCGTGTACGCGTCGTGGTCGACGAACTCGCCCGCGCAGAAGGCGCCGACACCGGCCCGCTCGGCCTCACGGGCGACGTCGGCGCCGGGCCACGGCATGCCAAATCGCATCAGCGCCTCCCCAATAGCGTATACTCTTTTGCTGAGGGTACGGGAGCGTCAGCGCAGCGTCCACCTCCGCCGGGGCACCGCGGAGCGGTCGACCTCGGCCTTTCCGACCGGGTTGCCGAGCTGGGTGTAGGACAGTCCGTTGCGCAGTGCCTGGGTGCGTGTCATGTCGAGCGACTCCCAGATCGCCCGGACGGTTCCCTGGATCGCGGCGGGTGGCTTGGCGGCGATGACGCGGGCGATCTCGTCGGCCCGTGCCCACAGCCGGTCACGTGGCAGCACCTCGCTGACCAGGCCGATCTGCAGGGCGCGCTCGGGGGACAGGCGTTCGTCGAGACCGAGCAGCGCGATACGCAGGGCCTCACCGAGCGGGATCCGCCGGGCCAGCCCGATCGGCTCCAGCGCGGCGGTGAGCCCGTAGCTGACGTGCGGGTCGAAGAACGTGGCGTCGTCGGAGCAGATGACGATGTCGGCCTCGTTGAGCCAGTAGAACGCGCCGCCGGCGGCCATCCCGTGCACCGCGCACACCAGCGGTTTCCATACGTTGTTGAGTTTGGGCGACAGCCGTTCGCCGGGGTCGGTCTGGCTCCAGACGTTGGGATGCCGGTCGATGCCCTCCTTGACGTCCATGCCGGTGCAGAACGCACGGTCGCCTGCGGCGCGCAGCACGACGACGTGCACGTCGTCATCGGTCTTGAGCCTGTCCCAGATGAGCCCGAAGTCGTCGAGCATCGCCTGGTTGAAACTGTTCATGGCGTGCGGTCGGTTGAGGGTGATCGTGGCGACGTGGTCGGTCACCTCGAACAGGACCGTCCTCGGTTCCATCCGGCAACTCCCTCTGTGGGTCGGGTGATACACATGCTCTTCCTGCCAGGATCGGATTAGAGTATAACGAATTGCATGACCGACGCTGTTCTGCTGTCAGCCTGTCGTACCGCCATCGGGACTGCTCGCAAGGGCGCACTACGCGAGGTGAGCGCGTTCGACCTGGCCACTGTCGTCGTCCGGGAGGCCGCCCGGCGGTCCGGACTCCCGGGGGAGCGTTTCGATGACGTCGTGCTCGGCGAGTCGATGGCCGGCGGCGGTGACATCGCCCGCTACGCGGCGCTCGGGGCGGGGCTGACGCACGTCCCCGGGCTGGCGCAGAACCGGCACTGTGCGTCCGGGCTGGCCAGCGTGGCGACCGCGGCGGCGAGCGTGCGGGCCGGGATGGACCGCGCGGTGATCGCCGGCGGGACCCAGTCGACGTCCACCGCGCCGGTGTCGCGGTGGCGGATACCGGGCACCGACGACTGGCAGGACCCCTGGAACTCGCCGTCGCACGTGTCGTCCCCGGGAGCGCCGCACAACGACATGTCGGTCCTCGTCGGGTGGAACACCGCCCGGCTGGCGTCCGTCTCCCGTGCGGAGATGGACGCCTGGGCACTGCGCTCGCACGAGCGCGCGATCCGTGCCATCGACGAGGGACGGTTCATCGACGAGATCGTGCCGGTCAAGGTCGTCGACCGGGACGGGACGGTGTCGGTGTTCGAGGTCGACGAGCACCCACGGCGCGGCACCGGCATCGAGAAGCTGGCCGCGTTGAAGGCGCTGCACCCCGAGATCGAGGGCTTCTCCATCACCGCGGGGAACTCCAGCGGGGTGAACGACGGCGCGGCCGCGGTCGTCGTCGCCGACGCCGGGCTCGCGGCCGAACACGGCCTCACCCCGCTGGCGACGATCCGTTCGTGGGCCAGTGTCGGCGTCGACCCGGTGGAGACCGGCCTCGCTCCGATCGCCGCCATCCGCAAGGCCCTCGGCCGGGCCGGGATCGGCGTCGCCGACGTCGACCTGTTCGAGGTCAACGAGGCCTTCGCCGCGGTCGCCGTGGCCACCACCCGCGCCCTGGGGCTCGACCCGGAGCGGGTCAACCCGTTCGGCAGCGGCTGCAGCCTCGGGCACCCGATCGCGGCGACCGGGGCGCGGATGATCACCACGCTCGTTCACGAACTGCGCAGACGCGGGGGCGGGACGGCGGTCGCGGCGATGTGCGCCGGTGGCGGCATGGGTTCGGCACTGGTCCTGACGGCGTGACGCTGTAAATTCCGGATACTTTTCTCGATCGGGGAGACGGCCTGCTGTGTCCGTCCCGTCCCTGTGGCGCCTTGGGTCCCCAACGTGCCTGAAGTGGCTCACTGCTGCGATGACGAGCACCCTCACGGGTAGGCGATGTGTGTGCGGAAGTACTGCACTAATGAGCTATGTAGGATACTCTTTTACGATCCAGATCGGCGGAGGGTGATGCGATGACACCGGGCGTGGGAACGATGCTCGCCAGCACGGTCGACGGGACGACGGTGATCGTCGTCCGCTGGCCGGCGGACGACCTGGAGCTCTCCTGTGGCGGGGCGCCGATGGTCGATCCGCGAGGACCGGAGGCCGGCGCGAGCGGCACCGCCGATCCGGCTCTGATGGGCGGTACGCGCCTGGGCAAACGCTATGCCGACGACGAGTTCGGCGTGGAGTTGCTCTGCGCGAAAGAAGGGCAGGGAACGCTCGCGGTGAACGGCGTTCCGCTGCGGATGAAGGAAGCCAAGCCGTTGCCGGCATCCGACTGAGCGAGGGGCGAGCTGCCGATGAACGTCGCGATGTTGCTGGACATGGCCGCCGAGGGGTTCGGCGACCGGGTCGTGGTCGGGCGCACGGAGGACGGACTGACAGCCGCGAGGCTGCGAGAGCTGTCGTTCGGCGGGGCGGTGGCGGTGCGGGCGGCAGGGGCCGACTCGATCGTCTATCTGGCGGTCAACGGTCCGGCCTTTCCGGTCGCGCTCTTCGCCGCGGCCCGGGCCGCGGTGCGGCTGGTGCCGGTGAACTACCGCCTCGGCGCGGAACAGCTCGACGCGCTGCTGGCCAATCACCCCCGCGCCCTGGTCATAGCGGATCCTGAGCAGGCCGAGGCGGCGGCCCGCGCCGGGTTGCCGGTACGGAGCCCGGCCGAGTGGCTGGAGACGGCTGCGGGCAGCGATCTCGCCGGTGCCCGGGAGGAGTTGGCGGAGCCGGACTCCCCGGCGGTGTTGATCTACACCAGTGGGACGACGTCGGCGCCGAAGGGGGTGGTCCTCAGCCACCGCAATCTGGTCTCCTACGTCCTCGGATCGGTCGAGTTCGCGGCCGCGGGCGCCGACGAGGCGGCGTTGGTGAGCGTGCCGCCGTACCACATCGCTGCGGTGTCGAACGTGCTGACGAGCCTCTACGCGGGGCGCAGGGTCGTCACCCTTCAGCAGTTCACCCCGGAAGGGTGGCTGGACCTGGTGCGGGAGCAGCGGCTCACCAACGCCATGGTGGTGCCGACGATGCTCGCCCGGATCATGGACGCCGAAGGGCTGGACCGGTCGGTGCCCTCGCTGCGCGCCATCGCCTACGGCGGGGCCAGGACGCCCGTGCGGGTGATCGAGACCGCGTTGCGCGAATGGCCGCACGTCGACTTCGTCAACGCCTACGGTCTCACCGAGACCTCCTCGACGATCTCGGTGCTGGGCCCGCAGGAGCACAGGCGGGCCGTCGCGAGCGACGATCCCGCCGTGCGGGCGCGGCTCGGATCCGCCGGCCGCCCGGTGCCTTCGATCGAGCTGGAGATCCGTGACGGGGCCGGTGCGGCCGTGGCGGCAGGGGAGCCCGGACAGGTCTGGGTGCGTGGTGAACAGGTCGCCGGCGAGTACGCGGGTCAGGGTTCCACGGTCGACGAGCGGGGCTTCTTCCACACCCGCGATCAGGGCCGCCTCGACGCGGACGGCTATCTCTACATCGAGGGCCGCGCCGACGACACGATCATCCGCGGCGCGGAGAACATCGCACCCGCCGAGATCGAGGACGTCCTGCTGCGGCACCCGGACGTTCTCGACGCCGTCGTCGTCGGGGTGCCGGACGAGGAGTGGGGCCAGCGGATCGAGGCCGTGGTCGTGTCCCGCGGCGGGGTGGAGATAGACACCGAGGCGCTCCGGGCAACGATCCGTGCCACCCTGCGCCGGTCGAGGACACCGGACCGCATCGCCTGCTGGCCCGAACTGCCGCGGACCCCGACCGGCAAGCTCGTGCGTCGCGACATCGTGACGGCGCTGGCCGCCGGGTGCCGGCCGGCCGCAGGAGCCTGAGCGGCGGCTGACGAACCGCTCCTCCCGGCTGCATCAGATGGGCCGACGGGCCCGCGCGACAGCCGGCCGAACCACCGTACGGCTGTCGCGCCCGGGGGTACCGCCAGGAGGTGCCGCGCACGGAAGGCCGTCGGGGTTGCCCGTACAGCAAAGACCCGGCCCGCGTGGCCGCACGTTCGCGGCACGGCGGTACCGGGTCCGCAATCCGTCCCCGCCCGTGGGACCGACCGAAGGACGAGGCCGTGCCGAACCCTGACGACCGACCGCTCCCGGCCCGGCTGCGCCGGGTGCTCTCCGCCGTGCCGGAGGCGACAGCGCTGACCTTCGAGGACCGCAGCTATCCGTGGGCGTTCCTGCGTCGCGGCGTCGAGGACCTCGAACGGCTGCTCGCCGAGGCAGGTGTCCCCGAGGCGCACCGTATAGGGATCGTGCTGCGCAACCGGCCGGGTCACCTGGCCGTGCTTGTCGCGGTGATCGCCACCGGTCGCCAGGTGGTGACACTGAGCCCGTTCCACGGAGACACGGCGCTGGCCGAGGACATCGCGACCCTCTCCCCTCAGGTCGTGGTGGCCGGCGCCGAGGACTGGGCCAGGCCGGGAATGGCCGAGGCGGCCGGACGGATCGCGGCCCTCCCGCTCGAAACGGGTGAGGACGACCGACCGTTGACGGCCCGGTCCGCCGAGTGGACGGTCGCGCCGTGCGCCGCCGAGCGCGGCGATGTGGCGGTCCTCATGCAGA
Organism: Streptomyces sp. RLA131; assembly: GCF_056270125.1. NCBI lineage: Bacteria > Bacillati > Actinomycetota > Actinomycetes > Kitasatosporales > Streptomycetaceae > Streptomyces > Streptomyces sp. RLA131. The sequence goes on from NZ_JBWDOQ010000002.1 coordinate 8,026,474, forward strand.
CCAGCGGGACGACCGGACGACCGAAGCGGGTCGAGTTGACCTACCGCAAGCTCACCGCCGCTTTCGAGGCGTCGGGCACCCCGGTCACCTCGACGGAGGTGCGGCTGCGCACGCACCCGTCCATCCTGTGGACGTCCCTGGTCCACATCGGTGGGCTGTACTTCGCCCTCGCGAACGTCGCAGCCGGGTTGCAGACCGCCCTGTTGGAGCGGTTCGACGTGCAGCAGTGGGCCGCCCTCGTGCGCCGGACCCGACCGAGGCGCGTCCGGCTGGCGCCGACCGCCATGCGGATGGTGCTGCAGTCGGACGTGCCGGACGACATGTTCGACGGGGTCGACCTCGTGTCGTCCGGTACCGCGCCGCTGGCCCCCGAGGACGCCGAGAAGTTCACCGCACGGTTCGGGGTGCCGGTGCTGTCGGTCTACGGAGCGACCGAGTTCGCCGGGGCGATCGCAGGCTGGGACCTCGTCCTCCACCGGGAGTGGTGGACGGCGAAGCGGGCGAGCGTGGGGCGGGCCTTTCGCAGCATCACTTTGCGCGTCGTCGACCGTGCGACGGGTGAGCCGGTGCCCTCCGGCACCGTAGGACTGCTTGAGGCGAAGGGCGCCCAACTCCCGGGCGACGACTGGGTCCGCACCACCGACCTGGCGAGTCTCGACGACGACGGGTTCCTCTACATCCACGGGCGAGCCGACGACGCCATCAACCGCGGCGGCTTCAAGATCGTCCCGAGCGTGATCGAGGACGCCCTGCGTGCCCACCCGGCGGTGCGTGACGCGTCGGCGGTCGGGATCCCGGACGAGCGGCTGGGCGAGGTGCCGGTCGCCGCCGTGACGATCCGCGAAGGGGCCGGCCGCCCGGACCCTGCCGAACTGCGGCGATGGCTGGCCGAGCGGCTGGCCCGCTACCATCTGCCCACCGAGATCAAGGTCGTCGACGAACTGCCGCGCACCCCGTCGATGAAGGTCAGCCGCCCGGACGTCCGGGCCATGTTCGGTCCGGCCAGGCGCTCGCCGATCTGAGATCCCAGGCCTGTCCGAGCGGGGGTGTGCGCCCGGGCGGACAGGCAGTCGGAGCGTTCGGCGAACGGCTGAGGCCGCCGTCATCCGGGCCCGGAGCCTGGACGGTCCAACGTTCGGCCTACGCCTCGACACCCGGCTCGAACCGCGGGTACCGGTCCCGGATCAGAGCCTTGCGACAGGGACCGTCCCCGCTGCTGTCGAACTGCGGCTCGTCGAAACGGACCCAGTACTCCAGCTCCCCGGGACGTGCTTGAGCATGCCGGACAGGCGTAGGAGCACCGAGATCATCGATCGTGCCGAGGAACTCGCGCTGCCACGGCCCGTCCCACACGGCATCACGCAGAACTCGTACCCGGCTTCCTGGCGCCGGCGCGCTCGCCGGCCACTCCTGCTCCAACGGACGGCCAAGGATGTGTTCGAGGGCCACGCGGTCCGGCGCGCTTCCCGGGTCGGGGCCGGAGGCCGACGTCATACCCGCATCCTCCCGCCAGACCGCTCAGAGCTCCACAGGTTGAAGCTCAAGCTCAGCGCGGGGCCATGCGGATGGCCCCGTCGAGCCGGACGGTCTGGCCGTTGAGGTAGGGGTTCTCCAGCATCTCCACGGCCAGGCGGGCGAAGTCGTCCGCGCCGCCGAGTCGCTTGGGGTGGGGCACGCAGGCGGCCAGGCCCTCGCGGATGTCGGTGCGCAGCCGCCCGAGCATGGGGGTGTCCATGACGCCGGGGGCGATGGTGTTCACGCGGATCTGCCAGCTGGCCAGGTCCCGGGCGGCGACCAGCGTCATGCCGTGCACACCGGCCTTGGACGCGCTGTAGGAGGTCTGCCCGATCTGGCCGTCGAACGCCGCGACGGACGCGGTGAGGACCATCGCCCCGCGGTCGCCGTCGTCGAGGGTGTCGTTGCCGGCGATACGGGAGGCCGCCAGGCGCAGCACGTTGTACGTGCCGATCAGGTTGACCCGTACGACCTCCGCGAATGTCGCGAGGTCCCCGGGCGTGCGGTCCTTGCCGAGGATCCGGGTACGGTCGCCGCCGCGGCCGGCGCAGTGCACGACGAAGCGCAGCGGACCGCGCTGCTGCGCGGTGTCCAGGGCGGATTCGAGCGCGGCCTCGTCGGTGACGTCCGCGCGGACGAACCGGGCGGCGGCGCCCAGTTCGGCGACGGCCGTGACTCCCTGGTCCTCGGAGATGTCCGCCAGGACGACGTGGCCGCCCTGGTCGATGATGCGGCGCGCGGTGGCCAGGCCGAGCCCGGAGGCGCCGCCGGTGATCAGCGCGCAGGAACCGTCGATGTGCATACCTGTCCTCCACAGACCGGGAAACCTGCTGATGCCGCCGTGGATGCGGCTCATCCGGGTGTCGGCGTACCGCGCGGCCATCGGCGGAGACCGGAACCGTATCGCACCACACAGAGCTGGTGACAGATTGAGTATACGTATTGTTTGTCACCGCCCGCTGTGACTCTTGCGCGCGGAACAGGAAGCGCCGTACCGTCCCTGGTGGTTGGGGTGGGGACATATGTCATGTCCTTCCCGCGTCGGCACAACAAGGGCACTGATTCGGTCACTTTGGTTTCATGCGTGGGCCGGTGACGGTGACCCGCACGAAGGAGGGGACGTGTCGGACGAGGTGCTCGTCGAGCGTCGCGGCGCCATCCAGATCATCACGATCAATCGCCCCGAGGCGAAGAACGCGCTCACCGCCGCGGTGGCCGAGGAGGTGGCCGCGGCGGTCGACGACCTGGACAACTCGGACGAGATGCGGGCCGGGGTGCTCACCGGGGCCGGGGGAACCTTCTCCGCCGGCATGGACCTGAAGGCGTTCCTGCGCGGGGAGAGCCCGTCGATCGAGGGCCGGGGACTGTGCGGGATCACCCTGACCCCACCGCGCAAGCCGCTGATCGCCGCGGTCGAGGGCTGGGCGCTCGCGGGGGGATTCGAACTCCTGCTGGCCTGCGATCTGGTCGTCGCGGCGCGCACGGCCAGGCTGGGAGTGCCGGAGGTCAGGCGGGCGCTGGTCGCACGTGCCGGGGCGGCCCTGCTGCTGCCGCGACGGGTCCCGTTCGCCGTAGCGCTCGAACTGCTGCTGACCGGTGAGCCGGTCAGTGCCGAGCGGGCAGCCGAGATCGGCCTGGTCAACCGAGTCACCGACGAGGGCGGCGCCCTCGACGGCGCACTTCGGCTGGCCGCGACGATCGCGGCGAACGGCCCGCTCGCGGTGGAGGCGACCCGGAGGATCGCACGTGCGAGCGCCGACTGGACGCTGGAACAGGGCTGGGCGCGGCAGGCCGCGATAGCGGCGCCGGTGTTCGCGTCCGAGGACGCCCGCGAGGGCGCCACCGCGTTCAAGGAGAAGCGGCCCCCCGTCTGGAAGGGACGTTGACACATGCGGTGCGCCAAGCTGAGCATTCCGAGTACTCTTTCCGCCGCGACAGAGGCAGGAACGGGCGCGACGTCTACTGAACCACGCGCCGCAGTATGTAAAAGAGTGACATGTATTGCGGTTGTCGGTGCTGACGTGAGGTTCCTGATCCGCTAGATTCGACCGGGTCGACGACGAACACCCCTGCGCCCGCCTCGGACGACCAGGAGACTGATGATGGCTACAGGACCGCTGGACGGTTGCCGCGTGGTCGAACTCGGTGGCATCGGCCCGGGTCCGTTCGCCGGGATGTTCCTCGCCGACCTCGGGGCCGAAGTGGTCCGTGTGGATCGGCCGGAGCGTATCGACGAGGTGGGCGCCGGCGGACCTGCGGACGTCCTCAACCGGGGGAAGCGGTCAGCGGTGATCGACCTGAAACACCCGGCCGGTTCCGCGGCTCTCCTCCAGTTGGCGGGGCGCGCCGACGTCCTGATCGAAGGGTTCCGTCCCGGTGTGACGGAACGGCTCGGCATCGGGCCGCACGAGTGCCTGGCCCGCAATCCCCGGCTGGTGTACGGCCGGATGACCGGATGGGGCCAGGACGGACCGCTGGCAGCCGCAGCCGGACACGACATCAACTACATCGCCCTCACCGGGGCTCTGGGTGCGATCGGAACCGCGGGCGGACCGCCGCAGATCCCGCTCAATCTCGTCGGCGACTTCGGGGGCGGCGGCTGCTACCTCGTGATCGGCGTGCTGGCGGCGCTGCACTGCGCCCAGCGGACCGGCCGGGGCCAGGTCGTCGACGCGGCCATCGTCGACGGCACCGCCCACCTGCTCGCGAGTACCTTCGCCAAGCTCGCGCGCGGCGCGTGGACCGACGAGCGGGGAGTCAACCTGCTGGACGGCGGACGGCCGTTCTACGCCGTCTACGAGACCAAGGACGCCCGGCACATGGCGGTCGGTGCGCTGGAGGCGAAGTTCTACCGGCGACTGGTCGACCTCCTCGATCTCGATGTCGACCCCGACCGGCAGCACGACCGGTCCACCTGGCCGGCGCTGCGGCTGCGCCTGGAGCGGCGGTTCGCGGAGCGCACACAGCAGGAGTGGACGGCGCTGGTCGAGGGGTCCGACGCCTGCGTCGCACCCGTCGTCGCACTCACCGAGGCGGCTGCCCATCCGCACCTGGCCGCCCGCGGGAGCGTGGTGGCCCGCGACGGCGTCGTTCAGCCGGCCGCGGCGCCACGGTTCTCGGCGACACCGTCGAACGCCGGGGCCCCGGCCCCGGCGGTCGGTGCCGACACCCGTGCCGTGCTGGGTGACTGGGGGGTCGGCGACATCGACGAACTGGTCGACAGCGGCGCCGCCGTGCAGGCCGGGACGGGCCGGCGGGACGGCCATCACCAGTCCGGGCTGCCACGGGGCGGACCCGGGGGACCGAGCGAGAGGATCCGTTCATGAGGGACGCCGTCATCGTCGACGCCGTGCGGGTACCGATCGGCAAGCGCAACGGCTCGCTGTCCGGGGTGCACGCGGCCGACCTGTCGGCACAGGTGCTCACCGCGCTCGTGAACCGTACCGGAGTGGATCCCGGCACCGTGGACGACGTGGTGTGGGGCTGCGTGACGCAGATCGGGGACCAGTCGAGCAACATCGGCCGGTTCGCCGTGCTCGCCGCCGGATGGCCCGAGCACGTTCCCGGGGTGACGATCAACAGGGCGTGCGGATCGAGCCAGCAGGCGGTGGACTTCGCCGCGCACGCGGTCATGGCGGGACAGTACGACCTCGTGGTCGCCGGTGGTGTGGAGACGATGAGCCGGGTCCCGCTCGGGGCGGCGCGGGCCACGGGTCTTCCCTACGGCCCCGCCGTCCTGGCCCGCTACGACGGGGCCGAGCTGAACCAGGGCATCGGCGCCGAGCTGATCGCCGAGCGGTGGGGCCTCAGCCGGCAGCAGCTCGACGACTTCGCCGCCGGCTCGCACGCCAAGGCGGCCGCGGCGATCGACGAGGGCGTCTTCGACGACCACCTCGTCCCGGTCGAGGCCGACGGCACGAAACTCACCGTGGACGAGGGGCTGCGCCGTGGCACCTCGGCCGAGACGCTGGCCGCTCTCAAGCCGTCGTTCAAGGCCGATGGCGTGATCCACGCCGGCAACGCGTCCCAGATCTCCGACGGCGCGGCTGCACTGCTCATCACGACCCCTGAGCGGGCCCGTGAGCTGGCACTCACCCCGATCGCGCGCTACCACACCGGAGCGGTGAGCGGCGCCGACCCGGTCATGATGCTCACCGGCCCGATCCCCGCGACGCAGAAGGCTCTGCGCCGGGCCGGGCTGTCCATCGGCGACATCGGGGTGTTCGAGGTCAACGAGGCTTTCGCACCGGTCCCGTTGGCATGGGCGGCGGAGACCGGGGCCGATCCCGAGCGGCTCAACCCGCTGGGCGGGGCGATCGCCGTCGGGCACCCGCTCGGCGCCTCCGGAGCCATCCTGATGACACGGTTGCTGGCCCAGATGCGGCGCAGGAACCTGCGGTACGGGCTGCAGACCATGTGCGAGGGCGGTGGCACGGCGAACGCCACCATCATCGAGCTGCTGCGTTGAATCCGCGCGTGCGGCTCCCCGGACATGCCCCGCACCGCGGGCCGTGGCCGGATCAATCAGAGAGGAGACCCTGATGGGCCGAGTACAGGACAAGGTCGTCTTCATCACCGGAGCCGCCCGGGGACAGGGGCGCGCGCACGCGGTCCGGCTCGCCGAGGAGGGCGCGGACATCATCGCTGTCGACCTCTGCGCGCAGATCGGCACTGTCGACTACCCGCTGGCCGGCCGTGGTGACCTGGACGAGACGGTGCGCCAGGTCGAGAAGCTCGGTCGCCGGATCGTGGCGGTGACGGCGGACGTCCGTGACCCTGCCGCGCTCAAGGCGGCGGTCGACGAAGGGGTGGCGGAGCTGGGCAGACTCGACGCTGTGGTGGCACAGGCCGGGATCTGTCCCATCGGCCGCGCCGAGGCGCAGGCCTTCATCGACGCGGTCACCGTCGACTTCAACGGCGTGGTGAACACCGTCGAGGCGGCACTGCCGCACCTCCCCGACGGAGGCTCGGTCGTGGCGACCGGTTCGACGGCGGCCCTGATGCCGCCCTCCAACAACGGCAGGCCGGACTCCGGGAAGCTCGGCTACTCGTTCGCCAAGCGCTCGGTGGCATCGTTCATGAACGACCTGGCCATCGCGCTCGCCCCGCGGAGGATCCGGGCCAACGCGGTGCACCCGACGAACACCAACACCGACATGCTCAACAGCGAGCCGATGTACCGGGAGTTCCGCCCCGACCTGGAGAACCCCACGCGCGAGGACGCTCTGCCGGCGTTCCATGTGATGACCGCGATGGGGCTGCCGTACGTCGAGCCGCGCGACATCGCCGACGCGGTGCTGTTCCTCGTGTCCGACGAGTCCCGGTACATCACCGGAACGCAGCTGCGCGTCGATGCCGGCGCCATCGTCAGCCGGCGCCCTCAGCAGCCGCAGTTCTGACCGGAGCCGACACAAGGCCGGTGGCCGAGCCCGTCCGGGCCCGGCCACCGGCCTTCCGGTGTGTGCCGTTGTCCGTGCGACCGTGCCGCTGTCGCTACCAGCCGACGAGACGGTCCAGCACGAGCGAGGTGTTGGAGAAGTAGTCGCCGTACGCGCCCCGGAAGAACAGCAGTGGGGTCTTCGCCGACTCGACGCGAAGATCGCGGACCCGTCCGACGGCCAGGAAGTGGTCACCGATCTCGACGACGTTCTCGATGGTGCAGTCGACCCAGGCGACGACCCCGTCCAGAACGGGATTCCCCATCGGGGACGACGCCCAGGTCACACCGTCGAACCGGTCGGCCCCTCTGGCGGCCATCCTGCGGCAGAGGTGCTCCTGGTCGGCCGCTAGCGCGTTGGCGCAGTAGCGGCCGGCCGCGCGGATCTTCGGGAAGGTGCTCGACGAGCGGTCCGCCAGGAACGACACCAGGGGCGGATCGAGGGATACGGAGGTGAAGGATCCGACGACCATCCCCTCCGGCCGGTCGTCCGGTCCCCGCGCGGTGATCGCCACGACGCTCGTCGGGAAGTGGCCGAACACGTCGCGGAAGTACCGTCCGTCGATCACCCCCTGCGGGGCCCGGCCCGCCCCGGGCGACAGGGGAACGCTCCCGCCCGGGGCCACCGTCCGAGTGCACCCCGCGCCTGTCCTCTCACCGTTCTCGGCGGCCATGTCAGATCAGGATGCGCATCGGTGCCGGCAGATCCAGACCCATCTGGGCCAGGGCGCTTCCGTGGTACGTGGAGCCAGGTACGTGGATCATGTGCTGCAGCCCCACGTGCGCGTCCCGCCAGAACCGCTGCAGCGGGTTGTCGCGCCGGATCACGTTCCCGCCCGACCGTGCGAAGATCTCGTCGAGGGCCGACACCGCCCGCCACGCACAGCGGACCTGATTGCGCCGAACGGTCGCCCGGTCCTCCAGGGTCACCGGCTTTCCCGCGTCGACGAGGTCGTAGAGCCGGCTGATGCCGTCGATCAGCTGCACCCGGGACGCCGCGATCTCCGCGGCCGCCTCCCCGGTCGCGTAGAGGGCGTACGGATCGTCACGCACCTGGACCCCCGTCACGGCGACCCGGTCGCGCTGGAGGTTCACATGGGCTGCCAGCGCGCCCTCGCAGATCCCGATGACGGCCGCGGTGATCCCGAGCGGGAACATCGCGCTGAAGGGCAGCCTGTACAGGGTCTCGGTGGCGCCGTTGCGTTCGGCGGCCTCCCCCGCCTGGACGTCCTCCTGATTGATCGTCCGGTACTCGGGGACGAACGCGCCCTCGACCACGACGTCCTTGCTTCCGGTGCCGGAGAGGCCGACGACGTCCCACGAGTCGTCGATGATCTGGTAGTCCGACCGGGGGAGGATCACATGCAGCACGGTCGGTGGCATCAGCGGCTTGCCCTTGCCGTCCCCGACCAGCGCTCCGAGGAAGTCCCACTCGCAGTGGTCCGCTCCCGAGGAGAACGGCCAACGCCCGTTGAGGATGTACCCGCCCTCCACCGGCTCGGCGATCCCGTTCGGCATGTACGGCGACGCGATCCAGGTGTCCGGGCTCTCGTTCCAGATGTCCTGCGCCAGCCGCGGGTCCATCTGCGCGGCCTCCCACGGGTGCACTCCGACGACGCCGGCCACCCAGCCCGCCGCGCCGTCGTGACTGGCCACGGCCATCACGGCTTCCGCGAAGTCCCGGGGATGAGCGGCGTAGCCGCCGAACTTCACCGGTTGCAGCAGCCTGAGCACGCCCGCGGAACGGAGCAGGCCGACGGTCTCGTCGCTCAGCTTGCCGAGCTTCTCGTTCCCGTCGGCGAGTGCCGCCAGCCGGGGCCCCAACTCCTCGATACGGTCGACCACTTCATGCGTCATGCCGCGTACCTCCTACTTCCCGCTTCTGTGTGGAAAACGTCCGCCACCGTCCGGCGGCGCGAGCCCCCGCGGGGCCGTCCATCGGCCTACAGGGCATCCGGGGCAGGTGCCTTGCGGGTGAGGAACTCGATCACGACACGTTCGAAGTCGTACTTCCGCTCGATCTGCACCCAGTGCCCGCAGCGGGCGAAGGTGTGCAGTTCGACCTCGGGGAGCCATCGGTTCGCGAAGTGCGCCTGGTCGTAAGGGAGCATGCGGTCGTCGCGGCCCCACAGCATGAGGGTCGGGGTCGTGACGGTTGACGCGCGCGTCCACAGGGGCGTGTAGTCGCCACGCCTGCGAGGGTCGAACATCGAACCGAAGATCGCCTTGGTCCGATCGAGGACGCCCTCGGCCGTGGCGTTCCGCAGGCGCTCGTCGATGAGCTCGTCCGTGATCCTCCGGGGGTCGAAGACCATTGTCCTGACCCAGGCGATCATGCGCTCACGGGTGGGGTCGTCGAGGAACTCGAAGAGTCGCAGGAAGCCCTCGCTCGGCTCGGCCGCCGTGCCGACGGACAGCCCGCCGGAGCCCATGAGGGCCATCCTGCGTACCCGTTCCGGGTGCATCGCCGCCAGTTCGGCGGCGACCGCGCCCCCCATGGAGTTGCCGACGAACACGGCCGAGTCGATACCGAGCCGGTCCATGAAGCGCGCGATCCACCGTGCCGCGACGACTGGGTAGACCCCGTCGAGCTCCGGCAGGTCGCTCGCACCGAAACCCGGCAGGTCGGGCATGATCGTCCGGAACCGCTCCGCGAACACGGGCAGGTTGTACCGGAAGTTCGACCAGGCGGTGACACCGGGCCCCGACCCGTGCAGCATGATCAGCGGTTCGCCCTCACCCGCCTCGTGGTACGCGAACGTGAGCCCGTCGACGTCCTTGGTCACCTGCGTCAACGCGTGGTCGGTACTCGTCATTGTCGTGCCCCTCTCTTGCCGCGTCGCGCGGCTCCGGGGAACCCGGTCCCTGAACCGGAACCCCCGGCCGCGACGCTCCGGCGCATCGGTCGTGTCGGGACGGTCGCACCCGGGCGCCGCGGGCTCACGGCGTCCGCCCTCGCAGGGTCAGCGCGATGTCGGTGAGCATGTCCTCCTGCCCGCCGACGAGCTTGCGCCGGCCTGCCTCGACGAGGATGTCCCGGGTGTCGACCTTGTAGAGCTGCGCCGCGTTCTCGGCATGGCGCAGGAAGCTGCCGTAGACACCGGCGTAGCCGATCGTGAGAGTCTCCCGGTCGACCCGCACCGGGCGGTCCTGCAGCGGCCGTGCGAGGTCGTCCGCCGCGTCCTGGAGGGCGAAGAGATCGCACCCGGTCTCCCATCCCCGCAGGTTCGCGACGGCGACGAACGGCTCGATCGGCGCGTTCCCCGCGGCCGCGCCCTGCCCGGCGAGCGACGCGTCGACCCGTAGCGCGCCCTCCTCGACCGCGGCGATCGAGTTGGCCACGGCGAGCGAGAGGTTCTCGTGGGCGTGGATGCCGATCTGCGTGCCGGGGGCGAGGACGTCCCGGTAGGCCCGGACCCGGGCCCTGACGTCCTCGGTGGTCAACCGCCCGGCGGAGTCGGTGATGTAGACGCAGTGTGCCCCGTAGGACTCCATGAGCAGGGCCTGCGCGGCCAGTTCGGAAGGCTCGCTCATATGACTCATCATGAGGAACCCCGAGACGTCCATCCCGAGATCGCGGGCCTCGGCGATGTGCTGCGCCGCGACGTCCGCCTCGGTGCAGTGCGTGGCGATCCGCACGGAGCGTACGCCGATCTCGAAGGCCCGGCGCAGTTCGGCGACCGTGCCGACCCCCGGCAGCAGGAGCGTGGTGATGATCGCGCGCGGCGCGTTGGCGACGGCGGTCTCGATCCACTCCCAGTCGGTGTGGCTCCCGGGCCCGTAGTTGAGGCTCGATCCCGCCAGGCCGTCGCCGTGGCTGACCTCGATGGCCGCGACCCCGGCGGCGTCGAGGGCGGCGACGATCCTGCCGACCTGCTCGGGGGCGATCCGATGCCGGATGGCGTGCATCCCGTCCCGGAGCGTGACGTCCTGGACATAGAGCTTCGTGGTCATGCCATCACCGGCTTCGACCGCTCGGCGATCCGCTCCGCGACGCGCATCGCGGCGGAGGTCATGATGTCGAGGTTCCCGGCGTAGGCGGGCAGGTAGTGCGCCGCCCCTTCGACCTCCAGGAACACCGACACCTTGGTGTCGACCGGGCCGGCCCCGTCCGGCAGGAGGGTCGCGACCTCACCCGGGTCGACCGGGGTGAACTGCACTTCCTGGACCAGACGGTAGCCGGGTACGTAGGCCGCGACCTCGCGGACCATGCGTTCGACGGATGCGCGCACCTCGTCGTGGTCGGCTCCGCCGGTCAGGCAGAAGACCGTGTCGCGCATGATGAGCGGTGGCTCTGCGGGGTTGAGGATGATGATCGCCTTGCCCCGCCGGGCGCCCCCGACCGCTTCTATGGCATGTGCCGTGGTCTCGGTGAACTCGTCGATGTTCGCCCGGGTGCCGGGACCGGCGGAACGCGAGGCCACCGAGGCGACGATCTCGGCGTACGGCACGTCGGTCACGCGTGAGACCGCCGCGACGATCGGGATGGTGGCCTGTCCGCCGCAGGTGACCATGTTGATGTTCGGCGCGTCCAGGTGCTCTTCGAGGTTCACCGGTGGGATCACATACGGCCCGAGCGCAGCCGGAGTCAGGTCCACGAGCCGCCGTCCACTGGGTTCGAGGACACGTGCGTTCGCCACGTGGGCGGCCGCGCTGGTGGCGTCGAGGACGATGCGCACGTCCGCGAACCCCGGCATCCGGATCAGTCCCGCCGCGCCGTCCGACGTCGTAGCCACGCCCATCCGCGCCGCCCGGGCCAGGCCGTCGGAGGCGGGGTCGATGCCCGCCATCGCGAGTACCTCAAGGTTCTTCGAGGCCCGTTTGATCTTGATCAGCAGATCGGTCCCGATGTTGCCGGAGCCGATGATCGCGACTCCCACGCGATCCGTCATGTCTCTTCCTTTCCCGAGAAGCGCGCGGTGACCGTGCCGAGTGGCTCGATGGCCACCTCGAAGACATCGCCCGGCCGCACCGTGACCATGGGGCCGAGTGCCCCGGACAGCACCAGGTCCCCTGCTCGCAGCGGCGAACCGAACTCGATCGCCGTGGCCGCGAGCCAGGTCAGTGCGTTGAGCGGGTCGCCGAGGCAGGCGCGCCCGGTGCCGGCCGACACGACCTCGCCGCCTCGTCGCATCGTCATGGACACCTCTGCCGGTTCGACCGCGTCCAGCGGCCGTCCGGCGTCGCCGATCACGAACACGCCGGAGGAGGCGTTGTCGGCGACCGTGTCGGTGATGCCGATCCGCCAGTCCGCGATTCGGCTGTCCACGACCTCCAGGGCCGGATAGGCCAGTTCCACCGCGGCCCGCACCCGGGCCGGGTCGGCGGCGTCCTCGAGGTCACGGCCGAGCAGGAAGGCGACCTCCGCCTCGGCCTTCGGCTGCAGCAGTGCCTGGTACGGGATCAGTTCCCCGTCCTCGTACCGCATGTCGTCGAAGAGCACACCGAAGTCGGGGCGGTCGACGCCGACCTGCGACTGCACCGCCGCCGAGGTCAGCCCGATCTTCCGCCCGATCAGGCGGGCACCGTCGGCCAGCCGGCGTTCGGTCACGGTCCGCTGCACCTCGTAGGCCAGGCCGATGTCGCTGGGGCCGATGAGGTCCACGACGGGCCGGCAGGCCCTGCCCGAACTGCTGGCCCGTTCCAGGCGCTCGGCTGCGGCGAGCACGGCGTCCGCCCGCACCGTCACGGGCGCCTCCGGGCAGGTTCGTCGGTGGCCGCCTCCGCCGAGCGGGCGGCCCCGGCGCTTACGTACCTCACGGATCCCTCGTCTTTGTCCATCACCCGTCCATGGTCATGTCTCCGACGCCACGGCGGACGTCATGCGTCCGGTGACCGGGACAGAATGCGGGGCGGGAAGGTGGCGGGACATCGCGGTGAGGCGCCGTGAGATCTCCGCGGCGGTCCACATGACGCGGTACTTGAGGTCGTCGACGCGAATGCGTTCCCGGGGTCCGCACACGGAGATCGCCGCGACGGCACTGTCGAATTCGAGGATCGGCGCGGCGACGCACGCGACAGCTGGCACCACTTCACCACTCTCAGTTGAGTATCCGCAGTTCCGAATCCTGACCATCGCCGCCTCCAGGGCGTCGGCGGTGCCGATACTCGCCCCCGTCCGCCGGCACAGACCACCTTCGAGATACCGGTCGACCACCGCCCTGGGCGAGTAGGCCAGGAGCACCTTGCCCACTCCCGTGCAGTGCGCGGGCAGGCGGCCACCCACCCGTGACGGCAGGGTGGTCGCGAAGGTGCCGCCGACCTTCTCCAGGTAGACGACGTCCCCCTGGTCCAGCAGCGCGAGGTGCACGACATGCCCGGTGGCCGCGCGAAGCTCCTGCATGTAGGGCCGCGCGACCTCGCTGATCCGGCTCTGGTGCACGACGAGGCTGCCGATTTCGAACATCCGGAGGCCGAGTGTGTACTCGTTGTCGTGACGCTGGAGCCATCGGGCGGTGACCAGCTGCTGCAGGATCCGGTGGACGGACGAGCGGGGAAGGCCACTGCGCGAACTGACCTGTCCCAGAGTCAGCATTCCCCCGGACCGCTCGAAAGCGCCGAGGATCAGGACGACCCGATCGACCATGCTTGAGGGAGCATCCGACATGTGCGACCTCCTTGTGCGCCGATGTCAGTGTGGGTGATTCACCGCGTGCCGCCAACCCGTCGGCACGATCCACTTAGGGTCGCGCTCAATGAGATAAGTATCCTGAAAAGAGCATTGACACCCTCGCGGATGGCAGCCACCATCCATCCAGGTACGCGAGCCGTCGGGTACCCGCACGGCCAGTGACGGACGTGCCCCCGATGCCGGCAACCATCAGTCCCGCCTCGTCATCCCGGCCGACTCGAACCTGCCCGTGCACGGGTCCGCATCGTGCTTCCCGGGTTCCGCGACACGGAACCATCACGCCGGGACAAGGGCACGCGGTTCACCACCCACGACCATCGTGGCCGAGGCGTGCCGCCGGCACCGCGACGCACGTCGGTCCCGGCGGTACGCCACCGTTGCCGACATCTCCCAGGCGTCGCGTCACGGCGTTCGCCTCCATCGAAAACGTAAGAGCACAGGAGGAGGCAGTGATGACTGCTGATGAGGAAACCTACGACGTCGTCGTTGTCGGATCGGGCGGAGGAGGCCTGATCGGGGCCTACGCCGCGGCGTCGCGCGGCCTTCGCACGCTCGTCATCGAGAAGACCGCACTGGTGGGAGGCACGACCGCCTACTCCGGCGCGGGTCTGTGGTTCCCCGGCTCACCGCCCATCACTCGGGCCGGAGTCGAGGACGGTATCGAGAACGCCAGGACGTATCTGCGGAACGTCGTAGCCGACAGCTCCCGTGAGCGGCTCCAGGACGCCTATCTGCGGGCCGGCGCGCAACTGATCGCCGAACTCGAACAGAACCTGTGGTTCCAGTCGTTCGTCCACGGTCCCGTGCCGGACTACTACCCGTCGGTTCCCGGAGCCTCGCCCGGCGGACGGACCATCTTCCCCCCGGAGATCCCCGCCGCCGAGCTCGGAGAGCACGCCCGTCTTGTCCGCGAGCCCATCCCCACCGAGCGGTGGGGCGCAGACCAGGGCCCGGTGCTCAACGGCGGCCGCGCACTGATCGGCAGGGCCCTGGCGGCGTTCCTGGAGAGCGGGCACGGTTCGCTCCGCCTCAACACCGCGCTGGAAAGCCTCGTCGTCGAGGACGGCAGGGTCGTCGGCGTGGAGGCGCTGAGCGACGGCGAACGGGTGACCATCCGCGCGGGCCGCGGCGTGCTCCTCGCGGCCGGCGGGTTCGAGCGCAACCGCGAACTCCGCGCGAAGTACCAGCCGATCCCACTCACCGGAGAGTGGTCGAACGGCGCCCCCGGCAACACCGGCGACGCGCTCCAGGCGGGGATCGCGATCGGCGCCGCCACCGAACTGCTCGACGAGGCCTGGTACGTACCCGGCCTCGTCCAGCCGGACGGCCTCCCCGTCTTCCACACCGGCACGCGAGGCGGGATCTGGGTCAACGCGGCGGGCAGACGCTTCGTCAACGAGACCCGCCCGTACGACCAGGCCGGGCACGAGATCGCTCGCCTGCACACCACCACGGGCGTCTCGCACATCCCCACCCACTGGCTGTTCGACCAGCGGCAGCTCGACCGGGACAGCTTCGGCGGGCCCCCCGACCAGCCGCTCCGCCCCGAATGGCTCGAATCGGGCGCGCTGAAGAAGGCCGACAGCCTCCAGGAACTGGCCGAACTCATCGGCGTCCCCTTCGACGCGCTCAACACGACCGTCGAGGAGTTCAACGGCTACGCGCACACCGGGGTCGACGAGGCGTTCCACCGCGGTGAGTCCGCCTGGGACCAGATGTTCCACCACGTGGTGGGATTCCCCGCCGCGCCCGAGCAGAACTACCCCGCGCCGCCCACGCCCGACTGGCCGAACCCGCTCCTGCTGCCGCTGGACACCCCGCCCTTCTACGCCGCGACCGTCGTCCTGTCCGACATCGGCACCAAGGGCGGCCTGAAGACCGACGAGCGTGCCCGGGTGCTGCGACCGGACGGCCGGCCCATCGAAGGGCTCTACGCCGCCGGAAACACCGCGGCCGCCATGTCGGGGCGCGTCTACCCGGGCGCCGGAACCCCGATCGGTTCGAGCCTCGCCTTCAGCTACCTCGCGGTGCTCGACATCGCCGGCACCACGCACTGACCCCACCCAGCCCGGTTCGCACCGGCCGGCACGCCGCGGTGCCGGGCGAACGGACGACGCGCGCACGGATCGACGGACACAGCGGTGAGCCGGGCAACGGCGACGACACGACAGATCAAAGGAGATCCCCGTGGACGAAAAACTGAAGTTCAGGCTCTACCGGTGGTCGGTATGGTGCGGAGTGGTGGTCGTGATCGCCAACACGATCGCGTTCTCCTTCGTGGGCAGACTCTCTCCGCCCCCTTCTCCGACGGACAATGCCACGCAGGTCGCGACATTCCTGACCGACCATCGGACAGGCATCCTCTGGGCCGTGGTGATCATGGGGATCTGCGCCCCGTTCTTCTACGCGTTCGCCGTTGTCACCAGCCTGCAGATGCGCCGCATCGAGGGCGGCTGGGGCCTGCTGTCGATGGTGCAGCTGACGACGGCCGTCGTCGCGCCCACCGGATGGGTCTACCCGTTGGCGGTGCTCGCCACGGCCGTGTACCGACCGGACCGGGACCCCCAGCTCATGCTGCTCCTGAGCGACCAGTTCTGGCTGACGTACGTGGGCGTCGCCGTCATCTTCGTGGTGAACGTCGCGTCGATCGGCGTCTCGGCACTTGTCGATCGCCGGCCCGAGCCGGTGTTCCCGCGATGGTTCGGCTGGTTGAACCTCGTCCTGGCGATCACCTTCTTCCCCGGGGTCTTCGTCTACCTCGACACCGACGGCCCGTTCGCCTGGAACGGCCTGTTCGCGATGTGGATTCCGTCCGTCTCCTTCGTCATCTGGAAGGTCGCCATGATCTACGTCCTGCTGCGGGCGGTGAAATCGGAGGAGCGTGAGGCCCAGGAAGGCCGGGCCGCGATTCCCGCGATGGCCTGATGTCCTCGGCCTTACGGGGGGAGGCGGTCAGCGGGTGCTCCTCAGCAGCATGGCTCCGGACGGCACACCGCCGCCCGAGGTGACGACCGCCACCCTCGCGCCCCCGACCTGACGCCCGTGGGCCTCCCCGCGGAGCTGCAGCACGGCTTCGCGGACGAACCCGTATCCGTGCAGCCGGCCCGCGGAGAGTTGCCCTCCGTGCGGGTTGAGCGGGAGTGCGCCGTCGAGGGCGATCGTCCTGCCGCCCGCGATGAAGTCGGTCGCCTCGCCCGGCCCGCAGAAGCCGAGCCCCTCGATCCAGGACAGTGCGTTGAACGTGAACCCGTCGTAGAGCAGGGCGACGTCGACATCGGCGCAGGTGAGCCCGGTTCGGGTCCACAGGTGGGAAGAGGGACTGTGCGACTGCGGCAGGTGGGTGAGGGTGTCCTGGTCCCAGCTGAGGCGTTCGAGGACCGCCGTGCCGACGGCCTCGACCAGTACGGGTGGCCTGGGGCGGTCGACGGCGGTCTCGATGGCCGAGACGACGACAGCCACGGCGCCGTCGCACGGCACGTCGCAGTCGTAGAGCCCGAACGGTGTGGTGATCATGCGGGCGTTGGCGTAGTCGTCGAACGTCATCGGGTCACGGTGGAGTGCCTCGGGGTTCCGCGCCGCGCCGGCCCTGGCGGTCACGGCGATGGCGCCGAGGGCCTCCCTGCCCACGCCGTAGCGGTGCATGTAGTGCGAGGCGTTGCACGCGATCCACTGCGCGGCCGATACGGCGCCGAACGGGGCGCGCCACTCCAGCGTCCCCCCGGCGCGGCCGCCGGCGGGCTTCCACTGACCGGACCGGACCAACGCGGCGTGGGACGACTCCCAGACGGTGCGGAAACACAGCACGTGCCGGCACAGCCCGGAGGCGACCGCGAGCATGGCGGCGGTGATCGAGCCGATCTGCCCGGGAACCTCGCTTCCACCATTGACCCAGGTGGGACGCAGTTGCAGGGCCTCGGACAGTGCGGTGATCCCGCCCTCGCTCATACCGGTCGGGGACACCGCCGGGTACGTGGAGAGCCCGTCGATCTCGTCCAGGTCGAGCCCCGCGTCCTCCACCGCGGCGAGGCACGCGTCGACGGTCAGCGAGACCGGGTCGACCATGAGCCGCCTGCCCACCCGCGACTGCCCGACACCCGTCAGCGCGACCTTGTCCTCGTACTTCCGGGAGGACGCCATGGGCCGCAGTGAGGTGCGGACCTCGCGGACGGCCGGCAGCGGGCCGGGGCCCTCGGCCGCCTCCGTCTCGTGGTCGGGCTCGAACAGAGGGATGTACAGGTCGTCGTGCTGCTCGAAGCGCACCCGGACCCGCATGCCGATGTGCACCTCGTCGGGCTCGCACCCGACGATGTTGGTTGTCAGGCGGGCACGGTCGTCCTCGGCGAGGGTGACCACGGCCACGACATAGGGCGGCGGGAACGAGGGCAGCCACGCCTGGTGGTTGACGCTGAACCCGACGACCACGGCCTTCCCCGAGGTGGGAGCCGGCGACACCGCGCGGCTGCGGCAGGAGGGGCACGCCGGCATCGGCGGATGGAAGTACCGCTCGCAGTCGCCGCAACAGGACATCCTGAGCACACCGTCGGCACCCGACCGCCAGAACTCGGCGCTCGCCAACGTCGGTTGTGGCAGGGGTCGAACGGGGGTGGGTAGGACCATGCCACGTTCCTTCGACGAGGATTCAGGATACGGAATAACCTAGTCGTATCTTCTTCGCGCTGTGAAGAGCGAGCCGGGTGCCCTGTCCGAACGGGGTGCGTCGAGCTTCGACAACAGCGTGGTGGGCCCGTGTTCCCGCGGCGATCCTCGGCGCTGGGCGTCATGGTGCCGATCGGGTGGCCGCAGAGGCCGCCCTGTTGTGCGGTCCGGAATCAGGTATACACAATTCATTAAGCCGGAGGTAGGGTCGATGTGCCTGTGCACAGCGTGTGTTCGAGTCGGGCAGCGCGTTCCCCGGTGGATGCCGGGGACGCCGCGATCATGACGAGGGAGCGCGACGATGCCATTGCAGTCATGGATGAAACTACTGTCGACCGATGACCATCTGATCGAGCCCCCGCGATTGTGGTCGGACCGGTTGCCCGCGAAGTACCAGGAGGCAGGCCCGCGGATCGTGCAGCAGTCACGGGGGGAGGGCGTCGCCCCGGCGGAGGTGTGGTCCTACGAGGACCGGATCTATCCGTACATCGGACTCAACGCGGTGGCCGGCAAACAGCCCGAGGAGTTCGGCCTCGAACCGACGCGCTACGACGAGATGATCCCGGGTTGCTACGACCCGAAGGCACGGTTGCGGGACATGGACCTGGACGGGGTGTGGGGGGCGCTGTGCTTCCCGTCGTTCCCGCGCTTCGCCGGCACGGTCTTCCTGGCGGGACAGGACCGCGAACTCGCCCTGTTGTGCGTGCGGGCGTGGAACGACTTCGTGCTCGACGAGTGGTGTGCGACGGCGCCGGACCGGCTGATCCCGCTGATCATTCTGCCGCTCTGGGACGTGCCGGCCTGTGTGGCGGAGATCCACCGGACCGCGGGCAGGGGCGCGAAGGCGATCTCGTTCCCTGAGAACCCGGTGCCGCTGGGGTTGCCATCGTTCCACACCGATCACTGGGACCCGGTGTTCTCGGCGGCGGAGGACACCGGCATGCCGCTGTGCCTGCACTTCGGCACCTCGGGGGCGGCGCCCAAAACCGCGCCGGAGGCACCGTTCGCGGTGACCATCGCCCTGTTCGGCACCAACTCCATGTTCGCCACCGCCGACCTGCTGTTCTCCCCGGTGTTCCACCGGCACCCCAAGCTCAAGGTGGGGTTGTCCGAGGGCGGGATCGGCTGGATGCCGTACTTGCTGGAGCGGATCGACGGTACCTGGGAGCGGCACCGGTTCTACCAGAACGTCAACCAGGAAGTGCGGCCCTCGGAGCTGTTCTACAAGCACATGCACGGCTGCTTCATCGACGACCGGTTCGGGGTGAAGAACCGGCACGACATCGGCGTCGACCGCATCACCTGGGAGTGCGACTACCCGCACTCCGACTCGTACTGGCCGAAGAGCCGTGCCTATGCGGCGGAGGTCCTCGCCGATGTGCCCGACGACGAGGTGCACAAGATGGTGGAGCTGAACGCCCGGCGACTCTACAACTTCCCGGCATGAGCAGGCGTCCGGAATCCGAGCGGTCCGACTGGACCGAACTGGACCTGCTGACCCGGGACGAGGCGGCCGGCAGGCTCCGGGCGGAGATCGCCGAGACCGAGGTGCACCTGGCCGGACTCGGCGACTCCGACCGGGCCGAGCGCGAACTCGCCCGGTCGAGGCTGCGCGCCCTGCGCGAGGCCGCCGAGGAGCTGGCCCCTTCCTGATGGCCGGCGACGCGACCGCGCCGCACGGAAACCCATCTGCGGAACGAGCGAACGGAGTCTGTTGTGGGGCGTGTTGAGGGCAAGGTCGCACTGGTCACGGGAGCGGCGCGCGGCCAGGGCCGCTCCCATGCGGTGCGGCTCGCGGAAGAGGGAGCGGACGTCGTCGTCACCGACGTCTGTCGCGACATCAGCGACGCGCTGCCGTATCCGCTGGCGTCGAAGGAACAGCTGGAGGAGACCGCGGAACGTGTCCGGGCGACCGGCCGCCGGTGTGTCGCCGTCCAGGCCGACGTCCGTTCGGTCGCCGAGGTACAGGTCGCCGTCGATGAGGCCAGGTCCGAGTTCGGCCACCTCGACATCGTCGTGGCGAACGCCGGTGTCATGAGTTCCGGACGGGCCTGGGAACTGTCCGAGGAGGCCTGGGACGTCGTCATGGACGTCAACCTCAAGGGCGCCTGGAACACCGTGCGCGCGGCGATTCCGTCGATGATCGCTGACGGGGCGGGCGGATCGATCGTCATCACCAGTTCGGCTGCGGGCATCCGAGGGCATGTGCCGTACGCCCACTACGTGGCGAGCAAGCACGGGGTGGTGGGCCTGATGAAGGCACTCTCCAACGAACTCGCCCAGCACAAGATCCGGGTGAACACCGTGCATCCCACCGGAGTCAGCGACACGGGCATCACGGTCGGTGTGCCGGTGGAGGAACTCGCCGCGCGCGAGCCCCTCTTCGCGCTGGCGGCGATGAACCCGCTCGCCCCGTTCGTCGAGCCGCGTGATGTGTCCAACGCGGTCCTGTTCCTGGCTTCGGACGAAGCGCGTTACGTCACCGGGCTGCAGTTCACCGTCGACGCGGGGTCGACGAACAAGCCGTAGCCGTAGCCGTGGCCCTACGATGCCCGATCCACCATATTCCAACCCCTCATTGCAGGGATACTCGCTGTCCGGACGAGGCGGAAGGCTTCTCTTCGGCCGTGGCCGCGGTGTGCTCACCAAGAGCAAATAACGCTGCTGGAGCCCGTATACCGTGTCCAGCGGGCTCTGTGGAACCCGTGACCCGAGGGGTGGGTTACGGGTTCCGCCATGAAGCAATTAGGTATACTCTTATGCGTCGAAGGTCGTCGCGGTGGGCAATCTGGCGGTTGCCCCGCATCGTCGGCCGGCAGGGCCGCAGCATCACTGCCGCGAAGGAGCGGAGATGAGCACACTGCCCGGTGGTGACTTTCCCCGGAACGCGGGTTCCCCCCGAACGACGGGGTTCGTCGGCGCCGGGCAGATCGGTGAGCCGATGGTGGAACGGTTGCTCGCGGTCGGCCACCCCGTCCGCCTGTACGCGAGGCGGGGCGAGGTCCGCGACCGGCTCTCGGCCGCAGGCGCCGAACTCGTGGACCGGGCCGAGGACATCGCCTCCTGCGACGTCGTCGTCAGCTGCCTCTACAGCGACTCCCAGGCGCTGAACGTGCTGCCCGAGGTCGTCAGGGCCATGGGCGCGGGCACGGTGCTCCTCACCCACACCACCGGGAGACCGGCGACGCTGAGCCGGCTGGACGCGTTCTCGCCCACGGGAAAGGCCGCGATCGTGGACGCGGCGTTCAGCGGTACGGCGGACGCGGTACGTGCCGGCCGTCTCACGGTCTACCTCGGAGGCGAGTCCGAGCACGTCGCGACGGCACATCAGGTCGTCAGCGCCTACGCCGATCCCGTGATCATGACCGGACCACGTGGTTCGGCGCTGCGGGTGAAGCTGCTCAACAACCTGCTGTTCGCCGCGATCACGCAGGTGACGCTGCGGGCACTGGAAGCGGGCCGGGAGATGGGCGTCGAGGAGGACGCTCTGCTCGAAGCCCTCGCGGTGAGCAGCGGCGGGAGCACCGCGGGGCGGTACATGGCCGCCCGCGGAGGCTCAGGACCGTACGTCGCCGGTGTCACGCCGTTTCTCCGCAAGGACCTGGCGGCCTGTGCGGACACCGCGGCCGGCATGGGCGTCGACCTCTCGGCGCTGTTGGCCGTGGCCCGTGACGGGCCGATGGATCTCGGCGACCTGGCAGGCATCGAGAACGGAGTGGTTCGATGAAGATCATCATTGACACGAAGCTGTGCTCCGGGCACGCGCGGTGCGCGGCAGCGGCCCCGGGCGTGTTCGAGCTCGACGACAACGGTTATGCCGTGCCCTTCGACGGACAGGTCCCGGCAGGCGCCGAGGAGGCGGCCCGCGAGGGTGCGACGGCCTGCCCGGAGCGGGCTGTCACCGTCGAGTGACGTCCGGCCGTCGCCCCCTTCCACCGGAAGCCCGGTCCGGGTACCGGCGCGCGACGTCGGCGCCGCGCGGTACGTGACGGGCGTGCCGCGCGCGGAGGGATCCCATCGAAGTCGACAAGGAGGCGGTCAGGGTGAACCGACCGATGGAGGGTGTGCGGGTCCTGGAGGTCGCGCAGTTCACCTTTGTGCCGGCGGCGGGCGCGGTGCTCGCGGACTGGGGCGCCGAGGTCATCAAGATCGAGCACGCCGAACGCGGCGACGGACAGCGCGGCCTGACGCGTGTGCTCGGACTGCCGGTGGCCAGTGAGGACTCCACGTTCTTCCCCATCATGGAGGGGCCGAACCGCGGCAAGCGCAGTGTCGGGCTGTCCCTGGAGAACCCGTCCGCGCGCGGGGTGTTCGAGGAACTGGTCCGGTCGAGCGACGTCTTTCTCACGAACTTCCTGCCCGGGGCGCGGGCCAGGCTCAAGATCGATGTCGAGGATGTCAGGGCCGTCAACCCCGACATCATCTACGTACGGGGAAGCGGGTTCGGCGTCCGGGGCGCGGAGAACGACAAGGGCGGCTACGACAGCACCGCGTTCTGGTCCCGCGGCGGCAGCGCGGCGGGCGTCACACCGCCCGGGGCCGATCGGATGACGCGGATGCCGTCCGGTGCCTACGGTGACTCGATGGGCGGGATGACGATCGCGGGAGGTGTCGCCGCGGCGCTCTACGCACGCCGGGTCACCGGCGAACCGTCGGTGGTCGACGTGTCGTTGCTCGGGGTGGGTGCGTGGGCGACCCAGTACTCGGTGAACCAGGCGCTGATGATGGGTGGGCCGCTGCCGCCGCGGGAGTACCCCCGGCACGGTTCGGCGACGAACCCGTTGGTCGGTACCTACCGGACGGCCGACGGCCGCTGGCTGGAGTTCTCGATGCTGCAGCCGGGCCGGTACTGGCCGGAGTTCTGCCGGCTCGTCGGCCGGGAGGACCTCGCGACCGACGACCGTTTCGGCGACGTCGAGAAGATCATGGCGAATGCCGGTGCGGCCGCGGCCATCGTCGCCGAGATCGTCGGCAAGCGGACGTTCGCCGAATGGGTCGAGATCCTCTCGCGGGGCGAGGGACAGTGGGCCGCCGTGCAGAACGCGTGGGAGGTGGGGCAGGACCCGTCGCTGCGGGCGAACGGCCTGATCGCGCAGGTCGTTGACGCGGACGGAAAGGATCGCGAACTGGTGGCCAACCCGGTCCAGTTCGAGGAGACGCCGGTGACCCTCACCCGCGCTCCCCAGTTCGCCGAGCACACCGACGAGGTGCTGCGCGAACTCGGCCTCTCCGACGAGGAACTCATCCAGCTGAAGATCGACGGCGCTGTGACCTGATGGGCCGACCGGCCCGGCGCCGGGGAACCCGTGGTCGCCCGGCGCGGCCTCCGTACCGGGCGGGGAACGGTCGCTGTTCCGTCTTCGCCCCTTCAGGCGGCGGCGCGGCCGTGGCGCCGGCCCGCTGCGCCGCCGTTCGCTGATCGCAGCCGGATGCCGGGCACTCGCCCGGCATCCGGGGAATCAGACCTGGTCACGTGGGCCGATCGCGCGGACCGCGTGTGCCGGGAACCCCGGCGACGTACGCTCCGCCCCCCTCAGCCACCACCCCGCGGCCGGTGACGGCCGCCTCGGCACCACGCAGATCGACCGACCACCCAGAGCGTCCAAGGACAGGCGCCACGCCCGGGAGGTTTCCTCCACCCGGCAGCCACTCGACGAAGGGCCCCTCATGTCCCATACGAAGATCACCAGACCGCCGGCGGCCGAGGAGTCCGGCCTCGGCGGCCGCCATACGCTCGTCATCCTCGCCCTGCTCTGGGCCGTCGCGCTGATGCCGATCGTCAGCATGCTGTCCGGCAACGCCCAGTCCCAGATCGCGATCCACTTCCACACCACCCAGATCGCCTGGTTCACCCTGAGCACCGCGCTGGTCGGAACCTTCGCCACACCCTTCGTCATGAAGGGCGCCGCGATGTACGGCAAGAAGCGCGTCATGGTGATCATCACGGTCTTCGGTCTGGTCGGCGATCTGATCGCCGCGCTCTCCACGAACTACGACCTGCTGATCATCGGCCGGAGCATCGCCGGAGTCTACGGTCCGGCCGCACCGCTGGCCTTCTCGATGGCCCGCGATGTGTTTCCCCGCCGTCTGGTCGGACCCGCCAGCGGGTTCCTCGGAGGCAGCGTCGGCCTGGTCGGCCTCGGCGGTCCGTTCCTGTCGGGGTGGGTCATCGACAACCACGGCTTCAGAGGCGCCCTGTGGTTCATGGTGATCTCCACGCTGGTGTGCCTGGCACTGCTGCTCGCCTTCGTGCCCGAGAGTCCGGTCCGTGAGGAACGCACCAGAATGGACTGGGTCGGCGGACTCCTGCTGGGCGGCGGTCTCACCGCCGTCGTCTACGGGATCGGAGAAGGCTCGGGCTGGGGTTGGACCAGTGGAAAGACCCTCGCGTACATCGCGGCGGGGCTGCTGGCACTGGTCGTCTTCGTATTCGTCGAGAGGCGCGTCGCCAATCCCCTGCTCCCGATGTCCATCCTGACGCGGCGCCCGGTCTGGACCGTCCTGCTGGCCACCGCCGTGGCCTCGGGCGCCATCATGGCCGTGGGGCTGCTCACCACGCTTCTCGCGCTCATGCCGAACATCCCGAACGTCTCCGGTGGCCTGGGCTGGTCGGCCACGAAGAACGCCGTGGTCTTCGCCCCGATGAGCGTGACCACCATCGCGGTGGCCGTCGGGGCCGGGGCACTCGCACGCAGGATCGACACCCGGATCCTGCTGGGACTCGGCGGGATCCTCACCACGGTGGGGTTCGCCCTGGGCTCTCAGCTCCACCACACGATTCCGCAGTTCGCGACCTGGGGCCTGATAGTCGGCCCCGGCGTGGGCCTGGTCCTCGCCATCACCCCCATCATGATCATCGGCACGGTGTCCCCGGAGGAACAGGCGTTGGCCAATGGCACCCAGTTCCTGCTCCAGGGAGTCGCGCAGTCGGTCTTCGTCCAGCTCGTGTTCGTGGTGATGGCCAGGAACGGCACGGTGCTGCGCGGCACGCAGTTCTACCTCGACTCCGGCTTCACCAACGGACTGTGGCTCGTGTCCGGCTTCTGCGCGGTGGGAGCCCTCCTCGTACTGCTGACCCCCCGGATCAAGCGGCTCGACGAAACCATGGTGGGCCAGGCCGTCTCCTGACCGCGACGATCCGGGCCGGTGCCGCCTCCCCGCAGCCGGCCCGGATCCCGCCCGCCGGACGCGGACTGTCCGGACGCCGGGAGGAGGCGCGGGCACACGTTCGCGGGGCGGACCGGACCGGTCCGCCCCGCGACTTCAGTACAGGCCGCCGTCGACCCGGATCAGCGCGCCCGTGGTGTAACCGGAGGCGGCGCTCGCGAGGTAGAGCGCGGTGCCCACGATCTCCTCCGGCCTGCCGGGCCGGCCGGCCGCGCTGCGTGCGCTCCGCCGCTTCTCCTCCGGCCAGGCCTTGGAGATGTCGGTGAGGAACGGGCCGGCCGAAATGGTGTTGACCCTCACCTTCGGGCCGTACTCCAGGGCGAAGACCGTGGTCAACGCGTTGAGCGCGGCCTTGGCACCCGCGTACGGGCCGAATCTGGGCTGCGGCATCAGGGCTCCCGAGGAGGAGACGTTGATGATCGAACCCCCGTCGCCGTCGGCCATCCGCTGCCCGATGAGGGAGGCGAGCCGGAACGGCCCCTTGAAGTTGACCCCGATGACCTTGTCGAACAGTTCCTCGCTGGTCTCCGCCGACGAAGGTGCCAGCGGTGACATGCCGGCGTTGTTGACCAGGATGTCGACCCTGCCGAACTCGCCGTACGCGGCGTCGGCGAGCCGTCCGAGGTCGTCCCAGCGCCCTGCATGGGCCGCGACCGGCAGGGCACGCCTGCCCAGCTCGCGTACCTGCGTGGCCGCTGCCTCGCACGCGTCCTGCTTCCGGCTGGAGATCACCACGTCGGCACCCGCGGTGGCGAACGCCCGTACCATCTCCAGCCCCAGGCCCCGGCTGCCGCCGGTGACGAGCGCTACCTTCCCCGTCAGGTCGAACAGGTCCGCCGCGGTGACCGGCGGTCCGCCCCGGTCGGTCGTCATGCGTTCACCCGGCCGGTGAGGCTGTCGTCGTCGATGATGTGCGCGTAGCGCTTGCGGGCGGCGTCGAGCTTCGGGGGGATGTGCTCGCTGGGGAACAGCCCTTCGGCGGGCCGGTGGTTTTTCAGTACCTGCTTGGCGATCGTGGTGCGGTGCACCTCGGTCGGTCCGTCGGCGAGAGCGAGGTTCGGCACGGCCATCCACCAGTGCGCGAGCGGGAGTTCGTTGGTGGTGCCGAGCGAGCCGTGGAGGTGCAGTGCCCGCTGGATGATGTCGTGCAGCACCTTGGCCATCGCGACCTTGCACATGGCGATCTGGGTGCGGGCGGCGCCGTGCGGCTGGGTGTCGATGATCCAGGCGGTGTTCAGCACGAGCAGCCGGAACTGCTGCAACTCGATCCAGGAGTCGGCGATGAACTGCTGGGTCGCCTGCTTCTCGGCGAGCAGGGTGCCCTGCGTGCGGCGCGACAGCGCCCGCTCGCACATCATGTCGAAGGCGCGGGTGCACTTGCCGACCGAGCGCATGGCGTGATGCACCCGGCCGCCGCCGAGGCGGGCCTGGGCCACCTTGAAGCCCTCCCCGGGACCGCCGAGCATGGCGTCGAGCGGGACCCGGACCCGGTGGTAGCGGAGGTACGCGTGGATGCCCTCGTCGAGGGAGTCCCGCTCGTCCATGGTGCCGACGTTGCGTTTGATCTCGATGCCGGGCGTCTCGGCCGGCACGATGAACATCGACATCCGCTCGTACGGCGGCGCGGCCGGGTCGGTGACGGCCATGACGATGAGGAACGACGCGTACCGGGCATTGGAGGAGAACCACTTCTCCCCGTCGATCACCCACTCGTCACCGTCGCGCCAGGCGCGGCACACGAACTCCTTGGGGTCGGCGCCGGCCTGCGGTTCGGTCATCGAGAACGTGGAGACGATGTCGCCGTCCAGCAGTGGCCGCAGGTAGCGGGCCTTCT
Organism: Streptomyces sp. RLA131; assembly: GCF_056270125.1. Classification (NCBI taxonomy): domain Bacteria; kingdom Bacillati; phylum Actinomycetota; class Actinomycetes; order Kitasatosporales; family Streptomycetaceae; genus Streptomyces; species Streptomyces sp. RLA131. Next base: position 8,053,714 of record NZ_JBWDOQ010000002.1, read on the forward strand.
GGTCCTCGGTGCCGAACATCGCCAGGATCTCGGCGTTGCCGGTGTCGGGGGCGGCCGTGCCGAACACCGTGGGGGCCCAGTAGGAGCGGCCCAGGATCTCGTTGAGGTAAGCCAGTTTGACCTGGCCGAAGCCCGGTCCGCCCAGTTCTGGGCCGAGGTGACAGGCCCACAGCCCCTGCGCCCTGACCTGCTCCCGCAGCGGCGCGATGATCGCGCGGGCCTTCACGTTGCGCTTGTCGTACGGGTCGCCCCCGTGCGGGAACAGCAGGTCGAGCGGTTCGACCTCCTCCCGGACGAAGGCCGCCGCCCAGTCCAGCTTGGCCTGGAACTCGGGTTCGATCGAGAAGTCCAGCATCGGTCCTCCGAAAGAGATGATCAGGGGGTGAGGTGGGTGAGCGCGGCGGCGAGCAGCAGGGGGATCCCGCGCCGCATCCGTTCCACCCGCTCGGTGACCTGGCCGCGGCGCTCGGCCCCCTTCACCAACAGCGCGGAAGCGGCGGCCTGCTTGTAACGGACGACGGCATCGAACCACCCCAGGTCCGGCACCGGGGTGCCGCCGGCCGTCTCGTAGGCGGCCAGCAGTTCGTCGGGCTCCAGGGTGGGGGCATCGGGTGCGACCGCCGTCGGATGGGCGGGATCGGACATCAGACGCATCCACGCGACGTCCAGCCGCGGATCTCCGACCGACCAGATCTCCCAGTCGATCACCGCTCGGATCTGCGAGCCGGCGCACTGCATGTTGCCCAGTCGCCAGTCGCCGTGCAGCACCGCCGGTCGCATCGGCGCGGGAACCGCCGCGCCGAGCCTGCTCCGGCACTCCGCCTCGGCACGTGCCACGTCCGGAGCGAGCTCGCAGGTCGCCAGCGCCGCCTGCCACCGCTCGACCTCGGCCCGCGGAGTGACCGCCTCCTCGTCGATGCCCAACTCCGCGGCGCCGACCGCGTGCAGGGCGGCCAGCATGCGGGCCGCGGCCGCGGCCCGCATGCGCACCACGTCCGGGGCCGGACGGTGCTCGCGCGCGACGTGACGGGGCTCGTAGCTCTCGCCGTCCACGAAGGACATGACGAACAGCGGGGGGACGTCCGGCGGGGCACCGAGGTCGCTGCCCAGTACCTCCGGTACGGCCACGTCGGCCACGCCGGCCAGCGCGGTGAGCACCCGGGCCTGACGCAGGACGTCCCGGTTGCGGACCGGCGGGAGGCCGGGCGGGGCGACCTTCACCACCACGCGGACGCCCGCGTCCGTCGCGGCGGAGTACGTGAGGCTGGACGTACCGCCGGGCAGCGGTGCCAGGTCCCGCAGCGTCCTGGCCACCGCGCGCGTCGCGCGCCGAGTGACGTCGGCGGGATCGGCGATCCCGGCCCGCGGTCGTGCCGCTGGTGGTTGGTCGGCCATGCCCACTCCGTCCGTCGCGGTCACCGGGCCGGCCGGACGGAACCGGCCGCGCACCGGCTGGAACGCCATACCGGCAAACAAGAACGTCATTCTTGGAATGAGTATCTGGACCCTACAATGTCCGCCATGACGAGTCCACAGGCCGACGGCAACCACCTCGGGGAAGAGTCCCTGGCGGCACGGGCGGTACGCCGGCGTGCCGGCGAGCGCTACGCCTCGGCGGAGGACGAGGTGCGACGGCTGCTCGATGTGAGCCTGGAGCTGATGCGGGCGGACCCGGCCGGCACCCCGAAGATCGCCGAGATCGTGCGGCGGGCCAAGGTCTCCAACGACGCCTTCTACCGGGCGTTCCGGAGCAAGGACGACCTCATGGCCGCGATCGCCGACGACGGGGCCCGGCGGTTGCTCGGTCACCTCCGCCACCAGTGCGACAAGCACACCGACCCGGTCGAGCGGATCAGGGCCTGCGTGCGGACGGTGTTCAGACAGGCGGCCGACCCGGAGGTGGCGGCCACCACGCGCGCGGTACTGCGCAACACACCGCACGGTGCGAAATCCGCCTCGGGCGGGGTCGAGTTGCGTCGGCGTATCGCCGATCTGCTGATCGAACCGCTGACGGAGTGCGGAAGCCGGGATCCGGCCCGTGATGCCGTCGTCGCGTCGTGCGCGATGCTCGCCGTCATGGAGCAGTTCCTGTGGTCGGAGCGGCCGGCCGCGACCGCGGACGTCGAGCACCTCGTCTCCTGGATCGTTCCGCGACCGCCGGGCGCGGCAGCTGCGCAGTGACCTCCGCGAGCGGTGGCGCCGGAAAGCGTGAATCGACGCGCGGGTCTCCAACAGACCCGGATTTGAGGATACTGTTCATCGGGAAGAGGTCGTCAGTGCGGGTCGACTGAGTCGAGGGGGAAGCGTGTCGGGCGAGGTTCTCGTGGAGCGCGACGGCGCCGTCCAGGTCATCACGATCAACCGCCCACAGGCGAGGAACGCCCTCGACGCCGCCGTGGCGGCCGGGGTGGCGGCGGCCGTCGACGAACTCGACGCGTCGGACGACCTGCGGGTCGGCGTCATCACGGGCGCGGGGGGCACGTTCTCCGCCGGTATGGACCTCAAGGCCTATCTGCGGGGCGAGAGTCCCGCGATCGAGGGCCGCGGGCTGTGCGGGATCACGATGACGCCGCCGCGCAAGCCGCTCATCGGCGCGGTCGAGGGGTGGGCGCTGGCCGGCGGCTTCGAGCTGCTGCTCGCGTGCGACCTCGTCGTCGCGGCACGTACGGCACGGTTCGGTGTGCCCGAGGTGAAGCGGTCGTTGGTGGCGGGCGGGGGCGCGGCGCTGCTGCTGCCACGGCGGGTGCCGTTCGCGATCGCGCTGGAACTGCTGCTGACGGGGGAGCCGTTCGGGGCGGAGCGGGCGGCCGCGGTCGGCCTGGTCAACCGGCTCACCGACGAGGGCGGCGCGCTCGACGGAGCGCTCCGGCTCGCGCGGACCATCGCGGAGAACGGCCCGCTCGCCGTCGCGGCGACCAAGCGGGTCGCCCGCTCCAGCGCCGACTGGACGCTGGACGAGGGCTGGGCGAAGCAGTCGGACATCACCCGGCCGGTGTTCTCGTCGGAGGACGCCAGGGAAGGTGCCACCGCGTTCGCCGAGAAGCGGCCGCCGGTCTGGAGGGGGCGCTAGCGGATCCGGTGAACCAACCCGGGCACCGTGCCGGATTCCGCGTGGACCCGGGGATTGCCGCCGTCGCCAGAGCGATGGCATGGTGGGTTCACCGTTAAAAGAGGGCTCTCAATCGCTGTAATTCCGAAAATGGTGCGGCGCCCGGTCACCTCGGGTGCGACGACCCCGCTCCCGTCGGAGACGTCGACGTGCCGTACTGCCTGTCCTGGCCTGAGCCTTCGAGGAGAGGAACCGCGATGAGTACGACGCTCGAGCCCGAGGGCAGCTACGAAGGCGTGCCCGCCTACCACTACGACAACACCGCCGGCGGCCCGCTCCTGAGCCATCAGGAGCGTTGGGACGAGATCGCCTCCACCCACGCGGGGTTCAGGAGCAGCATCGCGCGTGGCTACTGGGTCGTCACGGAAGGCAGGGCGGTGCAGGAGGCCCTGCAGGACTGGCACACCTTCTCCAGTACGTCGGTGACGGCTCTCGACCCGGACCCCAAGTTCCTGTGGATTCCGGAGATGCTGGATCCGCCCCTGCACACCGAGTGGCGACGTCTGCTGGGCCGGGAGTTCTCGCCCAAGGCGATCGCCACCCGGGAGACGGAGATCCGGAAGGTCGCGGTCGACATCATCGACCGGCTGAAGGGCGGCGGTCGCGCCGATGTGCTCGACGGGTTCGCACGCCGGTTTCCGACCCTCATCTTCATGCGCCTGATGGGCCTGCCCGAGGAGGACCTGGACACGTTCCTCGGGTGGGTGCACGAGATGCTGCACCTGTCCTACGAGCAGGACCCCGACCGCGGCCGGCAACTGGCCGCGATCAAGGCGGTGTCGGCGTACTTCGAGGAGCAGATCGCCCTCCGGCGGCAGGCGCCGCGCGACGATCTGCTGTCCCGCGCGATGTCGTGGGAGATCGACGGTGAGCGGATCGGCGACAGGGACATGCACGCGTTCTGTGTGCTGATGTTCCAGGCCGGCCTCGACACGGTCCCGATCTCGATCGGCTGGGCGCTCTACCATTTCGCCAGCCATCCGGAACAGCGCAGGGCGATCGTCGCGGACCCGTCGCTCATCGCGACGAGCGTGGAGGAGACCCTCCGCGTCTACTCGTTCGTGGTTCCGGCGCGCAAGGCGACGAAGGACGTCGAGATCGGCGGCTGCCCGGTCAGGTCCGGCGAGATGGTGATGCTGCCGCTCGCGGTCAGCAACCGCGACCCCGCGCGGTACGAGAACCCGCTGGAGGTGGACCTGTATCGCAAGGCGAGCAATCACATCGCCTTCGGTTCGGGCCCGCACCGGTGCCTGGGCTCGCACCTTGCCCGCCTCGAACTGAACGTGGCCGTCGAGGAGTGGCACAAGCGGATCCCGGAGTACCGCATCGCGGCCGGGCAGGACCTCGAACAGACCGGCAACATGTACGGCATCAAGTCGCTCGAACTCGAATGGTGAAGCGGTCGGCGCGGCGACGGGACGGTGATGAGTGGCGATGACGCATCCCCTCGGTTCGGCGGATCTGTACCACACGGGCATCGTGGTGCCGGATCTGGAAGCGTGGATGTCCCGGATGGGCGAGGTCGCGGGATACCGATGGACGGCGGTCCAGTCCGCCGAACTCCCGGTGTGGCTGGCGGACGGTGAGCGGGTGCTGCGACTGCGGTACGCGTACTCACTCGACGCTCCGCACATCGAACTCGTGGAGGAGATTCCCGGGACGCCGTGGACGGCGACCCCGCACGCCGCGACGCATCACCTCGGCTACTTCTGCGACGACGTTCCGACCACGTCGAAACGGCTGGAGGAGTCGGGGTTCGCCCTGGAGGCCTGCGCCCTGATCGACGGTTCGCCGTCGATATTCGCCTATCACGTGGACCCCGCGGGGCTGCGGATCGAGATCGTGGACCGCGCCCGGATGCCCGACTTCGCCGCCTACCTGCGTTCGAAGGTGTCGTGGTCGACCTGACGCGGCGCGCCCTCGCTCGCAACACGGTGGGTTGAAAGTCGTCCACTGATTTGCCGTGATTGAAGTGCTGGAGAGGGTAAACGACGGTTCTCAGCGGACGTATGGCCCGAATGGAGTATCCTTTATTACTCATGCGGGGTACGGTGTCGGCAGCGTCCGGTGCCATGCGTGTCAGGGCCGCGGCCGAGTCGAAGGCAATCGTGGAGGAGCCCGGGTGACCCTCACGTTCACCGAGGAGCAGGAAGAACTGCGCGCGTCGTTGCGACGCTTCCTGACGGACAAGTCGCCGAGTGAGGCCGTGCGGGGCTGGATGGAGTCCGAGGAGGGCCACGATCCCGCGCTGTGGCGGCAGATGGCCGGGCAGCTCGGGCTCCAGGGGCTCTCACTGCCGGAGACCTACGGCGGGGCCGGCGGCGGTCCGGTCGAGCTGGGCATCGTGCTGGAGGAGACCGGGCGGGCACTGCTGCCGTCCCCGTTCTTCGCGACGGTGGCGCTGGCCGGCCAGGCGCTTGCCGCCTCGGACGACGACGCGGCCAAGTCGCGGTGGCTCCCCGGTGTGGCGGACGGTTCGCTCACCGCGACCCTCGCGGTCGCGGAGGAGAGCGGCTCGTGGCGGCTGGAGGACCTCGCGGCCACCGCCACCGCCACCGCCACCACGACCACGACCACGACCACCGGCGGAGGCTGGACGCTCTCCGGCACCAAGATGTTCGTCGTCGACGGCCACACGGCCGACCTGGTGCTCGTCGTCGCGCGCACCGATGCGGGCCCCGGGCTGTTCGCCGTCGGGAGCGACGCGGCGGGAGTGAACCGGAGCCGGCTCGACGCGCTCGACCTGACGCGCCGGCTGGGCCGGATCGACCTCGACGGTGCCCCGGGCACACGGGTAGGTCCGGACGGCGACGCGACGGCGTTCCTGCGCAAGGTCCTGGACCTGGCAGTGATCGCACTGGCCGCCGAGCAGGTCGGCGGTGCACAGGCATGTCTGGACGCCGCGGTGTCGTACGCGAAGACCCGGGTGCAGTTCGGCCGGCCGGTCGGTTCGTTCCAGGCCATCAAGCACAAGTGCGCGGACATGCTGCTCCAGGTCGAGGCCGCCCGCTCGGCGGCCCGCCACGCCGCTTCCGCGGCGGCCGGGCACTCGGCGGAACTGCCGGTGGCCGCGGCGGCGGCGGCGTCGTACTGCTCGGAGGCCTACACCCACGCGGCCAAGGAGAACGTCCAGATCCACGGCGGCATCGGCTACACGTGGGAGCACGACGCGCACCTGTACCTGAAGCGGGCCAAGTCGTCGGAGCTGCTGTTCGGGGCGCCCGCGGCGCACCGGGCCCGGCTGGCCGACCTGGTGGGGATCTGAGGAGACACCCATGACCTCGACGACCACGCAGGACCCGCGCGACGACACGATCGAGACCGACGGCGAGTTCCGGGCACGCCTGCGTGCCTTCCTGACCGCCGACCACCCCGGCCACCGGCCGAAGGACCCCACCGAGCGGCTGGCCTGGCGGAAGGCGTGGCTGGCCACACTGTTCGACGCGGGGTACGCCGGCCCGAGCTGGCCGCGCGCGTACGGCGGGATGGAGCTCGGGTTCGCCCGGCAGGTGATCTACCAGGAGGAGTACGCGACGGCCAGGGTACCCGGGCCGCTGGGCACCGGCCTCGGCATCGCCGCTCCCACCATCATCACCTACGGCTCCGCGGAGCAGAAGGAGCGTTTTCTGCGCCCCATGCTGCGCGGCGACGCGGTGTGGGCCCAGGGCTACTCCGAGCCCGAGGCCGGTTCCGACCTCCCCGCGCTGCGTACGACGGCCCGGCGGGAGGGCGCTGAGTACGTCGTCAACGGGCAGAAGGTGTGGACCAGTTCGGCCGACATCGCCGACATCGTCTTCACCCTCGTGCGCACCGGCCCGCCCGGGTCGGGGCAGCAGGGGATCACCTATCTGCTCATCGACGCGCACGCACCCGGAGTCACCGTGCGGCCGCTGCGTGACCTGACCGGGGACGCACACTTCTGCGAGATCTTCTTCGACGACGTACGCGTGCCGGTGTCGAACCGCGTCGGTGAGGAGAACGGCGGGTGGCCGCTCGTGCGTACGAGCCTGGGCCACGAGCGCGCGGCCGGCGCGATGAACCAGGCCGCGATGTACCGGCGTGTGCTCGACGAGCTGATCGAGCTGGCCCGTGAACGCGGAGCCACCGCCGAGCCGCTGGTGCGCCAGCGACTCGCCGACTTCGAGGTGCGGGTGCGGATCATGCGCTTCACCGGGATGCGGACGATCTCCGACATCATGGCCAAGGGCGAGCCCGGACCGGCGTCGTCGACATCGCGCCTGTTCATCGTCACGTTCGAGCAGGACCTGCACGAATTCGCCGTGGACATGCTCGGTCCCTTCGGTGTGCTCGGCCGGCGCGATCCGCACGCCGTGCAACGGGGCCGCTGGGTCTGGGGATTCCTGCGCACCCGCGCCTCGACGATCGGGGCGGGTACCGCGGAGATCCAGCGCAACACCATCGCCGAGCGGGTGCTGGGTCTGCCCCGCGACCCGGCCGTGTCCGACACTCCGGGGTCCCGATGAGAGCGGCCCGCTGCACGGAGTACGGGCCGCCGGGCGGAATCGCGGTCGTGGCGGTCGACGACCCCGCGCCCGGTCCGGGAGAGGTCCTGGTCAGGGTGCACGCGGCGGCGGTCAACTACCCCGACGTGCTCATCGCTGCCAACGGCTACCAGCTCTCGGTGCCCCTGCCCTTCACGCCCGGCAGCGAGTTCGCCGGCGTCGTCACCGCCCTGGGACCCGGCGTGTCCGGGCCCGTGGTGGGCTCACCGGTGGCCGGCGCCGTGCTGAGCGGTGCGTTCGCCGAGGAGGTCGTGGCGCCCGTGGCGTCGCTGCGTCCGGTCCCCGAGGGCCTGGACATGGTGCACGCCGCCGCGTTCCATGTGACGTACTCCACCGCCTTCCACGCGCTGGTGACGGTGGGCGGTGCCACGGCGGGGGAGTGGGCAGCGGTACTCGGCGCCGCGGGCGGGGTCGGCTCGGCCACGGTCGACGTCGCCAAACGGCTGGGGATGCGCGTCGTGGCCGCCGCATCGAGCGAAGGCCGGCTCGCTGTCGCGCGCGGACTCGGTGCCGACGCCGGGGTCGACTACGTCCGTGAGGACCTCAAGACCCGTGTCCGTGAGCTGACCGGAGGAGAGGGCGCCCACCTTGTGGTCGACCCGGTCGGTGGCGACCACGCGGAGGCGGCACTTCGCGCGTTGCGGCGGGACGGCCGGTTCGTCACGGTCGGTTTCGCCGACGGCCGTATCCCGCGTATCCCGCTGAACCTCGTGCTGCTCAAGAACCTGGTCGTGCGGGGGTTCGAGGCGCGGATCATTCGCCAGAACGATCCCGATGCCACGGCCGCGGCCCAACGTGCGCTCGCCGGGATGGTTCGCGACGGTATGCGCCCCCTCGTCTCACGTGTTCATCCCCTCTCCGACGTGGCGGCCGCGCTCACCGACGTGGCCGAACGGCGCACCACCGGAAAGGTCGTCATCGAGATGACGTAGCGCACCCCGGTCCCCGGCCAGAGCGAACGAGGAGGATCCGCGATGACGAGCACCGAGGAGAAGCGCGCCGAGCAGTTCGGCATGCTGACCGACGCGGCGATCGAGAGGTCACGCCGCCGCGTCGGCATCCCGACCCCGCAGCGCAACCCGCCGCACAACCGCGAGGTGACCTGGGACGGGGTACGGCACTTCGCCTTCGGCTACGGCGACGACAACCCGCTCTACTGCGATCCGGCGTACGCCGCCGGCACCCGCTGGGGAGCGCTGATCGCGCCACCGACGTTCCTCTACACGATGGGCGAGGACGCCGCCCCGAAGCCCGATCCGGAGACCAGGGCGCTCCTGCGGGGCGATCCGTTCGCCGGACTCGGCTCGTACCAGGCGGTGATGGAGTTCGAGTGGTGGCGGCCGCTGCAGGAGGGTGACCGGTGCCGGATGCTCCAGACGCAGGTGGGAGTGCGGGCCAAGCGCAGCAGTTTTGGAGGGCGCACCGCGCATGTCACCCACGACTACCTGTACACCAACGGCCGCGGCGAGATGCACGGCGTCCGGCGGGGTACGTGGATCAACGCCGAGCGGCACACGTCGAGGAAGCGGGCGACGGAGCGGCTGGAGCAGCAGCCCTACACGCCCGAGCAGCTCGCCGGGATCGACGCGGCGTACGCGGCCGAGGCCAGGCGCGGCGCCGAGCCGCGGTACTGGGAGGACGTCGAGGTCGGCGAGACTCTGCAGCCCCGGGCGAAGGGGCCGCTGACCACCACGGACGTGGTCGTCTGGCACCTGGGCTGGGGGATGCAGCTCACCCCGCCGGGGGCGTTCCGAATCGCCTCGGACATCCGGCGCAAGGCCCCCGGGCTCTACCCGCCCAACGGGTTGAACATCCCGGACACGGTCCAGCGTCTGCACTGGGAGCCCTCGCGGGCCCAGGAGTTGGGCCTGCCGAACTCCTACGACTACGGCGGTATGCGCGAGACCTGGCTGTGCCATCTGCTCACCGACTGGATCGGTGACGACGGGTGGCTGTGGAAGCTGCGCTGCGAGCACCGCAAGTTCAACTACATCGGCGACACCACGTGGGTGCGTGGCGAGGTCGTCGGCAAGCGGCAGACCGACGGGCGCAACGAGGTGGACGTCCTGGTGCGCTGCGAGAACCAGCGGGGTGAGGTCACCACCCCTGGTACGGCCGTCGTGCTGCTGCCGACCCGGGACCGCCCCGTCGACCTGCCCGCGCCACCCGCCCCGGAGCTGGCGGGGATGGTGGCGCACGAGCTGGCGCGGTTCAGCGTGACCGAGTGATCCCGCCCCGGAGCGGTGCGGGTCACGGTAGAGGCCGACGGGCGCGCTCGTCTGGGAGTGCGCGCCGGTATGGCGGGTGTTGGGGTGTGGCGCTGCCTGCCGTGGTGCGAGCTCGTTCGGTTTCGGTCGAGCGCCGTAATTGGAGCGATCGGTCAATACATCGGCGCCGCTTTCCGCCGGGGCGCGTGATCGCCGTCCGCTCCCGCGACGTCTCCGTGTCCGGGCCGGACGCGTGCCCCTGCGCGGGCGTTCGTGGCCCGGGGCGCGTGGCTGGCATCGGCCGGACGGTCCGGCAACGCGTCCCGTACCGACGGTGTATGCGCAGGTGAGACGAGTGCCGGAGTGCCGGGGCACCGGTGGCCGAACCGGCGTCGGGGCCTACGGCCCTTGGCCCCGGGTCCTCACGTCCTGCCGGCGTGGATGGCGAGGGGGAGCGACCAGGAGTACCGGGACCGGACTCCGCGGGGCGCGGGCAGATCTTGTACGCACACGTCTTGTACTGACCGGTCGAAGTCTGATTCCATCTGTGCACCACGGTGCACCACGGCGTCGTCGGACAGGAGCCGCCTGTAACGGGCGACCCGCCTCATGGCGGTCCGCGTCCGCCTGGTCCGTCATCGACAGGTCCGACAGCGGCTGCCGTCGGGCACCTTGGCGTGTCCGGGCCCGGGAGGCCGTCCCGGCCGTCCCGGACCCACCGGACACAGGCCTGCCTCGACGACGCCGACCCAGCGATGAACGGAGAGTCGACCATGACCGAGAAGGTGGCCGGCAACGGCACATCCGAGGACATTCCGCAGTACCCGTCGCCCCGATCGGGCATGTGTCCCTTCGCCCCGCCGCCGGGTCTGCTCGAACTGCATGACCAGGGCAAGGCCGTCGTGCGCGCCCGCACCTGGGACGGCAGTACCCCGTGGGTCGTCACGACGCACGCCGCCCAGCGCCAGGTCCTCTCGGACCCCCGGGTGAGCGCCAATATCGGCGCGCCCGGGTACCCGCACACGACGGAGGCCATGAAGGCACACGCGGCCGAGATGCAGCCTTCGGTCAACAACACCGACGGCGCCGAACATGCCCGGTGGCGACGGATGCTGACGAGCTCGTTCACCCGCCACCGGATGGAGAAGCTCCGCCCGGCGATCCAGCTCATCACCGACGACCTCATCGACAGGATGCTGGCCGGTCCCAACCCGACCGAGCTGAACGAGGCACTCTCCCTGCCCCTGCCGTCGCTCATGATCTGTGAGCTTCTCGGGGTGCCCTACGAGGACCACGCGTTCTTCCAGAAGCACGCCGGCGCCACCAACGCCCGCTTCAGGACCGCGGAGGAGGCTGCCGAGACCACGAGGGTGCTGCGCCACTACATCTCCGGCCTCATCGAGGCCAAGATGGACGCCCCGGGCGAGGACGTCCTCTCCGATCTCGGTACCCGGGTCAAAGAGGGTCTGCTGACCATGGAGGAGGCCGCCCCGCTGGGGCATATCCTCCTGGTCGCCGGCCATGACACCAGCGCCAATATGATCACCCTCGGCACCGCGCTGCTGCTGCAGAACCCCGACCAGCTCACGGCCCTGCGGGAGAACGCGGACGACCCGAAGTTCGTGTCGGGCGCCGTCGAGGAGCTGCTGCGCTACCTCACCATCCCGCATCTTCTGGCGCGACGGGCGATCGTCGAGGACATCGAGATCGACGGTGAGATCATGCGCGCGGGTGAGGGCGTCATCGCAGCTCTGCCCGCCGCCAACTGGGATCCGCAGGCATTCCCCGAGCCGGAGAAGCTCGACCTCGCCCGCAGCGCCGCGCACCACCTTGCCTTCAGTTGGGGCCCGCACCAGTGCATCGGGCAGCAGCTGGCCCGTATCGAACTTCACGTCGTGTTCAGCACCCTGTTCCGCCGGATCCCGAGCCTGCGCCTCGCGGTGGACCCCTCGGAGCTGAGGTTCAAGGAGGATTCACAGGCCTACGGCATCTACGAGCTGCCCGTGGCCTGGTAGAACAGCCACTCCGGCCACCGCACCCCCGCCCAGGGTGCCGTGGCCGCGGTCCGGACGGCCACCGTCGCCGCCGACGCGCCCACCGGCAGCTCGCGGAGTTGGACGAAGGCGACGACGTGGTGCGGATCATGCAGGTGATCGCAGACTTCTTCGCTCTGCCGGAACTCGAAATGCCGTGACCGTCCGGTGAGGTGACAGCGCGTCCAGTGCGTTGCCGCTTTGCGAGTCGGCCGTCCAGGGAGGTCGCGGGCGGCGGACCGTTCAGTGGGCGCCGGCACCCGGTGGTCGCACCATGTGGAGGTCGATCGGGTCCTGACTCTCCACAGTGAATCCGTGGCGCTCGTACAGCCGCCGGGCGGCGCTGCCCTGCAGGACGTGCAGGCGGACGGGTACGTCGTCGGCATCGGTCCGGTCCAGCAGTGTTCGCAGCACAGCCGAACCGAGCCCCCGGCCCTGGGCGCGTGGCGCGAGATAGAAGTGCTCCAGCCACCGCCCGTCCCCGGCCGGCCGCAATGCGACGCAGCCCGCGAAGGCGCCGTCGGCCGAGATGACCGATGTGTGCTGCGGGGAGAAGGCATCCCGCAGCCGTTGCCGGACCCGGTACTCGTCGAACCGACCCAAACGCTCCAGATCCGGGCGCATCACCATGGCCCGCAGCTCCGCGATCGCCTCGACATCCGCCGGCTCGGCGGGGCGCACGGCCCACTCCATGAGCCGGTCCGAGGTGGCGCCGGGCACCACCTGGCCCGCCGGTAGCTCGTCCGTCCCTGTACGCGCGTCCATGGCGGGGATTATGTCAGTGGGCCGCTGTGACGACGTGTGCAGCACGGTCCAGCAGCCCGTCCGGCCAACGTCAACAACGCTCGCGGGCGGCGGCCGGGGATCCCGCGTGACGTACCCCGCGTCGTCGCCCTCGGCTGGTCGCGCGGGCTGAACTCGGCGCAGCCTGAGCTCGGCGCCGCCTGAGCCGGGGGGGCGCCGAAAGTCCTTCGCTGTTAGCTTTCTAGTTTGCCAGCATTCGGGCTGTGGGAGACGAGGACGTCAAGCAGTTTGTCGGAAAAGTCGTCGGTTCGGAAGCGCCCGCTGTTGCAGGTCGTGTTCCGGTCCTGGCCAGGGGCCTGCCTCGATGGAGTGAAGTTCTTGAAGCATCTTCACGAATCGTGGTGCTCTTCCGATATTCCTGAAGCATCGGCACTCCCGGTGAACTGGAGCAGTCATGACGTTGGCGGCTGTGCGGAACCTGGCCTCGCCGCGGGTCTTGAGCTCGGCGGTTGATGAAGAAGACTTCGAACAGGAAATCGTCGATCAGTACGCCCTGGCCCTCGCAGCAGCCGGAGCGGGGGACAGTACGGTTGAGTTCAACTGCCGTGCAGCGGTGGAGTTCGTGCGGTCCAGTGATCGGCGCCTGTGGGCCGTGGGGGCCGAGGACGCTGACCGGTACCTGGTGCGCTTGCGCCGGGATCAAGGCCGCAAACCCTCGACAGTCCAGGGCTACGCAGGCGCCATCGCGCGTTTCTACGACTTCGTGATCAGCCGCTACCAGGGCGACATCCATGCGCTGACCGGATGCGTGACGGTGCAGCCGATCGACGAGTTCAACCGGCCGGCGAAGGCCAACCACCCGAGCGTGCGGGTGCCGCCCGCCCGCGCGGAGGTGGAGGAACTGTTCGGCCAGTGGGCCGCGCACCTGCCGAGCACGCGGAAGTATCTGCCGGCTGCCCGCGACTACCTGGCGGCGTCGTTGTGGCGACGTGGCGGACTGAGGATTCGTGAGACGGCGATGCTCGACATGCGCGATTGGCGTCCGGACCTTGGGCGCTGGGGCAAGCTGCACATCCGCTACGGCAAGGGGAGCCGCGGCCGCGGCCCGAAGACCAGGCTGATTCCGGCGATCGACGGCATCGACACGCTGATGGAGTGGTGGCTGACGGACGTGCGCCACCAGTTCGACGACGACTGGCGCAACCCCGATGCCCCGCTGCTGCCAAGCGAACGGCGCGATGAGATGACGGGAGGCTGCACGCGCATCGGCACCGACCCGCTGCGTTCGGGTCTGGCCACGGCGGGGGCTTCCTGGCTGCCCGACTGGAAGGGGCGGCTGACCCCGCATGGCCTGCGGCACTACTGCGCCTCCGAACTCTACGGGCGTGGCGTGGACCTCAAGGCGATCCAGGACCTGCTCGGCCACAACTGGCTGTCGACGACGACGCACTACATCCACGTGCCGACGCAGCACATCGAGAATGAATGGCTCCACGCCAACGACCGCACCGCGCTGCGGCTGCTGGGCTGAGCCGAAGGAGTCAAAGATGCAGTGGAACTTGCGGATGAAGGCGGCCGAGGCCGGGATCTGGCAGGCGACCCAGATGCGGCGCCGGCTGGCCGAGGCCGGACTGGAGATCAGCGCCGGGAAGATGTCGATGCTGTGGTCGCGCACCCCGACCACGATCCGGCTCGACGACCTCGAAGTCCTGTGCACAGTGCTGGGCTGCACGCCCTGCGACCTGCTCGTGCCGACCGGGCTGCCAGCCGCACAACGCGAGCAGTCACCCATGCGAGCCACCGGAAACGACCCGGCACCGTCCCGGGCCCACGAGATCCTGCCCAGTCCTGGCCGTCCGCGATCGGCGCCGCCGCTGTGACCCGGCCCATTTGCAGTCTGTGTACCGTCTGCGGCGACCGGCCCGAAGCCATCACGAGCACGGGCTACTGCTTCGGCTGCTGGCCCGGCGGCCCGGTCACCCCGCCCCCATGTCTGGTCTGCGGATCCTTCGACTACTACAACACCGGAAAGTGTCGCCGCTGCCACCTGTACGGGCAGCCCGCCGTGGAGGCCTGCCCGGACTGCCTGGCCTGGGGCACCACCCGAAAGACCAAATGGGTTTGTCAGGCCTGCCACGGCTGGCGTGCGGCCCATGCCGAGAAAGACGTCTGCCAAACCTGCAGAACACCGGCCCACCTGCACACACAACTGGGCATCTGCCGACTGTGCTTCGCCCACGCTCGCAACATGATCTCTGTACTGGAACGGTTCGACCCGGCCGAGGCCAACCGAGGGGGCCAACAGCTGTTCCTCACCGGACTCACCCACCAGAAGGGATCCTCGCGAAGGGCCCGCCGGGCCGAACAACGCGCCCGCACCGCCCCCTCGGACATCCCGCCGAACATCAGGAACGACCTCAAGGCCCTCCTGGACATCCCACGGCCGCGACACGCACCAGCCATTAGCACCCCGGTCCCGGCCCGCAGTGAACAGCTCGCCTTCTTCCCCGCCCAACGCGATCACTCCCGGCTTCGGCAGCGGGACTACCCCTGGCCCGCCGACCCCACCCTCCTGCGCAGACTGTGGAGCCTCGCTGACCAGCGGGCTGCCCGCCTCGGCTGGAGCCAACCGGTCCGGATGCGCTGCCGTGCCGGCCTGCGAATCGTCCTGGGCATGCAGGACAATCCCGGCGCCCGCATTCCACTCAGCAGCCTGGAGTTCCTCACCGAGATCGACCTGACCACCAAACACGTCGCTGCTGTCTTGGATGACGCCGACCTGCTCATCGACGACCGCGAAAACGTCCTGGACCAGTGGCTCGAACAACGGCTGACCGGGCTGCCGTGCCAGATGGCTGACGAAGTGCGCATCTGGTACGACGTCATGGTCAACGGCCGTCCCCGGCCACCGAGGCGCAAACCGCGCAAAGCCACCACGATCCGTCTGCACTACTCCTGGGCCCGCCCCGTCCTCCTCGCCTGGGCCGCCGACGGCCACAGCTCCCTGCGCGAGATCACCCGGGAACACGTCAGGGCAGCGCTGGCTGCCAGCGACCACCCCGCACGGACAGGCCAAGGCCTGCGCTCGCTGTTCCGCCTGCTCAAGCAGGATCACGTCGTATTCGCCGACCCCACTCACCGAATGCGCCTGGGGCAGCACCCGTCCCGCGAGCCCCTGCCCGTCGAAACCGCCGCGATCCGAGCACTCCTCGACGAATCCGACCCCGCACGTGCCGCGGTCACGGCCCTCGTCGCCTTCCACGGCCTGGCGACCGGCCAGGTGCGCAATCTCCAGCTCATCGACATCAGCGCAGGCTGGCTGCACATCGACGACCGCAAGATCCCCCTGGCCCCGCCGGTCCGCAAGCGCATCGCCGCCTACCTCGACCACCGCGCCTATACCTGGCCCAACACGGCTAACCCGCACCTGTTCATCAACCGCCGCAGCGCCATGGAGACCCGCAACGTCGGCATCCGCTGGATCAAACTCCTCCTCGGCCCCGGCGTGAGCTGCCGCTCGATCCGCGAAGGCCGCATCCTCGCCGAAGCCCTGGCAAGCCACGGAGATGCCAAACGCCTGCACAACATGTTCGGCCTGTCCATCAACGCCAGCCTCCGCTACACCGAAGTCGTCGACCACCCCGGCTTCACCGACACCGACCCCTCCGGTTGACCGATCCCGCCGAGCTTGAGGCCGAACCGCTCCCGTACGCTCACCGCCATGCCCACCGGTCTCACCCCCTGCCACTGCGTCATCTGCCAGGACATCAACGAACTGGACCCACGCACCCAGTCGACCGTCGACGTCATTCAGCAGCACGGCTGGCAGGTCACGATGATTCCTGCCGATGACAACGGGCCGGGCTGGGCCTACACCATCGGCCTCTGGCATAGCCGGCGGATGCCAGAGGTTGCGATGTTCGGCCTGGACGTCCGTCTGATGCAGACGATCCTCAACGACCTCGCCCAGCAAGATGTTGAAGGACAGCCCCTCGAAGCCGGCCAGGAACGGCACGATGTCGCCAGCGTCCCCGTCGTACTCCGAGCCGTCGACTACCGCTGGTACAAGGCCTTCTTCGGGACCGCGATCAGCTACTACCGCAAGCCGCCGTTCCCGGTCCTCCAGGTCGTCTGGCCCAACCGCGACGGAGCCTTCCCCTGGCAGGCTGGCGGGGAAAGCCTCCTGAGCCACCAGCCCAGGCTCGACCTGCACCCCGACGAGCACCCCGTCGGCGTATGGACCCAGGACCTGTGATCGCACGGCGGCGTGACGGACAATGACGGCATGAGGCACTGGTTCCGCAGCTACTGGACCGAGGAAGACACCTGGTTCTACTTCGAAGTCGACGCCGACGGCTGGGTCACCCGCCAGGTTGAACTGCAGGGACCCTTCAAGACGCCGATCGCCGCAGCTTCCCTGACCGAATGGCAAGGCGCCCAGGCAGGCGGAACACTGGCGGACTACGAGAAGACGTTCGGCGCCACTGCTGAGGTGCCCGTCCATGAATGGGACGGCCACGAGCCGCACGACCTCACCCTCGAAGAGTTCGAGACCGTCTGGCTCGCAGCACGAACGGTCTGCCGAGCAGGAGCTCGGAATCGCTCGACGGGCGAGGCATGAACCCAAGTATTCTCGCGAGCTCACTGCACGGCCCCCATACTTCGGTTCGCGCCCCATGACCCTTCAGAATTTGCGAACCCAAGAGCTCTCAACGTGTATCTGCCGATCGGGCTCATCAAGCGGGTCAAGCACCATGCCATCGAGTCGGGCCTGTCCCTGTCGGCGTTGGTCGCCGAGGCGCTGCGCGCCTACCTCGACGACGCCGAGGGGCAGCGACAGCGATCATCCGAGAAGGGGAACTGACATGACCACCGAAGGTATTGAGGCCGTGTTCCTGGAGACCCACAACTGGGGCAAGGCCGCGAAGTTCTTCCAGGCGCTGGGTTTCGAGCTGGACTTCTCGACCGACCACAACTCCGGCCGGTTCCGCAACGGCGACGGCGCCCATGTGTTCATCGCCGAGGTCCCCGAGGACCGGGAGCCCCAGGTGCGGATGGTGCTGAAGGTGAGCGACGAGGATACGTTCCGCCCCGATCCCGCCGTGGAGGTGGTCACGCCCTTCGAGGACACCCATTACGGGACGAGGGAGATGACCGTCCGCGACCCCGACGGGCGTCTCTGGAGCCTCCAGGCCCCCGCCAGGAGCTGACCTAACTGACCGCACTGACCGAACTGACGGCACTGACGGCACGGAGAGAGAGCATCATGGCGGATGAGCAATCCGGGGCGCCGGACAACACCGCGGTGCGGGTCGCCCTGTGGCGGGCGATGCACGTCCAGGTCGACCCACCGCCGCATGTCCTCACCGACGAGATCGGCCTGCGGCTGGCGGGCCCGGACGAGGGCTGGAGGGACCGCCCGGACATGGACCCGCACGCCACCAGGGGGTTCCGGGCCGCCATCGTGGCCCGTGCCCGTTTCATCGAGGACCTGGTCGCCGAGCACGCCGGCCACGGGGTCACGCAGTACGTCGTCCTGGGGGCCGGCCTGGACACCTTTGCCCAGCGGCGGCCGCGGATCGCCTCCCGCCTAAGGGTCTTCGAGGTCGACCAGCCCGGTCCCCAGGCCTGGAAGCGGCGACGCCTGATCGAACTCGGCCACGGCATCCCCGACTGGCTACGGCTGGTGCCGGTCGACTTCGAGGCGAGCGAGTCCTGGCTGGAGCAGCTGACCGCCGCCGGCTTCGACCCCGGCCGGCCGGCGGTCGTCGTCTCCACCGGCGTCACCATATACATCACGAAAGACGCCACCGTGGCCACCCTGCGCCAGATCGCCGGGCTTGCCCCCGGCTCGGCACTCGCCATGACGTTCCTGCTGCCGACCGGCCTTCTCGACGACGCCGATCGGCCCGGAGTCCAGGCGTCCGAGGAGGGTGCGCGGGCCGCCGGAACACCGTTCATCAGCTTCTACACCCCGCAGGAGATGCTTGCACTGGCCCGTGAAGCCGGCTTCGAGGAGGCCCGCCATGTGTCGGGAACCTCGCTGGCCGAGCGCTACTTCGCCGATCGGACCGACGGCCTTCGCCCGTCGAGCGGGGAAAACCTCCTGCTGGCCACTACCTGACCCTCTTCATCCACACCCTTCTCCCTCTCACCTCACGGCGCCTCGGCGACGACGCCGTCGGTCCCGCCGCGGATGCGGTACGCGGCGAGGGCGGCGGTGTCGTCGTCGAGGCACCCGTCGCTGTAGGCGAGCAGGTCCTGATGGAGATGGTCGAGGAGTTCCCGGGGAGTGAGGGGGCCCCATGACCGGACGCGTTCGGCGAGTGGGTAGAAGGCTCCGGTACGGTCCCGTGTCTCGGTCACGCCGTCGGTGTACAGCAGCAGTTGGTCGCCGGGGCGGAAGGGCTTCACGTCCACGTGGTAGTCGTCCCCGACCAGAACGCCGAGGTTGAGGGGCGGTGAGGGATCGGTCGAGTCCAGTTCCCTGACGCTGTCGTGGCCGAGGAGCAGGGGCGGCGGATGGCCGCAGTTGACGATGCGGACCACGGGCTCGTGGTCGGGAATCTCGGCGAACACCGCGGTGACGAAGCGTTCGGCCACCTCACTGCCTGGAAGCTGCGCGGCTCTGCGGCTCATGCTCCTCTCCACCCGGCGCGCCACCGAGGCCAGATCGGGCTGGTCGTGGGCGGCCTCACGGAAGGCGCCGAGCATCGTCGCCGCCGTCTCCACCGCGGCCAGGCCTTTGCCACGGACGTCGCCGATGAGCAGGCGGACTCCGTACGCGGTGGGCACCGCCTCGTACAGGTCGCCACCGATGCGGGCCTCCGCGGCGGCGGACAGATAGAGGGTCTCCACGCAGACCTGGCCGAGGCGGCGGGGTACCGGGCGCAGCAGCACGCGCTGCGCGGTCTCGGCCACCGAGCGCACGGTGGCGAGGGTCCGTTCCCGGCGAATCCGGTGGGCAGCCAGAATCGTGCCGAGGACGCCGACCAAGGCGGTGGAGATATAGGTGGCCATGTAGTGGCGCTCCCACAGATAACCCACGGAGCGGCCCGCGCAACACGGAGTGCCGGCCAGGACACCTTCGAACGCGACGGCGAAAATCGTGATGGCGGCGACGGTGGCGGGCCCGTGGGCGTAGGCGGTGACCACGGGGAGGGCGATGAGCAGGAAGCTCACCGGCCACCGCACGGGGGTGACGGGTTCCAGCGCCAGGATCACGGCGACGTAGATGGCCGGCAGCCAGCGCACCCACAGCGACGGAGCCGGTCCCTGGACGCCAGGGCTGTTCGACCGCTCCGCACGGCGGCTTTCAGCTTCGCGACGGCCGGGCCACCTCACGGCCGGCTCCGGTGGCGGCCAGGTGCCGGCAGGACAGGCCTGGGCGAATCCGTCGGGCGCACGGTGGTGGGGCCCGGGTCCGGACGTAAGTCCCGGCGGATCCATTCACGCGGCCTGTGCACGGCAACTCCTGGCGCGGCTTGATCAGGACGGCCGTCCTGACGCGGCTCAACGGCTCAACCCGACCTCCGGTGAGGGCATGTCAGGATCTTTGCGGCAATCCTACGACATGGTGGCCTCTGTGAGGGATGCCCAACTGCACCGGATGGGACGACGTGGCGCACGGTCGTCGGCTCAGCACTTCGGCGGCACTTTGACGTTTTCCCTGGTCAGGGCAGTTCAGCTGAGTTCGGCGGGCTGATGACCCGTGAGCATCGCCTGCCCCGGACCGTCCCTCGATCGTGTGCGGCCACCGCTGACGGCACGCTAGAAGGGCACGCCGCAGCGGAGGATGACGTTCGCGTAGGGACGTGCCTCGCCGGTGCGCACAACGAGGCGGGCTTGGCGTGTGCGGTCCTTGAAGTCCTCGTGGGGGACGAGTTCGAGGTCGGGGAAGTGCTCGTTGAGCAGGGCTGTCGCCTCCGGGTTGGTGTCGTGTACCTCCGACGCCGCGACGGCGCCCTCGATGACCAGCTCCTGGAGGAGGCCGTTGAGGACGTCGGCGAAGGACGGAGTGCCGGCGACGAAGGCGAGGTCCACGACGGTGGGCCCGGGGGGAATGGGCAGGCCCGCGTCGCAGACCACAACGAGGTCCGTATGGCCGAGGGCGGCCAGAGCTCCGGCCAGATGGCGGTTGAGGATGCCTGTCTTCTTCACGGTTGTGCCACTTCCTGGAGCGTGGGGTAGGACTGCTGGGCGCCGGGTTTGGTGACGGCGGCGGCGCCGACACGGACCGCGAACCGTACGGCGGTCACCAGGTCGTCGCCGGCGCCCAGCCGCCAGGCCAGGGCGCCGGTGAACGCGTCGCCGGCGCCGGTGGTGTCGACGGCCTCGACGGAAGGGGTCGGCACGGACACACTGCCCTCGGCGGTGGCGGCCAGGGCGCCGGCGCCGCCGAGGGTGATGACGACCGAACGCGGGCCGAGCGCCAGCAGCCGGCCCGCCCAGTCCTCGGGGGTGCCGTCGATGAGGCCGGTCTCGCCGAGCAGTACGCGGGCCTCGTGCTCGTTGACCACCAGGGGGTCGCACAGGGCGAGTACCTGGGGCGGAAGGGGCGCGGGTGGTGAGGGATTCAACACGACCCGCGCCCCGGTCCGGGCGGCGGCCGCCGCCGTGGCGGCGACGGTCTCCAGCGGGATCTCCAGTTGCAGGGAGACCACGCGGGCGCTTTCCAGCAGCTCCTGGGCGGCGGCCACGTCCGCCGGGCTCAGCCTGGCGTTGGCTCCGGGGGAGACGACGATGCTGTTGTCGCCCGAGGGATCGACGGTGATGACCGCGATGCCCGTGGGGGCACCGCCGGTCAGGACGGCGTGGGTGTCGACGCCGGCCGCTGCCAGGGAGTCGTGCAGCAGCCGGCCGTACGCGTCGTCGCCGATCCTGGCCAGCAGTGCCGTACGGGCGCCGAGACGGGCGGCGGCGACGGCCTGGTTGGCGCCCTTGCCACCGGGGTGGGTGGCCAGGTCGGAGCCGAGGACCGTTTCCCCGGCCGCCGGGCGCCGGTCGACGCCGATCACCAGGTCGGCGTTGGCCGACCCCACGACCAGCAGGTCGTAGCCGTGCATCTGCGGGTTCCCTTCAGTGTCGTGCTGCTGGAACGTCCGGACCGGTGCGTCCGGTCCGGTGCGTCCGGTCCGGTGCGTCAGGAGAAGTCGGCGACGTTGTCGGCGGTGACGACCTTGACGGGCACCTTGACGGTGCTGCTGAGCTTGTCGCCCTTGGCGGCCTTGACGGCGTTCTGCACGGCGAGCCTGCCCAGTTCCTTGGGCTGCTGGGCCACGGACGCGGCGAGGGTGCCGGCCTTGACCGCGGTCAGCCCGTCCGGAGTGCCGTCGAAGCCGACGACCTTCACCGACGCGCCGGCCTTGCTGCCCAGCGCCTTGACCGCGCCCAGGGCCATCTCGTCGTTCTCGGCGAAGACACCGGTGACGCCCGCGTGCGCCTGCAGCAGGTTCGTCATGACGTCCAGACCCTTGGCGCGGTCGAAGTCGGCGCTCTGCTGCGCCACGACCTTGATGCCCGGGTATGCCTTGATGCCCTCGGTGAAGCCCTGGCCGCGCTCGCGTGCCGCGGAGGTTCCGGCGGTGCCCTGCAGGACGACCACGGTGCCCTTGCCGTTCAGCTCGTCGGCCAGCGCCTTGGCGGCGAGCTTTCCGCCGGCGACGTTGTCGGAGGCGACGGTGGTGGCCAGGTCGGCGTTGTTGACGCCACGGTCGGCGGCGACGACGGGGATGCCCGCCTTGGCGGCGGCCTTGACCGACGGTCCGGCCGCGTCGGAGTCCACCGGGTTGACGATGATCGACTTCACGTTCTGGCTGGTGAAGTTCTGCAGCTGGTTCGCCTGCTGGGAGGCGTCGTTCTGGGCGTCGGTGACCGTCAGGTCCACGCCCTCCTTCTTGGCCTCGGCCTGGGCGCCCTGCTTGAGCTGGACGAAGTAGGGGTTGTTGAGGGTGGAGACGGACAGGCCCACCTTGATGTCCGACGACGAGCCGGAGGAGCCGGAGTTGCACGCCGTGGCGGTGAGCGCGAGGGCGGCGACAGTGACGGCGGTGGCGGTGGCGAGCTTGGTGCGCATGAGGGTTCCTTGCCGTGCGGGAGGGTGCGGGAGGGTGCGGGGGAGAGGAGAGTCGAGTGGGCCGGGCGCCGGAGTCAGGCGCGGCGGCGCAGGGTGTCGAGCAGGACCGCGAGGGCGATGACGACGCCGATCACGACCTGCTGCCAGAAGGCCGAGACCGACAGCAGGTTCAGGCCATTGCGCAGGACGGCGAGGATCAGGGCGCCGATGAGGGTGCCGGAGGCCTTGCCGACGCCGCCGGAGAGGCTGGCGCCGCCGATGACGACCGCGGCGATGGCGTCCAGTTCGTAGCCGTTGGCCGCCTGCGGCTGGGCGGAGGCCAGCCGGGAGGCCAGGACGATGCCGGCGACCGCCGCGAACAGACCGGACAGCGCGTAGATGATGATCTTCTGGCGCTTGACGCGGATTCCGGACAGGCGGGCCGCTTCCTCGTTGCCGCCGATGGCGTACATGGAGCGTCCGATGTAGGTGCGGCCCAGGATCAGGGCCGTGACGAGTCCTGCGGCGATCATGACCAGGACCGGTACCGGGAGCCAGCCGCCGAGGGTGTCACCCAGATGGGAGACGGAGTCGGGGAAGGCGATCGGGCTGCCCTGGGAGATGACCAGGGTCAGGCCGCGGGCGATGGAGAGCATCGCGAGGGTGGCGATGAACGGCGGCAGCTTGCCGAACGAGATCAGCAGGCCGCTGAGCAGGCCGCCGGCGATGCCGGTGCCGACGGCGAGAACGACCGCCAGCCACACCGGCAGCCCTGCCGAGGTGGCGGTCCAGGCCAGGACGGTCGCCGACAGTGCGGCGCTTGAGCCGACGGACAGGTCGATGCCGGCGGAGACGATGACGAAGGTGGACCCGAAGGCCAGGATCGCCACCACGGCCGCCTGGACGCCGACGTTGAGGAGGTTCTGGGTGGTCAGGAAGTCGCCGGACATCGCCGACAGTGCCACGAGCAGGACCACCAGGGCGCTCAGTGCGCCGTTGTTGAGCAGTACGCGGCGGGCCGCCGTGGCGGCACCGACCGTGCCCTTGCTGGTTTTGAGCGTGTCAGTGGCCACGGGAGCCCTCCACATCCTTGGGTGCGTTCGTGCCGACCGCCAGCGCCATGACGGCGTCCTGGGTCGCTTCGTGAGCGGGAAGTTCGCCGGCGATCCGGCCTTGGGACATCACCAGGACGCGATCGCTCATGCCCAGCACCTCGGGGAGGTCGCTGGAGATCATCAGGACAGCGTGTCCGGAGGCCGTGAGTTCGTTGACGAGCTGGTAGATCTCGACCTTGGCGCCGACGTCGATACCGCGGGTCGGCTCGTCGAGGATCAGCACCTTGGTGTCGGCCAGCAGCCACTTGCCGATGACGACCTTCTGCTGGTTGCCGCCGGACAGGGTGCGTACATGCTGGTGGAGGCCGGCCATCCTGACCTTGAGCTGACCGGCGATCGTCTGCGCCGCCCTGCGCTGGCCCGCCCGGTCGACGAAACCGGCGCGGGTGGACTGCCGGAGCGTGACCAGGCCCAGGTTCTCCTGCACGCTGGCGTCCAGCACCAGGCCCTGGCCCTTGCGGTCCTCGGGGACCAGCCCGATCCCGGCGCGCATGGCGGCGTTGATGTCGTGCCGCGGCAGCCGCTTGCCCACCACCTCGACCGTCCCGGAGTCGTAGGGATCGGCGCCGAAGACCGCGCGCACCACCTCGGTGCGGCCGGCGCCCACCAGCCCGGCCAGGCCGACGACCTCGCCCGCCCGCACCTCGAAGGCGACATCGTGGAAGACGCCGCTGCGGGTGAGCCCCTCCACGCGCAGCAGCGGTGCGCCGGCCGGTGCGCGCTCGCGCGGGTACTGCTGCTCGATGCTGCGTCCCACCATCAGCCGGACCAGTTCGTCCTCGTCGGTGTCGGCCGGAACCTGGTCCACGCTGCGGCCGTCGCGCAGAACGGTCACCCGGTCGCCGAGCGCGGCGATCTCCTCCAGGTGGTGCGTGATGAAGACGATGCCGACGCCGTCGGCCCGCAGCTTGCGCACGATGCGGAAGAGCTTGTCGATCTCGTCGCTGGTCAGCACCGCGGTCGGCTCGTCCATGATCAGGACGCGGGCCTGAAGACTCAGCGCCTTGGCGATCTCGACCATCTGCAGCCGCGCGATGCCCAGTTCACCGACCGGAGTACGCGGGTCGACGTCCACGCCGACCCGTGCCAGCAGCGCGAGCGCGTCCGCCTCCATCTTCTTGCGGTCCAGCAGGCCGAAACGGCGCGGCTGGCGGCCCAGGAAGATGTTCTCGGCGACGCTCAGGGCGGGCACGAGGTTGAACTCCTGGTAGATCGTGGCGATGCCCAGGCGCTCCGCCTCCTGCGCGCCGTTGATGCGTACTTCGCGGCCGTCGACGAGGATCCGGCCGTCGTCGGGGCGGTGCGCGCCGGAGAGCATCTTGATCAGCGTGCTCTTGCCGGCTCCGTTCTCACCCAGCAGGACGTGCACTTCGCCGCCGCGCAGATCGAAGTCGACTCCGTCCAGTGCCACCACGCCGGGGAAGACCTTGCGTACGCCTTCCATGCGCAGGAGTTCGGGGCTGCTCGTGCTCAACGGGGGCTCCCTTCGGATTCGCCGCAGGAGCGGCGCACTACCAGGCGGGCGGGGACGGTGACCGAGGGTGCCGGACGGCCTTCCAGCAGGGCGACCAGCGAGCGGACGGCCGCCCGGCCGAGCTCCCCGGTCGGCTGGGCGATCGCGGTGATCGGCGGGTCGGTGTGCACGAACCACGCGATGTCGTCGAAGGCGGCCAGTGCGATGTCGTCGGGGACCCGCAGCCCCCGGGCGCGGATCTCGTCCATCGCGCCGAGTGCCATCAGGTTGTCCGCGGCGAACACGGCATCGGGCGGGTTGGGAAGGTCGAGGAAGGCGGCAGTGACCCGGCGGCCGCTCGCGGCCCGGAAGTCGCCCTGGCCGATGTACTCGTCCGGCAGCGGCAGCCCGAAGGCCTCCAGCGCCTCGCGGAACGCCTCGACACGCTCGCTGCCGGTGGTGGTGGCCGCGGGTCCCGCGATGATCGCCAGCCGGCGGTGCCCGATCGCGTGCAGGTGAGCGACCAGGTCACGGATCGCGTCACAGCCGTCGGTCCGCACCATGGGGACGTTCATCCCGGGGATCCAGCGGTCGACGAAGACCATCGGGGTGCCGGAGCGCACAGCGTCGAGCATCAGCGGGGAGCCACCGTCGGTGGGGCTGACCAGCAGCCCGTCGATGCGGCGGTCCAGCAGGGTCCGCACATGGTGGTCCTGGAGCTCGGGCTGCTCGTCGGCGTTGCCGATGATGACGCTGTAGCCCAGTGCGCGTGCCTCGTCCTCCACGGAGCGGGCGAGCTCGGTGAAGAAGGGGTTGAGGACGTCGCTGATGACCAGGCCGAGCGTGCGGGTCTGGTCCGTGCGCAACGACCTGGCGACCGCGTTGGGGCGGTAGCCCAGGTCGCTCACGGCCGACAGAACCCTGGCCCGGGTGTCCGGCCGGACGGCCGGGTGGTCGTTGAGCACACGGGAGACCGTCGCGACCGAAACTCCGGCGCGTGATGCCACGTCCTTGATGCTCGCCATCGGCCCACCTCCTCGTGGAATCGATTACAAGGAGGATTGGAATCGATTACATGAGAATCGGCAAGCCCCTGAAACCTGATCGTTACATTCAGGTGAGGCGGAGAGTAGTGGCAGTGTCACGTTCCATCACGCAGCCCCGCCGTTGAGCCGCTCGGGCCGTCCCGCCGGGGGAGTGGCGCCGGTCACCATGACGCTCCGACGCGGGCACGGGGCGGTCCTCGGTGTGGTGGCCGGGCGGTGCGGGAGCCGCCTTCGCGGTCTCTGGTGGGCCGGGTGTCCGGGCCTCGGGGAATATCTGCGGCCCGTCGGCGCGCTGGGTGTGTGGAGTGCCGTCCGGTATCGGGTGGAAAGTTCATGGCTTTCCCGCCTGCGTCCTCGCGGTTGGAGGGATGGGGGCGGCCTCGGCGTCGTTGGCGTGGCGCCCGCGGACGCGGGTGAACGCGTCGGACGAAAGGGCCCCGGGGTCACGGCAGGAGCGGAACGTGATCCCGGCAGGCGGCGGTCTCCGTGGGGACGGGAGCCGTCGCACGCACGCGGCCCGGCCGCGCCCGCCTCGCGGTGGGTCGGCCGGGCCACGTGCCATCGGTGACGCGGCGGGAATCGCCGTGCCGGACCTGGGCACACCGCAGGCGGGACATACGAGGGAGACAGGATGCCGAATGCGAGCAGGGCCGTGTCGGGGAGCTGTTTCCGGCGCGCGAGCCGTTTTTTCGAGCGGGGCCGGTACACGACCGCGGCGCGGATGCTGGTGGAGCTCGCGGAGGTGACGCCGGGCAACCTGACGGTGCGGATGATGCTGGCCCAGTCGTACTACTACACCGCGCAACTCTCCCGTGCGGAGGCCGAACTGCGTACCGTCCTGGACGCGGACCCCTCCCGGCCGCAGGCGCACCTCCTGCTCGGCCGGATCCTGGAACGCAGCGACCGGCCGGCCGAAGCCGTCCGGCACCTCCAGCACGCCGACACCATGAGCGCCTGGGACCTGCTGTCCGTCGCATAGCGCCTGCGCCGACCGTGGGCGGCGCCCAACAGGCGCTGACCGACCGCCGCGGGGTACCAGGTGCGCGGCCCTCGGGGGCGTGGTGGTCCGTCGGTCACAGCCTGATGATTCGCTGCTGATGGGGGCGACCGGGGCGGCGGCCCGGCGGCTGTTCGGGGGCCGGGCGCAGGGTCGCGTCGGGGATGGTGCGGCTCGTGGACGAGCCGGGGGTGAGGGTGAGGACTTCGCCGTGGTGACGGATCGTCATGGACGTGCCTGTCAGCAGGGTGTACGTCGCGGTCCCGGTCCTGATCTCCACCCGCAGGCGGCGACCACGGATCTCCATGTGGAAGGCCAGCCGGCTGAGTCTCTCGGGCAGCCGGGGCGTGAACGACAGCGTGCCGCCGGTGTGCCGCATGCCCCCGAACCCGCAGACCAGGGCCATCCAGGTGCCGGCCAGCGACGCGATGTGCAGCCCGTCCCTGGTGTTGTTCTCCAGGTCGTTGAGGTCCATCAGCGCCGCTTCGACCACATAGTCGTAGGCGAGCTGCTCATGGCAGACCTCCGCCGCGATGACCGCCTGGCAGCACGCGGACAGCGACGAGTCGCGGACCGTCAGCGGCTCGTAGTAGGCGAAGTTGCGTGCCTTGTGCTCGGTGTCGAAAGCCTCGCCGCACGTGTACATGGCCAGCACCAGGTCCGCCTGCTTCACCACCTGCTTGCGGTAGATGTCGAAGTAGGGGAAGTGCAGCAGCAACGGGTACTGATCGGGCCGGGTGGTGGCGAAGTCCCACGGCTGGTGGCCGGTGAATCCCGCGTGCTGCTCGTGCACCCCCAACTCGTCGTTGTACGGCAGATGCATGGTGGCCGCGGCGTCACACCACGCCGCGGTCTCCTCGTCGTCCACGCCCAGCACCGCTGCCTGGTGGGGATGGCGTCCGGCACTGCCGGCGGCCTCACGCAGGTTCCTGGCGGCCATGAGATTGGTGTACGTGTTGTCATCGGTGATCGCGCTGTACTCGTCCGGGCCCGTCACACCGTCGATGTGGAACGCGCCGTGGTGGTCGTGATGTCCCAGCGACATCCACAACCGGGCCGTCTCCACGAGTAGTTCCACGCCACTGGTGCGCTCGAAGTCCTCGTCGCCGGTGGCGGACACGTAGCGGACGACGGCATCGGCGATGTCGGCGTTGACGTGGAACGCGGCGGTGCCGGCCGGCCAGTAGGCGGTGCACTCCGCACCGTCGATGGTCCGCCAGGGGAAGGCCGCTCCGCGCAGCCCGAGTTGCCGCGCCCGGTCCCGGGCCGCCGGCAGCGTGGTCTGCCGCCAGCGCAGCGCCTCGGCGACGGCACGGGGCGAGGTGTAGGTCAGCAGGGGCAGGACGAAGGTCTCGGTGTCCCAGAAGGAGTGACCGTCGTAGCCGGTGCCGGTCAGCCCCTTGGCGGGGATGGGTCGCTGCTCGGCGCGGGCACCGGCCTGCAGAACGTGGAACAGGGCGAACCGTACGGCCTGCTGGATCTCCTCGTCCCCGTCGACCTCGACATCGGACCGCGCCCAGAACTCGTCGAGGTAGCGGCGCTGTTCGTCGACCAGCCCCTGCCAGCCGGTGCTGCCGGCCGCGGCGAGCGCCGCCTCCACCTGATCCCTGACCGCCGGCAGGGACCGGATGTGTGACCAGCCGTAGGCGACGAGCTTGTCGATGCTCAGCTTCTGACCCGGCGCCAGCACGGCCGTGACCGTCAGACGTGCGACGTCGCCGTTGCTCTCGCTGCTGGTCTGTGTCCGCTCGGGCCCCCGTACGGTGTGGTCTGCGGCGGCCGCGACCCGCAGTCCGCTGCCGCGCGTGCAGTGGATCAGCCGAAGGCGGCTTCCCATCGCCACGTCCTCCTCCGCGTCGAGCGGCGATTCCAGTGCCACGGCGGCGCGGGGATCGCCCGCGACCGTGGGGAGTTGCTCGTTGGCGACGAGTTCGGACTGCACCACGACCCGCACCGGGGTGTCGGTGGCTTCGACCTCGTAGGCGACGGCGGCGATGGAGCGCTGCGTGAAGGAGACCATCCGCGTGGAGCGCACCCGGACGGTGCGGCCCGCCGGCGAGGTCCACGTACAACGGCGGTGCAGCAGACCGGCGCGCAGGTCCAGCACCCGCTCGTGGCTGTGGAGCTGACCGTAGCGGAGGTCGAAGGGCTCGTCGTCGACCAGCAGCCGCAGGATCTTGCCGTTGGTGACGTTGATCGCGGTCTGGCCGGACTCGGGGTAGCCGTACCCTCCTTCCGCGTAGGGCAGCGGGTGCAGCTCGTGGAAGCCGTTGAGGTAGGAGCCGGGCAGCCCGTGGGGCTCGCCCTCGTCAAGGTTGCCGCGCCAGCCGATATGGCCGTTGGAGAGCGCGAAGACCGATTCGCTCTGCGGCAGGAGATCCAGCTTGAGCGGCATTTCCTTGAGGGCCCAGGGATCGACGGCGAAGCAGGTGTCCGTGATCATCCCTGACGCTCCAGTTCCGCGAGGTCCCGTACGACGATGTGCGCGCCGTGGGCGCGCAGGGCGTCCGCCTGTCCGACCCGGTCGACCCCGACGACGTAGCCGAAACGGCCCGATCGCCCCGCGTCCATCCCGGCGAGCGCGTCCTCGAAGACCGCGGACGCCCGGGCCTCCACCCCCAGGTCACGGGCGGCGGCCAGGAATGTGTCGGGGTGCGGTTTGCCGGGAAGCCCGCGCTCCGCGGCCACCACGGCGTCGATGCGAACGTCGAACAGCGCCTCCGCCCCGACCGACACCAGGATGTCCCGGCAGTTCGCGCTGGAGGACACAACGCCGGTCTTCAGGCCGCGCTGCCGGACCGTCCGTATGTAGTGCATGGTGCCCGGGTACGCCTCGACGCCGGTGGTGCGGATCTTCTCCAGCAGCAGAGCGTTCTTGTGGTTCCCCAGCCCGTGCACCGTGTCCTCCTCGCCGTCGTCGTCCGGGGAACCCTCCGGAAGCGCGATACCGCGCGAGGCGAGGAAAACGCGCACCCCGTCGGCGCGCGGCCTCCCGTCCACGTACTCGTCGTAGTCCCGGGCGGCGTCGAACGGCGTGAAGCCGGATCCGTCGTGCCGCAGGAGGAAGTCGTCGAACGTCTGCTTCCACGCGGCCGCATGCACCGTGGCTGTCCTGGTGATGACGCCGTCCAGATCGAACAGGCACGCTTCAATCGATTCCGGCAGACCAAGCTGCGTCATGGAGGGCACCCTCTCCCGGAACCCGACCGGCTCGGCAGAGGGCACTGCGACGCCGGCCGCTCCGCGCTGGGGGCCTCCTGCGGCGTGCGGTTACCTTCTGGCAGCGCCCGTGCCCGTGATCCACGATCCTCCCGGTTCCTGCCGGGCGCAACAGAGCGGGCGCCGACGCACGCGGGCGACCCTAAGATCAGTTACGGGACAGCCCTTCCCCGCCGACAAGAAGACCGGCACACCCATGAAGGCCGTGGCCCGACCCCTCGTCTGCCGGCTGCTCGGGCGATCGTCGGACTCGCGCGAGAGCAGGACGTCCCAGAAGGGCGCCGGTCGTGCGCTGATGGCGGAGGCGACACGTAGGTTCGTGCAGGGGCCGGGCGGCATTGAGGTGGTCACCTTCGGGGCCGACCATCCCGGCGCCGTGGCCAGCGGCGCACGCGTCTTCTACGAGTGTCTCGGTTTCGCCCCGGCCGAGGCCGCCGGTCCGGGCCCGGAAGGCGGTTCACGGCAGATCTATCGCCGGGCCGTCGGCTGATCAGGCGAGCCACGGGCGACTTGGAGCAGGTCCCGGCCCATCTGGACCGGTCACCCGTTCAACGACCGGGAGCGCGCCGCCCGTCCTCGGGGTGAGAGGCGTCGGCGAGGTCGGCGCCGGTGTCGGCGTCGCGTTGGGAGTGGCCGGTGCCGTGCCAGTCCAGGCACATGACGGTGGCGTCGTCCTGCAGGTGGCCGTGGTGGGCGTCGGCGATCGCCGCGATGAGGGTGCGGGCGGCTTCGCGGGGGTGGAGTTCGCGGGTGTGGATGATCAGGTCGGACAGGTCGAGGCTGTGGGGGTTGCGTTCCAGCATGCCGTCGGTGAGCATGACCAGCCGGTCGCCGGGTTGCAGGTCCAGCGATTGGACGCGGTAGGTGTGGGGGATCTGGAAGCCGAACGGCAGATCGATTTCTGGAACGATTTCCTGGACGTGTCCGTGGCGCATGCGCAGTGGCCAGGGGTGGCCGGCGTTGATGAACTCGGTGCTGCCGTCGAGCAGGCTGATGCGCAGGAGCTGGCCGGTGGCGTAGCCCTGGCGGCCGTGTTCGCGCATGGCCTGGTCGGCCTGGCGGGCCTGTTCGGCGAGGTCGGCGCCGGCTCTGCGGGCCCGGCGCAGGGCGCCCACCAGGAGGGTGGCCAGTAGTGCGGCCTCGACGTCGTGGCCCATGGCGTCGGTGACGGAGAGCTGGACGGTGTCCCGGTCGATGACGTAGTCGAAGGTGTCGCCTCCGACGTGGTCGGCGGGTTCCAGCGCGCCGGCGACCGCGAACTGGGCGGCCTCGCAGGCCAGCGACGCCGGGAGCAGCCGGTGCTGGATCTCGGCGGCCAGGCTCAGCGGGCTGGTGCGGCGGCCCCACTGGTAGACGTCGGTGAAGGACCGGTTGGCGATGACGATGTATGCCAGGGCGTGCGCGGTCTCGCCGATCTCCCGCATCACCTGCGCGTCGGGCGTGGCGGGCAGGAACAGCTCCAGGAGCCCGATGGCGTCCCCACGGTTGGTCACCGGGGCCACGATCCGCGCCACCGCCCCGGCGCCCATGTCCTCCACGCTCGGCCGCTGGGTGCGGATCACGTCGTCGTACACGGTGCCCCGCAACGAGATGCGCCGGGCCGGCTCATCGGTATCGACGCTGCCCGCCACCCCCAGCCGTACCACCGAACTGCCGGTGAAGTCGGTGATCAGGAACGACACCGACACGGCCCCGAGGTGCTCCTTGAGCATGCACGCGACCACATCGAGCGACTCCACGGGCGCCGCGCTCTCCGCCGCCGCCAGCGTCACCGCCAACGTCATCGCCCCGGCCCGGCGACTCCCGTCCTCGGGAAGACGAGGGGTCTGGCCACCGTCCCCGTCAGGCCCGCGTACGGTCACGGCGACTCCTTGTGCTCGATGGTGCTCCCGGCTCCCTCCCTGGTACGCGAGAGGCCGCTGCGAAGCCCGGTGCCGGGCAGGTCCATTGCAACACGGGTGCCCCCTGAAACGCGCATGCGCCTGTCGGCCGACCGCTCGGCGAACTGTCCACGGCGCCGGCGCGGGTGATCTTGACGGCCGCCTCGCCGTCTTCTGGCACCACGGCGCGCCGAACACCGGGCCGCCTGCCGAGGCCCTGTTTCCCGGCCGCTGTCCGGTCAGGCATTCCCTGGGTGCGGTGTCTCGCTCCACCGGCTTCTCATGGGGCGCTGTCGCCGTCCGTCGCCGCCGGATTCAGTGAGGCCAACAGTTTCAGCAGCAGTGAGTGCACCTGGTCCTGCTCCGTCGGCGTCAGCACTTCCAGAGCTTCGGCGTGGGCGGCATCCACCATGGTCCTGGCTTCCGCCGCGAGTCGCCGGCCCGCTTCCGTGGCGTGCAGTCGGTGCGTGCGCCTGTCGCCGGGGGCGGTCCGGCGCTCAAGAAGTCCCCGCTCCACCAGCCCGTTGACCGCGGTTCCCATGGACTGAGGGGTGATCGCCGTCCTGCGCGCCGCCGTGGCGCTGGAGACGCCCGGATCGAGGGTGGCCTGCGTCAGGGCGTTGTTCTGGGCGAGGGTCAATTGGAAGGGGCGCAGTGCGCGCTCGATCCGGGACGCCATGATCTGGCCGATCTGCCAGGCCACATGGCCGGTGCGCCGGTCGGAAGGGTTCACGTTGTGGACCTTTTTTGTAAGTCAGCTGATTATCGTGTACTAATACTATCAGTTAACTTCTATTCTAGGACTTATCTTCGATGTTGCAGCGCGTCTTCACCCGACAGCCGCACAAGCATGCCCTGGACGTGGCCCATCCGCCGCTCCGCCCCGGGACCTCGCGGGCTGTCGTGCTCCCCGTAGCGGTCGTCCTGCTGATCGGCACCGTGTTCGTCAGTGTCTATCTCGCCGCCTTCCACGCGCCGCGCCCACATGAGCTGCCCGTGGGCACGACGGAGATCGGCACGCACCAGACGCACCTGCGCCAGGACCTCGCGCGCGCCATCCCGGGCGGCTTCACCCTCAAGACCTACCCCGATGAAGCGACCGCCCGGCGGGCTGTCCAGGACAGGTCCGTGTACGCGGCCTACCTCGGCAAGGGAAACCTGCTCTACGGCAGCGCCAACGGAGCCGCCGTCACCGCAACCGTGACCACCGCCTTCGGCTCCGTGGCCCACGCGGAGCACCGTCACCTCTCCGTCGAGGACGTCGCCCCGGCGGCCGCGGGGGACACCCGGGGGCTCTCCGTCTTCTACGCGGCCTTCGGCCTGGTGCTGGCCGGATACCTCTTCGGCATGACGACCTACCAGCTCGCACCCCGGCTCCAGTACCGCTGGCGTATGGCCAGCCTGGCCCTGTTCGGAGTGATCGGCGGCATCGTGATCGCCGTCATCGGCGGAAGCGCGGGCTTCGGCGCGCTGCCCGGCCCCTTCCTGCTGCTTGCCCTCGTCATCGCGCTGATGGGCGCCGCGGTCGGCGCCACGACCATGGTGCTGCTGCGACTGTGCGGACCCGCCGGCGTCAGTCTCGCCTCGATACTCCTGCTGATCCTCGGCAACAGCAGCAGCGGCGGGATCATGCCGCCGGCCTACCTTCCCGCCTGGCTGCGCCCGCTGTCCGAGACCCTGCCCATCGGGGTGGGGGTCCGCGCGATGCAGGGGCTGTCCGGGTTCGAGAACGACGGTCTGGCCCGCGCCCTGGTGATCCTCCCGCTCTGGGTGCTCGCCGCCGCCGCCGTGCTCTACCTGAAGGACGTGTTCCGCCGCGACGCTCCGAGCGGCGTGAGCGACATCGCCGAGCCGCAGCCCGCGGCAGGCTGACGCCGGACGCGTCCGCACCTGGACCCGGCGTTGATGGAACGGGTGCGGGCGCGCGGCCCCGCCTAGCTGCCGGTGCCAGAGGACGGCAGGGGCTCGGGGGACGGACACGGTTTTCTCCGGGCCGCCGGAAAGCCGCCGGAAAGCCGCCGGAAAACATCGGGCAACCTGACGGGTGCCGCCGTAGTCTCCCCCGATGACCATCACATCTGCTCAAGACCTCGCGCGCGCGTACGAAGCCGTCGGCGACCTGATCGCCGAGATCCGCCCCGAGCACTGGGAGGCCCCGACGCCGTGCACGGAATGGAACGTGCGCGACCTGGTCAACCACCTGGTCGGCATGGACCTGGTATTCACAGCCTTGATCGAGGGTGGCCCGATGCCCGAACGCGGGACAGACCTCCTCGGCGACGACCCGGTCGGGGCCTACCGGGCCTCCAGCGCTTCACTGCGGGCCGTGTTCTCCCGTCCCGGGGTACTCCAGCGGAGTTATGCGGGCCCTTTGGGGAGTGCCACGGGCGCCGAGCGCCTGCAGATCCGCCTGTACGATCTGCTCGCTCACGGATGGGACCTCGCCCGGGCCACCGGAATCCCCGCCCGGCTGCCCGAAGACCTTGCAGAGCAGGCCCTGGCGTTCGTTCGGGTCCAGCTCTCCCCCCAGCCCCGAACGGGACGCTTCGCCGAGCCGCAGCCCGTCGAAGAGACCGCTCCGGCCATCGATCGGCTTGCCGCGTTTCTCGGCCGGCCGGTCCTGCCGCGGCTGTGAGACCGATCGCGGGCCGGCGACAGCCGCCCGAAGCCACACCGGTTGATGATCTTGGACGGGTTCCGACGCGGTCGTACGGCCCGAGCCGGGGCGCCGGCCAGGGCCCCGGCGGCCACGAAGCCCGCGGCCGGCCCTGGCCGGTCACCGCCTCTGCTCGGACGGCCGGGGCTCGGGCTGCGTGGCCGTCATGTCGAGCAGGAGCATGGCGTCATGGTCGGGGGTGCCGGGTTGGGCCATGTAGACGCCCATGCGCCGGCCGGGGGTGCCTTCGAGGGCCATGCCCTGGAAGCCCAGGGTGATCCTGCCGACCTGGGGATGCTGAAACGTCTTGGCGGTGTACTTGCGGCCGGTGACCTCGTAGCGCTCCCACAGCCCGGCGAAGTCGGGGCTCTTGAGGAGGAGTTCGCCGACGAGCTGGGTGAGGTCGGGGGCGTCGGGGTCGGTGCCGGCCAGCGGCTGACGATGTAGGCGGGGCTGGGCCGCACCGTCTCCAGCAGCAGCTTCAGGTCGGGACGCACCGTACGGCTCGGAGCCGGCGCGGGCCGGGGCACATAGCGGGCGGCGCGGACCGCCAGGTCGCGCAGATGCTGGTGCTCGGCGTCGTCGAGCCGGAGAGCGCGGGCGAGGGCGTTGACCACGGCGGGGCTGGGCCGGGTCTCCTTACCGCGCTCCAGGCGGGTGTAGTAGTCGATGCTGACCCCGGCGAGGGTGGCCAGCTCCTCGCGGCGCAGGCCAGGAGTGCGGCGTACGCCGGGCCCGGGGGTCAGCCCGGCGCTCCGGGGGCCGGTCTGGGTGCGGCGGGCGCGCAGGAAGCGCCCCAGTTCGTCGCCGCTGCTGTGCTGCTCGGGTGCCATGAAGCCAGTGTCTCCCCGCCGCCACCGTGGCAGGCCTGCGAGGGAGGCCCTGTCACACCCCCGCCGGCCGCTCCCCGGCACACCTCGGCCTGGCTGTCGCCGGCGTACGGCGGCAGGGTGGAGAACGTCGCGGCGCGTCCATCTGGAGCACCGGCCGAGCGGCACTCCCGCCCGGTGGGTACCGCTGCGGACGTCCCGGTCGCGACGACCGGCGGGGGCGGGCAAGGAATGACGAGAGGTGACGAACGATGTTGCACATCAAGCTGGGCAGTCCGGACGTATCCCGTATCGGTCTGGGCGCGATGGGCATGTCCCACGGGTACACCGACTCCGGGACCGACGAGGCGGAGTCCATCCGCACCCTGCACCGTGCGCTTGAGCTGGGCGTCACCTTCATCGACACCGCCGAGATCTACGGCCCCTACACCAACGAGGAGCTGCTCGGCCGCGCCCTGGAGGGCCGCCGCGACCAGGTGGTGCTCGCGACGAAGTTCGGCCTCGTCTCGCATGCCGGTGCCGGTGCCGGTGCCGGTGCCGGGACGCCGGACTCCGGTCCGGCCAACATCCGCACCGCCGTCGAGGGCTCCTTGAAGCGGCTGGGCACCGACTACATCGACCTGTACTACCAGCACCGCGTCGACCCGGACACGCCCATCGAGGAGACCGCCGGGGCAGTGGCCGACCTGGTCGCCGAGGGCAAGGTCCGCGCGTTCGGGCTGTCGGAGGCCGGACCGGACACCATTCGCCGCGCCCACTCCGTCCACCCTGTCGCCGCCGTCCAGTCGGAGTACTCGCTGTGGACCCGTGATCTGGAACAGCGGGTCCTGCCCGTGCTGCGCGAACTGAACATCGGCCTGGTGCCCTTCTCCCCGCTCGGTCACGGTTTCCCGACCGGCACGATCCGCTCCACCGAGGACTTCGAAGGAAGGCGACTTCCGGTACGGCAACCCGCGCTTCACCGGCGAGAACTTCCAGCGCAACCTGCGCATCGCCGACGAGGTCCAGGCCGTCGCCGAACAAGCCGGTGCCACCCCGGCGCAGGTCGCGCTGGCCTGGCTGCTCGCCCAGGGCGACGACATCGCTCCCATCCCCGGCACCAAGCGCGTCCACCGCGTCGAGGAGAACACCGCCGCCGACAGCCTGCGACTGACCGACGAGCAGATGGACAGGCTCAGCAGCCTGCCCCCGGCCGCCGGGGAAACCCACCCGGAAGGCGCCCGGCAGCTGCTTGAGCGCTGACTTCCGACCACCGCCCGCACCCCGCCCGCACCCCGCGTAAGGACCCCCCCCATGCAGACCGTCACCCTGAACAACGGTGTCGAGATCCCGATCCTCGGCTTCGGCGTCTACCAGATCCCGCCCGAGCAGACCGAGCGAGCCGTCAACGACGCCCTCGCCGCCGGCTACCGGTCCCTCGACACCGCGGCCGCCTACGGCAACGAGGAAGCCGTCGGCCGCGCGATCAAGAGCAGCGGCGTGCCGCGCCAGGACCTGTTCGTCACCACCAAGCTGTGGATCTCCGACGCCGGTGAGGACAAGGCCCGGCGCGCCCTGGAGACCTCGCTGCGCAAGCTCGGCCTGGACCATCTCGACCTGTACCTGATCCACCAGCCCTTCGGTGACGTCTACGGCTCCTGGCGCGCCATGGAGCGCGGGCACCGCGAGGGCCTTGTCCGGGCCATCGGGGTCTCGAACTTCCACGCCGACCGGCTCGTGGACCTGATCGACCACAACGAGATCACACCGGCGGTCAACCAGGTCGAGACCCACCCCTTCCACCAGCGCACCACCGATCAGGAACTCATGCGCGAGCGCGGGGTGCAGATGGAGTCGTGGGGCCCCTTCGCAGAGGGCCGTAACAACCTCTTCGCCCACCCGGTGCTCGGCCGGATCGCCACCGCGCATGCCAAGTCCGTGGCGCAGGTCGTGCTGCGCTGGCTCGTTCAGCGCGACGTCGTCGTGATCCCCAAGTCGGTTCGCGCCGAGCGCATGGCGGAGAACCTCGACGTCTTCGATTTCGAGCTCACTGCCGACCAGATGGCGGCCGTCGCCGCCCTGGACACCGGAGGGTCGCTGTTCTTCGACCACCGTGACCCCGCCGTGGTCAGCCGGCTCGGCAACGTCACCCTGAACGCCTGACTCACGCTCCGCGGCCCTCGGCGCACGAGCCGCAACCGCCGTCGAACCGCAGCCGCCGCGGCATCGCCCGTCTCCCCGCCCGGAAGAGGTCACCCTGCGCGCGGCCGACCCGGCGAGTACGCGGGCGTGGATGCCGCCTACCGCGACAAGTACGGGCGCTACACGACCATCGTCGAGCACGTCCTGACCGACCAGGCCCGGGCCTCCACACTCCGCCTGGAGCCGCGCTGAGGTGGAGCCCGGCCCTGGCCCCCCCCCGACGCCCCCGACGCCACTGATGGCGACCTCATCCAGGTCCTCCCCCCGACACAGAGGAGCTCCGCTCATGTGAGCCACCTGCCGCACGCGGCCGACGACGTACGTGTCGAGGACGTCGCCGACCCGAAGATCCAGAATCCTGGCGACGCGGTCGTACGGATCGCTGGACGAGCTGTCCGGGCCCCGCCGCGCGTGGTTCGAGCATGTCCGCGAGGTGTCGGCGGCCGGACGGTTCGGCACGCCCGACGAGGTCGCCGAGGCAGCCGCCTTCCTCCTCGGCCGCCAGGCCGGCTTCATCACGGGTGCCGACCTCCTGATGGACGGCGGCGTCACCGCGGCCCTGCGCACCGGCGAGCTGACAACCCCCTGACCGGCCATGAGCGCGCTCCCTACTCCGGCGGAGCAACGCAGAGTTGCTGGTCGGCGGCCCAGGAGGCGAGGATGCGCAGCCCGTCGTGGGTGGGGGTGCCGACCTCGGCGGTCCAGACAACCAGTTGCTGGTCGGGGTCGGTGCTGGCGGTCAGGGTGTCCCAGTCCAGACGGAGTTCACCGGCGACCGGGTGATGGAGGATCTTCGTGCCGACGCTCAGGGCGGCGACGTGGTGCGCGGCCCACCACTGGCGGAAGTCCGGGTCCTGGACGGACAGCTCACCGACCAGTGTCACGGTGACCGCGCCGGCCGCGCTGTACCGGGGTGAGCAGCTCACCTTCCACCTGCGGCCGGCCCTCGGCAACGGACTGAGCCGCGACGAACCGGCCGAGGCACTGAAGCACCTGGCCTTCTACGCCGGCTGGCCCAACGCCATGGACGCCTTGGGCCACCTCAAGCAGATCACCGCCACGACCGCGAGCTGAACCGGCAGCCCCGACGAACACGCGCCCGCACAAGGCGCCGCCCCCTGCCCCGAGACGAGAGGAACAACGCGAGATGGAGTTCGTACAGCAGCAGGCCACCGGCAAGGGTCCGGAGAACTGGTTCACCGGAGACGTGTGGTTCGACGCCCTCTACGCCGGCACCGAGCCGTCCCGGATGCGCGCCAACATGGTCCGCTTCTCACCCGGTGCCCACACCGCCTGGCACCACCACGCCGTCGGCCAGACCCTCCACGTCGTCGCGGGCATCGCCCTGATCGGCACCCGCGACGGCACCGTCTTCGAGGCCCACCCCGGTGAGACCGTCACCTGCCCGCCCGGCGAAGAGCACTGGCACGGCGCCACCGAGGAACGGGATCCCACCGAGACGGTGCGGAGTGCGGTGGCCGTCGCGGCCGGGTCGTAGCCGGGGGCGACGCCGTCGATCAGCAGGACGTCGCCGTCCATGTGCCGGGTGCACAGAGGGAGCAGTTCCTGGTAGGCCGCCGAGTCGTACCAGGCGCGGGCGTCGGGGAGGGAGGGGAAGGCGATGACGACGAGCGCGCCCGGCCACGTGCCCTCGCGCACTTCGCGTTGCGAGGCCCCGTGGACCAGGAACCGTCCACCGAACGGGTCCAGGGTTGCCTGGATGCGCTCGATGTAGTTCAGGACGTCCTCGGGGATGTGGGCGGGCGGCCGCAGGTTGCCGACGGCGTAGGCGGGCACGGGGACTCTCCTGTTCTTCGGGGGACTCGGAGGATGGCGACCGCGTCGGGATTCTGGCCGGTCTCATGAGCGACCGCGGCAGGCGTACGTCCGGATGGGGCGCGATCACCCCGGCCGGCGGCTGCGCCGGTCCAGGCGCCCGTGGGCCGCTGAGGGTCGCGCCCTCCCCTTGGATGTGCCGCGTCAGTGCGGCGGGACGGTGATCCCCAGCATCCGCGCGCCCGTCTCGGTCCGGGGCCGGTGGCGGCTGCCCGGCGCGTAGACGACGTAGGTGCCCGGCCCGTGGCGTTCGTCTCCCTCGATCACCTCGCCGCTCAGCACGTAGTAGCGCTCCTCGGTGGCGTGCACGTCGACCTCGGGCCATGCGGTTCCGGGGGCGAAGTCGATCAGCCAGCCTCGTGCGTATCCGGTCCCCGGCAGCCTGCGGCGCGTGATTCCGGGGACGACCTCGATCGGTGTGACCTCATCGACCTGGACGGTGGTCTTCAGCGGGCCCGTCTGTGTGGTTTCACTCATGGGGCCACTGTGGCCCGGGCCGGCCTCCCGGTTCGAGAGTCCATAAAGACATCCATGGGTATATTGCTGCCATGACCTCCCACCGGGTGGTGGCTCTGCTCAACCAGCCGCAGTCACCCTTCGAACTCGCCTGTGCCGCCGAGGTCTTCGGCACCGTCCGCGACGAGCTGCCGGTCCGCTACGACTTCCGGGTCTGCGCCGAGCGCCCCGGGCCTGTGCGGACCACCGTCGGCTACACGATGCTCGTCGACGCGGGGCTGTCAGCCATGGAGGACGCGGACACCGTGATCGTCCCCGGCTGGCAGCCGCCCGGCACACCGGTGCCGCTGACCGTGCTGGACGCGCTGCTGGCCGCGCACCGGCGCGGGGTGAGGATGGTCGCCATCTGCACGGGTGCGTTCGTCCTGGCCCAGGCCGGACTGCTCGACGGTCGCCGCGCCACCACTCACTGGCGCCGCACCGCCCAACTCGCCGCCGCTTTCCCCGAGGTGGTGGTGGACGCGGACGTGCTGTACGTGGACCACGGCGACGTGGCGACCAGCGCCGGAACCGGCGCGGGCATCGACCTGTGCCTCCACCTCGTACGTTCCGACCACGGCGCCGCGTATGCCGCCCAGATCGCCCGGAGCATGGTGCTGCCGCCGCACCGCGAGGGCAGCCAACTCCAGTACGCCACGCAGCCCGACCTCGCCAGGCCGGACGAGTCGCTGGCGCCGCTGCTGGAGTGGGCCACCTCCCGGCTCGACACTCCACTGACCCTCGGCCGACTGGC
Organism: Streptomyces sp. RLA131; assembly: GCF_056270125.1. Taxonomy (NCBI): domain Bacteria; kingdom Bacillati; phylum Actinomycetota; class Actinomycetes; order Kitasatosporales; family Streptomycetaceae; genus Streptomyces; species Streptomyces sp. RLA131. The sequence continues at coordinate 8,094,846 of NZ_JBWDOQ010000002.1, forward strand.
CGACCGCGCGGGACTGTCGAGCCGAACACTCGCCCGGCGATTCGACGAACAGCTCGGCACCAGCCCGGGACAGTGGCTGCTCGGCCGACGTATCGACGCGGCCCGGGTGCTGCTGGAGCAGAGCGACCTTCCGGTGGAGGCCATCGCCACCCGTGTCGGACTCGCCTCGGCGGTCAACCTGCGACGCCGCTTCCGGGCCGCCCTGGGCACCACACCTGGCGCGTACCGACGGACCTTCGGCGAGACCCGCTCAGCACGAGGCACGCCGCTCGGCGCCTGACACCGGCCCCGGCCGGCGTCCCATCGGTGCGTTCCCCGACGCCTCCGTGCTGTCCGGCGAACTCGCCGAGGACATCGAGGGCGGCCAGATCCGGGCCTTGGGGTTCACCGGCGCGTTCGTCGGCCTGTGGGCCTGGGACCTGACCGGACGCGGTGTGCCCGCCGACTTCGACGAGGCCACCTCCACGGGATGCCGTGACAGTTCATCCTCGGGACAGGCTGGTTCAGCGACCGGGGGTGGCAGCGAACTCGTGCTCACCGGCCGGGGCGGTCGCCGGGACGGGGGAGTGGCGGCCGAAGAGCACCGCGACCAGGACCAGCCCGAGGACGGCCCCGGCGAGCTGGGCGGCGACGAAGGCGGGCAGGGAGGCGGGGGCGATCCCGGCGAAGGAGTCGGTGAAGGCCCGGCCGATCGTGACGGCCGGCTTGGCGAAGGACGTCGAGGAGGTGAACCAGTACGCGCTCCCGATCCAGGAGGCCACCGCCACCGGCGCGAAATGCGGCCGCTGGGACCGGGCGAGCCCGAAGATCAGCAGAATCAGGCCGGAGGTCGCTACGACCTCGCCCAGCCACAGGTGCGGCGCCGAGCGGTCGTGAGCCGACCAGGTGACCAGGGGCTGGGCGAACATGGCGTTGGCCAGGACGGCCCCCGCCGACCGCGCCGGCGGTCTGGGCGGGCACGTACGCCGCCAGGTCCCGCAGGGCCGGGCCGTCGCCGGTGCGGCGGCCGGTGAACCAGGCGGCGGCGGAGACGAACGGGTTGAAGTGGGCGCCCGGCACGGGGCCGAACAGCGCGATCAGGACGCCGAGGCCGAAGACCGTGGCCAGGGAGTTGGCCAGCAGCTGCACCCCGACGTCGCGGGTCAGCTGCGTGGCCTGGATACCGGAGCCGACCACGATGGCGACCAGCGCGGCGGTTCCGACGGCCTGGGCGGCAGCCCGGCGCCCAGCGGGGCGGTCATCCGCAGCACCCCGAGCCGGAAACCGGCCCGGTAACCGGCCCGGAATCCGGCCCGGAATCCGGCCCGGAGGCGGCCCCGGACCCCGGGGCGGGGGCCTGGAGGAGGGCGGAGAGCTGGTTGAGGGCGGCGGGCCGGATCCAGTAGTACACCCAGGTCCCGCGACGCTCGGAGCCGACCAGCCCGGCCTCCCGGAGCACCTTCAGGTGGTGGGAGATCGTCGGCTGGGACACGTCGAAAGGCCCGGTCAGGTCGCAGACGCAGGCCTCGCCGCCCTCATGGGAGGCGATCAGTGACAGCAGCCGCAGGCGTACCGGGTCCGCCAGGGCCTTGAACATGCGCGACAGCCCGGCGGCGGCCTCCTCGCCGAGCGGAGCCCGGACCATCGGCGGGCAGCATGCCACCGGTTTTTCCTCGACGGGCATCGGTAGTACCTGATTCGACATACCTCTATGTTGACAGTCATCTAATCCGGTGCCAAGGTCGCATTATATCGACAACCGTCGATGCGCCATCGGATCCATCCCGGGGAGACCGCCATGTCCCGTGCTCAGCTCGCTCTGCGCGTCGCCGACCTGGAGGCGTCGATCGTCTTCTACTCCAAGCTCTTCGGCACCGAACCGGCCAAACGCCGCGAGGGCTACGCGAACTTCGCCATCACCACCCCGCCGCTCAAGCTGGTCCTGATCGAGGGCGCCCCCGGCGAGGAGACCCGCCTCGACCACCTCGGCGTCGAGGTCGAGTCGACCGAGGAGGTCACCGCCGCCACCGACCGCCTCAAGGACGCCGGTCTGGCCACGTTCGAGGAGAACGACACCTCCTGCTGCTACGCCCTCCAGGACAAGGTCTGGGTCCATGGCCCCGGCAAGGAGCCCTGGGAGGTCTACGTCGTCAAGGCCGACGCCGATCAGCTCGGCAGGAGCGCCGTCAACGGCGGCGACGCCTGCTGCGGCACCGGCGAGCAGACCGCCGCCGGATGCGCCTGCGGCAGCTGACGGTTCCCGCCCGACAGGGCGCCGCCGGCCGACCGGAGAGGACAGCGCTCACTGCCGGGTCTCTCCGGTCGGCACACGCCCGGGCGCTGCGCTCCGGCTTTCGCCGAACTCGCTCCGGCCGTTCGATCGGCAAGATCGCGAACCACTGACTGTCCGAGGCGAGCGGTGCCGCCGCACCGTCTCCGGCCTCTTGCGCCCGGTCCTGGAATGACGCCGTCGTCTCCTGCCGGCCGACGTCACCTGGATGATCTATTCCAAGGGGTTCAGTGGTTCGTGCGTCGAGCGTGGGTACCGCTCGCCCACGGTCAGGCGCTGTCCGGTGCTGCGGATACCAGTCGTGCCGCTGGTGGTAGTGGTGCGTGCTGAGGGCAGGCTTCGAACGCCTGGACAGCCAACCCTGCGAAGCGTCGGGAGGCCATGACCTGGGTGTCGGTCGATCTGGTGTGGATCCCCTTGTTGGCCATGAGGATGAGAATGAGGTCGTCCAGGACGAAGTCGGACCGCAGGTGCCCTGCGTCCTTGGCCCGCTGGGCCAGTCCGGCGACCGCTTTCACCGTGTACTCACGGCCCGCGACATCCGGCGCCCCCGGGAAGGTCGACATGAAGGCTTCGCTGAAACCCCGATCCCGCGCGTGCAGCTCACAGATCTTCTCGATCACCAGGCAAAGGCCACGCCACGGATCGGGATCGGCGCACCCGTCGTCGACGATGGTGCGACACGCGCGCAACTGGTCCGCGAAGGCTTCGGTGGCCAGCACCTGCTTGGTCGGGAAGTGACGGTACAAGGTGGCAGGTCCGACCCCCGCGCGCCGCGCGATCTCCCGCATCGGCACGTCCAGGCCGTCGGCGGAAAACAGTGCTCGGGCCGCGTCGAGGATGCGCTCGCGGTTGTCCAGCGCGTCGGAACGCAGGGTGTGAGGCAAACGGTCGATCATGCTCTCACTTTACCTAAACGGACGGGGGTGTCCGTTAGCGTTCGAGACGTAGCAGCTCACCGAGATCATCGGGGCGCACAGCACCGGGACCGAACCCCTGCCGCGCCGTGAACCCCCTCCCGTCGCCGGCGGCGATCGGCGGCGGCGATCGGCGGCGGGTACTGGGCACGAACGCACTTGATCGGTCCGAGAGCATGGGAGACGACATTGAAGGCAATCGCGATCCATACGTACGGAGGTCCTGAAGGTCTGGCTGTTGTCGACCTGCCGGCTCCCGCACCTGCTGCCGGACAGGTGGTGATCGCCACCGAGGCCGTGGGCGTCGGTGGAGTCGACACCATGATCCGAAGCGGGGCCCTGGCCGCCTACGGCTTCAAGGAGGGCCACATCCCGGGCAGCGAGGTGGCGGGCACCGTGACCGCGGTCGGTGACGGCGTCGACGCCTCGTGGATCGGCGGGCGGGTGTGGGCCTTCACCGGCACCGGCGGAGGCTACGTCGAACAGGCCCTCGCGCCGGTCGAGGAGATCGTTCCCCTGCCCGTGAACCTGTCCGCAGTCGATGCGGTGACACTCGGCAGTTCCGGCGTGGTGGCCCACTTCGGGCTCCGCCACGCCCACTTCGCTCCCGGGGAGACGGTCCTGGTGCGTGGTGCGGCCGGCAGCATCGGGATCATGGCAGTGCAACTCGCCGCTCGCGGCGGCGCCGTCGCGGTGGCGGTCACCACCTCCTCGGCCGAGCGAGGCGAGCACCTGCTGCGTCTCGGCGCGACCCACGTGCTGGACCGCTCCGGCGAAGGAGGGGAACAAGCTCCCGCAGGCTATGACGTCATCATCGACGTGGTGGCCGGCAAGGACCTGCCGTCGTTCTTCGACCGGCTCAACCCGAACGGCCGCATGGTGGCCGTGGGCGCTGTCGCAGGCCAGCCACCGGCGGACTTCGGCACGAAGATCATGGCGGCGTTCCAGAAGTCGCTGTCCTTCGCCGCTTTCAGCGCAGCCACCGTCGCCGGAGCCGACCGGCGTGCCCTGCGCAGCGAGCAGTTCGCCGCAGCGAGCCGGGGCGAGATCGAAACAGTGGTGCACGAGATGCTGCCACTGGACGCAGCCGTGCTGGCGCACCAGAAGATGGACGCGGGCGAGGTCTTCGGCAGGATCGTGCTGACACCGTAGTCGAAGGTATCCACGCCGGGATTGCCACGATCCCCTGCGCAGTCGAGGCGAGGGAGTCCAATGTCGGTGCGTGAAGACAGAGTTGGACTTCCTCGCGACCGCGCTTTATGTGAAGACCGATGATCTCCTGAAGGGTTCGCCGCAGTTCGGGCCATGGCGGCCGGCCGTGGGCATTGCGCCGCAGCTCAGCGACGCCGAGCTGGTGACCCTGGCGATGATGCGGGCCATGCTGGGCTTCACCTCCGAGGCGCGGTGGCCGCGGCACGCTCATGCCCACCTGCGGTACCTCTTCCCCTACCTGCCCGAGCAGCCCGGCTACAACAAGCGCCTGCGCAAGTCCGCGGACCTCGTCCGTCACGTGACCCGCACGCTGGCCCGGGACACCACGCTGTGGAGCGACGACGTATGGGTCGTGGACTCCACGCCGGTTGAGTGCGGCCGTTCCCGTGAGACCGTCAAGCCCTCCGACCTGGCCGGATGGGCCCAGTACGGGTACTGCGCCAGTCACACGCGTTACTTCTGGGGACTGCGGCTGCACCTGGTCTGCACACTGCGCGGCCTGCCCGTCGCCTTCGCGCTGACCGGAGCCAAGGCCGACGAACGCGAGACCCTGCTGGACCTGCTCGACGGCGAGTCCCAGCTCACCACAGAGCGCCCTGGCCAGACGCTGATCGGCGACAAGAACTACTTCGGCCACGAGTTCGAACAACGGCTGGCCGAGCTGGGTGTCCGGCTGCTGCGGCCGGCCCGCAAAGGCGAGACCGAGCGGCCCGGATGGCAGCTGTTCAAGCCGCTGCGGCAGGTCATCGAGTCGATCAACGAAACCTTCAAGGGTCAACTCGACCTCGAACGGCACCGGGGCCGCACTCCCGGCGGAGTGGCCGTCCGCGTCCTGCAACGTATCCTCGCCCTCACCGCCGCAATCTGGCACAACGACCACACCGACCAGCCGGTCCTGCGCGCCTTGACCGCCTACGACCACTGAACCCCTTGGAATCGATCATCCAGGACGGGCGGACCGTTTCCGGCGGAGAGAGTCGCTCGGAGCAGGTGGGAGGATGGCCGGTATGGACATCCGCAGAAGGAACAACGTGACGGTCACCGGCCCGGCTGATGGCCCGGTGGTGGTGCTGGCCCACGGATTCGGCTGCGATCAGAACATGTGGCGGCTGGCCGTGCCGGTCCTGGCGAAGCAGTACCGGGTGGTGCTGTTCGACTACGTCGGCTCCGGCGGTTCGGATCTGTCGGCCTGGAGTCAGGAGCGGTACTCCTCGCTCCAGGGCTATGCCCAGGACGTGGTGGAGATCTGCGACGAGCTGGATCTGGAGGGGGCGGCGTTCGTCGGGCACTCGGTCAGCTCCATGGTGGGGGTGCTGGCCGCGCGGATGGCGCCGCAGCGGATCGGGGCGCTGGTGATGGTGGCTCCCTCGCCCTGCTACATCGACGACGACGGCTACCGGGGCGGCTTCACGGCGGAGGACATCGAAGAGCTGCTGGAGTCGCTGGAGTCGAACTACCTGGGCTGGTCCTCCGTGATGGCCCCGGTGATCATGGGCAATCCGGAGCGCCCGGAGCTGGGGCAGGAGCTGACCAACAGCTTCTGCGCCACCGATCCGGACATCGCCCGGGTCTTCGCCAGCACCACGTTCCTGTCCGACAGCCGCGAGGACTTGAAGAGTGTGACGGTGCCCACCCTGGTGCTGGAGTGCTCCCAGGACGTGATCGCCCCCCGCGAGGTCGGTGCGTATGTGCACGCCGCGATCCCCTCTTCCCGCCTGGTCACCCTGGACGCCACCGGGCACTGCCCGCAACTGAGCGCGCCGGAGGCCACCAACGAAGCGATTCTCGACTTCCTGGCAGCCCAGCGGTGATGTGCTGCACGGGCGAGGAACCGGAGCCGGCGGGGATCGGGGACGCGGCGAGCACCGACGCCACGTTCAGCGCACTGCTGGAGGACAGTGCCGAGGACCTGTACGAGTCGGCTCCCTGCGGCTACCTGTCGACCCTGATGGACGGCACCATCGCCAAGATCAACACCACCCTGCTCGACTGGCTCGGCCTGAAGCGCGAAGCGGTGGTGGGCAGGGTCCGCTTCGCCGATCTCCTCACCGTCGGCGGGAAGCTCTATCACGAGACGCACTTCGCGCCGCTGCTGCGCATGCAGGGCGAACTGCGCGGCATCGCCCTGGAGATGAAGAGTGCCAACGGGCGCCGCCTGCCGGTGCTGGTCTCCTCCGTGGTCAAGCACGGCAGTGCGGGCGAGTCGCTGCTGATCCGCACCACCGTCTTCGACGCCTCCGACCGGCGCGCCTACGAGCAGCAACTCCTGCGCCGCCGCCAGGAAGCGGAGCAGGCACGCGCCGAGGCCGAGCGTGCGCATGCGGAGGCGGAACAGGCACGCCGCCAGGCCGAGGCCGACCGGGAACGGCTGGCCGCCGCGCTCACTGTGCTGCAGCAGTCCCTCCTGCCCGCCGCGCTTCCCGACGTGCCGGGACTGGAGCCGGCCGTCTACTACCACACCGCCTCCCCCGACCGTCTCGGCGGCGACTTCTACGACCTGTTCCCCCTGGGCGAGGGCCGGTGGGCGTTCTTCCTCGGCGACGTGTGCGGCAAGGGCCCGGAAGCGGCCTCCCTCACCTCGCTGACCCGGTACACCCTGCGGGCCGCGGCCCTCCACGATCCCGAGCCGGCCGCAGCCCTGACCACGCTGAACGCCGTCCTGCAGGAGCGGTACGCCGCCAGTGGCGACCCCCGGTACTGCACTGTCATCTTCGGCGTCATCGAACCCGGCGCCGCCGAGGGGCGCACCGCGGTGCGCCTCGCTTCCGGCGGTCACCCGCCGGCGCTGGTGATACGGGCCGACGGCCACGCCGACTACCTTCCCACTCCCGGAGGACTGCTCGTCGGCGTCCTGCCTGCAGCTCCGTTCAGCACGGCCGAGACCACCCTCACCGCCGGCGACACGCTTCTGCTCTACACCGACGGCCTCACCGAGGCCCGCACAGGTTCCACCCGCGAGACCCTCTTCGGCGACGAGGCCCTGCGCGACTTCGCCGCCGACCAAGCCCCCACCTCGGCCCATGAGATGATCACCGCGCTGACCGGGCTGCTGAAGAGCTTCGGTGACGGCCTGGACGACGACACCGCCCTGCTCGCACTCGGCGTCCCCGCGGGCCGTCCGAGCTCCCGCCCGGCAACGGATCAACCATGATGAGCCCGCTGAACATCACCCACCGTCACGCCGCCACCGGCCCCATCCTGCACGTGGTCGGCGAACTCGACTACGAGCAGGCCGCCGCCCTGAGCGAACAGGTCGAACGCCTCTTCCTGAGCCCGGGCCAGAACCTGGTCATCGACCTGTCCGGCCTGGAGTTCTGCGACTCCACCGGCATCACCGCCCTCCTGGCCGCCCGCCAGCGCGCCCAGGCCGCCGGCGCCGACGTGGTCCTGGCCGCCGTCCCCGCCAACACCCTGCGCATCCTGACCATCGTCGGCCTGGACCAGATCTTCACCATCCACCCCGGCAGCGACACCGTTTGAGCTTTCGCCCGCGCGGGACGACACCACGCGCCGAGCCACCGGGCCGGGGCCCGACCGGCACGGGCGCACCGGCACCGGCACCGGCACCGGCACTCCAGCTCCTCCCCAACGGTCAGTCGGTGTCGAGGCCGTCGATCAGGCGGTTGAGGAAGCGGGTGAACGTGGCTTCGGGGGTGACAGCGCGTCCGGGGGCGGAGAGGGCTGCGGCCAGCTCCGGGTGGTGGCCGTCCGTGGCGACAGCGGCGAGGTAGCGGGCTTCGGCTGCGGCCCGGTCGGGTGATTGTGCGGCTGTGGCCTGTGCGATCTCGTAGGCGACGTGCCCTGCTACGAACGCGGTGAGCTGGGCGAAGACCTCCAGGTTCGCTGCGCCGTCCAGTCCGGTGGGTCGCAGGGCGGCGAGTGCTCGTTCCAGGAAGGCCAGGGTGTTGGGGCCGAGTGTGCGGCGGGTGGACAGGGCGCCGGGCAGCCAGGGGTGCCGCAGCATGAGGGCGCGCTGGAGGTGGGCGATGGCCTTCAGATCGGCGCGCCAGTCGCCGGTGGGTGCGTCCGTTGTCGGCAGTTCGCCGCTGACGTGGTCGACCATCAGTTCCAGCAGCGTCTCCTTGTCGGGGGCGTAGCTGTAGAGCGACATGACACCGGCTCCGACCTGCGAGGCGAGCCGCCGCATGGTGACCGCGTCAAGCCCTTCGGTGTCCGCCAGGGCGACGGCTGCCGCGGTGATCGCCTCGCGGCTGAAGGCGGGCCTTCGCCCCCTGCGGGGCGCGGTGGTGCCCAGCCACAGCTGTTGGGGGTCGACGCTCCTGGCGTCGGACGCGCCATCACGGGTCACGGTCCTCGTAGCCCCCTTCGTGTCGCTGCGGCCCTTGTGGAACCCATCCAAGCATCCGCTATTCTCGTACACCGTACGAGAATGGCGGAGGGAACCATGACACCACCCACGCACGACACCGCGTTGAACCCGGCCTGGACACCGTCTTCCGGCAAGCCGCCGTTGTCCTCGCGGATGATGAGAGCGCTCTGGCGCAATCTCCCGGCCAAACGCTACGAAGCCGGGTGGGAGCCGGGGCTGGTGGTTCCGGCCGCTGACGGGAGCCCGTTGATCACGGACCACTACTTCCCCCGCGCGCAGGGCGAGTTCCCCACCCTTGTCGTGCGCTCGCCGTACGGCAGGGGCCTGCCGTGGTCACCCATGTACGGCATGCTCTTCGCCGAACAGGGCTTCCACGTGGTCCTGCAGAGCTGCCGCGGCACCGGCGGCTCAGGCGGTCGGTTCGATCTGTGGCGCAACGAGGCCGCTGACGGCCAGGCCACGGTGTCCTGGCTCAGAGAGCAGCCCTGGTTCAACGGAACACTGGGCACGATCGGCCCCAGCTATCTGGGCTATGTGCAGTGGGCACTCGCTCTGGACCCGCCGCCGGAGCTGAAGGCGATGGTGGTGCAGGTGGGTCTGCACGACCCCTACGCCCTGTTCCACACAGACGGCGCACTCCGCCTGGAGAACGCCCTCGTCGTCGGCGTCGGCATGACGTACCAGCACCGCGGGACGGCACCGTTCGTGAGAGCCGCGCTGCGCCTGCGACGCCGACTGCGCGCAGTCGGCGTCGCGCAGCCGCCGCGCGGGGCGTACGTGCCGGCCCTTGGGCGCGAAGTGCCCTGGCTGGACGATGTGATGACACACCCCGACGCCAACGATCCGTACTGGGCCGGCGCGTCCCCGGGAGAGGCGGCTGAGCGGCTGAGCGTACCCACCAGCCTGATCACCGGGTGGCACGACGCGCTGGTCGACCAGACCTTCGAACAGTACGGCCGGCTGCGTCAGGCCGGATGCGAGACCGCCCTGCTCGTCGGCCCCTGGACGCACACCTCCGCACTTCAACAAGGCTGGCCCGAGGTGTTCGCCGAGAGCCTCGCGTGGCTGCGCGCGCACCTGTGTGCCGACCCTTCCGGCCTGCGCCCCACCGGAGTGCGCGTCCACATCGGCGGCGAGAACGCGTGGCGGGACCTCGACGACTGGCCGCTGTCCCCGGCCGCTGCGTCATGGTTCCCCGCCCCGGACGGGCATCTCACCCGGCAGGCCCCCACGGACACCACACCGCTGGCATCCTTCCGCTACGACCCGGCGGCCCCCACCCCGTCGCTCGGCGGTCCTCTGCTCTCCCCGGCTGCCGGACCCCGCGACAACAGAGCCCTGGAGGCCCGGGAGGACGTCCTGACGTTCACCGGTCCGCCGCTGGCCGAGTCCGTGGACGTCCTCGGCCCGGTCTCCGCGCGGCTGAGTATCTCCACGGACACCGGATACGCCGACGTCTTCACCCGCCTGTGCGACGTGGACGCACAAGGGCGTTCCACCAACGTCTGTGACGGGCTCGCCCGGCTGAGCACGGTCGGGCAGGCGCCTTCGGAGGTCACCGTACCGATGAGCCACACCGCCTACCGCTTCGCCGCCGGGCACCGTATTCGCTGGCAGATCAGCGGAGGCGCCCATCCGCGCTATGCCCGCAATCCCGGCACCGGGGAGTCGTCGGTCGACGCCGAGAAATTCACACCGATACGCATCACCCTCCACACGGGCTCAGCATTGATGCTTCCCCGGGGTGCCCAGGCCGCGCAGCCCTTCGGTGTTCAGCGGCCCGACGCATAACCCGGTTTTTGACGGAGCGATCCGCGGGAGCGGGACGAGCGAGGTGGCCGGCGGCCGGTACTGGGCGAGCGAGTGGTGGTTCGCCTCGTACAGTTCCTCGATACGGATGCCGGAGTGACGCAGGACTTCGATGGCCTCAGGCCCGGAGCGCCCTGTGGCCCACCCTCGTGGGGGGTGGGCCCGCGGTCCTGGACGCTTCAAGTCCCGCGGCCCCAGACTCAGTTCACGCCCGGACCTCTCGTCCGCATCCATGCCGGGGAGCCAGCGGCTCAGCCCGGGCCGGGGCCAGGGGCGGCCGGCGGTTCCGCAACGCCGATGAACTTCCCGGCCACGGGCCGGATGTGCACCGACCACCCCAGCGTGGTGAGCTCGTCCGTGAGCGTCCGGGCATCGTGGAATACCTTCACGATGCGGTACTGACTGCCGTCATCGAGTCGGCGCAGCACCGCGGGGACGTGCTGATCCGTGAGGACTTCCTCCGCCGCTGCCGCAGCGGGGCCGTCGTCGATGAAGATCGCTTTGCCGCCCGGCGCGAGCGCGGCGGCGACGGTGTTCCAGAAGCCGGGCAACCGCGCTGGTGGAACATGGGAAAGCCAGAAGGCGAAGAACACGGTGTCGTAGCGCCGCCGCGGCCGCCACTCGAACACGTCGGCCTGAACGAACTGAACGCTGGGGGAGGTGGCGCGCGTACGAGCGAGGGCCAATACCTCGGCTGCCGCGTCGACAGCCGTCACCGACCGCGCCCGCGCGGCAAGCATCGGGGTCCACTGACCCGTTCCGCAGGCCAATTCCAGCACATGCCCGGCAACCGGGAGGTCATCGACGACCGTCAGCAACTTCCGCAGGTCTTCGCGCTCCGTATAGGGCCGGTCGTATTGGGCCGCGCCTGCCCTGTAGTAGGCCATCTGCTCTGCCAGGACAGCGTCGTCATCCATGCGGGTTCCTCTCGTCCGGGCACGGTCGGAGCCAAGCGCGCTCAGTTCACCAGCTTGTTCGCCACAGACAGTGTCGGCCGTCACCTTTGGGCAAGGCCAAGAGCCACGAGGGCCCGGGACCATCCTGGCCGACTGTCCTGCGAAGGCGCGTCAGCGGTGGTGGCCGCGTCGGCCGAGGGTGTGACTGCCTCGCCGACGTCGAGATGCGCCAGGAGATCCACGAGGGGTTGCAGGTGGTGGAGAACTGGAACTCCGCGAACAAGGCCCTCTTTTACGGCAAGGACGGCGACCCGGCCGGGCAGGACAAGGAGTCCCAGGGGGTGTCCATGCTCGCGCTGCACCTGCTCCGGTCCGCGCTGGTGCACGTCAACACGCTGTGGTGCAGGAGGTCCTGGCCGATCCGAAGTGGGCGGACAAGTTCACCAACGCGGACCGCCGGGCGCTGTCGCCGCTGTTCTGGACAGACGTGAATCCGTATGGCCGGTTCGAGCTGGACATGAACAGCCGTCTGGATCCGGACCTGTCCATCCGGGCGGGTAGCCCGGCCCGCGCACCCCGCAGGGGAGGCAGCCGCGACCCCAGCATGACACCCGGACTACCGAGCCTGGCCGGAGCCGTGGTGTTCCTCGGGCGTGGCCGCGAGGGCCTGAGGATCGCGGCGCCGCCGGTCGGCCGCTGCCGCCCGGTTGCGGCGCAGCAGCCGGATGTCGTCCGGTGAGAGGACCGCTCTCGCCCGGCTCCTCACGTGCGGACCTTCGCAGTACGGCCACGGCTGCTCGGCGGGCCACAGCAGCGGTCCGCCGACAGAGCTGTCGTGCGGCGACGGTGCCCCGGGGCGTGGGTGCAGACGGGTCGCCGTACGCGCCAGCGGGGCCAGTTGAGGGAAGACCGCGGTGACGTCGAGCGGCCGCGGTGGCGTGGTACGGATGACGTTCACGGCGGCGATACCGCCAGCGGCCTCCGACAATCGGTGTACGACGAGATCAGCCGCAGTCTCGACCTTCGGACACCCCGACCCAGGCCGTGGTGGTGCAGCCCTCGCACCGCCCCTGGTGCGGCGCGCCGTCGCCGACGACCTCGGCCGTCCCGTCGAGCTCCACCATCGGCGGCCGGCGGCGGGCCGCGGCGAGGGCGTCGCCCTCACGGGCCCTCGGCCGAACCTGCACTGACCACGTCGGCCGGCGTCCGGAGACCCGTGGCGGAAGGTTGTCACGTGCCCGCGCGAGCGGGTTCGAGGTCGGGCCTGCCCGCCGGCGGCCGGGGGAGGTCGGGATGCCGGAACAGTTTGCCGGGCCACCACATCCACCGACCCACGTCGAGGGTCAGCGCGGTGACCAGCACCGAGCGGACGATCATGGTGTCCAGCAGCACGCCGAACGCCACCGCGAAGCCGAGCTCGGCCGCGAACACCAGCGGCAGCGAGGCCATCGCCGCGAAGGTACCGGCCAGCACCAGACCCGCTGAGGTGATCACACCCCCGGTGGCGGACAGACCCGTCAGCGCGCCGCGCCGGGTGCCGTGCAGCAGGGCCTCTTCGCGTACCCGGGTGACCAGGAAAATGTTGTAGTCGATACCCAGGGCGACCAGGAACACGAACGCCAGCAGCGGGAAGGAGGCTTCCGCACCGGCGAAGCCGAACACGTGGTTGAACATCAGACTGCTCACGCCGAGGGCTGCTCCGAACGACAACACCACCGTCGCCATCAGCAGCAGTGGTGCGACGATCGCCCGCAGCAGCAGCGCGAGAATGAGGAACACCACGACCAGCACGATGGGGATGATCACCTTGGAGTCGCGGGTGGCCGCTTCCTGCGTGTCGAGCATGATCGCGGCGTTGCCGCCGACCTGGGCATCCGCACCCTTGATCTCGTGGACCGCGGTTCTGGCCTGCTCGACGGTGCGCATCGCGGCCGGACTGCTGGGATCGTCCTTGAGTTCCCCGAGCATGACGGCCTCACCGTCCTCGACCATCGGCGCCGAGACGGTGGCGACTCCGGTGACGCCTGACAGCGCGGTCCTCACCTGCTCCGCCGCGGCGGCCCTGGCCACGACGTAGACGGGGTCACCCGACCCGACGGGGAAGTGTGCGGCCTGGATCTCCTCGCCGACGGCCATCTGCGGTTTGTTGGTGAACTGTTCCTTGTTGGAGAGCCCGTCGGCCCTGAGCCCGAACGTCCCGATCGCCATGGCGCCGAGGACGAGCGTGGTGCCGATCCACACGATCCGCGGCCGGCCGGAGACGGCGGTGCCGACGCGGGTCCAGATGCCCTCCTTGGCCGGGCCGGCCGGCCCCGCCGGTCCGTAAGGTCCGTACGGCGGCGGCACCGGCCAGAAGATCCAGCGGCCGCAGATGACCAGCAGGGCCGGCATCAGGGTGACCATGGCGAGCAGCCCGACGAGGATGCCGACGGCGCAGGCCGGCCCGAGCCCCTTGGTGGAGTTGAGGGTGGCCAGCATCAGCAGCATCAGGCTGACCGCGACGGTCGCGGCGCTGGCGATGATCGCGGGACTGGACCGGCGCAGGGCCTCCGCCATCGCCTCGTGCCGGTCCTCGTGCCGCCGCAACTCCTCCCGGTATCGCGAGATGAGCAGGAGGGCGTAGTCGGTGGCGGCGCCGAAGACCAGGACGGTCAGGATGAAGCCGGTCTGCTTGTTGACGGTGAGTCCGGCGTTCTTCGCCAGCAGGTAGATCACCGCTTCCGACGTGACCAGGGCGCCGCCCACGGTCAGCAGCGGCAGCAGTGGCAGCAACGGGCCGCGGTAGGTGAGCAGCAGGATCACGATCACCACCAACGCGGTGATCGTCGTCAGGCCGCCTCCTCCGCCGAAGGCCCGGATCGAGTCGGATGCGTAACCGCCGGGTCCGGTGACGTGGAACCCGAGACCGCCCCCGTTCTGTTCGCCGACCGTGTTCATCGCGTCGACGACCTGGCTGATCCCCTGCCAGCCCGTCTTGTCCTTGTGAATCCGGACCACGGTCTGGATGGCCTTGCCGTCCTGGGCCCGCAACGGGCCCTGTGGCCGGCCCACGACGTCTGTGATGCCTTTGAAGGCTTCGGCGTCGGCTCGGGCCCTGGTCATGTCGGCAGAGGTGACGCCCTGGGGCCGGTCGTAGATCACGATCGCGGGCACGGTGTCGGCAAGCTGGAACCTCTCGGCCCGGTCGACGACCTTGGTCGACTCCGCGTTACCGGGCAGCCAGGCCGAATTGTCGTTCTCCTCGACGTCGCCGAGCTTGCCGCCCAGCATGAGCGCCGGGACCAGCACGAGCACCCAGAGGGCGAGGACGACCCATTTCGCCACCCTGCCACTGGGCAGGGACGCCATTCTCCGCAGCATGTGGATTCCTCGGTGTTCAGCCGACGTGCGAGAGCTTGTCGGGATTGGCGACGGCGTAGATCCCGCAGATCTGCTTGCCGTCCGGAGTGAGGTCGAGGACGAGGACGGCGTAGGGGGTGTCGCCGACGGACAGCAGCGCTGACGGGTCGCCGTTGACGCTGCGGTACGCGATGGTGAGGCCCTTGCCGGAGCGGGGGGCGACAGCGGCGAGCAGGCGGGCGACCTTGTCGCGGCCGTGGAGCGGCCGCAGGCCCCCTGCTGCCTTGCCTCCGCCGTCACCCCACAGGGTCACCTCCGGCGCCAGGATCTGCAGGAGAGCGTCCAGGTCACCGCCGAGCGCGGCGGCCAGGAACCGTTCGGTCACCTGCTGCCGGACGCGCGGCTCGGGCTCGTAGCGGGGGCGTCGGGCGTGGACGTGTTCGCGGGCGCGATGGGCGAGCTGGCGAATCGCGGAGGGACTGCGGCCGAGGATTTCCGCGATCTCGGTGTGGGCGAAGCCGAACACCTCGTGCAGGACGAACACCCCGCGCTCCAGCGGGGTGAGGGTTTCCAGGACCACCAGCAGCGCCATCGACACCGACTCCGCGCGCAGTGCGGCATCAGCGGCATCACCGGGGACGGGAGTGTCGGCGAGGGGGCTGACGAGCGGTTCGGGCAGCCACGGCCCGATGTAGGTCTCACGGCGGCGGCTGATGGCGGCCTGGTGGTCGAGGGCCCGGTTCATCGCGATACGTATCAGGTAGGCGCGCGGATTGCCGATCCGCTCCGCGTTCGCCGCCTGGTTTCTGGTCGTCCACGACAGCCAGGTCTCCTGCAACACGTCCTCGGTGTCGGCGACGCTGCCGAGCATGTTGTAGACGATGGAGAACAGCAGCTCACGGTGGTCGTTGAACACCTGTGACGCGATGTCCGCCACGGGAGCCGACGCCGCCTCCCGCGGGCTGCCTTCGGGTGGGACTGCCGGTGAGTCCGGCGGGGTGTCGGACATTGCAGGGCTCCTGTCGCTGTCGCGGACGCGTTCCGAACTGAGAGCGGACCAGGCACCCGGAGTGTGACATCCACTCCCGAAATGTGACCTACGTCTCACCAATGGCCTGTGATGTCATACCGGCAGGGCGCGGCAGGGCGCGGCAGGGCGGGGCGGGGGCGGCCGGGCAGTCGCATCCCTGCGCGGCCGTCCGCGAGGTCTGCGACCCGTCCGAGCCGACCACCCGTCAGGCATGCCGCCGACGTGTCGGTACGACTTCCGACTCCCCTGCTCGATCGCCTGTAAGGCGCGTCCACATCCTTCGGCGTGCCGTCGGGCCGGGCCACACTCTGATCTGTGATGGCTCACCGAGAATCGCTTCTCGGGAAAGACGATTGCCGACCTGCGGGCGCCCTGCCACGATTCCGGTCATGACCGCTGCTGGAACACCGAGCTGCCTGATCGTGACGGGGATGCCGGGGGCCGGGAAGTCGACCGTGACCAAGCTGGTCGCCAAGCGGCTGCCACGTTGTGCCCGGCTTGACGGTGACGAACTCAACGGGATGATCGTCAGCGGTTTCGTCTGGGCCCTGGGTGAGCCCGCCGACGAAGCGGCGCGACAAGTGGAGCTGCTGCACCGCAACCTGTGCGCGCTGGCGACCAACTTCGCCGACGCGGGCTTCACGCCCCTGATCGACGCGATGATCCCCTCCCGCGAGAAGCTGGACTTCTTCCTCGATCTCCTCACGCCCCGCCAGGTCTTGTTCGTCGTCCTCACACCGGGCATCGAGGTCTGCCAATACCGCAACACCATCAGGGATCCACGTGACCGGTTCGACTTCGACGGCTACGAAGCCCTCGACGCCGACATGAAGCGGGAGTTCGGAGATGCCGGCTGGTGGTTCGACACGGCGGCCCTCACTCCCGAGCAGACCGCTGATCGCATCGTCCGCGAAGCGGGCCGCCGAGCCCGCGTGAAC
Organism: Streptomyces sp. RLA131; assembly: GCF_056270125.1. Taxonomy (NCBI): domain Bacteria; kingdom Bacillati; phylum Actinomycetota; class Actinomycetes; order Kitasatosporales; family Streptomycetaceae; genus Streptomyces; species Streptomyces sp. RLA131. The sequence continues at coordinate 8,111,586 of NZ_JBWDOQ010000002.1, forward strand.
TGACCGTGGCCCGAACCGGGCCCGACCCGCAGTGCGGACCGGCCCGTTCGACCCCTCTGGCGGGGGCCGCACGCCGGCACGGCGACGGCGACGGCGACGGCGGCCGGCCGTGTCAGACGTGCGTGAGAAGCCGTTCCAGCGGCCGGGGAACGCGCTCGAGGTCCAGATGCGCGACCAGCGCCTGCGCGTAGAGCGCCTTGCGGCCGCTGTGCGTGCCCATGAAGCGCCGCAGTTGGTGTTCCACGGGCCGTTCCCGCTGTGCCGGCTGGCCCTGGAAGGTGCGGAAGAGGCGCATCTCGCCCCGGGCCTCGATCACCTGCTGCACGCCCTCGGCGCCGAGGGCGCGGATCAGCTCGTCCTCCAGGTCGGCGACGCACACGTGGAACCCGAGTGGCTCCAGTCCGGCCTGCGTGAGCCCGGACCCGGACCCGAGCCCGACCCGCTCCAGATGACGCCGGAAATGCCGCTCCTCGCCGATGTCGCAGAGACCGGCCAACGGGAGCCCGAGCCCCGGGGGACCGCACACGTCCAGGAAGTGCCCGATGTTTGTCGCACCTCCGAGCGGTACCACCGCGACACCCTCCGCACCGAGGTCGCGACCGTAGCGGGTGGCCAGTGCTTCGAGCGCGGCCTGATCACTGCTCCCCTCGACGAGCACGACCGTCCGCACACCGCCGGCCAGCTCCCGCGCCACCGCGGCTGCCGCGTCTGCCCCCGCTCCGCCGGCCGCCCACCCGGCCATCGCCAGGCGGAATCGCCGCAACTCGTCCACGAGACCTCGCTTCCCGACGCCATCCTGGCACGGCGGGGATCCCGTACGCATGCACGTTTTGCGGGGACTCCCGCCCGGCCCGGATCTCTGGTGTCTGAGCAGCTTGCGGGGTTCCGAGGTTGCGCGAGGCCGGTTACGACGGCGCCGGGCCGGTCGGTTCCTGACGGGCGGTGATTCCGGAGAGGATGAGGTCGATGCCGGCGAGGAACTCTGTTCGGTCGTCGTGATCGCGTAGTTGGTCCGCGACGTTCCGGGTGAACGGGTAGTCGTCGGGGTCGAGGTCCGCCCATGCGGCCGAGATGGTGTCGAGGAACTCGGTCCGGCTCGTGTCCGGTTGCCCTCCGCGGGCGTTGGCCGCGTTCTGTCCGCCCACTCCGAGGATGTAGTTCAGTAGCGCGGACGCGGCGGTGAACTGGCCGGTGTGGGGCACTCCGAGCGCTTGGACCTGGCGTCCGATGTGTTCGAAGACCCGCAGCATCGGTGACTGTGCCGGGGCGCGGACGAGTTGCGTGCCGATCCACGGGTGGGCGTCGATCGCGTCGAACACACCGAGTGCGAGGGTGCGGATCGCTTCCTGGGGCGTTGCGCCGGCGGTGCCGGTGGCGCCGGTGGCCATGGTGCCGGCGACGACGGCGTCGGTGGCGGCGTTGAGGAGTTCGTTCTTGCCCGTGACATGCCAGTAGATCGCGCCGGGCCCGGTGGTGAGGCGCTCGGCCAGCGCGCGGAACGTGAGTCCGCCCTCGCCCGCCGTGTCGAGCAGCCCGATCGCGGCCTCGACGATGCGCTCCCGGGAGAGCGGTTCCTCTCGTCGCTCTGGACGACGCGTCCTGGTTGCCATGCGCACATCCTGACACACGTCTGGAACCCCGTTCCAGCTTGACATCTCTGGAACGCCGCTCCAGGCTGCAATGGAACAACATTCCAGAGATGACCTGCCGGGTGCCCGCCCGGCAGGCGGGCGACCCGTAAGGAATCACCATGACCACTGACGTCACGATCATCGGCGCCGGGCTCGGAGGACTGACCCTCGCCCGCGTCCTCCACGTCCACGGCATTCCGGCGACGATCTACGAGGCCGAGACCTCGCCGACCGCCCGCACGCAGGGCGGCATGCTCGACATCCACGACTACAACGGACAGCTCGCCCTCGACGCGGCCGGCCTGATCGACGAGTTCCGCGGCCTCGTCCTGGAGGGCCGCGAAGCCACGCGGGTTCTCGACAAGGACGGAACGGTGCTTCTCGACGAACCCGACGACGGCACCGGCGGGCGTCCGGAGGTCCACCGCGGCGCCCTGCGGCGGATTCTGCTCGACTCGCTGCCGGCCGGCACGATCAAGTGGGGGCACAGGACCATCGCGGCCCGGCCTCTCGGGGGCGGCCGGCACGAAGTGACGTTCGCGGACGGGGCGACCGTGGAGACCGGTCTCCTGGTCGGCGCGGACGGGGCATGGTCGCGGATCCGTCCGCTGCTGTCCGACGCGGAACCCGAGTACATCGGCACGTCCTTCGTCGAGACCTACCTGTTCGACAGCGACACCCGCCACCCGTCCAGCGCACAGGCGGTCGGCGACGGCGCGCTCTTCGCACTCGCCCCCGGCAAGGGGATCTGCGCCCACCGGGAGAGCGGTGGCACCCTGCACACCTACGCGGCGCTCAACAAGCCGCAGGAATGGATCGCCTCCATCGACTTCACCGACGCCGAGGCGGCCACCGCCCGGGTCGCCCAGGAGTTCCACGGCTGGGCGCCCGAACTCACCGCGCTGATCACCGACGGTGAGACCGCCCCGGTCCCGCGCACCATCAACGCCCTGCCGATCGAACACCGCTGGGACCGCGTGCCCGGCGTGACGCTGCTGGGCGACGCCGCCCACCTGATGTCCCCGTTCGCCGGCGAGGGCGCCAACCTCGCCATGTACGACGGTGCCGAACTCGGCCAGGCCCTCGCCGCACACCCCGACGACACCGAGGCCGCGCTCACCGCGTACGAGGAAGCGCTCTTCCCGCGCAGCGCCGCCGCCGCCACCGAGGCCTCTCAGAACCACAAACTGTGCTTCGACGGCAACGCCCCGCACAGCCTCGTCGGCTTCATGACCAACTACGCGCAGGCCGGGTGAACTTCGGCCGCCCCGGCGATCCCGCAGAGACCTCTGCGGGCATACGGGAGGACTCCTCGCACCGGACTTCGGTGCCTCGTCCGACGACCGCAATGTGGTGCCGCTGCTCCGGCCGGAGCGAGGCTGCCCCGGCCGCAGCCGCACAGCTCCGACGGCGGCATCACGCCTGCGCGTCCCCGCGTACCGCGGGCACACTGCTCGACGGGGTCACGGAATCGGTCGGGAAGCGCGCGGCGACCCGTGCGGCGGTGGCGGCGGCGCGGCGTGTGGTGGTCGCCAGGCCTATCGCGGCGATCACCAGGCCGCATCCCGCCAGGACCCACCAGCCCAGGTGGCTGGCCGCAGCGAATCCGGCATGCCCCGGACCGTGGGTGCGCGCGGCCACGATCGAGCCCAGGACCGCGACACCGAGGTTGTTGCCGACCTGGCGGCCGGTGGTGGTGATCGCGGCGGAAACCCCGGCCTGGCCGCGCGGCATGCCCGCCACGGCGGTGCTGGTGATCGGGGCGTTGACCAGGCCGAATCCGATCCCGAGCAGCACATAGGCGGCGAGCAGGGCCGCCCAGGGCGTGGTCGGGGTGAGCGTGGTCAGCGTCAGCGCGGCGGCGGCGATCAGCAGGCCGGCGGCGACCAGCGGCGGGCGCGGTCCGCGCGCGGCGGTCAGGCGCCCGGACAGCGGTGAGGCGATCGCGGTGCCGGCGGCCATCGGCATGGTCAGCAGACCGGCCTGCAGCGCGCTGCAGCCGCGTACGTCCTGCAGATACAGGGTGTTGAGGAACAGGAAGCCGGACAGGACGAGGAACGCGGTGACGGCGGCGACGAAGGAGCCGGTGAACGGGACCGAGCGGAAGAACACCGGGTCGACCAGCGGCTGCTCGCGGCGCCTTTCGTAGCCGGGCAGCGCCGCGGCCGCGGCCGCGGACAGGATGAACAGGGCGACGATGGGGGTGCTGCCGTAGCCTCGGTGGGAGCCTTCGATGATCGCGAAGATCAGGGAGGTCAGGATCGTGACGATCAGCACCTGACCGACCGGGTCGGGGCGTCGTACCGCCGCGGCCCTGGATTCGGGCACGAAAAGCGCGGCCAGGACGACGGCGGCCGCACCGATCGGGATGTTGATCCAGAAGATCGAGCGCCAGCCGGCCGAGGCGACCAACAGGCCGCCGACCACCGGTCCGGCGGCCAGCGACAGGCCCACCGTGGTGCCCCAGAGGCCGATCGCGCGGACACGCTCGCGCGGATCGGGGAACGCGTGCGTGATGATCGACAGGGCGACCGGGTTGAGCATGCTGGCGCCCAGGCCCTGGGCGACACGGAAGGCGATCAGGGAGCCCAGGTTCGGGGCCAGTGAGCAGGCCAGCGAACCGGCGGTGAACAGGACCAGGCCCGCTTGGAACACCCGGCGCCGTCCGATCCGGTCGGCGGTGGATCCGGCGAGCATCATGAACGCGGCGAGGGCCAGGGTGTAGCCGTCGACGGTCCACTGCAGGCCGCTCACCGGGGCGTGCAGATCGTGCCCGACGGCAGGCAGGGCGACGTTGACGGCGGTGGTGTCCAAGGCGGTGATCAGCAGGCTCAGGCAGCACACCGCCAGGACCAGCCCTCCACGCCGACGGCCACGGTCCGTCGGGGGTGTATGCGTCGTCATGTCCATCCTCTTCGATCAGTGGTCGCGCGGTCCTGATGCGTCCTGCGCCCGCGGGGCGGGGGCGGTCGTAGGGCCGCTCGCCGTCGGGCCCGGCCTCGGTGTCGAGGAGGTCGCCGATCGCCCGCAGACCGCTCCGGGGCGCTGGATGTGCGGGAAATCGGGTCTCGGTCGACTGCGTTCAGCCGATGGGGATCTCGATCGGGTGGCGGCTGTGGGTGACGTGGGTGACCGCGGTCCTGCGCCCGGCCGGGTCTCCTTGGGCGGCGGGGGCCGGCAGGCGGTCGCGGCTCAGCGGGCGAAGGCGGAGAAGCCGGTGTCCGCGCTGTCCCGGATCGCCTGCACGACCTGGTCGGGGTCTCCGGGCCGCCCTGACCCGTACTCGGCGACGGACACCCCGACCGGGCCGATTCCGGCGAGCGTGACGGTGTACCGCGTGGTGGTATCAGGCGAAGTCGGTGGCCGGTTCGGTGGCGTACCGGCTCATCGCCTCGATGGTCGTCTCGGGGGTCAGCGGCCGGCCGCCGGCGATCATGTCGCGCAGGTCCCGGAAGTAGTTGACGTACAGGTCCGGGGTGAACGTGTTGAGCAGGACCGTCGTGCCGTCGGTCGGGTTGGCGAAGGTGTGCGGGGCGCCGGGCGGGATCATGACAAGGGTCCCGGCGGGTGCGTCGTGCACGCTCTCGCCCACGGTGAACCGGGCCGCGCCGGACACCACGTAGAAGCCCTCGTCGTGCCGGGCGTGCCGGTGCTGCGGAGGACCGTCGGTGTGCGGGGCGAGGGTGATCTCCCCGACTCCCAGGCGGTGGCCGGTGGTGCTGCCGTCCTCCAGGATCCGCATCAGGGTCGGCCCCAGCTGGATCGACTCGCCGTCGTCCGGGCCCACGACTGAGACGTCTGTCATCTGAACCTCCGGTAAAGAGTAAAGAGAGAGCAACATCGTTATTGGGGTTTGCCCTCATCAATATATGGAGTCGACCCCCGTTGTGCAAGTCTGCTCTCACGATGAATCCAGGCTCGTCCCGAGTGCGGGGGAGCGGGCCGCCGCCCGCGAGGCGCGGCCGTCGCCCTGTGCCGCTCGTCGCCGTCGCCGTGGTCACGCCGACGACGCCGTCACCGGCACCGCGTGGCGGCACGGCACCGCGCCAATGGCCGGGGTGGAACCGGCCCCGGCGCGGGGCCGGGGCGCGGACCGTCACCGTTTCGTACAAACGGCGTCAACGTCGCGGGGGAGGGGCTTTCGGCCGTTCAGGCAACTGCCCGGGAAGCCGCGCGCAGCGGGCCCAGCGCCCGTGCCCACGCCAGCAGTTCGTCGACCAGCCCGTGCACCTCCGCCACGTGCAGCTCCTGCGGCCGGAAGTCGGCGAAGGCCACGAAGTCCTCGCGCAGCGACAGCGCCACCTGCGGCCCGATGTCCGCCATCCGCAAGGGGCCCGCCTGCGCACGCAGCTTCTGCACCGCCATGACCGCGCCGAAGATGCCGTAGCCGACGTAACCGACCGGCTTGCCGCCCCACTCCTCGTAGAGGTAGTCGATGGCATTGGTCAGGGCGGCGGGCGGGGCGGTGTTGTACTCGGGCGTGACGACGATGAAGGCGTCGCACGAGCCGATCCGCTCGGCCCACCGCCGGGTGTGCGGCCGCCGGCCCGGAGCCGTACGCGCCGGCACGGGTTCGTCGAGCAGCGGCAGCGCGTAGTCCTTCAGGTCCACGAGCTCGAAGTCCGCGTCGTCGCCCGCGTGTTCAGCCGCCAGGTCCCGCACCCATCGGGCCACCCTCGCGCCGTTCCGGCCGGGGCGGGTGCTGCCGATGATGACGCCGATCCTGATCATGTCCGATTCTCCCGTTCTGGTGCTGGTGCTGGTGCTGGTGCTGGTGCTGGTGCGCCGCACCTGTCGCTGCCTGGTCTCCGGTGGGGGCACGGCAGGCCGTTGCCGTCCGCCGCTGCTTCCCCGGGTGGTCTGTGGGCCGTGTCGCAGGCGCCTGCCTGTCCGCGATGCTGAGATCCCTGTCGCTACGGCGGGTTCGCGCAGCGCGCTCTTCGGGTCAGTCCGCGTCCTGACGGACCTGCTGCGTTTCACGCAGGACCGCCCATGCGTCCGCCACGGGGCCCACGTGCCCGAGTTTGTCGGGGTTGCTGACCGTGCGGATCGTCTGGATCCGCCCGTCGAGGATGTCGAGGGTCCAGGTGTTGAGGACCTTGTCGTCCCGGTCGCGGAAGATCGCGCCCGGCTGGCCGTTCATCGGGTGCGGCTCCACGACGCCGCCGATCCGGACGAACGACGGGAGGAGGGTGGAGAGCAACCGGGACACAGTGTCGGCGCCGAAGAAGCCCCCGGCCCACTGCGGGGCCTTGCCGCCGCCGTCCGCGACCAACGACACGTCGGCGGCGAGCAGTTCCCGCAGCCCGTCGACATTGCCCTCCCGCAAGGCGTCGAAGAACCGGCCGGCGAGCTCCTCGCGCTCCCTCCGGCCGGCCTCGAACCGGGGCCGGCCCGCGTCCATGTGGCGGCGCGCCCGCACAGCGAGCTGGCGGCACGCCGCCTCCGACCTGCCCACCGCCGAGGCGATCTCCGGAAAGCCGAAGGCGAACACCTCCCGCAGCACGAAGACCGCACGCTCCAGCGGGGAGAGCCGCTCCAGCAGCAACAGGGACGCCATCGACAGCGAGTCGGCCAGCTCCGCCGATCGCTCCGGGTCCTCGTAGGGGTCGGTGAGCAGCGGCTCGGGGAACCACGGCCCGACGTACTCCTCCCGCCGCAGGCGGGCCGAGCGCAGCACGTCGATCGAGACCCGGGTGACCACGGCCGAGAGGAACGCCTTGGGCGACGCGGGCCGGGTCGGTGAGAGCTCGTAGCGCAGCCAGGTCTCCTGGACCGCGTCCTCGGCCTCGCTCACACTGCCGAGGACGCGGTAGGCGATCGAGAACAGCAGCGGCCGCAGCTCTTCGAACTCCTCGGTCCGGGTCACGCCAGCCCCTCCTTGAAGCCCTGCCGCCACGACGGATAGCGCGGCTGCCAGCCCAGCTCCCGCCTGGCCTTGGCGTTGGAGAAGCCGCGCCCCTCGGTCATCATCGTCACCACCACCTCCCCGGCCAGCAGTCGGGCCAGCCACTTGGGGACCCGCATCGGCGGCTTGGCCCCCGCGCAGGCCGCCAGATACGGCAGCCACTCGCTCTCCGGGGCCGGTTCGTCGTCGACGATGTTGAACACCCCCTTCGCCTTCTGCTCCACGGCCAGGACGGTCGCGGCGGCCGCGTCGTCGAGATGCACCCACGAGGCGTAGCCGGTGCCGTCCCCGACCAGCGGGAACTGCCGCTTGCGTACGAGCACGAGCTGATCGTCGGTGGCGCCCGGCCCGTAGAACGCGCCGTACCGCATCACCGCCCCGCCGGCCCTGCCGACCGCGTCCTCGACGTGGCGGAGCGCCGCCATCGCCGCATGTGCGGCCGTCCCCTCGTGCAGGTCCAGCGGGTCCTCCTCGGACTTCACCCAGCCGCCCTCGCGGATCCCGTTCCAGTTGGCGTAACCCTGAGCGACGAAGTGCGGTACTCCGGTCGCCTCGGCCGCGGCCAACAAGTGATCCGTCCCCTCCGTGCGCAGCCGGACGGTGGGGACGGACCACCGGTCGAAGTGCTTCAGATCCGGCTTGCCGGCGTGCGCAAGGGAAATCCCGGTCATCTGGTGCACGATCACGTCCGGCCGGGCGGCCGCCACCGCCTCCCCGACCGACACCGCGTCCAGTCCGTCCATCACCACTGCCTCGGCACCCAGCTGCTCCACCGGACCCAGCTTGGCCGCGCTCGTCGTCGTCGCCGTCACCTGGTGCCCCCGCGCCACCAGTTGCGGCACCAGCCGCCGCCCCAGGACCCCCGTACCGCCCGCCACGAACACCCGCATGGCCGTCACCTTCCTGCTCCCGAAGTTCGTCTTCGAGACCTGAGACGAGACAGCCCCTCCGTCTGTGACATGGGAGCACCGGTGGGCTGGGGTGGGGTGGGGAACACGGCACGTCGATCACCACAAACCCTCGTGATTCTGCGGCACGCCCCGGGCCTTGCCGCGAGCCCTCCCCTGGCCGTGAGGTGTGTGGGAGGCGGCCAAGGCGGAGTTCTGCTCCGGGCGGTGCAGAAAATCACGAGACGCGCCGCGCCCGACCGTCGATAATCCACGCGTGGCCACCTCGAACGTCGACAGGACTGAACGCGGCCCGTCTCCCCGATCGTCCCTGACCGCGCCGGCCGGACGTACCTTCGGCGCGATCCCGCCACCGGCACTGGTACTGCTCGGCATTGTCAGCGTTCAGGTGGGCTCGGCATTGGCCAAGCACTTGTTCAGCGCAGTGGGCAGCTTCGGGACAGTCGCGTTGCGACTGTTCTTCGCGGCGGCGGTGCTGATGCTGTTGTGGCGGCCGTCACTGCGCATGAGTCGTCGCACGTGGACAGTGGTGCTCGGCTACGGCGTGATTCTCGGCTCGATGAATCTGTGCTTCTACCTGGCGCTGGCCCGGATGCCGCTGGGTATCGCGGTAACCATCGAGTTCCTCGGGCCGCTGGCGGTGGCCCTGGCCGGGTCGAGGCGATGGCTGGACGCTTTCTGGGCCGTGCTCGCGGCAGGCGGTGTGGTCGTGCTGATGGAGGGACGCGGCGACCTGGACCTTGTCGGTTCTCTGTTCGCCCTCGCCGCAGGAACGTGCTGGGGTCTGTACATCCTGGTCGGCGCGGCGCTGGGCCGCCACACCACGGAAGGCAATGGTCTGGCTCCGGGAATGGCCGTCGCGGCACTGGTGGCTGTGCCATTCGGCGTGGCCGACAGCGGAACGGCGCTGATTCAGCCGTGGGTCCTGGTCGCGGGGCTCGGCGTGGCACTGTTGTCGTCGGTGATCCCGTACTCGCTGGATCTGGAAGCACTACGCAAGATCCCACCGCGCGTGTTCGGCATCCTGATGAGCCTCGAACCAGCGATGGCGGCCCTCATCGGCCTCATCGTGCTCCAGGAGTCGCTGCACTGGTCGCAGTGGATCGCGGTGCTGTGCGTGGTGGCCGCGTCGGCGGGCGCCGCACGTGGTGCCCGCCAGGACATCTGACCGCCGACAACGGGAGGAGCGGTCATCTCGTCGGTGCCGGACCTGCTGTCGGGATCCGGCTCAACGAGGTACGACGAGCTGGTGGATGAGGCCCGGACCGGTGATCACAGTGAGGGTCGCTGAGGTCGACCCTCCGCGTCACGGGGTGTGGCTGTGCGCCCCACCGGCCGGTTCCGGGGTCGCCGCCCAGCTGGCCAGCAGCCTCACGCGTTCCTCCGTCCGGGAACCCGGCTCCGGCGTGTAGACCACCAGCACCTGATCCGGCTCCCCGGACACTGTCAACGTTTCGTACGGCATGCTGAGTTCGCCCGCCACAGGGTGCGTCATGCGCTTCGTCCCGTACGTCTTCTCCTTGACCTGGTGATCCGCCCACAGGCGCCGGAAGTCCTCGCTGCCCAGTGACAGTTCGCCCACCAGCGTGGCCAGTTCCTTGTCGTGCGGGTGCTGTCCCGCGTCCAGGCGCAGATACGCGACCGTCTCCGCGGCCACCGCGGGCCAGTCCGGGTACAGTTCGCGCGCCTGAGGGTTGAGGAACACCTGACGCGGCATGTTGCGTTCCTCGGGCGGCATCCGCGAGAACCCGACGACGGCGTCGCCCAGCGCGTTCCACGCCAGGATGTCCATACGGCGCCCGAGGACGAACGCGGGAGCCCTGTCCATGGTGTCCAGAAGGAGGCGCAGTCCGGGGCGGACCTTCTGGCGCGCGGGCCCGGAGGCGGACTTGCGGCGGGTGGCGGCGGGCCTGGCCACCGAACGCAGATACTCCTGCTCGGTGTCGTCGAGGCGCAGGACGCGCCCGACGGCGTCGAGCACGGCATCCGAGACGGAGGGGCCGCGGCCCTGTTCGAGACGGATGTAGTAGTCGACACTGACGCCCGCGAGCTGGGCGACCTCCTCGCGACGCAGGCCCGGCACACGCCGCCTGCCGTGACCCGGCAGCCCGACCTCCTCCGGCTGGATGCGGGCGCGCCGGGAGCGCAGGAAGTCGCCGAGTTCCGCGTCCATGGATCTGTCCATGCGCCGATCCTAGGTGCCGGCACCGATCCGATCCTGGTACTGCCGTACCCAGGAAAACGGCAGCCCTGGGTAAGGGCCGCGGCGGGGCGCAGGGTGTTGCCGTGGCCGGGAGACGCCCGGTCACGGCAACGACCGACCCAGGAGTTCCCCATGTCGTACGACACCCTCACCGGCCGCACCGCCGTCGTCACCGGAGCCGCCAGCGGCATGGGCGAGGCCACGGCCCGGTTGCTCGCCGCGCACGGCGTGCGAGTGGCGCTGCTCGCACGCCGGGCCGAGCGGCTGACGGAACTGGCCGCCAAGATCGAGGCGGACGGCGGGCAGGCCCTCGCCGCCGTCGCCGACATCACCGACCAGGCTTCCGTGGACGCGGCGGCGGAGCGGGTGCACGCCGCGTACGGCCAGGTCGACCTGGTGGTCAACGCGGCGGGCGTCATGCTCCCGAACCCGATCACCGGGGGTCGCGCCGACGAGTGGCAGCGCATGCTCGACACGAACGTGGCGGGCGCCCTGCGGGTCGTCCGCGCCTTCACCCCGGACCTGATCGCGGTGGCACAGGCCGGGCGGACCGCGGACCTGGTGAACATCTCCTCGATCGGCGCGCACATCGCGTTCCCCGACTACGCGGTGTACGGCGCCACCAAGGCCGCCCTCACGTACCTGTCGCAGTCCCTGCGCACAGAGCTGGGCCCGCGCGACATCCGCGTCACCAACATCGAGCCGGGCCTGACCAGCACGGAGTTGGGCGAGCACATCGACAACGTGGAGCTGTCCAGCCAGCTGGACGGCATGTTCGACGCGCTGATCGGCCTGTCGGCGGACGACATCGCGGACCTGATCGCCTACACGACCGAGCCGCGCCCGCCATGTGAACCTGCGCCAGGCGATCGTGCTGCCCACGCGGCAGGCGTGAAGCAGACGACACCCCGGTCCCCGGATGCGGGACCGGGCACTGCTCGCCGCGGCCCACTGGCGCACGAACCTGACGTCGCGCCGGCCCGGCCCGCTGTTCGGGGGTGCGCAAGTGGGCCGCGGAGCGCGTCATCGACCACCTCGGACCGGTGCTCGCGCTCCGGCCCCGCGAGCGGTTCGCTCGTCGCGGCCGCGTCCGGCGCGGAGCCGCAGGCTGCGCTGATCCTCCTCACCGGCCACGTCGACTCCACCGGCCCGCCGAGTGCGTGACCAGCACGATGAATTTCGCTGTTCAGGGCAGTGCTCGATCGGCAGAATCAGCACAATGCCGCGCTTGTGTGTGACCAATGCCGACGCCCCCTCACCGAACCGGTCACCGAGGTGAAAGTACCGCCGCCGGTCCCGATGTCGGAGATCCCGGGCGTCCGGACACGTCCGGCCCGCCTGCCCCGCGGCACCTATGCCCCGAACTTCCGGCTGGGGGAGTTCAGCAACGACGTTCCGGGCATCACTGTGCACCCCGACGACGTGATCGGCACCGAACGGCATCCCGACCTCATGCGATCGATCGGTTGCTGCCAGGGCCCTGCGGGCGGCGACGGCCTGAACCTGGTCTGCGGACACTGCGGAGCCGAGGTCGCCACCCGGCAAGCGGATTGCTACACCCAGAACCAGGTGACCTTCGAGCCGGCTGCGGTCTGTCTCTCCTTCTCCCACGACTGAGGAACCCGGCTCCGTGGCAGTCGGTTCCGCGTGTCGGGGCATCGAGGTCGCCGATCAGGCGGAACGCTCCGGCGTGCTCCCCGGCCCGTCGGTGACGTGCCGGGACGTACGCCTCCGTCCTCGCCGTGTCACCTGCTCCAGGGGGCAGGTGGGGGCAGGTGGTGGTTCAGGGTTCAGCGGGGGTCGTTGTCGGCCTGGCGGAGCCGGTCGGTGTTGTGGGTGATGGTGTCGACGCGGGCGGCGAGGTCGGGGCGGTTGGCCTTGAGGTGGGCGTGGGTGTCGGCGAGTGGGCCGATCAGGTTGGCCGCGTCGTCGTCGGCCAGAGCGTCGGCGAGCCGGGCCACAGGTGTGCGGGCCTGGGCGGGGAGGTCGGTGAGGGCGGTGATCTGGCCGGCGAGCTGGCGCAGGTCGGCGGCGTTGGTCCGGGCCCAGGCGCTGATGGTGCGGTCGGCGGCGCGGCGGTTGCGGGTGGCTTGTACGCGCTGTTCGCCGGTGGTGCCGGGTGTTCCGGGGCGTACGCGCAGGTAGCGGCGCTCGGCGGCCTGGCGGCTGGCGACGCCCAGGGGGTGGGCGAGGTCCGCCCAGCTGGAGCCCGCTGCCCGGGCCGCCTCGATCAGTCCGGGTTCCCATCCCGCGAGTTGGTCGCGCAGCTCACGCAACAGCAGGAGTGCGGCCAGGGCCTGGTCCGCACTGGCCTGTCCGTCCTGCGGGTGTGTTTCGTCCTGCGGGGCCTGCGGGGCCTGCGGGGCCTGCGGGGTCCGGGCGGTGCGGACGGCTTCGTCGATCGTGTTCAGCGCCGCCGCGGCGGCGAAGAACGAGGCGGGGTCACGGGGCCCGGGGGAGGCGTTCATGGAGATCCTCTCAAGACTGTCACCCTTTGGACGACACTTCACTTGTCATCGTTTGGATGACATGTTACAACGGTGTCAGACGAAGCGCATTGGCAGTTCCTGCCAGACCTGTGGAGGTGTTTTCGCGATGTTGATGCGCACTGACCCGTTCCGCGAACTCGACCGGCTCGCTCAGCAGCTGACGGGTGTGACCGGCACCTGGTCCAGGCCCTCGGCGATGCCGATGGACGCCTACCGTGAGGGCGAGGAGTACGTGATCGCCCTCGACCTGCCCGGCGTCGCGAAGGACGCGATCGACGTCGATGTCGAGCGGAACATGCTCACCGTCAAGGCCGAGCGCCGCCCGGTCGCGAAGGCCGACGACGTGCAGATGGAGCTGTCCGAGCGACCCCTGGGCGTCTTCTCCCGTCAGCTGGTGCTGGCCGACACCCTGGACACCGAGCGCATCACGGCCGACTACGACGCAGGGGTGCTGACCCTGCGCATCCCGATCGCCGAGCGCGCCAAGCCCCGCAAGATCGCCATCGGCGGGGAGTCCGGTCACAAGCAGATCAGCGGCTGAGAAACCAGCTACCCGACCGCCGACGGCGGAGGACGGGCAGAACTCCTCCTGGTCCCGTCCTCCGCCCCACGTCCTGCGTACCTCGATGCAGAAGGGGCAGTGGTGGCCATGCGATGGGAAGCATTCCTCGACCACGTGCGGGAACGCGGCCAGTACGCCACGCCCCACGAAGCCGAGCGGGCCGCGCGTACGGTTCTGGCGCTGCTGGGCGCGCATCTGGTGGGTGAGGTCCGGGCCGAGCTGGCCGCCCGGCTCCCCGAGACCTTCGCCGTGATTCTGCTCAACCCGCTGCAGGCCACCGAGCCGCTCCCGCCGGAGCGGTTCCTGCGGGCGACCGCGGCGTGGATCGAAGGAGCCACCGAACAGACCGCGGCCTGGGACGTCAGCGCCGTACTGAGCGTTGCCGCCGATGCCGCGGGCGAGGAACTCACCCGCGGCATCCTGCTCCAGCTCCCCCCGGGCTACGACCTCCTCTTCGGTCGTCCCCAGCACACCTGAGCCCGAAAAAGCGTGACCCCCTCACACAGTCAGCGGGGCCGGCCGGCCCTCACCGGCCGGCCCTTCCCACCGGCGACAACGCCCTTTGGACCAGAAAGGCGACCACTTTTCCGATGCTTGAGCTGCGTGAACCGGCCTCTGCCCGGCCCGGCATGACGTTTCACCAGATGCTGGAAAGAATCCGGTACGAAGGCGCGTATCCCACCCGGGAACGGGCTGAGGAGGTTACGCGTGCCGTGCTGGGGGCCCTGGGCCGTCAGCTCACCGGCGAGGAACGCGTCGGCCTCGCCGCCTGTCTCCCTGTGGAGGCCGCCCTCGATCTCACCGGCCAGATCCCCGACCCTCAGCCGCTCACCGGCTGGGGCTTCGTCAAGAACCTGGCCGCCCGTACGGGTGCCACCCCCGCGACCGCCCGCTGGGACACCGGAGCCGTCCTCGCCGTCGTCGGCCACCTGGCCGGCCCGCACCTCCTGGACCGCGTCCTCGCCCAGCTGCCGTCCGGATACGCGCTGCTGTTCGGCCGCGCCGAACTCACCCAGGCCGCCTGACCGTTCCGGCTGGAAACCGCCCCCGGCCGGCTCCCCGTCCTGCCCGTTCGGACCCGTCGGTTGCAACGCCGTGGGCATCGCCAGGCCGGCAGGAGCCGCCGGTGGCGGTCGTCGTGCTCGCGGCCTCAGGTCTTTCCGCCCCCCCCCGCACTCCGTATGGCCGGCGATCAGCCCATAGCGCGGCCCGCAGCGGCGATCAGGTCATTGGTAGCTGTGATGGCGGCCTCGCGGCGGCCGGCCAGCATGGTGTGGTCAGTGGTGTCGCGTAGGCCGAACGCGGCCAAGGCGGCCTGGCGAGCCGGTTCAGCGAGGGACGGCTCCAGGACGGAGACCGCGACCAGCGGTCCGGTAACGGCGGAACGCGTGGCGTGGGAGGCGGCGCGGGCCGCCTCGACGGCTTCCTGGCTCGCACCGCTGAGGCGCAGGTCTTCACGGTGCCACATGGCCCGCCGGTGGTCGCCCAGTGCGGCCGCCAACTCGCCCAACGCCGCGCGCAGTGCTTCCGCTTTCCGGTCGGCCTGGGCGACACGCCGGGCGTTCCGCTCCCCCCTGATCTGGAGCAGCCCGGTAAGCGCGCCGCCGAGCAGCGTGCCGGCCACGGCGATGATGCTGGACCACATCCTCGAAGTCCTCCTCGGGAAAGCAGTGGTGATGTCGGCCGGGTCGGCTGAGCCCCTCCGACGCGGTGTTCCGGTACATCATGCAGAAGGGTGCGGCCCGGTGCGGGGGAAGCGGGGGACCGGGGCGTCGGGCGGAAGCATCGGGTGGCCGCCCGGCCCCGCCGAACCCGGCCCAGCCGAACCCGGCCCAGCGGAACCCAGCCGAGCCGCGACGGGCCCGTGGCCGTCCGGCTGCAGGTTCGCGTACGGGCGAACGGTCCGTATCCGTCGCTCCACTCCTCGAAGCGGACCGTCCGGTGGGGTCAACCGTCCCCTGTCGAGGCCACCTGGGCCTCATGCGGCCCGGGGTCCCGTGCTGTCAGCAGGGTCGGGCGCGGGAAGACCGGCGAGGCCGGTGTCGAGCAGGATGCGGTCGACCGTCTCGGTCAGGGTGCTGTCGGCGCCGATGACGGTCTCGGTGCCGTCGGGGAGCAGGTCGAGTCGCCGGTACCAGTCGCGCAGCTCGGCCTCGCCGACCTCGTGCGCGATCGGCTTGGTGGCATGGCGGGCGAGTGTCTGCCTGAACGGAACATCCAGGTAGTAGCCGTGGGTTGGGCCGCGGTGGTCGGTGCGTAGCTCGGCGAGCATGGCGCCGTAGTGGTCGGCGTAGAGGATGCCCTCCAGGACGACGTGATACCCGGCGTCCAGGGCGTAGCGGGCGACGGTGTCGATCAGACCGATGTTCGCCGCGCCTGGCCGGTCGCGTTCGCGCAGGACGATCCGGCGCAGGTTGTCCTGGCCGACCAGGGCCAGGCCGCGGCCGAAGCGGTCACGGATGCCGGCCGCGACCGTCGACTTGCCCGAAGCGCTGTTCCCACGCAGGACGACCAGCCTCGTGTCCTCGGTACCCACCATCACCCGCCCCACGCTACCGGCAGCCACCGACAGCTCTCGCGGGCCTGAGGACGGGATCCCCGGCGGCGTGCTGCCGGTCCGTTCGATGGAACGCGCCGCTCACGAGCGGGGAGTGCGGTTTGTGACCTTTTCGCGTGCCGGGTACGGCGTGTCCACGCGGGCGCCGGGGCGCGATGTCGTGGACGTGGTGCCGGACGTGCGGGCCGTGCTCGACCACCTCGGCGCTCCGCGCAGCGCCTTCTGGAACGCACGGAACAAGGGCGGTTACAGCTGAACCGCTCGTCGTCCGACTACTCGGCGCGGTCCGCCCACGGAACTCGTGCCGCCCCGCAGGCGAAAGCGCCTACGGACTTCCGTAGGCGCTCCTCGGTTCGGTGGGCGTGGTCCGAGGCCCCGGTGGTCAGGACAATGCGGGGGTCTGCTCGGACCGGAGCTGCCGGCGGGGGTGGAGGCGGCCTTGACGCTTGGCCGTGCGCAGGAACACGACCGCGGGGATGACGCAGACGAGGATGGCGAAGATGCCGGCCTCCGGGCCGAAGCCGCCCCCGGTGATCGCCTCGGGGCCCGACAGCACACCGTGGAGCAGACCGGCTGGCATGTCCTCGTTGCCGGAGACCGTGACGCCGAAGATGCCGCTCAGGGCGAAGTTCCAGCCGAAGTGCAGGCCGATCGGCAGCCACAGGGTGCGGGTGGCCGCGTAGGCGGCGCCGAGCATCAGGCCGGCCTCGATGGCGATGGCGAGCGCGCCCCACACGGTGGCACCGGAGTTGACCAGGTGAAGACCTCCGAACAGCAGGCCCGAGATCGCCAACGCACCCCGTGTACCGGTGAGTTCCTCAAGGAGGCGGAAGACGACGCCGCGGAACAGGAGTTCCTCGACGACCGCGGTCCCCGCCATCATCCCCAGGATGGTCACCGCGCCGCCGACGGACACCCCGCCCTTGGTGCTGTATCCGCCGAACAGGACGATCAACGCGAACGTCGCGACGAAGAGTCCGAGGCCGACGGAGATGCCGATGCGCAGGCCGGGCCTGGCCACGGTGGTGTCCAGTTCGGCCACGGGGCGCTGTTCGAGGACCCGTACCGCCGCCGCGTAGACCGTCAGGGCGAGCACCGCGGCCGCCGCGCCGAACAGCAGGGACAGCACCGGGTTGTCGCCCGCGATGGCCCTCATCCCCGCGGCGACTCCCGTCACCAGGACGAACAGCACCACCATCACGCCCAGCCGCACCCCGGCCGCCCACACCCGGCGCGTCGGCTCGAACGGTGACTGCGAGAACTGGTGCTTCACCCACCGCGTTGCCCGCGCGTTCCAGAGCGACATGACATTCCTCCATCGTTGACCGGCGGCCCGGCCGCCCCTGCATCGATAGGAACGCTATGAGCCGAGGGCACCCTGAAACGTCCCCCTGCGGTGGACGATCGCGTGTAGCTCGCGCGGGGGACAACGGGCCGCACGGGAGGGGAGGACGGGACGGTTCAGCCCTGCGCGGTGACCAGGCCCGTCCGGTGGGCGAACACGACCGCCTGGACGCGGTCACGCAGGTCGAGCTTGGTCAGGATGCGCGACACGTACGTCTTGACCGTCTCGCGGCTGAGGACCATCCGGTCGGCGATCTCGGCGTTCGACAGTCCCTCGGCGATCAGTATCAGCACCTCGGTCTCGCGGGGGGCCAGGACGGACAGTGCCCCTGTCGCGCCGGGCTTGCGGGCCTCGGCCGGGCGGATCCGGTCGGCGAACCTGCCGACGAGCTGCCGGGTGACGGCGGGCGCCAGCAGGGATTCCCCCATGGCGACCGTACGGATGCCGTGCACCAGGTCGCGCGGCGGCGAGTCCTTGAGCAGGAACCCGCTCGCGCCGGCGCGCAGCGCCTCGTACACGTACTCGTCGAGGTTGAAAGTGGTGACCACCAGGATCTTCACCGGGTCGGCGACGCCGGGGCCGGCCAGCAGCCGGGTCGCCTCGATGCCGTCCAGCAGCGGCATCCGGATGTCCATCACCACCACGTCCGGGCGCAGCCGTGCCGCTGCCTCCACCGCCGCGCGGCCGTCGGCGGCTTCTCCCACGACCTCCAGGTCCGGCTGGGCGGTGAAGATGGTGACGTAGCCGGTGCGGACGAGTTCCTGATCCTCGCAGACCAGGACCCGGATCGGCATCACCGTGCTGGTCTCTGCCGTTCGCACCCCACCGGTTCCTGTCATCGCGGTTCTGCGGAAGTCTGTCATCCGTGCCTCCTGGAGGGCGTGCCGTGGCTCCCGGAGGGGATCCGGGCGCTGACGGCGAAGCCGCCGTCCGGGCGGGCGCCGGTCAGCAGTTCGCCGCCGAACACGCCCACCCGCTCACGCAGCCCGATCAGTCCGTGCCCGCCGCCCCGGCCCAGGGGACGGATCCCGGCGGCGGCCGGCGTGGCGGGTGTCCCCTCGGTGGTCACCCCGACCTCGATGCCGTCGTGCGCGTAGCTGACGGTGACAAGCGTCCGGTGGCCCGGCGCGTGTTTGAGGGCGTTGGTCAGAGCTTCCTGCACCACACGGTATGCGGCGAGTTCCACGCCCGAGGCCATCGCCGGCCGTTCTCCCGTCTCCGTCAGTTCCACGGGCTGTCCCGCCGCCCGGGTCTGCTCGACCAGGTCGTTCAGCCGGTCCGGCGCCGGAGCACGGTCCGCCGCGGACGTCGTGCCGCCGGACGCCTTCAGTACGCCCAGCAGATGCTGAAGGTCGGTCAGGGCGTGCCGGCCGGAGTCGCTGATCGCGCCGAGTCCGGTGGCCACCCGGTCCGGTGCGTCGGCGAGCAGGAACTGGGCCGCGTCGGCCTGCACCACCATCGCGGTGACGTGGTGGGTCACCACGTCGTGCAACTCCCGCGCGATACGGGCCCGTTCCTGGGCCATCGCCGCCTCCACGCTGAGACGGCGCCGCTCCTCCTCCCCGGCCTGCCGCGCCCGGACGGCCCGGCCCGCGGCCCAGCAGCAGGCCAGGACGAGGAGGATGAGAACGAAGTCGGGCAGCTGCTGCGGCGAGCCCCTGTCGTGCAGCCCGAGGGCGAACAGCACGTACAACCCGGTCGCGGCGGCCGCCCCCGGCGCGAGGCGCGCGCCGTCCGCACGCTTGCCGTGGGCACCCACGCTGTACAGGGCGACATAGAGCCCCATGCTCGCGAACGTCGGTGGATAGGCCGCCAGTTGCTGGACGGCGAAGGCTCCCGCCACCATCGCCAGGCACACCCCGGGCCGGCGGCGGCGCACCACCAGGGGCAGCCACAGGCCCAGCGCCACCAGGACACCCGGCAGGTCGTACGGACGCTTCGCGAGGTCGCCGAAGTCCGTGCCGAGATGAGCCGTCACCGGCGCGAACACCAACGGCGCCAGCACGACGGTGAACACCCCGTCCCGCACCAGCACGCCCAGCGCGTTCCAGCGCGCCAGGGCACCTCGAACGCCCGTCACCAGTACTGACGTTGTCGCTTCGAACACATGCCGAGCCTAAGGGCTTGCAGATGATTAACGTGTTGCTTCTTGTTGCGGTGCTCGTTGGTGTGGCATGGGCGTATCGGAGGGGACGCGGTCTCAACTCGCTGGGAAGTTCGCGGTGTTGCTTCCGCATCTGGACGAGCGGCAGCGCCGTCTGGCGATAGGAGCTGAAGCCCAGGCTCTGGGTCATGGCGGGGTCCGGGCCGTGGCCTTGGCGGCGGGGGTCAGTGAGGTGACCGTCTCGAAGGGTGTGGCCGATTTGGAGTCGGGCCGCGCCCCGCTGGGGCGGGTGCGCCGGTCGGGTGGCGGCCGCAAGAAGCTCGCTGATCTGGACCCTGGGCTGCGGCCTGCGCTGATGGCCCTGGTCGAACCGGACGAGCGGGGGGACCCGATGTCGCCGTTGCGGTGGACGACGAAGTCCACCCGTCGGCTGGCGGACGAGCTCACCCGGCAAGGGCACCGGGTGTCGGCTGACACCGTCGGTGACCTGCTGCGGGAGGAGGGCTTCAGTCTGCAGGGGAACGTCAAGACCCTGGAGGGGAAGCAGCACCCTGACCGGGACGCACAGTTCCACTACCTCAACGAGCAGGTCCGCGAGCACCGGGACGTGGGCGAGCCTGTGATCAGCGTGGACACGAAGAAGAAGGAACTGGTCGGCGAGTTCAAGAACAGCGGCCGTGAGTGGCAGCCTGCCGGCGAGGCGGTGCGGGTGAGCGTGCACGACTTCGCCGATCCTGAGCTGGGCAAGGCTGTCCCCTATGGAATCTATGACCTCGCGGCGAATGCCGGCTGGGTGAACGTGGGCTGTGACCACGACACCGCCGCCTTCGCGGTCGCCTCGATCCGACGCTGGTGGCACGGCCTGGGTCAGGACACCTACCCGCGGGCGTCACGGTTGCTGATCACCGCTGATGCCGGAGGTTCCAACGGCTACCGGACACGAGCCTGGAAGATCGAGCTGGCAGCCCTGGCCGCCGAGACCGGGCTGACGATCACCGTCTGTCACCTGCCGCCGGGCACGTCCAAGTGGAACAAGATCGAGCACCGGCTGTTCTCCCACATCACCATGAACTGGCGCGGCAGGCCCCTGACCAGCCATGAAGTCATCGTGCAGACCATCGCCGCGACCACCAGCCGCAGCGGCCTGCGCGTCCACGCGGAACTCGACACCGGAACGTATCCGACCGGTGTCCGGATCGGCGACGCGGACATGGCTGGCTTGCCACTGACCCGGCATGCCTTCCACGGCGACTGGAACTACGTCCTGCACCCCAGGCTCGCCGACACCTGCCAAGCCATCGAAGAGCAGGCGCCGACCAGCGGGTGGAACCCAGACTTCTTGTCCGATCCCGCGCTGACCGGGATGCTCCGGCAACAACTGGATGTGCTGACCCTCGCGCTGGCCGCCCTTCATGACGCCCAGCCCGGTGCCGGAATGGGGCGTCCGCCCAAACTGCCCTTCACCGAACAGGTCCTGGCCGCCGTGCTCCACCTGCGTCTCGGGCTGCCCGCAGAGCCCCTGGCTGTGCTGTTCGGCAACAGCCGGGCCGCAGTGCACCGCACCTTCCACAAGATCAGGCGCTTGCTCCACCAGCACGGAACCGTCATCCCACCCGCGACGACCCCACCCGCCGAACTGGCCACCCTCCACGCGCGTGTACTCGCGCAGAGCAACCCACCCACCTGAAGATCAAAGCAACACATTAATCATCTGCAAGCCCTTAGGTCCTGTCTGGAGTTCGGATCACGAGTGTGGTGCGATGCTGCGGAGCCAGAGCATCGCACCACACAGGTGCAGTCCGGCCTCGTAGCTCTCCGGGGTCTTGTCGTACCGGGTAGCGATACCGCGCCAGTTCCGCAGCCGGTTGATGCACCGTTCCACGGTGTTGCGCTCTTTGTAGAGTGTCGCGTCGTGTGAGACTGGCCGACCGCCAGCGCTGCCACGCTTCTTGCGGTTCGCGGCCTGGTCGACCTTCTCCGGGATCACGGCTCGGATCCCGCGTCGTCGCAGGTAGTGGCGGTTGCGTCGGGACGAGTACGCCTTGTCCGCGGCCACCGCATCCGGCCGGGTCCGCGGGCGCCCGATCGGGCCGCGCACCTTCACCCGTTCCAGGACCGGGGCGAACTGCGGACTGTCGCCGGCCTGCCCGGGCGTGAGGACGAACGCAAGCGGGCGACAGCGTCGGTCAGCCGCCACATGGATCTTGCTCGTCAGTCCGCCCCGGGAACGCCCCAGCTCGGCGGCTTTCAAGCGGGCTCGGTGTCGTCGGCGGACCCGTCGCCGCTCGACGCGCGCCTCATCCTCGGCCTGTCCGTCCTGCGTTCTTTGCGCCTTGCCATCGCCCCCTTTTCGGCCTCGACGGCCATTTCCAAGGCCGCCAACTGCTCGGGGTCCAGGGCCATCCCGGCGGCGTGATGGTGGGCCCGGGCGGTCGCAGAGTCCACGCTGACCAGGCCCAGGTCGGCCTGGCCGCGGGCGGCGGCCTCGGCGATCACTGTTTGCATCAGATCCTGGAAAACACCCCGCGTCGCCCAGATCCGGAAGCGGTCGTACGCGCTCGGCCAGGGCCCGAACTCGGTCGGCAGGTCACGCCAGGGGCTACCGGTCCGGAACCGCCACATCACCGCGTTGAAGTGTTTCCGCAGGTCAGGGATGGGCCCAACCGCGGCAATCGGGAGATGGGGCTCGATCAGGGCCCACTGCTCTTCGGTGAGATCGCCTCGCGCCATGACTGACGGCCTATCAAGACCGAGCCCTCGCGCGCAGGCGATCTACCGAACTCCTGATCCGAACTCCAGACAGGACCTAGTCGCCGATCGGATTCGGCCGCCCCTTCTTCCGGGGAGAGCTTCACCCTCCGCTACGACCCGGCCGCCGTGAGCACGAGGCCGAGCACTTCCCGGCCTTCTCGGGGCCGCCGGTCGGCTGCGCTCAGGCGCCGGGCAAGAGGCGCGATCCGTCCACGCTGAAGCCGATCGCGGCCCCGCCGCCCGCTCGTGCACCCGCGAACACGGTGCCGCCGTGGGTCTCGGCGATGTCGCGGACGATGGCGAGGCCGAGCCCGGACCCGGGCAGACCGCGGGCGGTGTCGGCCCGGTAGAACCGGTCGAAGACACGCCCGGTGTCGTTGGCGTCGATGCCCCGTCCGCGGTCGGAGACGGTGACCGTACCCTGCTCGATGCGCACCTCGATGGGCTCGCTGCCGTCGGGGTCGAACTTGGCGGCGTTCTCCAGCAGATTGCCCACCGCGCGTTCGAGTCCTTGCGGGCGGCCGCGGACCACGGAGTCGTCGGCGTCGATGTGGACCAGGCGGCCCGTACGCCGATACACGCGCCGCGCGGCGCGGCGGGCCACCGCGGCCAGTTCCACGGGCTCCTCGGCCTCCTCGTGGGTACGGGCCAGGGCCAGCTCGACGAGCTCGTCAACCAGGTGACTGAGCTCACGCGTCTCGCCCTCGACGTCGTCGAGGAGCCGGTTGCGGGCGTCCGGGGAAAGCTCGGTGACGCGGCGCAGCACGGTGGCGTTGGTACGCAGGCTGGTCAGCGGGGTCCGCAGCTCGTGGGCGGCGTCGTGCACCAGCCTTTCCTGGGCCTCGCGGGCGGCGACAATACGGGCGAGCATCCTGCTGAACGACGCGGAGAGCCGTCCGACCTCGTCGCGTCCGCCCACCAGGCCCCCCGCTCCGTCGGAGTCCACTCGGCCGTCGGCGCTGACCTCCTCGGCGACCCCGGCCAGCCGTACCAGGCGCCGGGTGATGCGCCCCGCGAGCAGTCGGCCCGCCCCGGCTGCGACGAGCATGACCACGAAGCTGGCCCCCTCGATCTCCCTGGCCATGCCGCCCAGCACGTAGTGCGTCTGGTCGACCTGTACGGCGACCTGCAGGGCCCCGCGGTCCCCACCCAGCGCGGTGGTCAGCTGGCGGTAGGTGTGGCCGCCCACGACGATCTCGGTGGTGTCCGACTGCCCGGATTCGCCGGAGGCGGCCAGGACCTTCGCGGTGTCCGACACCTGCAGCATCACGAACGGGCCGCCGAGATGGGTGGGTGTGCCGTCACGGGCCACGGCCTGCAGGATCAGCAGCCGCTCGTCCTCGTCCCCCGGGCCGGGCCGGTCCGGCCCGGGAAAGAGATCCGGGCCCTGTGCGACCGCGTCGGAAAGGGCCAGTTCCTCTGCCTGAGCGTGTGCCAGGGCCACCGTGCCGGACCGCAGCGTCCGGTCGATCTCCGCGAGGACGCGGTCGGAGGCGGCCTGGTAGCTCAGCACACCGACCAGTGCCGCTACCACGGCGCCGACGGCCGCGAAGGCGAGCGCGAACCGCGAGCGCAGGCTCATGGCCGCCGCGCCGCGTAGCCCACGCCACGCACCGTGTGGATCAGGTCAGGCGCTCCGGCCTCGGCGAGCTTGCGCCGCAGATAACCGATGTAGCCCGCCAGGTTCTTGGCGTCCACGCCGGCGTCAGCACCCCAGACCTGCCGGTAGACCGTCGGGTGGTCCAGTACGAGTCCCTCGTTGCGCACCAGGAGCTCCAGCAGGTCGAACTCGGTTCTTGTGAAACGCAGTTCCTTCTCGCCCCACCACACGCGCCGGGCGGCCGGGGCGATGCGCAGCGAGGCGATCCGCAGCACGGCACCGGCTGCGTCCGCCTCCCCGGTTTCCGGTGCGGGCTCGGGCGCCGACGGGGACCGGCGCAGTAACGCCCGTAAGCGCGCCAGCAGTTCGGTCACTTCGAAGGGTTTGGGCAGATAGTCGTCGGCGCCCGCGTCCAGGCCGGCGACCCGGTCCGGGATCGCGGCCCGCGCGGTGAGCATCAGCACCGGTGTGCGGTCACCGTCGGCACGTAACACGCGGCACACGGCCACGCCGTCGACATAGGGCATCATCACATCGACGACCAGCGCGCTGAAGGAGTCCCGACGGGCCCGGGTCAGCGCCTCCACCCCGTCGACGGCGGTGACGACCTCGTACCCCTCCAACTCCAGTGCCCGCGCGAGCGATTCGCGGACCGAACGATCGTCGTCGGCGATGAGGACACGATCCGGCACCCCCGCATGATGGCACACGCCCAGCGCACCGGTCCGGAGTACGCCGTCCGCCGTACCCCCTGGCACTCGGCCGCCACCGGACTCAGTTCTCATCGAATTCCGGACTGGCTCCTGCCGAACATTGAGACTGCGCGCCCACCATGAGGGCTTCTGTCCCCGCTCCCCCCACAGGAGTCCCATGTCGTCCCTCACCCAACCTGCCGCCGTCTCCACCGCGTCCGGGTCGCCGTCGCGCACGCAGGGGCGCAGGCGGGCACTCGTACGCCCCGCCGTGGCCCTCGCCGTGTGCCTCGGCCTCGGCGTCAGCGGCTGCGCCGCTGTCGGCGCGGCGTCCTCGTCGGCGGCGCTGGCGCCCCGGCAGGCGATCCCGGCCGCCGCGAACCGTGCCGGCGCCGGCGGGGCGAACACCGCCCAGGTCGTGGCCGCCGCCAACGCCTTCCTCGCGACGCTCTCCGACGAGCAGAAGGACACCGTCCTCTACGACTTCGACGACGCTGCCAAGAAGACCGGCTGGTCGAACTTCCCGACCCCCGTCGTGGCGCGCAACGGCCTCAAGCTCGGCGACCTCACCGACGAGCAGGAGGCCGCGGCCCTGAAGGTCATGGAGGCGGCCCTCAGCAAGAAGGGCTACGAGGAGCTCGTCGAGATCCGCAAGGCCGACGACTACCTCGCCTCGCTGCCTCCCCGCACGCCCGCCTCCCCGCCCGCCTCCCCGACCGGCACACCGACCGCCACACCGACCGGAGGCGGCCGCCCTCCCGGCGGCGGCGGAGGCGCCAACTTCGGCTCCGAGTGGTACTACATCTCCTTCTTCGGCCTGCCCAGCAGGACCGGGGAGTTCACCGTCCAGTACGGCGGCCACCACGCGGCGTACAACATCACCTACGCCGGCAGGAACGTGAGCATCTCGCCCACCCTGACCGCCGTGGAGCCGATGGAGTTCAACTGGGAGGACCTGTACTACGCCCCGCTGGAGGACAAGCGGACCTCCACCATCGGAGCCATCCAGGCACTCACCGCCGACGAGCTGACCGCGGCCGAGATCGACGGAAGCTTCGACGACCTGTACCTGGGCCCCGGCCACGACGGCCCCTTCCCGGAACAGCCCGAGGGCGTCCTCGTCAGCAGCCTCACCAAGAAGCAGCGGGCCAAGGTCACCGCGATGCTGAAGGCCTGGGTCGACGACCTGGACGAGAGGGCCGCCAGGCGGCTCCTTGCCAAGTACGTCTCCGAGTACGACCGGACGTACATCGGCTGGAGCGGTGGGACGACGCTCGACAACGACCAGACGTACGTCCGTCTCGACGGACCGTCCGCCTGGGTCGAGTTCTCCAACCAGCCCGGCGCCTCGACCGACGGAATCCACCAGCACACGATCTTCCGTGACGAGACCGCCGACTACGGCTGGGAATGACGAGCGAGTGATGTCCGCCGTGCGCCGTCTCCTGCCCGTACTCGTGCTCACGGCACTGATGCTGGCCGGCGGCTTCGTGCCGCCGGCCGGCGCCCACCCGATGAGCACCTCGGCCGTCCTCCTCGACATCCACGAGGACCGGGTCGAGGGGGAGGTGCAACTGCCCGTCGACCGCCTGGCGATCGCCGTGGGACGCGACCTCACCCGCGACAGCGTCCTCGGCGCCGACCAAGCGTTCCTGAAACGCTACGCCGCGCGGCACATCAGCGCCGCCGGCGAGAACGGCACGTCCTGGACCGTCGCGCTCGGCACGGCGTCGGTCCGGACGATCGACGGTTCGGCTCACCTCGTCTACCCGCTGACGATCCGTCCGCCCGACGGACATGTCACCGACTTCGACCTGCGCTACGACGTCATCGTCGAGGAACTGCTCACCCACCGGATCATCGTCACCGTCCGGTACGACTTCGGCCGCGGCGTCCTGAAGGCCGAAGACGCCAAGACCCTCGGCGTCTTCGACTGGGACACCAAGAGTCTGCGGGTCCCCGCCGGCGGGGGCTCGTGGGTGCGGGGCTTCGCCACCACCGCCGGTCTCGGTATCGAGCACATCGGCGAGGGCGCCGACCATCTGCTGTTCCTGCTCATGCTGCTCATCCCGGCCCCCCTGGTGGCGGCCGGGGGCCGGTGGCGCGCCACCGCCGCCCCGTCGGCACGTCGCAGCATCATCCGTGTTGTGCACGTCGTGTCGGCGTTCGCCGTGGGCCACTCACTCACCCTGGCGCTGGCGGGCGCCGGAGTGATCGACCTGCCGACCCGGCCGGTCGAGACACTGATCGCCCTCTCCATCGCGGTGTCCGCGGTCCATGCGCTCCGGCCGCTGGTGGCCCGCGGCGAGGTGCTCATCGCCGGCGGATTCGGGCTGGTCCACGGCCTGGCGTTCGCCACCCTCATCGGCGACCTCGGCCTCGGCCGAGGGTCGCTCGTCACCACCCTGCTGGGCTTCAACCTGGGCATCGAGCTGACCCAGTTGCTCGTCGTCGCTCTGGTCATGCCGTCGCTGATCGTCCTGGCCCGTACGGCCGTCTACCCCGCGTTCCGCATCGCGGTGGCTCTCCTCGGCCTGCTGTTCTCGGTGTCCTGGATGCTCGAACGCGCGACACTGACGTCCTCCGACCCCTTCGAAAGCGTCCAGACATGGCTGGTCGGGCACCCGCTCCTCGTCGCCGCGTCGCTCGCGGCACTCGCCGCCGTCGCCCGGTACCTGGCACCACGGGCACATTCCGAGGCGACAGAACGCCCAGGGCCCGCCGACGGCGTTCACGACCGCCCGGCCGCGGTACCCGACGCGGAGCACCAGATACCCGCCGACCTGCGCAAATAGTCGGGGTGAGCCCGCTGTTCCATCCGGGTTCGCGCGCTGGGCGCTGTCAACGCCTCCGACGGCATCCCGGATGATCGGGCCGGCTCAACCTGCCGTGCCGCGCCCGTACGGCACGTACCGGACCAGCACGCCTCTCATGCGCCCCGGTGATGAGTGGTTTCGTCGCCGCGCCCGTACCGACCTCACGGAAGAGCGATTACGCAACGGGAGATCACCACCATGAAACTCGTCAAACGCCTCACCCTCGCCGCCGCCTGTCTGGCCACCGCCGGCGCGGCCCTCCTGGCCACGGCCACCTCGGGCCAGGCCGCGGGCACCGGTCATCCGCTCCCGCCGCTGACCGGCATCCCCGCCGCGCTCCAGGTCCCGGACGGCAACCAGCGCATCGCGGTCCTGGACGCCAAGGGAGTCCAGACCTACACCTGCGTCAACGGCGCGTGGACCTTCCTGGAGCCCGCGGCCACCCTGTGGGAGAAGGGCGACCGTGCGAAGCAGCCCGTGGCCCTCCGCTCCCGTGGCCCCGTCTGGATCTCCACCCGGGACGGAAGCGCCGTCAACGCCGCCGTCGCGGCCAGCGTCCCCCACGACGGCGCCGTCCCCGAACTCCTCCTCAAGGCCACCGCCACCCGCGGCAACGGCCTGTTCGGCGACGTCTCCTACATCCAGCGCCTCCGCACCCGCGGCGGCCTGGCCCCCACCACCTCCTGCACCGGCTCCGACCAGATCGGTGTCCCCTACTCCGCCACTTACGCCTTCTACGCGCCGAAGCAGTGAGCCCGGCGAGGTGGTTGCGGCTTCCTTCGGCAGTCCGCGGCCACCGCATGGGTGCACGCCGCTACCTGGGAACCGGCATCGCACCATGAACGCGAGTTGATCACAGCCTCTCGACCGCCGGCGTGACGCGACCGGCTGTCGCCCCTGGCCGGAGGCGGCGCGGCCGCCTCCCGTGTGCCAGAGTCAGGACGGCCCGCCGCCAACTCCCTGTTGGCGGCGGGCCGTCGGCTCATCGCCCGGGGGCGGAGGAGACGAAATCCCTTCACCGGGCTTCCCGGCGTAAGGGCCGGGGCCTGGAACCCGCACTGCGCCACCTGGCCTGTGACCCCGACCCGCACGTCCGGAGCATGGCCGCCGAACTCGTCGGCAAGTTCGCCCACACCGCCGCCCGCGCAATCGCCGCCCTGGAGGCATCCCACTCCCAGGACCGTGATGATCGCCCTGTGCCCGGCCCGTGTCGCTGTCCGAGGTTGATTACCTCTCTGTCGAACGCGCAAAAATCTATGGTGGCTGGAGTAGACATTGGGCGCTGGTGTGGTTATGGTTTCTCTTGTAGCCGAGATCGAGCAGGGCCTGGCAGAGACGAACTGCCGGGCAGTTGTATCTGTAGTCGCAGTGCGCAGGACGGTGCGGTGGTGGAGTTCCGAAGCCAGGGCTGTCGCAGGACGGCGACGGGGCTGACGACCGGACCGGGTGGCCCGCAGTGATCAGGGGCCGCCGTGAGCAGTACCGCAGTCAGAGCAGTCAGAGCAGTGGTAGTACCGGTAAGTGCAGTTCGCAGTACCCAGCAGTGGAAGTCAGTGAGCAGCACCTCGGTGAAGGCGTCGGCTGCGGGCGCGCGCACCGGGAGGTTCGGCAGTGGGGTTCCAAGCCAGAGCAGACGCAGGACGGGCGACGGGGCTGGCTGTCGAAGAGTGGCGCTGTGGCAGGCCGCTGAGCAGTTCGCATCACCAGTAGTACGCAGTGCCCGTTCGGTAAGTGATTGTTCCCAGAGGGAAGAACGGAGGAGCGAGGCGCCATCAGGATCGCCCGGGCGGAAGTCTTGAGCCCGGGTACCGCAGGACATCGATAGTGAGGTGGTCTCCGGTCAAGCAACCGCGATCCCCGTACATCCGACAGCATCTCGGTCGGGTCTGCGGAAACAGAAGGCCGGCGCAGTATCAGGGCCGGCAGATGGTGTAGCAGTTCCTTCGGGGCCCTGGTGCGATATGGCACCAGGGCCCCTCCACGCATGTTCCACAGAGAGGTGCGATGACCGCAGACGACTCGTACGGCCGTCTCGACGACGACGACTACCCCGCCTACACGATGGGGCGGGCGGCCGAGATGCTCGGCACCACCCAGAGCTTCCTCCGCGCCATCGGCGAAGCCCGCCTGATCACTCCGCTCCGCTCCGCAGGCGGCCACCGCCGCTACTCCCGCTACCAGCTGCGCATCGCGGCCCGCGCCCGGGAACTCGTCGACCACGGGACCCCCATCGAGGCCGCCTGCCGCATCGTCATCCTCGAAGACCAGCTCGAAGAAGCCCAGCGCCTCAACGCCGAACACCGCCGCACCGCCGAATCGGTGAACCCGACGGCCGCGGCCTGAGACCGCTGAGACCCGCGACTCCCCAGGAGCTTCGCGGCTGCCGCCCACGCAGGTGCCCGGAACGCAAAGCGTTCCGGGCACCTGCGTCTTCCGCGGCGGCCCCGGGGCCGAGAGCTGTCCGTAGCGACGTGTCGTGCTGCGCCGGAGGGCCCGGACGGGCCCCGGACCGGGGGTGTGGATGAGTCGCGCAGGCTCGTTGCCGGACTGTTTCGAAATCGTTGGACACCCTTCGGGCAGTCGGCGAGTATCCGCAGGTGACAGATGAAGCCGATCACCCGAGACCAATCACGCGGAGCCCGAAACGCGTCCGTTTCGTGGAGCTGTCCGGCGGGACGATGTCCGCTCTGCTCGATGGAGACCTGTCCGAAGCCGGCAAGATGGCCGGGGTTTCGCTGACCGAGTACTTCGTGACCGACAGAGCTCGGTGGCTTTGGCGGTTCCGGCTCGACCAGATGGCCGCCGATCCCGGCCATGCGCGGTGGATGGTGCGGCAAGCGGTCGTCGGCGACGAGGGTCTCGTCGTTGGACATGCCGGGTTCCACGGACCGCCCGACGAGGTCGGCATGGTCGAGATCGGCTACTCCGTCATTCCCGACTTCCGCCGCCAGGGATACGCCCGGTCCATGTTGATCGAGCTGCTGCGCCGGGCCGTTGCCGAACCCGCGGTCACGACCGTGCGGGCGACGATCAGCCCGGACAACGTGGCATCCCTGGCCACCACTTCTGGCTTCGGCTTCGTTGAGGTCGGAGAGCAGTGGGACGAGGAGGACGGTCGGGAACTCGTCTTCGAAGTGCCTGCCCTCCGGATTCCGCCCGCTTGACGGGAAGGTTCGCGGAGTACACCGGCCACGGGCCCGACGCCCTTCACCCGGCCGCCGTCCTCGGCGTCAGCGAACGCGCCGCGCTCCGCTGCGCCAACGGTCGTTCGGCGCTACCGGCTGATCAGCGGCAGCACGGGGAAGGTGTGGCTCTGCCAGATCAGGCGGGAGGGTTCTTCCGGGTAGGCGGTGACAGCCGGCCGGCTGTCGAAGCGCTGAACGAGACGTTGACCGGTGTCGTACGCGGGCCAGCCGGGGTCGCCGTGGGCGGCGAACGAAGTCCATGCGGCGCGCATGCGGGCGGACAGGGCCTCTGCCTCCGGGGAGGGTGTTTCACCGATCAGCATGGCAGGCTGGCCGCGGTCCAGGTTGCCGAAGACGAGTGGTACGTCGAGGCCGTGGCAGGCGCCGAGGGCGCCGCCCATGCCCGGGGCCGGCCAGGTCAGCTCGTAGACGTGCGCGCGGCCGCCGGCAGCCGTCTGGGCCTCGGCGAGGTGGAGCGACGGCATGCGGAACAGCCAGTCGGAATGGACCAGTTCGTAGAGCTCGTCCGGGCCCGCGGTCGGGAAGGCGTCGCGGTAGCGGCGCGCGCCGTCCGGGCCGGGGGCGAAGACATGGAGGGCGTTCGCCGCCTGCTCCTCGCTCACCTCACCGAGCAGACCGTTGATGGCGGTGAACAGGCGGTGCTCGTCGCGCGTGTGGCCGACGAGGAGTTCGATGTCGCGGCCGGCGCCGTCGGCCAGGGCCTGCCACGGTGTGACGGCCAGGACCTCGCCGTCGACGACGGGCGAGAAGGGGATCGTTCTGTACGCGGGCCGGCCCCAGCGTTGTGCCCACTGGCCCATCTTGCCGCTGACGGTGTCAGCGGCGGCGGACAGCCGGCGCGGGGCAACGCTGGACAGGTCGGCCACCGTGGGCCGCAGCCCCAGCTCGGCGGCGCAGGCGGCAGTGATGTCCGCGGCGAGCTCCGGCGAGAAGAACGTGCCCGGCGCGCTCTGCGCGACGGCCCGGCGGAAGAGCCCGGCCGCACGGTCCACCGCCAGCAGCGCGGCTACTGATCCGCCACCCGCCGACTGGCCGAAAACCGCGACCCGGTCAGGGTCGCCGCCGAAGGCCCGGATGTTGTCGCGCACCCACTGGAGAGCGGCGACCTGGTCGAGCAGACCCCGGTTGGGGGGAGCCCCCTCGATCTGCGCGAAGCCCTCGATACCCACGCGGTAGTTGAACGTCACCACGACGACGCCACCCTCCCGCGCGAGCCGGCCACCGTCGTACTCGGGAAGGCCGGACATGCCGATCACATAGGCGCCGCCCTGGATCCACACCATCACCGGCAGCCCCGCGCCCGGGACGGGCTCGGGCGACCAGACGTTGACCGTCAGCCAGTCGTCGCCCGCCGCGTCCTGCGACAGCGCGTCCATGCCGAAATGCCCGCCCTGCGGGGGCGGCGGGCCGTACGAGAGAGCCTCCCGCACCCCGCTCCAGCCCCGTACCGGTCGCGGCGCGGCGAAGCGCAACACGCCGACCGGGGGCTCGGCGAACGGGATGCCACGGAAGACCGCCACCCCCGCCTCCCGGCTGCCGCGCAGCCTCCCGGCCGCCGCGCGGACTTCGGGCCGGGATCCGGATGGCTTGGACTCGGCAACGGTCATCACAACTTCCTCTCAAGCAGGAAGAGAGGGCTCGCGGCGGCCCCGGACCCTGCGGATCATCCACCGCGGTCGGATGCCGCGCCAGCGATTTACGGCTGACTCGCACTGCCGGAGGCCAAGGGGCGTGGGGCTCGCCGGCCCGGGCCCCTTTCTGCGGGCCCGGGCAGGCTCCCTCCGCATGCCGCGCACCGGGACCAACTCGGTCGGGGTGCGGTCGGCCGGCGGCCGTCCGCATGCACCCAGTCGAACGTGTGTCTAGACTGAAAAACGGCCGAGTTCCCGGACCCGAAATCCCCCGCCTTCTCCGAGATCGACGTCACCGCGCCCCAGGCGCCCGCGACCGGACCGCTCGAAGCAAGTGGCACCACAGCGTCATGGACACCTGCGCTGCTTTGCTGTCGCCGGCGACGAAAGGTGGTTGAGCCCATGCGTCCCGACATCATCCAGGGCGGCGTCTTCCCGGACTTCGCGCTGCCCGACCACACCGGAACGATGCGCACACTCAGCGAGTTGCAAGGCCGCGACCCGTTGGTCCTCACCCTGGCGCGCGGACACTACTGCCCGAAGGAGCACCAGCAGCACCTGGACATGGCGACGCTGCTCCAACCGAAGGTCGCAGTGGCCTACACGCAGCTGGCGACGATCTCCACCGACGAGCATCACACGCTCCAGGAATTCCGCCTCTCCGTCGGCGCCCAGTGGCCCTTCCTGTCCGATCCCGGAAGAATCGTCCAGCGGGACCTCGACATCCAGGAGTACACCGACCCCGAGCACGATCCGATGATCCCGCACACGCTCGTACTGAGACCGGGCCTGATCGTGCACAGCGTCTACAACGGCTACTGGTTCTGGGGACGCCCTTCGGTCCACGACCTGTGGCGGGATCTGCGCGAGGTCACGCGGGACATTCGCCCGGACTGGGACCTGAGCGCCCCCGGTCTGCGTAAGGCCTGGGAGGCCGGTGACCGATCGCTCTTCCACGGCTGGGACAGGCAGTCCGCCGATCCGCAGCAGGAGACGTGAGCGGACCGGCACCTTGGTGATGGTGGCGTTGCCGCTTCTTCGCCTTCTACGGGACGGTCGGAGCCGTCAGGGTGATTGCGCCCGCCGGGCAGCAGTACGCCGCTTCCCGGACCGCCGTCGTCAGCCGTTCCGGTGGGGTCTCCTGGAGGAGCAGGACGCGGCCGTCCTGCTCGGACTGGTCGAAGATCTCCGGGACGGCCAGGGCGCACAGGCCCGAGCCGCAGCACTTCTCGGGGTCGGTTCGTACGCGCATGCCGGTCACCATGCGACCGCCAGGGCGAAGAGCCCGTACACGCTCATGCGGTGCCGGAAGTCCAGCTCTTCCAGCGGCTCGGTGACCCGGAGGCCGGGTAACCTGCGGATGATGCCCGCCAGCGCGGACCGCAGTTCGATGCGGGCCAGAGGCTGGCCCAGGCACTGGTGGATGCCGAAGCCGAAGGAGACGTGCCGGCGGCCGTCGGGGCGGGTCACGTCGAGGCTCTCGGGGTCGGAGAAGGCGCGGGCGTCGCGGTTGGCCGCCGCGATCGAGATCAGCACGCCCTCACCCGCCCTCACCGTCGTGCCGCCGATGTCCAGGTCCTCCACCGCCACCCGAGCCACTCCGGTCTGCACGATGGTCTAGTGCCGCAGCAGTTCTTCCACGGCGCCGGGGAGCAGTTCGGGCCGTTCGCGCAGCAGCGCCAACTGGCCGGGATTGCGGAGCAGGTTGAGGACGGACAGCGTGGTCATGTTGGCCGTGGTCTCGTGCCCGGCCACGAGCAGCAGCAGGGCCATGCCGACGACGTCGTCGTGCGGGAGGTGGCCCGGCAGTTCCTGATCGGCGACCAGCCTGCTGAGGAGGTCGTCGGTGGGGCGTACGGCCTTGTCGGACACCAGCCGGTCCAGGTACGCGTGCAACCGCTCACGCGCGGCCCCTACCGCGTCCGGCTCCGAGGTCTGGTCGATCATCACGCGGCTGCACTCCTGGAAGAACGCGTGGTCCTCGTACGGCACGCCGAGCAGATGGCAGATGACCAGGGACGGCAGCGGCAGCGCGAACGACTCGACCAGGTCGGCGGGCGGCCCGGCGGCCACCAGGTCGTCCAGGAGCGCGTCGACGACGCGGTCCACGTCGGGACGCATCGCGGCCATCCGCTTGATCATGAACTCCTGGGTGAGCATGCGGCGTTGGCGGTCGTGCTCGGGCGGGTCCATGCGGATGAAGGAGGCCCTGGCCCCCGACTTCAGGATCTGTGCGGTCGCCCGCGACACGAACGGGAAGCCGGGGCGTTGCATGTCCGCGCTGAGGCGCGAGTCGCGCAGGGCCTCGCGGGCCTCGGCGTGCCGGGTGACCAGCCATGGACGGCTGCCGTCCCACAGCGTGACGCGGGCCACGGACCCCTCCTCGCGCAGATCGCCGAGGAGCGGGGGAAGGTCCATGGGGCAGCCGGTGCGCGGGATGGGGTAGGCGGGATGGGTGGCGGTCGTGTGGTCCGTCATGTCGTACGCCTCCGTGGGGCGGGTGCGGGCACATGATGCGTTTGATTGCCCAGGGCAATCATTCCGTCCTCAGCCTAGGCGCGGCCGACGGACCCTGCCAACGGGCGCACAGCGGAGCCGACGGGTTCCGGCCAGCGCTCAACCTGCCCTTTTCGGCCGGGCTCGGCACCCGGGGACCTGACCGTTCAGCGGGATGACCGGGATCGGCCTCGGCCCCGCGGGCAATTGCGCGTGGTCGATATCCGTGGGAGGGCGATCGGGGCGATCGGGACGAGCCAATGACACGGGAGCGACTGCCGCGTTCGACGACCGGATCGAGCGGCGTCCGCGCCCCGGCCTCGTCCAGGCGTGCCGGGGCCGTGGTCCCATCGAATCCGGGAATGGATCGGCGACAGGAGGATCGTGCCTGTGCGATGCCTGTGCGATGCCTGTGCGATGCCTGTGCGGGGCGGGGCGGGGCGGGGCGGGGCGTCCGGGGCGGCCGGGCCGTCGCGGGAACGGCCGCGGTCGCGGGCTCTCAGCTCCGGGCCGCGGCCGGCCGCTCGCGGAGGCCGGCGTTCCCGGCCCGTCCGGTGCGCAGTCGCTGCGCGACGAGCGCAAGGGCGCAGAAGCCGATGACGGCCGCGCTGTAGACGACCGAGGTCTCGTGCAGGCCCACGTGTGTGGCGGCGAGCCCGGCGGCTACGGCGGGGATGCTGAAGGCCAGGTAGGAGATGACGAACGCGACCGCGAAGAGTTCGCCCCGCTCCGCCGGCTCGGCGATCCGGGCCAGCGTTCCGAAGCTGGCCAGAGCCGAGGCGCCGAAGCCGATTCCGGCGATGGCGGTGCCGAGCGCGGCCGTCATCAGCGAGTTCGCCTCCACCCCGGCCAGGCCCACTGCCGTTCCGAGCAGCAGCAGGGTGGCGGCGAGGGCGAGGGTTCGCTCGGTCGGCCAGCCGCGCAGTGCGAGCACGGTGACCGAGGCGGGCGCGCAGAGCAGGGTGACCACGAGCCCGCCGATCAGGTGGCTGGACAGGCCGAACACGCCGGCGGCAACGGACGGTCCCAGGGAGAGGTAGAGCCCTCCGAGGGCCCAGCTCGCCATGAGAATCGGCACGAGTCCGATCAGGTCCGCGCGCAGTCGCGGAGCGACGCCCAGGCGCGGCTGAAGGGACTGTACTGCGCCGGGTCGGCGCTGTGCCGTCTCGGGCAGGACGGCGATGAGCAGTGCGGCCAGAACCAGGCCCGCGAGGAGCAGCAGGTAGACCAGTCGGGTGGGGTGCGGTCCGTACTGTGCCAGGACTCCGCAGCCCAGGGCCCCCAGGCCCAGCCCGAACGTCGGGGCCGCACCGGTGATGACGCCGGCGCGGTGCGGCGCGTGGGGTGGGTTGAGGTCGACGAGGGTGGCGCCGAGTGCGGTCATGGCCGCACCGGTGGCGACGCCTTGCACGAAGCGGGCCGTGAGGAGGATCGAGACGTCGCCGGCGACGACGAACAATGCCATCGCCACCGCTTCCAGGGCGATGGCCGAGGCCAGGACCGGTCGGCGGCCGATGTGATCGGACAGCGCCCCGAGCACGAGGAGTGCCGCGATCATGCCGACGACGTACACCGCGAAGACGGTGGTCAGCGTGGTCGCGGAGAAGTTCCATTCGTGCTGGTAGATGACGTAGAGCGGGGACGGCGCGCTCGACGCGGCCATGAACAGGACGAACACGGCCGCGACGGAGGCGAAGGCGGCCGGCCGGCTGAGCCCGCGCCGCGCGAATCCGCGCCGCGGGCCATCCCGGATCGGGACCTGGATCGGGATCGGGGCCGGGGCCGGGGTCGGGATCGGGGCCGGTGGGGTCTTCTCGTAGTGCGTGGGTGCGTCAGGCATAATCGCTCCGATTGCAGTGATCATTGCGTTAACTACGCTAGCCCTAACGCAGCGATGAGTGCGATAATTTCCCTATGACCGAAACGACAGCTCAGGCTCGTCCCGGCGGCCGCTCCGCACGGGTGCGGGCGGCCGTTCACCGCGCTGTCGGGGAGCTGCTCGTCGGGTATCCGGCGGAGGCGCTGACCATCCCCGCCGTCGCGGCACGCGCCAGGGTGCACCCGACCACGGTGTACCGGCGCTGGGGTTCGATGGCCCAGCTTCTGGGCGATGTCGCCACCAGCCGGTTCAGTGGCGACGTCGTGGTGCCGGACACCGGCTCTCTCGTCGGTGACCTGGAGCGGTGGATGGGTGACGTGGCCACCGACCTCGCCGACCCCGACGTCCTCGCCCTGATGCGGGCCACGATCGGCTCGGGTCCGGCGGGCGGCGGCGCCTGCACAGCCGACCGGCACGCCCAACTCGGCGCGATCATCGAGCGTGAACGAGGACGAGGCGGCAGCGTACCGGGCGTGGGGCACGCCATCGACGCGCTCCTGGGTCCGCTCTACTACCGCGCCATCTTCACCGGGGAGCCCGCGTCGAGTCAGTGGGCGCGAGACCTGGTGGCGCGGTTCCTCGCGGCTGTCCCCCCCAGTGCGACTTAGTGGCCATGCTCGGGAGCTGACGCCATCAGGGCCCGTCCCCGCGTGGAAGCGCAGGCAAGAGCACCCCGCCTGGGCATTCTCGATCCGTCCAGGGGCCCGTATTCCAATAACTGTCAGCGACGGGTTTCCGCAGGGGTTGTTCGGGCGTGTAGCTGTTCCAATGTGCGGGCGGGTGATCCGGGTATCGGCGTGACGAGGATCCGGTGCAGGTCCAGGAGCCGTTTTGCGTCCTGGTACTGGATGGACAGGTTGGTGCGGTTGACGCCCAGTAGTTGGGCCAGGAACGTCATGGTCACCGCTCTGCGGCGGCGCAGGATGGCTGCCAGGAGCCGGTGGGTGTGGTCCACGCTGCTGGTCTGCGGGTGACGGTAGCTGCGCGGGCGGTGGAAGCGTCGCTGGAATGCCGCCTCGGCCATGGCGTCCCAGAAAGGCTCCGAGACCGCCACCAAATACTCGAAGGCGGTTCGTGACATGCCGGTCAGGGCCGGATCGGTGAGCATCGCGGTCAGGGCCGGGTCGGTCCGGTGTGTCGTTGCCGGCGCGTCTGGCGCTCGCGGCGGAACGGGAGACAGTGTGTAGTTCCAGTCACCGTGGAAGGGGCTGGGTGTGATCGCAAGGGCGTGGAACTCGGCGGGTGTGACGCTGATGCCGAGGTCGTAGTTGCCTGTGTCCAGTTCGGCCCCGATGGTCAGGCCGGTCTTGGTTGTTGTGGCGGCGATGGTCTCGAGGACGACCTGGTAGCTGGTCAGCGGCCGCCCCCGCCAGTTCGCGGTGATGTGACAGAACATCCGGTGCTCTATCTTGTTCCACTTCGAAGTCCCCGGCGGTAGGTGACAGACCGTGATCTCCAGGCCGCTCTCTCGTGCGAAGGCGGCAAGGTTGCTTTTCCAGGTCCAGCGGCGGGGGTCGTTGGAGCCGCCGGAGTCGGCGGTGATCAGGAGCCTGCCGGCATTCGGGTGGTCCGCCCGTCCGCGGTGCTGCCACCAGCGTCGGATGGACTCCACCGCGAACTGGGCGGTGTCGTGGTCGGTGCCGACGTTGACCCATCCGCTGTTGTTGGCAATGTCGTAGATCCCGTAGGGGATCGCCATGGGCTGGTCGTTGGTGGTGAACGTGTGGCAGTCCACCTTGATCGCGTTCCTGCCCGGCCGCCAGGTGCGACCGGGCCGGTCCCGGTTGCCGAGCCATTCCTTGGCCTTGGTGTCGACGCTGATCACCGGCTGGGCATCGTTGAGGAACGCGGCGGCGGTGGCATTCAGGTGGGTGAACTGGGCATCGCGGTCCGGATGGCTGATGCCCTCTGTTGTCTTCGCGGTTCCCTGCAGGCTGTAGCCCAGGGTGTGCAGCAGGTGTCCGACGGTTGAAGCGCTGATCGGGTGGCCGTGTGTGGTGAGGGTCGAGGCCAGGGCCCGTAACGACAGCGTGGTCCACCGCAACGGGGAGACGGGGTCGCCCCGGGTGTGCGGCTCGATCAGCGACTCCAGCGCGGGCAGCAGACCAGGGTCGGTATCTGTCAGCCGTTTGCGGCCTGCACCTGGAGCCCGGACCCGCAGGGTCGGTGAGGAGCAACCGGCCAATTCGGCCATGCCTCGCGCGATGGTTACAGTGCTGGTGCCGGAGGCGGCGGCGACCCGGACGATCCCGCCGCGGCCGAGGGCCGTCGCCTCACTGGCCAGGTACAACCGACGGCGGCGCTCATCGAAGTGCGGCAGGATCTGATCGAACTTGGCCCGCAGAGCACGAGCGGCAACGCGGCCTGACAGACACGGGGTCATATCTCAGGCTCCCACCAACACCCCTCTGCCGAGCACTTATTGGAATACGGGCCCCAGCGGTGCCGGTGTACTGCCGCTGGACGCCCGCAGAGCCTGATCACCTGGGCGGCCACCACCCTGGTGACCTGCCGCAGGCATCAGTCGAAGCCGCCGCTGCCCGCACCGTTGTCGGTGCCGACTGGCAGGATCAACGACCAAGTCGGCCCAGGTGAAAGTGAATTCAATGAAGGTGCTTGTCAGTGACGAGGTGCATGTTGACTACGGTCAGATCTTTGTGGAGAGCGGCGGGGACGACTGCGACCTTTACGACGCCTTCGCCGGGCAAGAGGGTGTCGGGCTCTGCGGGGGCGCGGAGCACGGGATGCTGTTGCTACTGACCGGTCTGCGTATCGGCGGCGTCGACTTCACGGCCGAGCTGCATGAGAGCCGGCCCGCGCTGGACGAGACGTGGGAGGAGATCGTCGAGGTTCCGTTCCGGCCCGCTTCGGAGGAGACCCACCTGCGGCAATGGAACGCGCAAAACAGGTGGGAGTTGGGACTGGAGGTGCGCGACTACCGAGTGCGGTACTCCGCCACCGGTATGGATGCCGGCAGCGGCAAGAACGTCCGGGAGGACGACGAGCCTCGGACCGATGACCGGTATCTGCTGCAGTTCTGGCCTGCCCCGCTCGAACCGGCCCGGCTGCTCAAGCAGACCAGCGGCAAAGCCGCGTACTGGCACGACTTCGCCACTTCGCCCGTGGGCTGACCCGTCCGAACGGACCTGCGGGGATCCATGACGGGGTGCGCCGGTCGGGCAGCGGGTATCCGATGCCCACCGCGGACGCAGTCCGTTGACGCGTCCGATGGTGCCGGGCTTGAGGAGCGAGCCGACGGTGGGAGGGGGCGCCTGCACGGGCGATGGGGCGAGGATCTCGGCCACCGGCAGGGCGTTGCCGTGCCCGTTGGCCGCACCGGCGTCGAACGAGGGGCCGGTGAAGGCCTTGTACGCGACGGTGTCGTGATCGAGTGTCCGCCGGGACGACGGGATCGGGCGGCCGTCCGGCCGGGCGGCGATCGTGGGTGTTCAACGCGTCGCGTCGGGTGCCGGGAACTCCGCGGTCGCGAGCGCCCGAGTTGGCACTCTGAGCGTCACAACCGACGGGTCGGGGCGGGGCATCACGGGTCGTCGTCGGGTTTGCGTCCCCAGACGGAGAGCATGCCGGCCGACAGCGCGGCGCATTCGTCGGAGTCCAGGTACCGCAGCGCCGTGTCGACGGCTGTGCCGTCGACCAGGCCGGTGGCGAGCATCGCCGCTCTGCTCCGCTCCCAGGTGTCCGCCCAGAACCGGCTGATGGGACTGCCCGGCAGCAGCGGCGGCACATGGATCTCGGCGGCGACGGACACGAGCCCCGCCCCACGCAGCAGATGCGGGTAGGACGGTACCCAGGAGACATCGGTGCCGATGGTGGCCCGCAGTCCCTGCCACATGGCCCGCATCGCCGCGCTGTACGGCGTGCTCGGCATCCGGTCGCTCGTCAGGTCGATCGCGTCGCTGAGCACCAGCACACCGCCGGGCGTGACCAGTTCGGCCAGTGCTGTGATCAGGCGGTCATGCTCGGGCAGGTGCATGAGCACGAAACGCGCGTGGACGAGCCGGAACCGGCCGGGGGCGAAGTCCGGGGCAGTGATGTCGGCCTGCAGCACGTCGAGCCCGGGCACGGGCCGCGCGCTGAGGAAACGTACGTCGCGGTCGACGGCGAGCACACTCGCCACCCCGGCCTCGCCCAGCAGCCGGCGGGAGACCGTGCCCGTGCCGGCACCCACGTCGAGGCAGCGCCACCCCGGGCCCACCCCGAGTGCCCGCAGCCGTGCCATGGTGATGCCGTCGTAGGCGAGGGCGCCGAAGTCGATGCGCTCGCCCTCGCCCGCCCGTTCGGGACGGAAGACGGCCTCGCCGTAGCGGCCGCCGCCCGGCGCGTCGTCCCCGCTCGCAGCGGCGGTCACGTCGCGGTCGGAGTGGGGCCGAGGGCGTCGTCCTTGATCAGTTCCGGTGCCCGGTCGGCGGGGGACCGGAACAGCGGGTCGTCGAACAGTTTCATTGCCGGACCTCTTCACGCGGTGGGGCGCTGCCGGGGCGGCCCGTCCCGAAGCCGCCGCCCCACCGATCCTCCACCGGTGGCCGCCCGCAAGGGCGAGGCGCGCCGTGCCTGAGCCGATCGGACCCTGGTGTTCTGACCGCGATGGTTCACCGGTGGGCACGAAGAACAGGGACGAACCGTGCCTCGCCCTCGCCAACGACCGCTGTCGCCGGCACGGGCTGTCGGCAGCCTGTCGGTGCCATGTCGGCCGACGCGTACAAGCTTGTGCGCATGACTGAGCTTCTCGCATCATCTGATGATGTCCGCCCCATCACCGCTCTCGACGACGGAGCCGGGCCGAACCTGCTGGTGGTCCCCCCAGGTGGGGGAGACGCGACAACCTGGGACAGCGTCACCCGGCACCTGACCGACGACTTTCGCGTCGTCAGGATCCACCGACGGATCTACGCTCCCGGAGCAGACCTCGCACTACCCCACTCGATGGCTGTCGAGGCAGCCGACATCGTCGCCGTCGCGGAGCTTCTCGACTCCCCGGTGCTTCTCGTGGGGCATTCCTCGGGCGCCGTCGCCGCGCTGGAAGCCTCGTTGCTCGCCCCGTCGGCGTTCGCCGGACTGTTTCTCTACGAACCTCCCATGCCCACGACGGAGTTGCTCGCCGGGGCGGCGGGAGCACGTGCGCGTGCCGCGCTCGACGCGGGCGACCCGGTCGAGGCGATGCGTATCCACATGCGCGACATCGTCCGCATGCCTGCGAACACCGTCGACGCGATGTTCGCCGACCGGCGAGTGCAGGCGGCGTTCTCCGCCTACGCGACGGCACAGATCGCTGACGACGAGGCAATCGACGCGCTTGGCGTCGGTATCGATCGCTTCGCGAACCTCGAAACGCCGATGACCCTGATCGAGGGAGAACTCAGCCCCGCCCACCTGCGCCGGCGTCTGGCCAATCTGGCGGCAACCCTGCCGAACGCGCGGATCGTCACGCTCACCGGCCAGGGACACATCGCCCACCTCACCGCTCCCGACACACTGGCCGACGCCATCCGGGACATGGCGGAGCACGTTCTCCACGTATGAAGCATCCGGGATGGGTGTAGCTCTTCTGCGGTGAGATCGCCTGTCCGGTGAGGGGCTGGTCGGGTGCGGTGCCGTTGCCGGTGGCGGTGGCGGGGTGGATCGTTGTGTCCAAGGTTCGGACCTTGGGGGCGGCGATGGCGTCGTGGCCCAGGCCGCTTCTTTCTTCACTTGCCTGCTCCAAGAGTTCTCCGGCAACAGCGCGCTCGGCCTGGCCCACCACACGCTGGAGGAGATGGCCGCCACCGGTGGGCGGGAGGTGGCTCGGCTGCTCCTGCAGGGCTGCCTCGATCTGCGCGCCGAGCGGGAGGAGAAGGCGCCGGCCACTCTGGCTCCGACGGCGCGGACCCGGATCGGACGGGGCCGGGGGCGGCTGGAGCGCGGGCATCACCGGGCGCTGGCCACCGTGGTCGGAACGGTCCAGGTCACCCGGTGCGCGCTCCGTGCCCCGGGGCGTGTCGCTGTGCACCCGGCCGACGCGGCGCTGGCCCTGCCCCGTGAGCGGCACAGTATGGGACTGCGCCGCCTGGCCGTCCTGGAATCCGTACGCGGTTCCTACGACGCGGCCCTGGAGGGGATCGACCGGGTCTGCGGCACGCGATTGTGCGGAAAACGCCAGCTAGAACACCTCGTACGGCAGGCGGCCGTCGATGTCGTTTCCTTTTACGCCGTCCGCACCCCGGAGCCGGCGACAGCCTCGACGCTGCTGGTGATGAGCGTGGACGGCAAGGGCATCGTGATGCGCCTGGGCCATCTGCGGCCCGACACCGCCCGTGCCGCCGAGCGCGCCAAGCGCACCTTCCGCACCCGCCTGGCCAGCGGGGAGGAGGCGAACCGGAAGCGGATGGCGACCCTGGCCTGCGTCTACGACGCCGAACCCGCTGAGCGTCGCCTGCACGATGTGATCTCACCACCCGGCGGCCGGACCGGAGACCGTACGCCCCGCCCCGGCCCCAAGGCCACCGCGAAATGGCTGTGCGGCTCGGTCTCCGAAGACGCCGACGAGGTGGTCGCCCGCGCGTTCGACGAGGCGGAGTCCCGTGACCCCGCTCCCAGCGTGACTGGATTGTCCTGGTCGACGGCGCCCGCCACCAGCTGGAACTCCTCCAGACCGAGGCCGCCCGCCGCGGCATCGACATCCACATCGTTCTGGACTTCGTGCACGTCCTGGAGAAACTCTGGGCCGCCCGCTGCTTCCACACCGCCACCGACCCCGCCGCCGAGGACTGGGTTGCGGTCAAAGCCGCCCGTATCCTCACCGGCGCCGCTGCCACCACCGCCCGATCTGCGCGCCGAGGCCGACGAGAGGCACCTCACCGAAGACGAGCGGACCGCGGTCGACAAGGCCGCCGACTATCTGGACGGCTACCAGGACTTCCTCCTCTACGACCAAGCCCTGAGGGCCGGATGGCCGATCGGCAGTGGCGTCATCGAGGGAGCAGCCCGTCACCTCGTCGCCGACCGCCTCGACATCACCGGATCACGCTGGAGCGTCCCCGGCGCCGAAGCCCTCCTCCTGCTCCGGGCCGTCACCAGCAACCACGGCTTCGACGCCTACTGGCAACACCACCTCAACGCCGAACGTCAACGCGTCCACCCCCACGCTGACCAGCGCACTGTCCCGCTCACGGCATAGCCGATCTCACCGCAGAAGAGCTGCGCCCTTCCTGGTTGCAG
Source organism: Streptomyces sp. RLA131 (assembly GCF_056270125.1). Lineage (NCBI taxonomy): Bacteria > Bacillati > Actinomycetota > Actinomycetes > Kitasatosporales > Streptomycetaceae > Streptomyces > Streptomyces sp. RLA131. The sequence continues at coordinate 8,155,579 of NZ_JBWDOQ010000002.1, forward strand.
CCGCACGCCCTCGGCGAGCCGGCGGGCGTCTCAACAGCGCGCGGTCCTGACGCGAGGGCGACTTGATCAGGCGGACACTGGCGGACTGACCGCACATCGAGACGGGTTGACCAGCAGCCGCCACTCCGCTGTGAGCTGCAACTTCCCAGCGTCACCCGGACTTTGAAACAGCCCCCTGCCCGTCGTCCCCAACGTGCGCACGTGGATACGGCTTGATATACTTGCTCAATCAAGGACTGGAAGCCGCCCTTCGCGAAAGGCGCGAGGCTAACCAGGCTCTGACGTTCGCCAGTGTTGCGACATCCCCTTCAACTGGGATCGTCGATGGCTGCCTACTGTGGGAGAAGAATTGACTTACAAGGTCGTCCAGTGGGGTGCCGGCGACAATGGGCAGGCCCTGATTCGCGCCGTGGCGCGGCATCGTGACCTCGAGCTGGTCGGTTGCAAGGTCTGGAGCCCGGCGAAGGACGGCGTGGACGCCGGCGTCATCGCGGGAATCGAGCCGGTGGGCGTGCTCGCGACAACCGATCGCGAGGAACTGCTCCGGATGGACGCGGACGTCGTCCTCTTCTGCACCCGCCTGCGCCCGGACGAGACGGACGCCAACGACCAGGACATCGTCGACCTTCTTCGGTCGGGCAAGAACGTGATCTCGGTTACGGGCCAGCACTCGATGCCTTCCGCGATACCCGGTTATGCCGGGAAGTTCGAGGAGGCGTGCCGCGAAGGCGGTTCGACCTTCACCGGCGCCGGCCTCAACCCGAACTTCATCGCCTCGCGGGTGGCCCCGACCGTCACGGGCCTGTGCGCGGACGTGGAGACGCTCCATATCGAGGAGACCTACTCCGTTGCCGGCGACTCGCCGGAAATCGTCTTCGGTGCGGTCAACTTCGGCGCGAAGCTTGAGGACTGGCACGAGGGCGCGCCCATCAAGCAGCAGCTCGAGCGCCTGTTCGTCCAGTTGATCCACAGCGTGGCCCACTCCCTCGACGTGGAACTGGAGAAGGTCGAGATGAAGACGGAGCTCACGCCCGCCCATCGCGACATTCAGATCGACGCCGGACTCATCGCTGAGGGCACCGTTGCGGCGGTCACGCTCAGCTTCGAGGGTATTCCGGTCGACTCCGACCAGATCCGGATCACCCAGCAGATTCGCTGGGCCGTGTCCGACGACATCCCGGGCATCCCGATCAGCTCGGGCTGGCGCGTCAAGGTCGGCGGCAAGCCTAATCTGGTGATGGATATGCGGACGGATCCCGCGGAGGACCGGACCTACCACCCGGAGACCATGGTCGGTTCCGCGATCCCGGTCATTCCCGAGGTGATCAACGCGGAGCCCGGCCTCCTGCTGCCGCGCGTCTACGGTGCGTACAAGCGTCGTTTCATCGGCGCCTGACCACTTCGGAGCCCGCGGACGAATCGCGCCGCAGGACGGGCGGCCCTGCCACCCCCACGGGTGGCGGGCCCGCGCGCACTCGGTCGACCGGCGCACAGCCGCGCGGCCGACGCTCACACACCCGGCGTCCGCGCAGGCGCCGGAGTGCCCCGGCTACCACGGCCGGGCCTCGCGGGCCAGTGAGTGGGCGGTTGATGTTGATTTTTGATGACCGTTTCAACCTGCCTTGCCGCATTTATCGCCTAACGTGCACGGCCTGAAATACCTGGAAGCTCCCTGCCCCCAAGGAGCCTCCACAGGTTGCCGACCGGGCGCGAGCAGAGGTGGACGCTGTTATCTCCGCTGGCCACAAGTGCAGGCACTCACGTTGATAAGGCGGCAGCCTTGACCAGGCCGTTCCCGCGCCACCTGCTGAAGAAGGCATAGACGCGGTCCCTTGCGGGAAAGTCCGCAGGACCGGAGCGCCCCGTACGAGCGGTTCAAGGCCCTGACCGTCGTGCATGTTCGCGCCCGAGATGCCGACTGGCAGAGGCAGACCGGTGCGTGCGTTCGGTGATTGAGTGAATCGTCGACCTGAATGTGCCGTGAGCAACAGAATCCGGGCTGTCACAAAGCCTGTGGACCACTCGTCAAAACGGCGGTGATCCGTGGCCCGACCGGGTCTCGGGGGTCTCGAAAGCACCGGCAGTTGGGAGAGCTTGAGGCTCGTGAGGAAGGATCTCGGCGCAGAAGGCGGCAGCCAGCCGTCGCTCGACCGGCACCGACATGCCGCGGGGCCGGGCTGTCAGCAGCATCCTGCCGGCAGCCCGGCCCCCGAGAGACCGTGGTCAGCACGGTGTTCGGTGTTGTCAGCTCAGGTAGGCGTTCTTGGCGGCCATGACCGCCTTGGCGCTGTTCCAGCCGACCACGCCGACCGCCTGTCCCTCCTTCTCGGCGACCATGACGAACTTCCGGGATTCCGCGGTGCCGTCGATCAGCCGGACATCCGCGTCTTCGGGGAGCGAGCCGAAGACCTGGATCCTGACGTCGTACTGGTCCGTCCAGAAGTACGGAACCGGCTGGTAGCTGTCCTGGGCGCCGGTGATGTCTCCCGCGACGAACATGGCCTGCTGCACGGCGCTGGTCCGGTTCTCCAGACGGGTACTGACGCCGGTCCGCCAGTCCGACCAGCGGGCCACGTCCCCGACGGCGTAGACGTCGGGTGCAGCGAGGCCGCGTTCGTCGCAGACAATGCCGTCGTCCAGCGTGAGGCCACTGCCGACGAGCCAGTCGGTCGCGGGGATCGAGCCGATGGTCACCACGACCGCATCGGCGGGAACGGTCTCGCCGCCCCCGACTCCTACGCCGGTGACCCGGCCGTTGTCATCGAGCAGGCCGGTGGTGCGGGTCTCCATGAGTAGCCGTACACCGTGCGCCGCGTGGAGCCCGGACAGCACCTGGCCGATGGCCGGCCCCGTCTGACGCCACATCGGAGTCGGATTCGGGTCGATCAAGGTGACGTTCAGGCCCATCTCCCGTGCTGTCGCGGCGACCTCGCACCCCAGCACTCCCGCACCGACGATCGCCGCATCGCGGGCCGCGAGCAACTGCGCGCGCAGCCCGGCGGAGTCCTCCAAGGTGCGCAGGACCGACACCCCTCGCAGGGAGCCGGTGTCGGGCAAGGTACGCGGCGTCAGGCCGATCGCCAGGACGAGCCGGCCGTAGTCGAGCTTCTGGCCGTCGTCGAGGACGACGGCGTGTGCCTCGACGTCCAAGTGCACGGCTCGGCAGCCCAGCAGGAATTCGGCGTCCAGCGCGTCCAGTTCCTGCTGGCCGCGCAGGCGCACCTGTACTCCTTTGGAGGGACTGGCTGAGCCGGGACTTTGCCAAGTCGATCGCGCGCGATGCAGATGGCCCTCGGGCAAACGCCGCAGAACGACCGGAGGGATCACCTGCGAGCTGCCGATCCGCAGGTCTGCGCAGGTGAGACCGTCCCTCCAAAAGAGCCACACCCAGCCGGGATGCCCCGTCGGCTGAAGCGCTCATCGCACTCCGACCGCACGAGCCCGCCGGTTCTGGGCCCGGCCGGTACGCTGCGGGGGTGATGCACCACCTCATGCCGGACAAACGGCGGCCCGCGAACGACGGGCCGAAGGCTGCCGCCCGTAACCGGGCCGCGCTGGTCACCGCCGCCCGAGAGGTCTACGCGGAGCACGGTCTGGACGCTCCGCTCTCCGCGATCGCACGGCGGGCCGGGGTCGGGCAGGGCGTTCTGTACCGGCATTTTCCCGACCGGGCCGCCGTGGCGACCGCGGTTCTGGAGGAGAACGTACGGCAGGTGGAGCGGGCGGCCACGGCCGAGGACGCGACCTTGGCCAGCGTCCTGGGCGTGATGACATGGCATCTCACGGAGTCGGCGGCTTTCATCGGCCTCCTGCACGCTGCCGAGGCAGGCAGTCCCTCCCATATCCGTGCGCACGCCCTGGCCCAGTCCGAGCGGGTCGAGCGTGGCCTGCGGGGACACCTGCCGGACGGTCATCGGCTGGGTGCCGACCTCATGCTCGCCGTTGCCATGGTCTCCGGTGCCGTCGCCGGCCCCACCCGTGAGGAGCGGGAACGCCGAGCGCTGGCCGCCTGGCGGCTGCTCGGTGTCGAGGTGGGGCCGGTGCGGCCCTTCGACGGGTGAGTGCGGGAGCGGGGTCAGCCGCCGTTGGACTGCCGGATTCCTTCGGCCAGCGCCTTGAAGGTGTACAGGTACCCGCCGGCGGGCCCGCTGACGGTCATGTACGCCGTGGTCCCGCCGGGCGTGATCGCCACGTTCGTCGCCGATTCGAGCCCTGTGGCGCCGGCGGGAACCTCGATGGTCGCCAGGCGCTCACCGTACTGGTCGTACACGACCATCGCGGGCCGGCCGTGCAGTGCCTGGTACAGGTTGCCGTCCGCGTCGACGGCGATCGAGTCGGTCTGGGCGATCCCGGCGTCGACGCGAATGGCGGTGTGCCGGGAAGCCACTCCTCCCGCTGCGTCGAGGCGTAGGTAGGAGATCTGGTTCTGGGTGAGTTCGCTGATCCACAGCCCGCGGTAGTCGGCGTCGAAGGAGATGCCGTTCGTCGCGGCCAGTTCCCCGGCCAGGACGGTGGCCTTCCCGCCGTCGCGGTCGATCCGCACCACCCGGCCGTGCGCCTCGCCCTCGGACAGGCCGCGCGAATCGCTGAGGTAGAGGTTGCCCTCCTGGTCGAAGGCGATGTCGTCGGGGTTCATCTGCGCTCCGTCGACCTTGCCGGAGAAGAAGGTCCGCGGATCGCTGCCGTCCGGGGCCAGGCTCACGACCTCGCCGTGGGCGTAGTCGGTCAGGTAGAGCCGGCCGTCGTACGGGCTGAACTGTGCCGAGGTGTAGGCCCCTCGGCTGTCGGTGTGGACCGCCCGCGACGTCTTCTTCACGACGTCGACGCGTAACACCTTCGGCTCGCCCGCGGGCGCGGTGACGTCGACGACGAACAGGGCGCCGCTCTTGTCGAAGGTCGGACCCTCCAGCAGGGTCATCCCGGTCTCCTCGTGCACGTGCGTCAGCTGCATGACCTTGTGCGCGCGGATGGTCCGGCCCGGGCCGGTGGAGGCGGCCCGGTCGCCGGGGTGACCTGTGTCCGTACCGCATCCGGTGAGGGCCAGCGTGCCGACGGCGGTGAGCACGGCAAGGGATCGGATCGCATGTCGTCGCATGGGGGGATCACTCTTCCTGTCCGCTGTGCGCGGGTGCCGCAGGCGGGAGGTTCGCTTGCGCCCGCCCGGGGCGCGGACCTCCTCCGGCCGAACGTCGCGGTACGCCGCACTCCAACCGGACACCGTTGTCCGGTAGTTGCTACCGTAGCGGACGGCCGCTCGCTACGGGGCGGTCCGACAGGCAGAATTGAGACCTCCATATGACGCCCCCTCAAGTGTCGCCCGCCGACGAGCTTGCCGCGCTGAAACAGCGATACCGCCTTGAGCGTGAGCGGCGGGTACGGCCTGACGGCGCCGGTCAATACCATTCCACCGACGCCCAGTTCGGCTACTACGCCGCTGATCCGTACGCCGGGGAGCCGACCGGGCGTGAGCCGCTGCACGACACCGTCGACGTCGCCGTGGTCGGTGGTGGATTCGGCGGCATCCTCGCCGGGGCGCGGATGCGGCAGCAGGGCGTGGAGCGCGTCCGGATCGTCGAGAAGGGCGGCGACTTCGGTGGCACCTGGTACTGGAACCGGTACCCGGGCATCCACTGCGACATCGAGTCGCACGTGTACCTGCCGATGCTCGACGAGACGGGATACGTGCCGGAGTGGAAGTACGCTCCCGGGGAGGAGATCCGCCGCCACGCGATGCGGGTCGCGCGGCAGTCGGACCTGTACTCGGACGCCCTGTTCTCCACCGCGGTCACCTCGCTGACCTGGGAGGAAGTATCCGGAACATGGATCGTGGCCACCGACCGGGGCGACGCGTTCCGGGCCACGTACGTCGTCACCGCCACCGGCACCCTCTCCGAGCCGAAGCTCCCCGGGATACCCGGCATCGAGGACTTCGAGGGCCATACCTTCCACACGTCGCGGTGGGACTACGCCTACACCGGCGGCACCCCGGACGGCGGCATGACCGGCCTCTCGCGGAAGCGGGTGGGCATCGTCGGCACCGGTGCCACCGGCGTCCAGGTCATCCCGATGCTGGCCGAGGACGCCGGACATGTCTACGTCTTCCAGCGCACCCCCTCCACCGTGGATGTGCGCGCCAACCGCCGTACCACCGCCCGGGACGTCGGCGCCGACCACAAGGGCTGGGCGCGCGAGCGACGCGAGAACTATCTCCGTATCGTCTCCGGTGAGACAGCCGAACGGGATCTCGTGGCGGACCGCTGGACCATGTCGGCAGGCCTCCTGGAGAAGCTCCTGCCGAGCTTCCGCCGGCAAGGTGACCGAGCAGCCTTCGAAGCCGCCTACGAGACCGCCGACGCCGCCAAGATGAACGAGCTGCGCGCCCGCGTCGAGCAGTCCGTCACCGACCCGGACACCGCGGAGAAACTCAAACCCTGGTACCGGTACGCCTGCAAGCGACCCACCTTCTCCGACACGTACTACCCGGCGTTCAACCGCGGCAACGTCACCCTGGTCGACACCGCGGACACCCACGGCATCGAGCGCATCACCGCACACGGCGTCGTGGTCGGCGACACCGCCTACGTACTCGACTGCCTGATCTTCGCCACGGGATTCTCCGTCGGGACCTCCGGCATCCTCTCCGGCAAGCTCCCCGTCCACGGCCGGGGCGGCACCCAACTGCTGCACGCGTGGGCGCGACAGGGCCCGCGCACCCTGCACGGCTTCACCAGCAACGGCTTCCCGAACCTGATCCTGATGGGGTCGCTCCACAACGCCAGCAGCGTCAACTTCACACACGTCCTGGACGAGCAGGCCGTCCACGCCGCCGCCCTCGTCGCGGCCGCCGAAGCCAGCGGCGCCCTCATCGAACCGTCCCGCGAGACGCAGGACGCCTGGCTCGCCGTCCTGGCCGAGGACGCCCCCGACCACGAGTGGTTCCACGCCGAGTGCACCCCCGGCTACTACAACCGCGAGGGCCGCGGCCGGCCGAACGGCCCGACCGCCTACCCCCACGGCGCACACGCCTTCCACATCCTCCTGGAGCGATGGCGCGAAGAGTCCATGGGCGAGGTCCTCCGGACCAGGTCTCCCGCTCGGATCGTCCTCTGACCTCCGCTCCCGGGCCCGGAGACGTCACGGTACCGGCGTGTGGGCCTCGGGGAGCGGCTCGCAGAGGACGCTCTGCGGGACGCGGACGACCACACCGCCGGGGTGCGGCCTCGATGGCGTTCGAGGTCGAGCCGTCTCATGCGCGCAGCGGCACGTTCCCGCCGACCTCCGGGCTCGCCGGCGCGCGCTCGGCGAGAAGCCGGCAGCCCTCCCGCAGCCCCGCCCACCGGGCCTGCACAGGCCTGCACAGGCCGGGACCGGCCGGGGTCCGCGTCAGGTCCGCGTCAGGGCCGCGGGCCGACCGGTCGGCCCGCGGCCTACCCGGGCGCGGACCCCGGCCCGGTCCCGGCGTCGTGTACGCACCGGGCGACCTGGACCCGATTGGTGACCTCCAGCTTGGCGAACACGCTGCCGACGTGCGTCTTGACGGTGGCCACGCCCATGTAGAGAGACCGGGCGATCTCGGTGTTGGTCAGCCCCTCGCTGACCGCGATCGCGACCTCCCGTTCACGGTCCGTCAGCCGGGCCAGGAGGGCGAGGGCCGCCCGCTGCCGCGAGTCGTCCGCCGACGCGGTGACGGCCGCGATGAGCCGGGTGGTGACGCCGGCGGACAAGCTCGGCTCGCCGCGGGCAACGCGCCGGACGGCGAGCACCAGCTCGGCCGGCGGGGTGTCCTTCAGCAGGAACCCCACGGCCCCGTGCCGCAGCGCCGTCAGCACCATGTCGTCGGTGTCGAACGTGGTCAGGATGACGATCCGGGCCCTGCTGCCCTGCTCGCGAAGCCGCCGGGTGGCGGCCAGCCCGTCCATCCGCGGCATCCGGATGTCCATCAGGACGACATCGGGCACCTCGCGCGCGACCAGCTCGACCGCCTGCTGCCCGTCGGCCGCCTCACCGGCCACCGCCAGGTCCGGGGCGCCGTCCAGGATCATCCGCAGCCCGGCCCGCACCAGCGGGTCGTCGTCGACGATGACCACCCGGACCGCACTCACTTCGGCCACGGCAGGCTCGTCCGGACCACGAACTCGCCGCCCTCCTCGACCCCGTACTCCAGCGTCCCGCCGGCCAGTTCGGCGCGCTCGCCCAGCCCCGCGAGGCCGACCCCCGCCGAGGGCAGCGGCACGCGGACCGGGGCCCCGGCCCGGTTGCGGACCTCGATGCCGAGCTGCGTCCCGGGCGCCCCGGCCAGCCGTACGCCGACCGGCTCGCCGGGGGCGTGCTTGCGGGCGTTGGTGAGGGCTTCCTGCACGACCCGGAACGACGTACGCGACAGCGTCTCGGGCAGCCCGGCCAGGTCCGGCCGGGCACCACCGGGCAGACCCGAGGTGTCGAGCCGGACGACCGAACCGGCCTCCCGGGCGTCGGCCAGCAGCGCCGGCAGCTCGGCCAGGGTCGGCTGGGACCGCCCGTCGCCGCCGCCCGGCCGGCCGTCCCGCAGCACCCCCAGCACCTGCCGCAGCTCGGTCAGCGCCAGCCGCGCATGGGTCTGGATGGTCTGGGCGGCGGCGGCCGTCTCGGTCCGGGTGAGGTCGTCGCGGTACGTCAGCGCCCCGGCGTGCAGCGCCACCAGGGAGATCCGGTGCGCCAGGTCGTCGTGCATCTCCCGGGCGATCCGGGTGCGCTCGGCCTCGCGGGCGGCCTGAGAGGTGAGGGCCTGCTCCCGCTCGGCGGTCAGCGCCCGCTCGTGCAGGGACGCCAGCAGCTCGCGGCGGGCCCCGACGTAGAACCCGGTGGCCACAGCGGCTACGAAGATCACCAGCAGCACCAGGACGTTCCCGGCGACGGCGTACGCGCCGCCGTCCACGGCAGGCGAGAGCCACGGGCGGTACAGGCCCTGGGACACGATCCCGCCGGCCGCCGCGAGGGCGCCCACCACGGCGACCCACCGCCACCGCCGCCGGGTCGCCATCGAGACGACGGCCAGCACCACCGCTCCCAGGCCGGCGACCGACACCGGCGCCGCGGCGACCGCCAGGCACGCGACGGCCAGCGGGTGGCGACGCCGGAAAGGCAGCAGGGCCAGCACCACCGCGCCGAGGAACAGGTCCAGGAACAGCGCCGCGCCGATGCGGTCCCGCTGCGCCTGCGTGAGCGTGCCGGACAGCAGCACGGCGGCGTGCACGATCCAGGCGGCTGCCCCGACGGCCACCGCGGCCAGGTAGCGCCGCGCCCGTGACCAGGCTCGGAGCGGCGGACGCACCTGCGCCGCCGGCAGCTTCGGCGGGGGTGGTGGTGTGGTCATGACCACAGCGTAGGCGGCCCCGGCGGCCGCGGACTCCCCCCGGCGGCCCGGCCGCCTCCACCCCAGGGTGGAGGCCCCTTCCGACCGGGAGGGGAGGTCTGCGGAGCGCGGGACCCGCACTGTGGTCCTCATTCGAAACGACCGCACAAGGAATGGGAGCAGGAAGATGACCGGGCACAGAAAGACGGCGATGATCACCGGGGTGCTGTTCATACTCGCGGCGATCACGTCCATCGTGGGCCTCCTTCAGTACGGGCCCGTACTCGACGATCCCCACTACGTCGTCGGCGGCTCGTCCCATCTGGCCCGGCTTGCGTCGGGAGCGTTGCTGGAGGTGGTCTGCGCCTTCTCGCTCATCGGCATCGCGGTCACCATGTACCCGGTCCTGCGGAAGCGCAGTGAAAGCATCGCCCTCGGTTACGTGTGCTTCCGGCTCCTCGAAGCCGCCATCATCGTGGTCGGCATTATCAGCCTCCTCTCAGTGGTGACGCTGCGTCAGGATCCTGCGACCGCTGAGGCATCCGATGCCTCCGCCTACCTGGTCGCGGGCAAGTCGCTGGTGGCGCAGCACGACTGGACGTTCCTCTTCGGGCCCAACCTCGCCCTGGGCCCGAGCACGCTGATGATGGGCCACTTCCTCTACACGTCGAAGCTCGTGCCGCGGACCATCGCGGTCCTGGGCCTCGTCGGGGGCCCGATGATCTTCGTCTCGGCCGTGCTGGTGATGTTCGGCGCGTACGACCAGATCTCGGCGTGGGGGACCGTCGCCGCCCTTCCGGTGTTCGCCTATGAGATGAGCCTGGCGGTGTGGCTGGTGGCCAAGGGCTTCCATGCGCCGGCGATCGCCTCGCTGTCCGCCGCCACCGGCGCTGAACCGGTCCGGGTGACGGTGTAGCGGCGCCCTGACCGTACTCGGAGCGGCGGCGGCAGTGGAGCCGGCGTCGCCACAGCTGCGACAAGTTCGTCAGGTCCGGCGCCGACCTGCTCTACCGGCGCCGACCTGCTCTACCGGCGCCGCAAGCGCGAGCAACGGCAGACGCCGGGCGAGCGCGCTCCAGACGTTGCCACCGCCTCGACTTCCCGCAGGACGCTCTCGCCCCGGACCTGCGCAGACCTGATATCACCGTTCGTCAAATACATCCGCGGGCCGGTGATCCCGGGAAGAAAGCTCCGTTCCTGAGCGGTTGAAGGCGATGGCACGGTCGGTGTGTGGCCATCCGGGGCGTGACCGTCCAAGGCTTGTCCCAACGCGGAAGAACGGTGATCACGCGATGAAGGCGGTGCGGTTCCACGAGTACGGCGGGATCGATGTACTGCGGGTGGAGGAGGTGGGGCGCCCGGCGCCCGGCCCTGGGCAGATGTTGGTCGAGGTCCGCGCGGCGGGGATCCAGCCCGGCGAGGTGATGATCCGCCAGGGCGCGCGGCACGGACGGTGGCCCGCGACGTTCCCCTCCGGGCAGGGCAGCGATCTGGCCGGCGTCGTGGTGGAGGTCGGTCCGCAGGCGCGCGGCTTCGCGGTGGGCGATGAGGTCCTGGGCTTCACTCACAACAGGGCGAGCCATGCGGAGTTCGTCGTGGTCGACGACGTGGACGTGGTCTCGCGTCCGGAGGGGCTGTCCTGGGAGGTGGCCGGGTCGTTGTACGTGGCCGGCACGACCGCGTACGCCACCGTGTTCGCGGTGGACCCCGGACCGGCCGAGACGGTCGTCGTGTCCGGTGCGGCGGGCGGCGTCGGGTCTCTTGCCGTGCAGCTCGCGCGGCGGCGCGGCGCCACGGTGATCGGGCTGGCGAGTGAGCGGAACCACGCCTGGTTGAAGGATCGCGGTGTCGTCCCGGTCGAGTACGGCGAGGACGTGGCGGAACGGATCCGGCAGGCTTCCGGCGGGAACGTCGACGCGTTCATCGACACGTTCGGCGACGGCTACGTGGAGCTGGCAGTGGAGTTGGGCGTGCGGCCCGAGCGGATCAACACGATCCGCGATTGGCAGGCCGCGGCCAGGGTCGGGGCGCGAACGTACGGAGAAGGCGCGGCGGCGTGCGCGGTCGTGCTCGGCGAGCTGGCCCGGCTTGCCGCGCGCGGGGAGCTGGAGGTGCCGATCGCCCGCACCTACCCGCTGGAGCGGGTGCAGGACGCGTTCCGCGAGCTGGAACGGGGGCACACCCACGGCAAGATCGTGCTTCGCCCCTTGTACTCCAGCTGTAGATCGTGATCTTCGTGCTGGATAGCTACGCAACAGCACCCGTTGGCGGCACCGGTCGGGGAGCTGTCCTCGTGATCCAGTAGCGTCCGGGACATGACAGCCAACCAGTTCTCGACCTCTACCGAGCGGGAAGCCCTCTGCGGCTTTCTCGACAAGCAGCGCGCCGATCTGCTTCGGAAGGTCGACGGTGTCTCTGACACGGATGCCCGCATGACTCCGACGGTGAGCTCGTTGTCCTTGATGGGCCTGCTCAAACACTCGGCCCTCTGGGAGCGCAGGTGGTTTCAGATCGTCGTTGCGGGACGGGCACTTCCCAATGAGTGGCCCGAAGCGGAGGTCCCGGACTGGAGGGACGAAGACTTTCGTGTCGACGAGCAGGACACGGTGCAGCACTGGACGGCCTTCTTCGAGGAGCAGGTGGCCATCTCACGGGAGATCGTCGCACACAGGTCACTGGAGGCTCCGTGCAGTCCACCCGCCCTGGCGGACCGGAACCTGCGCTGGGTCCTGCTCCACATGATCGAGGAGACCGCCCGGCACGCCGGTCATGCGGACATCATTCGTGAGAGCCTCGACGGCAGCCGCGGTATATAGCGCTCCGCCGCAAGCCCGACCTGGGGCAGGGGCCTGCTGACGACACGAGTACGGCCACCGTTGATCATCGGTGTGTGAAGACTGAAGATCATGCGGTGGCCGCAGGTCACAGTGTGGACCCGGCGCGATGGCAAGAGGCGTTCGAATGCCTGATGGGCCGGATCGCGGGCCGGTTCAAGCGGGTCGAGCCCCGGCGCCGGGTCCGGCGATTGGTACTCGGGCTCCTGTCGGACCTGCCGCGCAAGAACTGCTGGACGATCGCCGAGTGGGCAGGAGAGGCCACCCCGGATGCCATGCAGCACCTGCTCAGCCGGGCCAAGTGGGACGCCGACGCCGTCCGCAACGAAGTGCGCGGATACGTGGTGGAGTATCAGCGCGGGCACGCCGCAGTGGACCGGGAACTGTATCTTCCGCGTTCCTGGACCACCGCCCCGGACCGTTGCCGCGCCGCCGGACTCGGTGAGGAGACAGCCTTCGCCACCAAACCCGAGCTGGCCGCGTGCATGGTCGCCCGGTTCCTGGACGCCGGCCACCGGGCCGCGTGGGCGCGAGCCGAGCCTTTGAATACGCCCGGACCTGAGAGCCCTGTTGACAAGACGAGGCCGGCTCGCGCCCAGCAGCGTGGGCATCAATAAGACCAGGTGCAGAGCCGTCTGCATGGGCATCCGAGTGGTCCTGTTGGTGCGGGCGGGCCTGTCTGCAACCGGTCGACGTTGGCCTGGACCGTCTGCCACGGACCGTACTCCGACGGCAGATCCCGTCACGGACCACCGGTCCGCACCCGCCACCGGATCCCGTCGATCAGCCTCCGCCGGCCCAACGGCGGCCGACCCGACATCACAACCGGCAACAACGGCTCCAGTACCGACCGCTGCTCGTCGGAAAGATTCCCTCGCCCCATACCTAGATCATCACGAAGCGGGGCAAGGGGATCGAGCCACTTTCCAAAACACGGCCTGGCCAGGTCGTGTCTGACAAATGATCTCTGCGAAGCTGCGGTGTCGAGGCCGAAGGAGGGTCATGGGGATCGAGCTGGAACTGCACTCCGGGCGGCCCACGCGAAAAGGGTCACCCCGGGACACGTTGCTGCGAGGGTCCTATGAACACGGTGAAGCGTTGGCGCGGGCGCTGAGCACGCTCGACCGGTACAACTCGGGCAAGCTCGGCTGGGTGGACCCATACGGCGACACGCTGTTCAACGAGCAGGAAGCCCAAGTCGCCCGTCAGGAAGTCGCCGCCCTGTCACAGCGGTGTGCTGACGAGCAGCGGAAGGCGGCTCTGCTTGACCTTGCTGGTCTTCTTGAGGCATGTGCGGCAACGCCGGGCAGCTACTTGTGGTTCATGGGGGACTAGCCATGCCTGATCGCTGATCTTGCGGTGGGTCGGGGCGAGTTGACTGATGAACGATGGGTCAGGACGTCGGGTCAGGGTGCGCCGTGCCGCCTTCGACGATCATCTCCACGCACTCCCGGAACAGGTCATCGACAGTGCGGCCGGGTTGGAAGTATTCGGCGATGCCGGCCACCACGGTCGGGTGCTTCTCGGCGAATGTGGTCATGTCGAAGCCGTTCAGCGTGTCCCCGCCCGGGCGGGGGGCCTGCTCTTCGAGGACGTGGCCGACCGTGAACCGCTCGACGGTCAGGACGACCACGCGGGCCTGCCGCAACGGGACGCCGCGCTCCACCAGCGTGCTCATCGCGAGCTCGGAGATGGCGGCCATCTTGAGGGAGAAGTGGGAGGCCGAGATGACTCGGGCGCCGTCCGGGTGGGCGAGCAGCGCATGGCGCAGTTGATCGGCAAGGTTGATCAGCCAGGTCTGCCACCGCTCGTCCGGCTGAGGCGGCACCAACTCGGGGAAGTGCTGTTCGAGGATCGACTCGCCGATCGCGTTCACCAGGGCAGCCTTGTTCGGCAGATGCCAGTAGAGGGTCGGTTGCCGCACGCCGAGCCTCGCAGCCAGTTTGCGCAGTGTCACACCGTCAAGGCCGTCGGCATCCAGCAGTGCGACGGCCTCCCTGACGACCCGTTCTCGGTTCAACGCCAATTTCCTACCTCCCTCCGTACCCTATCAGTGATAGATTTTTCTCTATCGGTGATAGAGACTGCCCGTCTGACAAGGGGAGATTCAATGAAGGCAGCGGTGCTGCACGAGGTCGGTGGCGTTCCTCGCTACGAGGACTACCCGGATCCGGTTGCCGGTGAGGGCGAGGTGATCATCGACGTCAAGGCGGTCGCCGTCGAGAACGTCGACAAGCTGATCGCGGCCGGCAGGCACTACGCGAGCAAGGAGTTCATCGCGCGACTGCCGGCGATCCCCGCCTTCGACGGGATAGGCGCGCTGCCGGACGGCACCCTGGTCGGGTTCGGCAATCCCCGCCTGCCCTACGGGGCGCTTGCGGAGAGGACCGTGGTGGCCGCCAACTCGTTCGCGCCGATCGCCGAGGCCGTGGATCCGGCCGTCGCAACGGTGCTGGGCACGGCCGTCACCGGCATGTCCATCAAGACCGCGGCCGGCTTCGTTCCCGGTGAGACGGTACTCGTCCAGGGGGCCACGGGGGTCGCCGGGAGGCTCGCGGTGAAGGTGGCCCGGCTGCTCGGCGCCGGGCGGATCGTGGCGACCGGCCGCGACGACGAGCAGCTTCGCGAGGTAAGGGCCATCGGTGCCGACGCCGTGATCAACACCGCAGTCTCCGACGAAGCGCTGGCGCAGGCGTTCACCGACGCCAAGGGGGACGGCTACGACGTCGTCGTGGACTATCTGTGGGGCCGTCCCACCGAGATCCTGCTGCGCTCGCTGGTCCCGGAGACGTTCGCGTTCCCGAAGCCCACCCGCGTGATCCAGATCGGGGAGTCCGCCGGGGCGGCCCTCACCCTCGCCGCGGACGGCCTGCGCACCTCGGGGGTGGAGATCTACGGCGCGGCCAAGGGACTCGGCCCGGAGGCCATGGGCGAGATGTACCGGCAAATCGTGCAGTGGGCACAGTCCGGCGAGCTCACATTCGACCTGGAGGAAGTCCCACTGAGCGACATCGAGACCGTCTGGCAGCGGACCGATCTCCGGGGCAAGCGGCTCGTCATAGTGCCGTAACCCGCGGGCAGGACGGCGACCGTGCCGCGGTGTCGCTGTGCAAGTGAGGACGTGCCGAAACCCGGTCGCGCGGCTCACCGACTGCGAACAGACATCGCTCCGTAGGCCAAGGGCAGGGCGTGGGTCGCGGCGCTCACCGTCCGATTTGCGGATGACCGGGACGACTGTTTCCTCCAGCGATCCGCGCCATGACCCGATTGTGCCGCGTCGATCCGCCGGGAGCCCCTTTGCGGCGGGGACTCGACGCGCGCAGGCGGCACCGGAGCGAGTGCTGCCGACGGCCTGACACGCACGAGGCGACGGCCCGTAGCTGCGGGGTGCTGGATTCGTCCGGTCGATCGCGTCGGTCACCTGCCGGTGCTTGCGCCCACCGGCCGCCGCGGCGCGGCGACCGGTCAAGGAGCAACGGCTCGATCCATGCCCAACGGGCATCCGTCAATGGCACATCCACGCAACGGTCAGACGATCTTCGAAGACATGATCCGGGTACCGCCCCGGATGTGTCATGAGGTGCGTGGCAGGGCGAGCCAGTCCTGCCAGGTGATGTCGCGGCCCAGGTAACGGGGCTGCCGGAAGGGCCAGTCGGCGGCGATCCACTGAGGCACCAGCGCGTCGAGCGCGCGTTCCACCTCGCCGCCGACGAGGTCGTCCACCACCCACCAGGAGACCTCTCCGTCGGAGCCGGTGCGCTCGGGCGGGTCGACGTAGACGCAACCGAGGATCGCCGTCTCCTCCTCGTTCAGCAGCGCGTAGTTGAACGACTGGTGCGCGGCTATCTCCTGTTCGTGCCGCAGCAGGTCGGCACGGTCCTCTTCATAGGTCATCGTCTCCTTGGGCCAGGCCCAGGCAGGGCCGAAGATCTCCCACAAGCGTTCTCGGGAGGCCATCACGGCCGGGTAGTCGAGCGCGGTGTCCGCCTCCCGGATCGGCCGCAGGTGAACCGCGGTGTCGGGCACGGGCACGTACACGGGGTGGACGAAGTCGTCAGGCAGCCAACTCATAAGGTCCGACGCTACAGCCCATCGGCACGGGATGATCCAGGCTGCGCTGCGCGGGCGCCACGCCGGGCGACCCCCGGGGTCGACACCATGAGGCAGCCCAACTGCCCCTGACGTCCGCGCCATCGGGAGGGACGTCGCTTGCCGCGCCTGACGGCGTAACCGGGGAGGCCGGGCGTCACGGCCGGCAATGGCCTGAGCGGTGTCCCCCTCAAGAGGGCACGGAACCCTCCCAGCGCAGCCGCCCTCAATCGATCAAGGCGCCGTGCCCTGCCGCACCCGCATAGTGTCGCATATGAGATATTCCGGACACAATCTCGGCGAAAGGCGTGTCATGAAGATCGCAGTCATCGGCGGTACCGGGCTGATCGGGTCGCAGGTCGTCAAGAATCTGAACGCCGCAGGACACGAGGCGGTACCGCACTCGAAGTCCACCGGAGTCGACGTCATCAGCGGTCGGGGACTGGACGAGGCGTTGGCGGGAGCCGACGTCGTCGTCAACCTGACGAACTCCCCGACCTTCGACGAAGCCTCCCCGGCCTTCTTCCAGACCTCGATGGACAACCTCTCGGCCGCAGCCCAAAAGGGCGGCGTCGGCCACTTCGTCATCCTCTCGATCGTCGGCGCGGACCAGGTGCCGGGGCTGGACTACTACCGGGCCAAGGTGCTCCAGGAGAACCTCCTCGCGGCCGGGCCGATCCCCTACTCGGTCGTCCGGGCGACGCAGTTCATGGAGTTCATGGACGCCGTCCTGTCCTGGTCCACCGACGGCGACACCGTCCGGTTGCCCGCCACGCCGATCCAGCCGATCGCCTCCAAGGACGTGGCGGGCGCGGTGGCGGAGGTCGCCGCGGGCGCCCCGCTGAACGGCATGCGCAACATCGCCGGCCCCGAGATCTTCTCCCTGGACGAGCTGGGCCGGATCACCCTGTCCCGCAAGGGCGACAGCCGTACCGTCGTCACCGACCCCACCGCCGGCATGTTCGCCGCAGTCAAGGGCGACGTCCTCACCGACAAGGGCGCCCACCTCGCCCCCACTCGGTATACCGACTGGCTCTCCTGACCCGCCCACGCCCGCGCAGGCGCGTGGACCGCGGAGAGCCGTCCTGACCCGTCGCGGTGAGCGGTGGGGGAGAGTGGCCCGGGCCCCTCGCGGGCACCGGGCCCGCTCCCCGCCCCGCGGGCTGTGGCTCGTGGGCGAGGGGGAGCGTTGCGGCCTGGGCCATGCCGAGCTCGGGGACCGGCACGCCGGATGGCCCCGGCCGTCGTCACCTCGGCAGTCAACTGCTTGTACTCAGCGAGCGCTTCGTACCGCTCACCGGACCGGAACCCCTCCCGGGGCAGCCGGAGCAGCATCCGGGTGGTGATCACGCGTGACTGCGGGAGCGGCGACGTGGGCAGGTGGGAAGGTGGGAAGGTGCTGGACCTGATGCGGCCGCTCGTCGGCAGGGTTTCCCTTTTCCGGCGAGCGGAGATATCCACGTTTGCTCCGATCGCCGTGGGTGCGCACGAACCGATAACAGAGCGGACCAGTGATGTGCGACATGATCATCGGCATGCGGTACGCCGTGCCGCCGGTCGGTGCCGCGCGATTCAGGCCACGCCAGACGCGTGCCCGACACCGCCTCCCTTTGCCATCATCAGCTGGCCCGCGGCCTGCCGCAAGCCACCTCTCGCGCATCGGCGCGGCAATTGCGCGCCCCCAGGACGGAGACGTGAACACTGGCAGGGCGTGCCCGGGAGAGAGAGCCCGAGCGGCGCCGGCCGTCCGGGGCCGCGATCTCCCCGCGGGTCCGCACGACATGCGCCATGAGGCAACCGTGGGGACCATGGAGGTATATTCCCGACTGGTACAGGAGATCAGGGATGGGACGTCCTGCGCACGTCCTGGTCGTCGGAGGCGGCTTTGCCGGAATCGAGTGCCTTCGCCGACTTGAGCGCGCGCTCGGACCGTCCGAAGCGCGTCTGACTCTGGTCTCTCCACACGATTACCAGCTCTATCTCCCTCTCCTCCCGCATGTCGCGGCCGGCCTGCTGACGCCGCAGTCCGTCGCTGTCTCTGTGCGACGCCGGCTGCGCCGTACCGAGTACGTGCCCGGCTTCGCCGTCGGTATCGCACCCGGCCGGAAGACGGTCTGCGTGAGGGGTCCTGACGGTAGCGAAATGGACGTCGGCTACGACTACCTGGTCCTGGCAGCCGGGAGTACCACCCGGTTGCTCGACATCCCGGGCCTGAGTGAGCACGCGTTCGGTATGAAGACTCTCGCTCAGGCCGCCTATCTGCGTGATCACGTCATTCACCAGCTCGACCGTGCCGCTGCCGCCACGGACGAGGCGGAACGGGCCCGGCGGCTGTGCTTCATCGTCGTCGGCGGCGGATACGCCGGCGTGGAGACAGCGGCCTCCCTCCAGATCCTCAGCCATGCCGCCGCGAAGCGCTTTCCCCGTCTGGACCCCTCACTCCTGTGCTGGCACCTGATCGACCTCGCCCCCGGGCTCCTGCCGGAGATCGGCGACCGCCTGGGTGCCAGGGCCATGGATACGCTTCGCGGACGCGGCATCGAGATCTCGCTGAAGACCTCTGTCAGCCGGCTGACCGCCACGTCGGCCCACCTCACCGACGGCCGCGTCCTCCCTACGGAAACGGTCGTCTGGACTGCCGGAGTGGCGGCCAGCCCCCTCGTCGGCACCCTTGATGCGGAACTGCTTCGCGGTCGGCTGCGGACCGATGCTGACATGACCGTCCTCGGTGTGCCTGACGCCTTCGCCGTCGGTGACGCCGCGGCTGTCCCCGATCTGGCCGTGGGTGGCGCTGCCGTCACCCCGCCCACCGCCCAGCACTCACAGCGTCAGGGCAAAGCCGTGGCGCACAACATCGTTGCCCGGCTGAGGGGTACACCGCTGAAGCCCTACTATCACCGAGACCTGGGACTCGTCGTCGACCTGGGATGCGGCAACGCTGTGTCCAGGCCTCTGGGAATCGAACTGACCGGGCGCCCGGCGCAACTGGTCGCCCGCGGCTACCACGCACTCGTGCTGCCCACTCTCACCGCTCGCACTCGCGTACTGGCGAACTGGGGGCTCAATCTCGCCACGGGAGACGACTTCGTCAGCACCGACTTCCAGGAGGGCCGCCCCGCGACTCTGCCCTCCTTCGAGCACATCGACCTCTATCAGGACGCAACAGCATCCTGAGGTCTCCCTGACGAACACCGAAGGAGACTGCGCCGCCCCGCGACCGGCCGCGAGTGCCCGCGCGTGCCCGCGAGCGCCCGCGAGCGTCGAACACGACCGCTCGCCGCTACCCCGTTATTCCGTGGGGTAGATGTCCCCGGCCGCCATCATGCTCTCCTGTTCGCTGTCGAACTCCAGCTGCCGGGCCTTCCGCTCGAGCCGCCCGCGCTCTTCAGGATCGCCGGTCCGCTCGGCTCTCGCTTGTGATGCGGCGGCTTCTTCACGCATCTGTTGGAGGCGGCGTCGCAATTCGCCTGTCTCATTCATGATCCAGCCTCGATCTATGCGCCGAGAGGTGTCACTCCCAGCGAAACAGGCTCGGCGACCGGGCGCCACCCGGCAGCGCCGCGCCAGGTGGCATCCCCGCAGACGACTGGCTGCCCGGTGCGAGGGCGGCCAGGCCGATGACGGCCTTGGCCCGGCCCTGCGGACAGCTTCTGCCGGCCCACCTGGTTACCTTCCTGGCCAGGGCGTCCGCGCGGAACTACCGGCCCTGGTGGTGGTCAGCGGTGACTTCACCGCCGACGGGCGCACGGACCTGGCGCTCACCGGCACATCCGGGTGGGCCGGCATCCCCGTCACGCTGTCGAACGGCTGCCCGGATCGTCCGACCGTCCGGCCGGGGACGTTCAGGCAGGTGGGCGTCGGCGACATCCCGCAGTTCCCAAGGTCGGCGCGGCCGCCGTTTACGCAGCTCGCCGACATCCTCGGCGCCAAGGACATCCGCGGCTTCATGGCCCGCGGCGCGGGCAGCGAGATTCCGGGAACCCGCCGGAACTCTGTGGTCGCTCGCGGCGCCGGCCTCGGCCCGGACCGGGCCCGACGGCATCCTCCTCATCGCCGACCGGCCGGAGGCGATCCGCGGATCCTGGCCCCGCTGCCGGTGGCGGTTCTCTACGGCGTCGGCCCCCGGCAGGGCGCCTCGCTCACCTGATTCGGGCCACGCCCCCGGCCACCGTGCGGCGCATCCCGGGCGGCCGCGCCTGGCGGACCCTGCATGCATGCCTCCGCCTCAGCCAGGTAGCGCGCCACCGGACCCAGGGTCAGCATTCCGCTGACGGCGCCGGCGTGTTCGGCACGGGCATCGCGCAGGGCAGCCTCGGCGCGTGCGGCGATTCCGCGCTCGCCGAGGCGTACGGCGGCGCGGGCGGTCAGGCACCACAGCGCCTCCTGCATGTGGTCACGCGGCGGTTCGGGCACCGCGGCGAGGGCGGCTCCGCGGCACCGGCGCCGCCGACGTCCTCAAGCCGCTGTGCAAGGTGATCGGCGCGGCCTTCGACAACGGCCTGGCGGCCCGCCGCTACGGCGCCCTCCGGAGACCGCCGCGCCCTGCACGGCACTGTTCTCCGGCTCAACTGCTGTGGAAATGCACACCGAGTGATGGATGACCGTCCTTCAGGCCCCTGCCCGAAAAAACTGATTGGCCGGCCGCTGCCGAACTGCGACACTGCCTCTGTTTCCCAGGCGGAGGACATTTGTTCGTTTTCGTGTGTGCGGGTTGCGGCGCCGAGCTGACCACCCCGCTGTCCCAGGTCACCCTGCCAGTCCACGCCCATCAGCAGTACGGGAACGGCATTCAACTCCCGGTGCTCATGGAACTGGGCACGTTCGCCGTGGACCCGGAGCCTTGGGGACCACCGTGGCGGACGTGGGAGGAGATCCATCCGGACGAGGCGGCCGTCCGCGGTGTCTACGCGCCGGTCCACGCGCTGTCCGACGGGGCGCCCGGCGCGATCGTCATGGCACCCGGCGACGCCCGCGGCACTGTGCTGATCCCGGAGAAAGGCGGCGGTTCCTGCTGCGGCCTCGACGGGGCCGACGGCCCCAACATGGCCTGCGAGGCGTGCGGCCTGCCCGTGGCGAGCCGGATCGACGACTGCTCGCTCTGGCAGGCGGTGTGGCTCGCCCCGGACGCCGTGCGCCGCCTCCCCGTCGACGGCGCCGACGCCGCACCGCTCTCCTGGGCGGAGCTGCTGGCGGAGGGGAAGGGCACGTCCCCGTTCGAGCCGATAGCCACGTGGGGGTCGCGGCCGGGGCCGAGCCGTTGGTGGTCGTGGAGCCCGCAGTGGGAGGCTGCGGCCGGCCGGGCTCTCGCCCACCTGCTGGCGGCCTCGAAGGGCCGGCCGGTGACGGTCCCGCACGGCCTGATTGAGGAAGTGTTCCAACGCGCCCTCGACGCCATGCTGCCCGCCGGTCCACCGGTGCGGCGCGCCGTCATAGCCGGGCCGGGACGGCCCGGCTATGACGCGGACGCGGACATCTTCCTCGTGCCGGCCCATCCTCAGACGGGGGAGGCCTGGACCCCGGCCGGCCCGGCCGCCTCGGCGTACACGGTGCCGCTGCCGTTCGGGGTGTGGATGTGGCTGGCCTTCCCCGAGCCGTACCTGCCCGTCCCCGCGTCGGGCGGCATGCCCAACGGTGTCCTCCGCGACGACCCGCCCCCGCCGCGTCCCCGTCACCTGTTCCGGGCCGACCCGCGAGCGTTCCAGCACGCCCTGGTCCGGTTGCCGGCCGTCCGCAGCCCGTGGCTGCGCGAGATCCACGAGAACCTCATGCAGCACATACAGGCCGGCCTCTTCTAGAGATCTTCAATGGCTGAGGTTACGGCGGTCGGAAGTCGAGGCCGGTCTTGGCGATGAGGCCGTCGGTGAGGCTGGGCCTGTACTGCATTCGTTCGAGCCGGGTCTTCACCAGCGCGGTGCGCTGGTCCAGGCTGTGTTCGGTGAGCTTGGCCAGGGACCTCTTCAGGTGCGACCGCACGACCTCTACCGGGCTGAACTCCGGTGCGAACGGCGGCAACTGGTAGCCGGTCAGCCATAATCGGGTGTCGACCAGCCTCCACATGGTGCGGCTGACGTGCGTGTTCAAGTTGTCCCGGACCAGCACGATCGGGCCGCCGAGCTGTTGATGTGCGGCGTCGAGCAGGCGGGCGCAATCGGTCTCGGTGAAGCCCTTGCGCCGGCCTTTGGCGGGACCGCGGTCGAGGTGGATGCGGTAGATCAGCCGGGACCGGTGGCCGGACCTGGTGCAGATCATTGCAACTATGGAGATGCGGTTGGTGCCTGCGGCGGTGACGCGCACGATGGGTGTGTGGCCTGGTCGGCCCCAGGTGCGGCCTTCGGGCGGCCTCCGGCCCTGGCCGGCTTCATCGTCGAAGGAGAGCCAGGCGCCCGGGTCCGTCGCCGTCTTTTTATGACGGGCCACTGCTTTGGTTGCTCCGCGCAGTACAAGTACGTGCTCAGGGTCGAATGGGTTGGCCGGGAGGCCGGGTGGGGTCGTAGTGCGTGCGGGCGAAGGTATCGTGTGCACGGTGGACAGTGTCGGCTTGCGGCGGACCCGCCGCCTCACCCGCAAAGGCCCCCGCACCGACAGCTGGACGAACCCGCGTCATCCAACACTCGGAGTCGTTGATCGCCTGGGCCGCGATCACCTTCATGACCAGGCGAATCATCCGCCGGAGTTCCCGCAGAAGCGGACAGCCGGTCTCCCGCGAGGCCCAAGACGACTGATCATCTTGGCCTTGTCGGTCAGCAGTCCCGCCCAGACGTCATGCGGGTCTCCGGCCCGCCTGATTCTCGCACCACCACCACGCCTACGTCTGCGCGACCGGCGACGACGGGGCAGATCCGACAGCCGCAGCCCCGGCCTCGCCACCGAAGCTCCTCCGATCGATTCCTGAGCTGGGCAAACGCCGACACGCCACGCGCTGTCATTGCATGACCGGATCAGGAACCTCAGGGAAGTTCCTGACCGCCGAGCGCGTGGAGAATGTGCGGCCAAGCCGCCGCACCCAAGAGCGCATCGGCGTGAGGCGTGCCCCCGTACAGAAAACGCTGGGACGCCTGAGCGGGACTTTCGCCGGGGAAACGTGGGCGGTGGCCAGCGTCTTCCCGACTGATTACGTGTACCGAGGCCCCCGCGGAGCGACGGCGCGCTGCCAGTTGTCCGGCGAAGCGAAGGGACGGCCACATCGCGTCATCGCCACCCGCAACAAGCAGAAGATCAGCCCGAGCCTTCTCCACAGCGATCTCTGCCGCGGGAAGCAGATGAGCGAAGGTCAGCTCGCTGAGCTCGTACGATCCGCGGACGGCAACCGGGCCGTTGCCCTGTTCCGCGGGAGTCCAGGCATCGTCCATCGGAACGAACGGCAGAGGCTGACCTTGCCAGGTCCAAGGTGGGGGCTTGACCCGGAATCTTGGACACGGGCTATGCGGCTTGGGCCAGGGTAGTTGATGTTGTTTCGAGTGCTGTCTCGTAGGCGATGGGACTGCGTTGTCCGAGGCTGGAGTGGCGGCGTCGGGTGTTGTAGCGGTGCAGCCAGCGGAACAGGTCGAGGCGGGGGTCGCAGGTCAAGCCCTGGTGAATGACGCAACGGTGTTGGGCACCAGTTCCTCAGGCACTCCAGTGCGCCGTAAGGGCTGAAGCGACCTCGGCCGGCTTCTGGAGCACCGTCCAGTGGCTGGAGTCGAGCTTGAGGACCCGGGACGCTCGGACAGCTTCGCCAAGTTTTTCGCCGAACCCGATCGGGGCGAGCGGGTCGAGCGTCCCCCAGAGGACCAGGGACGGCGCGGACACGTTCGCCAGCTCCGGTTCCCACTCCGCACCCACCGTCACGGCGGAGCGGTACAGCTTGAGGATGCTGTCCCTCATCGGCCCGTCCATGCGGCGGACTGTTTCCTCGGCCAGTTCAGCCGGGACATCGAGGTTGTCCGTCAGGTCCTTGGCGAAGGATGTTGGGTCAAGCTCGTTCATGAACCGGTCCCCCTCGACCGGGTCCTGCCAGAGTTTGGCCAGCGGATGCCAGACGTACTGAGCACTGACTGGAGCATTGCTACCAGCCCACGTGCGAACCAGGTCCGGCCGTACCGAAGCGACGCGCGCGGTGAGAATGCAGCCCCAGTCATGGCCGACCAGGTCCACCGGCTCGCCGACCTGCTCCAGTCGTTCGATGAGCCAATCGACGTACTCCTCTTTGGTGGAGCCGAAGCTCTGCGGCCGCGGCGCGCCGAAGCCGGGCAGGTCCCAAGCGCCGACGTCACTCCGGGTCAGGTGCCGGCGCACGCCGTCCCACACACGGTGGGTGTCGGGGACACCGTGGATCAGAACTGCAGGCATGGACGAACTCCTTCGTAGGACAGAATCCTCATACATGAGGTTTTCATCATTATTACGCCTTTGGTTCCGCTATGCGACTCGGTGCCCCAGACGCCGGCATGACCAGGCCCCGTCGAACGCCCAGGGGGTGCCACTGCTCCGGAGGCATCGATAGACCGCTGGTCAAGCACCGCCCCGCGACCACGGCGGGCGATCACTCGGCGGTCGGTGTGATGGCGCGTAGCCTGAGTTACGTACCGAACCGCACCCTGGAAGGGGGCGCGTGACCATGGTCGAGCACCGCACCGTTACCGTTGGAGGGCATCAGCTGCACACCGCGGAGGACGGCGAAGGGCCCCTGGTCCTCCTGCTCCACGGCTTTCCCGAATGCTGGTACAACTGGCGCCACCAGTTCACGCCCCTGGCCGGGGCCGGATACCACGTCGTCGCCCCTGACCAGCGCGGTTACGCCCGCAGCGACCGGCCCGCCGCGGTTGAGGAATACACCACCCTGCACCTCGTCGGTGACGTCATCGGCCTGATCCATACACTCGGCGCACGGCAGGCCGTGGTCATCGGCCACGACCTGGGCGGCATGGTCGCCTGGTCCACCGCGCTGATGCGGCCCGACGTCGTCCGGGGGGTCGTGGGCCTCAGCGTCCCGCCGCCGCAGCGCGGTCCGGTCCCTCCGCTGCAGGCGATGCGCGAGCGGTTCGACGGCCAGTTCTACTGGAACTACTTCCAGACCCCCGGCGTCGCCGACGCCGAGCTCGCGAAGGACCCGCACGCCACCTTCCGCCGCGTGATGTATGGCCTCTGCGGAGACAACCCGCACAGCGACCCGCCGATCGAGCCGCTGGTCCCACCGGGCAAGGGATTCCTGGACCTCTTCGAGGACCCCGAGGAACTTCCCGCCTGGCTCACCGAGGCCGACATCGACACACTCGCGACGGAGTTCACCGAAGCCGGGTTCACCAGTGCCCTCAACTGGTACCGCAACTTCGACCGCAACTGGCAGCTGACCGCCCCATGGGACGGCGCGCAGTATGGGATGCCCGGCCGCTATCTCACCGGCGATCGGGACCTGGTCTACGGATTCCCGGGGATGGACCGATTCATCCCCGCCCTGCCCAGGCTCCACCCGACCGTCGGACCGGCGCACATCCTGCCCGGCTGCGGCCACTGGATCGCCGAGGAACGCCCCAACGAGGTGAATGCGGCGCTGCTCGAATTCCTCGGCTCCCTGAAGAGTTGACGATCAGTCTGCTGTCCCCGGAGCAGACCTCCCGGCCGACCCGGCCGCACCCCAGGCCGGCTGACGGACGCCTCGATGACGCGGACGGTCAGCGGGACGGGCAGGACGCCGTAGCCGATTCGGGCCAGGTAGGAGCCGTCGCCCAGGTGCCGGAAGGGGGTGGGTATCCGGCGGGCAGAGGAGCGGACCAGGAACTGGGCGCCGGTGCCGCTCCTGTTCGCCGTCGGGCCCTGGACAGCGAGGAGACCGCCGGACGCACTAACGGCAGTCCCTCCAGCCCCGCCGTCAACTTGCCCCACACGCCCCATAGGAACAGTCCTCAAACAGGCAAAATGGCAGCGCGGCCAGGCCGTCCTCTGTGATTACCGAGCGTAGAGAACTCCATGATCACGTGGACCCGTGGCTGTTTTGATGCCCCCGCCGCCTCCCGGGGGCCTAGTGCCGGTCGGTCTGAGCGCGTGAGGATTCTTCGAGCTTCGTCGGAGACACCGGCATCGTCGTCCGTGGCCAGCTCCCGCAGTTGTCTGATCAGCCTGTCCGTGCCCTCGGCCGTCATCCAGTCGGGGTCGCAGTCCAGAGCGGCTTGGATCTCATCTGCGGTCCAGATCTCGGCGGCACAGCTCCTGGCCAGCAGCACATAGCGCAGACCAAGGGTGTCCTTGCGCGCCAGCAGCGCCTCGGCTGTCTCCGAGGTCACCGCGGTGTCCCGGGCGTCCAGGAGGAGGCTGTGGAGGACGTCCGGCACCTCGTCGATCCGGTCTGACGTCGCGAGCTGCCGCCCGGCTGCGGCGCGAACCGACCAGGCCGGAGAGCCGGCGTTCTTGATCGCTGTGCTCAGTTCTTGATCGTCGGAGAACACCATGCTCTCAGCCTGCCAGGGAGGCTGTTGATCTCGCGCCAACAGCGCTCAGCCGCGCTGCTGCCTGGCTTTGGCCCGGGCGAGGCGGTACAACCCGGTTCCGGTCTCGATGACGGTGCCGTCGGAGGTGAGGCGGTCGACGAGGGCCGCGCTGACTTCGGATTCCGCCGGTCCTGGCTGCGGCTCCGCTGTTCGCAGTCGCGCAACATCGACCGGAGCCGCGCGCGGACCGGGTGCGTAAGGTACGAGCGGCCCGGGAGCCGTGCGCGCCGGGCCGCCCCGGGCCGCGCGGACGACGCGACCGAGGGGCCGAGGAGCGGGGGTGGCGGGGATGGCGGACGCGACAGACGCGGCGGACGCGGCGGACGCGACAGACGCGACAGACGCGGCGGACGTGGCGGACGTGGGGCGGCGTGCGGACGAGGCCGGGGAGGCCGGCGGGCGGATCGCAGCGCTGGACCGGCGGGTGTTCGCCGTCGCGGGGGTGGTCTTAGCCGTGCTGATGGCGCTGTCCCCGCGCTACGGCTTCCACATCGACGAGCTGTACTTCCTCGACTGCGCCCGGCACCTCCAGGCGAGCTATGTGGACCAGCCGGCGCTGGCACCGCTGCTGGCCCGGGTCTCGCTGTCGCTCTTCGGGGTCTCGGAGGCGGGCCTGCGGCTGTGGCCCGCGCTGGCCGCGGCGGGCACGGTGGTCGTGGGCGGGATGACCGCGCGGGAGTTCGGCGGCGCGCGGCGGGCCCAGTTGCTCGCGGCGGTCGCGACCGGCACCATGCCCGTGCTGCTGGGCGGCGCGCATGTCGCCAACACCACGTCGTACGAAGTGCTGGCGTGGGCGGCAATCGCGCTCGTGGTCGTACGGATCGGCCGCACCGGCGACACGCGGTGGTGGCTCGCCGCAGGAGCGCTGGTCGGCATCGGCGCGGAGTTCAACCACCTCGCGGCTGCTTTTGGGATCGTCCTGCTGGCCGCCGTGCTGCTCGGCCCGGCCCGCCGGACCGCGGCCGACCGCCGGCTGCTCGCGGGCGCGGTGATCGCCGTGCTGTTCGTGCTGCCCGATCTGTGGTGGCAGGCGCGGCACGGGTGGGCGATGTTCGCCATGACGCGAGCGCTGAACGGGGAGCACGGAGGCCCGGGGAACATCCTCACCTGGGTCGTCGGGCAGCTCGGCATGTCCTGTCTGGCGATGACGGTGCTGTGGGTGGCGGGCCTGCCGTTCCTGTGGCGGTCCGGCCGGCCGCTGTGGCGCTGCCTGGTGACCGCGTACGCCGTGCTGTTCGTGCTGTTCGCCGTGACGACCGGAGCGCAGGTGTACTACCTGGGCGGACTGTACGTGTGTCTGCTGGCGGCCGGGGCGGTGGGACTCGACGGGTGGCTGCACTCCCGCCCGGACCGGCCGCGCGGCCTGATGATCGCAACGGCCGCCTCGGCGGCGGTGCTCGCCGTGATCGTGCTGCCGGTGCTGCCGCCCTCCGACGTGGCCTGGACGTACGACCTCAGCGCGAATTCGGGGGAATCCCTGGGCTGGCCCCAACTGGTCGGCACGGTACGGCAGGTGTGGACCGGGCTTCCGCCCGGGCAGCGCGCGAACGCGGTGATCTTCGCGGCGGACTACGGCGAGGCCGGCGCCATCAACGAACTCGGCCGCGGTACCGGGCTGCCCACCGCCGTGAGCGCCCACAACACTGACTGGTGGTGGGGCCCCGGCAACCCGCACGCCACGACCGTGGTGGCAGTCGCCCCCGGCCCCGACCACGCCCCCGAGTACGCCGCCCATCTGCGCCGGTACTTCCGGCACGTCCGCGTGGCCGCCACGCTCTCCAGCCCCGACGGTGTGCACAACATCGAATCGGGCGGCCACGTCTACATCTGTACAGGCCCCCGCCGCCCCTGGGGCGAGATGTGGCCCGAACTGCGCAACTACGCGTGACGCCCCCGCCCCCGCCGTAAGGGCCGGGTCGAACGTCCGCACGCTGCGATCCAGCTCCCTGAAGGATCCTGGTGGGACTGGGACGTCATCGCCTGGGATGGCTGCCAGTTGCGGCTGGCCGCTGGATACGACCTCACCTATCACCACGGTTTGGAGCTGGTCTTCGGCGATCCTGCCTTCGTCAGCTGTCCTGCGACGTTGCGTGATCCGGTCTTTCGCGTGCCCACGCCTGCCGAGTTGCTGACAGTCACCCGTCAGCTCGGTGGAAGGCCATCCGTTCTGGTCGCGTTCGAAGCGGACGCGGACGGCCAGGAGCCCGCGTCCTGCCTCATCGCTGCGGAACGGCTCGACATCGTTCAGGAGACGGTCCTGAGGTATTGGCGCGAGGATGTGGCACCCGGCCGGCGCTTCGCTCCGTGGGTGCGGCCTCCGGTTCAGTGAACGAGGCCGGGTTGTGCGGCCGCCGTGTCCGGCACATCCGGTGAGAGCGGGAAGGCCGGGGCCTCGTCGTGTCGTTGGCCTTTCTGCGGTGGTGGCCGGGGAGGCGTCGAAAGGCGCGCGATCTCACAGAAGGCCTCTCGGCCCGGGGTGTGAGTGGGCATCGCCTCGGCGCCCGCGCGACCACCACCGCGAGCGTCGCTCACTGCTCGAACAGTCCCTCAGGACGCACGTCCCTCGCGGCTGTTGTGAGGGCGTGTCCGGAGTTGTGATCACGTGGCGGGGAAAAGGGTTGGAGCGATGATGATCGTTCTGATAGCTTCCACTCGATCGTGACACCGCCCGAGGAGGTGAGACCCATGAACGCTGTATCCATGTGGGTGCTCCCCCTTGTCGTCACGGCCGGCGATTGACGTAGGTGTCGCCGGGAGCGCCTCGCCAACAAGGCACTCCCGAAAGGCAACATCCATGCACTCTGCGCAGTTCACCGCCGAGTCGTCGTCGGCCGGCATGCTCGAACGCGACTTCACCGTGGGCGGAGTCCCCGGCGTCCTCTGGTCGCCGCCCTCCAACGCGGCCGATCGTGCGCCCCTGATCCTGATGGCCCACGGCGGCGGCAACCACAAGAAGCACCCGGCGATGTCCGGCCGTGCCCAGCGCCTCGTGACCGGCTGCGGCTTCCACGTCGCCGTCATCGACGCGCCCGGTCACGGCGACCGGCCGCGCACGGCGCACGACGAGGCGGAAATCGCCGAGCTGTTCCGGGCGAGGGCGGCGGGCGAGCCGGAAGGCCCGATCGTCGTGCGCTACAACGACCACCTGGCGGAGCTCGCCGTACCCGAGTACCAGGCGACCCTGGATGCCCTCCAGGAACTCCCGGAGATCGGCACCGACGGGCCGGTCGGCTTCTGGGGCATCAACATGGGGACCGCGATCGGCGTACCGTTCGTGGCGATCGAATCCAGGATCACCGCCGCGGTCTTCGGTCAGCACTGGCCCGCTCTCCTGGCCGAGAAGGCGAAGCAGATCACCATCCCGATCGAGTTCGACATGCAGTGGGACGACGAGCACATCTCGCGCGAGGAGGGTCTCGCGCTGTTCGACGCCTTCGCCTCCAAGGAGAAGTCGTTGCACGTGAACTCGGGCAGGCACAAGGAGCTGCCTCGGTTCGAGGCCGACAGCGCGGTCCGGTTCTTCGCCCGGCACTTCGGGGGAGCGGTCACCTCGCCGGCCTGACGTGAGCGGTCGCGGCGTCCGGCTTGTCAGCCGGGCGCCGCGCCCATGGCTCAACGTCCTTTGTCCGCAACGTCATTCCCGTTCTGCCGGCCCGACCCGTCCGAGCCGCAGGTCTCGGTAAAGGAACCACGCCGTTCCTGCGACGACCACCCCGCAGACCGTGGGCACGAGCGACCACGGCAGGCCCGTCCAGCCGGTGGACAGACCCACGACGGCGCAGGTGACCCCCGTGACAATGAGCAGCCACTTGCCGTACGGGTGCCAGGTGAAGAGTCCGGGGTCGCGCGGCCTCGCCAGATGCGTCGCGCCGGACATCGGCGCCAACGCCGCCAGCAGCCCCGCGAACGTGCCGAAAGCGGCTGCCATCTGGGGTTCGTCGCGAGGCGCGTCGGCGGAATTCTGCCGGACGTCCCCCTCGGCGAGCCCCACGACGACGCCGCGCCACACGGTACCGGTGACCCGGTCCCCTCGCTGAAACCCGCCCAGCACGGGCCCCGGGTCGCCGAACGGCACGACCAGCCTCGGGAAGGGCTCCGGGCCGAGCAGGGTTGCCCGCATGTTCTTGGTGGTCTTCCGGGTGCCCTCGACGGTGAAGGTGACCTTCCGCAGGCAGTCCTCCGCCCTGGGTATCACCCTGCGGGCGGGGCACCCTCGGACGCCGTGAACTCCCGGTACAGGGTGCGATCGCTGGGCAGCCATATGGCGAGTGCGCTAGCCTCGCCGTTTCGGTTGGGCTGAGGCGGCGTCGCTGATCGCCAACTGTTGGGTGGCTGACGTGATTTCGGTGCTTGGGCAGGTCGGAGTCCCGGCGCGGTGGTCGGGTTCTCCGGGTTCTTTCGGGTCGTGGGCGGACGGGGGTTTGCTGGTCAGCTG
Source organism: Streptomyces sp. RLA131 (assembly GCF_056270125.1). Lineage (NCBI taxonomy): Bacteria > Bacillati > Actinomycetota > Actinomycetes > Kitasatosporales > Streptomycetaceae > Streptomyces > Streptomyces sp. RLA131. The sequence goes on from NZ_JBWDOQ010000002.1 coordinate 8,186,731, forward strand.
GCGGGTCGGGGCAGTGCGGCGAGGCGGTGGAAGGCCGTGGCCAGTTCGTGTCTCCAGGGCCAGGTCGCCGATATTCGCAGGCGCAGCCGTCCTTCCTGGCCGTGAGGCTCCGGCGTCCGTAAGAACCCGGGCCTGGTCCTCGCATGACGCGGACCGTGCCGCTGCGCCACGCCCTAGCCGAGCGGACGGCACAGCAGAACGGACGGGCGCCCGCCCTGCAACCGCTGCCAGGTCATGGCGACTCCGGCGACGTATTCGCCGGATCCGCACTGGCCCTTGTAGTAGCCGGGCGCCCAGTCGCTGGCTGCCGAGTCGGCGCCGGTGGAGGCCGGGGGCCGGTTGTCGCCCTGGTCGAACCAGACATCGCGTCCCGTGACGGGCAGCGTCGTGGTGGCCGGCGCGCACAGCAGTGCGGCCATGGCGTTGTTCTGGACGCTGTAGCCCACCGCGAAGTGGTCATCGGGACATTCCAGCTTGCTGTAGCCGGCGGCCCAGTCGCCGTGGGTGACATATTGCTCGTCGGTGACCGTCACCCACGGGCCGGTACCGGCTGACGGCTCCGCCGCGTCGGTGCACAGACCGCGGCTGTCACCGCGGCCCAACCCGATCAGCCGCTCACCGTCGGGACAGTTGCCCTTGCGGCTGCCGGGGCTCCAGTCGGCCTGGGCCAGCATGTGCCGGGAGGCGTTGTTGTCGGCGTGGTCGAGGTCGAGCATGTTCCAGTGCGCGCTGAGCGGCACCTGCCCGGTGTACGAGGCCGCGGCGACCAGCCGGTTGAAGTCGTCGGCACGCCAGTCGCCCGGGTCCTCGATGCTGAGCTGCCGGCCGCTGCCGTCGTAGTCGAGCAGCGCCCAGCTGTCCTGCGGGACGCCGCCCGTCTGCCAGCCGACCAGCGGCCAGACGGCGAAGTCGGTGTCGCCCGCGATCAGGATGTCGGTGAAGTTGTGCAGCCATGCCCGCTCCTTGGCGTCCGCATCGCCGCGCCCCCCGGCGCCGAACTCGCTCACCCATACCGGCGCTGTGAAGTGTTGTCCGGTCCGGGTGACGAACAGGGCTTCCTGGTCCACGACGGCGGCCAGCTGCGCCGCGGTGAAGTCCTCGTACCGGGGGTCGTCGGTGGCGCCCGCGCCGCTGGCCCCGGTGTTGGCCGGGCCGGTGTAGGCGTAGAAGTGCGCGGCGTAGACGAGCTTCCCCGAGCTGATGAGCGTATGGGAGAGGGTGCCGACCGGCGTCAGCGTGGGGCGGCCGTGGGAGAGCCCGGCGAGCGGGATGCCCTGCCAGTTGATGCCTTCGACGATCACCAGCATGTCCGGGTCGGCCGCGAGGACCTGGTTCGCGGCCTCCTCCGACGCCTGGTACCAGTCATGGCTGTCGCCCAGGCCCCAGTTGGGGTCGTCGGTGACGTCCCGGCGTACCTCATTGCGCAGGTCCGCGCCGACCACCCGTTTGTTCGCCCGGTAGCGGTTGACCATGAACAGCCAGTCCGCTTCCCACTGGGCGGTGGTCTGGCCGCTGTTCCAGCGTTCGTTGCCGTCGAGACCGCAGCACCAGCGGTACGTCGTGGTGTGGTCGTTGAGGATGACCGCGAAGCCGTCTGCGGTCAGGGCCGCGACAACGGCGTCGTAAACCTGCAGCGGAGTGTCGCCGCGCAGCTGCGGGTTGGCGGCCACGGCGGCATCGGGGACCGTGCCGGTGTCGTTGACCATCGCGTCCGCGAACGGCAGCCGGATGCTGTTCAGCCCCAGGGAGTGAAAACCCGCCAGAATGGTCGCGATCGGGGCCCGGTCCAGCCCGAGCGGCATGTTGTACGAGGGCTCTCCGGCCTGGTTGTTGGCGGGATCCGTGACGCTCCCGCTGCCGTTCCAGGTCCCCTGCGCCCCTTCCCAGTTGCCCGCCCGCAGCTTGAACCGGTCGCCGTGGGCGTCGACGATGTACCGGCCCCGGGTACTGAGCGGCCCGGTCCAGTTCGCGGCGAGCTGCCGCCCCGTCATCACCGCCCCGGCCGGCCGTGCCGTTCCTGCGGGCACGGTCGGCGCCGAGAAGCCGGTGCCCGGCGTGGACGCGAGCAGGGCGGTCACGACCGCACCTGCCACCAGGACCCGTGTCAGCAGCTTCCGCATGAGTTCCCCGAGGGTTGGTGAGCGCCGTCTCCTGACCTGACAAGCGGTCAGATACCAACATCCTCACCTATTGACGCGCTCCTGCCAATGGTCCAGACCGCACAGCCGGACTGAAATCAGCCCGGCCTCGACGGCTGGTATGCGCTGCTGACCACCCTCACCCCCGAGCAGGCCGATGCCCGCCGAGATACTACGGCGCCACAAGGGCCAGGGAACGGTCGAGCGCCGCTACTCCGACTTCAAGGGCCCCCTGGCCGTCACCCCGCTCTTCGTCCAGGACAACAAGAGAGTCGCCGCTCTGATCACCGTGATCTGCCTGGCACTGCTGGTGTTCTGCCTGATCGAACGCCAGGTCCGCCTGGCCCTGGGAGGTGAGCAGAGGATGCGGGGCCTGTATCCGGGCAACCAGGCCGTACGGCCCACCGGCCGGATGATCCTCTACCACCTGTCCGACCTGCGACTGCGGGTCGGCAACGCCACCGACCCGCCCACCATCGTCATCAGCCGAGGCATCCAGCTCCACCTCCTCGACCTACTCGGCCTGGAACCAACACATCCCCGCTGGCCAGAGACCTCAATGGATTACCCGCGGAGGGCCTTGGGGGCGAAGTAGTGGCCTGCGTCGATGTCGGCGATGAGGCCGGGGTGGGCCGGCTCCCAGCCGAGGAGCTCACGGGTGCGGGCGCTGGAGGTGAGGTTGTCGAGGCCTATGAAGGTGGCGAGGAACTGGAAGTAGTCGGGCACTTCCTCGGCGGGGACGGACTTCGCGGGGACGTCGAGGTTGCGGGCGATGGCCTCGGCGATCTCGCGCAGCGGGATGCCCTCGTCGCCGACGGCGTGCAGGCGGGAACCTGCGGGGGCCTTCTCCAGCGCGAGGCGGAACAGGCGGGCGGCGTCGAGGGTGTGGCCGGCCGGCCAGCGGTTGGCACCGTCGCCGGGGTAGCCGGAGTAGCCCTTGGCGCGGGCGAAGCCGATCAGCGCGGGGGTGAAGCCGTGATGGTCTAGGCCGCTGTGCACCAGCGGAGGCAGCCGCACGGCCGAGGAGCGCACGCCGCGCTCGGCCATCGCGATCACCGCGTTCTCGGTGTCGATCCGCGGCCCGGACGGTACGAAGTCGGCCTCGGTGCCGGCCCGTCCGCTGATGCCGCCGAGCGCGAGCATCAGCGTGCCCGAGGCGATGACGAGCGGCTTGCCGGTGCCGGAGCCGGCCAGCGCGTCGCCCATCGCCTCGACGGCGCGCCGGTCGGCGTCCACGGCGTCGAGGAAGGCACCGGAGCGCATCGCCTCGTGCTTGAACGCGAGGTGGATGACGCCGTCCGCGGAAGCGGCGGCCTCGCGCAGGCCGTCGAGGTCGTCCAGGTCGCCGCGGCGGACCTCGGCCCCGAGCGCGGCGACCGCCGCGGCGGAGGCGTCGGAGCGGGCCAGGCCGGTGACGTGGTGGCTGGCGGCGAGCAGCTCCGGGATGACCGCGGAGCCCAGGTGGCCGGAAGCGCCGGTGACGAATACGCGCATGAGAGAAACCTCCAAAGAGCTGACCGTCCCGGTGCCGCCGCGCGGGTGCGGGGGCGGAACGCATCAATGACACTTGGTGTCATCACCCTAGCAAGCGACGACACCAGGTGTCATCACTAGGATGGGGGCATGGGTCGATGGGAGCCGAACGCGCGCGGCCGCCTGGGACGGGCGGCGATGGAGCTGTACGTGGAGCGCGGCTTCGACCGGACCACGGTCGCGGAGATCGCCGAACGGGCCGGCCTGACGAAGCGGACCTTCTTCCGCCACTACGCCGACAAACGCGACGTGCTGTTCGCCGGCATGGCCCCGCTTCAGGAGGTGGTCGTGCGCGCGGTCGCCGAGGCCCCGGCGTCACTGACCCCCTTCGCGGTGGTCTCCCTGGGGCTCGAGACGGCGGCAGAGATGATCCAGGAGCGGCCCGAGGACGTGAAGATGCGTCAGGCCGTCATCGATGCGCATCTCGAACTGCAGGAACGCGAGTTGGTCAAGCTCGCCGCGCTCGCCCGAGACATCGCCGCGGCGCTGCGAGGGCGCGGACTCGACGCGTGGCTCGCGCGCCTGGTCGCGGAGGCGGGCATGGCCGCGTTCCGGGTCGCGTTCGCCCGCTGGATCGCGAACTCCGCGGAGGGGCCGCTGGCGCAAGTTGTCAGGGAGTCGATGGAGGAGCTGGCGGCGACCATCACAGGGGGTTGAGCCAGTGCCATGGACTGTCACCGGTGCCCTACGCGGCGATCGAGGAGCAGCACCTCTTCCGCAGGCCACCCATTCGTGATGATCAACCGGTAACGATGAGTCGCCGCCGGGCACGGTGCGCCCTGCGATCCGTCACGGTCGGGCCGCCACGGCCGGATCAGACAACGATCTTGAATTGAGGCGCTCCTGACGGGTGACCCGCGAAGTACGGAGCCAGTCGGCCTGCGGGACGAAGAACAGGAAGCACAGGAAGCGCGGCATGGCCGCGATGACTTCGGGAAACAGCTCGCGGGCGGCGGGATCAGGATCCGGCTCGCTGATGACCGTAATCCGGAAACCGGCCCCGATGAAAGCCTCGATCATCGCGTGCAGCGGCCTGTGCCATCTGCTCACCAGGGCGGCCTGGCCGCCCATGGTCCACTCTTGGGTCCGCACCGTCGCCGAGTCGCCGCCGGGCCAGCTCCAGCATCCCGGCACTCGCGTCGAAGCCACTCACGATGGCGCCACGGGCGCGCAGCGCCGCGAACAGGGGCCCGGAGCCGCGACCGGCGTCGAGGATCCGCCGCTCGGCCACGTCCCCGGCGAGGGCCAGCATCGCGGGCCGCTCGTAGGAGGCATTGTTGAGGTTGGTCTCATTCTCGGCCGTGTACGCCTCGGCGAAGCTGTTGTAGTCGTTGACCTTTGGCGGATCCACGGTCACCGCGGACGGCGAGGCCAGCCCGGTGGTACCCGCGTGGTCGTGGTGCTCGTTCGAGATCATGGTGCGGGAGACGTGTGCTGCCTCAGTTCGGTTCCGGGCCGTACCCGATCGCCCTCACGACCTTGAGTCTTCGTCATCTTCGAACATGCAGGTCGGAGGCTCTGGCGTGGCGCTCGCTCGGGGTGCTCATGCTGATCACGAGCGGGAGTCGGCGATCTTGATCATCCGTCATGTCATCGGTCGGGACAGTTACATGTGGGTCATTGACCCCAACCTGGCCAGCCGGGTTGTTGATTCCGAGCAACCGCTCGCGGCGGCACGGCCCGAAGTGCGCATCAGCCAGCGTCATCTTCCGGTGCGGTACGGTCTCGCGACCCACTGCCGGCGACGGCGTCTGCGTGGGGCGCAGCCAGGTCTCCGTTGTATGTAGTGTGCGGACATGACAAGAAGCGAGCGGCTCGCGGAGCAGTTGGACTGGCACTGGCGCACGAACCTGCGGCCGCGGCTGGACGGCCTTACCGATGAGGAGTACTTCTGGGAGCCGGTGCGCGGCTGCTGGAGCATCCGCCCACGTGGCACGTCGGCCGCACCGATGTCGGAAGGTTCGGGGGAGTGGACGATGGATTTCGCGCCCTCTGGCCCGGTGCCAGCGCCGGTGACCACGATTGCCTGGCGGCTGGCACACGTCATCGTCTCGTGCCTGGGCTATCGGGTCGGATGGTACTTCGACGGCCAGGACGTCGACTCCCAGACATTTGCCTACGCGGGGACCGCTGACGAGGCGCTCAAACAGCTCGATGAGATGTACGGGAGATGGAACGCGGGGGTCCGCGAGCTCTCGGACGCCGACCTGGAGAATCCGCCCGCGGTGGGTCCCGAGCGGTTTCCCCTGGAGAACAGGGTCCTGCACATCAACAGGGAGCTGATCCATCACGGCGCTGAGATTTCCCTGCTCCGCGACCTCTACCGCTGGCAGGACGAAGCCCTACCACACCGAATCTGACTTTCCGGTAACCGGCGATCGAGCTTCGGAAACTTACGTGGACTCCGTGACGCTCCGCGGCTGCGAGCTTCAGTGAAGCTGCGCCCTCTTGAAGATCCAACGAGCCGTTCGTTCAAGCGTCACGACCACCGTCATGTCATGTCGGCCTCAGGAACAGGCACTCACGCGCGCGCAAGCCGAGGGGGAAGCGGAGCCTTGGACCAGGGCAGCTTTCGTCGAGAAAGTGGTCGACCTGCAGCGCCGGCGACAAATGCGGTCACCAGCGAGCGACGTGACCCTTCAGATCTCCGACAGGTCTCCGATCTGTACCCACACGCTCAGCACCTACCTCGGACGCCCAGTCCGCAAGACTCTGCGAGCCCACCGCCGCCCGCTCCCCGACGTCGCCGGCCCCGGCAACGTCGAATGACCGGGGCGGGCGTCAGCGGGGAACTCTTCGGACCGGCGGGAGAAGGACGACGGGGGCGGCGTCGGCGCGCTGGTCGCCTGCGTGCCGCGACCCGAGCGAGTTGCTCAACGGGCCGCCGCTGTGAACGGCACCTGGGCGGGTGGGGAGTCCGGCGTGCCGGCGGGATGGGTCCACAGACCCTGGGCCTTGAGCAGCGGCAGGACGCCCTCGCCGAACCAGTAGGCCTCCTCCAGGTGCGGGTAGCCGGAGAAGATGAACTCGTCGATGCCGAGGCGATGATATTCGGCGATGCGCTCGGCGACCTCGGCGTGGCTGCCGACCAGCGCGGTGCCGGCGCCGCCCCGGACGAGGCCGATGCCGGCCCAGAGGTTGGGGTAGATCTCCAGTCCGTCACGGCCACCGCCGCCGTGGAGGGCGAGCATGCGCTGCTGGCCTTCGGACTCGCTGCGGGCGAGGCCTGCTTGGACGGAGCGTACGGTCGCCGGGTCGAAGCCGTCGAGGAGCCGCCCGGCCTCGGCCCAGGCCTGCTCGGAGGTGTCGCGGGTGATGACGTGCAGGCGGATCCCGAAGCGTGGGGTGCGGCCGTGTTCGGCGGCGAGCCGGCGGATCCAGGCGATCTTCTCGGCGACGGCGGCGGGTGGCTCGCCCCATGTGAGGTAGACGTCCGCGTGGCGGGCGGCGACGGCGCCGGCGGCGGGGGAGGAGCCGCCGAAGTACACCTCGGGCACCGGGTCGGGGAGCCGGGAGAGCCGGGCGGCCTCGACCCGGAGGTGTTCGCCGGTCAGATCGACGGTTTTGCCCTCCCACAGGTGCCGTACGACGTGCAGGAACTCTCCCGTACGGGCATAGCGGGCGTCCTTGTCCAGGAAGTCGCCGTACGCCCGCTGCTCATGGCTCTCGCCGCCGGTGACGACGTTGAGGAGCAGCCGGCCGCCGGTCTGCCGCTGGAAGGTGGAGGCCATCTGCGCGGCCAGCGTGGGCGATACGAAGCCGGGGCGGAAGGCGACGAGGAACTTCAGCCGCTCGGTGCGCTGGCTGACCATGGCCGTCGTCAGCCAGGCGTCCTCGCACCACGCCCCGGTCGGGGTCAGCGCCCCGGCGAAGCCCAGGTCCTCGGCGGCTCGGGCGATTTGCGAGAGATAGCCGACGGTCGGCGGCCGGTCGCCGCCGGCGGCGGTGACCGGGGTGCCGTGGCCGCCGCCGACGACGTGGCGGCTGTCGCCGTTGGTGGGCAGGAACCAGTGGAAGGTGAGGGTCACGACAGATCTCCGATCTAGAGCAGGCCGTGGCGCGGGGGCAGCGTGCCGTTCAGGACGTACCGGCCGATGTGCTGGACCTTCCAGCGGACGGGGTCGTGGAGGGTGTGCGTACGCGCGTCGCGCCAGAAGCGGTTCAGGTTGAGGCCGTCGGGGGCGGCCCGCGTGCCGGCGACCTCGAAGAGGGCGGAGGACACCTCGACGGCCGCCGTGGCAGCGAACGCCTTGGCGGCGGCCACCGCGATGGACGCCTCGGCGGCGGTCACGTCGGTCAGGTCGTCGCGCGCGGCGTCGACGGCCCGGGCGGCGGCCACCAGCAGCGCGTCGGCGGCCCGGACCTGGAGAGCCAGTTCGCCGAAGCGCTGGACGAGGAGCGGGTCGTCGGCCGCCGTGTCGAAGCCGGACTCGAACCAGGGACGGCTCTTGGTGCGTACGAACTCCGCCGCCGCCTCCAGTGCCGCGCTCGCCAGGCCTGCGTCGATGGCGGCGTGGAGCAGCTGGGCCACGGCGCCGTGCAGTTGGGGCCCGGTGAAGGTCAGGTGGTGCGGGACGACGCGGTCCGCCGGGACCGGGACGGCGTCAAGGCGTACGGTGCCGCTGGCCGTGGTGCGCTGGCCCATACCGTCCCAGTCGTCGTCGACGGACAGGCCGGGGGCGTCGCGGCATACGTATGCGACGTGCAGCAGATCGTCCTCCGCGCGGGCGAGCACCGGGATCCAGTCGGCGAAGAGGGCGCCCGTGGAGTAGTGCTTGACGCCGGTCAGGACGTATGAGCCGTCGGGCTGCGGCTCCAGGCGGGTGCGGATGTCCTGGACGTGCTTGGTGCCCGCCTCGGACTGGGCGTTGCCGAAACGCTTGCCGGCCAGGAGCTCGGCGAAGAAGAACTTCCGCTGACCCTCGGTGCCCTGGCGGCGCAGGACGTTGACGTACGCGAAGTGGCTCTGCGGGATCTGGGAGAGGCTGGCGTCGCCGGTCGCGAGCAGCCGGAAGACCTCGGCCAGGGTCCGGGCCGAGACATCGGCGCCGCCGTACTCGACGGGAACGGTGATCGCGAGCAGCCCGGAGGCGGAGAGCCGGTCGAGCTCGGCGCGGGGCAGGCGGCGCCCCGCGTCCCGTTCGGCGGCTCCGGCGCGGAACTCGGCGGCGAGGGCGGCGGCCACGGCGAGTGCTTCGGCGTCGTCGGCGATCACATGTGCGCCGGCGGTCACGATGCTTGCTCCAGTACGGGTGAGGTGCGGATCAGCGCGGCAGAGAACTGGCCGACGACCTGATGCAGTGCCGGGGCGGCATCCAGGTCGACCGTGACGCCGCCGTCGTCGCCCACCGTGATCTGCCGGTCGAGCACGAACCAGCCCTGGACGATGTGGTCGGCCCCCATCGAGGAGAGCACGGGCCGCAGGGCGTAGTCGATGGCCAGGACGTCCGCCGTGGAGCCGCCGGTGGCCAGCGGCAGCACGGTCTTGCCGGACAGGCCGTACTGGGGGAGCAGGTCGAGCAGGGCCTTCAGCAGGCCGGAGTACGCGGCCTTGTAGACGGGCGTGCCGATGACGACCCCGTCGGCGCGCGCGAACAGCTCGGTGGCACGGACGATGTCGGGATGCCCGAAGTCGGCCCCGAGCAGGGCGTCGGGGGACAGGGTGCGTACGTCGAGCGGGAGGACCTGGTGCCCCTGTGCGGTGAGCCGGGCGTCCAGGTGGCGCAGCAGGCGGGCGGTGCGGGAGGTGGCGGAAGGGCTCCCGGAGACGGACAGGACGACGGCCATGGGGTTCGGGTCCTTGGGACGGGCGGGGCCGGGGCGCGGCGGTGCGCCCGGCCCCGCAGAGGGGCAGGAGTACCAGGTGGGTTCGGGCAGTTCGCCGGTCAGCACGTGCCGCCCGGCCTCGCGCCGCTTGTACGCCACCGGGTCGTGCGGCGTGTGCGTACGCACGTTGCGCCAGAAGCGGGCCAGGCCCTCCGACGAGGCGGTGGCGCGGGCGCCGGTTCGAAGACCTGGTTGCTGCTCCCCAGCGCGACTTCGGTGGCCCGGGACTTCACCGCGGCCACCCGCACCTCGAACTCCCCGCGCGACGGCTCGGTGACCGCGGCGCGGACGTCACCGGCTGGAAGAACGTCCCTGAGAACGGGAGTGACGGTGCTCATGAGGAACCTCTCAACGATGAGTGCGGGTCGCACGATTGATGGTTCATCAGTTGACAACGGGCTCCGCCGCCTCCAGCTCGCGCACCAGCGGCAGCACCTTCTTGCCGAAGTACTCGACCTCCTCCAGGTAGTGCAGGAAACCCAGCAGGAAGAGGTCGACGCCGAGCCGCTTGTAGGCGACGATCCGCTCCGCGAGCTGCTCCGGGGTGCCGATCAGCCCCGTACGGAAGCCGTCGTTGTACTGGACCAGGTCCTCGAAGGAGGAGTCCTGCCACATGCCCTTGCCGTCGTCGGCGGACCGGCCGGCCTGCTTGACGGCGGCACCGAAGCCGTGGACGGCCTCGGTGTCGGCCTTGGCGATGATCTCGCGGAGGGTGTCGCGGGCCTCGGCCTCGGTGTCGCGGGCGATGAGAAAGCCGTTGAGGCCGAACTTCGGCGCCGTGCGGCCCGCAGTGGCGGCGGAGGCGCGGACGTCGTTGATCTGCTCGGTGACGCCGTCGTAGTCCTTGCCGTTGGAGAAGTACCAGTCGGAGACCCGGCCCGCCATGGCGCGGGCGGCCGTGGAGTTGCCGCCCTGGAAGATCTCCGGGTGCGGGCGGCCGGGGACCTCGACCGGCTTGGGCTTGAGGGAGAAGTCGCGGATCCGGTAGAAGTCGCCGGCCAGTTCCGCGCTGTCCTCGGTCCAGATGGCGCGCAGCGCCCGTATGAACTCCTCGGAGCGCCGGTAGCGTTCGTCGTGCTCCAGCCACGACTCGCCCAGCGCGGTGAACTCGTCCTTGAACCAGCCGCTGACGACGTTCACCGCGAAGCGGCCGTTCGAGAGGTGGTCGGCGGTCGCGCCGAGCTTGGCGAGCACGCCCGGGTGCCACAAACCGGGATGGACGGCGGCGATGACCTTCAGACGCTGGGTGGCGAGGAGGAGGGCGAGGCTGAAGCTGGTGGACTCGTGCTGGTACTCGGCGCCGTAGCTGGCCATGTAGCGGACCTGGCTGAGCGCGTAGTCGAAGCCGTTGTTCTCGGCGAGGACGGCCAGCTCGCGGTTGTAGTCGTAACCCCAGTCGGTGCGCTGCTCGATCTTGCTGGTGACCAGGCCACCGCTGACGTTGGGCACCCAGTACGCGAAGCGTGCGGGAACGGACATATGGACTCCCGGTGCGGGAAATGCGGGCATGACGAAGGAGGGCCGGAAGCGGCCGGAGATGTCGGGGAGCGTTCAGGCGGCGCGGCGACAGGAAGCGCTGGAGACGCGTGCGGGATCGATGTGACATCGCCGCGTGAGGTCACGGGTCATGGCGAAGGGCTCTCGGGGAGCGGGGAGCGGGGAGCTGGGAGGCTGCTTCGGGGCTGGGGTCAGCGCTCAGCGCGGACAGGCGTGAGTGAGGATGCGCACGTAGTCCACGTGCCGCCGCCTCGTGAGGCTCCGAAGTCCGTTCACCATGCCGCGAGGTTACCCGCGGGCGGTGCCGGGGGTCGAGTAGGCGTTGACGAGGGGTTGGCAGGGTTTCCCTGTCACCGGGCCGCGAACGAGGACGGCGCGCACAGTGCGGATCGAGCAGCTGGAGTACATCGAGGCGGTCACCCGCCTGGGCTCGCTGCGCCGCGCCGCCGAGGAGTTGCACCTCTCCCAGCCCGCGCTGAGCGAGACCGTACGCAACCTGGAGCGCGAGCTCGGCGTGAACATCCTGGACCGCAAGCGGTCAGGGGCGAAGATCAGCTACGAGGGGCGAGAGCTGCTGCCCCACATCATCAGCGTCCTGGAGGCGGTCGACCGGCTGCGCCGGGCGGCAGGCGACCAGCACCGGACCAGCCGCATGGTCAGACTGGGGACGGTCTACGCGGCCACGGTTCCGCTGCTCGTGCCGACCATCCGGGAATTCCGTGCGTCCCATCCGGTCACCCAGGTCGAGGTCGTCGCGGGGCAGCAGGCCGAGATCCACCGTGCCCTGCTCGAAGGCAGCCTCGACCTCGGCCTGGTCAACTACCTGCAGGGCGACGACATCCCACCGGACTTCCAGACCACCGAGCTGCTGCGCGGACGCCCCGTGGTCTGCGTACGTCCCGACAGCCCGTTGGCCGCGCTGTCCTCGGTCGGCGTGGCCGACCTGCTCGCCGAGTCGCTGATCGTGATGCGCTCCGGCTACGTCATGCACCGCTACGTGCACCGGCTGCTCGCCGGCCGTACCCCGTCCTTCTCTTACTCCACCGACGGCGCGGAGATGGGCAAACTGATGGTCGCCGAAGGCCTCGGCGCTACCGTCCTGCCCGACTTCAGCGTCATCGGCGACCCCCTGGAGCGCGCCGGCTCGATCACCTGCCGGCCCCTCCACGACGACGACACCGCCGTCCTCATGGTCATCCAGCGCAGCCGCTCCGGCTCGGCCTCCCGTGCCTCCCGCGACCTGCACGAGTCCTTCGAGCGGCGCGCCCGCGACTACCGCCTGCCGGCCGCGCCGTAGGCCGCCGGGTTCGGATCACCGCGCTCCGCAACCAGCAGCTCGGCGGCCTCAGGCCCGGCGGCGGCTTCGCGCCCGTCACACAGGAAGGGCCCCGCGCCGTTCGACCAGGCGCGTGTCGCGGCCGACGGCCACTACCACCGATCGGCATCCGCGGCGCCGCTCCGCGGTACCGAGTTCTCCGGTTCTCGCACGATGATCTTGCCGGTGTTCTCGCCCCGCAGCATTCCCAGGAACGCGTCCACGATGCGCTCGAAACCGTCAACGACCGTCTCGTCCGGAGCGAGCCGGCCGCTCTGCAGATGCGGCACCGCGAACTCGTACAACTCCTGCTGCACGTCACGGTAGTTGCTTACCAAGAAGCCCTCCATGCGGATGCTCTTCTCCACGATGTCCGCGTAGTTGAAGCGCGGCGACGGCGCGTCGGGGGTGTTGTACTGGCTGATCGTGCCGACGCGCACGATGCGCCCGAAGTCGCGCAGCGCTCCCACCGCCGCGGCGAGCTGCTCGCCGCCGACGTTGTCGACGAACACGTCGATGCCGTCCGGCGCGGCCTTGCCGAGCAGGTCGGCTGCGGGTCCGTCGTGGTAGTCGAAGGCGGCGTCGTAGCCCACCTCCCGCATGAGGTGGGCGGCCTTCGCCGCCGAGCCCGCGCTGCCCACGAGCCGTCCGGCGCCGAGCAGTCCGGCGAACCGCGCGGTCGCCGTGCCGACCCCGCCGGCGGCGGCCGACACGAACAGGTCCTCTCCCTCCCGTAGCCGGGCGATCCGGGTCAGGCCCACATAGGCGGTCAGGCCGGTGCCGCCGAGGGTGCTCAGGAAAGCGGTCAGGGGCACCCCGTCGAAGCGGGGCAGCTGCCGGATCTCCTCGGGCGTGACCACCGCGTGGGTGCGCCAGCCCTGCCGGTGGAACACGATCTCGCCCTCGGCCAGCCGAGGCGTGCGCGAGGCGATCACCCGCCCGATGGCGCGGCCCTCCAGCGGTGCGTCGAGCGCGAACCCGCCGGGCACGTCGTCCATCATCTCGCGGTGGTAGGGGTCGACGGACCAGTAGAGGTTTTCCACGAGCGCGCTGCCGGCGGCGGGGTCGGGAAGCGTGGACTCGACGAAGGCGAAGTGCTCGGCGGTGGGAAAGCCGTGGGGGCGGGCGGTCTGGTGCACGGTGAGCGCGGTCTCGTTCATGCCCGGACCGTAGGGCGGGAATGCGCCACCCGGGCAGCCGGTTGCGCTCATGGGACACACCGTTCCATGAGCAGTTCTCATACGTTGAGGTGAGCGCCCCGTGGCCCGCGCGACCGATTCCGATCTCGCCCCGCAGGAACTGCGCGTCCTGGTAGGGGTCGCGGACACCGGTGGCTTCTCGGCCGCGGCCGGCACACTCGGCCTGACCCAGTCCGCGGTCTCCCACTCGGTTCGCGGCAGCGAGCGCAAGATCGGTGCCGTCCTCTTCGAACGCGGCCGCACCGGCGCCCGCCCCACCCCTGCCGGGGAGAAGGCCGTCGCGCACGCACGCCGCGTCCTCCACCTTCTGGACCTCCTGACAGCCGAGGCACGCGGCGCGGCCCGGCCCGATGCCGCGGAAGGGCTGCTGCGGATCGCGGCTTTCCGCAGCGCCGCTCTCCACCTGCTGCCGCCCGTGCTGCAGCGGCTACGCGCCCGACACCCCAGGATCGAGCCGCGGGTGCGGATCGTACGCGAGGTGGGGCGCGGCACCGCGGGCGAAGTGGCCGACGGGAAAGCCGACATAGCCATCGCCACGCTGGCCGGCTCCGTGCCGCTGCCACCGGGTCTGGTCGCCGGCGGACTCCTCGAAGAGCCGTATGCCCTGGTGCACGTGACGGGTCACGCCACCCCGCGCTCGCTGCCGCTGGTCGACTGGGCCGAGAACTGTGGCTCGTACACCCGCGACTGGTGGGCCGCGCAGGACTGGATCCCGAAGGCGACCGTCGAGGCCGAGGATGACGGAGCGGTGCTCTCCTTGGTGAGTGGAGGCCACGGAATGGCGATCATGCCTGCGCTCTCCTTGGTCGGAGCGCCGAACTCGGTCGGAATCACCGATCTCGGCCCCGGGCGCCCGACACGCCAGGTCGGCTATGTCACCACCTCCGAACTGGCCGGATCCGCCGTCGTGCGCGCCTTGGTGAGGGAACTGCGGGCGACGGTCCCGCAGGGTGTGAGCCTTCTCAGCGGCGGGGCTTCCCGGCCGGGTGACTGATTCAGGGTTCGTTGCGCGCGCGGGCCGGCCGTGGTTGGCTCGCCCGATGAGGCTTCTGATGACGGCCAGTGGGCTGCGCAACGAGACACTGCGGGATTCGCTGCGGGACATGCTGGGAAAGCCGTTCGGGTCGGCGAACGTCGTGTACGTTCCCACGGCGTCCGTCGCCGAGCCTGGGGACCACGGGTGGCTCGTCTCGGACATGAGCCGGCTGCACGGCCTCGGCTGGCGGGAGTTCGACATCCTGGAGCTGAACGGACTGCCCCGGCGGATGGTGCTCGACCGGCTGCTCCGTGCCGACGTCATTTATGTCGGGGGCGGCAATCACTACCACCTCGCGCGCAGCATCACCGGCAACGACCTGGCCGACGGCTTCCTGGAGGCGCTGCAGAGCCGGATCTACGTGGGGGTGAGCGCCGGATCGATGATCTTCAGCCGGAATCTCACCGAGCACTCCGCCGACGTCATCGGGGACGCCGCGGACCTCCGCGTGCTCGGCGCGACGACCGTGGAACCGCCGTTCGGTCTCTTCGACTGGTATCTGAAGCCGCACCTGTACTCGCCGGACTTCCCGGAGCGGGACGACGCCTGGGCCGATCGCATCGCCGCCCGGGCCGACTTCCCGGTCTACTTCATCGACGACGAGACGGCTGTCCGCGTCAGTGACGACAAGGTGGACGTCATCTCCGAAGGCCGGTGGCGGTTTCATCCGTGACAGATCCGACCAGGGGCGGATGCGGCGGGCCTGCAGCAGGCGGGCGGCGCCCTCGACCTGGCCGGCCCGGATCGGACACCTGCGCCCGCCGGGCGGGAGTTGCGGCTGTCGCTCCGGGAAGTGTGGTCGTCGATGAGTGAGGCGGGCGAAAGCGGAGAGCGCAAGGTAGCGGGTGCCGCTGCCATGAGTCCGCGTGGCGGGCAAGCAGCGTCCTCAGTGCGTACGGCCACCTGGCTGGGCGGCACCGCACCATCCTGGAGGGTTCGCATGTCTGCTTCCGCTTCGTCCGATCCGCTCGCCGAGCTGTCCGCCGCAGGGGTGTCGGTGTGGCTGGACGACCTGTCCCGTGAGCTGCTGGCCGGCGGGGAACTGAAGGAACTGATCGCGGACAAGCCCATCACCCTTGGCCAGCCGTACTTCATCGAAGAGGCTGTGGATCTGCCCGTGCTGCCGCATAAGGAGAGCCACCACGTCCTCCGCGGCCGCAGGGTCACCGACCTGCTTCTCGTCGTCCTTCACAAGATCCTCCTGGAGGTGGGGTGTGCGACCGGTGTTGGCGGCACCTTCCGGTCACCGACCGGCAGTGTCTGCGGCCTGGCTCACGCGCGCTGCGAGGGATCGGGGTGCGACCCCTCGGTCTCCAAGCGGTAGTCCCCTCCGAACATCTCCTGGTGCTCCTCCACGACCCGGTCGCTGGGCGGCGCCTCCCCGCCGTGGATCTGAGCCTGCATCTCCTCGAAGCGTTCGTGCGCCTCCCGCACGTAACCGGCGCCCAGCGTGGTCAGGTCCAACTGAGTGGCCAAAAGCTCCCGCAGGTAGGCCTTGTTCGGCTCGAAGGTCAGCACGTTCGGCAGCTCCGGCGCGAGGATCTCCTCAGGATCGCGGCCGTCCTGGCGCCGCATCAGATCGCACGCGATTCTCAGGTGCTCCAGCTCCATGTTCAGATGCAGCTCCCACACGGCCTTGACCTTGGGGTGGCTCTCCTGCTCCATGAAGGAGTGGTACAGGTAGCACTCGTTGTACTCGTGGGTGACGAGCTGCTCCCCCCACGTCTCACCCGGATCCACCAAGGACTCGTAGTGGGTGACGTGCTCTTCCTCGATGAGTCCGATCTCCTGGTACAGCTGCCTGGCGATGGGCTCCATGTAGGTGGGACCGGTGTTCATGTAGAAGTTCATCGTCTGCTGCTCTGCCGACAGGATCGTCAGCGCGTGGAGCCTTGACAGCGGATCGGTCCGCGCCTAGTGGTAGGGGTCGCGCACGTTGTCCACCGGATTGCGGTGGTGCATCCGGGTCGGGCGCCCCGGCATCACCTCGATCAGGCCGCCCACGATCGCCTCGGCCTTGCGGTGCTCGATCATCTCGTACAGATTCGCGTACCGGTACAGATGGTCGAAGTCCTCCAGCACTCCGAACTGGTACGCCTGCTGCAGGTAGGAATCCGGCTCCATGCGCGCCACCCACGACGTCAGGTCCACCGCGACCTGCTCGTACGCGATCGTCGTCTCCAGCACCGACGACACACCGGGCAGCAGCCAGTTCACTACCTTCTGCTGCCTTCCGACACGCAGACCCACCCGTTCGGCCGAGCCGCTCAGCACACCTGCGGCCCTGCTCGTTGCCGGCGACAGAGTGAGTCGCACGGTGGCGCGGCCCGGTCCAGGGGCGGCGGTGCTGGAGGTCTGACCGGCGGCCTCGTGGGTCGGGTAGTGCGCTTTCGCGGGCGCGTGCCGACGCTACTGGTCCGCAGCAGGACCGCCAGGAGGGATGGCCCTCCCGGCGGTGCTGCGGGGTTGTGGGTGCGGCGGTGGCGGTGTCAGCGCTCGCCGGGCATGGAGCGGTGCTCTCGCGTGCCGGAACGGGTGCCGCGAGAGTTGTCGGTGCGGTCGCGGGCGGCGGAGGCGGCGGCGAGTGCGAGGAGCGTGGCGATGACGCCGGTGATGAGATTGCTGGTGATGGAGCGGGTATGGGCGACGTCGCCGGCGACGACCCACGGAGCGACGCAGGTCCAGATGCCGATGACGGCGGCGGCCCAGGCCATGGAGTGGGTGCGCTCGTAGGAGCTGCCGAGGCCGCCCAGGAGCAGCATGTAGGCGATGCCGGCGATGAGGTTGGTGACGGCGAGCGTGGTGGAGCCGTTGAAGCCGGCTATCCAGGGGGACGCCGCCAGGTACAGGCCGGTGATGAGGGCGAGCGCCTCGATCATCTGAGCTCGTGGCGTGGCCGCGGCACGGTCGTGCCGGGCGCGCAGCTCCATCAAGTCAGGGTGCTCCTCGATGGGCGGGCGATGGGTTGACGCCATGATGGCCTCCGAAAGAGAAGGATGTTTCCCCAGCACCTACCCGTAAATTCGGTATAAATCAGCAATAGGTAGTGTTTTGATCGCGGCTGTCAGCGCCCGCGGGTGCCGGAAACGGCCGCCCAGCCGACCCCGCCCTCAGCACCGGGGTCAGCTCTTGGCGAGCGGCCCGGGTCATCCCGGGTGGCCTGCCGCACTGCCGTTCCGGTAGCGTGGCCGTGCTGGGCCAAGGCCCTGCCTCTGACCTTCCTGCCCGTACCGGGGCGGCAACCGGTCCTGCGATGCCTGTGCCGGTGACTGCTGCCTGTCCCTCCCGTTCCACCTGGCATGTTCGGTCTCCCGGTCCGGTCCGGTCCGTGTGCGCGCGGCGATGTCCCGCCGGCGGGCCGGGGCGGCTATGGCGTGCTTGGCGGCGTGGTGCGGGTCAGCGGCCAGACGGGGGGGGGGGAGTGGCGCAGCGCCTCGGTGACGACATGGCTGGTGAGTTCCAGGTGGGGCAGTGCGGTGTGCGACAGGGGACCGGAGGGCAGGGCGGTTGCTTCGGTACGGACGCGGCGTTGCGGTGCGGGGTCCTGGGTGAGGTGGTGCGCGGCCCAGGCGAGGGCGTTTCCGGTGGTTTCCATGCCCGCGATGAAGAAGGTGATGACCTGGTCGCTGATGTCGCTGTCGCTGTCGCTGTCGCTGTTGGCCAGGGCGGGGCCAACTGCCGTGGTCGGTGGTGTGGGAGCGGTGTTCTGCGATGATCCGGCACAGGGAGGCCCGTAGGCGTTGCCGGGCGTGGGAGTACCGGCGGTGGGCGGGCAGGGCAGTCGGGTGTACGCGGCGGGCAGGAGTGCGTGCGTGTAGATGCCGGCGGTGATGGCGGCCATGTCCTCCACCATGGTGGCGACCGTGGTGGGGTCGAGGCTGCCGTCGAAGAGGGTCGGTCTCGGCGCCACCCGCTTGCGCCGCGAGAGCCGGCGCCTCCTACCAGCGCGGGCTACATCGTGATGGCCGATCCGGAGGGAAACGAGTTCCGCTTGGACTGAACGACGGGGAACTTCACCCCGGTGAGGTCTTCGGAGACGGCCCACAGCCGCTGCTGGACGGCTACCTCGTACGACTCCGGGCTGGAGGTGACCAGCCGGGGGTGGCCCATGACCTCGTTGCGTCCGCCGGGACCGTAGTACTGGCCGCCGAGCGCGGCGGGGTCGGTGGCGGCGCGCAGGGTCGGCAGCGCGCCCATCGCCGGCGTCTGGGTGATCAGCGGCGCGAGCCAGGTGAGCGGAAGCCGGAGGGCCGCGGGGGTGTTGCGGGCGAGCTCGGTGCTGGACATGCCGGGGTGCGCGGCCACCGCGACGGTGGTGCCGTGCGTGGCGAGCCGGCGCTGCAGCTCGTACGTGAACATCAGGTTGGCCAGCTTGGACTGACCATAGGCGGCGACCCGGCTGTACGACCGCTCCCACTGCAGGTCGTCGAAGTGGATCGCGGCCCGGATGCGGTGGCCGGTGCTGCTGACCGTCACCACGCGCGAGCCGGGCACCGGCAGCATCAGGTCCAGCAGCAGCCCGGTGAGCGCGAAGTGGCCGAGGTGGTTGGTGCCGAACTGCATCTCGAAGCCGTCCCGGGTGGTCTGCTTCGGGGTGTACATCACGCCGGCGTTGTTGATCAGCAGGTCGATCCGGTCGAGCCGGGACCGCAGCGCCGCCGCCGCGGTCCGGACGGAGTCGAGCGAGGTCAGGTCGAGCGCCTGCACGGTCACATCGCCGGTCATGCGGGCCGCGGCCTGCTCGCCCTTCTCGACGTTGCGCACGGCGAGCACCACGGAGGCCCCGCGCTCGGCGAGCGCCTTGGCGGTCTCGTACCCCAGTCCGGTGTTGGCCCCGGTCACCACCGCCACCCGCCCGCGCTGGTCCGGAATGTTCGCCGTCGTCCACTTCTCGCTCATGTCAGGCTCCCCACTCAATAACGTACCGAAGGTATCTTGCGTGGATGACGTTAAGGTACTTTCGGTACGTTGTCAACGTACCGAAGGTACCTAAGTTAGGCTGGCGATCGTGACTTTCCAGCGGGCGCGAACCGAAGAGCAGCGGGAGATCCGCCGACGGGCGATCCTCGACATGGCGTCGGTGATGCTCGACGAGATGCCCGTGGCCGCGGTCACCCTGAACGAGCTCAGCCGCCGGGTAGGCCTGGCGAAGCCGAACGTGCTGCGCTACTTCGAGTCTCGCGAGGCGGTGCTGCTGGAACTGCTGGACCACTTCCTGCAGGAGTGGCTGACGGAACTGGCACGCGAGTTGGCCGCCGGCATCGACGAAAATCTACCCATGGCCGAGCGAGCGGCAGCGGTGGCCGAGATCCTCAGCCGCTCACTCTCCGGCCGAGTGGTGCTGTGCGACCTCTTCGGCGCACAGGGCAGCGTCCTGGAACACAACGTTTCCGTCGAGGTCGTAGCACGCTACAAGCGCGCCTCCCTGGACCGCCTGACAACCATGACCGCCCTGATCCAGAAGTACCTGCCGGAGCTGGGCGAGAACGCAACACTGTTCAGCCTGCAAACCATGGTCATGGCCGGCGCGCTGTCGGCGTACAGCACACCCCCACCCAGCCTGCAGGCGGCTTACCAGGCCGAGCCCGACCTGGCCCGCTTCCACTTGGAGCTGAAGGACTACTTGAAGCTGGCCCTGACCGCGACCCTCCTGGGCGTGCTACCCGGCCGCTGACCTGCGTTGCACTGGACAGGCCAAAACCTCTGTATTTCTCGCGCTCGGACGGTGGAGGGGCCGGGGTGCCCAAGCTCGGGCCGCTGGCCCTGACCACTCGGACTCCGCGTCAACGCTCTTCCTCGGGCCCGGCGGCGGCTGAGCCGTCACTCCTGCGGCGTCTGCCGGATCTTGGCAAGCGTCAGGACACCGCCGCCGATGCCCCATCCGGCGTCGGCGACCTCTTCGACCAGTACGAGGGTGGTGGCCCGGGCGCCGTCGCCGAAGATCTCGGCGTACAGGTCGGTGGTGCGCGTGATGATCTGCTCCTTCTGCTCTGCGGTGAGGGCGCCGGCGGGGACCTTGAAGTTCGCGAATGGCATGGTGCTCTCTCTTCGTGCGGGGGGTCTGGAGCTGCTCACAACGAGCGGGAGGTCGACCCTGGTGGGGCAACCATCCGTCCGAGTCACCTGCTCTGGCCAGGGCTGAGCCCACCCAGGGGTCACCAGCCCCTGGCTCGGACCCCGCCGGACAGACGACGATGTGCGGGTGAACCTTCCCGAGCTTGCGGCGTTCCTCAGGTCCCGGCGTGACCGGATCCGGCCGGCCGACGTCGGCCTGCCCGCCGGACCCCGGCGCCGGGTGCCCGGCCTGCGGCGCGAGGAGGTCGCGCAACTGGCGGGCCTGTCGGCCGACTACTACACCGAGCTGGAGCGTGGACGCGGCGCTCAGCCCTCGTCCCAGACACTGGCCGCCCTCGCCCGGGCGCTGCGGCTGGGCGGCGACCAGCGCGACCACCTGTTCCATCTCGCCGACCGGCCGCTGCCCGCATCGGCGCACGGCGCGGGCGCGCGGCACGTCCAGCCCGCCCTGCTCGGGTTGCTGGACCGGCTGGCCACCACCCCGGCCCAGGTCATCACCGACCTGCACGAGACCCTCGTACAGAACGAGCTGGCCGCGGCACTGCTCGGCCGGGCTCCGGAGCCGCGCGGCCCCGCCACCGGCTTCGCGTACCGCTGGTTCACCGATCCGGCCGCCCGCGCGGTCTACCCGCCCGAGGACCATCCGCACCACTCACGGGTCTTCGTCGCTGACCTGCAGGCAGTCGCCGCCCGCCAGGGCCGCGACACCGAGGTCGCCGGGATGACGGCCGCACTGCGGCGGCGCAGCGCGGAGTTCGCTCTCCTGTGGGACACCCACGACGTCGGCCTGCGCCGCACCGATCACAAGCGCATCGTGCATCCCGCGCTGGGCGTCATCGAGTTGGACTGCCACAGTCTGTTCAGCGAGGACGGCCGCCAGCGCCTCCTGTGGTTCACGGCCCCGCCCGGTACCGAGGGTGCGGCTCAGCTTGAGCTGCTCGGCGTCATCGGTACGCAGGACATGGCGGCGACCGAGGGCGCCTCCCGCACCGAAGGCGGCGTCCACGCGGGCTGAGAGTGGATGGCCAGGCGGGTCCTGCAGGACCACCCCGAGTTCGGCCGCTCCCTGTACGAGATCCACAATGACGGGTCCGGCGTGGTCTTCGGCAGCGTCCGCCGCCCGCTGATCAGCCTGCAGCCGTGATACCGAGCCTCGTTCATGGGCCAGGGCTTCGGCGTAGTCGGGTGGCGTCCATTTTGTGTTCAAGTGAGGCCGACCTCGACAAGATCAAGGCGGTTCGCGCAATCACCATGCCATGGGAGGCGGCGGTGTCCCGCCACGGTGCGGAACTGCCGCCCACTCTCCGTCCCCGTCGCTTGTATTGTCTATCGACTTTCGATAGATTCCCATCGCAACTCGATGGAAGGACGGGCCATGGGAAAACTGACAGTGCGTGCGCTGCGCGCCGTGCTCGTGGTGGTGCTCGCGGGCACGGTGCTCGTACAGGTATTGATGGTGTGGGCGCTGGCCACCGACCCGGAGGACGGGTCGCTCCCGCTGACCCCGCTGCGCGTGATCACGATGCTGGGCATGGCGTCGGCCCAGGTCGCCCTGGTCTGCGTATGGCGACTGGTGACGATGGTGCGACGCGGAACCGTCTTCTCCCACGCCGCCTTCCGGTACGTGGACGGCGTGATCGGCGCGATCGTGGCGGCTGCCCTCGTATGGTTCGCGGTCACGGTCGTCAATGCCCCGGGCCAGCGGGACGACCCGGGCGTCACCATCATCATGGGCGGGGTTGGCCTGGCCATCCTGGGGGTCGCGCTCATCGTGCTCGTGCTGCGGATGCTGCTCGCCCAGGCCGTCACGCGCGACGTCGAAGCGGCGCGGATGCAGGCCGAGTTGGACGAGGTGATCTGATGCCGATCGCCGTCGACATCGACGTGATGCTGGCCAGGCGGAAGATGTCCGTGGGCGAGCTCGCGGACCGCGTAGGGATCACGCCCGCCAACCTGGCGGTACTCAAGAACGGCCGCGCCAAGGCGGTGCGCTTCGCGACGCTCGCCGCGCTCTGCGAGGTGCTCAAGTGCCAGCCGGGCGACCTCCTGCGCTGGGAGGCCGAGGACGCCGAGGCGGATGACGTGCCCTTCCAAGATCGAGGAGTTCTCGACGCCCCGTGATCCGAGTGGAAGACCGTGCCTGCCGACGCGTCATCGCCGGTCCCGCCTGCCTTTGACCAACTCCGCGAGCATCCCGGGGGCCGTGCCCGAGGAGATCCCGGGCCTGCTGGAGCGACTGGCCCGGGTGCCCGGCCCTCGCGATCAGCGCGGCGTACGGCACGCTCCGGTCGTCGTGCACGCGCTGACCGCGTGCGCGGTTCTGGCCGGAGCGACCTCCCTGCTGGCGGTGGACGAGTGGATCACCGCCGCCCCGCCGCCCGTCCTGGAGCACCTTGGCGTACGGTCCGGTCCGCTGTCCCCGAGGCGGTGCCTGCCAGCGGAGGCGACGGCGCGGCGGTTGCTCGGCCGCATCAACGGCAACGCGCTGGACCGGGCGGCGGGCCGCCGGCCGGCCGACCGGCGCGCTGGGCCCGGCCACGGCCGCGGCGAGACCCGCCGCATCAAGGTGTGCACGGTCAACAGCCCGCCCTTTCCCGGCGCCCGCCGGGCCGCCCAGCTCAAGCGCCGCCGAGTGGACCGCAAGACCGGCAAGGTCAGCATCAAGACCGTCTACGCGGTCACCAGCCCCACTGCGGAACAGGCCACACCCGCCGAGATCGCCCGGCTGATCCGCAGCCACTGGAAGATCGAAGCCCTGCACCACGTCCGAGACGTGACGTTCGCCGCGGACGCCTCCCAGCTGCGAACCGGATCCGCGCCCCGCGCCATGGCGACCCGGCGCAACCTCGCCATCGGCGCCCTCCGCCTCGCCGGGAAGAACAGCATCGCCGCCGGCCTCCGGCACAACGCCCGCGACGCCGGCCGACTGCTCGCCCTCCTCGGACTCACATGATCATGAAACAGACGTCACGGATCTTGCCCGGAGCAGGAACGACGCGAGAGAGACCGCACCAGGAGTCGGGGCATCGCGATATTTGACGAAGAGGGGGAGCGGTCGTGGCCATGTGATGTCGGGCCTGGTCAGGCCAGATCTCATCGCATCGCCGGGTGAGGTGAGTGTCAGATGTGAGCCATGACCTGACGTACCGGGTGTCCGAGTACGTCTGCGAGTGCGGTCAGTTCTCGGCCAGAGAACCAGTTCCGGCCCGGGTTCCAGATGGCGATCTCGAAGCGGGCGAATGCGCAAGGCCAGTCGTAGTCCAGTGCGTCAAAGGACGTCATGGCGCCGCAGCAGGGGACCTGGGTGGACAAGCTGGCGAAACCGTCCTCGCTATGTGCGGCGAGAAGATCTACCCACCATTCGGTGTCGATCGATACGCCGCAGTGCGGGCAGCTGATCCTCTCCAGGTTCGCGCCGCAGTCGACGACGGCGACCGTGTCGTGCCACGTAACGTCAATCTCGGTGTCGATGTCCGTGGGTACGTCGGGGTCCACCAGTGCCGCGACGAGGGCGGCGGCGCGGTCAGCTGCGTCCCGGCTGGGTTGCCAGTGCGGATCGGTCGGGACGACCGACAGGACGTCGTCACTCATGAGCGTCACTCGATTCGTCGGGCCTGAGCCCTCATCATGGTGATGCGATGTTACTGAGCGTCGTACCTCTGCTGGCAGCGAGGGTCAGGCCGGTGCCGACCAGGCAGCCGTCGAGGAGCTGACTGCGGTACCTGGATCTTGCGCAGGTCGTGTCCGACCGTGCGGATCAGGTGGTCGGACTTGGCTGCGGGCAGTGCGAGCCGAGCGCGTACCCGCAACCGCCTGCCTCGGCGTCGTGCTTGCTGTTTCCAGCCATGGCAGTCCTGGTTGACAGGAATCGGACCTACCAGCTCCCCCCGAGGCTGTTACATCGCGTCAAGCTGTTCGGAGGAGAACATCATGGTTCGATCTGGCCTTTCGAGGATCTTGAACAGCTGACGGCAGACTGCTCTTTCAGGCGGCGCTGTGCATCGCGGGTTCGTTGCTGGGCCAAGCCGCATGGAGTCGGCCGTGCCAACTCCCGCTGCCACGCCAGCGCGTCCTCCTCGGCGCCCTTGCCTCATGAGGTGTCGGTGGGCTGTCGTAGCGTCCGGTTCCATGACGACGACGCTGATGACTTACGCAGGACCAGGCGAACCTGATGCACTGGTCACGCGCACGGGAGGAACGCCGCTGGGCCCTGCGGAGGCGGCATGGCCGCGCTGTGCGACCTGCGCCGGGCCGATGCAGTTCCTGGCCCAGGTCATCCTGGATGACCTGGGCCGCCCGATCGGCCAGGGCGACGCACACGCCGGCCATGTCATGGCGATCTTCATGTGCCAGAACGATCCCGGTATGTGCGACGAGTGGAGCCCCACTGCTGGTGGTAACCGCGCCCTGCTGTTCCCCTCCGACACGCTGCAGCCGATGCCCGCACCCGAACTGGGCGACAACGAGGGAGTTCTCCGCCTTGCTGTTGTCAACGCCGTGGCTCTGGTGTCCTCGCCTTCCGCCGACTACTTCAGTGCACGCGAAGAATGGGGCAACCGCAGCGGAAACAGCCCAGGGAATGTCCTGGGACAGCTCGGCGGACAGCCCGACTGGCTTCAGGGCGACGAAACACCCACATGCCCCACCTGCACCCGGCCCATGAACCTGGTCGCACAGCTCGAGGAGGGACCCGACCACGCCACGGCCATGAACTTCGGTGGCTGCGGCACGGCGTTCGCCTTCGCCTGCGGGCCCTGCACCCAAGCCGCCTTCCTGTGGCAGTGCTGATCGACGTGCCAGATCCGACGGTGGACTCCACTTGTAGGTCAGTTCCGACTCCATCTGGCGCTCGGGGGATCCTGTTGTGCCGCTCTGGACTGTGATCCCGACTGGATGACGACCGAGGGCGCGGACCGGCTGATCAAACAGCTGCGATAGCCGGCGAAGGACGGCGGTGCCGGTGAGAGCAGGCGTGTCGTTGCGGACCGCCTTCGCGACGCGGGCAGCCGGAGGTGTTGCATTCCGAAAACGTCGATGTGACGCGTGCAACTCCCCGGGTGCTTCGGGTCGGGCATGCGCGATCATGATCGGAATGGACACTCGTTTCCTTGGTATCGCTGATCTGGTCGAAGTCCCGTCCGTGGCGGTCGTGGTCGACGTCATGCGTGCTTTCACCGTGGCTGCCTGGGCTTTTGCCCAGGGGGCGGGAAAGATCGTCCTTGCCGAGTCGCTGGACGAAGCCCTGGCGCTCAAGGCTCGCCACCCGGATTGGGTGGCGCTCAAAGACGGTCCGCCCGCGCCCGGGTTCGACACCGTCAACTCGCCGGGCGTGCTGCGGTCTGTCGACCTTGGAGGACGGACCGTTGTGCAGAAGACCACGGCAGGGACAGTCGGCGCCCTTGCGGTCAAGGAGGCGCCGCTGGTGCTGTGCGCCGGCTTCGTGGTGGCGGAGGCAACGGCTCAGCTCTTGCGGACACGCAAGAGTGACAGTGTCACGTTCGTGGTCACCGGCGACGACGGACGGGCCGATGAAGATCTGGCGTGCGCTCAATACATCGCTCGGAGGGCCACCGAGGCTGGGACGGATGCTGCTGAGTTCCTCCGCCGCGCTGCCACCTCGCGCGCCGCCGCCGAGTTGGCGGAGGGCGTGCGTCAAGGAGCCCATCCCGATGACGTTGCGCTCTGTCTTGAGCTCGACCGGTTCCCCTTTGCCATGGTGGCGACCTTGGAAGGCTCGCTCATGGTCCTGCGTCCACGCGCGATGCCTTCGCTGACTGACGCGCCGCCACAAGCCCGACGCTGAAACATCAGCAGGACCGTCAGCACGAGCGTCAGGCCGATCACCTTCGGCGGCGACATCATCGGGACCAGCAGCGACTCCTACCACCTCGTCCACACCAGAGTCCACCAGCAGGCCGCCGCCAGTGCTTGATCACCCCTGCTCTGCCGGGACGCGCATCAGGCGGAGGCCCGGCGCCAGAGATATGAGACTTGACTCTCACAATATGTGAGAGGAAACTCTCACATCATGGACTCTGGTAATCGTCTGGGCGATATCGAGATCACTGATCCGCAGGCGATGCGGGCGCTGGCGCATCCGGTGCGGCTGGCGATCCTCGAACGCCTTCAGCGGCACGGGCCGGCGACGGCGACGCAACTGGCGCCTGATGTGGGAGCAACCCCGTCAGTGACCAGCTGGCATCTGCGGCATCTGGCGGGCTTCGGCCTGGTCCGCGATGCCGAGCCGGGCCCGGACCGTCGCCAGCGGCGATGGGAGGCGGTGGCGCGCGGCTTCCGGTTCGAGGTGCCGGACGACCCGGACAACGAGGAGGGCAGGTCGGCCGCGCGGGTCCTGTCCCAGGAGATGTTCCTGCGCTCCGGAGACCTGCCGAACCGGTGGGCTGCCGAGGTCGAGCCCAAGCTCGAACCGGCGTGGCGGCGGCTTGCGGGTCTGGCCAACACCCGCGTCGTCGTCTCCGCCGACGAACTCGCCGCCATCGAGGACGGGATCGAACGCGTCCTCGCGCCCTACGTGACGCGTGACGAGGCCGCGCGTCCGGCCGACGGCCGTGGCGTCCGGCTGCTGCGTTACGCCCTGCCCGAGGGCCCCGAGAATCAGACCGGCGGGAGGTCATGAGCGCCGCAGACCAGGCGATACCCATATCGCTCTGGCGTGACCAGCGGTTCCGTCGTTTCTGGGCCGGCCAGTCGATCTCGCAGTTCGGCGACCGGATCACCGAACTGGCCCTGCCACTGATCGCGGTGGGAGCGCTGCACGCTTCCGCCAATCAGGTGGCGTGGCTGACCGCGCTCATCTGGACCCCGAACCTGCTCGCGATCGTCCTCGGTGCCTGGGTCGACCACCGCGTCCACAAGCGGCGCCTGATGGTTCTCGCCGACCTGGTGCGCGCCGCAGTACTGCTCTCCCTCCCCGCTGCCTATCTGGTGGGGTCGGTGACGCTCAGTCAGTTGCATGCCGTGGCGTTACTGACCGGCGCCGCAGGGGTGCTGTTCAACACCGCCTATCCGCCGTTCTTCGCCCACCTGGTGCCCCGGTCGTCCTACGTCGACGCGAACAGCAAGCTCAGTGCCAGCCGTTCCGCGTCATACGTCGCCGGCCCGGCGATCGGTGGTGCTCTGGTCCAGGCCTTGACCGCTCCCGTCGCCGTCGTCGTGGACGCCCTGACGTTCCTGGCGTCCGCGATTCTGGTCGGTCGGGTTTCGATCGAAGAACCACCAACCGCCCATGACCAAGCGACACCCCCGCTGCTGCGGCGTGCCAGGGAGGGACTGGCGTTCGTCATCCGTCACCCGGTGCTGCGGGCGAGCCTCGGGTGCGCGGCGACCGTCAACTTCTTCACCTTTATCGCGGGCAGCGGACTGATCGTGCTGTTCGCCAGCCGGAACCTCGGACTGACCGCGGGAGTCATCGGCATGGCGTTCGGGATCGGCGCCACCGGCTCGCTCCTGGGCGCGGTGATCGCCCCGACGGTCTCGCGAAGGCTCGGCGTGGGCCGCAGCATCGTCGTGGGCGCTGTGTTGTTCCCGGCGCCGATAGCCATCGCCGCTGCTGCGGGCGGCCCGCTCTGGGCTCGCGTCGGAGCCCTGGCCCTGGCCGAGTTCCTCTCCGGCGTCGGCGTCATGCTCTTCGACGTCAACCTCAACTCCCTGCAGACGGACGTGATCCCCGATGGCATGCGCAGTCGAGTCGCCGGCGCGTACAGCACGATCAATTACGGCCTACGCCCTGTGGGCGCCGTCCTCGGCGGCCTCCTCGCCACCCTCATCGGCCTCCGGGTGACCCTCCTCATCGCTGCCGTCGGCGGAGCGCTGTCGCTGCTCTGGCTGCTGCCCTCGCCGATACCACGCATCCACTCCCTGACTGCCGGCAATCCGGTAGCTCCAGACAGCGACACGGACTCGGACGCGCGACCATTGCCTTGCTGACCCGCGGCGGAACCATCCGGGTCCGAGCGGAGACTTCCCGAACCCGACGGCCGGTACATACATGCCGGGCCGCGGTCGCCCAGTGCGGACAGTGCTTGGGCAACCCGTGGCATCGCCCTTGGTCATCGGATCCACGATGTGCTGCGAGAGCGGGGCCGAGATACCCGTTCAGATCATGTCCCGATCCCGAAGATCGCTGTCCGGGTCCGGAAAACTCCGTGGTCGGTGTGGAAGACGGCCCCGGCGAGGCTGCCGCGGGTCCGCTCGGCCGCCGCCAGGGCAGGTAGCAGAACTTGCCGCGGCCGGTGCTCAAGTAGGGCATGTCGCCGGCGTACTTGGTGTTCACGGCCCGCGCTGTGCAGTGCTGCGCTTCCTATACTGACCGGATGATCACCGTTCCGCTCAGCGCGCTCGAAGTAGCCATGGTGCAAACGGGTGCCCGAGCCGCAGACACATTACAAGACACCACCGAGTTCGCCCGACGCCTCGAAGGCCTCGGTTACCTGCGACTCTGGTACGCCGAGCATCACCATTCTCCCGCCATCGGAGCGTTCCCGCCCGTCGTCCTGACGGCCCACGCGGCCGCGTTGACATCGTCCATCCGTCTCGGATCCGGGGGCGTTCTCGCTCCGAACCACGCCCCGATCATGCTGGCGGAGCAATTCGGCACGTTGGCCGCACTGCACACGGGTCGGATCGACCTGGGCATTGGCCGGGGCCCGGGTACCTTCGACGAGTCGACGGCGCGGGCCCTGCGGCGTGGGGCCGGACCGACAACGGACGACGAGTACCGAGTCGATGTGTCAGCGACTCTGCGTTTCCTGGTGGACGAGATCGCGCTCGGCCCGCTCCCGGAGCCATGGCTGCTGTCGTCGAGCACGGCCGGTGCCGCGCTCGCCGCGGAACTTGGACTACCGATCGCCTTCGCCCATCACATTCGTCCTGACAACACCCTCGCCGCACTGGATCACTACCGCGAGCATTTTTCCCCCTCCCGCTGGTGCGAGCGCCCCCGCGTGCTGATCTGCGTGGAGACCGTATGCGCCGAGACACAGAGGCAGGCGGCCTGGCTCGCAGGCCCGATGGATGTTGTCAAGGCCGGACTCCTCAAGGGACGAGGCGACATCCCCTTCCCCACGCCCGAAGAGGCAGCCACCCACACGTTCGCCGCAGAGGAAATGCAGGCGCTGGCGAGCTTCCGCGCCCAACAGGCGCACGGCTCACCCGAGACCGTGGCGAAGCACCTGATGGACCTGGTCGACGTGACCCGCGCGGACGAACTCATGCTGGTGACGCCTGTCTACGCGTTGGCCGACCGCTTGAGGTCGTACGAACTTGTCAAACAGCACAGCATGATGCCCACGGCGTCATAGCCATGATCACGGCGTCAGGCTGGCTGCCGGGCGAGTCTGTGAGGGCTGTGGTGAACGGCTGAGGCCGGGGCGGCTCCAGCCCGTACGAGGTTCTGCTCGGCGGCCTGTCGGTGCAGGCAGTGGCGTCGGCACCGTGGGCTGCGCAGCCGACGGCAGCTGAGACGGATGGCGCCCGCCAAGCCAAGTGCCCCGAGTGCGGGGCCACTTGGTTGGCGGGGGTGGACCGTCGTTCGCACGCGGTTCACTGTTCGCGGCGGTGCGTGACGAGGGCCTGGAGGACTCGGAAGACATCGAGAGCGCCGACAAGATCGGCTGCGTCAGTGCGAGCCTCTGTGCGGAGGTCGTCGCCGAACTGCGGACCGGCCCATGTACGTACTGGTGGAGACCGCCGGCCGGACTCCGTTCACGATCGGCGACCATGCCCTGGAAGTCGAGCCGACGCGCGAGGTCACTCACTGTGAGGCGACCGCTCCGGCCGCCGGGCCGCGCCAGGTGCTGGGGGCGAATCCGAGGGCGACCCGTCAGCGGCGCCGGCGGGCGTTGAGCCGGGCGGCCTGGCGCGTCAGGTGGTCGCGCTCGGCGAGGTTGGGTGCCTTGTGGGCTGCCTCGGCGTACAGCCGTGCCGCTGTCGCCAGGTCGCCGTCGCGCTCGTGGAGGTACGCCGCCACCGCGGTGTGGCGCGGCAGTGAGTCGTCCAGCGCCGCGAGCGCCGCCAGGCCGGCGCGAGGTCCGTCGGCCTGGCCGACGGCCACCGCGCGGTTGAGCAGGACGACCGGGCTGTCCGTCAGGCGCGCGAGCTCGTCGTACCACTCAAGGATCTGCACCCAGTCGGTCTCCTCGGCGGTGGGCGCGTCGGCGTGGAGTGCCGCGATGGCGGCCTGGGCCTGGAACTCGCCGAGGCGGTCACGGGCAAGGGCCGTCTGCAGGATCTCGACGCCCTCGGCGATCGACTCGGTGTCCCACCGGCTCCGGTCCTGCTCGGCGAGCGGCACCAGGCTGCCGTCGGGCGCGGTCCGGGCGGCGCGCCGGGCGTGGTGGAGCAGCATCAGGGCGAGCAGCCCGGCCACCTCGGGGTGGTCGACCTGGGCCGTGAGCTGCCGGGTGAGCCGGATGGCCTCGGCGGCGAGGTCGACATCGCCGGAGTAGCCCTCATTGAAGACCAGATAGAGGACACGCAGCACGGTGGCGACGTCGCCGGGCTGCTCGAACCGTACGCCGGAGACGGTGCGCTTGGCCCGGCTGATGCGCTGCGCCATGGTGGCCTCGGGCACCAGGTACGCCTGGGCGATCTGGCGGGTGGTCAACCCGTCGACGGCGCGCAGCGTGAGCGCGACCGCGGACGACGGCGTCAGCGACGGGTGGGAGCACAGGAAGTAGAGCTGGAGCGTGTCGTCCACAGCGGGCGCGGGCCCGGGCCGGGGCTCCTCGTCGAGGAGGTCTTCACGCCGGCGGCGGGCGGTGTCCGCCCGGGCCTGGTCGAGGAACCGGCGCCAGGCCACGGCGACCAGCCAGCCCTTCGGGTCCCGCATGGGATATCCCCTGCTCGAAGAGCTTGCGGAGGAATCGGTGGACCAGACTCGGACCGCGTCGAGCAGCGCGTCCTGCACGGCGTCCTCGGCCGCCGCGAAGTCGGCTCCGCGGCGGACGAGGATTGCGAGCACGCTCGGCGTGAGGCTCCTGAGGAGGACGTCGTTCACCTCGGAAGTCACTGCGTGATGGTGGGCTGCACGCCCAGGAACGGGCGCAGCTCGAGCCACTCGTGGATCGGCTTCCCGCCCGCCCCAGGGGCGGCCGACAGCTCTCCGGCCAGCTCGATGGCGCGCTCGTAGCTGTCGACGTCGATCACCATCCAGCCGGCGATGAGGTCCTTGGTCTCGGCGAACGGGCCGTCGGTGACCGGCGGCCGACCCTCTCCGTCGTACCGGACGAACGTCCCCCCGGGGGCGAGCGCCTGACCGTCGACGAACTCTCCGGTCCCCTCCAGCCGGGCCGCGAAGTCGTTCATGTACTGCACGTGCGCCGAGATCTCCTCCGGCGTCCACTGGTCCATGGGCACGTCGTTGACCGCGGCCGGGGCGCCGCGGTAATGCTTGAGCAGCAAGTACTTGGCCATAGTGGTTCTCCTCGGTGCTGGTGCGGCCCATTCTGGCCGCTTTCACTACGGGGACGGAGCGGGCCACGGGTTCTCGACATCGCCGCCCGAATTTTTTGACTTCGTGATGTCGATCGAGGTCTCGGCGCAGGTATGCCGGTTCACCCCGAGCCGCCGCGCGATGGCCGACACCGTGGTGTCGTCGAGCAGCAGCAGGCCGACCGCCCACTCCACCTCCCGGCTGGTGAGCTTGGCCACGGCGGCGCGAAGCCGTGCTCATGCGGTCCAGGTCCCTAGACGACACGAAGGCTGGTTCGGGGCCGCGCCGGATCCGCGTGCGCCACCGCACCCGCGGTTGGTCGAAGAAAGCCCGGCTGGTCTGTGCCAGGGGCTGACAGCCGCCTGCCGCCCAGGTACGCGAGACGACGTCCTCGCCTCGTTTCCGGAGCGGGGCGCCCACCGCAACCTGCCAAGACTCTGCGCTGCGAGAAACGGACGAAGGCCCCGCGACCTTTTGCGAGCCTCGACTACTGGTCAGGGCGTAGTGGAGCTGCCGAGGCGTTCCGTCGGTCCGCCGAAAGGCAGGACGAGAGTCCGTGTCGCCAATAGCCAGGTGCCGTCGATCGTGCGGAAGGTGTCCTGGTAGTGGCCGATGTTCGCGGGCAGCCGGGGCGGCACCAACACGCCCTCGGTATACCCGTCGATCCGGTAGGTGGCGAAGTAGGTGGTCGCCGTCGCGGTGTCGGGCGAGTCGATGGTGACCAGGATGTTCGTGCACATCCGCCGGGACAGACGGTCCACCGGTCGGGAGCCGAAGTACTCGCGCAGAGCCTCCCGGCCTTCGACGCGTCGCTGGCCATGCGGCCATTCCCAGACTCCGTCGGGGGCGAAGAGGTCCGAGACCGTACTCGGCTCACCGAGGTCGAGCCGACGGACAAGCTCCAAGATCAAACGCTCGCAGGCGCGTTCAGCGAGGAGACGATCCATCGGGTCGAGATCGTTAGGGGTCATCACGACTTCCTACCAGCCTCGCCTGCGCGCCAACGACTCCTTTTCAGGGCGACGCCAGCGGTCGCTGGCGGTCGCCGCCAGTTCACCGGCCTTCCCGGGCGCTTGATCGCACGTGTCAGCCCGCAGAGTGAACCCTCCGGGCCTGCAGGTTCGAAAGCACGCACTCGGGTAGCTGGTGTGCTTTGCGTTCCTCCTCGCAGGAGCCTCCTTCGCGGGACCAGCCGAGATCGAGCACGCCACCTGCCTCGCAACATCCAGCTCAACGCCCGAGCCCGGCCCTGGGTATGGGGAAGACCCGCACCACTGCACCACCAACTCGCCTACCGCGGCGCCGATATGTGTACATCCAGTGGGGGAATCCGGCACTGGGCCGCCGCACAGCGACGCATTGACCTTCCTGGGATTCCCGGCCCGGATACCCGACCCGGCCGAAGTCGTAGCACGAGTGCGAGCACGAGCGCGAGCACAGCGAGTCTCGGCGCAATACCGCGTCACCGGTGCTGCGGATCCCATTCGAAGAGCAGGATGGTCACGTCGTCCCGCAGTTGGTGGCACTGGTAATCGAGGATGGCGTGGATGAGCAGCCGCAGCACCTCGGCCGGGCGCTGTCCGGCGGAGGAGGAGCGGATGATGAAGTCAGTGAACCGGTCAAGGCCGAACTCCGCACCGTCCGCGTCGCGAGCCTCCACGACACCGTCGGTGTAGAGCAGGACGCAATCGCCCGGTTCCAGGCTCGCCTCGTGGACTTGGCGGGTTGCCGGGGCGAGTGTTCCAGCCAGGCCGATCGGCGGCTGCGGGGGACTGTCCAGCGCCCGGGCGAGCACCCGCTCGCCACGGATCAGCAGCGGTGCGGGGTGACCGCCATTGACCCAGCGCAGCACCCCGGTCTCGGCGTCGAGCCGACACAGCACGCCGGTGCAGAAGTGGTCGGGCAGCCACTGGGCGAGCGCCTGGTCGACGGAGCCTACGACGTCGGGCAGGTCGGCACCGCCCCGGCGGGCATTGCGCGCTGCCGCCATGGCGACCGACGTGGTCAGGCCGGCGGTCAGATCGTGACCCATGGCGTCGAGGATCATGGTGTGCAGGATGCTCTTGGCCACCGAGTGGTCGAAGGCGTCGCCGGCGATGTCGTACGCCGGTTCCACGACCGCGGTCGATACGCACCTGCTGCTGCCGATGGTGCGCGGTGGCAGGAAGGCCCGCAGCATCTCGGCGGGCAACCGCATGGTCGCAGTGCGGGTGCGGGCGGCGAGCCAGTCGCTGTAGGCGCGCTTGGAGGTGATCAGCATGGCGAACATATGGGCCAGCATCCGGCTGCGGCGCATCCGCACCCCGTCGAGCGAGGCGGTCCGCACCGCCAGCACGCCCAGCCGCTCCGCACCATCGACCAGAGGCATCCAGAGGATCAAGCCGTCGTCGGCCTCGGCCACCCGCGGGGAGACCGTGCGGTACGCCCAGCCGGCCGACGAGCGGTCCACCGGCAGCGGAGCCAGAGCCTCGTCGAGTGGGATGAGCAGCTGTTGCTGCAGGTCGACGAGGTAGATCGACGCGGTGTCCAGGCCGAGGGACGAGGCGCACCGGTTCGCCAAGGCGGGCAGTTCGACCGGCAGCGCGCTCTGCGCCTCGATGATCAGCTCTTCCAGCCGATTCTCGTCGACGGCGGTGCCGGGACGGGAGGACGGGTGCGGTGGGTCCGACACAGGAACCACCCCTTCCGTGCCCAGTTTCACACCGATCCCGCCCTCTCTCAAGTCAGTCCGTGGCGAGGCGAGAGCGACGCCAGGGCGGTCAGCTGAGCTCGGCCGGGCACACCTGCTGCGCCAGCCACGTGATCAGCCGGTCCGGTATCGAGATCACCGCCCTACCGCCAAAATCCAGTCCGATCCTTCGCGAGGACCAACCGGGACTCTCTCGGTCGGCCCTCGCCCCTGACGTGCGAATCCGAGAACGTCCGGTGAGACCGAGGCAAAGTCGTGTCAAGCGGCGCTCGTGACAAGGGCCGGGTCAGTGGACGCAGGGCGTGCGGACGGTGCCGGTGAACGCGTGATCTGCGGCGGGAGTATCGCGGCCGGTCAGATGCGCCGCCGCGCCCAGCGAGGCGGACAGCGGCCGACGGACAGCGGTGCCGAACTGGCCCGCGCGATGATCCTGCGGGCTCTGCCGTCGCCGCACCGCCGCACCGCCGAACAGGCCGTAGTGGGCCGGAGTCAGACGGCCGCGTACAGGTGGAGCCGCGGGCGACGCCGGGCCCGGGAGGCATGTCGTCCCGGACGGGGGAGGGGCACCCGACGTCTCCGTCCACGGCCTGGTGGTGAGTGTTCCGGGAGTCATCGGGGTGGGTGACCCGAGTCCGGCGGGGCCTGACTCCGTCCTGGTGGTCGAAGGCAGGGAGAACTGCTCCGAACTCAGCACCAAGGCCACCTGACAGCCCATGAGAACCTGCGCCCAAGGCGCGTCCCTGGCCGGTGCGTCGGCCGACCGCGGCACGCTTCTCGGCGACACGCCGCTCGACGTCGCCATGGTGGTGGCGGAAGCGGGTGACCCACTTCGACGCGCAGCCCATCTCTGCGGCGCCGTGGGTGATCGGGCGGTTCCGGCAGCGGGTTGATCGGACGGTGCTGCCCTTCGGGAGACAGCGGGACATTGCGATGCGGCACTGGCCGCCGCCCCCGGGCGGATGCGGCGGAAGGGTCAGTTGCTGATGGCGGGCATGGCCCGGGTGTAGCGGGCGTCGGTGAGCTGGGAGATGAGGAAGGCGGCGATGTCCGCGCGGGTCATGGCCGAGCCGACCTTGTCGTGGCCCAGAAAGCCGGACTTGATGCGGCCGGTGGCGGGATTGTCGACCGGGTTGCTGATCCGGGCGATGGTGTAGTCGAGCGGGGAGGAGGTGACGGCCTTGGTCATGCCGTGCGGCTCGGTCAGCGCGTTGGGGAATGCGAGCTTGGCCAGGACGGGCAGAACCTTGAGCTTCCAGTGCGGCTTGTCGTGCGGGTCGGCCAGGGAGGGGGTGGCCAGGCCGATGAACCGGGTGACCCCCTCGGTCTGCATCGCCTCGACGATGGTGCGGGTGCCGTCCGTGAGGGCGGTGCCTTTCACGGACCGCTTCAGGGAGGGGCCAAGTGCGCTGATCACCGCGTCCGTTCCTGCTACGGCCTTGCGGACCGCGGGGCCGTGCGCCGGTGTCCCGGTCGAGCACGCGGACTTCATCCGTCAGGTCCTGGACCGGGTCGGGGACAAGTGGACGTTGATGGTGGTCGCGAGCCTGCGGGGCGGCCTGTTGCGCTACACCGACCTGCAGCGCGGGATCCCCGGCATCTCCCAGCGCATGCTCTCGCGCACCCTGGCCCAGCTCCACCATGACGGCCTGGTCACCCGGACCGCCTATGCCGAGGTGCCGCCGCGCGTGGAATACGCCCTGACCCCGCTTGGCGCCAGCCTCAACGACATCGTGGCCTCCCTGATCGACTGGGCCGCCGCCCACCACGACGAGATCCGCCGACACCGGGAGCGCAACGGCACAGCCGGCACGGATTGACGGCCGACGTGCTGTGAGAAGGTCGCGGCCGCCATCCACGCCGCAGCCTGCCTGCCGACTCCCCGGCAGCCAGGCGCCGTAGCTCCGGCAAGTCCGCAATCGGGAGACGCAGCACCGGGGGAGGGGCTCGGTATGCCGCCGGGCGGCCCCGCCCCGGCGTCGCGATCGGGGTCTCTCGCGGAACTCTCGCAGACGGCCTTTCAGGCGAGCGTGCGGAGTGACCGCATCATGGGGCGTCTTCGCGGTGGCGAGCGGCGAGTGGAGGGCGGCCCGCCGCCGTGTCGATCGCGTCGTCCAGCAGGTCCCGGGAGCGAAGCAGGTCGCCGGTCATGAACCCGATGTACCACCTCAAGGAGCGCAACCCGAACCGGTCGACGCACTGGTGGATCCGCCTGGGCACCATCGACACCGACACCTCGCACGTCATCTCCGCCAACCTCGCCGCCGCAGTGGGCAACCTCGGCGACGACGTCAACCACTCCTACTACTGGGACCAGGGCCACGCCACCAACACCGATCCCGGCGACTTCATCACCTGGGTCGCCAAGGTCACCGGCCACACGAAGTAGCCCCAGGAGCAGCCCTCCACCCGCAGAGGCGGCGTCCGCTACGTCGCTTCTCGCACAGGACGCCGCCCGCCTGCTGCGCCAAGCCCTCACTGCCAGGGCTCGGTGCAGCGGGCGTTGCCGTCGCCATCTCCGGCTCGGGAAGGCACGGAGGCGGCTGCGTGGCCAGGTTCTCGGGCGGCGTACCAGCGGCCTCGTGTACTCACCGGTGGCGAAAGCCGAGGCGCAGAAGGCCGTGGACCGGCTCCCACATGGCGGCCATCCCGCAACCGCTCGGGGGCCCGACCGCCCCGGCCGGCCGGGGCGATGTTGGCATCGGGTACAGGTTGACCGCGCCGCCGCCGGTGGTGAACAGCAGGGTGCCGGATCAGGCCTCGAGCATCCCGGGCAGCGCCGCCCGGACGGCGGCGACCGCGCCGTAGGGGAGGCTGTCGATCTGCGAGCGCAGAGTGTCGAGGTCACCTCCTTGGATGAGGTCACGGGACAGGCCCGCGTGCGGGGAGAACTCCAGGACGTCACCGCGGTGGTTCCGGCCTCAACGAGTCCGCTGGAGACCAGGGCGACATCGAAGCCGCGGCCGACCCGTCCGGCCCCGGCGATGGCGATGGCGATGGCGATGGCGGGCATGCGTACTCGTTGTGAGGGGTGGTGCGGTCTCGGCCGGACGGCCGGGTGCTGCCGCAGGATCGCAGGGCGTACCTCGTGCAGGCGGATTCTCCGCGAGGTGCCCGCAGGTGAACCGGCAGGCACGGCCGGCTCTCCTGAGCGGGATGAGTGCGCCCCGCCGACGCTGCCGGAAGAGTCGTCGAAGTGTCCGCGCTGCCCAGCGCTGCCGTTTTGCCCGCGTCCCCTCGCTCCTCGCGAAAATGTTTCGTAACCGAGGAATTTCCAGTCCTTGTCCTGGGTGTGAATTCCGTGTCAGTGTCCCGGTCAACAGGCAGTCCACCCGCGGTGGGGCAACCGAAAGCCTTTCGTGCTGGTTTCCGATCTGCCTGACGCACCAACGGCATGCCGAAAGAAGAGAGGCACCCCATGCGGGGAATCCCGGTCATCGGAAATCACGGAAGCCCGAGAATGCGACGCGTCGTCGCGTCCATGGTCACCCTGGCGGCGGCCATGAGCCTTGCCGCATGCGGGAGTTCGGGGCCGTCCACGACCTCGTCGGCGAAGGGCCTGACGATGTGGGCGCTCAACGACCAGCCGATCCTCCAGAAGTCCGTCGACGCCTACAACAAGGACCACCCGGACGAGAAGATCACCCTGCGGGTGTTCGCCAACGACGACTACAAGCAGAAGCTGCGCGTCGCCTTCGGCGCGAACCAGGCCCCGGACCTCTTCTTCAACTGGGGCGGCGGCGCACTGAACGACTACGTCAAGGCGGGCAAGGTCGACGCGCTGACGACCTCGGAGGTGACAACGGACCGGTTCACGCCGAGCGTGATGCAGAGCGCCACCTTCGACAGCAAGGTCTACGGCGTGCCCGCCAACGGTCTGGCCCCGGTCGTCCTCTACTACAACAAGAAGGTGATGGCCGACGCGGGCGTGAAGCCGCCGAAAACGTACGCCGACCTGCTGGCGGCCGTGAAGAAGCTGAAGGCCAAGGACGTCGTGCCGCTCTCCCTCGCCGCGAACTCCAAGTGGCCGACGCTGATGTACCTGGAGTACCTCCTCGACCGCACCGGCGGCTCCCAGGTGTTCACGAAGATCGCCTCCGGTGACGCGTCGGCATGGAAGGACCCGTCGGTCACCAAGGCCAACCAGTACCTGCAGGAGCTCTCGAAGGCCGGCGCCTTCGGGGACAGCGCCTCCTCCGTCAGTTACGACCAGGGCGCCTCCACGGCCCTGCTCTACACGGGCAAGGCGGCGATGGAGGTGATGGGCACCTGGGAGTACGCCAACATCGCCAAGGCCGCGCCGGACTTCCTGAAGAAGGGCGACCTCGGCTTCACCGCGTTCCCGTCGCTTCCCGACGGCTCCGGCGACCCGAAGAGCATCGTCGGCAACCCCTCGAACTTCCTGTCGCTGAACTCGTCGACCAAGCACAAGGCGGCGGCGCTCACGTACCTGAAGGACTACGTCCTGAACGACTCCCAGGTCGACGCCTACCTCGCATCCGGCAGCGTGCCGCCGGTCAAGGGCCTGGAGTCGAAGCTGGCGGCCTCGAAGTCGTCCGACAAGGCGTGGCTGCAGTTCGTCTACGGCCTGGTGCAGAAGGCGCCGGGCTTCCAGCTCTCCTGGGACCAGGCGCTGCCCTCGGAACAGGCGGACCCGCTGCTGACCAACACGGACAAGTCGTTCCTGCGGCAGATCCCGCCCGCCGAGTTCGGTACGAACATGAACAAGGCGGCGTCGTGACCACCGCTCTTCCCTCCGGCCGTGGGGGAGGCCGCAGCTACAGCGGCCTCCTCATGGCCGCCCCCGCCCTGCTTCTCTTCGGCCTGTTCGGCCTCGTCCCGCTGCTGGCCGTGGTGGCACTCAGCCTCACCCGCTGGGACGGCCTCGGTGCCATCGGCTGGGCCGGCGGAGCCAACTGGAGCGGTGTCCTGACCGACGGCGCCACCTGGCAGGCGCTGGGGCTCACCGTCAAGGTGATGGTGGTCAGCTGGCTGGTCCAGACGCCCGTCGCCCTGGCACTCGGCGTCTTCCAGGCGCCGAGGGGGAGGCTGCGCGCGCTGTTCGCCGTGCTCTTCTTCCTTCCGCTGCTGCTGTCCGCCGTGGCGATCGGCCTGACCTGGCAGGCGCTGCTCGATCCGTCCTTCGGCATCGGCGCCACGCCGGGACTGCACTGGCTGGCGAAGCCGCTGCTGGGCTCGCCGGACCTGGCCCTGTACACGGTGATCTTCGTGATCGCCTGGCAGTTCGTGCCGTTCCACGCCCTCCTCTACCAGGCGGGCATACGGCAGATCCCCACGGCCCTGTACGAGGCCGCGGCCCTCGACGGCGCCGGCCGCCTGGCCCGCTTCCGGCACATCACCCTGCCGCAGCTGAAGTACACGATGGTCACGTCCAGCACGCTCATGCTCGTCGGCTCGTTGACGTACTTCGACCTGATCTTCGTTCTGTCCGGCGGCACCGGCGGCCCCGGCACCGCCACCCGGGTCCTTCCCCTGGCCATGTACATCACCGGATTCCAGGCCCACGACATGGGCCGGGCCAGCGCCGTCGCCGCCCTGCTGGTGGTCTTCGGCCTCGGCCTGTCACTGCTGACCACCCGCCTGTCCGGCTTCACCCGGATGGACAGCCAGCAGGAGGGCATGTGAGCTCCACCGTGACCAGGTCCCGCGATCCCCGTACGGGAGCCGACCGTGAGCGTGCCGCCGGGGCCCCGGCGGCGGCACCGCCGTCAGTCCGGCCCCGGCGGCTCACGGCCGCCGGCGCGCTGCGCCGTGCCCTCACCGGCAGCACGACGCTCGTCTGGACGGCGATCGTCGTCGTACCCGTGTACTGGCTGGTGGTGACCAGCCTGCGCACCCGCGCCGACTTCACCGCCGACAGCCCGCTGGCCCTGCCCGGCCACCCGACGCTCGGCAACTACCGGACCGTGCTGGAAGGCGACTTCACGACGTACCTGCTCAACAGCGTGACCGTGACCGTGGCGACGGTCGTCCTCACCGTCGCCGTCGCCCTTATGGCCGCCTTCGCGATCGTCCGAGGCGCCGGAAGCCGCTTCTCCCGCGTGTCCTTCCGGCTGTTCCTGCTGGGCCTGGCGATCCCGCTGCAGGCCGTGATCATCCCGGTCTACCTGCTGATCATCAAGATGCAGCTGTACGACAGCCTGGCGGCGATTGTCCTGCCGTCGGTGGCGTTCGCGCTGCCGATCACCGTGATGATCCTGGTGAGTTTCCTGCGCGATGTGCCCCGGTCGCTCTTCGAGGCGATGATCGTCGACGGCGCCGGCGACTGGCGCATGCTCTGGTCGCTGGCCGCGCCCCTGGCCCGCCCGGCGCTGATGACGGTTGCCGTCTACGACGGACTGCAGGTCTGGAACGGCTTCCTCTTCCCCCTCATCCTCACCCAGAGCGGCGACAAGGCGGTACTGCCGCTGGCGCTGACCCTCTACCGGGGGCAGTTCGGCATCGACGTACCGGCCACGATGGCCGCGGTGGTGCTCTCCACCCTTCCGATGCTGGCGCTGTTCATCCTCGCCCGGCGTCAGCTCGTCGCCGGTCTCACCGCCGGTTTCTCCAAGTAACCCATTCAAGTAGCCCATTCAAGTAACCCAGTTCACCGAGTAGTTCGCTGCGAGCGGCGGCCGGGCAGCGCGCCCGGTCCCCTCGGCATGCCCACGCAATTCCCCGAGGAGTCGTGAATGACGACCACCATGCCGGACCACGGCGGCCTCCCGCAGCCGGGCGACGGCCGCCCCTGGGCCGACACCACCCTGCCGACCGTCGAGCGGGTCGAGGCGCTGCTGGCCCGGCTCACCCTGCCGGAGAAGGTCGCGCAGCTGAGCAGCACCTGGGAGGACATCGAGGCGGACGGCCCCGAAGTGGCCCCGGGCAGCAACCACTTCGGCCGCGTCGGCGACCT
This sequence comes from Streptomyces sp. RLA131, assembly GCF_056270125.1. Taxonomy (NCBI): domain Bacteria; kingdom Bacillati; phylum Actinomycetota; class Actinomycetes; order Kitasatosporales; family Streptomycetaceae; genus Streptomyces; species Streptomyces sp. RLA131. Next base: position 8,228,404 of record NZ_JBWDOQ010000002.1, read on the forward strand.
GGACGAAACCGCCCGGCATGGCCTGGGCCAGCTCACCCGGCCCTACGGCACCCTGCCCCGCCCCGCCCTGGAGCACAGCCGCCTGCTGGCCGAGCACCAGCGGCAGGTGGTGGCCCAGAGCAGGTTCGGCATCCCCGCCATGGCACACGACGAGTGCCTGACCGGTTTCACGGCCTACGGGGCGACGATCTACCCGACCTCGCTGGGCATGGCGGCCACCTTCGATCCCGGCCTGATCCGCAGGGTCGGTGAGGCCATCGGCACCGACATGGCCGACGCCGGCGTCCACCAGGGCCTCGCCCCCGTCGTCGATGTCATCCGCGACTACCGCTGGGGCCGCTGCGAGGAGACCTTCGGCGAGGACCCGTACCTGGTCGGCGAGGTGGCCGAGGCGTACGTCACCGGCCTGCAGAGCGCCGGGGTGTTGGCCACCCTCAAGCACTTCGCCGGGTACTCCGCCTCCATGGGCGGCCGCAACCACGCCCCCGTGCAGATCGGCCGCCGCGAGTTGTTCGACGTCATCCTGCCGCCCTTCGAACGGCTCGTCGCCGCGGGCGTGGGCTCGGTCATGAACTCGTACGCCGAGATCGACGGCGAGGCGCCCGCCGCGAGCCGGTGGCTGCTGACCGAGGTCCTGCGCGACCAATGGGGTTTCGAGGGCACCGTCGTCTCCGACTACTGGTCCCTGCCCTTCCTGGTGAGCGCCCACCGGGTGGCCGCCGGCCTGGCCGAGGCCGGGGCGCTCGCCCTGAGCGCGGGGATGGATGTGGAACTGCCCGACCAACGCGGCTTCGGCGACGCGCTCGTCCATGCCGTGGAACAGGGCGTGGTGGAGGAGGGCCTGGTCGACCGGGCGGTACGCCGGGTGCTGCGGCAGAAGATCGAACTCGGACTCCTCGACCCCGGCTGGGACCCACGCCCGCCCGCCCTGCGCGCGGGCGAACTCGACCTCGACAAGCCGGTGAACCGCGCGCTCGCCCTTGCCGTGGCCCGGTCGAGCGCCGTCCTGCTGTCGAACGACGGCGTCCTGCCCCTCCCGGCCACCGGCCGCATCGCGCTGATCGGCCCGTGCGCCGACGACGTACGCACCATGTTCGGCTGCTACAGCTTCCCCAACCACGTCCTCGCCGAACGCGACGACCTCGGCAACGGTGTCGGGGCGATCTCCCTGCGCACCGCCCTGACCGACGAACTGCCCGGTGTGGAGTGGGAGTTCACCCAGGGCTGCCCGATCCGCGACGAGGACCGCTCCGGCATCCCCGCCGCGGTGGCAGCCTGCGCCGCCGCCGATCTCACCGTGCTGGCCGTCGGTGACAAGGCGGGGATGTTCGGCGTCGGCACCTCGGGCGAGGGCTGCGACGTGGAGGATCTTCGCCTGCCCGGCGTGCAGGAGGAGCTGGTCGAGGCGGTGCTGGCGACAGGACGACCGGTCGTCCTGGTCGTCAGCAGCGGCCGGCCCTACGCCACGGGCCGGTTCGCGTCCGCCGCCGCGGCCATGGTGCAGGTCTTCCTGCCCGGCGAGGAGGGCGGCCGGGCGGTGGCCCAACTCCTGGCTGGGAAGATGAACTTCAGTGGCAAACTGCCCGTACAGATCCCGAACACGCCCGGCGGTCAGCCGTACACCTACCTCCACCCGCCGCTCGGCGACCGGCAGAGCTTCCTGTCCAACCTCGATCCGACGCCCGCCTTCCCGTTCGGCCACGGACTGTCCTACACGACCTTCGAGACGGACCTGCTGACCGTCGACCGCGAACTGGTGTCCACGGACGGCGAGTTCACGGCCGTCGCGCGGGTGCGGAACACGGGAACCGTGCCGGGCGCCGAAACGGTGCAGCTGTACGCCGTCGACCCGGTGGCCCAGGTCACGCGGCCCGTGCGGTCACTCCTGGGCTTCGCCAAGGTCGACCTCGCCCCCGGCGAGCGGGCGACGGTCCGCTTCCGCGTCCACACCGACCGCCTCGCCTTCACCGGCCTGGACGGCCGACGTGTCGTCGAACCCGGCGAGATCCTGCTGTACGTGGGCTCCTCCAGCCTGGACACACCCGTGCGGGAGACGGTCCGGCTCGTCGGTGAGGAGCGGGACGCGACGGTCGTACGCCATCACACCGTGCCCGTGACCGTCGAGCGGGAGTGAACGGGGTGGGAGACGAACGGAAGGGCTCGGCCCGCTCGGGTTCCGGCGGTCGTCCTAACACCCCGGTACAAGCGGTGCGACGGACTTCGAGAACGAGGGGACCGCAAGCCGCAGGGACGTAAGAAGCTCTCTCGGGAGCGAACGGCATGCCGCGGCAACAAGGCGGCGCCACCGGTCGGTTCGGTGGCGCCGCCTTCTGTGCCGTCGCGCCACCTGTGCCAGTCGGACCGCAGCTGTCGCCGCCGAACTCAACGGCCGTCCACGCGAAACGCCCGGCTGGGAAACCCCAGCCGGGCCTGCACAGGACCGTGTCCTGCGTGGGACCTTCGGGGGTGCCTCGCCGTACGGGCGAGGCACCCCGGGGTGCGCACTATCCTCGGCTCCACCTCTGGGTGGCGTTGCCGAGAGCCGTCCACAGTTGCACGGGTGATCCGTTGGCCGTCGCCCAACTGCTGACGTCGGCGGCGAGGCCGTTGGAGCGGTTGACGACGGATCCGTCCAGACGGAAGGACCACTTCTGGCTGGTCTTTCCGTTGCAGGTCCAGAGGATGAGCTTGGTGCCCGCGGTGGTGCCGTCACTGTTCGCGGCGAGGCACTTGCCGGCGACGCGGAGTTCGCCCGCGGTGGTCTGCGTGATCAGCTGATTGGCGTTCCCGGAGCAGTCCCAGATCTGCACCTGCACACCCGTCTGGCCGTTCGGCACGTCGAGGCAGCGACCGGAGTTGCTGCCCTTCAGCGTGAAGGACGCGTCGGTCGGCAGGGGGTCCTGTACGAGCTGCCACTCCTGCGAGTCGTCCGCCGCGGCGTTCGCGGACGCGTCGATCGACGCTTCCAGGTCGACGGGGCCGCTCTGGGTCGCGCCCGTCATGAACAGACTCGTGTTACGGACCGATCGGATTCTGTAGTACCCGTCGGTCGAGGCGACCAGGGTCCACTGCTTGTCGGTGGCTCCCTCGTCGACCCACTGGGCGAGGCGCTGCCCGGCCGTCGCGGTGCCGTTCCAGATGCCGACGGCGCGGCCACCGGTCTTGTTGAGCAGCGTCACGTTGTCGCCCTTGGCGGTCAGATGCCAGCGCTGCGAGTCGTCCGTGGCATCCCGGTTCTTGAGGACGACGTCGGGGACGTTTCCGGTGAGGTTCGCGTCCTGCGTCTTCCCGGTGTCGGGGCTGAGGACCTGGCCCGTCAGGCGATTGACGAGGGTGTCGTAGACGCCGTCGGACCTGCCGAGGTCGACCTCGCCGTAGTGCACCGGCCCGACGCTCCCGCCGCTCCACGAGGCCTGGAGGATGAGGACGCGTCCCGTGCCCTGGACGTACTGGAGACTGCGGCTGTAACCGGCGGCGACCGGCGTCTGGTACTCCTTCCAGGTGCCGGTGCTCAGACCGGACTCGTTCACCCAGACGTTGCCGCTGCCGGACGCGTTGTAGACGATCCGTCCGTCCGGCATCGGCAGCAGCACCGGGCTGCCGCCTGTCGACAGCGAGTGGCCCCCGGAGGGCACGGGCAGCGCGCTGATCGCGGCGTCACCGGCCGCGTAGAACTTCAGCGGATCGTCCGCGATCTTGTAGCGGACGTTCGATCCGCCGCCCCAGTACTCGTAGGTCAGGAGCCACTTGCCGTCGGTGGTCGGGGCGATCGTCGTCATGCCTGGCCGTCCGCCGCCGATCTCCGTCGTGCCGCTGTTGTTCACGGTGCTGCCCGGGACGTCGACGACCGGCTGGCTCCAGGACGTGCTGCTGCCGTCCCAGGTCCTGTGCACGAGGATCTGGCCGCCCGAATCCGGTGCCGTGTCGTTGTTCGGGTCTATGGTCGGCACCCCGGTGGTGGCGTTGTAACCGAGGTAGTCGTTCTCGTCGGAGTAGTAGGCGACGAGCTGGCCGTTGCGGGCGACCAGGTGTGGCTCCCAGACCGGATCGACCTGCGCGTGGGTGTTGGCGGCCGAGACGCGGCCGAGGCTTCCGGCGCTTCCGCCCTGCCATGAGCCGGCGGCGATGATGTTCTGAATGCTCCAGGTCGCGCCCTGGTCGGTGCTGGAGTACAAGGCGATCGCCACGTCTTTGCGGTCGCCGTCACTGGAGGCCGTCCAGCTGGAGTTGGCGGCCTTCTGCTCTTCGTAGTAGTAGTCGTCCCCCGAGACGACGCTCGCGAGAAGCAGCGTGCCGGCGCTCAGATTTCCGACGGTCTGCGGGAGCACATAGAGATACGGGTTCGTCCAGTTGCTGGTGTACTTCGCGTACTGGGGGTCACTGGAAAGGTAGGCGGGAGCTTTGACATCGGACAGCTTCTGCCACGTCGTGCCGTTGTCGTCACTGTTGTAGACGGGCAGTGTCTGACCCACCGGAGCGGTCTGATCGTTCTCGAACGTCGCCACGATCCGGCCGCTCGGTAGCTGGGCCGACTTCGGGTAGAGAACACAGGGGTTCTTGTTGCACGAGGAGGGATTGTCCGCCACATACAGGTTCGATGAGCTCGGCTGATACGCCGACGCACCCGCTGCGGAGGCGATGGCGAATGCCATGCCGATGCCGAAGGCTGTCGCTGTCGTGAGAGCCTTCCGTGCCACTGTTCTCGTCATTGCGGTTCCTCTGAGCCTGGCGGCGACCGGAGGACGGGCTGTCGTGACCACGGCATTCCTTTCACCTGGGGAATCGCGCACCACACCCCTTAAAGAAAAGGGGGTGAGGGCGCGGACAGGAAGCCAGTATTCGTAGGCGACACCGCGATGTCACCGGCACGTTGCGAAAGTGTTTCGGGCGATCGCCGGTTACGCGCTATTGACCCGGCGGGGAGCGGACGTCGAAGTGCGCAGCACGAGTTCCGTGGCCAGCTCGATACGCGGGGACGCGGGCGGCCGGCCCTGGGCGAGCTCCAGGAGCACCCGGGTCGCCTCGCGCCCCAGCTCCTCGAACGGCTGGCGCACCGCGCTCAGCGGTGGGCAGGCCATGGCCGCCACCAGCGTGTCGTCGAACGACATGACCGCCAGGTCGTCCGGAACGCCGAGCTCCTGCTGGCGGGCGGCCTCCAGCACGCCGAGCGCCTGCGCGTCGCTGGCCGCGAAGACGGCCGTGGGCGGGTCGTCGATCCGCAAAATCTGCCGGCTTGCGAGGAGGGCCTCGGTGTAGTCGAAGTCGGTCGAGCGGACGATCGCCGGATCGTAGGCGATCCCGGCCTCCTCCAACGCGGCCCGGTAACCGTGCACCCGCGCCGCCCCGGCCAGGGAGTGCGAACGGCCCGCGACCATGCCGATGCGGGTGTGCCCGAGGCCCAGCAGATGCTGTACGGCGTCCCGGGCGCCGTTCCAGTTGGTCACCCCGATGCTGGGAATGCCCTCCGACGGGGCGCTGAGCGGGTCTATCAGCACCACCGGAAGCCGCTGCTCGACGATCCGGCGCTGATCCTCCTCGGACAGCATCGAGATCACGATCACGATCCCCGCCGCACCGAGCGCCACGCATTGCTCAAGCCACCCGGAGATCGACCGCCGGCTCGTCGTCCCGGTGACCACGTCGATCCCGAGCTCACCGGCCGCGTCCACGATCCCGCGGACGACCTCCAGCGTGTACGGGCCGGACAGGTCTCGGAACACCGCGATGATCTGCCGGGGCATCGCGGCATCCCGCTCCCACGGGCGGACGAACCCGTATCGCACCAGCAGTTCCTCGACCCGTTCCCGCGTCGCCGCGCCGACGTCCCGGCGCCGGTGCACCACCTTGGACACCGTGCTGAGCGAGACTCCCGCCTCGCTCGCGATACTCGTCAGGAGACCGTACTGTGCCTCGACCTGACCCTTGCCGCGACCTGTCACTCGATGCCCGTTCCGCTCGCCGAACTCCGATGCGCCGGACCGCACCGAGCACCTGGCCAGAATCCTTGCCGCAAGCTAATGCGGCCCGGGGCGTGGAGGCAAGACCGCTGCATGCCGTCTCATGCTGTGCCCAGGCCCCTCGGGCGATCGCCCGGGAGTCGGCCTCTCGCCGGGGCGCCGACGCGGCCGGGCGTGTGGGGCTGCCCGGACGGGCGTCATCGTTGTGCCGGGCGGCGGACGCCGACGGTTTCTACGACGTGCGGCTGCCTCCTGCGACGGGCGCGGACGACTGCACGGACCACGCGGTGGGGCAGCAGCTGCCGCTGACCGGTGCCGCCGCCGCAGCGCGTCACAGCGTCGCGGTCGTCCCCTCTCCGGAGGCGCTGCCCGCGAGCCACTGGCCCCATCCCAGGTTGAAGGCGGCGTAGCCGTTGTCGGCCGGAGCCTTGGCACGGGGCGAGCCGGTGACGGTGACGGGATCGCCCTGCTTGACCTGGCCGTAGAACCACTTGGCGTCCGACAAGGACAGGTGGACGCAGCCGTGCGAGCCGCGGGCGCTGCCGCTGCCCGGATTCGGGTCGCCGGTCGAGTAGTGCACGTACGTGCCGGACTGGGTCAGGTGGATGTCCCAGGGCAGCGTCAGGTCGTAGTAGTTGGGGCTGCCCTTGTCGCAGCTGATGCCGACGCTGCAGGAGGTCATGTGGACCTTCTTCTGCTTGTCGATGACGGCCATCGTGCCGTTCCACGTCGGATACTGGGCGCTGCCCGCGTTGATCGACAGGGTGCGCACCATTTTGCCGTTCCGGGTCACCTTCATGGTGTGGCCGGTCACCGAGACATCCGCGCGCACGTCATCGCCGATCTTGAAGGTGTGCGTGTAGCTGTGTACGCCGTAGCGTCCGTTGCCGTTGCTTACGCCCTTCATGTCAGCGTCGATCTTCACCGTCGTACCGGTGGGCCAGTACGTTTTCGGGCGCCAGTCGGCGCGCTTGCCGCCGAACCAGTGCCAGGCGCCGGCCACGGCCTGCGAGGTGCTCACCTTCATGTGCTTCTCGACCGTGGCCCGCGCCTTTGCCGCCACCGGGTTCGTGAAGACCACCGAGATCGGCATGGCCACGCCGACCGTGGTTCCTGTCTGCGGGGTGATCGTCTCCAGCAGCATCGGCGGGCCCGCGGGCTTCGTCGGTGACGGCGAGGGTGAGGCACTCGCGCTCGCCTTTCCCGACGCCTTCGCGTCGTCCCCGCTCGCCTTGGCCTTGTCACTGCCGCCCCCGCCGCAGGCACTCGCGCCCACCAGCATCACACCCGTGAGGAGTGCCGTACCTATGTGGCCCTTGCGCCGTCCCACGACCTGCCCCGCTCTCTCGCTCCCCGGCCCTGACGGGCCCGACTCCCTGTCAGACAGCGATGGCATGGGCCGCAGTTGCGTGCGGCACGTAGATCTTTAGTGATCCACGTCACTCAAACCTCGACGGCGCGCACTCAACGTTCGATGGCACAGGACACCGGGTGCGCGACGGTTCTCCACCGTGGCCGTGCTGCACCCCCTGATCGCGGTGGAGACCGTGCTGCGCGACCGAATCCCGGACGCGGGCAGCGGTTGGGTACGGGAGGGACTCCGGCAAGCCCGAGTGCGGCTCGGTGATGCCACTGTTGGGCGGCCCGGGCTGGGTGGTGGTGGCAGCCTCCGGGCAGGCCGGAGAGAGGGTCTTCGGCGACCTCGCTGGGCGTGGTGCGGACCGGAGGCAGGACGTGGTCGCCTACCGTCAGGTGCGGTTCGATCAAGGTCCCTTGCTCATCGCTGAGTTGCCCAGGCGTCACAACACATGCCGGGGCCGGGCGGGGCCGATCATGTCGCCTCGGGTGGGCTCGGCCCGGAGACGGACCGCGCGGCAGGGGCAGGCCACCCTTGCGACACCGGATGGCATCACATGATGTCGCGAGTGGCGCAGCTTGGTGCCATCCGGTGCCGCCTGGCGTCATCCAGAGCCATTCCGTGCTCCCGGAGGTGCTGTGGTGCGCACGGCGTCACCGTGACTCAGGTAGGCGTCACTGTGTTTTCGCAGGTCGAGGCCGTTGTGTAACGCGCTGACTTCAGGATGTCGCCTCATGGCTTGCGCGTGGCGTCACCATGGTGCCATCATGGCGTTATGGACCTCACCCCATACGTCGACTCCCTCCGCCGCGAACTTGCGGTGGCCGCCGAAGCCGGCGGCGACGAAGCCCGCGAGCTGGCCGAAAGGCTCACCGCTCCCCTGGAATCGGCGACCCGGCTGACCATGCTCAACGTGCTCTCCGTCGCGATGGACGAGATCACCCGCGAACTCGCCCCCGGTTCCGTCGACGTACGGCTGCGCGGGCTCGACCCCGACTTCGTGGTGACACCGCCGCCCACCTATGGCGGTGCCCCCGTGGAGCCGGCCGCGCCCGTCGAACCGCTCAACACCCTGTCCTCGGCCGACGTCGACGAGGGCGGCACCGCACGCGTCAACCTGCGCCTGCCGGCCCACCTCAAGGCCCGCGCCGAAGAGGCCGCGACCCGCGAGGGCCTGTCGGTCAACGCGTGGTTGGTGCGCACCGTGTCGGCCGCGATCGACGGCAGCACCCGGCCGCGTACGACGGAGAAGACCCAGGCCGTCGGACAGAGCTTCACGGGCTGGGTGCGCTAGCCGCGCCCCCGCCCGCACCACTTCACCCCCACAATCACGTCCCACCAGCGGGGACGCCCCAAGGACTCATGAGGACAGGACAGCCATGCCTTCTTTCGACACTCCCGGACCGATTTCGGTTACCGCCTACGTGTACGCCGGTTCCATCCAGTTCACCGCGGGCGACCGCCTCGACACCGTCGTCGAGGTGCGGCCCCGCGACCCGAAGAAGGACCTGGACGTACGGACGGCCGACCAGACCGAGGTCGCCTGCACGAGCGGCACCCTGACCGTCACCACACCCAAGGCCAATCTGCTCGGGCGCGGCGGCACCGTCGATGTGACGGTGGAACTGCCCACGGGCTCGAACATCGACATGACCGGCGCCGGGGCCAGGGTGCTCGGCGAGGGCCGGCTCGGCGAGGTCCGCGTGAAGACCTCGGCCGGCGACGTCCGCCTCGACACCACCGGCCCGCTGCAACTGAAGGCGTCGCACGGCTCGACCGTCGTCGACCGGGTGGAAGGCGGGGCCGAGATCGTCAGCAGCACCGGTGACGTGCGCGTCGGCCTCGTCGACGGCCCCGCCGTCCTGAAGAACTCGCACGGCGCCACGACCGTCGGCGCCGTGACCGGCGAGCTGCGGGTGCACGGCGCCAACGGCGCCATCGATATCAGGCGCGCCGAGGCGTCGGTCACCGGCACCACCACCAACGGCCTCCTTCGCGTCGCCGAAGTCGCCCGGGGTAACGTCCGGTTGGAGACCTCCAACGGCTCGATCGAGGTCGGTATCCGCGAGGGTGCCGCCGCCTGGCTCGACGTCAGCTCGAACCGCGGGCAGGTACGCAACGCGCTTGCCGCGTCGGAGGCCCCGGAGCAGGCCGAGGACACCGTCAAGGTCCACGCACGGACCAACTGGGGCAACATCGACATCCTCCGCGCCAAGGCCTGAGGGCCTCCGCAGTCCAACCTCGCACCACCGTCAACTCGCCCACCCTCCGCACCACTTCAGCCTTCTACAGGAGGGCCGTATGCCTTCATTTGTCATGCCCGCATCCAACCTGCGCTACGGTCACGCCTCGCCGGCCGCCATCTCCACCGTCGGTCTGCGCAAGTCGTACGGAGACAAGACCGTCCTCGACGGCATCGATCTGCGCATCCCGGCCGGGTCGGTGTTCGCGCTGCTCGGCCCGAACGGCGCCGGCAAGACCACCGCCGTGAAGATCCTTTCCACGCTCATCACCGCCGACGGCGGGCAGGCCCAGGTCGCGGGCCACGACGTCGCCACGTCACCGGACGGTGTCCGCGCCGCGATCGGCGTCACCGGGCAGTTCTCCGCCGTCGACGGCCTGATCACCGGCGAGGAGAACATGCTCCTCATGGCGGACCTGCACCACCTGTCCAAGGACGAAGGGCGTCGGGTCGCCGCCGAGCTGCTGGAGCGCTTCGACCTCGTGGAGGCCGCGAAGAAGCCCGCCTCCACCTACTCCGGCGGCATGAAGCGCCGCCTGGACATCGCCATGACCCTGGTCGGCCACCCGCGGATCATCTTTCTGGACGAGCCGACCACCGGCCTCGACCCCCGCTCCCGCCACAACATGTGGCAGATCATCCGCGAACTGGTCTCCGACGGCGTCACCGTCTTCCTCACCACCCAGTACCTGGACGAGGCCGACGAACTCGCCGACCGCATCGCCGTGCTGAACGACGGCAGGATCGTCGCCGAAGGCACCGCCGACGAGCTGAAGCGCATGATCCCCGGCGGGCACGTGCGGCTCCGCTTCTCCGACCCGGCCGCCTACCGGGCCGCCGCCTCCGCGCTGCGTGAAGTCACCCGGGACGACGAGGCACTGGCGCTGCGGATCCCCAGCGACGGCAGCCAGCGCGAACTGCGCTCCATCCTCGACCGACTGGACTCCGCCGGCATCGAGGCCGACGAACTGACCGTGCACACCCCCGACCTCGACGACGTCTTCTTCGCCCTCACCGGCCCGGCCAACGTCCCCGACCAGCCCAAGGAGAACGTCCGATGAGCGCCCTCTCCCTCGCCGTGCGCGACTCGAACACGATGCTGCGCCGCAACCTCCTGCACGCGTGGCGCTACCCGTCCGCAACCCTGAACCTGCTGCTCACGCCGATCATGCTGCTTCTGCTCTTCGTCTACATCTTCGGCGACGTGATGAGCGCGGGCATCGGCGGCGGCGGCGCCGACCGCTCCGACTACATCGCCTACATCGTCCCCGGCATCCTGATGATGACCGTCGGCAGCACCGTCATCGGGGCCGCGGTCTACATCTCCATGGACATGACCGAGGGCCTCATCGCCCGCTTCCGGACGATGGCGGTCTACCGCGGCTCGGTGATCGTCGGGCACGTCGTCGGCAGCGTGCTGCAGTGCCTCGCCAGTGCGGTCCTCGTCGGCGCCGTCGGCGTGGCCATCGGCTTCCGGTCCACCGATGCCACCGTCCTGGAGTGGCTGGCCGCGTTCGGACTGCTCGCACTGTTCGCCCTGGCGCTCACCTGGATCGCGGTCGGCATGGGCATGGCCAGCCCGACGCCCGAGGCAGCCAGCAACAGTGCGATGCCGCTGATCCTCCTGCCGCTCATCTCGAGCGCCTTCATTCCGGCCGACACGATGCCGGGCTGGTTCCGGCCGATCGCCGAGTACCAGCCGTTCACCCCGGCCATCGAGACCTTGCGCGGCCTGCTGCTCGGCACCGAGATCGGTAACAACGGGTGGATCGCGATCGCCTGGTGCGTCGGCCTGACCGCGCTCGGCTACCGCTGGTCGATGGCGCAGTTCAACCGCGACCCGAAGTAGCCGGGCCTGGGCCGCTTCCCGCAGCTCGTCCCGCCCCAGGGCGGCGTACTCCGACCCCGCATCGGCGTACGCCGCCCGGTCGGCGTCCTCGGCCGCCGTCCGGGCGCGGTCCGCCGACATCGTGGGCCGGTAGTCGCGCCACCCCGGGACACGGTCCCGTCCGAGTAGCGCGCCTCGCGCCCACCGGGGCGCCGCCTGCCGGAAGCAGGCGACACCCGTCGCCGTACGTCGTGGTTCCGCCGGCCTGCGCAGCGTAGCCGCGTGCGCACTCATCCCGTACCGGGCCGGCTACGCCGGCGTGGATGTCCCGCGTCCGCTCCAACGCCACCCCTCCGGCACGGACCGTGCGGCCCCTCCGGGACATCGAGGAGCTCCAGCAGCCCGCGGCGGAACTCCGGCTCCACCGGGGCGTCCACCACCGAGTGGATCGGCGCCCGCTCACCGGTACGGACCTCACCGACCAGCCGGGCCGGCTGAGTGAGCCCCGGCATCAGCACCCGGGTGCGCAGCGGCCACGTCACCGCCCGGTCGAACCGCGCCCGCGGCCCCTCGTGCGACACCCACACCCGCCCGGCGACGTGCTCCCGCAGGGCCAGGTCGCCATCCTCGAAATCCCGGATCTTCAGCGGCTTCCGGATCTCACGGGCGTGCTCATGCTGGGTCGGCAGCCGCTCCGGGTACAGCTTCGGACACGACGGATCCTCAACCCCCAACTGCTCCGCAACCCCCAACTGCTCCGCGACGAACTCGGCCACCCCGGCAAAAAGGTGCCCAGCGTCCGTGCTCCTGCACCGACAGCTCCCCGGGAGAGCGGGACCCCTTCCCGACCTCATCAGCCGGCTTCGGCTCCGCTCCCGGCTACCGCCGTCACCGCCGTCACCGCATCCCCCGGCACACGCCTCTCGGTACCCGGCAGCCGCCGGTGGCATGCCAGCCCACCACACACAGCAGTGCCCGGATCCGCTTCCCCCCGGCCGCCAGGAAGTCCCGCACGGTCTGGACCAGTTCCGGCGGGTGCCCCCGGCCTGCTGCCGCGAGAGCCTTGTCGGCAAGGAAGTCGTCAAGCACCGCGTCGACCTGGCTCTGAACCGCGCATAGATCGATTGCTTGCGCGTCGACCACACCCGAAGTCACGTAGTCACCCCTCCAAGGCGGTCGGAGTCCAGCCCCCAGCGGATGGAGAAGGAGGCTGTTCGGGATGGCTGCGTCCTGCGGCAGGGGCGTGAGGACAACCGAGGGCCGGTGGTTGGTCGCGTCACCCATGTGGTCAGCATGATCCGTCCAACGATCGAGACCGCCTAAGAACACGCGCGGCGCACTTGCTTGCCGACTCGGCGTCACCTCTGAGACCGCCGAGCCCCAAGCGCCGCGCCGCCAGCGGCGGTGGGGGCTCGGCAGCAGGGTTCGGTCAAGGCCCGTTCGGCGGGGTGGATGTGGCGGCCCCCTTCCGACAGCGGCTGTGTCCGGGCCGTGGGGGCCCGCCGCAACGCCCATGCCTGTTGCCGGCCGCGGGGGGCCGGCAACAGGCACCAGGCACGGGCCTTCGGGGTTCCGCGGTAACTGGGGGCTTGTGCCCGGACCAGCCGTGGCCGGCCCGGGCACCGTCACGGTCTGAAGGGCGTTCGACCTGCCGGCGGGCCTAACTCGGCACCGGTGCCTGACCGGACGTCTTGATGCCTGCCTGGCGGAAGTCGTCCAGGGTGGAGGCAACGGTGTCGGGGGCGACGCCGACCGAGTAGTCCAGGCGTACCCGGGTGCTGAACCCCGCCGCGGCGGCGTCCAGTGCGGTGGCGCGCACGCAGTGGTCGGTCGCGATGCCCACCACGTCGACATCCCTCACCCCACGGGCGCGCAGCCAGTCCGCGAGGGAGGTCCCTTCGGCGTCCGCGCCTTCGAAGCCGCTCTTGGAGGCGCTGTGAGCGCCCTTGAAGAAGACGGCGTGGACCTTGCCGCCGGCGACGGTGGGGGCGAAGTTCGGGTGGAACTCGCCGCCTTCGTCTCCCGCCACACAGTGGACGGGGAAGCTGTCCTTGAAGTCCGGGTCCGAGGAGAAGTGGCTTCCCGGGTCAATGTGGTGGTCCCGGGTGGCCACGACGTACTGGTAGTCACCACCCGCGCTCTGTTCCACCAGCTCGGCGATCGCGGTGGCGATCTGCGCGCCTCCCACGACGGGAATGCTGCCTCCTTCGCAGAAGTCCTTCTGCACATCCACGACGATCAAGCCTCGGCTCATCACGAACACCCCTCGGTACGACGGAACGACCCCCGCGTTCTACCGGTCTCCTTGCATCCGCCGGAGTCATAGCGGGCTGCGCTCACCCGCATGGCCGAGGACATTCACCGCAGGAACGATTCGCGCCGCCCGAGGCGATTTCTACCTCAGGGTGGCGACGGGACGGCTCGCAGCACGCTGGACGGCTGCCGGCCTGATCTTGCGTTTCCCCCTGCCGGCCCGAGGGGTAGGGCTGTGCCCGTGCTGACCCTGCCCTCACACCCGGCATCGCTGCGCCCTCGCTTCGCCGAGACCGGATACCTGCCGCTGCCCGGCCTGTTGACCCAGCCGGGACTGCAGTCGCTGCGGCAGGAGGTCGGCCGACTGGAGGCGTCGGCGACCCGCCGGGACCTCAGCATGGAGTGCATGGACGACAGCCCGCGCCACATGACCACCCTGGGCGGCCACCACATCGCCCGGGAATCACCACTCATCAGCGCCCTGTACCGCGACACCGGACTGCTGGCGCTCCTGACCGCCCTGCACGGCACGGACGTGCGGCCCGTGGAGGAGCCGGTGGAGCGGCATGTGCTGAACATCCTCCACAACCCCGGCGACACCCACGGCGCCCACACCGACGACTACCCCCCGGCCCTGGTCCTCTTCGTCGAAGCACCACCCCAGGCCGCCGACGGCGGACTCCTCGAGTTCAACCCCGGCCACCGAAGCCTCGCCGCCCTGGACAAGCCCGGGACCCGGCAGGCCCACCATCACGCGGGGGACGCCTACCTGCTGCGCAGCGACCTGACCGCCCACCGCGTCACCCCCCTCAACCACCCCGGCGCCCGCCGCACCGTCCTGAACTTCGCCTACACCACCCACGGCCACCACTCACCGGCCACCGACTCCGCCCGGCGGCTGTATGCCTGACCGCCACACCGTTCGCACTGTCGGCGAGAGACCCGTCGGCCCCACCTCGGCCTTACGCGGCCCAAGGGGCGAAGCGGACCAGAGGATGTCCCCGACCAGGAAGACCGCCGCCCGGCTGTCTGCCGCCAGGACGCTCCGGACACCGGGACCGCCCTGTGGTGCGACGACGCGGCCCTGCGTGAACTGCTCATCAAGGTAGACAATCCCTACCTTCGGCACGGTTGCGCTCCTGTGCCTGCTCACCGACCACAGCGACCGTCCCGAGTTCACCCACGACGAGCGCTACCGCCACGACCTCCGCACGCTGCTCAAGTCCTATGTCGTGGATCTGCCCGCCACCACGGATGAGATCACCGCTCTCGCCCACACGCAGGACCGGACACCAGCCGCCGCGGCCGCCATGTTCGTGCCTCGATACCGTACTCGCGCCGTTTCGCACGGTGAGACCATCTTCGAGCCTCAGGCTGAAGACCGCCTCTGCCGGCGCCTCGCCGCCCCCCTGGACCCCTCCGAGGCCTGACGGCGCCACCCCGGTACACCCCGCACGGACCTACCCTTCATGCGGAGAAGCCGGTCTCCCCATGCGGCCACGAGCCTCGTTTGGCGATCCGTCAAGAATTGACGTGACATCAGAAACGTTCGTGGCAACCGTAGTCGGCGTACCCGGGCGCGGTCAGTGCGGCGATCATGGCATGCTGCGGTGTCGAGGCCCGCACGGTCAGCGGGCGCTCGGGTCGCACAGACTCTGGGCGGAGTGGGGAAGGCGGTCGGATGGAGCGCTCTGCGGAGGACCGCCTCCCGCGCGTGCTGCCCAGCGTCAGCGCTCCGCGTTTCGTCGGCCGAGCGGACGAACTGCACCGGCTGACGGACGCCTTGGCCCGGCCGCCGGCCACGGTTCTCATCGAGGGCGAGGCCGGTATCGGCAAGAGCCGGCTCGTTCAGGAGGCGCTGGACGAGCCCGGTGTCGCCGCCCGGCGGCCGCTGGCCGCCGTATGCCCGCCGTTCCGGGAGGCGCTCACGCTGGGCCCGGTCGTCGATGCCGCCCGCGATGCCCAGCCCGATGTGGCGGAGCTGGCACTCACCCCCCTCGCCGGGGTGCTGCGGCCCCTGTTCCCGGAGTGGGGGCAGCACCTGCCGCCGGCCCCCGAGGCGCTGTCGGACGCGGGTGCTGCCCGGCACCGGCTCTTCCGCGCACTGGCCGAACTGCTGGACGCCATGGGAGTCGGTGTACTGGTCCTGGAGGATGTCCACTGGGCCGACGAAGCCACCCTGGACTTCCTGCTGTTCCTCGCCTCCCGCCGTTCCCGCCGGATGAGTCTGGTGCTGACCTACCGTCCCGAGGAGGTGGCACCGGACTCCGTTTTGATGCGGCTGACCTCCCGGCCCCCGGCCGGTACCGGGTACGTACGGATCAGTCTTGGCGCGCTGGACGTGCCGCAGACCGCCGAGTTGATGTCGTCGATGCTGGACGGGGAACACGTCTCCGAGACTTTCGCGTCGTTCCTCCAGAAACGGACCGACGGTGTGCCGCTGGCGATCGAGGAATCGGTCCGGCTGCTGCGCGACCGGGCCGATCTGGTCCGGCGCGACGGCGAGTGGGTGCGCAGGACGCTGGCCGACATCGCTGTCCCGCCCACCATCCGGGACGCCGTCGCCGAGCGCGCCTCGCGCCTCACTCCGGATGCGCAACGCGTACTGCAGGCTGCTTCCGTGCTGGCCGAACCGGTCGGCCCGGCCATCCTCGCGACGGTGAGCGGGCTCCCGGACAACGTTGCCGGGAGCGCCGTGGACGCCGCCGTACGCAGTGGACTGCTCGGCGAGGACCGGGCCGGCCGGGTCAGTTTCCGGCACGCGCTGGCGGCCCGTGCGGTCTACGACATGACGCCCGCGCCCGACCGCCGGGCCCTGCACCGGGGAGCGGGCCGCTCACTGCGGGCCTTGACGCCTCAGCCGGTGGCCCGGCTCGCCCACCACTACCGGGAGGCGGGGGACACCGGGCAGTGGCGCGAGTACGCGGAACTGACCGCCGACCTCGCGCTGGCCTCCGGGGACCACCGCACCGCCGTCGGACTGCTGCACGAGTTGCTCACCGGGAGCGGTCCGCCCGCCGCCTCGGTGGCCCGGTGGGCACAGAAGATGCCGGTCCTGGCCTTCGCCGGGCTCGTTGCCCGCGGTGACCTGATCCGCGCGCTGCGCAGGGTGCTGGATGGGGAGGCACTCGCACCGCACGACCGCGCGGCCGTCCGTATCCAACTGGGGAGGATGCTGCTGCAGGTGGCCGAGTACGCGGCCGGTGCGGCGGAACTGGAGAGGGCGCTGCCGGATCTGGCCGACGAACCGTTCCAGGCTGCCTGGGCGATGACCACACTCGGCAGCCCGCCGAGCACCCTGATGTCCGCCGGGGAGCACCGCCGTTGGCTGGACCGGGCGGCCGACGCGGCCCGGCTGCCGATGGCGGCTGACCAGCGGCTGGCTCTCGTGGTGGACCGGGCAACCGCCCTGCTGGACATGGGCGACGAGGCCGGCTGGGCCGTGGCCGCGGAGCTGCCCGACACCGCGACGACGCCCGCAGGAATGATGCAGCTGACCCGCAGCGGACTCAACATCGGGAACGCGGCCATGCGTTGGGGCCGCTACGACGAGGCCAGAGCGCTGCTGACGACCGGGCTGGCCAGGGCCGAGGAACACCGGCACCTACGGCTGCACGACATGATCCTGGTGACGCTGGTGCACCTGGACTGGTTCACCGGCGCCTGGGACGGACTGGCCGAGCGGGCCGCGGCCCTGGCAGCGGTGGACGAGGAACCCCTGCTCCAGCTGGACGCCCTGCTGGTCACGGCCCTGCTGGACGGGGCGGTCGGAGGCGGAGTGGATCCGGGCCCCGCGGCGGCGGCCGAAGACGGGGCCGGGGCCGTCGAGGAGCGGCTGCGCCAGGTGCTCGACGCGGGGCTGCGGCGCGGCATCGTGGATCTGCCGCTGGAGCCCTCGGCAGCCCTGGCGCGGATCCGGCTCGCCGAGGGGTCGGCCGCCGAGGCGCTGGAGCTGACGGAAGGGCCGGCCGACGTCGTGGCCCGCAAGAACATCTGGCTGTGGGCCACCGAGTTCGCACCGGTGCGAACCGGCGCGCTGCTCGCGGTCGAACGGCCGGACCAGGCAAGGAAGTTCGTCGCGGACCTGGCCGAAGGGCTCAGTGGCAGGAACCTGCCGGCAGCGGACGCGGCCCTGGAGACGTGTCGCGGAGTGCTGGCAGAGGGAGAGGGCCGCAGCGTCGAGGCTGCCGCCGCGTTCGGCCGGGCCGTCACCGCCTGGAAGCGCCTGCCCCGGCCGTACGATGCACTGCTCGCGGCCGAACGCCGGGCCGGCTGCCTGCTGGCAGCGGGGAACACGGAGACCGGACTGGCCGAACTCGCCCGCGCGCAGGCCGGGTTCATGGCTCTGGGAGCCCGGAAGGACGCCGCCCGGGTACACGTCGCGCGCCGTGCAGCCGGGGCGCCGGTACGAGAGTGGCGCGGTGGGCGGCGCGGCTACGGCGACCAACTGTCCCCGCGCGAGCTGGAAGTGGTCCGGCTGATGCTCACCGGCCTGACCAACCCGGCCATCGCACGGGCACTTTCCCGTTCCCCGAAGACCATTGCCGCGCAACTGAACTCCGCGATGCGCAAATACGGAGTGACCTCGCGTACCGCACTGGCGGTCAGCCTGACACAGGCCGGAATCACCCCGTCGGAAGGCCATGTCACCGGCGCGGGACCCGATCTTTAGGTCATCCGCCCCATCGCGAGGACCCGCGGCGACCCTCGATACTCAGTGCGCGCAGGCTCCGTAAGCCGGTCCGCACCTGGGCATGACCGAAGGACGTCCACCCACCGGATGAGCAGCACACCCCCCGAACCGAACTCCGGCGCACCGAGGGCCCGTACGGACGGCGCCGGCAGTCCCCCCGGTGCCGTCACCGGACCGCAGCACACCGACGTGCCGCCCGCCGGAGAGCGACACCCCGAACCGACGCCCGCCGCACCGGGCGTACCTGCCGACGACACGACCGCAGGCCCTGCCTGCGGGGACGACCCGTACAGCGGTTACGAACCCCTCTGATCCCGGCCCGATCGGGTCCTGAACGTGACGAAAAGGGTGCCTCCTTGCTGTCCTCAAGACGTGCGCGCGTACGCGCGCCGCTCTCCCTTCTCATAGCCGGCTGTCTCGGCGCCGGCGCTCTCGCCGCGGTACCACCGGCCACCGCCTCCGCGGCCACCCCCACTTCCTCGGCTTCCTCATCCGACGCCGACTCCTCCAGGGCCTCCGACCTGCTCAACGCCTTGCCGCAGGACAACGTCCCGCAGGACAACGTCCCGCAGAACTACGTCCCGGCCGGCTGCAACAACCCGAGCCTCGAGGACGGCGTGGCCCAGTGCTTCGCCGATGTGCGCACCGGCTCCGACCACCTCGTCAAGCCGCAGGCGACCGCGCCCCCGTCCACGGCGCTGGGCCCCGCCGACATCCAGGCGGCCTACAGCCTTCCCGCCGGAGGCGAGGGCCGGACGGTGGCGATCGTCGACGCTTACGGCAACTCGCACGCCGAGGACGACCTGGCCGCGTACCGCGAGCACTACGGGCTGCCCGAGTGCACCACCGCCAACGGCTGCTTCCGCAAGGTCGATCAGAACGGTGGCACGGACTACCCCGCCGACGACGCGGGCTGGGCGCTGGAGACCGCGCTCGACCTCGACGCCGTCTCCGCCGCCTGTCCGGCGTGCAACATCCTTCTCGTGCAGGGTGATTCGGCGAGTCTGGACGACCTGGGCACCGCGGTCGACACCGCCGTACGCCTGGGCGCCAAGTACGTCTCCAACTCCTACGGTCTGCCCAGCGAGACCGCCTCCCAGACCGCGTACGACCACCACTACGACCATCCCGGTGTGGCCGTGGTCGCGTCCACCGGCGACACCGGCCATGTCCAGAACTGGCCCGCCACCAACCCCAATGTGGTGGCCGCCGGCGGCACCCGGCTGACCCGCGCCGAGGACACCGGGCGCGGCTGGACGGAGTCCGCCTGGACCTCCGGTGGATCGGGCTGCTCGCTGTACGAGGCCCAGCCCGCCTATCAGCGGGGGCTCACCACCGGCTGCGACACCCGGGCGACGGCTGACATCTCCGCGGTCGCCGACCCCGCGACCGGCCTGGCCGTGTACGACACGGTGGGCAAGGACGGCTGGTTGCAGGTCGGCGGCACCAGCCTCTCCGCACCGCTGATCACGGCGATGTACGCGCTGGCGGGCACCCCCGTCGAGGGCACCTACCCGGTGACCTACCCGTACATCAACGCCTCCGGGCTGACCGATGTCACGACAGGTTCCAACGACGACTGCGGCACGGTGGAGTGCACTGCCGGCGCCGGCTGGGACGGCCCGACCGGTCTCGGCACCCCGGTCGGCGTGTCCGCGCTGGCCTTCGGCGCCCATGGAACGCTGTCCGGACGGGTCACCGACAGCGAGTCCGGCGCCCCGCTCGCCGGTGCGGCGCTGGCCATCTCCGAAGAGACGACAGGCGGCCGGGAGTACCGCGTCACCACCGACGCCGATGGCGCGTACGACCTCCCCGTCGCGGTGGGCGACTACCGGATCAGCGCAACCGACTTCGGCTACCAGGAGAACACCCGCTCCGGAGTGGGTGTCGCCGAGAACGACAGCACCACCGCCGACCTGACCCTGGTGAAACTGCCCACCCGCACGGTGTCCGGCACGGTGAAGGACGGCAGCGGGCACGGCTGGCCCCTGTACTCGAAGATCACCATCGACGGCTATCCCAACGGCGCCCTCTACACCGACCCCTACACCGGCAAGTACAGCGTGGAGCTTCCGGAAAAGGCCACCTATGACGTGCATGTGGCACCGGTCTACCCCGGCTACCTGAGCACGGACCTGAGTGTCCCGGTGGGCACGGCCGACGTGCGTACCGACGTGGCCCCGGACGTGGACCTGGCGTCCTGCGTCGCACCCGGCCACGCCTATCCGGCCGAGACCGGCTTCGAGGGCTGGACCGGCACCACGCCGGAGCACGGCTGGACCGTCGTCAATCACGGGACGGACGGCGCCGGCTGGGACTTCGCCGATAAATCGGTGTGGAACTTCACGGGCGGAACCGGGAACTGGGCCTCCGCGTCCCCCTACACCCGGGGCGGTGTCCCGGAGGACACCGAACTCGTCTCACCCACCTTCAGCCTGGCAGGCCAGACCTCACCCGTCCTCGGCTTCGACGCCGCCTACGCCCCCAGCAAGGACTCGGTGGCCAACGTCGACCTCAGCCTCGATTCGGGCGCGACGTGGACCACGGTGTGGCACCAGGACACGGCCGAGTACCTGGGCCACGCCAAGGTTTCCCTGACCCAGGCGGCAAACGCGAAGCACGTGAAGGTGCGCTTCCACTACTCCGGCAGCGGCCTGTCGCTCTGGCAGCTCGACACCGTCACCGTCGGCTCCTGCGCCGCCGTGAGCGGAGGCATCGTCGCCGGAAAGGTCGTCGACGGCAACACCGGCGGCACCATCACGCCCGCCACCATCACCGACACCGCCGACAGCTACGCGACGGCGACCACCGTGGCGACCCCCGACGACCTGGCATTGGCCGACGGCTACTACTGGCTGTTCAGCGCCCCCGCCGGACGCCACACCTACACGACGGCCTCCGCCCGCTACACCACCTCGACCGGCACCCTCACCACACGGCCCGACAAGGTCAACCGGTTCGACCGCACGCTCAAGGCGGGCCGCCTGGCGGTGAGTTCGGGCAGCCTCTCCGTCAGCGAGACGCTGGGCGGATCAAGCAGCAAGAAGGTCACCTTCACCAACAAGGGGCAGGCGCCGCTGCACGTCAACCTCGGTGAGCAGAGCACCGGTTACACCTCACCGGCCGGCACCTCCACGACCACGTCGGACTCCTCGGCAGGCACACCGACGCTGCGCGTCAAGGGCAACTACTCACCCGGACCGATGAGTTCCACCTCCTCGGCCCCGAAGACCCCGTCGACCGACCCGCCCGCCACGGCAGCGGCATCGGCATCCACAGGGCCCTGGACCGGCATCGCCGACTACCCCGAGCCCGTCACGGACAACGCGGTGGGCACCTACCAGGGCAAGGTCTACTCCGTCGCCGGAGTCTCCGGAATCTTCAACGGGCATTACCTCACCCACAGTTATGTGCACGACCCGTCCACCGACGCCTGGACACCCATCGCCGACCTCCCCGAGACCCTGGAGTCACCCGGCGGGGCGTTCATCGACGGGACCATGTACGTCGCCGGCGGCTGGGCCGGGGACCATGCCGGCGCCTCGCTCTACGCGTACCACCCCACCACCGACACCTGGACCCGCCTCTCCGATCTGCCCCAGGCGGTCGGCATGCCCAATGTGACCGTCCTCGACGGCAGCCTCTATGTCATCGGAGGCTGCACCGGATCCGGCTGCACGGCCATGGTCAGCACCGTCTACCGCTACACCCCGGCCACCGACACCTGGACCCGCCTCTCCGACTACCCGTTCCCCATGGAACGTGCGGCCTGCGCCGGCATCAGCGGTGAACTGGTCTGCGCCGGGGGCCTCTCGGGCAGCGTCGCCAGCGGACAGACCTACCGCTACAGCCCCTCCGCCGACACCTGGACCCGTGCGGCCGACATGCCCAGCACGCGCTGGGGCGCCACCGCCAGCGGGAACGACGGCAAACTCCAGGCCGTCGGCGGCATCGCCGGACAGGACTCGGTCAACACCGTCGTCGAATACGACCCGGTGTCCAACACCTGGTCCAGCCTGCCCAACTCCGGCTCCGCCGTCTTCCGAGCCGGCGGCGGCTGCGGGATCTACCGCGTCGGGGGCATGACCTCGCTCTCTGACACCGCCACCTCGGCCGAGGTCCTGCCCGGGCACGACCAGTGCGACGGCGACGACGTCAGCTGGCTGTCGGCGGACAAGACCTCCTTCGACCTCGCCCCCGGCCGCTCCACCACGGTCACCGTCCGCGCGGATGCCTCCGCCGTCGCCACGGCAGGCACCTACACCGCGCGGCTCACCTACAGCACCGACGCCCCCTACGCCGGAGCATCGGTCAAGGTCAGCCTCAAGGTCACGATCCCGCGGACCTGGGGCCATCTCTCCGGAACGATCACCGACAAGCGCACAGGAGCGCCGCTCGCCGGAGCCACTGTCCTGATCTGCCCGGTGGCGCACGCCGGAACGACCGGCTGTGACCGCCTCGCCCACACCGTACGCACCGACTCCGACGGCCACTACGACCTCTGGCTGGACGCCCGCCCGAGCCCGCTGCGGATCACGGCCTCGGACGCCGGCCACCGCCCGGCGTCCAAGGAGGTGACCCTGCTGCCGGGCCGTGCCACGACGGCCGATCTGTCGCTGACCGCGACCTGACCCCGCCGCCACTCGCTCACGTCGCGCTCACCCGGACGCTCTGTCCGGGTGGGCGCGGCTTTTCCTTCTCCCCCTGTGCACACCCCGAGACGGGTATCCCTCGCTGGCGGGGGAGTGCCGGCCAAGCGGCGTTCTTCCCTGCCGGTCCGGTACGCGCGCATGTCGATGGTGCGGCTTTTCGGTATCCGACCCACCGGCGGTAGCTGCTGGACCGAGCAGGCGGACGCCCTCTTGGAACCGTGGCCTGACCCAACCCGGTGAACCCGTTTCCTGAACGGCAGACGCTCCGCGAACCGCAGCCCGGCGGCGTGCCGGCCCGCACCGGCCTGCCGGCGCCCTCTCAGCAACTATCGCGCGGCTGGCGGGACGGTGATCAGCGGGTGGAAGTGGGCTACCTCCGGGGGCTCGTCAATGGCACGGCCCTCGGCCTCTATCCAGGCGTGGGCGCGGAACGGCGCCATCCGCACGCCGGTCCGCCAGGTCGGCCAGTTTCCGCCGGCCCGGCACAACAGGGCAGCGGCAATGGAGCGTTGGAGGCAACCCTGCCCCGCGCAGCGGACGCTGAGGGCGACCACGGTCTGGCGGGCGGCCAGGGCCTGCGCGGCGGTAGCGGGCCGGGCGCCACCGCGCAGGCGGAGCATCAGGCTGCGGATACGGGCCGGCGGAAGCCTCTCGATCAGCCGGGCGGCCCCGATGGCGGCTAACGCGGCCGGGCGGTGGTGCCAAGGCGTGGCCGGGTTCATTCGCTGATCAGCCCCGCCCCGCGCAGGGACGTGTACAGCGCGTCGACGTCGGCGCGGGCCCGGGCGGCGCCGACCGGGAAGCGGCCTGCCAGGGCGGCGGCGGTCTGCTCGGCCGTCTGCCCGTCCAGCAGCCACTGCAGGATGAGCACTCCGGTGCGGTTGAGCTGCCAGTATCGGCCGGTGACTTCGTCGAGCAGGACACCGCCGACCTCGCTTGTGGTCATGGTGACGTCCGTGCGCAGTTTCGCTGCCATTACAGGCCTCCGGGGTCGGGTGGGGCGCTGGCGGTCCGGGTGCGCAGCCAGTGTTCGCAGGCCAAGGTCGCGTCCAGGGCGGCATAGGGGATGCCCGGCGGGTACAGGCCGAGACAGGCTTGGCGCAGCGCCGCGGGGTCGATCAGGCCGGCGTGTGCCAGCGCGCTGCTGTCAATGAGTTCGGTGAGCTCGCGGCGGTGGCGGGCCAGCCCCTGGTGGGCGTCCGGGCTGAAGTCCCCCTTGTCCGGTCGGTGCAGGAGCTTGTCGGGCACGGTGCCGGCCATCGCGCGGATCAGCAGGCCCTTGTAGGCGCTCGGGTCGCCGCGCATGGTGAGGTCGGCGGCGAGGCAGGCCTCGATGACTTGGTCGTCGAGGAACGGTGCGGTGTAGGGCGTGCCCACGTCGGCTGTGGCCTCAACGGCCAGGCGCATCGCGCCGGCGCTGTGCCGGACCATGTGCAGCACCTGGTGCTGGGCGTGTTCGGGTGCCAGTGGCTCGGCGTCCACCGCCGCCGCGTGCAGCTGTTCCCGCACGGCCTGGGCGGCCTCGGCGGTGGCCCACGGCGGCAGGCGCGGAGGCAGACCCCAGCCCAGCATGGTCGTCCCGTGCGGTGGCCGACCACGATCGGTCTGGCCGGCGGCTTCGGTGAGCCAGGTCTGGTACGGGCGCCGGTCGGCCAAGGCTCCCAGCGCGCTGCTGAGGCTCCAGCGGAACCGGGCACGGTGACGGCGCAGCTGCTGCCAGGCCAGCAGCGGCTGCCGCGGGGCAGTGCGGCGCAGGTATCCGGGCAGCACTTGGAGGATCTCATCGCCACCCTCACCGCTGATCCTCACCGACGCGCCGCGGGCAGCCAGCTCACCGGCCACGAACTCGTCCCTGGCCCGGGTCCTGGTCCAGGCGTAGGGCTCGTCGCCGGGTCGGCCCGGGTGCTCCATGCCGGCGAACATGGCGGGAAGCCGGTCCGCGTCGAGGAGCAGCCGCGCGCCGGGCAGCATCTCGGCCGCGAGGGTGGCCCAGTGCGTGTCGCTATGGTGCGGGTCCACCGAGCCCAGCGTCACGGTGAGCAGCTTGTTCGGCCCGCGCGCGGCCAAGAAGCACAGAGGGGTGGAGTCCAGACCGCCGGACAGGTCGCAGGCGACGAGGCCGCCGCGGCGGGTACGGGCCGCGACCGCGCCCTCCAGAGCCAGGCCCAGCGCCTCGGCCGCCTCGGCTGGTGGTCGCACCGGCGCCGGGGGCAGCCATCTGCGCCGGGTCCGGGCGGGCCGGTCACGGGGCAGAAGGAGACAGTGGTCGGGGGGAACGGCTTGCACGCCAGGCCACAGCGGGACGTCCTGCAGCGGATGCGGAAGCGGGTGCAGCAGCCTCAGGGCCAGCCGCTCCGTCGCGATCGACCGTCCGGTCAGGCGGGCGAGGACGTCCGCGCGGTCGGCGGCGACCGCGACACCGTCCACCACAGTGTGGTAGAGGCGGCGCAGCCCGGAGACCGTTCCATGGGCCCGGACCGTGCCCTGTGCGCTGACCAGGACGTGACAACTGCCTGCGAGGTGCGCGGCGAGCGACTCGACAGCGGCCGCATCGCGCATCCCTTCGGCGTGGCGGTGCAGTGCCGCTACATCGATGCCCGCGTAGCCGAGAACGGCCAGGGCGACCGATCCGGCCGTCGTGGCGACCAGGTCCTCCTTCGGCCACTCGCCGATGAGCCATGGTCGCCCTGAGGGGTGGTGCAGGATCCGGGCGGTGCCCGGATCCTGCACCGCGGCCACAATGGAGGCGGCTTCGACGTCCGGCAGGACCACGAACCAGTTCCTCGGCTGGCCGCTCATCCTCGGCCCCTCAGATGAGGAAGAAGCCGTGGGTGTCGAACACGTCGCCGATCAGGAAGCCGCGGGTCAGCTCCGCGAAGTCGCCCAGCTCGATCAGCATCGGCGGCTCGTAGACATCACTCATGGCATTGCCCCTCTCACTTGTTGGTGTCGGGAGTTCGCCGGCCGGCGAACTCCCACTCAACACGCCCTGTCCCGGGCCAGCCACCCCTCCCAGAGAGAACGTCTCAAAGTAATCAGGCGGCTACCGGGCGCAGTTGGGGTCGCGTCGCGCGCCGAGGGCAACCACCGCAAAGCCTCGTGCCTAGTGGAGAGCCGGGTGCGGTGCCAAGCCGCTTGACCGGTCCGGGAAGCGTGACGGACCGGTCGAAAGGCCGAAATCGAGCCCCGGACCGACCTCACCGGCCGCCTGCACGGCACCGCAGTGTTGATGGACCGATCGACCGGTTGATGAGCAAGACGGGCAAGTAGGGGTTCGCAGCCCTCGCCACCACGCAGCGGCCTTGCTGTCGACCCCCGCGACCAGGCGCACACGAAGACCCTCCAGTGAGTCAGTCGACGGCCTTCAAGCGGCCCAGGGCGTCTCCGAGGCCGAGTTCGGTGGCACCACGGGTCTGGAAGCCCTGCTCGAACAGCTCAGCCGTGCGCAGCTGTACCCCCTCACCTCGGACGAGTTGCTGGAACAGGGCGGCGTCTGCGCGTACTTCGGCAGGAGTCGGCAGGCTGATGGCGTTGATTGCCGACTTGGCCGCGATCAGCGCATCACGTGGGAATCCGCTCATGCGCGCGGCGATGCCTGCCACGAACTCGTCCAGTTCGGCGTCCGGGACCGCACGATTGACCCATCCATAGCGTTCGGCGAGGTCGGCGTCGAAGTCCGACGACGTCAGCACGGCTTCGAGTGCACGGCCCCGGCCCAGCAGACGGGTGAGGTGCTGGATCGCTCCCGCGCCGGGGGGTGTTCCGATTCCCACTTCGGGCTGGCTCAGGATGGCGTTCTCACGGGAGGCGAAGCGCATGTCGCAGGCGAGGAGGAACTCACTGCCCGCTCCCCGGGCACGGCCGCGGAGTTTGGCGATGGTGACTGCCGGGAGCTGGCTCAGCTTGCGAAACAGCATTCCGAGGGAGGCATCGCCGGGGCCTCCGGCCTTCGCGGCCTCAGCGGTGTATTCGGCGACTTTCGTCATGTCGACGTGTGGGAAGAAGAAGTCGGCGTCCGCACTGTCGAAGATCACCACGCGAGGGGCGGTCGGGTGTGCCACTTCTTCGAGCAGTGCGACCAGGTCCCGCACGACCTCGGGACCGATGAGGTTCATCGGCGGCGCGTTGAACGTGGCGGACAGGACGTTGCCATCCAGCCTGGTCCTGATGGTTTCGTACGAGGGGGTCATCTCGGTGTTCCCGTCATTGCGCAGCCCGTCTCTCCGTGTCCGCGTGCGGGGTGACGTCGTGGGACTCGGCGGTGCGACAACACGGAACGAGCATGGTGACTCGGCCCGAAGCTCGTCGCGCCAGGCCAGATCGCGCGGGGCTCGGCGGTGAGCTTCGGGCCCGGTTTTGCCATGCTATGCCGCCCCTCACCAGTGGGCTCCCTGAAGTGATCCAGCCTCGCTCCACGGCCAGCTGTGCGGTGGTTTCAGTTTGAGACGACGAAGCGGCAGCGCGGAGGGATGATCCGCCGGGCGTCAGCGCAGGGCGGCCTCGCCCGCGTGGACGGCGCGCATGGAGCGCTCGACAGTCTCGTGGTTCTCGCCGACCGGAGCCACGTAGTCGAGGACACCGCGCGCCGCGTTCTCCCCGAGCGTCCGGGTGATCACCCACGTGGCGAGGTACTGCGACGCCAGGCAACCGCCCGCCGTGGCGATGTTCCCCTCGGCGTGGAACGGCGCGTCCAGCACGGTGACGCCGGAGGCTTCGACGAAGGGCCGGCTCTTCATGTCCGTGCAGGCGGGCATGGTGTCCAGCAGCCCGAGCCGGGCGAGCACCAGCGCGCCGGAGCACTGCGCACCGATCAGCTGCCGCGAAGGGTCCAGCGGCAGCTTGGAGATCAGCAGGTCGTCGGCGACCACCTCTCGCGCCTTCACCCCGCTGCCGATCAGCACGACGTCGGCCCCGGTCACGAACTCCAGCGGGCGCTGTCCGGTCACCTCGACGCCGTTCATCGATGTGATCACCGGCGTGGGTGTCGTGATGAAGGCTTCCAGGCCGTCCTTTCGGCACCGGTTGATCAGCGCGGAGGCGATGAAGCTGTCGAGCTCGTTGAATCCGTCAAAGGTGACCACGGCTACCTGCATGGCATCTCCTCGAAGCGCAACACTGGAGAAGCAGTCTCTCAGGGCGCTGTGCCCAGGTCCCAGGCCAATTGGCAATCGGTGGCTCGGCCCTCCCCTGAAGCGGTGACCACCCGCCGCCCGCCGTGCCGGCCGAGGACCTCGCCGGCATCGCTCCCGGAGGCCTCGTACCGCTCCAGGCCCAGTCGATCACGCCCCTGCCTCCTCCACCTCCACGAACGCCTCACCGGATGAAACAGCCACATTGTGTGAACCCCTGCCGCCGGTAGCGAGCACGGGTGAGAACTCAGATGGCTACGGGCCGGTGACTGGGACGCGGCCCTCTTCGACCGTCCCGACAGGACCGTGGGGCCCCCTGGGGGCCGGCCGCCTCAAACGGATGCGTCGTTCCCGGCCCTGTCGTCGTCGGACACCGTGAGGCCGTGGGTTGCCGGACGTCCGTGATCGTCAGCTAGGACCTGTCCGGCCGATCATGTGACTACGGCTTGTCCGGCTCGTTGATGTGGACATGGGGCGAGGTGATCTGCCGGATGTGTGACTGAGCGCTTCACCTGGCGAGTGAGCGTTTGAGTTGGCGAGGCTGAGCATGTGAGTTGGCGCGCCCGCTCATTGGCTTGTTGCGGAGCCGTGGCGGAACCCGCCGCCATGGATGGTCCTCCCATGGCGGCGGCTCGGATGCGGAGCGGTCGGGCGGCGGATCGCGATCAGGGCAGCGTCGTCGTCGAGGCGTCCGCCGGCGTGGGCGAGGAGATCGCGCCGGATGTGATGCAGAAGCGTCTCGGGGCTGGCGTGGGACCACTGGGCTGCCCGTTCCGTGAACGGGTAGAACCCGCCTGCAGGGTCGCGAGCTTCGATGACGCCGTCGGTATACAGCAGGAGGGTGTCTCCGGGCTCGAAGGAGAACACATCGAGGGTGTAGTCCTCCGGTCCGGTGCGGCCGACCCCCAGCGGGGGCGCGGGGTGCACGAGAACGGTGGACGCTTCGCCCGGCTTGAGCAGTAGTGGCGGGAGGTGGCCGCAGCTGGTCAGCCGGGTGATGGGGTCCTCGTCGGGGATCTCCAGCAGCAAGGCGGTGGCGAAGCGTTCCCCGGCCTCGTCCTCTGGACCGAAGTCGGTCAGGTAGCGGGCGACGCTCTGTTCCAGCCCAGCGGCCAGCGTCGGCAGCGTGGTGTGCTGGTGGGCCGCCTCGCGAAAGGCGCCGAGCAGCACGGCGGCCTCGCCGATGGCGGGCAGGCCCTTGCCCCGCACGTCACCGATCAATACGCGGGTTCCGTGCTCGGTGCGGGTGGCCGCGTACAGGTCGCCGCCGATCTGAGCCTCGTCCTCGGCGGCCAGATACAGGCAGGCGATCTGCAGCGGCCCGATCCGGTCCGGCAGCGGCCACAGCAGGACATGCTGCGCGGCCTCGGCCACCGACCGCACCTGGGCCAATTGCCGACTGCGCCGCTCGCGCACCGCACTCAAGAACACGACCAAAACCGAGAGTACCGCGATGGTGACCAACTGCACCATGTGGTTCGTTGTGGCCAGCCCGCCGTGAAACACGCCAATGATCGCTTGGGCCGCGAAGGCCAGAAGTCCGATGAGGCCGGTCAGCCGGGGACCGGCGAACGATGCGGTGATCGCGGGCGCGATGACCAGCGCCGGTCCCAGATGGACGTCTGGGGGAGAGCGGATGTCCACCACAGTGATCACCAGGATGAGCACAACAGGGATCGCCAGCAGCGCATGGCTGGACTGCCATGGATGCCGCAGACGGGCAAAGCGCTGCTGGGCTGCCATGTCTCCACTCTGCACCCCCTCGGGGGTGGCTGCGAGCCCGGAGATCAAGACGGCATCTTCCGCCGACAAAATGCCCAGCCCCGCCAACTCAAGCGCTCACTCGCCTGAAGCGCTCAGTCACAGGATGCCGAGTGGGAACGGCTGCTGCCGTTCCTGCCGGTCAGTAACGGGCGTTGTGGCCGATGGAGGGATCACCGGCAGGTGATCAACGGAATCTTGCAAAGGGTGCGGACCGGAACGCAGTGGCGTGACCTGCCCGAGCGGTTCGGGCCGTGGAAGACGATCTATGAACGACACCGGCTGTGGTCGGGCGACGGCACCTGGGAACGGCTGCTCCAGCAGGTCCAGGCCGCGGCCGACGCGGCGGGTGAGATCGACTGGGACATCTCCGTGGACTCCACCATCGTCCGCGCGCATCAGCATGCGCCCGGCGCCCGCACCGATCCGCCTCCGGCACCCGCGTCAAAGGGGGCCGAAGAGCTGGAACACCAGGACGAGACGCCGTGGCAGAGGCTCGTCGCCCGCCTGGTGGAGGTGGTGCTGGAAATGAGGGCCTGGGCCGCTCGCGCGGCGGCTTCACCAGCAAGCTCCACCTGAGCGCGGACGGCCGCTGCCGCCCGCTGTCCCTGATCGTCACTCCAGGTCAGCGTGCAGACTGCACCCAGTTCATCGCCGTGCTGGAAAGAATCCGTGTCCCGAGATCCGGCCCGGGAAGGCCACGTATGAAGCCGGACAGTCTCGCGGCCGACAAGGCCTACAGCAACCGCCCCGTCCGCAAGTACCTGCGCCGGAGGGGCATCCGCCACACGATCCCGGAGAAGACCGACAGCCAAGCCGCCCGCCTGCGCAAGGGCTCACGCGGCGGACGGCCACCCGGTTTCGATGAGGCCGCTACAAGAAACGCAACACCGTCGAACGGGCGATCAACCGCGTGAAACAGTCCCGGGCGCTTGCCACGCGCTACGACAAACGCGGCTACGTCTTCCTCGGCACGGCCACTGTCGCCGCCATCGTCATCTGGCTGCGCACCTGAATACCGAAGAAGACCTACTCACCTAATAAGACCTACCGAGGCTCCATCCGGCAGACTCGGTGCCTGGTAGCCGCCAGCAGGTGAGCACTCCTTCTTCCCTGGACACCGAGTCCTGTTGACAGATCGTGCCCCTGCCGGCCGGCCAGGAGCGAAATCGCTGATGGGATGTCGTGCCCGCCCGGTTGCGGCGTGAGCACAGCCTCATTAGGTCGCTGATGGTTCTCCTGCGGGCTACTGCCGATCGAGGTCAATGACGGAGGACGAGTTGCTGTTCGTTGGGGATGGCTGGGCCCAGGACCACCACGACGTCGAGTTGATGGACGCCGCGGGCCGTCGGTTGTCCAAGGCTCGGCTGCCGGAGGGCGTGGCGGGAATTGAACGATTGCACTCGGTGATCGGTGCAGAACTCGGCGAAGACAGCAAGGCCGAGGTCGTGATCGGAATCGAGACCGATCGGGGCCCGTGGGTGCAGGCGCTGATCGCCGCCGGCTACACGGTGTACGCGGTCAATCCACTGCAGGCCTCCCGGTACCGGGAACGCCTGGCGGTATCGGGGGCCAAGAGTGACGCGGCCGACGCACACATGCTCGCTGATATGGTGCGCACCGATTCCCACCAGCTCCGCCCGATCTCCGGGGACACCGCCGACGTCGAAGCGGTCAAGGTCGTGACGCGTGCCCATAAGACCCTGATCTGGGAACGCACCCGCACCACGCAGCGGCTGCGGCACGCCCTGCTCGACTACTTCCCCGCTGCCCTGCTGGCGTTCGACGACCTGGACGCCCCCGACACCCTGGAACTACTGGCCAAGGCACCTGATCCGGTGGCCGCGGCGAAGCTGACGACCACACAGATCAGTGCAGCCCTCAAGCGCGCCCGCCGACGCAACGTTCCCGACAAGACCTCCAAGATCCAAACCGTACCGCGCGCCAAACACCTGAGCCAGCCCCCAGCTGTGACTGCGGCCTACGCTGTCTCCGTACGCGCGCTCGTCGCGATGCTGGTCACTCTGAACGAGCAGGTCAACTTCCTGCACGGACAGGCCGAGACCTATTTTGGCCGGCACCCGGACGCTGAGATCATCCGCTCCCAGCCCGGACTGGGACCGATGCTCAGTGCCCGGGTACTCGCAGAATTCGGCGACGACCCTCACCGTTACGCCAGCGCCAAGGCCCGCAAGAACTACGCCGGCACCAGCCCGATCACCCGCGCCTCCGGCAGGAAGAAGGTCGTGACCGCCCGGTACGTCCGCAACGACCGGCTCATCGACGCCCTGATCGCCCAAGCCTTCTCCGCACTGCGGGTCTCCTCCGGCGCCAGGGCCTACTACGAGAAGCAACGCGCCCGCGGCATCGAATTCAACGCCGCCCTGCGCCAACTCGCCAACCGGCTCGTTGGCATCCTGCACGGCTGCCTGAAATCCGGCACACCGTACGACGAGGCGACAGCGTGGTCCCACCGAGCCCACGCACTCGCCGCTTGACACACCAGCTCATGAGTAGGGCCTTTCCTCGTGGATCGGTGGCCGTGTTGCGCTCCTAACAGAATGATCCTGGAGGCTGGTGCTGTTGCTCGCGGGTGCGTACGACGTCGGGCTGCCGCCGCGGAGTATGCCGGTCTCTTCGGACATACCGAGTCGGCGGTGCAGCCCGGCGCCGGGCACTGTTCCTGGCTCGACGATCCCGCGTGGTTCACGCGGACACTGGCGGCCTTTCTTGGCTGACGGCGTCGAGCAGCAGTTTCGCGGCCACCGTCGCCCCGTCGGTGCGGAACGTGTCGGCCACGGCGGTCGCTCGTGCGCGAGTCTCGGGGGTCAGGGCCGTCTTGAGCGCGGCCGACAGGGACTCGACGGTCGGAGTCGGACCGTCGTGTGCCGCGCCGATGCCCAGGTCAGCGACCCGGCTGGCGAAATATGGCTGGTCGCCCCCCTGGGGTACCACCACCTGAGGCGCGCCGGCCCAGGTGGCCGTCGTCGTGGTGCCCGCGCCGCCGTGGTGCACGACGGCGGCCGCCCGGCGGAACAGTGCCTGATGGTTGACCTCGCCGACGACGAAGCAGTCGTCCTGGTCGTCGATCAGGGCCAGGTCGGCCCAGCCGCGGGAGACGACTACGCGGCGGCTCTGCGCGCGGATCGCTTCGATGGCCACCCGGGCGATGTCCTCCGGATCGCGCATGGGAATGCTGCCGAAGCCCACGTACACCGGTGGTGTGCCGGCGTCCAGGAACGCCACCAACTCGGCGGGGAGCGGGCGTTCGTCCGGCAGAACCCACGCGCCGGTGTGCACCACGCTGAGGTCCGCCGGCTGCTGCCACGGGGCCAGGATCGGGTCCGTGGCCAGCCACGGGTGGTCGGTGAAGACATGGTCGCGGACGTTGTCCACCGGCGGCAGGTCAATCGACGCCCGGTGGGTGTTGATCGCCTCGCCGAACACCGCCTGCGCGTCCTGGGCGTCCCGCTCCCACAGCACTCGATTGTCGGTCACATCCGATGGGAGCGGCCGCCCCGGCCGCGGGATCGGCGGGTGGTGCGGCGACGGCAGGCTGACCGGCTGGTAACTCGTGTACACGTATCGGATGCCCAGTTTCTCGGCGACCGACTTCACGCCGGCCACGGCCGGCACGAGGCCGGACGCCACCAGCACATCACACCCCTCGGCTGCCACGGTGACCTTGTCATAAAACGCGGCGACCAACTCGGCCGCGCGCCGCGGCACGCCTGCCGCCGACGGCGGCGTCTTCCCGGTCACCAACTGGCGCACCGACTGGCCAGTCGGCACCATCTCCACACCGGCCCCGGCCAGCCGCTTCGCGAACTCCTCGTCCGGCGGCGCACACACCCGCACCTCCGCGCCGAGTTCCCGCAACCGCACCGCGAGTCCCACCAGCGGTTCGACGCCCCCGCGCGAGTCATACCCCGACAACAAAACACGCATTTCGTGACTCCCATTTCCGCAAGTTCTGGCCTCGGCCGACGATTCTGCGGCACGACCCGGGTCTTGCCGCAAGACCCCCGGTGCGCTATAAGTTGAGAGTGGAAAGGAGTGAATACTCCCCTTTCCCTCTATCGTCTGCAGTGAGCCCTTCTCGGTAACGTCTCGTGACGGTTCGTGATCTTCGTTCAGCTGGTGCGGCCGTGCTCCATCTGGAGCAGGACGAGGGCAGCGCGGGTGATCCGGGTGATCGCCTTGGGGTCGGGGCTGGCCCTGCGCAGAGCCTTGAAGGTCACCTTGAGCAGGGCGTTGGCGCGTTCGGCCACGCCGTGGACGCCGCGGATGACGGAGTTGAACGCCTTCGCGTCGTCGGTAAGTTCGCCGCCCTTGGGTTTTTTGACCGGGTGGCGGAGGCCGGCCCCGGCGTCCTGGTAGCCGAGGTCGGTCAGGGTAGGGATGTCCAGGGTGTCGGCGAGCCGAGTCAGGGCGGCGATCAGGCCGTGGGTACGGGCGCAGGTGGTGTCGTGCTCGCGGCCGGGCCGGACCGGCGAGACCCAGAGCGGCCAGCCGTCGGGTGCGGAAATGACCTGGACGTTGCCGCCGTGGTGCTTGTGCTTGCCCGACCACCACAGGTCGGCCTTGTTCGGGCCGGGGGCGGCGACGCGATCGGTACGGATGACGGTGCCGTCGAGGTTGAGGTGTGTAAAGCCGGCCGCGGTCGCGCGCTCCAGCGCGGTGGACAGGTCCGGGGCGTGGTCGGTGAGCACGGTCAGCCCTTCGTGGAGGTAGCGGTAGGCCGTCGGGACGGAGATCCGGTTGTCGCGGGCGAGTTGAGTCAGCCGGGTACCGTCCAGGAACCAGCGCAGGATCAACACGCTCTGTTTGAACGGCCCCAGGGCACGGGTGCCCTTGCGGGTCCCGAGACGCTCACGGTGTTCGAGTAGCAGCTTCGCGAGGGCCTCAGCAGTGGCCCGGCTGACATCGAGCACGCCGGTGTAGGTGACACTGGTCAACGCGTGAAGCCTCTCGGTACCCGGAACCTGTTCTTCGCAGACCTGTTCCTACCAGGGGCTTCTCGCGTATCTGATGCCGGGTCAAGCCCGTCTGATGTCCCTAGGGCGTGTATCGGAAGCACAGGTAACAGCGACTCGCTAATGGCTACAACCAGCGCGGTCGTGCCGTAGCCGGTGTGAGGTCATCCAACCGGTCCGGCACGGGAATTGTCCGGTCCAGGACGGGGTTGACGAGTCGGTACCCAAGATCTCCTAGGAGCCGACATGTCCGACGAACCCGCCGTCCGCGAACTCCGCTTAGTGGTCACGGCAGCCGACTACGATGCGGCGCTGCACTTTTACCGCGACGTCCTCGGCCTGAGTGAACGCGGCGCGTTCACCTCTCCCGACGGACGAGTCACCATCCTGGACGCCGGCCGAGCCACCTTGGAGCTGACCGACCCAAACCACGCTGCCTTCATCGACCAAGTCGAGGTCGGGCGGCGAGTAGCCGGCCACGTCCGGGTCGCCTTCCAGGTTGACGACTCCGTCGCCACCACATCGAAGCTGGCCGCAGCCGGAGCCCAGGTGGTCGCCGAACCGACGCGCACGCCGTGGAACTCCCTGAACTCCCGGCTTGAGGCACCGGGCGCTCTTCAGTTGACCCTCTTCACCGAACTCGACGATTAGTCGCTTTGTGACCGTGCTGGTCACAGCCACTCGTTGATGGCCGCAACCAGGACGGTCGCCTCGTAGCGGACCGCGAGCTTGTCGTACCGCGTGGCCACGGCCCGGTGTCTCTTGAGGCGGTTGATCCCGCACTCGACCGCGTGGCGCTCGCGGTAGTCGGTCTTGTCGAACTTCGGCGGCCGGCCGCCACGAAAGCCGAGCTTCTTGCGGTTGCGGGCTTGGTCGGCCTTGTCCGGGATGGTGCAGCGGATGCTGCGGCGGCGCAGGTAGGCGCGGTTCTTGCGGGAGGCGTACGCCTTGTCCGCGCGCACACGCTTGGGCCGGGTGCGGGGCCTGCCCGGCCCGATGCGGGGCACGCGGACCTTGTCCAGGACGGGCTCGAACTGTGGGGAGTCCCCGCGCTGCCCTGCCGTGATCACGATCGACATGGGCTTCTGTCCTTGCTCGACGGCCAGGTGGAGCTTGGTGGTCAGGCCGCCGCGCGAGCGTCCAAGGCCGTGGTCGTCCGGCTCGGCGGCAAGGCCGCCGGGCGGTTCCTTCTGCAGGTCCCCCTTTTTCTCGCCCCGGCGGCGTGCTGGTGGGCCCGGCAGACTGTGGAGTCGACGTTGATGTCCCAGGTGATCAGACCCTCGGCGTCGGCCCGAGTCTGCAGGGCGGTGAAGATCCACTGCCAGGTGCCGTCCCGCTGCCAGCGGCGGAACAGGTCATACACCCGCCCCCAGGGCCCGTACCGCTCTGGGACATCCCGCCATGGCGTCCCAGTCCGGGTCCGCCACCGTATGCCGTCGATCAGCTGCCGCCGGGGCCATGTCGGCGGCCGGCCCGGCTTCTTGCCCTTCGGCAGCAGCGGTTCCAGCACCGCCCACTGTGCATCCGTCAGATCTCCACGTGCCACGAACCAAGTCTCAGATCTGTCGGACGGGCGGCATACTCTGAGCCCTGTCCGCACTATCTGGGAGAGTCATGACAAGTAGGTTCACCGAGTTGACCGTTGACTGCCACGATCCGGAGAGGCTCGCGGCCTTTTGGTGCGAGGTCCTGGACTTCAAGGTGATCGACCGGAGCGAGGGCAAGGTCGAGATCGGCTCCTGGGTGCCGACCGTCGAGGATGTTCGGGCCCGCCAGATGCCGCCCACCCTGCAGTTCATCCAGGTGCCCGAGGGCAAGACCGTGAAGAACCGGCTTCACCTCGACGTCAGCCCGATCGACGGCAGCACCGAGGACGAGGTGACCAGATTGCTCGGCCTCGGCGCCACCAAGACGGATGTGGGCCAGGGCTCAGACCGAAACTGGGTGGTCATGGCGGACCCCGAGGGCAACGAGTTCTGCGTCCTGCGCACCCTGGCACCGCAGAACTAGGCCGCGAGCGGGCACCCGCACCCCGTCACACACCGCAACTATCATGTTGCCGAGATGACCTCAGTGGACGGACAACCTCCTCACGAAGCCGCGGCGCGCCGCGTACGCGGGCGGCACCGTCGGCCCAGGAGGACCTCCCATGCGCCGCACGCCGTCTCACTGACGCCTTCCGTGCCGGGGAGACCGTGCTCCGCACGGCAGCGGAGCGGCTCAGCCAGACAACCTTGGCCGAGGTCGGCGCCCTCCACGAAAGACCACGCTCGGCAGCAAGCTGACCACAGCCAAGGCGGCGGACCATTCCTGGACCGCCTGGTCCCGCCGGGCCCATGCACCCGCTGTTTGACACGCCAGCTCATCTTGATCTTTATCTACCAGGATCTTCCAGGCTTGCCGATGGCCTTGAGGGTCTCGGGGCGTTTGACAGTCTTGCCGACGTCGTAGCGGGGTGCCCTGCGTTTGTTCTTGGCGCCGGGTGGCCGTCCGGGCCCAGTGCCTGTGGGTTTGGGAACACGGGTCGGGCAGGCGAGGTGAGCGCGGATGTTCCTGAACCCCCGGCGGACCCGGGCCGGGGTGATCCGGTCGGAGGCGGTGGGTTTCTCCCACGGCCGGCGGAGGTCTGCGGCGAGCGGCCGGGCAAGCCGGAGCTGGGTGTGGGCGACGATCAGAATCCAGGTCCAGCGGTCCGCTGCCTCCGGAGTGCGGAGTTTCGGGGTCGTCCAGCCAAGGGTCTGTTTTGCGAACCTGAACGTGTGCTCAAGGTCGAATCTGCGCAGGTAGACCTGCCAGCAACGGTCGATGTCGTCCGGGGCGGCGCCGGTCTTCGAGGACCA
The DNA here is from genome assembly GCF_056270125.1 of Streptomyces sp. RLA131. Lineage (NCBI taxonomy): Bacteria > Bacillati > Actinomycetota > Actinomycetes > Kitasatosporales > Streptomycetaceae > Streptomyces > Streptomyces sp. RLA131. The sequence continues at coordinate 8,266,092 of NZ_JBWDOQ010000002.1, forward strand.
CAACCACACCGGCGGAGCGTCCCGTACCTTCGACAGATGCTCGACCTTCAGCCGGACCAAGGTGCCTTCGATCAGGGGAAGTTCGCCTTCGTGGTCGAGCCAGGCGGAGCGGTGTGTGAGCCGGGGGTGGACCCGGTCCCATGCCTGGGTTTCGGCTTTCCCGTAGTTCGTGGTCGCGGTGGCGGTGGTGATCGCGGGTTCGGGCCAGGTCTCCGGCTTGGCGAAGCGGAACTCCGGGCCGTGCTTGGGCGGCCGGCCGTTGACGCCGTGCGTCCGCGGTGGCCTCGGCAGGCGCATGACGCGGTCGGAGCGGACGCGGCCGACCATCTCGACGGGCAGGTCCCGCAGCACCCAGGCCAGGCGGGTGACGTCGTAGCCGGCGTCGGCGACGATGGTGATGTCCGGGTCGCCGGGTTTCCACTGGCCCGCAGTGATGAGCCGTTCGACGACGCCTCGCAGCTGGCCGGCGGTGACGGCGGTCGCGTCGTCCGCCGGGCCGAGCCGGACCACGTCCAGGATCGCGGTCCATGACGTGGCGCCGGACTCCAACACGGCGACGAAGGAGTAGGGCCAGCCCGGAATGAACTGCGACGCCGTCTTCGCCCTGCCGTAGACGTGGCAGAACAGCCGCTCGGCCGAGCACGGCGCGTCCGAACGAAGCCACGGTGACACATCGACCGCCAGGACCAGGCGCCCGCCCTCGAAACGCGGCAGCGGCAGCCCGGCCAGCACCGTCCGCAGCCGATCGACGTCGATCCGGCCGCGATTCAGGCCGCCGTACATCGCTCCGTGCCCACGACGATGCTCGGGCAACAGGGTCAGGTCCACCGGGGACTTCACCGCACCGTCCGCACACAGCACCGCGTCCACCAACTCGAACAACTCATCGCGCCGAGCGGTCAGACACTCGTAGAACTCACCCCGGAAGCGTGACGCCTCCGCGAACGCTTCCCGCCGGACAGCATCAGGCAGCAGACTCACCCTCACGGCCTTCGTCTTGGTCACGTGCATTCCTTGGTCGGAACACACGATCAGACGAAGGCCGCCCGCACGTCCGGCGAATCCCCAGGTGAGCGACTCAGTTCGAGGTGCTGTTCGAGGCCGGCAGATAAAGAACAAGCTCATGGGATGTCTGTCAACTCCGCCAGTAGATCGGGGTCGCCTACCAGCGGCGCAAGCAGGCTCTCCACATAGCTACGGCGGGTCGCCGGTTCCATGGCTGTGACGGCTTCAGCGTGGTCCCGTAGGTGTCGTCGAACCCTGTCCAGGACCTCCTCGTGCCCTCGCGCGTCCCGCCAGGACTCCCACCTCGCGGCCTGTTGGGGTTCAGCCCGCATCAACGCCTCAAGGATCGCGTGCTGTGCGGCCGCGAGATGAGAGCTGCCGAAGAAGACGCCGTCGGGACCGTCGAATTTCCGGTTCATCACCATGCGATGCAGGGCCTTCAGATGCCACAACGAGCTGAAAGTCACCGAGACGGAATCATCTGCCACACCGAGATCATGACGCACCAGGCTCAAGGCGGACGCCGCAGGGCCGATACATGATCGGACGGACAGGTCCTAGCTCCGGCGGAGGTCATGGGCGGAGCCAGAGTCGGATCGAGGCGACGGTGACGGTGACGGTGCCGTGGAAGATGTAGCCGCGCTTGTCGAACCTCGTGGCCACGGCCCGGGAGTTCTTGAGCGCGTTGATCGTTCGCTCAGCTTCGTTCCTTCGCTTGTAGATCGTCTTGTCGAAGCCAACAGGCCGGCCGCCGTTGCTGCCGCGGCGTTGTCGGTTGTCCCGCTGGTTCTTCGGTTCGGGGATGGTGTGCTTGATCTGGCGTCGTCGCAGGTACCGGCGGTTGCGACGGGAGGAGCACGCTTTGTCGCCGCCGAGATGGTCGGGCCGCGTGCGCGGGTGTCCGCCACCGAGGCGACCGACGCCGGGAGAGGCCGCTGGCGCAGGCGATCCCCCGCCAGGGCAGAGACGGCGGCACACACGTGGCGCGCGGCGTCCAGCGGCTCCTGCACGCCAGCCACCATGCAGGCGAAGCCGGTGCCCTGCGAACCGGCACACCGCGTCATTCCGAAGAAATGCGAAACTCGAATGTGGGACGGTCCCACGGCACGGCGGGCGGGTTCGCGAGCGCGGTCCCGGTCCGCACTGCACCGACGCGGTGGTAGAAGTCCTCGGCGGGAACATGCGACACGACCTTGACACGGTCGAGCCCGGCGGCACGGGCCTCGGACTGCATGTGCGCGACGAGCAGCCGTCCAATACCGCGTCCTTGCGCTTCATCGGCGACGAACAGCAGGTCGAGCTCCTGTGGAGCGAGGACGAGCGAGTAGAACCCGAGCACCCGGCCCCCATGCTCGTCGGCGCCGACGGCTACGAAGGCACGGTGAGCTTCGATGTAATCAGGACCGACCCGGTAGCCCGCCACTGCGGCCGCGTACTTGCCCTCGTAGGCGCCTGAGCCACGCACGAGCCGCGTGAGCCGTTTGGCATCCCGCGCGACTGCCCTCCGTATCGTGATCGGCTGGCTGATCGAGGAAGCGCGTGAACTCATCGGGAGAGTATTTCGCACCGGGGAGTGCCTTCCTGCGGCGGGTCGGCAGCTCGGGCAGGCGACGGATGGTTTGCATGACCGGGATGAGCTGCGGAGCGTCGCCCCATTGGCCCGGAGTGATCAGCAGGGCCAGGGGACGGCGTCCACCCTCACCGGCGAGGTGAATCTTGCAGGTCAGGCCGCCCCGGGAGCGTCCGAGTCCCTCGTCGGGGCGGTGCTGCCGGGGCGTGCGTCTTCTTCCTGGCACTCGTGGCGGTTTCCTACGAGCCCCGGCGGCGTGCTGATGGGCCCGGCAAGAGGTCGAATCGACACTCACCATCGACCAGTCGATCCGGCCTCCCGCGTCCCGCGTCGGCATCGGCCAGGACGGCCGCGAAGATCCTGTCCCAGGTGCCGTCAGCCGACCAGCGCCTGTGCCGTTCACACACCGTCTTCCAAGGACCGAAACGCGCAGGTAGATCCCGCCATGGCACCCCAGTGCGCAGTCGGTACAGGATCCCGTTGATGACCTTGCGGTGGTTGGCCCAACGGCCGCCGCGCTGCCCGGACTTCGGCAGATGCGGTTTCAGCCGGGCCCACTCCTCATGCGTTAAGTCTCCCCGCCCCATGCTCATGCCAACGACCCCAGCCGCGACGGTCACATGATCCGCCGGACAGGCCTAGGCGTCGAGGGCCATGGCGGTGGTGATCAGGGCGAGGTGGGAACGTCTGGGGGAAGTTCCCGAGCTGCTCACCCGAGGGTCCGATCTCCTCGGCGAAGAGGTCGCGCGGATAGGCGCGGTGGGGAGCCCTGTCGCGAGACAGGCACAGGCCCTGGACGATCACGTAGTCGCCACTCTCTGCGATCATCCGGGGTCTGCCCCGAGTGGAGGTGGCTGTACGCCTGGCCGAGAAGACGCAGAAGATCTGGGGCTTGCTCAGATCGCCGCTGCAGCCATCGGGGAGCGAGTTGCGGCGGAGATGAGAATTTCGCGGGATACCCGCCCTGCTGCGGCAAGGGCGCGGCCCACTGGGTAGGCGTGGGCGCCTACCGGGAGGTTTTCGCGGCGACCGCTGAGTACCACCTCGATGGAGCCCATGGTGCTGTGCGGTTCCCTGGTTCGGTCCAATCGCCGCAGCGTTTGGCGAGCGACTGCCTCCGCGCTGTCGTACAGGGTGGTTCCGGCGGGCAGGCTCTGCAGAATCTCTGGCGCCACCAGGGGGTAGTGCGTGCATCCCAGCACCACGGAGTCGCAATTTTGAGGGGTTCGCTGGGTCGCGTCGGCGATCGCCTCCGCTGCTGCGGCCATGTCGCCGTGGTCGATCGCCTCGGCCAGACCGGGGCATGCGACACGCGCGACAGGCATGCCGTTCGCGTAGTCCGCGATCAGGCGATCCTGGTAGTCACTCGACGTGGTCCGGACGGTTGCCCACACGGCGATGCCTTGGCCGGTTGCTGCGGCCGATTTCACGGCGGGCACGGTTCCGATCACGGGTACTCGCGGTTCGAACCTGTCGCGCAGAGCGTCGATCGCGGTGACGGTGGCGGTGTTGCAGGGGACCACGATGGCCTCCGCGCCCCGCTGGACGGCCAGTTGGGCGGCGGTGAACAGATGGTCCGTGACGAAGGAGGCCGTTCTCGATCCCCAGGGGGCGCCGTCGGGGTCCAGAAGCAGAAGCAGATCGACTTCTGGGACGAGGTGCCGAAGCCAGCCTGTAGTGGAAAGGAGGCCGAGTCCTGAGTCGATCAATGCCACCGTCATGGGGTCAAGTTGCCAGCCAGGTCTTGCCACCTGGCTGGACTGGTACGGCCCATGGACCACTGCGAAGTTCCCTGAATGAGTAGGCGCGGGCGCGGTAGTCGGTGAAGGCTCACGGGCGGCGGCGGCGGGGGCGGGTCTCCCCGCTGTGAGTGGTCCACGCTCGGCGGATCAGGCCGAAAGCGTTCTGCCAGGCGTGGGTTGGTTCGACAGGCCACCTCTGACTTGCCTGGATGGGCGCGTTCTCGCCGTTGCAAGGTGCGGGTCCTGTCCGAGTCGTAGCCGGCGTCCAGGTGCAGGGTGACGTCGTCAGGCAGCGGTCCCAGGTCGTCCAGGCGGTCCAGGGTCGGGGCGAGCAGCGGGGAGTCGTGATGGTTCGCTCCAGCCAGCACGCGGCCCAGCGGGATTCCCGCACGAACGGCTCCTGCTGCCGGCCCCTCCTCCCGGTCAGCCCGTGTGCTGCCGCGGTTCGGACCGCCCGGTCCCGCTCTCGATGAGAGCCGTGCGTGCGGCCTGCAGCAGTTCCTCGGAGAGCGGGTTGCCTCGGGTGGCGCGGGCGAGGACGAGGGCACCGACCAAGGTGCAGAGCTGGGCCATGCCGTCGTCGTCGCCGGTGGCCAGTCGAGCGGCGCGGTTCCGTACTCCGTTGATGTAGGCGTGGTGGGCGCGGGCAGCCTGGTCGGGCTCACGCCCCAGGTCGGCGGCGAATCCGGAGACGGGGCAGCCCTCTCCGGGGTGATCACGGTGCCAGACCGAGAGGTACTGCTCGATCAGTGTCCGGCGGGCGGCCTCGTGCTCCCCGGCGTGCTCCCCGAGCGCCACCATCGAATGTGGCGCCTGCTCGTCGAAGGCGTGGGTGATGGCCTCGTCGATCAGGTCCTCTTTGGAGCCGAACTGCTTGTAGAACCCGCCATGGGTGAGCCCGGCGGCCTTCATCAGGTCGACGACGCTGACCGCGGTGCCCTTTTCGCGGAACGTCCGGGACGCGGTGGCTACGACGCGCTGCCGGTTCTCCTGTGCTTGTGCCTGGGACACGCGGCCCACGGGATCACCCTCCTCAGATAGATGCCGTTTGCAATCTATGGTAGTCGTCATTTAGATTACCTGCGACATCTATTTGATGATGACGCGGCCACGGCAGCCCATACGCCCGCCGATCCCAGACCATCGACAGCAACGGAGAGCTTTGTGGCATCCCCGCCTTCCCCCACCGACTCCCCGACGGCCGCGGCGTCCATACCACCTGCCGAGCGACGACTCGTTTCCGAGGCGGTCCACCGTCGGCGCTGGGCCATCCTGAGCGTGCTCCTGTGCAGCCTCCTGGTGGTGATGCTGGACAACTCGATCCTCAACGTGGCGATGAAGACCATTGCCCAGCCCGCTCCCACCGGACTCGGCTCCACTCAGAGCCAGCTGGAGTGGGCGATCAACTCCTACACACTGGTCTTTGCCGGACTGCTCTTCACCGCCGGCCTGCTCGGTGACCGGCTCGGCCGCAAGAAGGTCCTGCTTTTCGGCATGCTGGTGTTCGGCGCGGGATCCGCGCTGTCCGCGCTCTCGGACTCCTCCGGGCAGCTCATCGCCTTCCGCGCCATGATGGGCTTCGGTGGCGCCTTCATCCTGCCCGCAACCCTCGCGATCATCATGAACGTCTTCGAGCGCGACGAGCAGCCCAAGGCCATCGGCATCTGGACCGGTGCGGTCGGATTCGCCATCGCCATCGGCCCCGTCACCGGCGGCATCCTGCTGGAGCACTTCTGGTGGGGCTCGGTCTTCCTGGTCAATGTGCCGATCGTGGTCGCCGCGACGGCCGCGATGGTGGTGATCGTCCCCGACTCCAAGGACCCCAGCCCCGGCAGGCTCGATCCGTTCGGCGTGCTGCTGTCGATCGTCGGGCTGGCGCTGCTGGTCTACGGCATCATCAAGGGCGGACAGCTGGCCGACTTCACCCGGCCCGAGTCCTGGGCGATGATCCTCGGCGGCCTGGTGGTCCTCGCCGGCTTCGTGGCGTACGAGGCCCGCACCGACCATCCGGTCCTCGACGTGACCTACTTCCGCAACCGGCGGTTCTCCGCGTCCGTCGCAGCCATAGGCCTGGTCTTCTTCGCCCTCATGGGTGTCACGTTCTTCAGCGTCTTCTACAACCAGAGCGTTCGGGGCTACAGCGTCCTGCAGTCCGGTCTGCTCGTGCTGCCGCTGGCCGTCTCCCAGATGTTCTTCGCCCCGCGGGCCCGGCTGGTCGTCAACCGCTTCGGTGCCCGAGCCGTGTGCGCCACCGGCCTCGTACTGACCTCGGTGGCCTTCGCCGGCTTCCTGCTGCTCGGCCAGGACACCCCCATTTGGGTGCTGGAGATGCTGTTCTTCCTGATGGGCACGGGGATGGCCCATGTGATGCCGCCTGCCACCGTGATGATCATGTCATCGCTGCCGCGGGAGAAGGCCGGCTCCGGATCCGCAGTCAACAACACCTTCCGGCAGGTCGGCGGGGCCATGGGGGTTGCCGTGCTGGGGTCGCTGCTGTCCACCACCTACCGTCACGGCATCGATGGCCACCTGAGCGTATTGTCCGCCTCCGACAGGCACGCCGCAGGTGAATCCATCCAGGCGACCCTGGGCGTCGCCGATAAACTGGGATCGGTCGGCAGGACACTGGTGCAGCCCGCGAACGACGCCTTCATCCATGCCATGCACATCACCGCGCTGGGGTCAGCGGCCGTCGCCCTGGTCGGCGCCGTCGTCGTACTGGTCTTCCTGCCGGGCAAGGGCGAGCCGTAGCCGCTGGCGGTGACGGCTCTCAGCGCCGAACCGTCCGAGCCCAACGATGTTCACCAACCATCCCGGCGAGGGGCCGGGAGCGACCGCCGGAGTACCGCCATCATCAAGGCCCTGCCCTGGCTGTTCGCCGACGGCGCCACGGTGCGGGCATCGCTCGCAGCGCTGGCGTCGGCAGGTCACCGTCTACCGGAGCAGGCCGGGCGGAGCGGGACTCCGCCAAGCAGCGAGACCTCCGTGGCCGACGCGCTGCTGACAGCTCCGCTGACGCTCTGACCACACCTCAAGTCATGTATCCCGTCACTCCGAAGGAGATCGACCGATGGTTGCCAAAAATCTTGTTCTCATCCCCGGTGCCGGCGGCGTGGGCCGGACGGTCTTCGAGCAATTGCGTGCTCACGATGTGCCGGTGCGTTTCATGGTCCGTCGCGAGGACGAGCGTGCGGCTGAGCTGCGGGCGCGCGGCGCGGAGGTCGTCATCGGTGACCTGACCCGGCCCGAGACGGTGGCTGCCGCGCTGCAGGGCGTGGCGCGGATGTACTTCGGAATGCGCGTGTCTCCGGACCACCTGCTGGCGGCGACCGTGGTGGCCTCCGTGGCGAGGGAGTACGGAAAGCTGGAAGCCCTGGTCGAGCTGTCGCAGCTGACGGTGTCGCAGATGACCGCCACCAGCACCGGGGAGTCCCACCAGCAGCGACTGCACTGGCTTGCGGAGCAGGTCTTCGACTGGTCGGATCTGCCCGTGGTGCACATCCGGCCGACGGCGTTTCTGGACAGTCCACTGTTCACCACGATGGCGGCGCGGTCGATTCGGGAGAACGGCACGATCGCGCTGCCGTTCGGCACCGGACGTACCTCGCCGGTCGCTGTGGACGACGTCGCTCGTGTGATCGCCACTGTGCTCCGCGACCCGGATCCGCACATCGGGCAGGTCTACGAGCTGACCGGGCCGCGCTCGGTTGACATGACGGAGCTGGCCGAGGAGTTCTCCCGGGCCCTGGGCCGTCCGGTGTCCTACGTTGATGTGTCCCCGGAGCGGTGGGAGGCACAGCTCCCGAAGCTGGGAATGCCGCCGCACCTCGAACAGCACGTCGCCACCATGGCCCAACTGCACCGGGACAACCGTTACGACCGTACCGCCGACGGCGTCCAGCGCGTGACGGGCGTCCCCGCCCAGTCGGTCGAGGCGTTCGTGGCCGACCGCAGGGACTTGTACCTGGGCTGAGCCGCCTCGGCCGGGCCCTGTTGACCGCATCGGGAGAAGTGCAGATGGTGATCGTTACCTTTGCGGCTGGGCATGACGACGCCGTGGCCGACCAGCGGGCGGGGCTTCCGTGACGCTCAAAGGTGGTCGGGCACTTCTCCGCCCAGCTCTCGTCGGCCACGTCGGCCAAGCGGTGCGCCTGGTCACCCACTGGCCCGGACAACACGACCTCCGGGTCTACGACCTGCAGGTTTCTGCCGGAACGTGGTATGCGTCGGCACGCGCAGGCGGCCCTGGTGCCGATCACGGTGCCTGGCGGGCCGTTGTGGCAGGCCGCGGAACCAGGCGGTGCAGCCCCTTGCGGTCGTAGTAGCGGGTCATGGCGAACCCGAAGAGCAGGGCGACGGCGACGCCGATCGCGATCATGGCCCAGCCACGGGTCAGCCCGGCGTCAGCCCGGGCGTCGAAGTAGAGAATGGCCCGCACGCCGTCGCTCAGTTGCCGCATCGGTTCGAACAGCGCCAGGAAGCGGTAGAAGCCGGGAACGGCCTGGAGGGGAATCGTCGCCCCCGAGGACGGCAGGGCCAGGGCGATGAACACGAACATGGACACCACCTGGCCGACCCCGCCGAAGGCCGCGTTGATGGCCTGTACTCCCAGGCCCACGGCCAGGCTCGCGCAGTAGGAGAAGATCCACAGCAGCGGCAGGTGTGATGCGTCCATGCCCAGGATCACGACTGCGGCGATCATGAGCAGGCTGGTGGTGAGGGCCACGATTCCCGCGGTCATGAGCATCTTCAGCAGCAGCGTCTGCGTGCGGCTGATCGGCACGGTCGGGCGCCGGGTGTGCCAGGGCCCGATCTCGTTGTCGGTGTAGCCCAGGCCCGCGTCGACACCGCTGTTGACGATGTTTCCGCCTATGAACCCGGTGAGCACCAGGAGCAGGGTGTAGTAGAACGCGGTGAGGCCGAGGCCGCTGTGCTTGCCGATGGGATGGCCCACCTGAGTGGTGACGGTGATCGGGTCGCCCAGGAGCGCACGGGTCGTGGTGTTGGCGCCCTGGGCGGGGGCCCGGGCCGTCAGCTGTCGGCCGATCATCAGGGACGCCTGGTGAGCCGCGTTCTGGGTGATCCGGCTGGCCAGGGAAGAGCCGAGGCTGCCCAGTGCGGGGTTGGTCAGGACAGTGAGAGCGGGCCGTTCCGTGGCCCGGGGGGTCGTCAGCGCCGCCACCGAGGTGGTGAAGTCGGCTGGGATGACCAGGGCGCCGTAGACCTTGCCCGACGCCAGTTGGTCGCGCATCCGGGCCTGGCTGAGGTGGCGCCACTTCACGGTGCCTGCCGGGGTCGCTGCGACAACCGACCGGCTCAATTGCGCGCCCACGGTCTGTTGTTGTCCTGGCAGCGGCGGGCCCACGTCCATGTTGACCAGGGCGATCGGCAGTTGACGCAGATTACCGTTCGGGTTGAGGATGCCGCCCATGTAGAGCAGCGTCAGGCACACGGCCACCAGCGCGGACAAGATGGTCGGCACCAGCCAGAGCTTTCCGTGACGCGCGACAGCGGTGGCGCGTGCGAGCGATGGCTGCTGCCCGGAACCAGCTGAGGTCATGGCACTCCATCAGGGACACGGTCCTGCGCTGTCCGGACCTGGTTGCGGTGTTGGCTGTGGCGCAGGGACCGCACGCGCTGTGTGCCTCGGCAGTCCGCCCTCGGGGAGTCGGCGAGCACCGGCCGACCCTTGAGCGAAGGTGGCCCCTGTCGTCAGGGCGTCCACGATCTGAGCAGGGCGTTCTGGTGGGCTCTGCCGGTCACTGTGTACCGGTCGACCGCCTGCGGCTGACCGCAATGACTCCTGCTCCGGCGATGAGCAGTCCGCCGGCGGCAGCGGCGCCGACGAGGCCGGGAGTACTGAGTCCTGTTTCGGCGAGGGCCGGCGTGGAGGACCGCGTGCCGGCGGCGTCGCGAATGAGGTCGGTGATGGCGTCGGGGTGGGAGATCATCACGACATGGGAGGCGTCGATCTCGACGGTGTGGGAACCGGCTCGCTTGGCTTGGAAGCGCTCCAAGTCGGGCGCTATGGCCCTGTCGTTTGTGGCGACGGCGGCCCAGGACGGGATCGTCTTCCACGCGGCGGAGGTTGCCTTGTCGGTGAAGGCCGATGCGGCGACGGGACGTTGGGTTGCGGCCGCCACGGAGGCGGCCGCCTGTGGGAGGTCCGCGGCGGCGACAGCGTGGAACTTGTCGGGGGAGAGGTAGAGATCCGTTCCCGTGGTGCCGTCCGCGTTTTTGAAGGGCACCTGCACCAAGGCCGGGTTGAGTCGGCTGCCGGGGAATCTGGCGGCCAGTTGGCCAAGGACTTCGCCCTTGTCGGGCATGAAAGCGGCGACATAGACGAGTGCCTTGACGTTGGGGTTCCCGGTCGCTGCCTCGCTGATCACTGCACCGCCGTACGAATGGCCGACCAGGACGATGGGGCCCTTGATACTCCGCAGGACGCTGGCGATGTATGCGGAGTCGGTGGGCAGACCACGCAGCGGATTGGCGGCGGCGACGACACGGTAGCCGTCGGCTTGCAGGCGTCCGATGACCCCGTTCCAACTGGACGCGTCGGTGAACGCGCCGTGCACCAGCACGACGGTCGGTTTGCTGTCGGCAGCGCGAGTGTCGGTACTCGGGGCCATGGGCGCCCCGTGGGCGAAGGCAGGCGCAGACGCCGACAGAGCGGCCGCGGTCACCAATGCGCCGATGGCCGCGTGTATTCGGCGCCGCCGAGACCGCGACACAGGGGACAACGTCATAGCTGCTCTCCTTCGGAAGCACGGGCGGGACGCACGTCAGCCTGTCTGGCGTGCGCCGCACGCGCATTCGCGGCGATGCACATGAGCGAATTGCCTCGCCCATTCAGGTTCTCTCGGTGGATTCGCGGTTCAGTAGATGGGTGACCCAGTGCGGTCAGTTGCTTCCGCCCGGCGTTATGAGCGAGCGGGCGGTGACAACAGCATCAGTTCGATGCGTGTCCCGGTGCGTGTCCCGGTGGGGGCCTTGTGCTTCCCTGGCAGCGGTTCTGATGGGTGCGATGCCGCGGATCGCCGTTTTGGCGCCGGCCGGGGCCACCTGTGCATCGCGGTCGACCGGTGGACGGCATGCGGCCGGGATCTGCCGCCCGGGTGCGGATCCCGGGATTTGTGCAGCGGCTCTCCGTAGCATGACGGCCATGAGGGGGAGCTTGCCGGCGCGGCCGTCCGAGGATGCGACCACCGTGCGCTACGGGCAGCGGGAGATCCGGCCCGTCGTGATCGTCAACGCAGGCCTTCTGGCGGTATCCGCTGCCGGGCTGACGGGGGCGGCGCTGGTGGACAGCGAGGTGGCTGCGTGGATTCTGGGCGCCGTCTTCGGCCCGTGTGCGCTTTCGGCCCTGCTAGCACCGATAGCGGCAGTCGCCGAGCGCGGCCGCAGATTCGTCTTCGACGCCACGGGATGGTGGTGGTACGGCCAGGAAGGGGACACGCTCGTGACGTGGGAGTCGCTGGCAGGCGTGTGCATCTACTCCACCGGCGACGCAGCCGTCGTCCCCCGCACCGCGACGCTGGAGCTTTTCCCCCGCGGGGACTTCGACCGCGACCACCGCGTGCTGTGGCGCTGTGTACGGGACGGCGACCCGCCCGTCGATGGTCTCCCGAGGCTGCGTTACCGGATCGACGTGAATTGGCTGGCTGACGTCAGCGCGGACGTCGAACAGGCGTGCTCCCGTTGGGTACCGCCCGACCTGTGGCACGGCAACGTCCGGCAGCCCCAGGGCTACATGGGCCGCCCCGACCGCGCCGGCCACCGACGCAGACTGCGCGAGCGGCCACCGCTCGCGACCCCGCAAGCGGACTCCCCAGCCCCGTTCCCACCCCACGACGCCGTGCCGCCCGGCGACCCGCAGGACGAGGCACCCTCCGGCAGCCCCGGCAGCCCCGGCAGCCCCGGCAGCCCCGGCAGCCCCGGCAGCCCCGGCGGCCCCGGCTGACCGGCCGGCCCATGCCGGTCCACTCGAAGCGGGCCCGCCACCGCGCCCGCCGAACTGCTGACCGACGGCCCGGACAGCTACCGCGCCATAGGCCAACAGCCGGCGGGACCCGCACCCGGCGTCAGTGTCGAGCCGGCCCCGCGACCGCGTGGACGAACGCCGCGAGGCGCGCAACCCCCTCGTCGATCTGCTCGGGACGCAGATAGCTGCATGACAGGCGCAGTTCGTCGGTCCCGGCTCCGGACAGGTAGAAGTGCTCCATCGGTGTCCACAGCACGCCGAACCCGGTGGCGGAGCGATCCAGCAGGGCCGTGTCCACCCGGACGGGCAGCCGCATGCGGACGAAGAAGCCGCCGACCGGGCTGTTCCAGCGCACGCCGGGGGGCGCCGAACCCCGAAGCTCGCGGTCCAGCGCGGCCAGCAGATGCGACAGATTGCGCCGGTAGTGCGCCGCGGTCGCCGCACCCAATTCGGCCAGGGACCCGCCGTGTGCCAGGAGCATCCCTCCGATGACCGCTTGGCACAGGGGTGAGGTGTTGACCGTGACCATCCCCTTGAGGGCCGCCAGGTCGTCGGCGAGCACTCCTTCGGTACCGTCGGCCCGCACAACCCTCTGGTCGGCGACGGCGAATCCGACTCGGGCGCCAGGCAGGCACACCTTGGCGAACGTGCCCAGGTGGACCACCCGACCCGCGGTGTCGAGCGCCTTGAGCGAGGGCAGCGCGTGGCCGGGCGGGGCGGTGAATCCGTATGCCGAGTCCTCGATCAGCACCAGGTCCTCGTGGTCGGCCACAGCCAGCAGCCGACGCCGGGTCTCCATGTCCAGCACACTGCCCGAAGGGTTGGAGTAGTCCGGGGCGACGTACACCGCGCGCACCCGCTGTCCCCGCTCCCGCGCCGCCGCACAGGCGCTCCGGAGAGCGTCGAGGTCCAGTCCGGTGGCGGTCTCCGGGACCGGCACCATGTCGACGTCGAGCACTCGGGCGGCGCCCATCATGCCGACGAAGGCGGGTTCGACGACCGCCAGCAGATCGTCGCGCGAGCGGCACAGCGCGCGCAGGGTGAGCAGCATGGCCTCCTGCGCGCCGACGGTCACCACCACGGACCGGGGGAGTACATCGATGCCCGTGTCGCGGCGGAGCGCGTCGGCGATCAGGTCGTTGACCAGGCCCCGGCTCGGCCCGTACTCGTGCATCAGGTTGCGGGCCTGCCCGGCTGTCATGCCCCGGTTCTCGACCAGGTGCCTTTCGTAGCGCGTGGCGTACGCGGTGACGTCCACGTCGGCCAGGTGGGCCAGGTGCGGGGCACCCGGGGCGAAGGAGATCGCCGACGGGTACCGCGACATCACCTCATTGAGGAAGCCGATGGAGCCGAGCACCGGGTCGTTCAGGCTGGCGTGCAGGTCGCCGGGCGCCAGCGCGAAGCCGGCCGCCGTACTCATGGCCGCCCACCCGCGCGTGACCAGGCACGCTCCACCTTATGGATGACATCGGGGCTGTAGAGCCGGGTCGCCTGCACGTAGGCGAACTCCGCCAGGTACGCGCGGAACAACTCCGGAGGCTCCTCCGCCAGCGTCAGCATTGCCCGATTCGCCACGACGGCCGGGTTGTCCAGGGCCAGCACCGCCTCCTCGACCGCGGTGTCCATCTCTTCGGGCGCCACGACCTGGTCGCACACCGAGTCGGACCGTGGGTCGCAGGCCGGGATCCGGTCGCCCCAAAGGATCACCCGGCGGGCCTGGCGGCTGCCGGTGAAGCGGGCCAGGCGCAGATTGCCCGCGCCGGGCACGATGCCCTCTTGCGCGGCGGGCAGTGAGAAGAACGAGTCCCGCTCGGCGATCACCCGGTCGAGGACGAGGAGTAGTTGCATGCCTCCGCCGATGGCGAACGAGTCGACCGCGGCCACCCACGGCTTGCTGACGTCGTCGCCCCCGGGCTGGTGCAGGCCACGCTGGATCTTGCTGATGTAGCCCATTTCGCGCTGCATCAGGAAGCCGATGAGGGAGATGCGTCCCTCGTGCAGGTGACGCAGGTTGATACCGGCGCTGAATACCCGCTTGCCGGCGTACCTGGGATGCGTCATCACCCCACCGCGCAGCACGCCGACGTGGATCTGGTCGTCGAGCAGTGCCAGGTCGACCGCGGTCTCCATGTCCGCGATCAAGGTTTCGTCCTCAGCGTTGAGGCAGTGTCCGTTGTGGACGGTCAGGTGCGCGGCAGCACCCCGGCGCTCCACGAGAACCGACTCCAGCTGCGCCCGGCCGGTCGAGATGAAGTCCGCAAGCAGCTCCACTGCCCGCCGTGACGGTGTGCGCATCGCGTCGGCCAGGTGCGCGCCTGCGACGGGGTCGCGCAGGACCGCGCGCAGGAAGAGCCCCTGGTCGATCTCCAGGCCCTCCTTGTGCGCCTGGATGTGCTCGCGCTCGGCGGCGAGCTGTGCCTCGGTGGGAACCAGACCGGGCCACTGCTCGCCGGCGGTGGCCATCAGTTCCGGGAGCTGGACGTGGCGGGTCCGGTCGCCGGTCAGGCGGGCGTACACGGATCCGGCGTGCCGGTCGAGGAACACCGAGCGCACCCGGCGGGCGCTGGTCAGGACCCGGTCGGCCACGGCCTGCTGCCGCTCGTCGCGCTTGGCCCGGGGCGGCAGGTCGGCAAGCAGCCCGTCGGCGGCTGCGGCGTACCCGGCCAGGGCCGCCGCGTCCGCGTCGAGGTTCCCGGTCACGAGCGGTTCGGAGGCGAGCCCGGTACCGGTGGAGGTTGTCACGTCCGCACCGCCCGGAGTTCACCCGCGCGAACCCGCCGCAGTTCGCGGTCGCACGCGGCGAGATGGGTGCCGAGGGCGTCCTCGAAGGTGGTGTCGGGTGCCTCCAGCAGCAACCTGCGCCGTACCGCCAACTCCGGTCCGGACACGGTACGCAGCGCGGCCAACGCTTCGTCGAGCACCGCCTGCGGCTCGTCGGTGACCTCGTCGATCAGGCCGATGGCCACAGCACGCTCGGCGGTCAGTTCCACCCCGCCCAGTACGATGCGCCGACTCCAGCCCGCGCCGAGCTGGTTGACAAGCCGGTGCAGTGCCATGCCCGGCCAACAGCGGCCGTCGTTGCGCGGTAACGCGATCCGCAGGTCGGTAGTGGCGATGCGCACGTCGGCCACCAACAGCATCTCGGCCGCGGGCCCGGCGCAGACACCCTCGGCCACGGCGACGATCGGGGCGTCCAGCCGCTCGACGCGGCGCAGCGCCCGCTCCCACTTGTTGACCGCGTGCACCACGGTACCGGGGCCCGGCCACGACGCCGCGGTGGACGGCCGCAGGGTAAGCACCAGCACCGCGCCGGCGCCGGCGTCCTCCACCCTTTCCCTGGCGGCGTCGAGGGAGGCGGTCAGTTCGGACAGGGGCCGCCCGTCCACCTCCACCCGATAGTCCGTGATCAGATCGTTCCCGCTGGTCATCGCCTGAACTTCCTCTCGCTCCGTCGCCGTTTCCGCCGTTGTGGTGTCCGCCGCGGTCACCATCGCACCAGCGCCGTCTCGATCGTCGATCCCGGCCCCATGGTCATCAGCACCCCGATGTCACCCGGCTCCACCACTCCCTCGGTGGCCAGGCGCTCGTAGGAGAACAGGAAGGAACCGCTGGAGAGGTTGCCGTAATCCCGGAGGACGCCTGTGGTGTGGCGTACGTCGTGCTTGGTCAGGCCAAGGTTGACCCGGACCGAGTCGATGACCTTTTTGCCGCCGGAGTGCACCAGCCAGTGGTGGATGTTCGCCCGGCGCAGGCCGGCTCCCGCCAGCAGGGAACCCACAGCCTCCTCGGCGTGGGCGCCGACCACGTAGGGCACGTCGCGGTCGAGGAAGAAGCTGAACTTGCCCTCGTCGTCGTCCCAGTCGTAGCGCATGGCGTCGGCGGCCTCGGGGATGATCCGGCTGGAGAAGCCCAGCAGCGCGGGGCCGTGGGTGCCCTGGCCGGGTTTGTCGCCGGCGCGGACAAGTACCGCCGCGGCGCCGTCGCCGAACAGGCTGTTGACGACCGACGTGCGCATGGTGCCGTCGAAGACGTAGGCCGAGGAGCAGGACTCCACGCACACCATCACGGCCAGTTGTCCCGGATGTGCGGCGGCCCAACCGGCCACGGCGGTCAGTGCGTTGAGCCCGGCGTTGCAGCCCATGCCGACCACGTCCAGCCGTGAGCAGTCCACCGGGAGTCCGAGTTCTTTGATCAGCAGGGCGCTGAATCCGGGGGTGAGGAAGCCGGTGGAGGTGACGCAGCACAGGTAGCGGATGTCGGAGAGGTCGGCACCCGCTGACTTCAGGCAGGTCTCCAGGGCGCGGGAGCCCATGTCGATGCCGGTGCTGACGTGCTTGCGCAGCAGTTCGCCCTGCGACTCGACACGCCGTGTGCCGTCCGGCCCCTGTGGCGGCAGGGTGAGATGCCGTGTGCTGATCGCGCTGTTGAGGAAGACGGAGCGGATGCGCTCGTCGGTGACATCGAAGATGTCGAGGATGTCCTGCTGGGAGTAGGAGTGCGGCGGCACCGCGGTGCCCACCGAGCGAATCCGGGGCAGCGCCCCGGACAGTCGTTTGCCGTTGTCCATCATCGGCCTGGTGCCGAGAGGTTCGAGCACGACAGTCATGCGTCCTCCGGTGTTGCGGTCGGGGGTCAGTGGGCCAGGACGGCGAAGCCGCGGTAGCGGGGGATGCGGTGACTGGCCGCGATGCCGTTGGTGCTCTGCGACATGCTGATCTCGACCCTCCTCTCCTGGTGGTGGTCAGTTGGCCGACGGGCCGGACGGGCCGGACGGGCCTGACGGTCCGACAGGCCCCGGCCGGTGGCCCGGTCGGTGACCGGAAGCAGCGACGGGGTCCAACCGGCGGGCGCACGGCGGTGGTTGTGGTGCGCGCGGACCGTGCCTCGATCCCCCCTGAACGGGGTTCCACGCGCGTATTCCGCAGTCGTCACGTTCGCGCTCCGCCCCGGCACGAGTCCACCTCACACCGTCTGCCGCGCGGAGACCGCTCGGACGATTCCGAACCCGGCGCCGCCGAAGCCCACCAGCACGATCACGGACACCGCCATGCCCGACGTGGTGGCGGAGGGCAGCAGGCCGCCCGCGTTGCGCACGATCCAGCCGGCGGCCACGTTGCCCACGATCTCGCCGACCGCGCTCATGATGGTCACCAGCGACAGCATCACGGCAACCTGCTCCTTGGGCACGACCTTCCCGGCGTCCACCTGCGCCTGTGGCAGGGCGAGGCATTCGGCGAAGGCGAACAGCGCCAGACCGGCCATGACCAGGACGACCGACGAGGTGAACGACAGCAGCACCCCGAGCCCGCAGGCGACCGCGGCCCCGGCGTACACCTGCGCCTGCCCGGCTCTGGCCAGGACCGGCATCATGGCCAGCTGGATCACGATCAGCGCCAGCGGCTCGAAGCTCAAGAACATCTCGCGGTAGCTCGACAGGCCCGCGTTGACCTGGTCGTACAGCAGGAACATGGTCATGATGAAGCCCATGGCGAAATACGCGACCAGCGTGTAGGCCAGCACTGTCGCAGGGCCGCCGCGTGCCAGCAGCCCGATGCTGCCTCCGATGGTCAGCCGTTTGGCCTTCCCGGTGTCCGAGTCCAGCCGACGCGCCACCAGGCCGGACCAGGCACCGCCCGCCAGTTCCAGCACAAGCAGCGTCGTCAGCGCCAGCCGAGCCACGTGGAGCTTGTCGGCGGCCTCGGCGATCAACGGCGCCAGCAGAAGTGCCGCGTTCATGATGACGAAGAACAGCTGGAACGCCTTGCTCCGGCCCTTCTCGGTGGTGGCGTCGGTCAGCAGCACCCGCACCGCCACCTTCGACACGCCGCGGCCGAGTCCGGCAAGCACCGCGAAGGTGAAGAGTCCGGGCGAGTGCACCGTGGCCAGGAGCGCGAGGAACCCGGCCGACTTCAGCAGCGAGGAGATCGACAGCATCCATCCGCTGCTCAGGCCACGGAAGGCGATCGGCACGACGATCCCGCCGACGAGCGAGGCGACGACCTGGATGGACAGCGCGAGGGAGAACGACAGCGGGGAGACCCGGGTCCCGCCGAAGACCGCCACCGGCAGCAGGGTCAGCACGGTGGTCATGTCGATGTTCGTTACGAACGTGAAAACCAGCGCGGCCAGGACCGACCGGCGGTCGCCGGTCTCCGCGGTCCGCGGGGTCGTCGTCTCATCGACCGACATGCGACTTGCCCCTGTCCGGTGCGGGAACGGACATCTCCACCACCGACAGCGAGGTCCCGGTAGCGGTGATCGCGGCGGGCAGGAACCCCGCGGCGGCGCCGAGGGCGGAGAAATCCGCCGCGGTGCGTTCCCGGCCGGCCATCAGAATCATCATCAGCACGTCCAGGGAACGCCCGACCGGGACACGCCTGTCGTCGTCGAGCACCATGTCGACCACCGCCACCCGCCCGCCGGGCGCCAGCGCGTCCCGGCAGTGGCCCAGTACCCGCAGCGCGCGTTCGTCGTCCCAGTCGTGCAGGACGCGCTTGAGTACGTAGACATCCCCGCCCGCCGGGACCCCGTCGAAGAACGAACCGCGTTCCACCCGGGCGCGCCCCGCGGCGATCAAGGCGGCCAGCGCGGGCACCACTTCGGCCTTCTCCCGGGGCAGCTCGAACAGGACGCCGCGCGCTTGCGGACCGGCCGTCAGCAGCGCCGCCAGCAGCGACCCGTCACCGCCTCCGACATCGACCACGGTCTCGCCCGGCCGCAGCGTGATCGCCGCCGCCAGTCCGCCGTCCAGGTCGCGCGAACCGTCGCGCATCGTCGCGTCGAACAGATCGCTGATCTCCGGTGACCTGGCGAGCCACTCGAAGAAGCCCTCCTGGTGGGTCAGCTCGAACGCCGGTGTACCGGTGCGTAGTTGCTCCACCAGACGGTCCCAGCTGTGCCAGTAGCCCTCCTGCAGTTCGCAGCGCACCCAGTTGGCGATCCCGTCCGGCGCGTCGCGGCACAGCATCCGGGATGCCTCCGTGCCGACGTAGGCGCCGGACGCTTCGAGCCGCAGCACCTCGGCCACCACCAGGTGGTCGACGACCCGGCGCAGCAGGCTGACGTCGGTGCGGGTCTCGGCCGCAAGCTCGGCGGCGGTCATCGGGCGCCGCTCCAGCAGATCCGGGATACCCAACTCGGTCACCGCGTAAAGGCACTTGCTGGTGCGGTAACCGGTGATCTGCCCGATCAGCCGACGCCGGACCTCCTCGCCGTTCACAGCTCTCCCGTCCCGGCCAGCATCCGGCCGGCCCACTGGAAGAACGCGTCGGCCACCTTGGTCCGCGCCGGTTCGGGCATCAGTGAGAACCCGGCCATGGCGGTGCCCCACTCGCCCATCACCGGTCCCTCGGGGGTCATCAACCAGTCCACGTGCAGGTAACTGGCCGACAGACTCTCGGCGATCCGCAGGCACATCTCCCGGATGCCGCCGATGTCGGGGTCGATCTCCGCGACGCCGCCCAGGCGCAGATTGGCCCGGTAGTTGCCCTCGGCAGGATGGCGCAGCAGCGACACCAGCACCTCGCCGTCGACCATCATCACCCGCAGGTCGCCGGTGATCGGCAGGCACTCCTGCACCAGGTAGCTCTGGCCGGTCTGGGCGACCACGTCCAGCGCGGCGGACAACTGCTCAGGGGTCTCCACCCGCAGCACCGCCGTGCCCATCCCCATCTCACGGGGCTTGACGATGTACGGGCCGTCGCCGATGACCTCGCGCACCACGGACAGCCCCTGGCGCGCGTACCGGCCGAACGGTACGGCCACCGTCCGCGGGGTCGGCACACCCAGCGCTGCCGCCCTCAGCATCATCGCCAGCTTGTCGCGCTCCAGGCACTCCGGCCCCTTCAACGCCCGGTTGAGCAGCACCGAATCGCCTGCCTCCACCGTTCGGTAGACCGCCCGCAGGAAGTGGGTGGACTGCGGGTCGGCGCTGACGTCGTCGACGATGTAGCACTGCCTTCGCTCCAGCAGGTCCTCGCCGCGGTGCAGCAGCCGCGGCCGGTCGGCCACGACAGGGACGAGTTCGTTGGCCGGCAGGAACCGGAAGGTGAAGCCGTTGCGTTCGGCGGCGGCGGAATACTCCCTGGTCATGTTCTCCTCGATGACGGCGAGGTAATCGGGCGCCAGGTCGTCGGGGTGGCAGATCCAGGTCAGTACGGGCTCGGCGGGCCGTCGGGTCATGTCTCCTGATTTCTGCGCGTCGGGGAGGTGCGGGTCAGCCGAGATCGCCGAGCACCTCGGCGGCACGGACGATCTGTTCGTCGGTGTGCAGCGAGGAGACGGCGAATCGCACCAAACCGGTCCCTCGGGCGACGGTGGGGTAGAACGCGGGGGTCACCAGGATCCCGGCGTCCCGGAGCCGTTCGGCCGCGGCAAGCGCGCCGGCCTCGGAGGAGAACACCGCGCCGCGTACCGGCGAGCGCTCGCCGGCGTTGACGAGCCGTCCCTTCGTGTACCGGTCGAACAACTCGGCGTTGTGCCATAACCGGTCCTGGAGCGGGACCACCGCGCCCTCGGCGTGCAGCCGGGCAGAGGCCAGGTTGGCGCTGGCCATGGGGAGTGCGATGGGGCCGCCGAAGATCAGCGGGTTGCCGAACTTGCGCAGCACCGTGGTGTCCGCGCTGTCACGCAGCACGCTGAATCCGCCCGCTCCGCCGAAGGCCTTGGACAGCGAACCGACCAGGATCACCGAGTCGGGCAATGCCGCGCCGAACGCCTCGTGCGCGTAGCCGCCGCCCTGGGCACCGGCGATCGACATCCCGTGCGCGTCGTCGACGTAGAGGTAGCCGCCCGCCGCCGCGGTGAGGGTGTTGAGTGCGACGACATCGATCAGCCCTCCCATCGAGCCGATCCCGTCGACCAGCACGATCGGGGTCCGGCCGCCGTCCACCGCCTCGTCGAGCAGGCCGGCCAGCCGGTCGGTGTCGTTCGCGTCGAACCGCTTCACCGGACCGAGCTGCTCGTAGATGCCGCGCAGTATCTGTATAGAGGCGTGCGCGGTGCGCTCCACCAGGAACATCGGTCCAGCCTCGGCCACCGGGTAGCTGGGCAGCGCGTTGGCCGCCAGCAGTGGCAGCACGCCGAGGTGGACGTTGCCGACGGAGGTGAAGGCGGTGACCGACCGCAATCCGTAGATTTGGTCCAGGACCGACTCCAGTTCCTCAAGGTCGTCCAGCCGCATCCGGGTCCGTGAGGACGCGAAGTGCACGCCGACGCGGTCGATGGCCTCCTTCGCGGCGTTCAGGAGTTGGGGGTGCACCTCCAGGCCCAGATACGAGCAGGAGACGAACTCGACGGCCTCGGTGCCGTCGGCCAGCTCGACCACCTTGCCCCGGCGGCCCCGGAAGACGTGCGAGGTGAGCTCGCGTCGGGTGGCGATGGCGAGCGCGTCGGTAGTGCTCTGGAGTCGGTTGGTCAGCCAGTTCTTGGAAATCTCCAGTAGAGCCACAGGTGTCCTCAAGTGAGTGGAAGGAGTTCGGGTTCCGGGCGAGGGCCGGCGGTTACAGCTCGACGAAGAACGGGGTCTTGCCGCGACTGTTGCGGGCAAAGTCCGCCGCCGGAACGTGTGCCAGGGTGAACCCGTTGCAGGCCGGCATGCCGAAGACCCGGCCGAGGTGATAGCCCTCACGCAGCCGGTGGAGCACCTCATCGTCCGCGGGCCGGGCGGCGAGACGGTCGGAGAGCAGCAGGGTGATGACGAACCCCCGGTCGGAGGCGCGCCGCACCTGGAACTGGCAGTCCGCCGGGTCGGTCACACCGAAGGCGCGCAACTGCGCCATGACCAGGTCCTGGGAGATCGTGGCGCCGTCGACGTTGAGCGAGCGCGGCACCCGTCCGGTCAGCGTGATCCGCGAGGCGTGACTGCCGCAAACGCAGGCACCGGGGGCGTGGCGTATCGCGCGGTCGCCGATCCGGTAGCGCACCAGTGGCATCCCGGTGTCGGTCAACGTGGTGGTGATCACCTCACCCTCTTCACCGTCGGCCACCTCGGTGCCGGTCTCCGGGTCGACCACCTCAACGTGGATCGCGTCGTCGTGCACATGGTGGGTTCCGTCGCCCTGGGACGGGCACTGGTAGCCGATCGGACCGGTCTCGCTGGTCGAGTATGAGAGCGACCGCACCCGCAACGCCGGCATCGCCGCAGCCATGACCGCCGCGCGGGCCGCCCCGAGGTTCTCGCCGATGTAGAGGTAGGTCCGCAACGACGCAAGCGGCACCAGGTTCGCCGGGTCGGACAGCAGGTCGGCGCCCATCGCGGGCGAGCCGACAAGCGTGTCGATCCGGTGTTCGCGGATGACGTCCAGTAGTTCCGCCCGACGCATCGAGGTCCCGATGGGGAACGTCTGCGCGCCGAGGCTCCGGGTGAGGTCCTGGGCGAAGGAGAACGCCCCGTTCAGCTCACCGGGGTAGAGGCAGTTGGCCACGCGAACCGGCGCGGTCGTCAGCGCGGCGCGTACGCCGCGCGCCCCCAGATGTGCGACCCGGTCGTTGAACTTCCAGGAATGGTAGAGGACTTTGCGCTTCCCGGAGGTGCCGCTGGAACGCAGCACCATGCCGGTGGTGACGCTGTCGAGCACCATGCCGGTCACGCCGGGCGGACACAGGTCCTCCAGCGCCTCCGGCGACATGAGGGGGAGCTCGCTCAGGTCGTCTGCGGTACGAACGGACTCGATACCGGGCCAGATCGCCGCCGCGGCGGGACGGGCCGCGATGGCGGCCACCGTCGCCACCAGGTTGTCGCGACGTAAGCGCGCCAGTTCCTCGGCCCCGAGAGTGTCCAGATCGTCGGATAGTCGGAATTTTGAATTCTGTGAACGTAAAATACCCTCGGATAATATTGACTCCACAATCCCCCACCATTTCTTACGGGATTATCCGGACTGCTCTATTCCGCGCGGGTGCGAGGGCCGGGCCGTCCGTAGGGCGGCACCTGCCGCGGCCGGCGCGCAGGTGGCGAATCGGTCCGCTGCTACTGAACTTGATCGGGTGATGTCGGGCTGTTCGCCGGACAGCGTGCAGGTGGGCTCGGTAGCCCTGGTGAGGTGAGATATCCGCAGGGTGGTGGCTTGACCGACGCCGAGAGGGCCGCGCGGGAGCGGGTCCGGGTCCAGGCCGTGGCGTGCTTCGAGGGCAGGGAGAAGAATCGGGAGATTGCTGCCGCGTTGCGGGTCTCGGAGCGGTCGGTGGAACGCTGGCGGCGCCAGTGGCGCGAGGAGGGCCTGGCCGGTGTGGCGTCGAAGGGATCGCCGGGGCGGCCTCGCCTGTCGGAGACGCAGATGGCCAGGCTGGAGCGGGAGTTGGAGCGTGGCCCGCTGGCCCATGGGTGGACCGATCAGCGGTGGACGCTGGCCCGGGTGAAGACGATGATCGGCCGGCTGTTCCACGTCTCGTACACCGTGGAGGGCACGTGGCGGCTGCTGAGGAGGCACGGCTGGTCCTGGCAGCAGCCTGCTCGGCGCGCGATCGAGCGCGATGGCGACGCGGTGGAGCTGTGGAAGCGGGAGGTCTGGCCGCGGGTAAGAGCACCGCGGCGGCGAACAGCGCCTGGGTGGTCTTCGAGGACGAAGCCGGCCAGTCGATGACGCCGCCGCGTGCCAGGACCTGGGGCCGCCAAGGCAGTACCCCAGTTGTCCGCGTGCGTGGACGTGGCTCGGGCCGGGTGTCGATGGCGGGCATGACCTGCTACAAGCCCGGTGAGCGGTCCCGGCTGATCTACGCGATCCGTGAGTACCGGGGCCGCAAGGACGAACCGAAGGGCTTCGGCTGGAAGGACTACCGCGACCTGATTCTCCGCGCCCGCACGCAGTTGGGCGGCCCGATCGTCCTCGTGTGGGACAACCTGCGCATGCATCTGGTCGCGCCGTTGCGGGAGTTCTTCGAGGCCAATGCCGACTGGCTCACCGTCTTCCAGCTGCCGACGTATGCCCCGGACCTGAACCCGCAGGAGGGCATCTGGTCGCTGGTCAAACGCGACATCGGCAACCTTGCCGCTGCGGACCTCAGTCAGATCACCCGCGCCGTGAAACGCAAGCTCAAGATGCTTCAGTACCGGCCGGAGGTCATCGACGGCTGCCTGGCCGGCACGGGCCTGACCCTCAGCAAGTGATCGGCTTCGCGGATGTGGTCCCGTCGGCTTACTGGGTGCTGCCGCTGCCCAGGCGGGTCTTCTCCCTCGCCCGTCGCCTCGGAATTCGATTGCCACCGGCCCATGGAGTGCGCTGATACTTCGGCATGAGCAGAATTGCGCAGGTCATCGTGCTGGCGCCGTACGCGGACGATGTGATGGAGCCACTGACACGGCCGGATGACTCGCGCAGCTGGCGGGGCCACTTCGAGCGGCTGGACATGTTTGTTGACGGGTGGATGATCGAGTTCAACCGCGTGCGTCCGCGGTCAGGTCTGCTGCGGCACTTGGAATCCCTGGCGTGGCCGTATCCGGCGAGCGTGCAGGTGCTGATCCATGACGAGGAAGATGACTGCTTCGGGCTGTGGATGATGCGCGACGGTGTGCTGGTCGAATTGCCGGTCCCGGGCCATAGGCGCCTGCACGGCCCAGCGCCGACAACCGATGAATTTCCGCCCGACCCGGGCCTGCTGTTGCGGACCGAAGCGACCGTGCCCACCGGCTTCTCGACGGACCGTCAGGACAAGCGCCCCGCCTGGTAACCCGAGTCAGCTACTGCAAGTTGATTGATGTCGGCCGACACCCGAGGTCAGGCCGACATCACGAGTTCAAGTTCAATACTCGGCGGAAGGGCACCGCCAACGATCTTGACCCGCCTGGGGCATGCTCATGCCCATGCCCATGCCTATGCCCTGCTCGCCGACGGCCCGGGGACTGAGGGCCGCCCCCTTTCCGTCACCGACGGGTCCTTCGGCTCCCCGTCAGGTGCCGGCGGCCTCGGCGGTCTGCCACTGGGACCCGTGCGCCCCACGCGCCCACGATGTCCCCAGAGGAGTGGGTCGCGTCCCAGCCCCTCCGGCGGCCTGTGCGGGCGCGGCCACCGGAGCCAGGGCCGCGGGGGCGACCGCCGGGGCGAGGGCGTACTTGATCATGGTTTCTTCATTGCTCTCCTTCGATGAGGGACAACCGCCCGGACTGCCGCAACCCTCGGGTTCCTGGCATCCCGCCGCGTGGCACCGGACAGAAGCCCAGAGGCCTTGCCTGCGCGATGAGCCTGTCCCACCCGGGCAGGAAGGGCCGAGGTGTTTCAACCTGGCTTGAATCACGGGCTGATGGAAAAATCATGGGCGATCACCAGGCATGGCTCGATCGAGCACGGGGGAAGCAGTGGTCTACCGAATACATTTCACCGCCGAGGACCTGGCCCGGACCCGGGTGGCCGAGTCGCCGAGGCCGATGCTGGAACTCACCAACGCGGTACGGGTCCTGCAGGACCGGAATCAGCCGGTGCGCTACGACGTATGGCGACGGCGGTCCTTTGCCCGGTTACCGCAGGAAGCGCGCCTGGCCGTCGATCTGATCCCGCTGCGCGGATGGACACCGGACTTCCTGGCCCGCGCGCAACCGGGCAGCCCAGAGGATCTGCTGGAACAGATCCGCTCGACCTCACCGAAAGAGATCCGTCAGACCCTGGCAGCCCTCGCGGAACACCGGACACTGCCGCCCTGGACCCGGCGGCTGGACGATGACCCACTCGTGCTGCAGCAGTTGGCCGACAGCATGCAGGTCCTCCACACGACGGCCATGGCGCCGTACTGGCCCCACGTGGTGACCACCCTTGCCGCCGACCGTGCCGTCCGGATACGCGAGCTCCTCCATGGTGGCGTCGAGCGCCTGCTGACCGGGTTG
This sequence comes from Streptomyces sp. RLA131, assembly GCF_056270125.1. Taxonomy (NCBI): domain Bacteria; kingdom Bacillati; phylum Actinomycetota; class Actinomycetes; order Kitasatosporales; family Streptomycetaceae; genus Streptomyces; species Streptomyces sp. RLA131. The sequence continues at coordinate 8,292,206 of NZ_JBWDOQ010000002.1, forward strand.
TACCCGCCGCGTATCCGCTGGACACCGCCGACGCTGGAAGTCGCCATGGCCTCGGGCACGCAAGGCGATCTGCGACTGGAGGGCCGCGGGCTGCTGCTGGTGCCCTCACTGTTCGGATCGGAGTCACCGGTCATCGACCCCGATGCCGAGCCCCAGCCCTTCCTGACCTACCCCGCCAACACCGGTGCGCCCCCCACCCCCCTGACCCCCTTCCCCGCAGAGTCCGCGGCCGCAAGCGCCCCCGCGGCTCTCACCGCGCTGCTGGGCCGGACCCGCGCCGCAGTCCTCCAGGCCATCGCCACCCATCCCGGATGCAACACGGCCGAACTCGCCGCTGTGCTGGGCATCGGCTCCTCCGGCGCCAGCCAACACGCCACCGTCCTACGACAGGCCGGACTGGTCACCACCCTCCGGCACCGCAACAGCGCGGTGCACACCCCCACCAGCACCGGCCTCAGCCTCCTCATGCGGCACAATTGAAGACCGCCGAAGGCCCCACCAAGGGGTTGCCACCCTGCGAAGGCGGCGGCAGAAGCACCGCGACGCTTTCGCCACCACGCGGAGGCTGGCCCACACCGCTCCGCCAGCCGGGTGACTCCGGTCAGGGTCGATGCCGGCAGGCAACCTGATGTCGGATCATGTCTGGTGGCGCTGGGGCGCCAGGGCGTCGTCCCCAGCGGCGGGCTCCTTCTCGGTCTCACGGACATCGAGCGCGTCCACCTCCACAAGATGGCCATGGAGGAGATGGAACCGTCCAGAGACCCTGAATACCCGTCCTGGCGCAGGGAGTGGGTGCCGATCGTTTCGGAGAGCGACGGCTTCTTCGGAAAGTTCGTGAACACGCGCACCGGAACCGTGGGGACTTGGACCAAGGGGTCGTTCCCCGAAGACGGCGAATATGCCTCGTTGTTCGCCTTCTTCCAGGATGTAGCGGATCAGCTGGAAGGAGTTTCCTCGGGTGACTGGAGCGGGCCTGCCAGGGCCCGTAGGCTGAATCCCCGCCCGGAGGACGAGCCCGTACGTCGCTGGGCCCGTGCGAACGGTTATCTAGTAAATGACCGCGGACGTATCCCTGCACCATCCGTGAGGCTTATGAAGCATCACTGTGAGCTGATACCTCCGACTGGTCACAGCCATTCGTTGATCGCGGCAACGAGGACGGTGGCCTCGAAGCGGCAGGCCACTGCCCGGTTCCGCTTCAGCCGGTTGATGCCGTACTCGATCAGGGCTCCGTCAAGTTCCGTGATTGCGTGGAGAGTTGGCGATCGGCCGATAGGGGTGGATAGTAGAGCAGGCACGGGGGTTCGTGATCATTGCGGTGTCGACCTCGATTCTTCCAAGGGCTGACGGCGGCGTCGTGAGCGGCTGGTCGCCCGATATGTCCCGTGCCGTGTCGGGACTGGCCGTCGCGTGACGCTGCGGGGCGTCGGGTTCCACGGGCCCGAGGGTGGTGCGATGCTCTCCTCTGCGGTGCCGTCGGGGCGGTGGCCGACCGCCAGGTGAGGGCCGGCAGTTGGGTGGCCCGCTGCCAGGCGGCGGTGAATGTGATATCCACCACAAGATCATGACCGAGGCGGCTACTCGGCGTCATCGCCGACTACGGGCCAGAGCCGAAGACCGTACAGACCCACGGTGTAGCCCGTGGGCGCGATCGCCAGACCGTCTTCCAGCGTGTCGTTGCAGTACTCGGCGAGGCACCGCCGCCTACGCGGTCCATGTCATCGACGATGTCCTCGGTAACCCGGTACATGATGTCCGGGACTTTGCCCTTGAAGTGGTGGTAGAGGGCAGCAGGAGCCACTCGACGCGCCGGGTGATGGGTGGGGCGTTGTCGCAGCCCTGACCCGGCTGGGTGGTCACCGTGCCGTCATCGGCTCCGGTGCGCTGTGAGCGCGACGGTAGGCCAGTGGTGACAGGCCCAGGTACGTGTGGAACTGCTTGCGCAGGGCGACGGGATCGCCGAAGCCGCAGACGGTGGCGATCCGTGCGACGGTCAGGTCGGTGGACTCCAGCAGCAGGCGCGCGTGCGCCAACCGCCGCTGCGCCAGCCACTTCAGCGGGCTGCTGCCCACCTCACTGCGGAACCGTCGGGTGAAGGTGCGCATGCTCATGTGCGCGTGCCGGGCCATGTCCTCCAGTGTGACCGGCTCGGCCAGCCGGTCCAGCGCCCACTGCCGGGTCGCCGAAGTGGAACGGTCGGTGTCCTGCGGAACCGGGTGCTCGATGAACTGGGCCTGCCCGCCCTCGCGCCACGGCGCCACGACGCAGCGCCGCGCGGCGGCCGAGGCCACCGCCGCCCCGTGGTCCAGACGGACCAGGTGCAGGCACAGGTCGATGCCGGCCGCTCCGCCGGCGGACGTCAGGATGCGTCCGTTGTCGACGAACAATACGTCCGGATCGACCTCGACGTCGGGGAACCGCCGCGCCAGCGCGTCACACAGCCCCCAGTGCGTGGTGGCCCGCTGACCGTCCAGCAGACCGGCCGCCGCGAGCAGGAAGGCCGAGGTGCACAGGCTGACGATGCGGGTTTGCGGCCCTATCCGGTCCAGCGCCGCGGCGAGTTCCTCGGGGAGCGCGCCGGTCGCGAGCAGCTGCTCGCTGGGCTCCTGCGTGGCGAGAACGACGGTGTCCGCGGTCTCCAGCACCGACTCGTCGTGGTCGACGACGATCCGGTAGTCCTCGTGCGTGCGCACCGGTCGGCCGCCGAGGGAACAGGTGCTGACGGAGTACAGACGGGTCCCATCCGGTTCACAGGCCTCGTTGAACACCCGGGCCGGGATGCCCAGGTCCAGCGGCAGGACTCCGTCGAGGGCGAGAACGACAACACGATGCGTCATGGCCGGAATGGTACGACAGATGTCCTCCCGGCCACTCACCCGCCTCTGCGGGCACACGCCACTGTTTCTTGTGCCGGGACCGCGGTCCCGGCACAAGAAAGCGTGAGACGGACATGAGCGAGGACAACATGAGCGAGCAGACCATGCGGGCAGTCACCATCAGCGAGTTCGGCGGAGCGGAGGTGCTGACCGTCGAGGAGGTCGCGCGCCCCGAGCCGCTGCCGACCGAGGTGCTGGTACGGGTGCACGCCGCCGGGATCAACCCGGTGGACTGGAAGACCCGCGAGGGCCAGGGCATGGCGGGGCTGCAGACGCTCCCGCTGACCCTGGGCTGGGACGTGTCCGGTGTCGTCGAGGAGGTCGGCTTCGGCGTCACCACCCTGAAGGTCGGCGACGAGGTCTACGGCATGCCGTGGTTCCCGCGCGCCGCCGGCGGCTACGCCGAGTACGTGACCGCCCCGGCCCGCCAGTGGGCCCGCAAGCCGGCCGCCCTCGACCACATGCACGCGGCCGCCGTGCCGCTGGCGGCGCTGACCGCCTGGCAGACCGTGGTCGACACCGCCCACCTCCAGGCCGACCAGCGCGTCCTGATCACGGCCGCCGCCGGCGGGGTGGGCCACTTCGCGGTCCAGTTCGCCCGGCACCTGGGCGCCCACGTGATCGCCACCGCCAGCGCCGCACGCCACCCCTGGCTCAAGGAACTCGGCGCCGACGAGACCATCGACTACACCACCACCCACTTCGAGGACGTCGTCAAGGACGTCGACGTCGTCATCGACCTGGTGGGCGACGCCCACGACCAGACCAGCACCCGCTCGCTGAAGGTCCTGCGCCCGGGCGGCCTGCTGGTCGCCGTCCCGGCCGGTGTCTCCCCGGAACTGGCCCAGGCCGCCGAGGCAGCCGGCGTGCGCCTCACTGCGTACCTGGTCGAGCCGGACGGTACCGCGCTGACCACGATCGCCGGCCTGATCGACGCCGGTGAGGTCGCCGTCGAGGTGGAGGAGACCTTCCCGCTGGAGCAGGTCGGCACGGCCCACGCCCACGTCGAGGCCGGCCGCACCCGCGGCAAGGTCGTCCTCACCGTGACCGACTGACCTTCCCTGCAAGCAGTTAGGAGCAGCACCGTGTACTACGAGATCCGCCGCTACCAGGCGCAGCCCGGGCGCCGCGAGGAGTGGGTGCGCTACATGGAGGATGTGGTCATCCCGTTCCAGGCCTCGCTGGGCATGGACGTGTCCGCCTCCTTCGTCGACGCCGAGGACGAGGACGGCTACGTGTGGATCCGCCGGTTCGAGGACGAGGCCCAGAGCGAGGCCCTGTACACAGCCGTGTACGAGCACGACCGCTGGAAGAACGAGATCGGCCCGGTCGTCTACGGCCTGCTGATCTCCGAGAAGTCCGTCGTCACCCGCGTGGTCCCCACCCCGGCCTCACCCCTGCGGTGACCTGGCTTGCGGCCCCTCCACCCGACGCGCACAGCACAGCAATAAAGGAACATTCATGAGCACCGTCACAGTCCAGAAGTCGGCCCCCGCCTCGTCAATCACCCAGGCCGCCGCCGGCGCACTCATCGCGGCAGTACACACCGCCGCTGCCCGGATCGGCTTCACGGCGGCCGTCGCCGTCACCGACCAGGGCGGACATCTGAAGGCGTTCGATCGGGCCGACGACGCGCCCTTCCTCACCGCCGAGGTCGCCGTCGACAAGGCCTGGACCGCGATCTCCTTCCGCATCCCCACCCATACGTGGAACGACTTGCTCGTCAACCCGCAAATCGCGCCGCTGGGCGGCCACCCTCGTGTGCTGGCCGTCGGCGGCGGCTACCCGATCATCGAGAACGGCCGGTACATCGGGGGGCTGGGGATCTCCGGCGGCGACTACGAGCAGGACCAGCAGGCCGCCGAGGAGGCCCTGGCCGCTCTCGGGTTCGACCCGCCCGGTCACTGACCGACCACCGGTGTGTCGGCCTGTGGCTTGGCTGACTGGCGCCGACCAAGCCACAGACCGACACATGGTCGCAACGCTAACTTTCACATTGGACGTGAATGTCAAGTCCCTTGGGCCGGGAAGGCCTGGTGAGGAGGCAGTGATATGCGGATCGGAGAGCTCGCGAGCGCAACCGGGGTCAGCACCCGCTCCTTGCGGTACTACGAGGAGCAGGGACTATTGCCCGCCCAACGCCTCACCAACGGCTACTGATGCCCAGGATGGCGAGTGATCGTTCGGGGTCGTGGCGGATGGCTCGAGTGGTCTTGGCGATGTTGTCGGCTCCGAGGATCTTCAGGGCGCCGATGGCGAGGTTGCGGATGGTGGCCATGGCGCGGGGTGCGGTGCCGGCGTGAATGGTCGAGGCATCCTCGGCAAACGTGACATCTCTGATGTAGTGGGAGGAATTTTCGATTCCCCAGTGCCCGCGAATGGCGGCGGCGAGGTCGGCGGGGCGGGTTTGATGGGCGGCGAGGCTGGTGACCGCGTAGACGTTCTCGCGGGTTTCGGGCCGACCGGTGGGCTTGCGACGGCGGTGGACCCGGAGGGCGAGGCGGGCGTGGGGGAAAGCGATGCCGCCGAGGTTGTCGGCGATAGCGCAGGTCTTGATCGAGCGGGACTCGCGGCGGCCGTGGGCGGTGGCGGAGGCGGTGTGCTGGACCTTGATCGACGTCCAGGGCAGGGCGGCGAGCTGGGCGTAGGCGGTGGGCTGGTTGGTCTTGATGACGGCGATGTAGTGGGCCTTCTTCGTCTCGACCAGCCAGGTGATGTTGGCCTTCACCGAGTGGAGGGCATCGAAGGTGACGACGGTGTCGGCGAGGTCGAGTGGCGCCAGCAGGGGCTTGAAGTGGCGCACTTCGTTGGTCTTCGCACCGACTTCGACCTGGGCAATCGTGGCGACGCGGTCGTGGGTGACCGCCGAGAGCAGATAACGGCGCGGCGCGGCCAGACGGGCTGAGCCCTTGAGGGCCTTGCCGTCCACGGCGATGACCTGCCGCGATCGGGCCTCGGGCACTTCCTCGGACGCGGTGACGCGGTGCTGGTCGGCCAGGTCCAGGGCGTCGCCGTCAAGTGCCTGAAGGACGCGTCCGAGAGTGACCGGCTTGGGGCTGCGCCGCCAGCCGAGCAGGTGATGGCGTACCCCGAGGGATGCCAGCAGCGAGTTCGTGGCCCGCTCGCCGAACTCGGCGAGCTCGTCGATGCTCTTCGCGCCGCAGACGGCCGCGCAGGCACACACCAGCAAGATCGCCGTCAGCGGGTACCACCGGCCCCGGCGTGAGCGCGGATCCGGAACCGATTCGAGGTAGGGACGCAGGTCAGCGATCCGGTCCGCATCCAGCGGCCCCAGTTTCTCCAGCACGGCAGGGATAGGGGAAGATGCAACAGCAGGCACGGGACGTCCTCGTGATCATCTGGCTTCGACACCACAATGATCACGATCCCCCGTGCCTGCTCTGCTATCCGCCCCTACCGGCTGATCGCCAACTTTCCACGCAATCACGGAACTTGACGGAGCCCTGGTACTCGATCGCGTGCCGGGCCTTGTAGCCGTAGCCTTCACGGTCGAAGGCCGGAGGTCGCCCGCCGGCCGCTCCTCGGCGTCTGCGGTGGCCGGCCTGGTCGGCCCGTTCCGGGATTGTGCAGCGGATACCACGCCGCCGTAGATGCGCACGGTTCGCGCGTGACGAATACGCCTTATCGCCCCGCACCCGCGCCACTCGGCGGTTCCTTCTGGGCCTGCCCGTCGCGACGGGCGCCAGTGTCATGCTGATGGGCCCGGCAGATCGTCGAGTCGACGTTGACCTCCCAGGTGATCAGCCCAGCCGCATCCGCTCGGGATCGCAGCCCGGTCAGCACCACCGACCAGACACCGTCGCGCGGCCAGCAGCGGAAGAGCCCGTAAACCGTCTGCCACGGACCGTATTCCGCCGGTAGACCCCGCCACGGGGCACCAGTTCCCACCCGCCAGCGGATTCCGTCGACAGTCTCCGTCGGCACACCGCCGGCCTGCCCCAGTTCCAACACGCGCCCTAGGTGTATTGCCCTGAGAGGTTGGGGACGCGGCTGGCGGGTGGTTGGCCTTTCAGCGCGGTGTGTCCGCGGTGGTGATTGTAGGTGTGCAGCCACCCGGGGAACGCCTCGCGGCGTTCGGTCTCCGAGCGGTAGGGGCGGGCGTAGGCCCATTCGTCGAGCAGGGTGCGGTTGAAGCGTTCGACCTTGCCGTTGGTCTGTGGCCGGTAGGGCCGGGTGCGTTTGTGGGTGATCTGGGCTGCTGCCAGCAGGTCGCGCCAGTCGCGTGAGCGGTAGCAGGAGCCGTTGTCGGTCAGGACCCGCTCGACGGTGATCCCGGCCTGGGCGAAGAACGCGTGGGCGCGGGTCCAGAAGCCGGTGGCGGTCTCCTTCTTCTCGTCCGAGAGGATCTCGCTGTAGGCGAGGCGGGAGTGGTCGTCGACGGCGGTGTGGAGGTAGCTGTAGCCGGCGTTCTTGCGGTTCTTGCGGCCGGCCTGGCGGCCCAGGACCTTGTGTCCGCCGCCGTCGGGGATGTTGCCGAGCTTCTTGATGTCGACGTGCACGAGTTCGCCGGGCCGCTCGCGTTCGTAGCGGCGTATGACACGGCCGGTGGCCCGGTCCAGGTGGGTGAGGCGGGCCAGGCCGTAGCGGGTCAGGACGCGGTGCACGGTCGAGGGCACCAGGTGCAGCAGGTGTGCGATGCGGGCCGGGCCCCAGCGGCGCAGGATGCGGACCTTGATGATCCGGCGTTCGATGCGGGTCGGGGTGCGGCGCGGGCTCGTGTGCGGGCGGGAGGACAGATCCCGCATCCCGGCCTCGCCGAGTCGCCGGTAGCGGTCGGCCCAGCGCTGCGCGGTGGTGGGCGAGACCTGGAAGCGTTCGGCGGCCCGGCGCAGGGGCCAGCCGTCCTCGACCACGCAGCGGGCCAGGCGCAGGCGTCCGGTCTCGGTCAGGGGTGCATTACGGTGGGACACGAGGGCCTTTCTGTTGGTGTAGACGTCGCAATCCACACCGAACCGGAAGGCCCTCACCCATTTCAAGATCCCCCAACCGAGATCCTGCTCACCGTCCACAACCTCCCGGGACAGAACACCTAGGCCCAATGCCGTTGCGTTACGGGCTTGCGGGCTGGGGTCTTGTGATGAGGACCGCTTGAGGTCCGGTGCGGGTCGGCTGTGGCCAGGAACGGTGTTCAGTTCGCTTGAGGCGGTAGTTGGACATCTTGCGTTTCACCACGCGGGGCTGGCTGCGGAGGCGTCTGACGGGCAGGAGCCGTTCCAGGAGGTCCTGCTCGAGCATCACCAGTGCTCTGACCAGGAGGTCAGGGGGAAAAACTGCCCGGCGTGACGGTCACGCTGCGCCGGGCAGAGCGCAGCGTTTCGGTGAAGGAGACCCGGTCAGGGTCCAGGCCACGGGTGGCAGCCGTTCTCAGCATGAGTTCCCGCAGAGCGTGGTGGACCAGCAGGTGTGCCCAGATCTGCTGGTGAACACCGTCGGGTGTTTTACTGCTGAGCACGACGCGTGCGCCACGCTGATGGGTTTTGATCTCGGCGAAGACGGACTCGATCTCCCAGCGTTCGCGGTAGAGCGCGGCCAGCTGCCGGGCAGGATACCGTCGGGCGTCCAGCAGGCTGGTGACCAGGCGATAGTCGTCGGTCTCACCCTCACCGGCCCGGTCCTTGAGCCGGTAGGCCAGGACACGGACCACAACCGGCTCCTTGCGGGCCGGGCCGCCGCTCGCTCTGATGTGTGAGAGCCATGACCCGTCGCGGAACTGTTTGGTGACGGGCAGGACGCGGTTGGCGGGCACCCGCCACAGCAGGTCGGCGCCGGTGGCGGTGAACGCCTGCCACAACGGGACGCCAAGGAACCCACGGTCGGCCAGGACCAGCTGACCTGGGCCGGTCGAACGCGGCAGGCGGCCTACCAGAGTGACTTCCCCGGTGCGGCAGCCGGCCAGTTCCGCGTCCAGCACCGCATGGCTGCCGATCTCCACCAGAGCTGCCATCCGCACTTGCGGAAACGCGCTCCTGCCCGACCCGCGGCCACTGCCCGGACGTCCGAAGGCAGTCTCGTTGGCTTCACTGTCCGCGACGTCCCAGCACGTGCCGTCGACGGCGAGCAGCCGCAAGCCCCGCCAGAACGCGCCGGGCGTCGCCTCGGTCGCCATCGGCTTCGCGGTCGTGGCGAACAGCACCCGCAGCGGCTCGGAGCCCAGCCGCTGCCGGGCCCTGAACAGCGAGGACTTCGCCGGAACACGCCAGTTGCCCAGCAGCCCCGAGCCCCGCAAGCCCTCGACGAGATGGCGCATCACTTCCAGATACGGGGCAGGTGAGAACAGGGCCAACGCCAGCACGAAGTACACCACCAGCCGCGCGGGAAGCAGCCGCTGACGTCGCTCGGCACGGCCGCACGCCGTCACCACCCGGTCCACCAAGCCTGGCGGATACACCCAGGTCAACAGGCCGAGACCCGATAAGTCAGACACACTCGCAGCCATCCGAACCACCCCCGGGACGAACTGCCAAGCACAGTACGCCTACAGCAAAGGCAACGGCATTGGGCCTAAGGGCTGTCCCGTGATCCCCGGTGGATCGGCGCGCGGCGTCCGATGCGGTGCATCGCAAGGCGGTGGGGGCACCCCCGGCGGTAGCTGGGAGAGGTCGTCCTCATACCGGGTGTGTCCGGGAGATCCGGCAACGCGGCGAGGCGCCGTAGTCCCCCTGCCCGGCCGAAGGCTGGGGGAGTGCCCCCGCTCGGTCGTGCGGCCGCCGGGGATTACGGGACAGCCCTTGGCCCGCCTCTCAACAGGGTTGACCCCAGCGCCTCTCCCGCGGCAGGTCATTTGGTGAGTCTGCGCCGGCAGATGAAGGTGCAGGCGATGCTGGGCGCTTCCAGCTTCATGTACATCGTCCGACGCGTACCGGAGATCGACGGCCACAGCCGGACGTCTCCTGGCCCGCTCGGCTCGTTGGTACCGTCGTAGAGCAGGTCTCTGAGATGACCCAGCTCACAACATCGCCTTGCGCCGCATGCAGTTCCACCAGCACAGTGAGTGGGTCGGCCTCCGCGTAGTGAAATTCCGCCTTGAACGGCTCGCGGATCGTCGGACCAAGGATGCTGTGGATGTTCAAGCTCAGCGAGCGCATGCTGCAAGGGGGTTGTCGTGGGCACACGGGCTTGGCTGTTGCGTGGACACCGCGGTTCTCCTCATTCTGGCAGGGCGAGTGGAACGACGACGACGGCCACCACACCTGCGACGGGAACATCCCGATCGTGGTGACCACGCTGGACCTGCTGCGTGAGCACGGCCCTACCGGACCGGCGTTCTGCCGCTTCGGCCGCAACAGCCGCCAGCCCCTCCTGGACGCGATCGGCAACCCACGCAGGGACGCCCGCCGACGCCCGCTACTACAAAGCAGAGCGGGCCCGCACGGCCGCGTACAAGACCGAGCAGCAGCGCCTGGCCGATGAGGAGAACGCGAGCGTGAGGCCGGCCGCCCGGTCTGCGTGAGGTGCGGACGGAAGTTCACCGACGACCGGTGGGAAGCCGTCGAAGCGGCGTACCACCGGCAGGGGGCCCCGCTGTCATCGGGCAAGCCTCTGCGACACCGGCGGGTGGCTGCGTCAGTGACAGCTGACTCCGTTGGCAGGTTGGTTCTGACTCCAGTCAGGAGCATCCGGGCCAAGATCTGAAGGCGAGAAGCGACTCCACTCTGGAGGCGTGCGCAACCAGGATTTGAGATGTTGTCTGGCAGCGGTCGACCTCCTGAACCGATGGATCAGGCCGCTGTGAGCGGTGGCCTGGTTCGGGACGCCGGCCGAGCCCATGGGTGGTGGCAGCCCGCTTTTCCCTCCTCGTTGGATCTTCAAGGATGTGAGGACGATCGGGAGCGGCCAGGAACCGAACCGATGCAGGACACGTCTCCCGAACCATGATTTCTGACGAGCACCAAGAGCACGCCGGCTCCGCCGGGTTCACCTCGCCGTCCGCGGTGGCTGTGGATCTGCCGAAGGCCAACGACTACAACAGTTTCGCCGAGGGGTACACGGCCGAAAATGAATCCAACCTCATCAATGCCTACTACGAGCGGCCCGCGACGCTGGCCCTCGCCGGGGACGTGGCCGGCCGGCGGATCCTCGACGCCGGTTGCGGCTCCGGGCCCCTGTTCGCGGCGCTGCGCGCCCGTGGCGCCAGCGTGAGCGGCTTCGACGCGAGTGCCGGGATGCTGGAGCTGGCCCGGCGGCGGCTCGGCGACGGTGCGGACCTGCAGGTGGCCGACCTGGGCAGCCCGCTTCCCTACCCTGACGACACGTTCGACGATGTTGTCGCGTCCCTGGTGCTGCACTACCTGGAGGACTGGGGGCCGGCACTGGCCGAGCTGCGACGCATACTGAAGCCCGGCGGTCGGCTGATCGCGTCCGTCGACCATCCCTTTGCAATCCACCTCATGCACCGCCAGGCCGGCCGCGAGGCCGAGTACAAGTATTTCGACACCACCAACTGGACCGAAGAGTGGACCATGGGCGGTCAGACCGCCCTGATCAGTCTCTGGCACAGGCCGCTGCACGCGATGATCGAGGCCTTCACCGGGGCCGGCTTCCGGATAACGGTCATCAGCGAGCCAGAGCCTGATCCAGCCGCCCGCGAAGTGTTCCCCGAAGCCATCGCGGCCAAGCCGCGCTTCCTGTGTTTCCTGTTCTTCGTCCTGCAGGCCGACTAAATAAGGGCTGTCCCGCAACTGTGTGTCCCGGCTGGAACTACCATGCCGAGCTTCTCCAGCGCCGGACACGCTGGCTGGTCCTTCGGATCGGCGGGCGCTCAGCGTCAGCGGGGCTCTGTCAGCGTAGAGTCCGTTGCTCAATTCCCCTGCTGGTGGTGCCCGGGTACTGCCGGGGTAAGCCCGAAAGGGCCCTTCATTCAGCTTCCGGTGCTGCCGTAGGCGGTGTACGCAGGGCTGGGGGGACGTGGGGCCGGTTGGACCGTCAGCACCCGCGTGGGGCGTGCGGGTAGAAGAGCTGCTGTACGCACGGGCACTCGTAATGCTGCCCCCGGCGCGGAAGTGACCGGCACGGGCAGCGAGAATCCACAGACCACGACGACAACGACGACGAGGGAGGGCCCGTGAAAAGACCGGCCCCGCGCTGCGCCACGGTCCTGTACGCGATGTCCGCGCCCTGCGCCGCCATAGGCGCCCTGCTGTGGATGCGCGGCCAGACCAGCGCGCCCCCCAGGATCTACGGGTCCTTCCTGGCGGCCGACGCCTACACCCCGTCGGCTTGGCGGGTGTGGTCACCGGCAGTGCCCGAAGAACGTCTTGGCCTGTACCTCATCGCGGTCGGGCTGGTGCTGGCTGTGGTGGCGCGCCTGTTCTCTGTACGGCGCGGCTGAGCAGCGGCAGGACCCAGGACGACGAGCACGGGCAGCGCGGCACACGCTCAGGCAGACGTTTCCCCGACCAAGATCGAAGTCCCCGTCGATGTGTTCGAGGTGCTTGCGTGGCACGTTCAGGTGGCCTTCGCGAGCGTGGAACTGCCGGGCGGCTTCCATATTGAGGGCCCACTTGTCGGCCTCCGCGCGTTTCACCGGCCGCTCGTCTTCCCCGGCTGGGGAGAGCCCGAGCATGTTCTCCAGCATCCGCTGCCGCCCGGTGGCGAGCACGGCCGTGCGGCGCGATGAGCGTCTGCAGGACCGGGACGACGACGCAGCCGATCGCCAGCACTGCGAAGAACAGGCCGACGGTGGCTGCGGTGCCCACCCGCAAGGGTGGGAATACCACTTGGCGAACGATGTCGAGGCCCCGATGGTGACGGCATAGACCCACCACGGAGCCGGACGAATGCGGTCATGACCGCCCCCGCCGAATCCCTCCTGACCGTCACCACCGGCGCCCTCTCGGCTCCGCCGTGGCCCGGCTCAACCTCACTGCCATGCGCTGCGCCCTCGCCCTTCTCGGTGCTGGCTCCCCCCCCCCCCGCCGTCGTCCCCTGGTGGGCGATGGGCGCCGTGACGGCGGTCTGCACGGCGGTGGCGGTGGAGTGTGCGGCGGCGGCCGGAGCGTGGTCCCTGCGGCGTCACGGGCTGAGGCAAGCAGACTCTCTTGATGAGAGTTAACTTGCACTATGCGTGTGAGAGGCCTATATTCATGAGAGTCAGCCCTCACGAAGAAGGAAAGAGACCATGACTGCCAACGCCGCCGCCGTCACCGCCGCCACCGTCCGCACCGTCGACCTGGCCGGCGGCCTCTCCCTCACCATCGAGGAGTACGGCGTCAACACCGACGGCAGCGCCGTCCTGCTGCTGCACGGCGGCGCCGGGCCCCGCACGATGACCGGCCTGGCCACCGCGCTGTCCGAGCACGTGTACGCCATCGCCCCGACCCACCCCGGCTTCGACGGCACACCCCGCCCGGAGTGGGCCGACTCCGTCGCCGACCTGGCCGTGGCCTACCTGGACCTGCTCGACACCCTCGACCTGACCGGCGTCATGGTGATCGGCAACTCGCTCGGCGGCTGGATCGCCGCCGAGATGGCCCTGCGCGACACCCGTGGCCGCATTGGCGCCCTCACCCTGCTCAACGCCGTCGGCATCCATGCCCACCTGAAGAAGAACGCGGTCCTCGACCCCCGCACCATGGCCCCGGCCGAGGTGAGCAAGCTGTCCTTCGCCAACGCGGCCTTCCGCCCCGACTTCGCGTCCTTCAGCGATCAGCAGCGGGCTGCGGCCGCCGCCAACCAGAAGACCATGGCCGTCTACGGAGGCGAAGGCTTCACCTACGACCCGAAGCTGCGCGGCCGCCTGCACCGGATCACCCTGCCCGTCCTGGTCGTCTGGGGCGAGCAGGACGGCATCGCGCCCCTGACCTACGGCCGCGGCTACGCCGACTCCTTCCCCAACGGCCATTTCGCGCCCATCCCCGAAGCGGGCCACTTCCCGCAGATCGAGCAGCTGGGACGCACCCTCGGCGCCATCGGTGACTTCGTCGACACCGTCGTCAAGCCCGACGAGGCCGCCTGACCCACCCGCCCGATGGCGATCGCGAACGCGCGTACACCCGGGGGGGTGCGGTGCACCCCCCCGGGCCGGGGTGGGCAGCGGGAGCCGTGGTTCACGGCGACGGCCGCCAACTGCTCCAGGACGTCCGCGACGTCCGCGACGTCCTCGGGGTCCTCGTGGTCCTCGGTGAGGATCTCTTCGGTGAAGCGGATGATGGCCTGGGTGATGCCCGGTGCCGGCGCCGGGCATACGTCGTCCTCAGCGCGCAGGATGCCAAGGCGGATGCGTCCGGGGGCCTCCAGGGCGAAGGAGTCCTCGCACGGCTCCCGGTCCGGGCCGGGCAGTGCGGTGACCGGGGTGATGATGCGTTCGGCGACATCCGCGAGCAGCTTGTCCAGCTGCGGCTCGGTGTCCGGGACCTCGCAGGCGGCGTCGATGTCGCGGGCCTGAACAGCCAGGTGGTAGCGGAAGGCGCTGAAGGCCGTGTCCGGGTCCATCGGAGCGAGCGGCGTGGTGTTGGTCTTGGGCATGACGGCTCCTCACGTACGGGTCGCCGCGCTGGTCACCAGCCGGTCGGCCTTGCGGTCGTGAGCCTGCCGATGCCGTTGGCTTATTGGTTTGCCGTCGGCGAGCCCGGTCGGATAAGAAGTTCGCATGCTGAGGGGCAACAAGGTGGGGCTCAGGGCCCGGCACGAGGACGACGTCCCGATCCTGCGGGCTGAGCTCTACGACGACGTGGTCAACTCCTCGCGGGCCGAAGGCCGGCCGTGGCGGCCGATCACGCCCGGCTCGAAGGACTCGCGGCTCGTGGTGGACGACACGGAGCAAGGACACGTCCCCTTCTCTGTGGTGGAGCTGGACGGCGGCACGCTGGTCGGCACCGCGGTGCTGTGGAACATCGACAACCACAACCGGTCCGCGCACATCGGCCTTGGACTGCTGCCGTCCTCTCGCGGCAAGGGCTACGGCACCGACGTGGTCGCGGTGCTGTGCCACTACGGCTTCGTCGTCCGCGGCTTGCAGCGGCTGCAGATCGAGACGCTGTCGGACAACGCCGCGATGCTGCACTCCGCCGAGCGCAACGGCTTCGTCCGCGAGGGCGTGCTGCGCTCCTCGGCCTGGGTGATGGGCGAGTTCCTGGACCAGGTGCTGCTCGGGCGCCTCGTCCAGGACTGGAAGCCGGACTCCCAGAGCTGGTAGTGCTTCGTTGCCTTGGGTGATCTCGCCTGGTGGTGGGCATCTTTGGGTGGGAGGTGGAACGGCTCCGGGGTGAGTCGGCGGAGTTCGTTGTCGATGTGTTCGGGTCGTTGCTGCGGCGGAATCAGCGGCGGAATCAGCGGCGGTGGGGCGGGCGTTGTATGCGGGGCCTGATGCCGGATCTCGTTGCAGGTGAGCGGGATCAGTCCGTCAGGGCTGGTCCCATCGTCGGCCGGGGCTTGGTCGCGGCGTTCGAGGGTGGTGGTGACCGCGAGGAATGCGTGAGCGAGCAGGGCCAGGGTGCCCCGGCGGTGCCAGGAGCCCCAGCGGCGTACCTGGTGCTCGTCCAGTCCCGCCGGCAGTCCCGCCAGTGTCTTTGAGCTCTGGAACGTCTCCTCCACCGCCCATTCGGCCCGGGCTCCGGCGTCCAGGGCACGTTCGATCATCTGCCAGGCCAGTTGCGGCTTGGTCGCGAAGCCCACATCCCTTGGGACGGCGGCCTGTTCGCAGCGCCTCGGGTCGCCGGTCCAGGACTTGGGCAGGCAGAGGGCGCGGTCGATGCCGGCGTGGCCCGCCGCCCACCGTGAGGGTGCCTTTCTTCAGGTCGCCGGTCTCGTCGAGCCCTTTTCACGGTCGGGGCGGCACACAGCTGCCGCTTCACGCAGCAGGCACCGGGCGCCCGGACGGGCTCACAGAAGTTCCCCGATATTTCCCCGCCCAGTGCCGCCCGATCGGGCACGCAGGGGACACGGGCGGCTGCCTGTGTGCCGCTACGGCGACGGAGTCGGCCTCCTGCTCGGGGCGAATCGACACGGCGAGTCTCTGCCGCGACCTGCATCTCTGACGCGCGGTCGGCGGAGCGACTGGCCGCCGACATCTTCAGAGGTAGAGGAGTAGTCGAACGCGGACCTTGCTTGGGTCAGCCCGTCATGGTCGCCCGGTCGACCTCCACGAACGCCCGCAGCAGCAAGGTGTCGCGCTGCCGGTCGTAGAAGACGGCGTCCGGGATGACCGCCTCGTCCGCCACCGGCCCGGTCCAGCGATCGCACCGGCCACAGCCTCCATGACGTTTCCTCCGACAGTTACGGCCTCCGGCACCAGCCCGGTCGCCTTGCTGACGGTACTCACAGGTGGGGGGTGATGACGGCGCGTCCTTGGATCTTGCCGTCGTGCAGGAGCTGGTAGGCCTCGGCGGCGCCTTCCAAGGGGAAATGCTCGACCAGCAACTTGATCTTTTGCTGCTGGGCGAGGGTGATCACTTCCATCAGTTCGGGAAGGGAGCCCCAGTAGGGCGAGGCGACCGAGCACTCGTGCGGCGGGCTCGAGAAGTTGACGGGCAGGGCTCCGCCGCCGAGACCGACGATGGTCACGTGGCCAAGCACCCTGGCCACCTGAGCAGCCATGCGCAGAGTCGGGTCTATCCCGACCATGTCCAGCACGAGCTGAGCGCCCTGCTGCTCCGTCATGTCCTTGATGCGCGTGACCGCCTCCTCGCCCGAGAGCAGCACCTCGTCCGCGCCCATGCGCTTGGCGGTTTCCAGCTTGCCGGTATCGGTGTCCACGGCGACGACGGTGGTCGCCGCGCTGAGCGCTCGCACCATCTGGATGGCCATCTGGCCCAGACCGCCCACCCCGATCACCACCGCGGTCGAGCCCGGCCCCAGCAGGTGCACCGATCGCTTGACGGCGTGGTAGCTGGTCAGCCCCGCGTCGCTGAGCGGGGCGGCCTGGCGGGGGTCGAGGGTGCCCAGCGGAATCAGGAATCGCGCCGCCGGAACCAGCAGGTACTCAGCCATTCCGCCGTCTTGACCGCCTCCCAGGCCGCCGCCCTGACCACTGACCTTCTGGCAGTAGTTCTCCCGGCCCTGCCGGCAGTTGGCGCACACCCCACAGCCCCAGGGACCGTAGACCATCACGGGGTCTCCGGGCGCGAACCCGGTGACACCTGGTCCCAGCCTCTCCACCCATCCCGCATTCTCATGGCCGAGCGTGAAGGGCAGTTCCGGGGTGAGCCCGGGTGCTGGTCCGGGTGCCTCCATGATGTGCAGATCCGAGTGGCAGGCACCGGCACCCCCGACCTTCACCAGGACCTGCCCCGGCCCGGGCTCGGGCACCGGCACCTCGCGCAGCTCGGGCGGTTGCTGCCATCCGACTAGCTGAAAAGCGCGCATAGCGATCCTTTACGCATGCCGAGTCAGTCGCGGATCCCGTCGATGTCGACCAGGACGTGGCGCGGGCCGCGAAAAATCTGGTTGTGGCGGTACGGCGGTGGGTCCTCTACGAGCCGGGGGTTTTCCACCCGGCGGACGAACTCACCGACCGCGACTTGGACCTCGAGCCGCGCGAGCGGAGCGCCGAAGCAGAAGTGGATGCCCTGGCTGAACCCGACGTGCTGGTTGTCTCGGCGTTCGAGGTCGAGCTCGTCAGGGTTGGCGAACCGCTTCGGGTCGCGGTTCGCCGAGCCGTATGCCAGGAAGATCGGCGCGCCCTTCGGGATGGTGGTGCCCGCGATGTCGATGTCTTCCAAGGCGGAACGGGTGTGCCAGAACTGGACCGACGACTCGAAGCGCAGCAACTCCTCGACCCCGGGCACGATCAGCTCGGGCCGGCGGCGCAGCTTCTCGAGCGCGTCGGGGTGCCGCAGCAGGGTGAGCACGCTGTGGGCGATGAGATTGACCGTGGTTTCATGCCCGGCGAAGATCAGGAGCAAGGCATTGCTCACGAGCACGCCCTTGGACATCCCTCCATCCGGGCTGTCCTCGTTCACCATCGCCGAGAGCATGCCCGGGCCGGGCTGCTGGGCGTACCGGTCGAGCAGCTCAGCTGCGAACTGCCCGAACTCCTTCACGGCCTGGCGACCCCGACCCTCGGCCAGTCGGTTCTGATGCTCCCCGGAGGCAGCCTCGGGGCCGAAATCCAAAGCGTCCAGGGCCGTCTCGATCCAGCCGTGGAAGCGTGACTCGTCTTCCAGCGGCACGCCCAGGACCTTGCAGATCACGGTCACCGGCAGGGGGTAGGCGAACTCGTCGACGGCATCGATCCGGGTCTTGCCCCGCATGTTGTCCAGAAGGCCGTCCACGATGCGGCGGATCTCGGGTTCCAGGTCGGAGATCAGGTGAGGGGAATGGGGCGGTCCGACGAAATGCGGCGTCATCATCCGGCGATCTCGATCATGCTCGGGTGGATCCTGGGTGATGATGTTCGGCTCCAAGGAGATGACCGCCTCCGTGATCGGCTCGGCCTCCGCCGAGCCGGCCTCCGCCGAGCCCTCGGCCGGGGCCGCAACCGGGTCGGGGAGCTTCCTGACATCCGAACTGACCCGGGGGTCGTGGAGTAGCGCGACGATCTCCTGGTAGGTACTGACGACGTAGGTACCGTCCGGCTGCCGCGCCACCGGTGTCCTGCGGAGTTCCTCGTAGAACGGATACGGATTGGCGCGGTTGGCGTAACGGAGGGCCTGCTGCCAGGGAGTTTCCTCGACCACGAGGCTCCCCTCCTTCTCCTGTCGATGCTGTCCGCTGCACGCCCGTCCGGCGGGCGCGTCAACGAGGGCGAGACCGGAACTCGGCCGCCCGCTCGTTCGGGTCGTGGCCGGTCAGGACGACGTCGGGGATCGCTGTCGGGACGCCGAGTTGCGGGAACTTGGCCGGGATCGGCTTCAGGTCGGGGGGCTGGTCCCAGCCCGGAGGCGGAGGCGGGAACGGACCCGATTGCTCGATCAGCTTCCCGTAGTACTCCAGCCACTTGCCGTGATCGAAGGTGACGGCGGCTACGATGCGGCCCCGGCGACCGTAGGCGGCGGCGAAGTGGCGCTCCTCGACTGACCCCTGCGTGAAGACGATCTCGTCGCCGAAAGGCGGCACGCCGACGGATTTGATGTTGACGCCGAACTGACCGGACCAGAAGCCGGGCAGCAACAGATGCGGGCGATAGTGGGGCTCGAGGTTCACCATGTTGTGGGCCGCGGCCTCGGCGCCGAGAACGGCATTGTCCCAGTGCTCCATCGCGAGGAACTGGTACTCGTACAGCACGTGAGGCGCGCGCGCCACGTCCCCTGCCACGTAGATGCTGTCGGTGACCACGCCGTTGATGTCGAAGGCGCGACCACCGGCGTCGCAACCGACGCCCCAGAAGCCGGACGCCAGCCCGGCGCCCTCCAGCCATTCCACGTTGCGGATCGACCCCAGCGAGGCCACCACCACGTCGGCGTCGACGGTGGTTCCGTCCGAGAGATGAGCACGCCGCACGTGTCCGCCGGAGTCCCCCTCCAGTGACGACACGCCCAGGCCGCAGCGCAGGTCCACACCGTGGTCGCGCTGCATCTCCGCGGCGATCTCTCCGATCACCCCGCCGAGCGCGCCGACCAGCGGCGCCGAGCCCCGCTCGACGACGGTCACCGGGAGATCGAGTTCCCGGCAGACGGAGGCCACTTCCGAGCCGATGAACCCGGCGCCGATGACCATGACCCGCGACGGCGGCGCGGCCAGCGCCTTTTGCAGCTGTGCGGCATCATCACGCGAGCGCAGCGTGTAGACCCCGTCCAGGGCGGCCTCGTCCGGGTTCGGCCACTGTCGCGCGCGGGTGCCCGTGGCGATCAGCAACCGGTCGTACGGGATCTGCTCGCCGTCTGCCAGGCGCACCTGTTTGGTGGCTCGGTCCAACGCGGTGGCGGCCACCCCGAGCCGCCACTGCGCATTCACTTCTCGCAGGCGGGGCAGCTTGGTGTGGTCGGCAGGCACCCAGCCTTTGAGTGCCTGCTTGGACAGCGGAGGACGGTCGTAAGGCTCGTACGGCTCGTCCCCGATGATGGTCAGAGGCCCGGTGAAGCCCTCGTCACGCAGGGCTTCGGCGGCCCGCAGTCCGGCCAGGGACGCACCGACGATGACGATCCGGCCGTTGGCTCTGAAGTCGCGCACCAGCTCTGCGACCGTTGCCGGCACGGTCATGATGTCGCGCTCCCTTCTGTGCCGTCCAAGCGTTCGATCACGATCGCCTGCACCGGGCACGCCGCAGCGGCTCGCTCAACCTGCAGGCGCCGCTCGTCATCGGGGTTCGGCTCGTAGGTGAGGGCCTCCTGGCCAGTCAGTCTGAAGACCTCGTGCGCCAAATACACACATTGTGCGTATCCCTGGCATCGATTCAGGTCCACGGTGATCCGCATGGGCAGACTCCTTCCGATCTGCCTGCCGCCCCACAGAGACCATTGACCATCGATCATCGACCATCGACGCGGTCACGTGCCATGCGGCGGTTGCCCGTTGTACAGGTGACCCAGCTGGACAGCCCACCCGTCGCCCCGGCCGACGCCACCGGCTGAGCACCGTACGTTCGATCTTCTTCGCCACGGGGTACCTTCGCGGTGACGCTTACTGCCGGTGAGCTTCACGGTCCGAAGGTCGCGGTACACATCCGATGGCGTGGGCCTCAAGGTTCGCCCTGGTGGTTCTGTCCTACGTAAATTCTCGCCCCGTCTTCCGACGAGCGCAAATCCGCTGTTACGGAACAGGGCCGCTTCGCGCGTAGCGGCCGGAGAACGTCACCGCAGTTGACGAATCAAGCTCCCGCACGGAGGAACCGGATGCTCGCTCGGCCAGGGCGCGAGGAACAGAGGACCCTGGGCGGCTCAGCATTCATGCGCACGAGTCGTCCTCCCGGCCAGAACGCAGGGGGCTCGTTGGACTGAACGGGTACTGGACAGGATGCGGAGCGTGGCAGGTCACCCCAAGGCGCGGTCGAGATTGAAGGCGGCGCTGATGAGGGCAAGGTGGGTGAAAGCCTGGGGGAAGTTGCCCTGTTGCTCTCCGGTGTGGCTGATCTCTTCCGCGTACAGGCCGAGGTGGTTGGCGTAGGTGAGCATCTTCTCGAAGGCCAGGCGGGCTTCGTTCAGGTACCCGGCGTGCGTGAGCGCCTCGACGTACCAGAAGGAACAGATGGAGAAGGTGCCCTCCTCGCCTTCCAGGCCGTCCGGGCTGGCCTTGGGGTCGTAGCGCCAGACCAGGGAGTCGGAGACCAGTTCGTCGCCAAGGGTGTCGAGGGTCGACAGCCATACGGGGTCGCTGGGGGAGATGAACTTGGTCAGCGGCATCATCAGCACCGCGGCGTCCAGCACGTCGTCGTCCTCGTGCTGGACGAACGTCTGCCGGGCGGGCGACCAGCCCTTGTCCATGATCCGCCAGTAGATCGCGTCCCGGACCGGCCCCCAGCGGCCGAGCTCGGCGGGGAGGCTGCGGTGCCGGGCGATGCGGATGGCGCGATCGATGGCCACCCAGCACATCAGGTGGGAGTAGAGGAACTTCTTGCGCCCGCCACGGGTCTCCCACACACCCTCGTCCGGCTGGTCCCAGTGCTCACAGACCCAGTCCACCAGTGCGCACACCGCGCGCCAGTGGCCGCTGGAGATGGGCCGGCACCATTTGTCGCACAGATAGACGGAGTCGAGCAGGGCGCCGTAGATGTCGAGCTGCAGTTGGGTGGCCGCGTCGTTGCCGACCCGCACGGGCGCCGAGCCCCGGTAACCCTCCAGGTGGGGCAGCTCGCGTTCGGGCAACTCGGTGCGTCCGTCGATGCCGTACATGACCTGCAACGGTCCGGACGATTCGTAGCCGCGCCGGTCGGTGTACCGGGTGAGGAAGTCCATGAACGCCTCTGCCTCCTCGGTGAAGCCGAGCCTGAGCAGGGCGTAGACGGCGAACGCGGCGTCGCGCACCCACACATAGCGGTAGTCCCAGTTGCGGCCGCCGCCGATCTGCTCGGGCAGGCTGGTGGTGGGGGCTGCCACGATCGCGCCGGTGGGGGCGTAGGTGAGCAGCTTGAGGGTGAGGGCGGAGCGGTGCACCATCTCCCGCCATCGGCCGCGGTAGCGGGACTGGTGCAGCCAGCGCCGCCAGAAGGCGACCGTGGCGGTGAACTCCCGCTCGGCCTCGGCCTCGGCGTGCGGGCAGCGGCGCGGCGGAGCCTCGCTGCTGCCCTGCTCCAGGACGAAGACCGTGGTGTCGCCCCGGGAGAGTTCGAACTCCGTCCACACGTCCTTTTCGTCGTACTCCAGCGGCACCGTGGCGGTCAGCGTCAGCGTCAGCTCCTCGGAGGCGAACAGGGCGGCCCGGTCCAGCATCCGTACGGTGTGCGGGTGGGCGCCGTAGCCGAACCGGGGGGCCACCCGAGCCCGGAACGGGATCGTTCCGCGGACGCACACCACCCGCCGGATCAGCCGGTGGCGGTCGGAGGCGCCGGAGTCCGCCACGGGCATGAAGTCCTGGATCTCCCCCAGCCCGTCCTCGGTGAAGAAGCGGGTGATCAGCACATTGGTGTCCGGGAAGTAGAACTGTTTGGTGCTGGCAGGCACGGTGGCAGCCAGCTCGAATGCCCCGCCCCGGTCCGCGTCCAGGATGGCCGCGAAGACACTCGGGGAGTCGAAGGAGGGGCAGCAGTACCAGTCGATCGTGCCGTCGGTGCCCACCAGCGCCACCGTGCGCAGATTCCCGATCAAGCCGTGCTCAGCGATCGGCAGATACCGGACGGACTTGTTCTGTGCCGGTGCTTCAGACATAACAGCACCCTCCTTACTCCCGCCTCTCCTGCTTCGGGCCCCTGCGATCGCACCATCCGGCGGAGATTTGACCTGCTCGGTCAGTTCGCGGGAGGCAGCGCGACCCTCCTCGACCGCGCCATCCATATCGCGAAGCCGAGGGCCCGCCGACGGATCGCTTGCGGCCTTCCGCTTCGGCGCCTCGTTCGAGGGTCGTGGGACAACCACGTCCCTCTACCTCCAGTGTCCTACAAACGCCGGAGCAGGTGTCTTTTGCGCCCTGGCCGGTCCCAGCCGTCGAGGGGATCCCGGCCGGCCTGTGTTCGTTCCGATCCTCCTCAGCCCTCCAGCACCCACCCACACCACTGCCCTGCACAACGGGTCCCAGTAGTTCTGCCTTCTCGTAGGCGATGGGACTACGTTGTCCGAGTCGGGACTGACAGCGTCGGGTGTTGTAGCGGTGCAGCCACCGGAACGCCGCCAGTCGGGCCTCGCGCTCGCTGGTCCACCCCTTGCGCCCTGGAGGGCTTCCCGCTTGAAGGTCGCGTTGAAGTCCCCGCAGCAGGCCCGGCGCGGGACCGGAGCGGTGTGGTGCTCCCTGCCGCCGAGAATCAGCAACAGGGCGCAGCTGGGCGCGTCGGAGCCCGAGCCGGAAGTGCTGGTCACTGCGATGTCCTAACCGTACGGCCAGCTCGGTGGGCCGCCGCACGACATGGACGGGAACCGGCACCGGGCGGCAGGCTCGTCAACTCGACCTCGGGGCCTGCGACGCGGAGTGCGGGGTGGCGGGCGGTCACTCGCTCGCGGAAGGGGTGGGGCGAGAGGCGTTTCCCTTGGGTTTGGGGCCGGGGCGGCGGCTGCGCGAGGCGCGGGTGCGGATCTCTTCGGTGGCCGCCCGGTAGGCGGGGGCTGCATGGGTGAAGTAGTCGAAGAGGACCTCGCGCTGCTCGGGCGTGTAGCGGTCCAGGACCTCGGCGATCAGTCGGCGGGCGGGGCCGACCGCGTCCTCGACGTCGGGGAAGGTCTCGGCCGAGGCTTCGATGATGACCCGTCGGCGGTCGGCCGGGTCCGAGGTACGGCGTACGTAGCCAGCTTTTTCGAGCCGGTCGATGAGCCGGGTCGTGGCCCCGGTGGTCAGGCCGGTGCGAGTGGCCAGGTCACCCGAGGTCATGCGTCCGGCCAGGGCGATCAGACTGACCGCGTACCACTCGGTGGGCTGGAGTCCGGCGGCTTCCGCGCCGGCCATGCCGTGCAGTCCCACCGCGTCGAGGTACTGCCGGAAGATCACGTGATGGTCTCCAGGCGTCTCGTTTGCCATCGCTGCGAATGCCCCTTACGCTCATAGTTGCAATGATGCAGATACTGTTTAAAGGCAGGTTCTTCTCCAGCTTAACGAACAGGAGGATGGCATGACCACCCAGGACGACAAGGCTGCGATCACCGCGGTGATGACCGAGATGAACAGCGCATGGGCCCGCAACGACGCCGACGCGTACGGGGAGCTGTTCACCCAGGACGCCACGTACGTCACCTTCGTGGGGACGTACTACAGCGGGAGGGCTGACATCGTGGAGTGCCACCGCACGCTGTTCGCAAAGTTCCTGAAGAACACCAAACTTGCCGGTGAGATCACCGATGTCCGTTTCTACGGCCCGGACACCGCGGTCGTCACCAGCCGCGGCGACACCTACAAGGGCGCCACCGCGCCCAGGGCGTCGAGGCTGTCAAAGGTGCAGACTTACACGTTCGTGCGCGAGGCGGACGGGCAGTGGCGAGTGGCGGCCTTCCACAACACCCAGCGCAAAGCGCTGATGGAAGCCATCTCCTTCAAGACCGCCCCCGGCACGATCCCGGCCGCACAGAAGTGACCGTTCAAGCCGTCCGGCGCACGGTCCTGGTCGCTGGCGCAAGTGCTGGCATCGGCCGCGCGCCGGCCCGCTCCACGGGTGCGGCCGGCTACACGGTCATCCGGCCGTGCCCGGTGAGGTACAGATGAACGTGCTCAGTCATAGATGCCGAGCCGAAACGATCGGCCCATGCTGACCCCCGGGCCTACCCAGAACTGTCAGTGCTGGGTGCAAGGCTCTCCTGCATGAATAGTGAACCCCTCGACCTGCGACAGGTCACAACCCCAGGTGACGTCACGCCGGAGCTGAGGCAAGCACTCATTGGATGCTGGATTGAGGTCACGAACGCCGGCGGAGCAGCAGGGTTCCCCTTCCCGCCCATCGACGCGAGCCAGGCCGCCCCTGCGGTCGACTCCCTCATCGCGGGCCTTGTCCCTGAGACGAGCCGTCTCGTGGTCGCATCGATCAACGGCAACCTCGCCGGGTGGCTAAATGTTCGGCGTGATCCCTTTGAGCTCATCTCCCACTGGGGGACGCTCCACCACGTCCAGACACGGACGGGCCTGCGGGGCCGCGGCATCGGGGCCGCTCTCATGAATCACGTTCGTGACATCGCCCGCGACGAGATGGGGCTGGAACAGCTCCACTTGGCTGCACGCGGCGGCGTTGGGCTGGAGGACTTCTACGGCCGCTTGGGCTGGAAGGAGATAGGCCGTTGGCCGGGCGCTCTTCGCCTCGCCCCCGGCGGTGATCGCGACGAAATCCTGATGATCCTGGCACCGCTCTAACGCCAAGCATCTGTCTCAACACCCCCGCGACAAAAGATCCCGTGTTCGCCCCGATGAACACGGGATCTTGCATGTCAGGCAGACCTCACGATGTCTCATGAGACATCGAAACGGTGGGGAATGTTTCCACTCTTCTGCGCCGAGCCGACGAGGCCAGCATGCATGATGAACAGGAGGACGGCGGCCGACACCGACAGCGCGATCACCGTCAGGGAGGCCAGCACCGCGGTGGTCCGGCCGCGCACCGTGCGGGGCAGAAGTCCCGGACGGCGCCGGGCCAGCTCAGGCCCCATCGGGCCGGAGTCGGTAACTGCCTCCCGCGACAGTCTCGATACTCGCACGGCCGAAAGGGCGGTCGATCTTCCGGCGGAGCGCACTGATGTATACCTCCACGATGTTCGGACCGCGTCGATCCGCACTGTCGCAGACAGCGTCGAGGATGGCCGTCTTGTGGACGGCGGTGTCCGGGCGCTCGGC
Source organism: Streptomyces sp. RLA131 (assembly GCF_056270125.1). Lineage (NCBI taxonomy): Bacteria > Bacillati > Actinomycetota > Actinomycetes > Kitasatosporales > Streptomycetaceae > Streptomyces > Streptomyces sp. RLA131. Next base: position 8,317,870 of record NZ_JBWDOQ010000002.1, read on the forward strand.
CAAACAGGCGAGTACCGCGAACTCGCGGCCGGTCAGCGGCACTTCGACGCCGCCACGACGGCAGCGCCTGGCCGCGCTGTCTATCTCCAGATCACCGAGGTGCTGGACAGCCCGTCCCTCGGGCCGGGTGCGCCGCAGCAGCGCGAGCAGTCGTGCCCCCAACACCACGAAGGAGAACGGCTTGACCAAGTAGTCGTTCGCTCCGGTCTCCAAACCCTCGGCCTGGTCGTAGTCGCCGTCCTTCGCCGACAGCGTGGTCTGTCAGGAGCGGCCGGGTGCGTCAGCACGGAGGTCCTTGGCAAGGAGGCGGTACAGCAGCGTGCCGAGGCTGGCCTGTTCCTCGGCCGTCAGTCCGTCGAGCAGGGGGGTTTCGACCGAGCCGACGGCATGGTCCATCTCGCGAAGCAACTGACGGCCTGCGTCGGTGACGCGCAGTTCGGCGGTGCGGCCACGTCCTGCTGGAGTCACGCGGCGGACGGCGCCGGCTTGTTCGAGTTGGCGAACGGTGGCCTGCATGCTCTGCGCGGTGACTCCAGCCCTGCGCCCCAATGCGCTGTAGGAGAGCCCGGGCTCGCGCGAGAGGTGGCCCAGGGCGCTCAGATGTCGCAGCGACAGTCCCTGGGCCTCAAGGGCGCGCTCGACCTCCTCCCGCACGATCCGCCCCAGGGCGAGCAGCAGCAGCGCGGGGCGCCCTGGGGGTGGGGGTGGGCGCTCGGCCGGGTTACTCGTCACCTGTCCCACCTTCCAGAGCCGGATGCGGGCAGCCGGCAGTTCTGGGCTCTTGAAAGCGAAATGCTATCGTCGTCCAAGTTTAAGGCAGACTGAAACCGTGCGCAGGCGCTCCACCCGGCGTGCGCGCGAAAAGGGAGACACCGCCATGGCCAAATTCCTGCTCAGCGTCCATGTGCTGGCGGCGATCCTGCTCATAGGACCGGTCACCATCGCGGCGAGCTTGTTCCCGCGTTACGCGCGCCAGGCCCTGACCGACGGACACGAGCAGCAGGCAGCCACGGGCTCGGTCCGGCTGCTGCACCGAATCTGCCGGGTCTACGCCGTGGCCGGCATCTCCGTCCCGGCCTTCGGCATCGGCACCGCCCAGGTGATGGGCGTGATGGGCAGCGCCTGGCTCATCGCCTCCACGGCTCTGACAGCGGTGGCCGCCGTCCTGCTGGGCATCGCGGTGCTCGGTACCCAGGACAACGTGGTCACCCACCTCGACAACCCCGAACAGCCGTCGACCGCCGCGGAGTCCCTGATCGCCCGGCTGCCCCGCCTGTCGATGATCACCGGCCTGTTCGCCATCGCCTGGCTGATCGTGGTGGTCCTGATGATCGTCCGCCCCGGCTCGACGACAGGCGCATAGCGGCTCAGTCACCGCAGTGAACCCCACGCTCTGCCGGTGGCTGCTGACGTGGTCGTGCCGTTCGACAGCGTGCGGGTGCAACCCAGGGCAAGGCCCCCAGCCTCGAACAAGGGACAGGACCAGACCCAGTCCATAACGGTGGTCGGTGGTGTGGCAGAACCGGCGCACCGTCGCCGTCACCCGCCGGGCCTGGTGCTTGACGGTGATCTTCGTGGAGTCCACCGGCAGGTCACGCTCGATCCCCAGCCGACGCGCGGTCTGCCAGGACGGCAGGCGCTACACGCACGACCTGTTCGGCCGACAGGTCGGCGCCACCGTGGCCGGTGGCGTTGCAGGCGTAGGAGACGGTTTCGGCGGCCAGGCCGCCGGCGGCCTGGCCGAGGGTTGCGCAGCGAGCCCCACGAGGGCACCGGGAATGCGCAGTCCGCCGGCGACTCTCTCGACAGTTGCCAGCGCGGTGACGGCTGCGGTGCCGCAGGCGATCTGCTGACGCGCTCGGCTTTGAGCGCGCACGCTTCGGCGATCCGGTTGAAGGAGAGCGCCGCGTCGTGGGCCATTGCGAAGACCACGGTGAAGTACCGCTCGCGCAGGGCCCGGACGAGGGCGGGGTCGGCCAGCAGATGGTGCGGCACTTGGGCTGGTGACGGCGGTAAGTCGTCCACAAGTCCCCCCTGCCGCGCACCGTCGCGGCGCGCGGGGTGAGCAGAACTGTGAGCGTGGAGGATGGATCCTCGGCTCGGCCGGTGCGCCGTGACCTCGCAGTGGCGTGACTGCACGTACGCGGAGAAGGCGTCCTGGAGGATGGGGTCGAAGCGAGTGGCCGCACCACGATGTGCTGGCGGGTGCCGTCTCCCCGAGCGTGGGTTCGTCGAGTTGCGTGCCCAATACGCTGCGAGACACTGTTTTTGTACGCATTCGTCAGGCAAAGAACCCGAGCCATGAGTACTGGACTCCTCGATCTGGCCATCGCCACCGCCGGCGGTAAGGAGCTCTGGGACACCGTGAGTGGCCTGAAGGCCGATGTCTCCATCGACGGTCCGGTCTGGGCGCTGAAGGGCTGGCCACCGGGGACGAGCTTCGACCAGGTTCTGACGATCGACACGGCCAGAGAACACATCGTGTTCACCCCGTTCACCCGCCCGGAGTGGCAGATGATCTTCGACGCTGCCACTGACAGCGTCACGGTGCAGACTCTCGACGGCGAGCCGGTCGAGACCCTCGCGCCCGCCCGCGCCGCCTTCAAGGGAATGCTACGGAACACCGGCTGGGACGCTCCGCACCTCGGCTACTTCCTCGGCTACGCCTGCTGGAACTACTTCACCAGCCCGTTCCTCTTCACCTATCCGGGCGTGCGGACCCGCGAGATCGAGCAGTGGCACGAGGCAGGGCAGACATGGCGGCGTCTGCACGTGCGCTTCCCGCCCGACATCGCCACACATAGCCCGGACGCGGTGTTCTACTACGACGCCTTCGGTATGCAACGTCGCATGGACTACGTCGCCGAGGTCAACAACAGCTTCCTCGTCGGCCACTACACCGGCCGCCACCAGAGTTTCGACGGTCTGGTCATGCCGACACGACGACGAATGTTCCGCCGCAACCCCGACAACAGCGTCAACCTCAACTTCCCCTCCATCACGGTCGACGTCCACGGTGTTGAGCTCGTCCGCTGTGACGATGAACAGGCACGGCCATGACCACGGACAGCGCCTTCATCGACCACCCCGCCCGGAGGCTTGTCGTGACGCTCCCGCGTCCCTACGACGCGGCGTGCGAGCACTTTGAGACCCTCGTCCCGGAGGCGGATCTCCACCGCTTCTACCAATTGGGCTCCTGGAAAGCCATTCTCGAACTCGCCGAGATCAACGGCCCCCACGGGTTCATGCGCTACTACCGCAGCGACCTCTGCGCCCTCATGGCCGGCTCGCAGTCCCTCTGGAAGGCCACCCAGTACCTCATCGGCAACCACACCATCGCCGAACGCGCGTTCCGCGAGGATGCGTCGGGCGGGCTGTACGCACCGCTGCCCTTCCTGATCTACGCCGACCCCGACGGCGACACCAAACTCGCTGTCGATCAGCCCAGCTTGCTGTTCGCCAGCTACGGCAACCCGCAAATCGCCGAGGTCGGACGCGAGCTCGACGCACGCCTAGCCCAGTTGATCACGCTCCTCGGCGGCGACATACCTGCCCAGCTGTGAGCCTCCGCGACCTCCGGAGGTGTTGCTCGGAGGCCGCGGAGGCCGCGAGCCCACGGCCCAGCACAGTCGTGATCCGCCGGACGGGCCCTGACGACCTCGCGCATGGTAGGCCGTGGCCCGGCGAAGCCACTTCAACTCAAGCCGCGCAGCCCGCCCCCGCTGGGACGGCTTGATGGGCCGGAAGGAGTCGATGCCGGTCAGGACGGTGAGCATGCCACCCGGTGCGGCCAGTCATGTCCCTACACCGCCAGCGGCACCGCCACCACCGCCGAGCCGGCCGCGACCAGCGTCGGGTCCCAGCCGAAGATGCCGTTCAGGCCCTGCGACAGCAGGACCTGGTCCGCGACATCGAAGCCGACGTACGTGAAGATCGTCGCCGCCAGCAGCACGACCACCCCGCGGTAGCCGAACTGGGCCCGCGGCTGGATCATTCGCGGCAGCCCCAGCACGGCCCGAGCGGCAGGCCGGGTGGCGGACCGACGAAGCCGACGGACGGCGATGGTGAAGTACTGGAAGTTGCCGAGGAACCACAGCGGTCCCCGGTGCCAGAGCTTGCCGTGCCGTTCGCCGTCCGGGACCCAGTCGATCGACCGGGTCCCGATGCCCGGCCTCGCTCGCGATTCGGCCACGGCGGTGCCTCGGGGGGACTGGCTGCGGCGCCTGTGGGAGAGCACGGCGCTGTGCTGTGCGAGGACCGTACGCGGCGGGCGCCGAGGATGACTGGTGTGCGTTTGCTGCTTTTGTCGCGCCTTCATGCTGGAAACGCACACCCGGCTTCACGCGGCCACCACACAGCCATCACACCACGACAACACCCAATGTTCGTTCTCTCGTCAGCAACTACGCGCGTCCGGGCCATTTTTCAGCCATTGACTCTCCCCGGTGCGACCAGAGACCGTCGCGCCGCCTGACATGTGGGGGGAGCCGCGATGGCAACCGCAGAATCGGGGTCCGGCAGACCCGGCCCTTACGCCGTCTCCGACGACGTCCCGCGCCGCCTCGGCACCGCGCGCGGCACGGGAGACCGGATCTTCCGGTACCAACTGACCGCCGCCGGGGCCGTGGTGCTCGCCATCATGGCCGCCGTCGGCCTCTTCCTGCTGCTGAGGGCGGGGCAGGCCCTGCGCGCCACCGGCTTCTCCTTCCTCACTGCCTCCCAATGGCAGCCGGACGTCCACCGCTTCGGCATCGCCGCCGTCCTGACCGGCACGCTGTTGATCGCCGCCGTCGCGGTAACGATCTCCGTACCGCTGGCGCTCGGCACGGCGCTGTTCATCTCCGACGTCGCGCCGCGCCGGCTGCGCCGCACGCTGGTGGCAATGGTCGACCTGATGGCGGCGGTCCCGTCGGTGGTCTACGGGCTGTGGGGGCTGTTCTTCCTCCAGAAGAACGTCATCGGGCTCTCGCGCTGGCTGTCGGACTGGTTCGGGTGGATCCCCTTCCTGCACGTGGACGGTGCCCAGCCCGGACAGCCGCTGGCCTCCGCGAGTGTCTACACCGCGTCCACCTTCGTCGCCGGGATCGTGGTCGCGCTGATGGTCGCGCCCATCCAGTGCTCCGTGATGCGCGAGGTCTTCACCCAGGCCCCGGCGGGCGAGCGGGAGGGCGCGTACGCGCTCGGCGCGACCCGGTGGGGCATGATCCGGGCCGTCGTCCTCCCGTACGGGAAGGGCGGGGTCATCGGCGGCACCATGCTGGGACTCGGACGGGCGCTGGGAGAGACGATCGCGGTGTACCTGATCATCTCGCCGGTCTTCACCATCCAGCCGCACATCCTGCAGACCGGCACCAACTCGGTCTCCTCGCTCATCGCCCTGCACTACGGCGACGCCTCCGACTTCGGCATGTCGGCCCTGATGGCGGCGGGTCTGGCGCTCTTCCTGCTCACCCTGGTCGTCAACTTCACCGCGTCGTCGATCGTGGCCCGTTCGCGGTCCGGCGCACAGAGCGAGGGATGAGATGACGCTCCTAGACGAAGCGCCGGCGGTCGACACGGCCCAGGACCCGGCCCCGGACGTACCCGACACACCCCGCCGCATCGGCGGCCCCACCCGCTCCGGAGTGCTCGCCCTGTGCGGCGCCGCCTCGTCCGGGCTGTGTGTCGCGCTGCTGCTCTTCGGCCGACTCGCCCCGCTGTCGGGCGGTCTGGGCTTCGCGGTGGTCGCGTACGCCGCCTTCCTCGCCGCGTACGCGGTGCTGACCGGCCTGGAGGAGGACGGCCCCGCTGTCCGTGACCGGGTGATGACGGTCGTGCTGTGGTCGGCGGCGACGCTGCTGTTCGCCGCGCTCGTCCTGGTCGTCGGCTTCACGCTCTACCGGGGCCGCGAGGCGCTGCCGCATCTCAACTTCTTCACCCAGGACATGCAGCAGGCCGGCCCCCTGGACCCGCTCACCAACGGCGGCATAGCCCACGCCATGCTCGGCACCCTGCTGATGATCGCCATCGCGCTGGCGGTCACCGTACCGCTGGGCCTGGCCTGCGCGGTGTACCTCAACCAGATCCCGGGCCGGTTCTCGCGGTTCGTACGGACCATCGTCGAGGCGATGACCGCGCTGCCGTCGATCGTGGCCGGCCTGATGGTGTACGCCACCTGGATCCTCGGCCTGGGCCTGCAGAAGTCGGGGCTCGCGGCCGGGTTCGCGATCAGCGTCATGATGCTGCCCATCGTGATCCGCGCCGCCGACGTCGTACTGCGGCTGGTCCCCGGCAACCTCACCGAGGCGGCGGAAGCCCTCGGCGCGCCGCGCTGGCGCACCGTCTGGCACGTCGTCCTGCCCACCGCCCGCTCGGGACTGGCCACCGCCGTCATCCTGGGCACCGCCCGGGGTATCGGCGAGACCTCGCCGGTACTGCTCACCGCCGGCTACACCGCCGCCCTCAACACCGATCCGGTGCACGGCCCCATGGTCTCGCTGCCGCTGGCCGTCTTCTCCTTCGTCAAGTCCCCGGAACCGACCATGATCGCCCGAGGCTTCGGCGCCGCGGCGGTCCTGATGGCCCTGGTCCTGGTCCTGTTCGCGGTCGCCCGGATCCTCGGCGGCCGTGGCCCCGGCCAGCAGACCAAGCGGCAGGCGCGCCGCACCGCCCGCGCCTCCAAGCGCGACGCCGCGCGCTTCGCGGAACAGCATGCCCCCGCCCTTTCCCTGTTCGACGGTGAGAATCCCGGAGAGACCTCCTGATGCGCACGTACCTCGCGGCACGCCGGTTCGCCCCCGTGCCCCTGCTTGCCGCGCTGCTCGCCGTGGTCGCGTCCGTGCTGCTCGGGCCCGGCGCGGGCACCGCGGCCGCCACGAGTTACACCCCGATCGCCGGAGCGGGCTCCACGTGGGCCGAGAACGCGGTCGACGAGTGGCGGCGCGACGTCAACCAGTACGGCATGCGGATCAGTTACTCCGGCACCGGCTCCTCCGACGGGCGCCGGCAGTTCCTGAACGGCACCGTGGACTACGCGGTGTCCGACATCCCGTTCCAGACGCACCCCACCGACGGCTCGGCCGCCGAGAACCCGGCCTCGGGCAGTTACGCGTACATGCCGATCGTCGCGGGCGGCACGGTCTTCATGTACCACCTCACGATCGGCGGGAAGAAGGTCACCAACCTCCGCCTGTCCGGCGACGTGGTGACCAAGATCTTCACCCGCGCCATCAGCTACTGGGACGACAGGACCATCAAGGCCGACAACCCCGGCCTCGCGCTCCCGCACCGCACCATCGTCCCCGTCGTCCGCTCCGACGGCTCCGGATCGACGGCCCAGTTCACCCTGTGGATGGCCAACCAGCACAAGTCGCTGTGGAACGCGTACTGCGCGAAGGTCGGCCGCTCCGGGGCCTGCGGCCAGACCTCGAACTACCCCACCACCTCCGGCATGATCGCCCAGTCCGGTGACCTGGGTGTGGCCGGTTACGTGGCCCAGGGCTACGGCGAGGGCTCGATCGGGTACGTCAACTACTCGTACGCGCTCAACGCGCACTTCCCGGTCGCCAAGGTGCTCAACCACGCCGGCTACTACACCGAGCCGACCCCCCGGAACGTCGCGGTGTCACTGCTCAAGGCGAAGATCAACACCAACAGGAACTCCGCCGACTACCTCACGCAGAACCTCGACGGCGTCTACACCGACAGCGACAAGCGCAACTACCCGCTCTCCAGCTACTCGTACATGATCCTTCCGCTCAAGGTCGAGGGCACCTTCACCAAGTCCAAGGGCAAAACGCTGGGCGCGTTCTCGTACTACTTCATGTGCCAGGGGCAGCAACAGGCACCGTCGCTGGGCTACTCACCCCTTCCCATCAACCTGGTGAAGGCCGGCTTCGACCAGATCAAACGCATCCCGGGTGTCGCGGCGAAGTCCATCGACATCAAGAAGTGCAACAACCCCACCTTCAGCGCCGACGGCACCAACAAGCTGGCCCAGACCGCGCCCTACCCCAAGGCCTGTGACAAGAAGGGCGCCGCGCCCTGCACCACCGGCAGCGGCGGCGCGACTGCCTCCGGCGGCAGCACGGGCGGCTCCTCCGGCGGTACGTCCTCCGGCGGCAGCACGGGCGGCACCGGCACCACCGGCGGCGACACGGGCACCACTGGAGCGGCCGGCACCACCACCGGCGGCGCCTCCGTCGACCCCGACACCGGCCAGGCAATCTCCCCCGCGGGCTCCTCCGGCGGCACCACCTCGGACGCTACGACCACAGCCGGCGGCACTGTCGCCCTCGCGCAGCCGGTCACCGTGGCGGGGCAGGACGGCTGGGGAGGCGCCCAGACCCTGATGCTGCTGACGGTGATCAGCGTCCTCGGCCTCCTGCTGCTCCCGTCGGTCGTTTCCCGGCTCCTCCGCACCCACAAGAACTCGTCCTCATGAGGGGCACCATGAAGAAGAGACTGGCCAGGCTCGCCGCAGGCGCACTCGTCGGTGCGCTGCTCGGCACGGCCGTCGCCCAGGCGGCGCAGCCCGCCACGGCCGCGAGCACGGACTCGGCGGTGACGGTCGCCGGGCGCGGCGAGTTCAAGGACATGAAGTTCACCGTCAACCAGACCGCCAACCTCAACAGCCAGGCGGTCAGCGTGTCCTGGACGGGCGGCACGGGCACCACCTTCGCCGGTACGCAGTTCAACACCGACTTCGTACAGATCATGCAGTGCTGGGGCGACGACGACGGCACCGTCGCGTCCAACCCCGGCCCGCCGCGAACCCAGTGCCAGTACGGGGCCTCGCCCACCACCAACCGCACCAGCTGGCCGGGCAGCGGCTACGACGACACCCGCGCCGTCACGTACAGCGCCGACCCGACCAGCTACGGCCAGGACGACCGCTACGGAGCCGCCGGCAACTTCGGCCAGGGCGAGGTTCCGTTCAAGTCCGTGGACGGCACCTGGGTCACCAAGAACCTGCAGAACAACGCGCTCTACAACTACAACACCACCAACGAGGTGGACTTCGCCCGCACCAGCTCCGACGGCGCCGGCCAGGAGTACTTCGAGGTCCAGACCGCCAACGAGGCCCCGCACCTGGGCTGCGGAGGCTCGGCCAGGCCCAACTGCTGGCTTGTCATCGTCCCGCAGGGCCACCTCGACCTGGACGGCCAACCGTACGCCGACCAGACGCAGGTCAACGCGGGCTCCCCGGTGTCGTCGACCAACTGGAAGAACCGAGTGGCGATCAAGCTCGGCTTCAACCCGGTCGGCGTCAGCTGCGCCCTCGGCTCCGACGAGCGCGCCACGACCGGCAGCGAGCTGGCCGCCGACGCCATGACCAGCTGGCAGGCCGCCCTCTGCTCGACGGGCACCGTCTACGGGTACACCCAGCTCGGCGAGCCCGACGCCCGCGCCCGCCTGGAGAACGACGGCAGCACCGGCCTGGCGTACACCACAAAGACCCTGGCGTCCGGTACCACCGGCAAGACCGTCTACGCCCCCGTGGCGCTGTCCGGGGCCGTCATCGGCTTCACCGTCGAGCGAAGAGCCAAGGCCGGCGCACCGGACTCGGAGAAGAAACTCAACGGCAGCAAGGTCGAGTCCATCGACCTCACCCCGCGCCTGGTCGCCAAACTGCTCACCGAGTCCTACCGCAACTCCACCTGGGGATCGGTCACCACCACCTACGCCTCCGACGGCACCTCGTCCCTGACCGCCGCCAAGGGCTACGCCTGGGCGAAGAAGAACCCCGCCGGACTCGTCTCCGACCCCGAATTCCTCGCGCTCAACCCGGAGTTCGCGTATCTGTCGGTCGGCGAGAACCCCAGCACCGACACCGACCTGATCAGCTCCATCGGCCACTCCGACACCGCCCGCGCGATCTGGGACTGGATCATGTCCGACACGGAGGCCCGCAGCTTCCTGGCCGGCGTCCCGGACGACGACGGCATGCGGGTCAACCCGTACTACAGCACCAACGGCGACCTGAACCCCACCGGCTTCGCCTTCGACCCGAACAGCGCGGACGACTACCCCAAGAGCGACCCCTGGTGCACGATCCCGACCGGTTCGGACGCCACCATCAAACAGTGCATGATCGACTTCCATCCGTACGTCGACGACATGCACTCCGGCGCCCTGCACACCCGCCGCGCCGACCAGCTCTGGAAGTCCAGCTGGGACGCGCTCAGCGTGCCCACCGCGTGGAAGTCCCCGGGCCCGCAGACCGTCGGGTCGCGCTTTGTGATCACCATCACCGACGCCGCGTCCGCCAAGCGCTACGGGCTGCAGACCGCCCGGCTGCGCAACGCGTCGGGGAAGTTCGTGGCGGCCACCGGCACCTCCCTGACGGCGACGGCCGGCACGGCGGCCAAGGCCACGGTCCGCACCATCGACCCGGCGACGACGAAGACCACGAAGGCCTACCCGCTCACCGAGCTGGTCTACGCCGCCGTACGCCCCGCCAAGATCAAGGCCGCCGCCCGCAAGGACTACGCGACCCTCATCACGTACGCCGCCGGCGCCGGCCAGACCAGCGGCTCCGACCCCGGCGAGCTGCCGGTCGGCTACGCCCCGCTCCCCGCGAATCTGCGCGCCGAGGCCGACAGCGCCGCCACCGCACTCGTCAACTGGAAGCCGTCCGCCGCCGACCCGGGCGCCGGCACGACCACGGGCAGCGGCTCCACCAGCACCAGCGGCACCGGCACTGACGGCACGGGCGCGAGCGACGGCACCCCGCAGGGCCTGAGCAGCAGCGCCGGCCCTTCGACCGCCGCCGCCTCCCCGGCCCCGTCCTACGACGGCGGCAAGGCCGTCGAGACCACCGCGATGGGCACCACCCCGGCCGACCCGTCCGGCGCACTGTTCTACGCCGTCCCGGTCGGCGCCGCCCTCGGCACCCTCGCCGCCGCCGGCGCCCCCTTCGCGGGCGGCGCCCGGCCCCGCGTGCCGCTTCCGCTGCGCGTCCCGCTCCCCGGCGGCCGCACGGTCACACTGCTGCCTCGCCTGCAACGGCCCAGGTGGCTGCGATGGCCCGGGTGACGCGGCTGATGACAGCACCATCCCAAGCTCCGGGGGCGGCACCGCCGGCCCCGGCCCGCCGGACGCCGTCCGGCACAGCGTCCCGAAGCCCGCGAAGCGGTGCGAGGGGCGCGTAAAGGAAGAGGACGGCCGCCCGCCCCGAAAGGCAGTCGGGGCGGACGGTTGGCACCACCCTGCACGACCGGCGCCGCACGGCGCCACCCGGCACCACCTGGCGCAACCGCACAACCACCCGTCACGACACACGCAGCCCGAGCAGGAGACCTTGATGCGCTCCACCCGCCTTACGGCAGCGATACTCGCCGTTGCCGTTGCCACCGCAAGCGGCATCGCTCTCGCGAGCCCGGCGTCCGCCGACCCGACCCCTGCGGGCACCTTCCGCAGCCTCGTCGGCGTGGGCTCCGACACCACGCAGGACGTGCTCAACGCCCTCGCCGGTGACACCGTCAACGGCACCAGCTACGCCGCCACCGCCGTCAAGGCGAACGGCAACGGCGTCGCCTCGTACGACGCCGTCGAGCCGGGCACCGGCTCGACCTCCTCCACCATCACCACCCGCAGCGGAGGCAACGCCTTCCTGCGCCCCAACGGCTCCGGCGCGGGCCGTACCGCGCTCAGCTCCTCCCTCACCAACGGCCTGTACCCGCTCGCGGGCGGGGTCAATGTCGGCGGCCAGATCGACTTCGGCCGCTCCTCCGGCGGCCCGAGCGTCTCCGGCACCGCCCTCACCTATGTCCCGATGGCCCGGGACGCGGTGGGCGTGGCCGTCCTGGGCAGCGCGCTGCAGAACCTGACGATCGCCCAGCTGCACGACATCTACGCGGGCACGCTCACCACGGTGAACGGCCAGACCGTCCACCCGTACATCCCGCAGACCGGCTCCGGCACCCGTAAGTTCTTCCTCGGGGCCATCGGCCTCACCGACTCCGACATCAAGTCGGACGTCGTCACGACCGTCCAGGAGAACCAGGCCAATGACGCGCTGACCGCCTCCGGCGCCCTGGTGCCGTTCTCGGCCGCCAGCTGGATCGCCCAGCTCAACGGCGTGGCCCCCGACCACAGCAGCACCGCGGCCGCCGCCGGCGCCTACCTGGCCGGCATCGAGCTGGACCCGACGGGCGCCGCGGGCACCTACACCGCCCCCGTCACCACCGTCGGCGGCAAGGTGACCGCGGTCGACTCCTACTACAACAACGCCACCTTCGGCCGCGACGTCTACAACGTCGTCCCAAGCCGGGCGATCGACCCCACCAGCGTCTTCTACGACGACTCGCTGTACGACATCTTCGTCACCGTCGGCACCCACAAGGCGGAACTGGCCTCGGACTCCTCCAGGGCCGTCATCGCCGCCTTCGGCTTCCTCAACGAGTCGTACGACGGGTCGATCGACCCCACCAAGCACGCCAAGTTCGGTGGCCTGGAGAACGGCGCGGTCACCAACCTGCCCACCGCCCCCACCCTCACCGCCACCCCGGCCGCCGGCAGCCTGGCCCTGTCCTGGACCGCCGCCACCAGCGCCGGCCTCCCGGTCACCGACTACCGCGCGGTCCTGACGGGCCCCGACGGCAGCGTCGTCGCCAACAAGGACGTCGCCGCCGGCACCCTCTCCACCACCTTCACCGGTCTGGCTCCCGGCTCGTACGGCGTCTCGCTGACCGCCGACAACCTGGTCGGCGCCGGCGACGCCGCCACCTGGACCGGCACCGTCGCCGCCGTCCAGAGCACCAGCACCACCAAGGCCTCGGCACCCAAGACCGCGTACGGCAAGACCCCCAAGGTCGCCGTCACCGTCACCAGCGCCGGTTCGGCCGTCCCGACCGGCAAGGTGACCGTCAAGGAGGGCACCAAGACCCTCGGCACCGGCACTGTGGACAGCAGCGGCAAGGCCTCGGTCTCGCTGCCGAAGACCCTCAAGGTCGCCACGCACACCCTGACGGTGTCGTACGCCGGTGACGCCAACACCAAGTCGTCCAAGGCCACCGCCAAGCTGACGATCGTCAAGGCCACCGCGAGCGTCAACAGCTCGGCGCCGAAGACCATCGGCCACACCAAGCACGCCAAGGTCACCGTCAAGGTCACCGCCACCGGCACCACGCCGACCGGCAAGGTCAAGATCTACGAGGGCACGAAGGTCATCGCGACCGGCACGCTGAGCCACGGCAAGGTCACCATCACCCTGCCGAAGCTCAAGAAGGGCACGCACAAGCTGCACGCCCGCTACCTGGGCTCGACGACGGTCAACGCCAAGTCCGGCAAGACCTTCACCATCAAGTCCACCTGACACAACCGGAGTCGGGGGCCGGCCGTCCGCAGTGACGGCCGGCCCCCGGCACCGCCCTCCCACTTCCCGAGGTATTCCCAAGGAGGCCGGCCGCCGTGACGGTCGCCGTACAGATCCAGCTCCCCCGGATCCCCGCCGCGCGGCACCTCGCCCGGGGTGCCCTGCTCACCCTCGCCGCGCTGTTGCTGGGCCTGACCGTCCAGCTCCTGCTGCTCAGCGGCCTCCAGCAGCGCGCCGCCCAGCAGGCCGCCCACGACTCCCTGCGCGCCACCCTCGCCGAGGGCACCGCCCCGGTCGCCCAGACCAACCAGCAAGGACAGTTGCTCGCCCCCGGCACGCCGGTCGCGCTGATCGACATTCCGGCGCTCGGCGTCCACCAGGTCGTTCTGGAGGGCACCGACTCGGCCGTCCTGGCCGACGGCCCCGGGCACCGCCGGGACACCCCGATGCCGGGTCAGTCGGGCACCACCGTACTGATGGGCCGCGCGGCCGCGTACGGCGGACCCTTCGGCGCCCTCGACCGGCTGCACACCGGCGACACCTTCAGCGTCACCACCGGCCAGGGCAAGGCCCGTTACCGCGTCCTGGACCTGCGCCGTGCCGGTGACCCGGCCCCGGCCGCGGTGGCCGCCGGGAAGGGCCGGCTGGTCCTGGTGACGGCCACCGGTGTTCCGTACCTTCCCCGGGGGATCCTGCGGGTCGACGCCGATCTGGTCGGTACGCCCGCCCAGACCCCGGCCGCCACCATCCGGTCCGGTACCCTGCCCGACTCCGAGGAGCCCCTCGCGGGTGGCGACGGAGTGCCCTGGCCGCTGGTGATGTGGCTCCAGGCGCTGGCGCTGGCCTCGGCCGGTGCCGTGTGGGCCTGGTACCGCTGGGGCCGCCACCAGACCTGGATCGTCTTCGCGCCGATCGTCGCCGTCCTCGGCCTCCAGGTCGCGGGCCAGGCCACCCAGCTCCTCCCCAACCTCCTCTAAGGGCCAAGCCGATGACCACTGACACCGCAGTCCTCCCCCTGGTGACCACCGCTCCCGCCGCCCTGGACGCCCGGGCCGTCTCCGCCTGGTTCGGCACCCACAAGGTCCTGGAACGCGTCAGCCTCACCATGCCCGCCGGCCAGGTCACCGCCCTCATCGGCCCCTCCGGCTGCGGCAAGTCGACCTTCCTGCGCACCCTGAACCGTATGCACGAGCTGATCCCCGCCGCCCAGCTCGCCGGCGAGGTCCTCTTCGACGGCGAGGACATCTACGCCCCCGGGCGCCGCCTCACCGACGCCCGCCGCAACATCGGCATGGTGTTCCAGAAGCCGAATCCCTTCCCCGCGATGTCCATCTACGACAACGTGGTCGCCGGCCTGCGCCTCACCGGGGCCCGTGCCTCCCGCCGTACGAAGGACGACCTCGTCGAGGAGTGCCTCACCCGCGCCGGCCTCTGGAAGGAGGTCCGTGACCGCCTCCGCCGCCCCGGCGGCGCGCTCTCCGGCGGCCAGCAGCAGCGCCTCTGCATCGCCCGCGCACTGGCCGTGCGCCCCCGCGTCCTGCTGATGGACGAGCCCTGCTCCGCCCTCGACCCCACCTCCACCCGCCGGGTGGAGGAGACCATCCAGGAGTTGGCCAGCGACGTCACCGTCGTGATCGTCACCCACAACATGCAGCAGGCCAACCGTGTCTCCCAGCAGTGCGCCTTCTTCCTCGCCGAGCAGGGCACCCCGGGCGGCATCGTCGAACACGGCCCGACCGACGCCATCTTCGGCTCCCCGAAGGACGAGCGCACCGCCGACTACGTGGCGGGCCGCTTCGGCTAGGAGCGTGGGTCGGTCATGGGCAGGCGGCCGGCTGTCTGATCGACGGGGATCGATCCCGGTCGCGCCGCTGGCACCTGTGGGGCGGTGGCTGGGATCCTGTCCGTCTGGTGCGCGGCCTGCTTTCTGGGCCTGTGGCGGGGCCGGGGGCCCGGCTGGTCAGCTGGCCAGGGCAGCGAGCCCGATGGTTCCGGCGTGTCGGAAGATCTTGCGGAGGTTGTGGCAGGCGGCCAGCAGTCTCCACTCGCCGCGGGCACCGTCCTCGCCGTGCAGGGGGAGCCGGCGACCGTCCTGGCAGGTCATGATCCGGCCGAAGACGGGTCCGACGACGGCCTTGCGGCGGCGGTAGGCGGCTTTACCGGGTTTGGTCCGCAGTGTGCGGGCCATGCGCTCCTTCAGGGTGGCGCTCGCCGGGACGCGTCCGCGTGGTGCGGGTGGGACCTGTTCGTCGTGGGCGAGGCGGCCGGTGGCCATGAAGGTGTCGGTGCCGCAGGCCCGTTGGCGGCCCTTCGCGGACTCAAGGCTGGTCTCGGAGCAGTAGCCGGCGTCGACCAGCGCCTGCTTGGGTGGACGCCGGTGTTCACGGCGGACTGGTCGGGCATCGTGGTGTAGTTCCGCGCGTCCGACGCGTTGGTCGTCACGTCGGCGGCGGTGATGACCTGGTGGTCGGCGTCCACGACGGCCTGGGCGTTGTATGCCTGGATGTCGGCGCCGTCGCTGCCGTCATGATCCGCGAGCAGGGGTCGGTGAAGTTGGCTTGCGCCTTGGGCTTGGGACGGGCCTTCGCCGCAGCTCGTCGCTGGCGCTGGCGCTGGCGATGACCCCGGGTGTCGTGCTGGCTTCGACGAGGAGGGCGACGCCCCCGGCTCCTGATCACGTGCGAAGGACGACGACCTGGTAGGTGATCATTCCGCCGGGGATGGTGAGGGTGTCGCCTTTGGGGTCGAGTCCTCAGCCCTGCCGCCTGACACCGGGGGTACTCCTCCCGGGCACCGCCGCCTGGGCACGGTGCACCGGACGGGCCTGCGCCCGGCGGTCCCGGCGGGCCGGCGAGTAGGTGGCCGGCGCGGTGCCGGGCACGCCGACGGCTGGAAGCGTGTGCGGTTCAAACGGCTGCGCCCTGGACGGGGCCGGCGGCGTTCTCGGGTTCCCGATGGCAGGCATGCGGCGTTGCGGCTGGCTGGAAGACAGTGCCCGGTGGCGGGTCCGGTGTGCGAGCGTCAACCTCGAAACGGCGATTTCCGCCATAGCGGTGGTTTGCGTCCCGGCCGCCGCTCTGCCCGGTGCGCCGCCAGGACACTGGCCGGGGCGGCCAGGGGCGCCGCCGTGGAGCGTGGAGGGCTGGAAACGCATGGCCGACAGCAGGATCCTGGTCGCGGTACCGGAACACCCTCGGGGCGAGGGCGCCGGGCCCCAGCAGCTGCGGAAGATCCGGGACGCGATCGAGGCG
This sequence comes from Streptomyces sp. RLA131, assembly GCF_056270125.1. NCBI lineage: Bacteria > Bacillati > Actinomycetota > Actinomycetes > Kitasatosporales > Streptomycetaceae > Streptomyces > Streptomyces sp. RLA131. Next base: position 8,334,418 of record NZ_JBWDOQ010000002.1, read on the forward strand.
GGCGGCTTCGAAGTCCGGTGGGCGGTCACGGCGGAGGACGCGGACGCGGTACTGCGCACCGAGGCTGGTCTCGCGGCTGCGCTGGTGGCCTGGGACCTTCCCAGGGCCGCCGGTGACGGGCCCGGCGCCGCGCTCGCCGCGCCGGGAGGCACCCTCGCCCGGCCGGGCAGCACCCTCGACGGGACCTCGGGCGGCGGCGCCGTGCTGCGCCGGATCGGCCGCCGTTTCCGGGACCTGCCGGTCTTCCTGGTGATGGCCGACGAGGGCGTACGGGACCTGCCGCTGTGGGTGTCCGAGTCGGTCGTGGGCTACGTCTGGCCACTGGAGGACACCCCGGGCTTCATCGCGGGCCGCATCACCACCGCCGCCCGCGCCTACCGGGAATCCGTGCTGCCGCCGTTCTTCCGGGCGCTGCGCCGCTTCGACGACGCCCACGAGTACTCCTGGCACACCCCGGCCCACTCCGGCGGTGTCGCCTTCCTCAAGTCGCCGGCGGGACGCGCCTTCCACGACTACTTCGGGGAGCGGCTGCTGCGCAGCGACCTGTCGATCTCGGTGGAGGAACTGGGCTCGCTGTTCGAGCACACCGGCCCGATCGGCGAGGCGGAGCGCAACGCGGCCCGTGTGTTCGGCTCCGACCTCACCTACTTCGTGCTGCACGGCGACTCCACATGCAACCGCCTGGTCGGCCATTTCAGCGTCACCCGCGACGAGATCGCGCTGGTGGACCGCAACTGCCACAAGTCCGTGCTGCACGGCTTGGTCGTCTCGGGCGCCCGGCCGGTCTACCTGGTCCCCACCCGCAACGGCTACGGCCTGGCGGGACCGCTGCCCCCGGCCGAGATCGCCGCGGACGCGGTGGCGGCCCGGATCGCCGCGCACCCGCTCACCGAGGGCGCGGTGTCCCCGCACCCGCAGTACGCGGTGTTCACCAACTCCACCTACGACGGTCTCAGTTATGACGCCGTACCCACCGCTCGGGCGTTCGCCGCCAGCACGCCCCGGTTGCACTTCGACGAGGCGTGGTTCGCGTACGCCCGTTTCCACCCGCTCTACGCCGGCCGTTACGGCATGTCGGTGGACGAGGAGGCCTTCCCCGGCCCGGACCGTCCGACCGTGTTCGCCACCCAGTCCACGCACAAGCTGCTGGCGGCGCTGTCGCAGAGCGCGATGGTGCACGTGCGGCCCGCACCGCGGGCGCCGGTGGAGCATGACCGGTTCAACGAGGCGCTGATGATGCACGGCACCACCTCGCCCCTCTACCCGATGATCGCCTCGCTCGACGTGGCGACGGCGATGATGGACGGCCCGCAGGGCGAGTGGCTGATCGACGAGGCGGTGACCGAGGCGATCCGCTTCCGTCAGGAGATGGTGCACCTGCGACGGCGGATCGAGAGCGCCGGGGACCGGCCGCCGTGGTTCTTCGGGGTGTGGCAGCCGGACACGGTCACCGACCCGGCGAACGGCGAACGGCTGCCGTTCGAGGAAGCCGCGCCGGAGCTGCTGCGCACCGAGCAGTCCTGCTGGCTGCTGGAGCCCGGCGCCGACTGGCACGGCTTCCCCGGGCTGACCGAGGGCCACTGCATGCTGGACCCCGTCAAGGTCACGCTGACCTGTCCGGGGATCAGCGCCACCGGCGAGATGGCCGAGGAGGGCATCCCGGCCCGGGTGCTCACCGCCTATCTGGCCACCCGCAAGATCGTGGTGGAGAAGACCGACAGTTACACCACGCTGATCCTGTTCTCCATGGGCATCACCAAGGGCAAGTGGGGCACCCTGCTGGACGCTCTGACGGATTTCAAGGCCCTCTACGACGCCGACGCCCCACTGGAGCGCGTCCTGCCGGAGGCCGTCGCCGCGCACCCCCGCCGGTACGCGGGCCTGACCCTGCGCGGGCTGTGCCAGGAGATGCACGAGCAACTGCGCTCGGTGCGCCTGGTGGAGCTTTTGGACGCGGCCTTCCAGCAGCTCCCGCAGCCCGTGGCGCCACCTCAGCACTGTTACCAGCGACTGGTGCGAGGTGGCACCGAGCGGGTCCGGATCTCGGAGGCGGCGGGCCGGGTGGCGGCCGCCATGGTGACGGTCACCCCGCCCGGCATCCCTGTCCTGATGCCGGGCGAGTCCATCGGCGCCCCCGACGGCCCGCTGCTGCGCTATCTCGCCGCCCTGGAGTCCTTCGACCGTCACTTCCCCGGCTTCCACAGCGAGACCCACGGCGTGACCATCGACGAGGACACGGGCGACTACCTGATCGAGTGCCTGTTCCAGGGCGAGGAGCAGCGCCCGGGGCACTCGCCCGGGCGTATCGGCCAGGTGTATTGACCCGCAGGGTTGTTCACACGGCTGATGGGTTGCCGGCCTCCGAGTGCGGTGTGGCAGCGATGGTAGTTGTAGGTGTGGAGGAAGGTGTCGAGGGCTGCGGTCCGGGCCCTTTCGTCGAGCAGGGTGCGGTGGAAGCGTTCGACTTTTGCCGTTGGTCTGGGGCCGGTAGGCGCGGGTGTGCTTTCCCATGGCGCCGAGTTCTCGCAAGGGCCTGTTTCCAGGCCAGGCCCTTGCGGTAGGCCCAGGCGTTGTCGGTTGAGGACCCGCTCGACGTGGGTGATGCCGTGGGTGTGGAAGAACGCGGCCGCGTGGGTGAGGAAGCCGCGCAGGTCGTGACCTTCTCGTCCGCGTGGATCTCGCTGCAGGCCAGGCGCGAGTGGTCGTCGACGGCGGAGTGGACGTAGCCGAAGCCCATCCCGCGGATCGGGCGGCCGGCGTGCCGTCCCGGGCCGGTCGAGCCAGGCAAGGCGGTGCAGGCCGTGGCGGGTCAGGATCCGGTGCACGGCTGTCCGACGGCGAGCTTTCGAGACTTCGTCACCGAGACCGCCGCCGCGGGCCACTGGTACTGATCGAGCGGCCCTCGGCGCACTCCGAGGATCCGCGACCATTGGGCAGGGGCCTGAGCGCTCCTCCGCCGCGTCCGCCTCACCAGTTCCGCAATCGAGAATCGGTCACCGCCAACGGCGGAATCCCAGGTCCCGGACGGCTCATTCTGTACCAGTGGTGGATCCTCGGCTGGGGTCACTGGCTGTCGAAGCGCGTCGTAGTCCGAGGCGGCCGGGGAGCCGGTTGACCACTGCTGCGAGTTCCCGGGAGGGGGGACGGCGGGACACCATGAAAAGTGTGAGGTGGCCGGGCAGGGGTGCGAGGGACAGCCGGTCCGTCTCCTGTGCGTAGGCGCGCCCGAGTCCGCGGGGCAACACGGCCGGGCATTTGAGGAGGCGGGCCATCCGCACGGCGGTCTCCGCGGTGGCCGCCGTGCGGGGCCTGGCGCCGAGTTCGCACAGCCGTTCATGCATGATGCCGGTGGACATGTCGTACGTGTAGGCGACGACGTCGAGGCCGGCGAAGGAACGCCGGCCTTTGCCGACCGGCACTCCGGCGGGTGTCAGGACGGCCAGCCGGTCGCTGCCGACAGGGACCGCGCTCACGGTGGCGGGAAGGCGCATCTGGTTGGCGACGGCAACGAAGGCCGCGTCGAGGGATCCTTCGCCGACCGATTCCGTGAGCCGGTCACCATGTTCCACGACCTGGTGGACGGTGGCGCCGTCCATCAGCTCTTCCAGGGCGGGAAACAGCCACGGCGCAAGGCTGCTGAAAGTGCCGACGGTGAAGGCGCGTGTGCGTGCCGCGGTCCGGATCCAGGGCCAAGGCGATCGCGGCACGCATCCCGTCACAAGACTGATGCCGTCGCCGGCGGCGCGACTGGACCAATCCTTTCGCCGAAATGTCCTCGGCGTCTCATCGGACAGGCCGTTCGGGGATCGTCGGAAGAAGCTTCTCAGCGATGTCGAGGAGAACGCTGTCGTCCGGGAGGGCCGTGGACGTGCTCCACACGGTGATCTCGTAGTAGCCGCCCCGGTCATCACGGTCGAGGGCCACGGACAGCGTCCTGGCTAGGGGACCTTGTTCGACCGGTCCGCCGGATCCGCCACTCCCGAGATTGATCTCGAACTTCATGGTGTGATCCGAGGAGAGGACCGCGGGCCGTCCGAGAACCGTAAGCGTCTTGATGTCCTTCTCATCCCCGAACTTCATCAGCTTCACGTACTGGTCGGTCGACAGCTCGTTGTAGGTGGCCGAGACATTCACGGTGTACGTGTCGAACGTGACCTCGGCCTCCGGTTGGGCGACCTTCCCATCAGTCAGGGGAGCGGTGTTGCTGGTGCCGGAAGCAGTGGTCGCGGTCTCTCCAGGCGTTCCAAGGAGCTTGGCCAGGTCTGGCCGGTTGAGCGCCTTGCACAGTTCTTCACCGGTCACAGGCTGGGGCGTGTCCTTGTAGGCCTTCGGCAACTCCTCGTGTACCCCGTCCGAACACGAGGCGGGCTGCGAGGCGGTGTCGTCGGACGGCATGAAACGTGGGGCCACCAACAGCGCGGCCGCGAGTGCCCCGAACACGGCCACGGCCGCGACGGCCTGGCCCCACGCGTTGGGCTCCTTCTCCGGAGTGTCCGGGCCGGGACGCGGCCCGGTTCCGGCCTGGGCCTGGGGCTGGGGCTGGGGTTGGGGCTGGGGTTGGGCGGCAGCATCGACCGCCGGCCCGTCTGCGGAGGCTGCCGGACTCGGGTTCCGGCGTGCGCGCAGGGCCTGGATCACCGCGTAGACGCGTATCGCGGTGAACACGAGGAACGCCACGCCGAGACCGGCCGCGACCCCGTCGTGATCCCGGACGGCGAGATACATGATGCGTACGCCGAGAACGGACCCGACCGCGATGAGCAGGGGCTCGCGGACCCAGAACGGGAGGAGACGGAGGAGGAAACCGAGCATCCGGCGATCTCACCAGGACAAGAACACATTCGCTATGGTGGAAGCCACAGTTCCGGGCACGTGAAGGGCCGGGGTGTCTGCCTGGTGTTCCCGGAGGCCGATCGTGCTCACTTCTCGGGCTCTTTCTTCCCCTTCTTCTTCTTGGGAAAAAGGCTTTTCCACCAGCCGTCCCCCCAGGGGCGGGGGGACTCGCGCCTGGGTGGCGCGGGGTAGCGGGCGATGCCGCCGCTCGTCGGAAGATCGTCCTCGAATTCGCAAGCGGCTATGGCTAGGTATCCCTGGTGCCACAGCGTCTGGAGGACTGCGGTGATCGCGGCGACTACTTCGTGGGCATCCGCCGTTGGCGGGGCCTCGCACTCCAACACGGTTTCCCATTGGAGGAAGTCGAAGGGATGGGCGCTGCCGGCGGTGGCGTAGCCGTTGCCTGTTCCGTGGACCCGCACCGGGCCGACGGTCAGCTCCCCTGCATCGTCAGCATCGCCGAGGCGGACCTTCAGCCACGCGGTCAGCTGTGAGCCGTCGTCCGCATTGACGTAAATATCGCAGTCCTCGTACGAGACCCCCGCACCGAGAGAAAACGATGACGACCCATCCTCCACTGAACTCCCCAACCCCTCTGTACGGAACTCCGCCGGGACCATCACCCGCAAGGTGCCATCGGCCGATTCAGATGAGCAACTCAAGCTGGTGATCGGCGTGGCGCCCCGGGGCGGGCGCAACTGAGATTCTCCGCCAACACCCGGCATGACCGTGGCTCCTGCCCGCTGGCTACAGCCTCCGTCACTGCTTCCACGTCCGGGCCCGAGGGTCACTCTCGGGGGAGTGGACAGCCACACCCTGATCGGCCACACATAGCATTCACTTGGCAGAAGCGCAGGGCTCGTGCCCGACCTTGGTCGGACACGAGCCCTTTCGGTTCGTGGGGATCTCCCCGCTGCTCAGCGCACGAGCGGCACGACGATTTCCCGAGGACACCACTGCGGGTGGTCTGGGATCAGTCGCGGGTTGTGCGGTCGGTGCCGGCAGGGACGGTGGAGGCGGTGACGTCGCCTTCGTAGACCAGGGCGGTGCGGTGGTTGTACTGGATGGTGTACATGGACTTGCCGCCGATGACGACGGTGCCGCTGGACTTGAAGTAGTCGTCGGTGGGAGCGGCAGGCGCCGTGGAGACGTAAGCCTGACCCGACGGGATGGTGTACATGCTCAACGCAGCCTGGGTGGAAGGTGACAGACCCACGGGGTACTCGGCGGCGTCGGGGTAGCTGGAGCCGTAGACCTGGACGGGCGGGCTGGCGGAGGTCTGGCCGCCCTTGACGATGGTCGTACCGTTGGCGGGGATCGTGTTGACGCCGCCCGGGTTGTGGAACCAGACCTCGGTGCCGCTGTACCAGATCGCGGTCCAGTCGCCGCTCTTGTCAGCCACAACGAACTGCTGGCCGGCCTCGGCGGTGCTGCCCCAGTCGTTGATGCGGTCGGTGCCGGCGGCGCCGGGGTGGACTGCCTGGTCGCCGAACAGCGGCGCCGAGTCGCTGGGGGCGGTGCGCAGGTAGACGAAGTTGGACGGCTGCTCCCCGCGCGTGCACGTCGTGATGGCGCCGGTCGGATCGTCTGCGGGGCAGATCTGAACGGTCTGCTCGTTGCCGGCGAAGCCGGGGGCGATGGTCACCGCCGACCCGACATCACCGATTCCGTGCTCCCCGGCGATCGGGGCGCCGATCAGGGCCATGAAGTGCTCCCAGTCCCAGGACGGACCCGGGTCCCAGTGCATTCCGGACACGGTTCCCGAGGTTGGGCCAACAACGTTGTCATGCCCGATGATGTGCTGCCGGTCCAGTGGGATACCGAACCGCCCCGCCAGGTATTTCACCAGGTCCGCGGTCGCCTCGTACTGCACCTCGGTGTACCAGGTCGCGCCATGCGCGGCGTACCCCTCGTGCTCGATGCCCACGGAGTGCATGTTCGTCGAGTAGTTGCCCGCGTGGAAGGCGAGGTCCTTCGTGGGCACCATCTGCGTCACCGCGCCGTCCGAGGACCGCATCACGTAATGTGCGGCACCGCCGCCGGGGGTCTGGAAGGTGGTGATGGTCGAAGCGTACGAGGACTCGGTGTCATGGATGACGATCGAGTCGATCCTTATGCCATTGGCCGGCCGGTCGGAGACCTGGCCATTGGACGCTGCCGCCGGCACGAACGTGCAGTCCACCGTCGTGGGGCACTCGGTGTCCGCCGCCGCAGCCGACTTCAAGTGCAGCCGGGACAACTGCTCCGTGGCCGGGCTGACCTGGGGGTCGGCCGTCAGTGCCACGCGCTGCCCATCCGCCGTGGTGCGCCCGGCGCCCTTCTTCAGAGTGCCGAAGACGCGGTCGGCGAACGCCTGCGCGCCTTGCCGCTGGGTCGACTGACTGTACCGCGCCACGGCTGCGTACCAATGACCCGGATCGGCCGAGGACTCCTCACCGACCGTCTTCTGGTACGACGCCAAGAGTGCCGCCCCACCTCGGATGTTCGCTGCTGCGTCAGCGCGCAGCTGCTGTTCCGAAAGCCCGGTCAGCCGTGCCGCCGCCTCCAGCGTGTGCAGGGCCGGATCCGCAGCCGTCTTCGCCAGGTCTGCCCGACCCGCCGCACCCGCGTCCCCGCCGGCCAGCATGGATGGTGTCATGTCCGTCAGATGCATCGGCCCGTACCCGCCACCGGCACTGTGTTCGCCAGCATGCGCGTCCCACGCCGACTCCTGATAGGCCACCGCCAGCAGCACTCGTTCCGGCACATCGAACTCCGCCGCCGCAGCCGCGAAATCCGTTTGCCGCAACGCCCCTGCTAGTACTCCAGCTGTAGATGGTGATCTTCAGGCTTGAACGGCTTGTCGCCGGTAGTGGTTGGCCTGGGATCGGGCCTGGTGGCGCCGTCGCCAGTCGGACCAGCCGAGCTGATGGGCGGCATCGTGGACGGGCCGAATGACGAGGGCGATGAACAGGCGCTGGATCTCGTTGCAGGTGAGCGGTATGAGGCCGTTCGGTGCCGACTGCCGGGCGTGTTCATCGGCTCGGACGACAGCGAGGAAGGCATGGGCGAGCATGGCGAGGGTGACCCAGCGGGACCAGGACGCGTAGCGGCGGACCTGGTGCTCGTCCAGAGCGGCCAGGCCTTTTCCTGACTGAAAGAACTCCTCCACCCGCCACCTTGATCCAGCGACTCGCACCAACTCGGCCAGCGGCACTGCGGCGGGCGAGTAACAGCGGTAGTAGGCGAGTTCGCCAGTGCTGCGATTGCGGCGGATCAGCAGCTGGCTGCTTCCGGGGCGGGGGGCGGCGAGGTCGATGACGGCCCAGTCGTAGAAGCGGTGACCCTTCGCCCCGGTCCCAGCCGTCAGCTTCTGCCAAGCACGCTTGGGAACCTTCTTGGCCAGGGCATCCGCGCGGAACGTGCCAGCCCCCGTGGCGGCTTCGTGCGAGCAAGCCACCGCGAGGACGTAGCTGGTGCCGCGTTCCTCCAGCACAGCCCGAAGTTTCGGGTTGCCGCCGTAGACCTCGTCGCCCGCTACCCATGCAGCCCGGTGGCCAGCGTCCAGGAACCGGGCGACCATGCGCGCAGCCAGTTCCGGCTTGGTGGCGAAAGCGGTCTGCTCGCCGAGCCCGGCGGCGCGGCAGCGGTCAGGGTCAGCGGTCCAGGAGCGCGGGATGTACAACTCCCGGTCCACCGCGGCGTGCCCGCGCCGACCGGCGTAGACCATGTAGACGGCAACCTGGGCGTTCTCGATCCGGCCGGCAGTCCCGGTGTACTGGCGCTGGACGCCGACCGTGCCGACGCCCTTCTTCACGTCGCCGGTCTCGTCGACCACCAGCACCGCCCGCTCGTCGTGCAGATGTTCCACTACGTAGCCCCGCAGGGCGTCACGGACCGCGTCAGCGTCCCACTTGGCCCGGCTGAGCAAGTGCTGCATGCCGTCCGGGGTGGACTCCCCGGCCCACTCGGCGATGGTCCAGCAGTTCTTGCGAGGCAAGTCCGACAACAGTCCGAGCACCAACCGCCGGACCCGGCGTCGGGGTTCGACCCGGGCGAAATGGCCTGCGATCCGCGCCATCAGGCCCTCGAATGCCTCCTGCCAGTGGGCAGGATCTAGGCTGTGACCTGCGGCCATCGCGTGATCTTCAGTCTTCACACACCGATGATCAGCGGTGGCCGTACCCATTCCCGCACCGGCCCCTGCCAGTACGAACGCGGCTTGGGGTGATAGCACTGACCACTCACGAGCTGAACCAGCGCAGCCAGATGGGCACGTCCGTCCCTGCGTGCCAGCGGTCGCTTGCCGCACGACGCAGTTCCGGGGTTGTCAGCGGCTCCTCGCGGGTGAGCCAGTCCAGGTACCACTCGCCGAAGGAGGCGGGCTGTCCGTCGTCGTTCAAGAGCGGGTTGAGGCGATCGCAGGTCGCGCGTCCGTCGAACCACATGGCACCACGCATGGGTCCGCTGACCACGAGGAGGGTGTAGAAGCCGCAGCCGTCATCGCAGAGAGGAACGGCCCCGGAAGTCCGCGCGTCCTCGGCGGCATCGGCCGTCTCCAGCCACGCGTCGTGATCGGCTTGGTAGGCCGCAACAGAGGCGTAGTCCCCCTCCTGGGGTTCGGTCAGACAAAGATCTTCGCTCGCTGCGAGAGCGGTGTCGTGGTCCGGGAACGGCACATGCAGGTTCGCACGGTCCACAGGCTGGTCGCCGTCCCAGCGCCAGCCACGCTGATCGACCCGAAGCGTGCGAACCCGCCCGCCGGCACTGACGCGCAGCAGGTACTGGCGATAGTCGTCAGGGAACACCACACCGAACTGTTCCTCGGCCTGACGCACCTGAGCCTCACTTAGAACCGGCGGGAGAACGGCGCTGGCCTTCGATCCCCGCCGTGCGTAGAGAGCGATTGTCCGCTCCCGGACACCGCTCCAGTCCATAGTCTGCATGCCCGGCAAGATAGCCCGTCGGCCAAGGACCATTCAGGCGGCCCTTGTCGGATTCGCCGAGTTGCAGCTGGGGTGTCCCCGCAGTTGACCTCCCATCTCGCGGCGACAGGGAGATCACTGGAAAGCCCAAGATCACGATCTACGACTGGAGTACTAGGGTCTTTTCCCCCGTAGCCTGTGCCGCTGCCGGGACGGCAATGGTCCCGGCCACCGCTAGCAGCGCCGCCGCCAGCGCGATCGGCCGATGTCGCGCGGCGTCCCGTCGGCGTATGTCTGTCTCTGTCGTAATCAAGGGTCCCCGAATCTCAATCGACGGGGCCGTGGCCCCTTCGACAGTGCTGGTTGTTATGGCGTAAGTCGTCCGAAGGCGTGCGGAGCCATCACGCAAGATGCCTTGCCGCCTGTGCGCCGAAGTGCAGCCGACATCCGCCCGTACTCAGCCTGAGGCCGAGTTCTTCGCGAATCTAGCAGACAGCATTGCTCGTGATCACTGAGGAGGTTGCTTCAACTTGGTTGTCAGCAGGACGAGTTGAACTGAAACGTGTGGATAGGTGCGGAGGGACCCCAGTCGTGTGGTGTGTCCGCTGGAGCGGTGTACTGACGGCCATTCGATGATCTCGTGAAGGTCAGCAGTTCGTGCCGAAGAACCGGGTCGAGCTGTGCTTCACCCCGACCTACGCGTCCTGGGCCAACCCCATCGAGGCCCACTTCGGGCCGTTGCGGCAGTTCACCGTCGCCAGCTCCAACCACCCCAACCACGCCGCGCAGACCCGAGCCCTCCACGCCTACCTGCGCTGGCGGAACCAGAACGCACGACACCCCGACGTGCTGACCGCCCAACGCAGGGAGCGTGCTCGGATCCGCAGCGAGAAGGGCATCCGCTGGGGCGGGCGACCGGCGAAAGCCGCGTGACCCTACGAACGGCACCAGCAACACTGACGGCCATGACCGTTGATCGTGAGGCGCTTCAGGCCAGCTGGAACCAGACCCATAGCCACCTCGGCGCCGCCCGGGCGCACTTGATGGGCCTGCCAGACATCGATCTCTCCGTGCTGGACCTGATGCTGTGGGGCCTGCCCACCCACGACGCCGACCCGCTCACCACCGGCACCCTCACCCACGGCAGCAAGATCACCTTCAGCACCAACGCCCCCGACCCCGTCCTGACCGGCGGCTGGCCCCGGCGCATGACGGGGACACGCGCGGAGAAAGCCACTCGCATCGTGGTCAACTCCGTGGTCTTCCGCTCCTCCGGACAGAACCTCACCACCGCCGGCACCTACATCGAGATGGCCTCCCGCCTCCTCGAACCCACCCTGCTCGCCCTCGCCGCCCTCGCCGCCCTCGCCGTCCGCGGCCGCATCAAACGCTGACACCCACCACCCGCCCGAGACCACCGCCACCACGAAGCGTTCAGCCCACTGAACGCTCTACCGGTGATCCCTGCGCCGATATCTCCGGCGCCGCTCCTCACTCCGTTGAGCAGCGGAGCAAATGGGGCGACATCGGTGCCGACTTCTACCACCAGCTCGGGTTCCGGTTCCACTGGCGTGACGTTCGCACGACCGGCTCGCCGGCCAGTGCGGTCGCACCTGGAGCGGCCGACCCCGGCCATCACCTCCGGGAACGCCGGCCTCATCTCGGGTGCTGCGCCTCGAGCGCAGCTCCACCCGGGCCCGCGTCGAATACCGGGGCCCGGAATCCGTCCCACTTGGCCTCGGCGGCGTGCAGCAGGGCAAGGTCCGGGCTGTTGTAGGACAACGCCCGCGACACCGCCACCCTGCGCGACGCCTGCGGCCGCCTCGTCGACGATTATTCGTCGGACCAGGATGGCCACTACCGCGGCGACGCATGTCGCTGACGCCGCATACCGCGGGCGGGCAGACCATGCCGCCTGCCCGCGCACGTGAGACGGCGGCACGTCGGGGTGGTTGGGGTGTGGTGTCAGCCTGCGACGTGGATGCCGGGGCGGCGGGCGGGGTCGGGTTGGTGTTGGCGGATGATCTCGCGGGTGAGGGGGGCGGTGTCGCCGCGGCCGAGGAGGAAGTAGCGGAACATGTGGGTCAGGGGGCTGCCTTCGGCCCAGGCGAAGTAGCAGTGCGGCTGGACGCCGGTGGTGTCGTGCAGGGTGAGGAGGATCGCGGCGATGGCGTTCGGTGCGGCGGGGGCTTCGGCTCGCAGGATCCGGTGCCCGTCGATTTCGACGCCGTGGACGGTGAGGGTTTCGCTGAAGTCGGAGGGGTCGACGACGTCGATCTCCAGGAACAGGATGTCGGCGAGGCCGGGCACAGGGTTGGTGGCACGCTGTTCGCGTTCCTTGTCGGCGTATTCGGCGCCGTCTCCGGCCTGGCGGCGGTTGGTGATGATGTTGATGGCGTTGTCGTGGGCGAGGGTGTCGGTGATGAACCGGCGGGCGGCCTCGTCGAACATGATCTTGTCTGCGCGCAGTTCGGTGGTGCGTGAGATGCGGGAGATCAGCGAGATGGTGATGATGCCGACGATGAACATCGCGGAGATGGTGATGCCGTCCGGCTTGTCGATGATGTTGGCCACCAGCGCGTAGAGCAGTACTGCGGTGAGCGCGGCGAATCCCCCGGACAGGGTGCGCTGGCGGCGGCGCAGTGCGGAGACGGTGGCGGCGAAGGCACCGGAGACCATCATGGCGAGGATGCCGGTGGCGTAGGCGCCGGCCTGGGCGTCGATGGCGGCGTCGAAGGCGATGGTGATGATGACGCACAGGGCTGTGTAGACGAGTACGACGGGGCGTACCGCGCGGCCCCATTCGGGGGCCATGCCGTAGGCGGGCAGGTAGCGCGGGACGATGTTGACCAGTCCGGCCATCGCGGAGGCGCCCGCGAACCAGAGGATCAGGATGGTGCTGATGTCGTATGCAGTGCCGAAGGCTTCCCCGACGTGTTCGTGGGCCAGCCAGGCCAGGGCCCGGCCGTTGGCCGCGCCGCCCGCCTCGAACTCCTTGTGCGGGATGAGGACGGTGGTCACGAAACTGGCGGCCAGCAGGTAGACGCTCATGACAAGTGCAGCCGTCGTGAGCAGTCTGCGGGCGTTGCGGATGCGGGACTTCAGCCGCTGCTCGCTGCTCTCGCCCTTGGCGGCGATGAGGGGCATCATGCTCACCCCGGTCTCGAATCCGGACAGCCCCAGCACCAGCAGCGGGAAGGCCAGCAGCGCGGGTCCGGCCAGGTCACCGAAGCCGCGGCCTTCGGTGAGGGCGCTGGTCCATGCCGAGAAGGCGTCCGGGCTGGTGAACACGTCCACCAGGCCGACGCCGATGGTCACCGCGTTGAGTGCGAGGAAGACGGCGACCAGGGGGATGGCCACGCTCACGGCTTCGCTGAACCCGAGCAGGAACACTCCGCCGAGGAGCACCAGGAGCGCCACGGTGATGACGACCTCGTGTCCTTGCAGAGCGTGCGGGGCGTAGGAGCTCTGCACCAGATGTACGGAGGCGTCGGCCGCGGACAGGGTGATCGTGATGATCCACGAGGTCACCACGAACCCGAGCAGGACCAGGACGAACAGTTTGCCCCGCCAAAACGGCAGCAGGTCCTCAAGCATCGCCACCGACCCGGCCCCGTGAGGACTCTCGCCGGCCACCCGCCGGTACATCGGCAGCATCCCCACCAGGGTCAGCATCACGAGCAAAAGCGTGGCCAGCGGTGAGACCGCACCAGCTGCGAGGGCGGCGATGGCCGGCACGTAGGCCAGGCTGGAAAAGTAGTCCACGCCAGTCAGGCACATCACCTTCCACCAGGCATGAGACTCGCCAGCACCTGTCTCCGCCGTCGGATTGACCGCCTGCACCCGGTGTCGCAGCAACCACCGCGCCAGAGCGCCACCTTGGCGCTCCGGTGTGGCAGGATCCTTCACCACGTCCACCGCGGCCAGATCGTTCACGTCGGTCATATCCCCCCACACCCTTCAACCCGCTCAGCGGACAGGGCTCCACAGCCCCGCGACGATCACCGAGTATGCGGCCTCCCGGCGCCTTCGCCCTACCGGGACGACGGCCCGCAGGAGAGCACGCATCCCCGCCCTTCTTCCCCACCGCTTCCCCGCCACTCATCTGGCGTGCGCGCTAATCACCGAGGAAATGACCTCACCTTCGCCCGGCACCGGGGGCGGCGTCGCGAAGGTTGGCTATGCGTTAGGCGAGAGTCAGGTGAGCTTCCTCGACGGACATCTGGGTATGGACGCGCACGAAGTAGCGGCGTCGCCGACTTTGGCGTCAACAACTCACCCGGCCGTGCGGTGAGAGCCGCGGGTGCGCTTGCGGCCGCGGACTCTGCGGGGAAGGGGGTCAGGGGGGTGGGGGGCGCACCGGTGTTGGCGGGGTAGGTCAGGAAGGGCTGGGGCTCGGCATCGGGGTCGATGACCGGTGACTCCGATCCGAACAGTGAGGGCACCAGCAGCAGCCCGCGGCCCTCCAGCCGCAGATCGTCCTGTGGGCTCAGATCGAGGGCCAGGCGCGCTTCCTGCGGTAACCGGGCAAAGGACCGCCGTCGCCATACGTCGTACCGCACCGGCTGATTCCGGTCCTGCAGGACCCGTACCGCGTTGGCGAGTTCCAGCATCGGCCTCGGCCACCCGGGTCCGGGCCAGGTCCTCGGCGGTGAAATGTATTCGGTAGACCACTGCTTCCCCCGTGCTCGATCGAGCCATGCCTGGTGATCGCCCATGATTTTTCCATCAGCCCGTGATTCAAGCCAGGTTGAAACACCTCGGCCCCTCCTGCCCGGGTGGGACAGGCTGGCGGACGGGCGCAAGTAGTCCCTCCAGGCCTCGAACCGACTCAAACAGGGGAGCAAGCAGATTGCACAGAATCCTTGCGGTGGTGCGAGACCGGTCGTGGCGCAGTCGGCGGTGGAAGGGGTCCAGGCCTCAATCAGGCGCCGGCACCCGTCGAATGTGAAGCACTGGTAGTCAGTCTTCGACGCTGCCAGCACCGGCGGCACTGGTCCGCTCTGTACGCGCTCCGACACACCATCTATAGGAGAAAACCGTGAAACGCATACTGCTCGTACTCATCGCAGCACTGGGCCTGCTGATCGCCGTACCCGGCGCGGCGAACGCCACCGACGACTGGCACTACGACACCAGCTCCCCAGGCGGCCGCGGTTACAATTATTCCGGGGACGAGAGCAGCGTTGCCGGCGGCGTGTACCAAGAGGTCGACGAGTGGACGAACTCCAGCGAGTATTCCGCGATCCAGGCGTACGTGGAGGACACATCCACCGACGGCTACTGCGGGACCATCGAGATCGCCTACACGTGGGGCGGATGGCAAAGTGACGACTGGCACTACCGCACCGTCCCAGTGCTGGACTGCTCCACCAACGGCGTCGGCACGGCCAAGGCATACTTCTACAGCAATTATCCGATTGGGAACCTCAACGCCCGAGCCTGCCACGCGAACTCGGCCGGGGAGATCATCGAGTGCGAGACGAAATGGCACCCGACGGTGCTGTTGCCTTGAGATAAGGGCGAAACGGCCCGCACCCCGAGGCGACGGGAGTGCGGGCCGTTCGTCACGATCCCGATCGTGTCGCGCATGACGATCGTTGCGGCGAGCTGTGAGGTTTCCGGCTGTCCTGTGACAGCGAACCCCCCTGGCTGGTCACCTCCTCCTCCGCTCGCAGGATCGCCGGCACTATCGCCCGACAGCGTCGGAGACACTGGTCATTGGGGCCGAACTTGTAGACCATGACGCGAAACGCTGGAGAGCAGGATCCGGTCCTCCATGTGCAAGTGCCGACCGACGGACCGCGAGACGGAGGCGCTGCGGCTGGTCGCGCAGCGCCTAAGCTGCCGGCAGATCGCTGCGCTGCTCTTCATCTCCCGCCAAACGGTTCACAACGAACGGTAGAACGTGAGCGTGTCGTGCACCTTCTTCCAAGCTGGCAGGTCCAGCACGCCCTCGTCAAGCTGAAGTTGACAACCACGGGGAACTCGTCCACTAAGCCGATCGGCAGTGAGTCGTGGCGCGTGAACACCCCCGGACGATCGAGGACATTGCGATGGGAGCGAGTGCCTACCGCATGCTCACCGAGCGCCACGGCGAGCGTCTGCCGGACTGGTTTCACGCCGTCCGGCAGGACGACCTGCCCTGCCTCCATACCCTGGCCGCCGCCATCGACCGCGACCGCGACGCTGTCATCGCCGGTCCGACCCTGCCCTGGGGCTCGGGTGCAGTTGAAGGGCGCGTCCACCGGATCAAGGTGCTTGAGCGCGAGATGTTCGGCCGCGCCGGCTTCGACCTCCTACCTCCTGCCCAAGCGAGTCCTGCTGGCGTGACACAGGCGCGCGACCTCCCACTGCCGCGACGCCTATACCGGCTCCTCATACAGGTCGATCTCGCAGGGTACGCGATCGAGTAGCAGGTCGAGATGGCCCTCCATGACGGCGAACCACTGGTCGAGGTCCACATCGGTATCGTAAAAGAACCAGGAGTCGAAGCTTCCCAGGGCGTCCAGGGTGGGTTCGGGCTCGTAGCGGAGTTCGTAGTGAACCTGCACGTAATGGTCGTGCTCGCCATCGTCGTCATCGCTGATGACGAACTGGCGAGTGAGGTCGACAGTGAACATCGGTCGCCCGCTGAAGGCGTACGTGCCGTATTGGAAGAGCAGGCCGTCGGAGTCGGGCGTGGGCGCTGTTGCAAAGCGCTGCCTGCCGAATCGCATGAAGGCCAGCCATGCAGCCCGAATGGTCAGCTCAGCCGTCGTTGGCCGCCCGGCCGTCAGCTCGGCACGCAGGATATCGAGGGCTTTCTCCTGCCTTGGCCGGTTGGGCACTCCGCCTCTCCTCGCTTCGTGACTCAGCATCTTGACGTCGTGGGGCCGGATCAAAACCAGTCCGACCAACGGGGCGTTCGCATCGCGTTCTCGCGATGCTCGGTCAGAGCTTCGCAAAATGATCCGCTTCAGCGTCCCCCCTGCTCTCGTCGTCGCAGCCGTGGGCCAGGTCGCCGTGCTTGAGCTCCTGCTTCAGTCGTGTCCACTACCCCGGGCTCGACCGCCCGACGGTCATCGGCCCGGTGACCCGCAGAGCGTCAGTGCCGCCCTCGCGCCACGCGCGCCCGCCGGCGTCGCACCGACTGCGCGCTCATCCGCAGATCCCTCGCGATGCCCTCGGTCTTCTCCCCAACCGCGAACTGCCCGGCTGCCTCCATGCGAAGCCGCCCCCGCTTCTCCCGCTCTGCCGGCGTCAGACCGTCCCGTTGTGCGTACCGCATGGTGCCTTCGGACCGCGACGATCAAGCAACGTCACCAGCTCGCCGACATCGCCAGTTCAACCTGAGTGACTGCGCCCAGTGGAACCGGCCCTCACTCCGTGGCTGCCCGTTTCAGGGAGATGCCTGGCGCATAGAGTGCCAGCACCGCCACAGCGAAGTAGACCAAAGCCACCAAGCCCATTTGCTTGTTGCCGCCCTCGTTGACGAAAAAGGCCAAGCTGGCCATCCCTCCCACAATCGCCAGCACTAGGGCAACCGCGTCGCGTTTTCTCCTGTCGTGATCACGGAGGATGGCCCACCAGCTGAAGAGCACGAGCATCGATGCGATTGCGAAGCACCACTGAAACGCTGGCTCGTGAATTGGCGATGCGGGAGGTATCAGCCAGTCTCTGACATCGACTTGCGAGGGCGAGGAGGTCGAACTCACCGCCCTGGGCAGATGAGCGGCGATGAAATAACTCAGCACCAGATAGATTGTCTGTGCTATGACCGCGACGAGGACTCCGAGTGCGGACATCAAGCGCACTGCTGCGGGAATCTGCGACGCTCTCGTGTACAGGAGACGTGCACGGTCGTGCATCGACTTTGCCCACGCGAACCATGCCTGCAGAGCCATGACGACTACGACGATGTAGAGGACCAGGCTATCGTCCCCGAATACGGTTCCCACGATCGCCTTGAAAATATCGTCTGGCTGAACCGGGTCGGGAATTGCCAATGGACTGTCCTCCGGTCATAAAGCCGATCGTTCAAGGGAAGCCAGCCGCAGGGTCCGGCGTCTTCCACGTCTCAGCGGCGCGACCCCGCAAATGCTCAGCCTCCACCCCGGGCTCCCTCGTGCGCAGCGCAAGGCTATACGGGGAGTTCGTCATCTGGAAGCTGATGGAGGGACCGGAGAGACTGCAAGGATCGGCCGGCTGCTCCTCGTCGGTCTCGTGGCCGGCGGATGCGACCGTTCGTGGTTCGGCTTGCTGATCGTTTCGGAATGAAGTTGTGGGGCGGCGGAGGCAGATGATGCCGCAGGCCAGTTCGAGCAGGCTCTGGTGGAGGTCGGCGCGGCGCTCGTTGCGGATGCGGAGTCGGTTTGAACTGGTGTAGCCACAGGCGAAGAAGGAGGTCAACAAGCTGATCGCCTCCGGGCGGGCTGTCGTCGAGTACGCCTTCGCCCATGGGAAGAACTGGCGGATCCTCACCACGCTGCGCCTTGACGTCCGCCGCGCGACAACCACCGTGAAGTCGATCGCTGACGGACGCTCTTGGCGGAAGACAGGCCGCGGCGACCTGGGCGAGTGTCCCGTCCACAACGCACGCGAGCCCCCGTCAGCTGCAGCTACTCACAAAGAACAGGTTCCTTGCGGAGGAAAGCGCATCCCCTACGCGACGTCGGGCCGTGTCATCAGCGGCGAGCGTAAATGCAACACCAGACTTGGGCCGGTCAGGGGCACGATGTTCCACGTCGCTATCGCTGTCCCCGCGTCGGCGTCGACCGACAGCCGAACCCGGTGCGGTGTGGTGATGACGTAAAGCTCGGCGACGAACGTGTTGCCCTGCCAGGCGCCGGCCGCGACGACAGGGCGGCCGAGCGGCGAACTTTCCCGCCATTCGCCGTGGCCGACCTCGACGTTGAGGAACGACCCGAGTCGAAGGAGCCATCCATCGTCCACGACATCGACGATCACCGTGGTTCCGTCGGGCAGAGGCGAGCCCTCGGCGGAGGCGTCGAGTCTCGCCTTGACGGAACGCTCCGGGGCGGCCGAACCCAGCACCGGTGCCAATGACAATTGCCGCAGCCGATCGGCGAGGATCTCGTCGTCCGGGGTGCTTCCCGCGTCCTCCATGCCGGGCAGCAGGCACTCCCATATTGCGTCAAGCATTGCCTGTGCCTGCGTATGGCCGCCAGTCACGGCGACCACGAGATCGTGCGACGGGACGACCACGCATTGCTGGCCGAATGAGCCGTCCCCGTGGTAGCCGTGACGCGACATCCAGAACTGGTAACCGTAACCACGAAGGTAGTCGACGTCCCCCGATCCGTCCTCGAGTCGCAGCGTATCGGTGTGCCGTCTGGTCGCGAGCTCCACCCATTCGCGCGGGACGAGCCGCCGGTCGTCCCAAGTGCCTCCGCGCAGGAGCAACTCACCGAAGGCGGCGACAGCCTCGGTCGTCAGGTGCAGTCCGTGGAATCCGAAGGCGGCACCGCTCGCCACACGGTCCCATTCGGCGTGATCGACGCCCATCGGCTCGAAGAGGCGCTCGTCCAGCAGTTCCGGGAGGCTGCGGCCCGTGACCCGTTCCACCATCCGGGCCAGGATGAAGGTGGTCGGATTGTCGTAGGCGTGCCGCGTTCCCTCGGCATCGGGAAACGGTACGCGCAGGAAGCCCTTCACCAGGTCGCCGGGTTCCAGTTGCCAGGCCTCGGCGAGGCTGTCCGTGCGATGTCCGGCCGTCATGGACAGCAGGTGGTGAACGGTGAGGCGGCGTCCCTGCTCCGAGATGTCGCCCGGAACGTGGTCGGGCAACACATCCACCACCCGATCGTCCAGTGAGAGCATCCCGTCGGCGATCGCGAGCCCCACGGCGACCGAGGTGAACGACTTGGTCAGCGAGTAGAGAAGGTGCGGGCGTTCGGCCGAGTACGGCGCCCACCAGCCTTCGGCGACGACGTGACCGTGGCGTACAACCATGATGGAGTGACACTCGACGGATCGTGCCTCAAGCCGATCCAGCAACGCGGCGATCGAACGGGACGACATCCCCGAGGCGGCCGGTGTCGAGCGCGGCAGCAGGGTACGCCGAGGAGCCATCCGGGTACCGTATACGAAGGCCCGTTCGGGCCCTAGCGATTAACTGACGCCCGGGATCTTGCGGCCGGCGATCTTGATCGGCAGGCTGTGCGGGTCGGTACTGATCTTGTGCCGGACGACTTGTGGGAGCGTGTGGCTCCGTTGCTGCCACCCGTTCCCGAGCGCCGTCGTCGCTCCCCGCCCCGCCGCTCCCGCCAGGCGGACTCGCGGGCGGCCTGCCACTTGGGGGCGAGTTCTTCGAGCAACTCGCCGAAATGTGCGCGGGAGACTCCGGACAGGGCAGGGTGGGAACAGGCCGCACCACGGGCCCAGGCTTGCGTCACAACTTGCGCAAGCCGTGCGGACCTTCGCCTGTAACGGCCGAGGCGCCTGCCATGATCGTCATCATGGGGGTACACATTGCACCGGCTGGGGTGGCCGACTTCGCGATCGCCTTCCATGGCAGCCTCGGCTTCGACACGAAGATCGTCGACGACTACAACGGCCCCCGCCGGGCTATGGCCGTCTTCCACCGAGACCTGCCGCTCAGCGTCTCGTGGCCCTGACCAGCCAGTCGTCACTGGTCATCGCTCGCCGGGCCGCTACCTCACCCAGCTGCCGACTGGCCACACCGTCCATCAAACCGACCCGGTCGGCTTTGCTACTGCTGTCCGCAGGTTCCTCGACTCATTGTGATCCCATGCCGGCCAGCCGAGTCCTGAAAAGCCTCGGCACCCTGTTGCACACCCTTCCTTGTCCACTTGGTCGGCGACCTGCACTTTTCCTGACGGGCGACCCGCCGCAAGCAACAGAACAGAGTCGAGCAAGAACCGGCCCCATGTCGGTGCCGCGCCTGGAGCGCGACCCCACCCGGCCCGCGTCGACGGAGCCCCCTGCCCGGTCTCATGAGACATCAGGCGCCGACGCATCGGTCACCCCGCCGCCGCGATGTCGCCAGGGGTGAGGTCATCCCCAATACGCAGGTAGCGCACTGGGTGCCGGTGCGGGCCGCGGTCTACCGCTGTGTCAGCGCGTACCTCGGCGACGAGGTCCGGCTGGACGGTGATGTACCGGAGCTTGTTCCCACAGCCCCATCCAGAGCTGATCTGCATTCCGTCCACGGACGCTCGGGCCCGCCGGGAGTCAGCGCGGCCCCCCAGCTCGCGCCGGCGCCGCGCGGCGGCGCCCGGACGGGTGCGGCGAGGGCGAGCGGCACGGGGAACTCCACCCGCCAAGGGTGACCCGGCACCGTGAATTAATACGTCGCCAAGGACGGAACCCCGCGCAACGTACCGATCGACTTCACCTGCCGACGGGTGCGCCTGATCCACGTCCCCACAGGTGGGCGCCTCGACCTCGTGGACTCGCAGCGCTGGCACGGCATGGACATCGCACGCATGGTCTTCAGGCAGGAGACCGACTGGCATCAGAAAGACGGGCGCTCGCCGCTGTGGCGTCACAACGGCCTCACCGACGAGGAAGCCGCGCACCATGCCTGCTGGGCGTACACCGCCAGCACGCCGCTGCGCAGCGCACTGCTGATGCGCTCCATGCCACTGTGGTACCGCTTCGACATTCAGCCTGCCTGGGTCACCGGCCACCCCACACGCCCGGACCGGCTCATCTGGGATGCTCACTTCGACACGGACCACGACCGCGTGGTCGAGCTGCTGACTCGCTCCGAGGCCCGCATCCCAGGAGCTCTCTACCGCGAGAAGACGCGTTGCTCCGGGACTCTAGAGCGCGGGCTCCGGCAGCGCGCAGCTCCCGCTGGCGCCGGCGCCACCAGGCCGTCGCCCGCCGATGCCACTACCAGCGCCGCACGCACCCCTGTCGGGTGAGTCACGAACCACCACCAACCTGATGCAACGTCAACCGACCAGACTCCGAAAGGGCCCCGTGACCAGGGCATATGGAGAAGCGCAACTGGAGTACCAGGACTCCAGCCGTAGATCGTTAAGTGCCCTGGTCTTGGGGCTGTCTGCCACTGGCGGAAACTCGGGTGGCCTCAGCGCACGATCTGGGTAGAGTCGGGCAATGCCCGAGCTGAAGCGGCTGGATGACGGCCACGCCCCGGCGGTCCTGGCCTTCGAGTTGGCGAACCGCACCTACTTCGCTGCCTCGATCTCCGACCGCGGCGACGACTTCTTCGACCAGTTCACCGACCGGTACAACGCCTCGCTGGCCGAGCAGGAGGCCGGTATCTGCGCCTTCTACGTGCTCGTCGCCGAGGACGGCTCGGTACTCGGCAGGTTCAACCTGTACGACTTGGAGGACGGCACTGCCAGACTCGGCTACCGGGTCGCGGAGCGGGTCGCCGGCCGCGGCGTGGCGACCGCGAGCGTCCGGGAGCTGTGCCGGAGGGCGACAGCGACGCACGGCCTGCTCACACTGCGGGCGGCCACCTCCCACGACAACGCCGCGTCCCAGAAAGTCTTGGTCAAGGCCGGGTTCGTCTCGGTGGGCCCTGCCACCCCGGCCGATCTCGGCGGCAAGTCAGGCACTTGGTACCAGCGCGATCTCCAGCCATAGACCTTGATCTTGCTGGTGGATCGGCTGCGGGAAGGCTGCCGCCGCTGATCATCGGGGTGTCGGGGTGTGAAGACTAACGATCTCGCGATGGCCGCAGGTCACAGCGTGGACCCTGCTCGCTGGCAGGAAGCGTTCGAGGGCCTGATGAGCCGGATAGCCGGCCGGTTCTCCCGGGTTGAACCCCGGCGTCGGGTCGCCTCGGGCGTGTGGTATCGCAGGCTCGAGGTGCCCGGCATCGACCGCCTGGAGGGCATCAGCGTCTGCTATGCGGCGACCGTCCACGAGGCCAGTCTCTGCCAGGCGGATCCGGTCGCCGTGGTCGGCGGCGGGAACTCCGCCGCGCAGGCGGCGCTGTTCCTCGCGAACCGCGCGTCCAGGGTCCACCTCCTCGTCCGGGGCGGTGACCTCACCGCGGACATGTCGCGCTACCTGGTGGACCAGGTGGAACGGCACCCGAAGATCGAGGTGCTGCTCCACACCGAAGTCCGGGGCGTCCTTGGGGAGGAGAAGCTGGAGTCGCTGATCGTGGAGGACAACGCAAGCAGTGAGCGACGGGAGTTGCGGGCCGCGGCGCTGTTCGTGTTCATCGGGGCCCGGCCGCGCACGGAATGGCTCAGGGGCGTGCTGGCCCTGGACGAGAGGGGCTTCGTCCTCGCCGGCGCCGACGCCCAAGCGGCGGCCGACGCGACCCGGTGGGACTCGCTCGGCCGTGGTCCGTTGCTGCTGGAGACCACCCTTCCCGGGGTCTTCGCCGCCGGCGACGTCAGGAGTGGCTCGGTCAAACGGGTGGCCTCGGCGGCCGGTGAGGGTGCCATGGCGATCCGTCTCGTGCACGAGCACCGGGAAAAGACCGGCAACCTGGTCCGCGCCACGGGCCCCGAGGAGCCTCGGCCGGTGGCGGGCCGGCCCGCGTCCCGGCGCTCACCCACCCCCTGACTGCCCCCCCGTAGGCGGCCCGGCCACCCTACGGTCGTCCTCCCAGCCAGCGCCCAGCGCACCGCCGACGGTTCCCATGGACGGGAGGAACATGGCAAGGGAAGTTGGTGGCCGGCATCGTGCTGGTGCCCGACGAGCGGGCGCAACGACCGCGGCGTGAGCAGGAACGCCGCGGTGACATGGACGAGCACGAACAGCGTGGCGTAGAGGCTGTGATGCCGATGAACAAGGCAGACCCTCTGTACGGGAAGGACGAGGAGATCCGGCCGTACCGCCTGCACCTGCAGGCGTGGGCCAGCGTGTCACGCGGCGTCGACGCCACCTCGGGGCATTCCGTGAGCACTTGGGACCGCGGGGGCAGCCGACGAGAAGGAGTCATGCGGGTGTGGTCTCAGGGCGTAACGGTCGTGGCTCTCCTGGCGGATCCGGACGCGCCGACGGAGATCGCGCAGCGCATGGCCCGGATGCTTCCTGATCGGCTCGCCGACAAGTCGGGCCAGGGGCGACGGTTCGACGTCGAGGTGGTCAGTGAGCCCTTCACTTCAGGGACGGAGCACCCGGCGCACCTCCGGAGGGGTGGGGCGGTAGGGCCGGTTCGCTGGAGTGGGACTGCTGGGAAACCGCCGAGCACCTCGCCAACGACCTGTTCTACTACGCCGTGCAGCCGGGGCCGCAGAGCCCACCGCTGGACACCCATGTGCCCTCGCGTTGAGCCAGAAGAGGCCGGACGGACCCGCGAAATTCCTCTTCGCGGACCGTGATGCGGGTCCGGCCGGCCTGGTGCAGGTGCTGGAGGCGTGCGGCGCGCTGCTGGTCGTCATGGTGCGTACCACGCCGCCCCGGGTCCGCGCCCACCACGCCGCCGGGGTGTCGGACCCCGAAGGGCTTCGCGGCGCTGGGGGTGCAAGAGACGCTGGTACACATGCACGATCTGGCGGAAGGCTTCGCGCTTGCCTGGACCCCGCCCTCCGCTCTCTGCTCGCGGGTGCTCGCCCGTCTGTTTCCAGAGGCTCCGGGCGGCGCAGATCCCTGGCTCACCCTGTTGTGGGCCACCGGCCGCGCCGAACTGCCGGGGCACCCCCGTCTCACCAGGTGGCGCTCGGACAGCACACCGCGGTCATAGGAGCGGATCGGCTTCAGCCGCGGCCAGGCTGATGATCGTGCCCTTACCGCGGCGAGAGCGCACTGGGCCAGCCGTCCCAACCGGCAACCAGCCTCTTGACGGCACCGTACGCGCATGTCCATGATCGTTGAAGGCCCCGTGATGGCGTGGGCGGCCACCTCGTCTGACCGACGCGGAACTGTGACGCTGGCCGTGGCCCGTAAATTTGGACCCGTACATGAACCTTCTACGGGTGATGCACGTAGTCCCCCGGTAAGACAGGGCGCACGAACAGCACCGAGCGCGGCAGTCACCGCGCTGAGGTGCGCGCCAGAGCGTAACTCATTGGAGGTCAGGGAATTGAGCCAGCGACGACTTCGCCCAGGGGCCAGCCTTGCTATCGGGGCTGCCGTGGCCGCGGTAGCAGCAGCCGCCATCGTGTTGCCGAACGCCCACACCAGCTCGAACGCTGGGGGGCCGCCGGACGCCGGGCAGTTCGCCTTCTTCGCAGCCGCAGAGCCGGTCGGCGTTTTGGGAATCGTAGACCCGGGCAACGGCGGTGGACTCATTAGTGGCTAGCCTCGCGCTTTCATGAAGCGTGCTGTCCGGCAGTGGTCAGAGAAGTAGAAAGTTCCTCTGACCAGCGGGAACGAGGATTGCTGCGGTCCTTGTTCCCGCCCCTGTCGGAGTCGACGGCAACCACCTGATCGAGATTCCCGTTCGACGCACACCCCTCAAGATTGGAACGACAACAGCTACTCGCAGACCCTGCTGCCGCTCCCAGCGTAGGGCGCCCGCCAGTAGCTCCGCCAGGGGCGTAACTGGTGGGAGTCTTGTCGTAGCGGGTGGCCAGTCCGCGCCAGGACGCCTGCCGTGTCCCCGTGTCCCCGTTGCCGCGAAGGCCGCGTGGCCGGCCGCCCGCGACGACGGCGCGATGCCGGCCAACTCGTGCGTGGACGCTTGCCTGACCCTGACTCTCCCTGACGTACGCCTACGGCCAGTACGGGATCCGCACCGAACTGCGCCCGGTCGACCTGGCCGTGCACGGAATCAGTGGGCGGGTCGGCGGAGCTGTCCTTGCGGGGTGTAGGTGAAGGTCTCAGAGAACGGGCCGTCGCCGCAGCGGACGGCGAGCAGCAGCGGCTCGTGATGAGCGGGCGGCCAGGACGGTTCCGTTCCGGGATCGGTGTCGTTCCACAGGTGGAAGAAGACCATCGGCGTGCCGGGGCATCGGCCGCGTAGCCGAGGACCTTGCCGTAGAAGGGGTTGGTGCCTCCGAACAGCACCGACGGCGGGCCGAAAGCGTCGACCACATCGGACCACACCCAGTCCCGGCCCGCCCACCGGCCGACCGCGGCGCGCATCGGCTCCAACGCGTCAGCGTCCAATAGACGGTCAGTGGTGAGCTGCGCGAGGGCGCCATCTCCTCGGCGACGCTGCTCAAGAGGCTGTGGTCCGGCTCGCACAAGAACGCCACGTACGTCGCCTTCCGCGAGGTCGGCCGCGTGATCCGCACGGTGCAGCTGCTGCGGTATCTGGCGGACGCGCCGCCGCGCCGGCGGGTGACGGCCGCGACGAACAAGGTCGAGTCGTTCAACCGGTTCTCCCGGTGGGTCGGCTTCGGCAACCAGGGCGTACTCGCAGACAACGACCCCGTCGAGCAGGAGAAGACGATGAAGTTCAACTCTCTGCTCACGAATGCGGTGATCTTCCACAATGCCCTGGACATCTCCGAGATGGTCCGCCAGCTGCTGGAAGAGGGATGGGAGATCGATCCTGAGGACCTGGCCCATATCTCGCCGTACCTGACCGAGCACATCAAACGGTTCGGCGAGTACAGCAGGCACGAACCCGGCATCGAACCCGACGCGTACGACCCGAAGCTCGACGTCGACTGCACCCTGCTGCGCGAAGGGGATCTGAACGTCGTCGGCTTGGACCAGGCCGCGTGATGCCGGGTGCGGCCACGAGCGGTGAGGCGGCGAGCAGCCCCGGGCGCGCGGGCCGGTGTCTGTACGCGCCGGGTGCGCCCGCGGCGACGACGCGGGCGCCGGGTCGTCAGGCGGGCTGGACGGTGATGGTGCAGAGGCGCTTGGTGGCGCGGGTCAGGGCTACGTACAAGTCCCTTTCCCCACCGGGGCGGGCCGTGATGATTTCCTCGGGGTTCATGACGACGACTCCGTCGAATTCCAGGCCGCGTGCTTCGGACGCCGGCACGATGCGTGCGTGGTGAGCGATGCCCTGGGCCGTCAGCTCGCTCACCCTGGTGTCCGCGCAGATCACTGCCAGAAGCTCGCCCGGGTGCGCGGTGCTCTGGGCGCGGAGTTCCTGAACGACGGCGGTGACCAACCCGTCCGGAGGTGTGGTCACGGTGCGAGGGCTCTCACCGCTTCGCAGTGACCGTGTGGGCCTCTGGTCCGGAGCGATCCGCGTGAGCAGGTCCCGGACGCTCTCCAGGATCTCCTGCGTGGTGCGGTAGCTGACGGTCAGGTTGTGCAGTTTGAACCGCGGTCCGACGTGGGGGCTCAGTGCTTCCTTCCAGTCGCGTGCTGTCGCGACCGGGCCTGCCTGGGCGAAGTCACCCACCAGCGTCATCGCCCTGGCCGGGCAGCGGCGGACGATCATCCGCCACTGCATGGCGGTCAGTTCCTGCGCCTCGTCGACGACGACGTGCCCGTACGTCTGCTCTGGGGGGCCGTCGACCAGGCTCGCCGCCTCGTCCAGCAACGGCACATCGGCATCGGTCCACGGGTCGTCCGGGCCGCGCAGCAGAAGGGACCGCTCCTGCGTGGTCAGGCGGGGCAGGCGCTCGGCGAGAGCGCCGGCGTTCGTCAGGAGCGCCTTCACGAGGTCACCGGGTACCAGCCGCGGCCACAACACCTCGACCGCTCGGTCGACGCCGGCGTCGTCGAGGAGATCGGCTCGGATGGCGTCCAGGTCCAGCTCGTGGACCGGACCCGAGTCGGCCG
This sequence comes from Streptomyces sp. RLA131, assembly GCF_056270125.1. Lineage (NCBI taxonomy): Bacteria > Bacillati > Actinomycetota > Actinomycetes > Kitasatosporales > Streptomycetaceae > Streptomyces > Streptomyces sp. RLA131. Next base: position 8,361,747 of record NZ_JBWDOQ010000002.1, read on the forward strand.
CACCTTCGGCACGGCGCTGGGCGGCTCCCGTGAACCGGTCGAGGTCCATGCCCGTCATCCTGGCGGCATCGGCGTCGATCTGCTCCAGGAGGTCGCCCATGTCTCGTTGCATCGCGTCGGTGACGGCGTCGACCAAGAGCTCCCTGAACACCTGGCGCGCGGGGTTGTGCCCCGGTGCGGCTGCCACGGCGGCGTCGCGTGCCGTGGCGACTTCCTCACCGGACAGGTGAACCAGTTCCTGTCCGACCCGCACGGTGAAGTCACCGGCGGGGGCTTGGTGGACGCGCAGCAGGCCGGCCAAGGCGTCGGCGAGGTCGGAGCTGCCCTTGAGACGCGCCGTATCGAACGGGTCCACCGTGTCCGTGGACACTCCGGCCAGTTCCCGGCAGGTCGCCAGAACGACGTCGTTCTCTCCGAGCGAGGGAAGGACCTGGGAGATGTAGTCGAGGAACCGGGCGTTCGGGCCCACCACCAGGACACCCTCCTCCGCGGCGCGCGGGAACGCGTACAGGACATAGGCCGCCCGGTGCAGGGCGACCACCGTCTTGCCGGTGCCGGGCCCGCCCTGCACCACGGTCACCCCACGGTGGGCGGAGCGGATGATCTCGTCCTGCTCGGCCTGCAGCGTCGCGACGGCCGCGTGCATCCTGCCCGTACGCCGTGCCGACAGAGCCTCGGTCAACGGGCCGTCCCCCACGACGTCCTTGTCGGTCGGGGCGGTCCCGTCCAGCAGTTCGTCGCTCACCGAGATGACCGTGCGCTCCTCGAGGCGCAGGTGCCGGCGCCGCCGCAGGTCCATCGGGTGGACCGGTGTCGCCTCGTAGAAGGGCCGCGCCGCGTTCGCGCGCCAGTCCACGAGCAGAGGCAGGTCATCCTCCTCCGTATGCAGTCCGATCCGCCCGATGCGCAGGGCCGTGCCGTCCGTCCAGTCGATGCGCCCGAAGACCAGCCCCTTTTCGGCGCCCTCCAGCCGGCCGATTTCCTTGGCCAGACGCTCGGCGGCGATTTCTCTCTCGTATGCCTCACCGGCGCTTCCCGCCGGGGCCTTCAGCACACTCGCTCGGTGTACTCGCGCCTCGGAAAGCCGCTCGGTGAGCAACTCATATAAGGAGGACACATAATCCCGCTCCGATTCAACCGCGCGCACAACGGGATCATTCATTTTCGACAACAGGGGACTCCTTCGATTCGAGCCACACCATACGGTCAAAGTTCCCTAAAGGTAAGTCTTGACTTACTTGGTAAGCCATGGCCCTACGACTGAATCCATGACGGCTGACCGTATGGCGTATCATGCATTCCGCCGTTCCGTATATCGCTAATTGCGCTCCCGGTGCCCGCCTGCCTTATGGCGAGCCCGCCCTTGGCTGCCGGCGATGTTTTGCCGCGCTCGGGAAAAGGGGGGAAGATCCGGCGAGGCGACCGGCGCCGTCGAGCTCACTGCCAGGGGGCATCTGGTCGCTTCGTCTGGCGACCCGACCCACCTCTGCCAGGTCCTCGACGGCACCGCGGCGCTCCCGGCCCAGCGCAAGGCCCGCCGCGAGTACGAGAATCGCGTCAACGCACTCCTGGCTGCCAGCCTGCGTTGAGCTGACCGACCACCACACCCGCCAAGATCAAGAACTGGCGGCTTTTGGACTCTTAGACGATGTCTCATGTGGTGATGCCGTGAGGTGCGGCATCATTGTTCTTCGTGGGTGTTGATCTGTCGCAGCGGCTGGTTCCTGACGGGTTGTGGGAACTGGCTGCTCCTCTGCTGCCGTCGTTCGTGCCGCGTCCGCAGGGTGGTGGGAGTGCGCCGTTGGACGAGCGGGCGGTGTTCACGGCTGTGGTGTACGTGCTGACCAGCGGCTGTGCGTGGCGGCATTTGCCGCCGACGTTCGGGGTGTCGCCGGCTACCGCGCACCGGCGGTTCACGGCCTGGACGAAGGCGGGGGTGTGGCGGCGGTTGCACCGGGCGGTGCTGGACGAGCTGGGAGCCCGGGGCGAGCTGGACTGGTCCTCGGTGATCATCGATGCCGCCTCGGTACGGGCGAAAAGGGGGGCTCGCTGACCGGGCCGAACCCGGTCGATCGCGGCAAGTCCGGCAGCAAGTTACATGTCCTGTCCGAAGGCGAGGGCATTCCGCTGGCGGTAGCCGTCTCCGGGGCCAACACTCACGACAGCCAGGCCCTCAAGCCGCTCGTGAAGGCGATACCGGCCGTACGGTCCCGGCGCGGACCGCGCCGCAGGCGCCCCGGCAAGTTCCGCGCCGACAAGGCGTACCACTCCGCCGACACCCTGCTCTGGCTGCGGAAACGCGGCATCATCACGCGAATCGCACGCCCGGGCATCGAGTCCTCCGAACGACTCGGACGCCACCGTTGGAAGATCGAACGCACCATCTCCTGGCTGTTCGGCTACCGCCGCCTCACTGTCCGGTACGAACGCAAGGGCAGTCACTTCCTCGCCTTCATCGGCCTCGCCGCCGCACTGACCTGCTACAAAAAACTCGCCAAACTCACCACATGAGACATCGTCTTAATGGGTTTAGTCAAGCCTCCTGAACCGCTCCGGCCGCCTTCTCACGGGGGTTGTAGTCCCTCTCGTAGAGCCGGCCGTCGCGGAGCATGGCCCACAGGATGGAGACTCGTTGGCGGGCGACAGCGATGACCGCCTTCTTGTGTCGGCCCTTGTCGTGCGTGTAGCCCTTGTACTTGCGCAGGTACGTCTCGTTCTCCCACGTCCCCACGGTCAAGCACGCGACCTGGCTCGACAGGAAGAATGCCCGCTGGAGGGGGCGGCTGTACTGGGTCGGGCGCAGGCGGTTTCCTGTGTTCGATCCGGAGTCACGGGAGAGCTATACCCAGCGAAAGCGGAATCCAGCACCAGGGAGCGTTTGAGAAGCTGGTGGCGTGCTCAGGGGGCGAGCTGTGTACCGTAGAAATCTGCAGAAACTCGTTCCGCGTCGGTCACTGTCAGTGGTCCCGCATACGGTTCTCCCATGGATCATCAGCGGTCGTCGCCTCCCCAAGAGGACAACTTCACAGTCCGGGAGACCGGGCAACGTGCCCTGCGAGCCAGCGCTATGGGTGGGTCTGCTCCACGTATGTGCGCATCCTGCCGAGGTGGAGATCACGCATGAGCGGAACTCCGATGCACGAGACAGGAGACGTGAGAGAGGCGTGGGGCCGGGTAACCGCGTGGCTTGAACGCGACGACCCTGAAACTCTCGCTGCGCTCGGCGGCCCGGGGAGCCATGCGGCAATCAGGGAAGCCGAACTGCGCATGGGTCTGGACCTGTCGGCGGAGATGCGGCAGTGGCTGCTGGCGAACGACATCGATGCCGGCAGGCAACCCGACGCTCAGTCCTGTCTGGTGGCGCTGGGGTGCGAGATCGACATCCCCGGCGGCCATATCCTTCTCGGGCTGACGGATATTCAGCGGGTCTACCTCAGCCGGATGGGCTTGGAGGAGATGGAGCCGTCCGCAGACCCCGACCACCCGTTCTGGCGTCGTGAGTGGGTGCCCATCGCCGCGGAGAGCGACGGTCTCTACGGGACGTTCTTGGACACGCTCAGCGGAACCATCGGAACCTGGGACGAGGCATACGGTCCCGAGGAGGGCGTATACGCCTCGTTGTTCGCCTTCTTCCAAGAGACAGCGGACCGGCTGGAAGGGGTGTCCTCGGGAGACTGGAGCGGCCCCGGTTGGTCCGCTCGACCCCGGAGTCTCGAACCCCGCCCGGAAGACGAGCCGATACGCCTCTGGGCACGCGCCAACGGCTATCTCGTAAATGATCGTGGGCGTATCCCTGCGGCCGTCCGCGAGGCTTACGAGGTATCGCGGAGGTGAGCACCAGCTCCGGCTGTGCCGGTCAACGACCATTGGTTGGTCACAGCCATTCGTTGATCGCGGCAACGAGGACGGTGGCCGCGAAGCGGACCGCAGGTTTGTCGAAGCGGCAGGCCACCGCCCGGTTCCGCTCCAGGCGGTTGATTGCGCACTCGACCGCGTGCCGGGCCTTGTAGTCCTCACGGTCGAAAGCCGGAGGCCGCCCGCCGGCCTTCCCGCGGCGCTTGCGGTGGCCCGCCTGGTCGGCGGGTTCAGGAATCGTGCACCGGATCCCGCGCCTTCTCAGGTAGGCCCGGTTGGCCCGGGACGAATACGCCTTGTCGCCCCGCACTCGCAGAGGGCGGACACGGGGACGGTCCACCCCGATACGGGGCACTCGGATGCTGTCCAGGACGGCGGCGAACTGGGGACTGTCGCCGCGCTGGCCTGCTGTGACCAGTAGGTACAGTGGCCGCTGGCCTTGCTCGCAGACCAGGTGAATCCTGGTGGTGAAGCCGCCGCGGGAGTGGCCCAGGCCGTGATCGTCGGGCTCAGGGCGGCCGCCGCCCGGCGGTTCCTTCTGGACCTGACCGTCACGGCGGGCGCCTACAGCGTGTTGATGAGCCCGGCAGATCGTGGAGTCGACGTCGACCTCCCACGTGATCAGCCCGGCTGCATCCGCCCGGGCTTGCAGCCCGGTCAGCAGGACGAACCAGGTGCCGTCACGCTGCCAGCGGCGAAAGTGACCGTAGACCGTCTGCCACGGACCGTACTCCGACGGCAGATCCCGCCACGGAACACCAGTTGGTACCCGCCACCGGATCCCGTCGATTGGGCTCCGCCTGCCCAACGGCGGTCGCCCCAACATAACAACCGGCAACAACGGCTTCAGCACCGACCACTGCTCGTCAGAAACCCGCGCGCGGGTTCGCCGTAGTTGACGGGATCTGGCTTCCCGGGCGTTCACCGTGCCGCAGCCAACTGGCTAGCCTGGGGGGCCAGTACGGGTTCGGCATGCCGTCATCGCTCATGTGCGCCCGCTGCCAGATCTCGTTCCAGCCGTACGGGATCTCCGGGACGAGCCGGTGCCGCTGCCCGCACGGACAGCGCACCGGCGCCCACGCGCACCCACGGCACAGCTCGACCCAGCCGTGCCCGGTCGAGTTCGACTCCAGCGGTCCCTCGTCCCCGCAGGCCGGGCAGCCTGGGAGATCGGCGCCGTCCAGAATCACGTTCTGTCGCCGGACGTAGTCGGACAGTCGCAGTGACGGGTGGCGGAACGGGTCTTCGTACCAGGCGCGGTCCGGGCCGTCCCACCTGCTCCGCAGCCACCACGGTCGCGGGTTCGCTACGGCCCGCCGCCCGGCCCGCTTCTCCGCCTGGCGTTGCGTCGCGTACTCTTCCGCCCGCGCGAGCCACAGCACCCGCGCCTCATGCAGTTCCTCGACCGCCCGCACCAGTGCGGGTGGGTCCGCCTCCAGTCGCCGGGGGATCCGGGCGCTGAGTGTGAGGTGGTGGTAGGTCGCCCGGAAGCCGTAGGGCGCGAAGAGGGTGATGCAGGTCCGCAGCGCGCTGTGCCGGCGGCGGAGGGGGAGCCGGGCGTCGTGCACGCGCGCTCGGTGGGTCAGGAAGCTGGTCATTGTGTGGGCCCCAGGTCCAGTGCCCGGGCCAGGGCGGCGGTGACGCCGGCGGCGTGTGCCGGCAGGTGTTGTTCGGCCCAGGTTCCGGCAAGGCTGAGGAAGTCCCGCAAGTCCTGCTGGGCACCGGCGACGAGCGCGCGTACCTGGTCTACTGGCAGCTCGATCACCGGGCTGCCGTCCTTCGCGTGGGCGTCGAGAGTCAGCCGGACGGTGTCGCCGACGCGTTCGGCCACCGAGGACGGGTCGTGGCCGAAGTCGGAGCAGCCGGTGCCGTCGAGCACCTCCAACCAGTCCCGCCAGGTCTCCAGGCCGCTGCAGCAGCCCGGCTCGACGAAGATGCTGCCGGTGGCGTTGTCGGTCACCCGGAACCCGCCGGCGGCGAACAAGTCGGGCATGGTGAGCAGCCCGTGCAGGAACGCGCCGACCGGGTCGGTCGGGCACGGCCCGTGCTCCTCCTCCGGCTCGAAGTCGTTGCAGTCGGCGATCCGCATAACCGCCGTGCCGACATCCGCCGGAGTCAGCTCCCCGTCCAGCACGAGGTAGCCGTACGACTCGTGTTCGCCAACCGGCCAGAGCGCGAAGTTGTCGGCAGCGAAGATTTCCAGAACGGGTTGCATCACAATCACACGGGGATGATGCCGGACCCACTGCCACACCGCCACGGGCTTTAGCTGCGGCACCTCGACGTCATCGCTGACCACACCGACGCCTGGCCGGCTCCACCCCGTCTTGAGGGAGGAGAGGCCGTTGCCACGGCGACGCTGCTACCCCTCCGACACGTGGGACGACGAGTGGGTCCTGATCGACCGCCTGCTGCCTACGCCGGCCTGCGACACCCCGACCGGCGGCCGCCCGGAGAAGCACCCCCGCCGGGAGATCGTGGACGCGATCCGCTACGTCGTGGACACCGGCTGCAAGTGGCGGGCCCTGCCCGAAGACTTCCCACCCTGGCGCACGCGTTACGGATCCATGGCCCGCTGGGTGGCCGCGGGCGTCGTCGGGCAGATCCGCGACCAGCTCCGCAAGCGCATCCGCCGAGAGATGGGCCGGGCGCCCAGGGCCGTGGCCACCGTCATCGACTCCCAGTCGGTGAAGGCCGCCGAAACCGTGGCCCGCAGTGGCCTCCTGTGGGTCCGCAGTCTCCCAGGCTCCCCAGTTGCCCCGCTCTCCTGCGGGATGCGGAGGGTGGTGTAGCCCTCGGGGCGCTTCTCAGGCTTTGCCGCATACGGATTCAGGGGTCCGTCGACATCGAGGAACAGCAACGGCCGACCCATGGCCCCCCCCAATTTTCGCTCCCGATCTACTGAGTCGCCGAAGCATATCCGTCTTCATTTATCGCTGGCGCGTCCGGTGATCTGGGTGAAGCCGGGCATCGCGGGATCCCTGATCGTCACCAGCAACCGGGCGCCCAGCGACCCCAACCCCGTCGTAGCCGAGTCGCTCCTGGACCGGCTGATCAACACCAGCCACCAGGTCATCATGAACGGCCCCAGCTACCGACCGAACAAACGCCCAAAGAACCCCACGTCTGACGCCGGCGACCATAGGACGAGTGCCGGTCGCCCCTGAAATAGGGGTGGCATAGGGTCGCAGCCATGACCCATCCGCTTCCTTCCCCGGTGTTGAGAGAGTTTCTGGCGACACTCCGTCGCGGGGACGAACGCTCGGGAGTGGTTACGTCGATCGAGAACTTCGGCGTCTTCGTGGACCTTGATGGAGCCCCCGAGCCTTCGGCGGGCTTCATTCCTCCGCCGGAGGTCTCGTGGAAGTGGATCTCTTCCTGCGGAGAGGTCGTGACGATGGGCCAACAGGTGACCGCGGCAGTCCTGGGCGTGGACGCCGAGATGCGCGGGCAGGCTGTCCTGTCCCTGATCGCCCTCCAGCCGAACCCCTGGCTGGCATGGGTCGATCAGGTCGGCAGCGTCCTGCGGGGACGCGCTACGAGGCTGGTCCCCTTCGGAGTGTTCGTGAGCGTTGATGACGGCATGGACGGTCTACTCCACAACTCCGAGTTGTCACAGCTGGGCGGCGACCGCGACATCCAGGTCGGCGACGAGCTGACGGCACGGATCGCCGAAGTGGACCCGGCACGGCGCCGCATCCGCCTCTCACTCCCGACCGAGCACACGGCAGCGGACTGACACGGCGGCTCGCCTGGGCCGCCTCAGCCGGACAGCCCCTGGGGAATTGCGTGATCGTCCACACATCGACGTTGAGACGACCGAACCGTCGGACTTACCCGCGCCGCCGGGACCGCTGAATCAGGCGATCACGGCGGATCAGACAGTCGGCCCTACCGCGCCGGCCGACTTCGTCCGGCAAGCCATGGCCGAACTCCCGGAGATCGCCGGCGCAGACCGCGCGACCGCACACCGCTACTTCGACGACTTCGCCCTCCGCCGACTCCCCGCCGCGCTCGCCACGGCCCGTCAGGACACCGTCACGGCGGCCATGGCACCGCTGGCCGAGATGTTCGCCGACGCCGGCGGCATGGTCCAGCTGAGCCGTGAGCAGGCTCGCGGCCGGGCCGGCGACTTCGAGATCATCGAGTACATCCTGCGCGGTCAGCCCGGAGGCGTGCCCGGCACCTGGGGCCACCACTTCGACGACTACCTCCTGCACGCTCCCATCACCGACCAGCACCGCAACAAGATCGCCTACCAGGCCGCACTCATCGAGTCCGCACTCGGGAGCGACCCGGCGGACGTCCCGAGCACGGCCCCCGCGCGCGCCACCGGCCGCCGCATCCTGCTGATAGCGTCCGGAGGCGCCGCCGACCTGCGCCGAGTCGACCCGGCTCTCCTGCACCCCGCCGACCGCCTGGTCCCCAACGACGTCGACCCCGACGCCCTCCAGTACGCCCTCACACACCTGCCGCCCGCGACCCGCGCCCAGACCGCCGCGGCCCCCGGCAACGTCCTGCGCACCGCCGCCCACTTGGCCGCCGACCACGGCCCCTTCGACCTGGTCCTGGCCGGAGGCCTCTTCGACTACCTCGAAGAACGCTTCGCCCGAGCCCTGGTCCGCACCATTCCGTCCCGCCTGTGCCGCCCCGGAGGCACGTTCTACCTCTCCAACATCGCGATCCCGAACCCCTACGCCGCCCTGATGACCGACATCGGCCGCTGGAACCTCGTCGAACGCACCCCCGCCGACATCGAGGCCCACGTCCGTGCCGCCGCGCCGCCGGGAACCGTCGCCGGACTGGACATCACCGCCGATGCCACTGGCCTGACGCTGTTCGCGACGGTGCGGCGCGCTGACGAGCCGGGGTGATCCCCGCAGTCGGCTTCGTGTTCGTCGCCGACGCAGCCTCGATCGTCAGTCGAGGCCTTCGATGATGCGGAAGTCGCGCTCGACGCCGTCAGCAAGTGCGGCCAGCGCCTCCTGGTAGGCCGCACTCGCATGTGCGGCGACCGCCTGTTCGAAGCTGTCGAACTCGATCAGGACGGTGCGCTCGGCGATTCCGGCGTCGTGTGCGACGACCCGGCTGCCGCGGGCGAGCAGCCGCCCGCCCGCGGCCTCGACGGCTGGACCAGCCAGCTTGTTGTAGGCAGCCAGCTTCTCGGGGTCCGCAATGGTGCGGTAGGCGCTGACCCAATAGCCCTTGACCACGGTACCTCCTGTGTTCGGAATTGATGCTCAGAAGCATGCTCAGATCCATGGCCGGCGCGCTGTGGGTCAGCGAGCCGACGGAGACGGCGTCGAAGTCGGACGGCTTCGATCCTCAGCTTCCGGTTCGACTCGACCGGCCCAGGCCCGGCACACCGACTGGGGCTGTGATCGGATTGGTCTCGGGTGAGCGTCGGCGGGCGAGGGCGAGGCCGGCCATCGTCGTGATCGCCATCGCGGCGACGCCGACCAGCGCCGCAGTCGTGTAGGCGTTGTCGTTCGGGAAGAGGCGGCCCGTGGTGGTGCCGGCGGCCAGGACCAGACCGCCGATGGCGCTGCCCAGGGAGTACCCGACGCTGCGGACGACGTAGTTGAAGCTCATGGCGCTCGACGTCTCGCTCTTGGGGGTGACGGCCAGGATGACGCCGGGCATGGCGGCCGAGAAGCTGCCGACGCCGAAGCCCAGCACGCCCATGGCCGCGAGCAGTTCGGCCAGGTTGGACCGGGCGGTGGCGAACAGGACGAACCCGCCGCCGACGATGGCGGCGCTGCCGGCCAGGAGCAGGGGGCCGTCGATCCGTTCGCGGACCCGCGGCGTGAGCTTGCCGGCGACGAACCCCAGCACGGAGAACGGGATGAGGACCAGCCCCGCCACGAAGGTGGTCAGTCCGAAGCCGTAGCCGGCGCTGTGCGGCGTCTGCGCGTAGCGGGTGATGAGCGTGAGCAGGAGGTACATGCCGCTCCCGCCGACGAACATGGCGATGTTCGCCCCGGCGACCGCCGGGTGCCGTACCGCCCGGACGTCGACCAGGGGCGTCTTGGTTCGCAGTTCGGAAACGGTCCAGACGCAGAGCAGGAGTACGGCGGCGACGGCAAGGGTCACCGCCACGGCGAGGTGTCGACTCCACAGGCTCCTCTCGCCGGCCAGGAACAGGACGAGGAGCAGTCCACCTGCCAGGACGAGCGCACCGGCCACGTTCACGTGAGCGGAGCGGCCTTCGGGAGCTGCGGGCATGGAGCGCCACGCGGTCACGAAGGCGATGGCGGTGACGAGCAGGCCGAGGCCGTAGGCGGCCCGCAGTCCGCCGAACTCGGCGAGCAGCGCGGCCAGCGGGTAGCCGACGCCGGCTCCGATGATGGAGACCACTGAGATCAGGGCGATCGTGGCCGCGCTGCGCTCCTCGGGAAGATGGTCGCGGGCCACGCCCATCATCAGCGCCGTGAGACCGAGTCCGACGCCTTGGGCCGCTCTGCCCACGAGCAGCCAGGCGAACGGCAGCGGCAGCACGGTGAGCGCGCTGCCGACGACGACGATCGCCAGCGTGGCGAGAATCGTGGCCCGCCGGTGCGGACCGGCTCCGAGCCGGCCGAGGACGGGTGTGGCGACGGCGCCGCTGAGCAGGGCGATGGTCAGCGTCCACTGCGCGCTGTCGAGGGAGACGTGGAACGTGGTCGCCACGCTGGTGATGAGCGGCGTCCCGAGGCTGGCGACCGCCGCCACGACCAGGGCGATGAACATCAGGGCGGGGACCAGCAGACGTGCCTCGGAACGTATCAGGGCAGTGCTCATGGGCTGGTCATGAGCCTGGGCCGCGGTCACCGGTCCGACTCCTCTCGGGCGTGGCTTTCGAGCTCCGCCAGATGCAGCAGCGCCGGAAGGGCTGCGGCCAAGGCCTCGACCTCGTCACCGGTGAGTTCGTCGATCAACCGCGCGTACGCGTCGACGCCCGCCTGGCGTCGCGTCCGGACGTACGACGCGCCGGCCTCGGTCAGGCACACCAGCGTGACCCGCTTGTCGGACGGATCGCCCTTCCGCTCGACCAGCCCGGATTCCTCCATCACCCGGACCAGGACGGTCATCGCGGGCTGGGTGACGCCCTCGGCCACCGCCAGATCGGTGATCCGTCGCGGGCCGGTCTTGTCCAGGGTGGCCAAGGTGGCGGCGGACGTCAGGCTCATGTCGCGGGGAAGGCGTCTCACGGCCCTGGTGGCCAGACCGTAGAGGGCTGACCCGATGGCATCGGAAGCGCCGTGCGCGGCGTCTCGGCGACTCATGCCTGAAGCATAGCAGCTTTATATGAATCCTTTATGCATCTCCCGATCAGGGTTCGGCGCAGTCAGGGGGCGCAGCGGGTAGCGGCCGACGAAGTTGCGAGCATGGTCGCCGCGCAGGTCGGCCAGGGCCAGTGTCCGGTAAGGCCGCACGGCTCGCTGCGTGGTCGTCGGTTCGGCCCGGGCCTGAGCGGCGGTCGCCCCGCCAAACACTAGTCCCAGGACCGCGACGATCACGGGCCAGCGCCTCCTGACGGGCCGTAAGGGCTCCTCCCTCTGCGTGTCGTCCTGTGTGGAATCATCCGGATCCGCGCGGCGGTCCGGTTGTGCGGGGGGCGGCGGCAGGGGCGGGCACTCGAACCCGGAGCCCATGTGGTCGAGGAGAGCGGACTCGTGGGAATGCACCCCGCTCCTGATCCAGAGCCGGTCGAGCGCTCGCCACAGGGCGGGCTCGTCCTCGTGACGGGAGGGACGGCGCAGGCCCACGGTCCCGACCAAGGACCATCGATAGACGTCGAAGGCCGTCCGGAAGAGCTGGCTGTACGCCTCGGCCGCACCGATGGCGGCTCGGTAGCCGAGCCATGCCACCAGGAATCCGCCCCACCAGCACAGAGCCACGGCGTACCAGGGCGGCAGCCAAACGGCGATGCCGGTGCTCGCCAGCGCGAAGGCCACGCCCAGGGAACACATGGTCACGGCGAATTCCAGTTCGCCGAGCGCCGCGGCAAGGGTGTGCTGGAACGGCTCGGGGAGTGTCGGGTACAGCCGGGGCCACGCGTTGATCGCTCGGATGGCGTACCGGTCGGCGCTGTATTGCTCCGCCCCGCGCATGATGTTGCCGAACGTCGTGGGCAGCAGGAGCCGGTTGTCGCGGGGGTAGAGGTGCCAGCGGGGATCGTCGATGGTGAGCCCGCCGTCGATCGCGCGCTGGCGGCGGAGACCTCTGTCGGTGAGTGCGGGCGGAAGCCTTTGCCAGTAGCCTTCCAGCAGGCGGAACAACGCGGTGCGCTGCGCCGCGACGAGCTGGCTGAGCAGGAGGGCCGCCACCAGCAGCACGCCCACGAGCGCCAGCCGTGCCGAGCCGTCCAAGGCCGCCCACCACCGGACGGACGTCGTCCAGCCGACGCCGGCGACCACCAGCCCGCCGAGGGCGATGAGGAATCCGAGCACAGGCATGAACACCGCACGCAGGATGCGCTGTTCGAGGACCCCCGCAGCTGTGTCGAGCACGCCCATCAGGTGCCGCCACGACGGGACGACGGCACCAGGTCATGGGGGCCGTGCTGGCAGCAGTAGATCTTCGCCTGGCTGTAGTACTCGAACTTGTTTTCCTTGCCGCAGGCAGTGCATGCGATGCGGACCGGATCGGGGAAGTCCGTCGGCCTCCCGAACGGCTGTGAGTCCACCCCGAGCTGGGCTCCTGACGTCTCCAGGAACCTGCTCGCCTCCTCACGCAACGCGGCCACCGACACTACGCCTGCCACGGCCCCGGCCTGCACAACCACCACCCCGGCCGTCTCCTCCAGCACATCGAGAACGTCGGCAGAGGTGAGCAGCGTGACGAGGTCCATGTTCGCGGAGACCACCAGGACCGGCCCCTCACCGTCGGGCCCCAGCAGCCCCAGCGGGATGCCCACCTCGTCCAGCAGGACTATGAAAGAGGCAGGCCGGTTCGGACCGTTCGGCTGGGTATGCGCGGTACGGAAGTCGGTGCTCATGAGGTCGGACACCATACGGTCGGGGGTCATCAGCACCAGTCTCCCGTCAGCACGAACGGCGCCCAGTGGTATGGATCGGCGAAGGCCCTCTCGTCTCCGGAACGCCGCTCGAAGATCGGCCGGGCGAGTCGCACCTGGCCGGCCTGTACCCGGGCGGCGGCGCGCAGACCGTCGTCCAGCGCGGGGGCGGCGCACAGCTTGTCGTAGATCTGCAACGCGGTGCCGACGTCGCCCGAACAGGCGAGGAGCCGGGCTTCCTCCAGCAGGAGTGTCGTCTCAAGACGAGGGTCGTCTGTGAGGGTGGACCGGACGTCCCGTGCGTGGCGAAGGACATCGGTATGGGTCAGCCCACGCAGCCAGGCCTGGGCACGGCGTAGTGATTCCGCCTTGCTGGTACCCGCCCGCAACTCCCTGTAAAAGCGGGTTAGCAGCAAGCCGGTGGACAACTCGTCGACCCGCCACAACGACACCAGGGTGGATGCCGCCCCCGCGTACAGAAGAGCTCGGGTGAGCCCGATCAACTCGTCGCCGGGACGCCGGTCGCTGAGGCCGCTCTCGCACGAGCCGAGCACGACCAGGTCCACCGCTAGAGACAGGCCGAGGACGTCCTCAGCCGTCAGCCTGCCATCGGCCAGTTCGACGCCCGAGCGCATCGGCTCGTCCGGCTCGAACACACCGTGGGCTATGAAGTGCAGAATGTCGGGCGACCCGTTCCCCGCACGCAGCCGCTCCAGTAATCCGGCCCGTGAAGCCTGGTCACCGACGAGTACCTCAGGCTCGGCGAACAGCCCGCTGACCGCTGTGGCCTGCGTGTGTGTGAAGGCCATGGGCAGATCGCCGGGCGGGTCGGCCACCACGAGCACCGACGAACGCGTCGCCTTCCGTCGAGACCAGCAATACCGCAGCACGGACGCGCTGGGTGTCAGTGCGATGGGGTTCCGGTCGGCGAGTGGGGTGCCGTCGAGGGGGATGGCATGGAGCGGTAGCCGGTGCAGCGCATCATGCGGGACAAGGTAGACGAGGTCGGGAACCGTTCGCCGCGCAAAAGGGCGTAGAAGTCGTCGGCCGAAGCCCGTAACTCTGCTCGCGTCAGCCCGACGGTGAGGACTTCCGGCTCCTCCGCCTCGGGAACGATTCCAAAGACGCGTGTGCCGTGCTCGGTGACGTAATACTCGACCAGGATTACACGGACGGTCTCGGCCGACACCACACCCGACCCCCACCTGCCGATCTTCGTCTCTCAGATGACCCTCTAGGGACTGTGCCGAGTTGGGATCTTCATGTGAGGCTCCGGAGCCAGATGACCGCGCCGCGTAGGTGGAGTCCGGCGAGGTAGCTGTCCGGGGTCTTGTCGTAGCGGGTGGCGAGCCCGCGCCAGTCCTTGATCTTGTTGATGCAGCGTTCCACCGTGTTGCGGTCGCGGTAGAGCTCGGTGTCATGGACGGGGGGCCGCCCGCCCCGGCGTCCCTTGTTCTTGCGGTTGGCCGTCTGGTCGGTCTTCTCCGGGATCACCGCCCGGATCCTGCGTCTGCGCAGGTAGGCGCGGTTGGCGCGGGAGGAGTACGCCTTGTCCGCGGCCACGGCGGCGGGGCGGGTGCGGGGCCGGCCGACCGGGCCCCGGACCCTGATGCGTTCCAGGACGGCGGTGAAGCGGGGGCTGTCGGCGGCCTGGCCGGGGGTGAGGACGAAGGACAGCGGGCGGCAGCGGCGGTCCGCCGACAGGTGCACCTTGCTGGTCAGCCCGCCGCGCGAGCGCCCCAGTTCAGCGGCCCGGAGCCGGGCCTTGCGGCGCCGACGCAGGCGCCGTCGCTCCTCGCGGGCGGCAGCCTCCTGCCCGTCCGGCCCGGCTACCGGGGCGTTCTGTCCCTTTGGCGAAGCCCCTTTTCCTCCGCGACGGCCTTCTCCAGGGTTTCGAGCAGCTCCGCATCGACCGTCATCCCGGCGGCATGGTGGTGGGCCCGGGCCACGGTGGAGTCCACGCTCACTAAGCCGAGGTCCACCTGACCACGCGCGGCGGCCTCGGCGATCACCGCTTCCATCAGCCTCTGGAAGACCCCGGACCCGGCCCACAGGTGGAACCGCCCGTAGACGGTGGACCAGGGCCCGTACCGCTCGGGCATGTCCCGCCACGGACCGCCCGTACGGAACCGCCACATCACGCCGTTGACGAGCCTGCGCAGGTCAGGAATGGGACCGCGTTCGCCCAGCGGCAGCAGCGGTTCGAACACAGTCCACTCATCGTCCGTGAGATCACCCCGGGTCATCCCGCCTGTCTACCGTCCCGACCCAGCCAGGACAGCGAAACAGCCAAACCCGTGATCCCAACTCGGCACAGTCCCTAGTACGCACGGTAACGGGACGGACACGTATGCGTGGTGCAGACGGCAGAGGTTCTTCTCGGAAGAGAGTGGATGTTTTCGGCTGATTCCGCCGCCTGCCGGGTACGCTCTGTTGCCCAAGTAAAGTTCTGTACCGGGGAGTTGCTGGTGGCGGATTCCGCTGGCGGACAGGCGGCTTCGCTATCCGCGACGCAGACCGCCGTGCCGACCCCGACGGCCCCGCCGCCGTCCACCACCGTGGAAACAGGGCGGTGGTCCGGGACGCTGGTGCTGGGACCGCTCGGAGCCGGCGACAAGGACCTGGACGCCCAACCACCGGCCCACGCCACGACGGACGCGGACAATGACCTGTACATCACGCTGCCGAAGCCCGCCACGCTCTACGCCCTCGGCAACGCCGACATCGCCGCCTGGCAGGATCCTGGCAGGCAGCCGACCGCTGCCGACTGCGTGAGCACCATCGAGTCAGCTAGCGCAGACGGAGTACCCCTGGCCAAGGGCACCGTCGTGTGCGCCCGCACTGGCGAAGGCCGCATCGTCCGGCTCACGGTCACCGCGATGCCCGGCAACGGCATCGCGACAGCCACCTTCGTCGCAGTGGTCTGGCAAGCGGCGTAACTCCCCACGGCGTACAGTGCCGCCGCGATCCACGCCGCCCACAACACCCGGGGGCGTGACGGCAGGTCACCAATCGGGACCACACGCTTCAGGCCGGCGGATCGAGAAACCCTGTTCTTTGCGCCTGGCAGGCCCGGCGCAGCGAGCAGTAGCAAGCGGCAGCCCGGCAGCGACACTACCGACGATGCCGTGACCGCCGTCCCGGCGGACGCATCAAGTGCGCCGGCGGGGTGCAACCAAGCAGAGCCGCCCTGGGCAGGCTGGTTCCGCGGCTGCGGGGCCAGGAGTTCACCGAGGACGAAACGCGAAACCGTCCGCCGGGGCATCGCGAAGGTGAGGGCGGCGGCCGACTGGCTGGAGACGGCGGTCGACAACGGCGAGTTCACCCTGGACGAGCAGTTGGTTCAGCTCCTCAAGGGCGAGTAGCCGTGCCCGTGGGCTCGGCTCGCCGTCGCCCAGCTCACCGGCGTTCGCGCACCCTCGCCCAGCTCACCAAATAGCCCGGTCACCACCGGTCCCGAGCCCCGCCTGCCGAGCCCGACATGCCTTGGTGGTGAGATCGTCCGCGAGGGCGCGAAGCGGATGTTGGCTGCCGCCCTGGAGGCGGAAGTCAACGCTTACATAGCCGAGTTGGCCGGTGAGCGGGACGATAGCGGTCACCGCCTGGTCGTGCGCAACGGCCATCACCACCCGCGGAACGTCACCACCTCCGCCGGAGTCGTCGAGGTCAAGGCCCCGTGCGTGAACGACAAGCGCCTCGACGAGGCCACGGGCGAACGCAAGTGGTTCTCCTCGGCGATCCTGCCGCCCTGGGCACGGAAGTCCCCGAAGATCAGCGAGGTGCTGCCGCTGCTCTACCTGCACGGCCTGTCCTCCGGCGACTTCGTGCCTGCACTCGAGCTAAGTGTATGTCTGGGCCGACGGCGTCCACCTGCGCATCCGCCTGGAGGAGGCGAAGGGCGCGGTCCTGGTGCTGATGGGCGTGCGGGCCGATGGCACGAAGGATCTGATCGCGATGACCGACGGATACCGCGAGTCGTCCGAGGCATGGGCCGAGCTGCTGCGGGACTGCGCTCGCCGGGGCATGCGGGCCCCGGTCCTGGCCGTCGGCGACGGCGCGCTCGGCTTCTGGAACGCGCTGAACGAGGTGTTCTCCGACACCCGCCATCAAAGGTGCTGGGTTCACAAAACGGCCAACGTTTCGGATGCGCTGCCGAAGGGATCTCCTGCGGGCGTTCAAGGAACTGCTCGTCGAATTCGAGATGGACGAGTTCCGCCTGGTGATGCAACGCGCCGTCGACCAGAGTGAAGTGCGTCCGGACAACCCGGCGTTGGAGTATGTGGTGCACATGATGCTCGGCGGGTTCGCCATCCGCACGCTGATCGACGAGCTGCCGCCGACGCAGCCGTCGCGGAACCCGGGGCATCCATCGGGCCGGTACGCCCGTGCGTGGTGGTGCGCACGTGAGAGACTCGTCATCCGCGGATCGTCTTGGCGGCGCAGAACGTGAACGGGTGGCGCGATTGTGCCGGCTGGTGCCGCGCGTGTCGGCGCCGATGGCGCTCTGCCGGTCCTGTGCGGCGAGCACAGGCGCGCCATGGATGACTTCTGCGCAAAACGGGCGATCCCTGCGTTGTTCCGTTTGGTCACCAAGCGCTTCGGGGACCAGGGGGCTATGGGTGACTACAGCGAGAGCATCAGTGTGCAGGTATCGCCGGACCGGCTCTTTGCCTATCTGTCCGACGTGCAGCATCTGCCGTCGTACATGCCGCGGCTGACGTCCGCGCGCCCTCATGACGGCGACAGGGTCACCGTCACCGCCCACATCAACCCCCCTGATGCATCGGAACAGGACGTGACCAGCGAGGCGTGGATCCACGTACTGGGGGACGGCAGAAGCCTGGAGTGGGGCGCGCCGGGACCGCACGACTACCGGGGCCGGCTGCACGTGGACGAAGGTGAGGGCGCCGGCAGCTCCCGCCTGACTGTGGAGCTGCATACCGAGCACGCGGAAGGCGAGCAGATTGACCACGGGCTCGACGAGGCATTGCGCGGCATTAAGCAGGCGGCGGAAGAGGCTGAACGCTGACACCGCTTCAGCACGGGGGACGACCCGCCGGCGGCGGGTCGAGAGCGTGCTCTTTGACGGGGCAGCAGAGTGCTGCATACCTGGGGCCGGCTGACACCGACACGCAGGGAATAGGGTCGCGGTAAGCGATCGCTTGCCCGCTCTCGGGCCCTTGGGGCCAGTGGCGCGAGGCAGGACGCCAGTCCAGTCAGCGAGGTGCGCCTGCAGCGCTCCACGCTCCGTCACTCCCATCACGAGCTGTTCGAGTCGTTGCGCCAGCAAACGAGGCCGGGGCTGCTGGAAGAGTCGCTGCCGACCAAGTTCCCCGTGGCAGCGATGGCGGCCGACGTCGAGATCGGGCTGTCAACGGCCCGGTGCGGGCCCCAGGGCCGTTGATCAGCGACGACGAGGTGGCCGAGTTCGCCGCCTGGTTTCGACGGGCGGCTACGCGGAGTAGCCGGCGCGGACCTCACCCGGCCGCTCGAGGCCGCGCGCGAACTGCACCGCACGGTGGAGGAAGCCCGGGCGGACGGATGGACCGCTGTCGTGCTCTCGCGAGCGCGGAACCTCGCGACTCGCTCGTTGGTGATCTGCTCGGCGACCTCCACGTCGAACCGGCGTTCGATGTCGCCGCTCTTCGTCTTCCAGTGGGCGGGGGTGTCGGTGCTGCTCGATGCGATCGACGCCGGCGTCGGCTGAGCCAGGCCAAGGTGGTGTGCCCCCGTCACAGCGGGGAGGCCGCGGCAGAGCACCTGGGCGCGGACCTGGGGCGGTCACCTACGCCGCGGTCGCCGAACGCTCCGGTGACGGCCGGGCCACGGTCTACCGCCACCGGCCGCAGCAGCATTTCCTGCCCGGCCACGGTCTGACCGGCTCCGACGGCAGCGGGCGGGGCGCCGACACATTCGCCACGCCGAAGTCCGGGACCGTCTTCCCGCTCTAGGGATTCGTGCCGGTGTCGCCCTCGTCATTCGAAGAGTCCCGCTGCTTCCTCTCGCCCGGAGCGGAGAGGTCCTCGTGCTCGTCCAGCAGCTCCAGGAGCGCGGCGTCCGCCTTCCGCTTTTCCCCTCTCGTCAGTTCAAGAGGTGCGTTGCTGTAGACGGTGTACCGGTCGGGATCGATGATGTTGGCGGCTCTCAAGGTGAACGTCAGAAGGGTGCGCCACCCCTTGCGGTGGCCGACCATCGCCTGAATCTGGGCCTTGTAATTACGCGGCTCCGGAACGAATCCGGAAAACGGTGCCTCGAACTCGATGAAGCGTTGCTGCGCTTCCCTGCCGGCCACGGCGAATACGGCCGGAAACTTCGGCTCCTCCTCCGGCCTGGGTTGGAGACGGGACGGTGAAGAGATCCACAGGAGCGGCAGAGGATAGGCGGGCTCATCAGGGAAGGTCAACCTGAGGTCCTGCACGACTATCGGCTTGGCGCCGGTGTTGTGAAGGACGAGCGGAAGCCTCAGGCGAGCCTCGGAGGAGTGGACGATCGCGGCAAAGGAATGAGGCTCCCAGGACTTCAGGTGCCCTCGCCTGACGTTGATCCACCAGAAGGATGCGACGGTAAAGATCAACGCGCAAACCGACACGACGCCGGCACCAGGAATCGATGGAAACTCACCCTGAACTGCTGCGGCCGTTAGTGGAAGCACAGATTCAGTGTGCCAGCCTCAGGGCGGGCGCGCTAACAGAAGTCGGTGAGGCGGGGTCCTTGAGCGGCCCAGCCTCTGGGTGCGGAGCAGCTGGGTTCCTTCGTCCTTCGGCGATGAGGTGCGCCAGCAAAGCGTCCAAGTCGATGCGCCCGGGCTTCGCGTGGCTCATCCCCGGCGTGTCAGCAGCGGACAATGGTCCGGGGCGGTGACTGGTGGTGTTCGACGACCTCACCCAGCCCTCCGACCTGGACGGGCTGTGGCCGCCGGACAGCCCCGACGGGCGGGCCCTGGTCACCACCCGCCGTCAGGACGCCGCCCCGACCCGGCCCGGTCGGGGCACCGGCTGGAAGCCGGTGCCGCCCCTGCCCGGCCCGCACCCGCCGCACCACCACCGCCGACAGCGCCCGGACCGTGGGCTTCGCGGTGGTGCAATGCCCCGGCCGCGCGGCCCACGCCGCAGGTTCTTGCCCACAGATCCAGGGAGCTGAGCCACGTTCAGTGACGCGGCGGTCACGGCTTTCCAGCGGCATTGGCAACCAGCACTGGGCCCGGGGCCGGTGCGGCCGCGGCCTCGATACGGCGGGGCTTGTCGCGGCGTCGCAGTGCCCTCTCTTCCGTATTGAATGCCAAGCCCGGCTTCGGTGACGGCACCTGATTCCGGTCGCTGCGCCTCCATCGAGCCGAGCCGCGCCGCGGCCACGAGGCGGGAGACTGCTCCTGCTCGCAGACTCCGGCCTCGGGCGGCCGCTGTCATGGCACACCGGGTCGAGAGACATCAGAGCTGTGGGGACTCTCCCGCGACCCACCTCGGTGAGCTGTGGATTCAGGGGGAACCTGGATGACTTGCTCGGACCAGATTGTCTTGCCGTTCTGGCCATGGCGACAGCCCCATCGTCCGCCGAGTTGAGCGATGAGGAAGAGGCCGCGTCCTCCCTCGTCGGTGGTGCGGGCACGCCGTAGACGAGGTTGGGTGCTGCTGGAGTCGGTGACCTCGCATACCAGGACGTGGTGGCGAATCAGACGGAGTTCCATCGGCGGGCGACCGTAGCGGATGGCGTTGGTCACCAGTTCGCTGACGATGAGTTCGGTGGTGAAGAGAAGGTCGTCCAGGCCCCAGATGGTGAGTTGACGGGCTATCCACTCTCGAGCCTTGGAGGCGGCGGTCGGATCGTCTGGGATCTCCCAGTGAGCGATGTCCGTCGCTGGGATGGCGCGGGTGCGGGCCAGCAACAGGGCCGCGTCGTCGCGCGGCGCCTGGTCCGCCAGGTCGGCGAGGAGAGCCCGGCCGGTTTCGTCCAGGGCACGATCCGGACGGCAGCGCGCGGCGAGGGCTTCCGTCAGGTGTCGCAGACCCTGGCCGACGTCGCGATCGCCCCGTTCAACCAGACCGTCGGTGTAGAGAGCGAGAACACTGCCCGGCTCGACGTCGATCACGGTGGTCTCGTACGGCATGCCGCTGAGGGTGAGTGGTGGTCCCGGGGAGATTCCTATCGCTTCTGCGGTCCCGTCGGGCCGGAGCAGGACGGGTGGCGGGTGGCCGGCACTGGCCATGGTGCAGCGCCTGGTGACCGGGTCGTAGACCGCGTACAGGCATGTGCCGCCGACGATGTCGCGGTCGCCGGATGGGGCTTCGGCCGCGAGGCGCTGGATCAGGTCCGCGAGCCGGGCGAGCACCTCGTCCGGTTCGAGTTCCAGGTCCGCGAGCGTCTGGATGGCGGCGCGCAGGCGGCCCATGGTGGCGCTTGCGGGCATGCCGTGGCCGACCACGTCTCCGGCGACAAGGGCCAGCCGCAGAGAGGGCAGAGCAATGGCGTCGTACCAGTCGCCGCTGCTGCCTGCTCCGCTGCCTGCGGGCAGGTAGAGGCCGGCGGTCTCGGCTGCCGGAGTGTCGGTCGTGGCCGGGGGGAGGAGGCTCTGCTGCAAAGCCACGGCCGCCCTGTGCTCGCGCGTGTAACGGCGGGCGTTGTCGATGGCGAGCGCACCCCGTGAGGCGATCTGCTTCATGAGCTCCGCCTCGTCCTCGGTGAAGGGATCGGACCGGCCGCAGCGCCAGGCCGATATGGCGCCGAGCGTGAGACCACGGGCGTGCAACGGTGCCACCAGCATCGAATGGGCGTCCTTCGGGACGAGATACTCGACGAGCTGCGGGTCTCTGACCATGGCGATGAAGTCGTCAAGGCCGAAGACGACCGGCTCGCCGTCTCGGAAGCTGCGCAGCAGGGGGTGGTTGGGAAGGGGCGGGATGGACTCGCCGCGCTTGATGCCGGCCGGCCACACCGCGGTGGCCGGCGCGAGGGCCGCGTTGCCCATGTCTCCACCGCCCAACTGCTTCGAGGGTTCGTCCCCGTCGAAAACGGAGTGCGCAAGGTCGACTGCGGCGAAATCTCCAAACGCAGGTACGAGAACGTCCGCAAGGTCCTGCGCTGTGCGCACGACATCCAGGGATCCTCCTACTCGCTCCGCCACCTCGCGGGCGAGATCCAGATGACGGCGGGCGCGCATCTGGTCGGTGTTGTCGAAGTACAGGGCTGCGATCCCCGTGGGGTGCCCTCGCGCGTCCTCGAGTCGGAAGGCGGACAGCGAGAGCGCGTGCCGCCGCGCCGGATCGTGCCGCCAGCGCACTTGCTGGTTTCTGCGGACCACTGGGGCACCCGTCTCGAGTACCCGGCGCAGTACTGCCTCGAGGTTCTCGGCGTCCTCGGCGCACAGCACGTCGCTCAGCCGAGTGCCGGGCTTTACCGGAGGGCCGTCGAGACCGCCCGGCGTGGCGTTCGTCTGCACGGTGGTGAGATCCGTGTCGTGCACGGCGATCGTGATCCGGTTCTGCGCGGACAGCGCACGCAGGAGCGCTGCGCCCTGCTCGTGGTCGGCGATGTGGTGGGTAGGGGCCGCCAGGACGAGGACCTCCGCCGAGCCGCCCACCTTGGTGGCCCGGAAGGTGACATCGATGGTGTCGCCGCTCCGGTGCCACAGCCGTACCCGGCCGGACGCCGGCATCTCCGTGGCGCGGCGCAGGTCGTCCGGGAGGTCGGCCACCAGTTCCCGCACGGGGCGGCCGCAGACATCCTCGGCGCGGAACCCCGTCAGGTCCTCTGCTGTCCCGGTCCACCGCACCACCGCGCCTCGATTGTCGAGCACGGCGGCTGCCGGAGCGTCGAAGGCGTACAACCTGCCGCTGGGACCGCCGGAACAGGAGACGCCCGTCGACCCTTGGGAGGCGCCTGCCGAGCAGGCGTTGCTGACACTCTCTATATCCATCTCTGGCTTCCTTATACGAGAGCCTGCGGCTCTGGAGACCGCATGCTGTGGCGGCCGTCGGCGGCCCGGTCCGCGGCGCGTCACACCGTGACGGCTTTGGAGGGCAGGTCTTGTTCGGCCCAGACGACCTTGCCGTCCGTAGCGGTGCGGCAGCCCCACCTGCGGGACAACTGAGCGACGAGGAAAAGACCGCGGCCCTGCTCGTCGGTGATGTGCGGCCGGCGGGGGCGTGGGTGGCTGGTGTCGCTGTCGGAGACTTCGCACGTCAAGACCTGGTGCTGGATGAGCCGCAGGCGGATCGGGCCGTCGCCGTGGCGGATGGCGTTGGTGACCAGTTCACTGACGATCAGCTCCACGGTGGTCACCAGACGCTCAAGCCCCCATTCGCTGAGCTGACGGGCGGCTGCCTGCCGGGCGATGTGGACGGCGGCGGGCTGGTTCGGCAGCTCCCAGAAGGCGACCTGGGCCGGTTCGAGTCCGCGCGTCCGCGCAAGGAGCAGGGTGACATCGTCGGCCGGGGACTGAGTCGGCAAGGACTCGATCACCTGAGAGCACAGGTCTTCCAGGGACGAGCTGGTCTCTGCCAGGGCGGCGCCCAGGCGATCCAGGCCCACGTCGATGTCGTCGTCGCGGGACTCGACCAGACCGTCGGTGTAGAGCGCGAGCAGAGTTCCCTCGGGCAGTTCCAGTTCCACGGACTCGAAGGGGACCAGACCGAGGCCGAGGCCGAGCGGGGCCCCGGCGGGCATGTCGGGGAAAGTGATGTGGCCCTGCGGGTCGATGATCGCGGGCGGGGGGTGCCCGGCCCGCGCCATCGTGCACCGCCGGGTGACCGGGTCGTAGACGGCATAGAGACAAGTGGCGCCCACCGCCGCGGGGGCCTGGTCCGGAGCGTCGGCATCCTCCTCGCTCAGCCGCCTGACCGTGTCATCGAGGTGCGTCAGCAGTTCGTGGGGAGGCAGTTCCATGTCCGCGAGGGTGCGGACGGCGGTGCGCAGTCGGCCCATCGTCGCCGCGGCGTTGATGCCGTGTCCGACCACATCTCCGACGACGAGGGCCACCCGGGCGCCGGACAGCTTGATCACGTCGAACCAGTCGCCTCCCACGCCGTGGTCCGTGTCGGCCGGCACGTAGCGCGAGGCCACATCGAGGGCGGCGCCGCCTCCCACATGGTGGGGGAGCAGGTCGCGTTGGAGTGTCAGGGCCGCGGTGCGTTGGTGAGCGTACTGGAGGGCGTTGTCCAGGCTGAGCGCGGCCCGGGTGACGAGCTCTTCGGCGAGGAGGAGGTCGTCCTCCTGGAACGGCGTCTGCTCCTCGGAGCGGCCGAACAGCGCCAGTCCCAGCACACAGTGCCGCGCACGGATGGGGACGACCATCAAAGAGTGGATGCCGCTGTCACGGATCCTCTGCGCCCGCGTCGGATCGTGGTCGACCCATGGGCCGGCATGGGTGTCCAGCACGGGTTCCAGGTGAGATGTGCCCGTGCGCAGGGCGGCGGCGAATGACGAGGTCGGTTGGACGTGGATCACCTCTTCGCGCACCGCCGGCAACTCCAGGGCAGCCAGGTCGATGGAGGCCACCCCGGCACGGCGCAGCACAGGACGGCGGTCGCTCGTCGTGCCGATCCGTGCGGAGGGCTCGAGTCCGAACGGAACCGACTCCACGAGGTCGACGACGGCGACGTCGGCGAGCAGGGGTACGGCGAGGTCTGCCAGTTCTTGCCCGGTCCGCATGACCTCGAGGGTGCTGCCGATGTGCGTGCTGGCTTCGCTGAGGATGGCAAGGCGCTCGCGCGCCCGCCGGTTGCCGGTGACGTCCACGCTCATGGCGCACACGCCCAGTGCCGTGCCGTCCGCGTCCTGGAGGCAGAAGAACGAGGCCGAGTACGCCTGCTCCCGGCGCCGGACCGTCGACGACCACGCCCGGTACTCGTGGACCATGGTGATGCCACTCTCCAGCACCTGCCGCATCACCACCTCGAGCGCTTGGGCCTCGACGGCGGGCAGTGAGTCCCGCAGACGGCGTCCGAACCGTCGCTCAGGAGGAGTGCCGTCGTGGCGCTCCATGACGTCGTTGACCCAGGTACAGCGCAGCTGCGGGTCATAGACAGCGATGCCGACCGGTGCGCGGGCCAGGAGCGACTCCCGCAGAGCTCCGTTGGACGCCCCCGAGGACAGGGTGCCTATGTCGGTCACGGACACCAGCCACCGGGTGCCGGCGTCCTGCCCCCACAGCAGCGAGATCAGCAGCGACATTTTGATGACGTGGCCGTCGCGGTGGCGGACCATCACGGTGCCGGACCACCCACCCTGGGCACGACCCTGCTCGGCTACCCCTGCAGCACTCGGGGCGTCCTCGGCGGGCAGCAGCACGTGTGCGGCGGACCTGCCCACCACTTCCCCGGCCGAGTACCCGACAAGCTGCTCGGCGGCGTGCGTCCACCCCACCACCGTCCCCTCCGCATCGAGCATCGCTATGGCCGCGTCGGGTATCTCTCGGGGGCTCACCGGCTCGGCGAGCGGCGCGTGGTCAGTGTTCGTCATCTGGTTCTTCCCATCGGTGCGGAGGTGTGAGACAGCGCGGCATGTGCGGCGTCGGGCCGATCTGTAGCCGTGGTGGAACGGTGTCGGCCGGGGCTGAGCCCGGCGAGACCGGCCGTGCGAGGGGGCTCGCGACCGCGCCGATGGTTGAGCGGCCCAGCGCGACACCTGCCAACCTTGGACCGCTTTGTCCACTTCTGATGAAAGTGTCAGTTACGAGCGCTTCGTCGTCAAGCCCCTCGGAATTGATCAAAGCGTCAGATGTGAGCGTGTGCCGTCGCATCACGCGACCGTGGAGTCGGGATCGGTGGGCCAGGGTGGACACCCGAGGCGGGCAATGTAATGATGAATCCATCAGAACTGCTGCTCTAATTCATGGAGCATGCCGATGCCAGCCGTACGCAGGAACCGATTCGAACGCCGCCGTGCCGAGACCCGCCAGGCACTCGTCCGCGCCGCGCGGCAGACCCTGGCCGAGTCCGGTGGCGCCAGCGCCAGCATCCATGCCATCGCGGAGCGCGCGGACGTGGGCCTCGGCTCCTTCTACAACCACTTCACGGGCAAGCCGGACCTGTTCGACGTGGCCGTGGCCGAAGCGCTGGAGGAGTACGCCCAAGCCGTCGACGAACGCCTGCACGGCGTCGATGATCCCGCCGAGCGCCTCGCTGGAGGCGTGCGGCTCAGCGTGAGCATGGCCGAGTCATACCCGGAGATCATGCAGATGCTGTACCACAGCCAGCTCGGTCGGATATGCGCCGGCGACGGACTGGCGCGGGCGAAGCGCGATGTGGAGAAGGGCATGGCCGCAGGCCGGTTCACCGTGGTCGACCCGGTGGTCGCCCTGACCGTGCTGAACGGCAGCCTGCTGGCGCTCCTGGAGCTGTGGTGCAAGCGGCCCGAGGCCGACAGCGACCGGGCCGCAGGCACGATGGCCGAGATGATCCTGCACGTGCTCGGCCTCTCCCCGGATGAGGCCCGTGACGTCGCCCGGCGGCCCCTTCCCGCCGCAGCGTGAAGAGGGCCCTGCTGCTGCGCACCAGCCGACCGGCTCCGACGGCGCACCGGTTCCCGCGGCCCGCGTAATGGACCGGGGTGGCTGGTCTCTCTCGCCTGCTGTCGCCGCCCCTCAGCCTCAGAGCCGGACGGGCAGGTGGCGGGGGCCGCGCGGCATGGCGTTCTGCCGGTAGGGGGGCGGGTCCTGGACCAGGTGGTGCCGTGCCGAGGTGGGGGATCAGCGCGCC
The DNA here is from genome assembly GCF_056270125.1 of Streptomyces sp. RLA131. NCBI lineage: Bacteria > Bacillati > Actinomycetota > Actinomycetes > Kitasatosporales > Streptomycetaceae > Streptomyces > Streptomyces sp. RLA131. Next base: position 8,388,291 of record NZ_JBWDOQ010000002.1, read on the forward strand.
GAGCGCGGCCTCGGCTTCGATGCGGGCGAGTGGCGCGCCGAAGCACAGGTGGATACCGCTGCCGAAGCCGACGTGCTGGTTGTCCGGGCGGGTGGGGTCGAACCGGTCGGGTTCGCTGAACCGCATGGGATCGCGGCTGCCCGAGGCCAGCGCCAGGATGACGGACGTGCCGCCGGCGATGGTGGTGCCGGCGACGTCGATGTCGACGAGAGGAACCCGCTCGCGCATGTGGACCGGGGGCTCGTAGCGCAGCAGTTCCTCCACCGCTCGTGGCAGCAGGCCGGGGTCTTCGCGCAGACGTGCCGGCTGGTCGGGCCGGCGCAACAGGGTGAGGACGCCGTTGGCGATCAGTGTTCCGTGGTCTCGTGTCCGGCAATGAACAGCAGGATGGTGTTCACCGCGAGGTCCTCCTCGCTGAGCCGTACAGCCGGATCCGGTTCGTTGACGAGGTCGGAGAGCATGTCGCCGGTGGGCCGACCGCGTCGCTGTTCGGCGAGTTGGACCAGGACTGGCCCATCTCCCGCTGCGCCTGGCCGGCCGCCTGGTCCCGTTCGGCGGTGTCACCTTCGGGCCCGATGTCGGCGGACGCGACGAGGATGTCGGTCCAGTCCTGGAAGAGCTGCTCGTCCTTGTCCGGGATGCCGAGCAGGCGGCAGATCACGGACACGGGCAGGGGGTAGGCGAAGTCGTCGACGACGTCGATCTGCCTGCCCTCCTGGAACATTTCCGCCAGTTCCGTGGTCAGCTGGACGATCTCGCCGCGCATGGAGTCGACCCGTTACCGGCGGGCCGAGGCGATCTCCGAGCCCGTGAAGCCGCCGCCGATCAGCAGCACGCGCTCCGGCCCTGCGGCCAGCCGCTGGGCCGGCCCTCCGGTGTCCTCGCGGGTGCGCAGGGTGAACACCCCGTCCAGGGCGGCTTCCTCCGGGTTGGGCCAGGGCCGCGCGCGGGTTCCGGTGGCGATCAGCAGCCGGTCGTACGGCAGTGACTCGCCGTCCTCCAGCTGCACCTGTTTCGCGAGCAGGTCCACGCCGGTGGCGCGCACGCCCAGCCGCCAATCGGCGTCCGGGTCGACGGCGGACAGCATCGGCAGCCCGGTGCTGTCCGCCGTCGCCTGGCCGGCAGCACCTGCTTGGACAGGGGCGGTCGGTCGTAGGGCGGGTCGGGCTCGTCCCCGACCACGGTCAGTGAGCCCGTGAACGCCTCCTCGCGCAGCGCCTCCGCGGCCAGAGCCCGGCCAGCGACGCGCCGACGATGACGATACGGCCGTCCTTGAGGTCACCGGGCACTGGCGCTCACCTCCTCACCGAGGAGGATCGCCTGCACCGGGCACGCCGCCGCGGCCTGGTGCACTCGACCTGGTTGTCGGGGACGGCCGTGGCGTACAGCAACCCCTCCTCCCCGTGCAGCTGGAACACCTCCGGCGCGAGGAACACGCATTGCGCATAGCCCTGGCAGCGCGTGAGATCCACAACGGTCTGCATCCCCACCACTCCCGCCGTTGTCTCACCCCCTCGTTTCCAGCATGGGGGCCGGACCCGGGCGCCCGCATGCCACGGCTCCGGAGACGGAAATCCCGGGCGGCTCGTCCCTCAGGGGCGAGGGCTCAGCCCAGGGCGTGGCCGAGTCCGAAGGCCGCACCGATGAGGGAGAGATGAATGAACGCCCGGGAGTAGCTGGCAGGTTGCTCGCCGGTGTGACTGATCTCCACGGCGCAGAGCCCGAGATGGTCGGTCCAGGTGAGCATCTTCTCGCAGGACGGGCGGACTTCGTCCAGGCGGCCGACGTGTCTCGGCGAAGACGTCGAGCTGTTCATGCCGTGCCCGGCCGGGCGGGCCATTTCCGCCGCCTCGACAGTTCCATACGTTGTATGGTACTCCTAGAAGGGTGATTCCATACGCCGTATGGAAGAGTTTGCTCAGACCACGCCAGGCGCCGCACATCGCCTGCATGCAGCCATGGTGCAGATCGCGCCAATCGGGAAGGAAAGATCATGAAGAAGCTCACGAGGCGCGTTGGCGTCACCGCCTCCTCCGTGGCGGTCGCGGGTGTCGCCCTTCTCGGGGCCGGGGGCACCGCTTTGGCCGCGACCCCGGCATCCGCGCACGTCCAAAGCCCGGCCGCCGCCGGCGACTACCGCTGGGACCACGGTGTCGGCAACCCGTTCGAACTCGGCTACTCATGGGACGAGACCCATGGCTGGCGATCAGCGGTTGCTGACCGCCGCCCAGGCAGGAGTGAAAGTCGATGGAGTCGTTGAAGACCGTCACACAGGGGATGGCCGTGCAGCTTGTCATCTCGCGCACCTACTCGCTGTCCATGTGCATGAGCCTGCGGTACGAGCCCACTGATCCCTATGTCGTCCGTGCCGTCTTCTTCACCCACACCGACGAGCCGGCCGAATGGGTCCTGGGGCGTGATCTTCTGGCCGATGGCCTGAGGGGTTCCGCAGGCCGTGGGGACATCCGGGTCCGGCCGGCCGTCGGCCGTGGTGACCAAGCGATGTACATCGGCCTCGGGGCTCCGGCGGGCACCGCCTTGCTCGAGGTTCCCGTGCAGCACGTCAGGACCTTCCTGGAGGACACGGAGGCGCTGGTGCCACGGGGTACCGAGTCCGGACACATCGACTGGGAGCGCGAACTGGCGAACCTGTTCGCGAAAGGCTGAGAGAAGCCTCCCAACCGCCGTGCCGCTGGGGACCTTTGTCCCGGTGGCAGAAGAGAAGGAGAGAGAGTTCATGTCCCAGTACCAGCTTCGTGTCTACACACTGCGCAGCCCTGAGGCGCTCGTCGCCTACGAGAACATCTGGGCCAAGCACATTCCTGGTATGGCCAAGCACAGGATCACCACACACGGCGTCTGGACGGTGCCCGCAGCTCCCGGGAGTGAGTCGCCGCAGCTGTACGCCCTCGTTTCCTACCGGGACGCCGACGATGTTCAGGAGCGGCTGGAGGCGTACCTGTCCAGCCCCGAATTCCGTGCGGACATGGAGGACTTCGACATCAGCCAGATCGTCGGCGTCGCCGAGTCCTCGCTGACGCCCACCGCTGACTCACCCTTGCGGTGACAGGTACCGGCCGCTCGAAGTCCGCGGCGACCTCAGGAGTGATCGCCACCACGGGCCGCGAGCCCCCCGCGCTGACCTACGGCTTGGTAGCATACATTGTATGGAAAGAGTGAAGCGTACCCCTAGAGGTACTCGGAAGAGGGATGTGCCTCTGACCGAGGCAGGGATCTGCACCTCCGCCCTGCGGCTCATCGACGCGGACGGGGTCGAGGCGCTCACGATGCGCAAACTCGCCGCCGCGCTGGACGCGAACCCAATGTCGCTGTACCACCACGTGCCGAACAGGGAAGCATTGCTGCGTGGCGTGGCGAGAATGGTCGGCGCCCGGTTCCGCACCGTGACACTGGAGGACGCTCCCTGGCAGGAGCGCATGCGCCTGCTCGCCACGGATTTCCGGACGCTGGCACACCGCCATCCCAACCTCATGGCCTACTCGTTCAGCCAGCCGGACTTCCTCCAGCCCGAAGATCCCTTCTGGGTCGCGCTGACCGCCGTACTGGACGCCGCAGGGGTTCCGCAGTCGGAGATCCCGCAGCTCGCCGCGCTCGTGTGCGCCGTCGTCATCGGCGTGATGATCGCCGAGCTCAATGGCGCGCTCCACCGGTGGTCGAACCTCCAGCCCACCACACCCGCCTCCGGCGAGGACGGGCCGACGAACGAGGGCTCTGGCGAGGACGGGATGTTCCGCCTGGTGCTGGACACGATCATCAGCGGCCTGGAAAGCCGGCTCACAGCCGATCACGCCGGTGGGCGCGAAGGCCGGCCCCCGCAGAACCCCCGGCGCGCCACCGGAAGCGTCCCCCGTCAGCTCCGACCACCGGTCGCACGCTGCGAAGGAGAGCCCCCGGGGAATTCCATCTCGGACAGGGCGGCCGGGTTCAACCCGAAAGAGCAGTGAGGACCAAAAGCTGATCCACGGCGTCCCCGACACCCACCGTGTGTGGGACGGCGTGCGCCGGCACCTGATCCGGAGCGAGGTCGAGGCTTGGGATCTGCCCGGCTTCGGCACGCCCCGGCCGCGCGGCTTCGTCTCCACCAAAGAGGAGTACGTCGATCGGCTCATCGAACGTCTGGAGCGGGTGGGCGAGCCGGTGGATCTGGTCGGCCATGACCGGGGCTGCATCCTCACCGCGCGCGTCGCTTCCCTGCGGCCGGACCTCGTTCGTACGTGGACCGGCAGCAGCGGTCCGGTCAGTGCCGAGTACGTCTGGCATCCGTTGGCCAAGATCTGGCAGGACCCGGTCGAGGGCGACCGGTTCATGGACGAGCTCCACCCGGCGTCCTTCGCCAAGGATCCGGTGGAGAACCATGATGTCCCGGCCGAGGTGGCCGAGGACATGGTTCTGCGCGTAGACGGGACGATGAGGGACAGCATCGTCCCGGTGGGGGCGTAGGTGAGCAGCTTCAGGGCGAGGGCGGAGCGGTGCACCATCTCCCGCCGGCGGCCGCGGTAGCGGAACTGCTGCAGCCAGCGCCGCCAGAAGGCGACTGTGGTGGTGCAGTACCCGTCGATGGTCCCGTCGGTACCCACCAGGGCCGCTGTGCGCAGATCCCCGATCAAGCCGTGCTCGGCGATCGGCAGGTACCGGGCTGACGTGTGTGTCGGCGCTCCGGACATCGCAGCAGCCTCTCTACGCTCCTGCGTCCACTATGGTCCTTCCGCGACCGCGGCGGCATCAGTTCGGCCCGGTGGGGCGCCGCCGGACCGCGCCCCGCCCCACCGGAGCCGTTCCGCTTCCGACCGTCACACCCTCTCGTGGGCTCGTGCGACATGGTTCTCCACTCCGGCGACTGCGGCGGTCAGCGCGGAGTCGAACATGGTGTCGATCACGTCCTTGGAGGGCGGGGGCGCTTCTTCCTCGTCGGGGCCCGACGATGCCGGTGGCAGAGTGGCCCACCGCTGCAGTGCCCCGTTCAGTTCACTGAGCAGCAAACCTGTGAGCATACCGACCAGGGTCGCGGCAACGCGCGGAATCTCCTCCTCGGCCAGTTTCGCGGCGGCCAGGATGCCGATCAGTGCCTGCCAGAAGGGGTCCTCCGGCTGCACGTAGTCGGGACGCGTGAAGGAATACCCCATCAGTTCCGGGTGACGGTGCGACAGTTCGCGGAAGTCCCGGGCCAGTTGACGCAGCTGGTCCTGCCAGGGGATGCCCCCCCGCTCGTCCGCGCTGAACTGCGAACCGACCCGGTGGGCCACGCCGCGCAGCACGGCGTCCTTGTTCGGCACGTGGTGATACAGCGACATCGGGTTCGCATCGAGCGCGACCGCGAGTTTGCGCATGGTGAGCTCATCGACCCCGTCGGCGTCGATGAGCTGCAACGCCATGGCGTAGATGCCGTCCTTGGTGAGCGGTACGTCCCTCTTTCTTGTGCCCCGGGGGGGCTTCCGTTCAGTCACCATACAGTGTATGGTACCAGCGCCGGCGGCAATGCGGAGGACAGCGGCACCGTTTTCGGCCCCCCCGTTCCTGCGGCTTCGCAGAAGTGGGGCTGTGCGCGCTGGTGGGCGGCGCCGACTGGCGGCGGGCGGCGTGCTCGCCTGCGGCAGTAGATCACAGGTATGCCCTGACGAGGAGATCCTGGCGAACCCGGCTTGCCCGCCCTCGCGGGCTGATGCCGGACCGATCGAGCGCGGCGTAGGGATTTGAGGCGCCGCCGCGAGGCGGCACACGCGCCTGCTTCTCCGGCGCTGCCGTCAGACACCGACGCGCATGGGTGCAGACCCGACCGCCGCGATGCGCACTGGCAGGCCGGGGGGATTCGCTGCTCGCCGGGATGTCGCCACGGCCGCCGTCGCGGATCGTAGGTGTTCTCCACGGGTCGCACCCACCAGAAGGAGCCCGGTCGAGCTGCCGGCCGACGACGACCGGTCTCGCCCCTCGCCTCCTCCAGCCGGAAGCGCGCTCGGAAGCGCCTGGTCTTGATGCGACCCCGCTGCGCGAGCGTCGCCGTCCCTGATGAGCCCAACATTCCCGTTTTTTCGACCCAGGTCCGCCGATTGAGCTTCCATACGTCGTATGGTATTACTGTAGGCATACAGCGTATGGAAACTGGGCGTTGCCGTACCGGCGCCCCGCCACACCGAATGGCACCCTTGCCCGCCTTTCCCCTTGAAGGAGCCAGCCATGACCACACAGCCCGAGACTGACCTGCGGCCCATCCGGTCTGCGCGCGGGATTCCCCTGCTCGGTCACACGCCGCAGATCCCCAGCACCAACCCGGTGGAGTACTTCGGCGAACTGGCCAAGCAGTTCCCCGAGGGCATCTACGGCATGGACATCGCCGGTATCGAGCAGGTCTTCGTCTGGGACCCGGACCTGGTGGCCGAGGTCTGTGACGAGACGCGGTTCTTCAAGCAGATCGACAAGACGCCGCTGGCCCATGTCCGGGACTTCGCGGGGGCGGGCCTGTTCACGGCTCACCAGCACGAAGAGGAATGGGGCATGGCGCACCGTGTCCTCCTCCCGGCCTTCAGCCAGCGGGCCATGAAGGCCTACTACGGGCAGATGCTGGAGATCGCCCAGAACCTGGCGGGCAAGTGGGAGGCCAGGGAGGGTCAGCCGGTCAACATCACCGACGACTACACCCGGCTGACCCTGGACACCATCGCCCTGTCCGGGTTCGGTTACCGGTTCGACTCCTTCGACAAGGAGGCGCTGCACCCCTTCCTCCAGGCGCTGCTGGAGTCCCTGATCGAGTCGAACCAGCGCTCGCAGGAGCTGCCGAGCATGACCGCGCTCCGCAAGGACGACGACCAGAGGTACCGCGGGAACATCCAGCAGATGCAGGACCTGGTCGAGAGCGTGATCAAGGAGCGCCGCGAGGGGAAGGGCGCCGGTGAGGACGACCTGCTGGGCCTGATGCTGGAGGCCACCGACCCGGAGACCGGCAAGGTGCTGGACGACGACAACGTCCGGGACCAGGTGCTGACGTTCCTGATCGCCGGTCACGAGACCACCAGCGGCCTGCTGTCGTTCGCCACCTACTCGCTGATGCGCAACCCGCACGTCCTGGCCCAGGCCTACGCCGAGGTGGACCGGCTGCTGCCCGGCGACACCGTGCCGGACTACGACACGATCATGAAGATGGACGTCATCCCGCGGATCCTGGAGGAGACCCTGCGGCTGTGGGCTCCCATCCCGGCATTCGGCAAGGCCCCGATCGAGGACACCGTCATCGGCGGCCGGTACGAGCTGAAGGAGGGAACGCGGGTCAACTTGCTGATGGGCCCGCTGCACGCCCACCCCAAGGCGTGGGAGCGGCCCGACGAGTTCGACATCGACCGGTGGCTGCCGGAGAACCGGGTCAACCACCACCCGCACGCCTACAAGCCGTTCGGCAACGGCGTGCGTGCCTGCATCGGCCGGCAGTTCGCGCTCACCGAGGCCCGTCTGGCCCTCGCGCTGGTGCTGCAGAAGTTCAAGTTCTCCGACACCACCGACTACAAGATGGACACCAACGAGGCGCTGACCCGCAAGCCCAGCAACTTCGAGTTGGTCGTCCGTCGCCGTCAGGAACACCAGCGCACCGTCTTCGGCGTCGCGGACCTGCAGAGCGACGACACGCAGGAGCAGGCCGCGGTCAGCGGTGTGGGGGTGAACCTGACCGTCGCCTACGGCTCCAGCCTTGGTTCGTGCGAGGACCTGGCGCGCACCATCGCCGACCGCAGCGAGCGCTCCGGGTTCGGCACCACCCTGGTCGGCCTGGACGAGCTGGGTGACAACCTGCCCACCGAGGGCCTGCTCGTGGTCGTGGCCGCCAGCTACAACGGCAAGGCCCCGGACAACGCGCAGCGTTTCGACGACCTGATCGCCGCCGGACTCCCGGAGGGCTCGCTGAAGGACGTGCGGTTCGCGCTGCTGGGCGCCGGCAACACCCAGTGGGTGGCCACCTACCAGGCCTTCCCCACCCGGATCGAGGAAGGGCTGCTGGCGGCCGGCGCCACCCCCGTCATCGAGCGCGGCATCGCGGACGCCGCCGGTGACTTCGACGGCATGGCCACCCGCTGGATGGACACCCTGTGGACCACCCTGGCCGAGGAGTACGCCGCCGACACCTCCCAGGCCAGCGGCCCGCGGTACCAGGTCCAGCTGCTCACCGAGTCCGACGTGCGCCCCGCGATCGTCTCCGAGCAGGCCTACCCCCTCACCGTCGTGGCCAACGAGGAACTCGTGGCCGACGCCACCGGGCTGTGGGACTTCAGCATCGAGCCGCCGCGCCCGGCCGCGAAGTCCATCACCATCGAGCTCCCCGACGGCGTCACCTACGACACCGGCAACCACCTGGCCGTCTTCGCCAAGAACGAGCAGCCGCTCGTCGACCGCGCCCTCGCCCGCCTGGACGTGGAGCGTGACCAGGTGCTGCGCCTGGACATGCCCGCCGGCGGCCGCACCCACCTGCCGGTCGGCACCCCCGTCACCGCAGGGATCCTGCTCACCGAGTACCTGGAACTGCAGGACGTGGCCACCCGCTCCCAGATACAGACGCTGGCCGAGCACACCGAGTGCCCGTGGACCCGGCCGCAGCTGCAGGCCTACACGGCCGACACCATCGAAGCCGAGGAGCGGTACCAGACCGAGATCCTGGGCAAGCGGGTCTCCGTGCTGGGCCTGCTGGAGCGTTTCCCGGCGGTCGAGCTGCCGCTGGCGGTGTTCCTGGAGATGATGGGCCCGATCCGCCCGCGGTTCTACTCCATCTCCTCCGCCCCGCAGGCCAACCCGCGCCACGTGCGGCTGACCGTGGGCCTGCTGGAAGGCCCGGCCCTGTCCGGCGACGGCCAGTACCGAGGCACCTGCTCCTCCTACATCGCAGGCCTCAATCCCGGAGACGTCTTCTACGGCTACGTGCGCGTCCCCTCCCCGACCTTCGCCCCGCCCGCCGACCCGGCCACACCGCTGATCCTCATCGGTCCCGGCACCGGCATCGCGCCGCTGCGCGGCTTCCTGGAGGAGCGTGCCCACCAGCAGGAGAACGGCACGCAGGTCGGTCTGTCGCAGGTCTTCGTCGGCTGCCGCCACCCGGAGCACGACTACTTCTACCACCAGGAGATGCAGGCCTGGGAGCAGTCCGGGATCGCCCAGGTGCACACCGCCTACTCCGCGGTGACCGGCCACCCGGCCCGGTTCGTGCAGAACGCCATCGCCAACGCCGCCGACACCGTGTGGCAGGCCATCGAAGACGGCGCGTACATCTACGTCTGCGGTGACGGCCGCCGCATGGCACCCGCCGTCCGCGAGGCCCTCGCCGCGATCTACCGCGAGCGGACCGGCGCCGACGACGCGGCCGGCCAGCAGTGGCTCGCCCAGCTGGAAGCCGACGAGCGCTACCAGCAGGACGTCTTCGCCTAACCCCCCCCGGACGCCGGGAGGCGTGCGGGCGCACCTCCCTGCCCGCACGCCTCCCGGCCACCACACTCGCCGGGCACCACCTGGCACCCATCGGCGCGAACCGCCGGGAGTGCCGCTCACAGAAAGCAGAGCACCATGGACACCATGCTCGCCGGACGCTTCCACCTGGACAGCAAGAAGTTCGCCGTGGAAGAGGTCCCAGTCCCCGTTCCCGGCCCGGGCGAGGTCCTCATCGAGGTCAAGGCCGCAGGCGTCTGCCTCTCGGACGTCCACCTCATCGACGGCTCCCTCGTCCCGCTGTTCGCCACCTCCGACACGGTCACCGTCGGCCACGAGGTCTCCGGTGTGATCCACACCCTCGGCCCCGACCTCAAGCGCGGCCTGACCGTCGGCACCCGCGTCACCCTGGAAGCCGGCAAGACCTGCGGCCAGTGCGCCGGCTGCGTGCGCCGCCGCCCCTGCACCCAGATGCTCACCGCCGGAATCGACTACGACGGCGGCTGGGCCCAGTACACCCTCGCCCGCGAGGACACCCTCATCACCATCCCCGACAACCTCCCCTTCGACCAGGCCGCGATCATCCCCGACGCGGTCTCCACCCCCTACGCCGCCGTCGTCACCACCGCCGGCGTACGCCCCGCCCAGTCCGTCGGCATCTGGGGCGTGGGCGGAGTCGGCGCCCACAACGTCCGCATCGCCCGCCTGGCCGGCGCCGCGCCGATCATCGCCGTCGACCCGCTGCCCGGCGCCCGCGAGCGCGCCCTGGAATTCGGCGCGGACTTCGCCCTCGACCCGGCCGCCCCCGACTTCGCCGACCAGGTCCGCGCCGCCACCGCCGGACAGGGCCTGGACTTCGCCTTCGACTGCGCCGGCGTGCCCGCCGTCCGCGAGCAGGCCGCCGCCGCACTCGGCCTGGGCGGAGTGCTTATCCTGGTCGGCATCAGCCCCAGGCCTCTCACCATCAGCGAGGGCATGCTTTTCAACTACATGGGCAAGCAGGTGCGCGGCCACTACGGCGGCAGCCCCGAGTCCGTCACCGAACTGGTCCGCCTCGCCGAGGTCGGCCGTCTCGACCTGGCCCCCTCCATCACCGACCACATCCCGCTCGCCGAGGCCGCCGACGCGGTCAACCGGCTGGAGAACAAGATCGGCGACCCGATCCGCCTCATCCTCGTCCCCTGACAACTGAACAGAAAGTTCAGCAAGACCACCTCGGGCAGGGGTGAGTGGGCGCCGGTGCTTGAGGGAGCACCGGCGCTCACGGCTTCCCGGTATCCGGGTCTGGGGCATACCGACTTCGGGGCAGGTGAAGTCGGGCAGGGCGAGCCGGGTGATACCTCTGCGTGGAACGCACCGATGTACTGGCCGCCGCGGGAGGAACGGAACGCGAGGTCTCCCGGTGAGCGCCACGCCGAGTGGAGAATCAGGTGACTCCTTGTCCGCGTTCAGGTGTACGCCGACGGGCGCTGCGTCTTCAGCCAGTCGAAGCCCCCGAGGAACCTCGCGATCGTCTCGGCGGGCCGGGCGAGATGGTGCTCCTACGGCTCCCGGAACCTCCGGCGCTGCCGCTTCCGAGAAGAGCTCCGGCGCGCCCAGGGCGCACTCCGCCCAGACCGTCTTGCCACGTCGGGCATGGCGCGTTCCCCAGTGCTCGGCGAGTTGGGCGACGAGGAACAGACCTCGCCCGCCCTCGTCGAAGACACGGGCCCGGCGGGCCCGGCGCAGGCGCGGAGTGGTGCTGCCGGCATCCGCGACCTCGCACATGAGGGTGCGATCGTTCCTCCAGTTGTCCCCAGGTGGTCAGCTGCCCGGAGACGCTCGCTCTGCCCCGGGCGACCTCGGCCCGGTCGGCATCCACGTCGCAAGTGGCGACCTGACAGTCCCCGAGGGCGTGGGTGCGGGCCAGGAGGAGTGCCACGTCGTCGCGCGGTCGGTCTGCGGGCAGCAGCGCTTCGAGGAGCGCGTCGCAGCTCACCTCCAAGGAGGCGGAGGACTGCGCGAGGGCCTGGCACAGTCGGGTGAGGCCCGCCTCGACGTCGTGGTCGAGGGCCTTGACCAGGCCGTCGGTGCAGAGGGCGATGAGGCTGCCCTCGGGCAGGTCGATCTCCGCCGTCTCGAACGGCAGGCCGCCCGGCCCGAGTGGCGGGCCGACGGGCGAGGATGCCGGCGGTTCCCTCCCTGGTCACCACCACGGGCGGCACGTGCCCCGCGGTGGCGAGGGTGCAGCAGCCGGCGACGGGATGCTACACGGCGTGCGGGCAGGAGGCCCCGATGTCATTCGCGGCTTCGGTGTCCGTTTCGGCAGAGGCCTCGGAGGAGCCTTCTGCGGACAGACGGATGACGACGTCGTCCAGGTGGGTGAGGAGCTCGTCGGGCGGCAGATCGATGTCGGGGAGGGTGCGCACGGCGGTTCGCGGCCGGCCCATGGTGGCGGCGGCCTGGACGCCGTGGCCGACCACGTTGCCCACCGCGAGTGCGACCCGGGCACCGGACAGCGGGATGACGTCGTACCAATCGCCGCCCACGCCGAGCTGGGAGGCGGCAGGCAGATAACGGCAGGCGACCTCCACGGCGGACTGCGCGGGTGTACCGCGCGGGAGCAGACTGCGCTGGAGGGTGAGGGCGGTGGCGTGCACGTGCGTGTGCGTGTTTCGGCGGGCGTTGTCGATGGCCACCGCCGCCCTGGCCGCGATCTCCTGGGCGAGGAGCAGGTCCTCGTCCCCGTACGCGTCGTGCTCGTGGTGTCGGAAGAACTGGGCGACACCCAGCGTGGTGCCACGGGCGCACAGCGGTACCAGCAGCATTGATGCGGACGGGCCGAGGTAGTGCCGTGAGGGCTGGCCGGTGACCAGGGCGCGAGCCTGTGGCGATCCGTCCGGATACCTATGGAGCTGCTGCGGCGGAATCAGCGGTTCCCCGTAGCTCGCCCCGGCGTAACCGTCCGTTACCCACCGCTGGGCGACCCGGCGGACCACGAGTGTGCCCTGCGCGGGAGGCTCGTCTCCGGAAGACGTGTCGAGGAGGTCGACGGTGACGGCGGCATCGGCGAAGCGCTCACTTGCCAGGCCCGCCAACTCCTGGGCGGTGCGGTCGATGTCCAGGGTCGTTCCGACGCGTACGCTCGCCTCGTTCACCACCGACAGCCGCCACTGAACCTGGCGGTCCCGCTCGTCCTGGAAGGCCAGGACGTCCGCCTCCGATGTGCGGTCCTTGTACTCGGTCGCCAGCGCGATCAGCTTGCGGGTCCCCACACTGATCGTCTCGGCATCGCTGGTGAGCCGGGGCAGCTCTTCGAGCAGCCGGTCGAGGATGAGGCCCTGAGCGAGCCGGACGGCGCGCAGCAGCGCTGTGACCGGCTTCCCGTGCTGAGCCAGCCGACGCGCGCGCTCAGCGTCGGCAGCCGGCGGATCGATCCGCCTTGGCTCGATGCCGTGCTCGCCGCCGTGCTCGATGCCGAAAAGTAGGGCGGCCACGTGCTCAGCGACGTTGTCCCCCGTCATCCGCGCGATGCCCGGTTCGTCCCACAGCTCGTCCGCTCGCGGGCTGAGTTCATGCGCGGCACGGGACAGAAGACTGTCCGCGGTGGAGTCGGCTCTTACGACGTCACGCCGCCCTGGTGGACCGCGAGGCCTCAGCCGGCCGCCTCCGGCTGCGCGGTGGCCGGGAGGGAACCGGTCTCACGGGCTGGTCGAGGACGAGGGTCCGCGCGGCCACCGGCGGACGGGCTGCCGTCCACGGCTTTCCGGTGGCCACGGGGCCTGGCGCGGCAGGTGCTCGGGTCAACCGAGGTCGGGCAGCGGCCGCCGGGTCACCTGGTGGGCGTCGTCCGGCGGGACGCCCAGCATGCGCAGGACCATCTCGGCCAGGTCCGAGGCGGCCTCGTCCCCGTCGAGGTCGGGGCGGTCCAGTCGCAGCGCCACGAGGGACATCAGGGTGCCGCCCAAGGCGGACAGGGCGGTGGTCGCGTTGCGGCAGGTGAAGCGGCCCGAGGCGATGCCGTTCTCCAGGTCGCGCAGGGCTCGCGGGGCGAGTCCGCGGGCGGAGTGGATGTAGGCCAGACCGCGGTCACGCAGGATCCGCATGAGTTCAGGGTGGGAGTCGGCCATCCGGGCGGTGAGCCGGAAGCCCGCAGCGACGAGCTCGGCCGGGTCGTCGATTCCTTGTACCCGCTCGTCGATGACCTGCCCGAACTCGTCCAGGGCGTCCGTCACCGCGGCGTCGAAGAGCTCCGTCTTGGACTCGAAGTGGTTGTAGAAGGAGCCGAAGCCCACGTCCGCGCGCGCGGCGATGGCCTGGATGCTGGCGCTGGTGTCCCCGGTCTCCGCGAGGATCTGCCGGGCCGCACGGACAAGCGCCTGGCGGGTCTCGGCACGGCGCCGTTCGAAGCGGTTCTTGGGCGGGGCTGACGTCGGCATACGGCGAGTGTAACAACCGCCGCGATGAGTCTGCCATTACTGATGGGATTATCAATTATTTGGGTCCACCCTATTGACGATGGGTTACAGCAAAGTTGATGATTTCCTCATTACAGCAGTGTTGCCTGGAGGACACCATGTCCCACACCCCCGTTAACAGAGCCGCTCCCCAGACGCCCCACCAAGACCTCCACAGTGAGCAGGGCGCCCTGCGCGGAGAGCACCCCGGACGTTCCCGGAATCCCGTGATCAAGGTGGCGGATCTGGCCTGGCTCGAGTTCGAGAAGCCGGACCTGGACCGGGCCGAGGTCTTCGCGCGTGACTTCGGGTTCGCGATCGCCGCCCGCACCGAGGGAGAGCTGTGGCTTCGCGGCACCATCGCGGGCTCACCCTGCATGGTCATCCGGCGTGGGCGTACGCCCCGGTTCATCGGGCCGGCGTTCCGCGCGGCCGAGCGGGCCGACCTCGACCGGCTGGCCCGCGCCACCGGCAGTACCGTCCGGGACATCGGCGTACCGGGCGGTGGGCAGTCGGTCGCCCTGCTCGATCCCTCGGGTCTGCCGGTCCGGGTGGTGCACTGCGCCGAGCAGCTGCCCGCGCTGCCCGAGCAGGAGCCGCTGATCCTCAACTTCGGTACCGATCACCGTCGTACGAACGCCACCCAGCGTCCGCCCCGTGAGCCGTCCCGCATCCAGCGGCTGGGCCATGTGGTGCTGGAAACACGGGTGTTCGCCCGCACCCTGGACTGGTACCTGGACACCCTCGGGATGATCGTGTCCGACTTCCTGTTCCTGGACGGGCAGCGCGGGCGCGGGCCGACGATGGCGTTCATCCGGTGTGACCAGGGGAGCGTGGCCGTCGATCACCACACGCTGGCCCTGCACCTGGGGCCCGGAACCGGCTACGTCCACTCGGCCTACCAGGTCACCGACCTCGACTCGATCGCCGCCGGCGGGGAGTACCTGGGCGAGCGCGGCTACCAGCGCAGCTGGGGCATCGGCCGGCACATCCAGGGCAGCCAGCTGTTCGACTACTGGCGCGACCCCGACCACTTCATGCTGGAGCACTTCGCCGACGGCGACCTCTTCTCCTGCGCCCTGGAGCCCGGCTGGGCACCGATGTCGGCGAGCGGCCTGGCCCAGTGGGGCCCGCCGGTCACCCGCGACTTCCTGGGCGCCAACCCTTCCCCCGCCAAGCTGCGCGAGGTCATGACGGCCCTGCGTGGCGACAACGAACTCGACCCCGCACGCCTGCTGGGCCTGATGAAAGCGATGAGCTCATGAGCACCAACGTTCTGCGCACCACCGACGGCTGGTGGGTCGTCCGGGACGAGCGCGCCGTCCGTGTCGCGACCGAGGCGGTCACCACGGCGGAACTGCTCGCCGACCGGGACGCGGTCCGGGAGGCCGCCGCCTCCGCCGAGAGCGGCACGCCCGTCGCCGACCTGGTGACACTGCCACCGGTCACCACCCCGTGCCGGGTGGTCGCCCAGATGGTCAACTACCGTAGCCACGCCAAGGATTCGGGCTTCACCGGTGACATCCCGCCCACCTTCTTCCGCAAGGCCTCCGGCTCGGTCAGCGGCCCCCACGACACGATCATCCGGCCCGAGCACGTGAAGTTCCTCGACTACGAGGTGGAACTCGGCCTCGTCATGGGCGCCACCCTGCCCGTGGGCACCGTCGTCGAGGAGCAGGACCTGCCGCGCTACGTCGCCGGCCTCGTCCTGACCAACGACGTCAGCGCCCGCGACGTCCAGCTGACCAAGACCCAGTTCTACGAGAGCAAGTCCTATCCGACCTTCACCCCGACGGGTCCGTACCTGACCCTGCTGGAGCCCGAGGACTTCGCCCATCTGCTGAACCTGCGGCTGCGGCTGTCGGTCAACGGCGTGTCGCGCCAGGACCGCACGCTGGCCGACATGATCGTACGGCCCGCACAGGCGCTCACCCTGCTCGCCCGCTTCCAGACCCTCGACCCGGGCGACCTGCTGCTGACCGGTACTCCCGGCGGCACGGCCCTGAAGGCCCCGCCCAAGGCGGCCGAGAAGATCGCCGCGCTGCTGCCGCCCGCACTGAAGTGGAAGGCGTTCTTCAAGGGCCAGGCCAAGAACCCCAAGTACCTGCGCGACGGTGACCTCATCACCGCCACGATCGCCACCCCGGACGGGCGGATCGACCTCGGCGAGCAGCGGACCCCCGTCAGGGACGCACCGTGAAGGCCACAGCCCGGAGGCCGGTGGTGATCATCGGTGCCGGACCCGTCGGGGTCACGGCCGCCCTCCTGCTCGCCCGGCACGGAGTGCGCAGCCTGCTCCTCGAACGCCACCGGGACATCTACCCCCAGCCGCGCGCCGTCGTCGCGGACGACGAGGTCCGCCGGATCCTGCAGAGCGTCGGTGTCCACGAGGAGTTCGCCGCCCTGGCGCGCCCGGCGCGCGGGCTGCGGCTGCTGGACGCCCGGCGCCGCATGATCGCCGAGTTCCCGCGGTCCCCGCTCGGGCACCACGGCTTCCCGCAGACCAGCATGTTCGACCAGCCCGAACTGGAACGCCTGCTGCGTGACGCCCTGGCGCGCCGCCCCGAGTGCGAGCTGTGGGGCGGGGTGGAGGTCGTGTCCGTCACCCAGTCCGTCGCAGGGGACACCGACGGACCGGACGACTCCACGGGTCCGGTCCGGGTCACCTTCCGCCGCGACGGCAGCAACGAGGAGGAGCACCTGTGGGCCGATGCCGTCCTCGGCTGCGACGGTGCGGGCAGCCTCACCCGCGACGCCATCGGCGCCGTTTGGGAGGACCTGCATTTCGAGGAGAGCTGGCGGGTCATCGACGTGCGCACCAGCCGCCCGGTGCGCACCTGGGAAGGCGCCGAGCAGATCTGCTGCCCCACCCGTCCGGGCACCTTCATGCGCGTCGGCGAGGACCGCTACCGCTGGGAGTTCCGGCTGGCCGACGATCAGCACCTGGACGGCCCGGACGGATGGGAGCGCCTGCGCGAGCTGGTCGCCCCCTGGGTGGACCTGCCGCCCGATGCCTCGCCGGGCGACGACTTCGAGGTGATCCGGCAGGCCCAGTACACCTTCCGGGCCCGCCTCGCCGACCGGTGGCGCCGGGGGCGCGTCTTCCTGCTGGGCGACGCCGCTCACCTCACCCCGCCCTTCGTCGGGCAGGGCCTGTGCGCGGGCCTGCGTGATGCCCACAACCTGACCTGGAAGCTCGCCCGCGTCCTCCAACAGGGCGCACACGACGGGCTGCTGGACACCTATGAGCGTGAGCGCAAGCCGCACGCCCGCCATGTGATCCGCGTGGCGGTCGCCGTCGGCTGGGCCATGACCGGCGGACAGGACCGGGGCGCGGCGTTCCGCCGGGCCGTCGTGGGCGCGGCCTGTCGCATCCCCGGCGTGACCGCGGCGGTGAGCCGTGACCTCAGCCCCGCGCTGACCGCCGGTCCACTCGTACGGCGCCGCCGCAGACTGACCGGCGGCGTGCTGCCCGGCACCTTCTGCCCGCAGCCCTGGGTACGTCACGACGGCAGGCGAGTACGCCTCGATGACGTTCTCGGGGGCTCCTTCGCCGTCCTGACCGCTGTGCCGTCCACGGCGCAGATGACGGCCGTGGCGACGGCACTGGGCGCCCCGACGATCCACGTGCACGACCTGGGCGACGACGGCACCCTGGCCGGCTGGCTGACACGCGGCCGTGCCGACGCCGTCCTGCTGCGCCCCGACCGCGTCGTGATGGACACCGTCCCGGCCGGTACCGGCGACTTCACGGACACCGCTGCCTGGGCTCCCCTGCTGCACACGGCCCGCCGTACCGCCGACGTCCCGCCCGTCCCCTGACGAGGAGTACCACACCATGACCGCCCCGCACCTCGCGCCGTATCCGGAACCCTTCTTCACTCCCGACCCGAGGTCGGCCGCCCGCAGCCGCATCGCGGACTTCGCCCGATGGGCGGCCCGGCACCAGGGCGGCGAAGGGATCCAGGACCCCACGGACTACCGAGCCCTGTACCAGTGGTCCGTCACCGACCTCGAAGGGTTCTGGGCCGCGGTGTGGGAGTACTTCGACATCGACGCGACGACTGAGTACGAACGGGTGCTGGCCGAGGAGACCATGCCCGGCGCCCACTGGTTCCCCGGAGCCACCCTCAACTACGCCCATCACGCGCTGCGCAACCTGCAGCCGGACGCTCCCGCGATCACCGCCCTGGACGAGAGCGGAGCCGGCTATGAGATCACGGGCCGGGAGCTGCGCGCTCGGGTCGCCTCCGTCGCTGCCAGCCTGCGCGGCCTGGGCGTCGGACAGGGCGACCGGGTGGTGGGATATCTGCCCAACACCCCCCACGCGATCATTGCGTTCCTCGCCACCGCGAGTCTGGGCGCGGTGTGGTCGGTGTGTGGCCAGGACTACGCGCCCAAGGCCGCCGCCGACCGTTTTGCCCAGCTCGAACCCACGGTGCTCATCACGGCGGACGGCTACCTGTTCAACGGCACCACACACGACCGTCGGACCGCCTCGCTCGAACTGGTCCGCGCCCTGCCGACGCTGAAGGCCACGGTGCTCGTGGACCACGTGGGCCTTGCCTGGCCCGAGGACGGGGACTCGGGGCTGACGGTTGCCTGGGAGGACTCGGCTACAGGCGCCGAGTACCTCACCATCGCCCCGGTGCCGTTCGACCACCCTCTGTGGGTCGTCTTCTCCTCCGGTACCACCGGCGTGCCCAAGGGCATCGTCCACGGGCACGGCGGGGTTCTGCTCGAACACCTCAAGATGCTCGGCCTGCAAAGCGATCTGGGCACCGGGGACCGCCTGCTGTGGTACACCACCACCCACTGGATGATGTGGAACCTGGTCGTCTCCACCCTGCTGACCGGTGCCACCACCTGCACCTACGACGGCAGCCCGGCACCGCAGGCGCGCCCGGACATCCTGTGGGAGCTGGCGGCTCGCCACAAGGTCACCCTCTTCGGCACCAGTCCCCAGTACCTGCTGGCCATGGCCAAGCTGGGCATCGAACCCTCCGTGCACGACCTGTCGGCCATCCGCGTCATCGGCTGCACCGGCTCCGCTCTGCCCGCCTCCGCCTACCCGTGGGTCCGCGACCACGTGGGCGCAGGCGTCCAGTTGGCCTCCAGCAGCGGCGGCACGGACGTCGTCTCGGCCTTCGCCGGCAGCGCCACCACGACCCCCGTCTGGGCGGGGGAGCTGTCCGCCCCCAGCCTGGGCGTGGCGCTGGCCGCCTACGGCGAGACGGGCACTCCTGTCCTCGACCAGGTCGGCGAACTGGTCGTGACCCGCCCCATGCCGTCCATGCCGCTGTATTTCTGGAACGACCCCGACGGCAGCCGCTACCGCGACGCCTACTTCGGCGACTACCCCGGTGTGTGGCGGCACGGCGACTGGATCACGCTCACCTCGCACGGCTCGGTGATCGTGCACGGCCGCTCCGACGCCACCCTCAACCGCAACGGAGTGCGCCTGGGCAGTGCCGACATCCATGACATCGTCGAACACCTCCCCGAGATCACCGAGGCCCTCGTCATCGGCGCCGAGGAACCCGACGGCGGCTACTGGATGCCGCTCTTCGTGGTCCTCGCCGACGGGGTCGGCCTGGACGATTCCCTGCGCGAGAAGATCCGCGACGCGATCCGCGCCGGTGCCTCACCTCGCCACGTTCCCGACGAGATCCTTGCCGTACCGGCGCTCCCGCACACGAAGACCGGCAAGAAACTCGAGGTTCCCGTCAAGCGCCTGCTCCAGGGCGCCCCCGCCGAGCAGGTCCTGAACCCCGCGGCGGTCGACAACCCCGACCTGATCGCCTACTTCGCCCGCCTGGGCGCGGAGCGGAACAAGCGGTCAGCACACCACATATGACGTCGGACAGGGGGCCACAGGCCCCTGTGACAGCACCGGGTCCCTGTGCTCGTCCGGCTCCACAAACCCCGTCCCCACCCTGTGGTTGCCGGGGCGGTCGCCCCGCCCCGGCACCACACCATCCGTACAGCCGAAGTAAGAGAGAAACCATGAGTATGACCGACCGTGAACCGCAGGCCCTCGATGTCCTCGACGACGCCGGGCGAAAGGTGCTGTTCACCGAGGCCCGCACCGCGAACACCTTCGCGGAGGTGGCCGTTGCCGACGACGAACTCGCCATGATCTGGGAACTCGCCCGCTGGTCGCCGAGCGCCGCCAACGGCCAGCCGCTGCGCGTTCTCTTCGTGCGCACCCGCGAGGGCAAGGAGCGACTCGTCCGGCATCTCGACGAGGGCAACAAGGCCAAGACGCTCAGCGCGCCGGCCGTGGCGATCCTTGCGTACGACGTCGACTTCCACGACCAGATGCCGACGGTCTTCCCCGCTCGCGGCGACATGCTGCGAGCGGCGTTCGCCGACCAGATCGACAAGCGCGAGAGTCTCGCGGCCTACAACTCGGCACTGCAGACCGGGGTCTTCCTGCTCGCCGTCCGCGCGGCGGGGCTGGCGGCCGGTCCCATGGCGGGCTTCGACAAGGCCGGCGTGGACGAGGAGTTCTTCGCCGGTACCAGCTGGCGCTCGCATCTGTTGGTCAACATCGGTCACCCCGGCGCCGACCCGTGGTTCCCGCGGCTGCCCCGCGTGCCCGTCGAGGACGCCGTCACCTGGGCTTGAGGGCACTGCCGCCTGGTAGGTGAGAGGCGCCATGCCGTGGGCGCCGGTGCTCTTCTGAGTACCGGCGCCCACTTTTACCGAGGTGGCTGTGATGAATTTTCCGCGGAGGGGTCAGGGCACGAGAACTAGTAGGGCTTGGTCAGGTTGGTTGTGGTGGTGCGTGTCCTGTGGGTCGGGTGTGGCGTTGAGTGTGTGTGACTCCGGACGAGATTGCTGTGGTGCGTGGTGAGTTGGAGGCGTTCGCGGCGGAGGTGTTCGAGCCGTTTGCGCGCAAGGATCAGCGTCGGTGGGGGCAGGTCTATCTGCGGGGGCTGCTGACCGATGGGCAGCGTAAGTCGGTCGAGCCGATGGCCGCCCGGCTCGGGGAGGACGGCAATCGTCAGGCACTGGCCAACTTCATCACCACCAGCCCCTGGGACCCGGCGCACATCCGGGCCCGGCTGGCCTGGCGGATGGAGGAGGCGATCGGTCCGGAGGCCCTGGTCTTCGACGACACCGGGTTCTTGAAGGATGGGACGGCCTCGGCATGCGTGTCGCGGCAGTACACCGGCACCGCGGGCAAGGTCACCAACTGCCAGGTCGGCGTCTCGCTCCACCTCGCCTCCGACCACGCTTCGGCGGCGGTCAACTGGCGGCTGTTCCTGCCCCAGACCTGGGACCCCGCCTCACCGAAGGCCGATGCGGACAAGGTCGCCCGACGTGCCGCCTGCGGCATCCCGGACGATATCGGGCATGTGGAGAAGTGGCAGCTGGCCCTGGACATGCTCGACGAGATCCGCTCCTGGGGGATCGAGGTGCCGCTGGCCATCGCGGACGCCGGATACGGCGACGCCGCCGCGTTCCGGCACGGACTGCAGGCCCGCGGCCTGAACTACGTCGTGGGAATCTCCAGCACGCTGTCGGCTCAGCCCGCCGGCGCGGTGCCGGTGGCCGAGCCGTATGCGGGGACCGGACGCCCGCCGGTGGCGAAGTATCCCGACAAGCCGCAGTCGGTGAAGGAGCTGGTCACCGCGGCGGGCCGGAAGGCGGCCCGGCCGGTGCAGTGGCGGGAGGGCTCCCGGCCCGGCACCGGCCGCTCGGGCCGCAGGCGGATGTACTCGCGCTTCGTGGCCCTGCGCATCCGGCCCGCCGGACGCGAGGTCCGCCAGAACGTCGACGGCCCGGAACTGCCCGTGTGCTGGCTGCTGGCCGAATGGCCTGCCGGCGAGAGCGAGCCGGTGCAGTTCTGGCTGTCCGACCTGCCCTGCGGCATGCCGTTGACCACGCTGGTCCGGCTCGCCAAACTCCGCTGGCGCATCGAGCACGACTACCGGGAGATGAAGCAGGCCCTGGGACTCGCCCACTTCGAGGGCCGAACCTGGAACGGCTGGCACCACCACGTCACCCTCGTCTCCGTCGCGCACGCCTTCTGCACCCTGCAACGACTGGCCCGGGCCCCAAAAGACACGGCGCCGGCCTGAGCCTCTACCAAGTCGTCCGCGAGCTACAGACACTCCTCGCCCTCTGGACCGGCGCCTGCCCGACCTGTCACCGCGACATACCAACGTCCATATCAACCTGACCAGGCACTACTAGGTCCTGTCTGGAGTTCGGATCAGGAGTTCGGTAGATCGCCTGCGCGCGAGGGCTCGGTCTTGATAGGCCGTCAGTCATGGCGCGAGGCGATCTCACCGAAGAGCAGTGGGCCCTGATCGAGCCCCATCTCCCGATTGCCGCGGTTGGGCCCATCCCTGACCTGCGGAAACACTTCAACGCGGTGATGTGGCGGTTCCGGACCGGTAGCCCCTGGCGTGACCTGCCGACCGAGTTCGGGCCCTGGCCGAGCGCGTACGACCGCTTCCGGATCTGGGCGACGCGGGGTGTTTTCCAGGATCTGATGCAAACAGTGATCGCCGAGGCCGCCGCCCGCGGCCAGGCCGACCTGGGCCTGGTCAGCGTGGACTCTGCGACCGCCCGGGCCCACCATCACGCCGCCGGGATGGCCCTGGACCCCGAGCAGTTGGCGGCCTTGGAAATGGCCGTCGAGGCCGAAAAGGGGGCGATGGCAAGGCGCAAAGAACGCAGGACGGACAGGCCGAGGATGAGGCGCGCGTCGAGCGGCGACGGGTCCGCCGACGACACCGAGCCCGCTTGAAAGCCGCCGAGCTGGGGCGTTCCCGGGGCGGACTGACGAGCAAGATCCATGTGGCGGCTGACCGACGCTGTCGCCCGCTTGCGTTCGTCCTCACGCCCGGGCAGGCCGGCGACAGTCCACAGTTCGCCCCGGTCCTGGAACGGGTGAAGGTGCGCGGCCCGATCGGGCGCCCGCGGACCCGGCCGGATGCGGTGGCCGCGGACAAGGCGTACTCGTCCCGACGCAACCGCCACTACCTGCGACGACGCGGGATCCGAGCCGTGATCCCGGAGAAGGTCGACCAGGCCGCGAACCGCAAGAAGCGTGGCAGCGCTGGCGGTCGGCCAGTCTCACACGACGCGACACTCTACAAAGAGCGCAACACCGTGGAACGGTGCATCAACCGGCTGCGGAACTGGCGCGGTATCGCTACCCGGTACGACAAGACCCCGGAGAGCTACGAGGCCGGACTGCACCTGTGTGGTGCGATGCTCTGGCTCCGCAGCATCGCACCACACTCGTGATCCGAACTCCAGACAGGACCTAGGGCGTGTTGCGAAAGTAGCGCCGTCCGCCCGCAGGGCGGGCTCCGCGGCGTCTGGTGCGTGCGATCGCAAGGCGGAGGGTCGTCCTCGTACTGGACGTACTTGGATGATCCCGACAACGCGGCGAGCGTGCGTGCCAGGCGTCGTGGAGCAGGCGGGACTTTCGCAACACGCCCTAGACCCAATGCCGTTGCCTTTGCTGTAGGCGTACTGTGCTTGGCAGTTCGTCCCGGGGGTGGTTCGGATGGCTGCGAGTGTGTCTGACTTATCGGGTCTCGGCCTGTTGACCTGGGTGTATCCGCCAGGCTTGGTGGACCGGGTGGTGACGGCGTGCGGCCGTGCCGAGCGACGTCAGCGGCTGCTTCCCGTGCGGCTGGTGGTGTACTTCGTGCTGGCGTTGGCCCTGTTCTCACCTGCCCCGTATCTGGAAGTGATGCGCCATCTCGTCGAGGGCTTGCGGGGCTCGGGGCTGCTGGGCAACTGGCGTGTTCCGGCGAAGTCCTCGCTGTTCAGGGCCCGGCAGCGGCTGGGCTCCGAGCCGCTGCGGGTGCTGTTCGCCACGACCGCGAAGCCGATGGCGACCGAGGCGACGCCCGGCGCGTTCTGGCGGGGCTTGCGGCTGCTCGCCGTCGACGGCACGTGCTGGGACGTCGCGGACAGTGAAGCCAACGAGACTGCCTTCGGACGTCCGGGCAGTGGCCGCGGGTCGGGCAGGAGCGCGTTTCCGCAAGTGCGGATGGCAGCTCTGGTGGAGATCGGCAGCCATGCGGTGCTGGACGCGGAACTGGCCGGCTGCCGCACCGGGGAAGTCACTCTGGTAGGCCGCCTGCCGCGTTCGACCGGCCCAGGTCAGCTGGTCCTGGCCGACCGTGGGTTCCTTGGCGTCCCGTTGTGGCAGGCGTTCACCGCCACCGGCGCCGACCTGCTGTGGCGGGTGCCCGCCAACCGCGTCCTGCCCGTCACCAAACAGTTCCGCGACGGGTCATGGCTCTCACACATCAGAGCGAGCGGCGGCCCGGCCCGCAAGGAGCCGGTTGTGGTCCGTGTCCTGGCCTACCGGCTCAAGGACCGGGCCGGTGAGGGTGAGACCGACGACTATCGCCTGGTCACCAGCCTGCTGGACGCCCGACGGTATCCTGCCCGGCAGCTGGCCGCGCTCTACCGCGAACGCTGGGAGATCGAGTCCGTCTTCGCCGAGATCAAAACCCATCAGCGTGGCGCACGCGTCGTGCTCAGCAGTAAAACACCCGACGGTGTTCACCAGCAGATCTGGGCACACCTGCTGGTCCACCACGCTCTGCGGGAACTCATGCTGAGAACGGCTGCCACCCGTGGCCTGGACCCTGACCGGGTCTCCTTCACCGAAACGCTGCGCTCTGCCCGGCGCAGCGTGACCGTCACGCCGGGCAGTTTTTCCCCCTGACCTCCTGGTCAGAGCACTGGTGATGCTCGAGCAGGACCTCCTGGAACGGCTCCTGCCCGTCAGACGCCTCCGCAGCCAGCCCCGCGTGGTGAAACGCAAGATGTCCAACTACCGCCTCAAGCGAACTGAACACCGTTCCTGGCCACAGCCGACCCGCACCGGACCTCAAGCGGTCCTCATCACAAGACCCCAGCCCGCAAGCCCGTAACGCAACGGCATTGGCCCTAGCACGGCTTGGTCATCGGCGAGTTCGTTGGTGATCCACGCGGCGAGGCGGTCGCGGGCCAGGTCGTGGTCGACGCGGGCGCGGGCGAGGAAGTGCTTGCAGGTGGTGCGGACCACAGTGGCCCAGGGCCTCGGCGAGCGTCCAGCAGTTGCGGGTGTCCAGCTCCATCAGCATCGCCTCGCACATCTCCCGTCCAAGCAGGCGGGGTTCACGCCGTGTGAAGCAGTCCGCCACCGCGGCCATCGCCTTCCTATGACGTCCGTCCACTCACGCTCGGCTATCGTGGCCTCCGCGGCCACCTGGTCCTTGATCGTCATCACAAGCGTTCATGATCACGGTGGCTGTTCCTCTGCCCGCAGCGCCCCGGTAGCCGCCCTGACCAGCAAGGACAGGCCGACGATCAATAACTACAGCTGCCGGGTCTATGCGGCCGGAGCGCCCATGGCGCGGTCGAGGATCTCGGGCAGTGGAGTCGTCCCGTCGCAGGCCATCCACGTATCCGTAGCCGCGTCCAGGCAGGCGAGAGCGGAAGCCACGAGCGCGAGAGCCCGGGGGTCATCGGTAGCGACAGGGTCGGCGCCGAGCCGCCGGGAGACCTCAGGCACCAGCAGGGGCTGCCAGCCCTGCTGTTTCTCCCGGTGACGGGCTTTCAGGGGGCAAGCGTCCCTGAGCAGCCGTGTGAAGCTCAGGGCCTTCTCGGGCTCGTCGGCATGGATTTGGGTGAGTACGTCGAAGGCGCGGCGCAGTGAGTCCCAGGGCCGCTCGTCCGCCGGGCGGGCGCTGAGCGCTGCGGCGACTTCGTGGCCGAGTTCCTCGATGTTGCCCAGAACGACGTCTTCCTTGGTGCCGAAGTAGCGGAAGAAGCTGGCACGCGACAGCCCCGCCTCGGTGGCGATCTGGTCGACCGTCGTGTTCTCGAAGCCCTGCACGGTGAAGAGGCGGAACGCCACTGCGCTGACTTCGTCCCGCATCGCGTGGCGCAGTCGGTCGCGCAGTGCCGGCGGCGCGGCGGAGCGTGGAGATGTGTTCGTGAATGCGGCCATGTCCGCATTATAGACGGCCTCACAGTGAGACCTAGTCTCACTTTGAGGTATGGTTGCTTGCGTAAACTCCATATCAACGCGGCATCCCGCAAGCGAGCGCCAACCCGTCACCGGCTCGTCGAAGTGGGCAGGTGCGGCGACATGGTCGCGGCAGACCGCCCGCAGGGCCTCGGCGGGCCGCCGCGACGTCGTTTTCACGCCGAACCTTGTCGAATCCCCGGTATGGCTCGAAGGTCGCCTCAGCCAGATCCGAGCTGGCGGCGGCGCATGCGGCCTCTCACGCTCATCCCGTCGACCCCAATATTTCACCTTGAGATAGAGTATCAATATGAAACTACGTATCACCTCTAGGAGCGCTAGTCATGACTGATCTCCAGGGCAAGAATGTCGTCATCACCGGGGCGAGCTCGGGGATCGGCGCCGCCGCGGCCCAGCGCTTCGCCCAGCTCGGCGCGACCGTCATCGTCGTGGGCCGGTCGGCGGAGAAGACCAAGGCCGTCGCCGGGTCGATCGGCGCCGAGCATCTCGTCGCCGACTTCAGCCGCCTCGATGACGTTCGCGCGCTGGCCGAGAAGCTGCGCGACCGGCCCATCGACGTCCTGGCCAACAACGCCGGCGGCATCTTCTCCGGGCACCGAACCACGCAGGACGGGCACGAGATGACCTTCCAGGTCAACTACCTCGCTCCGTTCTTGCTGACGAACCTGCTGCTGGACACACTGAAAGGGGGCCGCGTGATCAACACCGGAAGCATGCTGTATCGCCGCGGCCGCCTCGACCTCGACGACCTCACCAGCGCCAGCGGCCAGCGCGCCTACGGCTCCGCCAAACTGGCGGTCCTCCTGTTCACCCGCGAACTGGCCCGCCGCGGCGATGTGACGGCCGCGGCGTTCCACCCCGGCGCAGTCGCCAGCGACGTCATGCGCGAAAACCGTGCCGTCAGCACCCTGATGCGGCTGGGCAGCGCGCTCATGTCGAGTGCCGAGGAGGGTGCCGAGCCGCTGATCCACCTCGCGACCACGCCGGACACCCAGTCGATCAACGGCGCCTATTTCCACAAGCTGAAGCGCGAGGAGCCGAAGCACGAGCTGGTGACCGACCCGGCCTTCGCGAGCCGGCTGTGGGAGCGGTCGAAACTACTGACCGGGGTCTAAGGCGATGTCTCATGTGGTGATGCCGTGAGGTGCGGCATCATTGTTCTTCGTGGGTGTTGATCTGTCGCAGCGGCTGGTTCCTGACGGGTTGTGGGAACTGGCTGCTCCTGTGCTGTCGTCGTTCGTGCCGCGTCCGCAGGGTGGTGGGAGTGCGCCGTTGGACGAGCGGGCGGTGTTCACGGCTGTGGTGTACGTGCTGACCAGCGGCTGTGCGTGGCGGCATTTGCCGCCGACGTTCGGGGTGTCGCCGGCTACCGCGCACCGGCGGTTCGCGGCCTGGACGAAGGCGGGGGTGTGGCGGCGGTTGCACCGGGCGGTGCTGGACGAGCTGGGAGCCCGGGGCGAGCTGGACTGGTCCTCGGTGATCATCGATGCCGCCTCGGTACGGGCGAAAAGGGGGGCTCGCTGACCGGGCCGAACCCGGTCGATCGCGGCAAGTCCGGCAGCAAGTTACATGTCCTGTCCGAAGGCGAGGGCATTCCGCTGGCGGTAGCCGTCTCCGGGGCCAACACTCACGACAGCCAGGCCCTCAAGCCGCTCGTGAAGGCGATACCGGCCGTACGGTCCCGGCGCGGACCGCGCCGCAGGCGCCCCGGCAAGCTCCGCGCCGACAAGGCGTACCACTCCGCCGACACCCTGCTCTGGCTGCGGAAACGCGGCATCATCACGCGAATCGCACGCCCGGGCATCGAGTCCTCCGAACGACTCGGACGCCACCGTTGGAAGATCGAACGCACCATCTCCTGGCTGTTCGGCTACCGCCGCCTCACTGTCCGGTACGAACGCAAGGGCAGCCACTTCCTCGCCTTCCTCGGCCTCGCCGCCGCACTGACCTGCTACAAAAAACTCGCCAAACTCACCACATGAGACATCGTCTTAGCGTTGACGCTAGCCCCGCTCGTCAGGTTCTCGACTTTGCTCGCCCGCAGCGTGCCTCTCTTCATCTTGCCGTGCGCCCGTACCCAATCACCCTCGGAAATCGCCCCTTCGAACGCGTAGCCCCGCATCTCCACCGGCACCAGCAGCACCCGATTGCCGGCCTCGTCATAGCGTTCGACCCGGAACGTCCACACCGTCTCGTAGTTTGATTCCCCCTGTTGCTCGGTGCGTGACTGCACACCGTGCACCTGCCCCTCCACCACTCCGCTGCCGATGCGGAGCGACGGAGTCGATTGAGGGCTCGCAGCGGCCGGCTCAGGAGACTGGGCGGGAGCGAAGGCCTCGGGTGGCCGACGGGCCTCTCCTGGGGACGGCCCGTTCCACCCGCCCCCGCCGGGGCGCACTCCGGGAGGCAACGCGCTGGGAGGAGCGGATGGTGCAGAAAATTCGTCGGGAGACCGCGGTGCAAAATCATGCCCGCACCGGATGCACCTTTCGGGACCGGGCATCGCTGGGGCTGCACAGTGAGCACACACGCTTGGACCAGTCATCTGGACCACTCCTGGGCTATCAGCCCCTTCCACCAGGAGACACCCATCCAAACCGCAGGGCAACCGGTCAGGGCACCAGCACCGACTTCCAACCAGCACTCTCATGCCATGCGTGGCGGCGGGGCGTCTCTTCCGCCCGCCACCTGTCGGCGTACAAGTGAACGTGCACCACCGCGTACGGATGAAAGTGAACCGCTCCGGGATCGATGGAGCGCTCGATCCTGCGCATTCCTCATTCGTACGGGTCCTCGGGCTCTGAAATGTGCTTGACCGTCTCGGTGTTGAGGACGGCGTGGGCCGCGTCCGTTCCCACCTTCCCGGTGGGGCGCCACTGACCGGTCACGGTCACCCACGCGTCGGACGCCGGGGCTGGGATGCCGTGCATCTCGATCTTGAGTACCTGGGCGTCGGCGGCGCAGCAGGTCACGACCAGGCGGCTGAGGTACCAGGTGTTGCCGTCGCCTCGGCTGACGAAGCCGGTGAGCCGGACGGTGCGGCCCTTCAGGGAGTGGCCGGTGTCCCAGATGGCCCGGGAGGTGAATGCTCCGAGGGAGAGGTCGACCGTGCCGCTCTTGCCCGACAGAGCGGGGAAGGTGCCCGCACCGGCGGTGGAGGCCTTGGTGTTGTCGTCGCGTGAGGCGGTGTACGAGCCGAGGGCGGGCGGCGCGAAGAACAGCAGGCTGAGTGCGGGGACGTAGAGCAGCCAGGCGACGCGCGGGCCCTTGGAATGGTCGTGGCCGTGGTCCGCATCGGCGTGGTGCTCGGGCTCGGGGCGGCTGAAAGGGAAGCCGTCGCGGGCAGCGCCGATGAGGCCGAGCAGCACCAGCAGCACGCCGGAGGCGATGAGCGGGATGTGCAGTGCCGGCTGGACGTAGCGCAGGTAGAGGTCGCTGAACAGCGCGATGTGCAGCAGACCGGCGCCGGCGAGGAGGAGCAGGAGTACCTGAAGGCTGCGTTTCACAGGAGCCACCATCCGACCAGGACGCTGAAGAGCACGGCCGCGAACCACGTGGCTGTGGAGAAGCGGAGAGCAAAGGCGCGTCCGAAGGTGCCGGACTGCAGGGCGATGAGTTTGAGGTCGGCCATGGGCCCGACGACCATGAAGGCGAGCCGGGCGGTCGGCGAGAAGCCGGTGAGCGAGGCGGCGACGAAGGCGTCCGCCTCCGAGCACACGGCGAGGATCACGGCGAGGACCGCCAGTGCGGGGACGGCCAGCCAGGGCGAATCGGTGAAGAGGCTGAGCACGGAGTGCGGGACGGCGATGTTGAAGGTGGCCGCTGCCGCGGCGCCGATGACGAGGAAACCGCCCGCATGCAGGAAGTCGTGCTGCAGGCTCAGCCGGAACTCCTCCAGCCGCCCGCCGCCCGGGGTATGCCCGGTGGGCCCCTTGGGCAGCCGCAGCCATTCCTCGCGGCCCAGCCGCACCCACAGCCAGCCCATCGTGACGGACGTGGCGAGCGAAGCGACCAGCCGGGCCGGCACCATCCAGTGGTTCTGCGGGAACGCGATGCCCGTCGCGACCAGCACTACCGGGTTGATCGCCGGCGCCGACAGCAGAAATGCCAGCGCTGCCGCCGGGGCCACCCCACGCCGCATCAGGCTGGCCGCCACCGGCACCGAGGCGCACTCGCACCCCGGCAGCACCGCCCCCGCCATCCCCGCAACCGGGACGGCGAGCGCGGGATTGCGCGGCAGCGCCTTGGTGAAGACCGAGGCCGGTACGAAGGCGGCGATCGCGGCGGACACCAGGGTGCCGAGCAGCAGGAACGGCACTCCCTGCACCACGATCGCGGTGAAGACCGTACGCCAGGCCGCCAGCGCCGCGGTGTTCACCTCAGCGGCCAGTTCCGGCCCGACCACCATCAGCACCGTGCCGGTGATCGCCAGACAGATGCCTGCGGTCACCATCATCATCACCGCTCGCAGGGCCAGCCGCAGGCCGCCCCCGACGCCGCGGGCCGCCGCCGGCTGCTGTCCGTCGTGCATTTCGCCGGGCCGTCGTGCAGCCCGGCCCACTCCGTCCGTCACGTCTCTCTCTTCTCGTGCGGCCCTACGGGCGCTGGGAAACAAGCTAGCGACGCCGCCTGTGCGGCCACTCATAAGAGGCCTCAACGGGCAGGTCCGGCTGCAGTCACGGGCTCTGTGAAGCATCGACGTGGTATGTGACCGCGGGCGGATGGGCTTGCCGAGGCTCTGAGCGTAGGCGATCGCCTCTGGTGCTGTCGCGGATGTAGCCGCCGGGGAAAGCGCCTGGGTTCGCGACTACTGAGGCGCTGATCATGCGAACTCTCCTCGGATTCCGGGCAAGGGCGCTCCTGTTTCGAGCGGGCTTGGGCTTCGACAACGGCTCAGGGCATGGGATCGCCCGGAGCCCGCCTCGTCCGGACGGAGTAATTGTCGAACGTTGTGGACCGGCGTGTCGGATCAGGCAGTGGCGAGAAGGGGTTCTCGGCCTGGAGGCCGCCTCCGAGCCGGGGCGTTCTGATCAGGGTGGTATCCCGGCCTGCATGGCCGAACCGATCGATCCCTCGCTCGCCGATGCCGGACTGGCTGCCTGCCTCGTTGAGGCCGTTCGGAAGGACCCCGGACCTCCCGCCCGTGCCGTGGGTGCGGCGGGCAATCGGGCGGCCCGCGCCGGGACGACCTCCTGCGGCAGTGGGCCGGCGCCCTCGGCGGTGACCCGCGCCGCGAGCACCGTCCCCGCCGCCGCGACCAACGCGGTCACCACCAGGATCTGCCGCCCGGAGGAGATCACGCTCGCCGACTGCGGCAGAAAACGGTAACTGCCATGCCCCTGCGCGGCGATCAGCCGCGGAGCGGAGACGGCCACCGCCAAGGTCCCGGCGACCGGCCCCAGGCCCACACGGCCAGCAGCGCGGCAGGCATCCGGCCGTGCACCGGCGGCAGCCTGCGGACCAGGAACAGCGCCCCAGGCACGAAGAAGGCGAAGACCGCGCCGAACCGGATCTGCAGCGCGGTTGCGTACAGCGCGAGGTAACGGGAGCCGTCGGTCCCGGCCGTGTCCCCGATCCCGCCGAACACTCCGGCGCCGAACTGAACCGAGGCCGGATGGTCGTACGACCAAGGGGTGAGCCATAGTTCGAGCTCGGTCGCAGCCCGCCCGCCGAGCACACCGGCGGTGCTCGGCAGGTGCAGCGCCTGCGCACTCGCCCCCGCCCGCCACAAAAACGCCGTGAGCAGCAACGCTGCGATCAGTGCCGGTATCACCGCGCGCCGATATGTCACGTACTTCCCCAGCCTTGGTCACGCATCCCGTGAATCCCCTGGTCAGGGGGGAGCCGGGTCGCTCGCCCGTCCGCGCCGGCCGCGGGTCTCGGCGGTGGTGCGGAGCCTGAGCATGGACAGCATCTTGTTGGCAAGCTCGACCACGTGGAAGTGGTCGACCACGACAGTGGCGTGCGGCAGGCCGATACGGATCGCGGCGCGGTAGGTGGCCGACATGTCGATGGCGACGTAGCCGATGCCCCTTCTCCAGTCCAGGTCGGTGGTGGAGAGCCAGGCCAGGACGTCGGCGACGGTGCGGCCCTTGACCTGTCCGAGCAGCCCGCCGTGACCGAGGGCGTCGACGAAGCCGGTGTGCCACCGGTCCCGGGTCAGGCGCCACTTGCCGGTATCCGCATCCCGTTCCCAGCGGGGCCGTCCGCGCCGGGTCTCGTCGATGCCCAGGACTGTGACCTGCGGCAGAGGTGCCTCGGCGACGTCGCGGTCCTGCGTGCGGAAGGCTTCCATCACGGTCGGCCAGGACAGATGCAGATCCCGCGCGACCTGGATGACCGTGGAGCCGGCATCCCGTATGCGGCGCCCGGCCGCACCCCGCAGCCGGCCGGTCAGCCTGGCACCGGCCGAATCTGCGGGATCTGCTCGGTGAAGGACCGGCGAGGGCAGCCGGCCTCGCGGCACCACCAGCGGCGCTTGTGCCAGCGGAACTCCAATCCGCTCTCGCCGTAAGGGAGATCGCGCGGCCGGGTCACAGCCGAGCCCTTCACCCGGGTGGCGAACACCCCGCAGGCCGGGCAGGCCCTGGCTGTCTCGTCGGCCGTGACCAGGTGAACTCGGCGCCTTCCGTCGGCCAGCCGCTCAACCCGCGCGACGGACACCCCGTCGAGGTCGAGCAGCAACGTCGTATCGTTGAGCGAGCCCGTGGCTCCTGCATGATCGTTCTGCGTCGAGAACAGGGATGATCACGCAGGTCCACGGGCATCCTGCATCCGGGGCCGTGTCCGAATGCGTCACGACAATCGGCCGGGTGTGGTTCGCTGCTGGGGTGACTCAGGACTTGGAGATCGTCGCATTCGAATCCGCCGAGACATTCCAGGCATGGCTCGGCGAGAACCACGCCGTCTCGTCCGGCATCTGGCTCAGGCTTCGCAAGAAGGGCCCCGGAATCGTCGCGCTGGACTACGCCCAGGCGCTCGACGTGGCACTCTGCTACGGCTGGATCGACGGCCAGAAGGCCAAGTTCGACGACCAGTGGTGGCTCCAGCGGTTCACCCCGCGCAAGCCGCGCAGCAAGTGGTCCAAGGTCAACCGGGACAAGGCGGCCGCCCTGATCGAGCAGGGCCGGATGCAGCCCCCGGGGCAGGCCGAGGTCGACCGTGCCAAGGCAGACGGCCGCTGGGAGGCGGCCTACGACGGCGCGAAGACCGCCACGGTGCCGGACGACCTCACGGCGGCCCTGACCGCCGACCCGGCCGCCGCGGCGTTCTTCGAGACACTGGACCGGCAGAACCGCTACGCGATCCTGTACCGGGTCCAAGACGCCAAGAAGCCCGAGACCCGGGCGCGCCGGATAGAGAAGTACGTAGCGATGCTGGCGAAGGGCGAGAAGCTGTACCCGTAGTCCCGGAGAGGGACCGCAGCCGTGCAGTGCCCCGGGGGCCCGGCGCGCCTGCGGCCCGGCCGCAGCCACCAAGTGCCCTCACTGAGCGTAACGAAACGTCAGAGGCCCTGAGCAGGCGCACCGCTCAAGATCGAAGACCCGCCATGCCGTCGACTTCCGGCTGCACCTGCAGTTCGGCCGGCCCCTCGGGAACGCCGTCAATCTCGGAGTTGCCGTCGCTGGCCTCAGCGCACCATTGGAGGGGTCTCCTGAGCCAGCGGCCCGCAAAGCCGTGCAGCGGCAGGCCAGGACCTGCTCGACGCGGTCGACGCCCACCTCGCCAGCCCGCAGGACAGCGGTGACGATGCCCTGAGCCGACTGTGCTTCGTCGCCGCCTTCCACGAGGACATCTTCCGCTGCGGCCACGTTCGCCGGCACAGCCCTCTGGCGTCCGCCACCCCGCACACGACCCTCCAGAGCCTGATCGCGGCAGTGCCCTCCTACGTCAGTCGACGACCTGGCGCAGCAGATGACCCTCGCGGCGAAGCCCTTCGCACCGTACCGCGCTCTCCCCGAAGGTCAGCGGGTGTGCGGCCCGACCTTCGCCGGCAGCAGCGATCTCGGCGGGGCCGACGCTGACTTCATCGGCGGCACTCTCATCGACTGCAAAGCCACCACACAGCCCCGGCAGCCGGCGCGGACGAGCTGCACCAGCTCGCCGGATCTGGACCGGCGCGGCACCAAGGAGCTGACCGGGCGCGTGGGCGAACTCCAGGCGGAGGTCCAGCGCGTCAAGGACGAACTGGCCGCGGTCCGTGCGGACAACGCACGTCTGCGGCGCGAGCTGGAAGAGGCGCAGGACGAGGTGGTCGCCGTGCGCGAGGCCGGCCGGCAGATGTTCAAGAACGTCAACCGGTCCGGCTGAGTGCCTGTTCCTGTGAGGCCTGCATGACAACTTGACAGGGGTCCGACCTGGGGCATTCGGATCTCGTCGTTGTGCCTCAGGAGATGGGTCATCTGGCCTTTGGATGACACCGTGCGTTCGATCGACAAACCCCAAGACCGGTACTGCGACAGCTACTCACGGCGGTCGAGGCCGGAGGTGGCCAGGAAGTCGGACCAGCCGTCGAACAGGTACCAGGTGAAGGGCGCCCACCAGATCAGGTCGTTCGTGATCACGATGACGACTGTGCTGAAGGGCCAGACGCCGGTGATGATGAGCCAGGCCAGCCCGAGCGGCCCCAGTACTTTGCCGGTCAGCCCGACGGCAGCTATCGACCAGCCGCGCTCAGGCCATATGGCCACCTCCAGGTAGAGCAAGCCGTACAGGCCGAGCACCATGCCGAGGGTGGCGAAAATCTGGGGGGAGTTCGACAGGGGCAGGCCGCTGAGGCGGTAGAACCATTGCGGATCGGCGACGGCGAGGCATCCCCAGGCGATGTTGTACACGCCGGCTGCGATGAAGGTTTTCCGGTGGTGCCGTCGATGTCTCAATTCATCCGCCCTGTTGCATGCTGAGGCCTTTTGTTTTAATTCGTGCGTGTCATGTGTGGGTGCTCGCCTCGCGTCGGAGCGTCTGCTTCGCGTGTCGGGTGGTGGATCGCGTCAGTCGGGGTGGCTGGTGTGCTGGGTGGATCAGCGGGGTGTTGTCAGTAGGCGATACCGATGATGTGGTGGATCGTCTCGGGGTTGTCGAGGGCGTCGAGCATGAGGTGGGCTACGTCGGCGCGGGAGATGAACATGCCGGTGCGGACGTTCTGTTCGTAGGCTGTTCGGTAGGTTTTCTTCAGACGCGTGTTGAGCAGTCGAGGTGGGCGGGTGACGGTCCAGTCCAGGTCGCTGTCGTGGAGGAGGTCTTCCATCAGGGCCAGGTCGTCGTAGTGTCTGCGGAATGCTGCCTTGGCCATCGGGGCTGCCAGGTGTCGCATGAAGAATC
This sequence comes from Streptomyces sp. RLA131, assembly GCF_056270125.1. Classification (NCBI taxonomy): domain Bacteria; kingdom Bacillati; phylum Actinomycetota; class Actinomycetes; order Kitasatosporales; family Streptomycetaceae; genus Streptomyces; species Streptomyces sp. RLA131. The sequence continues at coordinate 8,423,478 of NZ_JBWDOQ010000002.1, forward strand.
CGTCGCCGGGGTTGTGTCTGGGCGGGTTGGGGCGACGGGGCGACGGTACGGTGCCGACCGATGCGGCGCTGACGGCGATGATGCGTCGTACGGCGGTCTCCTGCATGGCCTGGACGATGGCTTGGGTTCCGTGCGAGGCGACGCCGGCTTCGGCTCCTGATCGAGCGCCGAGTCCTGAGAGGACCGCGTCGGCTCCGGTGACTGCCGAGCGCAGGACTGCCGGGTCCGCGGTCGTGAGATCGGTGACCACGGTGCGTATCGGCGCGTCGGGCAGCCTGTCGGGGTTTCTCACGATGGCTGTGACCTCATGGCCGGCTTCGACGGCCTGGGTGAGGAGTTGGCTGCCGATGCCTCCGGTTGCCGCCACGATCGTGAGTCTCATTCGGTCTTCCTCGGCTGTGCGCGTGGCGGTAAGACGGGATGTTCCGTTGCCGACTGTGGCAGCGGGACGGTGGTCGCCCTTCTGTGGAACGGAATCGGCGGCTCTGCGGTCCGGAGGGGTCGTGACCGGGGTGACCGAAGAGCTTCCCCATGATTGTGGACGCCGGTTGTCATGCGGTGGTGGTCGGTGTAGTTGATCGCTGTTTGTAGGTGATCGGGCTCATCTGGCCGAGGCGGGAGTGGAGTCGGCGGTGTTGTAGCGGGTCGCCCAGCGGAAGACCGGCCGGTGCAGGATCGCATCATGCTGGCGGGTGAGGGCGTCGTCACCGTGTGCTGTGCTCGGTGAGGCCTTCCACCCGCTGCTTGAGGCCCGTGTTGAAGGCGGCGTACCCGTCGTGCTTGGGCGTCCTCAGGAATCGCCGGGTCAGGGTGGTCAGGACGCCGGAGAATTCCTCGCGGTTGGTCAGGCGGGTGGTGCCGTCGTCGTTGGGGGAAAGGGTGAAGGAGTGCTGGCCGTGGAAGATCCGCTTCGTGCCGAGCGTGCCGGCCCACCGCAGTTCCTGGCCGGGTGTCGCGACGGTGACTGTGGGCCTGAAGGTCATGCCGGGCATGCGCATGGTGAGCCTGTCTCCCACGTGAGCGGTTCCCTCGGCTGCGGTGAAGGTGCTCCACTCGCCGTAGGAGGCGAAGTCGGTGAGGACGTTCCACACCGCTTCCGGGGTGGCGTCGATGTCGATGACGGCGGTGAGCACTGCGTCCATGATGGTTTCCACTTCTGGCGGGTGCGGGGAGGAAGGGATGGCGGTCCGGCGAGCGTGTGGCCTACCGGTGACGATCGGCGGGGTCTGCGACGGCGCCGGGGTCTGTGACGGCGGCGGATCGAAGGCCGCTGTCGACGAGGTCGATGAGATATTCGAAGCTCTCGCCGACATCGGCGGACCACTGGAATCCGCCGGATGCCTGCAGGTGGGCGAAGCCGTGGAAGACGCTGCGCACTGCCCGCAGCGCGTGGGTCATGTCCTGTGGGGGGATGTCGTATCCCCGCAGGACCGCTGCGAAGGGGCCGATCCCTCGTCTGCCGGCGAGCATGATCGGGTCGTCGGGACCGGTCGGCGTGAGGCCGAGGGTGGCCGCGTAGCGGCCGGGGTGGGTGAGCACGAAGTCGCGGAGCGCGCCGGCAGCGGCGGCGAGGGCGTCGCGCCTGGCGAGGCCCTGGATGGCCGTGCCGATCGCGACGCCGGCCTCATCGAAGGCGAGCGCCGCGATGCGCCGGTGGAGGTCGCCCTGGCCGGCGATGTGCTTGTAGAGCGACGGGGTGCGCACCCCGAGCCGCTCTGCCAGCCGGCCCATGGTCAGCTCGCTGAAGCCGACCTCGTCGGCGAGCGCGGCGCCGGCGGCGGCGATCGTGGCCGCGTCCAGGCCTGCCCTAGGCACCGACACCGGCCAGGAAGGTCAGGACCGCGGTGAGGGTCTGCTGGGGGAACTGGACGTGCGGGTAGTGACCGGCGCCTTCGATCAGCTCCAACCGGCCCAGACCGGTCGGCAGGTCGGCGACGATCGCCTCGCCCTCGGCCTGCGGCGAGGCCCAGTCAGGATCGAGGGTGCCCTGCACGATGAGCACCGGGCAGGTGACGTTGCCCAGTTGCTCACCTGCGTCGACAGGTGAGATCTTGCCCATCGCCTGCAGGACCTTCATCCGGCCGGGCTCCTCCAGCATCGCGGTGATCTGCCGTATGCGCGTGTCGAAGTCCGCGGGCTTGGAGCCGGGGTAGGCGACGTCCAGGTACTTGGCCCACTGCCCGGTGCTGCCGAAAATGGTGGTGCCCATGAGATGGGTCATGCCGCGGCGGTAGCCGGCCACCCGCAGGTCACCGAGCCGGACCTGCTGCTTGCGGGTGAAGGGCGCGAGTTCGACCACCGCGGTGATGAGCTCCGGTGCCTTGGCCGCGGCGATCGTGACCGCACCCCCGGCGATGGAGTGGCCGACGAGCACCGCCGGCTCACCGAGATGTTCCACCAGGGCGATCAGGTCGCCCGCGAGGTCGGTGCGGGTGTAGGACGCCCACCCGACGCTGGACTCACCGTGGCCGCGCAGGTCCACCGCGGCGACCCGGTACCCGGCTTCCACCAGAGCGGGGGTGAAGAACCTGTAGGCCTCGCGACTGTCGCCCATGCCGTGGGCGACCACCACCAGCGGCCCGGCGACACCGCTCACCTCGTACGCGATGGTCCCACCGTTGACGTTCAGGAACTCGGTCACGACTACCTCCATAGGGCCTGCCGACCCAGCGGCTAACTGTATTAGCTAAAAGCTATCAGCTTTAGCCAGGAGGTCAATCCCCGCGATAGCACTGCGGGGTTGGGCTGCGCCGCACACAAAGCCCGCCGGGGTGCCTCCATGTCCTTCGTCAAGCACCGGCTGTCGGTCTGGGGTGTGTGTCTCGTTCATGGGGTGAGGGCGGTGGCTCGAGGTTCACAGAAGGTGCCGTCGCGGGGAAGCTTCCTGCCTGCCGTTGCCGGTTCAGCCGCTCCTCCTCGATGGCGGCCAGCACGGTGCCGTGCTCGTCGACCAGACAGGCGGCAGGGTCGTGGAAGGTGGCCAGGCCCGCGTTGACTCCCAGGATGTACGTCATCGCGCACCCGCCCTTTCCACGACCGGCGCCACGGCGCCGGTGCTGATCACGGCCTCGTAGGCGTCGAACATGGCGTCCAGGCTGAACCGCTTCGCCGAGGTCCGGCCCGCGGCCGCGATGCGGGCGTGCAGCGCGTCGTCGGTCAGCAGCCGCTCCAGCGCCGCGGCGATGGCATCGGGGGCGGCGGGCGGAACCAGCAGCCCGGACGTTTCGTCATCGATGTACTCCAGCGGCCCGCCGTGCCCGGTCGCGATCACCGGGACACCCGCGAGCATGGATTCGATGTTGCTGTAGCCGAACGGCTCGGGCTCCCGGGACGGGTGCACCGCGACATGCGCCGCGGTGTAGCAGGCGGCGACTTCCTGCGGGTCCAGCTCATCGAGCAGGACCACCTTCCCGGCCAGGCCGAGGCCGGCGATCAGCCGGGTGAGATCGTCCTCGTAGTGAGGGGCCCGGCTGTCCAGCAGGCCGGCGCCGTTGAAGACCACGACGGTGTCCTGAAGCAGGCCTCGTTCTTTGGGTCGGCGGCCCGGATGACGTCCTCATGGCCCTTCCACGCCACCCGGCGGGCCGACACCAGCACGATGCGGTGCCCGGCGGGCAGCCGGTTACGGTCCCGGACCCGGGCGAAGACGCCTTCGGCTTGGGCCTGCCGCAGCCGGTCCTCAAAGTGGCCGACGTCCAGACCGTTCAGAACCGTACGAACCCGGCCAGGGGGAACGCCGGCGTCGAGCAGCGCCTGCCGGACCGAGGCAGAGACCGCGATCACCTGCACCACCCCCCGCCGGTCGGCGGCGATGCGCTGCGCGAGTCGTCGTCGGGCGAGGCAGAGCAGGGCCTGGGTGTGGTGCTTGCCCTGGGCGATCTTTTTGTCGTAGTAGGCCCGCGATGCCGGGTCGCCCAGGGCTGCGAACGCGGAGAGGAAGAAGGCCCTCTTGAGCTGCTTGTTTCCTCTCCTGGAGGGCTGTTCGCCGCGGATCGAGGACCCGGAACTGCGGGTCGCGGGGGCGAGACCGGCGTAGGCGGCGAGGTGGCCGGCGGTCGGGAACGTGCTGCCGTCACCGACCTCGATGAGGATCCGGGCTCCGGTCCTGACGCCTATGCCCGGCATGGACGTCAGGACCTTCGAAAGAGGGTGGGCGTCCAGGAGTTCCTCGATCCGCCCGGCCAGGAGTTTGCGCTGGTCAAGGACGGCAGCCAGGGATCCGGCCAGGCTCGGGACGATCAGTGCGGCCGCTTCGGTGCCCGGAACGGTGACGGTCTGCTCGTCCAGAGCGGTGAAGATCTCCTCGACCAGTCGCTCGGCCATCCGCGGGGCCTTCGGCCGTAACAGCGTCACCAGACGGCGCCGGCCTGTCTTGCGGATCTGGGACGGAGACCCGAACCGCTCCAGCAAGGCAAGAACCGCCGGGTGCTGCAACCGCGGCCCCAGCACCCGCTCCAGCGACGAATGAATCTGGGTCAGCAGACCGTGAAGCCGGTTCGCGACCCGGGTCGCTTCGCCGGCCAGGTCGTCGTCGAACCCGACGATCATCTCCAGCTCGGCGATCGTCTCGTCCTCGCCGTCGATCGCTCGCAGCGTGTGGGGCATCGCGCGGGCCGCGTCCGCGATGATGAACGCGTCCTTCACATCCGTTTTGGCCTCGCCGGGGTAGAGGTCGGCGATCCGCCGCATCGTCAGCCCCGGAAGGTAGGCCACGGGGCAGCCCATGTCCCTCGCAACAGCCAGCGGCAGGGCCCCGATCGAGGCCGGCTGGTCGACCACGACCAGCACCGTTCCGTGCTTGGCCTTCAGCTTGTCGAAGAGCTCGCGGAGCTTGGGCTCGGTGTTGGGCAGTCGCTTGTCGAAGGCCTTCTTGCCGGCCGGGGTGACAGCGGTGGCGTGGTGTTCGCCCTTGCCGACGTCCAGGCCGAGGAAGACGTCGATGTCTTCGGTGTCGATCACGTGCAGGCCCCTCCGCTCACGCTTTCGTCCGGCCTTGCCTCGGCATCGAGCTGCCACACCCACGTTACGGAGAGCTCTTCCGGCTCGGGTGAAGCCGGTGCTCAAGCCCCTCATCAGCGGTCCGTCGATGCCTCCAGGCCCGGTGACACCACCCCCCGGATCATCAACCGCAACAAGGGGGGAAGTCATGCCGGACCCGAAGGCCGGAGGCCCCATTGCGGAGCCACGAAAACGGTAACGGGGGGGGACGGTGAGCGAGGAGGCACCCGATGGAATTGCAGTCCTCGGACGGGATGGCGACCGAAGAACGGGTACGCCCGCTGGTACGCCACCACCCACACCCCCACCGCCCTGGTGAAGGCCATCACCCAGAGCGTGCCCGACCCGGCGCCCCTGCAGCGCAGGAGAGACTCGTTGCTCCCTGGGCTGCGCGAGGCTGCCCAGCTCACGCCCGTCACACCGCCCGCGCCCTCGGTTCCGACCCCGCTCGACATCCAGCGCGCCCGCACCCGAAGGCCGCCGGCGCTCGGCGCCCGCAGCGTCCCGCGCTGGAGCACCGCCACCCTTCCTCCGGCGCCCGCTGCCCCGCATACGGCCACACGCCGCTGATCCGTCGCTGCCCACGACCAACAACCCCCGCCCTAAGAAAGGAACTTGTGACGCTCAGCCCGCTGGGTGCTCTCGACGACCACGACGTGGTCGAGGTCCTGCCCGCCACTTCTTGTCAACTCTGGGCGCGTTGCTGCCGCTGTGCTGATTCCGGTGAACGCTGCTGGAACTGCCCAATCCCCCTGCCCGCACCGCCGGCCCGAAGCTGCCCGACCATCCGCCCTCGGCACAACAGCCATCCAGGGCAGGGCAATTGACGGCAAACGGTGGTCTACTGCATGACATGCGCCTTACGGACGACACGCGGGACACGCGGGACACGCTGTTGATGGGTGCGGCCTTCGGAGGGTTCGCGGCGGTGCTCCTCCTCGTGGTCGAGTTGTTCTTGCGATTGCGGTGGCAGTGGCAGTGGCAGTGGATAGTGCCCCTCCCCGCCGGCGCGCTCGTGTTCGGTGTTCTGCTCGCCGCCATGTCGCTGGGCGACGATGAGCGCGAGGCGGACCGGCGGGAGAGCAGTCGCGTGTGCCTGCTCGCCTGGGCGTGCCTCAACGGGGGGCGTTGCGAGACCGACTCGTCGGCGTTCACCACCGACGGGGACGGGTGGGAGCTGCCGGCGAGCCAGCTTTTCCGCGGCACACTGCTGGCCGTGGGCCACCGGGAGGGCGTCCAGGTGGGCATCGCCTGCGCCATGAGCGAGGACCCCAAGGCGGAATCCTTTTGGTACATGACGGTCCTGGTCCGCCTCCGCGAGGAGCATTCGCCTGCACGGGTGCAATACCGGAAGATACACCGACTGGGCCTGCCGCCGGACGTGGAGTCGGTGGCGATGGCCGGCCGGGAACTGTGCGTGCGGTACGCGGGCTGGCCGGAGGATCTTGTGGCGCTGAATAGGCAGGTCGACGCAGTCGTTAGGCTGGCGGCGAGCCTGCAGGAGGCATGACGCGGACGCAGACTCGTTCACTGTCTCGGCTCCGGCTCCCCTCCGTAAACGTTGCTCGCCTGACCTACAAAAGTCCGCAAGCCCCTCAACTGACACTGGCAGCCGGTGCGGCCCTGGTCCGGGAGCGCGCTGACGATCTCCCGTATCTCGTACCGGCCCTGGTGACCGCTGACCGAGGGGCACGCGGCCTTCCACGCGGCGATCACCGGTTCGATCAGCGCCCGCTGCTTCGTCGGCCAGGTCAGTCTTGTGGGGCTTGCGCTGGCGCGCAGGGGGTTCTGCCCAGCGCGCCCGAGCCCGCTGACCAGTTGTGATGCCGCAACCTCACGCGTTCAGGTGACGATCAATCACCTATCAACTCGCTTACCGCCCTCTGATACGCGTTGAGCTCTTCTCCGTAACCGACAACTACAGAGCTTGCCGGGAGTGTCATGAATCAGGTGACTCCTTCGTGGAGGCTCACACCTGATTCATCACTCCCCGAGAAGCTCGCCAGGGCCACGGTGAACATCGCCGTCGAGGTCGGTGCGTCGTCCGACAACGCCGTGCGGCACGCCAGCCCACCAAGTTACCGGGACAGCAGGAGCATCCCGAACGTGCAGAACAACGACGTTGCGGCCGTGAGTGCGAATGCCACCCTCTTCTGCCAGCGGCGGCGTGCGGCGATGTGGCCGGTGATCTGCGCGGGGGCCATTGAGGTTACGCCGTCACGGTGCCCGTCGCGGGCGGTCAGTGTGAGCGTCCTGCCGACTGCGGTGGCGCCCCCAGTGGCCAGGACGTCGGTGTCGGGCCGGACGACATCCTCGGTGACGGTGAAGCTGTTGGTGTTCGACGGCACATTGCGCTTGAGTGCGGCGGCGTCGACCCGGCCGGTGTCGATCAGGCTCGCCAGGTGCGGGCCGGGGTTGAGGGGCAGCTGCCTGCCCGGGGGCGGTGGCGTGCGCTCTTCGATGGTGCGTTCGACCAGGTCGTGTTCCCGGCCCGGTACCAGGCTGCGGGCGCACAGGCCCGGATCCAGCAAGACCGAGGTGGCGTCCGCGACCGCGACCGTGACCAGGTCGGGGTCACAGTGGTCCTCGTAGAGAACAACGTGGCAAGTACCGCTGTTCGAGCCCACCTCGTCGTCACGGGTAACTCGAACCCGGTACCAGACGCACGCGGAGCCCGACAGCGGAGCGGTCAACGTCCCCGCCGGGCCGGCCGTGGTACGACCGGCGATGGTGACCGGGTCGCGTACGCCCTGCAGCAGGTACGGTTCGACCGGCTGCGACCTGTGCGGGAGGGTGTCCCACAACTGCACGAGATAGTCCCGCATCTGCGCCTCATCGCCACGCCTGACCATCAGCCAGAGCAGGCCATACCAGCTGATCGCTGCGAAGACCAGCAGAAACATTCCGGCCGCAAAGCGGTCCTGCGGGCTGCCTGCCGCTGCGGCGAGCACGACCCCCTTCAGCGCGTCGAACGCCAGGATGTCCACCGATCCACACTATCGGCGTGAGGATCGGCCACGTGTCGCGTGGGCCAGACACTGCTTGCCGAGTACGCGTCCCGGGGTGAATCGCAACAGCGCCTCGCGAACCTCGCGCCCCAGGTCATCACGACAGTCCGAGATCTCTACCGAACCCGGGCGGTTCACGCGGCCTGCAGGGCAGCACACCCTCCGGAGCCCTTCTCGTCGAGGGCTCGCTCGCCTGCCCCGCCATGCCCACCGCGCTCATCAGCGCCACTACCGGCCTGGACGACAGCGAGGTTCCGATGGCGGCGCCGAGCCGGCGACGGTGGCGACGTTGGGCCAGGACCGTCCGGCCAGCAGGTCTGCGATGGCCTGCCGGTTCACCCCGGAGGTCTCGGCGAGGCCGCGCATGCTGAGCTGCCGCTGGGACATCACCTCGGTCAGGGTGCGGGCGATGTGCTGGACGGCGGCGGCGCCGGGGTCGGCGACCCGCAGCTCCGCGGAGGTGACCGACGAGCTGCATCAGTTGCTTCGGGCCGCCGGCATTCCGGCGCCCTACCTGCTGGTCGGCCACTCCCTCGGCGGTCTGTATGCCCGTCATCACGCGACACGCTTTGCGGACGAGGTGGCCGGCTTGGTCCTGCTGGATCCCGCGCACGAGGACTACAACGCGTACATGCCTCAGCAGCTGGTGGACCAGTGGGAGGCATGGGATCCCGACCAGGCGATGCCCGAGGAGCTGCCCGACGAAGTCGTTCAGCTCTACCGCGGTCTGTTCGCCCAGGAGGTTGCCGACTGGCCGCAGCAGCTTCGTGACCTCCTCATCGACCGGCATGTCAGCCCGGGCTGGCTGCGTGTCGACTTCCAGGAGGCCAGGAACGTGAAGGAGCTCTATGCCGAGATGCGGAACGCGATCCCCCCGCAGCACATCGAGTCCATCGCCTTCCCCGGCGACCCCGCCTACGAACATGGCCGACCCCCTCCAGGTGAACGGCTACACCTACAGTCACAACAACCCCGTGACCCACAGCGACCCGACCGGTCTCTACGACCCGGACCGCATGGAGTACGAGCGGCAGCAGCGCCTGATGAACGACAACCTGGGCCTGCACAAGCCGCGTGCCAAGCCACCGGTCGTGATCAATTCGGACCTGAAGAACATTCTTGCCGCCATCTACATCCGGGACCACGCCGCCACGGCGAAGGGCGATGGAAAGGTGACCACCGCTCTCATCCAGGAGTTCAACAGTGGGCAGGCGGTCGGCACGTGGCAAATTTCCAAGGCTGCCGACCTCATGAAACGCCTCTCTGAACTCCTCGAGAAACACCGTGTCCAGAAGATGAAATCCGGTAAGGAACTTCTCTCGGAAGGCGATCTCAAGGTCGCCCGAACCGAGGCGAAGGAGTTGTGGGGCGGTATGAATTCCAGCGACGTCACCGGTAATGTGACGGCATATGTCAATGGGGATGACTCCGTGCGGAAGGGGCTCGAGGGCGCCCGAAAGAACATCGTCTCCAAACAGGCCGTAAGTGACATTACGGGCCAGAAGTTCGAAGTTACCCCCGGGGACCGCTCACCGAATCCCCGTCCCCGTCAGACCGGTGAACCCATGCACATGAAGGGCTTCATGAAAGGCTTCGGTATCGTCGGCTCCGCCGTGAATCTGTCCCAGTATCCGGTCGATGTCTACAACTATGACCGGAAGGAAGGAACCAGAAGCACGCTGGAAGGTCTTCTCGATCCACTGGATATCACTCCGGACGGTGAGGGCGTCGGGGGCGTGCTCTTCGACGATTGTTACACGCAGGCGCCACCCACGGCGTAAGTATTGCTGGTCCATCGGTCCGCAGTGCGCTGTAGGATCCAAGTGCGCCGCGGACCACCAAAGGAGCCGGAATGGCCCACGCCGAAACCATCACCACAGGAAACTTCTTCCAGGAGACTCTGGATCAAGTGCCGGAATTCAGCAGCTGTGTTGCAGCAGCGATGGAATCAAACGCTTTGAGTGATCTGGATCCAGAGGATCTGGATCACCTGAAGTACAACCCCTATTCCCTGTCCTTCGAGTTGCTGACCGCCATCCTGATTCCCGCGCTCAACTCGACCGATCCGGCTCGGAATGAACTCCTCGACCGTTGCTTCGCCCTGCTGGAGCGGGTCGCGGACTCTTCCGACTCCCATGTCCGAGGCAACCTTTCCCTGGCCGTCACCGATTTCCTCCTTGATCCCCTCGGCCAAGCGTCCTATAGGCGTGGGGGGCCCGCCTTTCGCGCCCTCATGGCAGAGTGCCTCGCAGCGAACGGTCAGCCCGTTCCTAAGGACTGGCAGAGGTGATCACCTGTGCCAACTTCCTGGAGGAACTACTCGCCCAGGTACCCGAGATTTCCGACAGGGTCACGAGCCGCTTGAATTCGGCTCTGTCCGACGAAGCGAATTCCGAAACGGTCGACGATATCAAGGGCGACCATTACGGCCTGCTCTGGGAGCTCTTCACCTACGTCCTTGAGCCCGCACTCGGCTCCCCGCAGCGCCTCAAGGACCTGGCGGAGCGGTGCTTCGCATTCCTCGAAGGCGTCGCCTCGTCCCCGACCACGTCCCTCCGGGGCAATCTGGATGTCGTCATCGAGGACTACCTGTCCGGTCCTCTCGGTGACACGGCCTACCCGTTCGCCAGGCCCGCCTTCCGGACCGCCATGGTTCGGAACCTCGCCGACCAGGGCGTCGAGCGGCCGGCGGAGTGGCGGTGAGCCATGGCGAAAGAGAACGTGACGGTGTGCCTTCCCCCCTGCGACAGGGGGGAAGTCCACGGGGCCATCAGCGCGGCCATGGCCCCCTACGACTACAACCGCGAGGACGTCCCCGACGACCCCGGGTGGATGGGCGAGTGGGACTACTGGCAGATCGACGGCCGTGGATGTGAGTTCCCCGTGCTCCCCGGGTTCGAGGACGACCCCCGCCTCATCAGGGGCGAGCTTGACCTACGAGGCCAACCCCGCGTCTTCCCGCCCGGCACCTGCGACGGCGGCCCCCGAGGGCTCCTGGACTTCGACGCCGCCCGACGGCCCGTGGCCGCCGAGGCCGCCCGGGACTTCCACGACTGGCACGACTTCGCAGCCCGCCACCCCGCCGCCCACCCGCTGGAATTCTTCGCGGAGAAGCACCGGGGAGACCCCGCCTACCCGCCCCGCCGCGTTGACGAGGAGTATCTCGGCCAGGCCGTCATCAAGGCTCTCCACGACGAACGGCCCGATCTGCGTGATCGGATCGGAAGCTTCCCGGTGGGCGACATCGGCGACGACCTCGCCGCCTACGTGGAGGAGCGGGCCTCGGACGTCCTGCCCACCAACGCCCTGCTCACCCTGGACGGCCAATGGCACGGCATCGCGGGTCTGGAACTGCGCCGCTACTTCAACGCCTACCTCGACGAGCTGCCGGTTGACGCGATCGTCGTCCGCGTCGTGTACCACGGGTAGGGCGGACCAAGGGATCCACGGTATCCCACGAGCTGAGACAGGCGCCCCGGTCGGCCGTCGACGGGTCGCCTCCAAGCTGTCTCCGTCCGTGGGCAAGGCACTCCGCTCACGACTCGACGGCGTGGCCCTCGGACGACGGTCACCTGCGCCGTCACATCCGGACTGTTCCCCTCGGCGGAACACCCCCGGGGGTGAAGTCTCCTGGCCCAGCGGCGCTGATGGCCTCGCTCTGGCGCGGCCATCGGCATGCAGCGAACCGGATCGGGCGCGTAGGCGCCAGGCTCAGGTGGGCCAGGTGTGCAGCAGCTCGATGATGCGGGTGGTGGTGCTGCGGGGGTTTACAGTTCCTCGGCGAGGGCGCGCAGATGTTCCTTGTCGGGGTGGACGGCGACGCCGCTGGACCCGGCCACCGCGGTCTTCCCTGCTCGGGCAGCCGGGCGCGGGCAAGACCCGGGTGGCCCAGCTCGTGGCCGAACAACTCGACGCGCGGGGCGGCTTCGCCGACGTCGACAGCGATCTCACAAGCCCTACCACCCGCAGTACGCCCAATTCATGGCCGAGGACGACCGGCTCATGACGCTCTACACGGGCCCCGACGGACGGGCTCGGATGCGGCAGGCCCAGCAGTTCGTCCGGGGCGAGGATCCGCTCTCCGGCGGGCGGAAGCTCAACGCCCTGGTCCAGGAGATCGCCATGGACCCGGACTTCCTGGCCGCGACCATCCGGCAGTACCGGGCCGTGGGCACCCGCACCGAGGTGCTCGCCCTGGCCGTCTCCCAGGCGCTGAGCGAGCAGGGCATCCTCAACCGCTACTACGAGCAGGTCCGCGACCGCGGGCAGGGTCGGCTGACCGTGCCGGAGAAGGCGCTCGCCTCGTACACGGGCATCGCCGTCTCCTGCGAGGTCATCGTGCGCGAGGGACTCGCCGACTACGCGGCCGTCTACCGCCGAGGCGAGTCCATACCCCGGTACGCGGCCGCCGCCACCGAACTCGCCGCCGAACCGCTGGCGTTGCGGCAGGCCCTGGAACGCGAACGCGACCGGCCCTGGACACAGCAGGAGTCCCATGACTTCCTCACCGTGCAGCAGAAGCTGCGCGCGGGCCTCCCCGCCGACTTCGGCCCCCAGCTCGACCGCATCGACGAGCTGGCCCGCCCGCTGCTGACGGCGCAGCCCTCCGACAGCCCACGCGTCTCCACCGCGGCCGCCCGCTCGCGCAGCGTCACCACCTCCAAGCGCCCGGCAAAGCCCGAGCAGCCCGCCGGGCCGCGGGCCGCACCGTGCCACGGCACGGCTCTGAGGGGCCCGAGCAGCGCCGGGGCCGTGCCAAGTAACGGACTCCGCAGGGGCGCGGCGCCGTCGGCGCCGCCCGCCAAGGCACCGAGGGCGCCCGCAAGGAAGGCCTCACGACCGTCCCGGAGGGACGCATGAAGATCACCATTGAAGGCGCATCGCAGGAGTTCGAGCGGAAACTGCTCCTGCTCCTCGCCGAGCACCACCACGAACTGACCGTCACCGCGGATACCGAGTGGGACGCCGAGCGGGCCGTGCTGTACCTCACCTCCCTGTCGGCCAATGCGTTCAGGTTCGCCCGGCTCGTCGTGGCGGCCGACGGCCACAAGAAGGCCGAGGAACTGCGCGCGGAGTTCGACGGCGAGCTGCGCGGCCCGACCATCGCGCTGTCCCGCGCGGTGCCCCGGGGCGTGCGCATGGGCTGGTGGCCCGAGGGCATCGAGGCGCCCATCACGCCCATGTACGACCCCGACCATCCGTCCTGGCAGAAGGCCATCGCCTACACCATGACCAGCAAGAACGCCCCCATCTTCCGTACCGCCTTCGAGTGGCTGGACAACGGCAGCGCGCGAAAGGCCTTGTCGGCGGAAGTCGACCCGAAGGTCACCGTCACGGACGCGCCCCAGCGCCTGACCGACGCCGAAGAAGCCGCCGAGCGCGACGAACTGGCCCCCGCCGTCGACCGGTTGACCGGTTGACCGGCGGGCAGGAATAACGATGATCAGCGCACCGCCGTGCCCGGATATCGTCCCGGCGCTCGACCTGGCACCCGGCACGCTCGTGGTCGCGGTCGGCCCCGGGGCGTCGGGCAAGTCCACGTTCGCCGCCACCGCGGCGGTCGACGCGGTGATCTGCCTTGACTCCCTCCGCCGTGAGATCGGCAGGGACGAGGGCGACCAGTCCGTGACCCCGGCCGCCGTCGCCCGGCAGAACCGGTTTTGGGACTGTAGGCCCGCATGTTCCGGTGTCGCGTATGCGCCTGATGAACCGGGCCTAAAGTCACGCTGAGTGGTCTTGGTGTCGGCTCGAAGTGCCTCCTGCCAGCGGCGCTTCGGTTTGTCGATCTGGCCTTGGCTCTGTGCGGGGACGCATCTGCGTGCTGAGATGTCGATATGGAGGTTGTGCTGGCCAGCTTGATCGCTGTCGCTGGAACCCTGTTGGGATCAATCATCACCTTTACCTTCCAGCGCCGTTCCAGTGTGCAAGCGGAGGTCTTCGCCCGCTCACTGCAACTGCGCCAGGAACGTCTGACGACTTACAGCGCCTACGCAGGAGCCGTAACGGCACTCAAGCAAGGGACAGTTGCCCTTTGGTTCCGCCTGCAGGGAGATGCCGACAACCCCGAAACGCGACACGCCTTCACCGAGTGCGACCGACTTGGCGCCGCCACAGAGAATGCCCAGTTCCGAGTGCGGCTCCTCGCCGAAGACGACACGCTCGTCGCACTTGCTGCATCGGCCTTCGACGCCATCGGCCCAATCCGCAGGGCATCAACGAAGACCGAGCTGGCTGAACGCGAACAAGAGCTGCAGGGCGCCCTCAACGCCTTCATCACCGCCGCCGCTATCCAGATTCATTGATCCAGGGTCTGTACGGTCTTCGGTGTAACTCCCGATCATGGAAGTAGCACCTGATGAGCGACATGACTGCCTCTGTCGAGGCGGTTGAAGAAGTCCGGCCGGTCGAGGTGTCGGCGGACGTGCTGGACGAGCAGTTGATCGGGCAGTTGGTCGACCGGGCCCGCGCGAGCGGGCTGCAGCTGACTGGTGAGGGTGGGCTGCTGCAGCAGCTGACCAAGCGGGTGCTGGAGTCCGCCCTGGAGGGCGAGATCACCGACCACCTCGGCTATGAGAAGCACGACCCGGCCGGCGCTGGCAGCGGCAACTCCCGCAACGGGGTCCGGTCCAAGACCGTGCTGACCGACGTCGGGCCGTTGGAGATCACGGTGCCGCGTGACCGCGATGGGAGCTTCGAGCCGCAGATCGTCAAGAAGCGGCAGCGGCGGCTGACCGGCGTGGACGAGATGGTCCTGTCGCTGTCCGCGCGGGGTCTGACGCACGGTGACATCTCCGCGCATCTGGCCGAGGTCTACGGCGCGAGCGTGTCCAAGCAGACCATCTCGACCATCACCGACAAGGTCATGGATGGGATGGCCGAGTGGCAGAACCGGCCGCTGGACCCGGTCTACCCGGTGATCTTCATCGACTGCGTGCACGTGAAGGTGCGCGACGGGCAGGTGGCGAACCGTCCGATCTACGTCGCCCTCGCGGTGACCGTGGACGGCACCCGGGACATCCTCGGCCTGTGGGCCGGCGACGGCGGCGAGGGCGCCAAGTACTGGCTCCAGGTCCTCACCGAGATCAAGAACCGCGGCGTCGAGGACGTGTGCATGGTCGTCTGTGACGGGCTCAAGGGTCTTCCCGATGCCATCTCGGCGGTCTGGCCCCAGGCGGTTACCCAGACCTGTGTGGTCCACTTGATCCGGGCGTCGTTCCGTTACGCGGGCCGCCAGGACTGGGACAAGATCTCCCGCGCGCTCAAGCCCGTCTACACCGCGCCGACCGCAAAGGCCGCCGAGGACCGCTTCCTGGACTTCCAGCAGGAGTGGGGCGCCAAGTATCCGGCCATCGTGCGGCTCTGGGAGAACGCCTGGGCCGAGTTCGTGCCGTTCCTCCAGTTCGACACCGAGATACGCCGCATCGTCTGCACGACGAACGCGATCGAGAGCGTGAACGCGCGCATCCGCAAGGCCGTACGCGCTCGCGGGCACTTTCCGAACGAAGCCGCAGCTCTCAAGTGCGTCTACATGGCCGTCATGAGCCTGGACCCCACCGGGCAGGGACGCAAACGCTGGACCATGCGATGGAAGCCCGCACTGCAGGCCTTCGACATCGCCTTCGACGGCCGACTTTCCATCGGCCGCCGCTAACTCACGCCACCCGAGTTACACCGTTGGCTGGACAGACCCCTCGCGGACGGCCTCGACCACCGGGCAGCCTCGTGGCCGTGGAGCCCTTGCTGTCCGCTTGGCCACCACCGTCCGGCGTGGAGCCGACGTGGTGTCACGCCGGAAGGTGGTAGTAGCTGCAGGGTGATTAGGAACTACCGTTGCTGTCTCCTTCGGAGTTGGGACGGTCGTCGGAGTCGGTGCGGTTACGGACCTTGCCACGGATCCAACCGGGGGCTGCGGCCGTAAGCAGCACAGCGATCCCGGCGATGTAGTCGGGGAACGCGTCGGCAAGCACAGATAGATGGAGCATTGAAGGCTTGGACACGTGGCGAGCGAGCGTGCCCCTGCCGCCCGCCGTGTGTCCGTCACCTCCCAGGAACGGAAGACTGCACAGCGTGCAGCTTGTTGTGAGACGGAGATGCGACCTGTCGGCCCGGGCACGCGGGTCCTCCAGTGGCGGTCTCGTTCAGCGCCTCACCAGGGTGGCGGGAGGTCCCCGGGGCTGATCAATGAACGAGCTGTGCGAGTTCAGTCTGCCTCATGTGGGTGCCCATGCACCTTGCCTTCCTGGAACTTGGGACGATTTCCGAAGCCAGCCTCTTGATTTACGTCCAGTCGATGCCCAGCTCCCGCAGCGCATCCAGTTGCTCTTGGTCGAGCTTGTCCCGGCGCGATTTGGTGTTGCTGTACCAGATGCCGAGCTTGGTCTCGGTTCCATCGGGCAAGACCTCCACCGCCTTGCGGGGTACGGGCCGGTCTGCGCCTTCCCTCTCGACCCACTGCGTGAGGGCGGCTACGCCCCTGTGGAAGGCCGCGGCTGCTTTCCCCAATGCTTTCCCGGCACCCCCCTTGGCCGCCGGGGCCGGGGTGGGCTGTTCTGCGGGCGTCACGCCCAGCCTGGTCAGCCGTTCCTGCTGTTCGGCGGAGAGCTGTCTCCAGTTGCTCGCTTCTCTTTGCCGCGTGAGCCACCGCCCGAGGTCGTCGCCGTCCATGAGTACGCCGGGTGCGATGTGGGGCAGCACTCCACCGGCTTCGTCGGTGGCGAGGTCGGCGAGGTGACGGTGGTGGCGTTGCCAATCGAGGGGCCAGGGGCAGTTCCAGTCCGGGTCGATCTCCGCGAGCTGCGCGGCCCGGGTCTCCGCGCGCTGTGGATCCTTGCCGAGGCCGCCCCTGCGGCGGAGGTTGGCCATGTGCTGCCCGATGGGCATCAGGCCCTCAACTTCGCTCTCGCCCCAGACGGTGTCCTGGCGGGGTGCGAGGTGTCCGGTGGCCCGGTGGTAGGAGCGGAGTGCGGCGAGTTTGGTTTCCCATGCCTCCTCGCCCGGCTCCCACACCATCCCGGTCTCGTCGAGCAGCGTCTTGCGGTGGAGGCCGAGTTCGCCGACGCGCAGCGATTTCCGCTGCTGATGCACCCATCGGCCAAGCGGAAACGCCTTCGTCGTTCCGACCTCGGTCTCGACGTCATAGGGCACGGCGTACAGGCCGGTGATCTCGTTCTCGGCACGCCACCGGACCAGGGCCTGATAACCCTCGAGCCAGACGAGGGACTGGGGTCGGATGACGCGGCAGCGGGTGAGGGCGGCGATGTCGGCGGCGTCGCGGGGGGAGGCGAAGTTGACCACGACCGAGGTGACCCGGTCGGCCTCGTGCTGTGCCTGGCTGGTCTCCTCGGGCATGTCCCCGTTTTCCGGGCCGGCCCCGGCCGTGTGGGAGGGGTGGACGTGGATACGCCGACGTTCGGTGCCGCGGGTCAGGGCGCGGGAGGCGAGCTGGTCGACCATGCGCTCCGAGTGGGAGCGCAGGGCTTGGAGGATGTCGACCAAGGGCTGGTAGCTGGCCGAGGCGACCATGTCCCTCGGGTCCTCTCCGGGCTGGAGGAAGACGGGGATGATGATCCGGGCGGTCTTGGTCGTGCCGTCGGGGTTGGGGCGCAGGGCGCGTCCGATGTTCTGGACGACGTCGACCTGGGAGCTGCGCGAGCCGACGATGCACACAGCCTCGACCCCGCGTAGTCCGGTGATGTCGACCCCGACTCCGAGGGCCCGTACAGAAGACAGGAACGCCCGGTGCACCCGCCGGTTCTGGGCGTCGATGCCGTTGGCGAACCGGTGGATCACCGCACGCCGGTGCGCGATGGGATGGTCCCCGCACAGCCAGTCCGCCCATACCCGGTCCGCGGGCACATGACGGCCCATCTCCAACTCGTACAGCTCAGCGCCGATCGACGACGCGGGCATTTCCTCCGCACCGTCCAGCGCCGCCGCAGAGGCCTCAGCGGCGTACAACTCGGCGGCCGTGCGCGGCATCTGCTCGGCGAACGCCGCAGCTTCCTCCACCCGCTGGTGGAACACCATGGTGGTGTGCAGATTCTGCTGCGCCGCGTGCTCCAGCAGCGCGGCCTGGAGCATGGCCATGCGCCTGCCACGCAGCGCGTCCTCCGACAGCCCCAGGATCGGGTCAGGGTCGCGGATCTCCAGCACGTCAATCTCGAACCCCGCAAGGATCGACCGTTCCACCGCCTCCGCCAGACCGAGATCGAAAATCCGGGTGCCATAGGTGCTGGAGTCGTCCTCCATCGACGCGATCACCACCTCCCGCCCGTCCCGGCCCCGCTGCGGCCGGGGCGCGGCGAGAATCCTTGGGGTGGCGGTCAGGTAGAGCCGGAAATCGACAGGGATCCGGGCGTTGTCGTGGATCGCCGCCCACGGCCGACCCATGTCCCCGGCCGTCATGTGCCCCTCGTCCAGAATGGCCAGGTCAAACGGAGCCATCCGCTGCCCGTACATCCGCTTCCCACCAGCCAGAGCCGATTCCAGCGGCCCAGGAACAGTCTTGCGACCAGCGACGTCGGCGGGATCCTCGCGATCCACCAGAGAGGCGTACGTGGCGAACACGACCACCGGCCCGTGCCCGGCCCACAGGGCGAGCTGGATCGGGTTGGTGGTGGTGCGCACCCCGAGCTGCTCCAGGACCTCGTCCTTGTCCACCGAGCAGACCGCGACCATCGGAGTGCGGTGCCCGACCCGCCGCCAGGACTGGGCGCTCTGCACGATCAGGTCCAGCGTGGGCACCATCACCAGAATCCGCCCGTCCGGGAAGCACTCCAAAGCAGACGCAGCGGTGGTGATCGTCTTACCGGACCCGGTCGCGGACACCCCCATGGCACGCGCCCCCTCCGGAGGCACAGGCGACCTTGTAGGAAATCCAACCCACTTCCGGAAACTCGTTTTCTGGTCTACCTGGTGTTCTTTGAGTTTGATTGCAGGCATTTTTTGTTGCCTTTCCGCTGCCGTGTGCGTGTTCTTATTCTTGGCCGCTTTCCATTACCAGGTCTGACCATTGTTGGTTGCAGCGGACGATGTACTCGATGTCGCGCAGGTACAGGTCGGCGTGTCCTTTGGCGATGTGTCGGGCGAAGTTCGGGTCGCCGCCGGCTGCGGCTTCCTGCATGAAGGTCACGAGCGAACGCAGCCGCTCGGGGACTGTTGCCAGCGCCACCCGCCGCTGTGCGGGCGTACACCCGTAGGCGTCCAGGAACGTACGCGCCCGGCGCGCCTGCTGCTCGGTGTCACCGAACCCGTCGTGGTTGGCCGGGTCGGTGAGCGGCGCGAAGCGGTACAGCGCGTAAGCCAGGTCCCAGCACCGCGGCCCGGGCCGCGCGCCGTCGAAGTCGATCACCCCGACCGCGCTGACGCCGTCAAAGACACAGTTGTGCAGGCGAAGTCACCGTGGCAGACGACCTCCACAGGCTCGATCCGCGGCGGCTGCCAAGCGGGGCATTCCTCAGTGGCCAGGGACACCGAGGCGTCATGCAACTGCCGCAGGAGCCGCGCTGCAGAGACCAGCGCGGACTCAGTGCGCACCTGCTTTGACAGCGGATAGTTGCCGACCTCGCCGGGCAGATAGTCGAGACGTCCCTGCCCTGCTCGTCCACACCATGCCAGGCTGGTACACCCGCCACGCCGGCCTCTCCGGAGCCGCTGCACCAGTACGCGGCACGGCCGGGCTCCACGCCTGGGCAGGACGGCGCACCGTATCCCCGACCCGAACCACGCGTGTAACCCCACCAC